>CP085245.1:0-3009069 GCA_044811145.1 Marinobacter nauticus
CAGAACATCGTCTATTCCTCCATCTTCCTGGATATGCGCTCCATTTTTGGCCCCGAGGAGCCATTGCACCGCCTGCTTGAGAAAGTTCTTGAGCGGATACGCAAGAATGCGTTGTTCCAGAAAATGCTGGCAGCGAACGCTTTCGAGCGAAAGCCGCCACTGACCATGTTTAATAATTTCCGCTACCTCAACGACGAGAAAAAGCACTCACTGGACCTCAAGCGCCAGGGGCTGGCACCGTTCGTGGAGGCGGTCCGGGTATTCGCGCTCGCCAATGGCGTGGAACAGGGCAACACCCTGGAACGCATGGAGGAACTGGCAAACAAAGGTGTATTCAATCCCAAGGACGCCAACGCCTGGCAGGAGGCCTACAGCCTGATCCAGGCCATTCGCATGCGAGCCCACCAGGAAATGCTCAACAACGGTGAAGAGTTGACCAATTACATTGATCCTGACGATCTCAACCCGCTCGACCGCCGGATTCTGAGAGAGTCTTTCCGTCAGGCCCAACGACTCCAGCAAAAGCTGGAAGTCACCTATCAACTATAAGGTCACCCAGCCCGCATGTTTGACTATATAAAACAATGGCTCTCTGATCGCCGGGGAGGCTCCCCCGGGGGTCACGACACCGGTAACCTCCCCACGCCCAAAAGCGCGGGTGACCAGCCCCTGTCAAAGTGCCGCCTGATTGTGCTGGACCTGGAAACCACTGGCCTGAATCCTCAAAAAGATGAGGTCATTGCCATTGGCGCGGTGGCCATTGAAGGCGAGGCCATCCACCTGAACGACCAGTTCGACCTGATCCTGCGCCGGCCGGAGCTCGATATCCGCGAAACCGTGCTGATTCACGGCATCGGCACCGAAGCACTAACTCATGGGCATGAGACCGAGGATGCTTTACTGCATTTACTCGAATGGATGAACGGTGACCCTATCCTGGCGTACCATTCGGCCTTCGACCAACGATTTCTGGAAAAGACCCTCAAGTCACAGCTAGGATACACCGCTTCCCATCTCTGGATGGATGTGGCCGAACTACTGCCGGCGTTTTTCCCGAAAGCGGACATCAAGGGCCAGGGCCTGGATCACTGGTCGGAATATTTCAAACTGGAGGCCAGTGAACGGCACCATGCAGCCGCTGACGCACTGGTAACGGCAGAGCTGACACTTATCGCCCTTAACCAGGCACAGAAAAACGACGTCAAGACACTGAAAACCCTGGCGGACAAACTGCGCTACCAGCGCCGCCTGCAGAACATGAAACGCTTTCAGTAACACGAAGCCATTGATCAGAAATAAGGCAAGTTATTGAGAGTTAGACTATTTGCCAATATCTATAAATTCGCCCAACGGTAAAGTCGGAGGTGACAATAAGGAGAAAAACTTACGTGAATAATAAATTCTCTAGAAATACCTCACCCAAAATCCACCCAACCTCCACAATAACAATGCAGGAGTGATGACTATGTCAGGTCACAGCTACGACGCTGAAAACTACTGGAAGGCGAATCTACGCCTGATCTTTGGGAGCCTCGTCGTTTGGTTCCTGGTGTCTTATGGCGCCGCAATGTTGTTCCGTCCTCTGCTTGCGGGCATCTCCGTAGGCGGCACAGACCTTGGTTTCTGGTTCGCCCAGCAAGGCTCCATTCTTACCTTCATTGTTCTGATCTTCTTCTACGCCTGGCGCATGAACAAGATCGACGAACAATTCGGCGTAAACGAGGAGTAAGAATCAATGAGCCAATTTGCAATTAACGTCCTGTTCGTCGGGGCATCGTTCATCCTTTACATCGGCATCGCCATCTGGGCCAAGGCCGGTAGTACCAAGGACTTCTACGTTGCCGGTAGCGGCATTCACCCGATTACCAACGGTGTGGCAATCGGTGCCGACTGGATGTCTGCGGCATCCTTCATCTCCATGGCTGGCCTGATCGCGGCTGGTGGTTACGCCAACTCCACCTTCCTGATGGGTTGGACAGGCGGTTACGTGCTGCTGGCCATGCTGCTGGCTCCGTACCTGCGGAAGTTCGGCAAGTTCACGGTTCCCGAGTTCATCGGTGACCGCTACTACAGCGATAACGCCCGTATGGTGGCGGTTATCTGTCTGATCGTGGCGTCTGTGACCTACGTAATCGGTCAGATGGCCGGTGCTGGTGTTGCCTTCTCCCGCTTCCTGGAAGTTGACTCCACCATGGGTCTGATCATCGCGGCCGTTGTTATCTTCTTCTACTCAGTAATGGGTGGCATGAAGGGCATCACCTACACTCAGGTGGCTCAGTACTGCGTACTGATTGTGGCTTACACAATTCCCGCGGTATTCATCTCCCTGCAGCTGACTGGCAACCCGATTCCGGGTCTGGGCATGTTCTCCAATCACACTGACTCCGGCATTCCGATGCTGACCAAGCTGAACCAGGTTATCACTGACCTCGGCTTCAACGAGTACACCGCTGATGTGGACAACAAGCTGAACATGGTTCTGTTCACCGCTGCCCTGATGTTCGGTACTGCTGGTCTGCCGCACGTAATCATCCGCTTCTTCACCGTTCGTAAGGTGACTGACGCGCGTTGGTCCGGCGGCTGGGCACTGGTATTCATCGCCCTGCTGTACCTGACTGCTCCGGCTGTTGCTTCCATGGCTCGTCTGAACATCATGACCACCATCTATCCGGATGGCACTGACGCTGCTCCGATCCTGTACGAAGATCGTCCGAACTGGATCAAAGAGTGGGAAGTGACTGGTCTGATTCAGTACGAAGACAAGAACAACGATGGCCGTATCCAGTACTACAACGATTCCGAGGCCTTCGCACCTGAAGCCCAAGCGCGTGGCTGGAACGGTAACGAGTTCTCTTACAACCGGGACATCCTGGTACTGGCTAACCCTGAAATCGCCAACCTGCCAGGTTGGGTTATCGGTCTGATCGCTGCCGGTGGTCTGGCTGCGGCACTGTCGACTGCGGCAGGTCTGTTGCTGGCTATCTCCTCTGCAATCAGTCACGACTTGATCAAGGGCCGTTTCAACCCGAACATCAGCGACAAAGGCGAACTGCTGGCAGCGCGTATCTCCATGGCCGTTGCTATCGTGGTTGCGACTTACCTGGGTGCCAACCCTCCAGGCTTCGCCGCACAGGTAGTAGCACTGGCCTTCGGTATCGCGGCAGCCTCGCTGTTCCCGGCACTGATGATGGGTATCTTCTCCAAGCGAGTTAACAACGTTGGCGCCATCGCCGGTATGCTGGCAGGCCTGGTGTTCACTCTGTGCTACATCTTTGTGTACAAGGGCTGGCTGTTCATCCCGGGCACCAACAACCTGGCAGACACCCCGGAAAACTGGGTACTGGGTATCTCCCCGCTGTCTATCGGTGCGATTGGTGCGCTCGTTAACTTCGCTGTGGCCTTCGTAGTAGCCCGCGCTACTGCTGAACCGCCTCAGGAAATTCAGGAACTGGTTGAAAGCGTCCGCTACCCACGTGGTGCCGGTGCCGCTCAGGACCACTAACCTGACTAAAAGCCTGAATCATTGCATAATGATGCAGTGAAAGGTTGAACCGGACGGGCTTCCTCACCGAGGGAGCCCGTTCTTTTTTGAGGAAAGCATTATATGTTCTGGAACTTACTAGCCACTGTCTTCTGCGGCCTCGGGGCTGCGGGTGTTGCTATGGGGATTCGCACGATAACGGCCAAGCGTGCTCCGAAGTGGCTGATCCCGGTATTCGCCGGTCTCGGCATGCTCGGGTATCTGGTGTATGGCGAATACACCTGGTTTGAACACAAACAGTCACTGCTGCCCGGAGAAGCCGTGGTTGTTTCGACTGAAAAGGAAGGCATCTACTTCCGCCCCTGGACGTTCATTTTTCCTTACGTCACCGCTTTCTCAGCCGTTGATGTCAATGGCATTGAACCGGTTCCGAACAGCGACGGCGTGAAGCAGTTCGTCCTCTACCGGTTCGAACAGACGATCACCGATTCCGTGTCTCACCGGCCGCACCTGCTGAATTGCCAGACCCGGGAACTGGTACCACTGAGCCCCGAAGGTACGCCGAACGTGGACAGCCTCAAGCTCATATCCACCAGTGACGCTCTCTACAAAACGGTGTGTGGCTCCTGAATTTTCAACACAGGGTAATCTGCCGGTATGATTAGCGTCTGGCTGCTTGTAGTAATATCCATCAGCTACATTTCAGTGTTGTTCGTTGTAGCCTGGGCAGGCGACCGACACCCCGGACTGTACCGACAGAGAACAACACGAGCCCACATCTACGCGCTATCACTGGCCGTTTACTTCACCTCATGGACGTTTTACGGTGCCGTTGGGCGCGCGAGCCAGGAAGGCTTCGCGTTTCTGCCCATCTACCTGGGCCCACTACTGGCGTTTATCTTCTTTGCTCCCCTGTTGCGTAGAATCATCTTCATCAGTAAGCGCAACAGCAGTACTTCCATTGCCGACTTCATCGCGTCCCGTTACGGCAAGTCTCAGCTACTCGGGGCCATGGTGGCCATTTTCGCGCTGTTTGGCAGCGTTCCCTACATTGCCTTGCAGCTCAAAGCCATTGCCATGGGCTTTAACGTCCTGTCGACCACCGAGGCAGGCCACCTGGAGCTCAGTCCTGCTGCCTGGAATGACTCTGCCTGGTACATCACCCTGGCATTGGCGGTCTTCACGGTCCTGTTCGGCACCCGGCACCTGGAGTCCACCGAACACCACCGGGGCATGATCCAGGCGGTTGCCTTTGAATCGCTGATCAAACTTGTTGCCTTCGTGGCGGTCGGGCTATTTGTCGGCTACGGCCTGTTCAACGGCTTTGGCGACCTTCTCAGTCGCGTCACTCAGGCGGATCTGTTGGGTTCATTGACGACCGACGGCGTTGAGGCTCCGGCTTTCATCACCCAGACCCTGATCGCCATGCTTGCCATCATCTGCCTGCCCCGGCAATTCCATGTCATGGTGGTGGAAAACACCGACCATCGGGATTTCCAGGTCGCGCGCTGGGCCATGCCCATCTACCTGTTGATCGCCAGTGCGTTTGTTCTGCCCATCGCAGCTGCCGGGCTCCTTAGCCCCGAGCTGGCGGGCATCGATCCGGACATCATTATTCTTCAGCTTCCCATTATGGCCGGCCAGGAGTGGCTGGCCGTGCTGGCCTTCCTTGGCGGTGGCTCCGCTGCTGCAGCCATGGTTATCGTCTGTTCCGTGGCCATCGCCACGATGATCAGCAATGAGATCGTCATGCCTGGGTTGCTGAAATTCTTCCGCCCACGGATGAATCGCCGTACTGATCTCAGTTTCCTGCTCCTGACTATCCGCAGGGTCGCCATCTTTGTGGTGCTCCTCACGGCCTATGGGTTTTACCGCATGGCGGGTGCCGATTACAGCCTCACGGCTTTCGGCCTGCTCTCTTTCGCCGCAGCCGCACAGTTCGGCCCGGCCCTGGTGGGCGGTATACTTTGGCGGGAAGGCAACCTCTCTGGAGCCACCTGGGGGCTTGGCCTCGGCTTCCTGATGTGGTGCTATACGCTCCTACTCCCCGCACTGGCCTCCACAGGCTGGATTCCCGGCGACATTATCGAGCAGGGGCTGTTTGGCTGGGAGTGGACCCGTCCCACTGCGCTTTTCGGTTCCCAGCTGGACCAAATCAGCCACGGTATTCTCTGGAGCCTGGGCGTCAATACCACGGTGTACATTTGCCTGTCTCTGGTTACTCGCCAAAGCATCCGTGAGAAGTTCCAGGTAGCCGCGTTTTTCCATGAACCACAACCCAAGGGCGAAAGCCCCCAGCAGCAAAGCTGGCAGGGCCAGATCCGCGTATCCGATTTACAGGCGCTTGCCGACCGTTTCATGGGCGAGGAACGTGCCAAGAGCGCCTTCCTACATTATGAAAGGCGCAATGCCACACGCCTGTATGCCCATCGGCCTGCCTCCACCCACTTGATGAAATACGTGGAACGCCAGCTGGCCTCGGTCATCGGCGCGTCGACTGCCCGCGTCGTCCTTGAATCCACGCTGACCGGGCGCGACATGCAGATCGAGGACGTGGTCAGCATCGTCGACGAAGCTTCCCAGGCAATGACCTTCAGCCGGGAGTTGCTGCAGTCGGCCATTGAAAACATCAGTCTCGGGGTGTCGGTGGTCAACCACAGACAGCAACTGGTGGTGTGGAATCACCATTACCTGGAAATGTTCAATTATCCGGAAGGATTTGTTCGTGTCGGCCGGCCGGTTGAAGACCTGATGCGTTACAACCTCACCAGCGCCAACATGCCGGCACGCCGTATCGACGAGATTATCAAGAACCGATGCGACAGCATGCGCAACGGCGAAGCGATGTCCTACGAGCGCCAGCGCCCGGACGGCATGGTGGTCCGCATTGACGGCAACCCAATGCCCGGTGGCGGCTATGTAACGACGTATCAGGACGTCACCACCATGCGGCGCACGGAACAGGCGTTGAAAGAAACCAACACGTATCTGGAGCAGCGGGTTCGCGAACGGACGCAGGAGCTGCAGGTCATCAACGAACAGATGCTCAAGGCCAAGTCGGTTGCCGAACAGGCCAACCAGAGCAAAACCCGGTTCCTCGCCTCGGCGAGCCATGACCTGCTACAGCCCTTGAACGCGGCCCGCCTGTTTACTTCCGCCTTGGCCGGCAAGGTTAACGAAGGTGAGACCCGGGAACTGGTTGACCATATCGACAGCTCCCTGGGTGCCGCCGAAGAAATCATCAGCACACTGCTTGATATCTCAAAGCTGGATGCCGGTGCGCTGGAAGCTGACATCAGCACGTTCAATATCAACGACCTGCTGCGTCACCTGGCAACGGAATTCTCCGCCATTGCCAAGGATCAAGGTCTTAAGCTACACGTTGTGCCAAGCTCCGCGTGGGTTCGGTCAGACGCAAAGCTGCTCCGGCGCGTGATCCAGAACTTCCTATCCAACGCCATTCGCTATACCGAAACCGGCAAGATTCTGCTGGGCTGCCGGCGGTTGAATGGGTACCTGCGAATCGAGGTCCTGGATACCGGCCCCGGCATGTCCGATGACCAGCTTACCCATATCTTCGAGGAATTCCGCCGGTTCCAGCACGGCCGGGACCAGAAAGGGCTGGGCCTTGGGCTCGCGATCGTTGATCGCATCAGTGGCATGCTGAACCACCCCATCAGTGTTCATTCCATCCAGGGCAAGGGCAGCACTTTTGGTATCACCGTGCCACTAGCCGCTGGCGACCACCCAGCCATGATCAACAGCACATCCAGCAGCTCCCGCCGGGTATCCAGCCTCGGCGGCCTGCACGTGCTTTGCATCGACAATGACGCGGCTATACTCCAGGGCATGGTGGCCTTGCTGGGTAACTGGAAATGCAACGTCACCGCTGCACAAAGCCTTGAAGACGCCCTGAGCAAGCTTGAGGGGCGCCAGCCAGACATGATTCTGGCTGACTATCAGCTTGATGATGACCGAAACGGTCTCGATGCCATGGACGCCATCCGAGAAGCCTTGAACCCGGACATTCCGGGCATACTGATCACCGGCTACATGGCGCCGGAAGTCAGGGATGATGCCATGAATCGCGGCTATCAGGTCCTCTACAAACCGGTAAAACCAGCCGCCCTCAGAGCCCTTGTTAACAAACAACTGAAGCAGAAACGCCCATGAATCGATCTGAACAAAGCGAGCTGGCAAATCCCTTTGGCAAATTGAGCTTTCTCGTTGTCGATGATTTCGAGAACTTTCGCTTGTCCATGCGCCAGATGCTGCGTAGCTGTGGCGCCGAAGACATCGAGCTGGTGGCCCATGCCACTGCCGCTATTCAGCATTGCAGCTATAACCATGTTGACGTGGTGCTTTGCGATTACAATCTGGGCGAAGGCAAAAACGGCCAGCATATTCTTGAAGAGCTACGCCATAAAAAGCTGCTCAAGCGCTCCTCGCTTTTTCTGCTGGTCACCGCCGAAACGTCCAAGGAAATGGTCATGGGTGCGCGCGAATACCAACCTGACGCCTACCTGACCAAGCCTATCAACCGGGCGGTACTTGAGAAGCGCCTGGGCAGCCTTATTCGTCAGCGGAACACCCTGCTACCCATCAACCGGGAAATCGACCGCGAAAACTATCCAAAAGCCATCTCCCTTAGCCTCGAGATGCTCAACAAGCACCCAAGGTACAAAACCTGGCTGATGAAAACCCTGGGGGAGCTCTATCTGGAAGTCGGTGACCTGGCCCATGCCCAGAAAACGTATGACGATGTCCTGGCTCAGCGCGAACTGTCCTGGGCGCGCCTTGGCCGCTGCCGTGTACTGCTGGCAAACCGTCAGTTTGATGAGGCGATCAACGACCTGAAGGCGCTGATTGAAAAGCATCCTGACTACATGGAAGCCTACGACCTGCTCGCTAAAACACTCGAGAAACAGGGCAAAACGCCCCAGGCCCAGCGAATCCTTGAGAAAGCCTCTGAACACTCGCCCAATGCCCTGCTGCGCCAGAAACACCTCGCGGAAGTGGCTACTAGCAACCAGGACGTGGACACCGCCTCGGAGGCTTGGCGCCAGACGGTAAACCTCGGAACCTACTCGATCCACGATGCTCCCGAGCACTACCTCTCGCTGGCGCAAAGTCTGTCGGATCTGAGCGAGGGCGATCTTGACGCCGAAGGCGCCGAGCGTGCCAATGAGGCGCTGAGTGTCTTGTCAAAAATGGAAAAGCGATTTGCCGAGGATGAAAACCTCCCGCTTCGCAGCAAGATCATTCAAAGCCGTGTTCATGCTGGTCAAGGCCAGAACCGGGAAGCGGAGAAGCTACTGAAGGAAGTCTCCACGGAAATGGAAAACCACCCGGACATGTCTGCTGACATGGGGCTCGACTATGCCAAGACATTATTCCGGCTCGGTCGTGACCAGGACGCCAAGAGCCTGCTGGGTAAACTGGCGGCACAGTTTGATAACGACAGCGACGTTCTACAACAAATAGAGGGGCTACTCGACGAGCCCGTTGGCTTCCGTCAAAAACTCAAGGCCAGGGAGTTTAACCGCGACGGTATCCGTGCATTCGAGGAAGGCAACCTGGATGCTGCGATCAAAACCTTTGAGAAGGCGCTTGAGATCGTCCCTGATCACGCCTCGCTGAACCTGAACCTCATCCAGGTCTTATTGAAAAAACACCAGCAGGAGCCCTCTAACCGCGCTCTTTTGGCCACCTGTCAAAAACGACTCAAACGGCTTGAGGGACTACCAGAACAACATCGCCAATATCGCCGATACGTTGCTTTGGGCCAAAAACTGAAAGGACTGACCGCATGACAGACCAGAACATCGATTTTTCAATGGTACTGGCTTCCGCCGTGCATGACATGAAGAATTCCTTGGGGATGTTGATCAACAGCCTGGACGAGCTGCGGATGGATCATAACGAAGCCCTGGCCCACTCCAATCAGTTCAACATGCTTCAATACGAGGCTGAGCGCATGCACAACGACCTGGTTCAGCTCCTTGGCATTTATCGCCTGGGACAAGACAACCTGGTCGCCAACGTTGATGAGCACTTTGTTCCTGACTTTCTGTCAGAACAACTGGCGCGCCATGTCCCCTTACTCGACGGCCTTGGCATCCAGTATTCGATTGAAGCCGATGACATTAATGGATTTTTTGACGAGCATCTTCTTACCGGTGTACTGAACAACACCATTAACAATGCCATTCGTTATACCAAAAGCCAGCTACGGCTAACTGCAAGGGAAGAAGATGGCTATCTGGTGATTGGCGTAGAGGACGACGGTGCGGGCTACCCCGAAAGCATGCAGCACACAGGCACGCTTAGTTTTAAGTCCCTGGACTTTAAAGGTGGCAGTACCAGCCTGGGGCTGTTCTTTGCCTCATCCATCGCCGCGATGCATAACGAGGGAGAGCGTACTGGCTCTATCAAGCTTCACAATGGTGGTGAGCTTGGAGGTGGGGTGTTTGAGATTTGGTTGCCCTAGGCAACCTCTTTCTTGGCAAATACAAAAGGCCCCGGTAGCAACGCTATCGGGGCCTTTTGGTTTAGGATGACCTGCCTGTAGGGATCAATAAGAGAGCGTTCAGGCAAGCAGTGCTAGGCACTGCAACGATGACCCGGAGCACCCCGAGACGGGGTGCTCGTCCTTACCTGAGCGAGCGATGCTCGCTCTGCCTCCGGCACCGGTGCGGACACTCCCGTAGGTCATCTCTTTTGTTTGGCTAATAAAAAACCCCCGACGGCGAACCGGCGGGGGTTTTTGGTATTAAGAGCCTGACGATGACCTACTCTCACATGGGCGAACCACACTACCATCGGCGCAGGTCTGTTTCACTTCTGAGTTCGGGATGGGATCAGGTGGTTCCAGACCGCTATGGTCGTCAGGCAAAAACGTTGATCACTGGGTGGCGAGAAAGAACGTGATGTTGATTTCGGAGCTTTTGGCTCGTTGCGTTATCCGCAATTGTCTTGGGTGTTATATAGTCAAGCCGCACGAGCAATTAGTACTGGTTAGCTCAACGCCTCGCAGCGCTTACACATCCAGCCTATCAACGTCCTGGTCTTGAACGGCTCTTCAGGGGCCTCGAGGGCCCGGGGAGATCTTATCTTGGAAGGGGCTTCCCGCTTAGATGCCTTCAGCGGTTATCCTGTCCGAACATAGCTACCGGGCAGTGCGTCTGGCGACACAACCCGAACACCAGAGGTTCGTCCACTCCGGTCCTCTCGTACTAGGAGCAGCTTTCCTCAAATCTCCAACGTCCACGGCAGATAGGGACCGAACTGTCTCACGACGTTCTAAACCCAGCTCGCGTACCACTTTAAATGGCGAACAGCCATACCCTTGGGACCGGCTTCAGCCCCAGGATGTGATGAGCCGACATCGAGGTGCCAAACACCGCCGTCGATGTGAACTCTTGGGCGGTATCAGCCTGTTATCCCCGGAGTACCTTTTATCCGTTGAGCGATGGCCCTTCCATACAGAACCACCGGATCACTATGACCTGCTTTCGCACCTGCTCGACGTGTCTGTCTCGCAGTTAAGCGGGCTTGTGCCATTACACTAACCGCATGATGTCCGACCATGCTTAGCCCACCTTTGTGCTCCTCCGTTACGCTTTGGGAGGAGACCGCCCCAGTCAAACTACCCACCACACAGTGTCCTCATCCCCGGTAAGGGGACCAAGTTAGAACCTCAAACATGCCAGGCTGGTATTTCAAGGTTGGCTCCACCGGAACTGGCGTCCCGGGTTCAAAGCCTCCCAGCTATCCTACACAAGCATGCTCAAAGTTCACTGTGAAGCTATAGTAAAGGTTCACGGGGTCTTTCCGTCTAGCCGCGGATACACCGCATCTTCACGGCGATTTCAATTTCACTGAGTCTCGGGTAGAGACAGCGCCCCCGTCGTTACGCCATTCGTGCAGGTCGGAACTTACCCGACAAGGAATTTCGCTACCTTAGGACCGTTATAGTTACGGCCGCCGTTTACCGGGGCTTCGATCAAGAGCTTCGGACGAATCCTAACCCCATCAATTAACCTTCCGGCACCGGGCAGGCGTCACACCCTATACGTCCACTTTCGTGTTTGCAGAGTGCTGTGTTTTTAATAAACAGTCGCAGGGGCCTGGTATCTTCGACTGGCTTCTGCTCCACCCGCGGGGGTTTCACATACCACCAGCGTGCCTTCTCCCGAAGTTACGGCACCATTTTGCCTAGTTCCTTTACCCGAGTTCTCTCAAGCGCCTTGGTATTCTCTACCTGACCACCTGTGTCGGTTTGGGGTACGGTCTTGAATAGCCTGAAGCTTAGAAGATTTTCCTGGAAGCATGGCATCAATGACTTCTCGCCCTTGGGCAATCGTCGTCGCATCTCGGCATTGTGGACCCGGATTTGCCTAAGTCCACTGCCTACTTGCTTAAACCGGGACAACCGTCGCCCGGCTCACCTAGCCTTCTCCGTCTCTCCATCGCAGCTATCCAAGGTACGGGAATATTAACCCGTTTCCCATCGACTACACCTTTCGGTCTCGCCTTAGGGGCCGACTCACCCTGCGCCGATTAGCGTTGCGCAGGAAACCTTGGTCTTCCGGCGTGGGAGTTTTTCACTCCCATTATCGTTACTCATGTCAGCATTCGCACTTCTGATACCTCCAGCAAGCTTCTCAACTCACCTTCGCAGGCTTACAGAACGCTCCCCTACCCCGCATACAATGTATGCAGCCGCAGCTTCGGTGACCAGTTTGAGCCCCGTTACATCTTCCGCGCAGGCCGACTCGACTAGTGAGCTATTACGCTTTCTTTAAAGGATGGCTGCTTCTAAGCCAACCTCCTAGCTGTCTGAGCCTTCCCACATCGTTTCCCACTTAACTGGTACTTTGGGACCTTAGCTGGCGGTCTGGGTTGTTTCCCTCTTCACGACGGACGTTAGCACCCGCCGTGTGTCTCCCGGATAGTACTCACAGGTATTCGGAGTTTGCATCGGGTTGGTAAGCCGAGATGGCCCCCTAGCCGAAACAGTGCTCTACCCCCTGTGGTATTCGTCCGAGGCGCTACCTAAATAGCTTTCGGGGAGAACCAGCTATCTCCGGGCTTGATTAGCCTTTCACTCCGATCCACAAGTCATCCCCTGGCTTTTCAACGACAGTGGGTTCGGTCCTCCAGTGCCTGTTACGGCACCTTCAACCTGCTCATGGATAGATCGCCCGGTTTCGGGTCTATGCCTAGCGACTCATTCGCCCTATTCAGACTCGGTTTCCCTACGGCTCCCCTAAACGGTTAACCTCGCCACTAAACATAAGTCGCTGACCCATTATACAAAAGGTACGCCGTCACGGAATAAATCCGCTCCGACTGCTTGTACGCATACGGTTTCAGGGTCTATTTCACTCCCCTCACAGGGGTTCTTTTCGCCTTTCCCTCACGGTACTGGTTCACTATCGGTCAGTCAGGAGTATTTAGCCTTGGAGGATGGTCCCCCCATGTTCAGTCAACGTTTCTCGTGCATCGACCTACTCGATTTCACTGAACTCAGGTTTCGGATACGGGGCTATCACCCACTATGGCGGCACTTTCCAGAGCCTTCTCCTACCAGTTGTTCAGCTTAAGGGCTGGTCCCCGTTCGCTCGCCGCTACTGAGGGAATCTCGGTTGATTTCTTTTCCTTCGGGTACTTAGATGTTTCAGTTCCCCGAGTTCGCCCCGCACAGCTATGGATTCACTGTACGGTACCGACCCGAAAGTCGGTGGGTTTCCCCATTCAGAGATGCCCGGATCATCGCTTGTTTGCCAGCTCCCCGAGCCTTATCGCAGGCTTCCACGTCTTTCATCGCCTCTGACTGCCAAGGCATCCACCGTATGCGCTTAGTTGCTTGACTATATAACCCCAAGACAACTGCCACCCGAAGGTTTCAGTCACTTAAGGTTGTTCATCAACAACCGTAACGACAACACCGGATAACGCTTGAAATCGCTATCACTTTGAACATCTTCTCTCGGAGATAATGAGAGAAAAATATTCGTGTTCAATCTCGCCAATTTGTTAAAGAGCAAATCTGACCCAGTGATCAGAAAGAAGGGCTTCGAACGTCATGTCGTTGAAACACTTGTTTCTGTACACTGCTAACCGAAGTCAGTCAGTTATATATTGGTGGAGCTGAGCGGGATCGAACCGCTGACCTCCTGCGTGCAAGGCAGGCGCTCTCCCAACTGAGCTACAGCCCCAACTAAGCTGCCAAGAATTATTCAGATCTAGGCGTCGAAGGGCGCCGCATAGCCTGCTATGCAAGTGCTTCGACAACGACGAGCTGGATAATTCTGGTGGGTCTGGGTGGACTTGAACCACCGACCTCACCCTTATCAGGGGTGCGCTCTAACCACCTGAGCTACAGACCCAATTATCACTGCATCTTGTGCCACCTGAGCTGCGCTGCAGTCTTCGTTCGATCGGTCACGTACGTGTGTACGCTTCCTCACTCTCTCAGCCTGCGCCTTGTCAGCTGTCACAATCTACAGCGCTAATCTCTGCTTCACTAAAGTAAGCGCCGCAGTGACCGGGCCTGCATAGACCCTTTTGCTCTCTTTACAGGAACCAAGTAATTCGTGTGGACTCTGACCGAAGCATTCGGCTTCGTTTAAGGAGGTGATCCAGCCGCAGGTTCCCCTACGGCTACCTTGTTACGACTTCACCCCAGTCATGAACCACACCGTGGTGATCGTCCTCCCGAAGGTTAGACTAACCACTTCTGGTGCAATCCACTCCCATGGTGTGACGGGCGGTGTGTACAAGGCCCGGGAACGTATTCACCGCGACATTCTGATTCGCGATTACTAGCGATTCCGACTTCACGGAGTCGAGTTGCAGACTCCGATCCGGACTACGATGCGTTTTAAGGGATTGGCTTACTCTCGCGAGTTTGCAGCCCTCTGTACGCACCATTGTAGCACGTGTGTAGCCCTGGCCGTAAGGGCCATGATGACCTGACGTCATCCCCACCTTCCTCCGGTTTGTCACCGGCAGTCTCCCTGGAGTTCTCAGCTTTACCTGCTAGCAACCAGGGATAGGGGTTGCGCTCGTTACGGGACTTAACCCAACATCTCACGACACGAGCTGACGACGGCCATGCAGCACCTGTCACAGAGTTCCCGAAGGCACCAATCCATCTCTGGAAAGTTCTCTGGATGTCAAGGCCAGGTAAGGTTCTTCGCGTTGCGTCGAATTAAACCACATGCTCCACCGCTTGTGCGGGCCCCCGTCAATTCATTTGAGTTTTAACCTTGCGGCCGTACTCCCCAGGCGGTCAACTTAGTGCGTTAGCTGCGCCACTAAGACTTCAAGAGTCCCAACGGCTAGTTGACATCGTTTACGGCGTGGACTACCAGGGTATCTAATCCTGTTTGCTCCCCACGCTTTCGCACCTCAGTGTCAGTATTGGTCCAGGTAGCCGCCTTCGCCACTGGTGTTCCTTCCTATATCTACGCATTTCACCGCTACACAGGAAATTCCACTACCCTCTACCATACTCTAGCCCGACAGTTCGGAATGCCGTTCCCAGGTTAAGCCCGGGGCTTTCACATCCCGCTTATCGAACCACCTACGCGCGCTTTACGCCCAGTAATTCCGATTAACGCTTGCACCCTCCGTATTACCGCGGCTGCTGGCACGGAGTTAGCCGGTGCTTCTTCTGTGAGTAACGTCAAGCCTCAGGGTTATTAACCCAAAGGTTTTCCTCCTCACTGAAAGTGCTTTACAACCCGAAAGCCTTCTTCACACACGCGGCATGGCTGGATCAGGGTTGCCCCCATTGTCCAATATTCCCCACTGCTGCCTCCCGTAGGAGTTCGGGCCGTGTCTCAGTCCCGATGTGGCTGATCATCCTCTCAAACCAGCTACGGATCGTGGCCTTGGTAGGCCTTTACCCCACCAACTAGCTAATCCGACTTAGGCTCATCCAATAGCGCAAGGTCCGAAGATCCCCTGCTTTCTCCCGTAGGACGTATGCGGTATTAATCCGGGTTTCCCCGGGCTATCCCCCACTACTGGGCAGATTCCTAAGCATTACTCACCCGTCCGCCGCTCGTCAGCGGGGTGCAAGCACCCCCTGTTACCGCTCGACTTGCATGTGTTAAGCCTGCCGCCAGCGTTCAATCTGAGCCATGATCAAACTCTTCAGTTTAAATCATACAAGATCCGAAGATCTTTAATCTTGCTCAAGACAAAACTCAATTTCGACGAGTCACTGTCCTGATATTTCGTGTCCGAAATACCTCGGCCAGCGCCCACACGAATTACTTGGTCCACTTGTTAAAGAGCGCTGAGCTGCTGCTCAATCGAGGCTGCGTATTCTACATGCCGCCCCGCTGTTGTCAACCACTTTTTTGAAGAATTTTTCGAAGCGACTCAAGCGCCTAACTCCGATTTTCCCTCAAGACCAAAAGCGGTCAACCCCTGAAACCGTCGCCTTGGCTGACTGCCTCAGAAGTGGTGCGCATTCTACAGCGAATTTGCACCCTGTCAACCGCTAATTTAAAGAAACTGTAAAACGTTTTTCTCTAAAACTTTCAAGCAGTTAACAGCCGAAGAACACCCCGCCGAAGCGGCCTGCCCCTCGAAAGAGATGCGTATTCTACAGACCGCAGTTTTTCTGTCAACGACCTTTTCGGAAAATCTTTTGTGGCTTCGGTTTCCACGTATAAATGGGGTCTGACCTAGCCCAATTCAACCTTCACTAGACCGGCCGCTGTTGTCGCCCGATTCCGAGCACTCGCAAGATCGCTCCCCTTGGCAAGGGCAACCCCCATGCGCCGCCGACCATTCAACTCGGGCTTACCAAATAGGCGCAACTGCGTATCCGGCTCAGACAGCGCGGACTCCAGACCAGAATAGATGACGTTGGAAGACTCCCCTTCAGGCAGGATGACCGCTGAGGCCGCCGGCCCCAGCTGACGGATAGCCGGAACGGGTAAGCCCAGGATAGCCCGCGCATGCAGGGCAAACTCTGATATGTCCTGGGAAATGAGCGTGACCAGGCCGGTGTCATGAGGACGCGGAGATACCTCGGAGAACCATACTTCGTCATCTTTCACAAACAGCTCAACACCGTAGATCCCATAACCGCCAAGATCACTCACTATGGCCCGAGCAATGTCAGTGGCCCTTTCCAATGCTTTATCCGACATCGGATGCGGCTGCCACGACTCCCGGTAGTCGCCATCCTCCTGGCGATGGCCTATCGGATCGCAGAAGCTGATACCGTCACGGTGTTTGACGGTCAGCAAGGTAATCTCATAATCGAAGTCGATGAAGCCCTCAACGATGACACGCCCCTTACCGGCACGCCCGCCGCTTTGGGCGTAGTTCCATGCTTCGTCTATGTCTCCCGGTTCCTTCACGGTGCTTTGGCCCTTGCCGGAGGAACTCATGATCGGCTTTACGACCAGGGGCAAACCCACTGCTTCCACGGCCGCCCGATATTCCTCATAAGTCCCGGCAAACCGGTACGGTGATGTGGGCAGCTCCAGCTCTTCTGCCGCCAGGCGCCGAATTCCTTCGCGGTTCATGGTCAGGTTGACCGCTCTTGCCGTGGGCACAACCCGGTAGCCTTCCTTTTCCAGCTTCACCAGTTCGTCAGTGGCAATGGCCTCTATTTCAGGAACAATGAGGTCCGGCTTTTCCGCCTCGACCACCGTCCGCAAAGCGGCACCATCCAACATATTCACCACGTGACTGCGGTGCGCCACCTGCATGGCCGGTGCATGTTCGTAACGGTCGACGGCTATTACTTCCACACCATAACGCTGAAGTTCAATGACCACTTCCTTGCCAAGCTCTCCTGCCCCACACATCAAAACCCGTGTGGCTCCGGTGGAAAATGGTGTACCGATCCGTACGCCCGGTTGCTTGTTGCTCATCTCAACATTGATCCTTATTGGTCATAACGCGACTTTCTTTTCTCGTTCTGCCACCAGGCGCAGAACGTCCCGGCGCTCTTGGTTCGTCATTGACGTCCAACGCAAAATTTCGTCCCCACTGCGCTGGCAGCCGATGCAGATGTCGTTTTCATCCAGGGCACACACGCTCACACACGGAGAACGAACTTTATCGGAAGTCTTCATGGTTATAGATCTACGGGCTTGAGGTTGGTCACATAACGGTTGGCATTTTCCACATAGTGCGCGGCGCTGAGTTCCAGCATCTTCTTCTGCTCGTCCGTCAACTCCCGCTTGATTTTGCCCGGCGAGCCGACAACCAGCGAGCCGTCCGGTACTTCCATGCCTTCGGGTATCAGAGTGTTGGCGCCTATGAGGCAGTGCTTGCCGATCTTTGCCCCGTTCAACACCACCGCATTGATGCCAATCAGGGAGTAATCACCAATCTGGCAGCCATGAAGCATGACTTTATGGCCCACAGTGACACCCCGGCCAACAGTGAGAGGAATACCGGCGTCGGTATGCAACACAGAGCCGTCCTGAATGTTGGACTCAGGACCAATGGTAATGAGGTCGTTATCACCACGAATCACCACATTAAACCAGACGCTGGCGCTCTCCAGCAGCTTCACACTGCCAATTACACTGGCATTGGGGGCGACAAACTGCCCCTCACCCTGTTTTTCGGGCACGCGATTATCAAGACTGTAAAACATGAAATCCTCCGGTTGGCTATCGGGGGGGTTCAAGAATATCAATATTGGCGTCGTAAACCGTGTTCAGGAAGTCTACCAGCACCAGGGCAGACATCCCCCAGATCTGATAATCCTCCCAGCGGTAACACGGCACATAGAAGGTGTTATCAATGTAACTAAGAGCGTCGGTACGTTCCCGCCGATCCTCGAGGAAATAGGAAATCGGTACACGGAAAATGCTCTCAATCTCGTCCGGGTTCGCTTCCAGGGGATGATCCTCCGGGATCACGCCAACGTAAGGCGTGACAAGAATCCGGTGCAAAGACATCACCTGGCTCAATGGAGCAATCACCTGAACTTGATCCGGTGGCAGGCCGATTTCCTCGTGAGTTTCACGCAACGCGGTCACTTTCAGGGAATCGTCTTCCTTGTCCCGCATGCCGCCGGGGAAGGCCACCTGCCCCCGGTGCATACTGAGCCTGGACGACCGCAGGGTGAAAACCATTTCCGGGTTATCCGGGTTGTTGGTGATCGGAACCAGCACGGCCGCTTCCGGAAAATCCAGCGTCAGTTGTCGGGGGGCGTGGTTAGCCAACTTTTCAGACAGCAACTTTTGCACGTTCAACTCCGGTTACAGGCCATGATGAATGAGACATGGGCAGCACTGATCGTTAAACTGGAACTTAATCAGAAGCTCCTTGATGATTTACCAGTATACGGGGAAAACAATGAAGTATTGCAGCACCTGCGGCAACCCGGTTGAGCAAAGAATTCCCGAAGGGGATAACCGACACCGCTATGTATGCGTAAGCTGCGAGACCATCCATTACCAGAACCCGAACATCGTCGCGGGCACCGTGACAGTCTGGGAGGGGCAGATTCTGCTTTGCCGGCGGGCCATCGAACCCCGCTATGGCTACTGGACACTGCCGGCCGGATTCATGGAGAACGAGGAAACCACGATGGAGGCCGCCGCCAGGGAGACCCGGGAAGAGGCCCTCGCCGAGGTCGACATCCAGGGCCTTTACTCAATGATTGACGTTCCGCACATCAACCAGGTTCACCTGTTCTATCGGGCACAGCTTCTTGACGGTCGCTTTGGAGCTGGAGAGGAGTCACTGGAAACGAAACTGTTCCACCCCTCTGAGATTCCCTGGAGTGAAATCTCGTTTCCTACGGTTCGAAAAACCCTGGAATTGTTTCTTTCAGATCTCAAAAGACAACAATTTGACGTCCATGTCACAGACATTCGCCATCCAATGGCCAAGACTAACTGATCAGAGATCTTCCAGCCGATAGACTTCGTAGGCTGGCTCCTCGTAGGGGTGAGCCTGCTTGAAAGCCGTAATAGCATCGAAGATCTTTGCATCCTCAATCACCAACTCGACCTTGAACTCCTTGACCGTTTCAAGCTCCCCCTGGGCTCCCAGGAACGGATCACTCCCTGCCAGCGGCCGGAACTGACCCTGGCCTTCGCATTGCCAGGCACAACTGTCGTAGTCGCCAATCTTTCCGGCACCGGCATCGAATAATGCCTGCTTGGTGGTTTCGAGATGACTCTCTGGAACGAAGTAACACAGCTTGTACATTTTTCACCCAATTTGATCAAACTTTGTTAATCATTGAAGTTTTCGAAGTTACCCACAAAATCTGTGGATAACTATGGGGATAGTTTTTGGGAATCGGTCGCCAAGCCCCGTGATTACTGACCTTAACTCAAATTGGCGACAAAATCGCCCATTTGATTTTCCCTTTTTATTTCAACACCTTATGAGCACCGAACAAAAATGGGGCAAAAATACCGGGGTTTGTACACAGATCGCGCAACACCGCCTCTTCAATGTGCATAAAAGCGGATAGTCAAGGCCTTGACAGGCCTTGTGGGGACGATTTTTCCACTTTTTCAGTCAACAATTAAAATGACAATCACGTTATTCATGCCATAAAAAAACCGGTCTGCCGCAACCCTGACACTCAGAGCACAACAGACCGGCCTAGTGTCCCGTCTGGCTAATTCCTTAGCCTACTGAGATTCTGAAAAGCCGAAGAGCTAGGCGTGCTGGTGAAGACTTGGTGGTTCCAAATCGAGACAGCAGAACGACGCTATTCGGCTTTTCAGAAACTCCCGAAGGGCTTGCCTCTGAGGACTCTGAGCCTGTGTTGCCAGTGTGAAGGTGTGGTGGCTCCACATCAAACACTGGCAACACAGGCTCAGAGTCCTCAGAGGCAAGCAGTAGGTTAAGGAATTAGCCAGACGGGACACTATGGAGCCTTAGCAGCTTGCTTTAGCCAAGCCAGCGCCTGGCATTACGGAACATACGAATCCACGGACCATCTTCCTGCCAGCCACTCGGGCGCCAGGAGTGCTGGACAGCCCGGAACACCCGCTCGGGATGCGGCATCATGATCGTTACTCGCCCATCGCGACTGGTCACACCGGTAATGCCCATCTCCGACCCATTAGGGTTATAGGGGTAACGGGTGGTGGCATGGCCCCGGTTATCCACGTATTGCAGCGCCACCAGCCCCTCGTCCTTCAGGGCCTGGGCCGAACTGCCTGCCGGCAGCTCGATACGGCCTTCACCATGGGCGACCGCGATGGGCATGCGCGAGCCGGCCATGCCATCCATAAACGCGGACTCCGATGCCTGCACTTCGACCATGGCGAAGCGCGCCTCAAACTGCTCTGACTGGTTACGGACAAAGCGCGGCCAGCCTTCACTACCCGGAATCAGTTCGTGCAGGTTCGAAAGCATCTGACAGCCGTTGCAAACACCGAGGGCCAGCGTGTCCTGACGATTGAAGAAACTGGAGAACTGGTCCCGTACCCGATCGTTAAACAGGATGGACTTCGCCCAGCCTTCACCGGCGCCGAGAACGTCACCGTATGAGAAACCACCACAAGCCACCAGGCTCTGGAATTTCTCCAGGGTGATGCGCCCCGAAAGCAGATCACTCATGTGCACGTCGACGGCCTCAAAGCCAGCACGGTCGAAGGCTGCGGCCATTTCCACCTGGCCGTTCACGCCCTGCTCCCGCAGTACTGCCACCTTCGGGCGAGCCCCCGTATTGATAAACGGTGCTGCCACGTCCTCGTTGATATCGAACGTCAACTCGGCGCTCAGACCCGGATCTTCGGCATCCAGCAGATTGTCGAACTCTTCCTGGGCGCAGTCGGCATTATCCCGCAGCGACTGGATACGATAGCTGGTTTCGGCCCACAGTCGCTGCAGCTCCGCCCGCGGCTCATCCACCACGGTGTCGGGACCAAAGGTCAAACGCATGCGGTCTTTGTCGTTCAGGGTACCAATCACACTGGTGTGATCACCCAGGCCAGCACCAGAGAACTGCTGCAATACAAACTCGGTATCTTCCCGACGAACCTGGATGACGGCGCCCAGTTCTTCATTAAAGAGTTCACGGGCAAACTGGGAAGCATCTTCGGCCAGACCATCGAGCTTCACATCGACACCGGTGTGACCAGCAAACGCCATCTCGGCCAGAGTCACGAACAGACCACCATCGGAGCGATCGTGGTAAGCCAGCAGTTTGCTATCCGAGTTCAGCCCCTGAATCACCGCGAAGAACGCTTTGATGTCTTCCGGGTTATCCAGATCAGGAGCCACTGCCCCCATCTGTTTATAGACCTGCGCAAGAGCCGAGCCGCCCAGACGGTTCTGGCCAGCGGCCAAATCAATCAGGATCAGGTCGGTTTCGCCAGCGTCGGTACGCAACTGAGGCGTCAGCGTACGGGCCACGTCGGTTACCGGAGCAAAACCGCTGACAATCAGCGACAACGGAGAGGTGACACTCTTCTGCTCGCCGTTATCTTCCTCCCAGGCGGTCTTCATCGACATGGAATCCTTGCCTACCGGGATCGTGATGCCCAATGCCGGACACAGCTCCATGCCCACTGCACGAACGGTCTCGTAGAGGTTCTCGTCCTCACCGGGATGACCGGCCGCCGCCATCCAGTTCGCCGACAGGCGGATATCCGACAGTTTGCCAATCGGTGCGGCTGCCAAGTTGGTAATAACCTCGCCCACCGACATGCGACCCGAAGCCGGCGCATCCAGCACCGCGACCGGGGTGCGCTCGCCCATCGCCATAGCCTCACCGGTATTCACATCAAACGAGGCTGCGGTGACCGCCACATCGGCCACCGGCACCTGCCAGGGACCAACCATCTGATCGCGAGCAACCAGACCGGTAATCGTGCGGTCACCAATGGTGATCAGGAAGTTTTTGGAGCCCACCGACGGCAAACGCAGCACGCGGCGGATGGCTTCGTGGATATCGATTTTCGTAGAATCGAAAATCGGTTTGGTGAACGATTCACGGGTGACGCTACGGTGCATTCTCGGCGGTTTGCCGAACAGCACATCCATCGGCAGGTCTACTGGCTTATCGTCAAAGTAGGAATCACTCAGCTCCAGGTGATGAGCCTCGGTGGCTTCCCCGACCACGGCATAGGGGCAGCGCTCCCGGCGGCACAGGGCATCGAACTGATCCAGATTTTCCGGCGCCACCGCCATCACATAGCGTTCCTGGGATTCGTTACACCAGATTTCCAGCGGCGACATACCCGGCTCATCGCTCGGGATATCCCGCAGCTCGAACTTGCCACCACGGCCACCGTCTTTGACCAGTTCAGGCATGGCATTGGAGAGACCGCCAGCACCCACGTCATGAATGAAGCAGATCGGGTTATCCGCGCCCATCTGCCAGCAGCGATCGATCACTTCCTGGCAACGGCGCTCCATTTCCGGGTTGCCCCGTTGGACAGAGGCAAAATCCAGATTTTCATGACTGGAACCTGAGTCCATGGAGGAAGCAGCGCCGCCACCCAGACCGATCAGCATGGACGGCCCACCCAATACAATCAGCTTGGCGCCTTCAGGAATGTGCCCCTTCTCAACGTGTTGCTCGCTGATATTACCCAGACCACCGGCAATCATGATGGGCTTGTGGTAACCACGCACCTCTTCTCCGGCCACGCCCGGGGCGAGGGCCTCAAACGTCCGGAAATAGCCGGCCAGGTTCGGACGGCCAAATTCATTGTTGAACGCTGCACCACCAATCGGCCCTTCAATCATAATGTCGAGGGGCGAAGCGATGCGCTCTGGCCGACCATAATCCTCTTCCCAGGGCTGGGCGTCGTCCGGAAGGTTCAGGTTGGAAACGGTGAAGCCCGTCAGGCCCGCCTTGGGCTTGGAGCCACGTCCGGTTGCGCCTTCGTCACGAATTTCACCGCCGGCACCCGTTGCGGAGCCGGAAAACGGTGAAATAGCCGTCGGGTGGTTGTGGGTTTCCACCTTCATCAGGATATGAATCGGCTCTTTGTTGTAACCGTAGGCACCGGTCTTGGAGTCCGGGTAGAACCGTCCGGCTTCGCTACCAACGATTACAGAGGCATTGTCCTTGTAGGCCGACAACACCCCTTCACTGTTCATCTCATAGGTGTTGCGAATCATCGCAAACAAGGATTTTTCCTGGGCCTCGCCATCGATATCCCAACTGGCGTTAAAGATCTTGTGGCGGCAATGCTCCGAATTCGCCTGGGCGAACATCATCAGTTCGACATCGGTCGGATCGCGCTCAAGCGCCGTAAAGGACTCCACCAGGTAATCGATTTCGTCGTCGGCCAGCGCCAGCCCGAGGGACGCGTTAGCCTCAACCAGGGCTCCACGGCCTCCAGCCAATACCGGTACACGGCCCAGTTGGCGGGGCTCTTCGTCACTGAACAGCAGCTCTGCCCCACCCATCTCGTGGAACACCTTCTCGGTCATCCGGTCGTGCAGGAGAGCCGCAATTTTTTCACGCTGCTCCAGGCCCAGCTTTTTGCGGGCACGTACATAATAAGCCACGCCCCGCTCGATCCGGCGAATCTGGCGCAGGCCACAGTTCCGGGCAATGTCCGTTGCCTTGCTGGACCAGGGAGACAATGTGCCCGGCCTTGGCACCACCAGGAACAACACACCGTCGGGCTCTTCAACCTCAACACTGGGCCCGTAGGTCAGCAGTCGGTCCAGAACCGCCTGCTCGGCATCTGAAAGCTCGAATTCAAGATCGGCGAAGTGCATGAATTCGGCATACACATGTTCGACATCCGGAACAATTTCCTGGATGCGGGAATGCAGCTTACGGGAACGGAAAGGCGAGAGCGCGGGCGCGCCGCGAAGTTCAAGCATGATATCAACCTGTATCGCGCGAATCGGGAGACGTCTGAAAGCCGGCAATGATACCCGAAAGAAGTCGCGGGATACAGCAACCAGCCAGACCGGCGACCGGTAATTTTGTTATGCTTATAATAACGACGGATGGCTCGGAGGAGCATGAGTTTGTCACGGATCCTGAACCACTTGAAAAGCTGCGGCCTTGCCCTGTCGGCGGTAGTATTAACCGCGGTGGTCCTTGCTGGCTGTTCGCGGCCCAGCACGCTTCAGGAAATACGTAACGAAGGCGTTTTACACGTTATCGTGCGGGAAGCGCCATCACTGTATTACCAGCAACGCGGCGCACCCACAGGCTACGACTACCAGCTCGCCCGTCACTTGGCAGATCGGCTGGGGGTGGAGCTGCGAGTCCGGGTTGCTGAAAACAATTCCGAGATTCTCTCCGTCCTGACCAATAACTACGCCCACATTGGCATCGCCGGCCTGGCCAACCACCCGGATCTTGAAAATCAGTTCCAGACACTGCCTACCGGCATCCAGGCGCAATCGGTGATTGTGTACCACCGGGATGCAGAGCCTGCTAAAAGCTACCCCGACCTTTCCGGCAAGACCGTTCACATCTTGCCCGACAGCAGTCACAAACGCCTGCTGCAACAATCGACCAACGCCGAGCCGCCCGAGGTTAGTGTCCATGAAGGCCTGGATGCCGCAGGCCTGCTGGCCCGGGTGGAACAGGGAGAATTCACCTATGCAGCCATTGCCTCCAATGAGCTGGAACTGAACCAGGTGTTTTACCCCAATGTTCAGCGGGGCTTCAGTCTGAATGCACCGAAGGACCTGGTCTGGTTATTTCCAAAGGAACAGGATCAAACGCTGATCAATGAAGTGCGGGATTTCCTCGAATCAACGCGTGACAGTGGGCTGATGGCTCAACTTAGAGAACGATTCTACGGACACCTGAAGCAGTTGAACTACGTTGGCGCCCTGACCTTTATGCGGCACGTAAAAAAACGCCTCCCGAACTACGAGGCACTATTTAAGGAACACGCCAAGGAGACCGGCTTTGATTGGCGCCTGCTTGCCGCCATTGGCTACCAGGAGTCCCATTGGCGCCCCCGAGCGGTCTCGCCCACCGGCGTCAAGGGCCTGATGATGCTGACGCTCTCGACCGCCAGCTACGTGGGGATCGACAACCGGCTGGACCCGGAACAAAGCATTGCCGGTGGCGCCCGATATTTCAGGGCCGTTCATAACAAAATTCCGGACCGCATTCCCGAGCCGGACCGCACCTGGTTCGCCCTGGCTTCCTATAATGTCGGCTTTGGCCACCTGGAAGATGCCCGCAGGCTGACCGAAGGCGCCGGACAAGATCCGGACCGGTGGATGGACGTGAAAGAATTCCTGCCGAAGTTGGCCCAGAAAGAATGGTATTCCCGAACCCGCTTCGGCTATGCTCGCGGGCACGAGCCTGTGCTCTATGTCCAGAACATTCGCCGGTACCTGGACTTTCTTTTGCGTCTAACCGAACCCGGCATCCAGACCACCACAGGCTTTGAAGATCAGATCGTCTGGCTGGAACCCACGGAGAACAAAACGCCTGAAATGGAAAGCCCAACGCTCACCGAACAAAACCGGGCTGAGTTGCCACCGGAGATGGGGCTGATTCCTCCGACCCTCTGAGTCTACCTTGAGCGGCCGAATGATCAGGTGCCAGAATTAAAGCGCATCCAGATCCGTGACTCCCAGAGCCTTTTCCACCTGGGAGGAAGAAAAACCGCGCCGCGCAAGAAACCGGGCCTGGCGCAGCTTTTCCGCCAGATCATCATTCACCGGGGCGAGGCCAAACCGCCGCTCCCGCAAACGGGCCGCCAGTTCGCACCAATACTCTTCCGACACTTCGTTCAAACACTCAGGGCTCTGGTGCACGCCACGCTGCTGAAGCTCTGCCAGGATCCGCACCGGCCCGTAACTCATATCCATCCGCTGGCGGGTAAACACTTCGGCAAAACGCTGATCATCCAGCCAACCTTCCGCCTCGTATTCATCCAACACCATATCAATGACATCGGGTTCTATCTTGCGCTGCCGTAATTTCAGCCATAATTCCTGACGACTGTGTTCGCGCCGCGCCAACAGACGCAGGGCTACCGAGCGCGCTCTGGTTTCAGGATCCTGCTGTTTTTCGTCTTTCACGGTAAACCCCTTTCCGCACACGCGTGCAAAACGCTAGACTAGCGCCCGATTCTTGATACTACCCGGCACATTCCCGTGCCGATGCCCGGTGGCGCATTACTTTGCCGCCCCCGCAGACTGGTTTCAATGCCGAAGGATATTATATGGCCGCGTTTATTCAGAAACTGTTCAAGACCCGCAAGGCAACCCCGATCAAGAAAATTGCCAGGCCGGAAAAGCAGGAAGCCAGCCAGCCTCCCGCAGAGGATGAACGGAAAGCGTTACTGAAAGAACAGGAAGGCCAGCTATCCAACAACCCTGAACAGACCGTGCTGGCAACCCTGGCCATCGACGGAGCAACCGCAGCCATCCGTCTCCAGGCGGCCCGGGGCCTTCGCGAGGAAACCTACCTGCAACAGGTACAGAAACAGGCGAAGGGGCGGGATAAAGGCGTCTACCAACTGGTAAAACAGACCCTCCAGAGCCTTCGAGAGCAACAACACGAAGCGCAGGCCACGCAGGAAACCATCGCCGGTCTGATTCAGCAGGCGAAAGAACAGGCCACCAGTGAAGACACCAAGCTGTACCAGGCAAGGCTGGACTCACTGCTTGATCAGTGGCGTTCGATTGAAGCACAAGCCTCCACCGAACAGGTGCAGGCTTTCCTGGAAGCCGTGCACCAGTGCCGCGAACGGCAAACCCAAATTGAACAGGCACAGCAGGAAGAACAACGTCACCAGGAGCAGGCCCGCGAGCGCCGGGAAACACTCAACCTGCTCGCAGAAACCCTGACCGAACTCACCACACCAAACGCCCAGCCGCCCTCGGCCTCAGCCCTTGACGCCCTGCAAAAAACCCAGGAAAACCGTTGGCTCGAGGCAACTCGGGACACCAACGTCAGCAAGCAGGAGCAGAAAACCTACGAGCAGAGCATGCTGGCGCTACGCAACTTCCTGAGCGCTGTTCGCCGACTCGACCAGGCCCGCGAGGCACTCGCACAGTTGGAGCCAGTGGAGACAGCCAGTGAAGAGCAAACTGACGCCGCCCGCCAATTGCTGCAGGACATTGCCTGGCCCAACGATTTCCCACTGCCCGCTGAGCTTCTGACACTCAAAAAGCAGGCCGGCAAGGCCAAAAACGCTCCGGTCGAGACTGGCGACACCGAACGCCAGAAGCGCCTGAATGACGCTCTGAAAACCACACTTACCCAACTCGAAGCGGCACTGGAAGCGAAGCTCTACAAAGAGTCCAAACAACTGTTGAAAACCGCACAGAACCAGTTCCAGAAACTGGATGGCAACCACCGCAAAAAGCTTCAGGCACGGATGCACTTGCTGGCCGGCCAGTTCCGTGAACTGAGTGACTGGCAAGGTTTCGCCACCCAGCCCAAACAGATCTCCCTGTGTGAACAAATGGAATACCTGGCCGACCAACCGATGGACCCGGAAGCCAAGGCCGAACGAATAAAAGAACTGCAGAATGAATGGCGTGAGCTGGGCGGTTCCTCGGACCGGGCACTATGGACCCGCTTCAAGACCGCATCGGACCAGGCGTACGAGCCCTGCAAGGCCTACTTTGAAGCAAAGTCCGACCTGAAGCAGGCCAACCTGGAGAAACGCAAGGCTATTTGCGGGGAGCTGGCCCTGTTCCTGGAAAAGGCAGACTGGTCGAACATCAACTGGAAGACCGCCGAGCGGATTCACCAGACGGCCCGGCAGGAATGGAAGGAAGCCTGGCCGGTGGATTTCCGAGACAACCGGCAAGTACAAAAGCGCTTCGACAGCCTGTTGAAACAGCTCGAAAGCCCGCTGGACGAAGAACGGAAAAACAACGAAGCCATCAAGCAACAAATCGTTGAAAAGGCCGAAGCACTGATAGACCACGAGCCGCTCCAGGAAGCCATGGATCAAGCCAAAGCCCTGCAGGGTGAATGGCAGGCTGTGGGAATTACCCGTCACCGGGAAGATCGCAAACTGTGGAAAGCCTTCCGCCGGGCCTGCGATGAAATCTTCGCGCGTCGCGACGCCCACCGTTCTGCCCGACAGGAAGAAACCGAACAGGCGGATCAGCAGGCCCGAAACATTCTTGCCGAGCTTGTCGATATCAACCCATCGTCCGATGAAGAACGCCTGGAACAGGCCCGCGCCGCCCTGAATAAACTGAACGGCCAACCGCTTTCCAAGGACATCAAGAACCAGGTTCAGGAGCTCCGCAAGCAGTTGGCCAACCTCCAGAAAACCAGGCAACTGCACGAGCAGGTGAATAAGTGGAAAGCCCTGATCTCCGACCGAATCAGCGCTCCCCTGGCCAGCGACCGTATCCCCGAACACTGGCCCAAGCTGGCCGGAGCCTCCCGCGAACAGGACAACCAGGATTTGGTCATCCGTACGGAGATCCTCACCGGCGCTCCCAGCCCCGAGGCTCACCAGCCTCGCCGCATGGAGATCCAGGTCCAGCGCCTGGCGGACGGCCTTGGCGGAGGGGAACAGCTTGCCAGCAGCCCCGAGGCCATCGAACAACTGATTGCCCGCTGGTGCCTGCAAGTCGACGATGACGGCATCACCGCACAGGACGCGGAACGCCTGAACGCAGCACTGGATGCCTTCCTCAAACCGGAGTAATCCACGCCGTTCGATGGACAGATTGTCACAAACCGCCAGCCCTCGTTTGTAGTCACGGGGTTGGCGGTTGCCTACAATGAACGGATCAGCTACAGGTTCGAAAACGCTCCATTGGCACGAACCTGCCCTGTTGCCCAGCTCGTCAGGATTGCTTTATGACCATTGCGCAAACGCTCATGAACCGTTACGCCCGCCGCCCTGTTGGTAAAACAACCGGATTCTGCTCGGCCATTGCCCTGGCCCTGCTCATCCCGGGGTTATCCGGGGTCCAGGCAAACATTGAAACACCCGCGGAATATGAGCCGGTCATGCCGACCGTCGAACAGGCGCGCGCCAATATCCTGATTGCCCGACAGCTTCAATTCACTCACTTTCGCAACCTCAGTGTCAGCGATGAGCTCTCCGGTGATGTCTTTGAATCTTATCTGGATTACCTCGACGGCCAGCGCATCTACCTGACGCAAAAAGACATCGAGGCCTTGTCCGACATCCGCAGCGTACTGGGCTCAGCGCTACGAACCGGCCAGTTGCGGCCGGCTTTTCAGGTCTACAACCTGGTACAGCAGCGCGTTATCGAGCGGCTGCAGTTTGCCCTTGGTCTGATCAACAATGGCATTGGCCAACTCGACTTCAGTACCGACGAGCAAATCCGCGTCGATCGTTCTGAAGCACCCTGGGAAGCGAACCAGGCGGCCCTGGATGAGCTCTGGACCAAGCGCATCAAAAATGCCGTGCTGTCCCAGCGCCTGAACGGCGCCGACGACGAGGCTATTGAAGATAACCTGCGCCGACGCTACGAAGGCCAGCTCAAGCGCGCTTACCAGGCCCGCAGCGAAGATGCCTTCCAGGCGTACATGAATGCTTTCACCAGCATGTGGGATCCGCACACCTCGTATTTCTCACCACGCACCTCAGAGAACTTCAACATCAACATGAGCCTTTCCCTGGAAGGTATCGGTGCGGTGCTCCAGTCGGATAACGAGTACACCAAAGTGGTTCGCCTGGTCCCAGGCGGCCCGGCCGCCAAACAGGGGCAGTTGCAACCGGCAGACCGCATCGTCTCCGTGGCCCAGGAAGATGCAAAACCCGTTAACGTGATCGGTTGGCGCCTGGATGAAGTGGTCGACCTGATTCGCGGCCCGACGGACTCAAAAGTGACCCTGGAAGTGATTCCGGCCAGCGCCAGCGATGAAACCCTGACCCGCACCATCGTCATCAAACGGGACGAGGTGAAGCTCGAAGAGCAGAGCGCCAGCAAGGATATTATCGAACTGGAACGCCAGGGTGAGGACTACACCATCGGCGTCATTACCATCCCCACCTTCTACGCCGATTTTCAGGCCATGCAGGCGGGCGATCCCAACTACAAAAGCACCACCCGCGACGTTCGGCGATTGATCGATGAACTGAAGGATACGGGTGTTGATGGCATTGTCATGGACCTCCGCAACAATGGCGGCGGCGCCCTGCACGAAGCCAATGACCTGGTGGGCCTGTTCATCGACCAGGGGCCGACCGTGCAGATCCGCAACGCCAATAACGAGGTGCAGGTTCTCACCGACCAGGATCCGTCAGTGGCCTACGACGGCCCACTGGTGGTACTGGTCAACCGGATGAGCGCGTCTGCTTCGGAGATCTTTGCCGGTGCTATCCAGGATTACGGACGGGGCCTGGTCGTTGGCTCCCAGACCTTCGGCAAAGGCACCGTACAGGCGGTAAGACCACTCAACCATGGTCAGTTGAAGATTACCCAGTCCAAGTTTTACCGGGTATCCGGCGGCTCTACCCAGCACAAGGGCGTCATCCCGGATATCGAGATACCCTCCCGCGTCGACAAGACCCGCATTGGCGAGGATGCGCTTGATCATGCCCTGCCCTGGGACCAAATCGATGCCGTACCGCACACACGCTACTTCGACTTCAGCGGAGTCATTGACCAGCTGCGGAAAAATCACGAAAACCGCTTTGCCACCAACCCGGAATTCCAGCTGCTGCAAAAGGAAATCGAATTCCTGGAGAAACAACGGGGCATTGATTACGTCACCCTGAACGCGGATCAACGCAAGAATCGTCACAGCGAAATTGAACAGACCCGGCTGACGATTGCCAATACCCGCAGGGAGCTTCAGGGAGAAGAGCCTTTCGAAACACTGGACCAACTGGAAGATTGGCGGGATCAGCAGTCAGCCGATCCCGATAGTACGGATGAGGAACTGGATTTCGTCATTCGGGAAGGGGGTCACATCATGGCGGACCTGCTCAAGATGGACCAGAACATGGCATCCATCCTTGGCTCTTCGCAATTTGCGGTACAGACCAGCGCCCAGTAAACCTATCCAACCGGACTCAATGAGAGCCGCCGGACGGGAATAACCCGTTCGGCGGTCACAACCCTCCAGCCTTCACCCGAAAAGCGCGTTCATCCCGGTAATGTTCGGGTTATGCACGGCGCCCTTTTCGGTCACAATGGCGTCAATAAGACTGGCGGGCGTCACATCAAATACCGGATTGAACACCTGGATGCCGGCAGGCGCCAACTGCCTGCCACCGATTTCCCTGACTTCCGCCCCGTCACGTTCCTCAATGGGAATGTCCCTGCCTTCCGCCAGCGCCATGTCCACGGTGCTGGACGGTGCAACAACCATGAACTTCACCTTGTGATGCCGAGCCAACACCGCCAGGCTGTAGGTGCCTATTTTGTTGGCCACGTCGCCATTGGCCGTGATCCGGTCGGCACCGACCACCACCCACTTCACCTTGCCTGAGGCCAGAATCGAGGCTGCGGCACCATCGGCATTCAGAGTCACCGGAATATTATCCCGCGCCAGCTCCCAGGCCGTCAGCCGGCTACCCTGCAACCAGGGCCGGGTTTCATCAGCGTACACCCGGTCCAGCAACTGCTTCTCATGCAGGCGGCGAATCACACCCAAAGCGGTGCCGTAACCACCAGTGGCCAGGGCCCCGGTATTGCAGTGCGTCAGAACCGATATGGGACTCTCGGGCTGCATAACGTGCAGGGCATGATCCGCCATGGTCTGATTGCCCGCTACGTCTTCCTCGTGGATTCGTCGCGCTTCGGCGTCCAGTCGTTCCAGAGCCTCTGCCAGAGAGTAACAACCGTGAAAAACCGTCTCCATGCGCTCCAGGGCCCAGAACAGGTTAACAGCGGTCGGTCGGGATGCCGCAAGATCACGGATGGCCTGTTTGATTTCCGCCTGCCAGTCTCCACCACCGGCATAACGGGCGGCCAACACCACGCCATAGGCGGCGGTGATACCAATGGCCGGCGCGCCGCGCACCACCATGTCGGTGATGCACTGGGCCACCTCTGACGCCCTCTGTGTGGTCAACCACTTTTCCTCACCCGGCAACAGGCGCTGGTCCAACAATTCCAGCCGATCACCATGCCAACGCATGGCCACGGCCTGGCCGTTGAGGTCACTCGCGGTCGATACCATAGACAACATCCTCTCGCTCAAAATAAAAAAGGCAGTATACCGTCATCCCAACAGATTACCCGCCTCTTATATAAGGGGTAGTCCTACCTACACGGCGCTGGTTATACTTTCCGATTCAACTTCCCGGCGCAGCCCCTTGCGCACCAACCCAAGGCAGCTCAATGACGGCAGACACCATCACCGCAGCCGACACCCGAATCAATGCCCGCTGGCTGATCTCCATGGCACCCGTTGGCCAGGTGCTCGAACACCAGGCAGTCATTCTGCGGGGCACACGCATTCTCGATGTTTTGCCCCAGGACAAGGCGGATCATCAGTACCGTACCCGGGAAACCCTGGACCTGGATCAGCATGTGGTCATGCCCGGCCTGATCAACCTGCACGGGCACACCGCCATGTCCCTGTTCCGGGGGCTGGCCGATGACCTGCCCCTGATGACCTGGCTCAACGACCACATCTGGCCGGCCGAGGGCAGGTTTGTCAGCGAAACCTTTGTTGCCGATGGTAGCCGACTGGCCATGGCGGAGATGCTGCGCACCGGCACCACCACCTTCTCCGACATGTACTTTTTCCCCGAGGTGACTGCCCAGGTAGCCCACGATGTTGGCATGCGTGCCCAGATCTGTTTCCCCCTGCTGGATACACCGACAGTCTGGGGTTCGGGTCCAGAAGAGTACCTGAGCAAAGGCGCCGCCCTGATCGAACAATGGCAGGGAAGCGATTACATCGTGCCCGCCATCGGCCCCCACGCTCCCTATACGGTCTCCGACCAACCACTGGAAGCCGCCCTGCAGCTTTCCCAGGAAACCGGCGCGCCCCTTCAGATCCACCTGCATGAAACCGCCTTCGAAGTACAGGAAGCGCTCAAGGCATCCGGTAAACGGCCGGTCACCCGCATGGCGGAACTGGGCATCCTGAACGATAACAGCCAGTGCGTACACATGACCCAGATCGACGATGCTGACCTGGAGCAGGTGGCCCGCAGCGGCACCCATGTGGTTCACTGCCCCGAGTCCAACCTTAAGCTCGCCAGCGGTTTCTGCCCGGCACACCGGTTTATGGAACACGGGGTCAACCTCACCATTGGCACCGATGGCGCCGCCAGCAATAATGACCTGGACCTGTTCGGGGAAATCAAGACTGCCGCGATGGTTGCCAAGGCCGTGGCTCAGGATGCGTCTGCGCTGTCTGCCCACCAGACACTGGCCATGGCCACCATCAACGGCGCCCGGGCGCTGGGACTGGAGCACGAACTTGGCTCACTGGTGCCTGGCAAGCTGGCCGATGTTATTGCGGTCGATCTCAGTGATCCATTCCTCCAGCCGGTGTATGATCCCGCCTCCCACCTGGTGTACAGCAATCATGGGCGGGCCGTAAGCCACAGCTGGATTAACGGCGTACCACAATTACAGGACGGTCGCCTGACCCGCATCGACATGCCGGACCTGACGCTTCGGGTCAGCCAGTGGCGCAAACAGATTCTCAGTTAACCGTTATCAGGGGTAACCCATGAACAACCAGAACATCGATTACGACGAGATCGCCAAGTTTGAAGCCCTGGCCAGCCGCTGGTGGGACCCGACCAGCGAATTCAAGCCCCTGCACGACATAAACCCATTGCGTCTCAACTATATTGATGAACGCATTTCACTGGCTGGCAAGCGCGTTGTGGACGTTGGTTGCGGCGGCGGCTTGCTGTCCGAAGGCATGGCGCTGCGGGGCGCGCACGTGACCGGCATCGATATGGGTGAAGCCCCGCTGTCGGTCGCCAAACTCCACAGCCTGGACTCCGGCGTGGATGTCACCTACCGCCAGATCACCGTGGAAGAGCTGGCCCGGGACCCGGAGCATGCTGGCCAGTACGACGCTGTCACCTGCCTGGAAATGCTGGAGCATGTGCCCGATCCTGGCTCCGTCATCAGCGCCTGTGCCGCCCTTCTGCGCCCCGGCGGGCATCTGTTTGTGTCCACGATCAACCGGAATCCAAAGTCCTTCCTGTTTGCGATTGTGGGTGCAGAGTACGTCATGAAAATGCTGCCCAAGGGCACACACGAATGGAAAAAGTTCATCCGTCCATCGGAAATGTCCGATTACCTTCGCCACGCTGGCCTGGAAATCCGGGAGCTGACAGGCATGAGCTACAATCCTGTCACCAAAGTCTACAAGCTGGGCCGGGATGTTGATGTCAATTACCTGATGCACGCTCAGGATGCCCGTGAAAACTGAGCAGACACCGGCCGCTGTCCTGTTTGACCTGGACGGCACGCTGATCGACACGGCGCCGGATTTCATCCGTTGCCTGAACCTGTTGCGCCAGCAACACGGGCTTCCGCCACTGCCGCCCGAGCAGATCCGGCGTTCGGTCTCCAATGGCGCCCGTGCCATGATCCGCGTTGGCTTTGGGCTGGAGCCGGACCACGACGCCTACGCCGAAAAACACGCCGCGTTCCTCAACCTGTACGAGGCCGGTGTTGCAGAGGAAACCACGCTGTTTGAAGGCATGGATGAAGTGCTGCAAGCGCTGGAAGCCAGGGGCATCCCCTGGGGCATTGTCACCAACAAACCGGCCCGTTTCGCAGAACCCCTGATAGTCGCCCTTGGGCTCGCCCAACGTTGCTCGGCCCTCGTGTGCCCGGACCACGTCACCGAACGCAAGCCGCACCCGGAATCGCTGCATCTCGCCTGCCAGCAGATCCAAGTCGAGCCGATAAAATCTGTCTATGTCGGTGATCACCAACGCGACATAGAAGCCGGCAGAAACGCTGGTATGCGCACCATTGCCGTGCGTTACGGCTATATTGAAGAACCCGAGAAAATCGAACTCTGGCAAGCCGATATCATTGCCGACACCGTCAACGACCTGGCAAAGCTGTTACAATAGGCGCCATTCAATTTCACCACCGGCCGCACTCGGCCGGTCGCCTGAACACGGAGACAGGTTATGCACGATTACCAGGCACCTGCCGATCTTCTCAAAGACCGAATCATCATGGTCACCGGCGCCGGCAGCGGTATTGGCCGGGCGGCTGCCATGGCCTACGCCGCCCATGGCGCCACGGTAATCCTGGTGGGCCGCACCGTGGAACGCCTGGAAGACATCTACGACGAAATTGAGGCCGCCGGCTATCCACAGCCCGCCATTGTGCCCATGAACTTCGAAGGCGCAGCGGTCAAGGAATACGAAGAGCTGGCCATGACCATCGAAGACAACTTCGGTCGTCTGGATGGCCTGCTGCACAACGCCGGCATGCTTGGTGACCGCAGCCCGGTGGAACTCTATGACCCGGCAACCTGGAACCGCGTCATGCAGGTGAATGCCACTGCACCATTCCTGCTGAGCCGGGCCATGATTCCGCTGCTGCGCAAGTCCACGGACGCCTCCATGATCTTTACCTCTTCCGGCGTGGGCCGACAGGCCCGGGCCTACTGGGGCGCCTATGCCGTGTCCAAGTTTGCGGTTGAGGGCTTGGCCCAATTGCTGGCTGACGAGCTGGACGACGAGCGCCACAACATTCGCGTCAACAGCCTGAACCCGGGCGCGACCCGCACCGGCATGCGGATGCTGGCCTACCCGGCGGAAGACCCCAACAAGAACCCGAAACCAGAGGCTCTGATGCCGGTCTACCTGTACCTGATGGGCAGGGACAGCCGGGGCGTCAACGGCCAACAGATCGACGCGCAGCCGAAAAAGTAATGGAATTGCTGTTCTATACCACTGCCCAATGCCACCTTTGCGAACTGGCCGAGTCTCTGCTGGTACAGACCCCGATGCCGGAACCCATCCCGGTAGATGTGGTCGATATTGCCCAGTCCGAGAAGCTGGTGGAGCGTTACGGCACCCGCATTCCGGTGCTGCGCCGTAACGACACCGGCGCGGAGCTGGACTGGCCGTTTACCAAAGACCAGTTACTGACGTTTCTGCAATGAGGATTCGCCCCCAATGCTGATGATCATCTCCCCTGCCAAGACGCTGGATTACGAAAGCCCCCTGGCAACAGAAACCCACACCCAACCGGATTTTCTGGACGATGCCTGTGAGCTGATCGACCAGCTCAAGGAGCTCGAGCCGCACCAGATCTGCAACCTGATGGACATCAGCGACAAGCTCGGTCAGCTGAACGCCGAGCGTTTCCAGAACTGGCACACGCCGTTCACCCCGGACAACGCCCGCCAGGCGGTACTGGCGTTTAAGGGTGACGTCTATACGGGGCTCGATGCCGAAAGTTTCAACGAAGACGATTTCCAGTTCGCCCAGAAACACCTGCGCATCCTCTCCGGCCTATACGGCTTGCTGAAGCCGCTGGACCTGATGCAACCCTATCGCCTGGAGATGGGCACCAAGTTTGAGAACACGCGCGGCAAGGATCTCTATGCGTTCTGGGGCGGCAAAATCACCGAGGCGCTGAACCGGCAACTGGCCGAGGACGATCAGGTACTGGTTAACCTGGCCTCCAACGAATACTTCAAGAGCGTCAAGAAGAGAGAACTGGACGCCCGGCTGATCACCCCCCAGTTCAAGGACTGGAAAAACGGTAAGTACAAAATGATCAGCTTCTATGCTAAAAAAGCCCGCGGCCTGATGTGCCGCTACGCCATCCAGAACCAGATCAACAAGGCGGAAGACCTGAAAGGGTTCAACCTGGACGGCTACTACTTCAGCGAAGACCAATCCGATAACAACAACTGGGTTTTCCTGCGCGATGAACAGTAATCGCTCGTCCTGACCCTACTGGCTCAAAGTGTTCAGTTGATATCGGAGACATCATGAACGAAGCAGTTTTTTCCCAGATCGCCATGCTGGTGCTTCTGACCGGCCTTATTACCTGGATGGGTTTCATCGTCTGGGACCTGGCCAAGAAATCCAATGCCGGAAAGTTTGGCACCATGGCCCTGTTTACCGTACTGGGAGCAGGGGTTGTAGGCTTCATCATCAAGACCGTTCTGGTCGAAATCATTCAGATCTGATCTGCCCAGGCAAAAGGATAGCTAACCCTAATGTGGTTCCGTAACGCCCGAATTTTCCGTTTTACCAAGCCCTTCGACATCTCAGCCGAAGCGCTGGAAGAGCAACTGCAGGCCGACGCCTTCGAGCCCTGCGGCCCGCAGGAAACCACGCGCTCAGGCTGGGTGACGCCACTGGGCAAACATGGTGAGCAGCTGGTGCACAGCGCCAATGGCTACCACCTGATCGCCCTGCGCAAGGAAGAAAAAATACTGCCAGGCCCCGTGGTCAAGGAAGCCGTGGAGGAGCGCGCCGAGGCCATTGAGCTGGAACAGGGCCGCAAAGTCCGGCGCAAGGAAAAAGACGAGATCAAAGAGCAGGTAATGCTGGAAATGCTGCCCCAGGCCTTTTCCCGCAACCGCCGCTGCTATGCCTATCTGGCGCCGCAGGACGGCCTGCTGGTGGTGGACGCCGGTTCCGCCAAGCAGGCCGAAGACCTGGCCTCCACCCTGCGCAAAAGCCTGGGCTCCCTGCCGGTTCGCCCGCCTGTGGTCGAACAGTCACCGGCGTTCACCTTCACCGGATGGCTGGCGGAAACCGTCGATCACCCGTCCACTGTGGTTCTGGGGAGCGAATGCGAGCTGAAAGATCCATCCGAAGACGGCGGCGTGGTGCGCTGTAAAGGGCTGGACCTGAAAGCCGACGAGATCCGCAACCACCTGGAGGCCGGCATGCAGGTCACCAAACTGGCGCTGACCTGGGACGACAATGTCTCATTCGTGCTGGATGAGGAGCTCGGCATTCGCCGCCTGAAGTTCGGCGACTCCCTTCAGGAACAACTGGAAGACGTGGATACAGACGACGCGGTAGCCAAATTCGACGCCGCCTTTACCCTCATGACCCTGGAATTGTCCCGCATGGTGCCCGGCCTGCTGGAGGCCCTGGGCGGTGAAGACCGCTCCGCCATCATCGAGGAATAAGCCCCGTGCCCCGGGCAACAACCCCGGGGCTCAAGCTTCTCAAGCTTTGCGCTGTAACCGCTCTTTCTGCCATTGGCTGGTCGGCTCGTTAAGCACCAGTCGCAGGTCCATCACGTCCTCTTCATTGTTGTACTTGATCTCGAAACCCAGGTGCTCCGCCAGCTGCAGCATCGGCAGGTTGTCCGGCAGCACATCTCCCACCATTTCCACAGTACCCCGGGCGCGGCAATACTCGATCATCTTCTGCATCAGCCGGATGCCCAGGCCCTCGCCTTTCATACGGTCGTCCACCATCACGGCAAACTCACAGCGCAGGTTGTCCGCGTCGGTCCAGGTGCGAACGGTGCCCAGGGTTTCTTCACCCTGGCCATCCTCACGTTGGGCGTTGGCGATGAACACCATTTCCCGGTCGTAATCGATCTGCACCATCTGGGCAACGTCCTCATGGGAAAAGTGCTTCCGGTACTGGAAGAACCGGTAGCGAATGGACTCGGGGGACTGGTGCTCATGAAACGCCCGGTGCGCCGGCTCATCCTCCGCCAGCACCGGGCGGATAATGACTTCGCGACCGGACTTGGGCAGCACAATCCATTCCTCCAGCTCCCGGGGATAAGGCTGGATAATGGGCTGGCCCGGCTTCTCGTCCAGATCGATGGCGACATTCACCGCCACCGCACCGTTATCGTTAAACAACAGTGGCGAAATCTCCAGGCCGCGAATCTCCGGCATGTCGATGGCTATCTGTGACAGCGTCACCAGGGTCTCACAAACCGCTCGGATGTCTTCCTCCGGGCGCAGGCTGTACTCCTCCAGCAGCTTGTACATGTAGGTTCGCCCTAACAACTCCCGGGCCAGAACCATGTTCAGCGGCGGTAAGGCAATCTGCCGGTCACTCATGATGTTGATCTGTGCTCCAGCTGCACCACAAACCACCAACGGGCCATAGATCTCGTCCCGGGTAATGCCCACGCTGAACTCAATGCCGCCGATGTGCTGGTAGGAGTGCTGAACGGAAAAACCCAGGAAGCCGCTGTCCGGAAAGTGCTTGAGGTATTCATCCATCAGAAAGCGGCAGCCGTCTATAATTGCCTGCTCGCTATTCACCTTCCTCACGGTGCCCTTGTACCGACACTGGGCCGGCGTCAGATCCATGAACGGATGACAGACCTCCTGGTGCAGGATGGTGATATCCACCGGTCGCCGGTCAATGGAAAAGACCTGCAGCACTTCTTCCACGTCATCGCAATACAGTGTGTTAAGCGTGCTCAGGCCATAATCCTGGACTACCCGGCGGGCTTCCTGATTGGTCAGATACCGGCGCTTCTGCTTCAACGCACGGGTCACCAGTTCACGCGTGCCACTGTGATCGGCAAAATGGTCAGTGAATGACTCCGGGGTTTCCGTCAGCAAGCGCTGGACCCGCTGATGACGTACGTGCTGCATAAAGGCCATGACGGCCTTTTCCGGGTTAAAGAACGAAGGCACGCCCGCCTTGTAGAAAGCATCCCGGGAATCCATCACCGTGCTCTGCCCGAGCCAGCAGGTAAACACATTCAACTGGGTGCCACGGGCGGCCTCCACCACCGCGTTCGCTATTTCCAGACTGTTGCCGGTCAGTGTGGGGGCATACATCACCAGCAGATTCGCGACATTACGATCCTTGGCCAGGATCTTGACGGCCTGGGCGTAGATCTCCGGCGTGGCGTCGTAGTTCAGGTCAATGGGATTCTTGCGAGTCCAATACGGCGGCAAAATCTCCGCCAGGGAAGAAATACTCTGCTCGGACAGTTCCGCCATCTCCCCGCCCAGGTCCGCCAGTCGGTCAACGGCCATCACCCCGGGCCCCACGCCATTGGCCATAATGGCCAGGGATTCGCGGCGCAGGGGGCGCATGCGGGTCAGCGTTTCCAGGGCATCGAACATCTGCCCCAGGCCATCGACCCGAAGTACGCCGGCCCGCTTGAGCATGGCATCAAAGATCGGGTCGCTGCGCTTCAGGCCCGCCGGCAATACATGGGGCACCCACTCAGATTCCGGCACCCGACCCGATTTCACCGCGATCACCGGCTTGGTGCGGGACGCCACCCGCACGGCCGACATGAAACCGCCGGGGTTGGGAATGTTCTCCATGTGCAGGAGAATGGCGCGGGTCTGGGTGTCCTGGGCCAGATAATCAATCAGGTCTTCGTGGCCGATGTCCATGCCATCGCCCAGCGTCAGGAAGTAGGAGAAGCCCACCCCCCGAGCCACCGCCCAGTCAATGACGGAACTGGCGATGGTGCCGGACTGACCAACAAAGGCGACGCGCCCTGGCAGGGCGTTCATGTGCGCGTAGGTGGCGTTGAGCCGGCGGCCAGGCACCATCAGGCCAATGGTGTTGGGCCCCAGTACCCGCAAGCCGGTTTTTCTGGCCGCATCACGGACTGAGTACATCAGCGGTTTGCCGCTCTTGCTGTGGGTACGCGACATGCCGCCAGTCATCACGATGGCGGTTCGTACTCCCTGTTCACCCAGCCGGCGAATCACCCGTGGCACAGTAATGGGCGGCGTGCAGACAATCGCCAGATCGGGCACGAATCCCAGGTCACTGATCTTCGCCTGACAGGCCACCCCATAGACCCGCTTGTATCCCTTGCGGTTCACCACCGCCAACCGGCCCGGAAACTTTCCGTCAAGCAGGTTGCCCAACACAATGCCGCCCAGATTGCCCGGCCGTTCCGAGGCACCAACCACCACAATGGATTCAGGGTTGAACAGGCTTTCCAGATAGCGGGTACTCAAAGTGCATCTCCCAGGCATGGCACAATTTTGTTGCCCCCACCTCCATGGCGAGGTCCGACTGATCACTATCATATCTTAGATAGTAAGCCTTCGATGTAAATCCGCTATCCAATTGATAAACAAAAACCGACACGACACGCTTCGACCTTGCCTGATACCATGACAGCCAAAAAGCACTCAGGCTCAGACCCAGCTCATGACCACAGCATTCTTCTCCCACAATGACTGCATGAAACACGACATGGGACCGGGACACCCGGAAAGCCCGGAACGACTGTCGCATATCATGGCCTATCTTGCGGACTCGCCGCTGGAGAGAGAGCTGGATTGGGTTCGACCGGAAGAAATCACCCGTGAGCAGTTGCTGACCGTCCATCCGGAGAGCTACCTGCAGCAACTGGAAAACATGCAGCCTGCCCAGGGGCGAGTGTTCACTGACCCCGAAACGGCCATGACACCGCACACCCTTCGCGCGGCTCGCCTGGCCGCCGGTGCCAGCGTACAGGCCGTGGACCGGGTGATGAGCGGCCACGCCACCAACGCCTTCGTCTGCACTCGCCCACCCGGCCATCATGCCGAGCGTGCCCGCTCCATGGGGTTCTGTTTTTACAACAACGTGGCGCTGGCAGCCCTGCACGCCCTCATTGAGCACGGCCTGGAACGGGTGGCGATTATCGATTTTGATGTGCACCAGGGAAACGGCACCGTCGATATTGTCGGTGGTGACGAGCGCATCCTGATGTGCTCCACCTTCCAACATCCCTTTTTCCCCCACTCACACGTCTACCGCCAGGCGGACAACATCGTGAACGTGCCGGTGCCCGCCGGATGTGGCTCGGAGGAGTACCGCAAGCTGATTGAAGAAAACTGGCTGGACAGACTGCGGGCCTTCAAACCGCAAATGCTGCTGGTTTCCGCCGGATTCGACGCCCACAAGCGGGACCCGATGGGCGAACTCAATCTGGAGACAGCGGATTTCCGCTGGCTGACCGAACTGCTGATCAACATAGCCGCAGAACATGCAGAGAATCGAATAGTGTCAGTGCTTGAAGGAGGGTATGACCTGAACGCCCTCTGCGAGTGCGTAGCGGAGCACCTGGAGGCGCTGAGCGCCGTTTAAGATCCGTTTAAACGACGTTCAACCGGCAAAGTCGTTGCTATCGCCACTGGCCTGCTGGAACTCCGGCCGCTCCCCTTCCCGTTGAAGACGAATGTTTACCCGCCGGTTTTCCGACTGACGACGGGATGCGGGGTACTGATCACCGTGAGCACGGACGGTCAGCATATTCTCATCAATGCCGCGGGCCTTGAGGTAATCCGCCACCACCTCCGCCCGTTTCTCGGACAGGGCCCGGTTATCAATACGGCTACCGATGCTGTCGGAATGGCCATCCACAAACACTCGCTCAACACTTGGATCTGCCATTACAAACGCCACGATGTTATCCAGTAACCGCTGATCCGCTTCTGACAGGCTGGTACTGCCACTGGCAAACGGAATACGCGATCGCCTGATCTGGTCATAATTCGCCGGCAACAAACCAGCGACGCATTGACGATACCCCTGCCATTGACCGGAGAAATTCACGTTGGACAGGTGTACTCGCACCTGCTCGTTACTGTATCTGGCCGTTCGGGTCAGAGTGGGCTGCATCCCTTCAAGCAGTCCTCGGGCAATATGGGTGGCCTCCCGGTTCCCGAGATCAACCGCCCGTCGTCCCGAGGAGACATTCACCACTCCCAAGGAGGTCGGAGCCACCCCCGGTCGCCAGGCCGGCGCCTCCACCACCAGTTGCCCGCGACCGGCTCGCATCACCGGAATTTCCGACTCCAGGAAAAACGTCAAGTCCTCCCCTGCCCGGTGTCGAAACACGGCACGGCCGTACCCCGGCACTTCATGCACCAGCACACACTCAAAGACCGAGTCGGTCAGATACCACTGACTGTTCTCAATACCCGCACCATAGCTGGCAGCCATCACCGGCCACGCCACCAACGGCAACACGGCTGTGCCGCCAAGCAGTGCCAGCCGGCGCGCAATAGACTGGCGAGAAACCTTGGCCATATTCATGTCCCGTTTATCAAAGAAGGAACCATACACGCAGGTTAACGGCCCCGATGCCCGGGACTTGAGTACTGATATCAGCCGGCCACCCGGAACATTTACCCCGCCCTTCTGATATAATTGCAAAAATTTTTTGGCTGCTTTGCGGATATTTTCATGACCAGACAACTGACCATCACCCGCCCGGACGACTGGCACCTGCATGTGCGCGACGGCGCGGTTCTCAACAGTGTCGTTCCTGCCACCGCCGCCTGTTTCGGCCGGGCTATCATCATGCCCAACCTGGTGCCGCCCGTGACCGACACGGCCGCCGCCATGGCCTACCGGGAGCGCATCCTGGCAGCCGCCGGTGACACCGGCTTTGAGCCCTTGATGACTCTGTACCTCACCGAGAGCACTACCCCCGAGACCATCCGGGAGGCCCAAAAGGCTGGCATTGTGGCAGCCAAGCTCTATCCCGCTGGCGCAACCACAAACTCAGCCTCCGGCGTAACCGATATTCGCAACATCTACTCGGTGCTGGAAGCCATGGCCGAGTGCGGCATGTTGCTGCTGGTGCACGGCGAGGTGACCAACGGCGACATTGATATCTTTGACCGGGAGAAGGTGTTCCTGGAGCGGGTGCTGGCCCCCACCCTGGCCGACTTCCCCAACCTGAAAGTGGTGCTCGAGCACATCACGACGGCGGACTCTGCTGAATTCGTGCGCAGCCACACCGGCGGCAACCTGGGCGCCACCCTTACGCCCCAGCACCTGATGTACAACCGCAACAACATGCTGGTTGGCGGCATTCGTCCGCACCTGTATTGCCTGCCCATCCTCAAGCGCAACAAGCACCAGCAGGCGCTGCGCGAAGCCGTGGCCAGTGGCGATCCCCGATTCTTCCTGGGCACCGATTCCGCGCCTCACGCTCAGGACAAGAAAGAAGCCGCCTGTGGCTGCGCCGGTTGTTACTCCGCCTACGGCGCCATTGGCCTGTATGCCGACATCTTTGAAGAGCTCGGGATTCTGGACAAATTCGAGGCCTTCGCCAGCCACAACGGGGCCGATTTCTATGGCCTGCCCCGCAACACCGACACCATCACCCTGGTGCGAGAGCCGTGGACCATGCCGGAAACCCTGCCGCTGGCCGATGGCAACATCGTGCCCCTGAAAGCGGGTGAAACCGTTCACTGGCGCATGGCCTGAGCCTTCATCCATATTCATACAACTTACAGACGAACATCGGAGTTCGAGTGTCAGACGAAAACAAACAGCCACATCCCATGTCCCTTCGCTTCCGGGGTTTCCTGCCGGTAGTGGTCGATGTCGAAACCGCCGGCTTCAACCCGGAACGGGACGCCCTGCTGGAAATCGCGGCCGTCATGGTCACCATGGATGACAACGGATGGCTGCACCGTGGCGAGACTCACGTCAAACAGATAGATCCGTTCGAAGGCGCCAACCTGGAACAATCCGCCCTGGATTTCACGGGCATCGATCCCTGGTGCCTGGAGCGTGAAGCCGTGCCCGAGCGCGAGGGCCTGAGCGAGATCTTTGCGCCCATCCGCAAGGCGGTCAAAGCCCACGATTGCAAGCGCGCCGTGCTGGTGGGACACAACGCCACCTTCGATCACAACTTCGTGTTTGCCGCCGCCATGCGGGCCGACATCAAACGCAACCCGTTCCATCCGTTCTCAACGTTTGATACCGCCACCCTGGCCGGCCTCGCCTATGGCCACACCGTGCTGGCGCAGGCGTGCAAGATCGCCGGCATTCCGTTCAGTAACAAGCAGGCCCACTCGGCCGCCTACGACGCGGAGAAAACAGCCGACCTGTTCTGTGGCATCGTCAATCGCTGGAAGGAGCTGGGCGGCTTTCCTCCTCCTGCGGTGATGGACACGCCCGAAGAAGACAACGCCTGACCCCTGGCCGCGGGAACTTCCCGCCGCCAGTGCCGTCTCACCTCAACATCCTTACTGCGGTTACCTTTTCCATTATGCAAAACGACAACCCGAACACCGAACGTTACATCGCCATTGCCCGGGCCTGCCTGAAGGCCATCAACGACACCACTTCGGACAATGGCTCCCGGGAGGAGAAAATCCAGGCCGTGTACGACGCCATCGACACCGCCTTCCAGGCCGAATTTTCCGAATATCAGCAGTCGATTGCCGTTATGGCCACTGTGCTGGAACGCATTGGTTCCGGCGACCTGAGTGCCGAAAAGGCGGCCAGCCTTGCCCGCCAGACACTGGAACAGCAACCGCAAACCAGCAGGAACGCACAACTGCACTAAGACACTTTTTATCAGCCATTCAGCGGGAGTAGGGGTTTCATGACTTTGGACGACGTTTCAACCTCCGGCACCCGGCACCGGCCCGGAATCATCCTGTTTCTACTAGCCACCCTTATGTTGAGCCAGACAGCCATCGCCAGCGTGACCCCGACCAAAAGCCCCAACGACAACAACGACTACCGCTACCTGGAACTGAACAACCGGCTCCAGGTGATGCTGGTCTCCGATCCCCAGGCAGATAAGGCCGCAGCCTCCATGAACGTTGCCGTCGGCAGTGGTGACGATCCCGAAGACCGCGCCGGCCTGGCCCACTTCCTGGAACACATGCTGTTCCTGGGAACCGAGAAGTATCCCGAGCCCGGGGAGTACCAGCAGTTCATCCGCAGCCATGGCGGCAGCCACAATGCCTTCACCGCCTTCCAGGACACCAACTATTTCTTTGATGTGGAAGCCCAGTTCCTGGAGCCGGCCCTGGACCGTTTTGCCCAGCAATTCTCCGACCCACTGTTCACCCCCGAATTGGTGGACCGCGAGCGCAACGCCGTGCATTCGGAGTTCAGCTCCAAGCTCAAGGACGATGGCCGGCGCCTGCTGTCGGTAAGAAAGGCCAGCGGCAACCCGGACCACGCCTTCAGCCGCTTCGCCGTGGGCAACCTGACCACGCTGGAAAATACCGAAGACAATCCGCTGCGCCCGGACCTGGTTGAATTCTGGCGGGAACATTACTCGGCCAACCTGATGACGCTTTCGGTATACGGTCCCCAAAGCCTGGATGAGCTGGAAGCCATGGTGCGTGAACGCTTCGCGGCTATTGAGAATCGAAATCTGACGGCCCAGCAGCACCCGGAGCCCATTCTGGACGTGGACCGTCTGCCGGAGAAGGTTACCGCCGAGACCCTGAAAGACAGCCGGCACCTGACCCTGGCTTTCCCAATTCCGTCTCAGAAGGAAAACTACAAAACCAAACCGGCCTCCTACCTGGCCAACCTGATTGGCCACGAAGGGCCGGGCAGCCTGTTTGACGTCCTGAAAAATGCCGGGCTGGTGGAAAGCCTCTCTGCCGGGCTGGGCATGGACACCGGCCAGAATGCCACTCTGGAAATCAGTATGGCGCTGACCCGCAAGGGCTTGGCCAATCAAGACAACATCATCAACCTGACCTTTGAGTACCTGGACCAGATTCGCCAGAACGGCATCAGTGAAGAACGCTTTCATGAAATGCAGCAACTGGCCACCATCGACTTCCGCTTCCGCGAGCGCGGCAAACCCGTGCGTGAAGCGATGCGCCTGTCTCGCTCCTTGCGCGATTACCCGGTGGAAGATGTGCTCAGCGCTCCCTGGCTAATGGAAAGCTACGCACCGGAGCAGTACCGGGCACTGCTGCAGGAACTCACACCAGACAACCTCCAGGTACGGGTTTCCGCCCCAGATCCGAAACTGGAAACCCCCAAACGCACCCAATGGTACGATACGCCGTGGCAGCGCGAGCCGTTGCAGCTCCGTGGCAACACTGAAACAAACCTCGTCAGCCGACTTAGCCTGCCCGAGGCTAACCCCTTCGTACCGGAAAACCTGGAACTGGTCGCCGGCGACACCATGGCTCACCCGGAACGCCTGGCCGACTTCCACGGCCTCGATGTCTGGTACGCCCGGGACACCCGCTTCAACACCCCAAAGGCGAACGTGTTCATCAGCCTGCGCACGCCCGCCACGCAAGACAGCGCCAGGGCCAAAATCCTCACCCAGTTGCTGATGGATACGGTGAACACCAACCTGAACGCCCAGGCCTATCCGGCCCACCTCGCCGGCCTCAACTACCGGGTGTACTCACACCTGCGGGGTATTACGGTTCGTATTGGCGGCTATGACGACAAACTGCATACCCTTCTGCAACGGATTCTGACCGAGCTGGCCGAGCCTTCCATCACCCGGCAGCGATTCGACATTGCCCGCCAGCGCCTGATCGACAATCTGGAAAACCAGGCGAAGAACCGTCCCGTCCAACAAACCTCGGAGTTTGTTCAAACCGCGCTGATTGAAGGCACCTTCCCGAACAAAGAGAAACTGGCCGCCGCACGCAACGTCACCCTGGACGAACTGCGAGACTTTGCCCAGACACTGCTGGCCAAGACCGATCCTGTCATGCTGGCCCACGGCAACCTGACCCGGGCCGCCGCCCTGAACATGGCCCGGCAGGTACAGGCTCTGGTTCTGGACCAGGGTGAGCGGACCTCCGTGTCACGATCCGGCCTGCGCCAATTGCCCACCGGTGAAACCCGGGCAACCATTGATGTGGACCATCCCGATACCGGCTATACCTTGTACCTGCAAGGCCAGGACACATCCTACCCGGAACGGGCGCGTTTCCGCCTGTTGGCCCAGATTGTCGGCAGCCCCTTCTACGAGGAAATCCGCACCTCCCGGCAGTTGGGGTACATTGTGTACGGCACCAACTTCGAAATCCTGGAAACCCCGGCCCTCGGCCTTATCGTGCAATCACCCGAGGCAAACGGGGCGACAATCGATGCGGCCGTCACCGAATTCGCCCAAGACTTCACTCAACAACTGAAGAGCCTGGACGACAACCGACTGAACCGCGAGAAACAGGCCGTGATCAGCCGTCTGCTGGAAAGCGACCGGCAACTGGATGAGATTTCCAGCCGCTACTGGCGGGAGATCGACCGCCAGAACTATGATTTCGACAGCCGCGAGCAACTGGCCGAGGCCGTGCGCCAGGTGTCACTGGAAGAACTAAATCGCACTTACCAAAGCGCCCTGCTCGACCGCCAACGGGCGCTGCGGGTAACCACGGGCCAGAAAGGTATTAACGAAGAAAAGGTCCTGGAACAGCTACGCCAGCGGCCACCAATGGCAGGCACCAGCGCCCGCAGCCACTGAGCCAACCGGCCGGCACCCCTTGAGACCCAGGCCGGTGCCGGCTATCATACGCCCTCCTCAGAAAGCCCCCGTAGCTCATCTGGATAGAGCGATCCCCTCCTAAGGGATAGGTAGCAGGTTCGAGTCCTGCCGGGGGTACCATTCAAAGTTCCTTCAAACGGCTTGTAATCAGATCGCTGTCGCCCCCGGAACCTTCCAATAAAAGAATCCTGATTCCTTCCCCAGAATGGTCACCGAGGAATTGGCATCGCTCGGCTTATTGGCTAGGCCATAACAGACGTGCAGCGGCAAAAGATGCTCTTCACGGGGATGGCAGAACCTGGCATGGGGCGCCTCGTCCCAATGAATCAGGCGTTGCTCCCGCTCCGTTTCATCCATTTCTTCATCAGCACAAGTCTGCTCCAGCCATTCCTCAAATGCCCGATTACGTGCCTGTATTTCCGGTGTATCTGCCGCGAAGAACGCGCGCATGTTGTGAAATGAAAACCCCGAGCCAATAACCATCAGGTTGCCGTAATCAATAGCCTGCAAAGCGCGCCCAATGGCCAGGTGAAGGCTGGCATCCAGGCTATTTACCAGGGATAGCTGGATGCATGGAATATCGGCTTCCGGATACATCAGTTTGAGCGGCACAAACAGGCCGTGGTCAAAGCCGCGCTGTTCATCCAGCCGTGCCGAAAGCCCGGCTTTCTCCAGTGCCTGGAAGACCTGGTTCGCCAAGCCCGGCTCCCCGGGGCAGGGGTATTCGATTCTGTAGGCCTCCGGTGGAAAGCCATAGTAATCATAAATCAGCTCCGGGTTGGCTCCGGAGGTGATCGTCGGTACGGATTCTTCCCAGTGAGCACTGACAACCAGAATGGCAGACGGCCTTGGAAGCTTATGCGCCAGCCCGGTCAGCTGGTCCACCATATCCTGGTGTCCGGGGTCTCCCAGCAGCGGCATTGGGCCGCCGCCATGGGAAATAAACAGCACGTCGGTTTTTGTGGTCATGACCATTACTCCCCCTTTGTCCGGCCCGCATGCTAGTGTCCCGTCTGGTTCAGACCTGCTTCTGAAGCAGGTTGTCCAAAGCCAATCGGCCCGCGCCCTGAACGGCCAATGCCAGCGTAGCGACAAACAGGGTCAGGGCATACTCGTAGCCGTTGTTGGACATGAACAGGCCGTTGCCGATGTGTACCCAGAAAATGGCCACCAACATGGTAAAAGCGGCAACCAGCGCTGCCGGTCGTGTCAGGAGCCCAAGCACCAGCGCCAGGCCACCGAAGAACTCGGCACCACCGGCCAACAGGGCCATCGCATAGCCCGGCTCCAGACCGATGCTGGCCAGCCACTGTCCGGTCCCTTCGAGGCCATAGCCGCCAAACCAGCCGAAGAGTTTCTGGGCGCCGTGGGCTGCCAGGATCAGCCCCACGGGTACGCGTAATACCAGCGCAGCAAAACCGCCGTTGGTGTTAAAAAGTGCCTTTGAAAATTGAGCATTCATGATGCCACCTCGAATCTGTCTGTGTATTGGTTTACCAAGAAGCCTCTGCTTCAACCGATGCGGCCACTTTACTATCACCAATATGAAAGACTAAGATCCTTATCATTTCTTATTTATAAACGCATCGCTGATAAAGAAAAAGCACAACCGGACACTCCTATGGATAGAATCGAAGCCATGCGCGCCTTCGTGGCCGTGGTCAATGAGGGCTCCTTCACCCGCGCGGCAGAGCGCCTGGAGACCTCCCCCCAGCTGGTCAGCAAGTACGTGTCCCGGCTGGAAACGCATCTGGGGGTACGGCTACTCAACCGCACAACCCGCAGGCTGAACCTGACCGAAGCAGGCACGCAATATCACCAGAGAGCCCGGCAGGTGCTCACAGACATTGACGATATGGAGCACCAACTCGGTGACCTGCAAACCCAGGCACAGGGCCTGTTGCGAATAAGCGCCCCGGTCTCTTTTGCCATTCGCCACATGGCTCCCCTCTTGAGTGAGTTCCAGAAAGCTCACCCTGCAGTGGGCATTGATCTACAACTGAATGACCGGAAAGTCGACATCGTGGAGGAAGGGTTCGACATCGCGCTTCGGATTGGCCACCTGAAAAGCTCCTCTTTGATTGCCAAACGACTCGCCCCGGTCAGGCTGGTGCTATGCGCCTCCCCCACCTACCTGGAGCAGCATGGCACACCGCAGTGCCCAGAAGACTTGAGCAGGCATCGATACCTGCAATACAGCTACATGGACATTGGCCCTGGTCATCCACTTCAGAAATGGCTGCAGGCCGGGAGGCAAGAAAGCGAGGGAGGGATGGTCAGCAACAACGGTGATGTGCTGGTGGAGGCGGCCATTGCCGGCGCCGGCATAGCCCTCCAGCCAACCTTTATTGCCGGCAATGCCATCAGGGAAGGAAGACTAAAGGTGATCCTGCCGGAGTACGAACCCCAGCCGATGGCACTCTATGCGGTCTACGCCCACCGGCAGCTACTGGCCAGCAAAGTGCGTGGTTTTATCGACTTTGTTGATGGTTTCTTTGGTGAAACACCTTATTGGGACCGGTTCTAGTGTCCCGCCTGGCTACTGATCCTCGAACGCGACCACAAGATCGCTGCCCATCAATGCTCCATGATTTTCGTCCCAGGTGTCGAACATCAAGGCGAAAATGTCTGACGCAGGCCTGTATAACGACGCCGCAGCAAGCCGCCCAGCCCTATGGCCAAGAGTACCCAGACACCCGGTTCTGACACGGATATCGGGATACCGGTTAACGCGCTGATCCGCATGGTGAATGTTGTCTGATTCCCAAGTTCAAAGTTAAACGCATCGATAAAGCTGGTGACGTTGAACTTGCCAAGGTCTTCAATCAGGTCGATACCCGCCAGGCAGGGCTCACCGGGAACCGGCTCTTCGGGACAAGCACCGAGGGAAAGCCCGCTCTCCCCGGCCTGGGCCTGCAAGGCGGCTTCCACATCCGCAATGCTGTCGTACTGCTCCCCTTCATTACCAAACGCCAGGCTTACTACCTCCCCGAGCTCATCAATACCCCGGTTCATGATCCACTTACCGCTATCGGCATCGAAGTGCGCCATCAGCACCGCATCGGTGAGGGGGTCACCATCGTCGTCGTAGAAATACCCGTCCGGCGCCATGGAGTAAGACATCCAGTCACCGAACAGGGCCTCGTAACCGTATTCGTCACCAAACAGGCCTGTGGTCTGAAACAGGTCCTCGTCCAGCAGGCTGAGCCCGAAACCACTGCGCTCCGCACTGAAGTAACCACGAAGACGATCCCGCTTCTCATCGGTGCCGAAAAGCCCTTGAGCAAAGAGCGAGCTGAACTCACTGTTTTTCGGATCATCCCCGAAATCCACGAAGCTCAAGCCGTCGCCGCTGCTCGATGGAGTGAAGGCATCTCCGATACCGAACCCCAGGCCAATACTGAACCCAGTCAAGGTGTCGCCAGTGGCGTTCCCGTACTTCTGGAAAATCCTGTACAGGCCGTCATTGTCTTCACTGAAGGGTTCACTGCTCAGGTTAAATACCAGATCAATGGGCCCATAGCCGGTCTGGTCCAGCTTGAAGCGTTTGCCGCTCTGAAAGGGGCCGTTACAGGTAGCGCTGCCAGCGGCCATGATGCAGTTATCAACCTGCTCCCCTGATGCTCCCGCTGGCGCATCGGTTACAACCTTGAGACCCGGCTCGGCACCTTCCTCCAGATCGTATTTGATATAACCACTGCTTGTGGCAGTGCCATCCACGGGGGCTTTATCGTAGATAGTGCTGTAGTAAGTCCCCTCACTGTCGGGGCCCGAGCCAACGACATTGTCCAGATTCCAGCTGGTAATCTGTGCCGCATTCGCAGCACCGCTTGAAAGTCCGGCAATGGCAAGCACCAACGAGGAAGACAGGACACAGTTCGAAAGTTTCATTGTAGATTTCCTCTTTCCCTTGAGAACAAACACCCGACTGTCAGAAACACAGTTTTCTCAGCGGGCATGGTTGTTAAGCAGGGGGCAGGCCAAACTTTTTGAACTAGCGGCCAAACAATCAATTATAAAAAATCAACGGCGGGAACTGTTGCGTGAATGTTTGTGACGAGCCGGCATCATGTGAAGTTGCCCGACACCCAGTCACGCTACCCAGCCCCAACACCGGCTCAATGGCCATGACACCGCTTTTCGGCAATCAACAGGTTTCTATAGCGCCCAACCTTGACCTGTGAGCAACTACAATCCCTATGATTGGCATGGCATTCTCACAACGGAGAGAAAATGGCGGACAGCTGCTGCGAAACCAAGGGTGACGAGCTGGCACAACTCCGGGTCCGCCAGAGCCGTGTTCTCTACCTGGTTCTGGCGATAAACGCCGCCATGTTCCTGGTGGAGTTCGCCGCCGGCTGGCTGGCCAGTTCCACGGCGTTGTTGGGCGATTCTCTCGACATGTTCGGCGATGCCTCGGTCTACGCGCTGACCCTGTTCGTACTGGACAAAGGCCAGCGCGCCCGGGCCGGAGCGGCATTGGTCAAGGGTGGGTTCATGCTGCTGTTCGGGCTGGTGGTGGTTGCCGATGCCATTCGAAAACTCATGCTGCAGGAGATGCCCGAGGCAGAGTGGATGGGCATCGTCGGTGCGCTCGCCCTGGTCGCTAACGGCATCTGCTTTGCCCTGCTGTACCGCCATAGGGCGGATGACCTGAACATGCGCTCCACCTGGCTGTGTTCACGCAACGACCTGTTCGCCAACACCAGCGTGATTATCGCTGCTGCACTGGTGGCGCTAACGGGCACCCTGTGGCCAGACTTGATTGTCGGCTTGTCGATAGCTGCCCTCTTCCTGCATTCCGCCTGTCAGGTCATCCGGGAAGCGTTCCGGGAATGGCAAAATGCAGCTCCGTTGAGGTAAGTCATTCTTTTATAAAACGAACACTTGAAACCAGCAACAGCCATCAGCAGTATCCCCTTCCCATAACCAATAAAGCCTCAAAAGGGGATTCGATAATGACGAACCGGCCAGGAGCGGTCTTCTATCTTTCGCTGCTGATTCTGATCGGCTTTGTGGCCGCCGGTGCCTTGCATCCAGATCAACTGGCATCCGTTGCCTCGGAAGCGCTCGGCTTCACCACGGATCACTTCGGCTGGCTCTATCTGTTTGTGACCACCGGTTTTTTGTTGTTCTGCATTGGTGTGGGGCTATCGGATTACGGCCACATTCGCCTGGGTGCCGACGGTGAAAGCCCGGAATTCCCCTACCCCGCATGGCTGGGCATGATCTTCTCCGCCGGCATGGGGGTTGGCCTGGTGTTCTGGGGCGTGGCCGAACCCATGACTCACTACAACCAGCCACCACTGGGCATGGCGGAACCGCAAACCCCTGATGCCGCCAGCCTGGGGATGCGTTACTCCCTGTTCCACTGGGGTTTCCATCAATGGGCCAACTTCGCCCTGGTGGGGCTGGCCATCGCCTACGTCCGGTTTCGCCGACAACGCCCCGGCCTGATCAGCGAAGCCTTCCGGGCCACCCTGGGCAAACGGGTGGACGGTGCGTTCGGCCATGGCATCAACATCCTGGCGGTGGTGTCCACGGTCTTCGGGGTTGCCACCACCCTCGGGCTGGGGATCATCCAGATCAACAGCGGCCTGGGTTCGGTGGCCGACATTGGCTTTGGCACCACACAGCAGTTGACCATTCTGGGCGGTGTCGCGGTGATCTTCCTGCTTTGTTCCCTTATGCCACTGGAGAGCGGCGTTCGCTACGTCAGTGATGCCAACATGGTCCTGGCCGCTGCCCTGCTACTGTTTGTCTTCGTCATTGGCCCGACCGATTTCATCACCGCCGCCATGACCAACGCCATTGGCGAGTATTTCAGCAACATGATCGGCATGAGCCTGGTGATGACGCCCTACACCGGGGAGGACTGGGTCGAACGCTGGACCATCTTCTACTGGGCCTGGGGGCTGTCCTGGGCGCCGTTTGTCGGCAGCTTCATTGCCCGGATTTCCCGGGGCCGCACCATTCGCGAATTCATACTCGGCGTGATCGGCATGCCAGTGTTGCTGAGCATGGTCTGGTTCGCTACCTTCGGAGGCTCCGCTCTCTTTTATGAAATATTCGAGAACGGCGGCATTGCTGCATCCGTCAGCCAGGAAATCAGCTCGGGGCTGTTCCGCATGCTGGAATTCCTGCCCTTCAATGACGTGACCGGCCCGCTGGTACTTCTGTTAATCATCCTGTTCGTCATCACCTCGGCCAACTCCGCCACCTTCGTACTCGGCATGTTCACCAGCCACGGCACCATTAGCCCCAAGCCGCTGATGCGCGTCCTCTGGGGAGTAGTTCAGGTAATGGTGGCCGGGGTCCTGTTGTTGAGTGGCGGGCTCGAGGCGCTCCAGACCATCTCCATCGTGGCCGCCCTGCCCTTCATGATTCTGATGATTTTCATGGCGGCTTCCCTGCTCAAATCCCTGCGGGAAGAAAAAAGGCAGGCCGAATTCCATGAGGCCCTGCAACGCAGCCGGATGGAGCGCATGTTGGAAGAATACGAGGACGCAAAAGCCAACGCAGCCCCCGACCCATGGAACACGCCAATCGAGCAGCCCAAGGACTACGTTGACCATACTCTCTAGTTGGCCAACGACAGCGTAAAGATACCGCGTTTCACGACGCCGTCACTGAGGGTGACAACCGGCGGTCCCAGGACCGCTGGATAGCCTCAAACAAGCTGTCGGTGGTCAGTGCCAGAAGGCCAATCAGGATGGCCCCTTGCAGAACATAAGCCGTGTTGCCATTAACCAGCCCGGCAATGACCGGATCGCCCAGGGTCCGGGCGCCGATGGTGGAGCCAATCGCCGCCGTGGCAATGTTGATAGTGACGGAGGTGCGTATACCGGCGAGGATCACCCGCCCGGCCAGGGGCAACTCCACCTGTAGCAGCACTTGCATCGGCGACATACCCATACCCCGTGCCGCCTCGCGCACGGCCGGATCCAGCCCCTCCAGACCCGCCAGGGTGTTGCGCAGGATGGGCAGCAGGCCATAGAGAATCAGCGCCACCAGTATGGGTGCCTCGCCAAACCCCAGCGCCGGCACTGCCAGGGCCAGCACGGCCACCGGCGGGAAGGTCTGGCCGATGGAGGCCACCTGGTTAACCAGCGGCAGGAAGTCTCGCCCCACCGGGCGGGTAGCGAAGATACCGCCGGCCACCGCAACACAGGTGCCGACGGCTGCGGAAACTGCCACCAGCGACAGGTGATTTTGCAGCAGGAACAGGAAGCTTTCCCGTTCGTAGATCACGCCCTGCTTGTCGGGCTGCACCCAATGGAACAGCGGCTCCAGGGTATCCATCCCCACACTCAGGCCGCACAGCAGCAACGCCAACAGCAGCGGTGGCAACCAGATCCGCATCAGGCACCTTCCTGCATCAGGCGTTCACGGGTCACAAAGCCAATCTCCTGGCCATCGGCATTCACCACCGGCAGCTGTTCAGCGCCCTGCCAGAGCACAATCGACAATGCCAGCCGGGCGCTGTCGTCCTCTTTGACCGAGTCAACGCCGGGCTCTGGAAGACGGGCCTCTGTATGGACCATCATCAGTTTTCGCACCGGCTGCAAGCTCATCAGTTTCAAGCCGCGATCCTGCTTGCCTACCAGGTTTTCCACAAATTCAGACGCCGGGTTGCGGAGAATGTTCTCCGGCGTGTCGTGCTGAAGGATGCGTCCCCTGTCCATTACTGCAATGCGAGTGGCCAGTTTCAGGGCTTCGTCGATGTCGTGGGTGACGAACACCGTGGTTTTTCGGACCTGGCGCTGGATGCGCAGCATTTCCAGTTGCAGGTTCTCCCGGGTGATGGCATCCAGGGCCCCAAAGGGTTCGTCCATCAAGAGGATATTGGGGTCAGCCGCCAACGCCCGGGCCACGCCGACCCGCTGGGCCTGACCGCCGGACAGCTGCTGCGGGTACTTGTGGGCATGAGCCCGGGGGTCAAGATCCAACAGTGTCATCAACTCGTGCACCCGGGCATCAATCCGCTCTTTCGGCCATTTCAGCAGCCGGGGCACCATGGCGATGTTGCGGGCCACGGTCCAGTGGGGAAACAGCCCGGTGCCCTGGATCACATAGCCCATATTGAGCCGCAACTGCTCGGGGTTCATGGCGGTGACATCCTCGCCATCCACCAGGATTTCTCCTTCGCTGTGGGGCAACAGTCGGTTGATCATCCGCAGGGTGGTGGACTTGCCACAGCCGGAACTGCCTACCAGCACACAGACTTCACCAGTTTCAATGGTCAGGTTAATACCGTCCACGGCAACCGTATCCCCGAAACGCCGCGTGACGTTTTTCAGTTCGATCATCCAGACACTTCCTTTCCTTCAGGCCGTTGCCGGAGTGGGTTTGAGGCTGGTTGCAAGCATGGTCAGCAAGGCATCAGCCAGGAGTGCCAAGGCAATGGTGGGCAAGGCACCGAGTAACACCAGATCCATCGCTGCCTGCCCCAATCCTTCGAAAATGAACGCCCCGAAGCCACCGGCGCCGATCAGCGCCGCCACGGCGGTCAGGCCGATGGCCTGGATCGTGGTGATGCGCACCCCCTCGATAATCACGGGCAGCGCCAACGGCAGACGAAGTTGGAAAAACAGCTGCTTTTCGGTCATGCCCATGCCCCGGCCGGCGTCGGCCAGACTTTCCGGCACCTCGGTAAGCGCCACAAAGGTGTTGCGAACCATAGGCAACAGGCTGTAGGCAATCAGCGCCAAGAGTGCCGGAGCCCAGCCGATCCCCCGAATACCCATGGCCTGCAATACCGGAAAGGCAGATGACAGCGCGCTAAGCGGAGCAATTAACAGACCAAACACCGCCAGGCTGGGAATGGTCTGGAGGAAACTCACCAGGCCCAGAATGGGCCGTTGCCAGGCCGGGCTGCGCGTCATCTTCAGGGCCAGACCGAAGGCGAGGCAGGCACTGATGGAGACCGCACCCAACGCGAGCGCCAGGTGTGTATAAAGGGCCTGCTCGAATTTTCCCGGCCGGGCACTGAATTCCCGAACCAGGGAAAGACTTTCCAGGCCATCGCCGCGAAACAGCAGCAGCCAACTGCCACTTAGCACTACCAACAGAAACAATTGCAGCCAGCGGCCGGTCCTGAGCCGCCCCAGGACCTCAATCAGCATCAGCGAAAGCAGAAACAGCAGGCACCAGAACCCTGCCCCGATGGAAGACCGGGCATAGGGAGCATCCGCCGGGAGATGGCGGCTGGCAAACACCTCCAGCAGCAGCGGCAGTACCGCCAGCGACGACCCGATCAAGCCCACAAGTAGCAGGTAGCGCTTCGGGATTCGCGCCACCGACAGCAGTATGGCCCCAGCCAGGACACCAGTCACCAACGCGGCCCCGGGCCAGCCAAGCGCCGCCCCCAGGCCGTGGCCAGTACCCGAAACAATGCGGTTGGGTTGAATAACGCCGAAATCGAGGACCCAAACCAACGCCAGGGCCAGCAACCCAAGCGCCGGGATCACACGATTAGGACGGTCAGTCATAAAGCCGGGACGCGGAACCGACAAACCTCAGTCCTGGCCCAGGCTATCCAGATAATCCCGAGCCACCTTGCTGGCCGGCACACCATTGACCGCCACCTGACCGTTCAGGCGCTGCAGTGTTTCCAGGTCGAGGGATTCGAAGATGGGCTCAAGCACCTCCCGGATCTCCGGGTAGGTTTCCAGCACCTCCGCCCTCACAATGGGCGCTGGCTGGTAGACTGGCTGCACGCCCAGGGTGTCTTCCATCACCTTCAGGTCGAGCGCGTTCAGGCCACCGTCGGTGCCGTAGGTCATGGCGCCGTTCACGTCGTTGTTGTTCAGGGCCGCCGCCCGCAGGGTGGCCGCGGTGTTACCACCAGAGAGAATCAACAGCTGGTCGGAGTCCAGCTTGAAGCCATAGGCTGCCTGGAACGCCGGCAGCGCGCTGGCCGATTCCACAAACTCGGCACTGGCGGCAAACTTGAAGGTACCACCGTTATTGATATAGCGGGCCAGGTCTTCGAGGGTATTGAGGCCGTGCTCACGAGCCAGATCGCCCCGCACACTCATGGCCCAGGTGTTGTTGGCCTGTGCCGGTGTCAGCCAGACAATGTTGTGGGCCTCACGGTCAAGGCGGGCTGCCTGCTCGTAGGCCTTGTCGGCGTCTTTCCAGATATCCCGGTCGGCCTGGTCGTGGAAGAATGCGGCATTGCCGGTGTATTCCGGGTACAGGTCAATTTCACCGGCCTTGATGGCGTTGCGAACAATGCTGGTACCGCCCAGTTGAAGCCGGTTCTCGACCGGCACGCCGGCATCCTCCAGGGACTGCAGGATCATCTGGCCCAGCACTGCGCCTTCGGTATCAATCTTGGACGACACCACCACCGGGTCGGCCGCCATGCTCTGACCGGCGACCAGCAAAAGGGTCACTGCCGCAGCGCGGCGGAAACAGGACGTTAAAGACACAGCCATTCCTCTTTGTTATCGCTTCGGCTCCATTTACTTCCAGTCTATGGGCCACCACGGCCAGCGCAAGGCTTACTCAACCGCAGGCGTAGGCCTGACCAGGATTTCGTTCACATCCACGTGGGCAGGCTGCGCCACCGCGTACATGACTGCATGGGCAATGTCTTCCGGTTTCAGGGCATGGGTCGGCGGCTCGTCGAAAAACGGCGTGTCCACCATGCCCGGCTCGATCAGCGTCACACGGATGCCGGAGCCCCGCAGTTCTTCACGCACGCCATAGCCAATACCGGACACCGCCCATTTGGTGGCGCTGTACATGGAACCGGGAATGGTCACGCGACCCGCGGCCGAGCCCGTTAGCAAGAGGTGTCCCCGGCTCTCACGCAGCGCCGGCAAACAGGCCTGAATGGTCAGGCCCACGCCCAGAATGTTGGTGAGGATCATGTCTTTCCAGACATCTGGATCAGCCTCGCTGAAGCCCCCGGGCTCACCGCCCCGGCCGGCATTGGCAAAGACCACATCAATCTGGCCGAAGGCGTCCAGCGCCTGGCGCACCATTTGTTTCTGGCCACTCTCACTCTGAACGTCACACTGAACGGTCAGCGCGTTGGCTTCACCGCCAAGTTCCTCCTGAAGCTCGGTCAGCTTGTCTTCGGAGCGGGCAGCAAGCACCAGGCGATACCCTTCCCGGGCGGCCGCCCGGGCTGTTTCCGCACCAATACCAGATGAGGCGCCGGTGATCAGCATTACGGGATTGGTTGTCATCGTTCGCTCTCATTCTCTTTTATAACAGTGAAATTAGAGCCATTCCGGACACCTTGAAAACCAGCGGGGGGCCCGGAGGATCAGCATGCCCCTGCTCCCCCGGCGGGTAAAATCAGTCCCCATAAGAATGGCCTGTGCCATAAAAGCATAGCCTATATAGTGCCGGCCCCGTTAAGCGCACCACAGAGCTGAGGCACCTTTGCCAAAAGTCTCTTACCCGGGCTTAACTTCCACATTTAATCATGTTGAATGAACCCGTATTTGAGTCTGCTTTCCATGAACACATCCTACTCATAATTCAAAGCCCAGCTGGCACGGCCAAGCTCTGTGGCGCGGATGACGTCCGTTTCGGGAATCGCCGATACGTCACCCAGTTCCCTGGGATCGTAATGAAAAACGCACAAACGTGAGGCAAACTCCACGAACGGTAGCGATGCTTCGCCATGGCGTTCACCATGACTTTCCGTTGAGCAGTTCAGGCCCTGCCCCCAATTCTGGCCGCTGTCGTTGTTGGGGTTGAAGAAATAGAGTCGCATCTCGCCATCGCGATCAAGGCCGACCCTGATGATGGTTATGGCATGACGTCCGACGAGTCGCCCGCCACTGTCGGTCACCGCAATGCCGGCGGGCTGGGGATGGATAACGGGTATGTTGCCATTGTAATACGGATGGTAGCTGGCGTAGAAATGGCGGACAAAACCCTCGTAATCGTGAATTTTCCCGGTTTTCCGGCTGATCACACTCAAAAAACCATGCCCGACCCACCAGCCATACATCTCAGGATTGATCCAGCGGTGCAGGTCGTCGTCGCGCACGCCACACAAGCGCCCCATTTCACCATAGATGCGGTCAAGGTGGGGTATCAGAATCAGTGACACCGGATCCACATCGGTTGGGGGCTCCTTCGCAAGTCCTGCTTCCAGATGCTGAGAGGTAATATGCTGGCCCTCGAAACGCATCATGACATCGTCATCACGGGCAGCCCAGGCCACCAGCTGTAACAGATAATCTGCATCGTTGAACGACCACATGGAAAGGCCAATGACCGACTGACACGTCGGATTATTGCCCTGGCCAACGCCCAGCGGCTGCCCCAAAAGGCTCAGTACACCGGCAAGCAAATAAACCCGTGGTGGGTGAGCATCACCAAAAACCGCTCTCAGCCGGTCAGATGCCTCCTGACACAGTTTCAGCTCTAGTTGCCGCCACAGGCCTGAAGCTACTGGCGTGGTGAACAGAGCACCACGTTCGAGGAACATGGCCAGTCCGTAAACCGCCTGGCAGGTTTCCGGATGAACGACCTGGTCAATCAGTTCAAGCACGATCTGACGGTAGCATTGAAGAACATCGTTACCGGTGATGCTCAGCCCCAAGGCCAGGGGGATCAGGTCATCCCGATTCCCCCGCAGATGTCGTAGCAACATGGGATGATAAGGGGAAACCATACCCGTGCCATGCATCTCACTGGCAAAGCCTTGCGCCTCTTCAATCAGCGCGGGCTCGTCCATGGCGGCCAGACGTTCGCCGTAGACGGCAAAGCCTGGGTCATCACGGCAGCCTATGGTTGGGCCGAACAAGGCACTGACCAGGAGCGCCGCTTTATCCATGCCGGAGGTTTCGATTGCCGGATCGTACAGGCATTTGGCAATCTGGCTGACCATCTGCTTGATGCTGTCTGTCTGTATCGGGCGCTGGGCCAGCAGGCGTTGTACTTCATCCACCAGACTGTCCAGAATACTCTCGTAACCCAGTCTGTTGAGCAGAAACTGATACAGCAAATTGACGATCTGCCCCAGCCCCTGCGGCCGCTCCCGGTCCGCTTCACTCATCTGGCCTGCCAGCAGGTCCAGGTTCAGAGCCGTTACCTGGGTCAGAAAGTTCCTGGCCTGCTCCGCTGAAATACCGGGATGGTGATAATCACCCAAGGCGACCGCAAGCAGGCGAAGCTCGCTCAGCACTTCAATGACCGTGTAGGCCGGCGCTCCCTGACGTAACGTTCGAACCGCCAGCGCAGGCCGCAGAATGGCAGGCTGGTCCCAGTCACTGTTGGCAAATACCCCGCAGGCTTCCATCGCCGCGACCCGAGCGTACAACTCGTCGAGTCCACCGGGCGCCGCCATAACAGGAAGTGCCGCTTCCAGTACCGCTGTATTGTAAGCAACGGGATCGGTCAGCAGAGCAAGCCTGAGCTGCTCCAGCGCTTCGTCGAAGTTTGCAACGAGGGCGTTAAGGTCTGCATCGGAATGGGTAATGGCCACAATATCCCCCTTAACTATCTAAAGCGCCCCCATCACCCTCCGATGGCAAATCATGTCAGGAAGTGAAAAGGGCCGAATAAAGTAGTTAGCCTACTTCCGATCAGAGTTCTGATCTGTGCGTTGTCCAACAGACCAACCCCAGCACCCCGACCACCAGCACCGCGAACAAGGCGGTAGCGACGGACGCATCCAGAGCCAGCAAGGTAAGGGCCGAAATAAGAATCCAGAGTAATGGAATAACGGCCGCCACCCACATCGCCAGACTCCGCAGCCCGAGTAGGATCACGCCCAGCGAGACAATCGCGGTAGGGTCCGGGTGAATGCCAAAGACTTGCGCCTGATACCAGGAGTCGCCCGCAAGCAAGGTCAGCAACGGTTGCACCACCAGGCCAAAAGCAACGAGCGCTCCGCCAACGACCATCGGCGGGCTTTTCCAGCGTAACGGCTTACCCAGGCCACGGCCCGGCAACGAAATCAGTACCAGAAGGGCTGCCTGGGCAAGAAAAGCATAACCAATGTAGTCTCCGGCCCAATTGAGCTGCCCGTAACGCTGCATAAAAAATGCTACAGCAACAAAAACCCACACCGGAGCAATCAGCAGACAGGCAATGCGTGGGCGGTGCTTAAGGACCAGCGCAACGACCCCTGCGCCCAAAGCCAGAGTCAGCAGGTGCAGCGGCCAGAAGGTTTCACCCATGCGCTCCATCAAACGAAAATAGACATTTTCGGTAAATGGAATGAAGTTCTGCAGGCTGTAACTGGCCCAGTCGTTCATAGCGACTCGATAAACGCTGCCATCCGCTTCCGGGCGCTGGCGTCAGGCATCGTACCCCGGCCGGCACGCATGTTTTCCTTAATGTGCTCAACGCGAGTAGTGGCGGGAATTGCGCAGTTAACCGCCGGGTGGCTGACGATGAATTTCAGCAGGAAATCCGCCCAGTTGTTGCAGCCGCATTCCTCCTCCGCCCACCGGGGCAGCTTCTCTCCCCTGCTCTGCAAACCCTTGATCAACCGGCCACCGTCGTAGGGCCGGTTGGCGATCACGGCGATTCCCCGCTCCTTTGCCAGCGGCAGCAGGCGGCTCTCCGCCTCCCGGTGGGTGATGTTGTAGGTAAGCTGAACGAAGTCGATCTCTTCCGAGCCCATGATCTGCTCAAGCTCACGATGCCGACGCCCGTGCGAGGTGGTGATACCCACATACCCAACTCGGCCTTCTGCCTTCATCGCCTGCAGAGCCGCCAGATGAGCGCGCCAGTCCGTCAGGTTGTGTACCTGAACCAGATCAAAACGGTTGACGCCCCAGCGTTCTTCCAGGCTTTCCACCTGCTCTCGGGCCGAACCGCCGGCCGGGCTCCAGACTTTCTCCGCGGCAAACAGGCTTTCGGGGATACCAAGCTTTTCCAGCGCATACCCCATTACATCCGGCGCGGAACCATACATGGGCGACGAGTCCACCAGGCCAACACCGAGTCGGAAAAACTCCCGTACTACCTCGGTCCGCGCCTCGAGCAGTTGCCGGTCGTTACCCACATTGAACGTACGCCAGGTACCCATGCCGATCACCGGCAGCTTGTGCCCGGCACCGGGGACGGGCTTTTCAAGCAATGAATCTGCAGCGGCAAACAACCGCCCGGAGGGCAGCGACACCGCAGCCAGTGCGGCACCCATAAGCTGGAGGGTTTGTCTTCGGGTCAGGCGATTATTCATGGTTAGCCGTTCAGCGCGTGCCCCCGGAAGAACAGGAAAACAATCACAAACGCCGGATAGAGGCCCGATCGGTTCCTGTCACGGGCATTGAGAATCGGCGCGTCAGTGCTTGGTGGACTTTTCAAAGTCTTCGATCTGTTTCTCGGCTTCGTCTCTCGAAACACCGTAGGCCTGCTGAATTTCACCGATCAGCTGGTCTCGTTTACCGTCAATTTCGGCCAGCCGATCATCACTCAGCTTGCCCCATTGTTCTTTCACCTTGCCTCTGAATTCTTTCCAGTTACCTTCAATGGTGTCCTTGTTCATTTCTTTCTCCTCTGGTCTTGTGGCCGGGTGGCGGAATCGTTGGCGACTATCCACGAAGCAAGAAGCATCGCGCCGTCGCCAATTAATCCTGCCTTTTAATCAACCCGGCGTCTGTTCGCTATCAGACACAGACCCAGAGGGCACGTGGGCTAACGCACAGAAGTCGCCCTGCTTTTCTGTCAGCTTCCAAGCCCTTTCTGCATTCATCAGCCTGGAGAGAATAACTTTGTCCACCGCCATCTGGTTTGTACTGATCGGAGCTCTACTGATAATTATGGGGCTGCGCACGCCCATTCTTCAGCGCCTGAACCTGACACCATCTCTTGTCTATCTGGCTATCGGAGTTACCCTCGGGCCGTCGGTTATTGGCGCTTTTCATTTCAACCCGCTGGAACAGGCCCATTTACTGGAAATTCTGGCTGAACTGGCGGTTCTGTTGTCGTTGTTTATTGCCGGCATGAAGATGCCGGTGCCATTCAAGTGGCAGGAATGGCAAGCACCTGTACGCCTCGCCTTTATCTCCATGACCATCAGCGTTGGCCTGACGGCTGCCTTTGGTTATTACGTGCTGGCCATGCCTTTGGGTGCAGCCATTCTGTTGGGAGCCATCCTGGCCCCTACCGACCCGGTGTTGGCAACGGATGTGCAGGTTCGGCACATGGGCGATAAAGATCCGCTGCGGTTCACCCTGACCAGTGAAGCCGGCATGAATGACGGCAGCGCTTTTCCCTTTGTCATGCTCGGGCTGGCCATGCTCAGCGCACCGGCCAGCTACGAATTGCTCGGGGGCTGGATTCTGAAGGACGTTTTGTGGTCGACCGTATCCGCCCTTGTGGTCGGGCTCGTAATCGGGCGTTTGTTGGCCCAGGTTATACAGAAGCAACATATACACCACACAAACGGCCGGTTACTGGACGATTTCCTTGGCCTTGGGTTGATCGGCCTGGTCTATGGTGCCTGCCTTCTGATCGATGCCTGGGGATTTCTGGGAGTGTTTGTCGCCGCCATTTCGCTGCGTCAATCGGAACTGAAATTGGCCAGCCCCAACGCCCCCATCATAGACGCTCAAACGATAACCGAGGTGCCGGCTCACGACGAAGAACCGAGGCAACGGGCAAGCTCGGTATCCGAAGGCTCCCTGTCATTCAAGGAGCCCCTGGAACGCTCGTCCGAACTCGTGCTTGTGCTACTGCTGGGCGGGATGCTCTTTCTCGATTCCTGGAGCTTCAGAGCCGTCGGCCTGGCGTTATTCCTGTTCCTGGTCGTTCGTCCTGTCAGCGTTTTTCTTGGGCTGCTGGGCTCTGGGACACCGTTTCGATTGCAGATGCTGGTCGGCTGGTTTGGTGTACGCGGCATTGGCTCGCTCTATTATTTAATGTTCGCTGTTGTCTTTGGCCTGCCGGAGGGCCTGGCACTGGAGTTCATTCACATCACGCTGGTTGTCGTTGTGCTCTCGATCATTATCCACGGACTGACGGTAAAACCGATGATGTCGAAATGGTGGTAATCCTTTTTCAGCATCCTGTGTGCGCTTTCGAACAGACGAACAGGGGGGGCAAACACCGATGCTGAGGCATACCGCTCGCATCGACTGACTTCTCGGAACGCCGTTGCGGCACGGTTCGCGCCAGTAAACCGATGGTGCGTCCCAGACATGAAATCGGAAAAATGCAAGCAAGGAGTTCCACATGATCAGACTCAACACGGCAGCAATGGCACTTTGCCTTCTCGGCGCACTGCCGATGGCAGTAGCGGCCCAATCCTCATCCGTCGGACCGGACCGGGGCGACAAGGAATTCTCACTCTCGGGAACAGGCAGTAGTGATCGTAACCTGGATAGCGGCAGCTTTGGCGTGAGCGGCGATCTGGGTTGGTACCTGAGTGATGATCTGGTGGCGGGTGTTCGACAAAGCATCAACTACGCCAGTATCGAAGGTGCGGACATTGAAGATGATTTCTGGAATGGCTCTACCCGGGGCTACCTGAACTATCAGTTCCTTAATGATCGTGCACGCCCATTTGTCGGCGGCAGCCTGGGCGGCATTTACGGCGATGGCGTGAAAGACAGTGCCTTCGCCGGCCTGGAAACGGGCCTTAAGTACTACGTGCGACCGAAGACCTATTTCATCGGCCGCATCGAGTATCAGTTCTTCTTCAGCGATAGCGACGATGCTTCTGATGCATTCCAGGACGATGGGGCCTGGGCCTATACGGTGGGTCTGGGTTATAACTTCTAAACCATCTCAAAGCGCCGTCCCGCCCGCCGTGGAAGGTGTCGGTTGCAGTGTGGTAAGGCAATCTATATCAAAAAGAGGTTATCCGAGCCTGGAAAAGGCAAGCAACCAGTTAGCTGATATGACCGGCGCTCAATCTGAGCGCCGGTCTATCGTGCTCGTCGTCCTCGGTGAGGCCCTTCAGCCTTTCGATTTGCGCTGAAAAAGGCTCACGATGGCGAGCAGAATGACTGCACCAATCAACGACACAACGAAGCTCATAACGGTGATGCCCTCGTTGATGGAGCCTGCGCCCAGCAGCGGCCCGATCAGCCAGCCACCGATCAGTGCGCCGATAATGCCAACCACGACGTTAAGAATGATGCCCTGCTGGCCGTCAGTGCCCATGATCAGGCTTGCAACCCAGCCAACAACGCCGCCCATGATAAGCCATATGATAATACCCATAATTTCGTACTCCGGAAAACTGTGTCGACCCACCATGCACCAGTAAAGGAAACTATTACCGGTCAGGAGGCTGAACTGCCATAAGATATGGCGCTCAGCATGAGCCTCTAACGTACGCTGAGGATATGGGTCGGTCAGTTCGCTGGCGCACAAAGGAGCGCACGGAAAGATTGGGAAATCTGTAACGGACAGGAAAGCCATCAATGCATTTTAAGTGACCACTTAATGCTCACTCAGCATTAATTTATTCTATTTCTTGCATTCCCCTCGTAAATACTGGCAATAAAATATAGCCTTATAACATTATATTTATAAAGCCTCCACACGGTAATAATACGAATTTTAATAACATGAAATATTCCCTATAAACGCCCATCTTCTTTAAATCGAATAAGCAAAAGGCTTTATTATGCTTATGATGAAAAATTTATTGCTCAATATGTCCGTTAAGAAAAAACTCTTTTCAGGGTTTGGCATCGTTCTCGTTCTCATCATGGTTATGGCTTCCGCAGCTTATTCCGGCTTTGCTGACTTGATGGAAAACAACGCCAATATCAGGAAGTCTTCAACAATTAACAATTTCGTTCAGGAGGCCCGCTATAACGAGAAAAATTACTTCCTCAGAGGCAGTCAAGAGTACGCAGAGGCCACACAAAGTGCCATAGCGTCAGCCCGAAAAACCGCTGAAGAAACCGAAAAGGTTCTGGAAAACCCTGAACAACAAAGCGCCATGGGCTCCATTCAGGAGAATCTCGACAAGTACCAGTCGGCATTCCAAAGCACCATGGAAGAGCGCGCAACCACCCGGCAGGCCGTGGACTCAATGGAAGTCTCGGCTCGGGAAGCGGTTGAGCTATTCGTGGAGTTCGAACAATTCCAGCAACGCCGAGCACTGGAACAACTGGAGAATGGTGAAGAGGCCAATGCCCAGGAGACCTTCGTCCTGGCCAGACGCGCTGGCACGCTGGCCCGGGAGATGCTGGATGCCCGACGCCTGGAGAAAAACTTCCTGATATCGGAAAGCCCCGCGGATGCTGACAGTCTGCAGGCGCGCATCGGCGAGCTGGACACTGGCATTTCAGAGCTGAAAGGTTCCGTCGCCACTAATGCCGGGCAGGAGTTCATCAGTCGCATTGAAAAAGCCGTGGGCGACTACGCCAGCCAGTTTGATGGCCTGGCGTTAAACGTAAACCGCCTGAACGAGCTGGAATCCAGCCTGACAGCAACCGCACGCAGCGCCATGGATCGGGCCGAAGAAGCCTACGAGGGGGAGCAGTCCCTGATGCTTCAGGCAAGAGAACAAACCTCACAAATCCTGATAATCGTAACGGCTCTGGCACTGGCTATCGGCATTGGGGCGGCCCTTCTCATCACCCGCGCAATCATTACCCCGCTGAACCAATTGGTGGACCATGCCAGCAAGGTAGCCGACGGCGACCTCCGCCAGAACATCAGCACTGACCGAAAGGACGAACTTGGCCGCTTGATGATGGCTATGCAGGTGATGACTGAAAACCTGCGTCATACCATCAAGGAAGTTTCAGATGGCGTTTCACAGATCGCAAGCGCTTCCGAGGAACTCTCTGCCGTTACCGAACAAACCAGCACCGGCGCAAACCAGCAGCGCGACGAAACGGATCAGGTTGCCACCGCGATGAACGAAATGACTGCAACGGTTCAGGAAGTGGCAAAGAATGCGGCGTCAGCGGCGACGTCCGCCTCAGAGTCTGACCAGCAGTCGAAAGAAGGCCACCGGGTTGTAACGTCCGCCATGGCACAGATCGAAGCGTTGTCGACGGACGTTGATCAGAGCGCCGACCTGATCGCCAAGTTACAGGAGGACAGCACCAACATCGGGAATATTCTGGACGTCATCAGCAGTATTGCCGAGCAAACCAACCTCCTTGCCCTCAACGCTGCCATCGAAGCGGCGCGGGCCGGCGAGCAGGGTCGGGGTTTTGCGGTGGTTGCCGATGAGGTTCGGGCACTTGCAAAACGAACGCAAGACTCAACCGGCGAAATCGAAACGCTGGTAAACACCTTGCAGCAAGGTAGCAAAGAGGCTGCCGAAAGCATGCGCCACAACAGTGACAGCGCTGAATCGGCGGTAGGGGTTGCACGCCAGGCTGCTGAATCCCTGGACAGCATCGCCGCATCGGTTTCGTCCATTCAGGGCATGAATCAGCAAATCGCTACCGCGGTCGAGGAGCAGACCTCGGTAGCGGAGGACATCAGTGAGGGCGTGGTGAACATCCGCGAGGTAACGGACCAGTCCGCAACCGCCAATAACCAGATTGCGGTGTCATCCAGTGACCTGGCACGCCTGGGTGGCGATCTCCAACGCACTGTCGAAAAATTCAGGCATAGCTGACAACAGGAGTTGCCATCGCCATTGACACGTTCATCAATGGTTTAACATTTGAACGAACAAGAGTAGGCACATGAACAACTCAATGATCGACAGCCTGGCCGGCTACAAGCTCTTGATTGGCGGCGATTGTGTTATCCGAAGGCTTCGTGCGCTGTGCCGCTATCTCGTCAATACGAGGGTGACGGTTGGCCTGCTCAATGAGGTTGAGACCATCACCTGTGACTTTGAAAAAGGTCTCCGGGAATTCAACATTACTCCACACGGCATCAAGGTTGGTGAAAAGCTAAAGGGACTGCGGGGTATTATTCTTCGAGGTGAACCCGAGCCTGAGCTCGCAACTTTTGCAGAGGGCGGCAGTGAATAAACCAACTTTCCAGGCAACGGAATCTGAAGCTCCGACACAACAGCCCGTTATTGCCGTCATGTTAAGCAAGGTCGCCGATTACCGGGTGCTCACCCGGTCTGTTGGCTACCCTTGCATTGCACCGGCCTCCGGGACAATTAACGAGACGGGCTTTGATCTGTGCATTATTGACTTAAACACACTGCATCAGTTCGAAACTGATCTGCGAGAACTCCGGGCCCGGGCCGCGCCTGCCCTCAAACCGGTGTTACTGGTAGCTTCCGGGGCAGAGCTCAAAAAAGCCAACAGCTATCTCGGCGACCTGGCGGAAGATGTTATTCAAACGCCCATCCGGCGCATTGAACTCACGGCCCGAATCCACAATCTCTTGCGATTAGGAAAAGCGTCGGAACTCCAGAAGCAGAAAGCACAGAGCGCGCAAGCGGCGTTAAAAGGTGCAACCCGAGCCCTTAATGCCTTCAGCGCCTGCAACGAGCGCGTTATCCACGCCCGAAATGAGAGGGAGCTGCTCTTCGGCATCTGTGACAGCCTTGCGAATGACGGAGGCTATGCTCTCGCCTTCGTGGGCCAGGTGAAAAGCTACCGGGCCGGTCGGATAAAACCTCTGGCAATGGCCGGTGAGGCCATCGACTCGCTTAACCCTATTGAGAGCAGTCTTAACCTTGACGCGTCAGGTCAGGACCCGATTGGGCAGTCACTGCGTACCGGTCAGGGCCACCAGGCAACGATTCCAATCCGCCCCGGGGAGCAGGCTGCGGGAGTGCACCACCCGCAAAGTGTTATCGCGTTCCCCCTGACCATCCGCGGAAACGAACCGGAAGCCTACCTCGCCATTTATTCCGCAGAAACCGATCACTTCGACCTTGCGGAAATCAGGTTGCTGCAGCGCATGGTAGATAACATTGTTCACGGCATACGAGCCCTGCGCGAACAATCCCGACGGCGGCGGAGTGAAAAAAAAGCGCACGATATGGCCTATCGGGATGCCCTGACCGGTCTGGCTAACCGCTCAGCAGCGCTGGAGGCACTCGACCGGCACCTCCGGCTAACCGGCCCTTTCCCGCCCGCTGCCGGTTTGCTTTATCTGGATCTGGATGGTTTCAAGCGGATCAATGACGCACTGGGCCATGATGCCGGTGACGAGGTTCTGATTCAGGTTGCCCAGCGCCTGAGCAATGCGGTTCGCGAGTCTGACCTGGTTGCCCGGCAAGGGGGTGACGAGTTCATTATTCTGGCCCCTTATGAAGCTCAGGGCAGTCTATCAACGGTGAATTCACCCGAGCTAATAAACGTGATGTCAGCCATTGCAGAGCGTGTGCTGGAGGAAATGAAGCACCCCTTTGTGGCCAGGGGACGTGAGTATTATCTTGGCGCCAGTATGGGCATCAGCCTTTGCCCGGGACATTCCAGCGATGCTTCAACACTTCTGACCAGAGCCGATAGCGCCATGTACCAGGCAAAAGACATCGGCGGTAACAGCTTTCAGTTTTTCTCGTGCGAACTGTCAAAAAAGCAGCAACATCGCCTGGAGATGGAGAACCGGCTCCATACCGCCGTGGAAATGGGAGAGTTCCAGCTGGCATTTCAACCGCTCATTGACCTGACAAGCACCCGAACGGTCGGCGTTGAGGCTTTGATCCGCTGGCCCCAGCCAGACGGAAGCTTCATTTCTCCCGGCGAATTCATACCGATTGCCGAAGAAACGGGGCTTATCATACGTATTGGCAACTGGGTTATGAGAGAAGCTTTGACGGCGCTTCAGCGATGGCGCCAGGAAGGATTCACCAATCTGCAAATGGCGGTCAATCTGGCCATTGCCCAGTTATGGCAGCCGGGGCTGGTGCAAAGCACGGTTAATTTGCTGGAACAACTCGACATACCACCAGCGGCACTCAAGGTCGAGCTCACGGAAGGCTCCCTGATGAGCGATGTCCAGCGCATGGAGGGAATCGTCAAGGACTTTCGGCAGGCAAACATTGAAGTCGCCATTGATGACTTTGGCACCGGGTACTCATCCCTGGCTCGACTACGCTCGCTCCCGATCACTACACTCAAAATCGATAGAAGTTTTCTTTTCAGCACCCCGGACAATGAGAACGCAGTCAAGATGGTTAATACCATACGGCAGATGGCCGATAGCCTCGGTATTCAGGCTCTCGCCGAAGGAATTGAAACGAAAGAGCAATGGCGGATGCTTCAAGCCCTGGGCTGTCCCCTTGGACAGGGTTTCTATTTTGCCAGACCGATGACCGAGACCGACCTTTTGGCTCGGCTGGCAGATGAAAGGTAGGTTAGAGTCGGTTCAATACGGTCGGGGCAACGTGTTGACGCCTTGCAAGTACAAAATCACGAGCGTTGCCCGCGTCTATAGACGAGCCGTAGTAGGCCCCCTGGAGCGTTTTGCAACCCATTGATTCCAGCCACAGAGCCTGGCCAATGGTGTCCACACCGTCGATGAAGAACTGCTTGTTAACGGCGTTGGCCAGCGATTGCAGCCCTTTAAAAAACCGGCGAGCCAGCCTGGAGGCAGGCAACCCGGCAACCACAGGTGGTGCAACCTTGATCCCTGAAACATGGGGGCTGGCAAGAACGTCAAAACCCGAGTTATCTGCAACAAAGCGCTTCACAACAATTTTGAAATCACAACCGGCCAACTCTGGCACAACCCGCTGCCAGGCCGTTTCACTCAATGCAGCAGTCTCACAAATTTCCAGCCCGATTCTGGACGGCTCAATGTTCTGATGTCGGATACGCCCCAGGAAGTCTTCAGGGAATGATTTGTCGAATACTTCTCCGGCGTCGAGACCGACAGACACTTGCGTCTTGCCGCGATACATCGAAGGCAGATTATCATCAAGAAAATGCAGCACACCGGTGACTTCGTCGACCAGGGGCCGGGCAGGCCTGGCCAAGACTTCAAAACTCGGAGCAATGATCTGCCCAGGAGACACGAAGGGCCGCAGCGGGATTAACGATTCTCCCTTCATATCGTTGTCGGCATTTTCGTTCACAAGTTGAACCCTCTCCATGGAGCTTGCGCAAAAGTGCAATATAACTATATCTTAGACGTAAAGTACAAGACGTTTTGTGCCTGTAACGCTTATTGACACCTTTTTTATGTCTTATCTGCAACTTTGTATGACCGGCATTTTGGCTGTAAAATCATTCTCTTAACCGACGAGAGATGTCATGAGTCTAGGTCAGGCATTAAAACAATTACGCAAAGAGCAGGGACTTACGCTCGCTGAACTGGCGGAACAGACCCAATCTCATGTGGGCAATCTTTCCCGTATTGAGCGAGGCATGGCAAGACCCAGCCTTGATCTGCTGTATCGCCTCGCGAAAGCACTCGGGTTTTCGATAACCGACATTTTTTCCGTGGCCGAAAACCGACAGTTGAATGCCAAGCAGGTTGCTCTCAATGCCGTCTTTATTTCCCTCCTCGAAGAAGACCAACAACTGCTACTGGAATTTGCTGAATTGCTTACGAAACGGACATCCCGTCCTCTGGATTCAATCAATGTTGGCACGAATGCCTTGCCCGCAGACAGCGACGAACCGGAGGATGACAATAACGCCGGTACGGCACCCTGAAGCACCCACACACCTCATCAGGAACAAAAAGCAGCAAAACAGCAAGGAGAAGACAGCATGAGAGAAGCACTAACGGCAATTCTAATCGCATCGGCGGTCGCCGCACCTGCGTTATCCCTGGCAGCAGATCAGACGGCGGATGAACGGGTTGAAGAAGCCCGCACACTGGTGAAGAGCTTTGGCGGCTCGCTGAAGCAGGCGCTGCAGCAAGCGATTGAAGAGGGTGGCATCGTCAATGGTATTTCCGTCTGCAACACCCTGGCGCCCGAAATTGCCGCACAAAACAGCACCGACACGTGGCACATCGGACGCACCAGTCTGAAACTGCGAAATCCCGACAATGCGCCTACCGACTGGCAGGAAATGCAGCTACGTGCGATGGACAAACAACCCGTGATCAATGGCAAGCCAGTGGAGGTCTGGCAGGTCTCTGACGCCGTGGGTCAGCCGGAATTCCAGTACATGAGCGCCATTCCCACCCAGAAGCTTTGCCTGAACTGCCACGGCACCGATATCAAGCCCGAGGTGCAGGCAAAGATCAATGAACTCTACCCCCAGGACCAGGCCACCGGCTTTGCCGAGGGCGATCTGCGCGGTGCCTTTGTGGTGACCTATCGGCCGGCTGCCGATTAATGGCCGACAGCTCCGCCAGGTTCAGGGCGCCTCTGCCCTAACCTGGCGAATCCGAGCCATTGAGGTCATTCCCCGCTCAGACACCGCTCACAGAACGCATCCATGTCGCGTATTTCCTCCAGGCACAAGCTGTGTTCCATGCCATAGCGATGGTATTCCGGGGCGTAGCCCTGTCCCCGCAGCACCTCCACGGCTCGCTGGCCCAAGGCTTCCGGCACCATGGGGTCGTGACTGCCATGCCCCACGAAAATCGGCAGGTTCTGGTTCGCCTCCGAGCGTTGCACGGTGTCGGCGGTGGCGTAATAGGTAGACAGCGCAAACAGGCCTGCCAGCGGTGCCGGGTAGCTCAGTGCCGCTTCATAAGCCACCGCCCCACCCTGGGAGAAACCACCCACCAGGATTTTCTCAGGCGCAATACCTTTTTCCCGCTCCTGGTCCACCAGCTCGGCCACGGCCCGGGCCGAAGCCCGCAGCTGCTTTTCGTCCAACTGCCGGTCTATGTTCAGAGCCAGGATGTCGTACCAGGCCGGCATGCGCATGCCGCCATTAATGGTCACGGGCAGCTCCGGGGCGTGGGGAAAAATAAAACGGACGGCCCGTTTCTTGGCGAAGGCAAGTTCCGGCACCACGGGCTCGAAATCGTGGCCGTTGGCACCCAGGCCATGAAGCCAGATCACAGACGCTTCCGGGTTGGGACCGGTTTCAATAATCAGGGATTCCAGAGAAGGCATTGACTGCTCCGACTGTTAAATGGGGTGCAACAGGATACCAGAAGCAGTCAGCCAGCGGGCATGGTGCCCGCTGGCTAAAAGGCAGGTTTATTGGACGCGGAACGCTTCCACCATCGGCTCGATGCCCGGGAACATGCCGATCGCCAGCATGATCACGCACAGCACACCAAATACAATGCCCGGGATGATCCAGCGGCCGGTATGGCCCAGCTCCTTGCCACGCTCCTTACAGCCGATCAGGCCCAGGTTGTCCAATAGCACGGTCAGGGACCAACCAAATACCGGGTTCACCATGGAGGAGGCGAAGATCACCACAGCGGCTGATTCAGTGGTCTTGCCCTTGCGGGTCATCTGCATGCCGGCTTCCAGCAGCGGCAGGAACACACCGACGATCAGGGCCACGCTCAGCACCGGCGGCCAGACCGCCAGATCCATGGGGAAGCCCAGCAGCGCGGTGACCAGACACAGGATACCGGTGAAGATTGCACCACCGGGAATCGGACGTTTGGCGATCGCGGCCGGCACCATGTAAGTTCCCCAGGAGGAGGCAATGTTGGCACCACCCAGGGCGGTACCGACCACCTGACGGGCAGAGGCGCCGATCATGGTGTCATCAATGTTCATGATGACCCGCTCGGAATTCTTCGGGTAGTTCAGGCGCTGGAACACCTGATGGCCCAGGAAATCCGGCGACCACATGGCCACGGCCAAAACCGCGAACGGCGCTACCGCGAGGAAAGCCTGAAAGTCCGGCAGCCCCAGCTTCCAGCCAGTATCTTCACCCCACCAGTAAGTCGGATCGACAATCGGGAAGCCAGGCTCGGTGGTGAATTCAAAGGGCGCGCCCAGGGCAAAAGCCACCACCCCGGCCAGCAAGCAGCCCAGCGGTACCGCCAGCCAGCGCTTGCTGATGTGTTCCAGCCACGCATACATGACAATCGTCAGCAACAGCACCACGAAGGCAACATAGCCATGCCCGAAGCCTTCCGCCCAGGTAAACAGGCGCTCGACCTGGCTGGTCACACCGATAAAACCCAGATAAAGCAGCAAACCACCAGCCACACCATTACTGGTGAGCTTGGTCAGAAGACTGCCCCCCTTGGTGATACCCAGAATGAAACCCAGTACACCGATCATGATGCCGAGTGCCATGGGGTGGCCACCGGCGGCAACAATCAACGGGATCATGGCGATCAGCGGGCCGTGGGTACCGGCCAGGTTGGCCCTGGGATTCAGGAAACCGGAAATCAGGATGACAAACAGAACGGCGGCAATCACCAGTTCAAAGCGAACGTTTTCGGTGATAAATTCTTTCGATAACCCAAGTGGCGTGGCAAACGCCGCCACAATCGCGGCCACCATGACCACCTTGCCAATGGTCGCAGCCATCGCCGGTACCCAGTCTTCCCATTCGAAATTGTAGTCCCGGAACGGGAGGTTGGGCCGCCAGCGGCGTGGCGCCATGACTTGCAGTTCGTGCTCCAGATATTCTTCACGAGTATCAAACTCGGATCTTGGCTTCCGTTGCGCAAGATAACTGTTCTTCGCGTTCTGCTCAGACATACGAGAATCCACGGCTTGAGAATTTTCGCCGCGGATACTAGGGGGGCGGGCTGCAGCAATCTATTCGCCCTTTGGCTAAGATGAGTCTTTTTTAGACAGAATTGGCTTATCGATTGCTAAATAGACTACAATTCGAACTTTGCAACCGGGCGGACAAACTAATTTTTTATATGGATATTCACGACCAGAGGCGCCAGATTGTCACCCGGGCAGTGATTGCAGCGGTTTTAACCGGCATTGTCGTGGCTATCGCGGTATCCATCCCGTTCATCAAAGAGACCCACAACCTGACCGAACAGTTGGCCACCAATGTCGCCAACACCAAGACCGAGAATGTTCGCACCATCCTGGACCAGCATCAGGATCTCGCCCGGCAAACCGCCAGCCGCTCTGAACTCGCCAGGATGCTGGGCGAATATGCCCAGGGACGCATCAATCTGAAGACCCTGCAGGCTTTTACCTACCCACGCCTCAGAGACGGCGCCCGGGGCATGGACAATCTTGCTGCCATCATCCGGTATGACATGGCCGGCAACGAAGTCGCCCGAATTGGCCCCATGGCCGACCGTTTGCCACGGTTAGTGCCACTCCTGCCCGCCCTCGATATCAAACAGTACTCATTGGGCAACAACACTTCTTCGCCACCGCTGTTGCACACCATCGGCAAGATACAGACCGGCGGCGCACAAGTCGGCTACGACATGCTTTTATTCACACCAGAGCCGTTCCTGCGCGTGTTCGATAGCGGGGATGGCTTTCAGGTTTGCCTGCTGGATAACGCCCGAACCAAGCGCCTTGCACTGGATACGGACACTGAGCGGCTGGTACTGACTCCTCCGGTGGGCTGCCTGCATGAGGGTAAACCTTTGCAGGAACCGCTCTCTGAAGACTACATTCTGGCAACCCGGGCGGATGGCACCCAGGTGTTAAGCTTCCTTCGGCCTCTGGATGACTATAACTGGGAAGTACATGCGCGCGCGGACGTATCCGATGTGTTCTCCGGGGTATTCCGCGAGGCTATCATAGCCCTGTTCATTATCATCGGCCTGTCCGGCCTTTCCGGATTGCTCGTCAAACGCTCTCTCAAACCCCTGGCCCACACACTGACCCGCCAGGCCGAGGAAATAGCCCGCTCCTCGGAAGAGCTGCGACTGGCCTACCAGGTGTTCGAGCACACGCACGAAGTGGTGGTGATCTCCGACACCGATCTTAATATCATTCGGGCCAACCCTGCCTTTCTGGATATTACCGGACTGCCGGGGCGAAAAGTCATGCGCAGGAAGGTGACGGATTTTCTGGTTACCGAAAAGCCAGAGCAGCACATTATCGACTGGCTGCGTCAAAGTCTGTCCCGGGAAAAAATGTGGCAGGGCGAGGTCTGGCTGGAAACCGCCAAGGGTCGGTCAACACCGTATCTGGCCACGGTATCACCGATTGTCGATACCCACGGCACCATCCAGCACTATGTGATGACGTTTACTAATATTACCGAACGGGTCAAATCCGAAAGTCAGATTCGCCGACTGGCTCACCACGATGAGCTGACCGGACTCCCCAATCGGGCAGCGCTGGAACAGCACCTTCGCCAGACCATTGACCATTGCCAGGCCACCGGCACCCACTTCGCCGTGATGTTCCTGGATCTGGACCGGTTCAAGCCGGTCAACGACACCCATGGTCACCAGGCGGGCGATGAATTGCTGGTAAATGTCGCCCGACGCCTGGAAAACTGCCTGCGGGAAGAAGACTTTGTGGGCCGCCGGGGCGGTGACGAATTCGAGATTATCTCCGGCCCGTTACGCAACCCCAATGACGCCCGTCCGATTGCCGAAAAGCTGGTGGCCGTACTGAACCAGCCGTTCAGCATTCAAGGCCATACAGTGGATATCGGGGCTTCCGTGGGGGTCGCCATCTATCCCGATGATGGAATCACTTCGGTAGACCTGCTGAACGCCGCCGATACTGCCATGTACAACGTCAAAGCCAGCGGGCGCAACAACGTTGGCTGCGCCCGAGGCTGTTTCTGAGCTCACCCCTGCTCGTATTCGCGCACCAGCTCATGGAGAAAGTGCATACCCGCAGAGCTCAGGAAATAGCGCTCCGCACCAGCACGAAACAGCAGATTCCGTTTATCCAGATAGTCCAACGCTTCCGCCAGCCCCTTCTCAAAACGAGCGGCCCGCAGGATATCCTGGTATTCCTCATCGGCCGCCAACGCTTGAAGGTCCTGCTCGTTTAATCCGGCTTCCGGTCGTCCGAGAAAATCGAGATCCCGGCCGCTTCGGGCGAAATAACGGCCGATCAGCAATAGCACCACCTGCACCCGGAAGGCATTCTCGTCGTGCTCCTCGCTGTCGTTGTCGGTGCTCTCCTTAAGAAAGAAGAACGCTCCGTTCTCATCGAACACCAACTCGCTGCCCAGGTGTTCGTAAAGCGTGCGGAAATGCGCCAGATGGTTGTAAAGCAGGTTGTATTGGGGATTAGCCACAAGCTCAGAGCGGTTACTGTCCCAGATCTCCCGGACTATCACGCGGCCGGCCTGGAATTCGCGATAGATCGCTGCACTCTGTGCCGGCAGGATATCCTCAAAGCTGGTCATCGTCGGTTCGCCGGCATTGATACCCGGCTCAGTCGCCACGGTTGCTTCAGTCATCGTTTACCTCGGTTCGTGGTTCCAGGCGGCGCTTGCGGTAGACAAACTGTTCCCCGGCTTCCGGCAGGGTACTGTCGGTTTCCAGGGTGCGGAAACGGTTGGTGGTCACCACCTGGTATCCTGCCGGTGGCGTGTTCACCAGGCGGTTGAGCGCCGCCAACAGGTCCGGCGGGCGGTAACCGGGAATAAATCCTTCCAGACGGCCGTGCAGCTCACGCACCAGGTCCTCGGTCGGGCGCAACTCCAGGCTCTCCAGCCAGTCGTAGAGCTGTCGAATGCGTTGCACATCAACGCGGGCATTGCGGCCGCTGCCAGACACTTCCTGCAATACCGGCACCTCGTCCTGGCGACGGATGTCCGACAGCCGCAACTCCAGTTCGCTAAGCAATAACTGGTAGTAACTGGAGGACTGCCCGAACGCATAGTGTTTTGGCCGCTGCTGCGCCCGCAAACCCAACAGGAAACCGGTATTGCGGGCAAACGCCCCGCCCTCCAGCCACTTGCGGCGAAGGCTCAGGGTCTCGGTGTCTTCCTTCAGCGAACGCAACTGGTTGTAGAAATGCTCCATGGCATTGTACTGGACCATGCCCTGGCGGGTTTTACGCAGGAAATGCTCCACTTCCCGCGCCACCGACTGAATCGGCTTGTACAGTGCATTGAGGCTGAGCGCCGAGCGGAAAATCTGGTCGGCCAGACTGTGATCGCCGTTGGCTTCCAGTAAACGCACCATCGAGTCGAGGGTGTCAAACAGGTTACTGCCATCGGGCAGCCGGGTATCGGGGTTGAGGAACACCAACGTCGGCTTGATGTGTCGTTCGTACAGGGTCACGATCTGATCAAACAGGTTCTGGCGAAACTCCAGGTACTTGTCCGGTGCCCGGCTGGCATCACCCGACAACTCCGCCAGCTGGCCGGAAATGGTCTGCATCCGAATCACGTTTTGGCGAAGCAGGCCTATCAGCTGACTGACCCGCTCGTTCAAATCATCCCGAAGTTCGGTAAAATCCGGATCAAACTCGCTGAAGCTACTGGCCTCCAACCGATCCCGGACATCCCGCAGGGTCACCAGGTGCCCGCGCAGCCGCGCATCCGTTAACTCCTGGTATAGAGAGGCGTTACAGGCCCGCATCATATTAATCAGCGCGTCCTGGAAGACCAGGCGACGCTCGCCTTCGGCCTTGATAATGTCAATAACCAAGCCGGTGCGAAACAGATTATCGGTACTCAACGCCAGGCGCACCCGGTCTTTGTCTGCCCTGCCCAGGCGGCGCGAATAGTCCATCACCTCCGCCACCAGATCGCTCTCACGCACGTAGCGGGCCTCGTTGCGATCCATCCGTTCGATCAACCGAAACAGGATCTTCGGATGTTCAAACAGCAGGCGCGTGGTATCCAGCGTGCTGAAGCGCTTACTCATCCACCGGCTCCAGCAGGCTATCCTGGGACTGATCCACCCAATGGCTCACCGGCTCACCATCAGTAAAACCTTCAGCGCCACCCCAGAACACCAGGGTACGGTGCGGACTGTAGGGTCGCGCAGTGCGCATCTGCCCGACTTCCAGGTGCCGGCCCACCAGGTAGATCATCTCGGCACTGGCACTGTGGGTGGCCGCCGAGAACAGATTAAAGCCTTGCTGACTCAGGCGCTCAAGCAGAGCCGGCATCTGGCTGACATCGACACTGGCCAGCTCATCCAGAACCAGCGGGAACGACAGCTTTACACCGGGATACAACACCCGCTTGAGCAGGCGGTACACCAGCTCCAGGTTGATCAGAGCGGTGGTGGAGGTGGACTGGCCCTTGGTGTCCAGACCTGCGGCGTTTTGCTTGCGGGTGCGATAGGAAATGCCGGTGATCACCTTGTCCATGGTCAGGTGTTTGCTGCCACCCTGCTCGCCGAAGAAGTCCGCCACAAACACCCGCAGGCGATCGTAAAAGGCATCGGACTGCAGTTCATTGCCAAACGGGTCGATGTTGTTGGCTTCTTCCACGAGATTACGGAATTTGGGATCGGTGTGAATGTCCACCCGAATTTCCACCAGATCGTTGATCCGGACTCCCTCCAGCTCCCGGTTAAGCTGGGCTTCGAAGCGGGCAATGTGCTCGTGGTTGGATTTCAGCGCCTGGCGGTAACTGGCCACGGTTTCATTGTGCACCTCGATCTGTTCCTGGTGCACCCGCCACTCCTCGGTCATGCTGGCGAACAGGTCCGAGAGGGCCTTGAATGCCTCCCGGAGTGCCGACGAAGCCGGGCTGTCTTTCTGTAATTCTGCCTCGCGATCCTCCAGAAGCCCCTGGAAGACAAACTGGTTCAGGTGATTGAGAATGCTGCGCCGCAGGTTCTCCAGCTCATCCAGCCGGCCCTGCAGTTCCTCAAAGGCCGACTCCGAGACCTGATCCACCGCCAGTGGCTGCTCGCACCGGGTGTTTTTCAGGTGCTGGAACCGATGCTCAACCGTGCGCAGGCTGCGGCTGAGCTGAGTCAGTTCCCGCTCCCGCTCCTCAATACGGTCTTTCTCCGCCCGGGCCCGTGCGGCTTTCTGTTCCACCGCTTCCAACCGCTCCCGCTCGAGGTTTCCCTGCTCCTGAACCTTGGCCAGGGCCTCTTCGGCAGCCTCTTTTTCCGCCGTGGCGTCCCGCAGCCGGGTCTCGGCCCCGGGGAAACGCTTGAGCGTATCCAGCTCTTTGGTAATTGCACGAATTTCTTTCTCCGTGCGTTCGATCAGCTGCGGCCGGTCTTGCTCCTGGCCTTCGTTGGCTGCCAGCTCGGATCGCTCTTTTTCCAGGGCGTGGAGCTCGCCCTGTATGCGCTGGCGCTGAGCCTGATAATCTTCAGCCCGGGCGGGCTGGCTCGCGTATTCGGTGTCGAACCAGTCAAACCCCGTCTCGGTGGCCGAAAACAACTGGCTGAAGGAGGCAATAATATCGCGGGTCTGCGAATCCAGCGCCTGCCCCGGGCTGGCAAGCATCAGCCGGGGGTCCACCGCCCGCAAAGGCGCCACCACGGACTCCTCCAACTGATGAGCCAGTTGCCATTGCTGGCGGCTTTCCCGTTCAGCCAGGGCCTGCAATTTCGCTTCGTACTCCTGGCGTTTCTTTTCAATCTGCTCCAGCCGGATTTCAGCCTGGGCCGCACTCTTCAGCGCGGCCAGATGCCCCTGTTTGCGCTCCAACTCTTCCTGCAAGACGTCATCAATCTCCGGCAGGCTCATATCACCGTATTGAGAAGCCAGCAACTCGCCGTCGCGTTGATCCTGCTCGGCTTTTTTCAGGTTGCGGGCTTCGGATTTGATCTCGCCCTCCAGGCTTTTCGACTCCTGTTCCAGCTTTTTAAGCGCTTGAGCCAGGTGTTTAAGCGCCTCATTCTGCTCCTGGTACTGGGTCACGGCCTGGCGACGCTCCCGACCGACGGTATCCAGGGCATTAGCCAGCCCGTCCCGGAAAGCGGCAAACTCCTGCTGGCTGCGCAGCAGCGTCTGGTAGCCCTGGTAGGCCCCGTTCAGTTTTTCGAATCGGCCCCGTTCCTTCTCAACCCGGTTCAACCGAGCCTGGCGTTGTTTTAGCTGCTCGTGACGCTCCAGAAACTCATCGATGTTGAAATCAAAGGCGTCATCGGCAAACTTCTTGTCAGCCTCCACAATGCTGGCCACGGCGTTGGCCATGGCCCGGTCGTCGGCTTTCATTTCAAACAACAGCAGAATCAGGGTGCGCAGGGACTGCACACGACGTTCATCCGCCTCGGCCAGGGGAAGGACCGAATAACGCACGGCGTCGGCGTTCATGAGCTCGCTGCTGTAAAGCAACGAGCGAAGCTTCGCCGGATCGCTCACAAAACGGGTCTCTTTCGACAGTTTTTTGACCGCCTCGGAGACCTGCTTGAACGACAGTTCCGGCACCGCCTCGCCTATACCGTCCTGGGCATCGTCGCCACTCCAGAACAGGGGCCGCAGTTGGTCGTAGGAAACCGGCGCAAAGATGCGCCCGTAACTGAGCTGGCTGCTGCTATCCCGGTAGAGTATCTGGCAATGCACGCCGGCAGGGTTCTCCGCCTCCATGATCAGGAAGCTGAACTGACTGGGGAAATAGTGCTGGTAGCTTTCCTCATTGGTGTAGAAGTTGCCGGCACTGGCATTGCGGAAAGCGAATTTCTTGCGGCTGTTGCGGAAATTGTTTTCCGGTAACAGGAACAGGCGCAGGGAGTTCAGGAGGCTGGATTTGCCCAGGTTACCAGGGCCCAGGATCAACCCATGGTTGTCCACCGGAATTTCCACGTAACAAAAGCCGGCGGAATCCACCAGCACCAACCGGCGAATACCGAAGCCAAACGCACTCGAACTGGCCTGGGAATCAGTCATCCAGAATCATCTCCTGTTCCATGAATTTGCCGGTGGCCTAAACAACAAAAGCCAATACCATCACAACAATGGTATTGGCTCAAGACCACACTAACTTCCCTGTGCCTGACTTCAGTCTCTGGACAACCGGAACTGCTCGATGGTGTTGTGCAGGGTTTCCGCCATGGCCAACAGGTCCGCCGCGATACGGGCGGTTTCCTGCGCATCGGTGGAGGTCTGTTCGGCTGAGCGGCTGATTTCAATCACATTGTGGTTGATCGATTCGGACACATCGCTCTGCTCATTGGCCGCATTTTCCATTTCCTGGTTCAGGCCAGTGATTTCACGGACGGCTGCGGCAATGGTTTGTAATTCATTCTCAACCTTCAGGATCGCATCCACCTGTTCTTCCGCCATTTCAGAGGCATGGCGCATGGTGCCCACGCAGTCCACCACTTCGCTCTTCAGGCCGTCGATGGTCTTACGGATTTCCTCGGTGGAATCCTGGGTGCGGGACGCCAATGCCCGCACTTCATCGGCCACTACCGAGAAGCCCCGTCCCTGCTCGCCGGCGCGGGCGGCTTCGATGGCCGCATTGAGCGCCAGCAGATTGGTCTGGTCGGCAATCTCAGAAATCATTTCCAGCCGATCGGCCATTTCGGTGGTGCGCTGATCCAGCTGTTCGATGCGCTGGGCACCTGCCTGCACTTCCGTGTTCAAGGACTCGATGCCCTTAACGGCGGTGCGGGCCAGTTGCTCGCCATTTTCCGCTGCCTGGGTGGTGTCAGCAGACTTACGAGCCGTATTCACTGCATTTTCTCGCACCTGCACGGCAGACGCAGCCATCTCAGTGGTGGCGCTGGCCACCTGGTCGGTGTTGTCCTTCTGGGCCAGCACCTCCCGCTCGGTGGTTTCCGCCTTGCCCGAAATGGTCCGGGCGGCAGACTCCACGCGCTCGGCGTTATCCACCACGGTCAGCATGCTCTTGCGGATATTCGCCACCATGCGGTTGAACGCTCGCGCAACCGAACCAATTTCATCGTTGCGGGTAACATCCAGCTCAAGCGTCAAATCGGAATTGGTGGAAATCTGGTCCATGCGATCGTGCAGACCACGCAGCCGCGAGAAGATCAGGCGACCCAGTACAAACGTCACCAGAATAAACACCACCACAAAAATGAGGATCTGAACGCCGCCACTGAACATCAACTGCTTATTGAGCCGGGCATCACTTTTTGCCATGGAATAATCCACCCGCACGGCACCGAGCACCTGCCCTTCTTCAGCCTGGTGACAACCCAGGCAGTTCACGCCCTGGTAGTTCTCACTGGCGCGCATGGGTTGAATCAGGGTGTAAACGCGCCCGTCATCATTCTTGGAGTATGTCTCGATGCGCTCGCCATCCAACGCTCGCTTATCAATCCCCGTCAGGTTTTGCTCATCGGCGTTGGCGGTACCGAACATATTGATAAGATGTTGGCTTCGCAGCACCCGCACATCGAGTACTTCTTCCGGCGCCATGGTTTTGTTACGCAACACATCCTTGTTGCCGATGGTGCCGGTGACCATCATCGTATTCAGTCCATCAAAATAGGACTTGGCCAGCCCATCCACGTATTTGTGGCTGTATTCCTCAAGGTGGCTCCTTTGCGACCAGGAACTGTAGACCACTGTGAACACTAGAATGGCAATAAACGCAGCAGCAAGTGCGGCAAGCAACAAAAAGCGGATTGAGTATTGTTTTTTCATGACGCCCCGACGATAGCTGAGCAATGGTTATGATCTGTCTCTTTTGACGGCTGACTTACCGGTAACTTTACAGCCCGTCAAAATTTTTACGTTGATGCAGAGCACTTGCATGTTTCGTGCCGAACAACTCTACCCTAATTTCCAGAAAGCGCCACCTAAAACTGGCCTGAAATCTGCATAAACCAGACAGGACCTATCACTGACGAATTTCCGGCAACACTTTACCGCCGGAGGAGGAAACGCACCATGTCTTTGCTGGCATCGCTCATACAGGCAAGCACACGCTTTCAGCAAGCCATGGACCAACGCCCCGCGGCCCAGGCAAGCAGCGCTGAAGCACAGACCCGCCCGGCGGACAAACCTCCGGAGCCCGCCGGCAGTCCCGGCGATGACCGATTTACACCGTCGGGCCAGAACATCGACAGTCTTGCCAGCCTGAAAACCCGTTCACTGGCCCTGGGCGAATACAAACAAACCGTCGCCCAGGATCTGTCGTTTGTGCGCGAGACGTTGCGGCACAAGCTTGCCGAATACAACCTGCACCCGGCCACCACCGTGAACGTCAGCAAGGGCGAGAACGGCAAAACCCAGGTCGACGGATCCATGCCTGATGAAATCAAAAACAAGCTGGCGCATGACCTGAATAACAACAAAGGCTTTCAGGAAGCCTTCAGCCGGTTAAGCGTCACCGAACCGACGCTGGATTTCATGGACAACGCCCTGAAACTCAACCAGGCCTATGGGGTGAGCAACTCCCTTCTGGACTCCATGGTCAGCGAAAACCAGCAGTTTAACGGCCTGCAAGACCTGGTAACCCGTTACGACAATCTAAAGCGCAGCGCCAGCGAGCAGCCGATTCAAGTCGCCAACTCGCAACGCTACGCCTTCAACCTGAACGCCCGGGCCTGACGCCCGGACTTACTGCGCAAGCGATGATTAAACCCGGAACGGCTCAGGATCCCCCTTGCCAACCCGGGTCACTTCCGGAACATCGCCAGTAAAGTTCACCACCGTGGTGGCCTCCAGGCCGCAGCCACCGCCATCAATGATCAGATCCAGCTCATGCTCCAGGGCATCCCGGATATCCTCGGCATCGGTCATGGGGTCCGATTCACCAGGCAGAATCAGCGTACTGCTCATGATCGGCTCACCGAGCTCCGCCAGCAACTGACGAACAATTTCATTATCCGGCACCCGCACCCCAATCGATTTCCGCTTGGGATGCAACAACCGCCGGGGCACCTCACTGGTGGCATCCAGAATGAACGTGTAGGGCCCCGGCGTGAAATTCTTCAGCAGCCGGTACTGGGTGTTATCCACCTTGGCATAGACCCCGATGTCTGACAGGTCCCGGCACACCAACGTAAAATTGTGCTTGTCGTCCAGCTTGCGAATCCGCTTGATCCGATCCGCCGCCTGTTTATCACCCAGGTGACAACCAATGGCGTAACCGGAATCCGTGGGATACACAATCACACCCCCCTTGCGCAGAATCTCAACAGCCTGGGTAATCAGGCGCTTCTGTGGTGTTTCCGGGTGAATCTGAAAAAACTGGCTCATACATCGTCTCCCTGCTTTAGTTTGGCCGCCATCGACTCATCACCTTTGGAACCGCCCATGCACCCGGGCGAATCCGGCGCTGCCTGACCGCTCTCACGCCATTCATCCGGCGTGTACAGGTGCAATGCCAACGCATGCACCGGCCCGGCCATCTCATCGGCCAATACCTGATAAATTGCCTGATGCCGACGAACCTTCATCTTCCCCTCAAAGGCCGGCGAGACCATCGTCACCTTGAAGTGAGTTTCGGAATTCGGCGGCACCGAGTGCATGTGACTCTCGTTCTCCACCGACAGCACCGACGCGTCAAACGCCTCGGCGAGTTTTGTTTCGATAGCCTGTTGTACCTTCATAACACTTAACCTGACTCCTCACCCTCAAAGGGTAAACGGCGACTGGCACGGAGCCTGATGCGCCAGGGCGGGAAGCCCTCACGAAAGCGTCTGTTGCCAAGAATGGCAACAGCAAGCCCCCACGGATGGGTTCACGGCGTCTTTCGTGAGGGCTTCCCGCCCTGGCGCCGCCCGCACAGCCGCTCCACCGTAATTCCGACCAGTCTACTACACAAAGCAAGCCTCTCCGGAAGCCCTTGACACAAAACCACCAAACCGCCACATTCCAACACCATTTCCAACGCACCACCAGCCATGCACCTGTACATCGCCGAAAAACCCAGCCTGGCTCGCGCCATCGCCGCCGCCCTCCCCGGCCCTTACCAGAAAGGCCAGGGCTACATCCGCTGTGGCAAAGGCCAGGATGCCACCACCGTCAGCTGGTGCATCGGCCACCTGCTGGAGCCGGCCGAACCGGCCCGCTACAATCCCACATGGCAAAAATGGCGCCTGGAACACCTGCCCATGTTCCCGGACCAGTGGCAGTTGACCCCCAAAGACAGCGTCAAACAGCAACTGAACGTGCTTCAGTCCCTGATCCGCCAGGCCGACACCATTACCCACGCCGGCGACCCCGATCGCGAAGGCCAACTACTGGTGGATGAAGTACTGCGATTCGTGGGCACCCGCGCCCCAGTCCAGCGGGTACTGATCAACGACCTGACCCCCAACGCCGTGGCCCGGGCCATACAAAGCCCCCGCGACAACCGGGAATTCCGCCGACTGTCCCACTCCGCCCAGGCACGCCAGCGGGCAGACTGGCTGTACGGTCTCAACCTCACACGGTTCTATACCCTCAGCTACCAGCAGCAAGGCGAACAGGGCGTCTATTCGGTGGGCCGGGTGCAAACACCGGTCCTGGGCCTGGTGGTCGAGCGGGATAACACCATTGAAAATTTCGAACCCAAACCCTGGTATCGGATCGAAGCCCAGCTTCATGCACAGGAACAGGAAAGCGACCAGCAGCCCTTCACGGCCCGCTGGTTGCCCGACGAGGCGTTGCGGGAACATCTGGACGAAGAAAGCCGGTTACTGAATCGGGACATCGCCGAGCAGATTGTCCGGGACGTACAGGGGCGCCCCGGCACCGTCACCGAAGCCCGTTTTCGCGATCGGCCAGAGGCACCACCGCTGCCCTTCTCCCTCTCGGCGCTTCAGATCGAGGCCGGCCGCCTTTATCGCATGGCCGCCAAAGATGTGCTGGACACAGCCCAGAGCCTGTATGAGCGCCACCAGCTCATTACCTATCCGCGCTCAGACTGCCGCTACCTGCCCGAAGAGCACTTTGGCCAGGCCGGTCAGATCATGCGCTCCATCTGCCGCGTAACGCCGGACCTCGAAGCCTTTACGCCAGCACTCGATACCAGCCGCCGCTCGGCCGCCTGGAACGACCAGAAAGTCGATGCGCACCACGCCATCATCCCAACCACCCGACCGTCACCCAACGGCAAACTGACATCAGCAGAGGCCAAGATATACGGCCTGATCAGCCGCTACTACCTGATGCAGTTTGCCGACCAGGCTATCCACCGCGAAGGCCGGCTAACGGTCACCGTGCAGGAACACCGCTTTCGCGCCACCGAAACCGCCGTGGCGCAGGCCGGGTGGAAAGCACTGGAGATAAAATCCCGAGAAGAGCAGCCCGAGCCACAAAAATCGCCATTGCCGAAACTGGAGAAAGGCGAACCAGCGATCTGCGACAGTGCCGAGGTGAAGGAACGAAAGACCCAGCCACCCCAGCCTTTCACCGACGCTACCCTGCTCTCGGCCATGACCAACATCGCCCGCTTCGTCTCGGATGCCGAACTGCGCAAGACCCTGCGGGAAACCGACGGCCTGGGTACCGAAGCCACCCGTGCCTCCATACTGGACACCCTGTTCCGCCGCGATTACCTGCAGCGGGACAAGCGATTCATCCGGGCCACCGGTAAGGGCAAGGCCCTGATCAGCGCCCTGCCCGATTCCATCCGAACCCCGGACCGCACCGCCGTCTGGGAATCCACTCTGGAAGCCATCCACCGGGGCGAGGCCGACCCGCGCCAGTTCATTGCCGGGTTGCAAGAAGAGATCGCAGCGCTTATTAACCGGGGTCCAGCAGAGGCCGACAGCCCATCAGAGCCGGACGAACAGGCCATTCACTGCCCCAAGTGCCGGGCGCCCATGATCCAGCGGGATGGCAAGTTTGGCGCCTTCTTCGCCTGCACCCGCTATCCACGGTGCAAAGGCACCCGCCCCTTGGAGGACAGCCAGCCAGAGGATGGCACCAACCAGAAGCCCATCCCCTGCCCCCACTGTTTTTCGCCCCTCGTGCGCCGACGCAGTAAAAAAGGCTGGTTCTGGGGCTGCAGTAATTTCCCGGCCTGCCGACAAACACTGAACGACGATAACGGAAAACCTGTGATTCGAAATTAGTAACAGACTCCCTATGGAATTCTACATATCGATAATGAACACAGACCCGATTTCTGAAATAATCCGTTAGCGTTGCACAGTGGTTCGTTTATAGCCACGCTGCACACGGCCAACCAAATCGGCAATACTATTGAGGGCCAGGATTAATGCGCATTGCTCTGCTGGAAGACGAACCCGAACAGGCGCACAACATCCAGTCGATCCTGTCCGAGCGAGGACAGGTTTGCGACACGTTCGCCAGTGGCCAGGCTTTCCTGGGCGCCGTGCTACACCGCAGTTACGACTTGATGATCCTGGACTGGCAAATTCCCGATATGTCAGGCATTGACGTGCTGACCAACGTGCGCGCCCAACTTAACTGGCCGCTGCCGGCGATCTTCCTGACCCAGCGTGACACCGAAGAAGACATCGTCGAGGCACTCGATGCCGGCGCCGATGATTACCTGGCCAAACCGGCCCGGGCCGCTGAGCTGGTTGCCCGCATCAACGCCCTGGCACGACGCAGCAATCCCGAAAGCGAACAGTCACTGCTGCGATACGGTCCTTTCGAAGTAAACACACACCAACGCAGTATTCTGCTGCACGGCGAGCCACTGAACCTGACCGACAAGGATTTTGACCTGACCCTGTTCCTGTTCCAGAACCAGGGCCGGTTATTGACTCGTGAGATGCTCCTGGAACGTGTCTGGGGCCTGGGGCGCGATATCAATACCCGAACAGTGGACACCCACATGAGCCGACTCCGGCGACGATTGGGACTGAACCCGGAAAATGGCTTCCGGATTAAAACCATTTACCAGCGCGGGTATCGCCTTGAGGCGGTCAAACCGTCCTCAACCACCGAACTGATGACCGACACCGTTGCCAATGCCTAACTCGTTAAACCGGCCACTACAGCTACTTTCAGTTCTGTTACTGGTGCTTTCATCGGCACTTGCCAACGCCAGTTTGTCCATTACCCGGGGGTCGGCCATTCCCGCCGGTACTGGCATGGTCGCTGTCAGTCCAACCAACGAGCCATCCTGGAGCGATCGCAAACCGAATCCAGCTCGTGCAGGCTCCATCTCCGGCCAGGTATCCCACATCTCAGGCGTCACTGGCCGTAAGCTTCCCTTAACGGAAGACACGTTGATTCGTGCCGGTGACGAGATTCTGTCCACCTCCGGGTCAGCCACCATCAAGTTGGCCGATGGCTCCGAACTCAGGCTGTCTCCCCAGTCGCGGTTGAGATTCAATCGCCTGGATAGCCACCGACACTCAGAGGCCACCGACACTCGGCTACGCCTGAAAAAAGGGGAACTGCACAGTCGGGTCACCCCCCTCTCCGGTAAAAACAGTCATTTCGAAATCACCACGCCCTCCGCCGTGGCATCGGTTCGAGGAACCGTCTTCGCCATCCAGACCGGAAATGATGGCAGCAGCATCCAGGTTACCGACGGCAGCGTGGACTTCGGTTCTTCAGGAGATACCCGCCGTATTCCGGCCGGCTACGGGGCAACGCTATCCACGGACAGTCGCCAGGGGCTAAGCATCCGCCCCCTGCCGCCGGCACCCCAGATCGGCGCCATGCCCGAGGTCATCAACAGCCTTCCCGTCCAGCTCAACTGGCAATATCAATGGCCGACCCGCTACCGGCTGGATATTTTTGAGCAACAAACCGGCAACTGGGTTAAAAGCCGCGAAGTAACGGGCACCCAACATGCGCTCACCAACCTCGACAACGGGCGCTATGAAATCCAGCTTGCCGCGCTTAACGGCCAGGGTATTGCCGGCGTTCCCGACACCATTGCCCTGGAGGTGAACGTACAGGCCAGAAAGCCGGATCTGGCAACGCCGGCGGATGGCGCCAGTGTTAACGACGATCAGCCCCAGTTCCAGTGGCAACTGAACGGCACCAACGAAAGAGCCCGCGTTGAGATTGCCGAAACAGAAAACTTCGACAAACTGGTCGCCACCAGTGAGTGGGCTGCCACCAGCCAGGCCGAACCTGCCCGGAGCCTCAGCCCGGGCCAGTATTACTGGCGCGTAGCCACCCGTGCTGGCGGTAATTCCAAGGCCATTTCCGACACCCGCAAAGTGGTGATCAACGGCACTCTTCCGCCGGTGCGCATCATCAGCGTTAATTACCTGAACAGCCAGGTGCGTATTTACTGGGAAAAGGTGGATACCGCCACGGACTATCAACTGCAGCTATCCGAAGAGCCCGAGTTCCGCAACATCATCAAGGAAGCCGATGTTGATGACACCACCGCGGCCTTGCGTCTGATTCCCGGAAGACGGTATTTTGTGCGCGTCAAAGCTCTCTCCGATGGCCCCCTTGCCAGCCGCTGGGGCCCGGGCCGAGAGCTTTATCTGGACTGACCGCTCGAATCAACACCGACAATAAAACCAAGGCTCATGAAAAGGGACTGGCTCGCAGTAAAAACAACCCTATGGTCCCTCGGCCTGATCGCCATCGGCTACCTGTTTGCCTTGGCAACCGAGCAGCACCATTGGGGGTTCGCCAACGTGCTGCTCCTGCCCCTGCTCGCCGTCCCGGTGGTTAGCGGCATCCGCCTGGCCATCAATAACCGCATTCTCAAGCATCAGATGGAGGCGATCACCTGCGCTCCCGACCTGTCCCTGCGGGAGCCCGCCATTCGCCACCCGGCACAACTGCTTCGTCACTTCCAGGCACTTTTCCAACCGGAGGGCTGGCTGTTCGCGGAAAATGGCGAAATCCTCCAACAACAGGGCATGCGGCTGACCGAGGCTCCCCCTCTTCCCGAGGCCGCGCACTGGTACCATCAACAACAGCACAGCTGGGTTCGGCTGACTCGCGGCGAGAACGAATACATGATTGGCCTGAGCCTGCGTAACGACCTGAGCCGGGAAGTCATCCAACGGTATCTACAGAGGTTGGACCTTTGCATGGACAACCCTACCCAAAGCTCTCACCCGGCCCTTGCAAACATTTCGGCTCATGTTGAAAACGTCCGCCTCGCCACCGAGAGGCAAACCCGGATACAGGCGTTCATCCGGCACAGTTTTGAGCATATGCCCGATGGCATCATTGTTACCGACCAGCTGGGCATGATCCTGTTTGCCAACCACCACATCGAGCGCTGGTTTCGTGAGCCCATGCCCAGCCTCAGCGGCATGCCCCTAACAACGCTCCTGGAGGGACATGACCCCCGGGATCTGCCTCCATGGCACGAAACCGTATCGGACACGCTCACCCAACAGGAAAGCCGCACGGTGGACCTGAAGGTTCATCGCAAGGACTTCCTGATCCATTTCGCCCCGTTCACCCTACCCGATAGCAACCAGCACGGGATCATCGCCAATATTTCCGACATTTCAGAGCTCCGTGAACAGCAACGCCAGCACCGTGAGGCCATCGACTTTATCTCCCACGATGTTCGGTCTCCGCTGGTCTCCCAACTGGCGTTGATTGAACAGATCAAGCGCGATCCCGGCCACATCGATGCCCAGCAGATCGAACAACTCGGCCGCCTCGCCCGTCGCAGCTATCACCTGGCTGAAGAATTCGTACAACTGGCGCGGGCCGAGCAGCTCACCGAGACCCGCTTTTACGATTGCGAATTGCTGGCCATCGTCGAGAATGCCCGGGACAGCATCTGTGAGCAGGCCCAGGAGAAACAGATTTCCCTCCAGCTCCATGGCACCGAGGATTTGTGGCTCAGTGGCAATGCCGAACTACTGGAACGGGCGGTAATCAACCTGCTGACCAACGCCATCCAGTACAGCCCTGAAAGCTCATCCATCCAGATCGAGGTTTACCGGGCCGGCCACCTGGCCTGCCTGGCGGTCGCCGACGAGGGCATCGGCATCGACACCAATGAACTCCCCTACCTGTTTGACCGTTACTACCGGCAGAAAAGCAGTGAGCTGGCGGGCATTCACGGCACCGGGCTGGGGCTGTCATTTGTCCGCACCGTGATCGAGAAACATCATGGCGAGATCACCGTCGATTCCAGCCCCAACCAGGGCGCGACGTTCACGCTCAAGCTACCCATTGCCAATCCGATGGTGTGATGGCGTTGTGCCATTAGCCGGTGTAATCTACAACTGTCTGAATCAGACATGGACAAGGAAAAGGAGATCTGTAGATGAAATTCACGAAAATCATAATTGCACTGTTCGCCACCGCCATTCTGGCCGGCTGTGCGGGCAAAAGCCCCATCCCGCAGAAAGAAGGCAAAACAGCGGTCACCCAGATCAACATGTGGTCGTACAAGGGCGAGCTGGAAACCACCCACTACGCCGTGGACACCCTGATTCCGGTTAACTCCGAAGTTCAGATCATGGACACCTCAAGCAAAACCATCACCTTCCGCGTAGTGGACACCGGCATGGAAGTGACCCTGGTGAACAAGCAGAAGTACACCGGCATGGGCATTGACGGCATCTACGACCGCTACTTCGGCGACTCAAAGGTAAACCTGAGCAAGTTCAGCGACCTGGAGCGTGAAGCCATCGAGAGTGGCCGCGTGGTACCGGGCATGAGCAAGGACGCCGTACTGGTTGCCCGTGGCTATCCGCCCGCGCACCGCACACCAACCCTGGAAAGCGACAGCTGGCGCTACTGGCAGTCCCGCTTCAACACCATCGTGGTGAACTTTGATGACGGCAAGGTTGTGAACATCCGCAACTGATGCGCAAACCGCCCCGCATCAAAAACTGAAAAAAACGGGTTGGCAAACAGCCGGAATATCATTATGATGCGCCTCACGTTGATCGGGGCACACCGGTTAACAGCCAGTTTGATGCGGGGTGGAGCAGTCTGGTAGCTCGTCGGGCTCATAACCCGAAGGTCGTTGGTTCGAATCCAGCCCCCGCTACCATTTGAAAAAAGGCCAGCTATTGCTGGCCTTTTTGCTTTCTGCGGGGGGCTTTTTGAGTCGCCGCCTTTCCACCAGCACTTCGTGCCTGGATGGCGGCGCCGCAGAAGCTCAATCGCTTCTGCTCCCCGCTACCATTTGAAAAAATGGCCAGCTATTGCTGGCCTTTTTGCGTTATGCAGGCGGCTTTATGAATCGCCACCCTCACTTCTATCAATATCAACGACACACTTGATCTGGGCCAATAGAGCCCCGCCACAGCCTGTGCCACAATCCTTCCTAATAATAGAAAATATATACATCATTCCTGAAAGGAAGACGGCATGCGTCCACGGGCACTTGTATCCCATACCATCCAGCTCGTCCTGCGCTCCATCGGTGTGCGCAAACTCGATCATCAATTCCTTCTTTCCTACACGCTGATTTTCCTCTGCGCCCTGGGTTCGGCGTCGTTTCTGTACTTCAGCACCGATCCGGGCGAAGCCCGATCCCTTAATGTAGCGGGCGCACAACGCATGCTCAGTCAGCGGGTCGCCAAGGAAGTCCAGATGGTGGCTGCCGGCGTGGAACAGCCCGCCCAAGCCCAAAAAACCATTGAACAATGGGAACGCGCACATGGGTGGTTGCTGAACGGCAGTGAAGAGGCTGGCGTTCCTGCCGTAAAGGACCCAGACATCCGCGCCCAACTGGAGAGCGTATTCGCGCTCTGGCAAAAGTACCGGCCTGCCCTGGTTGATTACATGAATACCCCGGACACCCAGACACTCAAACAGTTGCAGGAGATGTCGCCACGTGTCCTGTCGGAGATGAACAAGGCGGTTGGCATGATGTCCACCCTTGCCGACCGCAATACCCAGTTCAATCAGATCATGTCCATTTCCATGGTCCTGGCCATTCTGTTGCTCGTCATTCTGGGCCGAATGTTCGGCCTCACCTACCTGATGGATCAGATACACATGCTTCAGAATCGGCTCATCGCCCTGGCCAACGGGGATTTTCGCCAGACCATGGAGCACGAGTTCAAGGACAACGAGATTGCTGAAATCGTCGAAGCCTACAACACCATGAAGCGCCAGATTGGCGAACTGGTTGGCGGTGTCCGGGACGCCGCCAAACAGATTGATGACAGCACGGCAAATGCAGCCGACATCATCGAACAGTCGCGACAGGGTGTGGACCACCAGCGCTCTGACACCGAGCAGGTGGCCACCGCTGTCAACGAAATGAGCGCCACGGTTCAGGAGGTGGCCCGCAACACCAGTGACGCCGCCGAGGCCACGGTTCGAGCAGAACAGCAGACGGATGCCGGACAAAAGACCGTGTCCGGGGCCGCTCAAATGGTACAGACCCTTTCTAGCCGCATGGGCGAGCTCAAGGAACTCACCACCCGCCTGCAGGATGAAAGCAGGGAAGTGGGAACGGTACTGTCCGTAATCACAGACATTGCCGACCAGACCAATCTGCTGGCACTGAACGCGGCAATCGAGGCTGCCCGGGCCGGCGAGGCGGGTCGGGGCTTTGCCGTGGTTGCCGATGAGGTTCGCGGCCTGGCCCGGAGAACCCAGGAATCCATCGGCAAAATCGATGACATCGTAGGCCGCTTCCAGGCCGGCACCGGCGAAGTCGCCGAAGCCATGCAAAAAGGCCAGGAAGAGGCTCATCGGGGCGCGGACGCCATGAGCGAAGCTGAGTCCGCCTTGCGGGAAATCGCCGATACCGTCACCACCATCCGCTCCATGGCTGACCAGATTGCCACAGCAACCGAAGAGCAGAGCCAGGTGGCCGACGAAATCGATCAACGAGTGATCAAGATAGCCGAAGTGGCCGACCGGAACACCGAGGGTATGACAGAGACGGTGACCGCCACCGGCGCGATTCAGGCGCAAGTCCGGCGACTGCGAGGGTTGGTCGAAAACCTGAAAGTCTAGGCCCGCAGGGCCCCGGCTTGCCTGAAATTGTTTGCAGGAGCAGTTGACAGCCTCTCGGGGTCTCTGTACTATTCGCACCACGTTGATCGGGGCATACCGATTAACAACCAGTTTGATGCGGGGTGGAGCAGTCTGGTAGCTCGTCGGGCTCATAACCCGAAGGTCGTTGGTTCGAATCCAGCCCCCGCTACCAATTGAAAGAAGGCCAGCTTTTGCTGGCCTTCTTGCTTTCTGCGGGGGCTTTTGAGTCGCCGCTATTTCGCCACCTTGCAGTTCTCCCCCGCCAGCGAATCATCGCCAACTTCGTAATCGATTTCCTGCCTGGCACGATCCAGATCATGACGCTGCAATTTGCGGACCTTGCGCCTCAGCCGACCTTCCAGAAACCGCCTGACTTCCTCGTCACTTTCCAGTAAAAGACCGGGAATCGTCTCCGGGGCCTTGGTATCCGGATTCAAAGCGACCATGGTGAAATAGGACGTGTTGGTATGCCGGATAGCGCCGGTTTTGAAGTTCTCGGAGACAACCCGGATACCAACTTCCATTGAAGACTTACCGGTGTAATTCACTGACGAATAAAGCGTCAGGATCTCACCGACTTCGACAGGATTCAGAAAGTCCACCTTATCCACCGATGCCGTCACGCAATAACATTTGGAGTGGGAGGCTGAACAGGCATAGGCAATTTTATCCATCAACGACAGCACAACACCGCCATGGACCTTGCCACCAAAGTTCTCATAGGAAGGAACCATCAACTCCCTCAGAACAATCTGGGAGGATTTTACCGGGTAGTATTCGCCGTCACTTTTCACTTGGAGCCTCTATCTTGTTTTTGCTGTTCCCCGAGAATAGCACGCCAATAAACCCAACCGCGTTAATGACTCGTATAAATAAAAACTTGGTACTTCAATCCTGTCCGGGCTAAGGAATTATCCATGATTCCATGGGTCACAAAGGATAAGTCACTTTGAAAATTTCAGAGTTATTCACGTACAAAGAATTCCGGGATAGTCTTATGAAACGCATATCACTTTCTTTGCGACTGTTACTCGCCATCGGCCTAGCTGTCCTGGTCGGCTGCCAGGCTGACACCACCGACGCAAAGCCCAAGGACTCATCCTTCGCGCCGGACGACCCCTCGCTTGAAGTAGCCACCTTCGCGGGCGGATGCTTCTGGTGCGTGGAACAGGCCTATGAAGAAAGGGTGCCCGGTGTTGTCGAGGCGGTATCGGGTTATAGCGGAGGCACCGAAGCGAACCCGACCTATGAGCAGGTTTCCAGCGGTAAAACCGGTCATACCGAGTCGGTACAGGTTTACTACGATCCGGACGTGATCACCTATGAAGGCCTGCTGCAGGCGCTCTGGCGCACCATGGACCCGACCGATCCCAACGGTCAGTTCGTCGACCGGGGCCAGCAGTACCGCCCGGCCATCTTCTACCACAACGCCGAACAGAAGCGCATCGCGGAGGCTTCCAAGCAGGCTCTGGCGGAATCCGGTCGCTACGACGACCCGGTGATCATCGACATCGTGCCCTTTGAAGCCTTCTATGACGCCGAGGAATATCACCAGGATTACTACCGCAAGAACCCTGTGCGTTACAAAATCTACACCTACAATTCTGGTCGCTATCAGTTCATCGAGGAAGTATGGGGAGACGATCAGGAAGTGGACTACAGTCAATACCGCCCGAAACAAACCAACAGTGGCGATGGCAGTAGCGAAAGCGCCATGAAGGACAACGGCAAAGGCTTTGACGCCAGCAGCTTTGAAAAGCCTTCCGATGAGGTGCTAAAAGAGCGCCTGACACCGATGCAGTACAACGTCACCCAGGAAGACGGCACCGAACCGGCGTACAAGAACGAGTACTACGACGAGAAGCGGGCAGGCCTGTACGTCGATATTGTCTCTGGAGAACCTTTGTTCTCTTCCAGTGACAAGTACAAATCCAACACCGGCTGGCCGAGCTTCGTCCGGCCCATCGAACCGGGTGTTGTGGTCGAGAAAGAAGACCGATCCTGGTTCGGGGTGCGCACCGAGATCCGCAGCAAGGTGGCTGACTCCCACCTGGGCCATGTGTTTACCGACGGCCCCCCTCCAACTGGTCTACGCTATTGCATGAACTCGGCGGCACTGCGCTTCATACCCAAGGAAGACATGGCCGCCGAGGGCTACGGCGAATACCTGGACCAGGTTGGACCAACCATGGACGTTGAAACCAAATGACATGACGGACGCGCTGCTAACCGCCTGCAACCTCACAAAACAGTTCCGCAGCGGCACCGAGCGCGTGCCGGTCTTTGACGACATTTCCCTCGAACTATCCCGGGGTGGATCGCTCGCACTGACCGGACGCTCCGGCTCCGGCAAGAGTACGCTGCTGAACATTCTCTGCGGCCTTGAAGCACCGGACGCAGGCAGTGTGCGCGCACTCGGTCAACAGTTCGACGGCACAGCCAGCAACGCTCGGACTGAAAGCCGATGGGCGACTCTACGGCGACAACAGATCGGCGTGGTCTTCCAGGAAGCCAACCTGATGCCTGCACTGTCCCTGCTGGATAACGTACGCCTGCGGGCCCGGCTGGCCGGACAGGACCAGGAAAACAGTCAGGACTGGCTGGCGCGACTGGACATCGGCGGACTCGCCCATCGCTACCCGGATCAGGTATCCGGCGGCCAGCGACAACGAGCCGCCCTGGCCATGGCCTTTGCCATGAAGCCGGCACTGATCCTGGCCGACGAACCCACCGGCAGCCTGGACCGCCATACCGCCGAGGCGGTCATCGAACAACTCTTTGAACTCCAGTCGAGGTACGGTTGCGGCCTGGTTCTGGCGACTCACGACAGCGAACTGGCCGCCCGATGTGGCCAGCATCTGGATCTTGGTCACCTCTACCGGAACTGACACCGATGACACTTCCGGCCGCCCTGCTCAGCCATTATCGCCGCCACCCGCTCCAGCTTCTCGCACTGGCGATCATGATTATCCTGGCGACCATGCTCTGGACCGGCGTGCATCACCTGACCAGTCAGGCCCGGGCCAGCCTCGACCAAAGCGAATCAGCGGTTGCCGAGCGCCAGCAGATAGTGCGGACCGACGGCCAGCCGGTCACGGTTGGGGATTTTGTGGAGCTCCGCCGCCAGGGTCTCTGCGTCATGCCCTGGCTGGAAGTCTCCCAACCCGGCGATGGCCGTATCGTTGGTATCGACCCCATGGCGGCGAACTGTTTTGGCGACCAGACCGAAGGGAACTCGCCTTGGGGGAACCGGCTCGACGGCAAACCCTTTGTGGATATCAGCCGCGCGGCAGAACGCGCGAGAGGCCATCGCCACGAGCTCTCGTTGTTGATTGCCCCAGCGACTGAAAACTCCGCCCTTCCCCCCGGCTACCAGCGTGCACCCTTCCAGGTGGGCCCCGATACCGGTGAATTGGGCGAGAGTTTTTTGCTGAACCTGGATGCCCTGGGAATACTGGTGTTGCTGATTACCGCCTTGCTGGTACGCAGCGTCTACCTACTGGGTCTGGCCCAGCGCCGTGACAGCTTCGCGCTGTTGCATCGTTATGGCGTACCCCGGAGTCGCATCAACCAGTGGTTGGTGATCGAAATTGCGATCCTGGCCATGATCTGTATTTTTCCCGGTGTCTGGCTGGGCCGCTGGCTGGCGAGTATTTTGGGCAATGGCTTCGGCCAGGCGCTTGAAGGCCTGTTCGACACGCCGCTGTATGCGGGAGAAAGCGCAGCCTGGGCCACACCGGTACTCATCATGATGGCGGTGGTTCTCGTTGCCTGTCTGTCCGACGGGCTTCGCCCGGTGCTCCGGCGGCTGTCCCGGCCGTTTCGTTCCCCTCACCGGCGCCGGTGGCCCCTGCTTTTAGTCCTATTGCCCGGGCTGGTGCTGGTGGCCTGGGCACCTACCCTGTTCTGGCTGTTTGCTGCCGTTGCACTCGTGTTTGTGGCTTTTGGGGTGCTGGCTCCCCGGCTGATTTCCAGACTTGCGGATTGGCGGGCAAGCCAGGCCGTTGACCCGCTGGTACGCTGGCGCCACCGGGAACTGTCGGTGCTGGCCCGACGGCTGGCGTTGCCCCTGGTGGCGCTGCAGTTCGCCATGGCTCTTGTGCTGGCGGTCCAGGCCCTGGTAACCACCTTTGAACACACGTTTGACCAGTGGCTGGCACAGCGCCTGGAAGCCCCCTACTACATTGAAGTGCCGGCGGGCGCCAATGCCTCGCTGGCGACAGACTGGCTCACCAGGGCCGCTGGGGAGGAGGGCCTTGGACCCTGGCACCGTGTGATTCGCGGGCGGGCGACAGTGGCAGCCCCCCCGGAGAATACTGGCCAAGCCGTCGATGTCTTTGCCCTGGACCCCATAGGCCCGCTGGTGGAAGACTGGCGACTTCTGGACTCCACGCCGGCCCCCTGGCAGCGCCTGCATGAAAACGCCGGCTTGATGGTCAATGAACAGCTGGCACGCCGGCAAAACATCCAGGTGAACGATACCCTGGACGTCTCCCTGGGCGGGGAAACCATGACCCTGCCCGTCCTGGCGGTTTATCCGGACTACGGCCGGCCCGCCGGCGAGATTCTGGTTCCTGCCGCTTTACTGCCGGAGACGTTCGATATCCGCTTCCAAAGCCTGTCCATATCGCCCGGCCAGCTCACCATGGAGGCCATTACCGGTGAGCTTAAACAGCTCTGGGGCATGGAGCAGCTAACCGTGCGCAACAACCGGACAATCCAGGCCCTGGCTTCCAATATCTTCGATCAGACCTTCCTGCTCACCCGGGCCATGACGATGCTCACTCTGGTGCTGTCGGGCACCTCCCTGCTCCTGATGGGCTGGGTGTTCTTTTCCACCCGTTCCTGGTATTTCCGCCTGCTGCTGGTCTGGGGTCTGTCGCGCCGGGAGGCCAGCCTTCAACTGATGCGGTTATCACTGTCACTGACCGGCACCATTACCCTCCTGGCACTGCCATTGGGCATCTGGCTCACCTGGGTGCTGGTGCATCGCATTAATCCAATGGCCTTCGGCTGGTCGCTGCCGATGGCTATCTACCCGGCTTTCTGGCTGCAGTTGGCGGCCATAAGTGTCCTGATCGGCCTGAGCATAACCCTGCTTATGCGGTACCAACTGAAACACAGCGCTTCGGTGCCGGTGAGTGCCAATGCCCTGGCTGGGGGTGAGCGATGAGATGGGCACTTTTAGTGATCCTTGTGGCCGCTCTGGCCGGCTGCTCCCGGGAACCGGAACCCTACGGCTTCGCGGGCCTTGCCGGCGTGGCGGACACCAACACCGAAGTGCCCTTCCTGCAGCCCGGCCCCGGTGAACGTTTATCGTTCCCGGAAGATTTCGGACCACATCCGCAACACCGTATTGAGTGGTGGTACCTGACCGCCAACCTGAGCACCCCGGATGGCCAGTCGCTGGGCCTGCAGTGGACCCAGTTCCGACAGGCGCTCACACCGAGGCCTATGAATGCCGAGCCTCCGGCGGCAGAAAACTGGCCGTTGCAGGCCGCCTGGATGGCCCACGCAGCTGTGAGCTTTGACAACCAGCACTACTTTGCCGAACAACTGGCGCGGGGCGATATCGGCCATGCTGGCGCGCGGGCAGAACCTTTCTCGGTCTGGCTCGACGACTGGCAACTTCAGGCCACCGCCGACCCGGACCGCTGGCGTCTGCAGGTAACAGCCGATCAGTGGTCCTACGACCTCACGCTGACCATCCGGGGCGAACCCGTGGCCCACGGCGATCAGGGATTCAGCGCCAAATCGGCAACCGGTGAAGGCTCCATGTATTTCAGCCTGGTGGATATACGCATTGAAGGCACGGTGACCCTGAACGGGAATGCGCACCGGGTGTCCGGCAAAGGCTGGTTCGATCGGGAGTGGAGCAGCCAGTTTCTGAAAACCGGCCAACAGGGCTGGGACTGGTTTGCCCTGCACCTGGACTCAGGTGACAAACTGATGGCCTTCCAGTTAAGGGAGGAGAACGGGGCCTATCGTTCCGGCACCTGGATTCCTGCACAGGGCGAACCAGTGGCACTGAGGCCCGACCAGTTGGCGCTGGAGCCGCGCATCAAACAGGAAGGCTATCCGCGCCAATGGGACATCTCCTTGCCGGATCACGGTCTGGACCTGAAACTGGAGGCGCCACCGGGCGATTACCGTAACAACGGGCTTTATCCATACTGGGAAAGCCCGGTCACGGTGTCAGGCAGCCACGGTGGCGAGGGTTACATGGAGCTGACCGGCTACGGCAGCTCCAACTCCGACTAAACCGGGCTCGTTCAGGGCAAGTCGGTCACCGCCCCGGTGGACGCGGAACTCACGGTGCGCGCGTATTTGGCAAGTACCCCGCGAGCAACCCGGGGCGCCGGTTTCGCCCAGGCCTGGCGCCGTTTTTCCATTTCCTCTTCAGAAATGTCCAGGGAGATGGAATTGCTCACCGCATCGATGGTGATGGTGTCACCATCTTCGACCAGGGCAATCGGACCACCGACAGCCGCTTCCGGCGTGATATGCCCCACCACGAAACCGTGGCTGCCACCGGAGAACCGGCCATCGGTAATCAACGCCACCTCGCTGCCCAGGCCCTTGCCCATAATGGCGGAGGTGGGGCTGAGCATTTCCCGCATGCCGGGACCGCCTTTCGGGCCCTCGTAGCGGATGACCAGCACATCGCCCGCCACCACGGTGTCGTCCAGGATACGGGCCTGGGCCTCTTCTTCGGAATGGAACACCCGGGCCCGGCCGGAGAAGTGGGTGCCTTCCTTGCCGGTAATCTTCGCCACCGAGCCCTCGGGGGCCAGGTTGCCGTACAGAATGCGCAGGTGACTGTCCGGCTTGATGGGATTCTCGAAGGCGTGGATGATCTGCTGGTCTTCCGGGTACGGCGATACCCCAGCCAGGTTCTCGGCCAGGGTATTGCCGGTGACCGTCAGGCAGTCCCCGTGCAGCAGTCCCCGGTCCAGCAGCATTTTCATCAACGGCTGGATGCCGCCAATGGCCACCAGCTCGGACATCATGTAATGGCCGGAGGGGCGAAGGTCCGCCAGCACCGGCACCTGCTTGCCGATACGGACAAAATCATCCAACGACAGCGATACGCCAACGGTGCTGGCCATCGCCAGCAGGTGCAGCACCGCGTTGGTGGAGCCACCCAGGGCAATCACCACCGTGATGGCGTTTTCGAAGGCTTCACGGGTCATTATGTCGGAGGGTTTGATGTCCCGCTCCAGCAACTCCAGAACGGCGGCGCCGGCGGCTTCGCAATCGGCCACCTTGGTGTCCGATACCGCGTTCTGGGCAGAACTGCCCGGCAGGCTCATGCCCATGGCCTCAATGGCGGAGGCCATGGTGTTGGCCGTGTACATGCCGCCACAGGAACCCGGCCCGGGAATGGCCGTTTCCTCGATCTGCTTCACCTCAATCAGATCCATGTTGCCACGGGCGTGAGCACCCACTGCCTCGAATACGGAAATGATGTCGGTGTGGTTCTCGCCGGGCTGGATGGTGCCGCCATACACGAACACCGCCGGACGGTTCAGGCGCGCCAGGCCCATCATGCAGCCGGGCATGTTCTTGTCACAGCCGCCGATGGCCACCAGGCCATCAAAGCCTTCGCAACCGGCGACGGTCTCAATGGAGTCGGCAATCACTTCCCGGGACACCAGGGAATACTTCATGCCCTCGGTGCCGTTGGCGATGCCGTCTGAAATGGTGATGGTGTTGAAAATGAGGCTCTTGCCGCCGGCCTCATCCGCGCCCCGGGCCGCTTCCCGGGCCAGGCCGTCGATGTGCATGTTGCAGGGGGTGAGGTTACTCCAGGTGGAGGCAATGCCAATCTGGGGTTTTCGGAAGTCTTCATCCTGAAAGCCAACGGCTCTGAGCATGGCCCGACTGGCGGATTTGTTGATGCCATCCACCACCGGAGCGGAGTAGCGGCGCCGTTTATCAGTCGTCATGGACTTGCCTCCCGTGAAATTATCCTGAGTTAGTCAACATCCTCGAATAGATCCGCTGGATACTGGAGCTCTTCCGCCACCTGGTAAATGCCACCGCGCTCGATGGCCTCGGCCACCGGCCGGAACGAACGCCGGTGATGGGGCGTAGCGCCCAGGCGATTCAGTGCTTCAAGGTGTACCGGTGTAGGGTAACCCTTGTGTTGCGCCAGACCAAAGCCGGGAAATTCTTCGTCCAGGGCGGCCATCTCCCGGTCCCGGGTCACTTTTGCCAGGATAGAAGCCGCACTGATGGCCGCCACCCGGCTATCACCCTTAACCACCGGCTCGGATGCCCAGTGCCATTTGGGGCACCGATTGCCATCCACCAACACGTATTCCGGCGCAATCGCCAGGCCATCCACGGCCCTGTGCATGGCCAGCATCGTGGCCTGGTAAATATTCAACTGGTCGATTTCGTGGGCCTCACAGCGCCCCAGACTCCAACAGGCGGCCTTTTCCAGGATCTCGTCGTAAAGCGCCAGGCGGCGTTTCTCGGTCAGTTTCTTGGAGTCGGCCAGCCCCTCAATGGGGCGCTCCGGGTCCAGGATCACCGCTGCGGTGACCACCGCGCCAATTAACGGGCCGCGCCCCACTTCGTCCACACCGGCCAGGCGCCAACCCTGATAGGAACATTCAAAAGGCGGCAAGGGAACGGATTTGGCCATTACGAACGAGCCTCCAGAAGCTGGGTAATGGCCTGCGCGGCTTTCTCATCGGCATCCTGGCGCAGGGTCTCGTGCAGGTCGGTGAAGGCCAGCTTGAGGCGCTCTCTTTCGGCCTCGTTGTCCAGGCGCTCCAGAACCGCTGCGCCGAGGGCTTCGGGGGTAGCGTCATCCTGTAGCAACTCCGGCACCAGGCTGTCCCGGGCCAACAGGTTGGGCAGTGCCACCCAGGGCACTTTCACCAGTTTCGACAGCAGCTTGTAACTAAGGTTGCTCAACCGGTACCCCACCACCATGGGCTTTTTCAACAACATGGCTTCCAGGGTGGCGGTGCCCGAGGCCAGCAATACCACATCGCTGGCGGCCATCACCTCCCGGGAGCGGCCACGCACGAGAGTCACGGGCAACTGAACCTCCAAGGCATCCACCAGTGCCTGCACCTGCTTTTCCCGCTCCCGGTTTACACAGGGAATGACGAGCTGCAGGTCCGGCTTGCGGCTCTGGAGCCAGAGGGAGGTTTGCAAAAATAACGTGCCCAGTCGCTCCACTTCCCCACCCCGGCTACCGGGCAGGACCGCCAGTACCGGCTTGTCCGGAGCCAATCCCAGGTCTTTCCGGGCAGCCAGGGTGTCCGGTTCCATGGCAATACGGTCCGCCAGCGGGTGGCCCACAAACGCCACCGGCACTTGGTGTTCTTCGTAAAAGCGGGCTTCAAAGGGAAACAGGGTGAGCATCAGATCCACCGATTTGGCGATCTTGAAGATGCGCTTCTGGCGCCAGGCCCACACGGAGGGGCTGACGTAGTGAACCGTCGGAATGCCGGCTTCACGGCAACGGCGCTCAATGGCGAGGGTAAAATCCGGGGAGTCGATACCAATCACCACATCCGGACGATTGGCGAAGAAATACTCGTACAGCCGCCCGCGTATCCGGAACAGTTCGCGGATACGCCCCAGCACTTCCACCAGGCCCATGACCGACAATCGCTCCATGGGCACAAGCGAGTGGAACCCCTCAGAGATCATTTCATCGCCGCCGATACCGACAAACCGAGCGTGTGGATAGCGTTTACGAAGAGAGCGAATCAGGCCGGCACCGAGGATGTCCCCCGATGCCTCACCGGCGATGATAGCAATCAGTGGCTGGCTGGACGGCCTGGAAGGCAAGGTATTGGTCCGGGTCAACGACACCCTCCCGCCGGATCAGCGGATGATGCCGCGACCGGTTCCCTCAAGAGAATCAATCAGTGGCTGGACTTCCGGCACATCGGCGAACTGCTCTTTCAGCTCACGAAGCGCCTGGTCCGTGGTCAGGCCCTGACGATAGATCACCTTATAGGCCCGACGCAATGCCGTCAGTACGTCCTTACTGTAGCCACGGCGTTTGAGGCCTTCCACATTCATGCCGTGGGGCTCGGCGGACTGGCCACTGGCCATGACATAGGCGGGGATGTCTTTGAGGACAATGCTGCCGCCGGCCGACATGCTGTGCGGGCCGATCCTGCAGAACTGGTGCACCATGGTGCCGCCACCCAGAATCGCGTGGTCCCCCACGGTGACATGTCCGGCCAGGGTAGCGCAGTTAGCCAGAATGGTGTCATTGCCAACCACACAATCGTGCGCCACGTGGACGTACGCCATCAGCAGGTTGCCGCTGCCTATGCGGGTTTCACCGCGATCCTGAACCGTACCCCGATGGATGGTGCAGTTTTCGCGAATGATATTGTTATCACCGATGATAAGAGTAGTCGGCTCACCGGCGTACTTCTTGTCCTGGCACTCTTCCCCAATGCTGGAGAACTGGAAAATCCGGTTATTGCGGCCAATAACCGTTGGCCCTTTGACAACAACATGGGACAGGATCTCGGTACCTTCACCAATCTCAACCCCCGGGCCAATGTAGCTCCACGGGCCCACGGTCACGTTGTCCGCCAGTTTTGCTGACGGATCGACGATCGCCTGAGGATGAATACCCGACCAGTCGGTTGCTGCCATTAAACTTCTCTCTCAGCGGTCAGAATTTCGGCCACACATACTACCTCGCCGTCCACAAGAGCCCGGCAGTTGAAGCGCCAGATGCCACGTTTGGCCGAAACAAATTCAGTTTCCATATCCAGGCGGTCACCCGGGAATACCGGGCGCTTGAAACGCACTTTGCTGGACCCAGCCAGATATTGTATCAGACCGTCTGCCGGCTTGCGGCCAACAGTGACAAAACCGAGAACTCCGGAAAGCTGCGCCATGGCTTCGATAATCAACACACCCGGCATAATCGGGTTGTTGGGGAAATGTCCCGTAAAGAACGGCTCGTTAAACGAGATGTTCTTGTAGCCCTTGGCCGAGACACCGCTCTCGACCTCGGTTACCCGGTCCACCAGCAAGAACGGGTAACGGTGTGGCAGATATTCCAGAATTTCATCGATATACATCATGTTCTTTGGCCTCAGCCCTTTGATTTCTTTTCAAGTTCTCGCACACGCCGTGCCAGAGCATCCAGTTGCCGGAAACGCACGGCGTTTTTACGCCAATTCCGGTTGGTATCCGCACTGGTGCCGGAAGAATACACTCCCGGTTCACGGATATCACCCGTTACCAGCGTCATTCCCGTTAAATGTACCTGATCGGCAATATCCAGGTGGCCCGCCACGCCGGAAGCGCCACCAAACACACAGTGCCGGCCAATGCGGCTGCTGCCGGCAATGCCAACCATGGCCGCCATGGCGCTGTGATCACCAATCCGCACGTTATGGGCGATCTGGATCAGGTTATCCAGCTTCACCCCATTACCAATCACCGTGTTCTCCAGGGCGCCCCGATCAATGGTGGTATTGGCGCCCACCTCCACATCGTCGCCCAGTTCAACACCGCCCAGCTGAGCAATGCGGTGCCAGGCGCCCTGTTCGTTCGCAAAACCGAAACCGTCAGAGCCGATAACCGCGCCACTGAGAATATGACACCGCTGGCCAACAGTGACATCGTGGGCCAGGGTTACCCGGGGGCGTATAACGGTGTGGTCGCCGATGCGGGAACGAGCTCCAATGATGGTGCCGGCACCGACCGCCACATGAGCACCAATAGACGCATCGGCCTCGATCACTACGTGAGGGCCGACACTGGCGGTTTCATCAATGTGAGCGGACTCATCCACCACTGCGGTGGGGTGAATGCCGGGTGGCGCAACTGGCGCGGGGTCAAACCAATGGCTGAGGCGAGCATAGCCCATGTAGGGGTTATCGAGTAACAGGACATTGGTCGGAGAATTCTCGGCCTGATCCGGCGAGACAATGACAGCAGACGCACGGGTCTCTTTCAGGTACTTACCATACGCGGCATTGGCCAGGAAACTGATCTGACCCGGCCCGGCAGCCTGCAAGGTGGCCAGGCCGGTAATCAGGGTGTCGGGGTCTCCCCGGAGACTGGCTCCCAGTGCATCGGCTATTTCCTGAAGCCGATAGGACGTCTGTGTCATGGTTTTCTCCCAATACCGGGGCCGGGGAGCCCCGCAATCATCACTCGTTCAGCTTGTTCAGCAGTGCTTCGGTCAGGTTCATGTCCGGCTTGGCATACACCACGGCCTCGCTCGGCAGAATCAGATCCAGATTGTTCTCTTCCAGCAACTCCTTGACCGCAGCATCCACTTCCGGGCGGGCATTCTCAACAAACTGCTGCTTGCGCTGGTTCACGGTGGCATCCAGGCGCTGCTTGAGCTGGTTAAACTCCTGCACCTTGCGCTGGAACTGACCGGACAGCTCCTTGCGTTCAGCCTCGTTCATCATCGCGCCGTCTTTCTGCAGGCGCTCCTGAAGCTTTTGCGCTTCTTGTTGCACCTGGCGCACTTTTGCTTCCTCGTCCCCAAAATCCTTTTCCAACTGCTGGGAAAAACTTTGGGCATCGTCGGAGGAAAAGAGGGCCTGGCGCAGATCAACCACACCAATCCGCGTTTCGGCGCTGGCCTGCACCGAGCAGGCCAGCAATAACGCTGCCCCAACCAATGTGAATAAACGGGTCATGATCAATCTCCTTGCGGTTGCTCTTTATTGTTCGGTCAGCAATGTCAGAAACTCTGGCCCAGCGAGAACTGGAACACCTGGGTATCGTCACCCGCCTGGTCGTTCAACGGCTTGGCCAGACTGAACGCCAACGGACCAACAGCGGTAATCCACTGGAAGCTGATACCGGCGGCCGTACGGAGTTCACCCAGCTCTTCCTCTGGTGCGCCGTCACGGGAGGTATCAAATACCTGGCCGGCATCCAGGAAGAATGAGGTTCGCATGGTCCGGGTATCGCCCGCGAACGGCGTTGGCACGATGAACTCCAGGCCGGCCTCTGTCAGCAGGTTACCGCCGAAAGGTACATCATCGCCGTCGTTATCAATGACACGTGGTCCCAGGGAGTTACCCTCATAACCACGAACCGAGCCATAACCACCGGCATAATAGTGTTCATAGAACGGCATCTGGGAGCGATCGCCGTAACCGTCACCGTAACCAATGCCACCCCGGGCCCGTACCACCCACCGGTTGTTGTCGGTCAGCGGGAAGTAGTAGTTGGTCTTGTAACTGGCCTTGTAGAAAGTCAGGTCACTGCCGGGAACCGCCACATCCAGCGACAGCGAGTGGCTATAGCCATCGGTTGGCAGCATGCCCCGGTTCAGGGTGCTCTTACGCCAGCTGCCAAACACAAAATAGTTCAGGAAGGAGTCGCCTTCGGTTCTGGCGAAGTCCTCCACCAAGGCGTTGGTATCATCCCAGTTCTTGATGTCGGACTGGGTCAGACCCACACCAAAGTTCAACCGGGTGTAGGTACCCGTGGGGTAACCGAAGGTCAACCGGGCGCCGTATTCATCCAGCAGGTAGGAAGACACATCCTCGTCTTCGTAGTCCGTCTGGCGCCCAAACACGCTGAAGCCACGGCTAACGCCGTCAACCGTGTAATACGGGTCCATGTAGGAAATATTCGCGCTCTTCACCGAATCGCTGACGTTCACACCAAAGGACGCCCGCTTACCGGTACCAAAGAAGTTATTTTCAGACACCGAGGCGCCCAGAATCACACCGGAACTCTGGGAGAAACCTACCGAGGCGGACAGGCTGCCGGTGGGCTGTTCCTCAACCGCATAGTTCACGTCCACCTGGTCATCGGTGCCGGGCACCGGCACGGTATCCACGTTCACGGTTTTGAAAAAGCCAAGACGCTCAAGCTGGGATTTGGAAAGCTCGATGCGGTCAGTGGAGGCCACACCGCCTTCCATCTGAGTCATTTCCTGGCGCAACACTTCGTCCTTGGTGGACACGTTGCCTTCGAAATTGATGCGGCGCACGTAGGCGCGCTTGCCGGGCTCAACGTAGAAGGTGATGTTCGCCGTGTTGCCCTCTGACGCCTCCGGCATCGCGTTCACGTTGGCGAATGCATACCCTTCCCTGCCCAGGCGGTAGGACAGAGCCTCGGAAAGCTCGGTCAGTTTCGAGCGGGAGACCACATCCCCCTCTTCCAGTGAAATGAGCTTGCGCAGTTCCTCTTCACCGACAATGAGATCACCACGCAGGCGAACGTCACCCACGGTGTACTGAGGCCCCTCGTTCAGGGCGATGGCGATGAACACCTGCTGCTTGTCTGGCGATATCGATACCTGGCTGGACTCCACGGTGAAATCCAGATAGCCGCGATCAAGGTAGAAAGAACGCAGGGACTCCAGATCACCACTTAAACGTTCACGGGCATACTTGTCTTTATTGGTCAGCGAGTTCCACCAGCTGCTGGTGCGCAGTTCGAACAGCTCAATCAGCTCTTCGTCGCTGAAATCCTGGTTGCCCACAATGTTGATGTGCTGGATCGCGGCAACCGAGCCTTCGTTGATGTCCAGGCGCACAGCAACACGATTCTGAGGCAATTCCTCTGCAGTGGCGCTAACACGGGCGTTATAACGGCCCTGGCCAATGTAGGAACGCAGAATCTCCAACTCCAGCCGCTCAAGCGTGGCGCGCTGGAACACCTGCCCCTCTTCCAGACCGGCGCCGGCCAGGGCATCCATCAAAATCTCGGTTTCGATGTTTTTGTTACCTTCGATTTCAATCGAAGAGATCGAGGGCCGCTCCTTAACCGTGAGAATCAGTACGCCACCTTCGCGACTGGCCTCAATATCGGTAAACAACCCGCTTCGGAACAGTTCCTTGATGGCGCTGGCCAGCGCGGTTTCATCAAGCTGCTCGCCAATGTTGACTGGGAATGCTGAGAAAACAGAACCTGCCGATACCCGTTGGAGGCCTTCCACCTCGATATCCGCCACCGTGAATTCGTCTGCCAGTGCCGAATCAATACCGGTTGTGCCAAGTGCAAGGCCAACGGCTACAGCTAGAAGGGAACGTCTCATTCAGTTTTCGCCTGGTTAATTTGCGGTAAGGAGCCCGCAATTCTCACAACCGCATCAGGTCGTTGTAAAGAGCAAACGCCATTAAAGTCAGGATCAAAGCCATACCAATTCGTAATCCAAGTGCCTGAGCCTGCTCGGATACCGGTTTTCGGCGTATGGCCTCGATCACGTAGTAAACAATGTGCCCACCATCGAGCACCGGCACCGGCAACAGGTTCAGCACACCGAGACTGACGCTCAGGTAGGCCAGGAACCGCACAAAATCTTCAAATCCGGAACTCACACTCGCCTCGGCGACGCGCGCGATGGTAATCGGGCCGCTCAGGTTGGTCGGTGACAGCAGCCCCGTGACCATTTTCTTGATGGCCACGAGTGTCAGGCGGGTATCACCCCAGGTTTCCGAGACGGCGTTCGGAATCGCTTCCAGAGGCCCGTAGCGAACCTCTCGCAACAGCTCATCCGGCCAGGAAATGGAGGCAACGCCGGCACCCACAAAACCAATGTCCTCGCCGTTTTCGGTGGTCTTCAAAGCCGGCCGAACCGTCAGTTGCCGGGTCTGGCCATCGCGCTCGATGGTCAGGTCCAGAGGCTGCTCCGGGGACGTGCGAACATGTTCCACCAACGCAAACCAATCCTCCAGCGGTTCGCCGTTCACGGCGACAACCCGGTCACCCGACTCTAACCCAGCCGCTTTGGCACGACCATCATCAGACACCTGGCCAATCACGGCGGGCACTTCCGGGCGCCAGGGCGCAATGCCAAATGAATTCAGGGGATCGGGCGTGTCTTCATTCAAGCGCCAGCCACCCAGGCTGCCAGTAACCGTACCCCGGGAGCCATCCCGGGACACATCCAGGGCAATCTGCCCCTGCTCACCAGCGCGCTCCAACAAACGCATGCTGACATCGCGCCATGAGGTCACCTGATGGCCATCCACCGCATGGATTTCCATACCCTCTTCCAGGCCCACACGCTGGGCCACGCTCTCAGGTGCCACATCACCCACCACAGGCGCCACGGTGGTCACACCAACGACACTGAGCAGCCAATAGGCGGCAATGGCAAACAGGAAATTGGCAATGGGGCCGGCGGCGGCAATGGCAATACGCCGGGACGGCGACTTGGCATTGAATGCCTGATCCCGGAGTTCTTCGGGAACCGGCCCCTCCCGTTCATCCAGCATTTTAACGTAGCCGCCCAGGGGGATCGCCGCTATGGCGTACTCCGTGCCTTTTCGGTCGTACCAGGAGATCAGCGGCTTACCAAAGCCGACTGAAAAGCGCAGCACCTTTACGCCGCATCGCCGGGCCACCCAGAAATGCCCGAATTCGTGCAGGGTGACCAGAATTCCCAGGGTCAGTGCCAGTGCCAGAACGGTTTGGATAATCTGCATAACGTGTCCGCGTGGTGCCCCGGTCAGAGTGAGCGCAGCAATGCCTGGGCGTACTCCCGGGCTTCAGCGTCCTTGGCGAAAATGATTTCAAAGCTGTCGGCGGGCATCACCGCCACCGCCGACAGGGTTTTCTCTATGATAACGGGGATGTCGGCAAAGCACAGCTGCCCTTCCAGAAAGGCGGCCACGGCCACTTCGTTGGCGGCATTAAGCACTGCGGGCGCGGTGCCCCCGGCAGCAAAAGCTTCTGCCGCCAGCCGCAGGCACGGGAAGCGTCCGAGATCCGGCCGCTCAAAGTGAAACCGGCCAATGGAAAACAGGTCCAGTGGCGCCACGCCCGCATCAATCCGCTCGGGCCAGGCCAGGCCGTTGGCAATGGGCGTGCGCATATCGGGGCTGCCCATCTGCGCCAGCACCGAGCCATCGGCGTACTCCACCATGGAGTGAATGATACTTTCCGGATGCACATGCACTTCAACCGACTCGGGCGTGGTATTGAACAACCAGCAAGCCTCGATCAGCTCCAGGCCTTTGTTCATCAGGGTGGCCGAATCCACCGAAATCTTTTGCCCCATGGACCAGTTCGGGTGATCGCAAGCCTGGGCTGGCGTCACTGAACGCAGCTCCTCGGCCAGCAATGTCCGGAAGGGTCCGCCCGAGGCGGTCAACAGAATCCGGGTAATACCAGCGGCGGCCGGATTCCGCACTTTGTCCGCCGGCACACACTGGAAGATGGCATTATGCTCGGAATCGATCGGCAGCAGTTCAGCGCCGGATTTTTCGACAGCGTCCATGAACAACTGGCCCGACATGACCAACGCTTCTTTATTGGCCAGTAGTACGCGCTTTCCCGCGCGAACCGCCGCCAGCGTTGGTGCCAGTCCGGCTGCGCCGACAATGGCGGCCATAACCGTGTCACAGGCCGCATCGGCAGCCACCCTGGCCAACCCTTCCTCACCGCTGAGCACCTCGATGTCGGGACGATCCGCCAACAAATCAGCCAAACGCCTGGCAGCCCGGGCATCGGCCATGACCGCAAACGCCGGCGAAAATTCGCGACACAGCTCGGCCAACTCGCACGCACGCGTACCCGCCGTCAGCGCATGTACGCTAAAGCGGTCCGGGTGACGCCGGACCACATCGAGGGTGCTCAAACCAATAGAGCCCGTGGCTCCGAGTATCGTCAGGCAGCGTTTGGTCATGGCGTAACCACCAGCCAGCCCATAAGAGTAACCAGGAGGGCAAAGACCGGAATCGCGGCCGTCAGGCTATCAACCCGGTCCATGATACCGCCGTGCCCCGGCAACAATTGACTGCTGTCCTTAATACCCCGAAAACGCTTCATCATGCTTTCCAGCAGATCTCCCAGAACCGAGACCAGACCGGTGACGACGCTGGCCAGCACCAGCAGCAGTGTCTGTGAGGCACTGGCTGAGGCCAGCAGGCTGGTAACAACGGCCAGCACCACAACGGCCGCCAGGCCGCCCCAGACACCGGCCCAGGATTTGCCCGGACTGACCCGAGGCGCCAACTTGGCTTTGCCAAAGGCCCGGCCCGCAAAATAGGCACCGATATCGGCCACCCACACCACAAATAATACGTACAGAATCGCCAGCAGACTGTTGCTGGCCTCGCCAAACTGCAGCTCAGCGGTACGCAGGTGGTTCAGTCCTGTCCAGGCTGGCACCAGCACAAACACACCCATGACGGCCCGTAGCCAGGAGGAGCCCCAGCGGTCCGAGCCGGCCGGGTACCGGCAAACCAGTGCGAAGCACACCAGCCACCAGAGAACCGACAGCCACAGTACCTCCATGGCCGGCAAGTGCCTTAAACCATAGAGCAATGCCGCAAAAGCCAGGGCATAGGCAACGCGCCCTGGATGGCCTTCAATGCCGGACATATTGGCCCATTCCCAGGCACCCAGTGTAATCACCGCTCCGGTAAACAGGGCAAATCCCAGGGGCGGCAGGAAGAAAATACCGCCAATGGCGATGGGAGCTAGAATCAGGGCAGTAATAATTCGGGTTTTCAGCACGGCATTGGTCGCTTTTTCGCGTTATTCTTTTGGGGAGCTGGCAGCAATCTGATCATCAGTCTGCCCAAAGCGGCGCTTGCGCCCTGCATACACCTTCAGGGCCTCGCGCATTTGCTCGGCCTTGAAGTCGGGCCAGAAGACATCGGGGAAATAAAACTCGGTGTAAGCCAGGTGCCAGAGCAGGAAGTTGCTGATGCGCTGCTCACCGGCGGTGCGGATCAGCAGATCCGGCATGGGCAGGTCGCCGATGCTCAGGTGCTGCTGAATCAGGTCCTCGGTAATGTCCGACGGGCGCAGTTCGCCGGCTGCCACCTTTTCCGCGAGTCTCTGATTCGCTTGGGCAATATCCCAGCGCCCACCGTAGTTGGCGGCTATCACCAGCGTCAGCCCGGTATTTTCTGCGGTGAGCTCCTCGGCTTTTTCCATGTGCTTCTGGATAGCCGAGCTGAACGCCGACCGGTCACCGATCATCCGCAGTCGGATATTGTTGCGGTGCAGCTTGCGAACCTCCCGCTCCAGTGCAAACAGGAAAAGGTGCATGAGCGCCGATACTTCATCTTTCGGCCGCCGCCAGTTTTCGCTGGAGAAGGCGAACAAGGTCAGAACTTCCACCCCTTCGCGGGCGCAAGTTTCAACCACCGCCTTGACGGCATCCACCCCCGCCTTATGACCGGCAACGCCTTTCAGCCGATGCTCTTTGGCCCACCGGTTGTTACCATCCATGATGATGGCAACGTGACGTGGCGTTTTTCCGGCCGTTAACGGGATATCGGCACTTACTGGTTCGGTCATGCAATCCTCTGCACGGCAGGCAGACGCCTGCCGTTGTGTGTACCCTTAAAGGTCAATGGCAGCCTAGACCGCCATCAGATCCTCTTCCTTGGACTTCAGAAGCTTGTCGACTTCAGCCGTAAACTTGTCGGTCAGCTTCTGGATCTCGTCCTCGGCACGACGCTCTTCGTCCTCGGTAATCTCTTTTTCCTTCAACAGGTCTTTGACCATGCTGTTGGCATCGCGACGGGCGTTACGGATAGACACACGAGCGTGTTCGGCATCCGCCTTGGCCTGCTTGACCATTTCGCGACGGGTTTCCTCGGTCAGCATCGGCATCGGAACACGGATAACATCGCCACTGGTGGTCGGGTTCAGGCCCAGGTCAGAACTCATGATGGCCTTTTCAATGGTCGGCACCAGGTTCTTTTCCCAGGGAGATACCGCCAGCGTACGGTTGTCCTCAACGGTAACACCGGCCACCTGTTTCAGAGGGGTCGGCTGGCCGTAATAGCTCACCATGACACTGTCCAGAATGGACGGGTGGGCACGGCCGGTACGAATCTTGTTGAAAGCCGAATGCAAAGACTCGATGCCTTTGTTCATTTTCTTTTCGGCTTCTTTTTTAATGTCTTCAATCACGTCAGCGTCCTCAATAAGGTTATTCGATCAGTGTACCTTCTTTCTCACCGGTCACAATGCGGGTCAATACACCGGGGCGGTTCATATCGAACACGCGCAGTGGCATGCCGTGGTCCCGAGCCAGACAGATGGCAGTCAGATCCATCACGCCCAACTTCTTGTCCAGGACTTCATCGTAGGTGAGGTAATCGTATTTTTCTGCGGAAGGGTCCAGGTTGGGGTCTGCCGAGTACACGCCATCCACCTTGGTTGCCTTCAGCACGGCATCCGCCTCAATCTCGATACCACGCAGGCAGGCGGCGGAATCGGTGGTGAAGAACGGGTTACCGGTACCCGCGGAGAAAATCACCACATCCCCTTCCTTCAGGTCCCGCACCGCTCGGCGACGGTCATAGTGCTCAACGATCCCGCTCATGGGGATCGCTGACATGACCCGAGTACGGATATTGGAGCGCTCCAGGGCATCACGCATGGCAAGTCCGTTCATGACGGTGGCCAGCATCCCCATGTGGTCGCCGGTCACCCGGTCCAGGCCGGCGGCGTTGAGAGCCGCACCGCGGAACAGGTTGCCGCCGCCAATAACCAGGGCCACCTGGACACCGATGCCGATGAGGGCACCGATTTCCAGAGCCATGCGGTCCAGAACCTTGGGATCAATACCGAATTCGTGTTCCCCGATCAGCGCTTCGCCACTCAGTTTAAGCAGAACACGTTTGTACCTGGGCTGGTTTTTGGAAGATGTCGGCATGAGGATCCCCTTCTCGTCTTTTGGCTTCAAACCCGTTGCAGGCTTGTATCTGACATACTCCTCGTTCGAAAAAGGGGTATCTCAGATACAAGCCCGCCACGAAAGCCGGGAAACCCCGACTGACGTGGCAGACTAAGGTGATGCCGCCGATCACCCGGCGACATCTGAAAAGCGGAATCAGGCCTTGCCTGTGCCGGCAGCCGCAGCCACCTCGGCAGCGAAATCCACTTCTTCTTTCTCGATGCCTTCGCCCACTTCCAGGCGAACAAAACCAACCAGCTCACCGCCGGCGGATTTGATCAGCTCGCCCACAGTCTGGTCCGGGTTCTTGACGAACGGCTGCTCAACCAGGCTGTTTTCCTTCAGGAACTTCTTGATCCGGCCGCCCATCATCTTCTCGACGATTTCAGCAGGCTTGCCTTCCATATCCGGCTGGGCCTTGATCACTTCCTTCTCTTTTTCCAGCTCTTCTTCCGGCATGTCTTCCGGCTTGCCAACGCGCGGGTTTACAGCAGCGGCGTGCATGGCAACGTCACGGGCAATTTCAGAGTCGCCAGCGGAAATGGCAACCACACAGGCAATCTTGTTGTTGCTGTGAACGTAGCCACCCACAACCGGGCCTTCAACCTTCACGATGCGACGAACGGTGATGTTTTCACCGATCTTCTGAACCAGCTCTTCGCGCTTGGTTTCCAGGTCACCTTCCATGAGTTTGGCCACGTCGGTTTCACCCTTCTCAAACGCAACTTCCAGCACGTCGTTGGCGAAGTTGATGAGGTTGTCATCACGAGCCACGAAGTCGGTTTCAGAGTTCACTTCCAGGATGTAGCCAACGGTGTTGTCGTCGGAGATCTTAACCAGGGCAACACCTTCAGCAGCGGTACGACCCGCTTTCTTGGCAGCCTTGAGACCAGAAGACTTGCGCAGCTCTTCGATTGCAGCATCAACACTGCCATCAGCTTCTACCAGAGCCTTCTTACATTCCATCATGCCCAGGCCAGTGCGCTCACGCAGCTCCTTGACCATTGCAGCGGTAATTGCAGCCATGTTCAATCCTCTTAACTTGTCGAAATTCGGGACAGGAAGACGAGCCGACCTGCTGGTGGGCTCGCCTCTCGTATTGGACTCGCGCCCGGCCTTACTCGCTGGCCGGAGCTGCGCCTTGGGCGTCTTCGCTGACTTCAACAAACTCGTCAGCGCCGCCACCAGCGGCCTGACTAGCTTCAACGCACGCGTCGGCAGCAGCTTTCACGTAAATCTGGATGGCGCGGATGGCGTCATCGTTACCCGGAATCACGTAATCAACGCCGTCCGGATCACTGTTGGTATCAACAACACCGATCACCGGAATGCCCAGCTTGTTGGCTTCCTTGATGGCGATCCGCTCGTGATCCACATCGATCACGAACATGGCGTCCGGCAGGCCGCCCATGTCTTTGATACCACCGATGGAGCGCTCCAGGCGTTCCATTTCACGGGTGCGATCCAGGGCTTCTTTCTTGGTCAGCTTGTCGAAAGTACCGTCTTTGCTCTGGGTTTCCAGATCACGGTAGCGACGGATGGACTGACGGATGGTCTTGTAGTTGGTCAGCATGCCGCCCAACCAGCGATGGTTGACGTACGGCTGACCGGCGCGCAGCGCTTCTTCCTTGATGATCTTGGCAGCGGAGCGCTTGGTGCCTACGAACAGAATCTTGTTCTTGTTCTCGGCCAGGCCCTGAATCACGTTCAGAGCTTCCTGCATAGCCGGAACGGTCTGCTCGAGGTTGATGATATGAATCTTGTTGCGGGCACCGAAAATGTACTTGGACATCTTCGGGTTCCAGTAGCGAGTCTGGTGACCAAAGTGAGCACCTGCCTTCAGCAGGTCACGCATATTTACCTGAGCCATGATAGTTACCTTTTTAGCTTCGGGTTAGACCTCCACGCGTCCGATTGCCCCAACCAGTTCCCTGCTCTTAGCAGGTCCGGCACCCTGGGACAACGTGCTGACACGTGTGTGAATTTGCCGGATTCGTTTCCGGCGGCGCGTTTATACCACAAACCACGACCGGAACGCCATTACTTTTCCGCCAGACACTGAGACCATCCTTCCTTGTACCCGAACCGCCCCAGCCTTAAAATGGAGGTTTGATGCAAATCAACAGGAAGCCCGATGCAGGTAACGATCAAGACTCCCGAAGAAATTGAAAAGATGCGCGTAGCCGGCCGGCTGGCTGCCGAAGTTCTGGAAATGCTGGACGAACACGTCAAGCCCGGCGTGACCACCGAGGAACTCGATCGACTGGCTCACGACTACATCGTCAATGAGCAGAAGGCCATCCCGGCACCGCTCAATTACAAGGGGTTTCCAAAATCCATCTGCACTTCCGTCAACCATGTGGTGTGCCACGGTATCCCCACTGAAAAGAAGGTGCTGAAAGATGGCGACATCATCAACATCGACGTCACCGTCATCAAGGATGGTTATCACGGCGACACCAGCAAGATGTGGATCGTTGGCAAACCCAAGCCCGGCACCGAACGCCTGATCCGGATCACTCAGGAATGCCTGTATAAAGGCATCGAACTGGTCAAGCCCGGCACCCGCCTTGGTGATATCGGTCATGCCATCCAACAACATGCGGAACGCCACCGCTATTCAGTGGTTCGCGACTTCTGTGGCCACGGCATTGGCAAGGTATTCCACGAAGAACCGCAGGTTATGCACTATGGCAAGCCCGGCACCGGCTTTGAACTGAAAGAGGGAATGACCTTTACCATTGAGCCGATGATCAATCAGGGCAAGTACCAGACCAAGGTCCTGGCCGATGGCTGGACGGCGGTCACCAAGGACCACAAGCTGTCCGCCCAGTGGGAGCACACCCTATTGGTGACTGCGGATGGGTGTGAGGTGCTCACCAAGCGCGCGGAAGAGTCGTTTTAAGTGGCCAGGGGCGAGCTGGAACACCATATCAGCCACGACGCCTCACCGGTCGGCGCGGCGCGGCAGTTACTCAGGGAAAGTTACGATGCCGACGCCGAAGCCTTCCGACAAGGCGCTGATGTCCGGGCACTCGTCCATTCCCGCGCCAATACCGTCGATCGGGTCCTGCGCCTGATCTGGGACCGCTACCCCTTCTCCCACTCGTCCGATATTGCACTGATTGCCGTGGGCGGCTACGGCCGGGGCGAACTGCATCCACATTCCGACATCGACCTACTCATCCTCACCCGCCACGGCATCGAGCCTGAATGGCAGGAAGACTTAAGCGCTTTCGTGACCCTGCTCTGGGATCTCAAACTGGACATTGGCCATAGCGTGCGCAGCATGGACGAGTCCATCGCCGCGGCCCGGGATGACATCACCATTCTGACCAACCTGCTGGAGACCCGCACCATTGCTGGCCCAGACAGCCTGCGTGCCGAGCTTAGCGAGAAGGTCTACTCCGACGACGTCAGCACCGACCGCGAGTACTTTCTGGCCAAACGGGCGGAACAGAAACATCGCCACAAAAAATATGGCGACACTGAATACAACCTGGAGCCAAACGTCAAAGGCTCCCCAGGCGCCCTGCGGGACATCCAGACCATCGGGTGGATCACCAAACGCCACTTTGGCCTGCAGAACATTGCCGATCTAACCCATTTCAGCATCCTCACCACCGGAGAGCACGACATCCTCTACCGGGGTGAAACTTTCCTCTGGCGCCTGAGATACGGGCTGCAGTTAATCGCCGATCGCAATGAAAACCGGCTGCTGTTTGACCACCAGCGCGCCCTGGCGGAAATGCTGGGTTACCACGATGAGGGCAAACGCCTGGGCGTGGAACTGATGATGCAGCAGTACTACCGCACAGTGCTGGCACTGGCCGAACTGGCGGATGTGATCCTGCAGTACTACGACGAAGCCATCCTGGCCGGAGATGGTGAAGACGACATCCGCCCACTGAACAAACGCTTCCAGGTCCGAAATCGCTATATTGAGGCAATCAACAGCCAGGTCTTCGCCTACGCGCCCTACGCGATCATGGAAATCTTCGTGCTGATGGCCCAGCACCCCGAGATCAAAGGCATTCGCGCGACCACCATTCGTTCGCTACGGGCCCACCGACACCTGATCGACGATGCGTTCCGCTCCGACCTGGCAGTCACCACGCTGTTCATGGAGCTGCTGCGCACACCGCACGCCTTGGACAAGACCCTGTCGGCCATGAAGAAATACAACGTGCTGGGCCGCTACCTACCCGAATTCGGCCAGATCATCGGCCAGATGCAGCACGATCTGTTTCATATTTTTACGGTCGACACCCACACCATGCGGGTCATCCGCAATATGTCGCGACTGGCCAGCGGTGAAGCCGGCGCGGACGATTTTCCGTTGGCGAAGAGGCTGGTTACTCGCCTGCCCAAGCTGGAAACGCTCTACATCGCCGGCCTCTACCACGATGTGGCCAAGGGCCGGGGCGGCGACCATTCCGAGCTGGGCGCCGTGGACGCCGCCGAGTTCTGTAAACGCCATCACCTGAGTGAGCGCGACACCCAACTGGTGTCCTGGCTGGTGGAAAACCACCTGCTGATGTCCATGACCGCCCAGCGCAAGGACATCTCGGACCCGGACATCATCCAGGCCTTCGCCCGAGCCATGCCCAGCCAGGCGCACCTGGATTATTTGTACATCCTGACGGTGTGCGACATCAGCGCCACCAACCCCAAGCTCTGGAACACCTGGCGGGCCTCACTGCTGCGCCAGCTCTACGTGGAAGCCAAGCGGGCCCTGCGCCGGGGCACCGACAACCCGGTGACCCGCCAGGACTGGATCCGGGCCACCCGGGAAGAGGCACGGCAGATCCTGCATGCCCAGAACATCACCGACGAGCAGATCGACCAGGTCTGGAAAACCGTGGATGAGGACTATTTCCTGCAGGATTCCACTGTCGACATCGCCTGGCAGACCGCAGCCATTGTCAGCCATGGCGACGATCCCGACCCGCTGGTCCTGATTCGGGACACCCGGGGCGGGCCCACCGACGGCTATTCCCAGATCATCATCTACGTGAAAGACCGGGTAGCCCTGTTCGCCGCCACCACGGCGGTGCTGGAGCAACTGAACCTGAACATCGTTGATGCCCGCATCAACTCCACCGACGACGGCCCCTACTCCATCAGCTCCTACGTGGTACTGGATGAACAGGGCCAGCCGCTGGGCATCGACCCCGCCCGCAAGGAAAGAGTGCGAACGCGGCTGATCGAAGAACTGGACGACCCGGAAGACTACCCGGACATCATCCACCGGCGCACGCCCCGGCAACTCAAGCACTTCGCGTTCCCGACCGAAGTGACTCTGTCGAACGACACCATTAACCAACGCACCGTGATGGAAGTCATCACGCCGGACCGCCCCGGCCTGCTGGCTCGCATTGGCCAGGTGTTGCTGGAGCACCGGGTACGCCTGACCAACGCCAAGATCGCCACTCTGGGTGAGCGGGTGGAAGACGTCTTTTTCATCACCGACGAACACGGTGCGCCTCTGCGGGACGTAGAGGTTTGCCAGGCCCTGCAACGGGACCTATCGAAAATGCTGGACGATATTCAATGAATCCGAATCTAGACCGATTGCACCCCTATCCCTTTGAAAAGCTGGCCAAACTGAAGGCCGGCATTAAGGTGCCCGAGCACCTGTCCCCGATTTCCCTGGGAATTGGCGAGCCCAAACACCCTGCGCCCGCGTTCGTAAAGCAGGTGATTGCCGACAATCTGGACAAGCTGGCCAACTACCCCACCACCAAGGGTACGGATGAGTTGCGCGAGGCCATGGCCAACTGGGCCACCCGCCGCTTCCAGCTGGCAGAGGGCACACTGGACCCGGCCGCCAACATTGTGCCGGTGAACGGTACCCGCGAGGGCATTTTCTCCCTGGTGCAGGCGCTGATCGACAACAGCAAGCCGGCCACGGTGGTGAGCCCAAACCCCTTCTACCAGATCTACGAAGGCGCAGCCTTCCTGGCCGGGGCGGACCCAGTATACCTGGCCTGCGATGCCGGCAACGGGTTTATTCCTGATTTCGATGCTGTGCCGGAAAGCGTCTGGCAGGATTGCCAGTTGCTGTTCCTGTGCTCGCCCGGTAACCCCAGCGGCGCCGTGATGCCCCGGGAAACGCTGGTCAAAGTAATCGAACTGGCTGACAAGCACGACTTCGTCATTGCCTCCGACGAATGCTACTCGGAACTCTACCCGGACGAAGCCAATGCTCCCGAAGGCCTGCTGCAGACCTGCGCCGCCATTGGCCGGCATGACTTCAAACGCTGCATCGTCTTCCATAGCCTGTCCAAGCGCAGCAACCTGCCGGGCCTTCGCTCCGGTTTCGTGGCCGGCGACGCCGATGTACTGGCCGGCTACCTGAAATACCGTACCTACCACGGCTGCGCCATGCCCATTCACAACCAGCTGGCCAGCATCGCCGCCTGGAACGACGAGGACCACGTGCGGGAAAATCGCGCCGCCTACCGCGCCAAGTTCGAGGCCGTGGTGCCCATCCTGCGTGAAGTGATGAACGTGGATTACCCCGACGCCGGTTTCTACCTCTGGCCGGAAACGCCCATGAGCGATGAAACCTTCGCCCGTGAACTGTCCGCGCAGCAGAACGTACATGTCCTGCCCGGGCGTTACCTGTCCCGCACCGTGGATGGCCATAATCCTGGGGAAAACCGGGTGCGCATGGCGCTGGTCGCGCCGCTTGAGGAGTGCGTGGAAGCGGCGCGGCGCATTGTGGAATTCGTTAAGAACTACTAAAAGACATATTCGCCACGGAATCCACGGAAGAACACGGAATGAAAAAGATGAAAAGATTTCTTAGCTACTAAATCCACGAAAAAACACGAAAAGAAAGGGCAAAAAGCTTTCATCTTTTTCAGTGAATCTTTGTTCGTGTTCTTTCGTGGGTTTCGTGGCAGATAACGTCTTTTGTCTTTTAATTTTTCCGTGTTCTTCCGTGGATTCCGTGGCAAAAAAAGGTTTTATGCTTATGAAGCTCTACGGCATTAAAAACTGCGACACCGTGAAGAAGGCCCGCAAATGGCTGGATGAAAACGGCATCGCCCATGACTTTCACGATTTCAAGAAAGACGGCCTCACCAGCGAAAAGCTGAGCGAGTGGGAAGAGGCCATCGGCTGGGAAGCATTGATCAACAAGCGCGGCACCACCTGGCGCAAACTTCCTGAAGAGGTTCGTGATACCATTGCCGCCCAAAGCGCCCACGAGATCATGCTGGAGAATCCCTCCATCATTAAACGCCCGGTTGTGGAACGTGAAGGCGACATAACCGTGGGCTTCAACGCAGACCAGTGGGCTGCGTGGGCTGACTGACTAATTTCGGCCACGGAATCCACGGAAGAACACGGAAAAATTAAAAGACAAAGACGGTTTGGCCACGAAACCCACGAAAGAACACTAAAAAATCATTAAAGACAAAAGCTTGTCGTTTTTAAATTTCGTGTTCTTTCGTGGATTTCGTGGCTAAAAAAATCTTTTCATTCCGTGTTCTTCCGTGGATTCCGTGGCAAAACTTTCTTCATTTTTTAAAGGAGCGCATCAGATGAGTTTTGCATTCGGCATTGGCATCGGCACCCAGAACAAACAAGGCGAATGGCTGGAGGTTTTCTACCAGCAGCCGATTCTGACCCCGGACAGGGACCTGATTGATGTGGTCGAATCCGCACTGGGCTACCAGGGTGGTAACCAGGCCATCAACGTCACCGCCGAGCAACTGACCAAGCTGGCCGAATCCCTGCGCCAGATCGGACAGACCGAACAGGCAAAACTGGCCGAGAAGGCCGCCAGCAGCAAGCGCCCGGTTGTGGTGACTGTTCTGGCCACCGACGATACCGCCTCCAGTACCCCCGAGGTGTACCTGAAACTGCACCTGATTTCCCACCGCCTGAAAAAGCCCCACGGCGTGAAGCTGGACGGCATCTTCGCCCTGCTGCCCAACCTGGCCTGGACCAACGAAGGCGCGGTGGACCTGAACGAGCTGCCGGAGCGCCAGCTGCAGGCGCGCATGGAAGGCCGCATTCTGGAGGTTAAATCCGTCGATAAGTTCCCGCAGATGACCGACTACGTGGTACCGGGTGGTGTGCGCATCGCCGACACCGCCCGCGTTCGCCTGGGCGCCTACGTAGGCGAAGGCACCACTGTGATGCACGAAGGCTTCATCAATTTCAACGCCGGTACCGAAGGCACTTCCATGATCGAAGGCCGCATCTCCGCTGGCGTGATCATCGGCAAGGGCTCCGACCTGGGCGGCGGCTGCTCCACCATGGGCACCCTCTCTGGCGGCGGCAACATCATCATCTCCGTCGGCGAAAACTGCCTGATCGGCGCCAACGCCGGCATCGGCATCCCGCTGGGCGATCGCTGTACCGTCGAAGCCGGCCTCTACCTCACCTCCGGCTCCAAGATCGCCCTGCTGGACGACAACAATGAGCTGGTGGAACTGGTCAAGGCCCGCGACCTGGCCAACAAGAGCGACCTGCTGTTCCGTCGCAACAGCCAGACTGGTGCGGTGGAGTGCAAGACCAACAAAACCGCCATCGAGCTGAACGAAGAACTGCACGCCAATAACTAAGGCGTGATTTCGCCAGGGAATGGCGAAATGGTATTGATTGGCCACGGAATCCACGGAAGAACACGGAAAGAAAAGATGAAAAGATTTTTTAGCCACTAAATCCACGAAAGAACACGAAAAGAAAGGACAAAAAGCTTTCATCTTTTTCAGTGAATCTTTGTTCGTGTTCTTTCGTGGGTTTCGTGGCAGATAACGTCTTTTGTCTTTTAATTTTTCCGTGTTCTTCCGTGGATTCCGTGGCAAAAACACTTTTTTAGCCCAAGAACACAAAGGCCGCCAAATGTCACTGTCCCCCACTCTGGAACTCGCCAAAGACCTCATCAGCCGCCGCTCGGTCACGCCCGAAGACGCCGGCTGCCAGGAGCTGATGATGTCGCGGCTCGCGCCCCTGGGCTTCAACGGCGAGAATCTGCGGTTTGGTGAGGTGGACAACCTCTGGGCGCGCAAAGGCAGCGACGGCCCGGTGCTGGCCTTTGCCGGCCACACCGATGTGGTGCCCACCGGCCCGGAACAGAACTGGGCCCACGCCCCGTTCGAGCCGGTCATCAAGGACGGTTATCTGTATGGCCGGGGTGCTGCCGACATGAAAGGCAGCCTGGCCGCCTTCATCACCGCCTGCGAGCGTTTTGTGGCCAACTGCCCGGATCACCGGGGCTCCATCGCCCTGCTGATCACCAGCGACGAGGAAGGCCCGGCCAAAAACGGCACCGTGAAAGTGGTGGAAACCCTGGAGGCCCGAAACGAGAAGATCGACTGGTGCCTGATTGGCGAGCCGTCCAGCACCCATCAGGTGGGCGATGTCATCAAGAACGGTCGCCGCGGGTCCCTGCACGGGTACCTCACGGTCCACGGCGTCCAGGGCCACGTAGCCTACCCCCACCTGGCGGAGAACCCGGTGCATGCGGTTGCTCCGGCGCTGGATGCCCTGGCCAATGAATTCTGGGACAACGGCAACGATTTTTTCCCGCCCACCACCTTCCAGGTCACCCGGATTGAGTCCGGCACCGGCAGTAACGTGATTCCGGGCGAATGCCTGGTGCACTTCAACTTCCGCTACTGCACGGAAAACACCGCTGAAAGCCTGGAAGAGAGGGTGGTGGCCATCCTGGACAAGCATAAGCTGAAGTACGACCTGCAATGGCACCTCAGCGGCCGCCCCTTCCTGACCGACAAGGGCGCGCTGGTCGCCGCCAGCCGGGAAGCCATCCGCAAGGTCACCGGCCGGGAAACCGAATTGTCCACCTCCGGGGGCACCTCCGATGGTCGCTTCATCGCTCCCACCGGTGCACAGGTACTGGAACTCGGCCCCCTGAATGCCACCATCCATAAGATCGACGAATGCGTGAAGGCCGAAGACCTGGATACGCTTTCGGAGATTTACGAGCGGATTCTGGTGGATTTGCTGGGGTAACCCCCAGCAATACTCAGTAATGCGGCGGCGGCGTTTCTTCCTCTTCTTTCTTAATGTTCGAAGGGGAAATGTCCTTCAGCTGCTTGTGCAGCATCTGCTTCGCATCCCACAACTCGCGGATGTCCAGTTCCTGCTTCGCCACCTGCTCGCTCAGGGTATTGATCACGTCATCCTGGAACGCCAAGCGCATTTCCAGTTCGGCAATTCGTTTTTCCAACGCATTTTCACTCATCAGGTTTGGTCAGCCCTTTCTGTAATCTGGTATCATGCCGCCTTTTACGGCCAGGCATGCCATGTTACCCGATGTCCGGCTTTTTATCGTTAGCGTCAACCCATGGAGAATATTCAGCCAATGCGTAATCCAGCCAAAGCGATCCTTGTTTCCGTCCTGATCGCAATTCCGGCACCGTTTATCCTCGGCCTGCTTCTGACCAGCACCCCGGAACCACTCAAACTGCTGGCCCTTGGTGAAGGTCTTGAAGCTCTCGGCAGCACCGGTGGCCTAGCAGCCTACCTGATTGCCTTTGTTATCTTTGCCATCGTCGGCTTCATCGCCATTGCCCTTTCCGCAAAGCAGCAGGCAGCCGCACCCGCCCAACAGCGCAAACAGGCACCGCAGCAGTCCACCCGCAACACGTCCTATGAAGAAGACGAAGATTATGATGACACCACACCCGAAGGTGATGAAGAAGGCACCGTGAAGTGGTTCAACGTGAAGAAAGGCTTCGGCTTTATCGTGCGTGACGGCGGTGACGAAATCTTCGTGCATTTCCGCGCCATTCGTGGCCGTGGCCGTCGCGTTCTACGCCAGGGCCAACTGGTCCGCTTCAACGTGGTGGAAGCCGAGAAAGGCCTGCAGGCGGACAACGTGTCCATCCTGAGTGACTGAGAACCGTCACTTGTCCTGATTCCAGGGCTTCTCAATGCAAAAAGGCAGCTCCCGTGAGCTGCCTTTTTGTATCTCAAATGGTGGTGCGAAAGACGTCAGTTCCAGACCACCTTCTGCTCGCCTCGGTCATCCAGACGCCACCACTTCTCTTCTTCCACCGGATCGCCCTCTTTCCAGTCACCCGGGCTGCAACGAATCTCCGTTTCCATTGACCGCCAGGCGCTACGAGCACAATCCAGATCGCTGTTCCAGGGCAGCATGTCACCTTCCAGCAACAGGCAGGTAAAGCGCTTGCCAAATGCCCCCGGATACAGGGTGATGCGCAAACGGTCTCCCCTGTAAGAGGCCGTGCCTTTCAACACCTTTGATACATTGCTGTCATCCAGTGCCAACTGGTCCAACTGCCCTTCCAGCCAGCCGGAAACGGCGCCCGGCTCAAGGTCACGAATGTAAATTTCCAGGTCCTGCACCCGTGGACTCTCCCTGCGGTTGTTCATCAAGGCCCACATAGTGAACCGGCCCGGGCGGTTCTGCAAGCGACAAGCGGGGCCACTCAGCCAGTAAATCCGCCGTTTGCAGGCAGCGCAGGGTGCCCGCCTGGTAACGCCCTTCCCAAACCCTGTCCACTTTCGCCAGGCTGCCCTCCAGGCCTTTAATGCCCGTCTCCACGGACGGCCACTCGCCCTGCCGCGCCATGGCCAGCAACGACTGGCTTTGCAGCGACTTTTGCTGTGCGTTCAAGGCCAGGCCTTTCACGGAACCCCGGCGGGCAAACAGATCCAGGCGCGCTGCGGCATGCTTCAGCCATTGCAGCAGTTCGCCGGGTGTTAAACCATGTCTGGCCGCCCCGGCCACGGCTTCCTCCAGGGCTTCCGCGCTTAACTGAACGCCCCAACGCTTTTCAATGGCCGGTTGATGCGCGAGGACAATGGCAAAGTGTTGAGCGGTGCTGACCGACGGCACTGGGTAATCCCGGACATCCCGCCCCAGCAAGCGGGCGATGCGACGCAAAGCGCGGTGATCCGCGGCCTGCTTGCGGCTTACCAACAACACAGGGCCACGCCACTGCACCAACAAGTCTGCCAAGGCGGATCCAGTCTGTGCCAGTAACACCAACAGATCCGATGGCGAAGTATGGTCCAGAACCAGCGCCGGCCAACTCTGTCGTGATGTCGCCCCCAGGCATATCAACAGCCGTTCCTGACAGGCCCGAATGTCGTTCTCGCTTCGGGCATTCACCTGGACCGCATCCAGGCCCGGAGTGTTGGTCAGCAACTGCAGCCAGGTAGTCTTGCCAAGACCCGCCGGACCGCGCACCCAGGCCAGCACGTTAGGCGAGGTTGCCAATATAACGGACACATCTTCCGCCAGCTGTTGCCAGGGCAGATCGGTCATGGTGGGGCGAACGGGTTCGGAGTCCGCCGGTGCGGCTGGTATCGGCTCGTTGGGCCAGCGCTGCACCAACTCCAGGACCGCCACATAGGCCCGATCCTGCAGTCGTTCGCAATCCCGGGCCAGGACTTTCAGCAATTTCGGCCATTCCAGCCAGGCCGCCGGCGTGACTTCCCGGGCTCGGGAGAGCCAGTAGACCAGCTGTGAGGATAACTGGCCGTCGTTATGCACTTCCGAGACAACGGGCTGTTCACCCTGAATAGTACGCACCAGCTCATCAAGGTCGACACCCTGGCGCACCAGAAACGGCGCAATGGCGGGAATGGCGTCCAGCAACGCCAGCAGGAAATCTTCAACGGTAATCACATAACCGCCGTGGCGGGCGACGGTGTCGCGGGCAAGCAACAGCGCCGTCTGGCATTCCGGCGCCAGACATTGTTGCCAGTCTTCCATGGCATGGCTCCTTCCGTGGTTTGGCTGCATCGTCCTGATGGCTTTTCGAAGTTTATGACGATTCACTGCAAGCTCACAAGTAACAACCTTCGATCCCCCGCCCAGCCTGGCCGACATCTTTATCCCTCAAAGGGGATAATCTTGCTTTATCCTCTACAAGGTATAGAATAGAAATATCCCCAAAAGAGGATAAGTCATGAAGATCACAGCCCCAGACGCTCTGGCCTCGGCGTTGAGGAATGCACGAAAACAACTATCGCTCACGCAACAAACGCTTGCAGAACAGGTGGGAACCAAACAAGCCACGATTTCCACTTTTGAAAATCATCCCGAAAATTGCCGAGTTGAAACGCTTTTCAAGCTGCTGGCCGCTCTTGACCTGGAGTTACAAGTCACTGAACGGGGCCAACCCGAGCCACAAACCGGCTGGGATCAGGAGTGGTAGCCATGGCCAAACTGACGGTTGCGATGAATGGCATCGAAGTAGGGATACTTTCCAAAGACAATCGTGGAGGGATGGATTTTCAATACGCCTCCACGTGGCTATCCCGCCCCGGTGCCAGGGCCATTTCTCTCTCGCTACCGTTAACCGGCGAGGTTTACCGAGGGGAGCGTGTCTATAACTTCTTCGATAACCTGTTGCCGGATTCAGATGCCCTGCGAAACCGGATGCAATCGAGGTTTCAGGTTCCCACCAGTCATCCGTTCGACCTGCTGGACAGCGTGGGCAGGGACTGCATTGGCGCCATACAGCTTTATCCGGAAGGCAGCAGCCTGCCGAGTAATGACCGGATTAACGCTACCCCCCTGAACGACTCGGAGATCGCCGAGCTTTTGGCCGGGTACCAGAGCGCCCCTCTGGGTATGACAGAAAACGAGGACTTTCGAATTTCCCTCGCCGGTGCCCAGGAGAAAACCGCACTGCTCTGGTATCAGAATCAGTGGCATAAACCGACAGGCAGCACTCCGACCAGTCACATCTTCAAGATGCCCATTGGATTTCTGGAACACAGCAACATCGACCTGCGAGAAAGCAGCGAGAACGAATGGCTTTGCCTGAAGATACTTGCGGCGTTTGGTTTGCCCGTGGCTAAAGCCGAACTGGCTAATTTTGGAAATCAGACAGTTCTGATTGTTGAGCGTTTTGACCGGCGTTGGGCGAGTGACAGCTCCTGGTTAATGCGACTGCCCCAGGAAGACTTCTGCCAGGCATTGGGGATAGCGCCCGCGATCAAATACGAAAACGACGGCGGCCCCGGCATCCACCAATCCATGAAATTGCTGCTGGGCTCCCAGCAGGCCCAAGAAGACCGGGAACGGTTCTTTAAGAGCCAGATACTCTTCTGGTTACTGGCGGCGATTGACGGCCATGCCAAGAACTTCAGCCTCTTCATAGAGCCCGCATCGACCTTCCGAATGACCCCTCTGTATGATGTTATCTCCGCCTTGCCATTGATTGCCCAAGGCAGCCTGCCCGCCAAACGCGCGAAGATGGCCATGTCCGTCAAAGGGAAGAACCGACACTACCACTGGGCACGCATCCACCCACGACACTTTCTGACAACCGCTCGCAGTGCTGGTTTTTCCCAGGAACGGACAAGATTCCTGATGGCGGATATTGCGGCGCAGACCGACCCTGTTATCGAGCAGCTAGCCGCTACGCTCCCCGTGGATTTTCCGGAACCCATCAGTCGGACGATCTTTGAAGGCATGAGAAGTCAGGCGGCCAAACTCGAACAATTTCTGACCACAGAGAGGCAGAAAAGGTAGAGCTGAGACCACCTGACCGGTTTCCAAGTCACCAAGTCCCCGTATTCTCCATGCTTGCCCAAGGTTCCTTGGGCGGCAGAGCGTCGCCTTTCTGCAGCAGCTCAATGGAAATATTGTCCGGGGTGCGAACGAACGCCATGTGACCATCGCGCGGGGGGCGGTTGATGGTGACGCCATTGGCCTGCAGCTTTTCGCACAGGGCGTAAATGTCATCCACGCGGTAAGCCAGGTGCCCGAAATTCCGGCCACCGGAGTACTTTTCCGGGTCCCAGTTGTAGGTCAGCTCGATCATGGGCGCCTTGTCTTCCCGCGCCCGGGCTTCATCCTCCGGTGCCGCCAGGAATACCAGGGTAAACCGGCCTTTCTCGTTGCTTTTCCGGTTGATTTCCACCATTCCCAGCAGATCGCAGAAAAAGTGCAATGTGTCGTCCAGGTTGCTCACCCGAATCATTGTATGTAGATATTGCATAAACCGTCCTCCTCTTTAGACCCAGTATAAAGCTCATACCCCGGGTCGCGTACAGGGTCAGGCGCGGTTTGAGAGCCAGAGGCTTTGATACGGTTTGAGAGTCAGCATCGCGGTCAGGTCGTTGATGGCCTGGCCGGACAGCAGATCCACCCATTCATCCGTCCCGATCAGGTTAATGTCACCCAGAGCGACCGTTTGTGTCTCACTACTGATGTTGTGAATGCAGAACAGCGACTGGTCCCGCCGCATGCTCTGGCGCCAGAAACCAAACAACTGCAAGCCCAGGTGCAGGGTAAACTGGGTGGCGTTGGGGTGGAACGCGGGTTGTTTGCGGCGAATGGCGATCAGGCGCTTGAGCTCATGAAAGACCTGCCCATGGTGGTTCTGCTCATCAGACAAAGCCTGTTCCAGCTCATCCAGCTGGCACTGACTGCGGTTGATGGAGCGAAAACGCCCGGTGTGCTCCACCCGGGAGTGATCGTTTTCGGTTGCCAGCAGACTGTGGATGTAAAACGCGGGAATGCCTTCCAGGGCCAGCATGATGGTATGGGCGCACAGATACCGCTGCAGGTGCCAGTGGTCCGCCCCACCCCCGGCCGTGCCACTGAGAGCGTTCCAAAGCGCAATGTTCATCTCGTAAGGCTGATCCCGACCGTCGGCGGTGCGCCGGTAGGAGACCTTGCCCCCGAAAGATTCCATGGTATTGACCAGGCGCTGACGCTCCTCATCGTCCAGCAGGCCATCGGTGGGTCGAAGGCCGATGCCGTCGTGGGAGGCGATGAAGTTCAGGTAGGTGGTGCCCATCTGAGCCGGCGGCATGCTCATCAGCCAGGTTTTCAGGTGCCGGCAGTTGCCGGTGACCAGGGTGTTGATCAGCAGCGGCGGCAGGGAAAAATTGTAGATGGCGTGCGCCTCGTTGGCGTTGCCGAAGTAGGTCAGGTTCTCCCGGTTGGGCACGTTGGTTTCGGTGATCACCACGGCATCCGGCGTGTGGTGCTCAATCAGCAGCCGCAGGATCTTGATCAGCTCGTGGGTCTGCTGCAGGTGGATGCACGGTGTGCCCGGCTCTTTCCACAGGAACGCCACGGCATCCAACCGGAAAATCCGCACCCCATGCTCCAGGTACTGGCGAATGATGGCCACAAACTCCATCAGGACCTGTGGGTTGGCAAAATTCAGGTCCACCTGGTCTTCGCTGAAGGTACACCACACATGGCGCTCGCCATCTTCGGTCTGTACCGCGTTCAACAGCGGTGAGGTTCGGGGGCGCACCACCTGGCTCAGGTCGTCCCCCGGGCGGCCTTCGAAGAAATAGTCCCTGCCCGGGTCCACCCGCTTGCGGAAATTCTCGAACCAGCGGCTGCGGGCCGACATGTGATTGATCACCAGATCCGCCATCAACCGGTAGTCATCGGCAATGGCTTCCACATCCCGCCAGCTGCCATGAGCCTCGTTCACCGCCAGGTAGTCCATCACCGCGAAGCCGTCGTCCGAGCTGTAGGGGAAGAAAGGCAGTATGTGCACCGCGTTGATTGAATCGTGCAGGCAGTCGTCCAGGAAATGCTTCAGGGTCACCAGCGGCTTTTCACCTTCCCTCTGGACGGTGTCGGCGTAGGTGATGAGAAGCACATCCCGCTCGCTCCACTGGTTCTGATGGGCCGGGGGCGTCGGGGCATCGGGCGCCAGAGCCATGGCGCCAAGCAGGTCATTGGCCAGCGCAGTGCAGTCCTGCTCCGGGTAAACCGCCTCCAGCATGCCTTCCAGCCGGCTCGCCAGGGGCTGGGTCATGGCCGGAATTCCTGGTTGTCCAGTTCCACGGCTTCCAGCAGCTGCTGCTGGATATCGGGAATGGCACTGCCGACCCGGTTCCAGCTGGGGATGAACGGCGTGTCCATGGGGTTGTCCAGGAAATAATGGCCCGCGTCCATCACGTTCCTGGCAAACAGCTCCACGGCTTTCTCTTCCTTATGGCGGTCGAAGGTCAGGCCGTTGATGATGGCATCGTTCTGGTAGGTCTCGACAAAATCCAACGCAATGCGGAAATAGGTGGCCTTGATGGTCCGAATCTTCTCCGAGGAGAACACCTCGCCGTTGGTCGCCAGCTTGCGGAACAGGGCCTTGGAGATGTCCAGGCTCATCTTGGACAGCCCTTTGCTGGCATCCTCCGGCGACAACTCCTGGTGCTTGTGATCGTACACATCGGCAATGTCCACCTGACACAAGCGGTTGGTGGCGTGGTTGCGCTTCATTTCCGACAACACGCCAATCTCCAGCCCCCAGTCGCTGGGAATCCGCAGATCGGTGATCACATCCGTGCGGAACGAAAACTCTCCGGCCAGCGGATAACGGAAGCTGTCCAGGTAATCGAGGATCTCATTGCTGCCGCACACCTTTTTCAGCGCGCGCAGCAGGGGCGTGACCAGCAGGCGGCTAACCCGCCCGTTCATCTTGCTGTCCGCCACCCGGGCATAGTAGCCCTTGCAGAACATGTAATTGAAACCGGGGTTGGCCACCGGATAAATGAGCCGCGCCAGCAGGTCCCGGGAATAGGTGAGGATGTCGCAATCGTGCAGCGCGACTGACTTGCTGACCCCGGAGGCCAGCACATAGCCAAAGCAGTACCACACGTTTCGCCCCTTGCCCATTTCAGTCGGCGCCAGGTTCTGTTCCTGTAACTTGGCATCCAGGGCTCTTAACCGGGGGCCATCGTTCCAGAGTACGCGGAACGGCTGGGGCAGTTCGGAAAAATACTCCAGGGCATGGCGGTATTGCTGTTCATCCGCCCGATCCAGGCCAATGACGATTTCACTCAGGTAGGGAACCCGGGTCAGTTCGTTAACAATGTTTTTCAGGGCCGGCCCTTCCAGTTCGGAATACAGGGAGGGCAATACCAGCGACATGGGCCGGGCCCGACTGAACCTCGAAAGGTCTGCCTCGATGTCCTCCACCGGCCGGCGCACCAGGTTGTGCAAGGTGGTTACAATACCATTCTGATAAAAATCGCCCATGGCGCATTCCTCGTCAGTAGCCGTACTCGAACAACAGGTTCAGCACGCAATCGTTCCAGCCCGCCGGGCCAGGCTTCAGAGAACGCATGGCGTGACGCCGTGCCGACAGGACCACCTGGTCACTGTTCACGCCGCGCACCACGACCGCAATGTCGGCCGATTCCAGCATGCGCTGGTCGTTGGGACTGTCCCCCAGGGCAATCGACACCAGCCATTTCTTGCCATAACGCTCACGGTATTTACCGAGCAAGAACCGGGCCCCATCGGCTTTATCAAACTGTCCCATGACGTGATAAAAGCGCCCGCCGGCCACAAGCCGCAGGTTTTCCTCGCCCAGGGCGGCCTCAAAAGATCTGAGTTCCGCCTTGGTACCCAGCCACAGCAGCGGCTCGGTGCCATGGCGTTGGCGCGCCCGGATGGCGGCCTCTTCACTCAACGCGGTACATTCCACCAGCTGCTTAACCGACATATCGGCAAAGCCCCGGAACTTCGCACCGTCCTCGCGCAGGCGTTGCAGAACCGATAACAACACCTCCCTGGACGCACCAAAATTAACCACCCGATCCTCTTGGGCGCCCAACCATGAAGCAGGAAGCACCACCGCCGCACCATTTTCGACAATGTAAGGGTCGCGGTTATCAAGCTCCACGCGGAGCGCCTGAATCTCGGCGGCGGTTTTGCTGGAACTGAGAATCACGGGAATGCCGGCGGCTTTGAGCCGCTCCAATGCCGGTTTGGCCGGCTGCCAGGAATAGGTGTTGTGATCCAGCAGGGTGCCATCCAGATCGGTAAAAATAATCAGCTGCGATTGTTCCATATCGGAGTCTCCATAAAGTGATCCGCCCCCACGGGGATCAGCACATCCGCCCGCTTCGGCAGCACCCGTAAACAGTGCTCGGTGACCCGCTGATAATGCATGATAAAACGTTGCACTTCGTGGTCAGACATAATGCGCAGCTCCGGTGAACCGCCGGCGCGACTGCCCTCCTTCGCGACCCTGGCGTGCCGCTGCGCCAGCTTCTGCTCCTGCAACAGCCGCCACTGCAATACACAATCCATGGAAGGTGCTTCCAGCATCACCAGCCAGTCCAGCCGACCGAAGAATTCACGGTACCCCGATTTCAGGCACTGGTTGACGTATTCACGCCACTGGCCCTGGGCATCCTCCTCCGCCTCCAGTGTATTGACCGGTCGGGCCAGGGCTGAGTCCGGCTGAGGGGTGGCGCCCACGCACCAGCCTTCCAGCAGGATGACTTTCGCCGGACCCTCGAAGACCGGCCACTGCGCCTCGGGTACCCGGTCGTCCACCGCTTTGTCGAAAGCTGGCAGAGACGTGCGATCCGCGGGGCCAGCAGACAACAACTGGTCCAGCACGCGATTGCCCAACGTTAGATCGTGGGTACCAGGCACACCCCGGGTTTTAAAAAGCGGATGAACCCGATCGGCCAGTGACTGACGCTCAGCTCTGGTAAGGTAGAGATCATCAATCGACAGGCTTGCGGTCGGGCATTGCCAGTGGCGCTGCAGGAGTTCACGCAGGAACAGGGTCAGCGTGGATTTTCCGGTGCCCTGGGCGCCGTGGATACCGATGATCACTGACCTACGTTGCCGTTTCTGGAGGGCTACAATGGCTTCCACCAACGGCACGATAATGGAGATAACCGAGTTACTGTAACCCGGAGGAAGCCCTTCCCTGGCCACTAGGGTGTCGATGGTTTTCTGAAACTCGCAGTTGGCCATAACAGGGCTCTTCAAAGGGGATGTGTCCATCCAACAGACAGCAGAATTCGTACCAGCCGAGAATTCATCCAAGTATAGGCGCTTTATGAGTAACCAGAGCTTTCGTGTTGAACACCGCTACCTGGAGCTGCCAGACAACTTCTACACACGGGTACAACCCGCGCCCCTGAGCAGTCCGAAAATGGTGTGCTTCAATCACGACCTGGCGCACCAGATGGGGTTCCGCGCCGATAACGAAGGCGACTGGACAGGCGTGGGTGCCGGGGCGGAACTGCTGGAAGGCATGGACCCGGTGGCCATGAAATACACCGGCCACCAGTTCGGCATGTACAACCCCGAGCTGGGCGACGGCCGGGGCCTGCTGCTATGGGAAACCGTCGGCCCCGATGGCACCCGCTGGGACTGGCACCTGAAAGGCGCTGGCACCACCCCTTATTCGCGCTTTGGCGACGGCCGTGCCGTGCTTCGCTCCACCATTCGCGAATACCTGTGCTCCGAAGCCATGCACGGACTGGGCATTCCCACGACCCGCGCATTGTTCATGATCAGCGCCAAGGACCCGGTGCGCCGGGAATCCATCGAAACCGCCGCCGCCCTGATGCGGGTGGCCAAAAGCCACATCCGCTTCGGGCACTTTGAGTTTGCCGCCTACCATGAAGGCCCGGAGGCTCTTGGCACACTGATCGAGCACGTGATCTCGCTGCACTTCCCGCACCTGATCGAGTTGCCGGAAGACCAGCGCCGCACCCGCTGGTTCGAGGAAGTGGTGGAACGCACCGCCCGGCTGATCGCCGACTGGCAGGCCGTCGGCTTCTGCCACGGCGTGATGAACAGCGACAACATGTCGATCATCGGCGATACCTTCGACTACGGCCCCTACGCCTTTCTGGACGATTTCGATGCCGGGTATGTATGCAATCACTCCGACCACGAAGGCCGCTACGCCTACAATCGCCAGCCGCAGGTGGGCTTCACCAATTGCCAGATGCTGGCCAACGCCCTGCTTCCGGTGATGGAGGAAGATGCCGTTCGCGCCGGCCTGGAGCACTACGAATCCGCCTACAATGAACGGTTCCTGCAGAACATGCGCGACAAACTGGGGCTCGTTGAAACCGAGGCGCAGGACAAGGACCTGATCATGGAAACCCTGACCCTGCTGCACGAACAGGGCGTGGATTACACCCTGTTCTTCCGGGCCCTTTCCAACCTGCACCGCCACGGCCACGCGCCAGTTCGTGACCTGTTCGTGGACCGTAGCGCGGCGGACCAATGGCTGGAGCGTTATGAGTTGAGGCTACAGAAGGAATCCCGGGCCCACGACGAACGTGAACACGCCATGCGGCAGGTAAACCCCAAATACATCCTGCGCAATTACCTGGCGCAACAAGTAATCCTGGAAGCCCAGAACGGGGATTATGAGCCCATGAAGGAACTGCTGGGGGTTTTGACGAAGCCGTTCGACGAGCAGCCCGAACACGAGCAGTACGCCGCCCCGCCGCCGGACTGGGGCAAGCACCTGAATATCAGTTGTTCGTCTTAATCTTTTGGGGGCGGGCGCGGGGCCTGCCCCTTTCCCGCCCCAACTATTCAGCCTTGGGTGGGGCCAAAGCGTCCAGGCGGGCTCCATGCTTCATCATGAACAAAACCAGGAAGATGGCGGGAACGCCCATCAAACCGGCCAGGGTGAAGAACTCGGCATAGCCAAAATCCGCCACCACAATCCCGGAGAAGCCACCCAGGAATTTACCCGGCAGTGTCATCAGCGAGCTGAACAGCGCGTATTGCGTCGCGGTAAAGGAAGCGCTGGTCATGCTGGAGAGCCAGGCGATCAGCGCCACATTGGCGATGCCGCCGGATAAATTATCGGCGCTGACCACCACCGCCAGTGTGGCCACATTCGGCGGGTATTGGGCCAGAACGACGAACAGCAGATTGGTGGCGGCCGTCATGATGGCGCCGGCCAGCAGGATCTTGCGCACCCCATAACGCACCACCAGCACGCCACCCAGCAGCGAGCCGGCAATGGTCATGAAGAACCCGAAAATCTTGGTGACATCCGCCACCTGGGTTTTCGAGAAGCCCATGAAATCCAGGTAAAACGGATTGGCCATCACACCCATGGCAATGTCGGAAATCCGGTAGACCGCCACCAGCACCAGAATGGCAATGGCCAGCTCCCGGTAGCGGCGGAAAAAATCCAGGAAAGGGCCGGCAATGGCGGCATAGAACCAGCCGGCAAATTTGGCGAGCGCTGGCGGCAGGTGCGTACGTTTGCTCGCCTCTTCCCTCACCTTTTGCGCAATATCACTGGCGGCGGCGAAGTGATTCACCGTCGGCTCCCGGGCCACCAGTACAGTAAGGGCACCCACGCCTACCAGGGCCGCCATCACCTGGTACGAGACCGTCCAGGAGTAATATTCAGCGATGTAGAGCGCCCCCGCCCCGGCCACCAGCAACGCCAGGCGATACCCGAAAATGTAGGTGGCCGCCAACGCCGCCTGCAGTCGCTCTTCGGCGATCTCGATGCGATAGGCATCAATGGCCACGTCCTGCGTGGCGGAGGAAAACGCCACCAGCAAACCGCACAATGCCAGGGTCTGGGTGGCGGACACCGCATCGACCGTGGCCATCAAATACAACCCGGAGGCAATCCCCGCCTGGGCCAGAAGAATCCAGCTGCGCCGCTTGCCAAATAACCGATCCAAGACCGGCAGCTTCAGGCGATCGACGATTGGCGCCCAGAACACCTTGATGGAATAGGTAATACCCAACCAACTGAAAAAACCGATGGTGGCCGTTTCCACGCCAACATCCGCCAGCCGCGCGTTCAGGGTGGAAAATACCAGGAGGAATGGCAAACCGGCCGAGAATCCCAGGAACAAAAGAGCGATCACCTGCCAACGGGTGTAGACATAGAGGCTTTCTTTCAACAGGGCCAGACGGTCGCGGGAGAAAATAACAGGCATCTCTCAATCGGTGGGAAAACGTCGGGAAAGGTGGGGATGGAGCTGAGAAAAGGTTCAGCCCATCCCGACACATGCTGCTTTAGTCGCGGAAGTTGTTGAACTGCAGCGGAATATCCAGCTCGGCCTCCTTCAGCATGGCAATGGCCTGCTGCAGGTCGTCGCGCTTCTTGCCGGTTACCCGCACCTTGTCGCCCTGAATGCTGGCCTGAACCTTCATCTTCTGATCCTTGATCATCTTCACGATCTTCTTGGCCATGTCGGTTTCAATGCCCTGCTTGAGGGTGTAGTGCTGCTTGATCAGCTTGCCGGCCTTGCTGTCGCCTTCCTCGGCCAGGGCACGCGGATCAATTTGACGCTTGGCGAACGCCATGCGCAGCATTTCTTTTAGCTGCTCCAACTGGAATTCCTGCTCGGCGCTCACCGTGATGGTCTTGTCGCTGAGCTCAAAGTCGGCTTCCACATTCTTGAAATCCCAACGGTTACCCAGGTCGCGCTTGGCCTGGTCCACGGCGTTGGTGACTTCGTGCATGTCGGTTTCGGAAACGATGTCGAAGGAAGGCATGGTGGTTCAATCTCCGGTAAACGTAAAACGATTGAACGCAAGTCTACTAGAATATCCGCAATGCTCACAGCTACTCAGAATCCCCGTGTGTAGCCTCGCCCTCTGATTCTGCGCTATATTGCGTCTACTTATTAAAAACACGGGAGTTATCCTGCCTCCATAACCGGACGCGTATTCGAAAAGGATGCAAGCAATAACAAACCAGTGCGGGAGAAAGTGACATGATGATTGGCCACAGGGAGATCGGCGATGCCTGCCGGCCTCTGGTAATTGCGGAAATTGGCATTAACCATGGCGGTGATCTGGAGGCTGCCAAACATATGGTTAGCCTTGCCGCGCAGTCAGGCGCGGAGTGCGTCAAGCATCAGACCCATTTCGTCGAAGATGAAATGACTGACGAGGCAAAGGCCATTTTCCCACCCAATGCCGACGTGTCGATCTGGGAAGTGATGGAGCAATGCGCCCTTTCTGCCGATGAAGAAATGGCACTCAAAAACCATGCTGAAAGCCTAGGCCTGATTTACATTTCGACTCCTTTCTCACGAAAGGCAGCTGACTTTCTTGCAGAAATTGACGTACCGGCATTCAAAATAGGCTCTGGAGAAGCAGACAACCTCCCACTGATCCGCCACATTGCAAAACTTGGAAAGCCGGTCATCCTGTCCACGGGCATGCAAACGGTTACCTCCATTGAACGCTCGGTCCAAATCCTCCGGGATTCAGGCGTCCCGTTTGCACTGCTGGAATGTACTAATCTTTATCCTTCACCAGCCGAGATCGTGTCGCTAAAAGGCATAACGGAACTTAAAAATGCATTCCCGGATGCCATCGTAGGTTTCTCAGATCACTCCATTGGTCCGGAAATGGCACTGGCGTCGGTTGCCCTGGGAGCCTGCATCATTGAACGCCATTTCACCGACTCCCGTTATCGTCCGGGCCCCGACATAAGCTGCTCCATGGACCCAGCGGAGCTGCGATACCTTGTGGATCGCTCCCGGGAAATTCATATTGCCGCGCATAACCCCAAGCAACGAACCGAGCCGGAAGAGTCAGTCTACCGGTTTGCCCGGGGGTCCATAGTCGCCGACCAAGACCTGGCCAAGGGCCAACAGATCGGCGAACACGACATCTGGGCTCGCCGCCCCGGTAATGGTGAAATCCCAGCCGACCAGTTTGATATGCTGCTGGGGCGCCGGTTACGCCGGGACATACCTCGCAACACCCAACTGAAATGGTCCGATTTTGATGACTGATCTGTGAGCCTCTAATGCCCCCAAAACCCCATATCCGGAATCTGCTTTTTGTAACAGGCACTCGCGCCGATTACGGCAAGCTTGAACCGCTGGCATTGGCCGCCCTGGAGGACGGCTATCACGTCACTTTTTTCGTGACGGGCATGCACATGATGGAGAAATACGGCCTCACCAAGAAAGAAGTGCAGAGAGAGTCCCGGTTCAAGGTGGTCGAATTCATCAACCAACGCCATGGCGATCCGCAAGATATCATCCTGGCGAAAACGGTCATCGGCTTCTCAGACTTTTTAAAAGAGGAACATCCGGATCTCGTCATTATCCACGGTGACCGAGTCGAAGCCCTGGCCTGTTCGTTTGTCTGCGCCAGCAATTACATCCGCTGCGCCCATGTTGAAGGCGGCGAAGTCTCAGGCACGATTGATGAGCAATTCCGACACTGCAACACCAAGCTATCCAGCTACCATCTCGTAAGCTCGGAGGAAGCAAGAAACCGGGTCATCCGGCTCGGCGAAGCACCAGCGAATGTGTACACTATTGGATCACCAGAGCTGGACATACACGGACAACCCTCCGGGGTTACGATTGACCAAGTCCGGGAACGCTACGAAATTGCGAACCAGGACTACGGCATCTGCGTTTTTCACCCTGTCACGTCCGAAAGCAGCTCAATGGGCGAGCAAGCGAAAGCTCTCTTTGAGGCGCTGTCCGACTCTGGTCACTACTTTGTGGTTATCCTGCCCAACAACGACCCGGGCTCCGATGCCATATTCGAAGTTATAGAATCACTCCCCAGGGAACAGTTCAGAGTTCTCCCATCCATGCGGTTTTCGTTTTTCTCCGAATTGATGCGCAATGCCAGTGCGGTCGTGGGGAACTCCAGCATGGGCGTCAGGGAGGCTCCTTTCCTGGGCTTGCCGTCCCTGGACATCGGCACCCGACAGTCTAATCGCGGCAACGCCCCATCGATCTGGCGGTGCACCGCATTCGAGCATGAGCAGATCGTGGATTTTCTCACTCAGAGTTGGGGCAAGCGTTTCCCCTCAAGCGATAGTTTTGGGTCCGGAAACGCCGCCAGAAAGTTTGTCGACTTTCTTGGCAACATCAGCGATTCCGATACGCCTTTTCAGAAATACTTTGTTGAATGAACCATCCAATCATGCACGACAAAATGATTGCCATTGTGCCTGTGCGCTCGGGGTCCAAAGGGCTTCCTGGGAAAAACACACGCAAGTTGGCGGGGCTGCCGCTGTATCAGCATGCGCTCCAACAAGGCACGAGAACCGTCGGGCAGGCACTCCTAAGCACAGACATTGAAGGCATCGATGCGGCGGACCTCCCACCGGGGGCGAGACTGGTTAAACGTCCGAGTGAGCTGGCCACAGACACGACCCCCATGGCCGACGTCATCCGGCACCTGATTGAAACCCAAGCGCTGGAACCCTTCACGCTTGTGCTGCTGCAGGCTACCACTCCCCTTCGCAGTGATGAGGACATCGCCCGGGCCATAGAGCTGTATCAGGAAGGTAACTATGAACTTGTCATGAGCGTGGTCGAGAAGGACCGCAGCATTTTGAAGTACGGGCTATTGCAGGGCGATGAATTCCAGCCCATGCGGGAACCGGAATACTGCTTCCAAAACCGACAGCAGTTACCTGCAGTCTACGCCCCCAACGGGGCGGTTTATGTCTTCTCAGCCAGGGATTTTATCGAGGCGGGCGGTTTTCCGAGCCACCGGATGGGTGTAGTCAAAATGCCCGCCGACCGCTCGATCGACATCGACCGGGAAAGCGACTTTGAACTGGCGGAGAAAGCTCTCCAAAAGCCGAAGAGCAAGTCCTGACTCCGCGCTAGCCTCCAGAGTATCGCTTCTTCGGCAACTCGAAATCCGACGGAACCTCAACCTCGTCCAGTCCCATCAATGACATAATCCTGGTCATCGATTCCGCTGTCCGCTCGACAAGGTCATCCTTGGTTAGCACCAGAGTCTGGCCATCCTGTTCAGCCACGTCTAGCCAGCCGCGCTGCCAGTTGTCCAATTCCTGTTCCAGGCGCTGGCAGAAGTCCTCGTCCTTCAACAACCGCATGATGTGCAGCCCCAATCCGGTCACTCGGCGATAGGACTCGACAGTTTCCCGGGGCTTTCTGATCAGGAGAACCTTTGGCACCTTCCGAAGGTGATCGACATTCGCTTTCGTCGGCGGAAGGTGTTGCTTACAGATATCCGCGGACATAATGCTCTCGAGATTTCCGAAACCCGAGAAACTGGCAATATCGGAATGGAAGAAAGACAGTGCGGGATAATCCAGTGCCGGAAAAGCTTCCCGAAAGCGAACCACCGAGTTAACGCCACTGTTATTGGACAACTTCAACTGGAAGAACTGAGCAAACGAGAGGTCTGTCAGGGAGCCGACAGCGTGCATCAATGAGGTTGAGGCTGTCTTGGGCTGGGCGAGTATCATCAGCTTCATGCTAGTGTGCCTCTTTTTATCTTTAGCTCACCGCAACCGGTTTATATGTAGACCGGTGCGAGGCAGCAAGCAGGCCCGAAATGGCCCACTTGCTGATTCACAGACTTAAAGCTTCCTGCCTTTACTCGCCGCAATCCGCAACCGCAGTGCATTCAGCTTAATGAAGCCTTCCGCGTCTTTCTGATCGTAAGCACCTTCGTCTTCCTCGAAAGTAGCGATCTTCTCGTCAAACAGGGAGTCGTCGGACTTACGGCCAACCACTTCCACGTTGCCCTTGTACAGCTTCAGGCGAACCACGCCGTTCACGTATTCCTGGGTGTTGTCGATCAGCGCCTGCAGTGCTTCACGCTCCGGCGACCACCAGTAACCGTTGTAGATCACCTCGGCGTAGCGCGGCATGATGCTGTCTTTCAGGTGCGCCACTTCACGGTCCAGCGTAATGGACTCGATGGCGCGGTGAGCACGCAGCATGATGGTGCCCCCCGGGGTTTCGTAACAGCCGCGGGACTTCATGCCCACGTAGCGGTTCTCAACGATGTCGATGCGACCGATGCCATTGGCGCCGGCTACCTTGTTCAGGTGCTCCAGCACTTCATGCGGCTTCATCTCCTGGCCATCGATGGCAACAATGTCGCCTTTCTTGTAGGTCAGCTCGATGTAAGTGGGCTCGTCCGGAGCGTTCTCCGGAGACACACTCCAGCGCCACATGTCTTCCTCGGCTTCCGCCCAGGGATCTTCCAGGTTGATGCCTTCGTAGGAAATGTGCAGCAGGTTGGCATCCATGGAGTACGGGCTCTTGCCCTTCTTGCTGGTCTCCACCGGAATGTTGCGCTCTTCACAGTAGGCCATCAGCTTTTCGCGGGAGTTCAGATCCCACTCACGCCAGGGCGCAATCACCTTCACGCCCGGCTTCAGCGCATAGGCGCCTAGCTCGAAACGTACCTGGTCGTTGCCTTTACCGGTCGCACCGTGGGAGATGGCATCGGCGCCGGTCTCGTTGGCGATCTCGATCAAACGACGGGAAATCAGCGGGCGGGCAATGGACGTACCCAGCAGGTACTCGCCCTCGTAAACGGTGTTGGCGCGGAACATCGGGAACACGTAGTCGCGCACGTACTCTTCGCGCAGGTCCTCGATGTAGATTTCCTTGACGCCCAGCGCCTCCGCTTTCGCGCGCGCCGGCTCCACTTCCTCGCCCTGGCCGATGTCGGCGGTGAACGTCACCACCTCACAGTTATAGGTATCCTGCAACCACCGCACAATAACGGAAGTATCCAGGCCACCGGAATAGGCCAGAACCACCTTTTTAATATCAGACATGCCCTTGCTCCAGACTGAACAGAATGGATGTGTTGAATAGAAGGGCGATATTGTACGGGAGTGCGGGGGGAATGGCTATTAGCGAGGGGGGACAGACAAAAACGGTTTTGCCACTGAACCCACTGAAGAACACTAAAAACCAATCATAGAACGTTTTTGGTTCGTGTTATTTCGTGGGTCTCGTGGCTAATCCATCAAACCGCCTGCTGAGCCTGCTGGCCGACCACTTCCGGGCGGATGCCGTCCCAGCCTTCTTTTACGGTGCGAAGCAGATCAAGTACTTCGTCCAGCTTCTGCACATCATTGTGGGTGCTGGCCGAGAACAGGGTGTTCTCCATGTAGTCATAAAGGGCTTCAAGACGAGCCGCCAACTCTCCGCCTTTTTCGAAATCAAGGAAGCCACGCAGGCTGCCAATAATTTCAATGGCCTTGTTGATCAGCTTCGCTTTGCCAGCATAGTCCTTGACTTGCATGCGCGCCTTGGCCATGTTGATGCGCTCAATCGCACCGTTGTACAGAAGCTGAATCAGCTTGTGCGGATCGGCATCGGTGATGCTAGTTTGGGTGTTAACCCGCTGGTATGCCTGCAAACCGTTCATAGTCTACCTCTTTACACCAAGTTCTATACCGCTTAACGGCACAATTTCGCTCAACTTTAGGCCTTAGCTGCTTTTACCAGCGCTGGGCGTGGCCATGGATGACAACTGCTGCTGTACATAATCACCCGTGCTCTGGATCTGGGAAATTAACTTATCCGCTGCTGAAAACTGGCTAACCAAACGCTCCTCATAAGAAGCGATCCGGTCATCGAGCTCAAAACGCTGGTCCTCAATGTCCTCCAGCGTATCATCCAGGCCATCGGTTCGATTCGCCAACAGGCCATCGGTTCCCAAAAAGCGCTCTGCCGCACTCACCATCCGAGTGGCGATACCGTCTCCCTGGTCAGTGTCAGAGAAAAGCGTGGCCATCTCATCCGGGTTCTCCGCCAGCTTTTCCTTGAACACCGCCTGATCAAATTTCAGCTTGCCGCTGCTTGGGTCGGTGGTAATCCCCACATCCGCCAACATGCGTATCGGCGAGCCTTCCAGACCGGAGGGAATTTCCGTCAACTTTTGTCGCAGATCGGTCTGGATCGCACGGACCGTCGCGTCGCCGGTGAGAATTCCGCCTTTCTCTGAAGTGGAGTCGTAGCCGGCAACGCTTTTAATCTGGTCTTGAAGCGCATTGAACTTATCGACAAACCCCTGAACCTTATCAGCAACCGCGCCAGGATCGCTCTCCACCTTGACGGTTGAAGTACCTGTCGAGGAAACATTGAACGTCACTCCGTCCACCACGTTTTCAATGGTGTTGGTTGAGCGCGTTACAGTAATGCCGTTTACATCGAGAATGGCGTCTTTCGCTGACACTGTCTCTTCCATATTGGAAGTGGTGCCGTCAAAGACAAATTGCGAAAGGCCGCTGGTATCCGTGTTATTGCCATCATCATCGGCGACCGACATGGTAATTTCATTGGCTGTTCCGGACTCATCCGAAGACAGCACCAGGCGGTAACCACTGCCAGTGTCCACAATACCCGCTGAAACACCGGCTCCCGCATCATTAATGGCGTCCGCCATACCCTGAAGCGTGTTATTTGAGCTGTCGATGGTAATGTCGGTGGCTGTACCACCCACATTCAAGGTGAGTGTACCGGTCCCCATTGCGGTCGTATCCCGATCCGCCATTTCCGTCGATGCAAGAGACTGGGCACGGGCTAGCTGCTGCACATCAACCGAGTAGCTTCCGCGATTGGCTGCAGAGGAATCCAACGAGACCCCCACCACGCCCTCATTGGAGGATGAAGACGTATAGGCCTTCATACTGTCCGACTGACTAAGCGCCTCCATGGGACCCTGCAATGCCTCAAGGGCACTACGAATCCGGCCAAAAGCGGAAATTTTCGCCTGAGTTTCAGCTTCTCGCCGATTCAGGCGCGTTTCCGTTGGTGCTCGCTCGGCCTCGACAAGCTGGTTAACCAAATCGTTGGTAAACAGCCCGGAGCCTGCTCCGAGGGATGAAATTGATGCCATGACCCTGCCTCCTGAAAGGCTTTAATTCACTCTAACTTGCTTAACGGCCAAAAGCGGCAAACTTTTGCCCCTTTCCGGAAATTTAACATTACCGTTTGTAAATCAAGCAACAGCCATAAACAAGAACGCCGCCGGACCCTCAAGGATGCGGCGGTGCTGAAAACACGCTGGCCAACCAAAGCCAAAAGCGGCAAACTTTTACACTTTAATGTTGAACAACGTCAGCGGTTCATCCTGCTGCAATTTCTCTGCCAACCTCAAAGCAACCTCATCGGGAATCTGCCGGACAACTTCCTGGGTCTCCTGATCAACCACTTTCACAATGGTCTGCCCCAAATCGTTATCCACCTCAAACTGCAAGTCCCGGCTGACGGATTGAACATAATCGTTCAGCTGCGAGACCGCTTCACCCAACCGCTCGCCTTGCTGAGCCTTCTGCATAAGAGCATCCTGCGGCGCGGGAACGGACTCTGCACGATACGGGACGTTGAGAGATTTGGCAGCTGCTGAAGTCACTGTCTGAGCGGAGGCTCGATCGCCTTCGTTCTGAGGTGACGCGCTTGCCCGAGCCGGAGCCTGACCACTGGAGCGCACCAGCTTTAGATCAGGGCCATTCAGGTTCACGTCATTCATGACTCACCTCACATTATCCTTACGGCCTGAAACCGGCTCTCAAGGAGAGCCGGTTTCGCCCGAATGCCCCAATTACTGCAGGAGGGACAGAACCTGGTTAGGACGGGCGTTGGCCTGAGCCAGTACTGATATACCCGCCTGCTGCAACACATTGGACTTAGCCAACTTGGCAGATTCCGCCGCAAAGTCCGCGTCAAGAATCCGGCTCTGGGAAGCACTCATGTTCTCAATGCTGTTGCCCAGGTTGGAGATGGTGCTCTCGAAGCGGTTCTGAACCGCACCCAGATCACCCCGCAGACCGTTTACTGTGTCCAGCGCAGTATCGATCTCATCCAGCAGGTTCTGGGCACCAGTTACGCTGGAAACCGCAGAGGTAATGCTCAGGCCAGACATGCTGATCTCGGTATCGATGGATACGGAGATGCGGTCATCAGCCGTGTTGTTGGCGCCAACCTGGAAGCTCTGACTGGTGAAGGTGCCATCCAGCAGGTTGGTATCGTTGAATTCAGTCACCGCACCGATGCGATCGATCTCATCTTTACGAGCCTGCACTTCGGCCTGCAGGGCGTTACGGTCTTCCTGGCTGTTGGTGGCGTTGGCAGACTGAACCGCCAGCTCACGCATACGCTGCAAGTTGCTTGTTACTTCGTCCAGGGCGCCTTCAGCAGTCTGCGCCAGGGAGATGCCATCGTTGGCGTTACGCTGCGCCACGGTCAGACCGCGAATCTGCGCGTCGAACTTGGTGGCGATCGCCAGGCCAGCGGCATCGTCCTTAGCAGAGTTGATACGCAGGCCGGAAGACAATCTTTCCAGGGCCTGGTTGCTCATGTTCTGAGACTTGCTCAACTGGTTCTGAGCGCTGATGGAGGCAATGTTAGTATTAATTCCGAGAGCCATGGTGCTTCTCCTTAGAACTTTCTAGTTTCTCTGGTGAAGGCTTGGCCCCCGCGTCTCTGCTAGGGGTGCCCTGCCCTGTTATAAGGCTTAACGGCGACACCCCGGAACTCTTTAAGAAAAACTTCAACCGTTTTTGTTATCTTATGTAACAGAAGAAATAGTGATGCCACCCTCGTCGGAAACCGGTTTCGCATAACCAGGCTCAGGCAACAGCGCATCCGTCCGGGCCCATGGGTTCTCGTCTATCGGGCGCTCATCCGTCATTACTTCCTGAAAGTGTTCAGGCCAGGCTTCAAGCATATCCAGCATTTCATTGCGCCAATGCCGGATAAACCTCTCCCGGGCTTTACCATCGCGGGGAGCCAACGTGTGAGACACCCCAACCTGTACCAGACGGAGGATACTGCCCTGTAACAACTGGTTCATCATGACCTGCGCCGCGGTAACCTCCGCCCGCCCTTTACGGGGGGCAACCCGACCAATATGAAGCCGGATTTCGTTGGCCAACAACAGCAAATCACGGGTGCCGCCCAAGCGGGACTTTCGGATCAGCCGTGCATATTCTCCGGTTTCCGTGGCAATTTCCTGCGTTATATCTGGAACGGTTCTTTGTACAGCGTCCGGATCAATACTCGCTTCAATGGAATTCAGGCGTTCCTCAAGCAGTTCCGCCCCATTTTCAACACTTCCGGATAACGCTTCGGCAAATGACTCCTGAGACAACCAGGAAGTGCCGTCTATCACCGCACCATCGGCGCAATTAAAGACTTTCATCTCGCTGGAATGCTCCTCCAGATTCCTGATGAGATCCTCCATGCTTCGCTTGGCCGTGAAGTAATCGTTCCGGGTCAAAATCTTGCCACCGCCAACCCGGTCTACAGGGAAAGCATTCTGCTTTCGTGCGGCCGCCTTTTGGCGGAAACTACGAACGAACTCGGAATCGGCCTTGTCGCCATAGATAGACGCGCTGGAATGGTCTTTCTCCACCGAGTCAAACCCATAGTCGGTACCGAACAGGAAGACGTTACGAAAGCCGAGCGTATAGGCGATCGACAGGGCAGCGTTCGTACAAGTCGGGTTACAACCCGAGAACCCGTCCCCCAGAATCCCCAGCAGCGCAGGCATCGCGTTATCAGACTTAAAGTAAAAACGCGTTTTTCCAAACAGCGGTGGAACAAAGGGATTAATTTCATTTGTAGCCAACAACGGAATGTCTTCCAGAGCCCCCTCTCCCATATCCGCATGAGCTTCATAAATTTCATACTTAGGGTCGAGCTCTACATGCAGATCCGGCTTAATACCAGCCGCCAGCAAAGGACGCAGGCCGGTACCCGCACTAATGACAATAACCTTTTCCCGATTTTCCTTAAGACTATCTATTCGATGATCCACCGAGGGCCCACTACCAAAAATCACCACCGGGAATTCCGTCGTTTCAAGCGGCTGGTTGCGGATATAACGTAACCCATTACTGACATTGAACGCCGTGTTTTTTATCCGGACCAACTGATCATCGTAGTTCGTCCAGTTCGCTGCGATCACTGCCAGGTCGCTGGACACGGACATTGCGCTCTTCGCCAGCTCCACATCCGCCAGATGATTGTAGTAAACCGAGAAATAAGGGTAGAAAGGCACCGTGCTCTTGAGATGCCTGGCAAGCAGATCCCTCATGCTTTCATCGTCAGTACCGAACCCGATGGCAAAATTGATCGAGTAGCCTTTTCGGTGGAATTTGGAACAGATCTCCGCCCAGTCAACCGTGAAAAGACTCAAGGCAAATTTCTCCGGATCTCGCTCCACTACACATGCATTGACCAGGTTTGCCCGTTCAACCAGCGCTTCAATGTGATACCCCAGACCACAACCCAGGAAAACCACCATGGGGAAACAGTTACCGGAGCGGAAGTAACCCTCAAACTCATTCTGGGAGACCGACGCCCCTCTCAATATCTTCTGCATATGGACGCTGCCGAAGCGCTCAACAAACTTGTCCTGAGCCCATTGAGGTGGGAAGGTTTTAATCGGCTTCTCGGGCGGGTTGCCTTTCAGGAACTCCAGGGCTTCGTCTTTGGAGTACTCTTTCGCCAGCCCCCGGTAGCAGGACTTGCCGTCCACCATCATATCCAGATCTTTGGCGCCAGGCGTAATAACCAGCTCAGCACGGGTCAGCATCAGGTTTTCAAGGATCTGGTAGATCCTTGGCAAGTTGACTTTGAAGTAATCAAGATTCTTTTGCTTACGCCTCAGATAAATCTCTGCTGCCTTGTCTTCTTTGCTGGTCATGTAACCCTCACGCTGGTTCACGGTTTTCACTGGTTTTCATTGCCAGACAACTTAATGGAAAAGCCGGACTTCAACCACCCCACTTACCTATAAATGTCTTGCCAAAAAACCGGCAAAATCCTGCCACTCGCTCAAAAAACACTCTGAAATCATCCGCCACCTCTCCAGAACAAGAGCAATATCCCGTTTAATTTCATGGACATAAATAGGCAGAGTCATTTTTTGGCACGAATCTGGCTTTAGGAAAAACAACAGCACAGCTTCGTGGGGTCAGCTTCAGCACCCCAGCTGGCCCAAAGCGAATAGGGAGAACGAAAATGCCACAGATCATCAACACGAATATCGCGTCGCTGAATGCACAAAGAAACCTGAATGCGTCACAGAGCGATGCTAATACTGCACTGCAACGCCTGTCTTCAGGTCTACGCATTAACTCCGCGAAGGATGATGCAGCCGGCCTGGCCATCTCTGAGCGATTCGAATCTCAGATCACTGGCCTGAACATGGCCCAACGGAATGCTAACGATGGCATCTCCCTGGCTCAGACCACCGAAGGGGCCCTCGACGAAATCACAGCAAACCTTCAGCGGGTCCGGGAACTGGCTGTTCAGTCGGCAAACGCCTCGAACAGCAAGTCAGACCGTGAAGCGCTTAACGCTGAAGTTCAGCAGCGCATCGGCGAAATAAACCGAATTGCAGCACAAACCTCTTTCAACGGTCTGCGGGTACTGGACGGCTCCCTGCCCACCCAAACCTTCCAGGTGGGCGCCAACGCCGGTGAAACCATCTCTGTCGATGGCCTGGACGCTCGCGCCACCGAACTTGGTTCGCTGGTGGCCAAGGCGCCGGATATCGCCAATGCCTCCGGGGCCAACTATAACCTAAACGAATTGTTTGAGGCAGGCGGGACAGCCAACTTCACCATCGACATGCCAACACTCAATGGCAGCTCTGTCAGCATCTCGGTCAGCGGCGTAAGTACCTTTGAGGGTGTATTGGGTAAAATCAACGCCGAGTCCTCCAAAACCGGCATCACTGCCAACCTGGACAGAACCAATAATGGCCTGATCTTCTCTACCGAGCTGGACGGTGCCATTAGTGCGGGCAGCATGAGCGGCATTTCCATTGATGTGTCAGGCGCAACCATTAGCGGAGCCGCAGTCACACTCGATGGCACTTACCCGGCAACACCGGCGTCCGTCTCAGAATCCACAGTCAATGGTCTGAATATCACAACCCAGGATGGCGCCGATGAGGCCATGGTGAGCCTGGACTTCGCCATCGATCAGATCAACGGCTTGCGAGCCGATCTCGGTGCGGTTCAAAACCGGTTTGAGTCCACCATCGCCAACTTGGCAACAACAACAGAAAACCTTCAGGCCTCAAACAGCCGAATAAGGGACGCCGACTTTGCGAAAGAATCCGCAGAGCTTGCGCGAACCCAGGTTCTTCAGCAGGCAGGGCTCAGCGTTCTCGCCCAGGCCAATGGTCGTCCACAGCAGGTACTGCAGCTGTTGCAGGGCTAATAGCATCGCCAAAACAAAAAACCGGGCTTTATGCCCGGTTTTTTGTTTAACCGCGCGGAGTTTGGGAAACCTCTGCGCGATACTGATCCATCAAAGATGGGTCATTCAACCGCTTTTCGATTGCCGCAATGAACCTGGTCTCAATCCATTCGACCATATCATCCGAGATATACGTTTTCCTGAACGCAGGATCGTCGCCTTCAATCCCCATTTGATCGCAGGCTTCGGCAACTTTTTCCTCGGACGCATGCTGGCAGAAACGCCGGTGGAGCCACTTGCTGTACTTTGAGTCGTTATCAACAAGGAATTCCGCCTCTTTCGGCGAGGGATGGTCTGAGCCCGCAAGCCCTTGTCTCAAGGTATGGGACAACTGATTCATGCTGGACAGCAATTGCAAACGACGCCCTTTTAACGATTCGTTTTGAACCTCCACCTCGACTTTCGGACGAGGCAGAGCAAAACGGGCCGAGAAGTCATCCCAAAACTTTGCTTCATCGTTTTTTAAATACTCGAAAGGCATGACGACCACGTTTCCGAAATGCTGCTCATATCGCGACAACATGAATTCAAGGTCCATCGCTTCTTTCAAAAACGTTTCCTTACAACGATAAAAGCGTGCCCAATCTCCAAACTCTCCCTCGTTAATAAACTGGGAATGCATGGACTTCATCCAGGCGATGGGGCTTCTAACGCAAACCAGGACGCTGTCGGTTTCTTTCTTGAGTGAGCCCAAAATCTCCGCTGCATTGCCGATCATAGCCCGCAACGGTCGTTCTTCTGTCGTAGCCAGATAACCGCAACTAAACCCTTCCGAGGAAATAATCACGTTATTTTCCTTCACGGGCTGCTTATCCAGTTGAATATGCATCGGGTGACGGGGGTCGAAATCCCCTTTCAGGGTTGATTGCCGAACGTATTGAACAACTTCATTAGCCCCACCAAACGCCAGCGCGTACTGCTCGTCCTGCAACCAGACGTTCTGCAAATAGGTAGAGGCCGTTTTCATCATCCCCACGTGAATAAAAGATACTGCCACCAATCACCTCCGGCATCGTAGTAAAACAAAACAGGCCCCGGGCCCCAAACGAACGTTATCACAGCAAAAGCCGGCTTTAGAAAAAACCATTCACTAAACCTGGCATAGCTTTCGCAACACCTCTCCCAAACCCCGGCAAAACGTCAAAAAACTGCAGACCTTTGCCGCATTCGATTTTGGCTGGTAACGAGGTGTTCCATGCAAGCACAACATCAGGAAGTTCAACTCCCACGCTCCGTACAGGCGCAGGTCGCCCGTCTGGTACTGCAGGCCAACCTGGCTTACAGCGAATCCAACAGCCGGGGCCTGACCTTCAGCCAGCGGCTTCAGGCCCGCCAGGAATGCCGCGAATACCTCGCCAACGCTCTGGGGCTGGAAGCGGAAAACGCCGCTGCCCTGGGCCTGCTGGGCCGCGTGGAGATGGACGAAGGCCAGCTTGAAAAGGCCCACAGCCTGTTTAACGCCAGCCTGAACAGCCAGCCTGGCCAGGTGCAGCAATACTGCAACCTGGGCTACTGGGCCCTGAAGAGCGAACGCCCGGCCCTGGCGGAAGAGTATTTCCTTGCCGCCCTGGAATGCGACCGGCAATCGGCCGCCGCCTTCTGCGGCATCGCCCATGCCCGCCGCGCACAAGGCCAGTTTGATGTCGCTTACCTGCACTACCGTAAGCTGCTGCAAACCGGTTCCGAATGGGATTCCATCTACTCCGGCATGCTCACTTGTGCCCAACACCTGCAGGTGCACAAAGCCGACAAGGAACTGGCGCAGGACGCCGTCGCACTGCTAAAGAAGGAAGGCCTGCCGCACCAGGAAATCGGTCGGTTTGTTGGCGCCATCATTGAGCAGGAATACGACCTGGCCAACCCCAACGCCGAAATCTTCCTGGATGCCGCCGCCGAAGACGAACTGCTGATCCTGGCGCTGCAGAAAACCCTGATGCCCAACGCCGGCGTGGAACAGCTGGTCGCCCTGCTGCGCCGAGCCATTATGGCCGAGGTCTCCGAAACCGCCAGCCTGCGCGACGAACTCCAGACCCTGTGCCTGGCCATTGGCGAATACGCCGAACGCACCGGTTACGCCCTGACCGCCGAGAAGGACGAGGAACGGCTGGCCGACACCATTAACGAAAGCATCATGGCCCAGTTCGCCATCGGCGAGCCCCAGGAAGCCATGATCGGCTCCCTGATGATCAGCGCCATGTACGGCGCCCTGTTCCACCAGGACTTTGCCGTTCAGCTGGGCCAGTGGAACTTGGTGGACTGGCCTCTGGGAATGCAGCCGATGATGGCCGCCAGCTATTACAACCGCGCTGAAGAAGAAGCCATCAAGCAGAACTTCGAGGAAAAAGCCGAAGAACTGTGCCTGGCGAAAACCGACGTGCCCCAGGCCTGGCCAGCCTGGAGCCAGTTGGCGTACCGCACCGAAACCAGCCTGAAAACCGTTATGGAACAGGAACTGGGGCTGAGCGGCGACAACCTGCCGGACACCCTGCGCCTGATGGTGTGTGGTGCCCAATCCGGCCAACGCGCCATGGAATTGGCGCAGTACCTGGATGACGTGGAAATCATCGCCGTGGACGAATCCCTGGCGAACATTGCCAAAGGCACACGAATGGCCCAGCAGCTGAACATGGAGAACATCGTGTTCTGGCCCTGGTCCATTGCCCAGCGCTTCGTACAAGACGGCCACCAGGTACACTGGATCGAAGTCGGCCGCCTGCCCTCACCAGCCATGACAGACCTGTCCCTGGCCAACCTGGTGGACAGCGCCTCCGCTTCCGGTGCCGTGGTACACATGCACACCGGCATGGCGGAGCAAACCACCGGCGACAAACAGATTCGCCAGTTGATCAAGGACCACAAGCTTCGCCCCGCCCGCTCCAGCCTGCGCCAACTGCGCCGGATGGTGCTGGCAGAGCGGCAGGACAGCGTCTGGGCCGAACTGCTGCAGGAAGACGACTTCTACAGCCTCGGCGGCTGCCGCGACCGCTGGTTCCGCCCGCAGGATGGCGAGCAGCTTCAGAACCTGCTGGCTATGGTGAGCAACGAAGTGGATTGGAAACTGGTCAAAGCCCGGGATGAGGATGGCCACAGCCTGGCCACCATGCCGGTACAGCGGCAGATTCAGGCCGAGGCGCTGGGTAGTGAGGTACAGAGTTTGATGGGGCAGAATTTGAGCGTTTACTTCCAGCGTCGGAGGTAAACCGCTGGGGCGGTACGGGGTCGAACCTGTACCCGCCCCAATCAATAATGCTTACTCAAGCCGCGTGAGGCTCAATCTCACGCGCTACTTCATCGCCTTTCAGAATCTGGGCTTGCCGGAGTTCGTATTCGGTTTGTAAATTCAGCCAGAACCGCTCACTTGTACCAAAATAACGTGCCAGGCGCATCGCCGTGTCTGCGGTAATGCCTCGATTCTCCCGAACGATCTCATTCATTCGTGTGGGTGTTACATGAAGCGCTTTTGATAATGCATTCACACTCATCCCCAGCGGCTCCAGGTATTCTTCCCGAAGAATTTCGCCGGGGTGAATTGGGCGCATGCCGTTGTTAGTCATAACGCATACTCCTTAGTGATAGTCTGCAATTTCTACATCTTCCGGGCCGTCATCTGTCCATCGAAAGCACACCCGCCACTGTTTGTTAATGCGGATACTGTGTTGACCTTCACGGTCTCCTATCAATGGCTCTAGCCGGTTCCCAGGTGGCGACTTTAAGTCTTCCAATGCCTCAGCAGCCTCAAGCATGATCAATTTTCGCTCGGCAGCTGACTTTATTGCGGCAAACCGCCTTGTTTTACCCGTGTTAAACAAGCGTTGCGTATCTTTGCATCGGAAGCTTTTGATCATGATTCGTACAATAGTGAGTTTACCGCTTACCGTCAAGCGATAAACTTTTACGACTCAGATGTGGAGTCAAATCTGTGATGCCTCGAATTAAAAATAAGGAATCAAAGACTCCCCATACAAATGCAACTCCTCCAGAACCTGCATGTGCGCCGGAGTCAGCGACGGATCGGCCGCCAGGCGCTGCAGCTCATGGCCATAGGCTTCCAGTGAACGCCAGCCTTTCTTGGGCTGCATCAGGCGCTGGCTGCGGAACTGCTCCCAGCGTTCGCGCTCCTCGCTGGTGAGGGTGTGCGGATAATTGCGGGCGCGGTAGCGGAAGATCATTTCCGGCAGGCGTTCATCCTCGAAGCGCACCGTCTCAACATCCTCGCCCAATTCTTCCACCGGCTTGCTCAGCAGCCAGTCCAGCTTTTCCCGGTCACCCCGGCTGATGAAGCCGCCAGCGTAAAGTTGTTCGTCCGGGTCGGTCAGGTCTGTGCCATCAAAGCCCTTCTCAAACGCTTCAGCAATTCGGGCGGACAAGCCCTCGGCTGCGCGCAGCTTGGCCAGGTTGGCGCGCAGCACTTCACCGTCCAGCTCCAGTTCCGCCAGTTTTTCCTTCGACAACGTGGAGAGCATGTTGGCCGGGGCCAGCACCGGGCACTTGTTGACTTGAATGCCCTTCAGCGGAAAGCGGGAAACGCCCTCGCCCAACTCTGCCTGCGAAGTAAACACCCGCTCACGTATCTGCTCAGGCGTGGCGGAGATCAGCTCTTCAGGGTCTTCGCGCAAGTCATACACCAGCACTTCGTTCTTGTTGGTGGGATGTTCCGCCACCGGCGCGACCAGTGCGCAGCTGCCACGCCGCGCCGGATACTTGCCGGAGATATGGAACACTGGCTTCATCGAGGCCACATCCAGCATCTGCCGGGCCGAGTGCTTGTCCTTATTATTCAACACGAAGTCATACAGCTTCGGCTGCTTTTCCTTGATCATTTTCGCCACGGCAATGGTCGCCAACACATCCGACATGGCGTCGTGGGCCGCCTCGTGGGCAATGCCGTTGGCCACCGTCAGTTCCTCCAGCCTGAAACTGGGGCTGCCATCCTCCTTGCGCGGCCAGTTGATGCCTTCCGGGCGCAGAGCGTAGGTCAGGCGCACCATGTCGATGATGTCCCAGCGGGAGTTGCCGTTCTGCCATTCCCGGGCGTAGGGATCGCGCAGGTTGCGGTACAGGGTGTGGCGAGTCACTTCATCATCAAAACGCAGGCTGTTGTACCCCACCGCACAGGTGCCGGGCTGACTGAAGGCTTCGTTGATCTGGGCGATGAACTCCGCCTCGGGAAAGCCCTCCGCCAGCGCCTTTTGCGGGGTAATGCCAGTAATCAGGCAAGCCTGGGGCGCGGGCAGGTAATCGTCCGCCGGCTTGCAGTAAATCACCAGGGGGTCTTCGATCACATTCAGATCCGCATCCGTACGCACGCCTGCGAACTGCGAAGGCCTGTCGTGTAACGGGTCCACACCAAAGGTTTCGTAATCGTGCCAATAAAATGTGCGGATCAAGGGAAGACTCCTCAGCCAAAAGTTTTTCGGAATTCTGGGGCGGGTTGTAAAACTTTGCAAATCCGGACTGTAGCTACTACCGACAGGTTTCAGGACTGCTATACTCGCCGACTTTAAACTATCAACCAGTCCGTGGCGCAATGACAACAACGATACTCATCTGCGACGACTCCTCCCTGGCCAGAAAACAGATGGCCCGCGCCCTGCCCCCTGGCCTGGCCGACAATATCCTGTTTGCTACCACCGGTGAGGAAGGTTTAGAGGCTATCCGCCAGGGAAACGTGGACCTGCTGTTCCTGGATCTGAACATGCCCGGCCTGGATGGTTACCAGGTATTGCAGCACATCCAACAGGACGACCTGCCGGTACTCACCATAGTGGTCTCGGGCGACATCCAGCCCGAGGCACGCGAACGTGTGCGCAAACTTGGAGCCATTGATTTCATCAAAAAACCAACCGATACCGCTCACGTCGCTAAGTTACTGGAAGAATACGGCTTCTACCGTCCCACCGAACTGGAAAAAAGCGCACATACCGATGGCTGGCTGAACGACGATGCCACCCAAAAGCCAGCCATCTCAGTGAGCCTGAACGACTACCTGCAGGAAATTTCCAACGTCGCCATGGGCCGCTCCTCCGACCTGCTGGCCCGCCTGCTCAAAGTATTCGTCAAACAACCCATCCCCAACGTTGCTTTTATTGCCACTTCAGAGCTGAGCATGGCGATCTCCGCCGCCGAGCGGGAGCAGGAATATTCCGCTGTGTGCCAGGGCTTCACGGGCTCAGGCCTCGCGGGTGAAGCGCTATTGCTGTTCGAAGACGCCAGTTTCCGGGAAATGGCCGAACTACTCCACTACGATGTGCTCGAAGGCGAGTCGGTCAATGTGGAAGTGCTGATGGACATGTCCAGCATCCTATTCGGCGCCTTTCTGAACGGTATCAGCGACCAGTTGAACATCAAGCTTGGCCTGGGGCACCCCACGGTGCTTGGGCAACATCGCCCCATTGGCGAGCTGCTGGAACACCATCGCAAGCGCGAAGAGCAGCTGCTGGCGATCGAAATCAGCTACGCCATTGAAAACCGGGATATCCACTGCGACATGCTGATTCTATTCACCGAAGAATCGATCCCGTTCCTGCAAAAACAGCTCAAATACCTGGTGGATTAACCATGAGTTTGACAACCCCGGACACAGACGTCTTCCACTGGCTGGTGGACATGCTCGAATCCGTTGAGGTCGGCCTGGTGGTGCTGGACCTTGATTTCCGCGTGCAGGCCTGGAACGGTTTCATGGAAAACCACAGCGGCATTACCGCCAGCCAGATTCGCGAAAAAGTGTTGTTTGATACCTTCCCGGATATCCCCGAGGCCTGGCTGAAGCGCAAGATGGATTCCGTTGTGATGCTGAACACCCGGGCCTTCACCTCCTGGGAACAGCGCCCGTACCTGTTCAAGTTCCGCAACACCCGCCCCATTACCGGCACCGAAGAGTACATGTTCCAGAACCTGACCATCAGCCCGTTGACCAACACCAACGGCCAGGTGGATAAGGTGTGCCTGCTGATTTACGACGTGACCGAATTCGCGAGCAGCAAACGAGCCCTGGAACGGGCCAACGAACAGCTGGCCAAACTCAGCAAGACCGATCGCCTGACCGGCCTGCTCAACCGAGGCACCTGGGAAAACCTGGTGGACGTGGAATTCGGCCGATACCGACGCTATGGCAACCCCACCAGCCTGGTGATGTTCGACATCGATCACTTCAAGAAAGTGAACGACACCCACGGCCACCTGGCCGGCGACGAGGTCATCCGCCACGCCGCCCAAACCACCCAGGACGCCATCCGCCATACCGACAGCGCCGGCCGCTATGGAGGCGAGGAATTTGGCATCATCCTGCCCGAAACCGACGGAGATGGGGCCGCCATCATTTGCGACCGCATACGCATGACCATCGAAAACAGCGTGGTAAAAACCACCGTCGCGGATATTCAATACACCATCAGTGTGGGCATTGCGGAACTGGATTCGCAGCCGGAGAACTACATGCAGTGGCTGCAGAGAGCCGATGAGGCGTTATACGAGGCGAAAGAAGGCGGGCGTAATCGGGTGGTGGTTTATCATGGGTGGGGGGTTTAATCCCCTCTCCCATGATGAAAGAGGGGAGCGACCTGGACTTTATTCAGCCCAGCTCTGTACCGCTTCCTTACCCCACTTCTCACGCCACTCGTTCAGAGTCTTGTGATTACCGCCCCGGGTCTTAACCACTTCACCGGTGTGCGGGTTCTTGTAGGTTTTCATTGGGCGCTTGGCGCGGGTACCAGTTGATGCATCGGCCTTGGCGCCAGCAACGGATGGATCAATCGCTGCCAGAATCTGCAAAACATCTTTCGGGGATTTGTCGTATTTCTTCATCAAATCCCGGACTTCATTTTCAAAATCCAGATCCGCTTTCAGGGTCTGATCCTGCTCCAGCTTTTGCAGTTCTTCCGCCAGTTGTTCCATCAACTGCTTTTTCTGGTAGTAATCGTTAATCTTGGCCATGTAAATTAAACCTCTGTTCCGAATTGATAACAAATAATCAGTGCTTCCTGCATCCACGAATCATAATAAACAATTTGGAAACAGGCAAAGTTATTTATTTAATTATTTGAAATGAGGATCACACTTCTGATTTATGAATTCAGGTGAACCACTTTCGAAGAACCCGAAACATCGATATCAGCCCCATGGCACCAAACCAGATCCGCCATATCACTGCTGGGCGTATAAGCTGTTTTGGCCTTTTTCAGAAGTGTAACAACCGCATCGCAATCAAAGTTATGACTCGCCTGGGTGAATTCAGCCAAAAGGGCTTCCAGTTCACGCCAGGGCAGAGACACCTCTCGGGCCATCATAATACGCGGATGCGCCGTGCCTTGCGGGTCATCGCCAATCAGTAACTCTTCATACAGTTTTTCACCCGGCCGCAGACCGGAAAAGACAATTTCAATATCGCCATCCGGGTTATGTTCATCTTTTTCATCCAGACCCATCAAATGAATCATTTTACGGGCCAGATCAACAATCTTCACCGGCTCCCCCATATCCAGCACAAATACTTCACCACCCTGCCCCATACTGCCGGCCTGCAATACCAACTGGCTGGCTTCGGGAATCGTCATGAAATAACGGATAATGTCCGGATGGGTCACGGTTACCGGGCCACCGTCACGAATCTGGTCACGGAACAGTGGCACCACTGAACCGGATGAGCCCAACACATTGCCAAACCGCACCATGGAAAACACCGTATCTGATTGCCGCTGGGCCACCCCCTGCAGCACCAGTTCCGCCATGCGCTTACTGGCACCCATGACGTTGGTGGGGCGGACGGCCTTGTCTGTCGAGATCAGCACAAAGCGCTCCACCCCGCAGGCGATGGCCGCCTCCGCCGCGTGCCACGTACCAAACACGTTATTCTGAACGCCTTCTATCACGTTGTGCTCTACCAGCGGTACGTGCTTGTAGGCAGCCGCGTGATAAACCGTGTTCACCTCAAACGCCTTCATCACCGCCTCACAGCGGCGACGGTGAGCCACGTTGCCCAGCAGGGCATGGATTTTCACATCCAGGCACTCAATCTCGTTAATCGCCTGCAACTCACGCTCAGTGTTATACAGCGAGAATTCGCATTGCTCGAACAGAACCAACACCCGTGGACGATGCTGAAGAATCTGCCGGCATAGCTCGGACCCAATAGAACCACCCGCGCCGGTAACCAATACCGACTTACCATAAAGGCTTTCCGCGACCTGGGCGTTGTCCGGCCGCACCGGGTCACGTCCCAGAAGGTCTTCAATTTCCAGATCCCGGATGTCGTTAATACGCTTCTGGCCCGCCACCAATTCCGACATGCTGGGTACGGTTTGCACTGGCACCGAAAGCGGTTCCAGCTGCCTGAGCAAGCGCCGGCGATCCACCCCGGAGTCGGCATCCAGCGCCAACAGCAAACGCTCGGCCCGGCGCAGCTCCACCGCCGTTTCGATATAGTCAATGTCATACACCGGCAGGTCATTGATCAGGGCCTTGTGGTTGCCGGAGTTGAAACTGATGAAAGCCACGGGATGAAATTCCGTGCCCTGCTGCAGCGCCTGGCATAGCTGCAAGCCGGTTTCACCGGCACCAACGATAATCACACGTTCCTTATTGTGGCGAAGCGGGCGCGAAACAATCATGCGGATACTCATGCGGCTGCCAGCCACAAAAATGAACGCCAGAGCCGCATAGATAACCGGTACTGACCGGGGTACAACCACTTCAAACCAGAATCCCAGAAAGATCAGCGCAAGGGCTGAACACGCCACCCCCAAGACCACCGTCCCGAAGGCCTTGTCGCTCAGGTAACGCACCACCGCCCGATACAGCCCAAGGCGCACAAACAAGGCCACCGTGAATACAACCGTCAGGCCACAGACCAGCAACGTGTCCAGGTTCGGCACCCAGGGCCACTGATCCAGACGCAGCGCAAACGACGCCCACAGCGCAAACGAAAGAGCGATCACGTCTGCCATAACGGATATCAGGCGCTTATGCAGACGCGGCAGATTCAGGAACTTCTGGAACATGCTGAACATTCCTTTAAGGAAAACTGCGTTTTATTAGCCAAGGAATCCACGGAAGAACACGGAAGGAAATGATTTAAATATTTTCTTTTCCGTGTTCTTCCGTGGATTCCTTGGCAAAAACTGATTTTTACCGCCCCACCAGCCTACCAACAATCTCTTTAATCGCCCGGCTGCTGCCGTCCAGTGCATCGGTATGAGGCAACCACAAGCGCCAGGCAGGGGCATCACGCACTTCATGGTCGGTGGCGGCCGGTATAACCTCCAGCCCTTGCGCTTCAAACAGAGCCACAGAGCGAGGCATATGCAACGCCGAGGTTACGAGCAGGATGCGGTTGATGCCTCGTTCCGCCAGAATCCCGACGGTATAACGGGCATTCTGGGTGGTATTACGGCTCTCTTCCTCAAGCACCATGGCCGAATCCGGCACACCCAGATCCGACATAAACCGGCGCATACTCTCGGCGGACGAATTGGCGCTGAAACGAGGATCATGACCACCGGTTAGAATCAGCAACGGCGCCTTACCCGCTTTATACAAGCGAGCACCATGCCATTCCCGATCCGAAGCCGCGCCCAGGTTTGGGTAAGCCTGGCCATACTGCATGGGCCAGGTGCCGCCGCCCAGCACCACAATGGCTTCCGCCTCCGGGGTGACCTCCACGCTCATGGGTGGATTCAGGCTTTCCAGATAATCGCGCACCGCATAGCTGGTAACGGGCAAAGACCACACCCACAACCAGGCCAAAGACAAAACGCCAAACACCAAAGCCAGGCGACGAAAGCCAACAAAGCCCGCGATCAGCGCCAGCAGGCCTCCCAGGAGCGCTGAGCCTAATGGAGATATAATGGCAATGGCTATTTTGGAGATTACAAACATTAAAAGACTCTTTTTTGCCACGGAATCCACGGAAGAACACGGAAGGAACCACCAAAAGAAAAGATACAAAGAGTGTTTTGTCTTTTGATTTTTCCGTGTTCTTCCGTGGATTCCGTGGCTAATAAATCTCTTAAAGCAGCCCTTCAGCCTGCCCGAAAATCCGCTCCAGGTGTTCCGGCCCCACAAAGCTCTCCGCGTAAATCTTGCAAAGATCTTCGGTGCCACTGGGCCGTGCGGCGAACCAGCCGTTCTGAGTAGTCACTTTCAAGCCGCCAATCGAAGCCCCATTGCCCGGCGCTTCGGTAAACACGCCCAACACTGGGTCACCCGCCAGTTCGGTAAACGGGACATCTTCCGGCTTTAACGCCTTCAACCGCTGTTTCTGCTCAGCTGTGGCGGGGAAGTCCTTGCGCTGATAGTGGGGCGCGCCATGCTGTTCAGTCAGTTCGCGGTAATAGTCACTCGGCAGCTTGCCGGTTTTGGCAGTGATCTCCGCAGCCAGCAGGCACAGGATGATGCCGTCCTTATCAGTGCTCCAGGGTTTACCCTCAAAGGTCAGGAAGCTAGCACCGGCGCTCTCTTCCCCGCCAAAAGCCAAACAGCCCTGGTGCAGCCCTCCAACAAACCACTTGAACCCCACCGGCACTTCGTACAAATCCCGGCCGTTGGCCGCCACCACCCGGTCAATCATCGAAGACGACACCAAAGTCTTGCCAATGGCCAGGCTCGCGGGCCACTGATCGCGGTGCTTCAACAGATAATCCACGCACACCGCCAGGTAATGGTTCGGGTTCATCAGCCCAGCCGCGTCCACAATACCGTGGCGGTCGGCGTCCGGGTCATTACCAAACGCCAGATCAAACCGGTCACGAATCTTCAGCAGGTTGGCCATCGCCGCCGTGCTGGAGCAATCCATGCGGATTTTTCCATCGTGGTCCGGCGGCATAAACGCAAAAGCCGGGTCCAGGGTACGGTTTACCACCTGCAAACCCAGGCCGTAATGCTCAGCCAGCGCTTCCCAAACCGCCAGCGCTGAGCCCCCCATGGGGTCCACACCAATCTTCAGACCAGAGGCGGCAATAGCGGACATATCCACTACCTCGCCCAGCGCCTGCACGTATTCGCCCACATAATCGAAGCGTACCGCTTCCACCACTGCGATACGACGGGGCGAAGTGCGCACACCCGCCAGACCGGTCGCCAGGAATTCATTGGCGCGGGCTTCTATCCAACCAGTTGCCTCAGTGCCTGCCGGCCCACCATCCGGGCCGTTGTATTTAATGCCACCGTCCTCGGGCGGATTGTGGGAAGGCGTAATAATCAGCCCGTCCGCCTGTTCGTCATGATTGGCCGCGTTGTGGCGCAAAATCGCATGGGACACCAGCGGCGTCGGCGTATAACCACCGGCAGAGTCCACCCGCATCGGTACATCGTTGCCCGAAAGCACCTCCAACACCGAATCCATCGCAGGGCCAGACAGCGCGTGGGTATCCTTGCCAACATACAAAGGCCCGGTAATTCCCTGGGCCCGTCGCCAGTCCACCACCGCCTGGGTAATGGCCAAAATGTGGTAACGGTTAAAACTGCCCTTCAGCGAACAGCCCCGGTGGCCGGAGGTGCCAAACGTCACCTTCTCCGAAGGCTCGTCCGGGTTTGGGGTGCGTTCGGTGTAGGCGGCGAGGATTTTGTTAATTTCGGGCATGGTGGTCCTTATATTTATTTAGCCACGGAATCCACGGAAGAACACGGAAAAAGCAACTGATAAAGACAGTTTGGCCACGAAACCCACTAAAGAACACGAAAAACCGATCAAAGATACTAAGGTCGTGTCTTTTAATTTCGTGTTCTTTCGTGGATTTAGTGGCTAAAAATCATTAATTCTTTTCTTTCCGTGTTCTTCCGTGGATTCCGTGGCAAAAATTTCTTTATCTTTCTTCAGTCACTGCCAAACAAGTCGCGCGTATAAACTTTCTCTTCCACATCCGCCAGATTCTCGCTCCGGCGGTTGGCCACAATCACATCCGCTTCTTTCTTGAAGGCATCGAGATCACGAATCACACGAGAGTTGAAGAAATCGTCTTCCTTCAGCTCCGGCTCGTACACAATCACCTCAATGCCCTTGGCCTTGATGCGCTTCATAATGCCCTGAATGGCGGATGCCCGGAAGTTATCGGAGCCGGATTTCATCACCAGGCGATACACCCCCACCACCTTCGGCTTTCGGGCCAGGATATCATCGGCGATGAAGTCCTTGCGGGTGCGGTTGGCGTCCACAATGGCCTTGATCAGGTTGTTGGGCACTTCCTCGTAATTGGCCAGCAGCTGCTTGGTGTCTTTCGGCAGGCAGTAGCCACCGTAACCGAAAGAAGGGTTGTTGTAGTGGTCGCCGATGCGCGGGTCCAGGCCCACGCCGTCAATGATCTGGCGGGTGTTCAAACCGTGGCGGGCGGCGTAGGTGTCCAGCTCGTTAAAATAAGCCACTCGCATGGCCAGATACGTGTTGGAGAACAGTTTGATGGCCTCGGCCTCGGTGCTGTCGGTGAACAGCACTGGCGCGTCTTGCTTCACAGCCCCCTGTTTCAGCAGCCCGGCAAAGACTTCCGCCCGCTCAGAACGCTCGCCAACAATAATCCGCGAAGGATGCAGGTTGTCATAAAGGGCCTTGCCTTCACGCAAAAACTCCGGCGAAAAGATGATGTTGTTGGACTCAAAGCGCTCGCAGACATCTTTGGTGTAACCCACCGGCACCGTGGACTTAATCACCATCACCGCACTGGGATTGATCGCCATCACATCCTGGATGACAGATTCCACGGTTTTGGTGTTGAAGTAGTTGGTCTGCGGGTCGTAATCGGTGGGCGTGGCAATCACCACGTAATCGGCACCCTGGTAGGCCTTTTCCTTATCCAGGGTGGCGGTAAAGTTCAGTTCTTTGTTAGCCAGAAAGTCGGAAATTTCCGCGTCAATAATCGGGCTTTTGCGGTTATTCAGCAGCTCGACTTTCTCCGGGTCAATATCCAGAGCAACCACTTCATTGTGCTGGGCCAGCAGCATGGCGTTGGAAAGGCCAACGTAGCCGGTACCGGCAATGGCGATTTTCATGGTGTTACCTCAATCTACAAAACAGAATCAAACAAAACGCCAAGGCTCTGGCTGCGCAGAATACGAACAATTAAAACCACCCCATCATCAACTCGATAGTAAATGGAGTGGCTCTTATACACGCTGAGCCTATAGCCTGGCTTAATATGGTCTACAGTGGGGTATATTTGCGGTTGATCAGCGATCTGCTTGAAACGGTCTTCCATACCGTCCGCGTAAACATCGGCCTGCAAAGAACCGAAATTAATCAGCCCATACATATAAATGGATTCAAAATCCTCATCGGCACGTTCACTGAGCCTGTAACTTGCCATCCTTAATGAGCCTCTCCCTGGCCGCTTCACGAATCTCCTGCGGGGTCCGGTCACTCAAACCGCTTTGCTCCCCCTCTAAAAGAGCAGCACGCAACTGGTACAGCCAAGCGTTACGTTCCTGATCCCTTCGAACCAAATCGCGAAAATACTCGCTGTCATTTGTAAAATCGCCAGAGGTAATACGGGATTTAACCCAATCGCCCTGGGTGTCGGTCAGGGTTATTGTCTTGCGTATCGTCGTCATGCCAGACCTCTGCATCAATATTCATACTTTTGGTGCAGTATAGCACACTTGTATTTTGCCCCAGTCCCCACCAACCCTCTCCCCCCCCGAAAAGCCGGACTACAGAACTCTCCCTCAAAACCCCCAAACCAACGGAATCAGGCCCAGGGCCACCGCAGCCACCACCAAACTCAAAGGAATACCGATCCGTATATAATCCGTAAAGCGATACCGCCCCGGGCCATACACCATCAGGTTGGTCTGATACCCCAGCGGGGTAATAAAAGAGGCCGAAGCAGCAAACATCACGGCCACGGCAAAAGGCAGGAAATTCACACCCAACTGCTCGGATACTGCCAATGCTATCGGGAACATCAGCACAGCGGCGGCATTGTTGGTGATCAGCTCGGTGAAGATGGCTGTTAACGCATAGACCATGGCCAGCGCAATCCAGGGCGTGAGCGGGCCAAAGCTGAGTAGCCCGCCGGCAATCCATTGGGCGGTGCCGGTTTCAGTCATGGCATTGCCCAGGGCGAAGGACGAGGCAATCACCACCAACACCGGCAAATCCACACTTCGCCGGGCTCGACTGGCGGTGATACAGCCGGTGGCAATCATCGCACCCGCAGCCAGAAACGCGGCTTCCATAATCGCCAGAACACCACTCGCACTTAACAGCACCATTACCGCCAGAATCGCCAGGGCCCGAGGTGCTTTATGGAAATCCGGTGGCGTGGAATTGTTCAGGGCGCTGACCAACAAAAAGTCGCGACGGAAACGATATTGTTCCTCGAACTGCTGACTGGCCTCCAGAAGCAAGGTATCGCCCATCTGGAAGGTGATGTCGCCCAACTTGCCAGGCACACGCTTGCCTTCCCGGGAAACGGACAGAATTACCGCATTAAAGCGGGTGCGGAAACGGCTGTCGCGTACCGTGGAGCCCAGTGCAGCGAATTCCGGCCCCAGTACGACTTCCACCAGACAACGCTGATGGTTTTCGATATCCAGCTTATGTACGCTGCCATTGGCCGGCTTCAAGCCGTGAATACGGCGCAATTCGCTGGCACACTCCGGGGCGCCGACAAAATACAGCTTGTCGCCCGCCTGCAGGGTACGATCCGGTTCCACGGCGGTAATCAACCGGCCGCCCCGATCAATCTCCGTCAGGTAACCGTAAGTCAGCGCGCGCAAGCCGGCTTCGGCAATCGTTTTGCCATCCAGCGGCCCCGGCGTCACTTCCACTTCCACGCCATACTCGCGCACCAGATCCAGCTCTTCGGTCAGGCCGCCACGGTCCGGCAACAGGCGCGAGGCAAACAACACCAGAAAACCACCACCCACCACCAGCAAGGGGACACCGACCCAGGCCAGTTCAAACAGTCCCAGGTGAATACCCTGTTCGCTCTGTAACAAACCATCGACGACCAGGTTGGTACTAGTACCAATCAGCGTACAGGTGCCGCCCAGAATAGCCGCATAGCTCAACGGCAACAGCAAGCGTGAAGCAGGAATACCCAGGCGTTGCGCCCAGTCCTGTATGGCGGGGATGAACATGGCCACCACGGCCGTGTTGTTCATGAAGGCAGACATCACCCCGGTTGGAGCAATCATCCGCAGCTGGGAACCGCGCTCAGTTTTCGGGTGGCCCAGTAGCAACCGCGCAATCCACTGGATAGCACCGGTTTCCTTGAGTCCGGAGGCCACCACGTACAAGGTAGCTATGGTAATCACGCCGGGGTTGGCAAATCCGGCAAGGGCTTCGGCAGGCCCCAGTATGCCAACAATCAGCAGCAGGGCCAGCGCAGACATCAGCACCAGGTCCGCAGAAAGGCGCGTAAACGTCAGTGTCGCGAGAACGCCCCCCAGCGCACACAGCGTGAAGATTGCCTGCCATTCCATCAATCGGCCCCCACAACGTCAGGCCCAATCAAGGATTTGGAATCTGCTCCAGAATCAGATCTCATTATCGGATCAAACCACTCCTGGTGAGGTGACTCACTAATATTTCCACGCACTCATCCACGCTCATGGTGCTGGTATCCAGGCGTACTTCCGGGTGTGGAGGCACTTCGTAGGGAGAATCGATGCCGGTGAAGCGTTTGATTTCCCCAGCGCGGGCCTTCTTGTACAAGCCCTTCGGATCACGATCTTCGCAAGTGTCCAGCGGGGTGTCCATGTACACTTCGATGAATTCCCCGGCCGGGAACAGCTTGCGCACCATGCGCCGGTCGCTGACGAATGGGGAAATGAAGGCGCTGAGCACAATCAGGCCGGAATCGGCGAATAGCTTGCTCACCTCGCCAATGCGGCGAATGTTCTCTACCCGGTCTTCGTCGGAAAACCCCAGGTCACTGCACAGGCCGTGGCGCACGTTGTCGCCGTCCAGCAGGAAGGTGTGGTAGCCCCGCTCGTGCAGGGCCACGTCCAGGGCATTGGCAATGGTGGATTTGCCACTACCGCTCAGGCCGGTGAACCAGAGCAGGCAGGGCTTCTGGTTCTTGTTAGCCGCCCGCTCGGCGCGAGTGATTTTATGTTGGTGCCAAACGATGTTGTCTGCCAAAACCTGGCTCCTAAAACAAAGAAGATTTGGCCACGGATGAGTAAAAGCAAAAGACGTTGATTAGCCACGGAATCCACGGAAGAACACGGAAAAAGCAAAAAGATAAAGACCATTTGGCCACGGAATCCACGGAAGAACACGGAATGAAAAACAAACGGCCTTTCATCAAAAACTTTTTTCTTCGTCTTTATTTTTCCGTGTTCTTCCGTGGGTTCCGTGGCTAAAACAATCTTTTCCTTTCGTTTTACCTACATGTTCCCGTGGGTGCCGTGGCAAAAAATCTTTTCCCTAAAACCCCGCAGCTATTCCTAACCCGTCAAACGGCTTTACAGCCCCACTCCGGGTAATTCTCACGGATGAATTTGTTCAGGTTCCGCTCCGCTTCCGTGTACTCGCGCTTACTCTCACCGGAGGCATCCAGCGCCCGCTGCACCATACCCGCTGCGACGGTCACGTTGGTCATCTTGTCGATGAGAATGAAGTTACCGGTGCCAAAGTGATGCTGGTAATCCTCCACCACCACCGCTTCGGCCAGCTCCACATCGCACAGGCCGATGGCGTTCAATGCCAGGCCGCCTTCGGCGTCTTCGAAGCGCTCCAGGGTGTTTACGTCGATTTCCTCGATCACCTGGTTCACGTAGCAATTGGTCACCTTGGTGCCAATCTTGATGCCATATTCCCGGCCCGGCACCAACGCGTCTTCGTTCATCCAGACAATATGCGCGGCGAAGCGGTTACCCATGGCCGGAACGTTGTTGGCGTGCACCAGCAAATCGCCCCGGGAAATGTCCACTTCGTCTTCCAGGGTGATGGTAATGGCATCGCCCGGCCAGGCGCGGTCAATTTCGCCTTCAAAGGTGTGAATGCCCTGCACGCGGGAGGTTTTGCCGGATGGCAGCACGGCCACCTCGTCGCCCTTGTGCACCACGCCGCTGGACAGGGTGCCGCAGTAACCCCGGAAATCCAGGTTCGGGCGGTTTACATACTGCACGGGGAAACGCAGGTCCACGATGTTCTGGTCTTCCCGCACTTCCACCTGTTCCAGGATGTTCATCATGGTTTCGCCGTGGTACCAGGGGGTACTCTCACTGCGGTTCACCACGTTGTCGCCGTTCAGGGCGGAGATGGGCACGTAATACACATCTTCCAGGCCCAGCTGGTCGGCCAGTTTCTGGTAGTCGGCCTTGATCTCGTTGAAGCGTTCTTCGGAGAAGTCCACCAGGTCCATCTTGTTGATCGCCACCACCACGTGGCGAATACCCAGCAGGCTCACGATGAAGCTGTGCCGGCGGGATTGGGTGAGCACGCCTTTACGGGCATCAATCATCACCACTGCCAGCTCACAGGTGGAGGCGCCGGTGGCCATGTTGCGAGTGTACTGCTCGTGGCCCGGGGTGTCGGCGATGATGAACTTACGCTTGTCGGTGGAGAAATAGCGGTAGGCGACATCGATGGTAATGCCCTGCTCCCGCTCGGAGGCCAGGCCGTCCACCAGCAGGGCCAGGTCCAGCGCTTCGCCGGCATTGCCCATGCGCTCGCTGTCTTTGTGCAGCGCCGCCAGGTGGTCTTCAAAAATCAACTTGGAATCGAACAGCAGCCGGCCAATCAGGGTGGATTTGCCATCGTCCACACTGCCGCAGGTCAGAAACCGCAGCAGGTCCTTGTTCTCGTGCTGGTCCAGATACGCGAGGATATCTTCTTCAATCAATGCAGATGCGTGCGACATAACAACTCCTTAGAAATACCCTTCGCGTTTCTTTTGTTCCATGGAAGCGGCGGAATCGTGATCAATCACACGGCCCTGGCGCTCCGAGGTAGTAGTCAGCAACATTTCCTGGATGATCTCCGGAAGTGTGTCAGCCTCGGATTCCACCGCACCGGTCAGCGGATAACAGCCCAAGGTGCGGAAGCGTACCTTTTTCATCATCGGCTGCTCGCCCGGCTCCAGCGGCATGCGGTCATCGTCCACCATGATCAACGTGCCATCTCGCTCCACCACCGGACGCTCTGCGGCGTAGTACAGCGGCACGATGTCGATGTTTTCCAGGTAGATGTACTGCCAGATGTCCAGCTCGGTCCAGTTGGACAGCGGGAACACTCGAATACTCTCGCCCTTGTTCACCTTGCCGTTGTACAGGTTCCATAGCTCCGGGCGCTGGTTCTTCGGGTCCCAACGGTGGAACTTGTCGCGGAAGGAATACACCCGTTCCTTGGCGCGGGATTTTTCTTCATCCCGGCGGGCACCGCCAAAGGCGGCATCAAACTCATACTTGTCCAGCGCCTGCTTCAGGGCCTGGGTTTTCATCACATCGGTATGCTTGGCACTGCCATGGGTGAACGGGCCAATGCCCTGCTTCATGCCTTCCTCGTTGGAGTGAACAATCAACTTCATGCCCACCTTTTCCGCCATCTGGTCACGGAAGGTGATCATCTCCCGGAATTTCCAGGTGGTGTCTACGTGCATCAGCGGGAATGGCGGCTTGCCCGGGGCAAAGGCCTTCATGGCCAGGTGCAACATCACGGCGGAATCCTTGCCGATGGAATACAGCATCACCGGGTTATCAAACTCGGCCGCCACCTCGCGGATGATGTGAATCGACTCCGCTTCCAGCTGTTTGAGGTGGGTTTTACGGGGAGGGGTTAACGTCATAGTTCGTCCGTTTTTTAACTGACTAAAGAGAATTACCGGCCACGGGCTAAAGAAAAGACAGTTATTGGCCACGGAACCCACGGAAGAACACGGAAGGAAAAGACTTAATGATTTTTTAGCCACTAAATCCACGAAAGAACACGAAATTAAAAGACACCACCCCAGTATCTTTAATCAGTTTTTCGTGTTCTTTCGTGGGTTTCGTGGCCGAAATTGTCTTTATCTTTTTACTTTTCCGTGTTCTTCCGTGGATTCCGTGGCAAAAAAATCTTTTCCGTCCATGGCAAAAAGTCACGAATTCCAGAATGCAGCCATGGTACCAACAAACGCCTCCAGCTGCTCCGCCGGAAGGGCGTTAATACCAGCCGCCGCCTTACGGCCACCCCCAGTGGGGAACTGGCGTGCCACTTCATCGGCACCGGTGCGGTTGTTCAAGGGGGCACGAATGCTCACCAGGTAATCACCACCGGCCTTTTCCGTCACAATCGCACACGCCTTATTCGGGTTACGGTTGGCCAGCTCGTTGCCCAGCACACCACTCACCCGCCGTGCCCAGGCTTCATTGGGCAGCTTAACCACCAGCGAGGTGCTGGTTTCAGCAAGTACCGGGGCGGCCAGACCTTCGGCCATATCCGCCTCATAGCCATCGCGCAGTCTTTGCCAGGCTTCCGGCTGCGAGGCGATCAGTTCCAGCGGGTCCGCAAAGGCCACAAACTCCCGGAACAAATCCGCCGGGTGAAAGTGCAAATCCTCCACGGAAGCGCCGTAGCCGTTGTAGTTGATACACACGCCCAGCGTTTTCAACGCATTGGTTTGCTCATCACTCAACCCGCCCTTTTGCGCCAGCTCCTCACCCACGGCGTTCAGGTTATCTCCAAAGGCGGCCGTAATGGCCCAGTTGTGGAAACGCCCGTTCAGGTGCTGGTCCATCAACAAAGCGGTACACGTAGTGGGCTGAGTATCTATCAGGCCGGTAAAATTCTCCGCCTGCGGCAGCTGCTCGCCCGGGTAGTGGTGGTCCACATAAAACACCGAACAACCGGCCGCCAGCAGCTCATCCACCGCGTCGCGGTTTTTGTCCAGGCTGACATCCAGAATGTTTACCTGCGAGGGCTCACTGGTGGGCACCTGCTTGGCCAGCGCGATATCGCGTTTAATACCGGTGATTAGCGTGGTTTCGGCAGGCTCTGCCAAGCGCAGTTGAATCAGGGCGCAGATGCCGTCGGCATCGCCGTTAAAAACGTCGTAGGTAGGCATAAACTCTCTTGGAAGAAATCTATATTTAGGAGTCAGAACAGCAGTCGAAGTAGTTACAGAAATCCGAGTGAAGCTTCTGAAAGCGCTCTGGGGTTAACTTCCCATACTTCTTGGTGATCACAGCCTTCGAAATGACCAGCGTTTTCCGAACCATCACTTTGGAACGCTTGGGCAATTTACCCTCAGCAATGTCTTTTGGCTCAAGCAAAAACTCATCCCGGTGCAGGTTGCTGATCCTGCTGCTTACAGGGATACCAACGAAATCATCAAAGGGAAGATTATCGCGGAATACAATCACTGGCCTTCGTTTACTGGCACCAAGATCAGAAAAATAAAATTCGCATAACACGAGCTCTCCTTGCTCTACGTCCATACCTCGTCCTCTTCTGGATCCTTCCATTCATCAATATTCCCTGCCGCATGGTTTGAAAGCGCACGCACCTCTGAATCTGAGCCCTCACCCTCTAGCAAAACCACGATTCGTGCATGCGTATTTTTCAAACGGGCATACTGTTCCGGGATTTTGACGACACCGTCTCGAATGTCAGCTTCAAATTCCACAGCGTACATACTTTCCTCCACCGCAAAGGCTTTATAACCACCATCATAACAAGTAAATTCGCTCACAGTACCACCCGCTTCACCACAGCCTTCGGAAACGAAAAATTCACCAGTAACCCAAGCTCCTTCCCGGTAGCCTTCAGGTAGTTGATCAACTGAGCCTCCGCCGCCAGGGGCATCTTTTGCTGGGCTTTGAGTTCGATGATAACGGAATCCTCCACCAGCAAGTCCAGCCGGTACTCGGCAATCGGCTCACCTTTGTAATGAACAACAACAGGCACCTCACATTCCGAAGCCAACCCGGCAAGCTTCAACTCCCGAACCAGAGCTTTCTGGTCGTGAATTCAGATAATAACTGCAGCACTTTGGCGTAACTAGGTAGAGGCGGGAGGGCCGTCGCCGGTACCCTCACGGGCTTTACCGACCAAAGTGAAGCAGTGATGAAGTACCGACAACTGACCCAGACACAACGATACCAGATTTCGGCCCTGCGTGTGGCCGGCAAAAGCCAACGACAGATCGCAGTAATGCTTGGCTGCCACAACAGCACAATCAGCCGCGAGTTGCGGCGTAACAGCGTTCATGGCTATGAACCAGAAATGGCGCAGCATCAGGCCAACACTCGGCGTAGAGCCGCCTTCAAACGCCACAAACGAGTGCAGTGGCTGACGGATTGGGTCTCTGAACGGCTGAAGGAAAATTGGAGCCCTGAGCAGATTGCTGGGTTTATGCGCCGTATGAACATTCCGGTGCAAGTCAGTCACCAGTGGGTCTATGACCTGATTCATCGTGATCGTCTCCTGGGTGGTCGCCTTTGGCGCTGCTGCCGGCACCGAAACAACCGTGGTCGCAAACGCAGAGCGAAGGAAGCGGGTCTCGGTAAAATCCCGAATCGGGTCGGAATTGAGTGCCGTCCCAAAGAGATTGAACGTCGTGCCGCACTTGGCCACTGGGAAGGCGACACGGTGCTCCAGGGCCACAAACAATCCGGTTTGGTGACATTGGTGGAGCGTCGCAGCGGTTACTTGCTCGCAGGCCGTCTAAAGCAGTTTACGGCCAGCCAGACAGCGCACACCGTGATCAGGCTCTTGAGGCCAATCCGAGGTGCTGCGAAAACACTGACATTGGACAACGGCAGCGAGTTTGCGGAACACGAACACGTGGCCAAAGAGTTGGACTTGGCGGCCTATTTTTGCGACCCATACTGCTCGGGCCAAAGGGGCACGAATGAGAACACGAACGGCTTGCTGCGCCAGTACTACCCGAAAGGGACCAACTTCGCCAAGCTGTCTCAAACACACATCAACCGGGTTGTTGAGCAATTGAATAACCGACCCAGAAAACGACTGGGCTACCGGACACCGGCGGAGGTGTTCTGGGGTGAATATTCCGGGGCACTATGAATGAGCGGTGCTGCGGTTATTGGTTGAATTCACGGTACACCGACTCCAGAAAACCCGCGCCCAGGTGCCGGTAAACCTCGAATATGCAGCCTCGAATTTTGTAGGTAAGCTCCTCGTCCTTGAGCATAGCCATTCCCTTTTAAAGATTATTTTTTGCCACGGAACCCACGGAAGAACACGGAAGGAAAAACAAAAGGCTTCTAACCAAAAATTCTTGTCTTTGTCTTTATTTTTCCGTGTTCTTCCGTGGATTCCGTGGCTAATAACGTCTTTATCTTTGTCTTTTTTCGTGTTCTTTCGTGGGTTTAGTGGCTAAAAAATCACTTGTATTTTGCCCCAGTCCCCACCGACATTTTCCAACAACCCCCGCAAAGCCGGGCTAGGGTACCTCACTCTCTCATCCTCCCATCGCCGCTTTACGCTCACATGCACCACCGGCTCTACATCTCTCACTACCCGCCGGCGCATGGCGCGGTAGAAGCCTTTATATTCGTTATGGAGCTTGCCGGCGTAATCCGGTGCCAGCCTGTCATCCAAATAAGGTTTAAATGCCAGGCCGCAGGCTTCGGCCTCACGCATCAGCCACTGGCCTGCGTGATCGCCAAGCGTACGATCTTCATAGCCGCCGCCAATGTCTGTGTGCACGCCGGAAAACCAAACCTGTTTTAAATCCAGCCCCGGGCGGGGAGACCACAAACTGGGCTCAAAATCCTGCCGGTTCTCATCAATGGAAACAGCATGGCGGGCATGGTTGATGATGGCGCTGGGCTGGGTGTCGTGAAACAGGTAGCGGTCTGAACCCAGCGTTCCAAGAAACGGCGCGGGAATACCCAGAGCCCCCACAGTGTCGAACACGCCGACAAAATGAATACGGCTGACATCCGCCACGGCGAACTGTCGCCGGAATTCGGCTGCCTTGTTGCTGCCCGGCTTCGAATTTCCGCCCCGCTGCCGGTACAACCGGTAGGCCTGCCCTACCCGTTTCGCATGTTCGCCGCGCACGATCCCGCAGTTACGAACCAGCCCCGCCAAGGAACGAACCGTATACGCCCCACGGCTGAAACCGAAAAAGTACAGGGCATCACCTTCTTCGTAGTTGTGCACCAGAAAGCGATAGCAATCGAGGATGTTCTTATCCAGGCCCTCGCCGGTAATGCCACCAGTGAATGCGTGGCCATCTGAGCCCACCCCCCAATCGTAAAACACCACCTGCTTTTGGCCGGTGGTGTTTTCTGGGGCAATGCCGCGGGCGATGCGAAGGATGTGGGTAGCGGTATCCGAGTTTGGCGATTGCCAGGTGCCATCTGAGCAGATAATGATGTTTTTCATTGCGGCTCCTTTTCCTTGGAGTTATACAAAATCCATTTTTTGCCACGGAATCCACGGAAGAACACGGAAGGAAAAACAAAACGCCGTCCATCGAAAAGTCTTTTCTTCGTCTTTATTTTTCCGTGTTCTTCCGTGGATTCCGTGGCCAATAAAAAGTCTTTAAACCGAGGCCTCCGCCATTACTTGGTTCAGCACCGCACAAGTCTTCTCCATCTCAGCCCCGGTCAGCGTGGGATGCACCAAAAACATCAAACTGGTCTCCCCCAGCTCACGAGCAATGGGCAACGGTTCCTCCGGCCGCAGGCCAGTACCTTCAAAGGCCTTTTCAAGATAAACCTCCGAACACGAACCGGAGAAACAAGGCACACCGGCCTCTACAATGGTCTGCTGAATACGGTCCCGGGTCCAACCTTCCGCCAGCTGCCCAGGCTCGACAAACACATAACACTTGTAAGCACCATGCTCCACGTGTTCCACCACATCCGGCACACGCAAGCCAGGTAGTTCCCGGGCCGTCTTCCAGATATGTTCGGCGTTGGCCAGCCGTTGATTGTGCCAATCGGGCATGCGTTGCAGTTGAATACGGCCAATCACGCCCTGCATTTCCGTCATCCGCCAGTTAGTACCAAAGCTTTCATGCAGCCAACGGAATCCTGGCGGGTGTTCCCGCTCGTAGACCGCATCCCAGCTTTTACCGTGGTCTTTGTAGGCCCACATGCGCTTCCAGAGGGTTTCATCATTGGTGGTCACCATGCCGCCTTCGCCGCCGGTGGTCATTATCTTGTCCTGGCAGAACGACCAGCAACCCACATGGCCCAGAGAACCTACCGAACTGCCCTTGTAACGGGCACCGTGGGCCTGAGCGCAATCCTCAATAATGTACAGATTGTGTTCCTCTGCCAGCTCCATAAAGCCATCCATTTCACAGGGCCAACCGGCCAGATGCACACACACAATAGCCTTGGTACGTGGCGTAATCACCTCGCGCACCGTAGCGGGAGTAATGTTCTGGCAGCGCCGGCCCACATCGGCAAACACCGGAGTGGCGCCCGCAGTGACAATGCTGGAAACCGATGCCAGAAATGTGCGAGGGGTAACCACCACTTCATCCCCCGGGCCAATACCCAGGCCTTTCAGCGCAAGATCCAGCGCAACAGTGCCGTTGGCAAGGGCAATGGCGTATTCAGCATCCGCGAAAGCGGCAAATTCCCGCTCAAACTCGCGACACTCCTGGCCTGTCCAGTAGTTAACTTTGTTGGAGAGCAGTACATCATGTACGGCGTTGGCCTCTTCTTCGGTGAAGGAAGGCCAAGGGGAGAAGGGTCCGTTTAGCATTCAGTGAAACACCGTGTCCAGAATGTATTTGATATCGCGCACCAGCGACCAGTTGCGAATGTAATCCAGATTGATCCGGACTTTATCCGGCCAGATCACTTCCCGGTTATAGGCTTCAGGGTCTTTCTGAGCAGCCAGCAGCTCTTCTTCATTGCGGTACTTAAGCGTAGCCGGGCCCGTGATGCCGGGGCGAATGGAAAGCATGGCGCGTTCTTCGCCTTCGAGGGTGTCGGCAAAGCCGGGCACATCTGGTCGAGGGCCGACGAAACTCATATCACCCAACAGTACATTCCAGAGCTGGGGGAGCTCGTCAATTTTTGTTCGGCGGAAGAATGCGCCCATAGGGGTAATACGGGGGTCGCCACGGCGAGTAACGGTAGTATCGAAAGCCGCCACCGGTCGCATGGTTTTAATTTTTACCACCCGGAAAGTTTTTCCTTCTTTGCCCACGCGTTGTTGGATAAAGAAACCGTTGGAGCGGGTATCGATGCTTGCGGCAAGCCATGCCAGCAAGATGAGCCACCACGTAGCTAACAGTCCAAATGCCGCAAAAAACAGATCAAAAGCTCTTTTCTGAAAAGCCTGAAACAAGTTCAAACCGGTTTCGGACGAATCAAAGGTAGTCATAACGCTTTAGCGTCTCCCCCACCAAGGCTTCGAGTTTGGCTACCTCTTCCTCACCCAACGCTTTTCGGCCCTTACCCAGACTGCGTGGCGATACACCTTCAACGGCCCCAACGATCTTCTCAGGGTCAACACCCTTTCCAATAAATTCCAGAATACGGGTAAGCTCTTCAACAGGCTGGCGCACAAAGTCCTCGTAGCGAACACGCACAACCTTGTCTGCCGGCATTTGGGCGAAAGCTTCCTCGGCCTTATCAACACACCGCTGCCATTGCATGGCGCAGAGCTCGTTCAACGTGTGCTGCTGCAGAATGGTTTGCATGTCGTCCAAAGCTGGCCCCCAGAAGGCAAGGCGCTTTTCCCTGGAAATAAAACGGTAGAGACGGGCCCAGAAATAACGCAGACCGTAGTAGGGCAAATCTGTTTTCGGGACAAACTTAACTTTTTCAAGGATGTAGGGAATATCCAACTCAGCCGTCCAACGCTCCTTCGCGGAACCAGTTGCATCGATGCCGTCGCGGTAGATAAAAATATACTTGGCATCCGGCACCACCGCATCCACAAATGGCACCCGCAGTGAGTTGGCACAGGTCTTTTCTACGACTACATCAGCATCGTATTTTTTGCGAACATCGGAGAAACGCTGCCGGATGTAACTCTTAATCGACGGCGAGGCGTTACTGGCGGGAATCTCATCGGAAGGATAGCGAACATTTCCATGCCGCCAGATATAATTGATCTCGTCACAAGGCCAAGTGGAAACGCCGTCAAAAGAAGTTAATACATCACGGAGCATATTAGTGCCCGAGCGCGGGGCACCAATGATAATGACATCCTTATTGCTCATTCAAACATCCGAACTCAATTTAAGAAGAGAAGACCAATCAGCCAAAACAACATCGGTGGAAAATGCACTCTCAGAAAACTCTTTGGCGCGCTTTTTCATAGAATCAGTTCGCTCAGGCTGGTTGGCCAAAGATGAAATCGCATTAGCAAGCTCATCAACGTCGCCGTTCTTAACGGCCAAACCTGCATCGTTCTCTGTAATATCCCGAGCAAGACAGCTATTCACTTCAGCCGCGACTAAAACCGGGCAACCTTGTTCCAGATAGGTCATGGTTTTACTCGGATAAGCGTATCGATAAAGCTCCGGAATCAGGCTTACAAAGCCTGATTCAGCTTTTGCCATTGCGGCCTTGGCAACTTCTACAGGCTGATGCCCCCAAAAAGTTACTCTGGCTCCAGCTTGGTTCGCTTTCTCAGCCAAACGATTTTTTTCGCTACCCTCTCCCATCATCACCAAGCGAATATCTGTTCGACCACGCAAGAGAGTCATGGCATCGATCAAAGTGTCTAGCCCCTGAAAGCGCCCAATATTACCGGCAAAGAGCAAAACGAAGGACTCACTCGGCCAAGGGAAAGGCAAAGTCGACTGCCTTGAACTTTCCGCAGGTAAGCTGAAATTATTAATCACAGCAGTTTTTGGCGTATTTTCCGGCGCTCTGTCAGCCAGGCTCTCAGCCATATCATCAGATAAAACCACAACAGGATATGCTTGGGCACAAGTCCATTTGTCCATCCGAGACAAAAGAGAGAAAACTTTGGGATTGCGAAACTCACCCGAAATACGGCCAATTTCCGGGTGTATATCCATGCAATGGTAAATAAAGCGAGCGCCAGTCAGTTTCGCTACGATAGCAGCAAACCATCCCCCCAGAACTGGAGGCGAAGTGGACACCATAATCGCGTCATAACGCTTTTTCACCAGCGCTTGCCAAAATATCCCGGCACCAAGCCGAAAGGCATTCAAAATACGAACCAAAGGTTTTCCGCTCTCAGAAGGCAGATTCAAACGAATCACTTGCGCGCCGTCGACAATGCCCCTCCGTGGTTGCTTCTCATTCTTAACGCCAGCTTTGTATGAAGGCTGAGAAGAGAGAACATCAACTTCATGGCCATCATTCACCCATTGCCGCACAATCGTCCGCAACATTGAGGCATATGGTGGCGTGTCAGGCCAGTAAAAGCGGTGTATGGCAAGAACCTTCAAACAACGCCCCTCAATACTGCTTCCATACGGTTTGCATCACATAATCCCGATAACTGTGAATAATGCGTACCACCTTCTCTGCAACATTCGGCATGCTGTAATCTTCCACCAGCCGCATGGAGCGATCGTTACCCCGGCCCTGATCTTCCAGAATGGCCAGCCCCTGAAGCACGCGCTCAGTACTCAGGCCAACCATCATGGCGGCGGTCTCCTCCATACCTTCCGGGCGTTCGTGAGCTTCACGGATGTTCAGGGCCGGAAAGTTGAGGATGGAGGCTTCTTCGCTGATAGTACCGCTGTCAGACAACACAGCTTTGGCGCTCAACTGCAGTTTGTTGTAGTCCTTGAAACCAAGAGGTTTCAGCAAACGAACGTTTTCATGGAAGGTTACGCCCAAGGCCTCCACGCGCTTTTGTGTGCGCGGGTGGGTAGAGACAATCACGGGGTAGCCGTATTGCTCGGCAATTGCGTTCAGGGTGTCCACCAAGGCCAGGAAGTTTTTCTCGGAATCGACGTTTTCTTCCCGGTGGGCGCTGACCACAAAGAACTCACGTTCTTTCACCCCCAAACGGTCCAATACATCAGATCCCTCGATGCCTTCGCGGAAGTGGTTTAGCACTTCGAACATCGGGCTTCCAGTTTTTACAACACGATCCGGCAGCAGGCCTTCACGCAGCAGATAGTCCCGGGCAATGGTACTGTAGGTAAGGTTAATGTCGGCAGTGTGATCCACGATGCGGCGGTTGATTTCTTCCGGTACGCGCATGTCGAAACAGCGGTTGCCCGCTTCCATGTGGAAGGTGGGAATTTTGCGGCGTTTGGCTGGAATGACCGCCATGCAGCTGTTGGTATCGCCCAGCACCAGAAGCGCTTCAGGCTGAACCTCCGCCAATACTTTATCCACGGCGATAATTACATTGCCAATAGTCTCGGCACCGCTGGCACCGGCGGCTTCCAAAAAGTAATCAGGTTTACGGATGCCCAAATCCTGAAAGAAGATTTCATTCAGCTCGTAATCATAGTTCTGGCCTGTGTGCACCAGAATGTGTTCGCAATACTCATCCAGTTTGGCCATTACCCGTGAGAGCCGGATTATCTCCGGCCGGGTACCGACCACAGTCATGACTTTCAGTTTTTTCATGGAAGTCTCGAATTTGTTCAGGCTTTGGTGCCTACGGGGCACGCGAAGGTATCGGGATTTTCCCGATCAAAAATCTCGTTGGCCCAGAGCATACATACCAATTCGGTGTCGCCCACGTTGGTAATGTCGTGCGTCCAGCCGGGCACAGTTTCCACAATTTCCGGGGATTCACCAGAGGTAAACAGCTCGTAGAATTCACCAGTGAGCATGTCGCGAAAACGGAAACAGGCTTCACCCTTGATCACCAAAAATTTCTCGGTTTTCGAGTGGTGATAATGCCCACCACGGGTAACGCCGGGGTGTGCAGTGAAAAACGAAAACTGTCCGGAATCCGCGGTTTTCAGCATTTCCACAAATACACCGCGTTCGTCACCATGTTGGGGTACCTTGTAGGTGAAGCTCTCTGGCGGCAGGTAGCTTACGTAGGTGGAATAGAGCGCACGCACCAGCCCTTTACCTACCGGCTCAGTGACCAGGTTATCCCGCGTGGCTTTGAACCGATTAAGCTGGTCCGCCAGTTCGCCTACAGCTATTTCATACGTCGGCTCCACTTGGACAAACGGGCCTTTCTGATCACCGAACTCCATCAGTGATAGGAAACTGGCGATGACATCATCCACATACACCAGTTTGACCACAGCGAGCGGGTCATTAATCTGTACCGGCAAACCCCGGGCAATGTTATGGCAGAAAGTCGCAACGACCGAGTTGTAATTCGGGCGCGCCCATTTGCCAAACACATTGGGTAGGCGGTAGATGTAAACCGAATTGCCGGTCTTTTCATTAAGCACCAGCAGTGAATCTTCCGCACCCCGTTTGCTGTTACCGTAATCGTTATCCCGATCTACCTGAATGGAAGAACTGTAGATAATCGGAATCTCGCGGCCCGCCTGCTCCACTGCATCGCAAAGTGCCTGTGTGAGGTCAGCGTTACCGGTCTGGAATTCCGCCGGATCTTCTGGGCGATTAATACCGGCCAGGTGAACCACCCAGTCCACACCCTCCAGCAGTTTCGGCAAATCATGCACGCTGTGTTCACGGGTAAACGGCACAACCTCAAAATCGCCTTTCTCGCGAAAGTGCATCAGTAGGTTTTTGCCGATAAACCCATTGGCTCCGGTGACCATTACACGCATGGTTAATCCTCCGGGCTGATGTATTCACCCTGCTCGAGGGCCCGAATAAACTCCAGTTTGCGCAGCAACGCCTGCATGCCTGAAACATCCAACCGCTCGGTATTGTGGGAGTTGTAGTCTTCCGTGTGGGAGATCTTCTGCTCACCCTCCTCCACAAATTTGCCGTAGTTCAGGTCTCGCAAGTCTGGCGGGATACGAAAGTAATTACCCATATCCTCGGCGCAGGCCATTTCTTCCCGACTGAGTAATACCTCATAGAGCTTTTCACCATGACGAGTACCAATTTCCTGAATGGGATGCTCTGGCTTGCCAGTCAACTCAGTAAGCGCATGGGCCAATGTTTTGATGGTAGCGGCGGGGGCTTTTTGTACGAACAGATCACCATTGTTACCGTGCTCGAAAGCATAAAGCACCAGATCGACCGCATCCGCCAAGGTCATCATGAAACGAGTCATGTTTGGATCGGTAACGGTAATTGGCTTACCGGCACGAATCTGATCAACGAACAATGGGATAACCGAACCACGAGAGGCCATTACGTTGCCATAACGGGTGCCGCAGATGACGGTTTTTTCCGAATCCACATTGCGGGACTTAGCCACCATCACCTTTTCCATCATAGCCTTGGAAATGCCCATGGCATTGATGGGGTAAACCGCTTTGTCGGTACCGAGACAAACCACACGTTTAACTTCGTTCTGTATAGCTGCCTCCAGCACATTATCCGTGCCGGTGATGTTCGTTTTTACTGCTTCCATTGGATGGAACTCACAGGAGGGCACTTGCTTCAAAGCTGCCGCATGGAAGATGTAATCCACACCCCGGGTGGCATTTAAAAGGCTGGTGTAATCCCGAACATCGCCAATGTAGAACTTGAGTTTGGAATTGGCGTAGCGTTTACGCATGTCGTCCTGCTTCTTCTCATCCCGGCTGAAAATCCGAATTTCCTCGATGTCGGTATTCAGGAAACGGTTCAGGACTGCGTTGCCGAAGGAGCCGGTGCCTCCGGTTATCAAGAGCACTTTCTTATTGAAGCCCATGAGAAATTATCCCAACTTATTTTCGTAAGCGTATTTGAACAGCGCTATATTGGCCTCAATAGCACCTCGTTGCGAGAACTTCCGCTTCGCCCAAGCGACGATTGCACTACGCATTTCAAGATACTCCTCGGCACGCATTTCTGCTAATTCATCTAAGACGCGACTAAATTTATCCGAATCACTTAGAGGAATTTCCCATCCAATTCCTTGCGACTGAAGGTTCCGCCATGGTGTGGTATCCGCAATGATAATAGGCAGGCCAGCACAAAGGGCTTCAGCGATAACATGTCCATAATTCTCGCCTTTTGTGGGAAAGAGGAAAAAATCATATCCGGACATTACACTTACCACTTCTTGAGGTTTCAATTCTCCTTTATGCACTACCTCAATGTGTTCGGGTAGCCCGTCAATAACCTTCTTGCATCGACCCCAATAATTGGAATCTTCAATCGGGCCGTAAATATCATACTTGATGGGACTCCTGCAGTTTCCTAATATTTCAAGTGCTCTAATTAGATTCTTCTTGGGCGAGATACGGGAAACGAAAACGCCCTGTAAGGCTGCTGATCGTCGAGGAGTGACCCTTTCAGCAAACTCCCGCGCCGCAATATCCTCGGCAACCAGAATATCTACGTCATGACCAAGGGCATTACGAATATCGCGCGCTTCAAAATCACTTGACGCCTGAAAAACTGTTTTTCGATGAATCTTTAAAAGCTTAAAAATATATATGAATATTTTTTTCTTGAAGGTTTTTAGTGACAAAGCCCCTTCGGAAAATTCTCCTCGTGGTCCAACCACCACACTTTGGCCAAGTATCCTGGCTGTCACTAATGGAAAAAATGAGAAGCATGGCGAAAAAAAACTATTCACATAAACCAAATCGTAACTACTTGAAATCAATTCCTTAATAATACGGAAATAAGCGTGAAAGCCAGGCCTAACATGCAAAACAGAGCAACTTCCTTGAAGATACCAATTTCCTCCGGTCACACCTTCGTAGGGAAGTTCATCACCCAGATCTCGATCTAATGTTATCACCTTGAATTTTATTTGGCCCTGGGCCTCGTCAAAGAGATTCTTAAGTGTTTTTATAGGCCCTCCACCCTTGTAGCCAGGGAGGTAAAAACGGTTAAACACCAGAACTCTCATTTCGAAGACACCTTGCCGACAAAATTACTTTTAAAAATCCTATATAAATAAGCAATAGTCGCAGCCACTGGCCAATATCTACGCATTATACTAAAATACTCCTGCGCTATAGCAACATCATTTGATTGAGAGACCCCGCCAGGCAAATAAGACGACACCACTAACGGAATAGGCTTAATCACGGCACCACTCATTTTAATTCTGAGATACTGATCGTAGTCTGCAGCCAGCCTATAACTGCAATCAAATTTATTTTTCTCCAAGACCTCACGACGAATAAAAGCTGATTGATGGCAGTAAGGTATATTCCTCTCATCCCAAAAGTAATTGTTTTTTTTAGGGTGTACTATTTTATTCGAGCCACCTTTAACCGCATGTGCACCATAAACAACATCACCACTCAGCAGCTGAGATACATTTTCCAAAACGCTATCATCATAAAACGTATCGCCGGCATTCATAAAGTTAACCCACTGACCTTGGGCGATGGCTAATCCCTTATTCATAGCATCATAGATGCCCTGGTCCGGCTCACTTATAAAAGTATCGAAAATATCCCCATTATCCTTTAGGATAGCGAGTGTACCATCAGTCGAAGAGCCATCAATGACGATATACTCAAAAGACTCATAACTTTGCTCCCTAACGCTATCCAACGTTTCTAAAATACTCTCACGCGCATTAAATACCACAGTTATAATTGAAAAAACAACCTGACCAGCCATCTCTGCCCTCAAAATATGAAATCTAAAACCTGATAGACAAACAAAAATCAATAAAAGCCATCACCGAAAAGCACAACGTTATACAGAAATGGCACTGACTTAAAAGAAAAATATGATAATAGTAAAACAAAAATGAGGTGGCTTGCTCTACCCTCTAAAACCATAACCCAAAAAACGAAAATAAACGCCAACATATTCACCCGCTCGTCACCCAAAAACCCGGCGAAAATAAGGAAAGGAGAGAAACATGCCACAGCTTTAAGCTTGTTCTCAGACAAAACAAAAAACACAGCCAGAAGTATTAGCAGCTTACCAAGCTCCCCAAAATCAAAATCATGGTTAATATAAGACATAACCTTTTTATTGATCTGGGAATAAAAACAAAAAACTACAATAGAGAAAGCAAATACACAAGAAAGTGATATAACCACAATCCTTTTACTGACCCTGAACATAAAAATCAGGGCGATTCTCGAATACTCTTTGTATAGCAAAATTGAGGGCAGCAAAAGGGCAGCTGAGAAATGGGCTAGGACTGCAAAAAATACGAGGACAAAGGATTTTTTATTATTAACTAATGCAGCAGCAGCAAGAAAAAGAACTGCAAACTTCAATCTTTCAGCACCGGTCATTACGACAACGAGGTAGAAGTTGGACAGTGCCAGAGCAACAAGCAAAAAGGATAGCCGGAACCTTAGAATGAACCTGACCAGAAAGAAGACTAAAACCGAGTTAAAAAAAGCAATGTATAAAACTTTAGGAACGTTGAGTGCGGCCCCAACCCATAACAAAAATATTGATACAGGTTCATTATTCCCAACTATTCGCTTTGCTTCGGAAAACGCATCCAGAATTCCCAGCTCACCAATAAAACCATACAGGTATTTATAATGTACTTGGTCGCCGCCAGAATATTGACTCAGCAGAAAGCAGGAAACTAGAAAATAGAGTACTGACGAACCAAAAGCTATGAACGTCGTAGTCTTTACATCAAAGCTCAAGCCGATCCCCGAACTTTCTCTAGCTCGTTGGTTAAGGCTCACGGTAACCAACCTCTCTCATACCATACCCAACAAGCCAGAACATCAACATAAATTTTGGTCAAATTATTATTAAGATACAACGCTAACAATATTAAACTCTGGAATGACAATTAATTTCGCAATCCAAAATTATTTTCACGGAACCATTCATATGTGCTCAGCAAACCTGATTCCAATGAAATACCTGACTTCCAACCTAAATCATTCAACAAAGAGGTATCCATCAGTTTGCGTGGCGCACCATCCGGTTTATTTACGTCAAAAACTAGCTTGCCTCCAAACCCGACCACCCGTTTCATGGTCTCAGCCAATTCCTGAATGGTACAGTCTACCCCGGTTCCTACATTGATATGTGATAGCATCGGGCGGGTGTTAACACCGTAGGTTTCATTACTCAGGTTCATGACGTACACACTCGCTGCAGCCATGTCATCTACGTGCAAAAACTCACGCATGGGTTTGCCACTGCCCCACACGACTACTTCCTTTTCCCCCTTCTCCTTCGCATCATGGAAGCGACGCATCATGGCAGGAATTACGTGGCTGTTCTCGGGATGAAAGTTATCGTTCTGGCCGTAAAGATTGGTGGGCATTACGCTGCGGTAGTCGCGACCGTATTGGCGATTGTAGCTCTCGCACAGTTTGATGCCGGCAATTTTCGCAATGGCATAAGGCTCGTTAGTGGGTTCGAGTGTTCCGGTTAGCAGTGCATCCTCTTTCATAGGCTGTTTGGCAAGTTTCGGGTAGATGCACGAAGAGCCAAGGAAAAGCAACTTCTGAACACCCGCCATATGTGCAGCATGGATAATGTTGGCTTCGATCATCAGGTTTTCATAGATGAACTCCGCCGGGTAAGTATTGTTGGCATGTATGCCCCCGACTTTGGCTGCGGCCAAATACACCTGGTCGACCTTTTCCTGTTCAAAAAACTTTTCAACGGCCTTCTGATCTAGCAGATTCAATTCACTTCGATCCCGCGTGACCAATTCCACCTTTGGGTCCGGTTCCAACCGCCGAATCAGTGCGGACCCAACCATACCTTTGTGACCAGCTACGAAGATGCGTTGTTTGGTCATAACCATTTAATCCTCCACCGACACTGGAATTTCATAACCATGTTTCTTTAAAAGCGCATGGCGTTTGGCGGTGTGAAGGTCTTCGGCAACCATTTCGGCACACATTTCCTGAGTAGTAATTTCGGGTGTCCAGCCCAACTTATCCTTAGCTTTTGAAGGATCCCCGAGCAAGGTCTCCACTTCGGTCGGTCGAAAATAACGTGAATCTACACGCACTACCACGTCACCTAGATTTAGGGCTGGAGCGTTAGCACCCTCAATAGCCTCTACAATGGCCACCTCATCAACACCACGCCCTTCGAACCGAAGAGTGATGCCCAGCTCTTTGGCAGACCAGTCAATGAACTGCCGCACGGAGTACTGCTTACCAGTGGCAATTACGAAGTCCTCTGGCAGCTTCTGTTGCAGCATCATCCATTGCATGCGCACGTAGTCCTTTGCATGCCCCCAATCGCGCAGTGCATCCATGTTGCCCATATACAGACAATCTTCGAGCCCTTGGGCAATGTTGGCCAAGCCACGGGTAATTTTTCGCGTAACAAACGTTTCGCCACGGCGTGGCGATTCGTGGTTGAACAGCACACCGTTACAAGTGTACATACCATACGCCTCACGGTAGTTCACGGTAATCCAGTATGCGTAAAGTTTTGCTACCGCATACGGTGAGCGCGGATAAAACGGCGTGGTCTCTTTTTGCGGGGTTTCCTGGACCAGGCCATACAATTCAGAAGTGGATGCTTGGTAGAAACGGGTTTTCTTTTCCAGGCCTAATAACCGGATCGCTTCCAATAACCGCAGCGTACCGATCGCATCCACATCAGCAGTGTATTCCGGTGATTCGAAAGACACCGCAACATGCGACTGAGCCCCCAGGTTGTACACTTCGTCTGGCTGGACTTCCTGTAGGATACGGGTGAGGTTGGAGGAGTCCGTCAAGTCTCCATAATGAAGCACAAAGTTTTGGTGCTCCACGTGAGGATCCTGATAGATGTGATCTACACGTTGTGTATTAAACAGTGAAGCGCGGCGCTTAATCCCGTGGACTTCGTAGCCTTTTTCCAAAAGAAATTCAGCGAGGTAGGAGCCGTCTTGTCCGGTAATACCAGTGATTAAGGCTTTCTTCATTCTACACCCTTATCAATTAAACCTTGATACAATTCTATGTATTGTTCCGCAATAACTATGGAATCAAACTTAGCGACTGCTGACGTCCTTGCGGCGAAAGCCATATGTTCGTAATCAGGATTATTAACCACCCATTCAATACCCTTGGCCAAATCAGTAGCGTCAAACGCCTTGGCTTTATAGCCATCTATTTTGTGTTCAACAATAGTGGCAGGCCCAGTAGCATCGAAACAGACAACTGGAGTTCTACATGCAAGCGCCTCAACAAGAGTTTTCCCAAACGCCTCTTGTATACTAGGTGCCACAAAAACGTCAGCACAGCTATAAGCTAGCCTAAGCGATATATCATCATGCAAGAAACCTAACCGTTTAAATTCAAATCCAGACGATTTGAGAACGTCCAAATCAGAATTTCCAAAACAGCATAAGAAATATTTATTCTTATCCAACATTTCTAGTGAGCTAAAGAATATTGACGCACCTTTATAGAAATCACTCGTATCTGACGCTCCAACTAGAACAATCTTTTTGTTTGTGGAGATGCCTAGAAGCTTTCTCGCCGTACACTTTTCTATAGGGAAAAAACGTGAACAGTCCACATTGTTATTAATAGTAATGGTATTCGCGTCCCTAAAAATAATGCTTTCTTTTGCTTTCTCAGTAACCCAATCACTGATCCCCACAGGTTTAACATTCACAAAATTTCTTTTTTTACTTCTCAAAAAGATATTGGTCGGGTCGAACCCAAAGTTGCCATTCAATTGAGGACACTTACCGCACCCAGTTTTATACTTTTCGCAATCCAAAGAATAGTGGCAGCCTCCAGTCATAGGCCACATATCCCTAATGGACCAAACTACGGGCTTATTTATCCGCCTAACTGTAGACGAACGCACCAAACCATTAACCCAGTGCAAATGGACAACGTCAGCATATTTAAATATGTCGTTCCTCCAATAGTTGATCCCAAAAAAGCCAGTGCTGAAGATTCGGCGCTTCCTGTTTGGAAAACACATTAGAAATAAAGAATCCAAGTTACGAGCGACCAAGGAGAAAATTCGACGTAGCTTTGAGTTTGTAAGAGACACAATGTTTGGATCCCCAAGATCATCCTTAGCATTTGTTATTATTTTCGAGTCTACTCCCCTGGCCAACAATCCTAAATGGAGCCAATAAGCGCCCCGCGCGGCCCCACCGCTAAATTCTCCGGAGACGATGTGTACAACTTTTAGCTTCTCTAATTTCTCTTGACTTCCAGACATAATAGTTCTTTGTCCTGAACCCATCTAAGCACCGAAGAAACACGAAAACGTTGATAAATAACGTCTAATACAGACGCACCTCTTAATTGACTCAAACTTGGATGTCATAACGTTCGATCCAACTCATCAAAATTAGACTCATCCAATCTTTACGACTTAATTTTTTGTCCCGAATCCTATTCTGTAAGGAACGCAGATAATCCTTTCTAAACAAAACCTCTGATTGTTTGGCTCTAGATACTTGTGAAAATTTTTCATTAAGCTGACCATTCATCCAGCGGGAAAAAGGCATCTCGAACCCGGTTTTTTTACGCTTCCAGACCTCCTCGGGAATCAGGTCCTTTACGCTATCCACGAAGACCGACTTCAAATTGCCACCCCTGATCTTAAACCTGTCATCCAGGCGGAATGCTAGCTCAACCAATTTATGGTCCAGGAGAACAGGCCTAACCTCCAAGGAATGCGCCATGCTCAGAACGTCACTGTCCCTGAGCAAAGTATTAAGCATGTAACCTTCAATTTCGCCTTTACTAATCTGCTGAACCGACGATAACGAGTGGTAGCAGGCAATTGATTGTGGGATTGACACGGAATTAAGTATCTTTGCTGGGTCGGCAATAGTGCGAAATGAATGGAGGCCTTCCATTTCATTCAAACCACGTCGCGCGAGGCTATTGGAAAAGCGGTTGGGTCGAAGACCATTCAGATAACTGGCAACACGTTCTGTTACCCCCCTTCGCATACAGGCAGACTTAACTATTTGAGAAAAATGGGGATAACCAGCAAAAATTTCGTCACCACCTAGCCCACTAACGGCGACCTTCAGCTCCTTTGAAGTTTCCCTGCTGACAATATAACTATTAATTCCATCGATGCTTGGCTGGTCCAAACTAGCTATAAAATCTTCAAAAATGTCGCCAACATACTGATCATCAACATGGATATTCGTGTGACGAGTTCCCAGCCTCGCTGCTGTGCGTGTAGCGATCGCTGTTTCGTCAGGGACGGATTCTTTTTCACGAAAACCTACACAAAAAGTATTTATGGCTTTCTCAGTATAGTGATTCATTAATGCTACAACTGCCGTAGAGTCAACCCCACCACTGAGGAACGCACCTACGGGTACGTCGCTTATCATGTGATATCGAGTTGAACGTTCCAGTTCATCGCGAACTTGAACAATTGCATCTTCATAAGCCTCCGGCGGCTGCCCTCTCAATGACTCACTAACAAGGTCATAATAACTTTCAATGTGATATGTGAGGTCACTACGCACCCTCATTAAATGACCAGGCATCAAGCAAAACACCCCGTCAAGGAACGTGAATGGCTGTCTCACTGAGCCAAACCTGAAATAGTCGTTTGCAGCGGTACTAGAGAGTACACGCGGAAAAAAATTACCTGTCAGGAAGGGCTTCAGTTCGGAGCTGAAAACGAAGCCCGCAGATTCCGAAAAACTATAAAGTAAAGGCTTTATCCCGAACCTGTCCCGGGCAAGGAATAATTCACCTTTACAGCTGTCGTAAACGCAAAATGCAAACATCCCACGAAACCGACTCAAGCACTCAGCACCCCAAGCAATAAAACTATTTAAAACAACCTCTGTATCGGATTCCGTGTTAAAGCTATATCCCTCCAGTTCCAGTTCAGCTCTAAGCTCCAAATAGTTATAGACTTCTCCATTAAAGACGAGCGTATAGGTTCCGGACGCATCCTGCATCGGTTGATGAGCAGAATCGGATAGATCAATAATAGAAAGGCGGGTATGGCCCATCGAAACCCTATATTGATCATCAAAGAAGGCACCCTTAGAATCAGGTCCCCGATGAGCAAGCTGCTTAACAAAGTGATCGCTTATCAATCTATAATTGGGCCCGATCGTCCCAAATATTCCACACATTACTTAAACTCAATGAAGTCGTGGGCATTTTGGCATTTTCTGATTATTTTCGCCGGGTTACCTACAACAACACTATTGTCAGGAACATCTTTCGTTACGACGCTACCGGCACCAACAACGCAGTTCGAACCTATTTTTTTACCCAGTATGATCACATGACTAAAAATAATTGAATTTTCGCCAACTTCCACAGTTTTGCCATCAACTAAAGCGAACGTGACATTTTTAAAGATCTGAACATTTCTCTCAATGGTGACGTTATCGTTCAACGTGACACCAGTATGATGAAATAACGTTCCTTCCCTTATGTCATGAAGATATCCGTGCTCAAATTGATTCACGACTTCATTCTTTCGCTTGAAATAATTAGCAATCAGAAGATAAATTCGCCTATTTTTTTCGAGATAGATGCTGTAAAAATACTCGGTCAACCTCAGATATACCGACATAGAATAACGTTGAGTAAATAACAGAGCATAAATTTTCCTTACAATCCCGGTCGGAACTGGATTATATTTATGACAGTCAACCACAAAGCAATCTTTTATATTTCTAATACGAGCCATACCAATAACCCTGAACTAAAATATACCCAACCCTAAATAATATTTAATTGGCCACGCGCTCGAACAAAAAAACAGGCGATCTAGACAAAGAAAAATTAATATTAAACCCTTTTTCGATCACTTGCTGGATTACCTTTGTGCATTCCGCATCACCTATAATGTGCGGATGAAGCTCAATAATTAACTTATTAATCCTTGAGCCTCTAGTCGCGATAATTGGCACTAAATCCTTTTCACCGCCTTCGATATCAATAATCACCAACGTAGGTGAATTATTTCTGACCTCATCGTTTATATCTAATTTCTTTACCTTTGTCTCAATGCAGGCACTTGAGCGTTTTATCGTGGATGAGGACCAAAAGTTATCTTCTAAGAAAAAGCTTTCACTACCCGCCGAATTAGAAAGAATACAATTAAATAGCTTCGGAGTAACGTGATTTTTTGAATATGTCTCTTTTATCTTATCTATCATAAAGGGATTAGCTTCGTAAGCGAACACATTGTCGTCACCTACATATCTAGCACAGAATGTGGATAGAAATCCTATACCAGCCCCTACCTCCATTACGACGTCATTCTTAGACAGGCACTTTTTAAGAATAGCGACCTCTTCTCCTTCATAGGATTTGTTATAAAAAAACCTCTTCAGCTCAGATGATATATTCTGATGCTTAACGTTAATTTCAACACCATGAATATTTACATTCTCAACATCTAGCAGCTTCCCCAAAATCGGGCGAATATAATTATCCAAACGTTTTGCGATCTTTCTTAAGAGCATCAGTCTTCCTTAAAACAATCATGCTACGTATTTTTTCATGAGAAGAGTCAATTACGATAAAATTATTATCAGCACTTAACCTAGGATGAAGATCGCAACGAAACGTCGTATCATTATAGTAAGAGTAAAACTTTCCCACTTTCTCTATAGTATCTTCAATTATGTTGTAGATCATTAAGTGCCTATAGCAATAGGTATCCTGATAGGTATCGTTTAATAGACAGGTTCGATCCGAAAACCAGCTCTGGTGGCCGTTGCCTTTGAGCCTTCCAGACCCCACAAGCGATGCGTCTCCAGATTTGTCCACAATGTTATACAGCCTCGACCTAGGAACAATATCATACTGAAAGGTATCAGCTACGGTTCTTAGAAACAAATGATAGATGGGCCTCAAGATCTTAACCATCCAACTATAACGTTTCGCCGAGTGAGCTACAACAGATGTCAATTTTTGTTCGTTGTTTTTAAAAAGAGTCCATATTGTGATGGTATTTTCATCTTTCCAACAATAATGGGAGTAGAATCGATTGTCGGGCAACATGAAAAGATCTTGTCCTGTGAACGAGTCAGCCGTGTATACTCTCGACATATCTTTCCCATTGTCATTCCAGCGGTGAAAGAATAAGATACGACTACCAGATGGATTATAGGCGACATGTTCCAACCAGTGGTTAAATCTCTTGCACTCATCTAGGCCTTTATTCTCAACCAACTCGTGGGTACTAACAATAAGCTCCGACTCACCGGTCACTAGGTCTATTCGTCTGAGGCCGTCACGTTCGTGATAAGGCTTATTCCAATCCCTTTTTTTTATATTTTGATAATTATAACCCGGTCGACACCAATAATGCCGCTCAAAGTTCACGCCGATAGCCTCTTTTCCGTTAGGGTGAACTGTGTAAATGGGGTAAGGAAGGATACGCCGCTTTTTATTGTAAATATTGCAGATTACTGCTACAAACTTTCCACTTTCTATGGAATTATAAATTATATGGCCATCATTTTCTGGTGGAAGCCATTGAAGTTGAGAGCCCTGCTGCCAGTTCCAAGCAAGCGTCTCATCAAGCTTTACAAATACGCCAGTTTTTAGGTCAATATATCCTACTTCTGCTAAATCTCCATCACGGACTTCGCGCCCGTCGAAAGAAACACGGTGAGCCAATAACTTATCATTGTTTCTGTTTAGAGGAGATTTATCATAGTATCCAAAGAAATAACTATAACCATCACTTGGCGTTTGGTAATCCACCTCATAATTATTGCCAATCTCGTAGTTTTTTGTCATGGCTAGTACGCCTTCCACTGAGTGTACTGTTCTCCTTCGTCATGGTACACATAATTATCATTTAACACCTGACCAATGATATGCTTGAAGTTTTGGGTCATTCCTTGGTGACAAAAATATTCTCTACTACGCGCCTTACCTTTCTCTGCATAATATTCTCTTAAAGCTTCGTTCTCTATATATTCCCGCAGCTTGTATTTTAGCTCAATCTCATCTCCCTCGTTATAAAGCAGAGCTGAGTCAGAAAGTTGCCATGGAATGGAAGCGCTATTCGAAGCTAGAACCGGGATTTCGCAAGACTGCGCTTGCACAGTAACCAGTGGAAAGGTATCGATCCATGTCGGCATGGTCTTTGAACCAAGAACGAATATATCCATGGCATTCATATAGCCAGGTACTTCAGCTTGATCAATAAATCCAGTAACGTGAATTCGGCTTCCCAACCCTTCACTAATCTTCGCGTCCATTATATGTGCTTTAAGAGCTCCATTTCCTACAAGTAGTAGTGAAATATTAGGATTCTCCCGCGCCAATTCAAGAAAAGCCGCAAGCAAGTCGTCGACGCCTTTATCCTCAACGAGGCGTCCTGCGTATCCGATAATTAGATTTTGGCCAGCCTTGATCCTATTCCGATATTCAGCTTTTAAAGCCGGATCACTCTTAAATAACTCCTCGTCAACGCCAACCTGCGTTTGAATAAAGATCGGCTTATTGTAACCGCCACTTCTGAGCGAATTAACGCATCCGGGGTAATGAACCAGCGCCGCTTCGGTATTTTTTTTAATATTGCGCCACATAAACTTAGCGATCCAACGTTTCACGAAGTTTCTATGGTTGACACCGGGAATCCCTCGCGCATTCATGGAAAAGAATATGATCTTAGAATTTGGTGAAAATAATGCCCTATAAAGGTAGATTTGCTGATGTATCAAGATACCTTCTTCATGAACTATATAGATCACGTCCGGCTTAATTTCTCGAAACTTTGCATCTACAGACTTAAATAAATATATACCCCAATTTTTTACACTTGTCGTGGGCAATGTGTGAAGGTGAAAATTATTATTGTGGGTTTCTTCGGTTTTGTAAATTACCTTCTCGCTGAACCATGTCTGCTCCCAATACTCGGGCACGAGAAGGTGTACTTCATAGTTTTTGTCTAAAGCGAGGTTCTCCCAACGCCTTCGAAAAACTGGGATAACCAAGGCGTGGGAGATAACTAAAACTTTTACCGGAGGGGTGTTCATAAGAATTGTCTTGGCTCCGTGTCTGTGATTACAAACAACCTTGAAAAGTGCTATGGATTATCTGAATAGCCGCTGACCTTCACTCACATGTGCTTGAATTAAAAATGGGGAATTTGAGAATTTAATTACCATTATGCGTGCCTGCATACCTGATGCTTCACGTTATCATCCTGACAGGTTAATTACTTCTTCATGATAGGTAGCACGCGTCCAACATTGATCGCTTAGCGAAGGCTATACAAATTCTAGCTCTCGGCTTACAGCATGGGTCAATCGGTTAAAAGGCTTTTCCTTTGGCGGGCTTTAAGCGTGAATTCAGATAATAACTGCAGCACTTTGGCGTAACCAGGTAGAGGCGGGAGGGCCGTCGCCGGTACCCTCACGGGCTTTACCGACCAAAGTGAAGCAGTGATGAAGTACCGACAACTGACCCAGACACAACGATACCAGATTTCGGCCCTGCGTGTGGCCGGCAAAAGCCAACGGCAGATCGCCGCAATGCTTGGCTGCCACAACAGCACGATCAGTCGGGAGTTGCGGCGTAACAGTGTTCACGGCTATGAACCAGAGATGGCGCAGCATCAGGCTAACACCCGGCGTAGAACCGCCTTCAAGCGCCACAAACGAGTACAGTGGCTGACGGACTGGGTAACTGAACGACTGAAGGAACATTGGAGTCCGGAGCAGATTGCAGGCTTTATGCGCCGCATGAACATTCCAGTGCAAGTCAGTCACCAGTGGGTCTATGACTTGATCCATCGTGATCGTCTCCTGGGTGGTCATCTATGGTGCTTCTGTCGGCATCGGAATAACCGGGGCCGCAAACGCAGAGCGAAGGAAGCAGGCCTCGGCAAAATCCCGAATCGGGTCGGAATTGAGTGCCGCCCCAAAGAGATTGAGCATCGTGCCGCGCTTGGCCACTGGGAAGGCGACACGGTACTCCAGGGCCACAAACAATCCGGTTTGGTGACATTGGTGGAGCGTCGCAGCGGTTACTTGCTTGCAGGCCGTCTAAAGCAGTTTACGGCCGACCAGACAACGCGCACTGTGATCAGGCTTTTGAAGCCAATTCGGGGAGCTGCGAAAACCCTGACACTGGACAACGGCAGCGAGTTCGCGGAACACGAACAGGTGGCTAAAGAGTTGGATCTGGCGGCCTATTTTTGTGATCCCTACTGTTCAGGCCAGCGGGGCACGAACGAGAACACGAACGGCTTGCTGCGCCAGTACTACCCGAAAGGGACGAACTTCGCGAAGCTGTCTCAGACACACATCAACCGAGTGGTTGAGCAATTGAACAATCGGCCCAGAAAACGACTGGGCTACCGAACACCGGCAGAGGTGTTCTGGGGTGAGTATTCCGGAGCACTATAAATGAGCGGTGCTGCGGTTATTGGTTGAATCCACGAGCTAATGGAAATATTTCTGTGGCGCCTCGCAGTATGCAGGGAGGATAAAGAGGAGCTGACAGCCATGCTTTGGGCGAGGCTGCTAGAACTTTCCTCAACGAATCAACCTCTGCGCTCGTCATAGCAAAACACCGCTACATATATTGCTTGGTTTGGTCTAGTATTCGGCGGCTGGGGCGTTGACACAATCGCATACAGCTATTAGCGCTAAAAGAGCCATCTTCGCCATACTTTCGGGATTCCTGAGAGCTATTTTTATTCGTAATTTTACTCATCAGATACAGAATAACCCTTTTCTTTAAGGTTGAGCGACCATTCAAGCGTCACAGATCTATTGCTCTTTCCATATAAGAGCCTGATCATTTGTCTTTGTTTTTCAGTAAAATGAACCTCAAAAGGCCTGCCTCTCATCGACCATGATTTAACAGTATCTTTAACCGGCTTCGGAATTACCTTAGCAAGAAGTTTGAGCCTCTTCGAAGCCACCCTAAGGTACAATGTTCTTTTTGTAACGGTTTTGTTTTCATTAGACGAAGAAATATCTTTTATCAAATCTTTATATTGAACAGGATTATACCCCATGAATTCAAGTATTCGACATAAGAACTGAACATCGTCGCTGAGCAGATCTTCGTATGTTAATACCAATATATTTTTTTTGCCGAAAAGTTTTTTGTAAAGGGTTAGCAACTTTTCGTAGTCGAAGTATTGAAAAACATTTTCTTTGTGGGCATTTTGTTTAGCTTGTTCTAACCAATCATCAAAAGGAACTGAGAAACTTGGATCAATCTTACGCTTTTGCAGATAAAACGATCTTATTATAGACGTCTGCTCTCTTAAAACGACAATAATCTTTGCATCCGGAAAAAGGTAATTTAGCCTATGAGCAATTTCCATCCGATCTACTCTTCCGGTTAGACTGCTGCCAGTTGAAAACGTTTCCTCGGTTAGAAGGAGTTTTTCGCTCTTAAGCTTAAGTTTTTTTATTTTTGAGACTAGGTTACCAGCATCATATTCGAGCGATTCGCAGTCGGTTATTGCATGAATCACTTCTCTAATCATTACATCTTCTATACTAGCCGGTTGCCCAACTAAATCTAAGTTTGGGAGTTTTGAGAACAGCTTACGTTGGATAGTGGTTGATCCTGTTTTTGGATACCCAATATGTATAAATGTCGAATTATTTTCCATCTTGCGCCCATTTTTTGCGAACAAGAAAACCAATAGCATCTAGCAGCAGAATTGATTTCATTTGCATCCAGGCTATCCTGGACGCAGGTCTGAACAAAAATCCCGAAACGACGTATGTAAACCCGTAAGATAGTAGCGTGGCCCAAGCCGCACCAATGATCCCGAATTTTGGGAGCCAGAGATAATTCAGTAATACGTTCACTAGCCCTGCCCCAATGTTGGCGAACAAAACAAAGCGGTAATAGGACTCATTTATTATCCATAAGCCTCTTATGGATCCTACAAACACAAACAGGGCCGACCAAATGTGCAATGATAGAACATCTCCACTTGAACTATATTCTTCGCCAAAAAATATATTAATGATATCTTGTGAAAAGTAAGTTATAGGGATAATTATCAAATAGGCCAGCATCGCCATTACTGTGAATAGGTCCTGCAGCCTTTCGTAATAGAGAGACTCACTAGTTTTTTTAGCGTTAACCACTGCTGTTTGTATGGCCCAACCGATCGTCATCGGGAATATGTACCAAATGCTGCTAATTCTTACCGCTGCGCTGTACTGGCCAACGTGGTAACTGGTCAACATTTCTCCTATCATTATTTGGTCGACATTTAGATAGACTACCGCAAAAAAGCTACCAAACATTAAAGGCCAGCTCTCCCGCGTTAAACTGATTGCCTTTCCAACGTTCACTTTCTTCAGGTCTAATCGGTAGCCTTCTTTGCGAAAGAACAGCAAAAGAAAAGTTGCCGCAATGATTGCATCCAACAAGTTTGCAAACGCAAAATAAATTATAGGAAGCCCAGCAATTATAAAAGAGACTTTTAAAGAAGCCCCTAAAATTAAGCCCAGAGAGTTTGCTGCTGCGATCGAAATCGACCGGACTTTGGCTCGAAAATAGAACTCTATGACTTCGAATGATTTAACTACAACGACTAATGATATTGGCACCGACAAATAAACATAAAGAGGGTCATTTTTGGCTAACGACATGTAAACAACGGCAATTAAGACTAGCGCCGCCCCCCCCAGAAACTTCAATAACGCACTATTACTCAGCAATTGAGTAATGTCTGTTTCGTTTTGAGCAACGTTTCGACTGATAATTCCGTCCAATCCAAGTTTCCCAAGAGGGGCGAGCATACCAACGAAAGCTAGAACGTAACTGAAAACACCAAACTTCTCAGGACCTAAATAACGAGCAACCCAGACTCCAACTAGCAGAGCCGCAGTGAGCCTTAACGCTTTATCGGTTAGAAGCCATAATGCATTCCAGCCGTAACGCTTTAGTCCTGGCTTTTCAAGTAATGTTTTAAACATGGTTACTCAAAATGAAAATTTGACTCTTGGATCGATCGGCACAGCGTGTTCCATGTTGGGTTATAGGCTTTGGATCAACGGAGAAGGTCCGCCGTTAACTTTTGGGTAGGGCTGCCAACTTTTCTCGCAGTTCCTGTTTTGGGTTTGTGCTCCCGTGAACAAGCCGTATTTTTCCCGGCTTATGCTTCATCGCGCTAACAAACCCCACCAACCCCTGCTGGTCCGCATGCGCGGAGTAACCACCAATCGTCTCCACTTTGGCGCGGATTGTATGCTTTTCGTCATCCAGCCACACATAGCCGTTATTGGGGCCATAGTGCTGTATATCACGCCCGGGGGTGCCTTCAGCCTGGTAGCCCACAAACAGCACAGCATGCCTTTCATCCCCCAGCATCGCCTTGAGGTAGTTGACGATGCGCCCGGCGTTGCACATGCCGCTGCCGGCGATAACGATGGCCGGGCGGGCGCTGCGGGCCAGGTGGTGGACCATTTTCAGGTGTTCGTGGTGGCCTTCCACGGTTAGCAGGTTGCTAAAGGCCAGCGGTTTGCGGCCCTGTTGCAGCCGGGCGTGGGCTTCTTCGTCCCAGTAGGGCTGCAGTTCGCGGTAGGCGGCGGTGAATTTGGCCGCCAGGGGCGAATCGAGTATTACCGGCAGTTCGTCGCTGATGATCTCTTCGAGTTCGTACAGCAGTTCCTGCGTTCTGCCGATGCTGAAGGCCGGGATAAGTACGGTGCCCTGGTTTTGCAGGGCGCGGTCTATCGCGGCTTTCAGGCGGTATTTTCGGTCTTCCCGGCTTTCGTGGTTTCGGTCGCCGTAGGTGCTTTCGAGTACTAGTACGTCGGCCTTTTCAGGCGGTTTTGGCGCAGGCAGCAGTGGTGTATGGCTGGCGCCGAGGTCACCGCTGAAGACGATGCGGGTGCCGTTGTGGTCTACCTCTACATAGGCGGAGCCGAGTATGTGGCCGGCCCGCTGCAGGCGTATGTCTACCCGGTGTTCCGGGGTGTCTATTACGGTGTGCCACTGGTTGTAGGGCAACGGCAGCAGGCGTTGTTCGATGGTGGCCAGATATTGTTCCACCAGTTGCCTGTCGCGGCTGATGCCGAGTTTGAAGGCGTCTTCCAGTACCAGGGGCAGCAGTTTGGCCGAGGGCCGGGAGCAGATGATGGGCCCGGTGTAGCCGGCGGCCAGCAGCCAGGGTATGCGGCCCACGTGGTCTATGTGCACGTGGGTGGCGATGAGTGCCTGGATGCTGCTGGTGCTGAAGTCGATTTCCTGGGTGTTGCGTGTGTTGCCGGCTTCCTGGCCCTGGAACAGGCCGCAGTCTATTAGCAGGCTGTTTTCGGGGTTGATGTGCAGCTGGTGACAGGAGCCGGTTACGCCGGTTTTGGCGCCGTGGTGTTCTATGTTTACGTTTGGCATTTCCTTTGCCCTCTTTACTGATACTGATAAAAATTGTTTTTTGCCACGGAATCCACGGAAGGACACGGAAAAAAGACAAGGATTAAAAGATTTTTTTGCCACTAAACCCACGAAAGAACACGAAAAAAGATTTACTGCGGTAAGAAGATCTTTGTTTTTCTTTCGTGGGTTTCGTGGATTTCGTGGCTAAATATTTTTCTTTTCTTTTTTCCGTGGATTCTGTGGGTTCCGTGGCGAATCCTTTCTTTAGTCTTTTTCTTTCATGGCCTGGCGGACCTGGCTGGCGAATTCGGCCATGAAGGCGGCGAAGATGCCGAGCATGAGGCCGAGCACGATGGCCAGGGCCAGGATGAGTTTGAGTGACGGCCCGTTGTCTGTGCTTGTCGATTTGCTTGCCAGTGACAGCACGGCCGCGGGTTCACCGGTGGCGACTTTTTGTTGCAGCTCGGTGCGGGTTTCAATGGCCTGGGCGGCGACCAGGCTTTCGGGCGAGTGGGTGGCCAGAATGTTGTCCATGGTTTCGATTTGCTGCTCAAGCAGTGCGACCCGTTGGGCCAGGCGCTCATTCTGGGCACCGATAATTAGGCCTGCGAGCAGCTTGTGAGCTTCGCTCACCTGACCTTCAGAAAGGTTGGCACCCGAAGTAGTCAGAGTCACAAGTTCGGTATCATCTACAGCCCCGGCAGTAATCGCTCCGGGCCAGCGTTGATCCTGTTTTTTTAACTGCTGCTGAGCCAGTGGCAGCCAATGGGAGTTAATCTTCGCGATAAGGGTAGGCACTTGGTCTACCGCCGTTTTTCGACTACTTCCTTGAGAATCGACTTCATCCAGACTCGGTAATGCGGAAAGCTGGAGGGTTGTTGTGTAGTTGGTCGTAGCGGTCTGGCCCCGCAGTAAGGCAAACCCAACAGCGGCAACCATCACCAATACGAAGACTACATAGAATACGCGGCGGCGACGGATAAAGGTCGTCGCCAGGTCTACCAGGCTTATTTCGTCGTCGTAGTAACGCTGTCGTGCTTGATCACCAATGTCGCTCATTACGCTCTCTGTGTTAGCCGTTTTCCCACGCTACCGCCCCACCGACCCGTTCACAGTGCTTTCTGGCAATAGCTTTGATTGTGTTGCTAGCCCGTTCCTAACAGGGCAATTGAAAATTATGGCGCAATTCTACGGGATGCGGGAGGTGGGGCAAGGGGACTTTTGGGGATAGGTGTAGGTTTTTGGTAACGGAGAGAGGGGGTTTAGGGTTTTAGGGCGGAGACGGGGACGGTGACCTGTTGCTGCTTTTGCATGAAGGTAATCAATACAATAGCGCGCTCTTCGCCGTCGTAGGCCTGGAAGATGGCATTGATGCCTTTGAAGGGGCCGTCTTCCAGCTCCACTTTCTGGCCTTTTTTTATACCACCCTGCTCGGCCACTTTGTCCATGCTGGCTTTGATTTGATCAATTACCGCATCTTCTATAGGGGCCGGCTTTCCAGCGAAACGTACGACACGCAGCACGCCATACGTGGAGCGTAGTTTGGCCCACACCGGGTCGGTTTGCTCAAGATTAATGAAGATGTAACCCGGGAACAGCGGTTCCAGCTTTTTTACGCGTTTGCCGGCGCGCACCTTTTCCACCTCAACTTTTGGGTAGAAGCAAGGCACTTCCTGATTCTGGAGGTTGTGCAGTGCGCGGTCGCCTTGGGCGGGTTTGTGTTGGAGTACGTACCAGGTCATGCAACGTGCGCAAGCTGCTTTTCCAGGCTTTCCGGTAACGGCACGCGGGCGAACAGGCTTTCGGGAAACAGGTAATCGTCGCCGCTTTCGTCAATCACGCGCAGCATTCCCAGGCTTTCCGCCTGTTTGTCTTCAACCAGCTCATACAGTTTCCGGGGTTCCAGCGAGACCTCGTAGCCTTCGTTGCTGGTGCAAACTACAAAATGGTGAGACATAGCGTTACCCCAAAATCCGCTTAATTTTCATTTCTTTCTTGCCAATTCCGTTTGCTTCGTACCAATGTACTTCGGCTTCCATAATCTGGCCCGTCGGTAGTTTAATTGTCGCATCCCCTTTTCGTTTTCTCCAGTTGCCAGGGCCGTATGCCTTCTGTAGCCGCTGAAGCTCTCTGATACCAGAGCCCTGCGCGAATGTTTCCGGGTGCCTTATGGGGCTAAGTAGCTGGAAGTCCATTTCCGCCTCTTTTGTATTCTTGATCTTACCGCTGTTTTAGCGCCGAGCCTTTACCGTTAAAAATACCAGTTTCCGGCGGCGATAAACCAGGGATTCAACACGTCTTCCTTCCCGTATTTCAATGGGTTGCCTTGCAGGGTCTGCACTTTCCCACCGGCAGCGAGGAGAACCGCATGGGCGGCTGCGGTGTCCCATTCACTGGTCGGGCCCAGGCGCGGGTAAATGTCCGCATGGCCTTCGGCAATCCGGCAGAATTTCAGGGAACTGCCGGCCTGCACGGTTTCGTGGGGGCCAAGTTTGGCGATGAAGGCACGGGTGTCTTCGTTCAGGTGGTTCTTGCTGGCCACCACGCGCAGGCTGTCTCGCGGTTCGGCCACTCGGATGTGGCGGGCTTTGCCGGTGCGGTCACGCTTATACGCCCCCTCGCCTTTCACGCCCCAGTAGGCTTCTTTCAGGGCCGGGGCGATCACCACGCCCATGACCGGCTCGCCGTCTTCAATCATGGCAATGTTGATGGTGAACTCCCCGGAGCGCTGGGTGAAATCCTTGGTGCCGTCGATGGGATCCACCAGCCAGAAACGGCGCCAGTGCTTGCGCTCTTCCCAGGGTGCTTCGGCGCTTTCCTCTGAAACAATCGGGATATCGCGGGCGATTCGACGCAGCCCCTGCACGATAATGTCGTTAGCCGCGATGTCCGCAGCGGTGATGGGGGTTTCGTCTTCCTTGAGGTGCACCTTGAAGTCCGACTGGTAGATATGCAGCACTTTTTCGCTGGCTTCATCGGCGATTTTGATCACATCCGGGAGGAGGGAGCTGTAGTGCATGGTGGCGTCCTGCGTGGATGAATTTATGCTGCGTGACTACGCAGAAGCGGCCAGGCACCCTGCTTTGACGCGTCCAGAATGACTATTTCCACGATGGAGCCGTCATCGGCATAACTGATGTGGGTGTTCCAATCCTGGGACGCTTCTTTGGTAATTGGTTTGTCTGAGAGGTGAAGCACCAGGATATCGTCTTCTTCGTCGTATGTGGTTCTCATTGCTCTGCCTCCCATGAAAAATGGTGCATGACGGTTTTCACTATCAGCCTGTCTTCCAGGACTATTGCCAAGCATAGCAAGTTATCTGTTCGGCCCGGAAAATATTTTGCAATCCAAAGCCTTATGTCGTCCTTGTACCTAGTTTCACCTGCTTCAAGTAAAGCCGACAATTCAGCGTCTGCTATGTTCCGTTGAGCCATTCGCTCTCTGGCGTGGCGTGTAATATAGACTTCTAGCCCAAAACGCTGGCAGTGCATCGTGATCACTCCTTGATCCGCAACTATTCCCTCGGCGCAAATGATAGCGCATTCCTCATAGTATCAGCAGTTTCAGTGTTTCAAGAGAACAGTAAACGGCCTTTAGCAACCGCTGCCTCGCATTTGGGGAGCATGGTATGCTCTGGAATATTGATCAAATGGAGCATAACGATGACCGAGCAGGATGTTCGCTGGCTTCAGCGGTTCAGTAATTTCAGGAAAGCGCTCAATCAGCTGGATTCGGCGGTGCAGTTGTCTGAGGAGCGTGAGCTTTCAGACCTGGAGAAGCAGGGGCTGATTCAGGCGTTCGAATATACTTACGAGCTTTCGTGGAACACGATCCGGGATTATTTTCGCTGGCAAGGCAACACAGGCATCACCGGCTCCCGAGACGCGATTCGAGAGGCTTTTGCCAATGGGCTAGTCGAGGACGGTGATGGCTGGATGCGTATGCTGAAAGACAGAAACCGCACTTCCCATACCTACAACGAAGAGACAGCTCAAGAAATCCTGAAGAACATTCTCCAGCTATATCACCCTCTATTTGGAGCATTGCAAACCCGCATGGCTGACGAGGCCAAGAAACATGACCTCGCCTGACCCCGCCAACTCAACAGGCCAGTTCGGTTTGCCTCCGCATGCCATGGAAAACCTGAAGCGCGTGTTCGCCCGCCATCCTGCTATAGAGGGCGTCACCCTCTATGGCTCTCGCGCCAAAGGCAATTACCGCTATAACTCGGACATCGATGTGATGCTGACGGCGCCAGAGCTTTCCTGGAGTGAGTTCTGTCAGCTGGAACTGGAAATTGATGACTTGCTATTGCCCTGGAAGGTAGACCTTGCCCTTAAACACCAGGTGGAGAACAAGGATTTGCTGGAGCATGTGGAGCGCGTTGGGGTGCGGGTGCTTTGAGAACCTGAAGAACCAGCGAGTGGGCATGGAAGCCTGCCGTCAGTCGCTCCCACAGTTGAAATCGCAAAATGGCTGGGGCATATTCTGGACTTTCCGAATAGTTTCGCAAGGACGATGTAATGCCTCGCCGAACAAGGATCTGTCCGGCCGGTATTCCCCAGCATGTGATTCAGCGGGGACATAACCGGCAAGCCTGCTTCCACAACGTTTCTGACCGCGCCACCTATTACATGTATCTGACGCGCTATAGCGAGGCGTTTGGAGTGGATGTGCACGCTTGGGTGTTGATGAACAACCACATCCATTTACTGGTGACGCCGAACACCAGAAATTCAGTGGTGCCGTTCATAACGGCGCTGTCGCAGGGTTATGCACAATATTTCAATGCCAAGCACGGCCTCACCGACAAGTTGTGGGAGAAACAGTTTCGATCCTGCCTTGTGGATACTGAGCGCTATTTCCTGCAATGCCAGCGTTATATTGAGCTGAACCCCGTGATGTCGAGGGTGGTAGGCCATCCGGACAGTTTTCAGTGGTCCAGCTATGGCAACCATGCGCGGGGCATGAAAACGAAGTTTCACACACCGCATCCCTGCTATCTGGAGATGCATCCCAACCCGGGCCCACGCCAGCTGCGTTATCAGGAGTTTGTTGCCCAAAAAACACCGCAGAACGTGGCTGAGCAGATTCGCCATACTGTGATGTCTGGCTGGGCGCTGGGGGATTCGGAGTTTCGGGAGAGGATGCGGGAGTTGGGGGAATAGCCTTCCCCCGCTATATTTCCACCTCTTCGAACAGCTCCGGTACTTCCACATTCCAGCCGAATTTCTCCCGAATGCGTTTACGCATGGTATCGCTGGCTACGAGTTCACCGTGGGTGACGTACACTTTCTCCGGGCTCAGCTTGCCCTGCCCCAGCCATTCCAGGATTTCGTTGTAGTCGCCATGGGCGCTCATGGAATCGAGGTTGTGGATCTCGGCTTTCACCGGCCAGTACTCTCCGTGGATTTTCACTTTGTCTGCGCCGTTCACGAGCGCATCGCCCCGCGTACCGGGGGCCTGGAACCCTGCGAAGACCACGCTGTTGCGCTGGTTTGGCAGCAGGGTTTTCAAGTGGTGCAGCACCCGCCCACCGGAGGCCATGCCACTGGCGGAGATGATGATGCAGGGGTAACGCACCATGCCCAGCTCGATGGACTCATCCACGGTGCGAACAAACTTGGTTTTGTGGTCAATCAACTCGCACTGGCTGTTGTTAAGCTTGTGCTCTTTGTGGTGCTTGCAGAAAATCTCGGTGGCGCGGATCGCCATGGGGCTGTTCAGGTAAACCGGCAGCTTGGGTATGCGCCCTTCCCCCATCAGTTTGTGAACGACATAGAGCAGCATCTGCGCCCGGCCAACGGCGAAGGCGGGCATCAGTACCAGGCCGCCACGGTTTGCGGTTCGGGTGATGATGTCTTCCAGTTCCCGCTCCGGATCTGATTCACCGTGGGTCCGATCACCGTAGGTGGACTCGCACACCAGGACGTCTGCATGGTCAATTGGTTCTGGCGCGCGCATGATCACGTCGTTCTGGCGCCCCACATCGCCACTGAATACCACCGTGCGGGAGGAGCTTTTGTGGGTTACATGCACACAGGAAGAGCCAAGGATATGGCCCGCCGGTGTGAAACGAACCTCAAAGCCGCGCACCGGCTCGAATGTTTCGTGGTAGTGCAGCGATTCAAAGTGCTTGAGGGCTTCCCTCGCGTCTTTTTCGGTGAAAAGCGGTTCGGGGTGTTCGTGCTTGGAGAATTTCTTGCGGGCGGCGTATTTGGCGTCTTCTTCCTGCAAATAGCCGGCATCTGGCAGTAGCACCTTGCACAGTTCGTGAGTCGCCTTGGTGCAGTAGATTTTGCCCTTGAAGCCGTTTTTTACCAGGGCCGGCAGGTAGCCGGAGTGGTCTATGTGGGCGTGGGTTAGTACCACGGCTTCGATACTGGAGGGATCAACCGGAAACTTCGCCCAGTTGCGCCGGCGCAGGGTTTTCACGCCCTGGTACATGCCGCAATCCACCAACAGGCGGTGTTTTTTGTCAGAAAGCAGGTAACGGGAACCGGTAACGGTGCCGGTACCACCGAGAAAACGCAGTTTCATGGGCAATCCTTTTCCGTTCTGTGACACCTGCAGCATAACCCATAAATACGACCATGGTCAGACACCGAACCCATGCGTTTTTTGATCTTTCGCAAGATTCCACTAGAGTGAGCGGTTTAGTCTTTGGTTTTTCACAGTGGCAGAGAACTTATGCGTCGAACTTTCTGGACGAAGAATCTGATACTTGCGGTGGCTCTGGCGATTTCGCCGGCGGCTTTTGGTCAATCCGTTTACAACGCAATTCAACAGGTTGAAGCCATCATGGCTGACGAGGAATTGCGGGAAGAGGCCTACGAAGCGGGCCATGACCGAATCCGCTTTTGCGCCTATTGCCATGGCGAAGATGGCAACAGCGTGCGGGATTACATTCCCAACCTGGCCGAGCAGAACCCGCTGTATTTGTTCAACCAGTTTGAGAAGTTTGGCGATGGCCGGCGTGAGCACTACGTGATGACCAAGCTGGCCAAGACACTGACACTGCAGGAACGCATTAACGTCGCGGTCTACTACAGCCAGCAGGAAGCCGACTCACGGGAAGCAGAAAATCCGTCATTGGTAAAAGCCGGCGAACAGATCTTCAAACGCAGGTGCATGGCTTGCCATGGTGAGAACGCAGAAGGATTTCAGGATATGCCGCGGCTGGCCGGGCAACCTGCACCCTACGTTCAGGATCGCCTGACCCGCTTCAAGGATATGGAGCCGGGCCAGGATGACTCGCCCATGATCGGCATTGTTGAAGCGCTGTCACGGGACGATATCAAGAAGCTCGCCGCCTACGTGCAAACCCTCTAAAACGCCCGCGCCTGCCATTTTTCGGGGCGGACGCTCGTCCGCCCCCGCCTGCAACCTTTCAGCACCATCCCCGCGTAAGAATGGCTTCCTCCAGTCTCTTCAGTGCGTTAATCCAGGCGCCCAGGCGAACCGACTTCACACCATACCGTTCCGCACATTCAGAGGCTTCCTGGTAGCCCCGCACCAACCGCTTGCGGCGCTCCTCTTTGATCGTATCCGTATTCCAGTATTGGTCAGAGAAGCCTTGCGTCCGCTCCATCTGGCATAGATGCACACTGCCGGCATTCGCGAGCACATCTGGCACAACGGTGACACCGCGCTCCAACAGCAACTCATCGGCCTCCATGGTGGTGGGAGAGTTCGCCGCTTCCACCAGGATTCTGGCTTTCACGGTTTCCGCCACTTCCTTCGTGATCACTCCCTGAACCGCTGCCGGCACGAGGACATCGCAGTCACAGGCAAACAGCTCTTCATTGGTAATCGACTTGGCGTTCCTGAATCCTTCCAGGGAGCCTTTTTCTTCCCGGTATTTGAGCAGCTCCTGAACATCCAGCCCGTCTTCGGCATAAACGCCACTGTCTACCTCACGAATCCCAACCACCTTGCAGCCGGCCTCCTGGAAACATTGAGCCGCCACGGAACCTACCTGCCCAAAGCCCTGGATAGCCACACGCGCACCTTCCAGCTCAAAGCCGATGTCCCGGGCAGCGGCCTGGAAAACCTCAAACACACCAGCACCTGTGGCCTCATAGCCACCTGGGATTCCGCCCAGGATAGTTGGCTTGTCATTCACGGCTGCCGGCGCGTGGTAACCGGTGATCTGCTCGTATTCATCCAGCATCCAGGCCATGCACTGCATGTCTGTACCAATATCGGCTCCCGGCACATCAGTATTGGGGCCAGAGGGGCGCAAGTGCCGCATATAGGCCCGGCACAACCGCTCCAACTCGTGTTTGCTCAGCTTTCGCGGGTCCGCGGCGATACCGCCCTTACCGCCCCCTGCGGGAATGCGACCGGCGGCGTGCTTGATGGACATCACCAGGGCGAGCGCCTTGCACTCTTCCACATTGAGATCCGGGGAAATACGGGTGCCGTCGCGCGTGGCACCAAGGGCATCGGTATGACAGGCGCGGTGAGCCTGGAAGATGCGGGTGCTGCCATCGTCCATTTTCAAGGGGAAGCGGAAACTGGTGACGCGGCCAGGGCCAGAGAGTAGTTCCAGTACGTCTGGATTTATCTCGCCGATCTTGGCGGCCTGGCGCATTAACTCGGTGCTTTGCTTCAGGAAGTCGTACACGGATATGTATCTCCTGTCGCTTGGTGAGAGGGTTATTTTTCAGGATGGTAGATGTTTCCAGCAGCTGCAACCTGAAGGCCAAACAGCCAAGCCTATAAAAGCGACAACAATGAATACATCAGATAACAGTGCAACCGGCAGGCGTGTAGCTCATTTTCCAGCCGGACGCAGCGGAAGAGTCGATGACGCAAGACCAATCACCAACGGGAGTCCGCTCAAAGCGGATGACCAACCCCGTAAGACCACTTTGGGTACTGCCGCCCATGGTCACCTGAAGGTGACCAGATCCGTCAGGATTGGTCGTTGCTATTTCGGTCGCCGTGTTGCCGGTGGTGAGCTGGGAGGGTGTATAACCCAAACTGGTATTGTTAATGGTAGAGCTGTTAGTCAGGCTGGTTTCGAAAGCGGTCCGGTACGCCCCAACCTCACTAACAACTCGATTTATCTGGCTTTTTGCGACGTTACCCTGATATACGGTTACCGCAATAGCGGCTAGAATACCAATAATCGCGACGACGACCATCAACTCAATAAGGGTAAAACCACGCTGATTGTGTTGCATACCGACTTCCCGCACCGATAGAAATTTACATTGTGCGGAAGCCAGCAAAATCAGGGCCAGCGCTGGCATGGAGCACGAGCACGACCGTTACCCGGAAATGGATTCCCGGATAACATCATAAAACTCCTGATGAGCATTTGATCCAGGCGGGGGAACGCCTGCACCAAGCCATACAAGAACCCCTTTATCAGGCGTTATAATAATGGCTGACGTCGCCCCTGGAAGTTTGCCGCCATGTATGTATAACGGTTTCTCTCCCTCTGGCTGGTACCGATATACTCCGAAGCCATAGCAGTTCTGGATTTTGGAGGGGTCACAGTCGCCGTTCATATCGCCGGCAAGGATATTAAGGGGACGGCTATCCAAAGCGTTCTTTACGAGGAGACCAAGGTCGCTGGCGCTGCCAGACAAACCGGCTGACGAAGAAATGGCCTGAAAGTCAAATTTTCTATAATAGTCTTCCATGTAAAAATTTTCGTGGCGGAAATCGTACTTTGGCTCATCCTGCTTGAAAGGGCCATCTACGAAAGACAGAGTATTATTGGCAAAATCAAAATACTCGCTAGCATATTCACGAATTGACTTACCAGTGACCTGCTCCACTACCAAGCCGAGAAGACAATAGCCTAGATTAGAATAAGACTCAGTCTCGCCCGGATTATACATTAAATGCATACTGGTCAATTTCTCCGGGCTTCCAGGACACCAGGGCTTTATGCTCATCATAAACATTGGATCCTGAGAACGAGTCCGATCCCACCCAGCTCGGTGAGACAATAAATGACCCACTGTAATCTCGCCTACCCGTTTATCTTTCAAGGTACCTTTTAGCCCAAGAATATCTATTACCTTAGCGTCCAGCGCCAGTTCGCCTTCATTAATCAGATCAAGAACGATAATTGCGACAGGGGTTTTAGTAACACTCGCAAAGCGAAATCGGTTATTTGGCTGTATGGGCTGCTCACCAAAAATTCCGTCCTTCCAGCCAGTTTCACAGTGATGGAGTTGACCGCCAGGGGTGATCCATGCAAGTTGGCTAGCAGGAGCTCCCATATTGCGAGTGGCATACCCTTGAACAGCTTGAAGCCATTGGGGGACTGCTTTACTGCAACGGGTTTGAAGTTGAATAAAAGGAGCTTGCACCTGATACCAGATTCGGGACAAACCTAATGGGTTTGTGATCACGAAGTGGGCGACACCTGCCACTAAGGCAGTCAGCACCATCACTAAGAAAAGTTCTCCAAACCGCTTTCTGATTCCACTATGCAAACTATTCACCACCAACCGAAGTATTAATCACACTTATAATTAAGCGGGTTTGGGAAATAACCATGCTCCCAAAATCTTGGTATCGGCCCCAGCTTTGTTTCCTCAGGAAAACATTCCCAATTAGACTGCATGGCACCATGATAATCTCTTACTTCTTTTAGAAAGAGTGCTCCAAGCCAAACAGCAGCAAAAAAAACGATGGCGAATATAGCTCGGAGAGCACTATTAAATCTAAAATATGAACCAAAATTACTTTTAAAATTGTCATTGGTAAATGCCAAACCATCTTGAGAAGCAATAATGGCCCAATACAATGAAAAAACCATAAATGCCACAAGCATTCCAGGAGCAGCCAATAAAACAGATGAGACGCCGGAATGAACTATAACCGCAACCATAGAAGCTGTGACGGCGACTATGATCGCATTATCTTTTTCCCCATGGCTTCTCATAGAAGAGCGAACTTGGCTCAGCCTATATATCGAATAGCCAAATGGAAGAAAAAGAGCTAAAACTGAGATCCACCCATACTCCGCTGCCCAAAGAAGGTACATATTATGGGGGGCACCGAATGGCCGCACACTTCCCTCAATATATGGTTGGGTCAAGGGCTCGTGCATTAACCAGGCCTGCCCCCCCATACCGAACGGAAAATTAACGAGGCTCATTGCATAGGCCTCTTCCCACATCAACAACCTAACCGGCGTACTGGATATAACATCGCCTGGGATTTCACCCGCTCTATCAAGAAAAATCTCGGGTACAACCCACGACAACAGCAACCAAAGCACAAAACCACCAACCAAATAATTAGTGAACTTTTTCGCCCATAAAAAAGACTCCTTCCCAAAGAATAAAACTGCCAAAGCCGCGCCTATAGCAACAGAAATCATGCTTCCGTGCGCGGAACTCACAATAACAATCCACCACCAAACTGATGCGGTGAATAGAGCAATTAACCTCCAAATCCTTTGATGCCGGAACGGACCAACAAGCACAGCCAGAGGGAAGAGAGGAACAACTAAAGTGGCCACATGGCTCCACAGCCGAATATTTACAAATCCCCAGGGAATCAAATTCTTGATTGACACCCCGTCACTCAAAATAAAGGTGTATCTAATGATGGTAAGAGCGGCATAAAATCCACATGATATTACAATAGCAGCCACCAGGATTTTTGAGGCATTAACGACCCCAACAGCTTGGCAGATAAGCCCACCGTTCAATGCAATGCCCCCAAAAAAAAGGAGAAACATCAGCCCTTCAAAGGGAAAAAAACCATATATATCAAAATATAGATAATGTCCCAAGAGGACAAAGAAAAAAGGAAAAAACCAAGTTAAATGGCCAGATACAAAAATAAATTTTGGCCGTAATAGATAGAACCCGGCATGGAATATCATAGCCACAACAAGCCCAGTACAAAGCAGCACTCTCTGAAGATCCAGACGCTTCAGATCTTTTAGGTAGAAGAAATCTGAGAAAAGCACAACGCACATTATCAGTAGGCTGATGCCAAACAGAGTAAGAGAGACTGCATTTTTCCTGTTGAGCACCGGGCAGGCCATTATGGATTCTTCAAATCGATAAAAAGGAGAGAGGGAGGGGCACAGCGACTGTAGGATCAGAAAAGCCCCCTTTCCGGGGGCTTTTCTGAATTACGCGCTTAAATGTCTTTATTCAGAAACGCCGCAGCCTGCTGGAGCGAAACTTTCTTCAACAGTAGTTGAGCAAGACCAAGAGCCTGTTCCGGTACGAGCCCAAGTGAGTGTTTCGCCACGGATCGGACCGGAGGAGTTACCACCAAATGTAGCAACGAAGTCAACGGTATCGCCATCAGAGTCAGAATCAAATGTAACTGCCAGCCCACCGTCTGAGTCACCTTGAAGGTATGTTTCACCCAAGAGGTTACTGTTAGTCCAACCGAAGTCGCAATCGGCCTCGGCAATGCCATTCATCAAACAAGTCTCAGCTTGCGTCCGCATGGCACCAACCTCACCCATTACACGAGCAACCTGAGAGCTGGCCACGTAATTCTGGTACTGGGGAATAGCCACGGCAGCCAGAATACCAATGATCGCCACAACGATCATCAATTCGATAAGGGTGAAACCCTTCTGACCATGATTCATCTGAATCTCTTGCATAATATCCACCTCTGGATTTTTGTTTACCAATTTGGGCTAACGGCTCCGGGTATGGAGCTTGCCACTACTCCGTGTGAGCCTGCGGTAATATTTGCAGCAAGCATGCCAACTACGCCATCTCCAAAAAAACCACGCCCACTTCATGGTCTTATAAACTTGTGTGAACGCTATCACACTCATTTTTTTGAACTTTTTGCGTCACGCCACGGCATGGAGTGACGAATTTCGTCACCTTGAGCAAGCACTTTTGGACACGAATTCTTTAGCGACATACCTTTGAGAAAGATCAAGGGTGTGATCCAGACGGCTTTCCAAAGCTCTTCGGGACATCTAAACTCTAGCTTCACAAGACCAGATTCAGCGACTTATAAAACTTTCCTCAGAGCACTTATGGCGAGCAGCAAACAAAACGTGACGCTGACGGGCCTTGCCCGTCGATTTGTGGATGACGGCCTTCTTGATGAAGACACGGCAAAGGATGCATTTTTACACGCCTCCCATAACCGCCTGCCACTGATTACCTACCTCGCCCAACATGAAATGGCAGACAGCGCCAAGATGGCGTTTTCTGCAGCCATGGAATTTGGGGTCTCGGTGCTGGATCTGGATGCCTTTGCCCCGGAGATGCTTCCGGAAAAGCTGGTTGACGAGAAGCTGATCCGCAAGCACAACGTGCTTCCTTTATACAAGCGCGGTAATCGTTTATTTATTGCGGTGTCGGACCCTACCAACATTCAGGCGCTGGATGAGATCAAGTTCAATACCGGCTTGAGCACCGACGGCATCCTTGTTGACGATGCCAAACTGCGTGTGGCGATCGAGAAGTACCTGGAATCCCAGGACACCACCATGGGTGACCTGGAAGACGCCGACCTGGAAAGCGTGGAAACCGAAGGCGGTGAACAGGAAGACGACAACGTCGTAACCGCCAGTGAAGTCGATGATGCGCCGATTGTTAAATTCGTGAACAAGATTCTGCTAGACGCCATCCGCGGCGGCGCTTCCGATATCCATTTCGAGCCCTATGAAAAACTTTATCGCATACGTTACCGTACCGACGGCATCCTGAAAGAAGTCTCCCGACCCAGCATAAAGCTGGCCCCCAAGATCTCTGCCCGCGTGAAAATCATGTCTCAACTGGACATTTCTGAGCGCCGCGTGCCGCAGGATGGCCGGATCAAGATGAAGCTGTCCAAGACCAAGGCCATCGATTTCCGGGTGAACACGCTGCCCACGCTCTGGGGTGAGAAAATCGTATTGCGGATTCTCGATCCCAGCCAGGCGCAAATGGGCATTGATGTGCTGGGTTATGAGGAAGACCAGAAACAGATGTATATGGAAGCCCTGGAGCAACCCCAGGGCATGATACTGGTTACGGGCCCTACCGGTTCCGGTAAAACGGTGTCGCTTTATACCGGCCTGAATATTCTGAACACCACCGAGCGCAACATTTCCACGGCGGAAGACCCGGCGGAAATCAACCTGGAAGGTGTTAACCAGGTTAACGTGAACAATAAGGTTGGCCTGGGCTTCGCCGAAGCACTTCGGGCTTTCCTTCGCCAGGACCCGGACATCATCATGGTGGGTGAGATTCGGGACCTGGAAACCGCCAACATCGCGATCAAGGCGGCACAGACAGGTCACTTGGTATTGTCCACCCTGCACACCAACAGTGCAGCAGAAACACTGACCCGAATGATGAACATGGGCGTGCCATCCTTCAACATTGCCACGTCGGTCAGCCTGATCATTGCCCAGCGGCTTGGGCGGCGCCTGTGTAAAGCCTGCAAAGAGCCCCTCGACGTCCCTAAAGAGACCCTTTTGAAGGAAGGGTTCACAGAAGAACAAATTGATACCGGCTTCACGTTGTACCGCCCCAAGGGCTGTGATAAATGCAATGGAGGCTATAAAGGCCGTGTGGGCATCTACGAAGTCGTGAAGATTACCGATGAACTGGCCAACATGATTATGGAAGAGGCCAGCTCCATTCAGATCGCGAAGCAGGCCCAGAAAGAAGGCTTCCGCAATTTGAGGCAATCCGCCCTGCGAAAGGTAATGGAAGGCGTGACCAGCCTTGAGGAAGCCAACCGCGTGACCAAGGATTAAACATGGCAGAAAAAGCACAAAAGCTCGAAGCGTTTGTTTGGGAAGGCCGGGACCGTAAGGGCAACAAGACCAAGGGTGAAATGGCCGGCGCCAATGTGGCGCTGATCAAGGCACAGTTGCGCAAGCAGGGCATCATGCCGGACAAGGTCAAGAAAAAGCCCAAGCCCCTTTTTGGTGGTAAAAAGAAAATCACTCCATTCGACATTGCCATGCTCACCCGTCAGCTGGCCACCATGATGAAGGCGGGCGTGCCCTTGGTGCAAAGCTTTGACATTGTTGCGGACGGCTTGGAAAACAAAGGCCTGCAGGAACTGGTGATGAGCCTGCGCAACGACATCGCCTCCGGTACCGGCTTCGCCACCGCATTGAGAAAACATCCGAGGCACTTCGACGATCTTTACTGCAACCTGGTGGATTCCGGTGAGAGTGCAGGCGCTCTTGAGCAGATGCTGGATCGCATTGCGACCTACCTGGAAAAGACCGAAAACCTCAAGAAAAAAGTCAAAAAGGCCATGACCTATCCCATCGCGGTTATTGTTGTGGCCATTATCGTTACTGCAATTCTTTTAATAAAAGTCGTGCCGCAGTTTGAAAGCCTGTTCCAAGGCTTTGGCGCGGAACTTCCGGTATTCACTCAATTCGTAGTTCAGTTATCTGAATGGCTCCAGAAATGGTGGTTTGTCGTTTTGATCGGCATTGTCGGCACTATTTTTCTGTTCAAGGAATCTCGTCGTCGATCCCAAAAGTTCTCTGACTTCGTGGACAAATGGGTTCTGAAGATTCCAGTTATGGGTGAAATTCTGGACAAGTCGGCCGTCGCCAAATTCGGCCGGGTACTTTCCACCACCTTTGCGGCAGGTGTTCCTCTGGTGGACGCACTGGAATCTGTCTCCGGCGCTACCGGCAATGCCGTATACCGAGACGCGGTTCTTAATATCAAAAACGATGTATCCAGCGGTACGCAGTTGCAGGCATCAATGCGTAATCAGGATATTTTCCCTGTGATGGCCGTGCAGCTGACCGCCATCGGCGAAGAATCTGGTAACCTGGACGAAATGCTGGGTAAGGTGGCTGAGCACTACGAGGCCGTGGTGGATGACATGGTCGACAACCTCACCTCCTTGATGGAACCGATGATCATGTCCGTCCTGGGCGTACTGGTAGGCGGCCTGATCGTAGCCATGTACCTGCCTATCTTTCAGATGGGCCAGGTTGTCGGTTAAGCTTCCCGCTCGCACAGGGCTTTTTCACCCCCTCTCCCTCCAGGGGAGAGGGAACCAAAATGCTCACAGATGATGTTTTCATGCCAATCTTAGACACATTTCTCTCCACCCCTTGGCTCCTTTACACCACCGTCGCTCTTTTCTCCCTCTGCGTGGGAAGTTTCCTGAACGTGGTTATTCTTCGCCTGCCCAAGATGATGCAACAGGGCTGGCGGTGCCAGTGTGAGGAATTCCTTGAGCTGCCCGAGGATCAGCGAAAATCCGAGGCTCAGGTTTCACTGTCCCGGCCGGCATCCACCTGCCCCTCCTGCGGCCACAAGATCCGGGCGTGGGAGAATATTCCGGTTGTCAGTTGGCTGATGCTGCGCGGCAAGTGCTCCTCCTGCAAAACCCGCATATCGCCCCGTTATCCCATTATCGAGGCACTCACTGCGGCATTTGCCGTGGCCACCGTTGCGTTGCTGGGGCCCACCGAGTCCGCGCTTTGGGCGCTGCTCTTTGTCTATGCGTTGACAGCGCTGACCGTGATCGATTTCGATACCCAGTTGCTGCCAGACAGCATCACCCTGCCTCTGATGTGGCTGGGGCTGGTATTGAATTACTTTGGTGTACTGACGAGCTTTGAAAGCGCCTTCTGGGGCGCGGTGGCCGGCTACCTGTCGCTGTGGTCCGTGTATTGGCTGTTCAAGCTGGTAACCGGCAAGGAAGGCATGGGTTATGGCGATTTCAAACTGCTGGCCGCCCTGGGCGCGTGGCTGGGCTGGCAGTTATTGCCTGCCGTGATTCTGCTGTCTTCCGTGGTTGGCGCCGTGGTTGGTATCAGCTTGATCATTTTCCGCAAACATGGTCGTGAAGTGCCCATTCCGTTTGGGCCCTACCTGGCAACGGCTGGCCTGCTCTGCCTCTGGTTCGGCAATGAGATCCAGCGTTTCTGGTTCGGGTTTCTTGGGGTATGAGTTCACCCTATATCGTCGGACTGACCGGGGGCATTGGCTCCGGAAAATCAACGGTGGCGCGGCTCTTTGGCCAGTTGGGCGTGCACTGGGTGGATGCCGATGATGTTGCCCGGCAGGTGGTGGAACCAGGCACGCCGGCACTGGCGACCATTGCCGAGCGTTTCGGACCGGAGGTTTTGCAGGAAGATGGAGCGCTTGACCGGGCCTGGTTGCGGCGGCGGATCTTTGAAGTGCCGGAGGAGAAGCAGTGGCTTGAAGGGTTGCTGCACCCGATTATTCGGGAGGAATTGGTTCGGCAGCTTAGGGGAAAACCCAGCTACGAATTACCCTACACCTTGCTGGTCTCTCCTCTCCTGCTGGAGACCAACCAACACGAGCTGGTGGACCGGGTGGTCGTTATCGACGTGCCGGAGTCGATACAGCTTGAACGCACCATGGCAAGGGATGACAATACCCGCGAGCAAGTCGAAAAGATTATGGCGGCCCAGATGAGTCGTGAGCAGCGCTGCGCCCGCGCGGATGCCATCATAAATAACAATAACCCCTTAACCGATGTGGAGCGTCAGGTCCGTGCATTACATGATCGCTTCCTTGAAGAGTTCCGCTAAGCGTTGCCTGGCCACCACGTTTCTGTTGCTCCCCTTTTTGGCCAATGCCGCCGAGCCCAGATCAGAGATACTGACTCCATCCGCCACAGAGCGGTTAACGCCGGAAAAACTCCCCTTGTCGTTTTTTACCTTTGAGCCCGAGGATTTCTGGGCAGAACCCGAGGATTCCATCTGGCTCGATTTCAGCAACTGGGTGATTCGCCAGGAGCGGGAATATGGTGAGTCGGTGGAATCCCTCGGGGCCTGGGCGGACCGCACCCTTTCGGGCTCTTCCCGGGCCTTGCCCAACAACAGGAGCTATTTGCGCCTGGGCCTGGCGGCCAAGTCTGAAACCGGGAATCTGGCTGACTTTGAACAAGAAATTCGCTTCAAGCTGGAAGTGCCAACCGCTGAAGAAAAGCTTAAACTGGTGCTCGACAGCGAGACCGATGACCTGGTGCCACTGGCCGAGCGCGACAGGGACCGCCAGTTGGTTGAATCCGAACGTACGGATTCCACAGCAACTGGCGCGCTTCGGTTTATCACCGATATTGGCGACGCCGTTAACTTTTCAACGGACATTGGTGGCCGGTTAAGGTTCCCACCCGAGGCGTTCTGGCGCGCCAAGATAGGCAAGGGCTGGAAGCCCGGGCAGGACTGGAGCTTTGGTACGGAGCAACGGGTTTACTATTACCACACCGAAGGCTGGGGCGCGCGCACGTGGTTTGGGGCGAACCGTCCCCTGGGTAACGGCTGGAATTTTTATGCCTCGTCCGAGCTGGAGTGGATTCACGATGAACGCCGGTTCGAGGCTGCCCAGATTTTCAGTGTTCACAAGCGACTGAATAACCGTTCCGAGCTACGGCCTCGCCTGGGCGTGCTGGGCGAGAGCAAACCGAACTGGCGAACCACCTCCTATTTCGCAGACTTAACCTGGCGTTATCGCGTGTATGAAGACTGGCTGTTTGCTGAGCTGATCCCGGCCGTGACCTTTCCCCGGGAAGATGATTTCAAAGAGCGGGGATCGGTGCTTTTTCGGATCGAAATGTATTTCGCCGGGACCATGGAGCGCGATTGAGCATGCCCGAATTACGCCGCAAAAAGTTACACCATAAAAGTAAGCCTGCTGCAGAGGCACTCACTCTCACCCCGATTGCTTACACCCACTCCTGCTTCAAGGATAAGTTTGGGGTACCCCGGCAGCCGGGGTTGACCCGCCACGCTCACGCCGAGCTGGTGATTGAACCGCCGTTTGACCGGGAGGATGCTTTCCGGGGTTTGGAGTCCGCCTCCCATTTATGGCTCACGTTTCAATTTCACGAAGCGGTGCGGGCCGAGTGGCGGCCAGTGGTGCGGCCACCGCGCCTGGGAGGCAACAAGAAGATTGGGGTGTTTGCGTCGCGCTCGCCGTTCCGGCCAAACAGCCTGGGGCTGTCGGTCGTCCGGAACGAAGGCCTGGTTCGCCGGGAGGATGGCCGGCTGGTGTTGCGCATTCGCGATCATGATTTAATTGAAGGAACCCCCATCCTGGACATCAAACCCTACCTGCCCTTTGCCGACTCGGTACCCGAAGCGTCTTTGGGCTGGGCTGATTCAGCCCCAACAGAACGGCTGGACGTATGCTTTTCCAGGGAAGCCGACGCCCAACTCAATGCACTGCCCAAGGCCGACTACCCGGATTTCCGGGCCTTGATTGAAGATGTGGTAGCTTTTGACCCCCGCCCTTCTTTTCGCCGGGGCCGGGATGAAGACCGGGTGTACGGTGCCAACCTGTACGATTTGAACGTACGTTTCCGGTTCATTACCAATGACGCCGGGCGCTGGGTGGAAGTGGTGTCTGTCTGCTAGACTCCGCTGGTTATTTGCCAATTGACACAGGGATCTGGTGCCTTGCCTTCTTTGCTTAACCTGTTGCTTTTGCTTTGTCTTGCGCTGCTAGCGGGTGCTCTGTACACGGTTTGGCGCAAGAATCGCCGCCTGGACCATCATCTGCGCACCATTGCCAGACAAGCCAACCAGCTGGACCTCGACACCCTGGTGGAACCCATCACCGGCGACAAGAGCCCCAGGCCAGCGGCATTATCCGAACTGGAGCGTGCGTTAAACCACATGCGACTCCAGCTTCTGGAAGACACCCGGGCGCTACGGCAAGCCGCCCACGATGCCGAAGCCGAGCGCGATGCCAGCCACCAGGCCAATGAGGCCAAGACCCGGTTTCTTGCCAACATCAGCCATGAGCTGCGAATCCCCCTGCAATCAGTATCCGGTTACGGCAGCCTGCTGGCCGACACTCCCCTGGACCCCGAACAGCGCGAATACACCAGAACGCTCCTGAGCGCGGCAGACAGCTTGTCCGCCATCACCAATGATCTGCTCGACATTTCCAGCATTGAGGCCGGAAGGCTGGAGCTGGAGGATGTGCCCTTCGATTTGCGGGACACCCTGAATGATCTGGTACACATGCTCGCCCCCCGGGCGCGGGACAAGGGCCTGGAACTGGATGTGCGCGTTGATGAGAATCTGCCGTGGGAGCTTGCCGGTGATCCTGTTCGGGTGCGCCAGGTGCTGCTGAACCTGGTGTCCAACGCCATTAAATTCACCGATTCCGGCCATGTCTTGATCAGCGCCGAGGCCCTGGAGCGCAAGCAGGGTCAGGTAAGGGTTCGGCTGTCCGTGGAGGACACGGGCATCGGCATTACGCAGGAAGGCATTGAGCGCATTTACCACCCCCACGAACACGGAGCGCCGGGCACACGCCAACCCCAGCCAGGTGCCGGGCTCGGGCTGACCATTTGCCGGCAGCTGGTCCAGTTGATGGACGGAACCCTGGACGTGGAAAGCGAGCCCGGCCAGGGTTCGACCTTCTGGATGGAATTATCATTGAAAGATACTGGCGGCAGCGCCGAGGTGATGATTCGCCCGGACACCCGCCACCTGCGTAACCGACGCATTCTGGTTCTGGATGCCTATGAACTGTCCCGGAAGATCACCCTGGAAATGTTGTCGCGCCAGGAACTGGCGATTGAAGCCGTCAATTCCGGTACCGGGGCACTGTCGGCCCTGGAACAGGCCAGCGAATCGGATCAGCCTTACGATGCCTTGTTGATGGATGGCTTTGTGCCAGACACCGACAGCGAGCGACTTTGCCGACAGATCCGCGAAGACGCCCGCTGGCAGAATCTGCGGATACTGATTCTGACCGCGAATCCCCAGCGGGGCGATGCCGAGCACTTCCGCTCAGCCGGTGCCGATGCCTTCCTGAGCAAGACCCTGCGGGAATCCTGGCTAATGCCCATGCTCAACCAGTTGTTTGTGGACCGCGACAACAATGAAAGGCGCTTCTTGACCCGTTTTTCTCTGCAAGCGGTGAATGACATCCACCGTCGTCAGCAGCAGGCCCCGTGTGATTGCATGCGCGTGCTGTTGGTGGAGGACAACCCGGTTAACCAGGCTTTGACCCGCCGGCTGCTGGAAAAGCTCCGGGGTACGGTGACCACCGCCAACAATGGGCTGGAGGCTTCCCGGCTTTGGCAGACGCAACCGTTTGACCTGATCCTGATGGATTGCGTGATGCCCGAGATGGACGGCTTCGAGGCCACCCGGCAACTAAGGCAGTGGGAGCAGGAACAGCAGGCACCACGGGTACCGGTGGTGGCACTCACCGCCAGCGCTACGGAAGACGATGAGGAGCAGTGCCACGCCGCTGGCATGGATTCCTTCATTGCCAAACCGGTCAAGATGGAGATGTTGCGGGCGGTCCTTGAGCAATACTGCCCCAGGCGCCCCACTCCTTAATGGCTATTTTCTTTTGTTACCAACGATTTAACCGTCTGTAAGTTGTGTCGCGACGGGGAGCTGGTTACCATCCATAGCAATGCTAACAGCACACACAAAAAGGTGTAATCATGAAACTGACACGTGTTTCTTTTCTGGCGCTTTCTCTGGCAGCCGCTCCGGCATTCGCTGCCGACCTGGAACTGAGCCTTACCGACGAATCGGTGAAAGGTCAGTACAACCTGATGACCGGCCGGGATGATCTGCAACTCGGCGCCGGCTACACCTACCACGAAGGTAGCCGCCATATTGCCAACGCCGATTTCCACGCGCAGGGCCAGACTGCCCTGGGCAACCTGCCAACCACCGCTGGCCTGGGCGCACGGGCTTACGGCTGGGATGACGATGACCACGGCGACGGTGGTGCGGTTGGACTGGGCGGCTTTGCCCGGGTGAACATTCCGACCGTACCTGGCCTGTCTTTCGGTGGCAGCCTGCACTATGCGCCGAGCATCCTGTCTTTCGGCGATTCCGACGACATGACCGAGGTGGAACTGCGCGGCAGCTACCGGGTGATCCGTAACGCCGAGGTGTTCGCCGGTTACCGCTACCTGAATACCGACCTCGACGGCCGCGGCAGTCGCGACATTGATCTGGACGACGGCTTGATGGCGGGCATCAAAGTCTTCTTCTGAGGCCGTCAGCGCCCGTTTAAGCTGTTATAATCCTTCCCTTAATTGTTTTTAATGAGGGATATTATGACTGCAACTTCACGGGCGCTGCTGTTAACGATTCCGCTGGTATTGTTTGCAATCGGTGGCGTGTCTTACGCGCCATCGACTGTACAGACATCTGAAGAAGCAGATGCACCCCTGGCGTCTCTGCCGCCTTTGCCCAAATGGGCGGGTGCTCCCCTCCCCGATTTCTCCAGCTATGACGATGTGACCGAACGCAAGAAGGCGTTTTTCTCGTTCCTGTATCCCCGGATTGTCCTGGCAAACTCCCGCATCCTGATTGGTCGTGAATACCTGGAGCAGTTGGCAACGCAAGAGACCCTTTCCGCCGAGGATAAAGCCTGGCTAGGCAAGCAGGCGGAGCGTTTGCGGGTGAACGCCGAAACCGGCAGCCCGGCGCAATTCGAGGCACTGAGAAAACGCCTGGACGTGGTTCCTCCGTCACTGGTGCTGGCCCAGGCCGCCAACGAATCCGCCTGGGGGCAATCCCGGTTTGCCACCCGTGGCAACAACCTGTTTGGCCAGTGGTGCTTTAGCCGGGGCTGCGGCCTGGTGCCCAAAAGCCGCTCCGAAGGCGCTGATCACGAAGTGGCCACCTTCTCATCGCCCTACTATTCCGTGCGGTCCTACATTCAGAACCTGAATCGCCACAACGCCTACCGTGCGGTACGAGAGCTGCGCTGGAAACAGCGGAACAGCGGTGAAGGGCTTTCCGGAACAAGACTGGCCGGTGGGCTCCATAGTTATTCGGAACGGGGGATTGATTACATTGAAGAAATCCGCGCGATGATCCGTTACAACAACCTGGATTTCTATGACCAGCAGTTCCGCACTCTTTTGGGTGAGCGCACTCACAACCGGTTTGCCGAACTGGCCTCGGCCAGCACCGAAAAAAGCTTGTTACCCAGGGACGGACAGGGCGTTGCAACGCCCTTTGAGGGCTGAATGCTTAACCTGAATCAAGACATTAACCCGAACTCGCGAGATTGTCCGCATGCTTGATTTTCTCCCCTCACCCCTGAAAGGTGCCCTGGTGGTGGCGCTGATCTTCCTGAACACCCTGATTCTGTTTCCGGCGCTGTTGCTGCTGGGTGTGATCAAGCTGATTGTGCCCATTACCGGCGTGCGCAAGGTCTGTTCGCTCATTCTCAACACCATTGCCTGGTACTGGATTGGTTTCAACAACCTGCTGATGAAGCTCTTCCATAAGGTCGAGTGGGACGTACGCGGGCTTGAGGGCCTGAGCCGCGACCACTGGTACTTCGTGACCTGCAACCACCAGAGCTGGGCCGACATTCCCGCCATCCAGTATGTGCTGAATAGTGAAATCCCGCTGCTGAAGTTCTTCCTGAAAAAACAGCTGCTGTATGTGCCCCTGCTGGGCATTGCCTGGTGGGCCCTGGATTTCCCGTTCATGCACCGGCATACCAAGGAGCAGATTGCAAAGAACCCGTCACTCAAAGGCAAGGACACCGAAGCCACCCGGGCGGCCTGTGAGAAGTTCCGGTATATGCCTGTGACCATTTTCAACTTCATGGAAGGCACCCGCTTCACGCCAGAGAAGCACAAACGCCAGAACTCCCCCTACAAGCATCTGCTCAAGCCCCGAGCCGGGGGCACGGCGTTTGTGTTCAGCGCCATGGGCGAAATGATCCACACCATGCTGGATGTCACCATTGTGTACCCTGATGGCCAGCCGGGTATCTGGGACTACCTGAGCGGCAAGGTTCGCAAGATTGTTATTGATGTTCAGGTTCGGGACATTCCCGAGCGCTTTCTGGGCATGGATTATGAGAATAACCGGGAGATGCGGGTGGAGTTCCAGCGCTGGGTGAGCCAGCTGTGGGCGGAGAAGGATAAGCGGATAGATAATTTGCTGGACGATTAGCGTCCTCTTTGGCCCCCTCTCCCTGGCCCTCTCCCGCGAGGGGAGAGGGAATATTACTCGCGAGCTTCTCTCACCAGCTCCCCTCCCCCTTGGTGGGGGAGGGGCCGGGGGAGAGGGGGATACAAGAGATCACAGGCCTTTAAGGCTTATGCGGCGCTTCCAGGTATTCCTGGGACTGCATCTCCAGCAACCGCGATTCGGTGCGCTCAAACTCGAAGCTCAAGCGACCACCGGAATACAGTTCGGTGATCGGCGCCTCGGCGGAGATGATGACTTTCACGTTGCGGTCATAAAATTCGTCGATCATGTTGATGAAGCGCCGGGCCTGATCATCGTTCTTCGTGCCCAATACCGGCACATTGCTGACGATGATGGCGTGGAACTGGCGGGCCAGTTCGATGTAGTCGTTCTGGCTGCGCGGACCATCACACACGGCTTTGAAATCAAACCAGACGACGTCATCCGCATGGGCCAGGGCCGGAATGTTACGGCCGTTGATTTCAATGTTGGCGTCGTGGGCGGCACACTCCACGGCCAGGCCATCAAAGCTCTTGCGCAGGCTGATGTCCGCTTCCTCATCCAGCGGGCTGTGGTACAGCTCCGCCTGTTCCAGGGTCCGCAGCCGGTAATCAACGCCGCCATCCACGTTAACCACATCGGTGTACTTCTTCACCAACTCAATGGCCGGCAGGAATCGCTGGCGCTGCAGGCCGTCCTTGTAGAGGCCATCGGGCACGATGTTGGAGGTACACACGAGGGTGACACCGCGGCTGAACAGGCCATCCATCAGGGTGGCGAGAATCATGGCGTCACCGATGTCGGAGACGAAGAATTCGTCGAAGCAGATGACCCGGGTTTCATCGGCGAACTTTTTGGACACCAGGTCCAGCGGGTTCTTTTCACCCTTGAGGCTCTTGAGTTCGTTGTGAACGCGCTGCATGAAGCGGTGGAAGTGAACCCGCATTTTGCGCTCGAACGGCAAGGCTTCGTAGAAGGTGTCCATCAGGTAGGTCTTGCCACGACCAACCCCGCCCCAGAAATACAGGCCTTTCACTGGCTCTTCCTTGCCACCGCTGAGTTTAAGCTTCAGTTTATGGGCCAGGCTGTCGCGCTGCTTTTCGGCCTCCACCAGCTTCTCATACAGGGCTTGCAGGCGTTGCACGGCATCGACTTGAGCCGGGTCCTTTTGAAAGTCCGGGCGTTCAAGATCCTGTTGGTAACGCTCCCACGGGCTCAGGTTCGCTTCGGTTTCGGAGGACATGGCTTCTGTCATCTGGGTGTTCTCGGCTGTTGGTTTGTTTTTTGGGGGCCGTATTGTTACTCATTCCGGCCTTTTTCGCCACATTTTGGGCCATTTTCACCCATACGACGATTGGCGGTGTTTTTGCCATGGGATGATGCCTCACAGGGCGTTATACTGGTTGTAGAGGGCTACCTCAATTGCAGCAATGAAAGGACGATTTTCTATGACGAACCTGATTCTGGCGGCAGTGGCCGCGCTGGTGGTTGGCGTTATCATCGGTGTTCTGGTGGGCCGTTCAGGCCAGGGGGCGACGTTACGCCAGCGCCGCGCCGAGCAGCAGATTGATGAGTTGCGTAGTGAGTTTACGCGCTATCAGGCTCAGGTGAATGAGCATTTCATGGAGTCTGCGCATTTGTTGCGGCGTTTCAATGATGCTTATCACGATGTAAACCAGCAGATGGCGCGCGGCGCGAACCGGCTGTGCAATGATGACGAGTGGCTGGCTGAGCTGGAGCAGCAGTCTTCCGGCCGTCTGGGTCACCGTTCCGAGGAGGAGCCGTCCGAGCCGCCGCGGGATTATGCACCGAAGTCAGATACGGATGATTCCGGTATGCTGGCTGAGGACTATGGTCTGGATAAGGAAGGTAAGAAGCAGTCTGCGTGACTGCCTTCTTTATCACCTGTGCCTAACCCGCCTATGGCCTGAAAGCTTACGGGCGGGTCAGGCAGAGAAGGTCTTTCCAAAAACCGCTACGAGCACATCCATGTGCGCTTATTTCGGGCCATCCTTGGCCCTCAAAATTTTTGGAAAGACCTTCTCTGCCTGACCGATCTGAGCTTTATACCGCCTGCTTCAACTCTCTTCCCAGCCGCGCGCTATAGCAACTCCTAAGATTGGTGGGATAGCTGTCCCACCAATCACGAAGCCATCACGCCTCACCCCAAACTTAAACTGGATTATCACAATCGATGAATTGGTGACTAACACCAAATTCGTCCGCCAACGCCTTACCCAATGCCTGCACACCGTAACGCTCAGTAGCGTGATGTCCTGCCGCAAAATAGTGAATGCCACATTCCCGCGCCGTGTGGGTCGTCGGTTCGGAGATTTCACCGCTGATGAAGGCGTCGATACCCGCCTCAATGGCAGTGTTAATGAAGCCCTGAGCAGCACCGGTGCACCAGGCGACGGTTTCGATGGTGTCCCTGCCCTCACCAACGTGCAATGGGTTTCGGTGCAACGCTCGGGCAATGTGCAAACCAAACTTTTCCGCGCTCATGGGCTCCTTGAGCTTGCCCTGCCAGACCAGACCGCCTAAAGGCTTTGGATTCTGGATACCGAGCACATCCGCCAATTGCCGGTTGTTGCCATAGTCCGGGTGGTCATCCAGCGGCAGGTGGTAGGCAACGAGGTTGATGTCGTTTTCCAGCAGCTGTTTGATGCGGTTCTTCTTCATGCCGCGGATGCACTGGTCTTCGCCTTTCCAGAAGTAGCCATGGTGCACCAGGATCATGTCAGCGTTTTGCTTGATGGCCTCGTCGATCAATGCCTGGGAGGCGGTGACACCGGTAATGATGGTGTTGACCTCTTCCTTACCCTCCACCTGAAGGCCATTCGGGGCGTAGTCCTGGAAGTTTTCGGGTTCCAGCCATTCGTTGATTTTGGAGAGAATGTCGCTGCGGTTTGCCATGGTGGTTGCCTCGGCCGTATTCACAGAATTAATGGAGTATGTTGGCGCGCGAAAAGAGCTGATAGCAAGGGGCGGGGATGGGTTTCCGAAAATTTTGAGGGCCAAGGATGGCCCGAAATAAGCGCACATGGGTCCGGCCGAGCGCATATGAAGCGAAGCTTCATGCGACTGCCGGACGACCACAATCTTTGATTGTGGGCCGGACCCGCTTGCGGGTGCTTGTAGCGGTTTTCGGAAACCCATCCCCGCCCCGCAGCCACTCAAAGGCTAAAGCGCCAGGACTTTAAGACTTTAGAGTTCGGCCAACGCCTTAAGCAAGGCATTGTTCTGATCAGAGGTTCCTACGGTGATCCGCAGGAAATCGCTGATCCGAGGTTTGTCGAAGTGCCGAACAATAATGCCTTCATCCCGCAGAAGCGCCGCGATGGCCGCGCCGGATTTCTGCTTGTGGCGGGTGAAGACAAAGTTGGCCTTCGAAGGCAAAACCTCAAAACCCAGCTCCTCCAATGCCTCGGTCAGGCGCTCGCGCTCGTTGATCACGCCATTGCAGGAATCCTCGAACCATTGGCGGTCCTCGAACGCAGCTACCGCACCAGCCAGGGCCAGGCGGTCCAAGGGGTAGGAGTTGAAGCTGTCTTTCACCCGCTGGAGGGCTTCGATCAGTTCTTCGTTGGCAACGGCGAAGCCGACCCGCAGGCCCGCCAGGGAGCGTGCCTTGGAGAGAGTCTGGCAGACCACCAGGTTCGGGTATTTGTTGACCAGAGAAATGGCGCTTTCTCCGCCGAAATCCACATAGGCTTCATCCACAACCACAACACTGTCTTCGTTGGCCTGCAGGATTTCCTCGACATGCTGAAGCACGAGGTATCGGCCAGTCGGGGCGTTGGGGTTCGGGAAGATGATACCGCCATTGGTGCGCCGGTAATCGGCCGGATCTATCTCAAAACTGTCCGTCAGCGGAACCGCGTGGTGTTCGATCTGGTAAAGACCGCAGTACACCGGGTAGAAGCTGTAGGTGATGTCCGGGAACAGAATCGGATGATCGTGCTTAAGCAGGCCCTGAAAGATATGGGCAAGCACTTCGTCTGAGCCGTTACCCACGAAGACCTGGCTGGCCTTGATATCATAATCGGCGTAATAGCTGGCGATGGCGTCTTTCAGCGCCCGACCTTCCGGGTCCGGGTACAGGCGCAGGCTGTCGTTCAGCTCTTTCTGAATGGCCTCGATGACCTTCGGCGAGGGGCCGAAGGGGTTTTCGTTGGTGTTCAGCTTCACCAGGTTGGCCATTTTGGGCTGTTCACCTGGCACATAAGGTTTGAGCTGTTCGACCAGGGAGCTCCAATACTTGCTCATTTAAGGCCTCAATCTTTAATGCGGTATTCGGCAGAACGGGCGTGGGCCGTCAGGCCTTCGCCTCGCGCCAATACGGACGCCACGCGCCCCATGCGGTCGGCACCCTCGGCACTGAAGCCGATCAGGGAAGAACGCTTCTGGAAGTCGTAAACGCCCAGTGGTGAACTGAACCGTGCGGTGCCGCTCGTGGGCAACACGTGGTTCGGGCCGGCGCAGTAGTCGCCGAGAGCCTCGGCGGTGTGGCGGCCCATAAAAATTGCGCCGGCGTGGCGGATGTCGTCCAGCATGGCCTGCGGGTCTTCCACCGACAGTTCCAGGTGCTCAGGAGCCACCCGATTGGATACCTCGGCGGCTTCTTTCAGATCCGCCACCTGGATCAGGGCGCCACGACTGGTCATGGAAGTGCGGATAATTTCATCGCGCTCCATGGTCGGAAGCAGTTTGTTGATGCTGGCCTCCACGGCATCCAGAAAATCCGCATCCGGGCTGACCAGGATGCTCTGCGCCTGCTCGTCGTGCTCCGCCTGGGAGAACAGGTCCATGGCGATCCAGTCCGGGTCGGTCTTGCCGTCGCAGATCACCAGGATTTCAGACGGGCCTGCGATCATGTCGATGCCGACCACCCCGAAGACTTCACGCTTGGCCGTGGCCACAAAGATGTTGCCCGGGCCAACGATTTTATCCACGGCCGGCACGGTTTCAGTGCCGTAGGCCAACGCGGCAACTGCCTGCGCACCGCCCAGCGCGAACACCCGATCCACACCGGCGATGGCGGCCGCCGCCAGCACCATGTCGTTCACCACGCCATCAGGCGTTGGCACCACCATGATCAGCTGGCTCACGCCGGCCACCTTGGCCGGAATCGCGTTCATCAATACAGACGACGGATACGCGGCTTTGCCGCCCGGCACATAAAGACCGGCCCGGTCCAGCGGCGTGACCTTCTGGCCCAGCACGGTGCCGTCTTCGTCTTCGTATTGCCAGGACTGCTGGTTCTGCCGTTCGTGGTAGTCCCGAATTCGCTCGGCGGCTTTCTCCAGGCCTTCACGCTGGTCCTGGGGAATCTTCTCCAGGGCAGCCTGCAGCCGGTCCTGGCTGATTTCCAGCTCGGCCATGGAGCTGACCTTCAGCCGATCAAACTTCTCGGTGAATTCCATCACCGCCGCATCGCCACGGGTTTTCACTTCATGCAGGATATGCCGCACCGACTCGTTAACCTGATGGTCAACACTGTCATCCCACGCCAGCAGCTTGGCCAGCGCACTGTCGAAGTCGCTCTGGGAAGAATTCAGTCTGGTGATCTTGTCGGTCATAACTCTAATCCTGCATGTGGATTGTTTACTTAAGTGTGCCGGTTTGCCCGCCGGCATTTGCGGGTTACTGAACTCTACCTGGCTTCCCGGCACTGAGTCTGAAAAAGCCCTTGGGTAGACCTTTCCAAAAATTTCGAAGGCCAAGGATGGCCTGAGAGAAGCGCACATGGACGTGCTCGTAGCGGTTTTTGGAAAGGCCTACCCAAGGGCTGACAGCACCCAAACCAAACGGGAAGCCTTACTCCGGAGCCCGCCGTTTTTCCACTGCGGCCGCCATCTTCTCGATAATCGGGTTAATCTGCTCATGCTTCATTTTCATCGAAGCACGATTCACCACCAGTCGACTACTGATGTAATCAATTAACTCTCTGGGCTCAAGACCATTGGCCTTCAAGGTATTGCCGGTATCCACGATATCAACAATCTCATCCGCCAGATCCAGAATCGGCGCCAGCTCCATCGCCCCATACAGCTTGATGATATCCGCCTGGCGGCCCTGGGCGGCATAGTAGCGACGTGCCAGATTTACGAACTTGGTGGCCACGCGGATGCGGCCGGCCGGCGGGTTTTCGCCTTTTTTGCCGGCGGTCATCAGCTTGCAGCGGGAAATATTCAAATCCAGCGGCTCATAAAGACCTTCACCGCCGTGCTCCATCAGCACGTCTTTGCCGGTCACGCCCAGATCCGCGCCGCCATACTGAACATACGTCGGCACGTCGGTGGCGCGGATGATCAGGATGCGCACGTTCGGATCGGTGGTCGGGAACACCAGCTTGCGGGACTTTTTCACGTCGTCGACCAGCTCGATACCGGCTTCGGCCAGCAGCGGCAGGGTTTCTTCCAGAATGCGTCCCTTCGACAAGGCGATGGTGATGGAATCTGTCATGAGTCTTTCCGGGTTCCCGTTGGTTTGGTTAGGCCGGCAGGCGGCGGATGCTCGCGCCCAGCAACTGTAATTTCTCTTCGATGCACTCGTAGCCACGGTCAATGTGGTAAATGCGATCCACGATGGTATCGCCCTCACCCACCAGGCCGGCGATCACCAGGCTGGCCGAGGCCCGCAGGTCCGTGGCCATGACCGGGGCACCGGTCAGATGATCCACGCCTTTTATGATGGCCGCGTTACCCTCGAGGGTTATGTCGGCGCCCATGCGGATCAGTTCCTGCAGGTGCATAAATCGGTTCTCGAACACGGTTTCCACGATGGTGCCCGTGCCTTCAGCGACCGTGTTCATGGCCGCAAACTGGGCCTGCATGTCGGTCGGGAACGCGGGGTACGGCGCGGTGCGCAGGTTCACGGCTTTTGGCCGCTGACCCTTCATATCCAACTCGATCCAATCCGGGCCGGTGGTGATATGAGCGCCGGCTTCTTCCAGCTTCAACAGCACCGCCTCCAGGATGTCTTCCCGGGTGTCCTTCACCTTGACGCGACCACCGGTGGCTGCTGCCGCCACCAGGTAGGTGCCGGTTTCAATGCGGTCCGGCAGTACGTTGTGGTGGCAACCGTGCAGGCGCTCCACACCGTTAATCTCGATGGTGGCGGTGCCGTGGCCCTTGATGTCGGCGCCCATGGCGATCAGGCATTCGGCCAGGTCAACGACCTCCGGTTCGCGCGCGGCGTTTTCGAGAATAGTCTTGCCTTCGGCCAGGGTGGCGGCCATCAGCAGGTTCTCGGTGCCGGTGACGGTAACCGTATCCAGGAAGATGTGCGCGCCTTTCAGACGACCGTTGGTCTTGGCCTTGATGTAGCCATTCTCAACGGTGATATCGGCACCCATCATTTCCAGACCATGGATGTGCAGGTTCACCGGGCGGGTGCCGATGGCGCAGCCACCGGGCAGTGACACCTGGGCTTCGCCAAAGTGAGCAACCAGTGGGCCCAGCACCAGGATGGAGGCGCGCATGGTTTTCACCAGCTCATAGGGCGCGTGAAAATGCTTGATGGTGTTGGCGTGCACCTCCACCGACATTTTCTCATCCACCATGAGCTCCACCCCCATACGACCGAGAAGCTCGATCATGGTGGTAACGTCATTCAGGTGTGGCAGATTGCCAATGCTGACCGGCTCATCCGCCAGCAGGGTGGCCGCCAGAATGGGCAGTGCCGCGTTCTTGGCGCCGGAAATACGGATTTCGCCATCCAGGGGCTTGCGGCCCCTGATCAGAAGTTTATCCACAATATCTGTCCTGTTCGGTTCAGGCGTTGGCCTGGCGCTCGGCCCATTCGCTCGGGGTAAAGGCTTTCGGGTGCAGAGCGTGAATGGTGCCATCCATTACATATTGGAAGAGCACCTTGTTGATCATTTGCTGCCGCTTGATGGTGGGCAGACCCTCGAATACGTCACCCACAACGACAACCATGTAGTGGTTGCCATCGACCTGCACTTCAACTTTGCAGTCGGGCAGAGCTTCTTGAACCAGTTCGGTTACCTGGGCGGCGTCCATAGGAAATCCTCGAATGTCTTGAAATCAGGGGCGGAATTGTACCCAATTCGTGGGCGCCGGTCAGCCGTGTGGTGCAAATCCGGGGATCTGGTTTTGCAGATTGCTTAACGCCGCCAGGGAAACCAGCCGCTCACCGGCGCCCCGGAACGTCATTGGACGATGAAGTTGCTGAGCCAGGCGCTGCCAGCACAACAGCATGGACAACACCACACTGTGGGCCGTACCCAGCTCGGAGAGATCGACTGTCAGCGGGCCGGTAGCACCACGAATCAGCGCCTCTCCCTGGGCTCGCAGGGCTATCACGCTCTCGGCATCCACATCACCGGTAACCGTCAGAACGGGCCCGGACAGCGTCACCCGTGGCGCCTTAAGGGTCATGACTGACCCTGTTCTTCGTTATTGAGATCGAGCGATTCAACCGCACTGCCCCAGCCATCGATCACCAACTGGATTTGCCCGCGGTTCTGCTCCATTTCCTGGGCAAAGCGATCCCGGAACGCCAGACCAATGTTCACGCCTTCGACAATCAGGTTCTCCATCATCCAGCGGTCTTCGTTGTTTTTGAACATGGAGTAGGTAATGGGGATGCGATTACCGGAAGCAGATATCAACTGCATCTGGACAGACGCACGATCACTGTTGTTTGGCAGGATCTCGGCATCCTGAACCGTCATTTTGAAATCATCGGTGTTTACCAGCGCCTGGGCATAGGCGTCAAAGAGGCTACGCTTGAAACGCTCGACGAATTCGTCACGTTGTTCCGGGGTGGTCTGACGGGCGTAACGCCCCATTACCCGGGCCGCTATCCGGCGGAAATCCACGAACTGATCAAGCGTTTCTTCCATCAGCTTGTAGAATGCCTCCGGGTCTTCGGAGTACAGACTTTTCTCGGCATTCAGCTTATTCACCAGCATCTGGGTGCTGTCATCGACGTAACTCTTCAGCTCGTCTTCCGGGCCAGCCCATGCCGGTGCCACCGCCAGGGTCAGCATGGCGAGGATCCACAGACAACGTTGTTTCAGGGCAAGCATGACAATCTCCTTTGCAATCAGGTTAGCGCCCGGAGGCGAAGTTGCTGATCAGTCGTTCCAGGTTCATGGCCGACTGGGTTGAATAGAAAGTATCTCCCGGCTTCAGTGATTCCATATCACCGCCCACCGAGATATCTACATACTGGTCACCAAGCAATCCGGATGTACGGATCACCGCAGCGCTGTCCGTTGGAATGTTGTCAACGTCAGACTCGATGGCCAGCGCCACCCGGGCCTGGAAGGTTTCTTTATTCAGGGTGACCGATTCAATGGTGCCGATGGTTACGCCCGCCATGGACACACGGCCACGGGGGGCCAGGCCGCCGGCATCGTTGAAGTTGGCATACAGCGTGTAACGATCACTTGCCGACTTCGGCGACAAACCACTGACCTGTAACGCCAGAAACAAAATGGCAGCCAGGCCCGCGATCATAAACAGGCCGACAATCACTTCAATACGTCTGTTGCCCATGGCAGGCTCCCTGAAAAAATCCTGTCAGAAATCACCGAACATCACGGCGGTCAGTACAAAGTCCAGGCCCAGAACCGCCAACGATGAATACACCACCGTCTTGGTCGTGGCCGAGCTGATACCCGCTGAGGTGGGGACACAATCATAGCCCTGGAAAACGGCAATCCATGCGCACACAAAGCCAAACACCACACTTTTCAGCAGGCCATTCAGCACGTCATCAATGAAGTCCACCGACGACTGCATGTTGCCCCAATAGGCGCCATCAAATACGCCCAACCATTCTACACCCACGAGCATGCCACCCCAGATACCCACCACGGTGAAAATCACCGCTAGCACGGGCATGGCAATAAATCCGGCCCAGAGCCTGGGAGCAACCACCCGGCGCAACGGGTCGACGCCCATCATTTCCATACTGGACAGCTGCTCGGTTGCTTTCATTAGCCCAATTTCCGCCGTCAGTGCGGAACCGGCGCGGCCAGCGAACAGCAGCGCGGTTACCACCGGGCCAAGCTCCCGTACCAGGGTGAGCGCAATCATCTGGCCGATGGCCGATTCGGAACCAAAGTCGCTCAGGATAGTATACCCCTGCAGCGCCAGGACCATGCCGATAAACAGGCCCGACACCACCACGATGGCCAGCGAGAGCACGCCCACGAAATAAAGCTGCTGCACCAGCAGGGGAAAACCAGTGATGGGCCTGGGCACACCGGACAGCACACCAAAGAGAAATCTTCCGGAACGCCCCAGGGAAGCGATAACCGCCAGACCCTGGCGACCAAGAGCAGCGACTTTATCCACCAGACCACTCCTCACTGACGCCGAAATCGGCAGCGACATCCGCCACCGGATAATGAAATGGCACCGGACCATCCGGCTGGCCACCCAGAAACTGCTGAACGCGCTCGGAGGGATGTTCCCGCAACTGCTCTGGGGTACCTTCACCAATCACCTTGCCGTCCGCGATGATGCAAGCGTAGTGGCAGATACTCAGCGACTCGGGCACATCGTGGGAAACCAGCACACTGGTCAGCCCCATTGAGCTGTTGAGATCACGAATAAGCTTGATCAAGACCCCCATGGCAATGGGATCCTGGCCGGTGAACGGCTCGTCGTACATGATCAGCTCCGGGTCCAGCGCAATGCTGCGCGCCAAAGCGACCCGGCGGGTCATACCGCCGGACAATTCCGCCGGCATCAGCTCGCGGGCGCCGCGCAGACCCACCGCTTCCAGCTTCATCAACACGATGTCGCGGATCATGTCTTCCGGCAACGGGGTATGCTCTCGCAGCGGAAAAGCCACGTTTTCGTAGACATTCAGGTCGGTAAACAGGGCGCCGGTCTGGAACAACATGCCCATTTTTTCACGCAAGGTATAGAGCGCCTTACGCTTCAGGTGCGGCACGTCCTGGCCGGCGACCATGATCCGCCCGGAGTCGGGCCTTAACTGGCCACCAATCAATCGAAGCAGAGTCGTCTTCCCCGTGCCGCTGGGCCCCATGATCGCCGTCACCTTGCCCTTTGGAATTTCCAGGGAAACGCCATCCAGAATTCGCCGGCCTGACCGGGAAAACACGACATTGTCAAAGCTTATGTAGGCGGAAGAATCCATAAACCATCCTTTGCACGAAGCCGCTACAGTATGACAAGCGGTGCTTAAGCTCAATTGTCGGCAGGAAAAATGTCATTATGGCAACACAGATTCACCCAGAACCCCGGGAGTCAGATGCCACAGAAGTGATATACTGCCGGTTCTCGAGCCGCCCCGGACACCATCACACCGGGCCAACCCGATCAGAGACACAGACAGTCGGCCAACATGACAGATTCAAACACTGCGAACGACCAGAACTTTCATACCTCTGCCCTGCGAGCCATCCGCATAGAGCGGGAGGCCATTGAAGCCCTCGAACATCGCATCAACGGTGATTTTACCCGCGCCTGCGAAGTGATCATGGCCTGCAAGGGCCGGGTGGTGGTAACCGGCATGGGTAAATCCGGCCACATCGGCAACAAGATTGCCGCCACACTGGCCAGCACCGGCACGCCGGCGTTTTTTGTGCACCCGGGTGAGGCCAGCCATGGCGATATGGGCATGATCACCCCGCAGGATGTGGTGATCGCCATTTCCAACAGCGGCAGCACCAGCGAAGTCGTCACCATTCTTCCGCTGATCAAACGCATGGGCGCGCCACTGATCAGCATGACCGGCAACGAAAGCTCGGTACTGGCCCGGGAGGCCGTGGCCAACCTGGATGTCAGCGTGACCACCGAGGCCTGTCCGCTGGGGCTGGCCCCCACCTCCAGCACCACAGCCACACTGGTGATGGGCGATGCCCTGGCCGTCGCCCTGCTTGAAGCCCGGGGCTTCAGCGCCGAAGACTTCGCCTTCTCCCATCCCGGTGGCAGCCTGGGGCGCCGGTTGCTGCTGCACGTTTCTGACATCATGCACACCGGTGACCAGATCCCCAAGGTCCCAGAAGACACCACCCTGAGTGGCGCACTGCTTGAGATCAGTCGCAAAGGCCTGGGCATGACCACCGTTGTCGATGACAAGGACAATCTTGTGGGCGTATTCACCGACGGCGACCTGCGCCGGACTCTGGATAAGTCCCTGGACGTTCACACCACGCCGATTCGCGACGTGATGACCCGCCAGGGCAAGACCATTGAGGCCGACCACCTGGCCGCCGAAGCCCTGAAAATCATGGAAGAACTGAAAATCAACGCTTTGCCGGTCACCGACAGCACCGGCCAGCTGGTGGGCGCAATCAACATGCATGACCTGCTACGTGCTGGTGTGATTTAAAAGAGGCGTGAACAGATGAGCGACATCAATCCGCCACTGGCAGAACGATGGAACGAAGCATTACTCGCCAAGGCCACAAGCATCAAGCTGATTGCCCTGGATGTGGATGGCATCATGAGCGACGGGCGCCTGTATTTCAGCGCCACAGGTGACGAGCTTAAGGCGTTCAACATTTTGGATGGCCTGGGCCTGAAACAGCTGATGAAGGCCGGCATCACCGTGGCCGTCATCACCGGCCGACGCTCGCCGCTGACCGAAAAGCGCATGAAAGACCTGGGCATTCCTCACCTGATGCAGGGCCGGGAAGACAAAAAAGTCGCCCTGATGGAACTCATTGCCGACATGGATCTGACACCGGCGCAGATTGCCTACATGGGCGATGATTTGCCCGACCTGCCGGCACTGAACTTTGCCGGGCTCGGCATTACCGTTCCCAACGGCTATTGGCTGGTTCAACAACAGGCCGACTACTGCACCCAGACAGCCGGTGGCGCCGGTGCGGTTCGCGAAGCCTGTGACCTGATCCTCTGGGCCCAAGGCCAACTCACTCAAACCCTGGCACCCTATACAGGCGCCCATTCATGATCATCAAGCTGCTGACGCCAAGATCCAGCATAGACGCCTGGGCCAGAACCCTGGGGCTGGCGGCGGTTATTGCGGCAACGGTTTTCCTGATGTGGCAAAGCGATGAGCGCAGCCTGGGCACGCCCGACGCCGAACAGTTACGCGGCCCCTCTGAACCAGACAGTTTTGTTGTCGGTAGCCATTATCGGGCCTGGAGTGAGCAGGGGAACCTGGAGGTTGAACTGACGTCACCCCGCATTGAGCAGTTCCAGGACGCGAACCTGGCCCTGCTGGAAAAACCGGTAGCACGGGTGTTTCCCAGCGAGCGGCCTCAACCGTGGATAATTGAAGCGGATAAAGGTAGCCTGCGGCAAACAGAGGGACTGCTGCACCTGGCCGGCAACGTGGTGGTTACCAGGCGTGCAGAAGACACTGATACCACGCTGACCACCGAGGCCCTCACTTTCAATGACAAAGAAGGCACGGTGTATACCGATCGGCCGGTCACGATTACCGAACCTTTCGGGGTGACACGGGCAACCGGCATGAAAGCCTGGATAGACCAACGCATACTGGAACTCAACTCGCAGGTAGAAGGGCAATATGAAACCCTCAGGTAACACATCACGGCTCCTCGCTCTGTTGACCGGGCTACTTCTGGCGGGCTCCGCGTCCGCCTTTGACCTGAATTCCGATCAACCCATCAAAGTCAGTGCCGATTCCGCCCGGCTTGATGACACCGAAGGCACCGCCGTCTATACCGGCGATGTACGACTGGTTCAGGGCGAAGCCTACCTCAACGCAGACCGGGTGATTCTGCACCGCAATGAGCAGGGCGTCAGCAAGGTGGAATCCTGGGGAACACCCGCACACTACTCCCAGCCCGCCCGCGACGGCCAGAAAGCCACGGACGCCTGGGCTCTTGAAATCACCTGGTCGGCGGATGAAAACGTCATTGTATTGAAACAACAGGCCCGCATTGAGCAGGGTAGCAACGAATTCCGCGGCGATGTCATTCACTACGACACCGTTCGCCGAGTGGTGACCGCCGAAGGTGGTAGCACCGAGGCCGGCGATTCCGGCCGCGTTGAAATGGTGATCCAGCCACGCAATACCGAACAAACCAACAACGAGACAGGTTCTGATGGCAGTACTCAGGGCCAGTAATCTGGCGAAAAGCTACAAACAGAAAAAGGTGGTGCTGGACGTTTCGCTGGAAATCCGCTCCGGGGAAATTGTGGGCCTGCTGGGCCCCAACGGTGCCGGCAAGACCACCTGCTTTTACATGATCGTGGGGCTGGTGCCCTCCGACCACGGCCGGGTGACCATTGATAACAAGGACATCACGCCGCTGCCCATGCACGGGCGTGCCCGAAAAGGGATTGGCTACCTGCCCCAGGAAGCGTCCGTGTTTCGCAAGCTGACGGTGCGCGACAACATCATGGCCATCCTGGAAACCCGCAAAGGCCTGAAACGCGCCGACCGGGAAGCCAAGCTTGAGGAGCTGCTTGAAGAGTTCCACATCACCCACATCCGGGACAGCATGGGCATGGCCCTGTCGGGTGGCGAACGACGGCGTGTGGAAATCGCCCGGGCGCTGGCCATGGAGCCGGCCTTCATCCTGCTGGATGAGCCGTTTGCCGGGGTGGACCCGATCTCCGTCAGCGATATCAAGCACATCATCCGGCACCTGCGGGACAAGGGTATCGGCGTATTGATCACCGATCACAACGTGCGGGAAACCCTCGACATCTGCGAGAATGCCTATATCGTTTCCGGTGGCCACATTATCGCTTCCGGCAATGCCGAGGCCATTCTGGCCAACCAACAGGTCAAGGAGGTCTATCTTGGCAACGAGTTTCACCTGTAGGGTAGTGCCCCGCCTGGTGGATTTGCTGGCCTACCGCGAAGCTCTGGGGCTTTAGTCGGGGGCTCATTGTTTTGCGAACCGCCAACAAGTAAACTCGGCAGAAAAATTGCTTAGGACTTTTCCTCGGGCAAAGTTTCAATCGGAATGCCAATAAGTTATGGATGTTAAGCCATGGTTATGAAAGCCTCCTTACAGCTCAAGATGGGCCAGAGCCTGACCATGACGCCCCAGTTGCAGCAGGCCATCAGACTGCTGCAGCTTTCCACTCTTGATCTCCAGCAGGAAATCCAGCAGGCACTGGAATCGAACCCCATGCTGGAGACTTCCGAAGACGACGAGCAGAACGAAGCCGAGCAAAGCACCGAGGAAGCAAAAGACAGCAACGAGACTGCGGAAGAAAGCAGCCCCGAGCCCACCGCCGACTGGGATGAATCCGAGAACGGCCCCGACTGGTCCTCCGATAACGACATTCCCGACAACATCCCGGACGACCTGCCCGTGGATACCGCCTGGGATGACATCTACCAGTCCGCACCGGCACCTGCTCCCAAGGCCGACGACGAAAACGATCACGATTTCGAAACCCGCAATTCGCCCACCGAAACCCTGCAGGATCACCTGGAATGGCAGTTGAACCTGACCCCACTAAGCGAGCGCGACCAGGCCATTGCCCACGCCCTGCTGGATGCGGTGGACGACCGGGGCTACCTCACGGCCACTGTGGAGGACATCCACGCCGGCCTGATGGACGATGCCGACGAAGACCCCCTGGAGCTGGACGAAGTCCAGGCCGTTCTGCACCGCCTGCAGCATTTTGATCCTCCCGGCGTATTTGCGGCGGATCTGCAGGAATGCCTGCTGATTCAGCTCAACCAGCTGCCACCCGATACCCCCTGGTTGCGCCAGGCGCGCCTGGTGGTCACCCAGTTCCTGCACCTGTTGGGCAACCGCGATTACGCCCAACTGCTGCGCCGCAGCCGGCTCAAGGAAGATCAACTCAAGGAAGTCCTGTCACTGATCACCAGCCTGAACCCACGCCCGGGCGACATGGTGGACCAGGCCGAACCGGACTATGTGATTCCGGACGTCATCGTGCGCAAACACGAAGGCCGCTGGCGTGTGGAACTGAACCCTGAAATTGCCCCGCGCATCCGGGTGAATGCCAGTTACGCCGGTCTGATTCGCCGAGCGGACAGCAGCGCCGACAACACCTACCTGCGCGACCAGCTGCAGGAAGCCAAGTGGTTCATCAAAAGCCTGCAGAGCCGCAATGAAACCCTGCTGAAAGTGGCGACCCGTATTGTCGAGCACCAGCAGGAATTCCTGGAATACGGCGATGAGAAAATGAAGCCGCTGATTCTTTCGGATATTGCCCAGGCGGTGGAAATGCACGAATCCACCATTTCCCGGGTGACCACCCAGAAATACATGCACACGCCCCGGGGCATTTATGAGCTGAAGTACTTTTTCTCCAGCCATGTCTCCACGGCCGAAGGCGGGGAATGTTCCTCCACCGCCATTCGTGCGATGATCAAAAAACTGATCGCGGAAGAAACTCCGAAAAAACCGTTGAGCGACAGCAAGATTGCAGCCATGCTGAAAGAACAGGGAATCAACGTGGCGCGGCGTACCGTCGCCAAGTACCGGGAGGCCATGCACATCCCTCCCTCGAACGAACGCAAACGACTGGTTTAAACTTTTGCTGGCAAAATTGATCTGCCAGCGGCAAACCGGTGTCAAAGCCGGCACAATGACAACAGGAGATGCCTATGCAAATTAATATCTCAGGTCACCACGTGGACCTGACTCCCGCGCTGAAAGACTACGTGAACAGCAAATTCGAGAAGCTGGAGCGTCACTTCGACCACATCAGCAACTGCCAGGTTACCCTCGAAGTGGAAAAGGTGCGCCAGATTGCCGAAGCCACCCTGCACGTAGTGGGCGGCGAGGTTCATGCAAAGGCTGAAAGTGAGGATATGTACGCCGCGATTGACGGTCTGATCGACAAGCTCGACCGTCAGATCCTCAAGCACAAGGAAAAGAATGTAGACCGGGCGCACGGTAACGGCAAGCACTGACTCCAGCGCTGGCCTACCGGCTGTTTCAATTGATCGAGCTGCGGCGGGGTGAACCAGCCGCAGCCTTTTTTTATACGGAAGCACAGTCGATCCATGAGCGATACATCCCTGACCATCGACAACATTCTGTCTCCCCAGCTGACCCTGTGCCAGGCACCGGCTTCCAGTAAGAAGCGCGTACTGGAATCCATTGCCGAGCGCATTCACTATCAGGATGAAACCCTCAGTGAAACCGATATCTTCAGCAACCTGGTGTCCCGGGAAAGGCTGGGCAGTACCGGTATCGGACAGGGCATCGCCATTCCCCACTGCCGACTGGACGGTCTGGAGCGGGTGATTGGCGTGCTTATGACGCTGCAGGAGCCGGTGGATTTTGATGCCATCGACAACCAGCCGGTAGACCTGGTGTTCGCCCTGGTGGTGCCCAAGGAAGCCACCAGCGCACACCTGGAACTGCTTAGCCAACTGGCGGAAAAGTTCAACGATGGCGCCTTCTGTCAGCGACTACGCCAGTGCACGGACAGCGATTCGCTGTATCAGGGCATGCTGGAAGACAGTCAGTAACCGGCGCCACATTCGCATCACCAGAGAGACAGTAAGATGAAGCTGATCATCGTCAGCGGCAGATCCGGGTCCGGCAAGAGTACGGCACTGCATGTGCTGGAAGACCTGGGCTTTTACTGCATCGACAACCTGCCCATTGGGCTCCTGCTCCCCCTGGCCCGGGAGGCCGCCACGCAGGATTCACCCGGCCGCCTGAAACGCATGGCCGTGAGCATTGATGCCCGTAATCTCTCCGGCGAACTGGCCAACTTCGAGCACATCTACAACCAGCTGCGGGACATTGGCGTGTCCGTGGACATTGTCTATCTGGATGCTGCCGAGAAATCCCTGCTTCAGCGCTTTCACGCCACTCGTCGCAAGCATCCCCTGAGTGACGAAAACACCTCCCTGCGCGAAGCCATCGAAAGCGAAAGAGCCCTTCTGGAGCCGTTGTCGAAGCTCGCCGATCTCTATATCAACACCACCGGCCTGTCCATGTACGAGCTGCGCGACATGGTCAAACAGCGGGTGGTGGGCCGCAAGGACCAGGAACTGGCGTTGCTGTTCCAGTCGTTCGGATACAAGCACGGCGTGCCCATGGATTCAGACTACGTCTTTGACGTGCGCTGCCTGCCCAACCCCTACTGGGACCACAATCTCCGTCAGTTTATCGGGACCGACCAGCCGGTCATCGATTTCCTGGAACGGGAGCCGGTGACCCGCCAGATGCTGGATGACCTGAGTCACCTGCTGGAAACCTGGCTACCGGCGTTTGCCGCCAGCAATCGCAGCTACATGACGATCTCCATCGGCTGCACCGGCGGCCAGCACCGCTCCGTGTACATGTGCGAGCAGCTGGGCAAGCATTTCCGGGAACACTATCGCAACGTGCAGGTTCGTCACACCGAACTGCCTCACCTTCAGGCTCGTGGAGAAATCTGAACCATCATGCTCTGTCGTCCGGTTACCATCATCAACAAACTGGGCCTGCATGCCCGCGCCACCGCCAAACTGGTGGCTACCGCCTCGGAGTTCGACAGCTCGGTACAGCTACGCGGCAAGGGCCGCGAGGTGGATGCCAAAAACATCATGCAGGTTATGATGCTTGCCGCCAACCAGGGCACGGAAGTTGAACTGGTGGCCGATGGCCCCGATGAGGAAGAAGCCATTGATGCACTGGTTGCACTGATCGACGATTACTTTGGTGAAGGTGAATAACAGCATTCACCTACAACCCTCTCTAACCTGCAAGACCTAACTCCGCTATAATGCAGGCGTTTTCTGATCGCAGGTAGTTTCCATGACCGATATTCTGGAAAAAAGTCAGGCCCGCCAACGGTTGCGCTCTCTGGGCGAAGCCCTGGACAGTGGTGCGCTCAAGCAAGTCTCCCGTATTCTCAACGGCGGCCTGAGTCCCAGCGATATCGCTCACCTGCTGGAATCCTCCCCGCCACGCCAACGGGCCCTGCTGTGGAACCTGGTCGAGAAAGACCTTGAGGGTGAAGTCCTCCAGTACCTGAACGACGACATCCGGGCGTATTTCCTGAGCCAGCTGAACGTCCAGGAGCTGGCGGACATCATCGAGGATTTCGAGTCGGACGATCTGGCCGACTTGCTGCAGCAGCTGCCGGACACGGTGATCCAGGAAGTCCTGGACACCATGGACGAACAGGACCGCCTGCGGGTGGAGGAAGTGCTCTCCTACCCGGAGGACACCGCCGGCGGTCTGATGAACACGGACACCATCACGGTGCGCCCGGACATCAGCGTGGATGTTGTGCTGCGTTACCTGCGCCGACACCGGAACCTGCCGCCCATGACCGACAGCCTCATTGTTGTCAGCCGGCGGGATGACTTTATCGGCGTGCTGCCTATTACCCGCATCCTGGTCTCCAACCCGGCGGCCACCGTGCGGGAGGTGATGGACACCGAGGTGGAACCGATTCCAGTCACCATGTCCGATACCCAGGTAGCCACCCTGTTCGAACGTTACGACCTGATCTCCTCGCCGGTAGTGGACGATACCGGCCGACTGCTCGGGCGCATCACCATCGATGATGTGGTTGACGTTATCCGGGAAGATGCTGATCACTCCCTGATGAGCATGGCCGGTCTCGATGAAGACGAAGACACCTTCGCACCAGTCTGGAAAACGACACGCCGCCGGGCCGTGTGGCTGGGCATCAACCTGATTACCGCGTTTATCGCCTCGGGCGTTATCGGCCTGTTCGAGGAAACCATCAGCAAGGTGGTGGCCCTGGCAGTGCTTATGCCCATTGTCGCGAGTATGGGCGGCATTGCTGGCAGCCAGACCCTGACCCTGGTCATCCGCGGCATGGCTGTAGGGCAGATCAGCGGCGCCAATGTGGGCTGGCTGCTGAACCGGGAATTTGTGGTTGGCGCCCTGAACGGACTGTTTTGGGCAATGGTCGTGGCTTCTGCAGCAGCGGCCTGGTTTCAGGACCTGATGCTCGGCGCCATTATTGCTGCGGCACTGATAATCAATCTGGTGGCAGCGGCCTTTGTCGGCACCATGCTGCCGCTGTTCCTGAAATCACGAAACATTGATCCGGCCCTGGCGGGTAGCGTCATCCTGACCACCGTCACCGATGTGGTGGGCTTTATGGCCTTCCTGGGGCTGGCCACACTTATTTACGCCTGAGACTGATTATGACGGATTACCCGGACGACGAACTGCACGAAGACTTTGGCCCCAGCAAGTCACAGATCAAGCGTGAAATGCAGGCTCTGCAGGCTGTTGGCAAGCGCATGCTGGACCTGAGCGACGAACAACTCGATGCCCTGCCCATCAGCGACACCCTGCGGGCGGCCATTGTCGAATCCCGACGCATTCGCAAACACGAAGCCCGCCGCCGGCACCTGCATTACATCGGCAAGGTCCTGCGCAGTGAAGACGACCCGGAAGCCATTGAGCGTGGTCTGAATGCCTTTGTCGCCGGCAGCGAGGAGCACACGCGCCGGCACCATCTGGCCGAGCGCTGGCGCGACCGGATGATTGCGGACGGCGACACGGTGGTTTCAGACTTTATTGAGTACTGCCCCATGGCCGATGTGCAGCACCTGCGCAACCTGGTGCGTAACGCCCGCAAGGAAGTAGAGAAGCAGAAGAACACCGGCCAGAGCAAGAAATTGTTCCGCGCCCTGCGGGAATGGATTGATGAGGCGGAGCAGTAATACTTGGTGCTACGAGCCGGCGGGGAGGCCTTTCCAAAACACGCTGTAAAGACATCCCTGTCGCGCTCGAGCTCCGCCATCCATGGCTCCGCACGGTTTTGGAAAGGCCTCCCCGCCGGCTCTCTTAACCTTGTTAGCGTAAACGCCGGTGCTGCCACACCGGCATGCTCTCGCGGATCTTCTTAAGCCGCTCCGGGTCCAGGTCCGCAATCACCACGCCCGGGCCCTGGTCGATCTCATCCAGCACCTTGCCCCAGGGATCACACACCAGGCTATGACCGTAGGTTTTCCGGCGGCTGCTGTTCTGGCCGCCCTGCCCCGGCGCCACAACCCAAACCTGGTTTTCGATGGCCCGGGCACGGATCAGCGCGTGCCAGTGGGCATCGCCAGTCTGCCAGGTAAAAGCGCTGGGCAGGCAGACCCATTCCGCGCCTTTCTCGCGAAGCGCCCGGAACAGCTCCGGGAAGCGCAGGTCGTAACACACAGCCATGCCCAGACGGCCCGCCGGCGTGTCCACCACAACCACCTGGTCGCCTGGCTCAAAGGTATCCGACTCCCGGTACTGGCCGTGGGAATCCTCCACCATGGCGTCAAACAGGTGGATCTTGTCGTAGCGAGCCACCTCTTCGCCCTGATCGTTGTACAGGATGCAGACGGCACGCACGCGACCATCAACTTTGGAGCCATCCGGGCGGGTGGCCATTGGGAGGGAACCGCCGACAATCCACAGCCCCAGCTTTTTCGCCTGCTCCGAGAGAAACTTCCGGATCACCGGCTCATCGCCCGATTCCCGGGGCCCATTTTCCAGCATCTGGCCGGTGGCCATCACCGCAAAGTTTTCCGGCAACACGGCTACTTTTGCACCCTTATCGGCCGCTTCTTTCAAAAGCCTGCCGGCTTCCTCGATATTGCCATCGATGTCAGGGGTGCTGACCATCTGAACTGCTGCAACCTGTGTCATTCATCGACTCCTTTTTTATTCGGTGTCAAAGACGCCGCGAAGATCCACCTGCGGGTCACTCCAGCTTCCAGTGACATCGTAGGTGGCGCTGGTTAACCGGCTCAGGGGATCGCCCAGGAGCTTGTCCAGGACAAACAGGGCCCCACCAATGGGAGCGCCGGCCCCCAACAACACCGCTGCCAGTGGCAGGTTCTGGGTCACCGGCAATACGACTACCAGACGCATGTCGAGGCTTTCCCTGGCAATATCCGTAGTACCACTCAACTTAAAGGCACCGGATGGCCCCACCAACTGTAATTCGGGGTCCAGAGTCACCATCCCGTCCACAATACGTGCCTTGCCGGAAATGGCGTCAAAGGCCACCCCGGCCTCGTACAGGTCCGAGAAATCCAGTTTCAGCCTGCGCCATAGGGTGTCGGTGTTGAGCAGGTTGAAGACCCGGAACAACTGAGCCGAACCAGTTTCCTGCAGAATAACACCATCATCCAGCCGCCCGCGAATGCGACCATTCATGCGACTGGCGTCAATCTCATCCGGGCTCCCGGGCCAACTCAAGTCCAGTTCGACGTTGGTTTCTTTGTTGTTCAACGGAATGGAGCCGCCGGACAGCGCTTCCAGATCCCGCAGGGAGCCACCGGTCAGCCCGCCCTGGAAGCGACTGGTCTCCTGGCCATTGACGACCGACCACAGCAGGTCACCCTCCAGCCGCAGGGCCCCCAACCGACCGACTACCTGTTGCACGTCCAGCTGTCCCGGCTGCGGACGCAGTTTGAAATCCCAACTGCCGGCCTCCTCACTGCCCAGTACCAGACGGCCGATGGTGACATTTACATCAGGCCATTCCCCCATCTCGAGTGCGCGGAAGGCTTCCAGCTGCTCTTCCAGGGTCAGAAACTCGGTGTCTGATGCTGCCGCTGCCTCCCCCTCCCTATCCAGGCGAAGGGTTTGCAGGTCCGCCTCCACGAGGCCTCCATCCAACGGCAACACGAAGCGACCAGTGGCCCGTTCAGAATCGGTGTGCACGATCCAGTGGTTGCCCATGTCCAGAGCATTGATGGTGATCTGATCCAGCTTGTGACCACCCAGCATTAACCAGGGAAACACCAGATCGAACCCGGAGTCTTTCCATTGAAGCTCAAACTCCAGCCGGTCCTGCCATTGGCCCGACACGTTGATTCCTTCCTGGGCAAAAGGATCAATCCTTGCCTTTATTCGAGTAGCCGCGCTGGCCGGTTTTGCCAGTGGCGATGGCCAGTCAACGCTCAGCCCCGACAGATCCGATGCCAGCGCCACCGTTGGGGCCTGGGAGCCATCGATCATCAGCTTCGCTTCATAGTCCAGTGTGCCGGCAAGCCCCAGGGACGTGCCTTTGGGCAACCCCATTTGCTGGAGGAATTCGGGCATGGGCAAACGTCCCGTCTGGCGAACCTGCAACGCCTTTTTATTATTCGTGGTGGCCAGATGCACCGCCACCGGTTGACCAAAGAAGTCAGCCCTTACCGGCCCACCGGAGAACCCGTTTTCCGTGTGATATGTCAGGTCTCCACGAAGGTTTTGCCAGCTGACATCGGCCTCCGGTAGCGCAAACCGGCCGTTGTCTGTTTGAACCCGGGCCTGAACAACCGGTTGGGCGTTTTCAGTCATCGGCAATTCCAGCCCCAGATCCAGACGGAAGTCACCGGTGTACCCGGCGCTGCGCAATAGCTCACCGGACCAGTCTCCCAGGGGCGTATTGGCCAGCCACCAGGAAACGTCTTCCCCGGAGAGCTGCGGCGACACATTCATCTCCAACCACGGGGGTGCCGCAGCGTCTCCCGGGTGCAGGCGGGCAACCGCGCCGGTGGCATCCAGTCCACCAGTTACGCCGTCGCTCAAAGTGATCAGGGCCCGGTTATTGTGAACCTCAACGCGCCCGGCTGCGTCGATGACGGGCGGCCAGGCCGGATCATAACGCACGTCACCCTGCTCGAACTCATACCACATGGAGGAAGTGAAAGACCCTCGCGGGGCGTTACGGTCAATACGACCGTGCCCGTAATAGGCTCCTGCGATAATGCGCCCACCGTTGATGGCTTCCGTCAGCCATTGGTAAAGCCCCTCGTTAACCACGTGCACGGGCACGAACTCGCCAATGCGGCTGGCATCGGCGTTTTCAACGCCCACGCGCAGCCCGAGGTTGTCCTCACCCTCACGGTCCAGGCGCAGGTCGAATGCGCCCGTGAATTGGGTGTCCTGCTCATAACGGGCTTTCAGGTCGTCTGAATAAACCCGGGTGATCGGGCCATTCAAAGCCCAGGACACCCGGCCTGACAGGGTTTCAATGGCCCAGTCACCGGCAAACAGCTCAGGGAAGCCAACGGTCACGGGCTGCTGGTTATCCAGCTCGATAAAACCGCCGTTGGCATCCAGTTCAAGCCTGCCCTCAACACCACTGGCACCGGGCGCACCATTCCAGGCCCGCACACCACCATCCCGCACACGCGCCGAGAGACGAAATTGCTCCAGCTCCTTGGGCAACAGCAGGAAAAGGTCATCGAGATAGCCGGAGGGGCGGTAGCTCTCAAGGGCTTCGGTGGCAGCCGTCGGGAGCAAGGGCAAGGACTGGAGCAGCCCACGGATGGGATCCAGGGGCAGCTCATCCGCCACGATCTCCAAACCACTGCCCTCATGCTGCAGACGAACACTGAAGGGCTCTACGGTGGATTCCTGCCACTGCCATTGCAGTTGGCTAAGCACCAACGCGTCGTCCGGCCGCCAACCAAAACGGGCCTGAATGTTCTCCAGCGGCGCCAGGGATTGCTGTCCTGTTCCCAGTTGCAGGTACGGGGTCGAAACACTGCCCTGGACTTCCGCCAGTTGGCCCTGATCAAAGGTCAGCCAGGCCTGACCGCCCAGATCGATGCCTTCGACCCGAATGTCACGCCAGCTGAGGTCGGCAATCAGGTCATCAAACAACCGGCCGGATGCCACGTCCACGTAAAGCTGGCCAGTAAAGTCTCCCCGGAAAAAGTGCTGCCCCACCAGAGCAAAGCTGGCCAGTTGATTGGAAGTGCCACTTTGCATGGCGCGCCCGGCCGCCTGGAACAACCCCTGATAATAGACCAGATCCAGCTGGGGCAGGTAGAAATGGCGAAGGTTGTCCGGCTGATGCCCCACCGACAGGTTTACCCGGGTGACTCGAGCCTGGGGATCCGAAAGCCACTGGCCCGCCAGCGCCAGCCAATTGGATTTGTCGGTCGCCGTCAGTATGGGTTCCAGCTCCTCCGCCGCTTCCTCCAGCGGGAGCGCCTGGGGCTTGATCACCTTCAAGGCAAGCCCATCCGCTTCCAGATCTTCAAAGACAAGGCGACCGCGGCGAAGCGAGGACCAGAAATTCAGGCGCAGGCGTAAGTATTCAAGGTTGCCATCCAGAAGGTTGTTATCCGGCGTACGGACCACGAGGTTGGAGGCGATGAGGGAAGGGTCCAGCCAGTTCCAGCGCGACGAAAGCCGGCCGATCTGGATATCCAGACCGGTTTGTTCGGAAATCACGGCCGCCAGGTCATCTTTGTAGGTGTTGATGTTGGCTGTTAGTTGCCGGCCGATGGCGGCATACAGCGCCAACAACACCAACACGACCAGTATGGACCACCAGACCAGGCTGGCCAGTCGGGATAGCAGACGGGACATCACTGGTTAGAGCAGCACCACATCGTACTGCTCCTGACTGTAGAAGGGTTCCACCTGGAACCGGATGGCCTTGCTGATAAAGGTTTCCAGATCCGCCACGTTGTCAGACTCTTCATCCAGAAGCCGGTCAACCACTTTCTGGGAGGCCATTACCAGATAACTCTCGGCCTCGTAGACGCGGTTAACCCGCATGATTTCCCGGAAGATTTCGTAACAGACGGTTTCCGCCGTTTTCAGGAAGCCCCGGCCATCACAGATGGGACAGGGCTCGCACAGGATCTGCCCCAGGCTTTCGGTGGTGCGTTTACGGGTCATTTCCACCAGGCCCAGCTCGGACACGCCGGTGATTTTGGTTTTGGCGTGGTCCCGCTCCAGCATCTTCTCCAGCATACGGTGGACCTGGCGCTGGTGCTCGGGGTCTTCCATGTCAATGAAATCAATAATGATAATGCCGCCAAGATTACGCAGGCGCAGCTGGCGGCTGATGGCCCTGGCCGCTTCCAGGTTGGTCTTGAAGATGGTCTCTTCCAGGTTCCTGTGGCCAACAAACGCACCGGTGTTGATATCGATGGTGGTCATGGCCTCGGTCTGGTCAATGATGACGTAACCGCCGGACTTGAGCTGAACTTTGCGGCTCAGGGCCTTCTGTATTTCGTCCTCGACCGAGTAGAGATCGAAAATTGGCCGCTCGCCCGGGTAATATTCCACCTTATCGGAGAATTCCGTGACAAACTCGCGCACAAACTCCATCACCCGCTGATGACTCTCACGGCTGTCGATGCGCACTTTCTCGGTTTGTGGCCGGATCAGGTCCCGGATGGTTCGGATGAACAGGGGCAGGTCTTCGTACACCGCCGAAGGTGTGGGGGCCTTACCGATACGCTCTTCCACCGACTGGCTGAGGCGGTGCAGATACACCATATCGGCAATGAGTTCTTCGTCGGTGGCGGCCTCGGCGGCGGTCCGTACGATGTAGCCACCCTCGATGTCTTCGTGTTCGGCCGCCGCCTCTTCAATCAATGCTTTCAGGCGCGCGCGCTGGGCATCGTCCTCAATGCGCTGGGAAATACCGACGTGGCTGACACCCGGCATAAATACCAAGTAGCGGGACGGAATGGATAACTGGGTTGTCAGGCGGGCGCCCTTGGTGCCAATGGGGTCCTTGGTGACCTGGACCACCAGGGACTGCCCTTCACGGAGGAGCGAGCGAATGTCGGGCACGGTTTTCGGCGTCCCGGGCACTTCCTCGGTGGGAGACTGGCCGCCGACCACATCAGAGGCGTGAATAAAGGCGGCACGCTCCAGGCCAATATCCACAAAAGCGGCCTCCATACCCGGCAACACCCGGACCACCTTACCCTTGTAGATATTGCCAACAATGCCCTTGCGACTGGTGCGCTCTATGTAGGCTTCCTGCAACATGCCATTTTCGACCAACGCCACCCGGGTTTCGACCGGGGTCACATTGATCAGAATTTCCTCGCTCATGTTGCCCTCTCCTTTTTTGTTTTTTTCAGCCTTGTTACCGGCGCGACCAGTTCCGCCAGACTGGATGTCCTGCCTGCGCGAGCAACGCAGCGGTCTCCTGAAGCGGCAAGCCGACAACTGCACTGTAACTGCCCTGCAAATCAGTCACAAAGATACCACCAAGGCCCTGAATGCCATAACCGCCGGCTTTATCCATGGGCTCACCCGTGGCGACATAGGCATCAATCTCGTCAGCCTCCAGCTGACGGAAGGTCACGTTGGTCACCGACACCACATGCTGGCACCGGCCCTTTTCCACCAGCGCCACAGCCGTCATCACCTGGTGAGTGTTGCCCGACAGCCGGGCCAGCATGGACCGGGCTTCTGCCTGCGTGGCTGGCTTACCCAGTATTTCACCCTCCAGGACCACCGACGTATCCGAGCCCATCACCAGCTGATGAGGGCTGGACAACGCCACAGCCTCGGCTTTCTCCCTTGCCAACCGCTCAACGTAATCATAAGCGGTTTCATCGGGCCCCGGCGTTTCATCAATGTCGGCCGGCTGCACGTCGAATGACACGCCAATGCTCGTTAACAACTCCGTACGACGAGGAGACGCCGACGCCAGAATCAATTGCTCCATCGCGATTACCCCAGCTTACGATTGAGATTATCGAACGCGGCCGCGACGAAAGGCCAGGCGATGGCGCTGGTCAATGCCGGCCAGAGATAGGCAAAGCCCGGACTGTCTGCCCCCAGAAACTGCTTCAGGAAGTGTACAAGCATCTGGTTTATACCCAGCACCAGGAACACCACCAGGCATTGCTGGGCCACGGGGTACATGCGCAGGCGCTGGTGCATGGCCAGTACCAGGAAGGCGATTACCGCCATGGAGACAGCGTTCACGCCCAGGGTGGTGGCCTCAAGAACGTCCAGCAGCAGGCCGAGGCACCAGGCCAACACCACCCCGAACTGCGCCGGTGCCCGCAGTGTCCAGTAAAACACCACCAGCCCCAACCATTCGGGGCGGAACTCGAACCAGCCGACCGGGAACAGGGAAATGCTAAGCACCAGGGCCAGGATGACGGAGATGGCAAATAATGGATAACTGATTACCGACAGCATCAGTCTGCTCCTCCACCGCCGTCGTTGTTGGCAGACTCTGCATCAACGGAGTCTTCCGGAACCGCCTCGACATTTTCCTGCGGCGGGAACACCACCAGCAGCAGACGGCTCTGGTTCAATCGGGCCTTGGGTGTCGCCTGGATGCTCATGAACGATTCTCCGGGCTCTTTGACAATCTTACTGACCTCAGCCACCGGGTATCCCCGGGGAAAACGCCCGCCCAACCCGGAACTTACCAGCATATCGCCTTCCCGGATGTCGGCCGTGTCCGGTACGTGGATAAGCTCCAGCTGCTCCCGGTCGCCATTTCCCAGAAGGATGTAACGCAAGCCATTGCGAACCACTTCCACGGGCACGGCGTGGCTGCTGTCGGAAATCAACAGCACCCTGGAGGTAAATTGACTGGTGTTTATGACCTGCCCCATCAGGCCCTGGGAATCCAGTACCGCCTGGCCGGGCCGAAGGTTGTCGTTGGCGCCTTTATTGATGATGACTTCATGAGAGAAGGGGTCCGGGGAGACACCCACCACTTCGGCAATGATCACCCGGTCATCGACACTTTCCGAGGAATTGAGCAGTCGGCGCAGCTCGTTGTTCTCGGCCGCCAGGGCCGCGTATTTGAGTGCACGACGCTCCAGAATCAGCAGGCGGGTCTTGAGCTCTTCGTTTTGCTCTTCAAGATCCCCGCGACTGACGAACAGATCGGCCACCCAATCACTGAAGCGATAGGGAGCGTTGCCCAGCCAGTGCACAGGCGCCAAGCCAGTGGCCAGGGTGCTGCGCACGGAAGCCAGCTGCTCAAAACGTGCATCGGCAGCGATCAACGCTGCCGATACCAACATAACAAGAATCAGGCGAAAGCCGGGAACCGGCCCCTGGACAAATATGGTTTTAATGGTGAGCCCCTCCCACGGGATCAACCCTCCTGGGAGAACATTCCAATGCCACTACGGTCAATCACTTCCAGCGCCTTACCGCCGCCACGGGCCACACAGGTCAGCGGGTCTTCGGCAATGATTACCGGCAGGCCGGTTTCCTCGCTGATCAGCTTGTCCAAACCGCGCAGCAGGGCGCCACCGCCGGTCAGCACAATGCCCCGCTCGGCAATGTCGGACGCCAGCTCGGGCGGCGACTGCTCCAGGGCGCTTTTCACGGTTTGTACGATCTGCGCCAGGGATTCCTGCAGTGCGTCCAGGATTTCTTCACTGTTCAGTGTGAAAGAACGGGGCACGCCTTCGGCCAGGTTACGACCACGGACGTCAATCTCATGCACATCCAGGCCTTCAAAGGCACAACCAATTTCGTGCTTGATGCGCTCGGCGGTGGAATCACCGATCAGGCTGCCGTAATGACGGCGCACGTAAGTGACGATGGCTTCGTCGAACTTGTCACCGCCCACTCGAACTGACTCGGCATAGACAATGCCGTTCAGGGAGATAATGGCAATTTCGGTGGTGCCGCCACCAATGTCCACGATCATCGAACCGCTGGCTTCCTCGACCGGCAGGCCGGCACCAATGGCGGCCGCCATGGGCTCTTCAATCAGGAAGACTTCGCGGGCGCCAGCGCCCAGGGCCGATTCGCGGATGGCCTTGCGCTCCACCTGGGTGGACTTGCTGGGCACACACACCAGCACGCGCGGGCTCGGTGTGATGAAGCTGTTTTCGTGCACTTTATGGATAAAGTGCTGAAGCATTTTCTCGGTGACCACGAAATCGGCAATCACGCCGTCCTTCATCGGACGAATGGCGGTGATGTTGCCCGGGGTACGGCCGAGCATGCGCTTGGCTTCAGCACCAACGGCTGCAACGACTTTCTGGGAGTTGTTGGTGCGAATAGCAACGACGGACGGCTCATTCAGCACAATACCGCGTTCACGCACATAGATAAGTGTGTTGGCGGTGCCCAGGTCGATGGACAGGTCGCTTGAGAAGAGGCCTCGGAGTTTTTTAACTAACATTCGTGTTGTTTCAACCTGAGAGTTGCGGCTGTGGATAAGAATGCGGCAACTTTAGCAGTGGGGGCATGCTCAGGCAAGGCAACATCGCCGCTTCGGGGGTGGGGCGCGTCACATTTTGTGCGGGAGTATCGGGGTCCATCGCAGCCGGGATTCTGGTAATATGCGCAAAATTTTATTTCATTAAATTGTTTTTACGAATGGAACTGGAGGCAACGTGAGCATTTCCCGCGAGGACATTGAGAAAGTTGCCGTGCTCGCCCGCATCAAGGTGGACGACGAGCAGGTATCGGCGCTGGAGAAGGATCTTGGCAATATTCTGGATCTGGTGGACCAGCTGGGTGCGGCGGATACCGATTCGGTGGAGCCGATGGCGCATCCACTGGATGCGGTGCAGAAGCTGCGGGCTGATGAGGTGACGGAAACCAATCAGCGCGAGGCGTTCCAGGCCATTGCGCCGGCCACGGAAGACGGTCTGTACCTGGTACCCAAGGTTATTGAATGAGCCATGGCTGTTCGGTGAACCATTTGGCCATCCATTCCAGAGAATTCAGGATTCACGATGCATAACAAATCTGTAGCAGAGCTTTCCCGGGAACTGGAGAGCGGGAATGTTTCCAGTGTGGAACTGGCACAGCAGTTCCTGGATCGCGTGAAGCGCGAAGACGAGAAATACAACAGTTTTATTACCGTTTCCGAGGAGCAGGCGCTGGCCGAGGCGAAAGCCGCCGATGAAATGCGCGCCGCCGGCAAGGCCACGCCCTGGACCGGGGTACCCTTTGCCCACAAAGACATTTTCTGCACCAACGGCGTTCGCACCACCTGCGGCTCGAAGATGCTGGAAAACTTCGTACCGCCCTACGATGCCACGGTAACCGCCAATTTCCGTGCCGCTGGCGCGGTTTGCCTGGGCAAGACCAACATGGACGAATTCGCCATGGGCTCTTCCAGCGAATCCAGCTACTACGGTGCCACCACCAACCCCTGGGGCCTGGGCGCAGGCGACAAGCGGGTACCGGGCGGCTCCTCCGGCGGCTCGGCAGCCGCCGTGGCCGCACGCCTGGTGCCTGCCGCCACCGGCACCGATACCGGCGGCTCCATCCGCCAGCCAGCAGCACTCTGCGGCATTACCGGCCTGAAGCCCACTTACGGCCGGGTTTCGCGTTACGGCATGATCGCCTTTGCCTCCTCCCTGGACCAGGGCGGCCCCATGGCGCGCACCGCCGAAGACGCGGCCCTGATGATGAACGTGATGGCCGGCCACGATCCGAAAGACTCCACCTGCATTGACCGCGCCGTGCCGGATTACACCGCCACACTGAACGAGCCGCTCAAGGGTCTGAAGATCGGCCTGCCGAAAGAATATTTCAGCGACCAACTGTCTCCGGCCATGGAAGAACAGGTTCGTAACGCCATTGGCGAATACGAGAAACTGGGCGCAACGGTGAAGGAAGTGTCCCTGCCGAACGCGAAGCTGGCGATCGCGGCCTACTACGTGATTGCCCCGGCCGAAGCCTCGGCCAACCTGTCCCGCTTCGACGGCGTTCGCTACGGCTACCGCTGCGAGGACCCGAAAGACCTGATGGACATGTACACCCGCACCCGGGCCGAAGGCTTTGGCAGCGAGGTGAAGCGCCGGATCCTGGTGGGCACCTACGCCCTCTCCCACGGTTACTACGACGCCTACTACCTGCAGGCGCAGAAGGTTCGCCGCCTGATCCAGCAGGACTTCCTGAATGCGTTCAACGAAGTAGACGTGCTGATGAGTCCGGTTACACCCTCCCCGGCATTCGCCCAGGGCGAGAAAACCACCGATCCGGTAGCCATGTACCTGGAAGACGTGTTCACCATTGCCATCAACCTGGCGGGCATTCCGGCCATGTCCGTGCCGGCCGGCTTTGTTGACGGGCTGCCGGTGGGCCTGCAGATCATTGGCAACCACTTCTCCGAAGCCCGGTTGCTGAACGCCGCCCACCAGTTCCAGCAGGTGACCGACTGGCACCAGCGTGAACCGAAATAAGCCCGACAGAGGAGACGGACACATGCAGTGGGATATCGTGATCGGGCTGGAAATCCACGTTCAGCTCGCCACCCAGACCAAGATTTTCTCCGGCTCCAGCACCGCCTACGGTGCCGAGCCCAACACCCAGGCCAACGCCGTAGACCTGGCCATGCCCGGCATGCTGCCGGTGCCGAACGAAAACGCGTTCCGTTACGCCGTGATGTTCGGCCTGGCCACCAACGCCGAAATTGGCCGACGCTCGGTGTTCGAGCGCAAGAACTACTTCTACCCGGACCTGCCCAAGGGCTACCAGACCACCCAGCTGGCCGAGCCCATCGTTGGGCCGGGCTACATCGACATTGACCTGGCCGACGGCAGCAGCAAGCGTGTACGCATTCACCACGCGCACCTGGAAGAGGATGCCGGCAAGTCGCTGCACGAGGACTACCACGGCATGTCCGGCATTGACCTGAACCGCGCCGGCACGCCGCTGGTCGAGGTGGTCACAGAGCCAGACATGAACAGTGCCGAGGAAGCCGTGGCTTTCGCCAAAAAGCTGCACAGCCTGGTGACCTCGCTGGGCATCTGCGATGGCGACATGTCCCAGGGCTCCATGCGCTTTGACGTCAACATTTCCCTCAAGCCCAAGGGCTCGGACGAGCTGGGCACGCGCACGGAAACCAAGAACCTGAACTCCTTCCGGTTCATGGAACAGGCCATTCACCACGAGGTGGAACGGCAAATGGATATCCTGGAAGACGGCGACCGCATCGTGCAGGAAACCCGCCTTTACAACGGCGACCGAGACGAGTCCCGCTCCATGCGCACCAAGGAAGAAGCCAACGATTATCGCTACTTCCCCTGCCCGGATCTGCTGCCGGTGGAAATTGACGACGCTTTCATCGAAGAGGTACGGGCGAGCCTGCCGGAACTGCCGGACGAGCGCAAAGCCCGCTTCAAGGACCAGTACGGCCTGAACGACTATGACGCTGGCGTACTGTCCGGCGAAGCCAAACTGGCGGCGTTCTTCGAGGAAACCGTACAACACAGCAAAGACGCCAAACTGGCCGCCAACTGGATCCAGGGCGAATTCTCCGCGCGCCTGAACGCGGAAGAGAAGTCTGTTGCGGATTCACCGATTTCCGGCGCCCAGCTTGGCGCCCTGGTGGTTCGCATCGCCGATAACACGGTCTCTTCCGCCGGCGCCAAGAAAGTTTTCGAAGCGCTATGGACCGGTGAGAATGAGGATGTCGATGCCATCATTGACGAAAAGGGCCTGAAGCAGGTGTCTGACACCGGTGCCCTGGAGGCGATGGTAGACGAGGTGCTGGCCAGCATGCCGGAGCAGGTTGAGCAGTTCCAGAACGAGGACAACCCGAAGAAGCGCAAGAAGATGCTTGGCGGCTTCATGGGGCCGCTGATGAAGGCCTCCAAGGGGCAGGGCAACCCCAAGCTGTTCAACGAGATTCTGCTCAAAAAGCTGGAAGGCTGAGGAGGCACAATGGAGCACATTGTCAAAGGTGTTCTGGATTTTCGAAAGAACGTTTATCCGGAACACAAGGACCTGTTCGGCGAACTGGCCACCGGTCAGAACCCAGAGGTGCTGTTCTTCACCTGCTCGGATTCACGGATCGACCCGAACATGATGACAGGCACCCACCCGGGTGACCTGTTCATCTGCCGGAATGCGGGTAACATCATCCCGCCACACAGCAATGAAACCGGGGGGATGACCGCCTCCATCGAGTTTGCGGTGGCGGTTTTGAATGTGCGACACATCATCGTGTGCGGCCATACGGACTGCGGCGCGGTGAAAGGCGCCCTGGATGTGCAGGGTCTCAAAGGCCTGCCCCACGTCCAGGAGTGGCTGGGCCACTGCCGGTCAGCCATCGAAATTGTTCGGGAGCGTCATGGCATTGCCAGTGACCAACCGCTGGACGCCCAGTTCCTGAATGAAGCCATTGAAGAAAACGTGCTGCAACAGGTTCAGCACCTGCGCACTCACCCAACCGTGGCGGCCAAACTGGCCACTGGCAAAATTCAGATCCACGGCTGGGTCTACGACATCAAGTCCGGGAACATTCGCTGCTGCGGACAGGACAGCTACCAGTTCCAGGATTTCGATGATTTCTATGCCGATACCATCAAGGAAATCGGCAAGGCCTGATCCGGGCGCGACTCACACCAGAGTCGCCCACAGATCGTGCTGGTCGGCGTGTTCCACGATGGCCTGCACGATCTGCCCCGGAGCCAGGCCCGTTTCACCATTTAGGTAAACCATCCCATCGATCTCCGGGGCATCCGCCTTGGAACGGCCAATGGCGCCTTCCTCGTCCACCTCGTCAATCAGTACGTCAATCGTTTTACCAATCTTCGCCTGCAAACGAGCGGCCGAAATTTCCGCCTGTTTTTCCATAAACCGGGCCAAGCGCTCCTCCTTGACCTCTTCGGGCACCGCACCTTCCAGCTCATTCGCCGGGGCGCCCTCAACCGGGCTATAGGTGAACGCGCCCACCCGATCCAACTGGGCTTCGTCCAGCCAATCCAGCAGGTATTGGAAATCCTCTTCGGTTTCGCCGGGGAAGCCAACGATGAAGGTGGAGCGAATGGTCAGTTCCGGACAGATTTCCCGCCACTTTCTGATACGCTCCAGCGTCTTGCTGTCGTGGGCCGGGCGCTTCATGGCCTTGAGCACCCGGGGGCTGGCGTGCTGGAACGGAATATCAAGATACGGCAGGATCTTGCCTTCGGCCATCAGCGGAATAATGTCGTCCACGTGCGGGTACGGGTACACGTAATGCAGCCGCACCCAGATTCCAAGCTCACCCAGCGCCTCGCATAACGCCTGCATCTTTGTTTTCAGGGGCCGCCCCTGCCAGAAGCCGGTACGGTATTTGATATCCACACCATAGGCGGAGGTGTCCTGGGAAATCACCAGCAGCTCTTTCACTCCGGCGTCCACCAGGCGTTTGGCCTCGTCCATTACTTCACCGATGGGACGACTCACCAGGTCGCCGCGCAGCGCTGGAATAATGCAGAACGTGCAGCGGTGGTTGCAGCCTTCGGAAATCTTCAGGTAGGCGTAATGCCGTGGCGTCAGCTTGACGCCCTGGGGTGGCACCAGATCGGTAAACGGATCGTGCTCCTGCTTTGGCGGCACGTACTGATGCACCGCACCCACCACCTCTTCGTACGCGTGAGGCCCGGAAACCGCCAAGACACCGGGATGGGCTTCACGAATCTTGTCACCGTCGGCCCCCATGCAACCGGTGACGATCACCTTGCCGTTTTCACTGATCGCCTCGCCGATCGCGTCGAGGGATTCCTGCTTGGCGGCATCAATAAATCCGCAGGTGTTCACCACAACAATGTCAGCATCGTTATAGCTTGGCACCACATCATAACCATCCAGGCGCAGCTGGGTGAGGATACGTTCGGAGTCAACCAGCGCCTTGGGACAACCCAGACTGACAAAACCGACCTTGCCGCCCTGGGCGGCCACTTGTGTTTTTTCGTTCATATATCTCTGCAGAAATCCCGGAGCATAGCGACAAGACCGGCCAACAGCCCCTCATGAATGAATCGTAATCTTAGCCCAGCTGGAAACTAACTTCAGCCATAACAGCAGGCCACAGACTCTGGCAAGATGACAAGACTCAAAAGTATTTCACAAATATGGCAACTTTTGTTGACAAGACTTGCTGATCACTTTTTGGACACATAAAATCCTTACAAACCATCGGGCTTTATAACGGAAAATAACTATGGGGAAGGTAGCATCGTTTGAAACCGGCCACGCCAAACGCGTCAGGATGAAAACAGCCACAACTCGACCCAACCTGCGAAATCAGCAACGGGTGGATGTAGAGCTGGATATAACCCTGGAACTTCCCAAGGGGCACTGCGTTAACTGCCAGGCTTCCAACCTTTCCCGCGCCGGCATGACCCTGTGTTGCAACCTCGAAACCGTCAAACAGCTCATTCCCGGCATGCGCCCCCCTGCTCCCGGTAGCTGGGTGGAAATCAAGGCCCGCTTCCCGGTCCCTGTCCTGAAAACCCAACCTGTCACCGTGCTGGCCGATGGCAACATCGTCAATATGCGTCGAATCTCCCGTGATGAGTTCGAGCTGGGCGTTCAGTTTTCCGAGTTCGAGGGCAACGGGTTCGACTACGTCGACAAGTGCGTTTCCCGCCTGCTCGCAGAACAGAAGCACTAGCGGCCGGGGCTCCTAAAATTCCTCAAAGCACACCATATTGGTAGAACCAAAAATTCTACCCTCTTTTATTTTTATACCTAAAATACACTGTTATAGTTGGTTATCCATTGATCTCGTCGCACCCTGCGCAAACGGATGACCATGACCACGTACAACCTGACCCACCTCAAACAGCTGGAAGCCGAGAGCATCCATATCATTCGGGAAGTTGCCGCCGAGTTCGACAACCCCGTCATGCTCTATTCCATCGGTAAAGACTCCGCCGTGATGCTGCACCTGGCATTGAAGGCCTTTTATCCCGGCAAGCCGCCGTTCCCGCTGATGCACGTCGACACCACCTGGAAATTCCGGGACATGATCGAGTTCCGGGACAAGCAGGTGCGCCGCTATGGCCTGGATTTGATCGTGCACACCAACCAGGAAGGCGTGGAGCAGGGCGTGGGGCCCTTTACCCACGGCAGCGCCAAGCACACGGACATCATGAAAACCCAGGCTCTCAAGCAGGCCCTGGACAAATACCAGTTCGATGCCGCCTTCGGCGGCGCCCGCCGGGACGAGGAAAAATCCCGCGCCAAGGAGCGGGTGTATTCCTTCCGTGATGAACACCACCGCTGGGACCCGAAAAACCAGCGCCCGGAGCTGTGGAACATCTACAACGGCAAGATCAACAAGGGCGAGAGCATTCGCGTGTTCCCGCTGTCCAACTGGACCGAGCTGGACATCTGGCAGTACATCTACCTGGAAAACATCGACATCGTACCGTTGTACTTTGCCGCCGAACGCCCGGTAGTGGAGCGCGACGGCACGCTGATCATGGTGGACGACGACCGCATGCCGCTGAAGGAAGGCGAGAAGCCCGAAATGAAATCGGTACGCTTCCGCACCCTGGGCTGCTACCCGCTGACCGGCGCCATTGAATCCAGGGCCGACACGCTGCCGGACATCATTCAGGAAATGCTGCTGGCCACCAGCTCCGAACGCCAGGGTCGGGTGATCGACCACGACTCGGCAGGCTCCATGGAACAGAAAAAGCGGGAAGGGTATTTCTAAGATGTCACACCAGTCTGATCTTATTGCTGACGATATTCAGGCCTACCTGAAACAGCACGAAAACAAGCAACTGCTGCGCCTGCTCACCTGCGGCAGCGTGGACGACGGCAAGAGCACCCTGATCGGCCGCCTGCTGCACGACACCAAGATGATCTACGAAGATCACATGGCCAGCCTGCAAAGCGACAGCGCCAAGATGGGCACCACCGGCGAGAAGCTGGACCTGGCCCTGCTGGTGGATGGCCTTCAGGCCGAGCGGGAACAGGGCATCACCATTGATGTGGCCTACCGCTATTTTTCCACCGACAAGCGCAAGTTCATCATCGCCGACACCCCGGGCCATGAGCAGTACACCCGCAACATGGCCACCGGCGCGTCCACCGCGCAACTGGCGATCCTGATGATCGACGCGCGCCACGGCGTGCTGACCCAGACCCGCAGGCATTCGTACATCGCTTCCCTGCTGGGCATTCGCCACATCGTGGTGGCGGTGAACAAGATGGACCTGGTGGATTTCAGCGAAGAACGCTTCAACGAAATCAAGGACGACTACCTGGCGTTCGCCGCCAAACTTGGCCTCAAGGATGTTCGTTTTGCACCCATCTCGGCGCTTGATGGCGATAACGTGGTGAACAAGAGCGAAAATACGCCCTGGTTCACCGGCCAGCCGCTGATGGACATTCTGGAGACGGTGGAAGTCTCCCGGGACAAGAATCTGGAACACTTCCGTTTCCCGGTGCAGTACGTAACCCGCCCGGACCTCAACTTCCGGGGCTTTTGCGGCACCATTGCCTCCGGCGTGATCCGCCCGGGTGATAACGTGATGGCCCTGCCCTCACGCCGCACCAGCAAGATCAAGGAAGTGGTGACCTTCGATGGCAACCTGGAGGAAGCCTACATCGACCAGGCCGTGACCCTGACCCTGGAAGACGAAATCGACGTCAGCCGCGGCGACATGCTGGTGAAGGTCGAGGACGAGCCGGAAGTGCACAACCGGTTCAACGCCAACATTGTGTGGATGACCGACGCACCGCTGGAAACCGGCCGCCTGTACGACATCAAGCTCGGGCCCACGTTCACCTCCGGCACGGTGAAAACCATTCACCACCAGACCGATGTGAACACCCTGGAGCAACAGGCCAACCCGCAGCGCCTGCAACTGAACGAAATCGGCCTGTGCGAGCTGACCCTGAACCAGCCCATCGCGTTCGATGCCTACCAGCGCAATCACGCCACCGGTAGCTTCATCGTGATCGACCGGCTGACCAACGTGACCATCGGCGCCGGCATGATCGAAGGCCTGGCCGACGGCATTGAATCGCTGGACCCGGTCACCACCGACGAGCGCGAACGCCGCCTGGCCCAGAAGCCTGCCATCATTGCCTGTGGTGGCAAGCACGCGCCGGAGCTGGCGCTGGCCGTGGAACGCGCCCTGTTCGATCAGGGCAAAACCGCCGTGGTGGTGTCTGAAGCCAACACCGGCGACGCCGACGAGCGCCGCAACGTGGCCCAACTGCTGACCACCCACGGGCTGATCGCCATTGCCGAGAACCTGGGCTCGGACATCGCCAATGCAACGGTGAGCGCCGATGCCGAGCAGGATATCCCTGCGGCGGTCTCCGATCTGGTGCAGGAGTTGGTTCGCGGGAAGCGGATCTGATTTCGGAGTTCGGTTTTAACACTTGAAGACCCACACTTCGGTGGCTGGCGCCGGAGCTGGTGGGTCTTTTTCTTTCGGAAAAACAACTCGCTGCGCTCAGACATTTTTTCCTGCAGAAAAAGACCCACCAGCCCCGTCACCGATTGTTGCTAGGAGTGGTACACTTTAGGCAGTTAGGTTTATGGCAGGGTTCGCGAGATGGATACGATCGAGAAAATGACGGATCTTGAGAAAGTCCAGGCTATGGAACAGCTTTGGCAGTCACTGACGGTCAATAAACAGATGCCAGAGCCACCAGAATGGCATGGTGAAGTACTTGCCAAACGTGCCGAAGCTATCCATGAGGGCGAGACAAATTATACCTCTCTTGCGGACCTCAAGGAGCGTGGCCCGCTGCGATGAAACACAGGGAAGTCAGGCTCACGGACGAAGCCATTCAGGATATTGATAACGCCGTTAACTTCTATGACCAGATCGAGCCTGGGCTCGGCGACTATTTCTTTGATTCCATCACAACCGATGTGGAAGCTCTGGAATTCTTTGGCGGGCTTCACCAACAGCGCTTTGGCTATTACGCCTGCCCCGCAACGCGGTTTCCTTTCGTCATTTACTACACGGTTCACCATTTGTTCGTTGATGTCATCGCCGTTCTGGATACCAGAGAAAACCCTGTCAGAACCATTCAACAACTGAACAAAAAATAGTGGCGAAGCTATTCAAAGGTTTTTCGGCTGTAGGGCTGGTAGGTCTTTTTCTGCAGAAAAAATGTCTGAGCGAAGCGAGTTGTTTTTTCGGAAGAAAAAGACCTACCAGCCCTGCAGCCCGCCACCCAAAGCAAGAACCAACCAATGAAGTTAACCCCCAACCATGGCAGAATCACCACCGCCTGAATAACCCGCCAAAGCCAACAGGAGCTGAACTCAATGGCCATCAAACACCTGCGCACCGCTTTCGCCAGCCAATACCAACCGGGCCAGCCCGCGCGCCTTGTTGCCGGCGAGGCCATGCAGGAGCCCGGTGGCGATTACGAGGCCCTGCACAAGCAGATGAAGCGCCTGTTCAACAGCAAGCCCGGCAAGAAATACGGCCGATTCTCCGAGGACCTGGGCGAATGCCCGTTCAGCGCCTGGCTGAAGGATTACCTGGAAGACAAACAAAGCTTCAGCGCCCTCACCGACCGGCTGTTTGGCCAGTGGCAGGAACTGCTCAACGCCTGCCAGGAAGAATTCGACGGCCACCTGATGCTCGTCCACGAAGCCCTGGCCGACTCCGAAGTGGCCTACCTGCTGGTGCTGGAAACCGACAGTGCCATGCGTTTCGACGGCAGTGAACGGCTGGATGCCACCGACATCATCAGCCTGTCCCGCCTGAACCTGGCCGTGCGCATCGAGCTGGACGACTGGCTGGGCGAGAACGGCAGCGACAACTACCTGACCCTGGTCCATGGTCGTGGCACCGGCGAGCCCGGCGACTTGTTTATCCGTCTGGCGGGTTTCACCAACAACGTGGACGTGGAAAAAGAAACCCTGACGTTCCTCGATGCTGTGGAAGCGTTCGCCAAGAACTCCGAGCCGGAAAAAGCCGGCGAAGTGCGCGCCAAGGCCTACGAATTCTGCAAGGACCAGCACGCGCTGGGCGAACCGGTGGAAATTGAAGCCCTGTCCGGCTACCTGGATGAAAACCAGCCAGAACGCTTCAAGGAATTCGCCAGCCAGAACGCCGAGTTGCCGGAAAGCGGCGTGCTGCACCCGGACCACCGCAAAGTGAAAAAGCTCGTCCGCATCGCCGGCTCCGGCGGCGGCATGAGCGTGTCCTTCTCCTCGGACCTGGTGAACCAGGCGGTCTACTACGACCGCGACAACGACGCCCTCACCATCACCCGCCTGCCCAAGGCCTTGCGGGAGCAGTTGCAGCGTTATCTGGAAACCCGGGAAGACTGATTTTTTGCCACGGAATCCACGGAAGAACACGGAAGAACACGGAAGGAAAGATGAAAAGATTTTTTAGCCACTAAACCCACGAAAGAACCCGAAAAACTGATTAAAGATACTAAGGTGTAGTCTTTTGATTTCGTGTTCTTTCGTGGGTTTAGTGGCTAATACGTCTTTATTCTTATCTTTTGCTTTTTTCCGTGTTCTTCCGTGGATTCCGTGGCGAAAACTTCATTTATCACTATCCATTAGCTCGGGATGCCGCTGCTTGCGCACCTCCTGCATCCACCCCACCCCATCGATCAACTCGCCGGTTTCGGGGTCAATCGGCGGGTACGGCAGTTTCCGGTCATCGCAGTAACGCTTCACGGTGGGCTGGCACCAGCAGAACAGCAGGCGCCGGTATTCCTCATCCGGCAGGCGTTGGTGATCAAACATCCCCGCCAGCTTCCGCTGGCGCTGGGCCTCGGAAAGAATGATCGAACACGCCGAAGACACATTCAGCGACTCCACCATCCCCATCATCGGAATCACAATGTGCTCATCCGCCTGCTCGGCGGTGACCGGGTTCACCCCATCCACTTCGTTGCCCATGACGATGGTGCACGGCACGGTGTAATCCACGTCCCGGAAATCCACCGCCCGGTCCGACAACTGAGCGGCGTAGAGCTTATGCCCCTGCGCCTTCAGCTCGGTCACGGCGTTGTCCATGGTGGGATGCGTGTGGGTCGTCACCCAGTTGTAACTGCCGCCGGCGGTTTTGCGGAAGGCCCGAAAACCCTCCTTCGGCCAAACCACGTGCATGTTCGCCACGCCAAAGGCATCGCAGGAGCGAATGATGGCCGACAGGTTACGGGGCTTGTGCACCTGGTCGGTCAGTACCCGCAAATCGGGTTGGCGGGTGTCCAGGGTTTGTTTGATTCGGGCTAGGCGTTCGGGGGTCATGGTTTGTGTCGTTTTCTGTTCAGTTAGTCTGCCAGGCATTAGCTGGCCTCAAAGTCTGGGGGCTGGCGCCGGGGTGGGTAGTGCTTTTCTTCCGGAAAAAACAACTCGCTTCGCTCAGACAATTTTTCCTGCAGAAAAGCACTACCCACCCCACGCCGATCATCTATCGGTTTGATGATCCAATTGCTCGCGAACGCAAGCGTTCGATAGAAGGGCTTTGGGAACGGCTTTCCAAAAATTTCGAAGGCCATGGATGGCCTGATATAGCGCACGACCGCCAGGGATGGCGGAAGTGCAGATTTTACAGGAGCAAAAATCTGCCAGGGATGTGCTTGTAGCGGTTTTTGGAAAGCCGTTCCCAAAGACCTTCATACTCCAAGCGTCGAAGGCAAGGGATAATAGCACATAGCCCGATAAGGAATACCGAGACAACGGTGGTTGAAGTTTAAGCACACAGTTATACTACGCAGTCCCATTTTTATCGCGCCCAACACCACACCCGGCGCCCATACACCAAATTACGTGAGACCCATGGCCAAGAAGCTGTACATCAAAACCCACGGCTGCCAGATGAACGAGTACGACTCCGCCCGCATGGCCGATCTGCTCAAAACCGGCGAAACCGTGGAAATGACCGACTCACCGGACGACGCCGATATCCTGCTGCTGAACACCTGCTCCATCCGCGAAAAAGCCCAGGAAAAGGTGTTCCACCAGCTCGGCCGCTGGAAAGGCCTGAAGAGCAAAAAACCGGATCTCATCATCGGCGTGGGTGGTTGCGTGGCGTCCCAGGAAGGCCAGGCCATCATCGACCGTGCGCCCTACGTGGACATGGTCTTCGGCCCGCAGACCCTGCACCGCCTGCCGGATATGATCACCGAGATCAAAACCAAGGGTAACGGCGTGGGCGTGGTGGATGTCAGCTTCCCGGAGATCGAGAAGTTCGACAACCTGCCAGAGCCCGGCGCCGACGGCCCGTCTGCGTTCGTCTCCATCATGGAAGGCTGCAGCAAATACTGCACCTTCTGCGTGGTGCCCTACACCCGGGGCGAGGAAGTCAGCCGCCCGGTGGATGACGTGATTGCCGAGGCCGCGCACCTGGCCGACCAGGGCGTACGCGAAGTGAACCTGCTGGGCCAGAACGTGAACGCCTACCAGGGCGAGACCCATGATGGCGACACCATGGACCTGGCGGAGCTGATCGAGGTAATCGCCACCATCGACGGCATTGACCGCATCCGCTACACCACCTCCCACCCGGTGGAATTCTCCGATGCCCTGATCGACGTGTACGAGCGCGTGCCGGAGCTGGTCAGCCACCTGCACCTGCCGGTGCAGAGCGGTTCGGACCGCATCCTGGCGGCCATGAAGCGTGGCCACACCGCGTTGGAGTACAAATCCAAGCTGCGTCGTCTGCGCAAGATTCGCCCGGACATCAGCTTCTCCTCGGACTTTATCATCGGCTTCCCGGGTGAAACCGAGAAGGATTTCGAAGACACCATGAAGCTGATCAACGACATCGGCTTCGACATGTCCTTCAGCTTCATCTACAGCGCCCGGCCGGGCACACCGGCTTCTGATCTGCCGGACGACACCCCGATGGAGGTGAAGAAGCAGCGCCTGAGCATCCTGCAGGATCGGCTGAACCAGAACGTGATGGACATCAGCCGGAAGATGGTGGGTAACACCGAGCGGATTCTGGTCACCGGCCTGTCCAAGAAAGACCCGGGCGAGTACGCGGGGCGCACGGAGAACAACCGCATTGTGAACTTCCGCCACGAAAGCCCGGAGGTGGTTGGGCACTTTATCGACGTAGAGATTGTCGAAGCCTACCCGAACTCCCTGCGGGGCGTGCCGGTTAATTCGGAACTGCTTTAATAGCAGCACCCAATCCAACTGGAGACACTTTGAACACACACGATTCCAGACAATTTGACCTGCACCCGGTGGACCAGCGACGTCTGGCCACCCTGTGTGGACAGTTTGATGAAAACCTCAAGATGATCGAAAAGCGCCTTGAGGTGAAAGTCGGCCGCCGTGGCCATCACTTCCGTGTGGAAGGACCAACCGAGAACGTGGCGGCCGCCACGGAAGTGGTTCGTCACCTGTACCGGGAAACCGAGGCCACCGACGACATTCCCCCCGATACCGTACACCTGTACATCCGCGAAACCGGTCTGGAACGGTTGCCCGATGATGTGCCCTATGACGAAGGCAAGGTCACCGTCATCAAGACGCCCAAACTGACCGCCAAGCCCCGGGGCCGGAACCAGCAGAAGTATGTGCACAACATCCGCACCCACGACCTCAACTTCGGCATTGGCCCCGCCGGTACCGGCAAGACCTGGCTGGCCGTGGCCTGTGCTGTGGAGGCACTGAAGGACGAGCAGGTAAAACGCATCCTGCTGGTGCGCCCGGCCGTGGAAGCCGGCGAAAAGCTGGGGTTCCTGCCTGGCGACCTGGCTCAGAAGGTCGACCCCTACCTGCGGCCGCTGTACGACGCCCTGTACGAAATGCTGGGCTTCGACCAGGTCACGCGACTGATCGAAAAGAGCGTCATCGAGATCGCTCCACTGGCGTTCATGCGCGGGCGCACGCTGAATAACTCGTTCATCATCCTGGACGAAAGCCAAAACACCACCCGTGAGCAGATGAAGATGTTCCTCACGCGGATCGGTTTTGGCTCCACGGCGGTGATCACCGGCGATACCACCCAGGTGGATTTGCCCCGAGGCCAGAACTCCGGTCTGATCCACGCCGCCAGCGTACTGAACAAGGTGCCCGGCGTCGGTTTCACCCGTTTTGATGCCAAAGACGTGGTACGCCATCCGTTGGTGCAGCGCATTGTCGAGGCCTACGACTCTTTTGATGACGGGAGCCCCGCCAGCTAATGACCGAACTCACGGTTGATTTACAGAACGTCTACACCGGCGATGGCGTACCTGGCGAAGAACAGTTTCAGGCCTGGGGGCAACTGGCCTGGCTGGGCGATGAGCCTTCCGAGGTGACGGTTCGTATAGTTGATGAAGCTGAAAGCCGGGCCCTCAATCATCAGTACCGGGGCAAGGACAAACCCACCAATGTGTTGTCCTTCCCATTTGAAGCGCCAGCCGGTATAACAGTGCCATTGGCCGGCGATCTGGTTATTTGCGCACCGGTTGTTGAAAAAGAAGCCCGGGAGCAGCATAAAGAACCGGTGGCCCACTGGGCGCACATGGTGGTGCATGGCATGTTGCACCTTCAGGGCTATGATCATATTGAAGACGAGGAAGCCGAGGTCATGGAAGCCCTCGAAGTCCGGTTGCTGGCGCAGCTCGGATTTGGCAATCCCTACCAATCAGAGGAAACGGAACCAGACTCATGAGCGACGATCAGTCGAGTCGCAGTCAGGGCAACAAGTCCTGGCTGGAGCGTTTATCACAGGCCTTTTCCAGCGGGCCTGAGTCCATCGAGGACGTGCTGGAGATCCTGCGAGATGCGGAATCCCAGGATATCATCGACACCGATGCCATGAGCATCATCGAAGGCGCCATGCAGGTGATCGACATGCGTGCGGATGAAATCATGATCCCCCGCTCCCAGATGATCACCGTCAAGGCCTCCCAGGACCCAGGCGAATTCCTGCCCGAAATCATTTCCTCTGCGCACAGCCGTTTTCCGGTCATTGGCGAAAGCCAGGATGACGTTATTGGTGTGCTTCTGGCCAAGGACCTGCTTCCGCTGGCCATCAACAACGAGCTCGACTGGAACCACATTCGCGAGATTCTGCGTCCGCCCACCTTTGTGCCGGAAAGCAAGCGCCTGAACCAGCTGCTCAAAGAGTTCAAAGAGAACCGCAACCACATGGCCATTGTGGTGGACGAGTACGGCGGTACGGCCGGGCTGATAACCATTGAAGACGTGCTTGAACAAATCGTCGGTGAAATCGAGGACGAACACGATTTCGACGAGGAAACCCATATCAAGGCCCGGGGCGATGGCGTGTTTGCGGTCAAGGCCGCCACTCCGGTGGATGATTTCAACGAATTCTTCGGCACCGAAATGGATGAGGAAGAGTTCGACACCATTGGCGGCCTGGTTCTGAAGGAATTTGGTCACCTGCCCAGACGGGGCGAAACGGTTGAATTCGGCGGGCTGACGTTTACTATTGCCAACGCCGATAACCGAGTCATCCGTCTGTTGCAGGTAACCCGAAGTGAGTCATGAACCCGGCGCTCGCCACCCCCTGAAGCTACCGTTCACGGATAATCCCTGGTTTGGCGCCGCCACCCTCCTGGTGGCCGGCGCCCTGCAAACCCTGACCCTGTCCCCGTTCCACTTCTGGTGGCTGGGCCCGGTTTCCGTCTTCGTGATTCTGCTGGTGACCGTACACCAGGCTCCCGGCAGGCTGTTTCTCTCCGGCTGGCTAGCCGGCGTGGGTCTGTTTGCTTCCGGCGCCAGCTGGATTTACGTCAGCATCAGCGAACATAGCAATACCCCGGCCCCCATTGCCGTCATTTTGATGGTGCTGTTTATTGCCGGCGTGGCTCTCTTCCATGCCCTGGCCTTCTGGTTTTGGGGCAAGCTGGCCAAAGACTCACCGGTGCGCCGGCTGCTGCTGTTTCCCGCCATCTGGGTACTGGGCGACTGGCTGCGCAGCTGGCTGCTGACCGGGTTCCCCTGGCTGTACCTGGGCACCGGCCATGTCGACGGCCCGCTGGGTGGGCTGGCGCCACTCACCGGCGTTCACGGCATTACGTTCTGGATCACCGTCACCGGCGTAGCGGCCTATGGCGGCTGGTGGCTGTGGCGTGAAAGCCGGCAGAAAACCGCCGGTGCGGTGGCGGCCCTGGCCCTGCTGCCCTGGCTAATAGCCCCGGCCATGAAGCAGGCGAACTGGACCGAAATGAGCGACGAGCCCATCAGCGTCGCCGCCATGCAGGGCAACATCCCGCAGCGAATCAAGTGGAACCCCGAGTTCATGCGGGATCAAATTGTCACTTACCTGGGCATGACCGAAACCCACTGGCAGGCCGATATCGTCCTCTGGCCGGAAACCGCCATCCCCATCACCCAGGATGAAGCCGGCAAGATCATTGACCACATCAACAGCCAGCTGGGCGACAACAGCACCCTGATCACCGGCATCCCCTGGTACGGCTACAGCGAGCAGGTGGAAGATTTCACCTTCCATAACAGCATCATGGCCACGGGTAATGGCGAAGGGATATATCACAAACAACGACTGGTGCCTTTCGGCGAGTACGTGCCCCTGGCAGGTCTGCTCCGGGGATTGATTGGTTTCTTCGACCTGCCCATGAGCAACTTCACCCCCGGGCCGGAGTATCAGGACCCTCTGAAAGCCAACGGCATCAAGGTCATGCCCTATATCTGCTATGAGGTCGCCTACCCCGATTTCGTGGCGTTCAATGCCCGCTCATCCGGCATCCTGGTCACCATCAGCAACGATGGTTGGTTCGGCGATTCCATCGGCCCGCAACAACATCTGCAGATGGCCCGCATGCGCGCCCTGGAAACCGGCCGCTACATGCTGCGGGGCACCAATAACGGGGTGACAGCGATCATCAATGAAAAGGGTGAAATCACCGAGCGCATTCCGCAATTCGAGCGCGGAGTGCTCACTGGCAAGGCCTACACCGCCGAGGGCCAGACACCCTACATGCAGACCGGCTCCTGGCCGGTGCTGACACTGGCCGTCATCCTGATAGTGTTTGTGCGGGAGCGGGTGATTCCAAAGAATTAATTTTTGCCACGGAAGAACACGGAAATCAAAAGACAAAGACGATTTGGCCACGAAAGAACACGAAATTAAAAACACAGATTTTCTATTCAGTTAATCATTTTTTCGTGTTCTTTCGTGGGTTTAGTGGCTAAAAAATCTTTTGATCTTTTCTTTTCGTTTTTATTCCGTGTTCTTCCGTGGATTCCGTGGCTAAAAATCAGCTGTCTTCTTTCGGCGGCCAGCGGCTGGTTACACGTTCGAAATAATGGGAGCCGCAGGCCTCGCAGGGGTGCAGGTGGCTGGTTTTGGTCAGACACACCATGTGCTTGCAGTTCAGGCATTGGAACATGCCGGCGGTGGCCACTTCCCCCGAGATGTAGTGCCCCACGTCGTCATTTTCCAGTTTCTGGCGAAGCTCCAGGGTATCCACCAGCGTCTTGTCCGCCACCGACAGCAGGCGCTCGGCCAACCGATGCTCCAGCATTGAGAGATCCAGCTGCAGCCACTCCTTCAGACCCTCGCCGGTCTCATCCACAAATTGCATGAGGTGTTGAAGGTCCCGCTTGAGGTAAGCACTGAGCAGGTCCACTTCCTCGCGGGTCATTTCCTCCAGGTCGTACTCAAATTCCGCTGCCCGCTGGATTTCATCTTCCAGCGTCTCCAGCGAGGTTTTCTGAACCTCCCGCAAACGGGTCTGAACCCGCTCCAGCATCCGGTCGTAGGCCTCCAGGGCCTTTCCTGACAGGCGATTTCGTTCTGGTTCGCTCATATTGGCTTCCTTTATGGCCTGATTGCTCTGGTGCAAGAGCCGGACTGTGGGTGTCCTTTCCGGGACACGCTGTAAATACGTCCCTGTACGCTTGACTGCAGCATCCATGCTGCAGACAGTCCCGTAAAGGACACCCACACTCCGACTCCCATACTTCTAACTTGCCTTCAACTTTTCCAGCAGACAACTCTGTTGTTCGCAGGCCGGGGGTGGGTATGGCTTCCCAAGACTGTCTGCAGCATGGATGCTGCAGTCAAGCCCCCATGGATGGGTTCACGGCGTGTCTTGGGGAGCCATACCCACTCCCGGTCTTCCCGACAGCTTGACCCATGGAGAAACGTCCAGCACCCAAGTAACGTCGATACTCCAAGTCTGGCACAACACCACCAAATTGGCAGACTACCTGTAAAGCCCAGTGTGCGTTAGAATGTCCGGCCCCTTCGAACACCTTTTTCAGACACAGGGTAACTTTGGTAATGGCAGGAATGGACGAACAATACAATCCCCGTGATGTAGAGCAAAAAGCCCGCGACTTCTGGGAAACCAACGAAACCTTCAAAGTGAAGGAAGAACCGGGCAAACCCAAGTACTACTGCTTGTCCATGTTCCCCTACCCCAGTGGCAAACTGCACATGGGCCACGTTCGCAACTACACCATCGGTGACGTGATCTCCCGCTACCAGCGCATGCAGGGCAAGAACGTCATGCAGCCCATGGGTTGGGACGCCTTCGGCCTGCCCGCCGAAAATGCCGCCATTGCCAACAAGACCGCCCCGGCGAAGTGGACCCGCTCCAACATCGATTACATGAAGCAACAGCTCAAGCAGCTGGGCTTCGGCTATGACTGGAGCCGCGAGCTGGCCACCTGTGACCCGGACTACTACCGCTGGGAGCAGTGGTTCTTTGCACGCCTGTACGAAAAAGGCCTAGTGTACAAGAAGATGTCCACGGTGAACTGGGACCCGGTGGACCAGACCGTGCTGGCCAATGAACAGGTGGTCGATGGCCGTGGCTGGCGCTCCGGCGCGGTGGTTGAACAAAAGAAAATTCCCCAGTGGTTCATCCGCATCACCGATTACGCCGATGAACTGCTCAAAGACCTCGACGAGCTGGATGGCTGGCCCGAGCAGGTCAAGACCATGCAGCGCAACTGGATTGGCAAGTCCGAAGGTACCGAGCTGACCTTCCCGCTGAAAGACCGGGACGAAGGCCTGACGGTCTACACTACCCGCCCGGACACTCTGATGGGCGTAAGCTACATGGCGGTGGCCGCCGAGCACCCGCTGGCGAAAGAAGCCGCAGGCCTGCATCAGGATGTGGCCCGTTTCATCGATGAATGCGGCAACAGCAAGGTGGCCGAGGCCGAGCTGGCCACCATGGAAAAGAAAGGTATCGACACCGGCTTCAAGGCCATTCATCCGCTGACCCAGGAAGAAGTGCCAGTCTGGATCGCCAACTTCGTATTGATGGAATACGGCACCGGCGCTCTCATGGCCGTCCCGGGCCACGACGAACGTGACCACGAATTCGCCACCAAGTATCACCTGCCCATCAAACAGGTGATTGCGGCTGACGACGGTCGGGAAATCGATGTCCAGGAAGAAGCCTTTACCGAGAAAGGCGTGCTGGTGTCCTCCGGCAAGTACAGCGGCCTGACCAGCGACGAAGCCTTTGACGACATTGCCAAGTACCTGGAAGACAATAACATCGGCAAGCGCACCGTGAACTACCGCCTGCGCGACTGGGGCGTGTCCCGTCAGCGTTACTGGGGTGCACCGATTCCGATGATGACCCTGGAAGACGGCACCGAAATGCCCGTGCCGGACGACCAGTTGCCGGTTCGCCTGCCGGAAGACGTGGAAATGGACGGCGTACAGTCGCCTATCAAGGCCGATCCGGAGTGGTGCAAGACCGAGTACAACGGTCAGCCGGCCACCCTGGAAACCGACACCTTCGACACCTTCATGGAGTCGTCCTGGTACTACGCCCGGTTCTGCAGCCCCAACTACGACAAGGGCATGCTGGACCCGGCCGCGGCCAACTACTGGCTGCCGGTGGACCAGTACATCGGCGGCATTGAGCACGCCATCCTGCACCTGCTGTACGCCCGTTTCTTCCACAAACTGCTGCGGGACGTAGGCCTGGTGGACAGCTCCGAGCCGTTCAAGCGCCTGCTGACCCAGGGCATGGTGCTGGCCGAGACCTACTACCGCAACGAAGACAACGGCGGCAAGACCTGGTTCAACCCGGCTGATGTCACCGTGGAACGGGACAACAAGGGCCAGGTGGTTCGCGCGATTCTGAAATCCGACGGCCAGCCGGTGGAAATCGGTGGCGTCACCAAGATGTCCAAGTCCAAGAACAACGGCATCGATCCGCAATCCATCATCGACGAATACGGCGCCGACACCGTGCGCCTGTTCATGATGTTCGCCGCGCCCCCGGAACAGTCCCTGGAGTGGTCTGACAGCGGCGTGGAAGGCGCTCACCGCTTCCTCAAACGCCTGTGGCGCATGGTGAACGAGCACGCCGCCAGCGGTGACGTGCCGGCGCTGGATGCCGACAGTCTGAACGCGGACCAGAAGGCCCTGCGCCTGAAGACCCACGAGACCATTGCCAAGGTCAGCGACGACATCAGCCGCCGCCTGACCTTCAACACCTCCATTGCCGCGGTGATGGAGCTGCTGAACGAAGTGGGCAAGCTGGGCGGTGACGAGCCCCAGACCCTGGCCGTGCGCCAGGAAGCGCTGGAAACCGCTGTACTGGTGCTGGCGCCGATTGTGCCGCACATCTGTCACCAGCTCTGGTATACCCTGGGCCACAAACAGCCGGTGGTGGAAGCGTCCTGGCCGGAAGCCGACGAAAAAGCCATGGTGCGCAGTGAAATCACCGTGGTGCTGCAGGTCAACGGCAAGGTGCGCGCCAAGGCGGACGTGCCTGCCGACATTGCCAAGGGCGACCTGGAGAAACTGGCACTCGAGCATGAAAACGTGCGCCGATTCACCGAAGACAAGACCGTTCGCAAGGTGATCGTGGTGCCCGGCAAACTGGTGAACGTGGTGGCCAACTGATATGACACTCTGCCCTGCTCTGAAAGCCTCTTTCCCGAAAGCCCTGGTGCTGACGGCAGCCACCGTGCTGGCAGGCTGCGGCTTCCAGTTGCGGGGCACCTCGCCGGTACCGGCAGCACTGCAGCCGCTGGCCGTGGATTGTCCGGAATCCCTGCCCGGGGATTTCTGCAACTCGGTCCGGGAGCAACTTCGCCTCGGCGGTGTTGAACTGGCCAGTGAGGCCCGTGCCGACTACGTCCTCCGGCTGCGGGACTACCGCCAGGACCGCAGGGCCTCTGCCATCACCTCCACGGCGTCTGCCGCCGAATACGTGCTGCGCCATACGGTGTCACTGGAATTAATGACTTCAGAACAGGTGCCACTGATCGGGAAAACCGACCTGAACGCCAGCGAAAGCTACCGGTACGATGAGAACAACGTGCTGGCCAAGCAGCGGGAAGAAGACGAGCTGCGCCAGCAACTCGGGGATCGTTTGGCCCAGCAGGTGATCTTCCGCCTGGCACCAATGACCCGCGAGCGCATTGATGCGGCGATTGCGGAATACAACGCCAGCCAGAAAGCCGACAACGGATCATGAAAACCCAGCCCGGCCAGCTCCCCCAGCTTCTGAAAAAAGGCCTGGCCCCGGTGTACCTGGTCTCTGGTGACGAACCCCTGCTGGTGCAGGAATGCTGCGACCAGATTCGGGCGGCTGCCCGGGAAGCGGGGTATCAGGATCGCCTGGTCTACCACGCCGACCACCAACTGGACTGGAATTCGGTGGCCGACGAGTGCAATGCGCTGTCTCTGTTTGCGGAAAAACGCCGGATCGAAATCCACCTGCCCTCGGGCAAGCTCGGCGATGGCCGCAAGGTCATGGAGCAGGTCCTGCAGGCACCACCGGAAGATGTGGTGCTGTTGCTGATCAGCGCCAAGCTGGATGCGGCCGAAACCAAGCGAAAGTGGTACAAGGAGCTCCAGGGCACGGGTGTGCACGTGCCAGTGTGGCCCATTGACCCGGAGAAGTTCGCCGGCTGGCTGCAGCAACGCGCCAGCAACCTCGGTCTGCAACTGACACGGGGCGCCCTGATGATCCTGGCTGAACGTCTGGAAGGCAACCTGCTGGCCGCTTCCCAGGAACTGGATCGCCTGGCCCTGCTGATTGGCAACAACAAGACCATTGACGAGGAAACCGTGGAGCAGGCGGTTCAGGACAGCTCCCGGTTCAGCGGGTTTGAGCTAGTCACCGAACTGCTCTCGGGCAAGGCCGCCCACGCCGGCAAGATCATCGGCATCCTGCAGCAGGAAGGCGAAAACCCGCTGGGCCTGCTCAGCGTGCTCACCCGGGACCTGAACCTGATCCTGGAACTCCAGAAAACGGTGCAGCCCGGTGAAAACCCCTCGGCGTTCCTGAAAAAACGCGGCGTGTTCCAGCCACGGCGGGCTACAGCCGTTCGCCAGGCCGCCAGTCGCCTCAACCGTGCACAACTTCAACAGGCACTGTACCTGTGCAGCCTCACCGACCGCGCCGCCAAGGGGTTTGACGATTTAGGCCCTTGGCACCACCTCAGAGACCTCTCGGTGCTACTGGCCGCTCCTCCCCGCTGACTGGTTGACAGAAATTCGGCAACAACCCCATTCTGAGACTATCTTTCATCAAGGAAGGCAAGGAGGATAGTGACAATGACTCTGCAAGACGATTTCCACAAGCTGTCAGAAAAGATCAAACAGTACCGGGACGAAGCCCGGGTGCAAATGCACCTGGCCCGCGAAGACGTCAAGGATGAATGGGACGATCTCGAGAAGGACTGGGAGCGGTTCCGCCACAAGATGGATCAGGTACTCCACGACACTCAGGACGCCGGCCATGAAAGCCGGGAAACCCTAAACCGGCTGGGTGAGGATCTTAAAAAGGGCTACCAGAACATCCGCAAAAAGCTCTGACGCAGCCCCGCCCATCATCCCGGCATGCAGAAAAGCAGGCCAGACGGCCTGCTTTTCCTGGCGCCTTCAGATTTCATCCACCGTGGGCGCCATCATGGCATCCGCGCCACTGCGAATGCCCTCACCCAAGGCCACCGTTTTCGGCAGCAACCGGTCAAAATAGAAACGGGCCGTTTTCAACTTGCCAGTGTAAAAACCAGAGGTATCCCCTTCGGCCTTGCCAGCGGCCGCCTTGACCATCTTCGCCCACATGTACGCCAGCGCGGTATAGCCGAACATGTCCAGGTAATCCACCGCCGCCGCACCGATGGCTTCGGGATTCTCACCCGCCTGTTTGATCACCAACTCGGTGACATCCGCCAAACGCTCCACGGCCGCCGCCAGCGGCTCCAGGTAGGGACGAAGCGTGTCATCCGAGCTGTTTTGCTCGATAAAATCGGTGACATCTTCGGCAAACAGCTCAAACAGTTTGCCTTCACTGCCAACCACCTTGCGGCCCATCAGGTCCATGGCCTGGATGCCGTTGGTGCCTTCGTAGATCTGAGTGATGCGGCAATCGCGAACCAGTTGCTCCTGGCCCCATTCACGGACAAACCCGTGGCCGCCAAACACCTGCTGTCCCAGAATGGTGGTGTCCAGCCCCCGATCCGTCAAAAAGGCCTTGGCCACCGGTGTCAGCAGTGCCACCATGCCATCGGCGTACTGGCGTTGCTGGTCGTCGTCCGAAAACTTGGCCCGGTCAAGCCAACCCGCCACATAGGTGGAAAACGCCCGACCACCTTCCACAAAGCTCTTCATGGTCAGCAACATCCGGCGAACATCCGGATGCACCAGAATCGGGTCCGCGGCCTGGTCCGGCTGCTGGGCGCCTTTGGGCGCCCGGCTCTGTGTGCGCTCATTGGCATAGGCCCTGGCGCTTTGTAGGGAAGCTTCCGCCGCGCCCAGGCCCTGGATCCCCACACCCAGACGCTCGTAATTCATCATGGTGAACATGGCGGCCAGGCCCTTGTTCGGCTCGCCCACCAACCAGCCGGTGGCACCGTCGTAATTCATCACGCAGGTAGCGGAAGCCTTGATGCCCATTTTCTTTTCCAGGGAGCCGCAGCCAAACTGGTTTCGCTCGCCCAGAGAGCCATCCTCGTTCACCAGGAATTTGGGCACCAGGAACATGGAAATACCCTTGGGTCCCTTTGGTGCATCCGGCAGTTTGGCCAGCACCAGATGCACGATATTCTCCGCCATGTCGTGCTCGCCCCAGGTGATAAAAATCTTGGTGCCGGTAATCCGGTAAGAGCCGTCATCCTGAGGATCGGCTTTGGTTCGGATGATACCCAGATCAGTGCCCGCATGCGGTTCCGTCAGGTCCATGGCGCCGGACCATTCGCCAGAATAAAGCTTGGGCAGATATTTTTCCTTCAGCTCCGGGCTACCGTGAGCGTCCAGTGCCACGCAGGCACCGGCCGTCAGCATCGGAGCCAGGCCAAAGGACATATTGGCGCCCTGCATCATCTCCTCGAACTGAGCCACCAGGGTTTTGGGCATACCCATGCCGCCAAACTCCGGGTTCCCACCCAGGCCATTCCAGCCCCCTTCCACCAGGGTCTGGTAAGCCTCCCTGAAACCATCCGGAGTGGTAACCTCACCCTCGTTCCAGTGACAGCCCTGCTCGTCCCCTTCCCGGTTAAGCGGGGCCAACACACCACTGGTGATCTTGCCGGCTTCCTCCAGAATGGCATCGGCCGTCTCCGGGTCCACGTTTTCGGAAACTTTGGGCAGGGAGGCCCACAGGGCCGGAGCATCGAAAACTTCGTTAAGGACAAAGCGCATCTCACGAAGGGGCGCCTGGTAATCTGCCATAGTACGACTCCTGAACTGACCTGAAGTGGCCTGGCATTGGGTGAACTGCCGCCACACATTATTGTTTTACAACTCTAGCTTATAACCTTTACCAACTGATAAAAAAGCCCGCCTCCGACGGGAGAACGGGCCTCTTTGTTTACGCGCTGATTGCCTGACGACCTCAGATAAAGAAGGCGTCTTCGGGCATGTCCAGCAGGGAATCCGCACCAGCCAGCATCGCCTCGGCATGGGCCTTGGTACGCGGCAACAGGCGCTTGAAGTAGAAGCGCGCGGTCTGCACCTTGGCGTTATAGAACATCTCTTCGGTGGTGCCCTCGGCCATCTGATCCAGCGCCACCTTGGCCATGCGCGCCCACAGGTAACCGAACACGATGTAACCGGAGTACATCAGGTAATCCACCGAAGCGGCACCCACTTCCTCGCGGTTCTTCATGGCGGTCATGCCGATCTTCATGGTGAGGTCGCCCCACTCCTTGTTGAGCGCGGCCAGCGGCTCAACAAACTCCTTGAGCTGCTCGTTGTCGGCGTTTTCCTTGCAGAACAGGTGCACCTGCTTAGTGAACACTTTCAGCGCCTCGCCCTGGCTCATCAGAACCTTACGGCCCAGCAGGTCCAGCGCCTGGATGCCGGTGGTGCCTTCGTAGATCATGCCGATTCGGGCGTCACGCACGTTCTGCTCCATGCCCCACTCGGAGATGTAGCCGTGACCACCGAACACCTGCATGCCCAGGTTGGCCGATTCGTAACCGATCTCGGTCAGGAAGGCCTTGGCAATCGGCGTCAGGAAGCCCAGAAGAGCGTCCGCCGCCTGCTTTTCCTCATCGGTCTTGCCACTGTGGACAATGTCCACCTGCTGGCCGGCCAGGTAAATGAGTGCACGGGCGCCTTCGGCGATGGCCTTCTGGGTCAGCAGCATGCGGCGCACATCCGGATGCACGATGATCGGGTCCGCGATACCGTCAGGGTTCTTAGGACCACTCAGCGAGCGCATCGCCAGGCGCTCCTTGGCGTAGGCCAGTGACCCCTGGAAGCCCAGCTCGGCCGAACCCAGGCCCTGGATGGCGGTGCCGATCCGGGCGGTGTTCATGAAGGTGAACATGCAGTTCAGGCCCTTGTTCTCCGGCCCGATCAGCCAGCCCTTGGCGCCATCAAAGTTCATCACACAGGTGGCGTTACCATGGATACCCATCTTGTGCTCGAGCGAACCGCAGGACACGCCATTACGCTCACCGGCAGAACCATCTTCATTCGGCAGTTGCTTGGGCACAATGAACAGGGAAATGCCCTTGGTGCCTTCCGGTGCACCCGGCAGGCGGGCCAGGACAATGTGCACGATGTTCTCGGCCATGTCGTGCTCACCGGCCGAGATGAAGATCTTGGTGCCGGTAATGCTGTAGCTGCCGTCTTCGTTGGGTTCGGCCTTGGCGCGCAGAGTGCCCAGGTCCGAACCACAGTGGGGTTCGGTCAGGCACATGGTGCCGGTCCACTCACCACTGGTGAGTTTCGTGAGGTAGGTCTGCTTTTGCTGCTCGGTGCCATGGGCCTCAATGGTGTTGATAGCACCGTGGCTCAAGCCCGGGTACATGCCCCAGGACCAGTTGGCGGTGCCCACCATTTCACTGATCACCAAGCCGATGGAATGGGGCAAGCCCTGGCCACCGTAGTTCGGGTCCGCCGTGATCGACGGCCAGCCGCCTTCCACGTACTGCTGATAGGCTTCCTTGAAACCGGTGGGCGTCTTAACCCCATCTTCGCTCCAGGTACAGCCTTCGTTGTCACCGACCTGGTTCAGCGGAGACAGTACCTGTTCACAGAACTTGGCCCCTTCTCCGACAATGGCGTCGATCATGTCCGGGGTGGCGTCTTCGGCCCCCTCCAGACTGGCGTAGTGCTGCTCGGCGTTGAGCAGTTCGTTCATCACAAACTTGATATCACGCAGGGGAGCTTTGTATTCAGGCATGGAAATCCACCTCGGTTACAGGCTGGCTACGCATTAGGGGTGCGTATGCCGGGTTGCTCAAAGACGGTGTTGCATCAACAGGCCGCCGAAATTAAACGCACGTTTGAAACATACGTTTCGACGCATGAAATTGTCAATACTTTTTGAGCAAAATTTGTCAGGCGCACTGAGTTCGATGCCACACAGTGGCAGGCGAACGACGAGCAGATCACACGTTCAAGAAGGTGACGGGTAACGAAGAAACCAAAAAGAGAGGGGGAGTTATTCAGGCAAAAACGGAAAGGCCGTTATCATCCTGGCTCTCGCCGGAGGCCATCTCGGCCTGGGCCTGAAGCATGGTCTGCATGGCCTGGGCGGCAACCGCCCGATCCTGGGAGGAGGGTTGTGCCGGTGCCATGGCTGCGGAACGAACAACCCGCATTTTTTCGATGGTGGCCTGGGGATCACCCGCGACCGGTGATACATCAATGGGAACCTCACCACCGACTGCGTACTGGGCGCCATCCGGGCCGCGCTCGTAGGTGAAGGACATCGAGCCTGCGTACTGGCCACCGGTCGATTGGTGTGCCGCTTCATGGGCGCGAACTTCCCGATCACGCGCTTTCAGTTCCGTCAGTTCCTTGAGTTGCTCAGGCGTAAGATTCTGGCCATCACTCTGTTGGCCGGAGTTCCTTTCACGCTCTGAAGACTGTTCAGTGGCCCGGTTGGCGCTGTTGTTCTCCGAACTCTGGCCGACCGCGGGAGACGAGCGAGTATCGGCCTCAGTCGCCTTCTCACCGGCCACGGACGGACTGCCGGACGCTGGCTGCTGACTTGGAGACACAGCCCCACCCGGCGGCGAAAAACCACCAACAGAGGGATAGATTGGAGGGATGGAGGAAAGGACGTTCACGGCCTGAGCTTCCTGTTACTCAATCAGGCGCGAAGATCCAGAAGCGTGCCGAGAGTTTCGTCCGCCGTTTTGACAACTTGGGCAGATGCCTCAACGCTGCGCTCGTAAAGGTTCATTTCAATGATCGGCTCAGCCAGGTTACCAGCGCCTTCGGCACTGCCCTTAGGGCCGTCAGCGCCGCCCCGGGCAATCTTCCGGGCAGCGTTTTCCATACCAACCATGCCATCCTGGATACCCTGAATACCGATTCCAAGTGCGTTGTTGATCATGGCTTTGCTCCTTTACGTTTATGCCTCTATTAACGCACAACCTTGTTTACTTTTCAATCAAAGGTGAGATATTCACGTATTTTCGAAGCACCCGCGGCAGGTCTTTGTCTGTCTTGCCTTCAATCCAGGGCAACACCCCCAGGCATGGGGTGCGCAAATGCAGGCTCAGGTAATTCAGGGTTTCCTGCTCACAGGCCATCGGCTCTGCCTGTGGATGGTTACCAACCCAGCCGGCCACTTGCAGACCGTCGGCCCGAATGGCTTCGGCAGTGAGCAGCGCATGGTTGATGCAACCCAACTCCAGCGACACCACCAGGATCACGCCCAGACCCATTTCCCGGGGCACGGCAGCGTAGGTTTCCCGATCATTGAGAGGGACCCGCCAGCCTCCGGCGCCCTCAATCAACATGAAATCGGCCGGGCGAATCTGGACACCCCGGCAGAAACCCACCAGGCGCTGGGCGGTGACTGTCTGGCCAGCCTGCGCGGCCGCAACATGCGGAGCGATGGCAGGCTCAAGGGTAACCGGGTTGATGGTCTCGTACGGCAGTTGCTCGGTAATGGCGCTTTGCAGGATCAACGCATCGTCATTACGCAGACCGTCCGGCGTTTGCTCGCAGCCGGAGGCAATGGGTTTCATGGCCAGGGTCCGGAGGCCCTGCTCTTTGGCGGCCTCAAGCAGGGCCGCAGACGCCAGGGTTTTGCCAACGCCGGTGTTGGTGCCGGTTACGAAGTAGGTTTTTTTGGCCACTCTTTGTCCTTATCTTCTCGTGCCTGCGGTTTTAGGGGATATGGTGAGGGTGTGGTACTCCTTCCCGGGACACGCTTAAAACGTCCCTGTGCGCTTAGGTCGGGCCATCCATGGCCCTCTATAGTCCCGGGAAGGAGTACCACACCCTCACCGTCGATCTGCAGTGCAAACCGCCGGAGTTACATACGTAAACTTTCTAGCTTGCCGGCTTTTGCCAATACAACCAACCAGCCCTGTAACTGGCATTTACCTCGCCTGTCGGGCCTTTCGGGTAGGACTGGCACATGGCTTTGAACCGGCCGGGGGCGGTAACCGTTCGCCGGCGTTGTTCGCCCTTGTAACCCGCACCCAGGTGTTTCAGCTCCCGATTGAGGTCCAGAGGAGAATTGTAAGGCAAAACCAGGGTTTCTGCCCGATGCGCGACACCCGGCAAAACGCTACTCGCCAAAGCCTGCCAGTCGGCTTCGCCAACAAATCGGTTCACGTGGGGCTGACCGGGGTCGGCCTGGGCCCAGGCGTTTTCAAGCTCCCACAGGGTGCCATCCAGCAGGGTGGAAACCGCCAGCACGCCACTGGGCTTCAAGAGGCGGCGGCATTCGGCAAGAATCGCTTCAGGGCGGTTGCTCCACTGGATCATCAAGTTGCTGAAAATCAGATCCACGCTTTGATCAGGCAAGGGCAACTGTTCGGCATCGGCATTGAGCCAGGCAGCCTGCTCCGGGCCATTGATTGAGGCTTGAGCCAACATGCCGGGGGAAAGGTCCGCACCAGTTAGCGCAGCTCCCGGGAAGCGTTCCGCCAGTTTCCGGGTAAACCAGCCGGTGCCGCAGCCCAAATCCAGAATGCTGCCGGGCCGGAGGTCTTCAGGCAGGCTGGCCAGCATGGCATCGCCCATCCGCTTCTGCAGACGGGCAGCCGTGTCGTAGGTCTGGCAGGCGCCGCCAAAGCCTTTCGCGATGGAGGCCTTGCTTCCGGTGCTCAGCTCCGCCGGGGCGGGAACAGACATTGCCAGACTCTCAGCAGCACTCATTGGGCCAGGCCCTCCGGGGATTCATTAAGCAGATGGCGCGCCTTCGAGAGTGCCGCCAGCAGGTGATCCACATTGTCAGTGGTGTGCGCCGCGCTCAGCGTCACCCGCAACCGCGCCTGGCCCACCGGCACGGTGGGTGGACGGATGGCGGTTACCAGCATGCCTTGCTCTTCCAGAGCCTGGCTCAGTGCCAGCGCGGCGTGATTCTCTCCGATCAGGATCGGTTGAATGGGTGTCTGTGACGGCATCAGTTCGTAACCGAGGTTTTCAGCACCGGCCCGGAAGCGGGCAATCAATTGGTTCAGGTGATCCCGGCGTGCGTCATCGGCTTCAATCCGGTCCAGGCTGGCACGGGTGGCTGCGGCCACCGCCGGCGGCATGGCGGTGGTATAGATGTAGGTGCGGGCCTTTTGCACGAGATATTCCGTCAACCACTGCGGCCCGGCGACAAAAGCACCGCTGGTGCCGACCGCCTTCCCCAGGGTGCCGATAAGCACCGGCACGTCCTCTTCCGACAAGCCGGCCTCAAGCACACTACCCCGACCCTGCGGGCCAAGCACACCAAGTCCGTGAGCATCGTCCACCACCAGCAATGCGTCGTGCGCCCGGCATACCCGGGCCAGTTCCTTCAGCGGCGCAACATCGCCGTCCATGCTGAACACTCCATCCGTCACCACCACCTTGTGGCCATCGGTCTTAGCCAGCATTTCTTCCAGCGCTACGACGTCGCCATGGGCGTACCGCCGCATCCGCGCTCGACTGAGAATGCAGCCGTCGACAATCGAGGCGTGATTCAACTTGTCCGAAAACACCGTGTCGCCCCGGCCCACCAGCGCCGAAATCACGCCCATATTGGCCATGTAGCCGGTGGAGAAAAACAGCGCCGAACTGCGCTCGGTAAACGCCGCCAGCCGCTCTTCCAACTGATGGTGCGCCTCGTGGTGCCCACAAACCAGATGCGACGCCGCCCCGCCCAGACCGGTTTCCGGCAAGGCGTTTTTGAGGGCTTCGATATTACCCGCGTCATTGGCCAGCCCCAGGTAGTCGTTGCTGCAGAACGATAACAACGGTTTGCCATCGGCCGTCAGCTGCGGTTGCTGGGGGCCGGACACCAGTCGGCGGTGACGGTACAGGCCGTCCCGCTTGCGTTGTTCTATTTCTGCTGCAAAGTCACGCATGTATTAACCATCGACTGTGAAAAGTCCGCCTCAGCCCTTATTCCATGCCGAACGCGGTGAACCGGGTAGGTCTTCCCGATCCACCGCTTAATTTCGGAGCATGTCCTGAACCAAGGAGCCGCCTCAAACACCACAAACAGGGAGGTAACTCGTGGCCAGATTGGCTGAAGGCCGGGGTACGCTTTCCGGGACTATAGAGCGCCATGGATGGCGCGACCTAAGCGCACACGGATGTCTTGAGCGTGTCCCGGAAAGCGTACCCCGGCCTTCAAAGCCACAGCACCCAAGTCTAAATCAAGCAGATTCCCGAGTAGCGTCATAAAACAGGTGCCGCGTCGCCTCATACTCCACGGCCTCGGCCAGCGCCTCTTCCTCCTGCTCCTCGCTGGCGCACTGCTCCCGCTGCTCCGGCCGGATGCCCAGCTTGCGGAACAGCTGCATGTCCGCGTCCGCCTCCGGGTTGGAGGTGGTCAGCAGCTTCTCGCCGTAGAAAATGGAGTTGGCCCCGGCCATGAAACACAGCGCCTGCATCTGCTCGTTCATCTGCTCACGACCCGCCGACAGGCGCACGTGGGACTCGGGCATCATGATGCGAGCCACCGCAATCAGGCGTACGAAATCAAACGGGTCCAGGTCTTCCACATCTTCCAGCGGAGTCCCCTTTACCTTCACCAGCATGTTCACGGGCACACTTTCCGGGTGCTGTGGCAGGTTCGCCAGTTCCACCAGCAGGCCCACGCGGTCATCTTCTTCCTCGCCCATGCCCATGATGCCGCCGCAGCAGACTTTCATGCCCGCCTTGCGCACGTTATCGAGGGTATCGAGACGGTCCTGATAGGTGCGGGTGGTGATGATGTGGCTGTAGTATTTCTCGGAGGTGTCGAGGTTGTGGTTGTAGTAATCCAGGCCTGCCTCGGCCAGTTCCTCGGCCTGTTCTTCTTTCAGCATGCCCAGGGTCATGCAGGTTTCCAGGCCAAGGGACTTCACCTGCCGGATCATGTCCAGCACATAGGGCATGTCTTTCTTGGACGGACTGCGCCAGGCGGCACCCATGCAGAAGCGGGACGCGCCTTTTTCCCGGGCCGCGCGAGCCTCGCCCACCACTTTTTCGATCTCCAGCAGCTTTTCTTTTTCCAGGTCGGTGTTGTAGTGACCGCTCTGGGGGCAATACTTGCAGTCTTCCGGGCAGGCGCCGGTTTTGATCGACAGCAGCGTGCTGACCTGCACCTCGTTGGGGTCGAAATGCTCCCGGTGTACGGTCTGGGCGCGGAACAGAAGATCATTGAAGGGCAGGTTGAAGAGTTCCCGGGCTTCCTTGAGCGTCCAGTCGTGACGCAGTGCGGTGGCGGTCATGGCAAAGTCCTGTTAACCTTTCTGGGTTATTTGGTTTACGGATAAACCGCGATGATAAAGGGACTGGAACCTCTGTCAACCTTTCTAAGCACAAAGGTTAACAGCGATAAGAGCGATGGCCGCTGCGTAGCCTGCCTGGCAGACACAAGCACTCACGGGCTTTGCCGCGATTGCCAGCAGGACCTGCCCAACAATCGCTGGCACTGTTATCGTTGCGCCCTTCCCTTGGCCTTTGCCGTCCCCAATACACTTTGTGGCGAATGCCAGAGCACCCCACCGCCCTTTTCCCGGGCCCTGATTCCCTGGCGCTACCAGTTCCCTATTGACGGCATGATCGGGCGCTACAAGTACCACGGCCAGCGCAAATTCGCCCGTCCGCTACTGTCCGGGCTCGCGGGCTACATTGAACAATTCCTGGCGCCGACCGATTGGCCCGATGCCTTGGTACCAACCCCCATGCACTGGCAACGGCGATGGGCGCGTGGCTTCAACCAGGCGGCGGATATTGCTGAATTCCTGGGTCGTACTCTGGATGTGCCGGTCTCAACAGGACTGACCCGCAGGGTGAAAAAGGTAAAGTCTCAGCGCGGGCTTGGACGCTCCGGACGACTGGCAAACCTGCATAACGTGTTCGAGGTCTGCGGCCCTCCGCCTCAAAGGGTGGCCATCGTAGACGATGTGGTAACCACAGGGGCAACCGTCAGGGCGCTCGCCTATTGCTTGCATGAGGCGGGCGTCCAGGACATTCAGGTGTGGGCCCTGGCACGAACGCCTGGTTGAATTCGGAGTTGCCCACATTACCTGTGCGGCCATAACCGGTATACTCACGGCACAGTGTTCAACCCTTGGATTTTATGCAGAACCAATCGCCCGATTTGACCAACTCCAGCCATCCTTACGACGCGCTGACACCTGACGTTATCCTGGATGCCATGGAAGAAGCCGGGTTTGTCATCAATGGCCGGCTATTTGCCCTGAACAGCTACGAGAACCGGGTGTACCAGGTGGGCGTGGACGACAGCCCTCCGGTAATTGCCAAGTTCTATCGCCCGGGCCGGTGGTCGGATGCGGCCATTCTTGAAGAGCATGAGTTTACCCTGGCCCTGGAAGATGCCGGCATACCGGTAGTTGCTCCCATACGCCTTGCGGGTGGCAAATCCCTTGGCCAACATGGGGAATTCCGGTTCGCAGTGTTCCCGCAACGGGGTGGCCAGGCACCGGATACCAGTGTGACCGACACCCTTTACCGGCTGGGCCAGTGGCTGGGGCAAATGCATAACATCGGTGAACTGAAAAGTTTTGAGCATCGGCCAGCGTTTGATTTGCTCGATGGCATTGAACGACATAACGAATTCCTGATCACCGATGGTTGGGTACCGGAGGATCTTCGCCCGGCCTGGGACAGCCTGATTCCCGATCTGCTGGCAGCCTGTCGCGCCCGGGTGGAGGATGCCGGGCCGGTGGACAGCCTGCGAATTCACGGCGACTGCCACGCTGGCAACATTCTGTGCCGGGACGAACAGATGCTGTTTGTGGACCTGGACGATTGCCGGACAGGCCCCGCCATCCAGGACATGTGGCTGCTGCTGAACGGTGAGGCCACCGAGCGGGGTGCCCAGCTGGGGGAATTGCTGGAAGGCTATGAGATGTTCCGCGAATTCAACCGGCGAGAGCGTCACCTGATAGAGCCACTGCGGTGCTATCGACAGCTGTCTCACTGCGCCTGGCTGGCCAGGCGCTGGGATGACCCGGCCTTCCCCCGGTTCTTCCCCTGGTTCGCCAACGCGCGATTCTGGTCGGACCAGATCCTGTCACTGAGAGAACAACTGGCAGCCCTGCAGGAGCCGGCCATCAGTCTGCCCGGGCAATTCTGACTTTCTGTTGTAAGAGGTAAGCATGAACGAGAAGGAAAAAGGTTATTCGGTACGCGCACTCATTGCCACCGCAGTGGTGGCGGTGATTGGCACCGTACTGGTGCTGGAAACCAGCGGCCGCATCGATCATTCGGACAACAAGGACAACGTGCCGGTGGGTGACTTCCAGGCCATTCACGTAAAACCCGGCGAAGAATTCCGCATGTCCCGCAAGCCCTCGGAACTCCATGCCGCCTGTGTGGACGGCTATCTGGCCATCGCTGCCGATGTCGATCCCTCCTTCCGGGGCATTCTGGTGGACTACAAAAACCGTGGTGTGCGCTGCAGACGCCCCTCCCCCACGGATATCGATCCGGCAACGCCAACCCCCGGAGTCCGCGATGGCCAGTAAGCGGTCTGTACCACCCGAGCAACTGACCGACCGTCTGTTCGCGACCGAGCGCAACCCGGAAGATTTCCGGTTCGACGCCTCGGTTGCCCGGGTGTTCCCGGACATGATTCGCCGCTCGGTTCCCGGCTACACCACCATCATTCCGATGATCGAGGTGATCACCGAGCAGTATGTGCAGCCCGGCTCAAACTGCTACGACCTGGGCTGCTCCCTGGGCGCGTCCACCCTGGCCATGCGCCATGGCATCCCCCACAGTGACTGCACTCTGGTGGGCGTGGACAACTCCAGCGCCATGATCGAGCGCTGCGAGCACTACGTTGCCCTGGACGACAACGACCTGCCGGTGCAGCTTCGCTGTGAGGATATCCTGACCACGGAGCTTAGCAAGGCTTCGGTCACCACGCTGAATTACACCCTGCAATTTGTCCCGCCGGAGGAAAGACTGCCCCTGCTAACCCGGATTGCCAACGCCACCCTGCCTGGTGGTGTGCTGATTCTCTCCGAAAAGATACGGTTTGAGTCCGACGCGGAGCAGGACATCCAGACCCGATTGCACCACGAGTTCAAGCGCGCCAACGGCTACTCCGACCTGGAAATCAGCCAGAAACGGGCCGCGATAGAGAAAGTGCTGATCCCGGAAACACTGGCCACTCACAAGGCCCGCCTGCAGGACGCCGGCTTTGATCAGGTCTTGGTGTGGTACCAGTGCTTCAATTTTGTTTCCATGCTCGCCATTAAAAACCCTTGATTTCAGGACCCTGTATTTTCCTATGGCATTGTTTGACTGGCAGATGCACTTCAACCCGATTCTGGATTACCTGACCCAGGCCGACCGCAGCCAATGGGCGGAAGTGCTGAAACAGCAGCTCATCCAGAAGTTCGAGCAGCGCCCCCATGGTGACCTGCCCCGGTGGCTGGAAGCGCTGCATACCCTGCCGTCAGTGCCGAGCGCAGAGGCCGACCTGAACGCCGGCGCCGTGACTCTCAATGCGCCGTCACCCCTGACCACGCCCCAACATGAGCAGCTGGAACGGGGCCTGCGGGGACTGATGCCCTGGCGCAAGGGCCCCTTTGACTTTTTCGGCACCTACATCGACACCGAATGGCGTTCGGACTGGAAATGGGAGCGGGTTGCACCGCACCTGGCCGACCTCCGGGGGCGAACCATTCTGGATGTAGGCTGCGGCTCGGGCTACCACTGCTGGCGCATGGCCGGCGCTGGCGCGGCCCGGGTTGTCGGCATTGATCCCGGCCTGCTGTTCCTGTTCCAGTTCCTGGCAGTGAAAGGCTACCTGGGGGATGTGCCGGTAGACCTGCTGCCTGTGCGCATGGAGGATCTGCCAAACCAACTGGAGCTGTTCGATACCACCTTTTCCATGGGCGTGCTCTACCACCGCCGCTCACCTCTGGACCACCTTCTGGAACTGAAAGGCACCCTGCGCCGAGGTGGCGAACTGGTGCTGGAAACCCTGGTGGTCGATGGTCCGGAAGGCTACAGCCTGATGCCTGAGGACCGCTATGGACAAATGCGCAACGTCTGGTTCCTGCCCAGTTGCCCAACCCTGTTACGGTGGCTTGATAGGACCGGCTTCCGTAATGCCCGGGTGGTGGATGTCAGTGACACCACCACCGATGAGCAGCGGGCGACGGACTGGATGCGCTTCAACTCTCTCAAAGACTTCCTGGACCCGGACGATCCCAGCAGAACCATTGAGGGTTACCCAGGCCCCAAACGCGCGACAATCATTGCCGAAAAGCCCTGACCCACTTCAGGCAAGCATAAAAAACCGCCCGCAGCCAGGGGAGCTGCGGGCGGTTTTTTATTCGCTCAAGGCAACTGAGGCCTTACTCTCCGAACGGATGACGCAGGGTCACTGTCTCCACACGGTCCGGGCCGGTTGAGATGATGTCGATCGGCGCTTCAATTTTTTCTTCCAGAAACCGGATGTAAGCCTTGGCGTTCTCCGGCAGCTGGTCCACGCTGGTCAGACCCACGGTGCTTTCGCTCCAGCCCGGGAGTTCCTCGTAGATCGGCTCAATGTCCTTGTAGCTGTCGCAACCGATGGGCGGACGGAAAATCTCGCCGTTCGGGGTCTTGTAGCCGATACAAACCTTCACCGTTTCCAGACCATCCAGCACGTCCAGCTTGGTCAGGCAGATACCGGACACACTGTTGATCTGAATGGCATGACGCAAAGCCACGGCATCAAACCAGCCACAACGGCGTGAACGGCCAGTGGTGGTGCCCACCTCGTTGCCCTTGACGGCCAGGTGCTTGCCCATGTCGTCAAACAGCTCGGTCGGGAAGGGTCCCGAGCCCACACGGGTAGTGTAGGCCTTGGTGATACCCAACACGTAATCCAGGAACAGCGGACCAAAACCGGAGCCGGTGGCAGTACCGCCGGCGGTGGTGTTGGATGAGGTTACGAACGGGTAGGTACCCAGGTCGATGTCCAGCAGCGAGCCCTGGGCACCTTCAAACAGGATGTTCTCACCGCGCTTGCGGTAGTCATGCAGGATATCGGTAACATCCGCCGCCATGGGCAGAATTTCCTCACCCATTTCCTTGAGCTCAGCAAGGGCCGCTTCGATGTCTTCCGGCTCTTCCTTGAAGTACTCGGTCAGGATGAAGTTGTGGTAGGACATAATCTCCCGCAGGCGGTTCTCAAAATCGCCCGGGTTGCACAAATCGCCCAGACGCAGACCACGACGGGAGACTTTGTCTTCGTAGGCGGGACCGATACCTCGGCCAGTGGTGCCAATCTTGTCGTTGCCACGAGCACGCTCACGGGCCTGGTCGATACGCACATGGGTCCGCAGGATGATCGGACAAGCCAGGCTGATCTTCAGGCGATCGCGCACGGCCACGCCGTTGGCTTCCAGCTCACGGACTTCCTTGAGCAGGGCTTCCGGCGACAGCACCACGCCGTTACCGATCAGGCACAGTACGTGCTCCCGGAGGATACCGGAGGGAATCAGGTGCAACGCGGTTTTCTTGCCTTCGATAACCAGTGTATGGCCCGCATTGTGACCGCCCTGGAAGCGGGCCACGGCCGCCACCTTGTCGGTCAGAAGGTCAACAATTTTACCCTTGCCTTCGTCACCCCACTGAGTGCCCAGCACAACAACGTTTTTACCCATGATTCTCTCTCGTATCCGGCGGCCCGAAAGGGAACGCCTTGAAAAATTTAGCAAAGAAAAGTGTAAGCGAGACCACGCTGGCACTGTCAGTCCAGCGCTTCCACCACCCATTTACCGTCACGTTTTACCAGTTGGCGATCGCACCCGCGCTCGGCGGGATCGGCCTGCGCGTCTTCCGGCAGAGCACGGATGACCGTCTCGGTCATGCGCAACCCGGAAATCACCCCTTCCAGCGCCGGGTCCGCTTCCGCCGGTGCCCAGATGGAGCCGGCACGACTGTATGCCCGCTGCCCCAGGGCTACCAGGGCACGGATGTCCAGGCTAAAACCGGTGGCCGGGCGGGCCCGGCCGAAATCACTGCCAATGGCGTCGTAACGGCCGCCCTTGGCCACGGAATCACCATGGCCCGGCACATAAGCGGCAAACACCAAGCCAGTGTGGTAGTTGTAGCCGCGTAATTCACAGAAATCGAAGCCCAGGCTGACTTCCGGATAGTCCCGCTTGAGCATCTGTGCAACACGGGCCAGTTGTTCCAGGGCCGCGTCCAGATCGTCCGATGCGCCACCGAGAATCGACTGCGCCAGCTCCAGTGCTTCAACACCACCGTTTACTCGCGCCAGCTCCCGCAAGCGCGCACCGGCGGAACCCGGGGCACGGTCACCCAGTAGTTGGTCCAGTTCCGGTACCGATTTTCGGGCCATCGCATCAAACACCGCCGCTTCGGTCTCGCGATCAAACCCGGCCTGGGTAATCAGGCTCTCATAAATGGAGACGTGGGCCAGGTCCAGATGCACCCGAGGCAAGCCTGACACACGCAGGGCCTCGAGCATCAGGGCGATTATTTCCAGATCCGCGGTTTCGGAGGCACTGCCAAACAGCTCACAGCCCGCCTGAATCGGTGTACGGCCGGTCAGCATGTGATGCGGCCGGGTATGCAACACGTGGCCTGCGTAGCACAGGCGGGTGATGCCCTCATCGCCCAGGGTATGGGCATCGATCCGGGCCGCCTGCGGCGTCATATCCGCGCGCACGCCCATCATGCGGCCAGTCAACTGGTCCGTAAGCTTGAACGTCTGCAGCTCCAGGTCGTGACCGGTGCCGGTAAACAGGGATTCGAGGTACTCAATCAGCGGGGGAATTACCAGCTGGTAGCCCCAGCGCTGGCAAGTGTCCATTACATCCCGGCGCAGGGATTCGATCTGCCCGGCCAGTGGCGGCAAAATGTCCTCCACCCCGTCAGGCAGTAACCAGCGATCAGATACAGTCATGAGATTCGGTTGTCCGTTGTTCCCTGACTGGCACAGAGCCAGGGTAATGACTCAGGATTTAACGGGCCCGGATGCGGAAAACCCGACACAAAACCGGCAAAATTCTACACCGTTGGCAGACACAAAAAAACCGGAATACCTGAGTATTCCGGTTCTTCGTGCTTCCGGCTGCGATTAATTGGCGCCTGCCGGGTTGTTCAGGAACTTCATGAAATCGCTCTTCGCGTCGATCACCATGAGGTCGTCCTTACCAGAGAAGGTGTTCTGATAAGCCTGAAGGCTGCGGTAGAAGCTATAGAACTCTTCATCCGCACCATAGGCTTCGGCGTAAATACGAGCCGCTTCACCGTCACCCTCGCCCCGGGTTTCTTCAGCCTGTGCAAAGGCTTCAGCCAGAATCACGGTCTGCTGACGATCCGCGTCGGCGCGGATACCTTCGGCCAGCTCACGGCCACGGGAACGGAACTCCTGGGCCAGTTTGAGGCGTTCGGTCGCCATGCGGCGGTATACGTTTTCACTGACCTGACCTGGCAGTTCGATGGCCTTGATGCGGATATCCACCACTTCAATACCAAATTCGTCAACCGAGGTCTGGTTTACCAGGTCCCGAAGGGTATGCATCAGCTCATCACGCTGGCCGGACACCACTTCGTGCATGGTACGAACACCAAACTCGTCACGCAGACCATTGTCCACTCGGGACAGAATCAGCGACTGAGCCCGGAATTCATCGCCACCGGTTGCCCGGTAGAACTGGTCAACATCACGGATTTTCCAGGCAACATACGAGTCCACATCCAGCGGCTTTTTCTCGACGGTCAAGTACTGACGGGACGGCAGATCCATGGTCAGTACACGAACATCGAATTCACGCACCTCATCGATCACCGGCACTTTGAAGTGAAGGCCGGCCTGGATGTCGGTCTCTACCAGTTCACCAAACCGAAGCAACACGCCCCGGTGCGTTTCCGGGATAATATAAACGCTGGACAGCACAAGCAGGACAACAATCAGAGCGCCTGCCAGGCCCACAATACTTTTGGGTCCCATAACTTATCTGCTCCTCCGAATGTTGGCGTTCTGACGGCTCTGCACTTCCTGCAACACCTGGTCCGTCAAGGCCTGAATATCCACCTGCTGTGCGTTGTTACTGTTCCCGGAAGACTGGGAACTGTTGGCCGGCAAGCGGTTCTGGGTCAGCCGATCCAGAGGCAGGTACATCATGTTGCCGCTGCTTTCGGTGTCCACCAGGATCTTGCTGCTATTAGTCAGCACCTGCTCCACTGTCTGGATGTACATGCGCTCACGGGTAACCACCGGGGCACTCTCATACACCGCCAGCAGTTGCTTGAAGCGCGCGGTTTCACCGCGAGCCCGCTCGATCACTTCCTGCTTGTAGGCATTGGCCTCTTCAATCAAGCGCTGAGCCTGACCACGAGCCTCCGGAACAATCTTGTTGCGGTAGGTCTCGGCTTCCTCTTTCAGGCGCTGCTCGTCTTCCCGAGCCCGCTGAACTTCACGGAAGGAATCCTGCACGGCGGATGGCGGCTGGGTGCTTTCGACGTTCACCCGAACCACTTCCAGACCGGCGCCATAGTCGCGGAGGAAGTTCTGCAGGCGCTGCTCAATTCGAATCGCCAGCTCCGCACGACCTTCGGTCAGCACGTCATCCAGGGAGGAACTGCCAACCTCGTGCCGCAGGGCACTGTCGGTGGCAAAGGCCAGGGCCTGATTGGAGTCACGAACATTCAGCACGTAGGCCTCGGCGTTGGACACCCGGTATTGAACCTGAAGGTCCACCGTCACCAGGTTTTCATCCTGGGTCAGCATCTGACCGGAGGATTCCGCCGAGCGGACGTTGGTCACGCGCACCTTGGTGACGTTGTCGATCAAGGGCACTTTGAAACGCAGACCCGGGTTTTCGGTACGGTTGTATTCACCGAACCTCAGAACCACCGCGCGCTCCTGTTCGTCCACGGTATAGAACGACTGGAAAATGACGTAACCGACAGCCAGGATGGCCACTACGGCCAGAATGGCGCCAAAGCCACCCCCGCCAGAGCTTTTGCCACCCCCGGAGTTGCCAGAATTGCCGCCTTTGCCTCCCAGCATCCGATTGAGTTTATCGAGTCCTTTTTTCAGGGCTTCATCGAGATCCGGCGGCCCCTGATCATTGCCGCCACGACCGCCACCGGTTCCCCAGGGGTCATTGTCGTTACGGTTTCCACCCGGTTCATTCCAGGCCATAGTTCTCTCCGTTCGTGTTTATGCGAATGGCTGCAAATACTAGGGATTTATAGCTTCCCCGGCAATACCGCACTTGCAGCGGTTACTGGTCGTCCAGTCTGACATCCTGTTCCTGAACACCGGCGCGGCTGAGAAGTTGCAACCAGTCTCGGTTCTGCAGGCGCACTTCCACCACTGAATCACCGGTGTCACGGTATTCCTCACTGAGCACCGACCCGGCCTCGTGCAGTAATGCCCGCAGCTTGCCGTCGGTGGGTCCGAGCACGACAAAGTGGTGGACCACATCTTCAGCCAGGCGTTCGACAATGGCATCAAACAACAGTTCCAGACCCTGACCGGAAACGGCGGACACCCAGACTCTCACGGGGACGCCGTCCTCGTTGCGATCAATCCGTGGTTCGAAATCCTCCAGCAGGTCAATCTTGTTGAATACCTGTAATACGGGAATCTCGTCTGCTCCGATCTCTGCCAGGACGCTTTCCACCTGCTCGATGTTTTCGTCACGACGGCTGTCGTAGCAATCGATAACGTGGAGCAACAGCGACGCCTGGGTGGTTTCTTCCAGGGTAGCCCGAAATGCCTCCACCAGCTTGTGGGGCAGATGGCGAATAAATCCCACGGTATCCGCCATGACCACCGGTCCGACGTCTGGCAGGTCCAGCCGGCGCAAGGTGGGGTCCAGCGTGGCAAACAACTGGTTCGCCGCGTACACCGTCGAGGTGGTGACGTGGTTGAACAACGTCGACTTGCCGGCGTTGGTGTAGCCCACCAGAGACACCGTGGGAATGTCCGCACGCTTTCTGGCCCGCCGCCCCTGATTCCGCTGTTTGCGTACCTTTTCCAGCCGCTTGTGGATCGACTTGATGCGCTCGCGCAACAACCGACGGTCGGTCTCCAGCTGGGTTTCACCCGGGCCGCGCAGCCCGATGCCGCCTTTCTGGCGTTCCAGGTGGGTCCAGCCCCGGATCAGTCGCGTCGACATATGCTCGAGCTGGGCCAGTTCGACCTGCAACTTACCCTCGTGAGTTCGGGCCCGCTGGGCAAATATATCGAGGATCACGCCGGTGCGGTCCAGCACCCGGCACTTCAGCTCCCGCTCAATGTTGCGTTCCTGGCTCGGGCTCAACGCGTGATTGAACAGCACGATATCGGCCTCGTTGGCGGCCACGGCATCGCGGATCTCTTCCAGCTTGCCTTTGCCGACAAAAAGCCGCGGGCTGGGCTGTTTGCGGGAACCGGTCACCGAGGCAACAGGTTCAACACCTGCCGAGGTAACCAGCTCACGGAATTCTCCGGGGTCTTCGGTATCTTCGTGGGCGGTAAAATCTATGTGAACGAGAACCGCCCGCTCTCCGACATCAGGACGCTCAAACAAGTTTGATCAACTCCATAAATACAAACACCCGCGCCCCTGTCAGCCCGAAACCTGACCTGGAACGCGGGTGTAAAAAACCGGTAAGACGGTGATCAGTCCTCAGACTCACCTTCCTCGGCCGGGTTCTGCGGCGGAACACGAACGTTACGTGCAGGCACGACCGTGGAAATGGCGTGCTTATAGACCATCTGACTTACAGTGTTCTTCAGTAGAATCACGAATTGGTCAAACGATTCAATCTGACCCTGCAGCTTGATGCCATTGACCAGAAAAATGGAAACGGGGATGCGTTCCTTGCGCAAGGCGTTGAGGTAAGGGTCTTGTAGGGAGTGCCCTTTTGACATGAGTGTTCTCCTGTTTTTTTAGTAAGTGCAGATCGTCATTTATTCTCTTCAAATGTGGCGCGAACTCCTTGGCTTTTCAAGGTTTCCAGCACCGGGAAAATGTCGGGCGTGGTCAACCACTGCACGTCCTGCCATTTCCGTAACCAGGTCAACTGGCGCTTGGCCAGTTGACGGGTGGCGGCAACGCCTTTCGCCACAAAAGTCTCATAATCCGTATGCCCAGCCAGGTAGTCCCAGGCCTGCCGATAACCAACACACCTCATCGAGGGCATCTCCGGCGTTAGATCACCACGGGCCATCAGGGCGCTGACTTCGTCCAGAAAACCCGCTTCCAACATGGCCAGAAAACGCCGCTCTATGCGTTGGTGCAGGATGGAACGATGTGCCGGGGCCAGCGCAAACTGGCAGACAGTATACGGCAGGCTGGCGTTTTCGTCTGCCTGCCAGCGGGTAGAATACGTGAAATCCTCGACACCTGCTGACTGTCCGGCCTCTTCGGCCCGCCAGTAACTGGAGATCGGATTGCCCGTCAACCTGAGCACCTCGATGGCCCGCATCAGTCGTTGCCGGTTATTGGGGTGAATCAGTTTTGCCGCCTGCGGGTCTTTTTCAGACAATTCCCGATGCAGCGCTTCCCAGCCACGCGCATCGGCTTCCTGCTCAATGCGCTCCCGCAATTCCGGACTGGCCGACGGCAGGTTCGACATGCCGTGAAGTAGCGCCTTGAAGTACATCATGGTGCCACCCACCAGCAATGGAATCCGCCCCCGTTCGGTAATGTCTGCCATCTCGGCCAGGGCGTCCCGGCGAAAGTCAGCCGCCGAGTAGGTTTCAGCCGGATCGCAGATATCAATCAGTCGGTGCGGCGCCTGGGCCAACTCTTCCCCGGACGGCTTGGCGGTGCCGATATCCATGCCCCGATAGATCATGGCGGAGTCGACACTGATGATCTCACAGGGCAACTGCTGGCACAGGGCGATGGCCAGATCGGTCTTGCCCGACGCGGTCGGCCCCATCAGGAAAATGGCCGGGGGCAGGCCATCGTGCTTGGCGGGATCGGTTACGGACATGCCGGTCAACGCCCCCTGAGAAACAGCTTATCCAGCTCCGAGAGCGTAACCAGGGTCCAGGTGGGACGACCATGATTGCACTGACCGCTGCGCTCGGTGGCTTCCATGTCTCGCAGCAGGGAATTCATTTCCGGAATCGTCAGCTGCCGGTTGGCCCTCACCGAACCATGGCAGGCCATGGTGCCCAATAATTCGTGAGTCATGGCTTTCACACGGTCACTCTGGCCATGCTCAATCACATCCGCGAGGACATCGCGTACCAGTTGTTCGGTATCGGCGCCCCGCAGCAGGGCGGGAATCTGCCGGACCGCAAGCGTTTCGGGACCAATGCGCTCAATCTGTAGCCCCAGTTGCTGAAGCTCACTACCATGACTCTCGGCCAGGGCCGCTTCTTTCTGGCTGACAGCCAGCGACATCGGCACCAACAACGGCTGGCTTTTCAGATCCTGCTCATCCAGGGCCCGCTTCATGCGCTCATAGGTAATGCGCTCGTGGGCCGCGTGCATATCCACCACGATCATCCCGGCCCGGCTCTGGGCAAGGATGTAGATGCCGTGCAACTGGGCGATGGCGTAACCAAGTGGCGGCTCCTCATCCGTTCCTTGCGGTGGCGTCGGTGCAGAAGCCACGGCAGGTCCAGCCTCTGCCGCTGGTTGCGCACTCCGATTCTCCACGCCGCCACCTTCATTCAGCGACTGGTAAAAGGCCATCTGGTCGCTGGCCTGCCACTGGGGATTTGGCGAAGCCACCGGGCGCTCTTGCCCACCCATGCCACCGGGGTACGCGACTCCCGGATTGCCGGGGAACGGCGAAGCGGCGGGCGCTGTCTGGGCCGCGGCAGGTGAGACGCTGGCTTCGCGCCCAAACGATTCGGCCATGGCACCACGCAAATGATCGTCCGGCCGAACATCGGCCAGGGCCCGGTGCAAGGTGCGGAAAATGAAGTCGTGCACCAGCCGGCCATCGCGGAATCGGACTTCGTGCTTGGTGGGGTGGACGTTGACGTCCACCGTTGCAGGGTCCACTTCCAGATACAGTACGAACGCAGGGTGCCGGTTGTTGTACAGCACGTCCCGGTATGCCTGGCGAACCGCGTGAGCCACCAGCTTGTCCCGGATCACCCTCCCGTTCACAAAGAAATATTGCAGGTCCGCCTGGCTGCGGGAGAAGGTCGGCAAGGCCACCCACCCCCAAAGACGCAGCCCCGTGGCTTCGGTGTCAATCAGCACCGCGTTATCAATGAACTGCTGTCCACAGAGCGACCCAATTCTGCGTTCCCGGTCCAGGTCCGAAGCCGCGGGCCGAAGGCTCTGCACCACTTTCTGGTTATGGCGAAGGGTGAAACCGGCATCGAACCGGCTCAGGGCCTGACGACGGATGCACTCTTCCACATGATTGAATTCGGTTTTTTCGGTGCGCAGGAACTTACGCCGGGCGGGGGTATTGAAGAACAGATCCCGTACCTCCACCGTCGTGCCCACGGGGTGAGCCGCCGGGGTAATACTGGCATCCATGTCACGGCCTTCAACCTGCACACGGGCCGCAGCTTCCTGCTCGGCGGTACGGGAAGTCAGCGCCAGACGGGAGACGGAGCTGATACTGGCCAGCGCCTCCCCCCGAAACCCAAGGGTACCCACGGCTTCGAGGTCGTCCAGGGAGGTAATCTTGCTGGTGGCGTGACGGCTGAGAGAAAGCGGCAGGTCGGCTTCGCCAATGCCAAAGCCGTCATCCCGGACCCGGATCAGCTTGGCACCGCCCTGCTCGACCTCCACATCCACCCGGGAAGCGCCGGCATCCAGGGCATTTTCCACCAGTTCTTTGACAACAGATGCGGGCCGCTCCACCACCTCGCCGGCGGCAATCTGGTTCGCCAGTCGGGGTGGAAGCAACTGAATGTGGGGCATAGCCGGGACTTACCTCGTAATCACGATGAAGGGATGCGAATGGTTTGCCCTACCATAACACGATCATCGTTCATCCCGTTAAACCGCATCAGCTCGTTAACGGTAACCTGATTTTCACGGGCCACGGCCGAGAGGGTATCGCCACGCTGGATCTGGTACTGACTGACGGAATTACTCCCACCATTGCGTTTTTTCCAGGCCAGCAAGGTGCCGGGCGGCGGCGTGGTCTGGAAGTAATCATCAATGCCCGCCATGATGGCGTTGGCCAGGCGGCTGCGGTACCAATCGGTCGACAGATTCTTCTCTTCGGTGGGGTTGGAGATGAACCCGGCTTCCACCAGGATTGAGGGAATGTCCGGGGACTTGAGCACCGCAAACGCCGCCTGCTCCACGCCGGGCTTATGCAGCTCCGCCACCTGACCAAGCTCACCAAGCACCGAGCTGCCAACCCCCAGGCTGGCGTTGATACTTGCGGTCATGGAAAGATCAAGCAGGACACCCGCGAGCAGGTCGTCGCGCCCTTCCAGAGACAGGCTACCGGCGCCGCCAATCAGATCCGACCGGTTTTCACTGCGGGCCAGCCAACGAGCCGTCTCACTGGTGGCGCCACGCTGGGACAGGGCAAACACCGACGCCCCTTTCGGTTGCGGCGTGCGGAAAGCGTCCGCGTGTACGGACACAAACAGGTCGGCATTGTACTTACGCGCCAGAATCGTCCGGTTTCTCAGGCCAATGTAATAATCACCGGTACGGGTCAACTTGGCGGTGTAGCCGGGCTGCTCGTTGATCAAAGCGGCCAGGGTTTTCGCCATTCTCAACACCACGTCCTTTTCACGGGTGCCCCGTGGCCCGATAGCGCCAGGGTCTTCGCCACCGTGACCGGCATCCACCACCACCACGATATCCCGCTTGCCCGACGCATCCTCGGTCAGTGTCGGGCTATTGGCCTGTTCAATGCGGGTGCCATTCTCGTCGATCAGGTCAATCACCAGGCGGTGACCATACTGCTTGTTGGGTTTCAGGGAAAAGCTGCGGGGCTTGATGTCACTTTTCAAATCCAGCACGACGCGCAGGTCATCACCGTTACGGGGTGCGCTGCGAATACGCTGGATCGGGCTACCAGAGAGATCCACGGCGTCCAGGTTGGTTGCCAGAGCGACATCTTTCAGATCAATCACCAACCTGGCCGGCGAGGAGAGGGAAAATACGTTGTGGTTCACCTGGCTGCCAGTGTCAAAGACCACGCGGGTATGATCCGGCGCCGGCCATATCCGCAAACCTTCCACTTTACTGGCCGCAGAGGCAAAGCCGGCCGTGGCCATCATCAGAAACACGAACGTGAGCCTGAAAAACCGTTTCATCAGTGCTGCCCCATCAGTTCAATATCGTTCAACAAGGACGCGCCAAACGCAGACCGGGCCCGAAGCACCACTGAACGGCCGTCACCCTGCCGCTCAAGATGAATCTCCAGGTCCGGCTCTGGCAGCACACCCTCGCCCCGCTCCGGCCATTCCACCAGGCACAGGCAATTCGTGGCGAAGTAATCCCGGATTCCCATGTATTCGAGTTCTTCCGGATCACCCAGCCTATACAGGTCAAAGTGATACACTGGTGGCTCCAGGTCTTCGTAGGGCTCGACCAGTGTGTAAGTCGGGCTTTTGACCGCGCCCTTATGCCCAAGACGCCGCATGATGCCCCGACTGAGGGTGGTTTTGCCCATCCCCAGGTCACCATCCAGATACAGGGTCGCACCGTGGCCCGATTCTTTCACCAGCCTGGCCAGCTCATCACCCAGGTGCTCGGTTTCAGCCTCGCCTTCCAGATACAGCCGGCGCTCATTCCCGAATATGCTCATTCGCCCTCCCGGCGGTTACTGGCAATCACTGGCTGCACGGAATAAAACACGCCGGCCAGGGCCTCAATCACGTCAACGGGCAACAACCCCATGTACCCCTGGCTTTGCGCGGCTTGATCAGCCGCCGCCAGGTGAGCGCAGGCTGCTGCAATAGTGGCCTTTTCCAGGCTGTGCATCTGGGCCACAAGGGCGCCAACCATTCCCGACAGGACATCGCCCATGCCGCCGGTCGCCATCCCAGGATTACCCCCTGCAATGATGGCGGGCACCCCGGTGCCTGCAGCCACCACGGTACCGGCGCCCTTCAATAACACCACGCCACCAAACATTTGCTGCAATTTCTTCGCCGCTGCCAGGCGATCGGCCTCCACGTCGGCAACCTGGCAACCCAGCAGTCGGGCGGCCTCACCCGGATGAGGGGTAAGCACCTGCCGATCATAAACGGAGGGCGCCTGACCGGCCATCAGATTGAGGGCGTCGGCATCCAGTACCCGTGGCTTGCCACTGCCCATCACGGCTTGCAGCAATTGCTGCCCCCAGGCACTCTGGCCCAGGCCCGGGCCGCAAATGACAACGTCCGCTTTTTCCAGCAAAGGCGTCAGATCATTACCGTGGCTAACGCCGCGCACCATCACCGAAGGACAGCGCGCCAGCGCCGCGGACACATGCTCCTCGCGGGTAGCAAGAGACACCAATCCGGCTCCGGAGCGAGCGGCGGCTTCCGCTGCCATAAGTCCCGCGCCACCATAGCCATGGTCGCCGGCAACCACCAACACGTGGCCAAAGCTTCCCTTGTGGGCATTCAACGCCCTTTGCGGCAACCAGGACTGACAGGCCGACCACCGGTATAGCCCGGCTATCGCCTGCTGTTGATCCCCCACCCCGTGGGCTTCCGTGGACAGGGATTCAAAAACAACGCGACCACAGGCCCCCACACCCTGACCGGTATACAAACCCGCTTTGGCGCCAATGAACGTCACGGTGAGTGCCGCCTGGATAACGTCTCCCTCGGCAGCGCCGGTATTGGCGTTAAGCCCCGAAGGAAGGTCCACGGCCAGCACCGGAACACCCGAAGCATTCACCGCACAAATCACACTGGCGACTGGCTCCCTTGGCGCTCCGGTAACGCCGGTTCCGAGCATGGCATCGACGATGACCGCAACAGACCCCAGCTTTGTTTCCAGCTCCGACTCGGCCAGATCCGCCAGCACCTGTATCTCAACGCCTTCGGCCCGCGCCTTGTTCGCCGCTTTCAGGGCGTCGCCGGACAGCTTCTCCACCGGGGCAACGGCCACACACTGAACGTTCATACCATGACGAAGCGCATTGGCCGCGACCAGATAGCCATCACCACCATTGTTCCCCGCCCCGCAAAGCACCAGAATGGACTCCGGCGGGGGTGAGAGTCGCAACAACTGACGGAAAGCCGCCCGGGCCGCGGACTGCATTAGCTCAAAACCATCCACTCCCTGCTCGTTAATCAGATACTCATCCATAGCCCGCACGGCATCGGCGGAATACAGGGCTTCTGGTAAACTGTGCGTGGTCTGCGTCGGCATAGGCCGCGACTCCAGGGATGCAGGTAAAGAATTCGGTTTAAGACCTTTGGCCAGATACCTGTAAAGCATAGCAAAACAGAAAAAAAGGTCATAACTTAATCAAATTAAATATTCGCAGGCGACCGCACCAGGCAGTCATCATGGCCACTTCCTCCCAAGACAACCGCACCCACACACCACTGGCAGCCATGCCAGGGCGTATCCGCCAGTGGGCCAAAGACCTGGGCTTTGCCGATGCCGGCATCACACTAGCCGATACCGGCCCCCATGCCGAACGCCTGCAACAATGGCTGAAAGCCGGCTACCACGGGCAGATGGGCTACATGGCCGATCACGGCGACAAGCGTTACACCCCCGACTCCCTGGTGCCGGGGACGGCCCGGGTAATCTCGGTTCGCCTGGATTACCTACCCGCACCAGACAACCCCAAACATACCCTGCAGAACCGGGAAAAGGCCTACATCACCCGCTACGCTCTCGGTCGCGATTACCACAAACTCATGCGCAAACGCCTGGCGACCCTGGCGAAGTGGATCGACGAGGCGGTCAGCGGCTATGACTACCGCGCATTCGTTGACAGTGCCCCGGTACTGGAACGGGGGCTGGCACAGCGGGCGGGGCTGGGCTGGATTGGCAAGAACAACATGCTGATTCATCCCAAAGCCGGCTCGTATTTCTTCCTGGGCGAAATCTTCACCAGTGCGCCCCTGCCGGTGGACGAACCGTTTGAAAAGCAGCACTGCGGCTCCTGCTCAGCCTGCCTGGAGGTTTGCCCCACCGACGCTTTTGTGGGCGCTCACTTACTCGATGCCCGGCGCTGCATCAGCTACCTCACCATTGAGCTCAAGGGACCGATCCCCGAGGAATTGCGCGCAAAGATGGGCAACCGGGTGTTTGGCTGCGACGACTGCCAGTTGGTGTGTCCCTGGAACAAATTCAGCAAGGCGACGGCGGAAAACGACTTCCAGCCTCGGCACGGGCTGGATAATTCGGAACTGGCCGAACTGTTCCTGTGGACCGAGGAGCAATTCCTCAAGCGCACCGAGGGTTCGACCATCCGCCGCACCGGCTACGAGAACTGGCTGCGTAACCTGGCCGTCGGGCTGGGCAACGCACCTTCCACCATTCCCGTGATTGAGGCCCTGAAGCAACGGGCCGCTCACCCGTCCGAGCTGGTACGCGAACACGTGGCCTGGGCGCTGCGCCACCACGGCCTTTAGGTCTGCGAATTATTCCTGGAGTTTGAAGAACGTCTCGCGGTAGTGGCGCAATTCGTTGATGGAATCGCGAATGTCGTCCAGCGCCAGGTGGCTGCCTTTCTTTTTCACGCCGTTGAGCACATCGGGGCGCCAACGACGGGCCAGTTCCTTGATGGTGGACACGTCGAGGTTCCGGTAATGGAAGAAGCCTTCAAGTTCGGGCATGTACTTCACCAGGAAGCGGCGGTCCTGGCCGATGCTGTTGCCGCACAGGGGCGATTCGCCAGCGGACAGGTGCTCCTTGAGGAATTCGAGGGTAATGTGCTCGGCTTCGGCTTCACTAACATTACTTTCTTTCACCCGCTGGGTCAGGCCGCTGGCGCCGTGGGTTTTGGTGCACCACTCGTCCATCGCATCCAGCAGGCTGTCGGGTTGGTTAATGGCGATTACCGGGCCTTCGGCGACGGTGTTCAGCTCCGAGTCGGTGATGATGGTCGCCATCTCAATGATCCGCTCTTTCTCCGGGTCCAGACCGGTCATTTCCAGGTCGATCCAGACCAGCTTGGTATTTTGTTCTGCCATTTCCTGTGCCTCTCAGCCTTTTTAACTTGGTTGCCAGTGCAGGCGTGGGTCTGCTGTCCAAAAACCGCTACGAGCACCCGCAAGCGGGTCCAGCCAGCAATCACAGATTGCTGTCGCTACGCGGCACGCGAAGCTTCGCTTCTAAAACGTTTGCTTCGCCCATGTGCGCTTATTTCAGGCCATCCATGGCCTTCAAAATTTTTGGACAGCAGACCCACACCTGCACGTTCAGATTAAGAGTATGCCGCTTTGGGTGCCGCCTAAGTGACCTGCTAGTAAGCTGGTAAGCCGGCTTATGAATATGCTTCAAAATAACTCGACTTTCCTCCCGACGGAGAACAGCACGGAAGCAAGAAGGCGACGGGTGGGTAAGGCTTTCCAGGAGTATCTGAAGCCATGGATGGCTTCAGCTAAGCGCACATGGATGTGCTCGTAGCGTCTCCTGGAAAGCCTTACCCACCTGGCGCCCCGCACCAAAAATCTCAGTCTACGGAGACAAAGAACCACTCCAAAACTCTGACCATTGTCCATGATTCACGTATCATGTGTCACACCACTTCGCCGGAAAACGTACGAGTACATGGCCAAACGCAGACTGAACAAACGCCAGCAGTGGCGCATCGAGAAGATCCAGAAAGAGCGGGCCAACCGGGCCGCGCGCAAAGAGAAAGCCGTTCAGGAACAGGCCGAGGCCGGGGAGCTTGGCGTCGAGCAGCAGGGGTTGGTGATTGCTCACTTTGGGCAACAGCTCGATATTGAAGCACTTGAGGGCGAGCACCAGGGTGAGGTGTTTCGCTGCTTTGTGCGGGCAAACATCGACAGCCTGGTGACCGGGGACAAGGTCATCTGGCGGCCGGGCAAGAGCGAGACCGGGGTCATTGTAGCCCGGTGCGACCGGGACAACCTGCTGCAGCGGCCGGACAATTTCGGGGCGCTGAAGCCGGTGGCGGCGAACATTGACCATATTATCCTGGTGATTGCCCCGGAACCCGAGCCCCACGACAACCTGATTGACCGCTATCTCGTCGCTTCTGAAACCGCAGACATTCCGGCGGTGATTCTGCTCAATAAGACCGACCTGATTCGCAAACATAACCGCGAGCAGATCGAAACCCTGCTGTCTCGCTACGAAAATCTGGGATACCAGGTAGTCAAAACCTCGGCAGCGGGCGCCAAGGATGCCCCGGCACCGGAAGTTCAGGACCTGGTGAAAGGCCAGACCAGTGTGTTCGTGGGTCAGTCTGGGGTGGGCAAGTCGTCGATTATCCAGACCCTGCTGCCGGATGAGAGCCTTCGGGTGGGAGCTGTGTCTGAAAGCACCGGCAAGGGGGTTCATACCACCACCACCGCCCGGTTGTTCCACCTGCCCATTGGCGGGGATCTGATTGACTCTCCGGGCATCCGGGAATTTGGCCTGTGGCACATGACGCCGCAGGAGCTGGAATATGGCTTCCGGGAAATACGGCCACTGATCGGCCACTGCAAGTTCCGCAACTGCCGCCACATGGGCGATCCCGGTTGCGCACTGGATGCGGCAGCCGAGGCGGGCGAGATTTCACCGGAGCGGCTGAAGAGCTTTCATCGCATCCTTCAGGACATGACCGAGCAACAGGCCCGGGGGCTTAAGCTCTCCTGAACCAGGCGCCGGCTTTGTCGGCGCCTGCTACCAGTTGAGCTCCCCCTCCTCGGGTTCGTCAGGCTGGTTGAACCAGTCGCCGCCTTCGAGCTGCTCGGTGGCCCGCTGCTGATCTTCCTCACTGGGCTGGGTCAGGTCGATCAGGGGTTTATCCGGGCGTGCCGCACCACTCTGGATGTCATCGGCGGTTTTCTTGTTCAGGACGATAATGGAGATACGGCGGTTTACCGGCGCCCTGGGATTTTCCTTGTCGAACAGCACAGAGTCACTCAAACCCACCACCCGGGCGATCTGGTCCGGGCGTACACCACCAGCCACCAGAGCTCTTCGGGCGGTATTGGCACGATCGGCCGACAACTCCCAGTTGGTGTAACCGGGCCGGCCGCTGAAAGGCGTCGAATCCGTATGCCCGGTAATGCTGAGCTTGTTGTTGACGGTTCCCAGGGTGTCCGCCAGCTCGAACAGGATGTCCTGTGAATAATATTTCAGCTCGGCCCGCCCGCTGTCGAACATGGGGCGGCCGGAGCGATCGACAATCTGGATACGCAGGCCTTCGTCCGTGATATCGATCAGCAGTTGGTCCTTGAATTCCTTCAGGGTCTCGCTTTGCTCAATGCGCTCCTGGAGTTCCTGGAACAGCTCCTGCATTCGACGCTGCTCCAGGGTTTCAGACAACTGATCGACGGTTTCGTCTTTCAGCTGAATCTGATTGGGCGCCACATCCTGCGTTGATTCCTGAATCACAGACGCGCTGCCCTCCAGATCCACCGGGCTTGGCGAACCACCCTCGGTAAAGCCAACCGGGTCCTTGAAGTAGCCCTCAACCGCCAGCTTCTGCTCCGGAGTCGCGGTGGCAGTCAGCCACATCACCAGGAAAAACGCCATCATGGCGGTGGCGAAGTCGGCAAACGCAACTTTCCAGGAGCCGCCGTGATGCCCCCCGACCACCTTCTTCTTGCGCTTGATGATTATCGGCTGCTCTTCCACGCCTTACTCCGTCTCGCCCGCTGTGTGCCCAGAAATCACTTGGAACGCACGTGATCGTTGAGTTCCTGGAACGCCGGACGCTTGTCCGTCGGCAGCGACTTGCGTCCAAATTCAATGGCCATCTGGGGCGCCTGGCCGGAGACCGTCGCTACAATGGCAGACTTCACACAATCGTAGGCTTTGAGTTCGTATTTGGCGGAATGTTCCAGGGCAATCGACGTGGGCCCCACAAAGCCGTAACCCATCCAGATACCCAGGAAGGTGCCCACCAGGGCGGCGGCCACGCTCAGGCCAATTTTCTCGGGCCCTTCGGACATGTAGTTCATGGTAATCACGATACCCAGCACCGCCGCCACAATGCCCAGCCCCGGCAAGGCGTCAGCGATCTTGTTCACCGCGTGGGCCGGCTCTTCAAGCTCGTGCTGGCGGCTATCAATCTCGTTTTCCATCATGCCTTCGAGTTCGTGCGCGGCCATGTTGCCGGTGCTGATGATACGCAGATAGTCGGTGATAAAATCCAGAAGGTGCTTTGATTTCATCACCGCCGGGTAACGGGTGAAAATCTGGCTGCTTTCCGGGTTATCGATGTCTTCCTCAATGGCCATCACGCCCTGTTTACGGGATTTATCAAAAATCTCATACAGCAGGCTCAGCAGGTCCATGTAATAGGATTTATTGAAAGGCGAACCGGTCACCAGGCGAAGCACGCCCTGAAACACTTCCTTGACGGTATGCAGGGGGTTGGAAATGATAAACGAACCCACCGCGGCGCCACCGATGATCAGCACCTCTGTTGGCTGCCAGAGCACAGCCAGGTTTCCACCGTGCAGTATGTAACCGCCCAGCACGCTGGCAATAACTATTACAGCTCCAATAATCAACAACATGGGATCAATGCACGCCTTTCGTCCGGTTAAGGGAACCGATCATAGCAAGCCTCTGCCACAACCGCGAAACTTCAAAACCATTTCTATACAGTGGTTACAATTTGATAAACTTGCCGGTCGTTTTAACGCAAGAGATTTCATGGATGCTTGATAAACTGTTTGTTCTCAGCCAGTACGTAACCCCGCAGCTGGCGGTTTCCCGGTTGGCTGGCCGCCTCGCCGACATGGACGTAGCGCCTGCCCTGAAGAACCGGGTCATCAAATGGTTTATCGGCCGGTACGGCGTGAACATGAGTGAAGCCCTTGAACCGGACCTCACCGCCTACCCCACCTTTAATGCGTTTTTTACGCGTGCCCTGAAAGATGGAGCGCGGCCCATCGAGGGCGACCAGACGGTGTTTACCAGCCCGGTGGATGGCACCATCAGTCAGCTTGGGCAAGTCAGCCGCGATCGCGTTTTCCAGGCCAAGGGGCAATCCTTCAGCCTCACCGAACTGCTCGGGGGCGATGCTGAACGCGCCGCGCCCTTTGAAGACGGCGAGTTTGCAACGGTTTACCTTTCACCCAGCGACTATCACCGCATCCACATGCCCATGGCGGGCACCCTGACCGGCATGGTCTATGTACCCGGCAAGCTGTTCTCCGTCAACCCGACCACCGCCGAACAGGTGCCCAACCTGTTTGCCCGCAACGAACGGGTTATTTGCCTGTTCGATACCGAGGCCGGCCCCATGGCGCTGGTGCTGGTGGGGGCGATGATTGTCGGCAGCGTGGAGACCACCTGGGCCGGCGTGGTCGCGCCCAACCCCCACCAGGTTTCTCACTGGGAGTACAGTGGTGATGAAGCAGTGCGCTTTGAAAAAGGTGAAGAAATGGGCCGTTTCCGCCTTGGCTCCACGGTCATCGCCGTCATGCCAAAAGGCAGCGTGCAGTGGAACGCGGATCAGATTGCCGGCAAGAAAGTCCGCCTGGGCGAGGCCTTCGGAGCGCTGGACAATAAAGACGCCTGAGCGCCTCAGGCCCGCTCTATCGGAAAGGCCAGCACATCGCTGATGTCGCTGGCTCCCAGCTTGAGCATCAGCAACCGATCCAGGCCAAGCGCCACGCCCGAACACTCCGGCAGCCCGGCACTCACCGCCGCCAGGAACGCTTCGTCCAACGCCATTTCAGGCTTACCGGCGCGTTTACGCTGCTCATTATCCGCCATAAAACGCTGGCGTTGTTCCTGGGCATCGGTCAGCTCCCAGTAGCCGTTGCACAGTTCAACCCCCTGATAATAAAGCTCGAAACGGTGGGCCACCGAATAACCGTCGACCATTGATATCCGGGCCAGTGCGGCCTGCGAGGCCGGATAACGGGTGATAAATATTGGCTTGTCCTGCCCCAGTTCGGGTTCCACCTGAAAGCTCATTACCAAATCCAGGCAGGCATCCCTGCGCAGCCCCGCCAACTGCTCGGGCTCAAGCCACTGCTCGCAGTACCGCTGCAGATCCCGGTCGCTGATGGTCAAGGGATCAAAGCCGGCGCTCCGCCGGACTGCCTCACGGTAAGTGACAACCTCGGGCCAGTCACAATCCAGCCAGCCACAGACCAGCTCGGCGACTTCAGCCATCAACTCGGCATCGTCAAAACCTACCCGGTACCACTCGAGCATGGAGAATTCCGGGTTATGACGCCGGCCCCGCTCACCACTGCGAAACACCCGGGACACCTGGAAGATCGACCCGGAACCGGCAGCCAGCAACCGTTTCATGTGATATTCCGGCGAGGTCTGCAGCCAGCCCAGCGGCACTTCCCCCAGCCCAGATCGGGCAGCAATACCATCCAGGTTCACATCGGTCACGCCATGACGCCCCAGCACCGGGGTTTCAACCTCCAGCACCCCACGTTGCGCAAAAAAGCCGCGCACATATTGCAACTGCTGTGCGCGGCTTTTCAGGGCGTCCCTGGAGGCCGTGGGCCGCCAGGAAGAGTCCATTGTCATCGGAGAAATTAGCTGTTCTTGACGCGGCTGACGTACTCACCGGTGCGGGTGTCCACTTTCAGCACCTCACCGATGGTGATAAACAACGGAACGTTCACCACGGCGCCGGTCGAAAGAGTCGCAGGCTTGGAGCCGCCCTGGGCGGTGTCACCCTTCATGCCCGGATCGGTGTCCACCACTTCCAGCTCCACGAAGTTCGGCGGGGTCACGCTCAGCGGGGCGTCGTTGTACAGGGTCACCGTGTACGTGTCCTGCTCCTTGAGCCACTTGATGGTGTCACCCACCGCCTTTTCACTGGCCGGGTACTGCTCGAAGGAGCCATCGGTCATCATGAAGTACCAGAACTCACCATCGGAATACAGGTACTCCATGTCCAGTTCGACCACATCGGCGGCCTCGAGGCTTTCGCCGGACTTGAAGGTGCGTTCCCAGACCCGGTTGGTCATCAGGTTGCGCAGCTTGACGCGATTGAAGGCCTGGCCCTTGCCCGGTTTGACGAATTCGTTTTCCAGCATGATGCAGGGGTCACCATCCAGCAAAACCTTGAGACCGCCGCGAAATTCGTTGGTAGAATATGAAGCCATGAAATGTTCACCTGACGTAATGTCGTTAAAATGCCAAAAGTCGCTATGATACAGCGAACCCCCGCCTCGATAGAAGCCCGGGAAAGCAGCCAGCGCCCCGCCACCGGGATGGCGACCCTTCAGATTCCCGAACCCAGGCCGGATTGGCAGCAACTGATGAGCAACGCCGTCACCAGCCCCGAGGAACTTCTGAAACGGCTTGGACTTCCCGTGGAGCCTTGGTTGAAAGGCGCCCGGGCCGGTCATGGGCTTTTCCCGATTCGAGTGCCCGAGCCCTTTGTTCAACGCATGCAGCCGGGCGATCCCGATGACCCGCTGCTACGCCAGGTATTGCCACTCATCGAGGAAAGCCATCAGGAACCCGGTTTTGTCACGGACCCCCTGGGCGAAGATGACGCCATCCAGACCACCGGATTGATCCGCAAGTACCGCAGCCGGGCTTTGCTGATGGTCACTGGCCACTGCGCCATCAATTGCCGGTACTGCTTTCGGCGACACTTTCCCTACGGCGAACACCGGCTGTCACCGGACGATCGACACGAGGTCATCAACACCCTGACCGCCAGCCCCGAGATCAACGAAGTGATCTTCAGCGGCGGCGATCCCCTGGCGGCCAACGACCGACTACTGGCCCAGTGGGCGGAACTGCTCGACACGGTTCCTCACCTTCGCCGTCTGCGCATTCACTCGCGCCTGCCAGTCGTCATTCCCCAGCGGGTAAACGACTCGCTGCTGGAATGGTTCTCGAAAAGCCGCCTGCAGAAAGTCCTGGTGGTGCACATCAACCATCCGGCGGAACTTGACCAGGCAACCCGCCACGCATTGTCACGACTGCGGGAAGCCGGCGTTACGCTGCTCAACCAGAGCGTGGTTCTCAAGGGCGTGAATGATTCCGCCGCCACCCTGGCCCAATTGAGCGAGACCCTGTTCGAAGCCGGAGTCATGCCCTATTATCTACATGCGTTTGACCCGGTGGAGGGTGCCCACCACTTTGCGGTGAGTGACGACCAGGCAAAAGCTCTGGTCCGTGAGTTGATGGAACAACTCCCGGGTTTTCTGGTTCCCAAACTGGTGCGGGAATTGCCGGGAGCCGCCAGCAAGACGCCGCTGCTGTAAGCAGTTGGCAACTCGCTTTTTTTAGCGGTTTTGCTATCCTGAATTTTATTGTTTATCAATAATTACGGCATTTTTCTTAAGCGCTTTCAAACGCGTGCGTGCCGTCCAGACATTGGCGTTGAAACATGGAAGGTAATTTGAGCAAACCAGACCTCGAGGTGCCGGAACAGAAAACGGCCAGCCTGTCGTTCTGTGACACGACGCCCAAGGCATTCCGGCTCTGGGCCCAACAACTGCCCATGGTGAATGTCGGCGAGGCGTCACGCCAGCTGTATCACGCCATCCTGGAGCTGAATCAGGTGTTCATGGCCCCCCAGCAACGCCTGCAATTTCTGGAAATCATTCGTGACAAGATCCATTTTGTCTGTGCCGAGCTATCCCGCCACTTTCTGGGACTGGCCATTGCCCTGCCTGAGAAACAGCGCAAAATTGCCAACCTGACCCAGGCCCTGCAGCTTCACCTGGCCAACGGCTACAAACTCTGCCTGCTGGAATTTTTGGATAACGGCGGTGCAGACAAACACCGGCGCCCCATTGCGACGGTGACCCATCGCATCATTTCCGAACTGGGAGCAACCATCCTGCGCTCCCATCAGCTTTATTGTCCCAGCCCTCGCCGCAGCTGGTTCGAAGCCCACAACCTGTACCGATTTGCCTGGCAGCATGACCTGCTTGACCAGGAGGTGGAAGACAACACTCTGGACCACCAGCGCACCAGCACGGTGGAGGACAGCTACAAGCGGGTACTGCTTCTGGGTTGCGCGCGGCCAAACCAGTTGCGCCAGAACGAACTGACGCAGGTCTATGAGCTTTTTGAAACCTGGACGCCATTCACCCACTGCGGCCCCGATGCCAGTACCGATAGCCTGTTTATCGTCAACCCCAAACAGGACAAGCCGCCCATCTACCGGAGCCTGCTGAACCAGGCCCCGGAAGACGACTGTTACGGATTTGATACCACCACGCTATCCGGCTACCTGTCTGAACTGCTGGAGGCCAGGCGAAACAAGACACAGGATAAAACGCCCCTGGCTGTGCCAGGCAATGTCAGTGACACCCTGCTCACCCACCTGAGCCAGGCGCTGGGAATTCTGGCCAAGCGGAATTTCAACCGGATTGCCAGCCAGGGCACCCTGGAAGTCTGCGTGGGGCTGAGCGCCACCCATTACTTCGTGTCGGGTGAAAAAACCTTCTCCGAATTCCTTGATGGCAATGAAAGCTCGCACCATGAGCAGGAAAATCTGTTCATCAAACGCGCCAACAAGGAAAAGGACCCGTGGGCACAGGCCCACGATACCGAGCCGGATGAACACCGCCTGCATGGCAACGAAACCCCGATCACCTTCCGCAGTGGAGCGAGCAACCACGCCAGCACCCAGGCCCCGCGCAATCGACCCCAGTCGCACCAGACCTTGCTGGTCAACACCAGCCCGGGTGGCTATTGTGTGGCCTGGGAGCACAATGTACCGCCGTCCCTGCAAGCCGGTGAAATCCTGGGAGTACGGGAGCATACCTCTTACCCCTGGAGCATTGCGGTGGTTCGGTGGCTGCGTCAGATCAAGAACCAGGGCACGCAACTGGGCATCGAACTGCTCGCGCCCAGCGCCGCCCCCTGCGCCGTGCGCCTGATCCAGAAAACGGGTAACAGCAGCGAATACCTGCGCGGCCTGATGCTGCCGGAAATCAACGTGGTCAACCAGGCGGCAACGCTGGTCACTCCCCGTATGCCATTCCAGACCGGTCACCGCATCTCGCTCCTGCACGACGGCTGCGAGGATCAGGCGCAACTGCTCAAGAAAGTCTCCGCCACCGGCAGTGTCAGCCAGTTTGAACTGAAGGTTTACGGTTCCGAAGTGGTGTCCGGCGCAGGGTCACCGGGCCAACAGTCCGGTGGCGGCACGGCAACCGATGACGAGTTTGACTCCCTCTGGCCCTCGTTGTGACATATCCGGTTGTTATCAGCTTCAAGGCCCTGCATCATAACCAACAGCAAACTTAAACAACGGGGTGGCGGCCAGATCACCCACGGGCGTCATGAGATCTCTTTCGAATGCATAAGAACAACACCACCGTACACCTGTTAATCCTCGACCCATCCCAGAACGATGCGGAGTCGGTCGTCAGCCTTTTGCGAAATGCGGGCCGGGCAACCCGAGCGCACCGGATTACCTCCGAGGAAGACCTGGAAGAAGCACTCAAGACCTCCACCTGGGATCTGGTTCTGGCCAGGGATCTTGAGCAGGAGTTCGGTCCGGACGACGTTCTCGCCATCATCAAGCGCATGGATAAAGACATCCCCTTCATCCTGCTGACCGAAGCATTTGATCATGACCGCACCGTGGCCATCATGCGTGCTGGTGCCCAGGATGCCCTGCCATTCGAACATACTGATCTATTGGTGCTGGTTGCCAAAAGAGAGCTGGCGGCACTGGAGGACAGGCGCCGGCGGCGTGTACTCGAGTCCCACCTGCGAGAAGCCGAGCAACGGTGTCAGTTGTTGCTGGAAAGCTCCAAGGACGCCATTGCCTACATCAACGACGGCATGCACATCCATGCCAACCAGTCCTATCTGGACCTGCTGGGCTATGACGACCTGGATGAGATGATCTGCATTCCGGTGCTGGACACCCTGACTCCGGAAAGTCAGGAAAAATACAAGGAATTCATGAAAGAGTTCGCCCACAAGGGCGAAGACGGCATGACGCTCAACTGCACCGCCCGGCGCAGTGACGATCAGGAGCTGGACGTTACCATGTCGGTATCGGCTGCAACCTTCGACGGTGAGATCTGCACCCAGATCGTCCTGCAGCCGGAGCACTCCGATGCCGAGCTGGAGGAAAAGCTACAGGAAATCAGCAGCCAGGACCTGCTGACCGGCCTGTATAACCGCCAGCATATGATGGGCCTGCTGGGCAAAGCCATTGCCGAGGCCGGCAAGAGCAACCAGACCGGCGCACTGGCCTACATCGCCCTGGACAACTTCCTGTCCATGAAGACACGAGTGGGCATCTCCGGTGCCGACATCCTGCTTGGCGACCTTGCCAGTCTGCTGCGCGAGCAGGCCGGCGACAACATGACCCTGGCCCGTCTGAGCGACGATGCCTTCTGCATGATGTGCCTGCCCTGCGACGAAAAAAGCATGGAACAGCAGTGCGAGGCCATCCGTAAAGCGGTGGAAGACCACCTGTTCGACATTAATGGCCACACCGTACCGCTGACTGTCTCGATTGGCATTGCGGCCATTACCGAGAATTCCCCGAAAGCCGAGGACATGATGGGGCGGGCCCATACGGCCTCAGCCGAGGTGAAAAAGCAGGAGGGCACCGCCCAGGGCAATGGCGTGCTGGTCTACAACCCGGCAGACTACGAAACCCTGGACCAGAGCAATTCGGCGGAAGCCATCCAGCGTGCCCTGGACGAGAACCGCTTCCGCCTGCTGTTCCAGCCGGTGATCAACCTGCGCGGCGAGGACGAGGAGCATTACGAAGCCTTTGTGCGCATGCTCGACAAAGACAACAAGGAAATTTCCCCCTACGATTTTCTGCCACCGGTCGGCCCCAGCGAGACCACCATCAAGATCGACCGCTGGGTAATCCTGCAGACCATCAAACAACTGGCCAGCCACCGCTCGCGGGGCCATAACACCAAGATGTTCCTTAACCTGACGGCCGAAACGCTTCAGGACAAGACCTTTACCCCCTGGCTCAGCGTGGCACTCAAGGCAGCCCGGCTGCCCGGCGATTCGCTCATCTTCCAGATCAAGGAAGGCGATGCCAGCAACCACATGAAGCAGGCCAAGGATTTCACCAAAACCCTGCACGAATTGCACTGCAAAGTCTCCATCTCCCAGTTCGGGTGTGCGCTGAATCCGTTCAACACCTTAAAGCACATCGACGCCGATTACGTGAAGATCGATGGTTCCTTCACTGAGGAAATCCAGAAGAACGACGATGCCAAACAACAGGTCAAGGAAATGGTCAAGAGCCTGCAAAGCTCTGGCAAGTTGACGATTATTCCGCTGGTGGAGAACGCCAGTGTGCTGGCCACATTGTGGCAGGCTGGCGTGAACTACATCCAAGGCTACTACCTGCAGGCCCCGGTGCCGGAAATGAATTACGACTTCAGCGAGAACTGAGCCGTTCCAGGCGCCCACAAAAAAGGCGAGCCAATGTCCGGCTCGCCTTTTTTGTGGGTTAAAACCTTCCTACAGGGCCTGGTTGGTTTCGCTTTCCCGGAAACCGATCAGGTACAGGATGGCGTCCAGCCCCAGGGTGGATATGGAGTGGCGCGCGGACTCTTTCACCAGGGGCTTGGCCCGAAACGCCACACCCAGGCCCGCCTGACTCAGCATCGGCAAATCGTTGGCGCCATCGCCCACAGCAATTACCTGCTCCCGGGAAATGTGCTCTTTCTCGGCAATTTCCAGCAGCAGCTCAGCCTTGCGCTTACCATCGACAATCTGGCCTTTCACTTCGCCAGTCACCTTGCCATCGACAATTTCCAGCTCGTTGGCATAGACATAGTCAATGCCCAGCTTTTCCTGGAGTCGGCGGGCAAAGTAGGTGAAGCCACCGGACAGAATGGCAGTCCGGTAACCCAGCGCCTTCAGGCTGCGAATCAGATGCTCGGCGCCCTCGGTCATGCGCAGCCGGTTGGCGATGCCCTCCAGGACCGATTCGTCCAGCCCCTTGAGCAGGGCCAGCCGCTCGGCAAAGCTCTGGCTAAAATCCAGCTCACCCTGCATCGCCCTCTCGGTGATTTCAGCCACCTGATCCCCGATACCGGCCTCGTGGGCCAGCTCGTCGATCACCTCCGCCTCAATCAGCGTGGAATCCATGTCGAAGACCACCAGCCGGCGATTGCGCCGGAAGATGGAATCCTCCTGGAACGCGATATCCACGTTCATTTCCCCCGCAATGTGCAGGAAATCCGCCCGCAGTTGCTCCAGGTCGGTGGGCGTGCCACGGACGGAAAACTCGACGCAGGCAATACGGTTGTCAGAAGGATTCAGCGACGGTCGCGCGGACAGGCGGGTAATGTTATCGATATTCAGCCCGTGGCGGGCGGTGATGGCCGACACCCGGGCAATCTGCTCGGCCTTGATATCCCGGGACAGCAGGGTGACGATGTAGCAGGCCCGGTTACGACCCGCTGCCCAGGCCTGGTACTCCTCTTCAGTGATGGGGGCGAAGCGCACCTGCAGGTCCAGCGCGTGCAGGCGGAACAACAGATCCCGGATCACTGGCGACGAGCGGGACTCATCCGGAATCTCGATCAGGATGCCCCAGGTCAGGTGATCGTGGATCACCGCCTGGCCGATATCCAGAATGCGGACATCGTACTGGCCCATAATGCCGGTAATTTCCGACGTCAGCCCCGGCTTGTCCCGCCCGGATACGTTAATCAGTACCAGTTCACTCACTGTCCGCATTCTCCTCTTCTTGCGCACGGGCCGCGGATGGTATCACGTCAATGGTATCCACTCGCTGAAGGCCACGGGGCAGCTTGTGACCCCGACGCCCCCGCTCACCCAGGTAATGTTCCAGATCACTGAACCGCAGCCCCAGCTTGCGCTTGCCGGCCCGGATTTCCAGTTGGTCTTCCTCACCGAAGACCGCCAGGGCGACCACGAGCTCTTCCCGATTCTGGGCTCGGGCGGCCGGAATACTGAGCATCTTGTTGCCCTTGCCTTTGCCCAGCTCGGGCAGTTCCGACAACGGGAACACCAGCATCCGACCCTCATTGGAAACCGCGGCAATATACAGTGTTGAGCGGGTCTCCGGCACCATCACGGGAGGCAGGATTCGAGCCCCTTTGGGCACCGTCACCACCGCTTTGCCTGCCCGGTTCTTGCTGATCAAATTATCCAGCGCAGTAACGAAACCGTAGCCCGCGTCGGTGGCCAACAGCACTTTGTGCTCAGGCTTGCCTGTCAGCAGGCCAGCAAAGGTCGCACCCGACGGCGGATTGATCCGGCCGGTCAGTGGTTCCCCCTGCCCCCGCGCTGAAGGCAGCGAATGCGCCATCAACGCGTAGGCCCGGCCGGTGGAATCCAGGAAAATCGCCTGCTGGTTGTTTCGGCCCCGAGCCGCCAGGGCAAAACGGTCACCGGCCTTGTAATTGAGACCTACCGGATCAATATCGTGGCCCTTGGCTGCCCGTACCCAGCCTTTTTCCGACAGCACGATGGTGACCGGATCGTTGGAAACCAGATCGGTCTCGCTGAAGGCCCGGGCTTCCCGGCGCTCAACAATGGGTGAACGACGGTCATCGCCGAAGGTTTCCGCGTCCTGTTCCAGCTCGCTCTTGATCAACTCCCGTAGCCGGTCTTCAGAGCCCAGGATGGCCTGCAGTTCGTCCCGCTCGGCGGACAGCTCGTCCTGCTCGCCACGGATTTTCATTTCTTCCAGTTTGGCCAGGTGGCGAAGCTTCAGTTCAAGGATGGCCTCGGCCTGGTCCGCGGAAAGCCCGAAGCGGCTCATCAATTCGGCCTTGGGCTTGTCCTCGTAGCGGATAATCTCGATGACTTCATCGATGTTCAGATAAGCCACCAGCAGGCCTTCAAGGATGTGCAGACGAGCCAGCACCTTATCCAGGCGATGCTGCAGCCGGCGGGTCACCGTGGTCTTGCGGAAGGCCAGCCACTCGGTCAGCACCTCGGGCAGGGATTTCACACCGGGGCGACCATCGTTCCCGATCATGTTCAGGTTAACCCGGTATGTCTTCTCCAGGTCGGTACTGGCGAACAGGTGCGCCATCAAGCCATCCAGGTCCACACGATTGGAGCGTGGCACAATCACCAGGCGCGTGGGGTTCTCGTGATCCGACTCGTCCCGGAGGTCCGCCACCATTGGCAGCTTCTTGGTCTGCATCTGCTGGGCGATTTGTTCCAGCACCCGGTTACCGGACACCTGATGCGGCAAATCAGTAACCACAATCTCACCGTGCTCACGCACCCAGCGGGCCCGCATGCGCAACGACCCCCGGCCGGTCTCATAGAGCTTGCGAATGTCTTTTGCCGGGGTGATAACCTCAGCCCGGGTCGGGAAATCCGGACCCTGAACGTGTTCGCACAGCTGATCGACCGTCGCTTCCGGTTCGTCCAGCAGACGAATGCAGGCCGCCGTCACCTCGCGAACATTATGGGGCGGAATGTCCGTGGCCATGCCCACCGCGATGCCGGTAGTGCCATTGAGCAACACATGAGGCAGTCGCGCCGGCAAAACCGACGGCTCATCCATGGTGCCATCAAAGTTGGGCACCCAGTCCACCGTGCCCTGCCCCAGTTCACCCAGCAGCACTTCGGCGAATGGCGCCAGCCGGGATTCGGTGTAACGCATGGCGGCGAAGGATTTCGGATCATCCGGCGAGCCCCAATTGCCCTGGCCGTCTACCAGCGGATATCGGTAGGAAAACGGCTGCGCCATCAACACCATGGCTTCGTAGCAGGCGCTGTCGCCGTGAGGATGGAATTTACCCAGCACATCACCCACGGTACGGGCCGATTTCTTGTACTTGGACGTGGATTTCAACCCCAGCTCGGACATGGCGTACACGATACGCCGCTGCACCGGCTTCAGGCCGTCGCCCACGTTGGGCAGGGCCCTGTCGAGAATGACGTACATGGAATAATCCAGATACGCTTTTTCGGTGTAGTCCCTGAGCGAGACCCGCTCAAAACCTTCATCCGTTGTCTGAAACTCTGGCATGGATGCCCCTTTGCCTGGAATGCCTGACATAAAATGTGGCGTATTATGCTACGCTTCGCCCTCGGCCAGTGGCCGACAGTAATGGCGCACCATTATATGGACGCCGGCCCGGATACACCAATTTCCAATAGCGGAATTCCCCAATGGAGCAGCAACCGGCCGGCCCGTATTCTCGCCATGGTGAATAAATCGTCGTTATTGAGCCTCGATTAGCGGAAGCCTATGAAATCCAGTATCAAAGCCTGCGGGCACGCAATGGTGACAGCGGTGGTCAACGCTTTTCTGGCGGTGGCTCTGATGCTGCTGGTGGAATTCGCCATCAGCGGAACCTTCCAGGTGGCCGAGCCGTATCTGTGGGCGGGTTTTCTGATCGGTATCGTCATCTTCGGCGGTCAGTTCCTGCGACAAAGACACCTCTGTCGGGATAATCATCAACCAGACAGCACCCAACGCAGCTGATGCGGTTGCGATCCCAGCTCGCCCTCCCCGAATAATAATGCAGCCGCCCACCTGCCGCGCGTCAGCAGATGCTTAACCGCCATTGAAAACAGACTCAAAAAATTTCTGGCGGGCCAGGCTGACGAACTGGCAGCCCGGAAAGACCGATTCCGGGTCTGAGCCCGGAATCGTATGAAAGGTACAATTACTGTCGAATGCCCTCGACGGAGATTTCCAGCTCCACGGTTTCCGAGGCGGGACCCAGATCCATCGGGATACCAAAATCCTTGAGTCGAAGCTCTGTCTCGGCTTCAAAGCCCATGCGGTAACCACCCCACGGATCTTCACCATGGCCGACCATTTCCGCATCAAGGGTAATTTCCCGGGTTACGCCGCGTAGGGTCAGGTCACCAACGATGTCGGCTTCCCCATCCTCACCCAGAATGACGTCAGTGCTCTTGAACGTCGCTCCGGGGAATTCACTGACGTACAGGAAATCTTCACTGCGCAGATGGTTATCCCGCTCACCGTGATTGGTATCAACACTGGCGGTGTCGACGGTAACGGTCACGGAACTGTTTTCAGGGTTTTCGGCATCGTAGACAAACTGGCCATCAAACTCGTTAAACCGGCCATAGAGCCAGCTGTAACCCAGGTGGGAAATCTTGAAGGTAATGAACTGGTGTGTGTCCTTGTTATCAAAGGCATAGGTGCCACCGTGTTCATCGGCCTGGGCCACACCCACCAGCGCCAGTGATACCGCAGAAGCAAGCAATACTTTTTTCATCGTGTTCTCCTTCTCAGGGTTTTCCGGTTATATCGGGTCAATAAGGTTATTTCAGGGTTGGCCCAGCATTCGAAGCAGCGTCTGGTCGCGATCCCAGAAATGGTGTTTCAGCGCTGCAAGCCCGTGTAACCCGGCCAGCCCCACCAACCCCCAGGTACTCCAGTAATGAACCGCTCCGGCCGTCTCCTCCAGACCTTTCATCCGGCCGGTCACCGAGGGCACATCAAACCAGCCAAACACGCTGATTGCCGATCCATCCGCCGTGGAGATCAGGTAGCCACTGGCCATCGCGACGAACATCAGTACATATAGCAACATATGCACGAGATGGGCCGACAGCACTTCCCAACGGGTGTGGTTCACCGGGGGCCGGGGCGCCAGGTTGATCCACCGCCAGACCACCCGAAAGAGGACGGTCACAAACAGCAGGAGGCCAATGCTCCGGTGAATGTCCGGCGCCTGGCGATACCACGGATCGTAATAGGACAGGTCCACCATCCAGAACCCCAGCGCAAACAGCCCAACCACCGCTGCCGCCACCAGCCAGTGCAGAAAAATGGCCATCCATCCGTAGCCGCTTTTGGAGTTTCGCATTGCCATAAAGGTTCCTGTTCCTCTTGTCCTGGGGCTCTTCGTCCTCCCATCAATTCAACCAGTCTAGAGCGGCCTGGGAGCACATCAAATCGGAATGTTTTGCGGACCAACATCAATTTTTTTGATCAGAGAAATCCGTTGACGTCAACGTCATATGCGGTTTTACGGATTGTTGGAATTCATCAGACCACTAAAATAAACCCATAAATTAACCAGTGCCTAAAAGGCTAAATGATAGAGAGGAAAGACATGGAACTGGAATTCGACGAATCCGTTGCCGTACCCAGCAATAACTAAGATTGCTACCAACCCCCGGTTCCGCCGGGGGTTGTTCTTTTCAGCCCCCCCGACACTCCCTCCATTAAGCACCGTTGACGCCAGAAATGGTGGAAATAGCGGGCATTTTTTGGCACTCTGCAAAACCCTGATCAGACACTGCCTCGAATTTGCCTATGTCCTTCGACCTTCCTGATTTTCCACCACCGCCAGAGGTGGATTTGCTCTCGCCGATGCTCACTCAGGGAGACACGACCTGGACCGCTGACTTTCGGGGCCTGACGCTGCACACCGCATTGCAGCCCATCTACAGCCTTTCCCACAAGCGCACCATTGGCTACGAAGCCCTGATCCGGGCTTTTGATACTGACCAGTGTGCGGTGTCACCGCTGCAGCTGTTCGAATTGCCAGACTCCCATACGGAGAACCTGCTGCTGGATCGCTTGTGCCGGTATTTGCACATCCAGAATTACAGCGGCATCAAAGACCAGTTGAACTGGCTGTTCCTGAACGTGTCGCCCCAGGTGGTCACAACAGGAAGCCAGAAAGACTCCTTTTTTGGCCAGTTACTGGAAAAAACCGGCCTACCCCCGCACCGGATTGTGATCGAAATTGTTGAACAGCCTACCGACGACGCTGAGCGTTTGCGGGAAACCGTAGCCTATTATCGCGAGTTGGGCTGCCTGATCGCCATTGACGATTTTGGTGCCGGCCATTCCAACTTTGAACGCATCTGGAACCTGTCTCCAGACATCGTCAAACTGGACCGGGCACTGCTCAACCGCGCCACGGAGGAACGCAAGGCCCGGCAGATTCTCAATGGCATGGCGTCGCTACTGCACCAGTCCGGCTGTCTGGTTCTGCTGGAGGGCGTGGAGACCCGGGACCAGGCCATGATCGCTATTGATGCCGGCGTTGATTTTGTCCAGGGCTTTTATTTCAAGAAGCCCTCTCTAGAGCTGGAAAACCTGTCGCAGGCGCAGGCCGACCTGGAAGAGCTGCTAGAGGAGTACAAGTACTACAAGCAGTTGATCCAGGACCCCAACCACCAGTTAGCCAGCCACTTTGCCATGCCTTTTGAGAGGACCGTGGAGCGCCTTCAGAACAACGCCACCATGGAGCAGGCCTGCGTCGAATTACTCAACCACCGGACGGTCTCTCGCTGTTACCTGGTGAACAGCAATGGCATCCAGATTGAAGACACGTTGGTTTCCGACAGCGTCGAACGCAATCAGGACCCCCGCTACCGGCCGCTGGAGAGCACCGCCAGCGCAGACTGGTTCCGCCAGCAGTACCTGCGCCAGGCACTGGCCGAGCCGGAAAACCTGCAGGTGACGGCCCCATACCTGTGCGTCACAGGTGCCTATATGTGTGTCACCCTATCACTGGCGTTCGAACACAATGGCGACACCCGGGTGCTGTGCTGCGACATTCTCGCCAATCCCCCCACGCCAGACAGCGAAGGCTAAAGCACCGGCAGCAGGTCGTACACCAGGGCAATCACACCGATACTGGCCAGACCGATCAACAGGTTCAGCGGCAGCCCCACGCGCACATAATCCCCAAACCGGTAACCTCCCGGCCCCATCACCATCATGTTGGTCTGGTAGCCCAAAGGCGTGGCGAAACTCGCCGAGGCAGCCAGCATAATGGCAAACATGAAGGGCTCGGCATCAACTCCCATGGCGGATGTCAATGACAGGACCACCGGCACCATCAGTATGGCCGCGGCATTGTTGGTCAGCATCTCGGTCAGTATCGATACCACCAGGTACACCAGTGCCAGGGCCAACAGCACGTTGCTGCCGCTGAACCCGACCACCGCCTCGGCCAGGTAACTGGCCGCCCCGGTCTGCTCAAGCGCGCCGCCCAGGGCAAACGAGGCGGCAATGGTGAGTACTACCGGCATATCCACCGCCTTCTGGGCCTGACCGACGGAACAGCATCCGGTCAGGATGACCAGGGCTGCGCCCACCAGTGCCGCATTCAGCATGGACATGACACCGCAGGCCGCCAGCCCCACCAGCACCAGAAGAATGCCCCAGGAGAGCAATGCCCGGTCGTGGCGCGGCGCCTCGGTGTCCAGGTCATTGATCAGGAGAAAATCCTTGTTGTAGCGCTGACGACTGACGAAGGCCGGCCGGGCTTCCAGCAGCAACACATCGCCGGGCCGCAAACGAATATTCCCCAGGTTACCTGGCACACGGTCGCCACCCCGGGCCACCGCCAGCACCACGGCGCCGTAGCGGTCCCGGAACCGGGCATCGCGGATGGTCTGGCCCAGCACGTCCGATTGCGGGGAGAGCACCGCCTCTACGAGGCGACGCTCGGCGTGATCCTTACTCAGCGCGGGTTCGTCGTCGTGAACCGAAGGCACGATACCGTTGATGCGCAACACATCGGAAATGGCCTGGGTATCGCCGGCAAACACCAGACGGTCACCTCCCATAAGGCGCTCTTCCGAGGGCACCGCCGTGACCACGCTGCCATTGCGCTCAATCTCGACCAGATACAGACGATCCAGCTCACGCAGCCCGGCTTCCCCCACGGTTTTACCCACCAGCGGGCCTTCTTGGGCCACCGCCACTTCCAGCGTGAATTCCTTGACCGAGCCGAACTTTTGCTGGTCCTTTCGGTCCGGCAGCCAGCGAGGCAAAAACAGCAGTATCGCGGCGATGCCAATAACCGCCACCGGCAGCCCCACCTTGGTAATGGCGAAGATGGAAAAACCCTCGCTACCGGTGAGTTGCTGGTATTGGCCATTGACCACCAGATTCGTACTGGTGCCGATCATGGTGAGGGAGCCGCCAAAAATAGCCGCATAGCTGAGCGGAATCATCAGCTTGGAGGGCGAAATATCGATTTTCCGGGACCAGGTGTGCACGGCCGGGATCATGGTGGCAACAACCGGGGTGTTGTTCATGAAGCCACTGAGCAAGGTAACGGGCAAGGCAATGCGCGCCTGGGCCCGGCGGACGCTGCGGGGGTTACCCAGCAGGTGATGAACCAGCAGATCGACGCCGCCGGAGTGGTGAATGCCGGCGGCCACGACGAACAGGGCCACCACCGTAATCAGTCCGGAGTTACTGAAGCCGGCCAGGGCCTGCTCTGGCCCCACGATACCCGTCGCACTCAGCACCACCAGCACCGACATCATCACCAGATGGGGTGCAAACCGGCCCGAGGCCATGAGCAGCAGGGCCAGGATCGCCAGCCCGAGGGAAAACCAACCTTGCCAGTCCATAATTCATATTGATCCAATGGAAGAACTGGCAGGTTAACGAAGAAATCAAAGCATTAAAAAGAATAATGGAACATTTTTAAATTCCACCCAGGAATATCAAACTTCAATATCCGCCATGTTGCCATAGGTTTCCAGCCAGGCTCGACGGTCCGAGGCCCGCTTCTTGCCCAACAGCATGTCCATGCGCTCGTCGGTGTCGTCGCCCTCTTCCAGAGTAAGCATCACCAACCGACGGGTATCCGGGGCCATGGTGGTTTCGCGCAACTGGAGCGGATTCATCTCACCCAGCCCTTTGAAGCGGGTCACCTGGATCTTGCCGCGACGCTTCTCCGCCGCCAGACGGTCCACAATGCCCTGCTTCTCATGCTCATCCAGGGCATAGAAGGTTTCCTTACCCAGGTCCACCCGATACAGCGGCGGCATGGCCACAAACACATGGCCGGCTGCCACCAGGGGCCGGAAGTGTTTGACGAACAGCGCACACAGCAGCGTAGCGATGTGCAGCCCGTCCGAGTCGGCATCCGCCAGGATGCAGATCTTGTTGTAGCGCAGGCTGTCGAACTTGTCCGAGCCTGGGTCCACACCGATGGCCACGGCAATGTCGTGCACTTCCTGGGACGCGAGGATTTCCCCGGAATCGACTTCCCAGGTGTTGAGGATCTTACCCCGCAACGGCATCACCGCCTGGAATTCCCGGTCCCGGGCCTGCTTTGCGGAACCGCCGGCCGAGTCCCCTTCCACCAGAAAAAGTTCGGAGCGGGTGGCGTCGGCGCCGGAGCAATCCGCCAGCTTGCCGGGCAACGCCGGGCCGGAGGTCACTTTCTTGCGCGCCACTTTCCGGCTGGCGCGGAGCCGGCGCTGGGCGTTGCTAATGAACAGCTCGGCCAGCACCTCGGCAATATCGGTATGCTGGTTCAGCCAGAGGCTGAAGGCGTCCTTTACCACACCAGAAACAAACGCCGCCGCCTCGCGGGACGACAACCTCTCCTTGGTCTGGCCGGAGAACTGCGGTTCCTGCATTTTGAAGGAAAGCACGTACGCCGCCCGCTCCCAGATATCTTCCGGCGACAGCTTCACGCCCCGGGGCAGCAGGTTTCGGAACTCACAGAACTCGCGCATGGCTTCCAGCAGGCCGGTGCGCAGGCCGTTCACATGGGTACCGCCCTGAGCCGTGGGAATGAGGTTCACATAGCTTTCCTGGACGGCATCGCCACCTTCAGGCAGCCACTGAATGGCCCAATCCACCGCCTCGCTGTTGCCGGAGAAGGTCCCGGTAAATGGCTCCAGGGGCACGGCTTCGATGTCCGCCAGCGCGGTGCGCAGGTAATCCCGAAGTCCGTCCTCGTAGTACCACTCGTCTTTCTCGCCGGTTTTCTCCTGCAGGAAAGTCACCGTCAGCCCAGGGCACAGCACCGCCTTGGCCCGAAGGTTGTGGCGCAGGCGGCTAACCGAGAAATTGGCGCTATCGAAGTAGCTGGCATCGGGCGTGAACTTAAGTCGGGTGCCCGTATTGCGCTTGCCAACGGTATCGATCACTTCCAGATCGGAGGCCTTGTAGCCATTGGCAAAGGTCATCCGGTGTACCTGGCCACCGCGTTTGATGGTAACTTCCAGGTGCGTCGACAGGGCGTTGACCACGGACACCCCGACACCGTGCAGACCACCGGAGAAGTTGTAATTACCCTGGGAAAACTTGCCGCCCGCGTGCAGCCGGGAAAGAATCAGCTCAACACCGGGCACGCCATGCTCCTGGTGCACATCCACAGGCATGCCCCGGCCATCGTCTTCCACACTTAGCGAATTGTCGCTGTACAACACCACATCAATGCGGCGGGCATGTCCGGCCAGGGCTTCATCCACACTGTTATCGATCACTTCCTGGGCCAGGTGGTTGGGCCGTGAGGTATCGGTGTACATGCCCGGGCGCTTGCGTACCGGGTCCAGACCACTGAGAACTTCAATGGCATCGGCGTTGTACTGTTGCTGATTCATAGTGGGGGCACGGCTCCGCATTTAATGGTCAAAACAGAGCCATAGCTTAGGGATTCGCGGTGAAAGATCAACGGTTGTTTATCAACCGGAAGGTGAATCCTTGAAGCATTTCCGTTATCCTTCGCGCCTGTTTTCCAGCCCAGACTGCCATTGCAAATCCGGACCCTGACATGTTCGATATCATTTATTTCCTGGAAATGATCGGTGTTATCGCGTTTGCCATCTCCGGCATGATCGTCGCGCGCTCCAAGAACATGGACCCGGTAGGCATTTTCACCATTGGCTTTGTCACGGCCCTGGGCGGCGGCACACTCCGGGACCTGATGATGGACAACCATCCGCTGTACTGGATGAAGCATCAGGAACAGCCTCTCCTGATTCTGGTCATGGCGATTGTCTTCAGCTACTGGAATCGCGCCCACGCCCTCAAAGAGTCACGAATTGTCTTTCCCGACGCCATTGGGCTGGGCATTTTTTCCATACTGGGCGCCCAACTGGCGCTTGATCTGGGCCACTCCTGGTTCATTGCCTCCATGCTGGGTGTTATGACCGGCTGCTTTGGCGGCGCACTGCGCGACACCCTGAGCAACGAAGTGCCCTATATCTTTCGCAAGGACCAGATTTACGCTTCCATCTCCTTTGCCGGCTGCTGGCTATACTTTGTCTGCCAGTGGCTGCTGGAAAGCGAATCCCTTGCCCTGACCATCGGCTTGCTGTTCATTGTGATTGTCCGCCTGGCGGCGGTGCGCTTTGACATCCGCCTGCAACGGGACCACTGACACCGGAATTGGCCATGCCCTGCCGCTTTTTCTCTCTTGGCCTCGTGACCGTCAGACGGTACCATTGCCGTTTTTTCACCCAGTTCAGAAATTCTCGGCACAACTACCCCATATCCCAACTTTCAGCACCCTGCGAGGCAGACATCCGTCATGCTTGAACGACTGTTTCAACTCGAGGCCCATGGCACCACTGTTCGTACAGAGATAGTGGCGGGCATTACCACCTTCCTGACCATGGCGTACATCATCGTGGTCAACCCCAGCATCCTGTCGGCAACCGGCATGGACTTTGGCGCCGTTTTCGTGGCGACCTGTATTGCCGCCGCCATTGGCACCCTGATCATGGGCCTGTGGGCCAACTACCCGATTGCCCTGGCACCGGGCATGGGGTTGAACGCTTTCTTCTCGTTCACCGTTGTCGGCAGCATGGGCTACAGCTGGCAGGTGGCGCTGGGGGCGGTGTTCCTGTCCGGCTTTATTTTCTTCATCCTGAGCGTGGTCAAAATCCGGGAGTGGCTGATCAACAGCATCCCCATGTCGCTGCGTTTCGGCATTTCCGCCGGCATTGGTTTCTTCCTGGCACTGATCGCCCTGAAAAATGCGGGCGTGGTGGTTGACCACCCGGCCACGCTGGTCGGCATAGGCGAGATCAAGATGGCCGAAAGCCTGCTGTTCTTCGGCGGCTTCGTACTGATCTGTGCTCTGTCTTTCCGCCGCATTACCGGCGCGGTGATGATCGGCATCCTGGCCATTACCGCCATAGCCATGATGATGGGCATGGTGGAATACGACGGACTGGTCTCCGCCCCGCCAAGCCTCGCGCCCACCTTCATGGAGCTGGACATTGCCGGTGCGTTCAACGTGGGCATGATCAGCGTGATATTTGCTTTCCTGTTCGTGGACCTGTTCGACACCTCTGGCACCCTGATTGGCGCCGCCCAGCGCGGCGGACTGCTGGACAAGGACGGCAAACTTCCCCGCCTCGGCCGGGCCCTGATGTCGGACTCGGTCGCCAGCATGTCCGGCGCGGCGCTCGGCACCTCCACCACCACCAGCTACATCGAGTCCACCGCCGGCATTTCCGCCGGTGGGCGCACCGGCCTGACCGCTGTGGTGGTCGCTGTGCTGTTCCTGGCCTGTCTGCTGCTGTCACCCATCGCCAGCATCATTCCGCCTTACGCCACCGCGCCAGCCCTGCTGTACGTGGCCGTGCTCATGGCCAGCGGCCTGAAACTGGTGGACTGGGACGACATCACCGACGCCGCCCCGGCCATTGTGACCGCCCTGACCATGCCGCTGACCTTCTCCATCGCCAACGGCATCGCCCTGGGCTTTATCACTTACGCGGTCATCAAGGCCCTGGCCGGTCGCTGGTCCGATCTGAACGCCAGCGTAGTGGCCATTGCGGTCGTCTTTGTTCTGAAATTCATGTTTCTGGAAGTCGCGTAAGCGGCTTCCGGCCTTACCAGCAGGTCTTGTCATGGACTACTTTTCTGAGAGCATCAAGCAAGCCATCCGCACGGTGCCGGACTGGCCTAAACCCGGCGTGGCGTTTCGCGACATTACCACCGTACTGCAGGATAAAACCGCCTTCCGCAAGCTGATCGACGCCTTTGTGCACCGTTACCATGGTCAGGAAATTGATGCCGTAGCCGCTGTGGACGCTCGAGGCTTCATCATCGGTTCCGCCCTGGCCTATGAGCTGAATGCCTCGCTGGTGCTGGTGCGCAAGAAAGGCAAACTGCCGTTCGACACCCTGGTGGAAGACTACGAACTGGAGTACGGCACTGCCTCGGTGGAATTGCACGAAGACGCCTTCAAGGCCGGCGACAATGTGGTCCTGGTGGACGACCTGATCGCCACAGGCGGCACCATGCTGGCCGCATCCCGCCTGATTCGCCGCATTGGCGCGGAGATCGTTGAAGTGGCCGCCATGATCGACTTGCCCGACCTGGGCGGCTCGCGCAAACTGCGGGAAGAAGGCCTGAAGGTCTATACTGTGTGTGCGTTCGACGGCGAGTAAGACGGGCCCGCAAACCAGGAGAAGGTTATGTCCGATTACCAGCACCATTGGAAAGATGGCACCCCGGTGCACCTGCCGCTGGGCAAGATTGTCTGCGTGGGCCGTAACTACGCAGAACACGCCCGGGAGCTGAACAACCCGGTGCCGGACGAACCCCTGCTATTCATTAAACCGGCCACCTCGGCGGTGCACATCACCCGCCCGCTGGAAGTCCCCCGGGACCAGGGCGAGGTGCATTTCGAAACCGAGCTGGCGGTGCTGATCGGCCGCCCCCTGACCAACGCCTCCGCACGCGAGGTGGAGGGTGCGATTCTCGGCTACGGCCTGGCGCTGGACCTCACCCTGCGCGATGTCCAGAGTAAGCTGAAAGAAAAGGGCCACCCCTGGGAGCGCGCCAAGGCCTTCGATGGCGCCTGCCCCCTTTCGCCATTCGTAGCCGCCGAGAAACTGCCCGAGGGCAACATCCACTTCACCCTGGATGTAAACGGCCAACGCCAGCAAACCGGCGACACCGACGACATGCTCAACCCCATCGCCCCGCTCATCGCCCACATGAGCAAACAGTTCACCCTGGAGCCGGGTGACGTGGTGCTCACCGGCACCCCCAAGGGCGTAGGCCCGCTGGTGTCCGGTCAGACCCTGTCGCTGGAACTGGAAGACGTGCTGTTTGTGGAGACGCACGTGGTCTGAATGTCCGGTTCGTTCGCATAATTCCAGAGGCATTGAATCACTGGAGTTAGCGGGAGCCATGAGCCACAAACCGACCACCACACGCGCAGGCCGATTCTTCAAACTTGCCGGCATGACCGCGTCCATCGCCGGCCAGTACGCCAGCCAAAAGGCCCGGCGCGCCATCAACCGGGGCAACGCCGACAGCATTCGCGCTGACAGCTACACCCGGATGGCCAACCAGCTCGCCGACACTCTGGGCGAAATGAAAGGCGCGGTAATGAAAGTTGGCCAGATCGCCTCGCAGACCCAGGACTTCCTGCCACCGGAGTTTTCCCGGGCACTGGAGCGCCTGCAAAAAGACGCCCCGCCCATGCCCTTTGAGATGATCCGCCGCCAGGTGGAAACACAACTGGGCCGGAAACTGCCCGACCTGTTCGCCTGGTTCCAGGAAATGCCCTACGCGTCCGCCTCCATCGGCCAGGTGCATCGGGCCCGGTTGCACGACGGCACCGAAGTGATCGTCAAGGTCCAGTACCCCGGCGTGGACGAATCCTGCGACTCTGACCTGAAACAACTCCGGCTCACCCTGCGGCTCGGCGGCCTGCTGAAAATGCCCGAAGCAACCGTCGACCAGCTGTTCGAAGAAATACGGGTTCGATTGAAAGAAGAGCTGGACTACGAGAACGAAGCCAACAACCTGCGCCTGTTCCGTGAACTGCACCAGGACCACCCTTGGGTGGTCATTCCCGCCCTGGTGGAAAGCCATTCCAACCACCGCATCCTGACCCTGGAACTGGAAGAAGGCGACCACGTCAGCCAGATCACTCCGGACCGCTACAGCCAGGACACCATCAACCTCATCGGCCACCGCATATTCACCACCATGGCCGACCAGCTGTTCCGATTCGAGTGCATCCACGGCGACCCACACGCCGGCAACTTCGCCTTCCGCCCGGATGGCACGCTGGTGATCTACGATTTTGGCTGTGTGAAGAAACTCAAACCGGAGATCGTCACCGCCTACCGAAACGCCATCGTCTCGGCCCTGAACGAAGACTACCAGGCCCTGGACCGCTACCTGATCGACCTGGGCGCACGCATCGAGGGTCAACCGGCGGTGGATGAGGCCTATTATGCGATGTGGCGGGATATGCTGATCACGCCTTTCCGAGGTGACGCGCCCTATGATTTCGGTGCAGCGGATATTCACCAGCAAGTGGCGGCGCAAACGAAGACGGTTTTCGAGTACCTGGATTATTTCCAGCCACCGGTGGAGACCATCTTCATTGACCGGATGATCGCGGGGCACTACTGGATGCTCAAGCGGCTTGGGGTTCAGGCGACTTTTAGGGGTGACCTCGAGAGGTATCTCGAATTTGGGGGCTGAGTTCTGGCTTCCCCCGCCTCTTACTTTTGAGTACGGCCCTTCTTGGGTATGCCTTTCCAAAAACCGCTACAAGCACCCGCAAGCGGGTCCGGCCAGCAATCATAGATTGCTGTCGTTCGGCTGCGCATGAAGCTTCGCTTCATAAACGCTTGCCTCACCCATGTGCGCTTATTTCGGGCCATCCTTGGCCCTCAAAATTTTTGGAAAGGCATACCCAATAAGGCCCTATGCTGAACTTTCAGGTACGTGGCGGTATACACACCATTTAATCGCGCCGGCGGGGGAGAACCTTCCAAAAATTTGTGGAGCCATGGATGGCGAAACAGAAGCGCCGCCCCATTCTCCAGTAGTTTCGCATAGGCTCTTTGTGGGTAGGGCTTCCCAAAAATTTCGAAGGCCATGGATGGCCTGAGAGAAGCGCACATGGATGTGCTCGTAGCGGTTTTTGGGAAGCCCTACCCACAAAGAGCCGTACCCCAAAACAAGAGACAAGAAGAACAAGAGGCCAAACTCAAGGCAAAGAGGAAACAAACTCCCGAAGCCCCTCGGAAGCGCCCTTTCGGATCACCTCGGCACCCGTCACAGACGCCGGTTCCCCGGGGTCGATGACGGTAATGGGCACACCGGGGTTCACTTCATGCACCAGCCCGGCGGCCGGATACACCTGCAGGGAGGTGCCAACGATCAGCAGGCGATCGGCCGTGGCCACCACATCGGCGGCGGCCGCCAGCATGGGCACTTCCTCGCCGAACCAGACTACGTGCGGGCGCAGCTGGGTGCCACGGTCGCACAAATCGCCGATGTGCAGCTCGCGGTAACCGATGTCGTAGACCGGCTCCCGGTAAACCGAGCTTCGGGCCTTGGTCAGCTCGCCATGCAAGTGCAGCACGTTAGTCGAGCCGCCGCGTTCGTGCAGGTCGTCCACGTTCTGGGTGACCACCGTGACGCGGTAACGGTCTTCCAGTTCCGCCAGCAGGTGGTGGGCGTCGTTCGGCTTCGCATCCTGCAATTGACGCCGGCGCATGTTGTAGAACCGCAGCACCAGCTCCGGGTCACGCTCGAAGGCCTCGGGCGTGGCCACGTCGTAGACGCTGTATTGCTCCCACAACCCGCCGTTGTCGCGGAAAGTGGAAAGACCGCTTTCGGCGCTGATACCAGCGCCGGTCAGGACAACAATGTGTTCTTGCGAACGATCAGACATCAATCAAAGATTTTGCCCGGGTTCATGATCCCATTGGGGTCGAACACCTGCTTGATGCCGCGCAGGTAGGCGATTTCCGCCTCGCTGCGGGTGTAACGCAGGTAGTCCTTCTTGGTCATGCCCACGCCGTGCTCGGCGGAGACACTGCCTTCATATTTCTCAACGATTTCGAACACCCACTTGTTCACCTGCTGGCACTTCTCAAAGAACTCTTCCTTCGGCATGTCCTCGGGTTTGAGGATGTTCAGGTGCAGGTTGCCGTCGCCAATGTGGCCGAACCAGATGATCTCGAAATCCGGGTAGTGTTCGGTCACCACGCTTTCGATTTCCTGCAGGAAGCCGGGCACGCGTGAAACCACGACAGAGATGTCGTTCTTGTAGGGCGTGCGCGGGGCGATGGACTCGGAAATACCTTCGCGCAGCATCCACAGGCTCTGGGCCTGGGTTTCGCTCTGGCTGATGACACCATCGAGCACCCAGCCTTCTTCCATGCAGTGCTCGAACACTTCCATGGCGTCGTCCATCACCTGGTCGGAGACGGCTTCGAATTCCAGCAGCGCGTAATACGGCGCTTCGGTTTCAAACGGCGCCTGCACCTGGCCATGGGCCAGGACATGCTGCATGGCCTGGTGGGAGAAGAACTCGTAGGCGGTCAGGTCCATCTTGTTCTGGAACGCCTTGAGCACGTCCATGGTGTTGGTGAGGTCGTTCACGCCCAGCACCAGCACGGTCAGGTCATTCGGCTTGCGGGTCAGCTTCATGGTCGCTTCGGTGATGAAGCCCAAAGTGCCTTCGGCGCCGATGAACAGGTGGCGCAGGTCGTAACCGGTGTTGTTCTTTTCCAGATCCTTGTTCAGATCCAGCACATCGCCCTTGCCGGTGACCACTTTCAGGCCGGCCACCCAGTCACGGCTCATGCCGTAGCGGATCACCTTGATGCCGCCGGCGTTGGTGGACAGGTTGCCACCCAGCTGGCTGGAGCCGGCGGAGGCGAAATCCACCGGGTAGTACAGATCATTTTCCTCGGCGAAGTTCTGCAGCTGTTCTGTCACCACGCCCGCCTGGCAGCGGACGGTGCGGTCGCTGGCGTTAAAATCGACAATCTTGTTCATGTTGTCGAAGGCCACAACCACTTCGCCATTAGCCGCCACCGCGCCGGCGCTCAGGCCGGTGCGGCCGCCGGAGGGCACCAGGGCCACCTGGTTGTCATTGGCAAACTTCACCAAAGCCTGCACCTGTTCGGTGGTCTTTGGCAGCACAATGGCCACGGGGGCCGGGGTGTGGATCTTGGTCCAGTCCTTACCGTAGATTTCCAGGTCGGCGGGGTCAGTCAGCACCTTGCCCGGAGCGTCTCCAGAGGCAACCAGTTCTTCGAGGGAAGCGATGATCTGTTCAGCGGTCATTGGGTCAGTTCTGTCTCGTAAGGTTAGGCCGGAACGGATATCCGGTTTTACCAGGAATCCGAATAAACCGGCGCGCTGTGAAAGTCTGCGTTTATGGTATCATATGCGCCCTGTTCTGTGAGCCAGCCCGACGAGCACTGGCCACGGGGTCATTTCATGTGACAAAAGGTTCGGAAGCTAAGCCCATGTCAAATACGTCTCTCGAAAAGAGCAAAATCCGGATCCTGCTGCTGGAAGGCGTGCATCAATCCGCCATTGATACCCTGAATGCCGCAGGCTATACCAACATCGAGTATCTGACTCACTCCCTGGGTGAAGAAGAGCTGATCGAAAAGATTGCCGAAGCGCACTTTATCGGCATTCGGTCACGCACCCAGTTGACTGACAAAGTATTTGCAGCCGCCAAGAAACTGGTGGCGGTGGGCTGTTTCTGTATCGGCACCAACCAGGTGGACCTGCAGGCTGCCACTCGCCGTGGTATCGCAGTGTTCAACGCGCCTTTCTCCAACACCCGTTCGGTCGCCGAGCTGGTGCTGGCCCAGGCCATTCTGTTGCTGCGCGGCGTGCCAGAGAAAAGTGCCAAGGCCCATAACGGCGTGTGGATGAAATCGGCCAAGAACAGCTATGAGATTCGCGGCAAGAAACTGGGCATCATCGGCTACGGCAACATCGGCACCCAGTTCAGCGTACTGGCCGAGAGCCTGGGCATGGACGTCTATTTCTATGACGTGGTGTCCAAGCTGTCCATCGGCAACGCCACCCAGGTGGGCTCCATGCAGGAACTGCTGAACATCGCGGACGTGGTATCCCTGCACGTGCCCGAGACCCCGGCCACCAAGTACATGTTCAAGGCCGAACAGTTCGCCCAGATGAAGCCCGGCTCCATCTTCATGAACGCCTCCCGTGGCACCGTGGTAGACATCGATGCCCTGGCTGAAGCACTGAGCTCCGGCAAGCTGCTGGGCGCCGCCGTGGACGTGTTCCCGGTTGAGCCGAAGTCCAACGACGAAGAGTTTGTCTCTCCGCTGCGTGAGTTCGATAACTGCATCCTGACGCCGCACGTGGGCGGCTCCACCATGGAAGCCCAGGAAAACATCGGTCGCGAAGTGGCAGAGAAGCTGGCCATGTATAGCGACAACGGCACCTCCGTGTCTTCTGTGAACTTCCCCGAAGTGGCGCTGCCGTCGCATCCGAACCAGCATCGTCTGCTGCACATCCACGAGAACATTCCGGGCGTGATGTCGGAGATGAACCAGGTCTTCTCGGAAAACCACATCAACGTGTGTGGCCAGTACCTGCAGACCAAGGAAGACATTGGTTACGTGGTGGTGGATGTCGACAAGGCCTACGGTGAACTGGCCCTGGACAAGCTGCGCCAGGTCAAGGGCACCATTCGCTGCCGCGTTCTTTTCTAAGATCCGGCAAGCCACAAAAAACCCCGCAGGCAGACGCCTCCGGGGTTTTCTTGTTTCTGGAACCGCTGTTTTACTGTTGCATGGGCACCAGGGTCAGTTCCACACGACGGTTCTGTTCCCGGCCAGCCGCCGTCTCGTTCGAAGCCACGGGATAGCGCTCACCATAGCCCACGGCACGCGTCCGGCTCGGCTCAATACCCTGGTTCAGGAGAAAATCGCGAACGGAGGAGGCACGGCTTTCACTGAGCAGCTGGTTGTAGCTGTCAGAGCCGGTGCTGTCGGTATGACCCTCAATCCGGATCGTGGTCTTGTCGAATTCCTTAAGTACCAGCGCCACGGATTGCAGGGTATCTGTGAACGCGGGGCGAATGCTCGACTGGTCAGTCGCAAAGGTAATGTTGCCCGGCATAATCAGGTCAATCTGGTCACCGTTACGCACCACACGCACACCGGTGCCTTCCAACTGACGCCGCAGCTTCGCTTCCTGGCGGTCCATGTAGTAACCGATACCGCCGCCCACGGCAGCACCACCGGCCGCTCCGATCAGCGCGCCCTTGGCGCGATCATCGCTACTGGATGTAGCTGCACCAACGGCAGCACCTCCAATGGCACCAATCACACTGCCTTTGGTGGCGCTGGAAACCTTTTCCTCACCGGTATACGGATCATAGGTCATACAGCCTGCGAGCGTCACTGACGCTACAGCCAACGCCAGAATTGTTTTCTTCATTGCGAGCCTCCTGTCGAGAATGTCTCGATAATGGTACTGAATACTCTAGACTGCAAATCCCTCGCTTCGTTCACCAGATGGTGCCTGCCACGGGGCAGGCGGTGTTCAACCACCCGGGAAAACTTGTTCCTGATAATCCGTAAGTTGTGTTGCCAGTCGACGGTTTGATCTTCCTCGCCCTGTACCACCGTTACCGGAAAATCCACGGGACGCGCCGACTCAATATGCGGCACCCAGTGTCGCAATGCCGTGACCCAGTCCACATGGATGGCTCGGGCCTGAAGGGGGTCGTGTTCACGCAGAAAACTCAGGAACCGAATGTCACTGCTGTTTTCCACAAAAACCCGACGCCAACGCTTCAGGAATGGCTTAATCACAGCATGCAGGGCCTTGATCTTCAACCAACCGGTCGGTCGGACGAGGGGCGCAAGCAGCACCACCTTCTTAAACTCTGATGTTTTCTGGGTGTGGTGATTGGAAAGCAGATAATCAATGAGGATGGCCCCGCCGGTACTCTGCCCCACCGCGAACCAGGGCCCGCGCACTTTCCCCCGGGCCTTCGCCATCACGCCACCCAGAACCGCCTGATACTCAAGAAAACTGCCGATCGCCGCCGGCGTTCCGCTCGACAGGCCGTGGCCCGGCTGGTCATAGGCAAGCACATCGAAACCGGCTTCCAGGCAATGGTCTATCAACTGGGTGTAGAGCCCGACGTGGTCAAAATAGCCATGCAGGATGAACACCGTGCCTTTCGCCCCGTCACGACCGGCATGCCGGAAATAGTGGACCATGACGTCATAGTCATCCACCTCCACATAGCCCTGCCGGTAGTCGACATCCGGATGCTCTTCCCAGAGATCCAGACCGTAGAACCGGCAATAAGCGAGCATTTCCTCGCTCAGCTCACGGTTTTCATCGGGCTTGAAAGGCTTTCTGCGCTCGCGCAGGGAATAACGCTCCCATCGCGGCGTCTCAATGCTGTCGGTTTTCCAGTACACCTTGGGTAAACCCTTATTATCGGTTCAATTGCAGAATGGGGCCTCAGTTGTCCGCCGGCAGATCAATCTCACCCCGTACCAGCAGCTCCTTGCGCTGTCGGGGCCATCGCTTGATTCGCCACTCCAGGCTGGAAGCCTGGCTGCGGTCGCCAGCCTCGGCAGAGAACGCCAGGGTTAGGGGGCCCTTGCCCCGGAGGCTGCGAGCCCCCTTGGGCGCACCCGCCCGGTGCTCTGCCAAACGCCGCTGCACATCGGTAGTGATGCCAGTGTACAGCGCCCCTGAGGCTGTTCTGATCAGATACAGGTGCCAGCGCTCAGTCTTCATTCAATACCTTTTCACGCTGCCGGACTTTCTGCTGCTGCAACCACAAACCGCCCACAATCAGGACCAGCCCAAGATACGTCGAAGGCAGAATCCGCTCGCCAAGAATGAAATAGATAAACACCAGCGACAAGAACGGTGAGATGAAAATCAAGTTACTTACCTTCGAGGTATTTTCCGCCTTTTTCATGGCGTGAGACCAGAGCACAAAGGCAATCCCCATCTCGAACACCCCAACATAAACCGCTGCCGCCAGCGAGCCAGTGGCAGGAAGCGATAACCCGACGGTCCACCAGCACACCAGCGCCAGCACCGGCAAACCAAATAAAAAGTTGAGAAACAGGCCCACCACCGGATCCCGGGTATCTCGGGTAGCCAGTATCCAGTAGCTGGCCCACACCAGGGTACTGCCCAGGGCCAGCGATACCCCCAGCGGGTCAGAAAAACTCAGTGAAGCCACTTGTCCCCGGGTGGCAATCACGACCACACCGGCGTAACAGACCAGCCCGGCGAGGATATCCAGCCCCCGCAGCTTCTGCCCCAGAAACGGCACCGACAGATAGGCCAACACCAGCGCCCAGGTGTAATTCAGTGGTTGGGCCTCCTGGGCCGGCAGGCGGTCAAAGGCGCCAAACAGCAAAAAATAGTACAGGCAGGGATTGATCAACCCCATGCCAAACGACTGCAGGTATTGCCGACCACTTAGCTTAAATACCTGGCGCCAGCGGCCCTGGACCAACAGGATAACCGCCATCACCACCACCGATGCCGCGCACGCAACCAGCAACATCTGCATCGGCGCCAGGTCGGCCAGCGCCAGCTTGAAGGCGGTGGCCACGGTAGACCAGAGCAACACCGTGGCCAGACCATAAAGCATGGCCTGCTTCTGGTCAGTCATGGTGCTGTCCCGCGTCCAGCCAGCGGTACAGGGTTCGCCGGTTGATGCCGAGTATCTGCGCCGCCCGCCGCTTGTTGCCATCCACCGCCGCCATTACCCGCTCCACATATTCCTTTTGCAGGGTTTCCAGGGTCGGCCATTGCGATATCTGTCCGGTGGCCGGGGCAAGACCATCATCGACCGTTTGCCCCTGGCGCTTGCGAATACGCTCGGGCAGGTTCTCCGGCTGAATGGTGTCGCCCTCACAGAAGGTCACCGCCCGCTCAATGGCGCTGGCCAGCTCCCGCACGTTTCCGGGAAACGGGTAGTCCTTCAGCACCTGCAGGGTCACGTCGCTGAATTTCACAAAACCGCGATTATGGCGCCGGCACGCTTCCTTGAGAAACTGCATGGCCAGCAACTCCACATCTTCACCCCGTTCACGCAGGGGCGGCACCCGCAACGACAGGGTCTCCAGCCGGTAATACAGATCCTCCCGGAAATGCCCTTCCTCCACCGCTTTCATCAGATCCACATGGGTGGCAGCCAGGATGCGCACATCCACGGGCTCTTCATGGTCCGCCCCCACCGGCTTGATGGCGCCTTCCTGCAGCACCCGCAGCAGCTTCGCCTGCAGCGCCAGTGGCATCTCGCCAATCTCATCCAGCAACAGGGTGCCGCCATCGGCCTCGGCAAACAGACCCCGCCGGGCCTGGCGGGCACCGGTGAAAGCCCCCGCCTCGTGGCCGAAAAACTCGCTCTCCATCAATTCCGGTGGAATCCCGGCGCAGTTGACCGGCACAAACGCCTGCTCCGCCCGGTCACTCTGCCGGTGTATGGCCCGTGCCACCAGTTCCTTGCCGGTGCCGCTTTCACCGTTAATCAGGACCGCCGCGTGACTGCGGGCCACCTGACGGATCTCGGCCCGCAACCGTTCCATTTCCAGACTGTCGCCAACCAGGCCCAGGTTTGGGTCGCCCTGCTGCTGTGAACGAAACTCCGCCAGCTGCCGGCTCATGTCCGCCTGGGCCAGCAGGCGCCGGATTTTCAGGCGCAGATGATCGGTGGACAGTGGTTTGGTCAGAAAGTCATCCGCGCCGGCCTTCAGGGCCTCCACCGCCTGATCGACCGTGCCAAAGGCGGTAATGACGATAAACGGAATGCCCGGATACTCCGCCTGCTGGAACGCCAGCACCTGCATGCCGTCACCATCCGGCAGGCGCAGGTCGGAAACAATCAGCGCGGGCCGCCCGGCCCGGAGGCGATCCCGGGCTTCAGCCAGGCCCGCGGCACGGGTCACGGTAAAGCCGTCCGCTTCCAGCTCTTCGGCCAGGAGTTGACTAAGACTGCGGTCGTCTTCTACCAGCAAAATGGGAGTGGCTGGCTCGTTCATTCGACATTCTCCTTCGGCAGGAACAGACTCATACGGCAGCCGCCCAGGGCGCTGTCGCCCGCCTCCACACGCCCGTTATGTTCTTTCATCACGCTACTGACCACCGCCAGCCCCAGACCGGTGCCCTCACCCGCTGCCCGGGTACTGAAAAACGGCTCGAAAATCCGGTCACGGTCCTGCATTGCGATGCCTGGCCCATCGTCCTCGACCCGGATTTCCCAGCAATCGCCGGCATCCAGGATGCCGACTTCCAACCGGCCACGGGCCGCCTGACAGCCATTGCGAATAACGTTCAGACAGGCCAGCCCCACCCGCAGGGGTTCGGCTCGCACCGGCATGGGCGCGGTATCGGCATCCAGTCCGCGGGTTTCGATATGGCAATCGGCGCAGCGCGGGTCCTCCACCGCCCGTTCCAGTACGTCCCTCAATACCGTGCCCAGGTCCAGCGGCCGGCGGGAATCCGGCACATGGCGAAAACAGTCCAGCAACTGCTGGATAATGGTGGTCATCCGCTGCACCTGGTGCTCAATATCCTGCAGGTGACGGGCCTGGTCGGGCGGCAGTTCCGCCCGGGCCAGAATGTGGGCCCGCCCCTGGATGACGTTCAGGGGCGCACCCAGCTCGTGGGCCACACCACCGGCCACCCGTCCGATGGCGGCGACTTTTTCCTGATATTCCAACTGCTCGGCCAACGCCCGTTCCCGGGCGATGCGGTCTTCAATTTCCGATTCCGCCTCCTCCATGCGCCGGCCCAGCTGGCGCACGCCACGGTGGATCTGCCGTAACTCACCGGGGCCGGAGGGGGTATCCTGCAGCCGCCAGTGGCCGGGGGCGAGTTTATCCATCTGTTCCAGCAGACGGGTGACATGGCGGCCGATAGCGCCGTAGTGGCCCAGCACCACCACCAGGATGATGGTGATCGCCAGCACCGACCAGATGGCCACCGCCCACCAGCGGCTTGAAGCCAGCAAATCATGAAAATCACTGCGCTGGCGGGTAACCTGAAGCAACCCCCGAATACGCCCGTCTTCGGCCACCAGCGGCGTAAATTGCGAGAACACCGACTCGCCATCCACCTGGCGGAAGGTACCGCCCAGTTCCCCACTTGAAATAACCTGTTCCGCACTGGCGCTGTTGGTGACATCGGAATCCGCCACCCCCAGGCTTGCCACCCGGTTGCCGTCTTCGTCAAAAACCGAGGCCCCGGAAATTCGCCCTATCTTGAAAATGGATTTCAACGATTCCCCCAGCACCAGCTCATCATCGTCGGCCAGCGCCCGGGCAACGGGGCCGCTGACGGCGCGGGCCACCAGCTCCAGGTCTTCCTGCAGGCGCTCGTTCAGGCTCTCCTCAACCGCGCCCAGACCAATGTAAATGGCAATGCCACTAAACAGCAGCAGCGGAATGACGATGCTGAGCAACAAGGTCAGTTGCAGTGAGCGCAGTAGCACTCCCAGGCGATGTCCGATAGCGGCCTCCGGGCTTGTTTCCGACAGGATGTCACACCTCTTTTGCCACATGTGGCATATCGCCACAACCTGTATTGCTTGATGTTAATGGCCAAAGACCAATAACCGACTGTTTTAAAAGAGATTAAAAGCAAACGAAAACCTGGCACGGCACTTGTTAGCTCTCTGGTGACGTTTAATGAATCCGGCATATCGCCGGCCAACGCAGACGGAGAATGTTGTCTATGAACCTGAACAAACTGCTTGTTTCCGCTACCGCATCCCTGGCACTTCTGGCAGCCGCACCCGCCATGGCCCAGCAGGACAGCCAGCAAGACCCGGCCGCTACCGAACAGGGCTCAGGCTACAGTGACCCTGCCGCCGCTGGCACCCAGGACACCAACTTCAGCGATGCCGAGCTGAAGCAGTTCATTGAAGCCCAGGAAGGGGTGATGAGTGTTCGCGAGGACTACATTGAACGCATTGAGGCCGCCGATTCCCAGCAGAAGGCCCAGGAACTGCAGATGGAAGCCAACGACGAGATGGTGGACGTGATTGAAGAAATTGGCATGGACATCCCCACCTATAACTCCATCGCTACCGCTTACAGCAGCGAGCCCAAGGTTCGCAACCGCATTGAAGCCCTGATGTAAAATCACCGGTTTACCCGGTAATCCCCTCCCCGCCACGGCGGGGTTTTTTGTTTCTGTTTTTCCTGCAGGCCCAAGACCTCTTCCCGGCCCGCTGGTTGTGATACCTTTCCCTGCGGACTATTTTGATTGCCGACCGGAGCCCATAGCCATGCCCATTCTCCCGCGCCTGTTTTGGCCCCTTGTTACCTTTATGGCCCTATTAATGGCCGGCTGCTCGGAATCGTCGGACACCACTGGCAGCGGAGAAGCGGACACACAACCCTCGGACTATCCAGCAACCTGGCGCTTTGCCCTGGAAGAAATCGAAGGCAGCTTCCAGCACCTTTATGCAACAGAATTGCGCGAACGCATCGAAACCATCTCCGACGGCCGCATTGAGGTGGATGTATTTCCATACGGCTCACTGGGCACCTCCACCCAGCTTACCGAGCTAGCCGCCAACGGTTCTATCGATCTGGCCTTTGCCTCGCCGGGCCACCTGGCCGACCGGGTTCCTGAGAGCGGTGTTTTCAACCTGCACTTTCTCCTGCCGGAAGAGCCGGAGGCCGCCCAGTCGATCCTACAGAATCCGGCACTGACCAGTGAGCTCCAACCCGCCTACCAGGCCAGCGGCCTGCATTTGCTGGGCCTCGTTTCAGAAGGCTGGATGGCCTGGACTGCCAATAAGCCATTGCAGACGCCGGGAGATTTCCAGGAGCTGAAGTTCCGCACCATGACCTCAAAAACCGCCGCTGAAAGTTTCCGGGCCTATGGCGCCGAGCCAGTCCAGGCGCCCTATGCCGAGGTCTACAGTGACTTGCAGCTGCACCGCATCCATGGCCAGAGCAACCCGGTGTTTGCCATCGAAGAAATGGGCTTTCATGACGTGCAGTCACACATGATCCTGCCGAAGGCGTCACGCTTTGTGTCCTCACTGATCGCCAATCCGGAATGGTTCGCTGGCTTGACGGAACGGGAACGCCAATGGCTGACAGGCGCCGTTGAAGACCTGTCAGGTCTGGCGTGGGATATTGCCCAACAGCTGAATCAGGAGCGGCTGGATACCATGGTCGAGCGCGGTGATATCAAACTGGTGACCTTGAGCGACCAGGAGCGCGCAGCCTTCCGGAAAGCGAGCCAGGAAGCCCGGACGGAATTTATCAAAGCCACCGATGAGAAAGGACAAACGCTGCTGTCGCTGATGGAAAACGGCCGTCAGGCTCCTTGACGCCATCACGTCCAATCGCCTGGGTAAGATTGCACCTACTCGGGCACCAGCCAATCCATCGCCGAGGTAATGGCCAGCCGATCCGGCCCGGCGATGTCATCCATCATGGCTGAGAAGCGCTGGTCAAAGCCCCACGGCGGGTTCACCACCAGCATGCCAGACCCCACCATACCCCGCTCCGGCGCCGCATCCAGACGAACCTCACTACGCAGGACCTTGCGCAAGGGTCCGCTGGCTACCGCATCGAGCAACTGCTGCTCATGACCACTGGTCAGTATTGGATACCACACCAGAAAGACCCCGTGACGGCACTTTTTCCACGCCTTCGCGAGGGCATCAGCCACCGCCCGGTAATCACTCTTGATCTCATAGGATGGGTCAATCAGGGTCAGCAGTCGTGGCTGCGAGGGTGGCAGCTGCTTCAACAATCCTTTCAGGCCATCCTCACAACGCACCGTTACCACATGCTGGGAAGCCCACCGCTCAAGCTGGCGACCCTCGGACGGGTGCAGCTCAAACGCTGTGACCGCATCCCCCGGGCGGCAAAAATGGGCCAGCCAGGCCGGTGAGCCCGGGTAACGATTCAACCTCTCGCCATCGACAGGGTTGTTTACCGACAACACATCCAGCAAGGGCTGCCAGTCCGGGGCCTGCAAACAATCGCGGGCACACCACAAACGCTGGACACCGGTGTCCGCCTCCGCCGTTTTCTGAGCCCGCTCGCTACGCAGATCGTACACTGCACTGCCGGCGTGGGTATCAAAACAGGCAATGGCAGACTTCTTGGCCTGCATCATCGCCAACGTCAGCGTTAGCGCTGCGTGCTTCTGGATATCGGCGAAATTGCCAGCGTGGAAGGCGTGAAGGTAACTCAGCATATCAGGCTCCTTATAACAGGCGCCCATTAAGCCGAACTCTTACACTCCTGACAACCACTACCTAATCGATACCGCTACTCGGCCCCGAGGCGCCAGAGGCATCAGGATTATTCCCGGAAAGTTCCTGGCGCTTGCCGCCGGACCGCGTACCCCGCGCGGACCGCTTCAGGGACTGCCAGGCCACAAACACATGGCGGGAAGACCCGGCCAACTGGATGGCTGAATCGCTCATGGGATGTCCTCCGTTATGAATCTCCTCGACTGACCAAAAGCTATCACCTCAGAGACTTTTTGCAAATCATTCTCATTAATATTTATAATTTTCCAACTTCTGATTTGCCGGAGATCAATTCCCCTTGCGCAACAGGGGTATTGCAAGCAGAATGCAAACGCTAATACTTATCGTTACCACAACCAAGAACGGAGTCTCCCATGACCAACCTGTTTCGCCCTGCGCCATTGGCACTGGCCATCGCCGCCACCGTCACGGTCGCTGGCTGCGCCCAATCGCCGTCCTCGGCCCAAAACACGCCACCAGCCACCAAGGCCACCGTGGTTCAGCATTACGCTGATCTGGCTCACGCCAATTACGAAGACGCGCTGATCACTGCCCGCGCACTGGACGAAGCAACCGACCGCCTGATCGCCAACCCCAGCGCAGCCAATATGAAAGCGGTCAAGGAGGCCTGGCTGGCGGCACGCGTGCCCTACCAGCAAACGGAGGTGTTCCGTTTCGGTAATGCCATCGTGGACGACTGGGAAGGTCAGTTGAACGCCTGGCCGCTGGATGAAGGGCTGATCGACTATGTAAAAGCCGACGAATACCAACATGAGCTGGGCAATGCTGGCGCCACGGCCAACATAATCGCCAGCAACAGCGTGACCGTTGGTGGTGAAACCCTGGACGTCTCCACCCTGACCCCGGAACTGCTCGCCAACCTCAACGAGGTAGGCGGCTCGGAAGCCAATGTTGCCACCGGCTATCACGCCGTGGAATTCCTGCTCTGGGGCCAGGACCTGCACGGTTTTGATGCCGGCGCAGGCGAACGCCCAGTTACCGACTACGCCAGCGGCGCTGACTGCACCAACGGCATCTGTGAGCGTCGCGGTGAGTATCTGGACGCGGTAACCGACCTGCTGGTCACCGATCTGGAATGGATGGTGGCCCAGTGGGCACCGGGTAATGACGGTAATTATCGCGCTCAACTGACAGCGGCCGACGCAGACCAGGGCATTCAGAAAATGCTGTTCGGTATGGGTTCCCTGTCCCTCGGTGAGCTGGCTGGCGAACGCATGAAGGTTGCCCTGGAAGCCAACTCTTACGAGGACGAGCACGACTGCTTCAGTGACAATACACACAACTCCCATTACTACAATGGCCTGGGCATACAGAACGTCTACACCGGCACCTATCAACGTGTGGATGGCTCCCTGGTAACCGGACCTTCGCTCTCGGACCTGGTTGAGCAAACCAACCCCGAACTGGATGCACGGCTGAACACCCAATTGGACAACTCCATGGCAGCGCTGGGCGTCATGAAAGCCCGCGCGGAGAGCAGCCAGAACCCCATGGCCTTCGACGAAATGATTGGCCCGGGCAACGCCGAAGGTGAGCAGATCATCACCAACAGCATTCTGGCTCTGGTAGAGCAGACCGGCTCCATTGAGCAGGCAGCCCGCGAGCTGGGCATTTCCGCTCTTTCTCCGGACGACGCCGGCCACGCGTTCTAAAACCGTCAATCGGCAAGACATGGCTACTGGGTGCAGACCGTTCCCGGTAGCCTTCGCTGAGCGAGTCATGGAATGTCTACCCAAACAATCCCTTAGGGCGGGTGGCCTTTCCATGGCTTATTCATTTGCATTGCGAGCATTTATGAAACAACCATCACTTCTTTCCGCCCTTGCATTCGCCCTGCTCCCGGCCCTGGTCTTTGCTGAGTCCCACGCAGGCTACCCCATACAGACCACCCCCAAGACAGGCGGCGACGGCACAGTGGAACAGTCCGACACCAACGCCTACTCGAGGCCACAGAGCAACCTGTCCATGACCAAGCGCCTGGACTTCAGCGTGGGCAACAGCTTTTTCCGAAACCCGTGGGTTGAAGCACCGGCAAGCACCGATGCCCGAGATGGGCTGGGCCCACTGTTCAACACCAATTCCTGTCAGGGCTGTCACATCAAGGACGGGCGCGGCCATCCGCCCGCCGTTAACGAGCCTCCGGTTTCCCTGTTCCTGCGTCTGGCGGTTCCGGCAGACCCCGAAGCCGATGCCGAACTTCTGCGTACTCACGGTTTCAAGCCTGCGCCGGTGTATGGCAGCCAGTTACAAACCGCCGCACTACCCGCCGCCCAACCGGAAGCAGACCTGCATATTGAGTGGCAGACGGTGACCGACACCCTGGCCGATGGCACGGAAGTGAAGCTGCGCAAACCGGTCTACCACATTAAGAATCCCAACTACGGCCCTTTGCCCGACGACTTGCTGGTCTCACCCCGCGTCGCCCCGCCAGTGATTGGCATGGGTCTGCTGGAAGCCATTCCCCAGGAAGACCTGGCGGCCAATGCCGATCCGGAAGACACCGATGGAAACGGCATTTCCGGTAAACAAAACCAGGTCTGGGACATCGTCGAGGAGAAAACGGTGCCCGGCCGGTTTGGCTGGAAAGCCGCCGAGCCCAATGTGAACCAGCAGAACATGGGCGCCTTCGCCGGTGACATGGGGCTGACCTCTTCTGTCAAAGCTGCCACCGATTGCACTCCAACGCAGAACTGCGAGCGCTTCACTCACGGCGGCGAGCCGGAAGTAAGCGACAAAGTGGCCGGCTTTGTCACTTTCTACGCCAAGACCCTGGCGGTGCCTGGCCGTCGCAACATGGGCGCGAAATCGGTCACGCGTGGCGCTGAACTGTTCAATGAAACCGGTTGTGCCGCCTGTCACACGCCCCGCCACCAGACCGGCCAGGTGGCCGACCGGCCGGACCTGAGCAACCAGACCATCTGGCCCTACACTGACCTCCTGCTACACGACATGGGGCCGGCACTGGCCGATGGCCGCGATGAGTTCCTGGCCAATGGTAGCGAGTGGCGCACGCAGCCCCTGTGGGGCATTGGCCTGGCCCAGGTGGTGAACCCGCAATCCGGCTTCCTGCACGACGGGCGCGCCCGGACGCTGGAAGAAGCCATCCTGTGGCACGGCGGCGAAGCCCAGGCTGCCGCCGACCGCTACCGTCAGATGCCGGATCGAGATCGCCAGGCCCTGATTGACTTCCTCAACTCGCTGTAAGGACCACCGATGCGACGACTTCCCCAAGCCCTATGCCTGTCGGTGGCCGCCTTCGCCTTCAACGTCCAGGCGGCCAACCCCAGCCAGATCGAGGCTCAGGCCCGAAAGCTATGGCACGACAATATCGAAACCGGGTACCAGCACCTGAACAAGCAGACCCGAGAATTTGCCCAGCGAGCAGAGCGGTGGTGCGCCGGCCCCACTTCCGAAGGCCGCGAGAAAGTGGAACAGGCGTGGCAGGAGGCATTCCTGGCCTGGCAGGCGGTGCGTTTTGTTGATTTCGGGCCGGTGGAGACCAATAACCGCGCCTGGCAGCTCCAGTTCTGGCCGGATTCGAAAAACCTGATCGCCCGCAAAGCCCATTACCTGCTTTCTGCAGACCAGGCGCCCGCCCCTTCGACCATTGAGGATGCCGGCGTGGCGGCCCAGGGCTTTCCCATGGTCGAGTACCTGCTGTTCGACGACAAGCTCAATAATAGCGGGCAGGCCTTGCCCGCTGAACGCAGTTGCAGAGTCCTGACCCTGGTCGCCGGCCACATCGGCAATAACACCGAAGAGCTGTTGAACGACTGGCAGGCCTTTGAAGAACCCTACCTGTCGAACGACCAGTACCGGGACGCCAGCGTGCGGGCGGGCATGAATGCGCTGGAAATTCTGGAAGAACGCCGTCTGGCTCAACCCATGGGCCTGCGCGGGACCGGCAAGCGTTCGGTTTACACCGCCGATGCCTGGCGCAGCGGCAAAAGCCTGGCCACCGTGCAGGCCACGCTGGAAGGTTTAAAGCAGTACTTTCTCCCCAGCCTGCTGCAGTTACTCAGGAACAGCGACCAACCGGAACTGACCGATCGTATTGAGGCTCAGTTTGAGGAGGTGCTGGAGAACTTCCCGGCGCTGGACACCCCAATGGCACCCCTGTTGGCCAATGACCGCGAATTTGCAAGTCTGCAGGGATTGTGGGTGGATGTCTCCCAGTTAACCACCCTGGTTAACGACCAGGCCGCCGTGGCTATTGGCGTGGTGCGCGGCTTCAACTCCTCGGATGGGGACTGAGCCCCGCCATGATGGAACTCAGCAGACGACAGCTACTGAAAGCCGGCATCGCGGGCAGCCTCTCTGCCACACTGACCGGCTGCAACCTGCTGCCCCGAAAAACCGGCGCCATGCCCGAGCAGTACTCGGGCGCCATCGGCCTGCCCGATGGCGGTTTCGGGGTTGGCGCCATAGACCGGAACGGCACCCTGCTCTGGCAGTCACCAATGGCGACCCGGGGTCACAGTGGCTGCAACCGCCCCGGCGGCCGGGAAGTGGTTTTCTTTGAGCGCCGTCCGGGCTGGTCCTTTTACGTACTGGACGCTAACAACGGGGCCCGCAAACACCACATCCAGGCGCTTGAAGGCGAGCACTTTGTCGGCCATGGCGTGTTCTCACCGGATGGCCGCTGGCTCTACGCCACCGGAAGCCGCTACGAATCGGGCGAAGGCATTATCACGGTTTACGATGCTGACAACAGCTACCGACGCGCCCGGGCCTTCGAGCTCAACGGCATTGGCCCGCACCAGCTGACCCTTCACCCGGACGGTGAAACCCTCGTGGTTGGCCTGGGCGGCATCCTGACCCACCCCGACTACGACCGCATCAAGCTGAACCTCGATACCATGGACCCGGCACTGATATTGGTGAATCGCCACAGTGGCCGAATCAACGGTCGTTTCCGCCCGGCGCACCCGCACCAGAGTACGCGCCATGTGGATATCAGCAGTGAGGGGAAAATCTATGCGGCTTACCAGTACCAGGGGCCGCTGTATGAAACCCCGCCCCTGCTGGCGCGACTGGAAAACGGCCAGCTGCGCGAATACCGGTTTGACGACGAGACCCAGGCCAGACTGGCCAACTACATCGCCAGCGTGATTGCTCATCCCGAGAACGATCTTGTGGCCGCTGCATCGCCGGTGGGAGGCACCGCCATTGTCTTTGAAGGTCGCACGGGCAAGCTGTTGGCCCGGGCCAGCATTCCCGACTGCGCCGGTGTTCAGGCGCTGGCGGGCGGAGACTTCCTGATATCCTCGGGTCGGGGCAAGCTGGTACGGCTGGGCCGGGACAACCGTCCGCGGGAACTCTCTTCTTTGCCGCTCTATTGGGACCATCACCTGGTCTGATTTCCAGATCATGCCGTAAGCCGTTGTTAAGAAAGCCCCGGGTTATTGCTATGCTGGGGCTCCACTTCGCACGAGGACAACGGTTTGCCAGCAACGGAACGGTCAGACAACACCCGCAACCCCGTCGAACAGCTCTATGGCCTGATTGCCAACGAGGAAGACGCCCGGGTCTGCAAGGACATCCCCGAAGAAGCCTGCCAGGAAGTCCCCCGCAACTTTTTCCTGATTCTGGCCGCCAACGTACTCACCAAGCTTGGTGATCTCTTGATCAGCCCCAAGACTGTGCTCGCCTGGCTGATGAGCGCTGTCGGCGCCCCTGCCCTGGTGGCCTGGCTGGTGCCCATCCGTGAATCCGGCTCACTGGTGCCCCAGATGGTGATTGCCGCCTGGGTGCGCCGCAAAGCGGTACGCAAAGGGTTCTGGACGATAGGCAGCTTTGGTCAGGCCGTGAGTGTGGTGGCCATGGCCGCCAGCATCTGGTTTCTGGAGGGCTACGCCGCCGGTGGCGGGGTCATTGCTGCGCTGATTGTGTTCTCCCTGGCCCGGGGCTTCTGCTCGGTGGCCATGAAGGATGTCCAGGGCAAGTGCATTCCCAAGACCCGCCGTGGGCGACTCTCAGGCCTGGCCACCACCGTCGGCGGCACCGCCACCGTCATCCTGACGATGCTGCTGTTCTGGGACCGGGGAGACCCCAGCGTGGGCTTTTATACCTTCCTGTTACTGCTTGCCGCCGTGCTGTGGGTCATCGCCGGCACCCTGTTTGCCAACGTGGAAGAATACGCCGGGGAAACCGGCGGTGGCGGTAACGCCCTGACCGAGGCGGTAAAAAGCCTGTCGCTGCTGCGCGACGACGCCCCCTTCCGCCATTTTGTGATTACCCGGGCACTGCTGCTGTGCTCGGCCCTGGCCTCACCCTATTTCGTGGTATTGGCCCAACAGGAATCTGACATTGGCTGGATGCTGGGGGTCTTCCTCCTGGCCAGCAGTCTGGCCAGTTCGGTCAGCGCCAGTTTCTGGGGCTGGGCGGCCGACACCTCGAGCCGCCGGGTGATGATTCGCGGTGCTGCCATGGCCAGCGGCATCTGCCTGTTGGTGGGTCTGCTTGCCCTGCTGCTGGGGCCTGGATTTGGCGGCGCCTGGTTCTATCCAATCGCATTTTTCGTGCTGAGCATCGCCCACGCAGGCGTGCGACTGGGCCGGAAAACCTATCTGGTGGATATGGCCGGGGGCAATAAACGCACCGATTACACCGCCGTAAGCAATACCGTCATTGGTGTGTTATTGCTAGTGACCGGCGCTTTCACTGCGGCCATCTCCCTGATTTCCGATGTTGCGGTGATTCTGGTGCTGGGGCTGATGGGGCTCGCCGGCATGCTCAGCGCGGTAAGGCTGAAAGAAGTAACGGAAGACTGAGCGGGTTTAAGGAATTAGCCTGACGGAACACTAGCGAGGCGCCAGGCCGTCGTTCAGCGCCAGGGCGCCTTTGACGATCCGATAAATCACCCAGATGGCGGTGCCCGCCAGGATAAACCAGCCCACGATGAGCATGGTGGTGGCGAAGCCGATGATCATCCAAAGCAGCCCGATCCAGAACGTGCGAATCTGCCAACGGAAGTGAGGCTCCAGCCAGGTGCCCCGCACCTCATCGAGCTTGACGTAGTTGATGATGACGCCCACCAGTGCGGTGATCCCGCCCACAAAGAAGGACAGGGCCTGGAGGATATAGACCACGATTGTCAGGTTGCGGGCATTCTGAGGCTCCCGCGGCATGTGACGACCGTTGTCTGCGGGAATGAAATCGGGTTCGGACACTGTGTCTCTCCTTCAGGACTTACCCGAAGTCTAACACACCGCTCGAACCCGGTAGGCCCGCTGGCAGGTCAGTGACCGGCCGGCGTGTAACCGACCCGGAAGCCGCCCCAGTGCTTGCCGTTCACAAAGATGGGGACGGAAATATCGTGCATGATCTCGCCGGTGTCCCGGCGATAGGTCTGCAGCAGCATGTCCTCGGTGTGGGTGCCACAGCGGATGCCGGTTCGGTCATTGAACAGGCGCTTACTGCGACTTTTCACCAGATCCACCTCGCGATCACCCGTCGGCGGGTTGGCAAACTCCCGGTTGTGGGTGGGCACATAGCCATCGGGGGCACAGGCAATGGCAAACACGATGGCATCATCGGCGTTCTTGATGGCTTCCTGAATCGCCGGGAAGACCTGATCAGTGTAGCGGTCAAAGCTGCTGGAATACTGCTGGGGATCGGTATTGGGAACGGGATCACGCTTCTTCTCGAACAGAGCTGATTCGCTCAGCTTGCCCTGCTCGACTGCCTGTTCAAACAGCTTCCCAATCTGTTCAGCACCAGATTTCGCCTTCTCAAAGAACGGGCGATGGTAACTTTGCGCACTGTTGAGCGCGAAAGCAGCGTTGGCCTTTTCCGCCAGCACCATCAGCTTGCCGGCCTGGTCCGCCAGGGAGGCAACACTACTGTCACTCTCGGAAATGTGGTCCTTGACGGTCTCAATGGCGCTAAACACCTGCCCCAGGCTCTGCTCGTTTGCCTGGTCAATTTCGGCGATCCGGGACACCTGCTCCTGCACACGATCCGATTGATCACGAATCTGGTCCAACTGGCCACCCACACTTTCCACCGACGCCAGTCCGGCTTCAACGGTCTGGGCGAGACTCTCGATGCGGGAAACAATCAATGTAGTGTCGTTCTGGATCTCCTCCAGGGTCTCAGCCACTTCTCCCGTGGCCTGGGCGGTCCGACCCGCCAATTGCCGGACCTCGTCTGCCACGACCGCAAAACCACGGCCCTGCTCGCCAGCCCGAGCGGCTTCGATAGCAGCATTCAATGCCAGAAGGTTGGTCTGCTCGGCAATGCCCTGGATGGTGGAGGTCACGCCCTGGATCTTGGTGGATTTGTCGTTCAGCTCCTGGATCAGGCGCAGATTCTCACTGGATTGCTGATGAACCTCGCGCACGCTTCCAATGGCCGTTATCAGCGCTTCGCGCCCCTGCACACTAACTTCCCGATTCTGCAGGGCCATGGCGGCGGCATTGGTTGCCTGCTCGGACGACTCGTGGACGGAATCGGTGATACGACCGGCGTGGTCCGCCATCTGGGCGGTTTCTTCCACCTGCTGGTCCAGGCGTTTTTTCACCTGGTCGGCAGCATAGGATACTTCGGCAGCGGAAATGGCGTTCTGGTCAGCACTGTCGGAAAGCGTTTCCAGCAGAGCCCGACCTGCCTTGGCATCGGACAACAGGCTTTCACACTGGCTGTAAAGAGGATGGTCTTCAGAAAGCGTACGGGCATTCAGCTCGGCAACGCCCTGCTGAATCGGCGCCAGGACCCGGGCCATCACATAGCCAACCGTTACCACCAGACCGATGACCAGACCCACCACAACGGAGACAGCATCCAAGCCTATCAGCGGTGCAACCAACCCGCAGACAACCGCCAATCCGATGGCAATAACCAGTCCCAACATCGCAGCAGCACGATTGACTAAACCCATGGCGCCCTCTTCTTTTATCTTTGCAGAATGCAAGTGTTTATTATTTCAGGCCAAATTCGAGATTAATAAAATGACAGATGTTAATAACTCATACTTTAGTGGGTGCGGACACCCATTCCCGGCCTTGTGAAACAGATAACGACCAACACCGACATTTCTTGAACCGGATCTTCGTGGATCGCTAGAACCATTCCGGCTGCATGGCCAGACAGGTGTCGTCCTGATTTCGTAACAGAACCAGATCCTGGGCCACGGTTGGCAACTCCCAGTGAAAGAAGTACCGGGCCGCCTGCAGCTTGCCCAGATAAAAATCACGGTCGGCTTCGCTGGTTGCACCGGGCAATGCCCTGGCGGCCACATTGGCCTGTCGCAACCACATCCAGGCAATCACAATATACCCGAACAACCTCAGGTAATTATGGGCATTGGCCAGCACCTGATCCTGATCGCCGTTGACCAGGGACTTGCCCAGAGAAGACGTTACTTTCACCGCCTGTTGCAGCGTCTCACTCAGAGACAACACCCATTGCTGGCAGGGCTCCGCCTCGGCGGCCTGAAGATCCACCTGAACACAATGCATCAATCGTTGCAGTCCACGGCTCTGATCCCGCCAGATTGCACGGCCCAACAGATCACGGGCTGAGGAACGGGCTCGCTGCCCTGCCTCTTCATCACCGGGAAACAGCTGTGCCGGCCATCCGGCCATGATCGGGGCCAACAAGGCAAACAGGCTCTCCGCTTCGCTCTGCTGGTCAGCCTCGGGATGTTCGTTTTTCTGTGTCAGCAGATCCGCTCCATAAAGGCACAGGGCGAGCCCGCCTTCACACATCGCTTTGTGGGACAGCAGGGACCGGCGTACATCCGGATCGGCAATCATCGGCTCCAGGGATTGCTCTTCGTCATCAGGCTGGGGTGATACCGGCTGGTAATGCTCCCGGGCCCAGGCCAGCACATCGACATAGTCACTATATAGCCGGGTAACCAGGCTGAAGGCCCGCGCCAGTGGCTGACTGGCCATCCGGTCGGCGGCGGCATAAATCACTTCCAGGGCATCACCGGTCTGGCGATTGTGAACCAACAGACTGTCGGCAAGCACTTCGCGTATCTGAAATTCCAGGTCCCGACGATCAAGGGCCGTGGCGGTCATGGTTCTCCCTCCTATTTATGGGCGCACCAAGCCTCTCACAGCCAAGGGTCTGAGGAAAGGCAGAATTAGCGCCGGAAGGCAGGACAAAAGTCGCAAGATTACTTGACCTCGGCAGTGGTCTACGTATTATCAACGATCCCATTTTCATCATCGGAGCAACCATGACCGTAAGGTCCACCGGCTGCCAACATGTGCCTGATTTCCTGCTGACGGACGACATCGTACGCCAGCGTGGCCGCCTGCCTTACTTTCAGGACCCGCCCGCCGCGATCTGATTTGCCAGACCGTGTTTGTCCCGCAATGCTGTGCATGACAGCATTCACAGGGCTAAACTCTGTCTGCGCTGTATTTTTGGACGAATCACGCCAACGAACACCAATTACGAGATCGCGATGTCGCTACCGCTGGTTGTATTTCTGCCTTTTTTGGGCGCATTGATTGCGCCACTGTTCGCTCAGGGCGGACGGACGGCGATTGCCATAGCCTCGTCCGTACCAGCCCTGATCGGTCTGGCGGCCCTGTTCCCCCACTGGGAAACGGTTGCCGATGGAGGCAGCGTTCTATATACCCTCAACTGGTTGCCAGCTATTGGCCTGTCGTTCAGTTTTCGACTCGACGGCCTGGCACTGCTGTTCTCCCTGCTGATCCTGATCATCGGCATACTGATTATTCTCTACGCTCGTTACTACCTGAAAAAGAAAGAGAATATCGGCAAGTTCTATGCAATGCTGCTGTGCTTCAAGGGCTCCATGCTGGGCATCGTGCTGTCTGGCAACCTGCTGTTGATGATGATTTTCTGGGAGCTGACCAGCCTCACGTCCTTCCTGCTGATCAGTTTCTGGAACCATAAGCAAGATGCCCGCCGGGGCGCTCGCATGGCACTGGCGGTGACCGGCGGCGGTGGCCTGGCCCTGCTGGCAGGCATCCTCATTATTGGCAACATCGTGGGTAGCTTCGAACTGGATGCGGTGCTCGCCGCGGGTGACCAGATCAAGGCCCATGCAATGTACCCCGTTGCGCTCACGCTGGTATTGCTGGGTGCCTTTACCAAATCCGCCCAGTTCCCGTTCCATTTCTGGCTGCCACATGCCATGCAGGCGCCCACCCCGGTGTCGGCCTACCTGCATTCGGCCACGATGGTAAAGGCGGGCGTGTTCCTCATGGCGCGGCTGTATCCGGCGCTGGCCGGTACCGAGCAGTGGTTCTACATGGTCAGCTTTACCGGCATGGCCACCCTGCTGCTGGGCGCTTATGTCGCCATGTTCAAACACGACCTCAAGGGCCTGCTGGCGCATTCCACTGTCAGCCACCTGGGCCTGATCACCCTGCTGCTGGGCATGGGGACCAAGCTGGCGGCGGTCGCTGCCATTTTCCATGTGATCAACCATGCCACCTTTAAAGCGTCCCTGTTCATGGCAGCCGGCATCATCGACCATGAAACCGGCACCCGGGATATGCGGCGCATCAATGGCCTGTGGCGCTTCATGCCGCACACGGCCACCCTGGCGATGGTCGCAGCGGCATCGATGGCCGGTGTGCCCCTGCTCAATGGCTTCCTGAGCAAGGAAATGTTCTTTGCCGAGTCCTTGCACGTAAACCTGCCGGCGTTCCTTACCTGGCTGCCACCCACGGTAGCCACCCTGGCCGGGATCTTTGCGGTGGCCTACTCGGCACGCTTCATTCACGATGTCTTTTTTAATGGCAGACCGGTCAACCTGCCGGTTTACCCGCCCCACGAACCGCCGCGTTATATGAAGATTCCGGTGGAAATTCTGGTGTTTGCCTGCCTCATGGTGGGGATGTTCCCGGCTTTCTCCGTTGGCCCACTGCTCTATGCCGCATCCTACGCCACCCTGGGCGGCCAGGTGCCTGACTATAAACTGACCATCCTGCATGGCATCAACCTGCCACTGATGATGAGTATTGGCGCCTTTATTGGCGGGCTGGTCATGTACAGCCAGCGCCATAAACTCTTCGCGTTCCACGCCCGGTTCCGGGAAATTGATGAAAAGGCCATCTTTGACAAGGTGGTTTCCCGGCTTGCCGACCTGGCCCACACGTTTACCCGCAGCATTGAGAACGGATCGCTGCAGCGCTACAGCATGTTATTGGTGATCAGCGTGATTGCCGTTGCCACTGCACCGATCCTCGGCCTCGGCGTGTTTGTCGGTGAAAGCGGCCTGTCGCCAGTCGACTGGCCCACCGGTATCGCTGCAACGGTGCTGATTGTTTCTGCCCTGGCCACCGCCTTCGCCCATCGGGAGCGTTTTATCGCGCTGGTTCTGCTGAGCGTCGTGGGCCTGATGGTGGCCCTCGGTTTTGCCCGCTTCTCGGCCCCGGACCTGGCCATGACCCAGCTGTCCGTTGAAGTGGTGACTATTGTCCTGCTGATGCTGGCGCTGTATTACATGCCGTCCTGGACCCCGAGGGAAAGCCTGGCCGCGCGCCGCACCCGTGATGTGATACTGGCTCTGGTGGCCGGCGTAGGCATGACGCTGATCACCCTGGCCATGCTGACCCAGCCGTTCAGCTCGATCTCCGATTTCTTTCTGGAAAACAGCAAAACCGGCGGTGGCGGCACCAACGTGGTCAACGTCATCCTGGTGGATTTCCGGGGCTTTGACACGCTCGGCGAGATCACCGTCCTGGCCATTGCCGCCCTTGGCATTTACGCGATGCTCAAGGACACCGCCCTGACACCGCCACCCAGTGACGGTCAGGGGCATGCCTGGACGCGCGACGCGCATCCGTTGATGCTCAAGCAACTGGCCCGGCCGCTACTGCCATTGGCGTTGATGGTCTCGGCCTACATTTTCCTGCGTGGCCACAACCTGCCGGGAGGCGGCTTCATAGCCGGCCTGATTACCTCTGTTGCACTGGTGGTCCAGTACATCGCCAGTGGCATGGTCTGGACACAGGACCGTATCCGCTTCAAATACCACAACGTCATCGGCCTTGGTCTCATGTTTGCCACGCTGGCCGGCGTTGGAAGCTTCATCTTCGGCTATCCGTTCCTGACGTCGACGTTCGAATACATCAAGTGGCCGGTGGTCGGCAAATTTGAATTGGCCTCTGCCCTGATCTTTGACCTCGGCGTGTACCTCACGGTGATAGGCGCCACGCTACTGGCCCTGGTCAGCATTGGTCGGCTTTCCCCTCATTCGGCGATCAAGAGTCCCCGGGAGAAATCATAATGGAGTTAGTCTTTGCCCTGGTTATAGGCACACTGACCGCAACCGGTGTTTTCCTATTGCTGCGCGCGCGCACTTTCCCCGTGGTAATGGGCCTGACCCTGCTTTCATACGGCGTCAATCTGTTCCTCTTCGCCTCGGGCCGGCTGGCAACCGGAGGCCAACCAATCCTGGGAAGCACCGACAACTACAGCGACCCGCTGCCCCAGGCCCTGGTGTTGACCGCAATCGTCATCGGCTTCGCCATGACCGCCTTTCTGGTGGTCATGTCACTGCGCAACCTGGCGGATAACGACGACGATCATGTCGATGGTAAACAGCCCAAACTGGACATCCCAACCAGCAAACTGGAGCGGGAGGCCCAGGGCAAATGAATCATTGGCTTACCGCACCCATTCTGATTCCGTTGCTTGGCGGCATCCTGCAGACGTTCATGGGCTATGCACCCATGCCGCTTCGCCGAACCCTGGCTCTGGCTACCACCGTACTGATTGTGGTTGCCAGCCTGGTGTTGCTGGTTATGGCCGATGATGGCACTTACCGGGCTTACGCCTTCGGTAACTGGCAGCCACCGTTTGGTATCGTTCTGGTGCTGGACCGACTGTCCGCCTTCATGCTGGTGATGACATCGGTGTTGGCACTGTTCTGTCATCTCTTTGCGTTGGGTGGCGCGGATGAAGGCAACCGTCAGTTTCACACGCTGTTCCTGTTCCAGTTAATGGGTCTGAACATTGCTTTCCTCACGGGGGATCTGTTCAACCTGTTCGTTGCGTTTGAGGTTCTTCTGATTGCCTCCTACGGGTTGCTCATGCATGGCGGCGGCACTGCCCGCACCGTGCCCGGGCTTCACTACGTTGTTCTGAACCTGATCGGCTCTGCAATTTTCCTGATCAGCGTGGGCATGATCTACAGCGTGACGGGCACCCTGAACATGGCCGACCTGGCGGTAAAAATCCCCCAGGTAACCGGCGAGAACATCCACCTCGTCAAAGCCGGCGGCATGATGCTGCTGGTGGTGTTTGCGCTGAAAGCCGCGTTGCTCCCATTGTGTTTCTGGCTACCCAAAGCCTATGCCCATGCCACCGCTCCGGTCGCGGCGCTGTTTGCCGTCATGACGAAAGTGGGCGTTTACGCCATTATCCGGGTCTACCTGCTGGTCTTTGGCGATGACGCGGGTGAGCTGGCCAACCTGGGCATGGATTGGCTGTTCCCGCTGGCGTTGATCACTCTCGCCATGGGGGTTATCGGTGCCCTGGGGGCCAACAACCTGCGTTCATTGATTGCCTGGCAGGTCATTATCTCCGTCGGCACCCTGCTGGCGCCCATCGCCCTGGGCTCGCGAGACGGAATTTCGGCGGCCTTGTTCTACATGCTGAGCACCACCTGGACCGTCGGTGGCCTGTTCCTGGTCGCCACCCTGATTGCGAGCAACCGTGGCGGTGCGGCCGACCGGCTGATCACCGCGCCCAAGATGCGCCACCGGACCTGCCTGAGTGCATTGTTCATGGTGGGCGCCGTGGCCGCTGCCGGTCTGCCACCCTTGAGCGGTTTCTTTGGCAAGATTCTGATTCTCAAGTCGGTGGAACCCGGCGCCAACATGGCCTGGCTGTGGTCAGTCGTGCTAATTGGCAGCTTCCTGACCGTGGTTGCCTACAGCCGCGCCGGCAGCATTGTCTTCTGGCGCACGGTCGACGGACACCTGGAAGCCAAGGAGCAGCAGCAGTGGCCGACCTCCTTTGCAGCCGGTGCACTGACCGCGCTATCCATTGTAATCGTGGCCCTGGCCGGACCGATTAACGAATACACCGATGCCACTGCTGCACAGCTCCTGGATACATCGGCCTATCTGGAAATATTGGAAGCCCCCGTGGTTGGGGAGGATAACTGATGCTTGACCGTCTTCGCTTTCCACAGCCCTGGCTCAGCCTGATACTCTTCATCACCTGGCAGTTCCTGAGTGAGGGTATTTCTGGCGCCAGCGTGGTGATGGGGCTGATTCTGGCCTGGGCAATTCCTCAGATCACCCAGGGCTTCTGGCCGGAGAAACCCGCATTCGTCAGGGCCAGGCATTTGCCAATGTACCTGGCGGTACTACTGTGGGATATTGTGATTGCCAGCTTCTCCGTGGCAAAACTGATTCTCAGCCCGCGCCAGCCCAAACCGATCTTCGTGTGCTACCCGTTGCAACTGGAACACCCGCTGGCCATTTCCATCCTTGCCAGCACCATTTCCCTGACACCGGGCACGGTCAGTGCCGATGTCAGTGACGACCAGCGGATACTGCTGATCCACACGCTGGATGCCGAAAGCAGCGAGGAGGTGATCGATGCCATCCATAAACGTTACGAAAAGCCGTTGATGGAGATGTTCCAATGATGACCATTGCCCTGTATATCACCATTGCCATGGTGACCCTGGCTGCGCTGCTGAACATGTATCGCCTGATCATCGGGCCGGATGCGGCAGACCGGGTGCTGGCACTGGATACGCTCTACATCAACGCCATTGCCCTAATCATCCTGCTGGGCATCACGCTTGGCACCCGCATGTATCTGGAGTCGGCGTTGCTGATTGCCGTCATGGGCTTCGTGGGCACTGTGGCCATGGCCAAATACCTCAAGCGCGGCAGCGTCATCGAGTAACCCGGAGGGCATAACCATGAGTCTGTTCAGCGAATACCTTATCTCCGGACTGCTTATCATCGGAGGCGCATTCACCCTCATTGGCGCGCTGGGCCTCGCCCGCCTGCCCGACTTTTTCACACGCCTGCATGGCCCCACCAAGGCCACCACTCTGGGGGTGGGCGCTATCATGCTCAGCTCTGTGATCTACTTCTCCAGCACGGACCAGGGCCTCGGGATTTCCGAAATCCTCATTACCGTATTCCTGTTCCTGACCGCCCCGGTCAGCGCCAACATGCTGGCCAAAGCGGCCATGCACCTGGGCGTGCGCACCACAGACTCCACCGAGGGCAATCCCTGGGAGCAGTGATTTCTCGGGGGCTGACTAAAGCCCCGAGAAACTGAAATCCACCTCGGGCCGACGCCCGCCTACAATGTCTGCCAGGGCAGCCGCGGAGCCACAGGAATGGGTCCAACCCAGGGTGCCGTGACCAGTGTTAAGGTACAGATTGGTGAAGTGGCTTTTGCCAATGTAGGGCACATTGGATGGTGTGGTCGGGCGCAGACCGGTCCAGAATTCGGCCTGATCCCAATACCCGGCCTCGGGCATCATTTCCGCCGCCCGGCGCACAATGGCCCGGCAGCGGGTCTCGTTCAAGGTTCGGGTATAGCCGTTCAACTCAGCGGTGCCGGCCACGCGCATGCGATCCCCGAGACGTGAATACACCAGTTTGTACTCATCGTCCGTCAGGCTGACATTGAACGCGGCGTCAGAATCCTTCACCGGCACGGTTATCGAGTAACCCTTGGCCGGATAGATATTGAGGAAAAGGCCCAGCTTGCGCGCAAGCACGGCACTGAAGCTGCCAAGGCTGAGCACGTAGCTGTCGGCCCGCAGGGTCTGGTGCTTGCCTTCCTTCAGCACCCGCACACCCAGTATCCGGTCGCCGGCCTTCTCGAAATCCAGCACCTCAGTGCCATAGAGGAACGCCACTCCCGCCTCCTCGCACCGACGCGCTAACCCCTGGGTGAACTTTCGGGCATCCCCGCTTTCGTCATCGGCGGTATAGGTGGCGCCAACGATTCGTTGGCGGGCTGGCGCCAGTGCCGGTTCCAGCTCCACGGCCCGGTCGGCATCGATCACCTGCCGGTCACAGCCCAGATCCCGCATGATACGGGCCGGTTCCTGAGCCGCCTCGAATTCAGCCGGGTTGGTGTAGAAATGCAGGATGCCTTTCTCCAGATGATCGTACTCGATGCCGGCGTCGGCACGCAGCGCCTGCAGCTGCTGACGACTATAGGTGCCCAGGTTAACCATCTGGCGAATGTTGTGAGCAGCTTTGGCCGAGGTGCACTGAGTGAGAAAGGAAAGGCCCCAACGCCATTGATAGGGGTCGGCCTTGGGCCGATAAAGCAAAGGCGCCTCAGGCTTGAACAGCCATTTGAGGATTTTCATCGGAGCGGCGGGGTTGGCCCAGGGCTCGGCGTGAGACACCGAGATCTGACCGCCATTGGCGTAACTGGTCTCCAGGGCCGCCTGGTTCTGGCGATCAATGACCGTTACCTCATGCCCCTGCTTTTGCAGATACCAGGCCGTGGTTATTCCCACAACACCTGCGCCCATGACCAGTATCCGCATGCTTGTTCGCTCCTTTTCAAATTGCTGATTAAGACTAGTGTCCCGTCTGGCTAATTCCTTAACCTACTGCTTGCCTCTGAGGACTCTGACCAAGGCGCTAGTGTGAAGGTGTGGTGGCTCCACATCAAACACTGGCAACACAGGCTCAGAGTCCTCAGAGGCAAGCCCTTCGGGAGTTTCTGAAAAGCCGAATAGCGTCGTTCTGCTGTCTCGATTTGGAACCACCACACCTTCACCAGCACGCCTAGCTCTTCGGCTTTTCAGAATCTCACTAGGCTAAGGAATTAGCCAGACGGGACACTAGATTACGAATGAAAGTTGGCTCTTAGCCGCCAGCTCGCTTAACCGTCCAGCCTTTTTGCTCCAACAAGGGCACCAGAACATCGCGCTGGTCACCCTGAATCTCCACCACGCCGTCTTTCACGGTACCGCCGGTGCCACACTTGCCTTTCAACACCTTGGCGTAGGCTTTCAGTTCTTTTTCCGCCAGGGGAATGCCGGTAATCAGGGTCACACCTTTACCCTTGCGGCCCTTGGTTTCGCGACTGACACGCACAATCCCGTCACCCTTGGGCGCGGACTCCTGGCCGCAGGTACACTCGTCCACCGGGTTCCGACATTCGGGACACATGCGCCCCTGCTCGGTGGAGAAAACCAGACCACCTCGTTTTTTCATGCCCACACTCGGTCTCCGTCAGTTACTCAATTGCTGTCCGGAGGGTATTTGGAAAACATGTCCGAAACAACCTCATCGATCACTTTACGACGGGTTTCCGGAGACTGATCCTCATTCAGGTAACGCCGGCCTGCGGCTTGCCAGACCACCTCGTCGGTCTCCCGATCGGCAAAGCGTACAACCAGCTTACCCTCGGTGATTTCACGCACGGGCGGTGGCGCGGCAACACCCCAGCCAAAATGATCGTAACCAAAACCGAAGCCGAGCCCCACACCACTTTGCTCCAGGCGCTCTTCCTCGACAATCCGCCAGTCCACCAGCAGGTCGGCTTCGTCCGGCGGCAGCTCTTTCATGGCCTTGAGCCTGAATTCCCGACGGATGGCTTCACGCACTCGCCGGTCGTCCAGGGACGTAAAACCACCCTCTTCGGCTTTCGGTGCGAATGCCCAACTATCGTAATGGCTGTATACAACCGCCGGATTGTAATCGGTGACGCTGCTGGCGGCACAACCAGCCAGCACCACAGTCGCCAGTATCAGATATACGATGCGCATTCGGGAGCCTCCTGAATCGGATGCATTTTCCACAGTATACGACGATCAAGCCCCGTATGAGTGGTCAGCTGTTCAGGTTTCGAAACGGTAATCCAGCTTGCGGGCCTCACAGAAAGCCGAGAAATCATCGACCACGGCTTCAGGCAGTGAAATGGTCGCCTGAACCTGGCTCCCATAACCAATCTGCTCCACCACACCTTCGTTATTCTCACACCAGTGGCGGATTGGCTGCTCATCGGCAAAATCAAAACTCAGCAGGGCCTGCGCACGGGTTTGCTGAACCTCACGCCCGACCTCCGAGAGCACGCTCTCTGCCGCACCTGCGTAGGCTCGCACCAAGCCACCGGCACCCAGTTTGATGCCACCAAAATAGCGGATCACGATCACCAGAACATCGCCCATGTCCTTATGCTGAATCACGTTCAGAATCGGCTTGCCGGCCGTGCCGGAGGGCTCGCCGTCATCGTTCATGGCGGCTTCGGCGGCCGAACCCGGGCGACCTATCTGGTAGGCCCAGCAAACATGCCGGGCATCCGGAAACTCCTGGTGAGCCCGGGCCACATGCTCGCGCACCTCGTCACGATCACTGACGGGATACACCCGGGCAATAAAACGGCTTTTCTTGATTTCCGTTTCCCGCTCCAGAAACCCGGCGGGTATGGGGTAATCTTTACTCATGCGTTTCAACCATTGATCTCTACCAGCAACATCCGGCGCCACCGCTTCGCTTTCCGGTAATCCGTGTCAGTCTATCACGATCCGTCCCCTGTCCTGATGGGGCAGTGATCAGCAAGCGGATTCTGTCGTATGGTGTAGGAACCATTCACTGAGCACGTATTAACCATGGCGAACCCCGATTCCATTGAGATCACACTGGAGACCCATCCTCGCATTACCGATATCCCGAAAGGGGACTGGCAACGACTGGCCGGACATACCAACCCGTTTCTCCGATATGAGTTTTTCCTGGCGCTGGAGGATTCAGGCTGCACCACCACGGCCACCGGCTGGACACCCAGCCATCTGGTGTTCAGGTTGAACGGGGACATTTGTGGCGTTGCGCCGGCCTATCTCAAGAGCCACTCCCGGGGTGAATACGTGTTTGACTGGGGCTGGGCAGACGCCTATGAGCGCTACGGCCTGCCCTACTATCCCAAGCTGCTGATCGCCATTCCGTTCACACCTTCACAGGGGCCCCGACTGCTGCTTGCCCCATGGCTTCGGGACATGCTGACGGGTGAAACACTGCGCTCGCTGCTGGATAACCTGACCGAACGCCTCGGCGCCCATTCCTGGCACCTTCTGTTTCCGGATTCCGCGGACCAGCAATTATTGGCCCATCCCGACGAGCTGCACCGCACCGGCTGCCAGTTTCACTGGCATAGCCACGGCTATCAGAGCTTCGAGGACTTTCTGGGCGCACTCACCTCCCGCAAGCGCAAATCCATTCGCAAGGAGCGTCGACAGGTTACCGGGCAAGGCATCTCATTTCGGTGGTTTCACGGGCGGGACATTCCCGATTCGGTGCTCTCCGCATTTTACGTGTTCTACCGCGCCACCTACCTGAAACGGGGCCAACGCCCGTACCTGAACCAGACTTTCTTCGAGCAGCTGCGGGAAAACATGCCGGAACATCTTCACATCGTCATGGCGCTTCGTGACGGAGACATGATTGCCGGAGCCCTGTTCCTGTCCGGCGTCACGACGCTATACGGGCGCTACTGGGGCTGTCTGGAAGAATACGACCATCTGCACTTCGAAACCTGCTATTACCAGGGCATCGAGCTGGCGCTGGAGCTGGGCCTGTCCCACTTTGATGCCGGCGCCCAGGGCGAGCACAAGCTGGTGCGCGGGTTCGAGCCAGTCATCACGCATTCCTGGCATGGGATTCGACACCCGGCGTTTCGGGAGGCCATTGCGAACTTCATCGACGAAGAAGCGGAGCATGTGCAGGCCTACTACGAGGAGGCCCGCACCCTTCTACCGTTTAAACAGACGGAATAGGGCCACAGCACCCTCAGGCATCCAGTGCCGGGATTTAATCCGGCTGCTCTGGCTGGATGCGAGCCAGGGTATCCGCCTGTAGTTTCTTCAGGTGGTCGCTGATGGTCACGGAATAATCTGGCGCCTGCTCCAGGGTCCTCTGCAGTTCGGGCAGGGCAAGAATCTGCTCCCAGGCCCAGTCTTCCTGGTCTTCCATGGAGCCGATGGCATCCATCAACAGGCGACCCTGTTGCATTAGGGGCCGGAGCAAGGGAGTGCCGGGGAACTCCTCATCAATGCCTGCAATGACATCGCCAACATAGTTGCCATCGGAATCGCTCTCCCGGAAAACCTGCTTGGCGCCGGGCCAGGAGGTTTTTCCCGACGAGTTTTTCATCCGTGGCTCACCGGCATACACCGTCAGTTTATAGGCCAGCTCCAGCGCGGGCGCGTCGCTGGCCGCACCAATCGCCGTACCCACACCGTAGCCGTCAATAGGCACATTTTGCTCACGTAACGCAGCAATGCGGTATTCATCCAGACCGCCACTGGCGAGAATCTTGATGTCATGGAACCCGGCTTCATCCAGTATATGACGGCATTCGATGGCCTGACCGGCCAAGTCGCCGGAATCCAGCCGTATAGCGCCAATCCGTGCGTCAGTATCTTCCTTCAGCCAGTCGACAACTCGCCTCACGGCCCGACAGGTATCGTAGGTATCCACCAACAGGGTCGTCCCCGGATACAACCGGGCATAGACCTTGAAGGCGTCCATTTCATCCGGGTAGGCCTGGACAAAACTATGAGCCATGGTGCCACTGACGTCCAGGCCGGCATCCAGCCCCGCCCGAATGTTACTGGTGCCGGAAAGCCCGGCCAGGCGGTAGGCGCGCACACCGCGATGAGCCGCATCCAGGCCATGCATGCGGCGCATGCCAAAATCGATTACCGGGCGGTCGCCGGCCGCCAGTTTGACCCTGACGGCCTTGGAGGCCAACACCGTTTCCAGGTGCACGTAATTCATGACCAGGCTTTCGAGCATCTGCGCCTCGGCTATGGGCGCATCCACTTCCAGCAGGGGCTCCTGGGGATACACCGGCGTACCTTCCGGCATCGCCCGGATAGTACCGGTGAACCTGAAATCCTGCAGCCACTCAAGAAACTCGGGACGAAACCGATTCAGCTGCTCCAACTGTTCAATCTGCTCTGGTGTGAACCGCAGGTGCTCGATCACTTCGGCAACGCGCTGCTGGCCACAGGCAAGCATGAAATTCCGGTGTTCAGGCAACTCCCGGAAAAACAGGCTGAAGGTGGCCGTCTCGGTCATATCCTCAGCCCAGTAGGCCTGGACCATGGCCAGCTCATAGAGATCGATCATCAAGGACAGATCTTCGTCGCGGATCACCAAGCCACCTCCTAGGGAAAAACTCAGGTTATGGTCGCGCCGGCGGATTTGAGTTCGTCAAACACCGCATCGGCACCGGATGCATCCACCGCCCGGGTACCGTCCCGGACCACTTCCACCTCGAATCCCAGCTTCAGGGCGTCCAGCACGGTTGCCCGCACGCAGACATCCAGAGCCAGGCCTGCCACCCGGAGCCGGCTGATGGACTGCCGTTTCAGGAAGCTGTCGAGGTCGGTGCCATCAAAGGCGGAATAGGCGTCCTGATCAAAGGCGGTGCCTTTACTCACCCGCACTGCGCTGTCCGGCAGGTTCATCTCGGGATGAAACGCAGCACCGTGAGTGTCCTGAACACAATGTGGCGGCCAGTCGCCCCCGCGCTCTTCAAAACTGATGTGATCAACGGTATGCCAGTCCCGGCTGGCGATGATTCGTTCACTGTGGTGGCTTGCATCCAGAATCAGCTCATTAACCGAGGGCAGTATCTGGCTGGCCTCAGGCACTTCGAGGCTGCCGCCCTCACAGAAATCATTCTGGATATCCACCAGTAACAACGCGCGATCCGGAGTCACCATACAGCACCTCCGTCGGATTGAATTGAAGTGAGTGTTATTAATCAGCCTAGAAGACGAGCCCGGAACCGACAAACGGACGCCCGCCATGACGGGGTTCACGGAGTTCTAAGGATTAACTCAGATAACGAACACTGGCAGCCGCCACCAGCCCGGCGCTAATGGCCGGTAGCGGCTTACGGAGAACCAGCATGGTGATCCCCGTGGCCAACAGTGCGGCCAGGGCACCCAGATCCCCGGCCACCGCCATGGGCACAATAATGGCGATCAGCACGGAGCTGGCCATGGTGTTGATGAAGCTCTCAATACGGGGACTGATGGGCACAAACGACATCAGGAAGACGCCGCCAAAACGCGTGACCAGGGTTACCACGGCCATGAGTGCAATCAACCCGAGAACGCCGATCGGGGTGGTTTCAATCACCATGGTGAGCCTCCCCTTCCCCGTTAGCCGCTTTCCGGGCCGGCTTATCCAGCCAGAAGAAGCCGACCACGCCTCCTGCCAGGGCACCCGCCACAACATGGCTGTTCGGCGGCAACCACTTCCAGGCCGCCAGTGAGGCACCGCCCGCCACCAGCCAGGCCACCAGTACCCGGGGCGATTTCTTGCCTCCCAATGCCATTGCCAGCAGGAAACAGCCCAGGACCATATCCAGCCCCAAAGCCTTGGGGTTTTGCAGCAGACCACCGAAAAAGACACCCAGCGTGGTGCCGGCAATCCAGGCCAGCCAGAGCACCAGCCCGCCGCCGATGATCACTTCCAGGTTGCGGCGCCCGCTCTGGTACTCCTGGGCCGCGACCGCCCAGTTGGCGTCGGTCAGTAACAGCAGCAGAGCGTACCGCTTACCCGGGGAAACATCCCGGAGCATGGGGTAGAGCGAAGCGCCCATCAGCAGATGGCGGGAATTGATGGCAAACACCACGGCCATCAGCGGCAGCACCGAGACCTCGGCACCCCACATATCCAGTGCCGCAAACTGGGAGGCACCGGCGAAGACCACGGAACTCATGACCAGGGATTCGAGGGGGGACAGGCCGACCTGAACGGCGGCCAGGCCGAAGGCAGCGCCAAACGCCACCACGAAGAACGAGATGGGAAGCAGGCGGAAAAACTCCGAGCGCACCTTTCGGGCCTGGAATTGATATGGATAGTTGGCTAATAGCATCAAACAAAGCTATGCCCCGCGCCATTAAATACGAATAGGTAAAAACCCTTACAGTAACCCGAGCGAGGCTTCCAGGGTTTCCCCAATGCGGGCATTGAGCTTCAGGGTCACCAGATCATCGGCCCGGGTCCGGCCCAGGTTCAGCGTGGCGATGGGCTTGTTCCACTCCCGGGCGTAACGGCAGAAGCGGAAGCCGGAATACACCATCAAAGAGGAACCAATTACCAGCAGGCCATCGCTGTGCTTGAGGGTATCGAGCGCCGAATAGACGCGTTCTTTAGGCACGAAGTCCCCAAAGAACACCACATCAGGCTTCAATATGCCGCTACATTTTGGGCAATCCGCAGGCCGGAAGTCCGAGAAGTCGACATCCAGGTCCGCGTCGCCATCCGGTGCGGTCTCGGCGGTGTATTGCTTGAATCCGGGATTGAACTGGGCACAGCGATCGTGCACGGCATCCCGGGGGCAGCGGTATCCACAGCTCATGCAGACCACTTCATCGGCCCGGCCGTGCAGGTCGGTGACTCCGTGGGTGCCGGCCTTCTGGTGCAGGCGGTCCACATTCTGGGTCACCACCAGTCGGCTGTGGTTCAGCAGCTCCAGCTCGGCAATATGGTGGTGCGCCGGGTTGGGAGTAGCAGTTCGCATTACCGGCCAGCCGATGAGGCTGCGCCCCCAGTAGCGCTGGCGCGTGGTGAAGCTTTCCATGAAATCCTGGTGCTGGACCGGCTGTTTGCGCTTCCAGGCGCCCTCACCGTCCCGGTAATCGGGGATGCCGGAATCGGTACTGACCCCTGCCCCGGTGAGGATCATCAGCCGGGGATGTCGGGCGATGAATTCCGCCAGCAATCCGCCTGCTTCCTCGGGCTCATGCAAAACCGGGGGCAGAACGGCCTCGGGCAGGCGATCCCTCGCGCTGAACGGGCGGCTGCGTTGATGGGCTTCAGGCATAGGGGCTCCGACGCTTAGCCCGGTTTGCGGGCCACATAGACGGTGTTGAACGATTCCCGGTTCTGGAACGGGTTGAAAAAAGATACGACGTGACAGTCCACATCGATGAATACTTTGCGCAACTCCGCCACGAAGGTTTCATCTTCGCCTTCATTGGACCACATGGCAAACACCCCACGAGGTTTGAGCTGGCGGGCCATCAGGGCCAGATTCTCCGCAGTATAGAAGCTGGCGCTGGAATCGTGCAGCAGGGCCCGGGGCGAGTGGTCGATGTCGAGCAGTATGGTGTCGAATGTCTTACCGGGGGCTTCGGGGTCAAATCCGCCGGTGGCTGGATCGGCAATGGCCATGTCGAAGAAACTTCCGTGCACGTAACGGCTTCGGGCGTCGGCGTTGAGGTCTTTGCCCAAGGGCACGAATTCACGCTGGTGCCAGCCGATCACCGGCTCCAGGTATTCCACCACCAGCAGTTCGGACACGCGCGGGTGTTTCAGGGCCGCCACGGCCGTGTAGCCGAGCCCCAAGCCGCCAACCACGACGCTCAGGTTGTCGCCTTCGGTGGCTTCCAGGCCGATGTCGGAAAGGGCGATCTCAGCGTCCACGAACATGCTGGACATGAGAAATTCTTCGCCCAGTTTTACCTCGAAGATGTCCCGGTCACCCAGGGCCGGGATTTTGCGTCGGCGCAGGGTGATCTCGCCGATGACGGAGGGTTGGCTGTCGATTTGTTCGAAGAGTCGTCCCATTAGAGGCTCGCGTTTACTGACTTGTTTTAGATAAGACTGGAGGTTTGGGATTCCGGAGCCATTGGTCTCTCAGAGCTAACGGCATTGAAGCACGAATCGAGAATGGCCTTCATCTTCTCCACACCCAACTCCTCCATCAACTCAATGTTCCGCTGTGGAATCCCATCCACATCCGGATAATTATTAATGGCCGCCTCCAGGCTGGCTTCCCTGATCAGGTGAAACATCGGGTAAGGCGAACGGTTGGTGTAATTCTCCGCCGCCTCCGGCTCGGTGCCCTCGAACTGGTAATCGGGGTGGAAACTGGCAATCTGATAAATGCCTTCCAGATTCATATACGCCAACAAGCCGTCGGTCGCATCCAGGAATTCGTTATAGATCGGGAAATCCTGCAACACGTTGGGGTGAACCAGCAAAGTCGTCTCAATGTCGGGGTCATCCTCCAGCCTCTGCAATTCCGCATGCACCGCCTGCAATAACTCGTCTTCGGTCTCGGCTTCCGAGACCACAAAACGCACCCGGTCACGTACCAGTTCCCGTTTGGCAAATGGGCACAGGTTGTAGCCTACGACAACGTCTTCGACCCATTTTCGGGTGGCACTGATAATCTGGGGTTTGTTCACTTTTTTGTTCCTGAGTTTTTAGGGCATCCACTAGACCAAAATAGTATTGCTTCTACCCGTTGACGGGAGCACGATTCGGCTCTCTTTTCCTACGTGATCCAAACAAAGGACAACAATTATGACACTCGCAAGTGCACGTCACATTCTTGTTGATAGCGAAAACAAATGCGTCGAGCTGAAGCTGGCCATTGAAAGCGGCAAGGACTTCGCCGAGGTGGCCCGGGAGCATTCTTCCTGCCCGTCCGGCATGCGCGGCGGTGATCTGGGTTCCTTTGGTCGCGGCCAGATGGTACCGGAATTTGACCAGGCCGTGTTCAACAGCGATCTGAAAACCGTGGTTGGCCCTGTCAAAACCCAGTTCGGCTACCACCTGCTGGAAGTGACTTCCCGCGACTGATCACGGGATTGCCCGTTAGTCAGTTGCTATTCAGGCGCCGATTGCCCAGGGATTTCGGGTAATCGGCTCCGCTCCCTTATCCGTTACCACAATCGTTTCACTGCACCCGATTCCCCATTGCCCCGGCACCCGCAGGCAAATCGGGAGATGGAACACCATGTTTTCCCGAAACTCGATTTGGCTTCTTCTGGCAATAAAGCCGGACCCTTCCACCCAGGAGGGTGGGAATTGGGCGCCGACCGTATAGCCAAAGACGCCCGAGAAAAACACCCGGTCAGCCAAAGGCTCCAAGGCCCCTTCCGCCGCCGCAGCGGCCTGGTCGAAGGTGACGCCGGGGCCAACAGTTTCCAGCAGGGCATCAACAATCCGGCGACAGCCATCATGGACCCGGCGCATATCTTCATTGGGCCGACCACCCGCCACCACGGTCTGCATCATCGGGGCAGTGTAGCGATACCAGGCCGAGCCGAATTCCAGAAACACCGGGTCGCCCTTTTCAATCCGGGTGCGCCGGTGGTTGCAATGAATGAAGCTGCTGCGCACGCCGGTGGTTACGATCGGCTGCATGCTCATGAACTCGCTGCCCGCGTCGATCAATGCCCGGGCCCCCACTGCAGCCACGTCGTTATCGGTCATACCCGGCTCCACCGCCTCGCGGGCTGCCGCCAGACCCTTTGCCGTTATCCGGGCACTTTTCCGCAAATACTCCAGTTCCGCCGGCGATTTCACCACCCGAATCTGCTTGAGCAGGCCGTTGCCCGGCACAAACCGGGCTGAAGGCAGCCGGGTTCGCAAACCATCCAGCACACCGGTGCGCAGTGAACCATGCCAGGCGTCCACCGCTACCTTTTTTATGCCATTGTTCAGGGCCTCGACCAGGGGGTCGAGCACTTCCTCGACGCTCTCCCAGCGATAGCCGCTGATATTCTCGACCCGGGTGGTGGTCAAGGCCGGCCCCATCTCGATGGATGGCACCTGCAGCAGCAGGTTGTCATGGGTGATCACCAACGCCACATGCACCGACACCTCAAAGGTGCCATAACCGGTGAGGTAGAAAATATCGGAGGGATCAGTCAGTAGTACCGCCCCAAGCTCCTCAGCCTCCATGCACTCACGCAGCCGCGTCAGGCGCTGGTGGTACTCGGCTTCCGGGAACGGGCATTCCGCACCCCGGAAGCGGGGTGACAGGGCTTTTCGGTAGGCGTTGAAATCCATGGCAAGTCTCCAGCACAGAACCGGTTGGCATTATTCAAGGAGACTGGACCGAAAATCCCGTTTGTACAAATTTGCCAGGGACAGAGCGTCAGGCGCCGCTGCTGATTTCGATATCGGATTCCAACGCCCGTAGCTTAGCCACCAGAAACTCCATCACAATCCGCACCCGCGCCATTTGATGAGTATCCTGGTTCACATGCAACCAAAGGTCCACGCTTTCGCCGTCCAACGGCTCGGACAACCGCCGCAACTCCCAGGCGGACTCGCCCAGGTAACAGGGCAGTACCGCCAGCCCCGCGCCGGCACAGGCGAGAGCATGCATGGACTGCAGACTGTTGCAACGAATGAAGGACGAAACGTTTTTCAGGTGCTTGCGATACCAGCGCCCGGTGGCCAGATGGCTGAAGGTTTCGTCCGGCACAATCCAAGTGCAGTCCTGGGGCCGGTTCTCCACATCCAGGTTCCGGTTACGCCGACAGTATCGCGCAGAGCCGTACACCGCCGACTCAATGGCCGCAATGCGCTCGCCTTCCAACGTGGCCTGGGGCTTGTTGTCCGGTCTCAGTGTGAGGTCTGCTTCCCGGTGACTGAGGTTGGCCACATCATTGTCGGTAAGCACCTCCAATTCGATGTGCGGGTACTCGCGCACCAGCTCGGCCAGAATCGGGCTGAGCAGGCCGTTCAGCATGGCGTCTTCGGCGGCGAGACGAACCTTGCCCACTGGCGCGCCATCCTGCCCAACCAGCTTGCGCTCCAGGTTTTCCATGTCGGTGGCCAGTCTTTCGGCCTCCCGGAAGGCCATCTCACCCACCGGCGTGAGCTGCAAACCGTTCTGATTGCGTTCAAAAAATTGCACACCCAGCGACTCTTCCATCTGGTCCAGTCGCCGTAACACCGTGGTCTGGTGCACACCCAGTATTTCACCGGCTTTGGCGAGGGTTCCGCCTATTGCCAGCGCTCTTATATATCGAAGATAATCCCAGTCCATAGCTACTGCATATTTGCAACGGAGGTACGGATTTTAACGTATTTAAGCTGCAAAAAAGACTCCTTAGAATCGTGTGTAAATTAAGGGTAGATGACTAATTAATCCACCAGATGAAGGAGGAAGGCGCTATGACTCAGAAGCATATCGCAACCGTAAACCCGCTGCCGTCCACCATCCTCCACAACAGTGCTGAGGTCAGGCGCCAGTATACCCGTGCTGCAGCAAAGCAGGCGGTGCAGTTTATCAGTCGTAAGGTAAGAATTTTCAACCGGAAAGCGGCTGATGTGGCTCAGGATATGCCACAGATGCAAGGCGGACACTGAAGTCTACTGCCACCCCTCCTGGCCCAGGAGGGGTACAAATCTCACGTCTCCAAACTCTTTACGGTCAAACTCCTGATCGGAACGCCGGGTAACCAGCAACAGACGCTGCAGCCCCTGCTCCAGCCCCACCGGGATCACCAACCGGCCACCCACGCTTAATTGCTCCTTGAGTGAATCCGGTACAGCCGGTGCACCCGCTGCCACACAGATGCCATCAAAGGGCGCCGCTTCCGGCCATCCCTGGGAACCATCCCCTGTTTTAACCCTGACCTGGGAGAAACCCGCCTGTTGCAGATTTTTCTCGGCCTGGCTGGCGAGTTCAGGGATCTTCTCTATGGAAAACACCTCCAGTGCGATGGAGGCCAGCACCGCCGCCGCGTAGCCGGAACCGGTGCCGATATCCAGCACCCGCTCCCGCCCTTTCAGCTGCAGGACTTCGGCCATCAGGGCCACAATATAAGGTTGGGAAATGGTCTGCCCCCGACCGATGGGCAGAGGATGGTCCTCGTAGGCTTCGACGCGCAGATGTTCCGGTACAAACAGCTCCCGGGGAACGCGCCCCATGGCCTGCAGTACCCGGGGGTCGGTTATACCACGGGAAACCAACTGATCCTGGACCATCATTGCGCGTAGCGCTTGGTAATCTCGTGTTTGTTCCCGCATCATGGACCTCCGCGGTTACAAATCGTCATCGGATGCTTAGGAAGCCTCTGATTAAGAGAATTCTTCTCTTTTACGATGGCAGCATCTGGTCAATCTGTCTATTTTTTGATCGACTACTGCGTGAAACTGGTCACCAGTCCGATGCCACTGACCACCAACAGAACCGAGCCCAAAACGCGAAAAAACAGGGCGGTTTCGGCCCGTAACATGCGCTCGTGCACCCACAGACCGATCACGTGCCCGACCGCTGCCGCTGGCAGCAACCACAGATGGTGAATCAACTGCAGGTCCACGCCCACCCAGATAAACGCCCCCAACTTGATCAACACCAGGATGAACCAGAGCACAAACAGCGAATCACGCAGTTTTTCCTTGGGCAGGTGCTGGGCGGCCACGGCGATGATCAATGGCGCACCGATCAACGAGGTACCACTGATGTAGCCGCCGAGCATCAGGAAGAGAATATCAATGGCCTTGCTGCCGCTGCGAAAAGGCCGGTTCACGATGTAGGAAATCGAGTAGAGCGCCACAATGACGAAGATGATGGCACTGAGCACATTGCTGGGAAGCGTAAACAGACCGATAACACCGATCATCTTGGGAATGATCAGAATCGTCATCAGCCGCCCGATGTAGCGCCAGTCGACGGTTCCTTCCTTCTGGCCCTCCCCTGCCTGGGGACTCTTCCGATTGTTCATCCACACTGTCAGCGAGGAAAAAATGAGCAGGTGCACCGCGATGATGGGCAGAAACACCAGCGGCTCATCCAGCACCAGCAGGAGGAACGGCAAGGACAGCACCGCGCCGCCAAAGCCCAGCCCTGAACGGACAAAGCCACTCCACACAAAAATCAGCGCAATGAGGATATACTGGACAGCGGATAGATCGGCCATGGAATACAACGTCTTCTGGAAAAGCCGCACACAATACCATAACGAGGGAGGGGCCTACCGAGATGCCCACCAAGATCGATATTCATTACTGCACCGGTTGTCGCTGGCTGCTGCGCTCGGCGTGGATGGCGCAGGAACTGCTGACGACCTTTGAGGGCGACATTGATGAGCTCAGTCTGCACCCCGGCACCGGTGGCATTTTTGAGATCTACGTTAATGGCAACCGCATCTGGTCGCGCAAGGAGGATGGCGGCTTCCCCGAGATCAAGCAGCTGAAACAACTGGTCAGGGACAAAATCGATCCCGAACGCTCCCTTGGCCATTCCGACGCATCAACCACGAACACCGAGTAATCTTCACAAGGATATCCTGAATGACATATGCCACCTGGCTGACCATCGTGACCATCTGTGTTCTTGGCGCCATGTCGCCGGGCCCATCACTGGCGCTGGTGATGAAACAGACCATGGCCGGTGGTCGGCGCAACGGCGTGATCACGGCGCTGTCTCACGGCCTGGGTGTGGGCATCTATGCGTTTCTCAGCATCCTGGGCCTGGCGGCCGTCATCACGGCCTCACCCACGGCATTTGCCATCCTGCAGTGGGGCGGCGCCGGGTATCTGGCCTGGCTGGGTGTTAAGGGGCTGATGTCAAAAGCCAACAGCAATGAAGAAATGCCGCCGGCTCCCACCACCAAAAGTGCGGCGCGGGACGGCTTCCTGATTGCCTTCCTGAACCCGAAGATTGCGGTGTTTTTCCTGGCCCTGTTCAGCCAGGTGGTGGGTACCGACACCAGCCTGCTGGCCAAATTCGGCTATGCCGCCACGGCCCTGGCCATCGACACCGGCTGGTACCTGATGGTGGCCTGGCTGTTCTCCAACCCTCGTTGGCTGGAGGCATTGAAACAGCGTGCGGTGTGGTTCGAAAGGATCTTTGGGGCAGTGCTGGTGGGCTTGGCGGGCCGACTGGTGGTGGGAATTATGAACGGGCGGTAGAAAAAAGCACCGGGCAAGACCCGGTGCAAGGACCGACACGGGCTCTCGGCCGAGAGCCCTGCCATTTCGAGGGAGCCTCTGAATAACTCAGAGGTTCCCTAGTCAATCACTGACCGGCGACTCCTTCATGGCCGCGTTCATCCGGCGGCGCAGAATCGGACCTACCAGGTACGGCAGCACCAGGCCCAGACCGGCAACCACCCACAGTCCGATGGCCAGCGGGCTGCCCCAGAGGATGCTCCAGTCACCATCTGACAGCACCATGGCGTGCCCCAGGTTCTTCTCCATTTCCGGCCCCAACAGAAGCCCCAGGATGATCGGCACCAGTGGGATTTCCAGCTTGCGCAGGAAATACCCGGCAATGCCAAAGGCCACCATGAAGTACAGGTCAAACGTGCTGTGGCTGATGGAGTAGATACCCACAAACGCCACCATGGTGACAATGGGCAACAGGTACATCGGCGGCACGGACAGCAGCTTCACAAACATCCCGACCAGGGGAATGTTCAGCACCAGCAGCAGCACGTTGCCGATCAGCAGCGCCGCGATCACGCCCCAGACAATGTCTGCGTTCTGGGTGAACATCAGAGGGCCGGGCGTGATGTTCAGGGAAATGAGCATCGCCAGCAGGACCGCCGTGGTGCCACTGCCGGGCACACCGAGGGTCAGCATGGGTACCAGTGCCCCCGAGGAAGCCCCGTTATTGCCCGCTTCCGGCGCGGCCACACCACGGATGTCGCCCTCACCGAAGGTGCCTTTCTTACCAACAGCCTGCTTCTCCAGGGTGTAACTGATGAAGCTTCCCAGCGAAGCACCGGCACCGGGCAACACACCCGAGATAAAGCCGAGGACACCGCCGCGCAACTGCGTGGGAATGGTGCCCACCAGTTCCTTGAAGCTCAGGGTGAGCTTGCCTACGTTCATCTTGCTGCGGCCCCGGCCCATGCGGGATTCCACAAAGAACAGCAGCTCGGAGATGGCAAACAGGCCAACAATCGCCAGGATGAAATCAATCCCCTCGTACAGCTCCAGCACACCAAAGGTGTAGCGCTGGGTACCGGTGGAGATATCAATGCCCACGGTGGAGATCATGATCCCCAGTGTCGCGGCGATGACGGTCTTCATCGGGTTCTTGCCGGTGATGCCGCCCAGGGTGGCAAAAGCCAGCAGGAACAGGGCGAAGTACTCCGCCGGGCCGAAGGTCAGCGCGAACTTCGCCAGCACCGGCGCCAGCAGAATCAGCCCAATAGTGCCGATCAGACCGCCCGAGAACGAGGCAATGGCTGAAATGGCCAAAGCATCGGCAGCCCGGCCTTTCTTGGCCATGGGGTAGCCATCCAGGCAGGTCATCATCGCCGGCTCGTCACCAGGGATGTTCAGCAGGATCGAGGAAATCCGCCCGCCGTACATGGCCCCGGCGTATACGGAGGTCAGCAGGATCATGGCCGTTTCCGGCGGCAGGCCCAGGGTGAACGCCAGTGGAATCAGGATAGCCACGCCATTGGCCGGCCCAAGACCGGGCAGACAACCAATCAGCGTGCCCACAAACGCCCCGAAAAGCGCAAACATCAGGTTATAAGGGGTCAGCGCAACGGCGAACCCCTCCATCAGAAAGCCAAGGGTTTCCATCAGTTCACCTCCAGCAGGCCGGCAGGCAGACTCAGGGACAGGCCGTAGTTAAACAGCACAAAGACCACGATTGCGCTTGCCAGTCCGGTCAGAAAAGCCCGGCTAGGGGCCGCGCCCATACGCCAGCTCAACGTGCCCACTGCCATTGTGGTGGCAATAATGAAACCCAGCGGCTCCAACAACAGCGTGTACACCAGCAAAACCACCACCGACACCACCAGCTCCAGAGCCGATTTGCCCAGGGGCCACTCGGCGTCGGGATCGGGCTTGATCATCAGGTAGATACTGCCCGCCGCCAGCACCACGGCCAGAATGGTGGGAAAGGTTTCAGGCCCCACCGCCTCGGCGCCGCCAAATGGCTCGGGCCACTGTTGAGCGACCCAGCCATAGGCAACGGCGAGGACCAGAAGGCCCAAGCCGAGGATGCGATCACCGAAGCCTGTCATTTCAGCAACCCGATTTCCCGAGACAGGTTTTCGATGTCCTGCACCTGGTTGCGGACAAACTCGTCAAACTGGCTTGCCGGCGGATGGAATGGAATCAGTCCGTTGCTTTTCATGACCTTTTTCCACTCCTCACTGGCGTAGAGCGTGTCTATGGCGTCAACCCAGTACTCCTTGGCCGCATCGTCAGCACCCTTGGGCATATAGAAACCGCGCCAGTTCGGACCGACGGCATCAATCCCCTGCTCCCGGGCTGTCGGGATGTCAGAGAATTTGCCGGGCAGGCGTTCTTCGGCCAACACAGCGACCACACGCAGGTCTCCGGATTCCATGAAACCAGTGGCTTCGGAAATGTCACCGGTAAAGGCATCCACTTGCCCACCCACAACCTGGGTCATGGCCTCACCGCCATTGTTGTAAGACAGGTAAGGAATGGAAGGCAGCTTGTCGGCACCCGCCGCTTTCGCGGCAATCAGTACCTTCAGGTGATCCCATCCGCCACGGGCGCTGCCGCCGGCAAATTTGACGGATTTTGGATTAGCCTTTACAGCTTCCATCAAGTCGTTCAGGTCCTGATATTCGGAGTCCTTGCCGACAGCAATAATGCCGTAACCCGCACCCAGTGCGCCGACCCAGGTCACCATGTCGGCGTTCATGCCCGGGAACTGTTTCTGGGCCAGACGGGTGGTGGTCGCGGTGGACGCCGCCACCAACAGTTTGTTGTCATCGGCGCGCTTGCTCACGGTATGGGCGTAGGCCACGCCACCACCAGCACCGGCCATGTTGACGGTCTGCACCGTGCCTTCAACCAGGCCGAGCTCCTGCATCACGTTACCGACGCTGCGGCAGGTGAAGTCCCAGCCGCCGCCGGGATCGGCCGGGGCCAGGCATTCGACTTTCCCGGAAGGCTGCCAGGCCATGGCAGACATGGAGACGGCGGCCGCCGCCACAAAAGACAGGGTTCGTTTGAATAGCATCGTTGTCACCTCATTCACTTGTTGTTGTGATCGAGGCGAGATTAATAGGTAAAACCCGAGACGCAGAAGCTTGTGCACGTAATGCGTTTAAAGGATGTTTATCGCATTGTGTTCATAAAGTTCACGGGCATGCCGGCGCCCGATAAAGTACCCTGTTTCCAAAAAGATAAAGACAATAGTCAACAGCCAGATCCGTTTTGCGAAGAACCAGACTCAAAACCCGAATGATCGTCACGCTGGGGTTGCTCGGCGCCTTGCAGACCGTCCTGATTGGCGGTTTTGCCGGCTACTACCTCAGCGAATCACTCTATGACGAAATCGGCCAGCGCGCGATGAAAGTGGCCCAGACCGTGGCGGCAACGCCAGCGGTCATTGAAGGTGTCAGCGGCCGTGACCTACCCGCCCTGAACCACCTGGCCGAGCGCCTGGCCGACACCAATGACGCGTTATTTATCGTCATTGGCGACCGCCAGGCCATACGACTGGCCCACCCGGACCCAGCCCGCATTGGCTTTTCCATGGGGGACGACGATGGCGACTACGGCCGGGAAGCCCTGGTGGAAGGCAATGCCTACGTTGCCCGGGCCGAAGGCAGCCTGGGGGAATCCATGCGCGGAAAGGCGCCCATTGTGGTACCCCAGACTGGCGAGATCATTGGCATTGTCTCGGTCGGCTACAGTCTTGAGCAGGTGGAGGCCACCATTCGCCGGTACAACTTTGTGCTCTATGGTGTGGTTGGATTGATGCTTCTGGTCAGCGTTATCTCTGCCATTGTCATCGCCGGTCGTTTCAAGCGCGCTATTTTCGGGCTCGAGCCGGAGGAAATCGCCCGACTATTCCAGGAGCGGGACGCCACGCTGCAATCCGTCCGCGAAGGCATCATCGCGGTCAATCGAGACGGCGTTATCACCACGGTCAATCGCGCCGCCTACGAAACGCTTGATCTTCCGTCTGACCAGCCCGTGACAGGCCGGCCCATTTCCGAGATTCTTCCCGAAAACGGTCTGATTTCGGTACTAACCTCCGGCGAGCCGGACTTTGACCAGGAAATCTGGCTGCGGGGACGCCAAATGATCGTCAACCGCCTGCCGGTGCGCCAGGGCGATACCATCATCGGCGTGGTTGCCAGTTTTCGCCTGCGGGACGAACTGGACCAGGTGAGCCGACAACTGACGCGGATCCAGCAATACGCGGACACACTCCGCAGCCAGACCCACGAATACTCCAACAAGTTGCACACCATCGCCGGGCTGATCCAGATCGGCGCCAACCAGGAAGCCCTGGCTCTGATCGGCAGCGAAGTCAGCGACCACCAGACCCTGCTGCACCTGCTACTGGAGGCGGTGCCCGACCCAGTCATCGCCGGCTGCCTGCTGGGCAAATACAACCGGGCCCGGGAGATGGGGCTGCACCTGGAAATCGACCCGGACAGCCAGATGCGGGACCTGCCGGACCAATTGCCCCGGGAACAGCTGGTGGGCGTACTGGGCAACCTGATCGATAATGCCCTGGAGGCCACACGCCTGCGCACGGGTGCCGGTGGCAGGGTACATCTGTCCATGACAGACCTGGGTGAGGAGCTTATTTTCGAAGTGCAGGACCAGGGGCATGGGGTACCCGAATCCGCCCAGCGCAGAATCTTTGAGCGCGGCGTCAGCACCAAGGGGGAGGACCACGGCATTGGCCTCCACCTGGTTCAGCAATTCCTGAATCACTGGGGCGGGTCGGTCACCATTGAAAGCCTGCCCGAGGGAGGCAGCCGCTTTACCCTGTATCTTCCGAAAAGCCCGGAGGCGCCGGAGAAACCGGTGTAGAGAGACAGCCCATGAAACCGATTCGACTATTGATCGTTGAAGACGATCACAAGATTGCAGAAATCCAGCGGCGTTTCGTCGAACGCATGGAAGACACCGAGCTGTGCGGGCATCGCCCACACCCTGGCCGATGCCCGGGACCTGGTGGACGTAATGGAACCGGACCTGATCCTGCTAGACGTGTATTTCCCGGATGGCAACGGCCTGGACCTGCTGCGGGAGCTGCGGGCCGCCGACAGCCGCAGCGATGTCATCCTGATCACCGCCGCCAAGGAAGTGGAAACCCTGCGCAGCGCCCTTCGAGGCGGCGTCTTTGACTACATTCTCAAGCCCCTGGTGTTTGAGCGGCTGGAGAACGCGGTGAACCGCTACCGGGAACACCTCCACCACTTGGCCAGCCTCGAGCAGGTCGCGCAACGGGAAGTGGATGCCCTGCTGCCCCGGGGAACTTCCGATGAATCAACCAGAACCGGCGAGGAACGCCTGCCCAAGGGCATTGACGGACTGACCCTGAACAAGATCCGCGACGTGCTGGCCGCCGGTGGCCCGTGGAGTGCCGAAGAGGTGGGCCAGGCCATGGGCGCCTCGCGAACCACCGCCCGGCGCTATCTGGAATACCTGGTCGGCGTGGGAGAGCTGACCGCCGAAGTCACCTACGGCAGTGTGGGCAGGCCCGAGCGACGCTATTGCCGCCGCCCGGAAAGCTGAAGGGCGTGGGCTATTTCGCCGGTGGCGTCTGCTTACGGGCGAGAAAATAATACACCAGGCTGGCCACGCCACAGGCAATCATTACCCAGCCTGCGCCTTCGGCCATCTGTGAATTGCCACTGCTCACAGCGATCAAAACCACCACGCCTATGATGAGACTGTACAGGGCAGAGAGAAACAGAATGATCAGACTCTTACGTGGCTCATGCTTTACAACCGTTTTTGGATCTTCCATAAGGCGTCTCCTACTTCGGTCGATGAACAGCAACTAACTGTCTTTTGTACAGCTGTTAACCAGCCAGTGTAGCGCATTGGCGTACGCTTCAAGCCCGACAGACCTAGGTGAATGCACTGACCGGGGATTCAGGGGCCGGGGGCATCCCGTGTGCCGGTGGTCACAACCCGTGGCCCGATAACCTTCAGGCTGGCCGGTCGGCTGCCGACTTCCAGTGGCGTCTTGGCAATGATCTCACCATCCGCGGTCACCGTTTTCGGCTTGCCCGTATCAATAACGCAACGCGCCCCCTTGAGGTGCACCAGCGTGCTGGCTCGCCGCGGCGACTGCCGGCCCAGCTGGACCAGGACAAAGGTGGCCAGAAGCTGGACTAGGGGGCGCGGTTTGACGGCAACCACGCTCAGACAGCCATCGTTTGCCGAAGTCTCGGGAATCTCACTGCCACCGCCGAAAAATGCGCCATTCGCCACCGCGATAGACAACCAGCGCCCGGTCACGACACCCTGCCCGCAGCGAATCCGGGCCCGGAATCCCCGACGGGCATTCACTCGCCGCAGCAGATTCAGGCCATAGCTGAAGCGCCCCAGCAACCGTTTGTCAGCCTTTCGGGCTTCCCGAGCCGGCAGCGTGCCCACGCCCACGTGTGCGACATTGAGATAGATGCCCTGCCCGAAATCGGCCACATCCACCCGCTGGGCGCCTCCCTCGGCAATCAACTGGCACAGCGACGCGGGAGACTCGGGAAGATCCAGATTGCGGGCGAAATCATTGGCGGTTCCGGAGGGCAGAATCGCCAGTGTGGCTCCGGTTTGCAAGCACAGGTGGGCGCCACGGTTCACCGAGCCATCGCCTCCGGCGATCATCAGGACATCGCCCTCGACCAGCGCCTCTACCCAATCGGCATCCTCAAAGCTGCAACACCTCGGGTTCTGAATGCCGGCCTGCGCCAGGTGTTCCAGCCAGAATTCATGGCCACACCCGTTAGCTCCCGCATTCGGGTTGGATACCAGCCAATAGGTCAAAACGCCTCCCCGCTCAATGCCGTTCGATACTCGAAAGCTTAGGCGGGTTTCTTTCGGACAACCACCAGTGCCACCCCGGTGATTGCCACCGCACCGCCGATCATGGCAAGTCCGCCAAGCCGCTCATCAAACAGAAGATAGGCTTGCATCGCCGTGGCCGGCGGCACCAGGTAAAAGAGGCTGGCCACCTGGGCAGCCGCACCCTGGCGGATCAGCCACATCAACAACAGGATCGCGCTGACAGATACCCCCAGCACCAGCCAGGCCATCGACAGTTGCAGCTGCAGGCTCCATTCAACCTCCCGGGATTCCAGAGTGAAGGCCCCCACGGCAAAAAACGTGGCGGCAGCGGCATACTGGATCAGGGTGCCGGACACCAGGTCTGCCCCCGTGCCATGGAGCTTCTGGTAAACCGTTCCCATGGAGATACCCGCCAGCGCGAGCAGAGCCCAAAGCAAGCTCCACAGCGACATTCCCGAGCCGGAAGGGGCATCGGTGCCGAACTTCTCCAGCAGCACCAGGGCCACCCCCACAAACCCCAGTGCCAGGCCCAACCACTGACGCCCGCTAACCGACTCCTTCAGAACCAGAATCGCCACACCTGCCGTCACCAGCGGCTGCAGCCCGACAATCAGGGACACAATCCCCGCTGCCATGCCTTCATCAATGGCGTAATACACCGCGCCGAGGTAGCAACCGTGTACCAGCAGACCGGTGACCGCCAGGTGACCGGCGCCACGCCACCCCGGCCAGCGGGCTTTCAGAACCCAGGCAAGGCCAGCCAGCAGCGCCAGTGTTATCAGCATGCGAAGCAACAGCAGCGTGAATGGCTCTGCAAACGGCAGCCCGTACTTGGCGCCGATGAAGCCGGTGCTCCACAGCCAGACAAACAGGGCGGGAATGAAAAAGGAATAGAACCATGAACGCATCAAAGGGCCACCGGTCGAGGAATCTGCCCGCAAGCTTACTGCAAAAGTTAGCAGCCGAACAAAGCAGATTCCCTACAGTCTACTGACCGCTTATTGGCCTGGGGCCGTCACGACCGGCAGCCTCACCTCAATTTCGGGCTCCTTCTCGTGCCAGTCCGCGTCCCAAGTCACCTCGGGTTGTTCACCCGGCCGGGGCTGAACGGTGATGGAAATGGTCCCGAAGCTGGTGGGTGCCGGTCCGAACCGAATCGGTTTCTCCTGGTCAAGCCAGCGGGGCGGCAAACCGGCACACAGGATCAGGCGATTGCCCTCTTCCCGCACGAAGCAGTTGCGCACCATCAGCACCCACTCGGCGGAAGCCCAGACATGGTGACCGTCGCCCATGCAGCCGCCCTCGGTGGCCGGGTGAATGGCCTCCGGCCACTGCCCGGTGGAAGACGCCAGTCGTGCCACGGCATCCACCAGCTCCAGAAAACGAGGGTCCCCGGCCCGCAGCAGTACCTGGGCCACATGCAGGGTGAGATACGCATTCAGCCCCGAATGAATCATGTCCTGGTAGAACGCGCCTTTGACAAAACACTTGTCCAGGAGAAACTCCACACAATCCAGTAACCGGGAGTCGTCGGGGGCGCACAGTTGGGTCGGATAACCCATGGCCAGGGAGCCGATGGCGCCGGCATCCAGCCGGCGGTAGGGTGAGGCTGGCATGCCCGGGCGCTTGAGGCGCTGCTCGCACGTGGCCAGACTGCGATCCACGGTCTGGGTAAATTCCTTCGCCCCGGCGGCGAAAATGCCACTGGTCTCCAGGTCAACCGGCTGGAAAAGCTCGGAGGCCGCCTGCAGGCCGGCAATGCCCCAGAAGTCGTCCCAATAATAGTAATCGTTGGGCCCCAGGTGCTCGGCACTAAAGCCTGCTGGCAACAGACCGGCGTGGGGCTTGCCAAGGGTGTCACTCAGGCGTTTTTTCTGAATCCAGCGCGCGCCTTTTTTCACGGCCTCGCGCCACTCGGGCGGCAGACGGGTCCCGGTCAGCTCGTGATAGCGCTTGAGAATCCAGAGCACCTCACCATTGGCATCCCACTCCCCCTCCTGGGACCTGAAATAGCCGTTCTTCAGTTGCCGACCGGGGAACTGGTTCAGCGCCTTCTCGGCGCGCCCCGTGAGCCCCGCGCACAACAGGGCGTGGATAATGAAAGCAGCATCCCGGAACCAGAAGCGCTTGTAAGTGTAGGGCCCGGGATAAACATCTTCCGGCGAATGCAGTACCAGGGATCGAATGGCCGCATCGTACAGAAACTGCCAGTCTTCATCCGGGCACTCAAGCCGGGCATGGCCCTGTAACGCCGAGTCCCAGCCATCAAACGGAAGCGCCGAGGCGCCTGCCTCCGTTAACGGCACGGTTACCGTCAGCTCCGAGACCCTGTTAGCCTTTAGAGGAAACAAGGCAGCAGCGGTTACCATCCCCACATCACAGCTGCCTTCTGATTGGTCGTCCATGTCCTGCAGGTGAATCCGAACATCCCCCTGATGATAGTCCGATACGTGATGGTGTTCGGCCGGTCGGCTGAAGCTTACCGCCGGTTTGCCATCCACCACCCAATGATCCCTGTCCCTGCTCAAAGTCACCCGGTTGATAAAACTGATGCCCTCGGGGTTGGCGGGGCGAAGCGACAATACCAGCGAACCGGAGACGTCTGAACGGGCCTGGAGCACCATCTGGCAGAAAGGTTTGCCGTTCTCTACCACCACCCGGGAACGGCTGGTGAGCGAGAGGCCGTCGCTGGTGGATTCCGTCACCACACAGACACCGTCTTCCAGTTCATAGGTCTGCCGGCTTGACTTACAACGGGATGGCAGCAGGCAGCGGCCATCGTCCGCCAGCACCCAGCCGTCCAGGGACCAGCCATCGTACCAGGGCGTCAGCAGGCCACGAGGATCGACAATCGGAAGTTCATCCAGGTCCGGCTGACCGATGGCAGTCCAGTTGCGGTTGCTGAGGTTGATGTGAGTAATAGAGAAGGCCCGGGGAATGAACGCCGGGTCTTCCGGATCAAACTGACGCTCAACCCAGTAGGGCCAGACCCAATCGAGATTGTGCTGGATGACCCGGCTGTTGATCAGCCCCCGGGCATGAAACACCACACCGGCGCGCAACAGCTCAATGGGTTCCCCTACTTCCGAGGGCTGGGCAAAACTGTGCAACTTGCCCAACAGGGCAATCGGGTCCAGAAATCCATGTCGTTTGGCCGCACGCTTGACCAGATACCGCCAAGGAAGCCAGTTCATCCAGTTCATTGATTCGCCTCCTGTTCGGTTGGTTCGGTCTCCACCTTGTAGCGGGCCAGGGCTCGCCGCGCCAGCCGATTGAGAAACACCACCGCCAACACGGTGCCAACAAACCCGGCCCCATAAATGGTCCACTCCAGCGGGGTGCGGGCGGTTTCACGCACACCAATCGTGGAGAGATCGGCGGCCAATGACCCAAGGTAAACGTTATGCAGTGAAAACGGGATAACGCCCAGAAAAGTACCAATCACAAATCCGCTGAAAGAAAAATTGGTGAGACCAAACAGAAAGTTGGACAGTTTCCCGGGAAAAAACGGTATCAAACGGGTCAACAGCACGATTTTCCAGCCGTGCGGCGCCATTTCGTTGCTGACCATCGACAACCGCGCACGACCACGGATATAGACACTGGCATGGTCGCCCAGAAAATGCCGGGCAATGAGGAAGGCAATCGCCGAGCCGATGGTGGTGCCCACCACCACGTAAACCGTACCTTCAAGCAGGCCAAACACAAACCCGGCGCCGGTGGTCAGCAGCACGCCCGGCAACAAAAGCACCATGGCCAGTGCCATGACTCCGACAAACATCACGGCCGCCCATAGACCCTGGGTATCAAACCAGCGCAACAACTCCACCACCTGCTGGTGCACGCCAAAGGCGTAAAGCAGACCAACGATCAGCCCAACGCCTGCAATGCTGCCACCCATCCATAAAATCGGGGACTTTTTCCAGCGATTCATAGCCCAACCCTAACGTGTTAACGCGCGATGGCTCAAAACAATGCTGTATCATGCCCGCGTTACCCCTCAACATAGTCCAGATCGGCGATGAAGCTTTCCCGGATCCTCAGTAACCAGAACGGAATCAGCCGTAAACAGGCGAACGCCCTGATTGCGTTCGGGCGGGTCAGCGTCAATGGTCAAATCTGTCGGACGCCCGCATACGAGGTGGATCGTTTTTCAACCGTGAAGGTTGATCATCAAGTGATCCAGACCGGTGAAGCGGAGCACTATCTGATGCTTCACAAGCCAGCCGGCTACTTGAGCGCAACGGTGGACGCCCGCCACCAGACCGTCCTGGAGCTGATTGCGCCAGAGTTACGCAACAACCTCCATATCGCTGGCCGCCTGGACCGCAGCAGCACCGGCTTGCTCATCCTGACCAGCAATGGCCACTGGTCACGAAAACTCACCGAACCGCTGATCAGGATACCCAAGGTATACCGGGTGACCACCGCCCATCCGATCGGCCCGGAAACCGCAGAACAGTTTGCCCGCGGCATCTGGTTCGAGTTCGAGGGACTGACCACCTCGCCGGCACAGGTTGATCAACTGGGCGAACGGGAAGCACGGGTGACCATCTACGAAGGCCGCTACCATCAGATCAAGCGGATGTTTCATGCCGTGGGCAACCGTGTCACCGCTCTGCACCGGGAACGTATGGGTGCAATCGAGCTGGACTGGAGATTGGGGCCTGGCGATTACCGGCCACTGACCGGCGATGAAATAGCCTCGCTTTGATGGGCTGGCCCGAACCACAATGAGCTACGCTTTCTGATATTCACTGCAGACAGGGACGGTTGCTCCTCATGACCAACGACAATGGCGGCCACTACCCGCGCCCACTGCGCCACCTGAGCGTTTATCTTGCTGGCCTGGTGCAGGGCCGGCTGTGGCTCAAAGTGCTGGTGGGCATGTTCCTGGGCCTGGTGGTGGGCACACTGCTGGGGCCCTCGGTGGGCCTGGTGGAGCCTGCCACCGGCACCCTGGTGGGCAACTGGCTGGCCTTCCCCGGCCAGCTGTTCCTGGCCACCATCCAGATGATCGTGATTCCGCTGGTCATCGCATCGGTGGTGCGGGGGCTGGCGGCCAGTGAGAACCTGGAGCAGCTGCGAAAACTCGGTTTCCGGGTCACCACTTTCTTTATCATCACCACCGCCATTGCCGCCGCCATTGGCCTGTGGGTCGGCGGCCTGATGAACCCCGGCAGCATGATGAAAGGCCTGGTGACCCCACCTCCGGCCGGCAGTGCCGAAACAGCGGCGGCCACCATGCCCGGCGTCGATGAGTTGCCCCAGACCCTTATCGGCCTGCTGCCCGGCAATCCGCTGGATGCCATGGTGGAAGGCCAGATGCTGCAGGTGGTGATTTTCTCGATCATCGTCGGCGTGGCGCTGGTCAGCATGGCGCCGGAGAAATCCCGCCCCATGCTGGACCTGCTGGATTCGCTGCAACAGATCTGCATGACCGTTGTCCGCTGGGCCATGCGCCTGGCCCCCATTGCGGTATTCGGCCTGATGGCACAGCTCACCACCACTATCGGCTTCATGGCCATGGTGGGCATGGCCTCTTACGTCGCGACGGTGCTCGTGGGGTTACTGGTTCTGCTCGGCTTTTACCTGCTGATTCTAAAGGTCCTGGCAGGTCAACCGCCTCTGCAGTTTCTCAAGGACAGCAGGGATGTGCTGTTGCTAGCTTTCTCCACCTCCAGCTCGGCGGCGGTGATGCCCCTGTCGATCCGAACCGCCGAGGACAAGCTCGGGGTGCGGCCCTCGGTCTCCCAGTTTGTCATTCCGCTGGGGGCCACCATCAACATGAACGGCACCGCCCTGTACCAGGCGGTGGCCACCATTTTCCTCGCCCAGGTCTATGGCATCGACCTCGGCATGGGCAGCATGGCGCTGGTGGTGGCCATGGCGGTGGGCGCCTCCATTGGCTCGCCGGCCACCCCCGGGGTGGGCATTGTCATCCTGGCGATGGTGCTGCAAACGGTGGGGGTGCCGCCCAGCGGCATTGCCCTGATCATGGGGGTGGACCGGATTCTGGACATGTGCCGGACGGCCATCAACGTCACCGGGGACCTGGTCACCTGCCGGCTGATGGAGAACTGGTCCGGGCGGCGGTTGCCAACAGAGCCTGTCACCGCTGATTCATGAAGATAACTTCCACAGGGCTCCGTGGCGCTTCCGAGCTATGTGCTACATTTGGAGAAAGCCGCCAAAAGGAGGACAGGACATGCTCTACTGGACTGTCATAGGCCTGATCATCGCGCTCATTGCCGGCGTGCTGGGCTTTGGGGGCCGGGGATCCAAGCCTTAGTCGCTTGGTCATTCCAAATTGACAACACCGTCGACCAATGTCTATGCCTGTACCTAAGGAGCAACTTTACCCAAGGAAAGACGTGATCAAGCGACGGTGACGTCATGACAACCACGAAGGCAAACGTTTTCGTTTTCGGCGCGGACGAGTTCAACCTGAACCAGATTCAGGCCCTGGAGACCGGACATGAATTCAGTCTCCATCCGCTGTTCGATTATGCCGACATCCGTGAGCAGGGCCTTCAGATTGAGGTTGAGCGGCTTTACCAGCAGGCCCTGAACAAGCTCGATTCCTTCACGGACTCCGTCGATGCCATTGTCGGCTACTGGGACTTCCCGATAAGTACTCTGCTGCCTTTGCTCAGGGAACGCTATAACCTGCCCTCTCCCAGCCTGGAGGCGGTACTCAAGTGTGAACACAAGTACTGGAGCCGGGTGGAGCAAAGCAAGGTGGTGCCGGAGTATATTCCGAATTTCTGCGCCGTTGATCCCTTCGCGGAGGACTACCGGGAACAGATCTCACTGGAGTACCCCTTCTGGATCAAGCCGGTGAAAGGCGCCTCGTCCTACCTGGCCTTCAAGGTGAAAAACGACGCCGAACTTGATCATGCCATCGAGCGGATCCGCAAGGCCGTGCATCGCTATGGCAGCCCCTTCAATGAAGTGCTCCAGCATGCCCGGGTACCCGAGGAGGTTGCCTCGGTGGACGGCAATCACTGTCTTGCAGAAGGCATTATCTCAAGCGGGCGGCAATGCACCCTGGAGGGTTGTGTCCTCAAGGGCCAGGTCTCGGTCCACGGCATCATTGATTCCGTTCGCGCCGGCAAACACCGGTCCAGCTTCGCGCGCTACCAATACCCTTCCACGATACCGAAGCGGGTCCAGAAGCACATGCTCTCGGTGACCGAGCGCTTCCTTCGCCACATTGAGTATGACAACGGCCCGTTCAACATCGAGTTCTACTGGAACCGGAGCCAGGACAGTATACGGCTGCTGGAGGTCAACACCCGCATCTCCAAGTCCCACTCGCCCCTGTTCCGGAAAGTGGACGGCGAAGCCAACCACAAAATCATGGTGGAAACGGCGCTTGGCCGGGATCCCAAGTTTCCACATAGGCGGGGCAAATACCCGGTGGCTGCCAAATTCATGTGGCGGGTTTACGAGGACGCCCGCGTCACCCACGTGCCCGCGCCCGAAGAACTTGAGGCCGTGCGACGTCGGTTCCGGGACGTAGACATTGAGCTCTATGCCGAACCCGGCAAATTGCTATCAACCCTGGAAGACCAGGACAGTTACAGCTTTGAACTTGCGGCTCTGTTTATCGGCGCCGAAAACCAGAAAGTTTTACGCCGGAAATATGAGGAGGTGAAAGCGGCGCTCAACATCCGCCTGGAACCCTTGCACGACCAGCCATCCTCCCATTGACAGGAACAAATGGTATGAGAACCGCCAGCAATCTTCCTGAAAACGTCCACCACATCGAACACCGGTGGATCCCGATGCCGGATGGCACCCGGCTTGCGGCCCGGATCTGGATACCCGAAAGCGCCGACAACCATCCCGTGCCGGCCATCCTCGAGTACATCCCCTACCGCAAACGGGATGGCTCGCGCCTGCGCGACGACACCCTGCACCCCTACTTTGCCAGCCATGGCTACGCCTGTATACGAGTCGATATTCGCGGTAGCGGGGATTCCGAGGGCGTACTGACGGATGAGTACCTGCAACAGGAACTGGATGACGGTGTCGCAATCCTGGAATGGCTGGAGGAGCAGCCCTGGTGCAATGGCCGAGTCGGGATGATCGGCATCTCCTGGGGTGGTTTCAACGGCCTGCAGATCGCCGCCATGCAACCGCCCCAGCTTCAGGCCGTGGTCAGTGTCTGTTCCACGGATGACCGTTACGCGGATGACGTTCACTACATGGGCGGCTGCCTGCTGGGTGACAACCTGTCGTGGGCCTCCACCATGTTCGCCTTCAACTCCCTGCCGCCCGACCCGGAAATAGTGGGTGAAAGCTGGCGCAACATGTGGTTCCAGCGCCTGGAAGGCAGTGGCCTGTGGCTGGACACCTGGCTGAAACATCAACACCGGGATGATTACTGGCGCCACGGCTCTATCTGCGAAAATTTCTCGAAGGTCCAGACGCCCGTGATGGCCGTCAGTGGCTGGGCGGATGGCTATTCCAATACGGTATTTCGTCTATTGGAACATCTGCCAGGGCCACGAATGGGTCTGATTGGCCCCTGGAGCCACAAGTACCCACACATCGGCATGCCGGGCCCGGCCATCGGCTTCCTGCAGGAGTGTCTGCGCTGGTGGGACAAATGGCTGAAAGACCAGGAAACCGGCATCATGGACGAACCCATGTTGCGGGTCTGGATGCTCGACAGCATGCCGCCCTCAACCTCGTACCACCAGCGTTATGGGCGGTGGGTCAGCGAAAAAACCTGGCCGCCGGCCAACAGGAGCGAACAAACCTACAAGCTGGCGCCCTACCGGCTGGTGGAACCTTCCGAAGAGGTGCCGGATAAGGCACTGACGCTTGAATCGCCCTTGAGCAATGGTTTCTTCGCCGGGAAATGGTGCTCTTACAGCAACACGCCGGACCTGCCCCATGACCAGCGCGAGGAAGACGGCGGGGCGCTGACGTTTACCACTGAACCGCTGGAAGAGACCCTGGAAATCCTGGGTGCGCCGGTGATCGAGCTGGAACTGTCCGCCTCAAAACCCGTTGCCATGGTCGCAGTGCGTCTGTCCGACATGCTGCCGGACAACAAGACCACTCGCGTCAGCTATGGTCTGCTCAACCTGACCCACCGGGATGGCCATGCCGAGCCAAGGCCGTTGGAGCCGGGCCGCCGCTATCGGATCCGGGTCCAACTCAATGGCATTGCCCAGCAGTTCCCCAAAGGGCACAGGATTCATGTGGCCATTTCAACATCCTACTTCCCGCTGGCCTGGCCCAGCCCGGAATCCACCCAGCTCACCATTCACAACAAGGGATGCCGCCTGACCTTGCCGGTTCGGATACCTCGCGGCGAGGACATCAGGATGCCGGAACCGGAGATGACCCCGAGCGGACGAAAATTCCAGATCCGGGACGGACACCACGACTGGCGGGTGATCCGTGAACTGGACAAGGACGCCGGCACCCTGGAGGTCATCAATGACAACGGTCTCGCCTACCTTGAAGATCCCGACGTAACGGTCGAGCACAGCGTCAGCGAATGGTACAGCTACAAAAGTGATGAGTTTGATTCCGTGCGCGGCGAGACACTCACGGAGCGGGGTTTCCAGCGGGGCGACTGGCATATCAGGACGATCACACGGACACTGCTGACCTGTGACCGGCATAACTTCTATCTGGACGCAGAGCTGGACGCCTACGAAGGCGAAAAGCGCGTTTACTCACGGAACTGGAACCAGACCATCAACCGCCGCCTGGTATAGCGGGGCTACCGCCCCACCGCGAAGGCGACAATCCGCTAACCGGACTTTGCCAACCGGCGGTTGACCATGTAGTGATAAATTCGTGCCAGCACTGGCCGTATCACCGGCAGGCCAATCAGCCAGGCCAGCGGTTTGAGCACCGGCACCCGGGACATCAGCAGGATGTAGGCGTCCATCTCGCTGTGAATGCGCCCCTGCGCGTCTTTGACATGCAGCTCACGGAGCGCCCTTTCCGGGTCAATGCCTTCGGTGCGCAGTTGTTCATCCTTGCCGGTGATATCCAGCCATTCGACCGACTCGCCAGTCTTCCCCGCCAGCTTCTCGTAGCGTTCGCGATCCTTGATACACGAAGGGCAGGAACCATCGTAGAAAACCACCAGTTTTCCTTTCGGCATGTCCATAACAGCCTCCCCGATCAGAAACCTGACATTTACCCTGCACCCTAGCACACAGCCACAAGACAACTGGCGAGATCCACGATCAAAGGCGGCCGAGGCCCCGGACCACCTTGAAATCACCCGGTACTGTCATAAGCTCCTACAGTAAGTAACGATTTTTTTCATCCTGAACTCACCACATTTTGGAGAGAGCGTTATGGCAGGAGGAAGCGACAGTTACCACGAACCGATCGAACAGCTATCAGACAAAACCCGGGACAGACACCGCGCCCTAGTTTCTGTCCAGGAGGAGCTGGAAGCCGTTGACTGGTATCAGCAGCGAGCTGACGCCACCACGGATGAAGAGCTCAAGGGGCTACTGCTTCACAACATGCGGGAGGAAATCGAACACGCCTGCATGGTGTTGGAATGGCTGCGTCGCAACGACGCGGATTTCGCCAAGCAGATGGACATCTACCTCTACACAGACAAGCCCATTCTTGAGGCCGAAGAAGACGACGCCAACCTGAGCGAAGTGTCGGAAACCAATGGTCCAACCAAGGCGCTGGATAAATTCACCATCGGTTCAATGAAGGGTGAGTAAATATCATGAGCTATCTCAATCGACAGAATGCCTCTTTCTCCAAAGACATCTGGGAAAAAATCGATGAAGCGGCCGTTGGGGCCGCACGGGAAATACTGACCGGTCGCCGCTTTCTGGAAGTCGATGGCCCGTACGGCGTCGGCCTGACGGCCATTGAGGTGGGCGACGAAGGCTACTGCCGCCAACCCGCGCCGGATGAAGCGGGCGCCGTACTGAGCAAGGCCAGCGCCATTCCCATGCTGCGTAAAGGCTTCGGGCTGAGCGTCCGCCGGGTGGAAGGCTACGAATCCATGGGCCAGCCCCTGGACTTGCGCGAAGTGGAAGACGCGGCCGAAGCGGTCGCCCGCCGCGAGGAAGAGTTCATCTACTACGGCCAGCCGGATTTCGGTCTGGAGGGGCTGATGACCGCCAAGGGCCGCAGCGAGGTCACCTGTGGCGACTGGAGCAAGGTGGAGCAGGCCCTGGAAAACGTCCTGAAGGCGGTGAACCATCTGGATGACAATGGCTTCCATGGCCCCTACGCTCTGGCGCTCTCGCCGTCCTGGTATAACCAGCTGTTCCGCCGCTACGAAGGCACCGACATGCTGCAGCTGGAACACCTGAAGCGCCTGTGCGAAGTCGGTGTATTCAAGGCCGAAATTGAAGGCGCGGTGTTGGTGGACCCCAGAGTCGGCCGCATCATCATTGGCCAGGACCTGATGACCGGCTACTCCTCCAACGATGGCATTCACCATCAGATGTTTGCCAGCGAGAGTCTGGTGCTGCGGGTGGAAGAGCCTGGTGCCATCTGCACCCTGCAGAAGAAAGGGTAAGTCACCATGGCGAGCGATGCGGATCTGTCCGGCGCCCGCCAGGGGGCACAGCACAGCCTGGCGGAGCAGGATGCCCTGAGCCAGCGACAGGCCGGGTGCAGCAGTGAAAGCCTGCGCGACACCCTGGCTGGCATTGGCCAACGCAAGCCCGGCCAGGCCAGGCGCATGCTCGACTGGCTGGCACGCCATGAGCCTGAAGTCAGTGCGCCGCGCCCGGAACCATCGCCATCCACCTCAGAACCCACCGCCACCGATGAGAGCGCGGATGACCGACCGGATGAGTCCATGACCAATAATGCAGAGTCGGCGGGGAAGAGCACTGGTGAAGGCGGCGAAATCCTTGAGCGCCGGGACATCACGCCTGAGCTTCTGGTACTGAAGGTGGCCCGTCCACCGGACTTCGATTACGTGGCGGGACAATCCGTGAAGGTGGAGTTTGGCGGCGTACGGCGCACCTACTCCCTTGTTTCGGCGCCCCACGAGACTCACCTGGAGTTCTTTATCGAACTGGTACCGGGCGGCCGGATGTCGGAACAACTCAGCCAGTTGAAAGAAGGCGACCGCCTAACCCTCGGCAAGCCCCGGGGCGGGTTGCGGTTTGAAGACCGTTACCCCAACCACCTGATGGTCGCCACGGTCACCGGCATCAACCCCTTCGTCAGCATCCTGCGGGACTACGTGCACAAGGGCACCAAGGGCCATCATTTTCATGTGATGCACGGGGCCAGCTACCAGAACGAGCACGGCTACCGTGAAGAACTCGCCGCCATGGCCTCCGCCCACCCGGAGCTGATCACCTACACCCCAACGGTCAGCCGGCCAGAGGAAACCACCAACCAGAACTGGACCGGCCAGACTGGGCGGGTGAACACCCTGGTTGCGGACTATCTCTCAACCGCCAACCTGACCACCGACAACACCATGGTCTATGCCTGTGGCCATTCCGGGATGATCGAGGCGGTGGCCGATGAAGTGCAGGCAAAAGATTTTCGTCTGAAAACCGAAAACTACGGCTGAAATTATGGTTCAAAGGCACATGGACATGCACACCCCGCGATTATCCGGGTGATTGATGTCGATATCGGCTTTATTCGTCATCCCTGGCAATGTCCTTGAGCGAGCGGCCGGTGAGTACAGAGTCCGGTTCCGTCGATACCGGGTTGCGGCGGGCATCGGCCTTGTCGTCGTCCATTTTGATGATCAGCCAGTTCTCGTTGTTATCTTCGGTGTTCATGCGCACCAGCGAGTAGCCACCCTGCAGTTTCTCTCCCTTCAGGTAGAAGGTCAGCTTGCCGTCTTTGAGCTGGCGGGCCATGGCGTCTTTGTCCCCGTCATCCTCCAGAGGTGAGAATGTGCCCCGGTCCCAGACCATGACCACGCCGCCGCCATACTGGTCCCCGGGGATCACGCCTTCAAAGCCTGCATAGTCGAGGGGATGGTCTTCGGTACGAATCGCCAGGCGCTTTTCGCCGGCAGCCGTGGACAGGCCTTTGGGCACCGCCCAGGATTTAAGGACGCCGCCTATGTTAAGGCGAAAATCATAATGGAGGGTGCTGGCATCGTGTTTCTGGATAACAAACAGCGGCCGGCTCTGATCACCGGCCGCCTTTCCTGAAGGCTCTCCGGTTTTACGAAAATTCCGCTTTTTCGTGTATTCGGAAAGCTTCTTGCCCATGGGCTCTTCCCTGCATTGACAGGCTAGACGTTCAGATGCCGGGTAATCGCTGCTGCATCCTCGCGAACAAGATCCTTGTCGATGGACTTCATTACCGCACCCAGGCATTCCTTGCTGAGGTGGTTGCGCAACACCCCCAGAAACTTGGGTGGCGCCACCAGTATCAGGTTATCGAACCGACCGTTATGGCGGGCTTTGTTGAGGTATTCCCCCAACTCCCGGGCGAAGCGCGCATTTTCCGGGTCTTCGTCCGTTTCGCGATCGTAAGTCTGGTAACCGCCCGCCCCACCATGGTTGCTACCGGGACGGTCGGTGTAAATTTCGGAGTTTTTCTGTCTGCCCTCCCTGTGGGGATGGTCCAGGATTTCCTCGATGCTTCTGACGGGGGTTTTTGCCTTGAAAAACCGGGCCATGGCGCTGTCCGCCACCAGAACATACAACCGCTTGGGAGCCAGCGGATCCTCATCACTTCTTGTCATAGATTGCCCTCCATGTTTTCACAGGCTTCACCTTTTCACGATAGCAGGCCTTTACGATGCGTCAAAAGCAAAACACGGGGCCATCAGAAAGCCTTTATTCGCCGGCCACCAGGGACTGCAGCTTCTGGGTAAGCTCCACTGCCTCACAGCCCAGCGGCGTCAGATAGCCACCATCGCTCTGGCTGATAAGCCCCTTGGAATACAGGGTCTGCGCAGCCTGGACCGTTTCCGGTGCCGCCGAGTGGGAATGAACCTTGATGCCCTCCTGAGTAGAGGTAGATGGGAACTGGAGCAACAAATTGAGTTCGGCGAGATGATTTGGTGAGAAAGGCATGGCACACTCCTTATGATAGATTTGATTGCAGTCTACACCATGCACCGGAATCCGAAAGTCTCCCGACTCATGACGCGCAAAACTCTTTTCAAAAGCCTGGGAGCCATGGCTGCGACGGCTGTCCTGCTCGCCTGGACCGGCATACTGACAGCTGACGAAATCCGGCGAATCGAACACCCTGACGGCCGAATCGAGTACACCAACATCAAAACCAAGAACCCGGCGCGCGCCTCCACCCGGAACGAAACCGTGTACCGCTATAAAGACCGGCACGGTGTGGTTTCCTACAGCAACCAGCGCCCCGAAAACCAGGAGTTCGAAGTCATCCGTTTTCACTGTTATGCCTGTGACCCGGATTCGACCGTGGACTGGCATAACACCCCTCTGTTTACCACCACCTACCGCAACGAAATCACAAGCGCCGCAAGGGAGTTTGATGTCGACCCGGCGCTGGTTCGGGCCGTCATCCATGCGGAATCCGCCTTCAATCCGGACGCCGTTTCCCCAGTCGGCGCGCAGGGTCTCATGCAGCTGATGCCCGAAACCGCCAAGGACCTCGGCGTGAGCAGACCCTTTGAAGTCAGCGAAAACATTCGGGGCGGGGCCCATTACCTATCGCAGATGCTGGAGCGTTTCAATGGCGACATCCGCCTGGCGACCGCCGCCTATAATGCCGGCCCCGGCACCGTCAGCCGCTACAAGGGCGTGCCGCCCTACGCCGAAACCAAAGCCTACGTGAATCGCGTGGGCATCCTGCACCAGCGCTACGCCGCCAACTGATGGGCACCGTCATCAACCGCCCTGCCATCAAGGGCGACATCGTTCATGTGGCCCGGGACAAGCTGGGCAACATCCTGGTCATCGACGACCGCAAGCATCGGATACTGAGCTTTGATTCGGTCTTTGAGCAGAGCAAGATCCTGCGTAACGCCCCGCACCTGCCGGTGCACGAATACAACCGCGCCATGCTCTTGCCCATCGCCTGGTGGGAGCCGGCCCGGGTAACCGTACTGGGGCTGGGCGGCGGTGCACTGGCCCATGGTCTGCACAAACTGCTGCCGGAAAGCCGGATTGACGTGTTCGAGTTGCGGCAAAAGGTGGTGGACATCGCACGGGACTGGTTTTCACTCCCCCTCTCGGATCGCCTGAACGTAACCGTCGGCGATGCCCGGCTTGCGGTGGAAGAACTGCCGGCCGCCAGTACCGACATGATCCTGACCGACCTGTACACAGCAGACCGCATGAGCCCCGCCCAGGCCCAACGCCAGTTCATCAAGGCCTGCAGCCGGGCGCTGTCGGATACCGGCTGGCTGGCCCTGAACTACCATCGGATGCCGGAGCGCGATGGCAACCTGTTCCGGGAGCTTCGCCGCCAGTTCCCGGTGCTGCTGGTCTTCAAGAGCAAGACCAACAACTGGGTGATTTACGGCAGCAAAAAGCTGTTTGACCCATGGACCCTGCCCTCAAACCGGGGCAAGGAGCTGGAGAAGCGTTTGCCGGTGGGATGGCCCAAGTTATTGAAAAAGGTGTCCATGCTGGCCCGGGATGACGACGCCCAAAGCTGAAACAAGTGGGCGGGCAGGCCTTTCCAAAAATTTCGAACGCGATGACTGGCCCGAAATAAGCGCACGACCGCCATGGATGGCGGAAGTGCAGATTTTGCAGGAGCAAAAATCTGCCAGGGAAGTGCTCGTAGCGGTTTTTGGAAAGGCCTGCCCGCCCACTTGTGCACCGAGACTGAAGCGTCAGGCGCGACTAAGGAACTTGCGCTCCTCCACATTGACCTTGATGCGATCACCCGTGGAAATATGCTCCGGCACCTGCACCACCAACCCGGTTGTCAGGCGCGCCGGCTTGGTGCGAGCCGTGGCGGAACCACCTTTGACGGACGGGTCCGTTTCCTCAATGGGCAACTCCACCGTCGGCGGCAGATCCACGCCCACCGGGCTGTCACTCACCAGCACCACCATCACGCCTTCGGTGTCCTCGGTGATGAAAAGCAGATCGTCTTCAATAGCGCTTTTGTTCAGCAGATACTGGGTGAAGTCCTCAGTATCCATGAACACGTACTCATCACCGTCGGCATAGGAGAACACCGCCGGGCGGCGCACCAGATCCGCCTGGTTCAGCATGTCGGAATCCTTGAAGGTTTCATCCAGCTTCTGGCCGGTAACCACATCGTACATACGCATGCGATACAGGCTGCCACCGGCGCGACCCTGGGGCACGGAACGCTCAATATCTTTTACAAAATACACTCGGCCCTGATATTCAACGGCCTGGTTCTTCTTGATCTCACTTGCTTTTGGCATGGACAGAATTCCAGAGTTTGTTTGGGAACCGCTGATATACCACGCCCGGCGCCCGGATGCGATAGCTCCGCGCGTTCATTCACCTGTGGGTTTACCCACAACTTCTGTGGATAACTTTGTTAGCAAGGCAAGGACATCCACCGACAAGCCGCGTTGTGACAGGTTTTGCAGTTTCTGCAGGTTATTTGATCAGCGGGCAGGCGCGCTCTGATACACTCCCCGGAACCTTAATGTTTCAAGGATGGAGCACATGGACACCACCCGCTTTCGCTACACCCCAGGTAACGTCAAAACCGCCCACATGTATGCACTGGTTGGGGGCTCGTTGCTGCTGATCTTCGCCGGCTTTGCCATCACGCTGCTGCCAGGCCTGGGCGGCGACCTGGATTACCGAACCCTGTTCCAGAATGACGACGGCAGCCTGCTCTATGAACCCATCGTGCTCGGTATTGCCCTGTTACTTCTGTTCGTCAATGGGATGGCCAACCGAAAAGCCTACCTGAAGCTCTCCGCCAACACCCTTGAGGTTCACATTCCCCGCCTTACGGCCATCGGGCTCACCGGCCTGACCACCGGGCAACACCGGATTCCGCTCAGCACAGTCCAACGTCTGGAACTGGTCCCCGCCGATAAAGCCAAAAACCTGGGCATGGCACTGAATCAATCGCGATTACTGCTGGTCACCGACAGACAGACTTATCGCTTCCAGCCCTATCATTTCCGCGAGGAAGGACAACCGGATCATCGCCTGGGTTTTACCGAGATCATGGGGAAGCAACAGGAGAGGGTCGCCACGTTACTGGAAGAATCACCACTGACTCGGGCACTAGCCGGTGTCGTGGGCGACGAGAAACTGGTTGCACAAGCACCGGAGCGCACAGGGCCACTGGCCGACCAGTTCAACCTACTGACTCACAAAGGCATTCTGATTGCCCTAGCATTGCTGACAGCACTGGGAGGCTACGCGCTGGTGGATTACCTGATGCTGACCAACTACCTGGTACTGGGTGACTTACCGCTCTGGCCCTTCGTTTCTGCTGGCCTGATCGCAGCTGTTGCGGGCATAAAGCTGGGCAAAGGCGCACCAAATACCGAGAAGCTTGGCGTGACTGCCATTCTGGTCTTCGCGTCCGTGATGGCCACCTACCCCGGTGTTCAACGCTATACGTTACTGGCTGAACCGCAGCCACAAAGCGTCAATTTCGAAGTGGCCGACACGGCGTATTTCATCGCCGATAACTATCCCGCCATCGACCAGCGGCAGAGCAACATCCTGGAATACTGGCAACAACAACCGCCGGGCAGCCAATACACCTTCCAGATACACCCGGCGGTGATGGGCTTTGCCATGGTGGACATGAGCCCCGTGTATGAACAGAGCCGGGCGTTTTACGCCGCCCGGTAAGGCGGCGCGGACAGCCCCTGATTAACTGCCAAAGTGTGCGGCGTCCTTTTCAATGCATTCATCCAGCCGGGCCAGATACTCCGCCTTGGCCTTCACCTTGGTTTGCTGGTGCGCCCCCAGGTTCAACTGCTTGAACTGATCAGCCACCGCCCGGGCCCGGTCCTGCAATTGCCCCACGGCCACGATTTCATCCAGGAAACCGGCGGTGACCGCAGTTTCCGGATTGAAGATCTCGGCATTGACCACGGAACGATAGAAATAGGCCGGTGCGAGGCGATGGCGGGCAATCTCGATGCCGGCATGGTGCATGGTCATGCCAATGGCCACTTCGTTCAGCCCCAGCTTGAAACTGCCTTCCACGCCAACCCGGTAGTCCACAGACAGCAGTAGAAACGCTCCCTTGGCAATTGCGTGGCCACTGCACGCGGCAATCACTGGCATCGGGAAAGCCGACAGGCGACGGGCGAGCATCGACCCCACCCTTACCAAAGCCATGGCCTCTTTCGGACCTGCCTGCATCTCCTTCAGGTCATAGCCGCCCGAAAACATGCCCGGCTGGCCGGTCAGAATGACAATCGCCTTATCCTGCTCCGCCTGGTCCAGAGCCGCGTTCAGAGCTCCAAACACCGCGTGGCTCAAGGCGTTCGCCTTGCCGTTATTGAGCGTGATGGTGGCAATGCCATCATCCAGTTCGTAGCTTACAAGTTCAGTCACCGGGAAATCCTCGCTGCAGCAATTCAAGTGAGTGTTTGATTACACTATAGCGAATGCGCAACAAAAAACAGCCCCAAGGGGGGCTGCTTAATCACTGGCCGGGAGTCAGAGCTGGCTCTGGAGCCAGTAATTGATTTGCGCCAATAGCGAAAAAATCAAGGCATCCTCAGTTGCCCTGCTCCAGCTGATCCACGTAATCGGCCAGTTCCCGCTCCATTTCCGCCAGCCGCTGCTGCCACTCGGCTTTGTAGGCGGCGAACTCCGGGCCCAGTTCACCCAGCTGCAACTCGGTTGCCAATGCCACACGGGTACTCTCAGTGACCGATTCCACGTCCGGGTTTTCCAGCTCGTCGCTCTGTTCTTCCAGGCGAATCACCGCTTCGTTCAACATCCGGCGGTCTTCCACTGAAGCGTCCGGATTATCTTTCAAGGCTTCGCGCAGGGACTGGGCCAGCTCCTGAATGTGCTGGCGGAGCATCTGGCCATAGTCGTCAACCAACTGTGAAAAACTTTCCCCGGCATCGGATGCCTGTTGCCGCAGCTCCTCGGTCAGGGCATCAAATTCACGGGCCAGGTCAGTGGAATAGCGGGCCAGCTCGGTCTGAAGGTCCTTGCCCAGGGCTTCCAACTGATTCATGACATCGCCCCACAAGGGGCCGCTATTGAGGGCTTCCCCCGTGCGGAAATAGTCCACGAGCCATTGATCGCCTTTCCGGACCAGGTAAGTGGTGGTTTCCAGTGGCTCATTACGCCCTGGCAGGCCCTTGAAGGTGGTATCCACCGTCGCCTGCTGGCCATCAATAACCACCCTGCCCCATTCGATATCAACACCCTGCCACTGGCGCTGGTAGCCATCAAAAGCGGCGTCCTCAATCAGCGTGGAATATTCGTTGGCCTCTCCGGCGTCCTGTTCAACGACCGCTTGCCAGAAAGCCTTTGAAACCTGCTCCGGCGATTCCGCGCCCCCGCAGGCCGACAAGAGCACGGCCGCACCAATCAAGGCGGCCAGAAGTTTTGTTTTTCCCATAACGGAGTTACCCATGATCAAGGTGTATGCAAACGACGTATTGTCCTCATGATTGTCCCGGCGTTCCAGTTACAACCTGGTCAGCTTGTGGCCGTTATTCGTGTTAGGTTTAAAGCATGCGTATACGAATCACCCACCAACGAATCACAGTTTTCCTGCAGCTGATCCTGCTGACCGAGGCCATACTCGCGCTTTGGGGCCAGCGCTGGTTCACGGCATTCCTGACCAGCACGATCATCCTGATCACTTTCTTCCCGGTCTTGTTTGAGCGACGCTTCCGAATCCATGTACCACCGGAATTACAGTTGGCGGCCATCGGCTTTGTCTTTGCCTCGTTGTTCCTGGGGGAGGTGCATGGCTACTACAGTCGATTCTGGTGGTGGGATATGGCGCTGCACACCACATCCGGCTTCCTTTTGGGCATCCTCGGCTTCCTGTTGGTACACATCATGAACGAAACCGAGAAAATCCAATTGCATATGAAGCCGGGTTTTGTGGCGTTCTTTGCCTTCCTGTTCTCGTTGGGTGTCGGCGCTTTGTGGGAGATTTTCGAATTTGCCATGGATTCGTTCTTTGGAATGAACATGCAGAAACCTATGCTGGGCGATCCATCCGGCCTCACCGACACCATGTGGGATCTGGTGGTAGACGCCTTGGGCGCCGTAGTCATTGCCTTCCTGGGTTGGCGATACCTGAAACGACCGGATGGGAAATCTTTTCTGGAACATTGGATTGACGGTTTTGTCAGCCGCAACCCCCGGTTCTTCAAGCGTTAAGGCGCCTCTGATTAACCCAGGCTGAATGCGATCGCCACGGCCAGTGAAACAATGACCGACAGAGGAATGGTCAGGGCGATGGTCTGGGCCGGGCCGTGGTACCTGACGGCCAACACATAACTCATCACCGCCACCGGCATGGCGCACTGAACCAGGAAAATCCGGGCCTGAAATGCCTCCAGCGGCCAGAGCAACAACACCAGCCAGGCAGTGGCCAGGCCGACCAGGGGCCGGTAAAAGCTGAACGCTACCGGCCACACCATCTGCCGGGCGCCAGAGAGTTTCAGATTGGCAATGGAGCTGCCCAGTTGCATGAGCATGATGGGCACGGTGATCGACCCCAGCATATCCAGCGTGGTCATCACCGGCCCAGGGAGGCTGGCTTCCGTAGCCACCAGCAGCGCCCCGGCCGCCAGCGCCAGCACCGGCCCGTTTTTCGCCAAGGCCTTCAGTGAAAAGCTTTTGGAAAGACACCCAATACCCAGAGTGAAATGGCTGATCTGAATCACCGAGGAGATCACCATCGCCAGCCCCAGGGATTGAGGCCCAAAGAGTGCAAAGCAGACCGGCACCCCCATGTTGCCGGTATTCGGGTGCACCAGCGCCGGCAGGTAATCACGAACCGGAAAGCCGATAAGCCGCAACACACCGGCCGTGACCAGAGCCATGACACCAATCCACACCACGGTAATGGCCACCAGTTCCCCCATCTGCCCAATTTCCATCTCCATGGACAGTACCGAATGCAGCAACAGTGCCGGAATGCCCACGGTGGTGACCAGGCCAGACAGGGCCTTACCATCGAAGAAATCGGTTTTGCGCCCGAGTACCGCACCCAAGGCTATCAGGGAGAAGAGAGGGACCAGCGAGTTGGCAAGTTGTTGGATCATCATTCAGATACGCACAACGAAGCAGACCGGGAATACCGCAGGCTACCCGAAGTATTCCTCCATCCAGTCAAAAAGCCGCTGTGTGCTGACATCCGCAAGGGACATTTGCTGGAACTCGTCGCCTACCTCGTCTTCGATGGTAATAAACTGATACAACAGCACGCCCGGTTGTTCATCGTGCAGGATCAGCGTAATACGCCGACGGGTGCGCAGGCAGTCGATGGTCATGACATCCGCTGGTATGCCGGAATTCCGCATACCCTGGCGCACTTCCACCACCGGATTGATGTGTTCATGGGCAGCCTGGATTCGGGCGTGGGCATCACTGGCCATATCGGACAATGATTTCAGCGGATCATCAGACATCAGTGGCGGGCCTCCTGGCCGGTCGGAATGTTTGCACGCATGCTAACAGAAAATTCCGGCCAGTCACCCCGAACCCAGTTGCCCACAAAAACTGTGGATAACTTTGTTAGCAGAGGCAGGAAAGGTAGCGCCAGGCCTTTATTGACCGGACGTTCAGCCAAATGTCGGGAAATTGACCAGGTGAATAACCGACCAGTACATCTCCGCGCGGTGCTGGACGCTTGTAAGAAATCTCCTACGCCAACTATCGCCAATATCCCATAGTCATTGTCTGAGGGTTCCCTAGACTGGAGACGTCAGGGATGACAAAGCGGGCTCACCCAACGGATGGGCAATAAGGACGAAGACAAGGACGATGCCTTCAGGACGAAGCGCAGTCTGACCGATCTGGCAAAGATCACTCCTCTCGCCTTCTCATCTTTCCAGCCTCGTTACTCCTGGCAAACAACCCATGCACTTGTCCTCAGGAGATTGACCATGCAAGCAAAGTCTTTTATCGCCACCGTGGCGCTACTGTTCGCCCTCGTAACCGGTCCCGTCCACGCCGCAGAGCCCATGACCGTGAACATCAATACAGCAGACGCCGCCACACTGGCCTCACTGAATGGCATTGGTGAGAGCAAGGCCGAGGCGATTATTGTCTACCGGGAAGCCAATGGGCCATTTGAGTCTGTTGAGCAACTGGCGGAAGTCAAAGGCATTGGCAGCCGCACCGTTGAGAAAAACGCAAGCCAAATGGCGGTGAAGTAGCTGCAACCACGCCGCAGGCCATGATCGGATGCCTGCGGCGTGCCCCCAGCTCTGGTAACATGGTTGGCTATGCTGAAAATCTCCAACAATGTAGAGCTCGCCGACTGGGAAATCGAGATCACCCAGATTCGCGCCCAAGGTGCCGGTGGGCAGAATGTCAACAAGGTCGCCACCGCCGTGCACCTGCGATTTGATATTCCCCATTCCACACTGCCGCCCTTCTACAAAGAACGCCTGATGGCCCTTCCTGATCAGCGCATCAGCAAAGAGGGCATCATCGTCATCAAGGCACAGTCTTTTCGCACTCTTGAACAGAACAAGGAAGATGCCCTAAGGCGGCTACGGGCCTTGATTCAGGAAGCGGTCAAACAACAGAAAGCTCGCCGACCGACCAAACCCAGCAAATCTGCTCGCAAACGGCGTGTGGACAAAAAGACCCGGCATGGGAAGACCAAGGCACTGAGAGGGAAGGTCAAAGTGTAGGTAGGCACTGTTTCAAAACCAACCGGGACAGGTCAGAGGGCTACAAACTCCCAGGCCCATCCCGGCAACACGCTTCGCTCTAACGTTTAAAGGCGCTTTTTAAGAAGCGCTTTCGCTTTATCCGTCAGCTCCAGGTAAATGCTCTCCGCTTCCTGGAAAAACGCTGCGGCTTCACTGTCATTAAACTTTTCCGCATCCTTGGCGTACTGCTTGGTGTGATGCAGTCCCTGGGAGGCATGGTACACCGAACTGATCAGGTCATAATTCTCGTCCTTCACTGGATAGTCAGCCATAACGCTTCCTCCATTTCCGAGACGTGAATTGTAAAGAGATACCATCTCTTACCCCTAAACGTAGATGTCGTTAGTGGGTCGGTAAAGTACAGACCGAGGCAGATTTCAGCTCCGTAATGATCAGAGACACCCAAGCGCCCCATAACGGGGATAACGCCGCGAGGCTGCACAACCAACATGCAGCAATTTCCGATATACAACGCTCTCCCCTTCCTTCGATACATGGACCATCCCCCCCGAAAATCCGGGATTTAACGAGAAAAGCCGTCGTTGTCATTAAAATGGCATAAAGGTTGCCAATGATGTTCAGGAACATCTTGAGCCGGAGCCATCACCATGATCCCTACAGCATCTCCCAGGGAAGAGGACTATCCACTGAACCGTGTACCTGCCGACCAGCGCAAAAGCACCTGGTCCATGGGGCTGATCCTGCTGGGCTTTACTTTATTTACTGCGAGCATGTGGGCCGGTGGGAGTGTGGGCCAGGCGTTCGATTTCGCCACCCTCTTGATGGTTCTAGCGGTTGGGAATCTGTTACTGGCCATCTACGCAGCGGTGCTTGGCTATATTGCTGCGAAAACCGGCATGAACACAGCTCTTCTTAGCCGGTTCAGCTTCGGTAAGAGCGGCAGTAAATTAACCGATCTCATCCTGCTTCTGACCCAGATTGGCTGGTATGCCTGGGGCACCGCCACCATGGCCACCCTACTGGTGGAACTGACCGGCATGCAGGAACTCATGACAACACCGCTGATGCTGGTATTTGGTTTTGGCTTTTGCGTGACCGCCTCCATCGGTTATCGTGCTCTGGCGTGGCTCTCGCGGTTGGCTGTCCCGGCAATGATCATTCTTATTGGTATCAGCATGGCGCTGGCCACCTCCGATGCCGGCGGTTTTTCAAAACTGGCCCATCTCACTCCCACCGACGATATGACCGTGGTTACTGCCATCACGCTGATTTTCGGCACCTTTGTCACTGGCGCCACCCAGTCCACCAATTGGACACGCTTTGCCCGGTCCGGAAAAACCGCGGCCATTATTACACTGCTGGCGTTCTTTATCGGCAACGGCCTGATGACGCTGGTCGGCGCTTTTGGCGCCCTGGTTTACCAGGAGGCCGACATAGTGGGCATCATGACAGCCCAGGGCCTGTTAACCTTCGGCATCCTCATGCTGTTTCTGAACCTGTGGACTACACAGGACAACACTGCCTACAACTTTTCCGTCGTCGGCTGCGACCTGCTGGGCACGGGCCGTCGCGAATCGGTAACCATCGCCGGCGCAGCAGTCAGTACCACCCTGGCCGTGCTGGGCATGCAGGAGTGGCTGATTCCCTTCCTCGTGCTGCTGGGAACGTTTATCCCGCCCATTGGCGGTGTGATCATGGCGAGCTACTTCAGCGGTCACAAACGGCGCTACGGAGAAGCTGGCGAACGCGCCCTGCCAGCCTTTAACCTGCCAGGACTCACGGCCTATGCCGTAGGCTCGGCCGTCGCCGTTGCCTCTCCCTGGGTTGCCCCCATTGTCGGTGTGGTTGTCGCCGCATTCAGCTTCACCGTACTACAGCTGACCCTTGAGGCAGTCCGCATCCGTCGTCGTCCAAACCTTCGCCGGCGTCTCGCCTGAACCGGCGTGGAGGATTGATGCGAAGCACCATCATCAGCCTGTCGCCCCTGATAACCAGAGTCGTCCTTTTGATTGTAGGCAATGCCTATCTGGCGCTGACGCACTTATTCAGGGAGATTTAGAGCCCAAATGCTTTAACGGGGTCAGGTTCCAGATTTTCTCGGCCCTGGTCCCGAGATACCAGAAGCTAGCCGCCAGCACGGCAAAAAATATGGCTTTGTGAATGCTGTCCCAGAAGTACTCGAAGAAGCGGGTGTAGAGGTTAATGAAGAGAAATGTAAGCCCGAATCCGCGGGTCATGCCGTCGTCGTATTTCAGTCCATGGAAGATGGCAGCCAGAGCCGCCACCGCGAAGAGTACCGACCAGTGCAACAGTTCGATCTGCCGGGCAGCCCGCCAGGCATCGGGATCGCCGTAATTGCCAAAGATCGAAAGAATCCATAGCGCGATGAACAGGTACAGCAAACCCACTGCCCGCGTTGGCCTCAGAAACTCGTGCCTTGCCGCCCAGTACCGGAATAACCACGTCCCTGCAAAAATCAGCACCAGCCCGAAAAGCACAAACCGCAAGGGATAATTCATTCCCAGATAATAGGCGCCCCAGCCGGAAACGTAGCCGGTTTCCGCACCAAACCAGCTACCCAAGGAAAGCAGGCTGAACAACCAGACCAGTTTGGATGGAAACCAAAGCCCGAGGCCACCGTAGACAAGCGCCGCCAGCAATAGCAAAAACGAAAAATGGCCGGACCCGGTATCGATGGCTTTGCCCAGGAAAGCAATTGAGCCTGCTGTTGCCGCCACACCCAGGAAAAACAGCGCCTCGTTGCTGTATATTTTTTCCGGTTTGGTGCGCTTCCGGCGCAGCCCCAGGTAATAAAAACCGGCAGCCAGAAAAGCCAAACCGACACTTTTTGCGGTGGCGGGTGCGGAAAACAATCGTTCGAAGAGGTCGATCAGCCACTGATCCGCCAAGGCCGACGAAAGGGCGATCAGCACGCAGATAATGGCTAACCAGAAGGAATACTTGGCGAGGCGCTTCCAGTCAAACGCCGTGACTTGATAGGCCGCTTTGAGCTTCTCAGATTCTTGCTCGGAAATGACCCCGGATTGCTGCCATTGCTCGATGGCGTTCCCGAGTATCCGGCCTTCCTTTTTCGATACACGCATCAGTCAACATCCTTGTTCAGCTGGCTCCCGACCACAATGCCACTAATGCACCACAGTTGCATACAAATACATCAAATTTTCAGTAAACAGGCTCCAAAAGTGACGTCTTTCCTTGCTCCGGTAGTTCTGCAGTGCCAAGCTTGAAAAATACACTCAAGTCAAACCACTCCATGCATAAGGAATGCTTCATGGGCAGTACAAAGCTTGTCGGTATTGTTTTACTCGTGGTCGGTATCGGGCTGCTTTACTTCGGGTACCAGTCGACCCAATCGGTCACTAACCAGGTTGCCGAATCCCTTACTGGCCGTTTCACGGATGAAACCATGTGGTACTTGATTGGTGGCGGAGCCGCAGCGGCGGCTGGCGCTTTTCTGACGTTTCTCAAAAAATAGAGACACACGACGAGCACCCCCCGGGAGTCATCCATGATCGACGAAACCGACATGAAACACCTGGATCGCTGTGTTGAACTGGCCCGCCAGGCACTGGAAACCGGAAACCCGCCGTTCGGCTCGGTCCTTGTGGACGAGCACGGCGATGTGCGGTTTGAGGATCACAATCAGACGGCAGGTGGCGATGAAACGCGGCACCCGGAATTCGCCATCGCCCGCTGGGCGGCGGAGCACATGACACCCGAGGAACGGGCTGCTGCCACGGTTTATACCTCAGGCGAACACTGCCCCATGTGCGCCGCGGCTCATGGCTGGGTTGGCCTGGGCCGGATTGTTTATGCCAGCTCGTCGGAACAATTGGCAGTCTGGCTCGATGAGATGCACGCCACACCGCCTCCGGTTGCCACCCTGCCAATCAACACCGTGGTACCCGGCCTACCCACCGAAGGGCCGTTTCTGGTTCTGGCGCAGGCCATCAGGAAACTTCATGAGCAATACCATGCCAGAGGCCCCCACTAACTCACCGGCAGCCGGAGAACCAGTTGCGACCCGGCCCATCAATCCGGCCCGGACTTTCCCCATCGGTAAACCCGCATTGGCGGAATGTTCCACCACTCCAGGGAGCAACTGACCGGCTCCCCCATCACCGGGCTGGTGATGCGGGCCACATCCCGGCGAAATTGATACGCAACGAAACGTCCATCTTCACTGAGGCTGTCCTGTACGGCCTGGGCTATTCGGGTACCAACGGCCGCGGGCATCTTCGAGAAAGGAATGCCGGAGATCACAACATCCGGCTGCCCCATACCATGCTGGGCCAGAATCTCTGAGAGCGCTTCCGCGCTGCCCAAATGATTGATAAAGCGCGGGTCTTCAATCTCCCCTAGCAGATCATGAAAGAAGGGGCTCAACTCAATGGAAAGCAGACGGGCCTCGGGCCCAAGGTGACGGAGGAAGGCTTGCGTGGTGCCGCCAGTTCCAGGTCCCAGTTCAACAACCCGCCTGGCCGTCGATAACTCGGCTGCTTCCACAATCCGATTCTCCAGAAACCGTGAACTGGGAATGACCGACCCTACCTGGCCTGGCTCCCGCAGAAATCCAAGAAAAAAAGCAGCGGGGTTTGTTCTTCGGTTTGGTGGATACTTCGCCCCACTTCGTTCCATCCCCATGGCGTTCCCTCAGGCTGACCGCTTGGATTACCACTGATTATAGCAGTGGGGTGAGCAGGGGTTTTACTGGACGCTCATTGGCTTCACTCGCCAAACCTTGCCTACACTTTTGGCAAGAACCAGCAATACCTCAAAAAAGGAGCCCGTTATGACGCTTCACTTGCAACTTGCGCCACTCATCAGCCTCGGGGCAGGCATAGCGATCCTGGTATTCCCGAAGCTACTCAATTACATCGTTGCGGGCTATCTCATCGCAATAGGTGTTCTTGGACTAATGGGCCATCAGCTCTGAATGGCCCAGCGCAAGAAAGAGTGCCGTCGTATTCATCCTGCACCAGCACCATGGGCCGGGACCGGAGTTCATCGCCATGGCGCGTGGTTAACATGCACGCCTTGATGTCCCGGATGAGTTTCCAGATTTTCTGTTTGTGCTCTGGGCTGGACATATCAATCTTCCTTTTCAGGATGACAGCATGAATGTTTCGGGATCTTCCAGGGTATCGACAATGGTCTTCAGAAACTGGGCTGCCTCTGCACCGTCATTCACCCGGTGATCGTAGGCCAGGCACAGCGGCATGCGCAGCCGTGCCTCGACCTTATAGTTGTCGATATGGCCGGTGGCCACCGGGCTGAGTTCGGCACTGCCCATGCCCAGGATGGCCACTTCGGGGTGGTTGATGATGGGGGTAAAGCTGGTGGCACCGATGGGCCCCGGATTGGTCAAGCTGAAGGTGGCGCCTTCCATGTCCTGTTTCTTGAGCTCACCTTCCCTCGCTTTGTCAGCCAGGCGGGACAGCTCCGTTGCCAACTCAAAAACGTCTTTTCGGTCCGCCTCCCGCAACACCGGCACCAACAAGCCGGCATCGGTGGCCACGGCCACGCCAATGTCGTAATACTCCTTGTAGATCAGCTCATCGTTTTCTGTGTCCAAACTGGTGTTGAATCTCGGGAACTGCTTGAGCGCCGCCACCAGTGCCTTGATAACCAACACAGTCATGGTCAGCTTGCCGCCACGCCGTTCCACTTCGCTCTGGTGCCGACGCCGGAAACGCTCCAGCTCGGTGATGTCGGCCACGCTCTGGTGCATCACGTGAGGAATTTCCTGCCAGGATTGGCTCATGTTCCGGGCAATGGCCTGGCGAATGGCCGACAAGGGCTCCCGGCGCACCGTCCCCCACTGGCTGAAGTCGGGCAATGTCGGAGCCTTGCCGCCAGCGCGGCTGGATTCTTTTGAGGCCGCCTTCTCGGAAAAGGCTTCCACATCTTCCTTGGTGACACGCCCACCGGGACCTGAACCTTCCACCTGGTGCAGATCCACGTGAAGCTCTCGGGCCAGTTGGCGTGTTGCGGGTGCGGCGGGCACCGGGCGCTCAGAATCCGAGCTTTCAGATTCATCCGCTTTTTCCGGAGGCTCTTCCTTGCCCTGCTCAGTGCCTCCCTCTTCTTCCGAATCGCCCCCCGAGCCATCGTCATAGGTAACCAGCACCTGGCCCACCTTGATGGTCTCCCCTTCTTTGACTTTCACGGACTCGACCGTGCCATTGAAGTTGGCGGGTATCTCGTTGGCGGCCTTGTCGGTCTCAACGGTCAGCAGCGGATCGCCGTCGGTCACCTCGTCGCCTTCGCTGACCATTACCTCCACCACCTCGGCTTCGGTTATCCCCTCGCCGGGATCTTCGAGCTTGTACTCTTTGGACATGCGCTTGGCTCCTAGTCATTCATGGCTTGCCGGGCGCCTGCCACAATCCGGTCCACATCCGGGATGTATGCCTTCTCGCGTGCGAAGTAAGGAATGATGACGTCATAACCAGTGACACGCTGAACCGGCGCTTCCAGGTAATAAAAGGACTTCTCGTTAATGCGGGCAATGATTTCCGCCCCCGGGCCAAAGCTGCGGTGAGCCTCGTGAACGACCACCACACGACCGGTTTTGCGCACAGACTCGGTGAATTTCGTGTCGTCCAGCGGAGAAACGGATAAGAGATCGATCACTTCCGCTTCAATACCGTCTTCTTCCGACAACTGGTCTGCCGCTTCCAAGGCACGCTGCGTCATCGCGCCATAGGTGATCATGGTCAGGTCATCCCCTTCCCGGGCAATCTGTGATTCGCCGATGGGAAGGGTTTCCTCTTCCTCTGGCACCTCTTCCCGGAACGCCCGGTACATGGCTTTGGCTTCGAGAAAAATAACCGGGTCCGGGTCGCGAATGGCACTGAGCAGCAGCGCCCGGGCATTACGGGGGCCGGACGGGATAACCACTTTCAGCCCCGGTGTGTGGGCGTAATAGGCCTCCCGGCTTTCGGAATGGTGCTCCAGCGCCCGCACGCCGCCGCCATAGGGGATGCGGCAGACCATCGGCACGTGATAGCTGCCACGTGAACGCCAACGCATGCGGGCGGCCTGCCCTTCGAGCTGGTGAAAAGCAAAATAGCTGAAGCCGGAAAACTGGAGTTCACACACCGGTTTCAGCCCCGCCATGGCCATACCGACCGACATGCCCACAATGGCGGCCTCCGCCAGGGGGGTGTCCATCACCCGGTCTTCACCAAACTGCTTCAACAAGCCATCGGTCACCCGGAACACACCACCATCCACGCCCACGTCCTCGCCCAGGACATAAACGCTATCGTCTTTCTCCATTTCCTGTTTGAGGGCCAGGTTTATGGCCTCCGCCATGTTCAACTCAGCCATTGCGGTCCTCCCGGTACTGCTTCATGGCCTGCCGCTGCTCCTCAATGTAGGCAGGGCGTTCCTCGAACAGGTGATCAAACATATCCAGGGGATCGCCCAGTGATTCCATCTGTTCTTTCGCTTCGTCCCAGGCAGCCGTGACTTCCTTATCGATTTCCTTTTCCAGCGCATCGATGTCTTTCTTACGCAATATCTTGCGGCTCTTCAGGTAATGCTGGAACCGGGGAATGGGGTCCCACGCCCGCCATTGCTCTTCTTCCTCTTCATCCCGGTATTTGCCCGGGTCATCGGCCGTGGTGTGGACCGACAACCGATAAGTGATGCATTCAATCAACGTGGGGCCATTACCCTTGCGGGCCCGCTCTGCAGCTTCACGAGTCGCGGCATAGACTGCCAGGGGGTCGTTGCCGTCCACCTGAATGCCAGGCATGCCATAGGCCAGCGCTTTCTGGGCCAGGGTTTTTGAAGCGGTTTGCTGTTCCCTGGGCACTGAAATCGCCCACTGATTGTTCTGGCAGATAAAAATGTTGGGAGTCTGGAAAACCTGGGCGAAATTCAGGGCTTCATGAAAATCCCCTTCCGAGGGGCGCCATCGCCGAAGTAGGACACCACCAAGCGATCCTTCTTTTGCATTTTCATGGCATAGGCAATGCCCACCGCTTCATTCATCTGCGAGGCCACAGGAATGGAAATGGGCAAATCACGCTGGCCTTCCGGAATCTGGCCACCTTCATTGTAGCCGGCGTTATAGAGCAACAACCCGGTCATGGGCGTGCCGCGCCAGAGCGCGACCGAGGTTTCCCGGAAGCTGGGCACCATCCAGTCATCATCCTCAACGGCGGCAATGGAACTGATCTGGCTGGCTTCCTGCCCCTTGGCCGGGGCAAAAGTGCCGATGCGCCCCTGTTTCTGCCAGCGCAGCTGGTACTCATCAAAGCGGCGGCTCAGAAGCATGGTCCTGTGCATGCGCAGCAGCGTGTCTTTATCGATCTTGGGGTCCAGATCTTTGTCGGGTTTGCCCTGTTTATCGAGTATAGAAAGATGCTCGATGGCATGCTCAAGCCTGACCTTTTTTCTTGGCATCGGGGCTCCCTTTTGCGGATCGTTTAGTGGGTCACCTCCTTACAGGTGTAGGTTGTATTGGCGATTTTTTAAAGTGCGATTAGGGTTGTGTAATCAGCCTTCGGCTGTTTGAATCTAGACGATAGCCATTCAAATTAAGGAGCTAACCATGACGATCGCCCTGCGAATGCTGCTGCTTTCTTTCCTGATCGGCGCCGGACTCGCCGGCTGCAACACGATGGAAGGCGTGGGAGAAGACATGGAAGAAGCTGGTGAAGCCATTGAACAGGAAGCCGAGGAAGCCAGCTGATCAGCTCCAGAAAAGCCAATAGGGCAAATCTAATCAGGAAGAGCCCAGCAGGCACTCCTTGGCTTCGTTAATCCGGGCCGCCAGGTAGTTACTACCACCCCGGTCCGGATGCAGTTTCTGCATCATCCGCCGGTGAGCCTGAATGATTTCTTCGCGGCTGGCACCGGGCTCCAGGCCCAGAATGTCCAGGGCTTCCTCTTCGGTCAGCGGGCCACCGGCCGAGGCCTTCTGTTCGGCATTTTCATCCCGTCCACCACCGTTACCGCCCAGATCATCGGCCCGCCAGGAATCCCCGAAGCGGCGGTCAAGGTAGGTTTCCAGTAATCGGGCGGAATCCTCGTCGTGCTGCCGGCAGTATTGCAGCAACTCGATGAACTCATTCTCACCCAGATCCGATAACTCCCGTCCCGTCATGGGGCCTTTGACGACTTTACCGCTCATGGCGCCGGAATCGTGATCCAGGGTCATCTCGAGAATGTCACCCGAGACATGGGATTGATTCCCGGCTTTCGCCTTTGAACGGCCTCTACCCGAGGCGTGCTTCAGCAACAACGACGGCAAGACCTTTCGTAGCCAGGGATACAGAAACGCCAGCAGTCCGAACAGCGCGTGCAAACGCCCGGTCAGGGCCATAAGGACCACCACCACAATGCCAGCCCCAACCGCCAGCCTGATCATCGCAGGCTTGCGCTGGCTGGCCGGCTGATTACGCAACCAGACCCAGGCCGCCACCGACAGGACGATAACCAGCAGGATGATTAATGCCACTCACATACCCCGGGTTCTTGGATGGATGGGAACAGGTGCTACCGAATCTGCTGAGTCAGGCGTTTCACCTCGGGGGAACTGCGGCTGGAAAAGTCCTCCAGGGCCTTGGCTCCCCCGGAAGCATAGACCGCGACAGCCGCCATAAGATCCTTGAGAACGTCCGGGCTGTTGCGATCAAACGGCGCATAGGCACCGCCGGACAACTTGCTGACCTGCTGAAACACCGCCCGGGCATGGGCATCGGAACCTTCGTGGAACATGAACACCGGCGTTTTCAGCATGCCCAGCTCTCCGGCCAGGTGGCACAGATCGTCCACCGGCTCCTCGCAACAGTCCCCGATAAACACCACCGCCTTTACCGGTTGCGAACGTGTTTCCTTCACGGCGTGAGCCAACACCCGGCTGATCTGGGTACGGCCACCCAGGCAGGAAACGCCGTTCATCAGCTTTAAAAGCTGGCCGGTTTCGGTAACAAAGCCGGTGGCCTTGAACTCACCAAAGCCACGGTAATAACACAGCTGAATGGCCAGGCCACCCAACCCCTGGGTCGCCACAAACAACTCGCTCTGGAGGTGGCAGGCCTGATCCCAGGTTGCCTCCCGGCTTGCGGTGGCGTCCAGAGCGAAAATCAGGCGCCCCTGCCCGCCACCCTGTTGGGGCAGCGTGCGAACCTCGTTGATAAACTGATCGATCGCCTGTTTGTCGGATCGGGTACGTAGCTCTTTATCGGACATAGGCTCCTGAAATCGCTGCGGCTGAAGAGTCTAACGCTAAAATGGTGCCACCAACTCGTGGGACTCAAAGTATGGATGCCTGGCAGGCAGTGAATCAGACCAATATCCCGGCCCAAGTAACGAAAATAGTTGCCATACTGACCAATCTAGACCCTTACAGACCAGGAAACTAGCTATACTCCGCCCAAGTGAACGAAAACTTCGCAAGGAATATCCCTATGACGCCTGAGCTCCCAGAGTTACAAGACATACTAATACGTAACGAGGAAAGCATCCCCACCTCCTGGGATTTCGAGTCGACGATGGGTATTGTCATGCTGCTACCCAATGCTGATCGCAGTGCAATCGCATCGACCCCCTGGGGTGAGTTTCTGACAAAGACGCTCTCCAGATATCCGGAAACCGACAACCCGGTGCATTTTTCAGCACCTCATAGTGGTCGTGCCGCAGCCGTCTCTGTCCCAGACACCGTATCGACATTCAAAGCCCTGACGCTGGCCCGCAAAGTGATTGGGCCATTGCTGGCAGAGCGACCATCGGGACTGACGGTCATCTCCCTCCTGGATGACGATCGTTCTGCTGGAGTGATGGCCGAGGCACTGTTGGCGGCAATTCACGCCGGCCTATTCCAGTTGCCTCGCATTTCAGGCACCCCACCGACGCCAAAAACGCTTGAGACCATCCACTTTTACGGCACCGGTTTTAAACAAGCAGACTTCAACCATGTTGAAGCAACGGCTGAAGGCAACAACCTGGCCCGTTGGCTGACCCATTTACCAGGCAATTATCTGACTCCAGGCATTTATCGGGACCTGGCCGAGTCCCTGGCAAAAAAGGAAGCCTGGGAGACCCATTTTTACGACCGGGACGAACTGGAACAACTTGGCGCCGGGGCATTTCTCTCCGTTGTCGAAGCAAGCCCTGTGAGGGACGCCGGCATACTGCACCTGAAATACCGCCCCGACGGCGCTGAAGGTAAGCCACTCGCCCTCGTGGGCAAAGGAATCTGCTTTGACACGGGAGGTAGCAACCTGAAAGTCGGTGGCAGCATGCTCGGCATGCACGGCGACATGCAGGGCAGCGCGGTTGCGCTTGGGGCATTTCTGGCCATAACCCGCCTCAAACTGTCCCAACCGGTCGACTGTTGGCTCGCACTAGCCGAAAACCACATCGGATCCAGGGCCGTGAAATGCAACGATGTCATTACCGCCCTCGATGGCACCACCATTGAACTGATAAACACCGATGCCGAGGGTAGAATGGTTCTTTCCGATACGTTGGCGCTGGTGTCACGCGGTAGGCCTCGGGCAATCATTGATTATGCAACGCTTACGGGTGCTGTCGTAGCCGCCTTAGGACAACGGATGGCCGGCGCCATAACCAATCGCCGTGACTGGGTGGAGCCCATAATCCAGGCCGGAGAGCAGTGCGGTGAGCGAGTCTGGCCGTTTCCGTATGAAGATGATTACGACGAAGACCTGGAGTCAAAAGTTGCCGATACCCTGCAATGCCGAACAGCAGGCCCTGGCGATCACATTTATGCAGCGCGCCTGCTTGGGCGTTTCGTGGACAAAGACATCGGGTGGATACACATCGATATGGCGTCCTCCGGCGCCCACAAGGGCGGGTTAGCCCACATCCCGACAGACGTGCAAGGTTTTGGCGTACGCTTCGGGGTGGAGTGGTTCAAAAGGTTAATCGAAGAAGAACAACGCTGAAGCCGAGGTAGAACAGGCAGTCCGTTCAGCCGCGGAGCGCGGCTTTGACGACTGTCGGGCGCGGAGAGCAGCTTCCGACCAAAGGCCCCATTTGTAGCGCGGCTTCTGGACAGGTTCTACATGATCAGATCGGGCCTACTCTAGTGAATGAACAGATTTTCAATGCTCGTAAGCCCGTCGTGCAGAAAACCATGGTGTTCCATCATTGGTTCAGTACCAAGCAAACCAGCCAGCACGAGCATTGGCACCGGCGATATCGCAATGGCCAAGGTCAGAGCAAAGGCACGAAAGCTGAACTGCCGGCTCACACCGCATAGCAGCGCCACACCGCCCCCTCCCCCAAGCGCGGCATTACCAGGAAAATTCAGACCCACAGCCAGCGACAAATAGCGGTGATTCATCAAGATTGCTACCAGTCTTCGCGAAGGGGATAAATCCATAGTCTTTGGCTTGATCATCCGATCCACCGCAGCTGCCATGCCACCCTGTGGCAGTGCAACACCAACTCGCCCAAGCCACATCATAACAACATGCTCGGGAAGCGTCCGACCTACCCCGAAGGCCAGCATCAACCCGCCGAAGGTCGCCACGTAGGCTGCCACTGCGCCAGCCGGGCCGAAGACAGCCATGATGAGAAGGCCCAGCTCGACACCCGGTAGAAACGGCATCGCCAGTACCAGCCCGTATACAATTACAAACAACACAATTGTGATGGGCCCCAGTGAATCCCGCATCGACAACAACATGGACTGCGAATCGTGAAATCCCATGTGCGAAAGGGAGTGCCCGAGAACCAGTAGCGTCACCCATACGAAAATCATGCACACGCTGTGGATCCCCGGGTTTCGCAACCACGGCAAGCTGAGCACAATGAAATAAACCAGGGCAGTGAGCAGGAGGGTTGTGGCTGCCACCCTTAACACCGGAAAACTCAGGATCTCCGCCAGCTCGTATTGATAGGCGTGAGCCAGCCGGTGAATAAAAACCACCATCAGGAGCCAGGTCAGCACAGTTGCGATCACCCTGAGCCAGACCAAACCGCTCGGCAACTTCCCAGGCTTTTGAAACATCTCGCTTTCCAGTCTGCCTTGTTCGAAACGACCTCTAGCCCGGCCGAATATTCTGATTCACCCGGAACAGGTTCTCCGGGTCGTACTTCTGCTTAACTTCCACCAGCCGCTTGTAGGCAGCCCCATAGGCAAACTCAACCCGGTCGGCCTCATCGTGCGACAGGAAGTTAATGTAGGCGCCGTCGCTGGCATAAGGCTTTGCGGCATCAAAGAATGCCCGCGCCCATTGGCGGCAGTGCTCGTCTTCCGCCGGCGTCTCCCAACGGCCATGCACATTCATCACATAGTTTGCGTCGCGACTGGAGTATGCCATGGCATCGGGCGCTACCCGGCCGGTCTGCCCGCCGATTGAGCCAATGAAAATTTCACAGTGGGGCGATGGCAGCTTGCCCCCGGCCTCAATCAGAACCCGGATTGCGTCATCGGTTAACGTTACGAAGTTATGGGATTTCCAGTAATTCCTGGCACCATCCACCAACAGAGGATCAAAGGCCTGCTGCCAATTGGTGTAAGGCTGAGCCTCGACATGCTCTCCGTAGGCTTCACCAAATGCACGCAGAGGCTCGATCAGTTCTTCTCCGACCTTGGGATCCCCGGCGTAGCAAATCGCCAGAGCGACAATAGGCTGGCCATGAACCGATTCCGGCAGGAATGGCAGCGGTGGTGCATGACGGACCACCAGCCACACATTGAGCTCGTCCGGCATGGTTTCGGTGAAACGGGCAAACTGTGTCACCACCGACTCGGCCTGGGCAAACGGAAAGACCATCAGCCCGCTCAATAATTCGGGCCCCACCGGATGCAGCTTGAACTCGAAGCGCGTAACGATGCCGAAGTTTCCGCCACCACCGCGCATGCCCCAGAACAGATCCGGGTTGTCTGTGTCACTGGCGCGAATCTGCTGTCCATCCGCAGTCACCACATCAGCGGACACCAGGTTGTCCACGGTCATGCCAAACTTCCGGCTGAGCCAGCCGAATCCGCCACCCAGGGTCAGGCCGGCAACACCCGTTGTGGAATTTATGCCCAGCGGCGTAGCGAGCCCATGCCGCTGAGCAGCTGCATCAAAATCCGCCAGTGTGCAGCCGGGCCCTACATAGGCTCGATGCTCTTCGACGTCGATCTGGACGTCCTTCATCTGCGACAGGTCGATCATCAAACCATCATCACACACCGCATTGCCCGCAATGTTGTGTCCACCGCCCTTGACCGAAACCAACAGGGACTGGTCACGCGCAAAATTAACGGCTGCGACCACATCATCCACCGACTGGCACTGGGCGATCAGAGCCGGCTTCCGGTCGATCATTGCGTTCCAGATTTGCCGGGCCTTGTCATAGCCGGCATCGGCGGGCTCAAAAACAGGGCCACCCAATTGCCCTCTAAAGGTGTCAATCGTTCCTTGCTGTAAAGTAGTCATCACCATCTCCTTGCCTCGTGGGGCGTCATATTTCATCTTCCGCCCGTTGCAAGGAGACCACCAGCGCCTTATTAGACTGTTTAAGGGCTATGGCAGCACTGGTTAGCAGATTATGGTGAAAAGAGCAGCGTCCGGTGGGCTGTTACAAGTCCGCCACGGCCTGAGCCACCGATGTCTCGCCCGACACCACATCAAACACCCGATTGCGGGTGTTGTCAGAATCCAGCACCGCCAAAAGAACACGGGCAACATCCTGGCGTGGGATCTCACCAAACTCTCCCGGCTTATCGCTCACCGTAACCTTGCCAATGCCATCTTCATTGGTCAGCCGCCCAGGACGAACGATGGTGTAATCCAGACCACAACTCTTGAGGTAATCATCGGCCTTACGCTTGGCCCACAGATAATGGCGCAGCTTCTCTGGCCCCTTGTCCGGCTCTTCAGCCCGCATGGCGCTGACCATGATGAAGCGCTTGATGCCCATGGCCTTGGCCGTATCCATCAGGCGGATAGCACCCTCCTGATCCACATCGATGGTCTTGTCCGGACCAGTGTGAGGGCCGGAGCCGGCGGTAAAAATAACGGCATCACAGCCTCTCATGGCTTCGCTGCAGTCTTGCTCCAGATCGCCAACCACGGTCTCAGTAGCGCCCAGCTGTTGCAGCTCCGGGCCTTGTTCAGCGTCCCGGATCAATGCCCGGGCTTCATGGTCAGTCTCTGCCATTTCCCGCAACAGGTGTTGACCGATTTGCCCGTTTGCTCCTGCAATAAACACATGCATGTGTGGCTCTCCTGGTTCGATATTTGGCGTGGATATCTTCTATAGTGGAGGGCAGGAAGCGCATAAATCAAGGCATTGCGATGCTTCTTCGACCGCGATGCCTGGAAAACAGGTGGAGGCAGGTTTTGGCTCACTCTGAACGCTGGTCGCAGAAAGTGACCGAGTCCAGCGACTCCCTGGATCTCGAACAAGGGGTCTTCACTCTGGACGATCCCAGGGAAATCGCCCGTTCCCTGAAGGAATCGGCCGAAAACAGCGAACGGCGAAAATCAGACCCTTACCGCTCAGCCATGTCGATGCTGACGTTTTACATCAATCGCGCTGGCAGGCAGCTGCCCCAACAACAAAAGGATCGGCTGGAAGCCGCAAAAGACGAATTACGGGAGCTGTTTGGCCGCCCCCGGAAACACAAGCGTTAGCAACCCAGATATCAACGCATTCCCGAGACACATCACCAATCAGGTTTTCTCATGCATCGTGCCTTGTAGAATGCGCTAAAACGATGATTCACGAGGCCATCAAACATGATCGATTTCCGCAGCGATACCGTGACCCTCCCAACCCAGGCAATGCGAGAGGCCATGGCCACTGCCGAGGTGGGCGACGATGTTTACGGAGACGACCCGAGCATCAATAGCCTGCAGACCTATGCCGCAGACCGGCTAGGCTTTGAAGCCGCCCTGTTCACCCCCAGCGGCACCCAGGCCAACCTGCTGGCGATCATGGCCCACTGCGGCCGGGGCGACGAGTACCTTTGCGGCCAGGCGGCCCACAATTACTGTTACGAGGGCGGTGGCGCCGCCGTGCTCGGCAGCGTGCAACCCCAGCCAATTGAAAACAAGCCAGACGGGTCTATCAGCCTGGAGAAGGCGCAGGCTGCGATTAAACCCCAGGACGCCCATTTCGCCATCACCCGCCTGCTCTCCCTGGAGAACACCATTGGCGGCAAAGTGCTGTCGCTGGATTACCAGCGCCAGGCACGGGATTTCTGCGACGACAATGGGTTGATGCTGCACCTGGACGGCGCCCGCGTGTTCAATGCCGCCGTCAAAACGGGCTGTGACATCACCGACATCACCCAGTACTACGATTCGGTCAGTGTCTGCCTCTCCAAAGGCCTGGGCGCACCGGTTGGTTCCCTGCTTCTGGGCTCGGAGGCTTTTATCGGCCGCGCCCACCGGCTACGAAAAATGCTCGGCGGAGGCATGCGCCAGGCCGGCGTTTTGGCCGCAGCCGGGCAAATTGCCCTGGAACAGGGGCCGCTGCGACTGCACGAAGACCACGCCAATGCCGAATACCTGAGTGCGGGTCTGGCCAGTATTCCAGAGATGGAAATCGACCCGGCCAGCACCCAGACCAACATCGTCCATGCCCGCTGCCACAAAGGGCAGGCGGCTCAACTCCGTGACTTCCTCGCGGAGCTGGGAATCCTGATCAAGGCGGGAGACCCGATCCGGTTTGTGACCCATCAGGATGTGAGCCGGCAGGATGTGGACGCCTTATTGGACGGAATAAGGCAGTTCTATCAGGGTTAATGAAGTAAAAAACACTCAATAACCCTTATCGGAATTACCGTTTTGATATGCGCAGCATGCCCCTTTACCCTTATGCGCCTTTTTAATGCGCGGGAATGTTATGGGGCAAAGAAACGACAAGCTGCGCTGGCAACTGGTCAGCGGGGTACTGCAGGCTCTTCACCTTGAACGGCTGACGGAAAAATACCCGCACAAAGCGGTCATGGCAGGGTTTAACCTGGTGAACAGCGGCATTGCCATCGCGCTTGTTGCCGTGGTGGCTCTCATCACCCAGGAGGCTTTCATCTTCCCCTCCCTGGGCGCCACCGCGTTCATTCTTTTTTACGTGCCCTTGAGCCAACCGGCCTCGCCCCGCAACGCCCTGTGCGGCCATTTCATTGGTGCCACCATGGGGCTGGTGGGGCTTTACCTGTTTGGACTCCAGGACGCGCCATCGGCAATGATGAACGGCGTGGACCTCGCCCGCGTTGGCGCTGTTGCGGTCGCCATGGGCCTCACCGGTAGCCTGATGGTGGCACTGAACGTCGCCCATCCACCCGCCGGCGCCACCGCACTCATCGTCGCGTTGGGCCTCATGCCCAATCCCGCACAGCTACCCGTACTCATGGCCGGGGTCCTCATGCTGCTAATCCATGCCTTCGTGATGAACCGACTGGCGGGCCTCGCCTATCCGCTGTGGAGGGCCCGGAGTTCCTGAAGCGGGCACGGAAAGCACTTTATTCATCCATGTCCAAAATCCACTGCACGAGTTTTTCGGCCTCTTTAGGGGTAACATCCTTACGAACGCCCATATCCGGCATTTCTGCATTGCCCCAGTGGCCTTCGCCACCGGTGAGAACTACCTGAACCAGGCGGTCGGATTCCTCTATCGAGTACCGCTGGGCGATACTCATGAACGAAGGAGCCACCGCCATGGGGTCACTTTCAGTAACGGTATGGCAGGCGGTGCATTGCCTCTTCTCTGCCAACTTCATTGCGGACATACCGTGGGAGTCGGCGAACGCAGAGCCTATTCCCATAGAAAACACGCCCACAATAATGGCGGGTACAATTCTGGATTTCATTGCCAACCCTTCCCTGATCGTTCTGATTGATTCAGACGAGATGACGGCTACAGGTGGCCTTGGCCAGTCCTACTATCTCACTTTGAAAATAGTTCAGGCTCAACCGCCGCACAAACTCATGGGCCTATGGTCCCTGCTCTATTCGACGGTTTGCCCGGCCTCCAACCACTCCCGGAACCACTGCTCCCTGAGTTCGCCGGTCTGGGAATACCAGCGATGATCCCGAATGACGGCTCGCTCCATATGAGCGGCCGCCGTTGGCATATAGGGCATCATGGGCACCCCCACATCGGTGTGCAGCCCTACTCGCTGCTGCGCGGATTTCCTTGCAGGCCCATAGCTGATGAGGCTGGCCTGGGCGGCCATATTCTCGGCCCGCGTGGCGAAAGCAATGAACCGGGCGGCCTGTTCGGCCTGGCCGGTGCCGCGAAGGATTGTCCAGCTGTTGAAGCCGATAAGCTGGCCATCCCAGATCACCGAAATGGGCGCGCCCTCCATTACCCGGGCATGGAAGAAGCGGCCGTTGTAGCCCGTGGCCATGGCCGCCCGACCGCTGGTCAGTAACTCAACCGGCTCAACGCCACGGGTCCACCAAATGATGAAGTCTCGAATCTCGTCCAATCGGCGAGCCGCCAGATTCAGGCCCCTGCGGGTACTGAGCAGATCGTAGAGCTGTTCCTGGGGCACCGAGAGAGACAGTAACGCCCACTCGGCCAGGCCGACCGGCGCTTTGCGCAGCGCCCGCTTACCCGGGAAAGTTTCCAGGTCGAAGAAGTCTTCCACGCTGTCCGGTTTCACACCGGGGAAAGCCCGGTCGTCAAAGGCAATCACGGTGGAAAACACGATCTGGGTGATAAAGCACCGGTTGATGGCTCCTTGCATGAAGTCCTCCTGCGCCGGTGTGCCATCCGGTGCCGGGGCCAGGATGCCGGGATCAATCGGTGCCAACAGGCCGGCATCACAGGCAGCACCGGCGTCGGACTGGATCATGTCGATGACATCCCACTCCACCTCACCGCTGGCCAGATGCTCCTGAAGCACCTTGATGCCGCCATCATAATGCACCGTCTTAATCGGAATACCCGTGGCTTCAGTGAACGGGTCAAAATAGGCCCGGCGCTGGCTTTGCTCATAGGCTCCGCCCCAGGTCGCCACTGTCAACGGTTCCGGGCCGGCGTCCTGGCCCAGGGACATCGCTGGCGTGAGCAACACGCCGGCCACCATCCAGCTTAGAACCACCCAACTAGGCCGCTTCATTTTCTTCCTCACGCAGGTCGTGCACGATTTCCAGATAAGCTCGGATCACCGCCTCCTCTGCCACCACACCCAGCAGTTGTCCATAGTCATTCACCAGCGGCACCGCTTCTCCCAGGAACCCCCGCAACGACTCCATGGATTGCCAGACCGATGTCTGCTCATCAAAAATGGTGAATGACGGGATAATCGCCTCCATCACAGGCAGTTGTGCCTCACTGTTAACAATGCCTTGCAGCCGGATCACGCCCAATAGCCGACCGTTATGATCCAGGACCATGGCTTCGGAGCGGTGATCATCCACCAGCCGCTGACGAACTTCGCCAACCGTATCCCGGTCGCTGGCAGCCGTATATTCTGTCGACAGGAAATCCCGGATCGGGTGGGTTTGAAGAATCGCCTTGTCACGCCCCAGGGACAGATCAAAGCCCCAGGACCGCAGTTGCAGGTCAAATAATGATCGGCCGATCACCCGATAGGAGATCAGGTTGGCGAAGACCACAGAAACCATCGCGGCAATGGTCAGATCGTAGCTGCGGGTCAGTTCGAAGACGATGAGGATGGTGGTCAATGGCGCCCCGATCACCGAACTGGCCAGGGCCATCATGCCGCAGATGGCATAAACCACCAGGCCCGAATGCGGTACCGGCAACAAGTAAGGCAACACCAGCCCGTAAAACGCGCCAAAAAGAATGCCAATCAGCAAGGCTGGACTGAACACCCCACCCACAAAGCCAAACCCGACACAGACGGCCGTCAGCACCAGTTTGGCGGTAATGATCAGCCCCAGCTCACCGATGCCAAACGCCCCTTCAATGGTGGCGAACCGAAGAGTTTCCTGGCCAATGCCCAGCACCTCGGGAATCCAAAGTGCCACCACCCCAACCATCAACCCGGCAATGGCAGGGCGGGCCCAGGGCCAGTGAATGTAACGCTCAGCGGTACTGGTGCTCACTTTCAGCAAGCGCATGAATACCCAGGCCATGCCGGCACAGAGCACGCCTTCCAGGGCGAAGAACACATACTCGTAGGTGTGCGCCACCTCATTAAAACTCACCAGGAACAGTGCGGGCCGATCAAAAATCACATTGGCCACGATATAACCGGTAGCCGCTGCGACAGTGACTGGCGCAAACGCCCTCAAGGAGTAATGACGCAGGATCACCTCATGGGCAAACACCAGGCCGGCAATCGGCGCGTTGAACGCGGTGGAAATAGCCGCGGCGACCCCACAGGCAATGGCAATGGAACGCTGATGGCGCAAATTCAGTTTCAGCCGCCCCACCAGACTCCCGAACATTGCGCCCAGGTACACCAGTGGCCCGTACTGGCCCACGGATGCGCCGCTGCCAAGCGACACCAACGCCGCCAGGGTGGACGCCACGCCACTGGGGAACCCCGGTGCAGGGCCACTGGTCTGTGCTGCCAGGATCGCATCGGGTGGCGACAAGCCACGCTTCTGGCGCACCAGAAAATGAACCACCAGCCCAACAATGAGGCCGCCTGCCGCCGGGACAAGCAGGGTTGCGGCCACCACAAGCGAGTGCTGGTCCTCCGCCAGCACTCGGGCGTATGGCGAGATCAACAGTTTTCCATTCAGGTAGTGGACCGCTTCGACAAAACCGATCGCCGCCAGCGAGGCGATGCCCCCCAGCAGGATGGCCACCACCGTCACTGCGCTGATCTGATACACCACCTGCACAACAATCTTCCTGTCCATGGAATAAGTAAAGTTGGGATCGGCCCAGCCCTCAACTGTCAGCGTGGCCCCGAATAAACCCTTGAGGCACTATTGACGGATCCCGCCGGAAGGTTCTGAATAAAGATATACACCTCGTGAAGGAGTTCGGCATGAAATGGATTGTATTTGCCATTGTCATCGCTATTGTGGCCTTCTGGCTGTATCAGGGCCGCCGGAAAAACAGCATTGAAGACCCGGAGATGACGACTTATGAGGAGAAGGACTTTTATCTCACATCGGATGACAATAAATCGGACAGGCAGTCATCCCCGGACAAAGACAATCCGCGCCACTGACGTATGAAACTCAACCCGTTTAACAAACGTATCGGCCTGGCTCTTGGCGGAGGTGCCGCCAGGGGGCTCGCACATATCGGTGCCCTTAAAGCCTTCGAGGAAGAAGGCATCCAGATTCACTGCATCTCAGGCACCAGTGTGGGTGCGCTTGTGGCCAGCTATTACGCCTTTGGCCGCCCGGCGGAATCGATCCTGTCCATTTGCTCCACCCTGAACCTGTCCAAGCTTGCCGACTTCACTCTGGAACGCGGCGGACTGTTCAGCACCAAAGCCATTCGCAAGATGCTCATTCGGGATCTGGGGGACTGCCGCATTGAAGACGCCGAGATTCCGCTGGCCATCTGCACCACCGATATTGAGACTGGAGAACAACTGATTTTCCGGGAAGGCAGCCTGGCGGATGCCGTCTGCGCATCCATGGCGGTGCCCGGTCTATTTGTGCCAGTGGAGATCAATGGCCGGACCCTGGTCGACGGCGGCCTGGTGGAAAACCTGCCAATTTCGCCCCTGGCAGAGATGGGCGCCGGCATTACTGTCGGCATCGACCTGAGCCACGTCAGCCGTTACCCGAAACCGGAAAGCACCTTTGATGTGGTCAGCAACGCCATCAACATCAGTATCGACTTCAACACCCGCCAACAGCTGAAAAAGGCCGATATCGCGGTACCGCTGGATTTGAGCGGCTACAGCTTCACCAACAACGCCGACCGTGTGGAAGAACTCTACATGGAGGGCTACTACCCGATGAAGGAAAAAATTCACCGCTTGCTCTGGTACAAGCGGCTGAATGCCCTGATCAGCTTTTCCAAGGCCGGCTCCATGGTGCTGCCGTTCAAGGTGCCCGAGATTCTCAAACGCCGTAAACGTTCAAACTGAGATAACCGGTCCGAGCCGGATTCGCTGACGTTTGACTTTTTGGTCAGCCTATTTGCTTCCCTCAACCGTTTCGCGAATATTATCCTCTGCGTCCTGCCAGGCATTGGAAAGCTCGTCGAAGGCGTCATTGAAGCCTTCCTTCATGGATTCCCAGGTAAAATCCGCGCTGTCCTGCATGCGCTCATACCATTCAGCCACTCGTGCCCGCTCGCGGCGCAAAGAGGCCAGCGCAGTCTTTGCCTGTGCCCGGGTCAGTCTGTCTGCCTCGTCCCAGTCTTCCTGCAGACGATCCTCCAGCGTCGCTATGCGGGAATCCAGGGAAGCCAGAACCTCCTCGATGTCCTCCATCAATCGTTCCCGCCGCTCGGTGGTAAACTCTTCCAGTTCCTGATCAAGGCTCTGAATCTCCTGGCGTAAAGACTCTACCGTTGCCTCGCCCTCATCCTCCGCGGCATGCCCCTGGGCCAGCGGCATTACCATGGCCAGCAACAGCGCACTGGCCTGCACTCTCAATGGGAATCGCATTATCTGGTATCTCCTCTGAGTTAACATTGAATATTTCAGCCCCTGGAACCATCACCCCAAGCGGGACGCTGGCTGTGAATCACAAGCGGAAGATGAATAACTACCGGGCTTGCCTTGCACCTTACCGTCGGGCTTTGATAATCAGTCTATACGATCAAACTTGTCGGAGGGGACCTTACCCGAGGATCTCACCGCATGGAAACCTCCCGGAAAAGGAAACGACCCATGGCACAGCAACTCCCGGCCATCCTCATCACCGGCGGCGCACAGGGCATTGGCAAAGGCATAGCCCGTTACTTCCTGGAGAAGGACTGGCAAGTGGTGGTCATTGACCAGGACGCAGACGCCATCGACGCCTGTCAGCAGGATTTCGGCAACCCTGCCAACCTGCGACTTATCAGGGGAGATGTCGCGCAGGAGGCAGATGTTATCTCCTCGGTGGCCGAAGCTGTGGAATGGGCTGGGAGACTGGATGCATTGGTAAACAATGCCGGCATTGCAGACCCCGACACCGGCCCCATCGAAACCCTTGAACTGGCCGAATGGCAGCGGCGAATCGATGTAAACCTTACCGGCGCATTCCTGATGGCCAAGCACACAGTGCCCCACCTTCGCCAAAGCCAGGGCAGTATCGTCAACATGGCTTCCACCCGAGCCCTGCAATCCGAACCAAACAGCGAAGCCTACGCTGCCAGCAAAGGCGGTCTGCTTGCGCTCACCCACTCCCTGGCCATCAGCCTGGGCCCAGACGTGCGGGCCAACAGCATCAGCCCGGGCTGGATCGATGTTCGTGCCTGGCAGGCCAACGCTCCCGCCAACCCAGAGCCCTTATCAGCCGTCGACCACAACCAGCATCCCAGTGGCCACGTGGGCACACCGGAAGATATTGCGGCGATGGTCGCTTACCTGGTGTCACCGGAAGCTCGCTTTGTGACCGGCCAGAACTTTGTGGTTGATGGAGGAATGACCCGGAAAATGATTTACGAAGATTAGGCCAGAAACTCTCATAACCATTTTCCTCCTAAACTTCAGGGTTTAAGGTTCAGCTTATACGATCCAAGGAGATGTTACCCGATGACCAGTGATCTGCCCTATGCCCAGGCCTGCGAGAACAACAAAGCCCCGATCCTGGAGCGGCTGCAGGAAGTCTTTGTGGCCCCGGGCAAAGTCCTGGAAATCGGCACACTCACCGGACAGCACGCCGTGCATTTCGCCAAGGCCATGCCGCGCCTGCACTGGCAACCGAGCGATCACCCGGAGTCTGCCCACCTGTGCCGTGCCCGGCTGGAGCAGGCCGCTTTGCCCAACATCCTCCCCGTGATTGAGCTGGACGTGGACGATGCCAACTGGCCAATTGAGGAATTCCAGTGGGCTTTCTCCGCCAATACCGCCCACATTATGGCCTGGCCCGAAGTTGAAAAGATGTTCCATGGCATCGGTGAGCGGCTGTCGCAAGACGGCGCCTTCTGCCTGTACGGCCCGTTCAATGAGCAAGGCGAATACACCAGTGACAGCAACCGCCGGTTTGATCAACACCTGAAATCCCGGGCGCCCCACATGGGCATCCGGGATCTGGCCGACCTCAGCACCCTGGCGGAATCAGCGGGAATGCAGCTTGCGGAAAAACACGCCCTGCCCGCCAACAACCAGCTGCTGGTTTTCCGGCGAGGCTCGCGTTAACGCACTCAGGCGTCAGGTTTCATACGCCTTTCGGTAGTTGCCCTGATAGTCAAAGATCCGCTCCTGCACCTGCCAGTAGTGCTTGTGTTTGCGGGCGATCACGAAATCCGGGGCCGACAACAGCGCCTGCATTTCCAGAACCTCGTCCGCCGTGCCGAAGGTTTTCGGAGCCTGACTATTTGCAAAACGCCGCCCGAACAGTTTGTTGAACACGGTTCGCTGGGCCGGCTTGTTGAAATCAAACGACTCGCCGAGCTCTTCCCCGTCCTCGCCGTGGTAGGTGATCTTCAGCTTGCTGCCAGCCCCATTCAGCGCAATCCCGGCGCAGCGGATCACCATGGCATCCTTGAGTTTCAGGGCATCTTTTAGCTGGTCATCCGGATCAATAATCGCGCCTTGGCACTGATGGCACTTGCGGGCCGCAATATCATTCTCGGCACCGCAGTGGCGGCACTCCTTGAAGCGGAACCGGTAATCACACTGTTCCGGGTGACCGTTCTGCAGGGCCGGCTCCTCGCCCTCCGCCGCCCCTAGCAGGCCCTGGCATCGGCGCCCGTAGTGCTCAACCACGCGGCCATCACTGTCGGTTTTGCCCCAGAAAATATTGGCAAACCCACAGCCAGGGCAGAACACCTGCACCGGCTCGCTGTCCGGGTTGGGTTTGGGCTCGCCCACCTCCGGGTGGTGCAGGTTCACGCTGTTGCCCGCGTAATCGATCACCAGGCAATCCCGCTTGCCCTCATCCAGCCGGAGCCCCCGGCCCACAATCTGCTGGTACAGGCTGACCGACTGGGTGGGCCGGAGAATGGCAATGAAATCCACATGGGGCGCATCGAAGCCGGTCGTGAGCACCGACACGTTCACCAGATACTTCAACTGGCGCTGTTTGAAACGCTGAATCAGCCGGGCCCGTTCCTTCATCTCCGTCGCGCCGGTCACCAGCGCGGTTTCGTGTTCCGGCAGATAGCCGGTGATCTCCCGCGCATGATCCACCGTGGCGGCAAAAATCATCACCCCTTTGCGCTCGGCCGCCAGCTCCATCACCTGCTCGATGATGGCCCGGGTGACACGCTGGTGTTTGCTCAGCAGCTGGTTGACGTCCTTCTCGGCGTATTCGCCGAAGCGGTCACTGGGCAGTGCGGAGAAATCGTATTGCGCCACCGCCGCGTTCACCAGCTCGGGTTTGGTGAGATAGCCCCGGTTGATCATGAAGCTCAGCGGCAATTCGTAAATGCAGTGTTGGAAAGGCTTGTCTTCGTCACCGCGGACAAAGCCCCGGTAGTGGTATCGGTAGATCCAGCCCATGGCCAGACGGTAGGGGGTGGCGGTAAGCCCGAGGACTTTCAGGGAATCGTTCTGTTGGCTCAGCAGCTCAATAATCCGGTGATACTGACTGGTTTCTTCCCCACTCACCCGATGGCACTCATCGATGATGACCAGCGAGTATTCATCCCGGAACTGTTCCAGATTCGCCGACACCGACTGCACACTGGCAAAGGTGACCTGATGCCCGCTGTCCTTGCGCTTTAGCCCGGCCGAGAAGACCCCACCCGCTAACCCATAGCTCTCGTACTTGGCGTGATTCTGCTCCACCAGCTCCTTTACGTGGGTCAGCACCAGAATCCGGCGCCGGGCCAAACGCGCCAGTTCGGCAATGACCAAGCTTTTCCCCGCGCCGGTGGGCAGCACGATCACGGCGGACTCATCGGATCGGCGGAAGTGCCGCAACGCGGCATCAACCGCGTCCTGCTGGTAGGGGCGCAGTGTGAAGGGGGCGTTCATTTTGCGGGCTACATCGGGTTCAGGATGGAGGGAGCAATACTAACAAATGCAGCCGTCTTTAGCTGGGCGAGGGAAACCGGGTTTGTTGCTGCTTTTTAGCAACGAGGGCCAACCGCCAGGGCCTGGAGCCCTGGCGGTTGGTTATTAGGATGCAGCTTCCAGCTCACTGATCGCCTTATTGAGAACCTTTACAGCCTCTCCGTGTTTACCCTCACTGTGAAGCGATGAACCCCGATCCCGAAGTTCTGTGATCCTTGCCTTGGTTTCACTGTCGAGCTGAGTTGACTGCAGCTGCTGGTCAATCTGGTTAACCAGCGTCGGGCACTGATACGCAACAGCGCTGCCCGCGAAAAACACCGTTAATAATAGAGCCGCAAGATAACGCATGATGGTTCCTCCTCTGTCGCTCGCCTCCATACAGTGTAGACAATGCGGGCTCGATGGCTAAAAATCATCCAGCCGATGGCGCTATTGTGACAGCCAGGCATTGCCACATTGCGCCCCTCGTCTTCTGCAATGCACAATATCACCCATGAGCTACTTTCCTGAATCCGCACCCTGCCTCTGCGGCAGCGGCGCCCGCTACGCCGACTGTTGCCTGCCGCTGCACCAGGGCCAGGCCGCCGCCACGCCCGAAGCCCTGATGCGCTCGCGCTACGCCGCCTTTGTGCTGCAGATGGCCGATTACCTGAAAGCCACCTGGCACCCGAATACCCGACCGGCCACCCTGACCCTGGACAACTCGCCGGACTGGGCCTCGCTGCAGATCCTGGACAGCCACGAAGACGGCAACCAGGGCATGGTGCACTTTCGGGCGATTTATCGCGCCGGGAGCGGCTGGGGTTTTCTGGAAGAGAAATCCGATTTCGTTAAGGAAGGTGGGCGCTGGTATTACCTGCAAGGCGATACCAGCGAAGGCCAGCTCAAACCAGGCCGGAATGATCGTTGCCCCTGCGGCAGTGGCAAGAAGTACAAGGCCTGCTGCCTTTAACCGATACGAAGCGCAGCACGCCTGTTCTCGCCGGCAGCCTGATCATGCTTATCAGGAGGCACCCTCCGTCTCGCTGGCGATTTCCCGGAACGCCTTGATGAGCGTTTCGGGCTCCTGCGCGCCGGAGATCAGGTAACGGTTATTGACCACAAACGCTGGTACCGCGCTCACGCCCGCCTGCTGGTAGGCCGCCTCATCCTCTCTTACGGCCTGCGCGTACCGGTCACTGGCGAGGACGTCCCGAGCTTCGGACACATCCAGCCCGGCGGCCTCGACACAACGGGCCAGCACATCAGGGTCTGATACAGACTCGGCTTTGCCGAAATAGGCTTCAAACAACGCCTTTTTCAGCTCGGTCTGCCGGCCGTGCTCCGCTGCCCACTTCACCAGACGATGGGCATCGAAGGTATTGCAGGTATAGGGCTCCTGCTACTGGAGTGCAAGTTATTCGGATAGGGCTCCGGTCAGAATGCGCTATTCATCACTTCCTGCAGGTCCTTCTTGAGCTCTTCCGGAGCGGTGATCCAGAGCTCCTCATCCGCCCCCGGGAACACGCCCACCTCGATACCGTCACGGGTCAAACCGGGCACCCATTTTCTGAAGAAATCCGGCATGGATACCGCCTTCGGCGAAAGGCCATCGGTACCGGCAGCGTACTCTTCGGCAAATTCACTGCTCGGCCAGACCGGCAGGTAAGCCACACCGTCTTCCTCGGCAACCATTTTCAGGAACTGGTTGTCCGCATTCACCAGTATCCAGATGTCCCGCTCCTCAACAACGGCGTCCAGGAAATAGTCGTACCGCTCTTCGCCATCCAGTTCGAGAATCGGTTGCAGGTCATTGTTGCTCATGAATGGCTCCATTGCCGTATTAGGTATTTTGCCGGAGTCTACCGCATATTACGGCCCACCGACCTTGCGGGTTTACCACGACTCACCACATTACCAGCGAATGAGTAAACCTTAAGCGAAAAAGCGGCGCTTTCCCCGTAGCCTGCTGGCTGTTCATCCATTCGGAGAGCTCGCACCATGATCGATACGCTGAAAGCCATCCCCGTCCGGGCCCTGTTTGCCCGCCTGTTCTCGCTGGTGTTCTTTGTGCTCGCCTTTACGCTCGTCAGCACCACCGTGACTAATGTGGTGCAGAGCATTCTCTCTGGTGAAGCGATGATGCAGGCGCTGATCAAAGGGGTGAATGGCAGCGTGATCGCACTGGCGGTGTACGAACTGGCCGGTAATCTTTATTACCCGGTGGCCATCATTGCCAGCACCGCCCTGCTCCTGGCTGCGCTCGGGGTGTTCCTGAAACTGGCGCCCAATGGCCAGAATGGTGGGGAGAGCTGACGCCATTCCTGAGTGACTGACGTCCTCCCGGTAACCGGTGATAAAACCACTTCCACCGGAAACTCGTATTCCTACGATAATCACCCACGATTCAAACAGCAGGAGATCACGCCATGGCGGACGAGATCAACCCGGACGCCGCCCCCAATTCCTGCTACTGAAAAGTTCGAGATGACAGCCAAAGTCAAAGCCCGGGTTCTCTTCAACTCCAGGCGCCTGAGCATCTATCTGGTTCGCTACCTGGAAGGCCACAAGGTCGTCCCGCACGTGGACATGGTGTCCGGGGGACGACTGTACAAACTCAACCTCGTGCTGGTGAAACCCATAGCCGGGGGGCAGTTCCTGTGCGAAAAGAACATTTTTAACCTGGGCGGACGGCTTTATCTGTTTCGTCCCGACCTTTACCAGCACCGGGTCTCAAGAATCGAGCGCGGGAATCGGTGGCTGCTAAGTGTCGCGTTGACCCGCAGCTGATGCCCACATCCGTGCCCCTTCCTCGTTCTTGCTGACATCAATCCAGCGTTTAATCCTTTTCGGGATAAAAAATCGGCCATACTGGCAAGTGCCGTCTCCTGTCAGGCAAACAATAAATCTAGACCGGTTTTCCCAATGAACAGCGCAGCCCCAGAGCCACCGACAACACCGGAACCCGATAACAACGGGCTCTCCAGCCAGGAAGCGAGCGCACGCCTGGAGCAATTCGGTTACAACCAGCTGCCCGCCCCGCCCATGCCGGGTGTGGTGGAGCTGTTTGCGCGGCAATTCCTCAGCCCTTTCATTTACATCCTTTTGATCGCGTCCGCCGTGTCCTTTGCGCTCGGCCAGAATCCGAGCGGGGTCTTTATCCTGATCGTCCTGCTGATCAACGCGATTATCGGCACGGTCCAGGAGTTTTCGGCCCAGAAGGCGGCTGCGGCATTGAAGCAAATGATGAAAGGCACCGCGCACGTGCTTCGGGATGGCCAGATTGTCACCGTTGATGTCGAAGAGATCGTCCCGGGCGATGTTGTTCTGCTCTCTTCAGGCGACAAGGTACCCGCTGATATCCAGTTGCTCAGCGCCAGCAGCCTGGCGGTGGACGAATCCATGCTAACGGGGGAATCCCTGGCGGTGGCCAAGAACGCCGGGGCGACAAGCGACGACAGCTCACCGCTCACAGACCGCGTGGACCAGTGCTTTGCCGGCAGCATCATCACCCATGGGCGCGGGCGTGGCCGGGTGATCGCCACCGCCTCGGCTACCCAACTTGGCAAGATTGCCCAGGGCGTTACCGGCAAAACCTCTGCCGAACCGCCCCTGATGATTCGAATTCGAAAGTTCACCTACCAGGTGGCCTTCGGCATTCTGGGGGCCATTGCCGCCCTGGCAGGCCTGATGATCCTGGACGGTGGTTATTCCATCGAAGAGATGGTTCTGATGAGCATTGGCCTGGCGGTGTCGGTCATTCCCGAGGGCCTGCCTGCCGCCCTGACCGTTGCCCTCGCCATCGGCATGAGCCGCATGGCAAAGCTCAATGTGATCATTCGCAAGCTTGTGGCGGTGGAAGCCCTGGGATCCTGCACCCTTATCTGCTCCGACAAGACCGGCACCCTGACCGTCAACGAACTTACTATTCGCAAGGTGATGCTGCCTGATGGACGCCAGTTCGAGGTGACTGGCGAGGGCGTGGCCCCGGGCGGGGAGATCAAAGACCATGCCGGAGCCCAAAGCCCGGTGGACTCATCCGGCCAGGACACACTCAGGGAACTCAGTATCGCAGGCGTCCTCGCCAATGAAAGCTACCTGGACTACAGCGGCGGCGAGTGGGTCTCCCAGGGGGATATCGTGGACATCGCCTTCCTGGTCATGGCCAAGAAGCTGGGCATGTCCATCACAGACCTGCAAACCCGGCAGGAGCAGGTGGCCCTCATCCCCTATGAGTCGGAAAAGGCCTACAGCGGTGTGGTCAATCGGATTGGCGATCAAACCGTCATCTATGCCAAAGGCAGCCCTGAAAAGATGCTCGCCATGTGCAACCGGATGGCAACCGCTGACGGCTCTACAGAAATCGACAAACCCGCCCTCGAAAGCCAGTTCAACGGACTGGCATCCCGGGGCTACCGGATTATCGCCCTGGCGAAGAAAACCTCGTCAGCCGGCGACCATGAGATGGCCAACATGACCTTTCTGGGTATGGTCGCCATGATCGACCCGCTCCGCCATGAAGCCTTTGACGCCATCGAAAAATGCCGCACCGGCGGTATCGAGGTAGCCATGGTCACCGGCGACCATCCCGCGACCGCCAAATCCATCGCCCTGGAACTGGGCCTGTGCAGCGCCGATTCAACGGTGGTGACCGGCCCCATGCTGGATGAAGCCAGCACCCGGGGCCAGGCGGCCGTCGACCAGCTCATTCGCCCGGCCCGGGTATTCGCCCGCATCGAACCCGCCAGAAAAGCCCAGATTGTGGACAGCTTCATGCGCGACGGGCATTTCGTCGCCGTCACCGGCGATGGCGTCAACGATGCCCCGGCCATGCGCCAGGCCCACGCCGGCATCGCCATGGGCAAACGCGGCACCGACGTCGCCAAGGAAACGGCGGACCTGATCGTCACCGACGATAATTTTTCCTCCATCGTCGCAGGCATCGAACAGGGGCGCGTGGTTTACAACAATATCCGCAAGGTGATCGGGCTGCTGGTGGCTACCGGTTTCTCGGCGATCCTGCTGTTCTTTTTCTGCGTACTGACCGGCCTGCCCATGCCCATGATCGCCGTGCAGCTGCTCTGGCTGAACCTGGTGGCGAACGGCTTCCAGGATGTCGCGCTGGCTTTTGAGCCGAAGGAAGGCGGCGAATTGTCCGTCAAGCCGCGCTCACCCCAGGAGCCGGTGTTCGATAAACACATCATTGAGCATGTGCTGGTGGTGGGATCCTGGATGGGGCTGGTCGCGTTCCTCAATTTCCAGTGGACCCTCGACCAGGGCCAGAGTATTGAGGAAGCCCGCAACCTGACGCTGATGCTGATGGTGCTCTTCGGCAACATCCACGCCCTGAACAGCCGCTCGGAGTTCCGCTCCCTGTTCAAAATCCCCCTGCTGCGTAACCCCTTCCTAATGCTGGCCGTGCCCCTCGCGCAGCTGGCCCACATTGGCGCCATGTACACCCCAGGGCTCTCCGATGTGCTGCAGATTCAGCCGATTTCATTGCAGGAATGGTTGCAGTTGCTGGCCCTCGCTTTGAGCCTGCTGGTTGTGGAGGAATTGCATAAGGTACTGATCAGGCGGCGGCGAACCAGCAGCAGCGCTGCGGGATAGGCACGCACCGGCTCTCCGTCATGGCCCCTTCGGGAACGCAACCCAATTGGAGTTCGAATTTATCGAATACCGTTCGATTGCAGCCACTGGCTGATCTGCGCCTGGTTCATGGCACCGCTCTGGCGCGCTACTTCCCGGCCATTCTGGAACAGGATCATCGTGGGTATACTGCGAATGCCAAACTGACCGGCCGGCCCGGGGCTTTGCTCGGTATTCAGCTTGGCAAAGCGCACTTTACCCCGCCAGGCTTTCGCGGCCTGCTCGAACTGAGGCGCCATCGCCTTGCAGGGGCCGCACCAGCTGGCCCAGAAATCCACCAGCACCGGCACATCACTGCGCGTTGTATGGGCTGCAAAGCTCTGACCTCCCAGCTCCAGAACCTGATCCGGCCAGAGCGGCTGCTTGCAGGCACCGCAATTGCCGCCGGCTGACAGTTTATCGGCGGGTACGCGATTCACTTTGTGGCAATGGGGACAGACGACGTGTCGAATGTCGGTCATTATCAATTTGCCTCTGGTTGCTTACTGGTTTAAACCATCAGGGCAGAGCGGAAGAAATCAACCCGAGCGCCGCGCCCAACTCGTATTATCAGGTTGCGTTGACCCGAGGCTGATGCCCGAATGCTTGCTCGGGCTAACTCAAAAGCCCATAAGGCCGCTCCAGCGCGGCACGCACCTCACCAAGAGAAAACACCCTGACAAACTCCGCAAACCGCTGCCCTTCGAACCACAACTGGACAACAGGCAGAGAAAAGATCCCGCGGGCCGCACACAGTGGGCCCGCAGTTGCCTGGCAATCGATATAAGCGGTGACCAGCCGCGGGAACTCCTCGCTGACAAGCTTTTCCAACTGGGGCTTGATGGCCTGGCAGACGCCGCAGCTTGCTCCCCCGTACAACAGTAGCACCGCAGGGCTGGACTGGAGCAATTCCGACAACGCCTCTTCCGAGCAGATGCTTTGCATGCCTCAGTGATGCCCACCCGGCCCATGGGCATGGCCGTGAGCCAGCTCTTCGGCATCGGCATCGCGCACTTCGATGATGTTGATGTCAAAGGTCAGGGTTCTGCCGGCCATCGGGTGGTTGGTGTCCACATCCGCAAACTTGTGGCCGACCTTGGCAACCAGCACATGGCGTGGGCCCTGTTCGGTCTGCACCTGGGCGATCATGCCCGGCTTCCACCGTTTGGCGCCGACCAAGTGCTTGATGGGAACGCGCTGAATGGCATCTGGTTTGCGCGGGCCGTAGGCTTTTTCCGGCGTAACCGTCACACTGAAAACATCGCCCGCCTCGCGGCCTTCCAGGGCTTCTTCCAGGCCCTTGATAATACCGCCGTGGCCATGGAGATAGGCGTTCGGCTCACCGCTGCGGGAGTCTTCAACGACGTTGCCCTGTTCATCACGGACGCTGTAGTGAAACAGGACGACTTGGTTCTTTCCGATGGGCATAGGGGTCTCTTTGGTGGTTTAAAGAACCCCATTATAAACAGCCGCAGCTTCGACTCCAGTGGCCTCTACACACTCTCAAGGCTTGAACGTGGCTGAAGTCCATTCTACCGACATCCCTACCCCAGAGAACTTACAGATACCGCCCGCCAGCACCAATCACCACCACAATCAGCCCAAGAATCAGGTTCGCACCCACCAGCTTGCGGATTTGCCCCACCTGGCGCCCGCCTTCCTGCGGGTCCTGATTGGCAACGGCCTGCTTCAGTCGCCGGAAGGGGGCAAAGTAGACATGAAAATAGAGTAGCATCATCACAATGCCCAGCCCCTGCATGAGGTGAATGTGTAAGCCGGCGCCTGCCATGCCGCCGAACACGCTGAAAATCATCCAGTAACCGGTTACCAGCAACAAGATCACCGCCCGCCCATACCCAGCGGAAAAACCGGCCCAGAGTGGCACACCAGAGCGCACCTCTCTGCGAGGCGTCAATCACCTCAACCACTGCTGGTCGCATCGCCATGTAGGCGAAAAACATACCGCCCACCCAGATGACGGCGGAAAGAACATGCAATGCGATAGCCAAGCTCATAAAAAGTCAGAACTCCTTGTTACCTGATTGATCGGGCCGTGACCCGACGAAGAAAGACGGTTGTGCAAACATGCTTGAGCGACCGTGCTATTAATAACTTTCGGTCAGAATCTTCCGCTGTGACTGGAATTCGGGATTCTGCATGGCCGCATCAACCTGATTGATCACCTTAGTAGCGGACGGAAGCTTGCGCGAAATGCCAACGTGAAACGGGATCAGGGAATTGGGAATAAAATCCACCTTGCGAACTTTCAGCTTCTTCGAATAGCCAAGTTGCTGAGCGGTTGATCGGGCGTCTGCAGCGGGCTGCACTATAAAATCCCCGGCCTCCCGCAGCATAAGAAGGTGCATCATCATATTCAGGTCATGGCCCGGCACACGCTCCAGATAGCCGGGGATATTGTCCTCTTCCCATTTGGAACCCTTCTCAACAATGACCGTCAGGCCGGACAAGTCGGCAAAGCTGGTAGCCGATTCGATGACATCTATGTTGGGGTTGTCAGCCGAGTAAACCAGATACCCGAAGTCCTGTGTGAAGAGCGGCTTCGCTGAAAAGAGTGCGTAGTTCTCCCGCTCCTTCGACGGATAGGTGAGAAAGCCATCCGACTGGCCCAGCCTGACGTTGTACTGCGCCCTCGACCAGGGCACTACAAGGCTTTTCGTGGTGTAGTCGGGGATAAAACCGAACACCAGCTGCACCAGATCCGGAAACAGCCCGGCAGCCCTCTCGCCATGCGCGTAACTGTAAGGGGCTGTTCTTTCGGCGAACTCGAATGTCAGTTTGCTGCTAGCCATCGAGAAACCGGGCAGGGCAAGGACTAGAACCAGGAATGCGCCGCACAACGGCGCCTTATATCCTTTCAAAAAAGGCATATTCACCAAGGTAACCTCCGGGAAACTCTGGGCTTGTTTGGAGAAGTCATCACGGCGCTTACATTCCTCGGAGTCAGGAGCGCCAGAATAGATTTGCCTATATCCCCGCCTCCACAAGCATGCCAAAAGACTCCGCCCGAAACGACATCTGCAACTGCGGTAGCGGGCTCAAATTCAAAAAGTGCTGCGGCTGATAATAGACCGAGCAACGAGGGTAATAGCCATGATAGTTTGCGGCGTTGAGCTGGCCTTCAGCTTTCACGGGCGGTGGAAATACCGTCGATTTCAGTCACCGTTTTGGCATCGGCTCGCTCAATGATTTTCAGGAGGGTGGATTGGATCGTTTCATCTTCCCGGGCATCACCTCCACTTACGAACGCCTGCTTCTGAGGTTCCGCGCCCTCTTCCTCGGTATATGAAATAACAACTTCGCTGGCTGAATCGGGCGTTTTACCAAAATACTCCAGCGAAACTACGGGATAGCCGTGAAAGCCCTTCTTAACTTGCTTTGCTATACGCTTTTTTGCTTTATCCACATTCATATTAAGGGCCTGTCACTGCGATTTTTATCTGAGTGCTCATCAGCACCCACTCGATACCATTCGCCAATTCTATGCCCTTAAACCCATCCAACATAGGCCTATCCCGGTTTTCCGCAGTTCCGGCTTTACTGCTAGTATTCAGGATCACCATCCGAGACAGGGACAGCTCAAACACTATGAACAGCAATTACAAAATCGCTCTACTCATCGACTTGTTTGAGATCGACATCCGAGAGAAAAACGTCGTCTATATCAAAAGCCCGGAGAAATAGATCCACCCCGTTTTCTCTATGCGCTATGCCCCTGCACCTTCAAGGTTTCAGGCCGGAACAGTGCAGTACTCAACACCAGAACAAACGCTGCCAGCACAAACACCTTATTCACAAACCAGTTCGTGCGCCAGATGGACCACTCCGGCTCCGCCAGGAACCAAAAGAACAGAGTGGTGATGATCAGGATCTCAACCACAGACATGCCAATGGCCAGCAGGCGCGTATACCGTGGCTTCGCCAACAACGCCCAGGCCAACCAGAGGTGCGCAGCCGGCCACAGGTCCCAGTAGATATAGGTTGCCCAAGGCTCATTGCTGGCCAGCGCAAAACCGACCGGGAACAGGTATTTGATAAAAATGGTCCAGGCCACGAGAATCACGAACAGATGCGCGAGAAACCTGGCCCAGGGGCTCTGACCATTTTCAATGTGCGATGCCATTACCGCGCTCCTGTTGGCGGGTCCATCCGAAACCGGGCTGTATATTGCGATCCGGATCACAACGGAAAGAACATGCAATACGATAAGCCACACCCATAAAGCGACTCCCGGACGAGAACTGCGACTGATGAGCATAAGCCTCACCCACCAGAAAAACCAACTCCCGCCCCAAGGGGGCATGGCAAAGCCAAAACGCATCTACCTCGCCGGCCCGGAGGTCTTCTTCCCGGCAGAGGAACACCAGGCCATCGTCGCCGAGAAAAAACGCCTGCTCCGTGAAGCCGGCCTTGAGGGTGTGGACCCACTGGACACGGAACTGGTGTTTGCGGAAAACGAAGCCAAAACCGAACGCGGCCACCGAATCTACCGAGCCAATCGTGAACTCATGGACAGCTGCAATGCCATCATCGCCAACCTGACGCCCTTCCGCGGCATCAGCGCAGACCCGGGCACCGTGTTCGAAGTGGGTTACATGATTGGCCAGGGCAAGCCCGCCTTCGGATTCACCCTGGACAGCCGGTGCTACCGGGAACGGGCCGGCAAAACCGACCGGGATGAACTGGGCCACGCGGTTGAAGACTTCGAGATGAGCGATAACCTGATGATTGAGGGAGGCATCCGGGAATCTGGTGGGGAGTTATTCGTGGCTAAAGAGCCGGGTGAGCATCGGTTTTTCTCGACGGAGTTGTTTTGGCGGTGTGTTCAGGCACTTGCCGGCAGGTAAGCAACCCCGAGGGCGTATTGAATTATCAGTGCCAAGGGTTGCTCATGCCGACACGGGGAGTTGAAGGCTCTCAGGACAGCAGCCTTCACCGCCGACTATCATCCAAAAGATCTGCCTTCGATCGACCTAAACCGTAATCATATCGGTATCCGACGCAGGCGGATTATTCCTCAGGTAATCCCTGGCCTCCTCCACGATCTGCTCGGCGGTTTCATCCCGGGGCTTGCATCGCTCCGCCCAACCACGCCCCGGATGGAGAACATCCCACCTTGGCCTCAGCCCAGCGTGGCGGCCCTTTCCAGGATCATGGTTGCCAAAGCCATCAATCAACTTGTTCCAAAGAGGGTCAAACTTTGCAATCAGCAATGATTCGCCCAGTGGAATCCAAATATCATCAACAATCAGGAAACGGCAATAAAAATCAGCAATATCGAGGTTGGAGGCGTCTTCAATACTGCGTTTATGCTGGTTGAGGCGATTAAACAGGACCGTCCCGGGCGAGGATTCCAGGTTTCCGCCCTTCCGCGCGCCCTTTGGAACGGCCTTGCCAACATAGATGGGCGCCGAAAAAGTACCGCCCTGGTTGCGCTCCGCGATCATTTCATAGGCGGGGAACCGGCCCTTGTAGTAAATCGCGTAAATCCCGGCCCCGGAAAACTTTTCCAGATCCGCCATCGGCACCACGGGCTGGCGCAACATCGCCTGGCCCACGCTTTCACCAAGATGGCGCTTATCCAGCGGGTTGAACGGAACCACCTTATTATCCGTCATGCCCTTTTCCTTACTTTCTCACTCATCAACTTGCCAATACGGGCTTCAGCCAGCCCCTCGGCAACAGACGCCGCAACGGTTCGCCCCAACGCCACGGGGACCGCGTTGCCCAGTTGCCGCATTGTCTCCGTCCAGGAACCATGGAACATGTAGCCATCGGGAAAGGTTTGCAGTCGGGCCGACTCCCTCACCGTGAAATAGCGCACCGTGCCATCATCCCGCACCATCATGTTTTCCCCACCGGGTACGCCATGGTCCCCGGCTTTCAGGGTCTTTGCCGGAAGATCAAGCGGACTGCCGGTGTGGCCGGGATAAACCTTGGCCCCATCCTGAAACCGGTGGTTCCGGTAAATTTGGGATTCCGGACATCGTGGATCGGGAACGCCCCGAAGCGCGTCGCGCACGGTACGCCATGGTTTCTCCTCACTGGGGAGCAACTCCGAGGACAGGCGCCTAACCCTGTTTTCCAGCCTTGCCGGCAGGACGGGGCGCTCGCTCTTCGCGATGCCATGACGATCCCAGTATTCGCCGGTCACCCATTGGTCGCGCAGCAGTGAGTCATAACTGTGTGTCGCTTTTGGGAAGGACCACTCCACACCGAGATCCGCACGGAAGCCCACCATGAATACCCGCTCACGCTTTTGCGGCACACCGTAATCCGCCGCGTTCACCAGCGTGGGAACAACATTGTAGGTAAGGCCATTGAGGTGCAGCGCGCCGGAGGTTTTTTCTTCCTGCAGTCTTTTCAGATGGTCGGACCAGGTTTCTCCATCGCGCCGGATTACTTCCGGAAATTCCAACTGCAGCAGAATATATTGGTAATAGTTGGCGAAGCTTGGGCGGGTTAGCCCCCTCACGTTCTCGAAAATGAACGCCTTGGGCTTGAGCGCGCGAACCACGCCAACCGACGTGGGAAACATGTCCCGCTTGTCGCCAAAGGCCTTGTGCTTCCCGCCCATGGAAAACGGCTGACAGGGCGGCCCGCCGGCCACCAGGTCGATGTCCTCCGGAATCGTGGACCAGTCAAATTCACGGACATCGCCTTCCCAAATCGGCCAGTCACGGACCAGGGGATACCCCCGGTCGCGGTTCTCCCGCATGGTGTCACAGGCCCACCTGTCCCACTCCAACACCGCCAGGGTATCAAACCCGGCCAGTGAGACACCCATGGCCAAGCCACCCGCGCCGGCAAAGAGCTCAACCGATTTCATCATGCTGTTTTCCTGGTTCATGGTTCAAAAATCCCTTTAGTTTTTCTGCGGTTCCCTCTAAATCACCCAGTTCGCACTCCCAGACGACCATCACACGCCATCCCAGTTCACGCAGTTTCGCCTCGTTACGCTGATCGCGCTCCCGGTTCTCCTCCAGCTTGCGACGCCAAAACTCCCTGCGGGATTTCGGCAACCTTGCCAATTTGCATCCCGGGTGTCGATGCCAGAAACAACCGTGCACAAAAATCACCGCGCGCCTGAAACGAAAAACCATGTCGGGCTTGCCCGGAAGACTGTCGACATGAAGGCGATAACGAAAGCCCATGCCATGCACCAGGCGCCGCACCACCATTTCTGGCTTTGTATCCCTGGAGCGGACGCGAGACATGCGCTCACTGCGTTCCGCGGGAGTTAACGTATCCACAACCTTTTGCTCCGGAATGGGCACGAAACGATTGGCGGGAATTTTACAGCACCAGGCGGTGAGAGTCTCTTTGGCTCTGCTGCATTGAGGAGACTGCCAGCCCTACCTGGTTAAAAAGTTGGCTTTCTTCGTTATCTCTATTCGGTTATCAAGCACGCTCTCTCCACCGATGAAGCGCTAGACGAAATCCAGCAGTTCCATCAACTTTAAGAGGCACCCATAGCAAAACCAAACCGCACTTACCTCGCCGGCCCGGAAGTCTTCTTCTCAGCAGGGGAACACCGGGCCATCGTTGCCGAGAAAACGCTCGCTCCGGGAATACTTCATTGAGGGTCATCGACTTCCAGCATCAATGGCACCAACTCCCTTGGTGCCACCAGCTCAATCACGTCATTTCCTAAATGCCTGACTTAGCAGGCTAGGTTTAGATTGTTTATTATAGAACCTCATCATATACTCATGATTCTCCCCGACAACACTATCAAACTCGCTCTCAAAAGCTTCAAAAAAATCATTCCTTTTGCTTTCACTGACACTTTCAAGCAATTCCTCTAATCCAACGACAAACTCTTCAGCTGAGCAGGTATCTTTATCGGTTGATTTCGGAAGACAATTTTTCACGTAATCCACGTAAGCCAGACTCTTTAACAAACAGAAAAGTAGCGGCTGCATGAGACGAATATAAAATAAAGTTGAGTGATCATCACCCACCTCGAACCTCAAACCTATATTTATGACCTTCTTCTCCTTTGACCCAAAATCATCAGCCATATTAATTGGTATTTCAACTGATTTTATAACCTTATCCATCGCCACTGCCGCCTCTGACTCATCAATGGATACTCTTACAGAGGAAGTTTCAAACATTTCCTTGTAACAAGGTATATAATAGTACCTTATATAATCTTTTCTATCCACGCTGGACAAGAACTTCAAAACAGCATCGTACTTCCTTTCTTCAGGGGCACACTTAACAGAGTGATAGTAAGTTCGCTTATCACTAAGACTTTGCTTGGCAATATACACCGAGGCATAGTATTCTTGCAGAGATTTATGAGAAAAGGTAATTTGGTCATACCCATCGCCACACAAAATCCCTGTACAGCTCTTTATTATATCCACTATCTCTTGATCACAAACACCTTCAATACATTCACTTGACAGCGCCTGACTCATATACTCTGACGCCTGCCTCGTCGTGAGAACGGAGAAGTCATCACTAAATGTCAAAAAACAAAACGCACAAAAAACATCCTCTATCTGATGATCATTAAGAGATATATTTATTCCTCTATCAATTTTTTTACCTGGCTTAAGTGAGTCATGGTGAGTCAGCAGAGTAATAAATATCTTCTTGTAAAAATCACTGAGATTGTCAGGAACCTTAGACCAAGTTCTGTATGTCAAAAAAAGAAGTATTGCCAATATTGGAGTCTTTGCCACAGAATTAATACTTGGATATTTATCTAATTGCTCCATCGCCTCATCAGCCTTTTCCTTGTTATTATTAGATATATTCAAGAAAAGCTGCCTTACATTGCTATCCGTCAAATCAAGAACCTGATAATTACTGATATAAGGCTCCGTTGTTATCAAAGTATCAGGACGACTTGTAACCACAACAGTTGTTTTAGGATAAGCCCTCGAGAGATCCTTTATTAACCCCAAAGCTTCGTCATGGAATGACGGCTTGATCTCGTCAAAACCATCCAGAAAAACCTTGATCGCTCCATGCTTTAGAAGCCTAGAAACACCTTTTGGAGAAATGCTAAGGTTATGCCTTTCGAACCATATAGATATTTGCGAAAGAAGATCGCCATCATTATTAAGATACTTTAATTCAAAGAATACAGGTATGGCGTTACCTTCCTTCAACTCGTTAATCAATATCTTCCTCAGAAAGGTCGACTTCCCTTGACCAGCCTTCCCAATTATGTTTGTAATACCTCCGCTATAATACCTTAGATTAGATATTTCGTACTTGCTATCCGGGTCGTTTATAGGACTCATATATAGAGGCACATAAACATCATCAATGAATACATCACGCTGACTTGAATACAGCGTCCTTATATTCACATATTCATCACATGCATTACAGAATCTGACCAGATCCTCATGAGAAAAAGAGGCCTCAAAATCCTCAACAACCTTATTCCACCCCAGCTCTGAAAATTTAGAAATCAAATCTCCAGTTAGCTTAGTCAATCCAGTTAATGCGATGCTTTCAAGTATTCCCATAACTACGACACCTAGCAATCAAAACACGAAAATTTAAAATTTCTATTCTCTCAAAACAACCGGCGAGACCCGACATTCAGAAACCTGTAATTAGCTCCAAACCCCGTTCATGACAAGTATCTTTGACCCAGGCTGAAGAACGGACTTTTTAACTTTTTGCACCATAGCAACACTTGATGATAACTATAGCTAGGGAGACCAAGTACCAGAGTGCGATAAAGAGGGGGGAGGGGTTTTAAAACCTGCAAAAAATCCATCCGTTATCCTTAACAGGGGGGGGGAAGTACCAATCCGTTTCGTTAAGCTACACGTTACCGAATTGAACGCGAATCGCCTAGGTTAGCAATGTAACTTTTGGTAATCAAAAAAGAACACCACCAGATAACTCGGGTGGCGCTTTTTTGCTTAGGGATGGCAAGTCAGCCTGGCCCAGATGTCAGACCATCACACCGTCAAATACCGCCGAATCAACTCATCCGACAACCCGCCAATCTCATCCTCAGCAACCCGCCGCCCCCGATCAACAATCGCAAACCGATCCGCATACTTCCGAGCAAACGGCAACTTCTGCTCCACCAGCAGTACCGTCAGCCCATCCTCTTCGATAAGCCTGCGAATAACCTCCCCAATCTGCGCCACAATATTCGGCTGAATGCCCTCCCCCGGTTCATCCAGAATCAGAAGCCGTGGCTCAATCACCAACGCCCGACCAATAGCCAACTGCTGTTGCTGCCCGCCGGAAAGGTCGCCGCCCCGGCGGTGTTTCATTTCTTCGAGTACGGGGAAGAGTTCGTAGATGCGGTCGGGGATTTTCTTGCTGCCGCCCTTGCGCACGGCCAGGCCGGTGCGCAGGTTTTCTTCCACGGTGAGCATGGGGAAGATTTGCCGGCCCTGGGGCACGTAGCCGATGCCCAGGCGGGAGCGGTCTTCGATTTTCTTTTTGGTGAGTTCCACGTCGCCGGCGAAGGTGATGCGGCCGCTTTCGGTGGTTTCCTCGCCCATGATGCATTTCATCAGGGTGGTTTTGCCCACGCCGTTACGGCCCATCACGCAGGTGCACTGGCCCTGGGGGATGTCCAGGTCCAGATCCCAGAGGGTGTGGCTTTCGCCGTAGTAGTGGTTCAGTTGTTCAATTTTCAGCATTACGCCTCCTCCCCCAGGTACACCTTGATCACTTCCGGGTCGTTCGACACCTGGTCCATGGTGCCTTCGGCCAGCACGCCGCCCTGGTGCAACACGGTTACCTGGCGGGCGATGGAGCGCACGAAGCCCATGTCGTGCTCCACCACCACCACGGACTGTTTGCCGGCCAGGCTGGTGAGCAGCTCGGCGGTGCGTTCCATTTCCTGTTCGGTCATGCCGGCCACGGGTTCGTCCACCAGCAGCAGGCGGGGCTTCTGCATCAGCAGCATGCCGATTTCCAGCCACTGTTTCTGGCCGTGGGAGAGAATGCCGGCGAGTTTGTCGCGCAGGTCTTTCAGGCCGATCATCTCCAGCACTTCGTCGATCTGGTCCCGGTTTTCCGGTTTCATGATCGCAGTCAGGGTGGGCAGTATGCGTTTGTCGGCGGCCATGGCCAGCTCCAGGTTTTCAAACACGGTGAGCGCTTCAAACACCGTGGGTTTCTGGAACTTGCGGCCAATGCCCAGAGTGGCAATGTCTGGCTCGTTCATGGTCAGCAGGTTGTGGCGGCTGCCGAACCACACGGAGCCGGTGTCGGGCCGGGTTTTGCCGGTGATGATGTCCATCATGGTGGTCTTGCCCGCGCCGTTGGGGCCGATAATGCAGCGCAGTTCGCCATCGTCGATAGTGAGGTTGAGGTTGTTGATGGCCTTGAAGCCATCGAAGCTCACGTTCACGTCTTCCATGTACAGAATCGGCCCGTGGCGCACGTCCACCGGCGAAGCCACCGGGGCCAGGAAATCAAACACCTGGTCCCGGTTGGTGAGTTGTTCCAGCATGCTCATGCGGTGGCCTCCCGTGGGTTGGAGCGGTCTTTTTCAGGGGTTTTGCGGCGTTTTTGCAGCAAACCGGCGATGCCCTTGGGCAGGAACACGGTCACAAGTACAAACAGGCCGCCGAGGGCGAACAGCCAGGCGTCCGGCATCACGCCGGTGAACACGGTCTTGGCGTAGTTCACCAGCAGCGCGCCAATCACCGCGCCGTACAGCGTGGCCCGGCCGCCCAGTGCCACCCACACCACCACTTCGATGGAGAACAGCGGCGAGAACTCACTGGGGTTGATGATGCCCACCTGGGGCACGTAGAGCGCCCCGGCCACGCCCGCCAGCATGGCGGAAACCACGAACACGAACAGCTGCACCCGTTCCACCCGGTATCCCAGGAAGCGGGTGCGGGCTTCGGCATCGCGGCAGGCAATGCTCACCCGGCCGAGCTTGCTGGTGACAATGCCCCGGCAGATCACGTAGCCAATGGCCAGGGCGACGCCGGTGGCGATGAATAGCCCCAGCCGGGTGGCGTCGGTGCGCAGGTTGAAGCCCAGAATGTCGCGGAAATCGGTCAGGCCGTTGTTGCCGCCAAACCCCATTTCGTTACGGAAGAAGGCCAGCATCAGGGCGAAGGTCAGCGCCTGGGTGATGATCGACAGGTACACGCCGGTCACCCGCGAACGGAACGCCAGGTAGCCGAACACAAAGGCCAGCGCGCCGGGCACCAGCAGCACCATGGCGAAGGCGAACCAGGCCATGTCGAAGCCGTGCCAGTACCAGGGCAGCGAATCCCAGTTCAGGAACACCATGAAGTCCGGCAGTATCGGGTCGCCGTAGGTGCCCCGGTCGCCGATCTGGCGCATCAGGTACATGCCCATGGCGTAGCCGCCGAGGGCAAAGAAGGCGCCGTGGCCCAGGCTGAGAATGCCCAGGTAACCCCACACCAGGTCCACCGCCACCGCCAGCAGCGCGTAGCACAGGTATTTGCCCAGCAGGGTGACGGTGTAGGCGCTCACATGCAGCGCACTGTCCTCGGGCATGGCCAGGTGCAGGAAGGTGACCACCGCCAACGCGGCGATCAGGATGCCCAGGAATAGTTGTGTCGATCGTTCTTGCAAAGGTCTTGTTAGCCACATAACTGGTGTCCCTTCTGGCTAATTATTTGATTCTCTGAGCTTCTGAACGCCTTGAGAGCAAGGCGCAGTGGCGAAGGTTTGGTGGTTCCAAATCGAGGCGCTGCAACGCGGCTATCGAGGCGTTCAGAAGTTCCCGAAGGGCGAGACGCTTGCGTCTCGCAGTGAATTAAAGAATTGGCTAGACGGGACACCCTAGTTCTCCGCCGCGCGGCCTTTTTGAGGGAACAATCCCTTCGGCCGTTTCTGAATGAACAGGATGATGAACACCAGCACGATGATTTTCGCCAGCACGGCGCCCGCCCAGGGCTCCAGCAGCTGGTTGATGGTGCCCAGCGACAGGCCGGCAATGAGGGTGCCCCAGAGGTTCCCCACGCCGCCGAAGACCACGACCATGAACGAGTCGATGATGTAGTTCTGACCCAGGTTCGGGCCCACGTTGGTGAGCTGCGACAACGCCACGCCGGCCAGTCCCGCCACGCCGGAGCCCAGCGCAAAGGTCATGATGTCCACCTTGGTGGCCCTGATGCCCATGGAACGGGCCATGGCACGGTTCTGGGTGACGGCGCGCACGTCCAGGCCCAGGCGGGTCTTGCGCATGATCATCATCAGCGCGGCGAACACGATCAGAGCGAAGGCCATCACGTAGAGCCGGTTCAGGGTGAGCGACAAGGCATCGTTGATGACCACCGATCCGCTCATCCACTCGGGGGTGACCACGGTGCGGTTCTGCGGGGAAATCACGGTACGTACCAGCTGCTGCAGGATCAGGCTGATGCCGAAGGTGGCCAGCAGGGTTTCCAGCGGGCGACCCTTAAGGTGCTGAATCACGCTGCGCTCGATGATGATGCCGGCAATGGCCGCCACCAGGAACCCGGCGGGGATGGACAGCAACAGGGCCAGGCCGGGCTGGCCGGGCAACAGTTGCTGCACGCCCCAGGTGGTGTAGGCGCCCAGCATGATCAGCTCGCCGTGGGCCATGTTGATCACGCCCATCACGCCAAAGGTGATGGCCAGGCCAATGGCCGCCAGCACCAGCACCGAGCCCATGGAGAGCCCAAAGTAGAGGGTTTCGGCGGCCTTGTTGATTTTCAGTTTCTGTTCGATGCTGGCCAGGGCCTTGTTGGCGGCCTCGGCCAGTTGGGGATTGTCACTGGCGGCGGCGTTGTTCAGGGCCGCGCGGGCGCGGGGGTGCAGGCTACCGGCCAGCACCTCCACGGCTTCAATGTCACCCTGCTCCACGCGGTAAATGGCCAGGGCGGCTTCAATTCGGTTACGGACGGTCTGGTCCTGCTCCAGCTCAAGGCGCTGCCGCAGGGGCTCCACAATCGGGGCGTCCACCTTGCCCATCAGGCTCTCGGCCGACGACTGGCGAAGTTCCGGGTCTTTGGCGTCCAGGTCGAGCATGGCGGTAATGCCTTCGAGCTGGCCCCGAATGGCATTGTTGATGCTGATCCGGCTCAGTTCCCGGCGGGAAATCTCGCCCAGGTTTTCGCTGGTCAGCGGGTCGGCGATGGTCCAGTCCCGGCCCCGGTTGTTCAGCACAATCACGATCCGGCCGGTGTCTTTGATCTGGCTCAGCCGGTTGTTGCCGTAGGCGTCGAGCCAGCTTCTGGCACGCACATCGCCACTGGCGGCAATGGCGGCTATGGCGTCTTCCACCTGCGCTGGCCTGGCCTCTGCCAGTTGCTCCAGCAATGCCTTGCCCGGGTCCTCGTCCTGGGCGGTGGCCGGCAGGCTCACCATCAAGGTGCAGGCAATAAGCAATTGCGTGAGCGATCGAATGATGCCCATGGTTCTGTCCTGTCGTTATGGGTATTGATTCACCGGAACACCGGGGGCATTGGCGCCCCCGGCTTTCGTTGTGGCCGGCGCTTTACTCGGCGTCTTCTTCCGCCATTTCACCGGCGGAGGCGCCACACTCGCCGGTTGCGGTGTTGAAGGTTCCGCAGAACATCGGCTTGCGCCAGTCGGCGATCAGGTCCCGGGAGCCGGGCAGGTAGTCAGACCAGGCATCGCCCGCCACCGTGGACGGCGTTTCCCAGACGGTCGCAAACTGGCCGTTGTCCTGGATTTCGCCAATCAGCACCGGCTTGGTGATGTGGTGGTTGGGCATCATGGTGGCGTAGCCGCCGGTCAGGTTCGGCACGCTCACGCCGATGATGGCGTCTTTCACTGCGTCCACATCGGTGGTGCCGGCTTTTTTCAGGGCCTCGATGTACATGTTGAAGCCGATGTAGTGGGCTTCCATGGGGTCGTTGGTGACCACGGTGTCGTCGCCCTTGTAGTCAATCCAGGCGTCGATGAAGTCCCAGTTGGCGTCGGTGTCCACGCTCATGAAGTAGTTCCACGCGGCCAGGTGACCGACCAGCGGGCCGGTGTCAATGCCAGAGAGCTCCTGCTCACCCACGGAGAAGGCCACCACCGGGATGTCGGAGGCCGAGATGCCCTGGTTACCCAGCTCGCGGTAGAAGGGCACGTTGGCGTCGCCGTTGATGGTGGAGACCACGGCGGTCTTCTTGCCGGCGGAACCGAAGCTCTTGATGTCGGAGACGATGTTCTGCCAGTCGGAGTGACCAAACGGCGTGTAGTTGACCATGATGTCTTCGTCAGCCACGCCCTGGTCTTTCAGGTAGGTTTCCAGGATCTTGTTGGTGGTGCGCGGGTAAACATAGTCGGTGCCCGCCAGTACCCAGCGCTCCACGCCGATTTCGTTCATCAGGTAGTTCACCGCCGGAATCGCCTGCTGGTTGGGCGCGGCGCCGGTGTAGAACACGTTCTCGGAGGATTCTTCACCTTCGTACTGCACCGGGTAGAACAACAGGCCGTTCAGTTCTTCCACCACCGGCAGCACCGATTTGCGGGAAACGGACGTCCAGTTGCCGAAGATCACGTCCACTTCTTCCTGCGCCAGCAGTTCGCGGGCCTTTTCGGCGAACAGCGGCCAGTCGGAGGCCGGGTCAACCACAACGGCTTCCAGCTCACGGCCCAGCACGCCGCCTTTCTCGTTCTGCTGTTCGATCAGCATTTCCACGGTGTCTTTCAACACGGTTTCACTGATGGCCATGGTGCCGGACAGGGAGTGCAGGATGCCGACCTTGATCGGGTCTTCGGCCGCGACGGAATGCATGGAAACAGAGAGCGCCAGGGCGGAGAGGCCCACTTTCACGTGTTTTTTAATGCTCATGTTGTGCGTCCTTTTTCGTTGGGTCAGGAGTCTTGTAACTCGTGGCCTCCGCTGCATTTGCTGTTCCAACCAAACCAAAAAGCACCGTAAAACAATAAATTAACTAGTATACAAGTATTCGGTGGTGGTAATTCCAGGGATATTCCTCCCGAAACAGGCTCAAATCTGGTGCTATTTTCAGCAATTTGCGCCCAACTGGTGCGCCGCCAGAATCGCCTGAAATAGGCCAAAACACGATAAATCATGGAATAACAGCAACTTACTTCGAATTTTCCCGGCATGGCATGAGCCTTGCGATTGATCATGTATACAAGATTAATCAAGCGTGAGGACACACCATGCCAACCACCCTCGGATGGACCATTGCTGACTGGCAGCAGGCGTATAAGGAAGGAACCCGGCCAGAGGAACTGCTTCGCCCGCTTATCGGGCAGTTAGAGGAAGACGACCCGGCCTGGATTGCCCGGCTCTCGGAACAGGGGCTGGCCAACGCACTGGCCGAGCTGGCCAACAAACTGAAAGCCGCCGGCGGCGAACTGGAACAACTGCCCCTCTACGGTGTGCCCTTCGCCGCCAAAGACAACATTGATGCCCTCGGCTTCAACACCACCGCCGCCTGCCCGGCCTACGCTTACGCTCCCGAACAGGACGCCGCTGTTATTCGCAAACTGAAAGCCGCCGGCGCCATCCTGGTGGGCAAGACCAACCTGGACCAGTTCGCCACCGGCCTGGTGGGCACTCGCTCACCCTATGGCGCAGTGCCCAACAGTTTTAACCCCGAAATCATCAGCGGCGGTTCCAGTTCCGGTTCCGCCTCGGTGGTGGCCCGTGGCCTGGTGCCCTTTGCCCTGGGCACCGACACCGCCGGTTCCGGCCGCGTGCCGGCGGGCCTCAACAACCTGGTGGGGCTGAAACCCACCAAGGGCTGGCTCAGCATTGACGGCGTGGTGCCTGCCTGTAAGTCGCTGGATTGTGTGTCGGTGTTCGCCCTCATCATTAACGACGCCGACAACGTGGCCACCAGCATGGGCGGCTATGAGCCGAGTGATGCCTTCTCACGCAAGGCCCCCTCTGCCCTGCCGCTGGATGCACCGGCCATTCGACGCCCCGGCCCGGTCCAGCGCCTGGCGATTCCCGAAGCGCCGCTGTTTCACGGTGACCAGCAGGCCGAAGCGGCCTGGAACACCGCCCTCAGCCAGTGGCGACAGCTGGACACCGCCGGCGTGGAGCTGGTGCCGCTGGACTTCTCCCCCCTGCTTGAACTCGCCGCCCTGTTGTACGAAGGCCCCTGGGTGGCCGAGCGCCATGCCGCCGTGGAAGGGTTTATGGCGAACCACGCCGCCGATATGAACGACACAGTGCGCGGCATCATCGGCAATGCCGGCAAGTTCACCGCCACCGACACCTTCAAGGCCCAGTACCGCAAGGAAGAACTGCTGCGCGAAATTGATGAAATGCTGGCCGAGGTGGATGGCCTGTTGGTGCCCACGGCGCCGACCGCCCCCACCATTGAGGCGGTGAACGCCGATCCCGTCACCCTCAACAGCCAGCTTGGCACCTACACCAACTTCGTGAACCTGGCGGATTTGTGCGCTCTGGCGGTGCCCGCCGGTTTCCGCGACGACAGCCTGCCCTTCGGCGTGACCCTGATCTCCGGTGCCTGGAAAGACCGCGAACTTCAGGCCCTGGCCAGCCAGTGGTTGAACGCCCATCCCACTTCCCTGGGCGCCACCGACAAACCTCGCCCGGCCGAAGTCGTCACTCCCCGGCAGGTAGTACCCACGATAAAAGTAGCGGTAGTGGGCGCTCACCTATCCGGCATGCCGCTGAACACCCAGCTCACCGAACGCCGGGCCAGATTGCTGGAGCAAACCACCACATCCCCCAACTACCGCTTGTACGCCCTGCCCAACACCACACCGCCCAAGCCGGGCCTTCAGCGCAATGAAACCAACGGCACGGAAATCATCCTGGAGGTCTGGGAAATGCCCGCTTCGGAATTCGGTTCCTTCGTGGATCTGATTCCCGCGCCCCTGGGCATCGGCAATGTGGAGCTGGCCGATGGCCGCTGGGTCAACGGTTTCATTTGTGAAGGCTACGGCCTGGACGGCGCCCGCGACGTGACCGAATTCGGCGGCTGGCGCGCCTACATCAACGCCCTCAAATCCGGAAAGGCCTAAGGAGAGTTACCACCATGTTCACCAAAGTTCTGATCGCCAACCGGGGCGAAATCGCCGTTCGCACCATTCGCACCCTCAAGGCCATGGGCGTGGGCAGCGTCGCCGTGCATTCCCATGAAGACCGCCACAGCCTGCACGTAACCAACGCCGATGAAGCCGTGGCCCTCGCCGGTAACGGCGCCAGCGAAACCTACCTGGACACCGCCCAGATCCTGGCCGTCGCCAAACAGACCGGCGCCGAGGCGATCATTCCCGGTTACGGGTTCCTGTCGGAAAACGCCGATTTCGCCGAGGCCTGCGAAGCCGACGGCATTGCCTTCATTGGCCCCACCCCGGAGCAGATGCGCGAGTTCGGCCTCAAACACCGGGCCCGGGAACTGGCCGAAGCCGCCGGTGTGCCCCTGGCCCCGGGCAGTGGCTTGCTGGAAAGCCGGGAGGAAGCCCTGCAAACCGCCGAACGCCTGGGTTACCCGGTGATGCTGAAAAGCACCGCCGGTGGTGGTGGCATTGGCCTCACCCGCTGCAACAGCGAAAGCGAGCTTCGCGAGGCCTTTGAAACCGTTCGCCGCCAGGGCCAGAGCTTCTTCAACGACAGCGGCGTGTTCCTGGAGCGCTTCATCGCCCGCGCCCGTCATGTGGAAGTGCAGATCTTCGGTGATGGCGAAGGCAACGTGGTGGCCCTGGGTGAACGGGACTGCTCCCTGCAGCGCCGTAACCAGAAGGTGGTGGAGGAAACCCCGGCGCCCAACCTGCCGGCCGCCACCCGCCAGAAAATGCTGGATGCCGCCGTCTCCCTCGGCCAGTCGGTGAACTACCGCTCCGCCGGCACCGTGGAGTACATCTACGACGCCGACCGGGACGAGTTCTATTTCCTGGAAGTGAACACCCGCTTACAGGTGGAGCACCCGGTGACCGAGTCGGTCACCGGGCTGGACCTGATTGAATGGATGCTGAAAATCGCCGCCTGCGAAAGCCCGGACCTGGCGAACTTCGAGCCCAACCTGAACGGCGCTTCCATGGAAGTGCGCATCTACGCCGAAGACCCGCTGAAGGACTTCCAGCCCTCGCCCGGCGAGCTGACCGACGTGCACTGGCCGGAAGATGGCGTGCGCATCGACACCTGGGTGGAAAACGGCAGCGAGGTGTCCGCCCACTACGACCCGATGATCGCCAAGCTGATCGTCCACGGCAACGACCGCGCCGACGCCCTCGCCAGACTGAAAACCGCCCTGGCCGAAACCCGGCTGATGGGAATTGCCACCAACCTGGATTACTTGCGCCAGGTGGTCGCCCAGCCCAGCTTTGCCGAGGGCATTGTGTCCACCCGCGCGCTGGAGAGCTTCGAGTTCAGGCCTTCGGTGGCGGAAATCGTCAAACCCGGCACCTACACCACAGTGCAGGACTATCCCGGCCGCGTGGGCTACTGGAACATCGGCGTGCCGCCCAGCGGCCCCATGGACGACTACGCCTTCCGCCTGGCCAACCGCATTGTCGGCAACCACAACGACGCCGCCGGGCTGGAAGCCACGCTGATCGGCCCCAGCCTGAAGTTCCACAAGGACGCCGTGGTGGCCCTGACCGGCGCGCTGACCGAAGCCACCCTGGATGACCAGCCAGTGGCATTCTGGAAGCCCATCACCGTGAAAGCCGGGCAGGTGCTGGCCGTGGGCAAGGCCATCAAGGGCTGCCGCACCTACCTGGCGGTGCGCGGCGGCTTTGACGTGCCGGTGTACCTGGGCAGCCGCTCCACCTTCGCCCTTGGCCAGTTCGGCGGCCACGGCGGCCGGCCCCTGCGCCCCGGCGACATGCTGGGCATCAGCCAGCTGGAACTGCCCGCCTGCACCACCCCGGGCCCAACCCACGACCCGGCCCCGGCGGACCCGGACCTGATCCCGGACTACCCGGACCACTGGGAAATCGGCGTGCTCTATGGCCCCCACGGCGCGCCGGATTTCTTCAGCGAAGAGTCCATCGAGAAGTTCTTCGAACAGGATTGGGAGGTGCACTACAACTCCAACCGCCTGGGCATTCGCCTGAACGGCCCAAAGCCGGAATTCACCCGGGAAGACGGCGGTGAAGCCGGTCTGCACCCCTCCAACATTCACGACACCGAATACGCCATCGGCTCGATCAACTTTACCGGCGACATGCCGGTGATCCTCACCAAGGACGGCCCCAGCCTGGGCGGGTTCGTGTGCCCGGTGACCATCGCCAAGGCGGAGCTATGGAAAGTTGGCCAGGTGAAGCCCGGCGACACCATCCGCTTCGTGCCCATTGATTACGACACGGCCGTGGCGCTGTCCGAACGCCAGGAACTCGCGGTGAAGAGCCTGATGGCGCCACCCCGGGTAGAATTGGAAGCGCCGACCCTGGAACCGGTGAACGACCTGTCCGCCACCATTCTGGCCCACCTGCCGGAAACCGACGGGCGGCCGGAGGTAACCTATCGCCAGGCTGGCGACCAGTACATCCTGCTGGAATACGGCCCGAACGTGATGGAACTGGGGTTCCGCCTGCGGATTCATGCGTTGATGGAGGCCATCGCCGATGTGCAACCCAATGGCCTGCTGGAACTGTCGCCGGGCGTGCGCTCCCTGCAGTTGCGCTACGATTCGCGCATCCTGCCCCAGCCGGCCCTGATGGAATACCTGCTGGACCTGGAAGGCACCCTGCCGGCCACCGATGAACTGAAAGTGCGCAGCCGCGTGATTCACCTGCCCATGGCCTTTGAAGACAGCGCCACCCTGGAAGCCGTGGACAAGTACCGCCAGTCGGTACGGGACACCGCGCCCTGGCTGCCCAACAACGTGGACTTTATCCAGCGCATCAATGGCCTGAAAGAACGGGAACAGGTGAAGGAGGTGGTCTACAACGCCCGCTACCTGGTGCTGGGCCTGGGGGATGTTTACCTGGGCGCACCCTGCGCGGTACCCCTGGACCCACGCCACCGCCTTCTGACCTCCAAGTACAACCCGGCACGCACCTACACCGCCGAGGGCACCGTGGGCATTGGCGGGGTGTACATGTGCATCTACGGCATGGACTCCCCCGGCGGCTACCAGCTGGTGGGTCGGACCCTGCCGATCTGGAACAAGTACCTGAAGAACCCGCAGTTTGCCGAGGGCGCGCCCTGGCTGCTGCGCTTCTTCGACCAGGTGTGCTACTACCCGGTCAGCGAAAAAGAGCTGACAGAGATGCGCGATCAGTTCCGGGCCGGTAAGCTGACCATCAAAATCGAGGAAGAAACCTTCGACCTCAAATCCCACCAGGCCTTCCTGGATGCCAACGCCGACTCCATCAGCGAGTTCCGCAAAATGCAGCAGGCGGCGTATGCCGAGGAAGTGGCCCTGTGGAAGGAGAGCGAGGCCGAGGAACTGGACCGCCTGGCCAAGGCACCGCCAAAACCGGATGTTTCTGATCTGGAACAATTCGGCGAGCTGATCAGCGCGGAGATTGCCGGTAACATCTGGAAATGCCTGGTGAAGCCCGGCGACACCGTGGCCGAGGGCGACCCGCTGGTGATCGTGGAAGCCATGAAGATGGAGTTCGAGGTGAATGCCACGCAATCCGGCAAGATCAGCGCCCTGCACGTGGAAGCGGGCAAAGCAGTGACACCCGGGGAGCCGTTATTGAGTATTGAGGTATGACGACAGCGAGCAAACGCAAAACCTCCATGGCCGACAGGGTGTACGAAGCCCTGAAAGACGACATCTTCGAATTTCGCCTGCTGCCGGGCGACAAATTCAGCGAAGGTGACGTGGGCACCCGCCTGGACGCTTCCCGGACGCCCGTCCGGGAGGCCCTGTACCGGCTGCAGCGGGAAGGTTATGTGGAAGTGCTGTTCCGAAGCGGCTGGCGGGTGAAGCCCCTGGATTTCGAGCAGATCGAGGATCTGTACGATCTGCGCATCACCCTGGAAAAAGCCGCCATTTACAAGATCTGCGAGCTGCCGGAAGAGCCGGCGGCTGTTCGCACCCTGACGGCCATCTGGAATCCGGACCACCCCTCGGAACGGGCGGTCGGCAGCACCGTCCGGGCGCTGGATGAAAGCTTTCACTGCGACCTGGTGGCCGCCGCCGGCAACCGGGAGATGACCCGCATCCACCGGGAAATCAGCGACCGGCTGCGCATCATCCGCCGGCTCGATTTCACCCGCAACGACCGGGTAGACGCCACTTACCTGGAGCACGCCCGGATACTCGACGCCATCCGCCGGGGCGACGCCCGGACCGCCGCCGATGAACTGGCCCGCCACATCCGCATCAGCCAGAAGGCGGTGAAGGAAATCACCATGGAGCGAATTCAGGAGGCGGCACAGCGCCACAGGGAAGTGGAAGATGCGAAAGCGACTGGTTCCGATAAGGCCTGAATACTGAATCCCCGGCACCCCATACGATAATGTAAGAAATATCTTACACGCTCTGTATCCAATCTCTGATATTCCCATCGCCAAAAATGAGTAAGCTGAAAGTGTCAGGGATGACAAGCCAGCAAGGATGTTGGCTCAAGGAAGAAAAACTCCAGGGACATTGGAGCAGCCCCACGGATGCGGGCTACAGGGATGAAAAGACTCAACGCCATGGATAGGGCGTAGCCTAAAGGACTAGGCGAGGGTTAGACACGGGAGTCGGAGACAACAAGGATAGTAGTTACCGGCTTCTGTGCATCTCCTTTTCTCCTTGAATCAAGACTTTCCCACCACGTGACCAACGGTCACGCCGCTGCTAACCTTCACGGTTTACTCCAAGACTTCCGGAATCGTTCATGCTCCAAGGTGCTCTTTTCATCGCCCTGGCTGCCCTGCTTTGGGCCACCACGGGTATTGTGGCCAAGTTCCTGTTTACCGGCACTGAGCTGGAGGCCCTGACCCTGGCCTGGCTGCGGTTGATGGTTGCCCTGCCCTTTTTCTGGCTGCTGATGCGCCGGGAACAGCACCGGCTGAAGGCCGCCAATCCCGGGCAGAGCGTACCCGGCAGTTCACTACGCAGCCTTAGCTTGAAAGCCTTTATTACCCTGGCCGCTTTGGGTCTGTTCCAGGCGTTTTATCAGGGGAGCTATCTGTTGGCGGTGGACCTGACCGGCGCGGGTATCGCCACGCTGATTTCCCTGTGTCTGCCCCCGGTTATGGTGGCCATCCTGGCCGCGCCCCTGCTTGGGGAAAAGCCGGGGGTGCTGACAATTCTTTCTGCGCTCGCCGCCATCGTCGGCACCAGCATGCTGGTGGTCAGTGACATGGACACGACAGGTTCCCTGCGGGTGACTGGTATTCTGATGGCCCTACTGGCTGCGGTTGTCTACAGCGGGTTCAGCCTGACCAGCCGCTACAATTCCGCCGGCACGCCGGTGTTTACCACCGCGTTCATCTGCTTCGCCACGGCGGCACTGCTGCTGTTCCCGGTCGTCGGTTTCAGTGGCGGGTTTGCGGGGCTGGACACCCTGGGCCTGAAACACTGGCTGATGGTGGGCTACATTGGCGTGGTGCCTACCTGCATTGGCTACCTGCTGTTTTTTACGGGCATGAAGACCACGCCGGCCACACTTTCCAGCATCATTGTGACGCTGGAGCCGCTGTTCGTGGCGATACTGGCCTGGATTTTCCTGGGGGAAGTGCTTGGGGTGATAGGTATTGCCGGCGCCCTGATCCTGACCGTGGCGGTCATCGTGGCGTCGCTCTATGGCCAGCCCCGGGCCGCCAGCGAAGGAAGCTGAGGCCGGGGCAGGTTGCGAACGAAAAGCTCAGCCGCCCTTGCTGCGCTGTTTTTCCAGCATGTTGGGCTGCAGAATCTCGATCCAGTAGCCGTCCGGATCCTTGATGAAGGCCAGGCCTTTCATCTTGCCGTCGTCCGGCTTTTTCACGAACTCCACACCCAGGCTCTCAAAACGGTCACAGGCGTTGTAGACATCCGGCACGGCAATACCAATGTGTCCAAAGCCCTGGGGCTCGTCGTTGCCGTTGTGGTAGCTGAAGTCCGGATCGTTCTCGGTTCCCCAGTTGTGGGTGAGCTCCAGGATGCCTTCGCGGCCGAAAGTATAGGCGGTGCGGTGAGCATCGTTGTGGGGAACGGTATGGGCAGTGCGTTCATCCAGGTACCCCATAAAGTACAGGGTGAACTTCATTTCCGGGAAATCCAGCTTGCGTATCAGGTGCATACCCAGCACCCGGGTGTAGAAGTCCATGGAACGCTCGGGGTCTTTGATGCGAAACATGGTCTGGTTAAACACATAGCCTTCGGTTTCCGGCACTGGTGCATCGTGTAGGCCCGGTGCCTCTTCAAAGTGCTTGGGCATGTCGATTTACCTTGTTGTTCGAGAATTCAGATACCATTTGTGCGCGTCCTGGCGACAAATTTCAAGCCCCGGCCACAGCGGTGATCGGTTCAACCCCTAACGAACAACAGGTACACTGCCCTGCTTCACCCAATGGAAGCCCCATGGCAGACGACATAGAACGCGCAGATCAATTACAAACCTCCGGTCGGCGGCTGCTGCTTTTCGGCCTGTTGTTCCTGTTGCTTACGGGTGCCGGGGTTTATGCTGTCTACCACCAGTTTGCCGGCCGAAATTTTGAGTTCGACACGCAACTGCTGTCGCCCTGGCTACTGGTCGCTATTATCGCCCTGCTGGTAGTGTATTTCGCCTCGGATGCCCTACGCCTGCATTACACCCTGCGAACGCTGGGGTACACCCTGCCGTTCCGAAAAATCGTCCGACTGGTGTTCATCAACCTGTTTTTCTCAAACATCACGCCCATGGCCACCGGCGGTGGTTTTGCCCAGATCTGGTACCTCACCCGCCACGGCGTGCCGGTGGCCCGGGCCACGGCGGCCACCACCATTCGAACGGTACTGGCGGTTATTTTCATCTTCTCGGCAACGCCGGTTTTCCTGCTGACGATGCAGGCAGTCAACGGAGATCTCTGGTCCTCTCGCATCATCACCGCCCTCGCGTTTTTTGTTACCGCCTATCTGGCGTTTTTCCTGGTGCTGCTGTTCAAAACACGCTGGCTCATAGCGCCCCTGAGCGGGATGATTGCTGGTCTTCACCGGTACCACGCCATTAACGACTGCCGTCATGACCGCTGGCAGTTCAAGTTACGCCGGGAAATGCTGCGATTTTCGGAAAGTTTTGGTGACTATCTCAAAGGTGAGCGGCGCTTTATCTGCCTCTCCATCTTTTTCACCGCCACCTTCCTGCTCAGCCTGTTCAGCTTTCCCGCACTGCTGATGGTTGGGCTAGGCTATGACGTAAACTATCTGTTAACGCTGGGATTGCTGGTGGTCACCACATTCATCATGTACTTCTCGCCCACGCCGGGCGCGTCGGGCATTTCCGAGGGTGTGTTTGGAAGTTTCTTCCAGAACATGCTGACGGGTAATCACCTGGTACTGGTGACCGTCACCTGGCGTTTCCTGACCATTTATCTGGGCATGTTGATTGGTCTGCTGGTCATGCACAGGGAACTGCTGAAAGCCCATCGGAGACAGGAATGACCCGACGCAACCCACTGAAACTGTTGTTCTACCTGTGCCTGCTGATTGTCATTCTGCTAGTGGGCTACAAGTTCTACCTGAATTTCTTCAAACAGGATTTTGAGGCGGTTCATACCGAGCAGGTGGAACGCATTCACGAGCGCACCCCGCCGGGTTCCGCCATCCATTTTGCCGTGGTGGGGAACATCAATAACTCCGTGGGCGTGTTTGAAAAGCGCATCATTCCGACACTCAACGAAAGCAATCTGGATTTCCTGGTATCGGCGGGCAATGCCGTCAGTGGCGGCGGCGAAGACAAGTACCGGGCCCTGCAAGGCACGCTCGGCAACCTGCAGATGCCTTACCTGCTGACCTTCGGCCCCCACGAATACGAAGATTTCGGCAGCTTCCGCTTCTATGACCACTTCGGCCCGCATTTTTTCAGCATCCGCACCGGCAACGCGCGCCTGATTTTTCTGGACAGCACGGGCAAGACTCCCTGGCAATGGCAGATACGCTGGCTGAAGGACTTGCTGGGCCAGGACACCACCAATGCCCGGGTTCTGTTTATCGGAAAACCACCACTCAAACCTGACAATCCCACCCCATTCGCCGATGAAGACAACTATTTGCAACCCGAGGCATTCCGATCGGCCCTGATGGAGCTGATCGAAAACCGGGACATCGACATGGTGTTCTCCGCCAACATGGCGCTCTATGACGAGCAAAGCGTGGGCGATACCCGGTTCATCACCACTGGCGGTGCCGGTGGCCTGGTGCTGAACACGGAAAACAGCTTCTACCATTACGTGGAAGTGACGGTCTCCCCCGATGGCGAGGTGGCGCACCAACTGGTGCCCATGGAGGTTGGCCAGCACCCGATACTCAAGCGCCTGGAAGGCCTGTGGTTCTTCGTGTATTCGCTGTTCTATTCCGGCTTTCTCAACTTTATCCTGGTCCTGTTTGCCTTCCTCGCCGCCACCATCAAGCTGTACCAGATCATCTTCATCGGCAAGGATTACTACCCGGATTACGATCTGGACCCCACGCCCTGGCAGGAAAAGCCCCTGCGGATGGCCATGTTCACCAACAACTACCTGCCGTTCATTGGCGGTGTTCCAATCTCCATCGAACGTCTGCGCCGGGGCTTGGAACAACGTGGCGATGCCACCGTTGTGGTTGCCCCTCGCTACAAGGACCAGCCGGAGCAAGAGAAGTTTGTGATCCGGGTGCCCTCCCTGCTCACCATGGGCAAGAACCGTGAATTCCGGATGGCCAACATTTTCCTGAGTCAGATCCGCAAACGGGTCCGGGCCTTCCAGCCCGACATTATTCACGTTCACCACCCATTCTGGCTGGGCAGCCTGGGCCTGTTCATGGCCCGCCGCCTGAAAGTGCCGGCGGTGTACACCTACCACACCCGGCTGGAGCATTACGCACACTTTGTGCCCCTGCCCGGGATGCTGTTCCGGAACCTGATTTCCCACACCTTGGTGAAGTACTTCGGTAACCGGTGTGACGGCGTGATCGTGCCCACCTACTCCACCGAGGAATACCTACGCATGATCGGTGTAACGACGCCGGTGTTCGTGCAACCGACCGGCATTGAGTACGACCGTTTTCAGGCCGTAAGCGACTCAGAGGTGGCGACGTTGCGCGAGGAGCTGGGGCTGACGGATGAGAAGGTGTTTGTGAGCGTGGCCCGTCTCTCCAACGAAAAGAACATCGATTTCATGATCGAGGCGATTCAAAAGCTGCGTGAGCAAACCGATGTTCCCTTCCGGTTCCTGATGATCGGTGACGGCCACCAGCGCGACCGGCTGCAGAAGAAAATTGAAGACTTGGGGCTGGAATCCTGTTTCCAGCTGGTGGGCGCGAAAAAGCCGGAGGATATGGCGGTCTGGTACAACCTGGGCGACGCCTTCCTGTTCGCCTCGAAATCCGAGACTCAGGGCATGGTCATCCTGGAAGCCATGTCCGCCGGACTGCCGGTGGTCGCCGTTCGTTCCAGCGGCATTGAAGACGTGGTGCGCGATGGCTACAACGGCTTCAAGACACCGGAAAACCAGGGCCAGTGGGTGGCGCGGGCAAAGGAACTGCTGGAAAACGACGGCCTGCGCAAACAGTTCTCCGACAAGGCTCGGGCGTTTGCCGCTGACTATTCCGTGGAGCAGTTCGCCAAGGATGTTCATGGCATTTATGCCACCACTTTGGCGGCTTATGAAAAACGTGCGCAAACCACTTATGCCCAAAGATTGGGGCGTTCTGATTAATCGGTTTACACTGAAACTGCGTAAGTTATCCAGACGGGAAGGTGTGGGTGTGCTTTCCAAAAACCGCTACAAGCACATCCATGTGCGCTTATTTCAGGCCATCCATGGCCTTCAAAATTTTTGGAAAGCACACCCACACCTTCCCTGATTATGAGTAGCCCGTTTCTGTGAGGTGGAGAACGCCGTGACCGGTATCCCTGTTGGCATCAGCACCTGTTTGCTGGGCAAAGAAGTGCGCCACGATGGTGGCCACAAGCACTCACGCTATTGCACGCAAGTGCTGGCAAAACACTTTGATTTTAGGCCGATCTGCCCGGAACTGGAGGCCGGTCTGGGCGTGCCCCGGCCGACCATCCACCTGCGCAAGTACCCCGAAGGCATGCGCCTGATCGAGACCAGCGGTGCGGCGGACCACACCGACGAGATGCGTGGATTTATCGACGAGGTCCTGCCCACACTGGGCAACCTGCGCGGCTACATCCTGATGAAGAAGTCGCCGACCTGCGGCATGGAACGGGTGAAGGTGTACACCGAAAAAGGCAACCACATTGACAGCTCCGGCGTGGGTCTGTTTGCTGAAGCGCTGATGGAAGCCTACCCGCTGATGCCGGTGGAAGAGGAAGGCCGGCTGAACGACAGCATGCTGCGGGAGAACTTCATCGAGCGGGTGTTTGCCTACGACGACTGGCTGCAGAACGTGGCCGGCGAGAACCTGAGCAAACAGGCGCTGATTGAATTCCACACCCGTCACAAGTTCACACTGATGGCGCACTCGGAGAAGATCTACCGCCAACTCGGGCCGCTGCTGGCTGATCTGAAATCAGAGCCGCTGGAGCAGATCGCCGACCGTTACATTCACCTGTTCATGGAAGCCATGAGCCAGAGGGTGAGCCGTGGATCCCATGTGAACGCCATGCAGCACCTGCTGGGTTACCTGAAAGACAGCATGTCGGGCGAGGAAAAGTCGGTGCTGCTGGAACAGGTTGAAGCTTACCGTCGCGGCGAGGTGCCATTGGTAGTACCGATGACTCTGCTACGACTGGCCCAGCGCAAGGAACCGGCGGATTATCTGACGGTGCAGAAATACCTGACGCCCTACCCGGACGAGCTGGGGCTTCGCAATAACGTGTGACTGAACGGCGGAGGTGGACATCCTCCGCCGTTCGAACCTGCCCGCGGCCGGTTATTCCCCGGCCGCCTCACCCTGCAGACTCTTCCGCGCCTGTTCCTGCTGCTCAGCCTTTTTGCGCGCCTTACGCTCGGCAATGATTCGGGCAGCCTCTCCACCCACGTGGGCTTCTCCCCGGGCTTCGGCGAGGCGCATCTGGTGTTCACGCTCACGGAAACGGGCTTTCTGTTCCTCAGTCAGTGACTCAATACACTGGTGACAGCTCACGCCCTGCTCGTATTCCGGGCGCTGTTTGTCGTCTTCGGTGATTGGCCGGCGACAGGCGTGGCACTGGTCGTAATCGCCGCGCTCAAGGCGGTGGTTCACAGTCACCCGGTCATCAAACACAAAGCACTCGCCCTGCCACAGGGTCTGGTCCTCGGGCACGTCTTCGAGGTACTTCAGGATGCCGCCCTTGAGGTGGTACACCTCATCAAAACCCTGTTCTTTCAGAAACGCCGTGGACTTTTCACAGCGAATGCCGCCGGTGCAGAACATGGCGACTTTCTTGTGCTTCCGAGGGTCCAGGTTTTCCTTCACGTAGTCCGGGAATTCCCGGAAGGTGTCGGTGGCCGGGTTCACGGCGTTCTTGAAGGTGCCGATTTCCACCTCGTACTGGTTACGGGTGTCCACCAGCAGCACCTCGGGATCGGAGATCAGGTCGTTCCAGTCCCTGGGCTCGACGTAGGTGCCTACCACGCGCTTGGGATCGATGCCCTCCACGCCCATGGTGACGATTTCTTTCTTGAGTTTGACCTTGGTGCGCTTGAACGGCTGGATGTCGACGAAGGATTCCTTGTAGTCGATGCCCTCGAACCGCTCGTCGCTGGCGATCCAGTGTTTGACGGCATCGATGCCTTCGCGGCTGCCGGCGATGGTGCCGTTGATGCCTTCACGGGCCAGCAACAGGGTGCCGTGCACGTCGTTTTCCAGCATCAGGTCCAGCAGCGGCTGGCGCAGCTGTTTGTAGTCGTTCAGGACTGCGAACTTGTACATGGCGCAGACCACAACGTTGTTGCTCATAGCTTTTCTCCTGCGGGCCGGATCGTAAATCCGGAGCATGATTTGGGGAGCGGGAGTTTAACCAAGTGCGGGGTGGTTTCAAATGAGGGGTGGCCGAAGGCTCTCCTATTCGGAGTATCCTTTGCGCCTCAGTGCGGGCTGGCTTTCCGAAAGACGCTGTGAATACATCCCTGTACGCTTCTCTCCGCCCTTCAGCGCTTATTGCTCCTGCGTCGCGCTGAAGGTCCTGGGCTGGCCGTCCTTGGCCAGCCCGTGAAGAGCTATTCGCTCTTCACCCATGGCTACGAAGACTTTTGGTAAGGTATTCCCTCCCACCTGCTCGCTTCTCTATTGCCTGCTGGCTTATTTATCCTGCTCTAACTCTCTTTCCACAACCGCCGACAACTGCCCCCAACCTGGGCGCGTTAAACGAATGTTGTCGACCATCACCGTCGGCGTGCTCATCACCCGCATCTGCCGGGCCACCTGGGCGCTCTGCTCGATGTCTTCCCGGTGCAGCTCGGTGTTCATGCAGCGCTGGAAGCGGCGTTCGTTCAGCCCGAGCTCATTGGCGTAGCGGGTGAAGATCGGCAAAGGGTCGCCAGCGTCGTTCCATTCGATCTGGGCTGCGAACAGCTTGTCGTGCATGCCCCAGTAGTTGTCCTGGTCACCGGCGCAGCGGGCAGCCATGGCGGCCGGCATGGCGTTCTGGTGTTGTTGCAGGGGCAGGTCAAAGTACACGAAGCGGACCTGACCGTCTGCCACGTATTCCCGCTTCAGGCGCTGGCTGACTTCGGCAAAGTTGGCGCAGCCGGGGCACTGGTAGTCGGCGAACTCACGCACCACCACCGGGGCATCTTCCGGGCCGATGGAGACGCCATAGCGGTCCATTTCCTCGGGGAACGGCGGGGTGTCCGGGCCGGCGACGGGTAGGGTTTCGTCCTCGGGGGTTGGTGGTTTGGTCAGGATATACAGGCCGGTCATGATCAAGGCGGCCAGGGCCACCACACCAACCAGGATGGAGGTCCGGTTTTTGTTCTGCTTCGGCGACGGTGCGCCGGTGTGTTTGCGGCGTTTGGCTTCACCCATGGTGCTCTCCTGCAAAGTGTTTTAGCTCGGGGAAGAAGACCAGGAAGTTGGCCTCAAGTTCTTCCTCGTGCTCGTAAATTTCCTCAATCATACCGTCAAAGCGGTTGGCAAAGCGTATGCGGCTGGCCACCCGGTCCAGAGCATGGCCGATGCTTTCCAGGCTCTGGTAGGCGCCAAACCAGTCGTGGGCCACCATGCGACGGGTGACCCGGGCCATGGTTTCGGGCATCAGGTGTTCGTAGTTCTCAAACTCACCATAGACCTGCTGAATGAACCTATCACGGTCTGTTTCGGCAAACCGGTACCAGTGGCGCAGCAGGTAGTGGTCGTAGAGGATGTCCAGTGCCACTCCGGCAAAGCGACGGCGGCGCTGGGAGAACAGGCGCTTGCTGTCGAGCACCGCCGGATGGCTGTCGGTAAAACTGTCCACGGCACGATGGTGATGAACGCCGTAAATAATTTCGTCCGGGTAGGTGGACAGGTCTACCCCTCGCACGAAATCACCCATCACACTGCCGATTCGGGCCTCCGGTGAGTCCGGGGCCAGGAACAGATGGGCCAGGTGGTTCATAAATATACCCTGATTGGTGGGTGAACTCTGGCTGTGCGCTTGCGTATACCACTTTACACTCTAGCAACGCAGGCCATGACCATGCTTGGTTTTCTGAAAGGCAGTCCAGAGAAAAAGCTTCGCAAAGCTTATGAAAGAAAGCTTGCAGAAGCATTACACGCGCAGCGCAATGGCGACTTGCGGACTCACGGCACGCTCATGGAAGAGGCGGAAAAGCTGTATGCCGAGATCAAGGAGCTGGAGCAAAAGAAATCCTGACCTCGGCGTGCTTCTCCCGGGGTCATTTGAGGGGATCACTCGCCGGTAAGGTGTTTCAGGCGCTGTTCCAGGCGGGCCATGTCCCGTCGCATGGTGCTCACTTCATCCAGCAACTCCAGTGACAGCGCCAGCCCCGGCAGGTTCAGCTTAAGATCACGTTGCAGGCGGCGGGCTTTTTGCAGGCGGTTGAGCGCCGCTACGTCAAACTGCCACTGTCGAGCTTCACCGGCTTCGTCCACGGGCTCGATGATGCCGTAGTCCACCAGCTTGATGACGAACTCGGCGTGACAATCACCCCGTTCACACACCTCGCGCAGGGTAAAGCAACTGCCATTATTGTCCAGGACTTCCACGGTCAGTGTCGTATTCGGTTTAGTCATGGCTTGCTCCCTCACACGTGCAGTTTGCTACGTGGATTGAAGTTCTTCTCCAGCTCGGCCAGTTGCCCGTAGAGCTTTTCCGCCTCGGGATTGTGCTGTTCCGGCATGGCCACCTGCAGCACGATGATCTGGTCGCCCGGATGTTTGCCGGGGAAGCCCTTGCCCTTGAGCCGAAGTTTCCGGCCGCTGGTGGAGCCCTTGGGCACTTTTACATTCACCTTGCCGCTCACCGTGGGCGCCGTGACAGTAGCACCCAACGCGGCCTCCCAGGGGGCGATGGGCAGGGTGAGCATGACATCACGCCCTTCGACCGTGAAGTGTGGATGCGGAGCCAGCTCCACTTCAATGAACAGGTCCCCGGGTTCACCCCCGCCAACACCTGGTGCGCCTTGGCCTTTGAGGCGAATATGCTGGCCTTCGCGCATGCCGGCCGGGATTTTCACATTCAGGGTTTTCTGGCGTGGAATCACGCGGCCCCGCGCATCGGTGTCGTGAACGGTGAACGACACCTGCTTCTGACCACCATTGATGGCCTCTTCCAGAAACAATGCCAGTTTGGCGTGCACGTCTTCACCGCGCATGCGCATGTTCTGGCGGAAACCACCTCCGCCGAAACCGGTGCCGGAAAAGCCACCGTGCCGGCCGCCACCGAAAATCTCCTCGAAGAAGTCACTGAACTGCCGGGCATCGGCCTCGGTGTAACCACCACCGCCAAAGCCGGACGCGCTCTGCCAGCCGGGTGGGGGCTGGAACGAACCATCGTCTCGGGCACCGTATTTACGCAACTGGTCGTATTCCGCGCGTTTTTCCGGGTCTTTCAGTACCTCATAGGCCTCACCGACTTCCTTGAACTTGTCACTGGCACCTTCCTCCTTGCTCACATCCGGATGGTACTTGCGCGCCAGCTTGCGATAGGCTTTCTTGATCTCTTCGGGGGTGGCGGATTCGCTCACCCCCAGGGCGGCGTAATAATCCTTGAAGTCCATGGCACTCCTCGCGGGTGATCAAATATCAATCTCTGTCTACCTATATTTGACGCTGCCGGGAAAATTACAAGGGACCCCGTCTTCCGCTGTCGGGTTCCGGGCACCTCTGTCCGCCTTGCCGACATTATCATTAGCCCCGGATAGCCAGTAGAATAACCGCCTTTTCGTTCCGGAAACCTTGGGAATTTCATTCACCGTGACCGCCATTGATTCACCGCGAAGCCGGCTTCTGCAGGAACTGCCCCGCTCAACAGGCAATGGCAACCTGCCCTGTCTGGCTGAGCGTCTGGGCCGCCTGTTCGGCCTGGGCGACACCATGAGCCTGGATGCGGCCATCGTCTGGCGTTCACGGCGCCCGGGCAGCCCGCAGGCGGCGGTTGTTGAACGGCTGACCGAAGAGCTGGCGACCAGCCGCCGGGCTCTGGTCCGGCGGATCGAAGACTGGGCCGGTGATGTCACCTTTGACGATGAACCGGCCTTCGAGCCCTTGCAAAACGCGTGGCTGGGTGCACAGCGCAAAGTCGCCGCCACCAGCAGGCAGCTACGCGACAAGGTGCGCAAGGCCATGAAAGAGCAGGGCCCGGCCCTGGCGCACCTGGCAGAGCTGGATGCGGTGTTTGACCAGACCATGGCCGGTTACACCAGCCAGTGCTTCGCCGCCATTCCCAAAGAACTGGAGCAGCGTTTCCAGACACTGCAAAACGCCGACAGGCCAACACCCGAGTCCGACAACTGGCTCCACCGTTACTGCGAGGAAGCGCGGAACCTGTTGCTCGCCGAACTGGATGTTCGGCTGGAGCCGGTACTGGGGTTGCTGGAGGCCTGTCACAACGAAGTGAGTGAACATTCATGAGCAGACTGTTTTTTGTTATTGCCTTTGCCCTCGGCCTGGCCGTGGTGGCCTGGATCGGCGCCGGCTTTATTGGCTCCGAGCCACTGGCACTGGCCTTCACCGGGCTCATTGCGCTGGTGTACTGCCTGGGTTTCGGCGAACTGGTGAACTTCCGCCGCAGCACCGGGCAACTGGCGAGCGCCCTGGACACCCTGCCCTCTAAAACCGGGGAAGTAGGCAACTGGCTGAACAACCTGCCAGGTGCCATGCAGTTGCCCGTCCAGCGGCGCATCGAAGGCCATACGGCACCCCTGCCCGGCCCGCAACTCACCCCTTACCTGACGGGCCTATTGGTGATGCTCGGCTTGCTGGGCACCTTTGCCGGCATGATCGTTACCCTCAGCGGCGCGGCTTCGGCGCTGGATAACAGCACCGAACTGAGCGCCGTTCGCAGCGCACTGGCCGCCCCCATTGCCGGCTTGAGTCTGGCATTTGGCACCTCCATCGCCGGTGTGGCCGCCTCCGCCATGCTGGGGTTGGCCTCCACCCTGAGCCGGCGGGAACGGCTGCAGGTGTCCCGGCGCCTGGACGGGGACTTGCGCAACAAGCTGCGCCACCTGTCTGGCGACTACCAGCGTGAACGGGCCTTCCAGGCGATCGAAAGCCAAGCCCGGGGGCTGCCGGAAATGGCTTCGGCCATGGAACGCATGACCGCCCGCATGGAGCAACTGGGCGAACGATTGGAGCAGTCCCTGACACAGAACCAGCAGGCCTTTCACCAAAATGTGGAGGCCCAATACCAGGCGCTGGCCGATTCGGTAAGCCGCTCTCTGGAAACCGCGGTGCAGGCAAGCACCCGGCAAACCGCCGAACAGATTCAGCCCGTGGTGCGCGAAGCCATGGATCAGCTGCGGGCCGAAGCGGATGCTCAATACCAGAACTGGTCATCCGCCGCCGGTGAACAACTGGCGGAGCTGGCCAACCGGTTCCAGGCCACCACCACGGAAGCCACCGAACGCTGGCGGCAGACCCTTGCCGAACAACAGCAGCGCCATGGCCAGTGGCTGGAGAGCCAGGCAACCGGACTGGAACAACTGACCGCCACCACTACCGGGCATTTGTCGGCGCTTCAGGCGCAGGAGGCCGAGCGCACCGAGGTCATCAGCCAACGCCTGGAATCGCTTGAAGCCAGCGCGGCCAAACACCTGCGTGAGCTGGGCGAAGGTCTGGAAGCGCCCATGACCAGGCTGATCGAAACCGCCTCCGAGACGCCAAAGGCCGCCGCCGAGGTGATCCGCCAGTTGCAGGCGGAAATGGCCCGCAACAGCGAACGGGATAACGAGCTGCTGGAAGAACGCAAGCAACTGGTCAGCGAACTGGATGCCCTGCTGGCCAACCAGCGGGAGCAGATCGACAGCCAGCGCCAGGCGGTGGATGCCCTGGTGAACGGGGCCGGCGACACCCTTACCGGCATTGGCGAACGCTTCAACGCGCTGATCGAAGAGCAGAGCCAGCAGTTGACCCAACTGGGTGAACACCTGACCGGCAGCAGTCAGGAAGTGGGCGCCCTGAGCGATGCCTTCGGCACGGCAATTGAACAATTCAGCCGGTCCAACGAGCAGGTCATTGCCAGCCTCGCGGATATCCAGAAAGCGCTGGATAACGCAGGCACCCGCCACGACGAACAGCTGGCCTACTACGTGGCCCAAGCCCGCGAGGTAATTGACCTGAGCGTCAGCGCCCAGCAAGACGTGATTGAAGCAGCTGCCGCACTGCATCACGGCCAGGCAACCGAGGCCGTCTGATGGAGCACCTGGACGGCGGCGAGCAGCAATCCACACCGGTGTGGGCGATTTTCTCCGACCTGATGGCGGCGCTGGTGGGGCTCCTGGTGTTAATCCTGGTGTGGGTGATTGGCCTGCAGCTGGAGTTGAGCCAGTCCCTGGCCGAAGAGAAAGCCAAACGGGAAGCCGAGCAGGAACGCCGGGTAGCCCTTGAGCAGGCCCTGGAAGACCCGCTGACCAAGGGCCTGGTGACCTTTCGCAACGGACGCATCGGCATCAGCGGCAATGTGCTGTTTGAACTGAACTCCAATGCCCTGCAGGGGGATGGCGAGGCGGTATTGGCCTCGCTGGTGGAGCCACTGCAGGTGTACCTGGCCGAGCATGACGAACTGCTGATGGTCAGCGGTTTCACCGACGATCTGCCCCTGCTCAGTGGCAATCGCTATGAGGATAACTGGGGGCTGTCGGCCCAGCGGGCACTGACCGTGACCCGCACATTGATCGCCAAGGGCCTGCCGGAAGACCGGGTGTTTGCGGCGGCGTTCGGCCCTCACCAACCGGCAGTCCCCAATGACGATGCCGAATCCCGGGCCAAAAACCGGCGGGTGGAAATCAGCACCGTACCCCGAGCGCCGGTTGATGCGCCCGCCGGGAACAGCGCAGGAGCCGGAAGCTGATGCCTGAAACAGCCTCCACTACCTCTGAACTCCCACTGCTCAGGCACCTGCAGGAAACCGGAGCGGCCCAGGCCGACCCGGTGCGCTTCCGATACCTGGAAGCACTGGAACAGCGCCTGGGCGCCAGAGGGCTTCAAGGCAGTGTGCACTGGCAAAAACTGGAACAGGCAGTGTCTGAGTACCACGCCAGATACGATCAGGCGCGATCCCAGCCGCAACCAGAAGCACCCGGTAAACCTGAACTTCTGGCCACCCTGATTGAGCAACTCAACCAGGCTCAGCCGCCTGCCCCGGCAGGCGGCCGTGCTTCCACTCTGGAGCAGTTAATCTTCGGCACAACGGAAGAAAAGCCCGAGCCCACCAGGGGCGCAACAGCGCTCCAGCCGCTGAAATCCATGGCCAGAGCGCGAGCCGATCATGGCGCTGAAACGCGCCAGAAGCGCATTCGCCAGGCCATCGAACAAACGCCCGAGGGTGCTGGCCCGATGAATTCCCACCGGTTGGTCAGTCGGGCGATAGCAGAAATGCAGCGCCTGTCTCCGGAGTACCTGAACCGGTTTGTCAGTTACGCCGATACCTTGATGGCACTGGAACAGCTCGGGAGAAAAAACTGACCCAATAACGCGAAAGCGATTTATGGGTCACCGGGGAACACCACTACGTCATCGCCTCCCTGCCAGGGCTGGTGTTTAATCATGACCTGCTTGAAGGCCGGATGTTCCAGCCATTCCCTCAGCCATTGCTGCAGATTTGGATAGGGCAGGCTGTAAAACGCCTCCCGATCCACATGGGCGAACTGGCGTACAAACGGCATGATGCCGATATCCGCAATGCTGATGTGACTTCCCAGCAGATACCGGTTGTTGGCCAGCAAGTTCTCTAACGCCTGCAAGAACACTTCGCCCTTTTGCCGGTATTCCAGCTGGCTGAGCTCTGGATGGCGGTCGGCGTATTTATAGCGGTCCAGCCAATGTTTGAATTCGGTATCGTTACGGTCCATCAGGGCACTCGCCCTGACTGTATCGACGTTTAACAAACCCTGCGGGTCGTTCTGCTGCAATGCCCACTCGAGTATTTCCCGGCTTTCCTCAATAACCGGTCTGTTGGCACCATTGCCCTCAGCCAGCTCCAGGACAGGCACTGTGCCTTTGGGGCTGATAGCGAGCATCTGCGCCGGCTTGTTTTTCAGTACGATCTCCCGCAGTTCCACCTCCATCCCGGCAAACACAATACCGAGCCGGGCGCGCATGGCGTAAGGGCAACGACGGAATGAGTACAAGCGGTGCAGAGAGTCAGTGATGGCGGGCCTCCTGACAGCATTAACTGAAACGGAAAACAGGATTTGAGAGGGGTATTCGGAGGGAAAACGACAGTCCCGGACAAAGCATCCGGGACTGTTGAGCAGCGGGTTTACTTGACCTTCGGGTCCAGCTCGCCGGCCGCGTAACGCTCGAACATGCGTTCGAGGTTAATCGGCTTGATCTTGCTGGCCTGGCCGGCACTGCCGAAGGCTTCATAACGCGCCACACAGATGTCGGTCATGGCTTTCATGGAGGCCTTCAGGTATTTGCGCGGGTCGAACTCGGCCGGGTTTTCCGCCAGGAAGCGGCGAACCGCACCGGTGGAGGCCAGGCGCAGGTCAGTATCGACGTTGACCTTGCGTACGCCGTGCTTGATGCCTTCGACGATTTCTTCAACCGGTACACCGTAGGTTTCCGGGATCTCGCCACCGAATTCGTTGATGATCTGCAGCCACTCCTGGGGTACGGAGCTGGAGCCGTGCATGACCAGGTGGGTGTCTGGAATGCGGGCGTGGATTTTCTTGATTTGCTCGATGGCCAGGATGTCACCAGTCGGCGGACGGGTAAACTTGTAGGCGCCGTGGCTGGTGCCGATGGCGATGGCCAGTGCGTCTACCTGGGTTTTCTGGACGAAGTCGGCCGCTTCTTCGGGGTCGGTCAGCATCTGGCTGTGGTCCAGGGTGCCTTCGGCGCCTACGCCGTCTTCTTCGCCGGCCTGGCCGGTTTCCAGGGAGCCGAGGCAGCCCAGCTCGCCTTCCACGGAGACGCCACAGGAGTGCGCCATTTCCACGGTGCGGCGGGTGACGTCGACGTTGTAGTCGTAGCTGGTCGGGGTTTTGCCGTCTTCACCCAGTGAGCCGTCCATCATGACGGAGCTGAAGCCGAGCTGGATGGAGCGCTGGCAGACGCCGGGGCTGGTGCCGTGGTCCTGGTGCATAACCACGGGGATGTGCGGGAATTCTTCAACCGCGGCCAGGATGAGGTGGCGCAGGAAGGGGGCACCGGCGTATTTGCGGGCGCCTGCGGAGGCCTGGACAATCACCGGGGAGTCGGTTTTGTCGGCGGCTTCCATGATGGCGCGCATTTGTTCAAGGTTGTTGACGTTAAAGGCGGGTACACCGTAACCATGCTCGGCGGCGTGGTCGAGTAGTTGCCGCAGCGATATCAGGGCCATGGGTTTTCTCCTTGGTTCTCTAAGATGTTTGGGGGCAGACCCATGATTGGAGTCTGCTGCGGCATGCCGGGAGGCGGTTTCGCGGAACCGCTACGAGCACCCCTTCGGGGTCCGGCCAGCAATCATAGATTGCTGTCGTTCGGCTGCGCATGAAGCTCCGCTTCATAAACGCTTGCCTCACCCCTGTGCGCTTCTCTCAGGCCATCCATGGCCTTCGAAATTCCGCGAAACCGCCTCCCGGCATACCTTGCGATTCTGGCTTTGGTCTGTTGCCGCCGGATTTAGTCGGCAACCGGCTTACTCGCCGCGTTCTTCCAGTACTGCTACCGCTGGCAGGGTCTTGCCTTCCACGAATTCCAGGAAGGCGCCGCCACCGGTGGAGATATAGGAAATCTTGTCAGCTACACCGTATTTGTCAACGGCAGCCACGGTGTCACCGCCGCCGGCCAGGGAGAAAGCACCGCTTTCGGCGATGGCCTCGGCCAGGGCTTTGGTACCGCTGCCGAACTGGTCGAATTCAAATACGCCCACCGGGCCGTTCCAGAGGATAGTCTTGGCGTTTTTCAGCAGTTCGGCAAACTGGCCGGCGGTTTCGGGGCCCACGTCCAGGATCATGTCGTCGTCGGAGACGTCGGAGATGTTCTTGGTGGTGGCGGTGGCGTTTTCGGCGAACTCCGGGGCGACCACGACATCGACCGGCAGCGGGATTTCGACGCGGCTGGCGATGTCTTTGGCGGTGTCGATCAGGTCGTGCTCGCACAGGGACTTGCCCACCGGGTGGCCGGCGGCGGCCAGGAAGGTGTTGGCGATGCCGCCACCCACGATGATCTGGTCGCAGACTTTTTCCAGGGCGTTGAGTACGTCCAGTTTGGTGGAGACTTTGGAGCCGCCGACGATGGCGACAACGGGCTTGGCCGGGTTGTCGAGGGCCTTGCCCAGGGCTTCAAGTTCAGCGGCCAGCAGCGGGCCGGCGCAGGCTTCGGGGGCGAATTTAGCCACGCCATGCGTGGAGGCCTGGGCGCGGTGGGCCGTGCCGAAGGCGTCCATGACGTAGACGTCGCACAGGGCGGCGTACTGTTTGGCTAGTTCTTCGTTGTCTTTCTTTTCACCCTTGTTGAAACGTACGTTTTCGAAAAGGACCACTTCACCGTCGGCTACTTCCACACCGTCCAGGTAGTCCTTGATCAGGCGCACTTCCTGGCCCAACAAGGTAGACAGGTGCTCAGCCACCGGCTTCATGGAGGACGCTTCGTCATATACACCTTCTTCCGGACGGCCCAGGTGGGACATCAGCATGACTTTGGCACCGGCGTCCCGGGCGGCCTTGATGGTGTCCAAAGAGGCGCGGATACGGGCGTCGCTGGACACTTTGCCGTCTTTGACCGGCACGTTCAGGTCTTCACGGATCAGAACCCGCTTGCCAGCGAGGTCCAGGTCGGTCATTTTTTTGATGGCCATAATCGCAGTTCCATTTTTACGCATTTAAAGATGTTTTTTTGCCACGGAATCCACGGAAGAACACGGAAAAAAGACAAAGAACAAGACGATTTGCCACTAAATCCACGAAAGAACACGAAAAAATTAACTGACAAAAAATCTTTGTTTTTATTTCGTGTTCTTTCGTGGATTTAGTGGCTAAAAAATCTTTTCATCTTTTCTTTTCGTTTTTCTTTCCGTGTTCTTCCGTGGATTCCGTGGCCAATAAAAATTAATCAGTTTTCTTGAGCCAGCACCGGCTCACATCCAGCATCCGGTTGGCGAAGCCCCACTCGTTGTCGAACCAGCATAGTACTTTCACCATGGTTCCGCCGGTGACTCGGGTCTGGCCGCCGTCGACCACGCCGGAATGGGCGTCGTGGTTGAAGTCGGAGCTGGCCAGCAGTTCGTCGGTGTAACCAAGAATGCCTTTCAACGAACCGTGCGCCGCCTGTTGCAACAAACCATTCACCGCAGCCACATCGGTGCTTTCGCGCACATTGACCACCATATCGATGGCAGACACATTCAGCGTGGGCACGCGCATGGCCACGGAGCTGAATTTGCCTTTCATCGCCGGCAGCAGGCGTTCAATGCCCCGTGCCAGGCCGGTGTCCACCGGCACGATGTTGTGCAGGGCGCTGCGGGTGCGGCGCAGGTCCTGGTGGTGGTAGGCGTCGATGACCGGCTGGTCGTTCATGGCAGCGTGGATGGTGGTGGTGCTGCCCTGCGCCACGCCAAAAGCCTTGTCCAGCTCGTGAATTACCGGCACCAGGCAGTTGGTGGTACAGGAAGCGGCGGCCACGATGCGGTCCGAGGCGTCCAGATCGGCCTCGTTGACACCGAAGACCACGGTGCGGTCCACGTCCGACTCCGCTGGCTGTGAGAACAGCAGGCGTTTGGCGCCGGAGTCCAGGTGCTTCTCGGCCATGCTGCGGTCGGAAAAGGAGCCGGAACATTCCAGCACCAGGTCCACGTCCAGCAGGCCCCAGGGCAGGTCTTCCGGGTCGGCGTGGCGCAGCACGCGGATGTGGTCGCCGTTTACCACCAGGTCACTGTCGTCCACCGACACCTCGCCCTGAAACCGGCCATGGGTGGAGTCGTAGCGGGTCAGGTGGGCGATGGTGTCGATGTCCGAAAGTTCGTTGATCGCGACCACCTGCAGATAGTCGCGATAGCCGTTTTCATAAAGCGCCCGCAACACGCACTGGCCAATGCGGCCATAGCCGTTGATGGCGACTCGAAAAGGCTTGGCTCGGTTCATCAGGCGTCCAGCAGTTCGTCGGCCACTTCCAGAATGTTGTCGACGGTAAAGCCGAATTCCTTGAACAGCTCGCCGGCCGGCGCGGATTCACCGAAGGTGGTCATGCCCACCACGCGGCCGTCGAGGCCCACGTACTTGTACCAGTAATCGGCAATGCCGGCTTCCACGGCGATGCGGCTGGATACTTCCAGCGGCAGCACCTGCTGCTTGTACTCGGCGCTCTGGGCGTCGAACACGTCGGTGGATGGCATGGACACCACGCGCACGGCCTTGCCCTGCTCGCGCAGCTTGGCGGCGGCGTCCTGAGCCAGGCCCACTTCACCACCGGTGGCAATCAGGATCAGCTCGGGCATGCCTTCGCAGTCGGACAGGATGTAACCACCCTTGGCCACGTTGGCCAACTGCTCGGCGTCACGTTCCTGGTGCGGCAGGCCCTGACGGGAATAGACCATCGCGGTCGGGCCGTCGGTGCGTTCCAGGGCAGATTTCCAGGCCACGGCGGTTTCCACGGTGTCGGCCGGGCGCCAGGTGCTCATGTTCGGCGTGGTGCGCAAGCTGGCCAGCTGTTCGATGGGCTGGTGCGTGGGGCCGTCTTCGCCCAGGCCGATGGAGTCGTGGGTAAACACGAAGATGGAACGCTGTTTCATCAGCGCGGCCATGCGTACGGCGTTGCGGCAGTATTCCATGAAGATCAGGAAGGTGGCGCCGTAAGGCACTAGGCCACCGTGCAAGGCGATGCCGTTCATGATCGCGGCCATGCCGAATTCGCGCACACCGTAGTAGATGTAGTTGCCGGAGGCGTCGTCTTTGGTCAGGCCTTTACAGCCGGACCAGATGGTCAGGTTGGAACCGGCCAGGTCGGCGGAGCCGCCCATCAGTTCCGGCAGCAGCGGGCCGTAGGCGTTCAGGGTGTTCTGGGACGCCTTGCGCGAGGCAATGGATTCGCCCTTCTCCTGGCATTCCTGAATGTAAGCCTGGGCCTTTTCAGAGAAGTCCGCCGGCAGTTCACCGCTCATGCGGCGTTTGAACTCGGCAGCCAATTCCGGCTCGGCTTCCTCGTAGGCAGCCAGCTTGGCTTCCCAGGCGCTTTGCGCGGCGGCGCCTTTTTCCTTGGCGTCCCAACCGGCGTAGATTTCGGACGGCACCTCAAACGGACCGTATTCCCAGCCCAGCTGCTCACGGGTCAGCTGCACTTCATCTTCGCCCAGTGCCGCGCCGTGACAGGATTCGGTGCCCTGCTTGTTCGGCGAGCCGAAACCGATGATGGTCTTGCAGCAGATGATGGTGGGCTGCTCGGTGTTGGCGCGACCGGCCTCGATGGCCGCACGCACGGCTTCCGGATCGTGGCCGTCAACGGCCGGAATCACCTGCCAGCCGTAGGACTCGAAACGCTTGGGCGTGTCGTCGGTGAACCAGCCGTCCACTTCACCGTCGATGGAGATGCCGTTGTCGTCATAGAAGAAGATCAGCTTGCCCAGGCCCAGGGTACCCGCCAGGGAGGCCACCTCGTGGGAGATGCCTTCCATCAGGCAGCCATCGCCCAGGAACGCGTAGGTGTAGTGGTCCACAATCTCGTGACCCGGACGGTTGAACTGTGCCGCCAGGGCTTTCTCGGCCACGGCGAAGCCAACGGCGTTGGCAATGCCCTGACCCAGCGGGCCGGTGGTGGTCTCGACGCCCGGCGTGTAGCCGTATTCCGGGTGACCCGGAGTTTTGGAGTGCAGCTGACGGAAGTTCTTGATGTCGTCAATGCTGACGTCGTACCCGCTCAGGTGCAGCAGCGAGTACTGCAGCATGGAACCATGACCGTTGGACAGCACGAAGCGATCACGGTTGGCCCAGTGCGGGTTGGCCGGGTTGTGGCTCAGGTAATCGTTCCACAGTACCTCGGCGATATCCGCCATGCCCATGGGCGCACCCGGGTGGCCGGATTTGGCTTTCTGAACCGCATCCATGCTCAGCGCGCGAATGGCGTTGGCGAGATCTTTACGGGACGGCATTGACTATTCTCCAGTGGTTTTCAGGAAAAAAATGACTTTTCAGGAACGCCCCAAGACGCTCCCGGACAGCTGGTCGAAAAGAAGGCGCGTATTTTCGCCGATTAGGGTGTGCCGGGGCAAATGTGAAGCATCATAAATCTATATCAAAAAATTTTGATATGGATATTGAATAACCAACCGAAGGCTCCTAAACTGCGCCCTATGACATCAACCAGCACCCAAGAACCCGTTTCGTCCTCCGTGGACGACCTGGCACCGATCTTCAAGGCGAGCGGTGATCCGTTGCGCCTGGAGATCCTGCGGGTACTGCGGCGGGACACCTTCGGGGTACTGGAACTGAGCCAGCTGTTCGATATGCGCCAGTCCGGCATGAGCCATCATCTGAAGGTGATGCACAAGGCCGGGCTGCTGGAACCCCAGCGCGAAGGCAACGCCATTTTCTATCGCCGGCCGCTGAACCTGGACGCCGACAAGCTGACCGATCTGGCCATCCGGCAGATTTTCGAAACCGTGGACCGGGCGCCTCTGCCCGTTCAGCTGGAAGCCAACATCGAGGCCATCCGGGAGCAGCGGGCGGAGCAGTCCCGGGCGTTCTTTGCCCGGCACGCCGAGCAATTCCGGGAACAGCAGGAGTTGATCGCGGCTTTCGACCTGTACGCGGAGCCAACCGCCGAGCTGATCCGCAAACGCCACGCCCGCGAACAATGGCAGAGCGTGCTGGAAATCGGCCCTGGCGAGGGTGGCTTCCTTCCGGTCCTGGCCGAGCTTTTTGAACAGGTGGTCGCCGTGGACAACAGCCAGGACATGCTGGCCAAGGCGAGCACCACCTGCCATGAAGCAGACCTGAACAATGTGGATCTGGTCGAAGGGGTCACTGACACCATTCTGGCACAGAGCAAAACCTTTGACCTGGTTGTCGCCAACATGGTTCTGCACCACGTGCCCAGCCCCGCCGATATCTTCCTCGATGCGGCGGCATTGATGAATCCCGGCGGCTGCTTCGTGGTCAGCGACCTGTGCAGCCACGACCAGGACTGGGCCAAGGCCAACTGCGGCGATCTGTGGCTGGGCTTCGAGCCCGAGGAACTGACCGCCTGGGCGGCAGACGCCGGCCTCGTGGCCGGAGAACAACTGTTTATCGGCCTGCGCAATGGCTTCCAGGTGCAGGTTCGGGAATTCTGGAAACAATAACCGTTTGATGAAACAAAAAATTTGAAAACGCTCAACGAGGAGCACGCTTATGTCTGACTACAGCATTTTTACCTCCGAGTCGGTCTCCGAAGGCCACCCGGATAAACTGGCCGACCAGATCTCCGATGCAGTGCTGGATGCGATCCTGGCCGAGGACAAACACGCCCGCGTGGCCTGCGAAACCATGGTCAAGACCGGCGTGGCCATCGTCGGCGGTGAGATCACCACCAATGCCTGGGTTGACCTGGAAGACCTGGTGCGCGGTGTGATCAAGGACATCGGCTACACCTCCTCGGACGTGGGCTACGACGGCGACACCTGTGGCGTGATCAATATCATCGGCAAACAGTCCGTCGACATTGCCCAGGGCGTGGATCGCCAGAAGCCGGAAGACCAGGGCGCTGGCGACCAGGGCCTGATGTTCGGCTTCGCCAGCAACGAGACTGATGTGCTGATGCCGGCCCCGATCAACTTCTCGCACCGCCTGGTGCAGCGCCAGGCCGAGGCCCGCAAGAGCGGCCTGCTGCCGTGGCTGCGCCCGGACGCCAAGAGCCAGGTCACCTGCCGCTATGAAAACGGCAAGGTTGCCGGTATCGACGCGGTGGTGCTGTCCACCCAGCACGACGAAGACGTGACCCAGGAAGACCTGAAAGAAGCGGTGATGGAGCTGATCGTCAAGCATGCCCTGCCGGCCGAACTGCTGCACAAGGACACCCAGTTCCACATCAACCCGACCGGCAAGTTCGTGATCGGCGGCCCGGTGGGCGACTGTGGCCTGACCGGCCGCAAGATCATCGTCGACACCTACGGCGGCATGGCCCGCCACGGCGGCGGCGCCTTCTCCGGCAAGGACCCGTCCAAGGTGGACCGTTCCGCCGCCTACGCTGGCCGCTACGTGGCCAAGAACATCGTCGCCGCCGGTCTGGCCGACAAGTGCGAAATCCAGGTGTCCTACGCCATCGGCGTGGCCCAGCCCACCTCGATTTCCCTGAACACCTTCGGCACCGGCAAGATCAGCGACGAGAAAATCATCCAGCTGGTTCGTGACAACTTCGACCTGCGCCCGTACGCGATCACCAACATGCTCGATTTGCTGCACCCGATGTACCGGCAGACCGCGGCCTACGGCCACTTTGGCCGTGAGCCTTTCGAGATGACCGTGGGTAACGACACCTTTACCGCGTTCCCGTGGGAGAAAACTGACCGCGCGGCTGCGCTGAAAGACGCTGCCGGGGTTTAAAAGAAAAGACATTTTTTGCCACGGAATCCACGGAAGAACACGGAAGAACACGGAAAGAAAAGATGAAAAGATTTTTTTAGCCACTAAACCCACGAAAGAACACGAAAGGGAAAGACAAGAAAGCCTTTTTCTTTTCGTAGTGAATCTTTGTTCGTGTTCTTTCGTGGGTTTCGTGGCCAATAACGTCTTTGTCTTTTGCTTTTTCCGTGTTCTTCCGTGGATTCCGTGGCCCATAAACGATTTAGCAAAAACAGGAGAACACCATGAGCACTCCGAACAACTTCACCGACTACAAAGTCCGCGATATCGAACTCGCCGACTGGGGCCGCAAGGAAATCAAAATCGCCGAAGGCGAAATGCCGGCCCTGATGAAGCTGCGCGAAAAATACAAAGCCGAGCAGCCGCTGAAAGGCGCCAACATCATGGGCTGCATCCACATGACCATCCAGACCGCCGTGTTGATTGAAACACTGGTAGAACTGGGTGCCAGCGTGCGCTGGTCCTCGTGCAACATCTTCTCCACCCAGGACCAGGCCGCCGCCGCCATCGCAGCTCAGGGCATTCCGGTGTTTGCCTGGAAAGGCGAAACCGAAGAAGAGTACGAGTGGTGCCTGCACAAGACCGTGGGTTCCGACGTGGACGGCTGGGAACCGAACATGATCCTGGACGACGGTGGCGACCTGACCGAGCTGCTGCACAACGAATATCCGCAGGTTATCGCCAACTGCCACGGTGTCACCGAAGAGACCACCACCGGCGTGCACCGTCTGCAGGAAATGCTGCGTGACGGCACCCTGAAAGTGCCGGCGATCAACGTGAACGACTCGGTCACCAAGTCCAAGAACGACAACAAGTACGGCTGTCGCCACAGCCTGAACGACGCCATCAAGCGCGCCACCGACCACCTGCTGTCCGGTAAGAAAGCACTGGTGATTGGTTACGGCGACGTGGGCAAGGGCTCCGCTCTGTCCCTGCGCCAGGAAGGCATGATCGTGAAGGTGACCGAGGCCGATCCGATCTGCGCCATGCAGGCCTGCATGGACGGCTTTGAAGTGGTTTCGCCGTACATTGACGGCATCAACACCGGCACCGAGCAGGGCATCAACACCGAGCTGCTGGGCACCACCGACCTGCTGGTGACCACCACCGGTAACGTCAACGTGTGTGACGCCAACATGCTCAAAGCGCTGAAGAGCGGTGCGGTGGTGTGCAACATCGGCCACTTCGACAACGAGATCGACACCGCCTTCATGCGCAAGAACTGGGAGTGGGACGAGGTCAAGCCGCAGGTTCACGTGATCTACCGCGACAAGGCCGCCAATGACCACCTGATCCTGCTGTCCGAAGGCCGCCTGGTGAACCTGGGCAACGCCACCGGTCACCCGTCCCGGATCATGGACGGCTCGTTCGCCAACCAGGTGCTGGCACAGATGTACCTGTTCGAGCGCAAGTTCGGCGATCTGCCGGAAGACTCGAAGGAGAAGGGCGTTTACGTTCAGGTTCTGCCCAAGCAGCTGGACGAGGAAGTGGCCCGCGCCATGGTAGAAGGCTTTGGCGGCGTGATCACCAAGATGACCCCGGACCAGGCGAAATACATCGGCGTGCCGGTCGAAGGCCCGTACAAGCCGGAAACCTACAGGTACTAAACGGAAGCACTCATGGAATCCCAGAAGCAATTCAAGCGCCGCTTCAGCTTCGAGTTCTTCCCGCCCAAGACGGACAAAGGGCGGGAAAAACTGCAGAACGTGCGCAACGAACTGGCCGAGGTGAACCCGGATTTCTTTTCGGTCACCTTTGGTGCCGGCGGTTCCACCCGGGACCGCACCATCGAGACCGTGCTCAACCTGCATAAGCAGGGCATTTCCACGGCGCCGCACCTGTCCTGTGTGGGTGGTACCCGCCAGGAGATCGGCGAGCTGCTGGATCTGTATAAGGAGAACGGCATCAACCGGATCGTCGCCCTGCGGGGCGACATGCCTTCGGGCATGGGCGCTTCCGGTGAGCTGCGTTACGCCAACGAGCTGGTGGCATTCATCCGGGAACACAGCGGTGACCACTTCAACCTGGAAGTGGCCGCCTATCCGGAATTCCACCCTCAGGCCCGCAGTGCCGAGGATGACCTGAAGAACTTCGCGCGCAAAGTACAGGCCGGCGCCAACAGCGCCATCACCCAGTACTTTTTCAACGCCGACAGCTACTTCTACTTCATCGACCGGCTGGAGAAGATGGGCGTGACCATTCCGGTGGTGCCGGGCATCATGCCCATCGTCAACTTCTCCAACCTGGTGCGGTTCTCCGACATGTGCGGTGCGGAAATCCCCCGCTGGATCCGCAAGCAGCTGGAAGCCTACGGTGACGACAGCGAAAGCATCCGCCAGTTTGGTGAAGAAGTGGTTACCCGCATGTGTGAGAAACTGCTGGCCGCCGGCGCGCCGGGCCTGCACTTCTACACACTGAACCAGGCCCAACCCAGCCTCTCCATCTGGGAAAACCTGGGGATCAGTGAGCGGGAGAAAATCTCCTTCTGAGATTTCTCCTCTCTCCCCTCTCCCCCAACCCCTCTCCCGCCAGGGAGAGGGGGATAAAAGCCCCCTCCTTCTCCCCATAACCCCCTGATTTACTGCAAATCCATTACAACTGGTCTAGAGTGTAATTGTTGCAACCCCATCAACAGATTCCGCGCGGCAAATCAACGTGGTTGGTTGCCGATAATGTCGTCACAAACGGCAAACGGAATCCAGAAGAACAAAGGAGCACACATGAGCACGAAATGGCTTAAAACACTGGGCGCCGGTCTGGCACTGTCTGTTGCCACCACCGCGGTTAGCGCAGAAACCCTGAAGGTAGTGACAGACCCCAGCTTCGTTCCCTTCGAAATGATGGACCAGGAAACCGGCGAAATGATCGGTTTCGACATGGAAATCATTGCCGAAGTCGCAGCTCGCGCAGGTTTCGATTACAACCTGCAGACCATGGACTTCAACGGCATCATCCCGGCTCTTCAGACCGGTAACGTGGATATTGCCATCGCTGGCATCACCATCACCGAAGAGCGGGAGCAAATCGTCGATTTCTCCGATCCGTACTACAACTCCGGTCTGCGCATTCTGGTGCGTGAAGGCAGCGACATGGACGAGCTGAGCGACCTGGAGGGCAAGAAAGTCGGTACCAAGATTGGCAGTACCTCCTATGACTACCTGATGGCTAACCTGGAAGACGACGACGGCGTAACTCCCTACCCGGGCAGTTCCGACATGTACATGGCCCTGATGTCTGGCGCCGTGGATGCTGTCTTCTATGACGCCCCCAACGTGGGCTACTTTGCCCGTACCAAAGGCGAAGGCAAAGTCACCACCGTTGGCAAGCTGTACGAAGGCCAGCAGTATGGCATTGCCCTGGTTGATGGCAGCAAGTGGGTTGAGGAAGTCAACGATGCACTGGCATCCATTAAGGAAGATGGCACCTACAAAATGATCTACGAGAAGTGGTTCGGCCCCATGCCTGAAGACGGCATGTAACACCGAGCCCATGTTCAATGCCGGGGCGCCCGCCCCGGCGGTTTTTGACATTCAGAGGCCTCTGATTGATAACAAATCAGGGGCTCCTTAACCTCCTGTGGAGGCACTGCCTGTGGAATTCCAGTTTCAGTTTGACTGGCAAGCAGCCATCGATTCGATCCCCTATCTCGCCAAAGGGATCCCCTACACCCTGTTGATCTCTTTCGGCGGCCTGCTCATCGGCTTTGTGCTCGGCATCATCTTTGGCCTACTGAGTATCAACAAGAACCGGTTCCTGCGTTGGCCGGCAACCGCGTACATCGAGATTTTCCGGGGCACCCCTATCCTGGTTCAGGTGCTTTTTATCTTCTATGGTCTGCCCGATCTCATCGGCGGCCCCATCGATCCTCTGACCGCCGGTATCGCGGCCATTGCGCTCAACTCCGGCGCCTACATTTCCGAAGTGGTGCGCGGCGGCGTGCAATCCATCGATAAAGGCCAGACCGAAGCCGGCCTTTCCCTGGGCCTGTCCCGGACCCAGACCTTCTGGTCCATCATCTGGCCCCAGGCGTTCCGGCGCATGATTCCGCCACTGGGCAACCAGGCCATTGTCAGCATCAAGGACACTTCCCTGTTCTCGGTGATTGGCGTGGGCGAACTGGTTCGTCAGGGCCAGGTGTACATTGCCAACACGTTCACCGCCTTCGAGGTCTATTTCGTAGTGGCCATCATGTACCTGGCGATCACGCTGTCCCTGTCCCTGGTCCTGCGACTGCTTGAGCGTCGCGGCGTAGCCTCTGTCTGAAGGAACTCGATCCATGACTCAGATTGTAAAAATGAAGGGCATGAACAAGTACTTCGGCAAGCTGCATGTCCTCAAGAACATTGACCTGACCGTTGAGCAGGGTGAAGTAGTGGTGATTATCGGCGCCAGTGGCTCCGGTAAATCCACCCTGATTCGCTGCGTCAACGGCCTGGAAGAATTTGAATCCGGCTCCGTGGAAGTCGACAGCCATCCACTCGCGCCCAAAGGCGGCAATCAGAAGGCCCTGGCCGAGATTCGCAAGGAAGTGGGCATGGTGTTCCAGCAGTTCAACCTGTTCCCGCACCTGACCGTGCGCAAGAACATCATGCTGGCCCCCATGAAGGTCAAAGACGCCTCGCAGGTGGTGGCCAACGCCACCGCCGAGCGTCTGCTGAACCGGGTGGGTATCGGTAACCAGGCCGACAAATACCCCAGCCAGCTCTCCGGGGGCCAGCAACAGCGTGTGGCGATTGCCCGCGCCCTGGCGATGGAGCCCCGGCTGATGCTGTTTGACGAGCCCACGTCAGCGCTGGACCCGGAAATGATCGGCGAAGTGCTGGACGTCATGCGGGAACTGGCCAAGGAAGGGATGACCATGATGGTGGTGACCCACGAGATGGGCTTCGCCCGGGAAGTGGCGGACCGGGTGATTTACATCCACGAAGGTCAGATTGTCGAGGAGGGCAAGCCCCACGATGTCTTCGACAACCCGCAGAACGAGCGCACCCAGTCGTTCCTGTCACGCGTACTGGCGCATTAACCCCACAGGACGGCTCAGGATTCTGAGCCGTCCACCAGCCGGGCTCTCACCCGGGGCAGTTGGGCCGGGTATTGTTCCTGGATAAAGGCGATCAATCCCTCCCGAACCAGGCATCGCAAATCCCAGTTGCGGGTGGAATCAGGTGCACTCATCAGAAAACGCACCTGCATCGCCTGATCACTGGTATCGGTTACCTGCACCGTTGCCAGCTGACCGTCCCAGAGATTTGACTCGGCCAGTAACCGTTTGAATTCCTGGCGCAGGGGCTCAATCGGCATGGTGTAATCCACCCAGATAAAAACCGGCCCCAACAGTTCGGAGCTGTTTCGGGACCAGTTCTGGAACGGGTTCTCGATAAACCACTGCAGGGGTATCACCAGGCGACGTAGATCCCAGACCCTCACCACAACATAGGTGGCTGTCACTTCCTCCACCCAACACCATTCACCCTGCACGTGCAGCACATCATCAATGCGGAAAGGCTGGGTCAATGCGATCTGCATCCCCGCCAGCAGGTTGCTTAACACCGGCCTGGCGGCAAAGCCGAGAATCAGGCCACCCACACCCGCCGAAGCCAACAGGCTCGCCCCCATGTGCTGAACCGACTCGAAGGTCATCAGGGCGGCGCCCAGGCCAATGATCACGATCAGGATGTTCAGCGCGCGCACCAGAAACCGGGTCTGGGTTTCCACCTTGCGGGCACGCTTCCACTGCCCCTCGAGCACGGGGTTCAGGGCGACAATTACCTCGCCAATGGCCGACGTCAGCCGCACCGACGCCCAGGTGATGGCAAGCACCAGCAACAAGGTGGTGATCTGGCGAATCGCCTGCATGAAAGGCAGATCAGCCGATGCCGTTTCAAGAGCACCCACCAGAGCCAACAGGCAGAACACCACGCCCAGTGCCCTGGCCGCCGCATCCAGAAACAGGCGGAGCACGGTTCTTGAGCTGGAAAAGTGGCGAAAAACGCCCAGCGCCAACCGGTAAACGGCATAAGTTGCCAAAACCGTGAAAATGGCCGACAACCCAGGCCATAACCAGGCCCTCAGGCCGCTTTGCAGTGTTTCCAGCATTTCACCTCCGCCCGCCAGTCCGTGTTTTGTTGTCCAGAATTCCTGTTTACCCGAGTTTAGCTGTTACACGAAAGCCGGCACTACCCCAAAACCCCGGCATCACCTTTTTTCTATCCGCCGTTAACTGTAATATTCGCGCAGGTTAACAGCGAACCAATAAACAGACCGGAGACTCCCATGCGTAATGCCGACCTCGTTGCCCGCGACCTGAAATCCGTATGGCACCCCTGCACCCAGATGAAAGACCACGAATCCCTGCCCCTGATCCCGGTCAAGCGGGGCAAGGGCGTGTGGGTCGAGGATTTCGAGGGTAATCAGTACATCGATGCGGTCAGCTCCTGGTGGGTCAACCTGTTCGGTCACGCCAATCCGCACATCAATAACGCCATCATGGAGCAGGTGAACAACCTCGAGCATGTGATTCTGGCCGGCTTCACGCATGAGCCGGTGGTAGAGCTCTCCGAGCGCTTGATTGAAGTGACCCCCGAGGGCCTGAACAAGTGTTTCTACGCCGACAATGGCTCCTCCGCCATCGAGGCGGCTCTGAAGATGAGCTACCACTACTGGAAGAACCACGGCAAGCCGGGCAAGAAGAACTTCGTGAACCTGTCCAACAGCTACCACGGAGAAACCCTGGGCGCCCTGGCCCTGGGCGATGTCGCGCTGTACAAGGACACCTATCAACCCCTGCTGATGGAAGTGCTCACCGCACCTTCCCCGGATGCTTTCAACAAGGAAGCCGGTGAGACCGACGAGGAATACGCCCTGCGCCAGTTCGAGGCCATGGAACAACTGCTGGCCGAAAAGCACGACGAAATCTGCGCCGTGGTGGTGGAGCCACTGATCCAGTGCGCCGGCGGCATGCGCATGCACCATCCCGTCTACCACACCAAGTTGCGGGAAGCCTGTGACCGCTATGGCGTACACCTGATCGCCGATGAAATCGCCGTGGGCTTTGGCCGCACCGGCACCCTGTTCGCCTGCGAGCAATCCGGCATTACCCCGGATTTCATGTGCCTGTCCAAGGGCCTGACCGCCGGTTACCTGCCGCTGTCCGTGGTGCTGACCACCGACAACGTCTACGACGCCTTCTACGACGATTACGAAACCCTCAAGGCCTTCCTGCACAGCCACAGCTACACCGGCAACCCCATTGGCTGCGCGGTGGCGCTGGCAACCCTGGACATCTTCCGGGATGATAACGTGATCGAAAACAACCGCCGGCTGTCGGCCTGCATGGCGGATTCCGTGGCCCACCTGGCCGATCACCCCAACGTGGGCGATATTCGCCAGCATGGCATGACCCTGGCGGTGGAAATGGTGAAGAACAAGGCGGACAAAACGCCCTTCCCGTGGCAGGAACGCCGGGGCCTGCGGGTGTACCAGCACTCGCTGACCCGCGAAGCCCTGCTGCGCCCGCTGGGCAATGTGGTGTATTTTATGCCCCCATATGTGATCACCGAAGAGCAGATCCGACACCTGGGCCAAGTGGCCTCGGAAGGCATCGACATCGCCGTCGCGGACTGAGCAACGGGCCAGCGACACCAAAAGAGCAAAAGGAATGACCGTTCATGCGCACACCCCGAATCTACACGGATTCACCCCTGGCAACGGGCACCAGCTGTGAGCTGGACGAAAAAGCCGCCCAGCACGTCGGGCGGGTGTTGCGCATGCAGCCGGGGCAGGCACTGGTTCTGTTCAACGGCGACGGCAGTGACTATGAAGCATCCATTACCTCCGCCAGCAAGAAACACGTGGAGGTGGAAATCACCGCCGAGGTGGGCACAGACACCGAGTCTTCCCTGGAAGTGGTCCTGGGACAAACCCTGTCCAAGGGCGATCGCATGGATTACGCGGTGCAAAAAGCCGTGGAAATGGGCGTCAGCCGGATTGTACCTCTGAGCACCGAACGCTGTGACGTCAAGCTCAAGGGCGACCGGGAAGACAAGCGCCTGCGCCACTGGCAACAAGTGGCCATCAGTGCCGCCGAACAGTGCGGGCGGGCTCGGGTACCGGAGATTCTTCCGGTCATGTCCCTGCCAGAATGGCTGGACTACAGTGAGGGCTGTGATCTGCGTCTGGTGCTGCATCATCGCACCGAGCAACGTCTGGACACCCTGGCCAAACCGGCGTCAGTGGCTCTCATGATTGGGCCAGAGGGCGGGCTATCGGCCGAGGAAATAGCCCAGGCCGAAGGTCGTGGTTTCCTGCCAGTTGCACTTGGCCCTCGGGTATTGCGAACCGAGACTGCGCCTGTGGCTGCAATGGCGCTTTGCCAGTGGTTATGGGGTGACTTCTAGCGTTTCGGCCACTGTGCAGTAGTGCCCGGCGCCACTATACTGGTCAAAGAGCCCGCCATTTCTTGCGACATGCTGATCCGGAGGCATGGATGTCAGGTTTTTTCTCCTGGATAACAGGCTTGCTTGGACGCCCCAAAGCCGCCACGCCGAGGGCGGCGGAGCCCCGGCTTTTTAACCCGCCCGACTCCGATGATGAAGGTTGGTCCAACAGCCAACTGGCCATTCAGCTGGAGGAGCATCTGTTCAGCTGGCTCATGGATGCGGAGCCCAATAAGCTCAATGCCGACCCCGAAGATGCAGACCCCCGCCTGGAGGAACTTGAACGTCGCCTGCACAGCCGGGATATGAAGGAACTGCCCCGCCAGCCCGGCAGCCTGCCGCAGCTGTTGCAGGCGCTGTCCAGTGGCACCATCGAACGCCGGCAGATCACCAACATCATTCTCAGTGACCCGGCACTGACTGACCAGTTATTGCAGATAGCCAACAGCCCCTTTTTTCGCCGGGGCGACCATCACATCGAATCGGTGGACCAGGCGGTGTTTGTGCTCGGCATTGATGGTATCCGGAGTGTCACCGCAGCAGCGGTTATACGACCAATGATGGCCGCAAGAAACAGCCGTGAAGCCCTGTTCGCCCAGAGAGCGTGGCGCTGGGGGCTGACCTGTGCCCGGGCAACGGAAATGGTGGCGAAATGCCATGGTGATGACACCAGCGCGCACTTTGTGGTGGGCCTGATGCCAGCCCTGGCCTATCTCACCATCCGGCGGGAGCTGGCCCGAATCGGCCGGAATTCAAGTACCGGACCCGACCCGGACCCGGCACTGTTGCGCCTGGCCCTGGCTCGGCAGCAATGGCCCGTGTGTCAACTGCTGGCCAATGCCTGGAACCTGCCACCCAAGTACCATGCCTGGCTACTCATTGCGGAGCGGCCCGCGCCCAGACAGTCCCATTCGGCACTGACAGACGGTCTGCTGCTTGGCACCCGCGAAGTCCTCCGCCACTCCCGGCAAAGAAACCTGCCGGAGGAGGAGCTTTTCCAGCTTATCAACCTGCCACCGGAAAAGACCGAGCACATCAGCCAGACTCTGGCCACCCTTCTGGAAGAAGGCAGAGCTTCAACTGCCCGGGTGAAATAATCACTCGCCCCCGGCCGGCTCTTTGGCTGCCCCTGACTGATCCCTGAGCAACGCTGCAAATGTGAGTTTCTCCTGGGCAACTGACCGCACCCGAAGCGATTCTGGCACCGCATCGTCGGGCAGGCGTGCCACGACCCTGTCCTCATCGCGGCGCACGGCGTCCAGAACACCACCAACAGTAATCAGATCCAGGGCCTTACCGGGTACCAACCGGTCCCCGTGATCCCCGGCCAGGTTCAGCACTCCGGCGCGAATCAGCTTGTCGCTGATCAACCGTGTTACTTCACCGGGCACTCGCAACGACTGCTCCAGGGTTTCCTGCTGAGGTGCCGGCTCACCACGACTAAACGGCTTTGCCGTCAGCCAGACCAGCGCCAGCCCCACCTGCTCCTGGAGTTCGGGAGACAACTGCACGTCCCGATGCTTTGCGACAGAGCTTGGGTTCTGCAGATAAAACGCGAGGCTTGCCCCAAGCAGCAGGATCATCCAGTTCAGGTAGGTCCAGATCAGGGCAAAAATACCGGCGGCAAAACCGGAGTAGATTGCTGCGTAACGGGTCGAATCAGCCACAAAAGAGGCGAACAGCATACTGGCCGCCTGCCAGGAGACGCCCGCAAGAATGCCCGCGAAAAAAGCATACCGAAGCTTCACGCGGGTATTGGGGATAAATACGTAAACGAAGGTGAAGGCCAGCACCACCAGGAGAAACGGCGTAAACCGGCTGACCAGCACGATCACCGACCCGAAGGGTTCGATCTCGATCACCCGCTGCATCAGCTCCGAGGAAAATATCGAGGCCGTGACACCGATGGCGGATACCATCAGCAACGGCCCAATCATGATCACACTCAGGTAGTTGCTGAACCGCTGCGAGAGCGAGCGCATTTCCGGCACCCGCCAGATCATATTGAAGGAGCGCTCAATCTTCTGCACCAGGGAAATGACCGTGTAAATCAGCAACGCCAGGCCAACCGAGCCCAGAACCCCGACCTTCATGTTATCCACGAAACCGAGGATATTCTCGGCCATTTCCAGGCCCTGGGGGCCCATGGGCTCGAAAAACTGATACAGGAACGGCTCCATGCGCTGGTGCGCACCCAACGCCTTCAACACTGAGAAACTGAGCGCCAACAGAGGCACCAGACTCAGCAGGGTGGTGTACACCAAGCTCATGGCGTGCAGGGTCAGCTGACCATTGGCCACGTCCCGGATCAACGCGTAGGCGGTGCGCGCCGCCTTGTACAGCCAGGTCCAGGGCCAGCGCTCCGGTGGATTGGGATTAGCAAGAATCCACCGTTCGAATTGATCAAATCGCTCTTTCAGCTGGATAGAGGCCACATAAAATCCTTTTCAGAAATGTCTTAATACACTAAGGATCAGCAGTTTATGGTGAGTATGGTCGAAAACCCTAGAGGGAAGCCAAATTCTCTGCGGTAATCTCCACAATCCGCTGACGCGCCTCCCGGCTGGCCCAGGCGGAATGGGGTGTCACGATCAGGTTGGGAATATCACCCGCCAATAGCGGGTTGCCGTTGCGCGGTGGCTCTTCGGTCAGGACATCAAAACCGGCGCCGCCAATCTCGCCATTGCGCAGCGCCTCGGCCAGCGCCGCCTCATCCACCAGGCCTCCGCGACTGGTATTGATCAGCAGCGCTCTCGGCTTCATTCTTTCCAATTCTTTCTTGCCAATCAGGTTGCGGGTGGACTCAGTCAGCAGACAGTGAAGGGAAATCACATCGGCGGTTTCCAGCAGATCGTCCATGGGAATGCGTTCATAACCATCCACGGTACCCGGCTCCTGCCCGGGCCGGCAGCCCAAGACCACGGTCATACCGAAAGCCTTTGCCCGCTCGGCCAGGCCCTGCCCCAGATCCCCGTAGCCAATAATGCCCAGCGTTTTGCCCTCCAGCTCCATGATCGGATGGTTCATCAGGCAGAACATATCGCTCTCGCCCCAGCGTCCGGCGCGCACGTCCCGGTCGTAGTCGAGCAGGCGCGTTGCCAGGGCCAGGATCAGCGCCATGGTGTGCTGGGAGACGGTGGAACGGCCGTAGTTGGTCACATTCATGACCTCGACACCATGGTCGTTGGCGGCCTGCAGGTCGATGTTGTTCAGCCCGGTGGCCACCACCGCGATGGTTTTCAGCTCGGGGCAGGCTTCAAAATGCTCCCGACCGATCATCACCTTGTTCACCAGCAGGGTGTCAAAGCCCCGCAGTCGCTCCACAACCTCTTCCGGTCGGGTGCGCGGGTAGCAGGTCAGCCCGCCGGTAACCTCTTCAATCGGCTCCAGGTCGACATCGTGGCCAAGGGTGGCGGCATCCAGGAACACGGCTTTCATGGTTCTCTCCATCATCAGGGGGCATCTCAACAAAACCTCAGATTAAGTTAGACTGAGGAAAACGTCCAAATTCGGAGAGGGAATCATGGAACACGAATTCTGGCACACACGCTGGGCAAAAAACGAAATCGGTTTTCATGAAGGAACCGTCAACCAGTACCTGCACGACCACTGGCCGGAGCTGGCGGGGAATCGCACCGACACGGTGTTTGTCCCCCTGTGTGGCAAGGCCCACGATATGTGGTGGCTACACGACCGGGGCCATCCGGTGATCGGCGTGGAGCTCAGCGAGCTTGCCTGCAAGGACTTTTTTGAGGAAGCCGGCGAAAAGGCCAAGGTGCATCCCGGCGAACCATTCACCGTGTTCAGCCAGGACGACCTGCAACTGTGGTGTGGCGACTTCTTTCAGCTGGTGCCCGACGATCTCAGGCATGTGCGCCTGGTATACGACCGGGCCGCGCTGATCGCCATGCCCCCCACTTCAAGGCCCCACTATGTGGAGCACCTGAGTGCCATACTCCCCGATCAGGCCAAAATCCTATTGATCACCCTGGATTACGACGGCACCGAGATGCAGGGGCCTCCGTTCAATGTCCCCGACAGCGAAGTACACCAGCTGTTTGGCGAGGATTATGAGGTTCGCCAGATTCTGAAAAATGATTTGCCCAAGGACAACCTGTTCGTCAAACGCCGGGGCCTGCAGAACGGCGTCAGCGAAAGCGTGTTCGTACTCACGCCGAAATGACCGGATTCGGTGACAAATTTAATAAAAGCGATTCATAGATTTTCCCCCAACCCGCTCACTCTGAACTAAGATGAAATCAGGCAGCGCTTCCACGCGAGACAAAAATTAAGGAAGCCTGCCTGCGTCCATTTCTTATCAATCAGACACCCATCGCCACACTCGGCGACCCAAAACCAACGGGGATATTGCGTGATTTAACAAGCAGATAACAGAGCGATCGGGGGAAGACCCATGAGTATACTGCAGCAGTTCAAGGACCGTTACGAGGCCACCCAGGAGGAAGAATATTCCCTGGAAGAGTACCTGGCGATTTGCAAGGAAGACCCGGCCGCCTACGCCACCGCCGCCGAGCGAATGCTGATTGCCATTGGTGAGCCGGAGTTGGTGGACACTTCCCTAGACCCTCGGCTTTCCCGCATTTTTTCCAACAAGGTCATCAAGCGATACCCGGAATTCTCCGAGTTCTACGGCATGGAAGACGCCGTGGAAAACATCGTCTCCTTCTTCCGCCACGCCGCCCAGGGCCTGGAGGAAAAGAAACAGATCCTGTACCTGCTCGGCCCCGTGGGCGGCGGCAAGTCCTCCCTGGCTGAAAAGCTCAAGCAACTGATGCAGAAGGTGCCCTTCTACGCCATCAAGGGCTCGCCGGTAAACGAGTCCCCGCTGGGATTGTTCGACCCGTCCGAGGATGCCCACATTCTGGAGGAGGAATACGGTATTCCCCGGCGCTACCTCAATTCCATCATGTCGCCCTGGGCGGTCAAACGGCTGCACGAATACGGCGGCGACATCAGCCAGTTCCGGGTGGTGAAGAAATACCCGTCGGTGCTGGACCAAGTGGGCGTGTCGAAAACCGAGCCCGGCGATGACAACAACCAGGACATCTCTGCCCTGGTGGGCAAGGTCAACATCCGCATGCTGGAAGACTACTCCCAGGATGACCCGGACGCCTACAGCTTCAGTGGCGGCCTGTGCAAAGCCAACCAGGGGCTGATGGAGTTCGTGGAGATGTTCAAGGCGCCGATCAAGGTGCTGCATCCACTGCTCACCGCCACCCAGGAAGGCAACTACAACACCACCGAGGGCATGGGTTCGGTGCCCTTCGACGGCATCGTGCTGGCCCACTCCAACGAGTCCGAGTGGCAGACCTTCCGCAACAACAAGCACAACGAGGCCTTCCTGGACCGGGTGTACATCGTCAAGGTTCCCTACTGCCTGCGGGTGACCGAGGAGATGCAGATCTACCGCAAACTGTTGACCAACAGTTCGTTGGCGGGCGCGCCCTGTGCCCCGGACACACTGGACATGCTGGCGCAGTTCTCGGTGCTTTCGCGCATCAAGGAGCCGGAAAACTCCAGCATCTATTCCAAGATGAAGGTATACGACGGCCAGAGCATCAAGGACACCGACCCCAAGGCGAAATCCATCCAGGAATACCGGGACGCCGCCGGCGTGATGGAAGGCATGGACGGGCTTTCCACCCGCTTCGCCTTCAAGATCCTGTCCAAGGTGTTCAACTTCGACACCACCGAGGTGGCGGCCAACCCGGTGCACCTGCTCTACGTGCTGGAAAAACAGATCGAGCAGGAGCAGTTCCCGGCGGAAGTGCACGACCGCTACCTGCGGTTCCTCAAGGAATACCTGGCGCCCCACTACGTGCGCTTCATCGGCAAGGAAATCCAGACCGCCTATCTGGAAAGCTACAGCGAGTACGGCCAGAATCTGTTCGACCGCTACGTGACCTACGCCGATTTCTGGATCCAGGACCAGGAATACCGGGACCCGGACACCGGCGAGATCCTGGACCGGGCCTCCATCAACGAGGAGCTGGAGAAGATCGAGAAGCCCGCCGGCATCTCCAACCCGAAAGACTTCCGCAACGAGGTGGTCAACTTCGTACTGAGGGCCCGGGCCAACAACGGCGGCAAGAATCCGTCCTGGCTGAGCTACGAAAAACTGCGGGCGGTGATCGAGAAGAAGATGTTCTCCAACACCGAGGACCTGCTGCCGGTCATTTCCTTCAACCCGAAAGCCAGCCAGGAAGACCAGAAGAAACACAAGCAGTTCGTCGAGCGCATGGTCGACAGAGGCTATACCGAGAAGCAGGTCCGGCTACTGGCCGAGTGGTACCTGCGTGTTCGCAAGTCTCACTGAGTCAGTAACCGGTTACTGACGGGAGCAGCACCATGGGTATGACACACATCGTCGATCGGCGATTGAACGGCAAGAACAAGAGCGCGGTGAACCGGGAACGGTTCCTGCGCCGCTACCGCCACCACATCAAGAAAGCGGTGAGCGAGGCGGTGCACAGGCGCTCCATTACCGATGTCGAGCGGGGGGAAAGCGTTAGCATCCCCAGTCGCGACATCGACGAGCCGGTCTTCCACCACGGCCAGGGCGGGCGAAGGGAGATGGTTCACCCCGGCAACCACGAGTGGGTGGCCGGCGACACCATCGAAAAGCCCGAAGGCGGCGGTGGTCGGGGTTCCGGCCAGGGCCAGGCCAGTCCCGACGGCGAAGGCATGGACGAGTTCGCCTTCCAGATCACCCAGGAGGAGTTCCTGGACTTCCTGTTCGATGACTTGGAGTTGCCGAACCTGGCCCGCAAGAAACTCAAGGACACCGAAGCGTTCAACTACGTGCGCGCCGGGTTCACCAACCAGGGCATTCCAGCCAAACTGGATGTGGTGCGCTCACTGCGCGGCGCCCATGCCCGCCGGCTGGGCCTGGGTGGCGCCCGCAAGCGCAAAATCCGAGAGCTGGAACGGCAACTGGCGGACCTGAAATCGGCCGCCGACGACGCCGACCCGGTGTTCAGCAAGGCCGACCAGATCGAGGCCCTGGAAGCGGAAATCGCCCGGCTGAAGGCCAACATCAAACGCATTCCCTTCATTGATGATATCGACCTGCGCTACCGCCAGCACGTTAAGGAGCCCCGGCCGGCCACCAGTGCGGTCATGTTCTGCCTGATGGACGTCTCCGGCTCCATGACTCAGGTCCACAAGGACATCGCCAAACGCTTCTTCATCCTGCTGTACCTGTTCCTGAAGAAGAACTACAAGAAGATCGAAGTGGTGTTCATCCGCCACCACACCAGCGCCAAGGAAGTGGACGAGGAGGAATTCTTCTACAGCCGGGAAACCGGGGGCACCATTGTTTCCAGCGCCTTGCGCCTGATGCACCAGATCATCGAAGCCCGCTATTCGCCCGCGGAGTGGAACATCTACGCCGCCCAGGCCTCCGATGGCGATAACTGGAACGACGACTCCCCCATCTGCAGCCAGCTGCTGGCCAACCAGCTGTTGCCGCTGGTGCAGTATTACGCCTACGTGGAGATCACCCCGAACGACCACCAGATGCTCTGGTACCAGTACGAGGAAGTCCAGGAGCACTTTCCCGAGGCCTTTGCCATGCAGCAGATCGCCGATCCCGGCGACATATACCCGGTATTCCGACAACTGTTCGAGAGGAAAGCCGCATGAGCCGTAACGCTGACCGTCCGAACACCCCGGAGCGCGAGTCCGTCGAACCGGTGGAAACCGCACCGACCCGTAAGCCCATCTCCACCACCTCGGAATGGACCTTCGAGTTGATCCGGGAGTACAACGAGGAAATCGCCAAGTGCGCCGAGGAGTTCGGCCTGGACACCTACCCCAATCAGATCGAGGTGATCAGCGCCGAACAGATGATGGATGCCTATAGCTCGGTGGGCATGCCGGTGGGCTACAACCACTGGTCCTTTGGCAAGCAGTTCCTGACCACCGCCAAGGGTTACGAGCGCGGGCAAATGGGCCTGGCCTATGAAATTGTCATCAACTCCAACCCCTGCATCGCCTACCTGATGGAGGAAAACACCCTGCCCATGCAGGCCCTGGTGATCGCCCACGCCTGTTACGGCCATAACTCCTTCTTCAAGGGCAATTACCTGTTCCGCACCTGGACCGACGCCAGCGCCATCATCGATTATCTGGTATTTGCCCGCACCTACGTCTCCGAATGCGAGGAGCGCTACGGTGTGGATGCGGTGGAAGAAGTCCTGGATTCCTGCCACGCGCTGATGAACTACGGCGTGGACCGGTACAAGCGCCCGCCACCGATCTCCGCCGCCGAGGAAGCCCGTCGGCAGAAGGAGCGGGAGGAATACCTGCAACGGCGATTGAACGACTTGTGGCGCACCATTCCCAAGCCGGAGGAAGACGATGACCCGGCGCGCCATCGCCGCCGTTACCCCGAAGAGCCCCAGGAAAACCTGCTGTACTTCATTGAAAAGAACGCCCCCCTGCTGGAAACCTGGCAGCGGGAAATCGTGCGCATCGTCCGCAAGCTGGGCCAATACTTCTATCCACAGCGCCAGACCCAGGTGATGAACGAGGGCTGGGCCAGCTTCTGGCACTACACCCTGCTGCACCGCATGTACGACAAGGGCCTGGTGAACGACGGCTTCATGCTGGAATTCCTGCAAAGCCACTCGGCGGTGATCTACCAGCCGCCCTTCGACAGCCCCTACTACTCCGGCATCAACCCCTACACCCTGGGCTTTTCCATTTTCAGCGATCTGCGCCGGATCTGCGAACACCCCACCGACGAGGACCGCGAGTGGTTCCCGGACATCGCCGGCAGCGACTGGCTGGAAACCCTGCATTTCGCCATGCACAACTTCAAGGACGAGAGCTTCATCCAGCAATTCCTGTCGCCAAAGGTGATGCGTGACCTGCGGCTGTTTGCCATCGAAAACGACGAACTGGAAGATCACTACACCGTCACCGCCATCCACGACGATCCCGGCTACCGCCCACTGCGGGAAAAACTGGCGCGCCAGTACAACCTCAGCTACCGCGAGCCCAACATCCAGGTGTGGAACGTGGATGTGCGCGGCGACCGCTCCCTGACCCTGCGCCACATCCCCGTGGATCGCGTACCGCTGGGTGAGGATACCGAGGAAGTGGTCCGCCACGTGCACCGGCTGTGGGGTTTTGATGTGCACCTGGAAAGCGTGGAAGAAGGCGTGGTGGTGGAAGAATTCCACTGCCCGACGCCAGCCCCGGAATAAAAAACCTGCACACACTGCCCCGGCCACCCGCCGGAAGACCAATACCGGCGGCAGCGGGGCAGTTTCTTATTCGGGGAAGGAACTACACCGGTTATTCGGCTTTTACGGACGGCAGGCCGGACAACGCCATGGCCAGTTCCTGATCGTCGTATTCGTGGTCGCTCAAGTCGCCGGCGAAATAGGAGGTGTAGGCCGCCATGTCGAAATGGCCGTGACCACAGAGATTGAACAGGATCACTTCTTCCTTGCCCTCGCGCTTGCAGCGCAGAGCTTCTTCAATGGCCCCTTTCACTGCGTGGTTGGCTTCCGGCGCCGGCACAATGCCCTCGTGGCGCGCAAACAGCACGCCAGCCTCGAAACACTCACGCTGGGTGTAGGACACGGCATCGAACAGACCCAGTTCCTTGGCGTGCGACACCAGCGGCGCCATACCGTGGTAACGCAGGCCACCGGCGTGGAAGCCGGGCGGCGTGAAGCCGGAGCCCAGGGTGTGCATCTTGGTCATTGGCGTCATCTGGGCGGTATCGCCGTAATCATAGGCGTACTTGCCCCGGGTCAGCGTCGGGCACGCGGAGGGCTCCACCGCCACAATGCGGGACTTCTCGCCCCCGCGCAGGGCGTGACCAATAAACGGGAAGGCCATGCCGGCGAAGTTGGACCCACCGCCGGTACAGCCAACGATCACGTCCGGCCAGCAATCGGCCATTTCCATCTGCTGCATGGACTCCATGCCAATCACCGACTGATGCAACAATACATGGTTGAGTACCGAGCCGAGGGCATACTTGGTGTTCGGGTCCTTCACCGCCAGCTCCACCGCCTCGGAAATGGCAATGCCCAGGCTGCCGGTGTGGTCCGGTGTTTCCGACAGTACCTTGCGGCCAAACTCGGTCAGGTTCGAGGGTGAGGCCACACAATTGGCGCCGTAGGTTTCCATCACCGCCCGGCGATAAGGCTTCTGGTCATAGGAAACCTTCACCTGGAACACGGTGACATCCATATCGAACAGCGAGCCGGCGAATGACAGCGAGGTACCCCACTGGCCGGCGCCGGTTTCCGTGGTGAGGGTGCGAATACCCGCTTCGCGGTTATAGAACGCCTGGGGAATGGCCGAATTGGGCTTGTGGCTGCCGGCCGGGCTCACGCCTTCGTACTTGTAGAAAATCTTCGCACAGGTGCCCAGGGCCTTTTCCAGGCCGTAGGCCCGGTACAGGGGCGCCGGGCGCCAGAGGCGGTAGACATCGCGCACCGGCTCGGGAATGTCGATTTCCCGCTCGGTGGTCATTTCCTGCTCGATCAGAGCCTTGGGGAACAACGGCTCCATGTCATCGGGGGTAACTGGCTGGTGCGTTCCGGGGTGAAGTACGGGGGGTAAAGGCTTCGGCAAATCCGCCTGAAGGTTGTACCAGTACTTCGGCATCTGGCTTTCGTCGAGAAGGAATTTTGTCTGCATGGCTTTCCCTGATTGTTATTGCGATTGAGGCTGACAGGTTCAGGCGATCTGCAGCAGGCGCAACAACTGGGGACGATGGGGATCGCGGATCACATCCGCCAGGGTGTACTTGTCCAGCACTTCCAGGAAGGCCTTGAGTGCTTCGTTGAACATGCCTTTCAGACCGCAAACAGGAGTGATCTTACAAGCATTTTTTGATGAGAAACACTCGACAATGTTCAGGTCCTGTTCGGTTTCCCGGATCAGGATGCCAATATTGATATCTTCCGGCGCCATGTGCAGCCGCATGCCGCCATTCTTGCCCCGAACCGTCTCGATATATCCCTTCTTGTTGAGCTGATGCACCACCTTCATCAGGTGGTTCTTGGAAATCTGATAGCTGTCTGCGATTTCCTGAATGGTCGCCAGCCGATCACCCTCTGCAGCCAGATAAATCAGAACCCTCAATGAATAATCGGTGTAACGGGTGATGTGCATGCGATGCTCCAAATGGACAAATTCTTCAACAGGTTGGGCGTGTCACCAGATAAGTCGCCACGACCAGCAAAACCACACCCGAGAGGGCCAGGACATGGGCAGCTGTGCCCAAGGCCAACAGAAGCCCCCAGCTGCCCGCCATCATGGTGCAGGCCAGCCATTTTGCCTTACCCGGGACAGCTCGACGCTCACGCCACTGATCAATCACCGGCCCGAAGGTAGGATGTGCCGCCAACCAGGCTGCAAATGCCGGCGAGCCCTTGCTGGCAAAAAACGCTGCCAGGAGGACAAACGGCGTCGTTGGCACCAGCGGGAGAACTACGCCAGCTACTGCCAATCCTGCTGAGGTATACGCAAGAAAACGAAAACCGGTTCTGCCAACACGCTCACTGATCACGGGAATCACGCTCGGGATTTGATCATTGTCTATTCTACCGATATTCAGTGGACAGGTCTGCCCAAACGACTGAGAAATACCAACCTGGCAACGTACGCAACCTTGATGCCCACGGCAAAAAGCAGCGTGCCCACATGTGCAAGAATCTGGATGGCCATGGGCAGGTAATGGGCCATCGGATAGGCCAGCACTATTGTCATCACGAGGCCAAGCAGTGACCAGACCATTGCGCTGTTCGCTCTGAACAAAAGGTTTTCCATAAGAAGCCTCCAAAATGCATCTTTAACATGCATTTTATAGGCTCCTTTTGATCAAACTTCAACCCCCTTCCTGAAATGGCATCCGATGCCTGTTACTGGCTAATTTCGATCAGGCGCTGAGGGTCTGAAATGAACAGCCGACTGCGATTCACCCGCACCAGGCCACTGGTTTTCAGGTCAGCCAGAATCCGCGAAAAGGTCTCCGGCTGCATCGCCAGCCTGGACGCCACCAGACACTTGGGCAATGGCAATTCCACCTCGCCTCCCTGCTTCTCACCATTAGGCAGCAGATCAATCAAATAACGGATCAGTCGGTCCCTGGCGTTCTGGACGGTCATGATTTCCAGCTCGTGAAAACGGGTAACGGCACGCTGGGCGTAGTGATTCAGAGCCGCCTGTGCATACTCCGGGTTCCGCGCCAACATATCCCGATAGGCACGAATTGGGATCATCAGCACCTCACTGGATTTAAGGGCCTCTGCGTAGCAGGCATAGCGAGCCGGCTCGGCGTAAATCATCACTTCGGCAAAACAGTCGCCGGGGGCAATACTGTCGAGGGTCCGATCAATACCAGAAGAATCCAGACGATACAGACGCAGACGCCCGGATAACACAAAGAAAAAGTGGTGGGCCGGCATGTCCTGGCGATACAGCAACTGGTGATGGCCAAGCTGGAGATGACGCGACTGCTGGATCAGATAGTCCACATCGTCCGGGCGCATCGTCCGGAACATGGCATGCCTTCGCAGGGCGTCAAGCCGATCCTCTTTCGGGGTTGAGTTCACAGCCACCAGTACCGGTTTGGCATAATCACTATCTACAGTCTGTGTCATTGCCATGGGTCCGCTCCTGCATATTCATGCATTATTAATATGTGTTTAAGATGCTAGAGGGAGAACACTGAAAAATCGCTCCCCCCATGGGGGTAGAAAGCCGGTAATTCCCCAAAATTTGACTCAACTCAATTCTTTCGAACGTCAGAAAGCTTCCCCTTCACCCCGATGGGTGCGCCAGACAAAGAGCAGCAAACTGGTGCCCAGCAGCCCAAAAAGGACCATGAAAACGGCCGTACGCACCCCCACCCACTGATTGATCGCGCCAAAGATCAAGGGCAGGACAAAGGCCACCGAGCAGGCGGCAACGAGCAGAAAGCCGGCGAACAATGCGGCATCGGACCGGCGAGTCAGAATAACCGCCCTCTGGATACTGCCCATGGCGCACCCCATGCCCAGCCCCAGCAACACCACCACGCCGCCTTCAACCAGCAATGGCAGTGAGTACTCAATCACGATGGTGGCCTCAATCCCCCTTATAAACAGGGTCATGGGCGGATAGGAAAGAACGAACAACGAGGCCAGACAGAGCGCCAGCGCCCAGATAATGACCCGGGAACTGCCCACGCGGTCCGAGAGCCAGCCACCGGCGATCTGTGCCAGGGCGCCCGGAATCACAAACCACTGTGCCATGCCGGCACCCGCCTCCAATTGCAGGTGGAATTGGGCGGAGAAAAAGTCCGGCAGCCAGAGAGCCAGAGCGAAAAAGCTGCCGGCAACCAGGCCGAAGTCAACACTCAACCCCAGAGCCCGACTCTTTTGAAGGAGTGCAAAAAACTGGAGAAAGGAAGTGGGGCTGGATATTTCCCGCCGCTCGGGCTCTGGCTCCCGATCCGTCAGCATCAGCAGCAGCGCCATCACCAACAACAGGACCACCAGATAGGCCAGAGGCACGCCCTGCCAGGAAAAGGCCTCATGAAACACCGGCACCAGGTAATACGTTACGCCCGCGCCGGTCACCCCGGCGCCAAAGATGCCCAATACCAACCCCAGCCGCCGGAGCGTGCTGTGACTGATGACAAACTGCAGGCCGGCACTGTAAAAGCCTCCGGCAAACCCCAGGCCGCTGGCCACCACCAGATAGCCATAGAAACTCTCCACACCCAGCAACAGCGCCATACACACCGCCAGGCCCGCCAGGCACCAAAGCATAACCACACGTGCCCCATAGCGCTGGGCCGCCAAGCCGGCCGGAATAGCCAATGCCGCACTGAACGCCATGGGTGTGGCCAGAAGAGTGCCAAACTGCAGACTGCTCAAGGCAAGTTCGTCGCGAAGGTGCACGCCGGCAACCGCAAACAGGGTCCAGCAACTGGCCGCCACGATAAAGCCCGTCACCACCAGCGGCAGGATTACCGCCAGCGAGGACAGTCGCTCATCACCGTCAAAATCATGGTTGGCCAGCACAGCACATTTTGCCCCTTCTAAAAGTCAACTTTTATTGTCAGCTTTTGCCACAGCAAGGGTCAAAATCTATCATGGGTTAACAACTATCGGGGTAATTGACTATCCTCAAAGAGGTATTCTGCTTTCGGCTTGTCCGCCATAATCCCGAAAGCCAGCAAACCCCATCATTAACCCAGGGAGCATCCAGGCACTGCATGACCTCAAGACATCCTCTGGTAAACCGGATTGCCATTGTCATCGGCGCCATTGTTCTGACCGCCATTGTGAGCATGGCCAGCACTCTGGCTGTCTCCAACAGCATTGAGGGGAACGCCACGGCAATCAACCAGGCCGGCCTGCTGCGCATGGGGGCTTTCCAACTGATCGCCGCATCGGCCAGCGAGACCCAGACCGGTGCGAAGACAATCCGTGAGCAGCTGGATGGATACGAGGCCCTGATCCAAGCCCCGGCGGTGGTCCGTTCAATTCCGCGCACGGACGACCACCCTCTGGCGCTTCAATATGAGAAGGTCCGGGCCATCTGGCAAACCGAGCTCAAACCTGCAATCCAAGAGCATGTTCCAGGCTCCGCCCTGACTGCCGCAACGCTATCCACGGCCAAAAGTTACACCTCGGAGGTCAACCAACTGGTCAGCATGCTCGAGGAACGCACCGAGGCTCGCATTGACCTGCTGCACCTGATTCAGGTGACCAGCATGGTGTTCTCCATCATGATCGTCATCGCCCTGTTTGTTGACCTGAAAAACCGTGTCCTCAAGCCATTGAGCAAACTGATCAGCATCGCCACGGCCGTTGGACACAAGGACTTCTCTCGCAAGGCCCGGCTAAAAGGCTCAGACGAGCTGGCCCGTCTAGGTTCGGCCTTTGACCAGATGACCGACGAGCTCGCCCTGACCTACCACGAGCTGGAAACCCAGGCCCGCCAGAAAACCGAAGAACTGGAAATCAGCCAGGCGGCCCTGCAAACCATGCACTCAGCCAGCCGCCAGCTGTTTGCAAACCATGACCTGTGCAGTGGTGCCATCCCCATGCTCCAGGAACTGGAGTCCCTTTTAGGGGTGGGCCCGATTCGTCTTTACCTGCATGACAAGGCATCCGAGGAGCCGGTAGAGGCCCTGACCACCGCCACCGACCAGCGCCCGTTCTACTGTCGGGACCACCATTGCAATGCCTGCCTGGTCACGCCGGAAGCCATGGACGAACTGCCGGTCAGCACCAGCGATGGCCGGCGCCTTTTACTGCCAATCCGTACCCCCGGGCAGCTACTGGGCACGCTTGAAGTGTGGTACCCGGCCAATCAGGAACTCTCCGCCACGGCCCGGCGTCTGCTCGAAACCCTGACTGACCAATTGGCCACGGCTATTTTCCTGGAGCGCCAGATCACCGAAGAACAGCAAATGACGCTGGCCGAGGAGCGCACGGTCATTGCCCGGGAGTTGCACGATTCACTGGCGCAATCCCTGTCCTACCTGAAGATGCAGGTCACCCGCCTGCGCCGCCTGAATATTGAAGGCAGCCAGAAAGCGGCCCACGAAGACATCCTCGACGAGCTGAGCACCGGCCTGAACAGCGCCTATCGACAGCTACGGGAGCTGCTCACCACCTTCCGCCTCAAGCTCGACACCCCGGATCTGGCCAGCGCACTGAACAAAACCATTGATGAGTTTTCGGAGCGTCTGGGTAAACCGGTAACCCTGGAGTACAACCTGCCGCCCCAGACCCTATCGCCCAACGAGGAAATCCACACCCTGCAGATTGTGCGAGAGGGCCTGGCCAACGCGGTGAAACACGCCGAGGCCACGGACATCCGGGTGGACATACAGTTCGAGTCTCCCCGCGTGTGTGCCCGCGTTATCGATAACGGCAAGGGTCTGCCCAAGGCCGGCCAGCCGATTAACCATTACGGCCTGGTGATCATGCAGGACCGGGCTCGCACACTGGGCGGCCAGATACACGTTAGTAACCGGCCGGAAAAGGGCGTGGAAGTCGTGCTCACGTTCATTCCGAAAAGCCGGAGCCTGATCACCACCGAAACAACGCCGGCCTGACCGGCAGTCGATAAAAACGAGAGACCCCATGAGCGAAACACCCGCAAGCATTCTGCTGATTGACGATCATCCACTGCTGCGCCAGGGCATCAAGCAGTTGATCGAACTGGAAGACGATATGACGGTCGCCGGCGAGGCCAGTAACGCCATGGATGGTATCCGCCTGGCCACCGAACTGGAGCCCGACCTGATCCTGATGGATCTGAACATGCCGGAGATGGATGGCATTGAGGCGCTGAAAAAACTCCGGGAACAGAGCCTCAGCTCCCGTATTGTCATGTTCACGGTGTCGGACCAGGAAGACGACGTGGTGGCGGCCCTGCGCGCCGGTGCCGACGGCTATCTGCTCAAGGATATGGAGCCGGAAGACATGATCGGCCAGTTACATCAGGCTGCCACAGGCAAACTGGTGATCAGCGATCGCCTGACCACGCTGCTGGCCGAAGCCTTGCGTTCCAACAAGCCTCAACAGGCGTCCCGGCCCGATTTTGACACTCTGACCCCACGGGAAAAGGACATCCTGCGCCTGATCGCCGAGGGCCTTTCCAATAAAATGATTGGCCGCAAACTGGACATCAGCGACGGCACAGTGAAAGTGCACGTAAAGCACCTGTTGAAAAAACTGAACCTGCGTTCCCGGGTGGAAGTGGCTGTCTGGGCCGTGGAAGAAGGCTTTCACCGGAGCTGACGACGCACGGCTTTAACTGAGTTATATCAACCCGGTGCGCGCCGGTTTGGGCTAAGCTGCCCGGACTCATGTTTTGCGGAGATTCCCATGCAGCTGCCCATGCCCCGCTTACCGGCAATGCCCACCCGACAGCCCGGCGACCTGCTGGACCAGTCAGCGGCATTCCTGCGCGAATACCTACCCTCACCCGCTCCGGCGCTTGGCGCGATTGACCGCGGCATCCCGCTGTTTCTCAAGCGAAAGGCCGTGGAACCAACGCTGAACCGACTGTTTGCCGAGGCCATCGCTGAAGGCGAATTCGACGACTTCGAGGGCCGGCGCATACGCCTGGAGGTTACCGGCGGTCATCCCGGCCTTACCCTGGCCTTCACCAATGGCCGTCTGGCGGTGGACAACGGCACCGGCGAAGCAACCATTCGCGGCTCCCTGGCCGCTTTCAAAACCCTCGCCGAGCGCCGACAGGACCCGGACCAGCTGTTTTTCCAGCGCCGCCTGGTGATCGAAGGCGACACCGAACTGGGCCTGGCCCTGAAAAACCTGCTGGACAGCCTGGAGTGGGATATCAGCCTGAGGCAGATCCTGTGGCCGTTCGGCGGATAACCCTCAGTTAACCGGCCGCTCTTCCTTAAAGCCCAGCTTCTTGAGAATCACCATGGCCGGACACCACTTGGTGAAAGCCGACTGAATCAGATTCAGGGCAATGAAAGCGGTGAACAGGAGCCACCAGGGGCTGACATAATGAGCGAGGATAATGGAAATCAGGGTAAAAACTCCTGCCATTAAACGAAGACCTTCGTTGACGGTCATGACCCACCTCCAAAATGTACTATGGTTATTTCTAGATATTATATAGCACAAACCCAAAGTTGAGTCATGAAAGCCTCAGGGGCACTCGGCCCCCGGCAGCACCTGGTAGACCACCAGCATCATCTCCAGCTCTTCCAGGTTCGCCAGCTCAATTTCCGACAGCAGCGCACCAGATACGGCTAAAGCGAACCCTCCCGAATGAACTCCCGGAGAGCCACGGCGTTATTGTGCTCGGTATCCTTCGCAGCAAACACCAGTGTGATGCGATTGTACTCTGAAAGCAGCTGTTTAAAGGCGTCCAGGTCCTCCCCGGCTTCGCCGCCCTTTAGTTCTTCCAGATACCGATCCTGGAACTCCCGCCACTTATCTGGATCGTGTCCAAACCACTTGCGCAACTCAGTGGATGGTGCCAGCCCCTTGAGCCAATGGGCGATGTCGGCGTCGTCTTTGGCAACCCCCCGTGGCCAGATCCGGTCTACCAGGATGCGCGGCCCGTCCGATCGAGCGGGGGTCTCATAGGCACGTTTGAGTCGAATATCCATAGATAAAGTCTCCTGAATTTCGATACCCGAAGCCTATAACCTGGCTAATATAGATGCCAAATAATGCATTAAAATGGCAGTTGGGAACGTGAAGGCAGGCGTCATACCGAGGCTTTCTGTATTCAGTCAGTAACGGTAGACACGTCGATATTGGCGCACTCGGAAGCGGAAACTGGTTTGCTGAAGTAGTAGCCCTGAAACACATCACAGCCGTTTTCCAGAAGAAACTCCAGTTCTTCTTTGACTTCCACACCTTCGGCAATCGTCGACAAATCCAGTGAGTGCGCCATTGAGATTATCGCTTTAACAAGTCCCTGTTTTTTCAGATCAAGATGAACGTCGCGGACAAAACTCAGATCAATTTTCAGATGGTTGATCGGAAACTCTCTCAAATACGAAAGGCTTGAATATCCAGTCCCGAAATCGTCTATGGCCAGGCGGAACCCTCTCACCCTCAGTTCCCTGAGCGTCTTGAGAGTATTGGCCATATCCACCGTGGCCGCATGTTCGGTTATCTCAAGCTCCACCAGCCTGGGAGGCACACTCGAGCGTTCCACAATCGCCAGCAGGTCATCCACAAATTCCGGCCTTGAGAACAACGCCGCCGAGACGTTGATTGCAACCGGCAAAACAGGCTGGCGGCCTTCTTTCAACCATTGCGCCAGCTGATTGACGGCGGCCCTGATAACCCAGCGATCAACCTCGACGATCTGGCCGCTGTCCTCGGCAGCCGGAATGAACTCGCCGGGAGAAACCATCCCGGTGTTCGGGTTGTCCCACCGAACCAGGGCTTCGTACCCCACTGTCCGGAACTGACCGTCCGGAGAATGCTCAATCTTCGGCTGGAACAGTAGAAACAACTCGTCTTCGGCGATGGCCTTCTGCAGGGCGGGCTTCAGGGCAAGACGGAATTGCGCCTGGTCCTGCATGGACTTGGCGAAAAAGCTGACTCTGCCACGCCCGTCACTTTTGGCATGGTACAACGCGGTATCGGCCGCCTGGATCAATTCACCCAGCGTATCGCCATCCAGGAAAAGCACCGCCACCCCCACACTGGCACCAATGTGTAATTGGGCGCCTTCGATATCGAAAACCCGGCTAACCTCAGCAATCAGGCGCTGTGCGAGCTGTCCAGCTTCCTTTGCCCCGCCCTGCATTAATAGAATGAACTCGTCACCACCGAAGCGACACAGGGTATCCCCTTTGCTTACATGGGATACCAGTCTCTGACACACGGCCTTGAGCAGCTCATCACCGTGATGGTGCCCAAGAGCGTCATTCACCTGTTTGAAGTCATCCAGATCAATAAACAGGAGGGACCAGACAGACCGGGTCTGGCGGGCGTGGGCAAAGGCCTGGGCAAAACGCTCTTCCAGCAGAACCCGGTTAGGCAGCCCCGTCAGTGGATCGTAGTTGGCGAGCGCCTCTATTTTCTCCTCGGCCTCATGGTAGGTCGAAACGTCTTCCATGATGGCAATGTAATGCTCCGGCTTGCCGTTCTCGCCGAATACGGCGGAAATCGTTCCCCGCTGCAGGTAGTGCTTGCCGCTTTTACGTTTGTTCCAGAACTGACCGGACCAGAAACCGTCACGTTGCAATTGCTGAAACAGGCTCTTGTAAAAGCTCCGATCCTGCCGGCCGGAACTCAGCATCCTGGGGTTGTTACCCAATGCTTCGGCGCGGGAGTATCCGGTAATACGGGTAAAGGCCGGATTGACGTTCAAGATTGTGCCTTTAGTGTCCGCGATGATGATTGACTCCTGGCTGTGCTGAAACACCTCGGCCACCTGTTTGAGATGTTTTTCCTGCTCATGCATGGCCAGCGCAAGCCCCAGATCGTCCGACATCTCCTGGAACACCCGTCGGGCATCGGCAGCGAAATCGCCACAGGCGTTTGCAGTGACGGTCAGTTCCGCCACGAGCCTGCCTCGCTGGTATATAGGGAATGCGGAGACACAACCAACCGGCCCGCCCGCACCGTCAGCGTGTTTCGTCAGGCAAACCCCGTCGTTGGGCATAAGCGTCCCTCTCCGCCCGATCGCGCTGATACTAGCCTGCTGATAACCGCCTTCATCCAGAATGGCCTGACAAACCTGATGGAACATGGCATTACGGTCAAAACCAGACTTCACGATGGCCTGGTTAACCCGGCTCAGCATCTCGTACATGGATCGCTGCCGCCGTTCACTGGTCAACGCACTGGTCCGTTCCCTGGTGAGAACGCCCATATGCCAGACCACGGCACAGTTGATACAAAGAAAAACCGCCAGGGCGATACTGCTTTGGCGTAAGAGCTCGGGAGTGGAAGCGGCGATCGCATCGCCCGCATGACTGGCAAGCCCCACCAGAAGCAGGATCAACAGGCTCTGATGGAGCGGAAAGCGGACAGATGCCACCAGCAATACCGGCAGCAGTAAATAGCTGTAACTGGCCAGCTCCCGGCCCGGAGGGTTGGCGACGGAAAAAAGCACCAGCGCAAACAGAACCGCGCCAAGCGTGAACACCAGGAACTCGTTTTCCCATTCGACACTGGCTCCAGCCTCGTACCGATCAACAATGAAAAGCACGGCCGGGGCGACCAGCACAACGGAGGTGAAGCGGGAAACCGACCACCAGAGAAAATTCACACCAACCGTTTCAGGGTCCGCTGTCCCCGCCAGGTATAACGCCAGCACGGTCATAACGAGGGACGAAACCACGACGGGGAAAAGTGCGGCCGCCCAGGAAAACCAGATCACTTTCTTCTGGGTATCAGGCAGTTCCCGGTGCAGGTTAACAACACGCAGAAAAACGTAGCCCAGCCCCCCCTGCAGCACCAGCGTGGCCGTTATGGCCAAAGACATCAGCGCCGACTTTTCAGCCAGCACCACCATCAACAGCCAGTCACTACCGAAAATCAGGATGGAAAAAACCAGCATCCATCGGATCGACTCCAGACGACGCCCGATATGCAGCAACGCTGCCAATAACAGCCCACCGTTAAAGAAAACCAGGAGCAGGCTGTCATGACCACCAGCGATTTGGTATTGAAACGCCATCACCAGCACATAGGTACACCACCACAGCCGCACCAGCTGCGGGAAGCGGGCGCACCAACGGTGCAGGTGGGAGCAGTCCATCTTCATCGCTTTTCCGGGCTCCTTCAGTTGCAATCACGCCGCGATAAGTGAAAGCCTCCTATAAGCCCTCCTTGTACAAATCCATGCCTGGTCTGCCGTACCAGTAGCCGTTACACGGCGGCGCTTCCACCAGCGCCAGTGGGTCGGTGTCCGGAACTTCCCCCCGGCGCACCTGATCAAAGCGTTTGACGACGTCCTCCATGCCCTGGTGCTCCGGACTCAGACGCACGGTGCCAACGCCCATGCGCTCCATATCCGGCAACTCCCGCATCAGGTCATAACGAGAGCCCGAGAGGGTGGAGATGCCGTTGATGCGAAACAGCTCCTGACTCTCCCGCGAACGCAGCGCCATGCCGTCCGGATGTTGCAGACAACGGAACTCACAGTTGTCCTTGGGCAGGTTGTAATGCCGGGCGGTAAAGCAGCGGGACGACCAGGCAAGCGGCAGAAAGCCCCAGGAGAACACTTCGGCGGGCAGATCCAGCCCCTCCTGTTCCAGCTCTCCAATCAACTGGGCCAGAGTTTCCTTGCCCAGCTCCACCGGCAGGTTCCAGCCCTGCAGGCCCTGGTTGGCCAGCAGCTTCAGGGTGGCGGTGTTGTAGATGTTCATGGATGGGCCGGTGATAAAGGGTAGGTTGTTGCGAACCGCTACCTGCACGGCGCTCTGGTCGTTCGCCTCCACCAGGAACTCGTCCTGCTCGCAAAAATGGCGCAGCCGGCGCAGATCGGCCTCGGACTCAATCAGCGTGAGCGTGGACAGCACCACGTCCTTCCCGCAGGCTTTCAGGTCCCGCGCCAGATCCAGCCAGTCATCGGGTTTCAGTTCCCGGCGCCGCGAGCACACCACTTCTCCCAGGTAGATGGTGTCCACCGGCCAGTCCGCTGCCTCGCCATAAAAATCAAAAACCGACTGCTTGCTCCAGAACCACAGAATCGGACCAAGGGAAAGCTTCATCATAAAAGGGTCACCCTATTTCCACTTGCGATGATAGGCGCCGATGGTGGTCAGGCCACCTTCGGAAAGTCCGGCCAGGGTATGGTTCCAGGCGGCGTCCACCTCGAAACCGTCGGCGCCCGCCCGCACCCGGTCCAGGGCCTGGCGCCAGGTTCGGGCCACATCGGCGATGTAGGCCGGGCTGCGTTGGCGGCCTTCGATTTTCACGGCGCTGATGCCCAGTTCCTTCAACTCTGGCAACAGGTCCAGGGTGTTCAGGCTCACCGGCTCTTCTATGGCGTGGTAAACGCTGCCCTCCACTTCAAACCGGCCTTTACACAAGGTGGGATAGCCAGCCGACTCACCGGGACCGTAGCGGTCAATCAGGACTTCATTCAGGCGGGATTCCAGCCCCCGAGGTGTTTCCTCCCAGCGCACCGCCTTGGCGGGTGAGCAGGCTCCACGGGTGTTAGGAGATTCGTCCGTCAAGTAGGACGAAAGGTAGCATCGCCCCTCGGCCATGATGCACAGGCTGCCAAAGGCGAAGACCTCCAGCTCCACCGGGCTGTGTTTGGCGACACCCCGCACCTGGTCCAGGGAGAGTACCCGGGGCAACACCGCCCGGCGGATACCAAAGTTGTCCTTGTAGAACGACAAGGCTTCGTAACTGGTGGCCGAGCCCTGGACGGAAAGGTGGCGGGCAATGTGTGGGTATTTGTTGGCGGCGTAATCCAGCAGCCCCATGTCTGCCAGGATGATGGCATCCACTCCCAGCCCGGCGGCCCGGTCCACCGCTGCCGTCCATTGCTGCCAGCCGTCTGGCTGGGGGTAGGTATTGATGGCGCAGAACACCCGGCTGCCACGGGCGTGGGCATATTCAATGCCTTCGCGGGCACGCTTGTCGTTGAAATTCAGGCCGGCGAACTGGCGGGCGTTGGTGCTGTCGCGAAAGCCGATGTAAACGGCATCGGCGCCGTTATCCACGGCTTTTTTCAGGGCCGGCAGGCTGCCGGCGGGGCAAACAAGTTCCATGGGTTTCTCCACGGGGGGAATCGTAGAGATACCCTAGCCATCGGGCATTAACGGCTCCTTGACCTTTGTCAGCAAAGCCACCAAAACTCCTGAATACCTCTATGGAGGTACTCTACGCACTACTTCTTACCGCCTTAAAACTCCCCTTAAAATCATCGGATTAACATTTATTTACAGCAACTTACAAAGAACTCGATACCTAAATCCTTACCCCGACACGCCGATACCCGAGTCATCCACACTGGCCGATAATAGGCGGAGTATTCAGCAACAGGGGCGTCTAACATGAGCTTCATTAACAACTTATCAATGCGAGGCAAACTCATTGCATTGATATTGCCGGCCCTGGTCGCACTGATCCTCTTTGCGGCACAGAGCATTAACGAGACCGCCAGCGAGCTGAGCAGCATGCAGCACGTGAAAGAAATGGTCCGGCTGGCAGACATTGGCGATCCCGTGGCCGAAGAACTGCAGCGCGAACGCGGGCGCTCTGCCGTCTACATTTCCAGCGATCCAGGCTCCGAGTCCGCAAAAAAAGCGGCGCAGGCGCTGCAGGCACAGCGTCAGGCCACAGACCGCGCACTGTCCGGCTATCGCGCCAACCTGAAGAATGTCCGGTCAGAGGCGGACTTTGATGCCGCCGTCCGGGACAGCATCGAGCGTTTCACTCAGGATGCGGGGAACCTGTCTGGCCTGCGCCAGCAAGTGGATGATCGGGCACTGACCCTCTCTGAATCCGCCAGCCAGTACACCGGCCTGATCATGGATCTTGTCGATCGCATCGCGCTGCTGGTCCGCAGGACTGAGGATCCGGAGCTTGCGCGACAGATTAACGCCTATTTTGCCCTGGCCCAGGCCGCTGAGATGTCTGGCCGCGAGCGTGCCAAAGGGGCCGGACTGATTCGCAGAGGGGATTTTGCCCTGCCGAGCGTGGGTCAGGTCACCACGCTTGCCGGTCGCCAGGACGCCTACCTGCATACCGCAACCGCCATGCTGCACTCCGATGGAAGCGTTCGCGCGCAGATCGAAGGCTTCGCCAACACCCAGGAAAATCGCGCGCTGGCCAGCCAGAGGGAGACCCTGCTCAGCAGCCCCGCCGGCATGTACGCGCTGGAGGCAACTGACTGGTTTGAGGTCTCGACCACGCGCATCGATGCCATGAATGACATCCGCGATGCCATGCTTGATCAAGTGGAAGGGCAGGCCTCACAGGCTGTAACCCAGGCCCGCAACAACTTGGTCATCGTCTCTTCCATTGCGGCAGCGGCCATTGCGCTGGTCATCATCCTGATGATTGTCATCATCCATGCCATTCATCGCCAGGTTCATCTGCTGCGCAGCAACCTGCACCACGCCATGGAGCAAAAGGACCTGACCCATGAAATCCCGGTAACCAGCAAGGATGAAATCGGCACCATCGCCGATGCCATCAACCAGCTGTTCGCCCGCTTTCGAGCCGCCCTTGAGCAGATCGACCGGGCCAGCGTGCAACTGGCCACGGCCACCGAGGAAACCAGTTCCACGGCGGGACAAAACGCCAAGCAGATCAAGAGAGAGCAGGAGCAGATCGAACAGGTGGCCGCGGCCACCGAAGAGATGACCGCAACCTCCGAAGAGATCTCCCAGAACACCAACGAAGTGGCCGATGCGTCCAATCGTGCAATGGAAAAAAGTCAGACGGGCGAGCGTGTGTTACACTCAAGCGTGACGCGCATTCGTTCGCTCGCCAAATCGGTTCAGGAAGTCAACGAAGTCATTGAAGAGCTGGAAAAGCGCAGTGGTTCCATCAGTGATGTTGTTGATGTCATCCGTAAGGTGGCTGACCAGACCAACCTGCTGGCACTGAACGCAGCAATTGAGGCAGCCAGGGCCGGTGAGCATGGGCGCGGCTTTGCGGTTGTGGCCGATGAGGTCCGCACCCTTGCGCAACAGACACACGAGTCCACCACCCAGATCGAAGAGATCATTAACGGTTTCAAGGACATCACAGACAGCGCCAGTCGCTCGATCATCTCAAGCCACAAGCTTGCGAATGAAACCAGCGAACAGGCATCGGAGATGGAAAAAACCTTTGCGGAAATCCTGACCGATGTAAACCGGATTTCCGACATGGCCACCCAGATTGCCACCGCTTCGGAAGAGCAGGTGGCGGTCACCCGGGAGCTGGCCGGTAATATGGAATCTGTCAGTGAAGTTGCCATCCTGTCCCTCACCGGGTCACAGGAGATCACGGAAGTCACTCAGGAGCAGGCTCGCCTTGCTCGTGAACTGCAAGATCTGGCTAATGAATTCAAGGTCCAGGACCAAACACAAAAGGCCGGATAACAGAGATTGAGCGACAGTAACCCCTGGCTTTCCAAAGCACTCCATGAATTTGACCGACTGCCTTTGTCGGTCAGGTTCATGTTCGCGTTCACCCCACTGGTGGTTGCCGTGGTGTGGATGACGGTGGTCAGTGGCATTGAGCGCTACCAGATCACCCAGAACCTGGAAAAGCTGGAGCGCCACACCACGCTGGCCATCGAGGCCGGGAACCTGGCCAGCGAGCTCCAGCGGGAACGCGACATCAGCGTCCTGCGCCTGAGCACCGGCGGCGTGGGGCTGACTGACCGGCTACAGGCCGCCCGGGAGGCCACAGAACACCGGCGCACCTCACTACAGGTTGCCCTCAGCAAGCCCATGCCCCGGGGCGCCAACTCGACCTATCTCAGCGATCTCAGGACACTCAGCCATTCTCTGAATGAACTGGCCGACCTGCGCCCGGCCATCGACCAGCTGACGGCCACACCCGAGCAGGCCCGCGAGTTCTTCACCCGTCATATAGAACAGCTCAATGAGCTGATCAACCGGCTGCCGGCCATGGCCGAAAACAACCAGATCGGCCGCAAACTCGCGGCTTACTCGGTACTAAACCGGTTGAAAGAGCTTCTCAGCAAGGAAGGTCTGGTCATCGCCGACGCCCTGGTGGCCGGCGAACTGACGGATTTGCAGCAACACCAGTTACTCATGCTGGCCGGTCAGCAGCAGAGTGCCCGCCAAAGCCTATTGGGCCCGATTGACATTAAAGCCGCTGCCGAGGCGCTGAATTTTGATTCACCCGCGACCCGCTTTCGCAACCAGTTGCTGGCTCCCGAAGGTCAGGCAGCCCTGCTAAACGCAGCGACCCCAGAACAGTGGTTCGCCTGGCAGACCGAACGCATGCAGCACATCGCCGGTGTTGAAGCCGGGCTTGTCGACAACATCCTGGAAGAAGCCGCTCAGTTGCTGAAATCAGCCCGCCACGAACTCTGGCGGTACATGATCATTTCACCCCTGACGCTGCTGGCCTGTCTGACCTTCGCGGTATTGATCTTCCAGCAGACCCAGCTGCGTTTCCTGCTTTCCAAGGCGGTGTTTGAGCACACCCACGACAGGATTACGGTGACCGACAGCCAGGCACGGATCATCGAGGTCAACGACGCGTTCACCACAAACACCGGCTATACCCGGCAGGAAGTCCTGGGACATAACCCCAACATGCTGCAATCGGGCAGGCAGACCAAGGACTTCTACAAGTCGATGTGGCAGGAACTGAAGACCACCGGTACCTGGCAGGGCGAAATCTGGAACCGGCGCAAGAATGGTGAGTTTTTTGCCGAACTGACCACCATCAACGCCATCCGCAACCGTCATGGCAGCGTCGAAAACTATGTTTCGATTTCCTCCGACATCACCGACCGGGCGGCCGAGCACGCCCGCGAACTGGAATACCGTGCCTACCACGACCCGCTGACCGGCCTGCCCAACCAGTTTCTGCTTCGGGACCGCCTGGATCATGCGCTGACCCTGGCCCGGCGGGGCGACGATCAGATCGTCGTGGCGGCCTTCGATCTCGATCACTTTGCGTTGATCAACGATCAATACGGTCACGCCTCGGGCGACGTCCTGATTGAGCGGATCGCCCATCGCCTGCAATCCATCATTCGTGAATGCGACACCCTTGCCCGCATCGGTGGCGATGAGTTGCTACTGGTGATCGAACAACTCGAAAATCCGGCCCAGGGCCGGCGAATGCTGGAGCGCCTGCAACAGGAACTGGGCCAGCCCATCACCTTCAACGGCTTCACCACCACCCTGACAGCCAGTATTGGGGCCACCGCCTTCCCGGGCGACAACGGCGACGCCGACACCCTGATTCGCCACGCTACCGAAGCCCTGCACCAATCCAAGCACAATGGTCGTGCCCGCCTGAGCTGGTTTGACCCGCAACACGGCCGGGACCAAAGCGCCTTCTCGCAATTGCTCCAGCGGCTCGACAAGGCCATGACCGAAAACCAGCTCTGTCTGCATTACCAGCCGAAGGTGAACATGGCCACGGGCGAGCTACTGGGAGTTGAATCGCTGCTGCGCTGGCAGGACCCGGAACGGGGAATGGTCTCGCCGGGCGAGTTCCTGCCCCAGATTGAGCAGCACCCGATTTCCATTGATGTTGGCAACTGGGTGATTGCAACAGCAATTTCTCAACTGGAAAGCTGGCGTGCCCGGGGCCTCCAGACCAAGGTCAGCGTCAATATAAACGCCATACACCTGCTGGACCCGGAATTCGTCAACTCCCTGCGTCGGCACCTGCGTCGGTATCCGGGCTTCAACCCGGCGAACCTGGAGCTGGAAATCCTGGAAAGTACCGCGATCAACGACATCGAGAGGGCCGGCAAGGTACTCAACGAATGCCGAAAACTGGGGGTCAGCGTCTCGCTGGATGACTTCGGCACCGGCTTTGCCGCACTGGATTACCTGAAACGATTGCCAGCGGATACGCTGAAAATCGACCAGTCCTTTGTCCGGGACATGGACGATGGCAAGGGCAACCGGGCCATCATCAAGGGCATCATCGGCCTGGCAAGGGCCTTCAGTTTCAATGTGATTGCCGAGGGCGTGGAAACCGCCGACCAGGGCTGCAGCCTTATTGAGCTGGGCTGCCTCCATGCCCAGGGCTTCGGCATTGCTCGCCCCATGCCCGCCGACAAATTTGAATCCTGGCACGAGACCTGGGAGCCGCCTGCGGCTTGGCGGCAAAGAAAAGCCGGCTGACAATCGCTTGCCAGCCGGCTTGGGAACCCCCTGCACTAAACAGCGTCAGATAATGCGGGAGAACCGCTGGCTGGCGCCTTCCTTGCGATACAGATCGAAAATCTGGCAAATGGCACGAATCAGCAGGCGCCCGGCGGGCTGCACCTGCAGCAAGCGGCCATCATCGCCAATCAGTTCATCTTCCATCATCGGATTCAGGCGCTGCAGCTCGTCGGCGAAGTAGCGGTCGAAGTTCTCCCCCCACTGGTCCGTAAACTGCTGGCGATCCAGCCGGAACTGGCAGATCAGTTGGCCGATCACCCAGCGGCGGATGCGGTCATCACGGGTCAGGTTCACGCCCCGGATAATGGCCAGCTGGCCGGCGTCGATGGACTTCTCCCAGGCTTCCAGGTCGTGGTTGTTCTGGAAGTAGGCATCGTCGGTCTGACCAATGGCCGACACACCCAGCGACACCAGGTCGCAATCCGAATGGGTGGTGTAGCCCTGGAAGTTGCGGTGCAGGCGGCCTTCGCGCTGGGCCACTGCCAGGCTGTCATCGGGCTTGGCGAAGTGATCCATACCGATGTATTCGTAACCAGCCTCCAGCAGACGGTTGATGGTGTTGTGCAGGATGGTCAGTTTCTGCTGCGGGCTGGGCAGGGTCTCCGCCTGGATGCGGGTCTGCGGGTAAAAGCGGTCCGGCAGGTGCGCGTAGCTGAACACCGACAGACGATCCGGCGACATCTTGATGACTTCTTCCAGCGTTTCGGCAAAGCTTTCCGGGGTCTGGTAAGGCAGACCGTAAATCAAATCCAGGTTGATCGACTGGAAGCCGATGCGCCGGGCCTCGTCCAATACGCCCTGGGTCATGTCCTGGGGCTGGATGCGGTTCACCGCTTTCTGCACTTGAGGGTTCACATCCTGCACGCCCAGGCTGATGCGATTGAAGCCCAGATCCCACAGGGTGGGCAGGGTGTCCTGGTCCACTTCCCGCGGATCAATCTCCACGCTGTAGTCGTGGTCATCACCAGACTGCAGATTGAAGAGCTCGCCGTAGCCTGCCATCAGGTGCTTCATCACATCTTTCGGCAGGAAGGTAGGCGTACCGCCACCCCAATGCAGCTGTTTCACTGGCCGGTCGGCACCGAACAGTTTGGCCTGGATGGCCGCTTCTTTCAGCAAACGCTCAACGTAAGGCATGGCCTTGTCGCGCTTCTTGGTGATCACCTTGTTACAGGCACAGTAGTAGCAAAGGTGCGCACAGAACGGCAGGTGGGTGTAAAGGGAGATCGGGCCACCGGCGGCCTTGCTGCGCCCGGCCGCTTTCACCATGTCTTCGATGGAATACTCGCGGTTGAACTCCACCGCCGTGGGGTAGGACGTGTAGCGCGGGCCGCTCAGATCGTAGCGGCGGATCAGGTTCTCATCCCAGATGAATTCGGGCAGTTCAACGGTCTGTGCGGTAGCAGCGGTATCGGAGGCCATAGTTAACACTCTGAACGTAAATAATATCGGCATGCGGGAAGGCGGGCATTATGCCTGACCGGCACGCTTGATCGATTGATTCGAATCACGGCAGTGTACCAGTTTGTGCACTGAACCACCCTTGCGCCCATGGCGTATTGTGCGTACCTCTTGTGGATACCCCCAAAGGATAAACCTGAAACGGAGCCGGCCATGGCCAACCTGATTCTTGTACTGGGCGACCAGCTGTCACCCGTGCTGTCTGCCCTGGAAAACGCCAACAAAACACGGGACCGGGTGGTCATGGCCGAAGTGGCCGAGGAAGCCGGCTACACCAACCACCACAAGAAAAAACTGGTGCTACTGTTCAGCGCCATGCGCCAATTTGCCGAACAGCTGCGCGAAGACGGCTGGCAGGTGCACTACCAGCCCTACCACCCGGACAATCCGCATCAAAGCCTGGAGGCCGTACTTGCCGACCAGTTGGTCAACAGCGACTTCGAACGGGTGATCACCACCGAATGCGGCGAATGGCGCCTGCACGAACAGATCCAGCAGTGGCCCGAGCGCCTGGACGTGCCGGTGGAGATTCGCCCGGACACCCGCTTTATCGCCAGCAAGGACGAGTTTGCCAGCTGGGCCAAGGGCCGCAAACAGCTGCGCATGGAATTTTTCTACCGGGAGATGCGCCGAAAAACCGGCCTGTTAATGACCCCGAACGCTGAGCCCGAAGGCAGTCAGTGGAACTTCGATGCCGACAACCGCAAGAAGTGGACCGGCAAACCGCCGGCACCCGCCCCGTTTCGCGTGGAGCCGGATACCATCACCCAAGAGGTGATCGAGCTGGTGGACACTCGCTTCGCCGATCATTTCGGCACTACCGACGACTTCCACTTTGCCGTCACGGCTGAAGACGCCCAGGCCGCTTTGGATCATTTTCTCGACTTCGCCCTGCCCTGTTTCGGGGATTACCAGGACGCCATCTCCGACAACGAGGACTGGCTGTTCCACTCCATCCTCTCGCCGTATATCAACTGCGGCCTGCTCGACCCGTTAACCGTCTGCGAGGCCGCCGCCCAGGCCTGGTATTCCGGGCGTGCACCCTTGAATGCGGTGGAGGGCTTCATTCGCCAGATCCTGGGCTGGCGCGAGTTCGTCCGGGGCATCTACTGGCTGAACATGCCCGGCTATGCCCGGGAAAACCGGCTGGGCAACACCCGCGCCCTGCCCTGGTTCTACTGGACCGGCGAGACAAAAATGCGCTGCATCCACAAGGCCATCGACGCCACCCAGCGCAACGCCTACGCCCATCACATCCAGCGGCTGATGGTCACTGGCAATTTCGCCCTGCTGGCCGGCGTTAAACCCGAGGAGATCTGCGACTGGTACCTGGCCGTCTACGCCGATGCCTACGACTGGGTGGAGCTGCCCAACGTGCTGGGCATGGTCATGCACGCGGATGGGGGCTTCCTGGGCTCCAAGCCCTACGCAGCCAGTGGCAAGTACATCCAACGCATGTCGGACCACTGCAAGCATTGCCACTACAAGGTGCAGGACGCCACCGGCGACAACGCCTGCCCGTTCAACGCCCTGTACTGGCATTTTATCGACCGGCACCGGGACGATTTCGCCAACAACCCTCGCATGGGCATGATGTACCGCAACTGGGACAAGCAGGCACCGGAAAGGCGGGCTGCCCTGCTCCGGCGGGCCGGGCAGCTGCTCGAACAGATTGAGACTCTGTGAGGCGCGGCAGCAACCGCGCCCATTGCCTCAACCCTGCTTACCCCGGTTGTCTTCCTCAGAGCGCGGCTTGGCTGACTGGCCCGCCTGATCGTCGATGTCGAGCAGGGACTGAATTTCCTTCGCTTCCAGAGTCTCCTCCTCCAGCAGGGTGGTGGCCAGGCGCTCCAACCGCTTCCGGTTGTCCGCCAGCCGCTGGGCCACGTCTTTCTCAATCTCCATGATCAGTTTCCTGACTTCGTCATCGATTTTCTCGGCGGTGGCTTCACTGAAATCCCGCTCCCGGGAAATCTCGTGGCCCAGGAACACCTCTTCCTGACTGGAACTCACCGACACCGGGCCAATAACGTCGCTCATCCCCCAGCGCGACACCATGCGCCGGGCCAGCTTGGTGGCCTGCTCGATGTCGTTCTCCGCGCCACTGCTGACTTCATTGAAAATGAGCTGCTCGGAGGCGCGCCCACCGAGCATGACGGCAATCCGGTCCCGCGCGTAACTGGCGCTCATGTTCAGGCGATCCTCGTCCGGGGCCTGTTCCGTCAGCCCCAGCGCCTGCCCCCGGGGAATGATGGTGACCTTCTCCAGCGGATCGGCCTTGGGGAACAACAGGGCGGTCAGGGCATGGCCGGACTCGTGGAACGCGATCACCCGTTTCTCGTCGTCACTCAACACCTGTTCACGCTCGGCGCCCATCAGGATCTTGTCCCGGGCCAGGTCGAAGTGGCGCGGTTCGATTAACTGGCTTTCCTCCCGGCCGGCAAACAGGGCGGCCTCGTTGGCCAGGTTCTCCAGGTCGGCCCCGGAAAACCCAACGGCCCGGCGAGCCACGGCGGCGAGGTCCACGTTATCGTCCAGCGGCATGGCTTTGGTGTGTATGCCCAGAATGCGCTCCCGGGCCTCCCGGTGCGGCCGATCCAGGGTCACTTTCCGGTCAAACCGGCCAGGCCTCAGCAGCGCAGGGTCCAGCACGTCGGGACGGTTGGTCGCGGCCATGACCACCACCGTTTCGTGGGGCGAAAAGCCGTCCATTTCCGACAGGATCTGGTTCAGGGTCTGCTCTCGCTCGTCGTGGCCACCGCCCACACCGGCGCCCCGGGAGCGGCCGATGGCGTCCAGCTCATCAATGAAAATGATCGAAGGCGCTTCCTTGCGGGCCTCTTCGAACATATTGCGGACCCGAGAAGCACCAACACCGACGAACATTTCAATGAACTCCGAACCAGAGATGGAGTAAAACGGTACATTGGCCTCACCGGCCACGGCCCGGGCCATTAATGTCTTGCCGGTACCGGGCGGCCCCACCATCAGTACGCCACGCGGCAGTTTCGCGCCCAGGCGCTGGTAATAGGACGGATTCTTGAGGTAATCGACGATCTCGGTCAGGTCTTTTTTCGCGTTGTCCGAACCGGCGATGTCGTCAAAGGTTTTGCTGGGTTCGTCCTCGCGGAACCGCTTGGCCTTGGATTTCCCCATGCTGAACAGGCCGCCACCACCCTGCTGGCTGGTCATCTGACGGGCAACCCGTTGCCAGATGTATAGGAAAATGCCGAAAATAATCAGCCAGGGCAGGAAGTTGACCAACAACCGCGACAACAGGTCCGGTCCGGACTCTTTCGCCGTAATGGGCACATTGTTCTGCTCGAGCAATTCCACGATGCGGGTTTCGCCCACCTCGGGCACATAGCTCTGGAAAGGCTGCTCACCGGATGCATCACTGGAACCCTCGGTGGCTTTCAGCATACCCCGCACCTGGTGACCCTCGATGGTTACCTCGGAAACCTGGCCGGAGGTCACCCGCTCCCGGAACTCGGTGAAGGTCAGTTCCTGAGCGTTGGATTGGGTCAGCATTTCCACGGCATAAAAAATCAGGAAGGTCAGCAGCAGAAAGTTCACCACCCGAAGCCATTGTGGCGGCTGGTTCTGCTGACCCGGCTCCATCATGGGGTCTGACGGTTTCCGCGGCCCCTGATCGTCGTGCTGCGGCTGTTTGGGCGATTGCTCGGAGCGGTAAGCCCTGACTCGCATGAAAGCTCCTTACTGGTCAAAAAATGAATCGGCGCTGAGTACCAAACCCACCGTCAACGATCTTCAGCCCAGCCCGGGTCCGGCTGAAAACGGGCACCATGCTTCTTCTGCAATTGCTCAAGGACACCACGGACCTCGGCATAACCGCGCTTACGTGCGTAATTCATAGGGCCTCCCCGGAAGGGAGCGAAGCCGGTCCCGAAGATCATGGCGCCATCCACCAGATCCTCGTTTTCGATCACGCCTTCACGTAGGCACGCCATGCAGGCGTTCAGCATGGGCAGGACCAACCGATCCAGTGCGTCATCGGGGGCCTGGGCATGCTTGTCCTTTTTCTCAGCATGTCCCTTGTCCCAGCGGTAGAGTCCTTTGCCGGTCTTCTTGCCCAGGGAACCTTCGTCAACCTTCTCTTTCAGCCAGTCCGGCACCTGTGGCATGTCAGTGTCCAGCCGCTCCCGGAGCATCTCGGCCACACTCAGGCAGATATCCAGCCCCACCTGATCCGCCAGCTCAATCGGACCCATGGGCATGCCGAATTTCTCGGCCACTTCATCGATGGCCTCGGCCGGCACACCTTCGTCCAGCATCAGCATGGCTTCCACCAGGTAAGGGGTAAGCGCCCGGTTAACCAGAAAGCCCGGGGCGGTGACCACCGGTGCCGGCAGCCGATCGATTTGCCCGACAAAGCCCCGGGCCATGGCCAGCACGGCCTCAGAGGCCTTGTCGTGACTGACCACCTCCACCAGGGGCATCATTGCCACCGGGTTGAAGAAGTGCAGACCGATCAACCGGCTGGCGTCACTGACTTTTTCCCGAAGGGTCTCCAGCGGAATGCTGGAGGTATTGGTGGCCAGGATGGCCCCTTCTTTCAAGCGGGGCTCCACTTCCTCGTAGACCTTCTGCTTGAGTTCGACCTTCTCGGGCACCGCCTCGATTACCAGGTCGGCCTTGTCGATGCCCTGGTTGCTGAAATCCGGCACCAGGCGATCCAGCACATCCCGGCGTTCGGCCTCAGTGCGGTGCTTTTTCTCACACAGGTCGGCAAGTTTCTTCACCGCGTGGGCCAGCTTGTCGGCCTCCGGGTCAAACAGTGTGACCTTCACCCCCCGCAGGGCGCACCAACCGGCAATATCTGCCCCCATCTCACCAGCACCCACCACGTGGACCTGCCGGATGGGCTCGGCGCTGGTTCGTGTCAGGCCTTTCAATTGGTCGCGCAGGTGAAACACGCGAACCAGATTGCGCGAGGTGTCGGTCATCATCAGCCGGGCAAAGGAGACAATTTCCGCCTCGCGCATCTCCAGGCCGGAGGCTCCACCAAACTCTTCCCAGAGTTCGATCAGCGCTTCGGGTGCCGGATAATGCTCGGGCGGCGCCTTCTCGGCGCTTTTTGATCGCATCTGCCGTGCTTCAAGCTGCCGCGCCGGCTTGCTGGACAAGACTCGGCCTCTCAAGCCGTTGTCGTGCTCGGAGATGTCGCGGGAAAGCATGGCCTGTGCGGCTGCTTCCACATGCCTTTCCTCGACAACCTCATCCACAATCCCGAGCTTTTTGGCCTTGCCATGGGGGGCGCTTTTGCCAGTCAACATCATGGTCATGGCTTCGATCGGGTCGATCAGGCGAGTAAGGCGTTCGGTGCCACCCAGGCCCGGATGCAGGCCCAACTGGATTTCCGGAAAGCCCAGCCGGGCACCTGGCACGGCGATTCGATAATCACAGGCAAGGGCCAGTTCCAGCCCGCCGCCCAGGCAGGAGCCATGAATTACGGCCATGGTGGGGCAGGACAGGGCTTCAAACCGGTCCACCACTTCGTGGGCGGCGGTCAGTTTATCCACCACGTCGGTTTCGGAGGCCAGTTCGGAAAATTCGGTAATATCGGCCCCCAGACAAAAACCACTGGCTTTGGTGGAACGCATAACCACACCTTCGGGGGGGCTGGTCTCGAGCTCACCCACCACTTCTTCCAGTTCGGTCAGTACGTCGGCCGACAACACGTTGGCAGTGGCCTCGTGCTTGTCAAAAATCAGCCAGGCGATGTTCTGTTCATCGCGGGCCAGGCGCCAGTGCTGCCAGCGGTCGTCTCCCGGCGCTTGATCCCGGAATGGGCCCAGCGCCATGTCCCGTGCGCTCAGTGCCTTGCGAATATGACCGGTCATTGCGTCCTCCTGAAATCGGGAATTCGGATCGTCCGTCGGTTGCGGGGATCAGACCGCTTCAATGAGCATGGCCCCGGACTGGCCGCCACCAATACATTCAGTCGCGATACCACGCTTCAGACCCTTGCGCTGCAGGGCGTTCATCAGGTGCAGCACAATCCGGTTACCGCTGGTGCCCACCGGGTGCCCCAATGCAATGGCACCGCCATCCACGTTCAGACGTTCCGCGTCCAATCGGCCCATGGGTTTATCGAGGCCCAGCGCCACCTTGCAGAATTCCGGATCGTCCCAGGCCTCCAGGCAGGCCAGAACCTGAGCCGCAAAAGCCTCGTTGATTTCCCAAAGGTCAATGTCGTTCAGCCCTGCCTTGTGCCGTTTCAGCAATTCAGTGGCACTCAGTACCGGGCCCAGCCCCATGATTTCGGGGTCAAGCGCTTTCCATTCGCTGTCCACCAATACGGCTTTGGGCTCCAGCCCGTATTTCTTGACCGCGTCTTCGGAAGCCAGAATCAGCCAGGAAGCGCCATCGGTGACCTGGGAGCTGTTGCCAGGGGTTACCTGTCCATAAGGCGGCTCAAAGGCGGCCTTGAGATCGGCGAGAGCCTCAACGGAGGTGTCGGCGCGCACGCCGTCGTCGTGACGGAACAGTTCGCCGTCAGGGGAAACAGCCGGTTCCACCTCGTTATCCAGCCAGCCTTCGTCCCGGGCCCGGGCCAACCGGTGGTGGCTGGCAACGGCGTATTCGTCGGCCTGTTGCCGGCTAATACGAAACTGCTGGGCGAGAACCTCGGCGGTCTGGCCCATGCTCAGCCCCACAATTGGGTCTGTCAGGCCCTTCGCCAGACTGATCTCAGGCTTGAACCGGCCCAGACTGAAATCTTTCAACTGGCGAGCGTAATCCTGGGCAGAAGACGCCGCATTCAGGCCTGCCAGCCATTCCACCGCATCGGATTTCATGACCATGGGCGCGTGACTGAGCGCTTCGGTGCCACCCGCGAGGATCAAATCACTGTCGCCGTCCCGGATGTATTTGTAGGCGGTATCCACCGACTGCATGCCCGAGCCACAGTTGATCTGGACAGTGAACGCGGGCATGGCCTCGCCCATGCCCAGCCGAAGAGCTGCAATGCGGGCCGGGTTCATTTCGGTCGCCACCACGTTCACGCACCCAAGGATCACCTGGTCAAAGGCATCCGCCGGTATGGGCTGGCGCAACAACAGGGGGCGCCCGCACTGGACAGCGAGGTCAACGGGGGAAAACGGGCCGGGACGGCCCCTGGCTTTCAGGAACGGTGTTCGGGCTCCGTCCACAAGATAGACCCGGCGAGCCTGGGAACGTTTTCGGGTCCGGGATGGAGTGCGGGTCTTCTTTGCCTGGTTCTGTGCCACTGGGGTACCTCCGTAGGCCTGTCCGGGCGTTTCGCCGATTGCATCGAAAAATTACCGCGCGCTCCTATAACTCTGACCTCTTTGCGCCATGTTTCAAGGGCAATGCTCTGCATCGGCTCGCTCACGCGGCCGAAGAGCGATGGAGGGATGGACCCTGTCGGAAGGAGAAAGGTAGCAGGCGCCAAAGCACCTGCCAGCCCCGGGTTGTTTCAGGGCAGCACGTTGCCTCCGCCCGCCGGGGCCTTGAAGGGGGCCCTGTCGGCGGTATCCTGTTTCTGCTCGTCATTGGGAATGGCCATGCCCTGCTCCACGGCGGGCCGCTCGCCTACCCGTTTCAACCAGTCGAGCAGCGGACGCAGGCCGGCCACCGCCTCTGCATCTTCCCGGGCCAGTTCATCAATCGCGGTCTTGGTCCAGGCGTAACTGGCCACATCGGCAATGCTGTAGTCCGAACCGCCAAGATAAGAGGCCTCACCCAGGCGCCCGTTCATGACCTCCAGCAAGCGCAGGCTTTCTTCGCGATAGCGCTTGATGCCGATTTCACTCTCAACGGGCGCGGCATTCTTGAACCAGTGCCACTGGCCCACCATCGGCCCGAGGTGGGCCTGCTGGAAAAACAGCCAACCCAGAACCTCGGTGCGGGCCTCGCCGGCCTGGGGTAGTAACTGGCCGGTTTTCTCGGCCAGGTAAATCAGGATATTGCCCGACTCAAACACGCGTCGTGGCTGGCCGGCCGCCCCCTCGACATCGTGATCCACCAGGACGGGAATTTTGCCGTTCGGGCTGATTCTCCGATACTCAGGGTCATGCTGTTCGCCCTTGGAGATATCCACCGCAGTCACTCGATAAGGCAGGCCGGACTCTTCCAGCATAATCGAGGCTTTCTGCCCGTTGGGTGTACTCCAGGTATACAGATCAAGCATCATGGCTACGTCCTCCTCTCCAGTGTGTTGAAGACTGTCGCCTTACTTCCACGCTACACCCCATGCCTGATGTGTCAAACGCCGATATCAGTCCCCTTTTCTTGAAATAGCGGGGGATGCCAGCAAAACTCAAGGCAGTCCAATAAGAAAGATAAAGTGGCCCCATGTCCGGCGTTGATTATTTACTGCCCTATGATTTTTCACCCCTGACCGTCACCGGCTTCCTGCTGGTGCTCGGGCTGTATGGTGTGGCGCTGCTGCGTATGCCTGAGCATGATCGGCCGGGCTCTGGAAGGGTGGTCACGTTCGTTATTGGTATGCTGCTGTGTTACGGCGTGATGCAGACGCGCTTTGATTACTACTCCCAGTACATGTTCTTCGTACACCGGGGCCAGCACCTGGTCCTCCACCACCTGGGGCCGTTTCTGATTGCCTTGTCCAATCCCCTGCCGGTGCTTCGCTTCTGGCACCGGATACTGGGGCTGGCCGACAAGCAATGGCTTCGGCCCATCGCCTGGTTTTACCGGGTGCTGCAGCAACCGGTCATCGCCACGGTCCTGTTCGTTGGCCTGATCTACTTCTGGCTTTGGCCGGCCGTGCATTTCGACGCCATGCTTTCCCGGGATCTGTACTGGCTGATGAACTGGAGCATGCTGCTGGATGGTCTGCTGTTCTGGTGGCTGATCTTTGATCCGCGCTCGCCAACGACTACGGCCGCCCTTGGCTACGGCAAACGTATGCTGATGCTTGCACTGGCGGCATTGCCCCAGATGGTGCTGGGTGCCTGGATCGTGTTCTCCCGGGACATGGTTTACGACGTGTACGAGGTATGTGGCCGCGCCTGGCCCATGGCCCCGGAGACCGACCAGCTTCTGGGCGGCCTGCTGACCTGGATTCCCCCAGCGATGATGAGCATTCTGGGCATATTGATTCTGCTGCGCCGGGCCATGCATTCGGACGGTCAGCCAACCGGCAGCCAGACACTGCCAACGAACCCTCCCCTGGCAGGAGACAAGGCATGATCAGACACCCGGTTCTCTGGCTTATCGTCGTAGCTGGTTTCCTGCTCACCGCCTGCACGGACAACGGACAGCAGTGGCATGGGAAGGATATTTCAGGGTTGATGCCGGAGCTTCGGTTCCAGCTCATCAACTCCCGGGGGGAGACCGTGACCGCCGCGGAGTCGCAAGGCGACGTCCGGCTATTGTATTTCGGGTTTACCTCCTGCCCGGATGTCTGCCCCACCACCCTGGCAAAGTTTTCACGAGCCGTCAGACAGTTACCGAAATCGCAGCGCGAAGCCATCACCACCCTGTTTGTCAGCGTGGACCCCAAACGGGATACTCCTGAACGCCTGGCCAGTTACGTGGATTTCTTTGGTGAAGGGATTACCGGCCTGACCGGTACCGAACCTCAGCTACGGGCACTCAGCAAACGCTATCGCACGACCTTCGGCTACGACGAACCGGATGCAAACGGCAACTACAACGTTTCTCACAGCAGTGCAGTCTATGTGTTTGACCACAAAGGCCGGGCCCGGTTGCTCCTGCGCCCTGACCTCTCGCCACAGGAAATCAGTGAGGATTTGGCTCGACTGGCTGACGAAGCCACCGGCGTATGAGACGAGCCAAGGGTGATCCCGACCATCGGAACCGCCGTAAGTCAGATCAACTCATCCACACCCTGAAAACCGTCTGCCCGTGAGCCACAAGAAGCCCCATCTGCCAAGCAAACAGTGTCCGGTATGCCTGCGCCCATTTACCTGGCGCAAAAAATGGGCCCGGGACTGGGCTAGCGTTCGCTATTGCAGTCAGCGCTGTCGGCGTTCTCGGCCGGCTCATCGGTTTTCTCCAGAGCCGGCAACACGATCACCCTGCAGGGGGCGTTAACCGCCACATACTCCACGGTTGCCTTACGCAACGACCAACGTTTGTTGCTCCCTCGCGACACCAGCACGACCAAGTCACTGGACAGCTGGCCAGCCAATGCCACCAGCTTTTCACCAATATTACCGGCTACCACGTGGATGGTGGCCTCCCGGTTCATCGGCAAGTATTTGCGCACCAACAAATCCAGTTTCTTGTGCACCTCGGCTTCTTTTTCCTCCGGGGCTTCTTCAGCCACGTGCGGGAAGAAACCGCCACCACCAGGGCTATAAACACTGGCCAGATGCAGCTCCCCGTCCTCGTCCAGGAGATCCAGGCCGGCTTCCAGAGCCCGCTTACCTTCATGATCGTCTTCGGGATCAATGGCGATCAGCAGCTTCCGATACATACTCATTCTCCTGTTTCGATTCGCTCTCGATGGCTTCCACCTCGGGAAACGCGCGGCCCTGGACCAGGTCTGTCACGTCGTAGCCACGGTAATCGGCCCGCAAGGCCCTGAACAGGGACGCGGCCATGAACAGCAGCAACAGACAGAAAGGCAAGCCCAACGAAGTAATCACATTCTGCAGGGCATCCAGGCCGCCAGCCAGTAGCAGTGTAGCAGCCACCACGCCCTGGGCCGCCGCCCAGAAAATACGCTGATGCACCTGGGAGGGCTGGTCCTCCCGGCGGGTCAGCGTGTCAATCACCAGGGAGGCCGAGTCTGACGAGGTGGTGAAGAAAATCACGATAATCACCACACTCAGGGCCGAGGCCACATCCGCCAGCGGAAAGGCTTCGAGAAACGCAAAAATGGCCACGGACGGATCCTGCTGCACCTGCTCCGCCAGGGCCACCTGGCCACTGGACTCCACCTGAATGGCGGACAGCCCAAAGACACCAAACCAGACCAGGGTGAAGGCACTGGGCGCAAACAACACACCGGCGACGAACTCACGAATGGTGCGCCCCCGGGAAATCCGCGCTATGAAGATGCCGACGTAGGGCGCCCAGGAAATGGTCCAGGCCCAGTAGAACAGCGTCCACTGGCGCTGCCAATCGCTTTCATTGAAGGTTTCCGTCCAGAAGGCGAGCCACGGCAATGCATCAAAATAGTCGCCAATGCTCTGCACCATGCCCTCGGCGATAAAGATGGTGGGGCCAACCACTGCCACAAACAGAATCAGCATAATCGCCAGCACGATGTTGAGCTGGGACAGGCGACGCACGCCCTTATCCAGCCCCAGCGCCACCGAGGTGGCCGCTATCGAGGCAATCACGGTAATCAACACCACCTGCACAAAGCCATTGGAAGGTACGCCAAACAGGTAACTCAGGCCACTGTTCAGCTGCAATGTGCCCAGGCCCAGCGATGTGGCAACACCAAAGAGCGTGCCCAACACCGCAATGACATCAATTGCCCAGCCCCAGGGCCCGAATGCCCGTTCACCCAGGATGGGATAGAACAGGCTACTGATGCGCATGGGCAGGTTGTGGCGATAGGCAAAATAGCCAATGGCCAGCCCCGGCATGGCGAAGATGGTCCAGGTGTGCAGGCCGAAGTGATAAAGACTGATGGTCATGGCGTCGCTCGCCGCCTTTTCGGTGCGCGGCTGCACGCCATCAAACGGGGGACTGGCAAAGTGGGACACCGGCTCGGCCACGCCCCAGAACATCAGGATGGTGCCGATACCCGCGGCAAACAGCATGGTGAACCAGGTAAGGTTGGAATAGTCCGGTCGGCTGTCGTCACCGCCCAGGCGGATGGTGCCGTAACGGCTGGTCGCCAGTCCCAGCAGGAAGATCAGCAGGGAACTGACGGCCAGTATGTAGAACCACCCCAGATTGCGGGCCACCCAGCCGGTCAGTACGCCAAAACTGCCAGCCACCTGCTGGTCGAAAGGAACCGCCAGGGCAACAAATAACGCGGCGATGCCGGCCGAGGTAAAGAAAATCCCGGGTATCGTCTGTAGGCCCAATCGTCGTTGCAGGCGCTCCAGCACATGAGCCTCCATTAACTGCTTTGTCCGTTAACTACTTAATAGCAAGACACCTACCCTATCACAGACGGCCGGAGACATCGCCTGACGGTGTTATTCCAGTCGACTTAACGGACGCGCCAACCCTGGGCCTGATGTTCCAGCATCTGCTCCATCATTAGCTGCATCTGATCCATTCGCATCTCCATCCGCTCCAGACGCTGGCTGTCATCCATGGCGGTGTCGCCCGAGCGATTATTCCCGGCGTTTCCAGACTGCCGGTTGCCCTGATTGTTCATCATGCCCTGACCCTGGCCACCGCCCATCATGCCTTGGCGGTTGTTATTCATACCCTGGCCACCTCCCATCATTCCCTGACGGTTGTTGTTCATGCCCGGACCGTAGCCCATCATGCCACCGCGCATCATCTGCATGTGCTCCTGCATGGACTGCATATGCTGTTCCCGCAGACGCTGTCGCTCGGCGTCGGACGTGGTATTACGCATCTGTTGCATCATCGCCTGCATTTCAGCCATATGCTGCTGCATTTGCTGCACGCGTTCCTGGTTCATGGCGCCGGGCATTGAGCCGGTATTTTCCTGGGCAGACGCCAATAACGGCGCAGCCGCCAGCAAAGAACACGCAATTAACCGGGAAAACTTATTCATGAGACTCTCCTTAACCGTTGCTTGACGCTGTATCATTCCTCAGTAAAGACGATCAAATCGATTTTTGCTGGATCGAATCCCTTTTTAATGGAGTAGACCATGGGTAAACCCCGCGCGTGTCAGTGCAGCTGCGACACATCCGGATCTCAGGAACGCCCGGCTGGCGCATCCAGCAACGCGCACGATGGAAATGTCAGTATTTACCGAATCCCCAAGATGGATTGCCCGTCGGAGGAGCGGATGATCCGAATGGCACTGGCAGAGTTTGAAACGATCAAGGCCCTGATCTTTGATCTGGCGAACCGGAAACTGGACGTTGTTCATGACGGCCCGGCCGACCCGATTACCGGAAAGCTGGCCACACTGGGGCTGGGAGCCGCCCTGGAAGAAACCCGCGAAGCCGACACCGAAATCCTGCAAACCGCCCGACAGCAATCATCGGCTGGCGAGGAATCCGGCACGCTCTGGCTATTGCTGGCAATCAACGCCCTGATGTTCGTGGTTGAAATGACGACGGGGCTGATAGCCCAATCCACCGGCCTGATTGCCGATTCCCTGGACATGTTTGCCGATGCGGCTGTGTACGGCCTGTCGCTTTATGCCGTGGGGCACAGCATCAGGATGCAGGTGCGCGCAGCCCATGTGGCGGGGATACTGCAGTTGATCCTTGCCATCGGTGTGCTGGTGGAGGTGGCCCGGCGCTTTCTCTTTGGCAGTGAGCCGCAATCCACGCTGATGATGAGCATCGCCCTGCTGGCCCTGGTTGCCAACAGTGCCTGCCTGATGCTCATTCACAAACACCGGAATGGCGGCGCCCACATGAAGGCCAGCTGGATATTTTCGGCCAACGATGTACTGATCAACGCCGGCGTCATTGTGGCCGGTGCCCTGGTGGCCTGGACCGGCAGCCGCTATCCGGACCTGATTATCGGTACCCTGGTAGGGGTCATTGTGTTGATTGGTGCCCGGCGTATTCTGGCTCTCAAGGGCTGAAGCTATACGCACTAGCTAGGCCTTCAAAACACCAGCGCAATCATCACCGGAATGAATCCCAGGGCGAACAGGGTGCTGAGCAAGGTGGTACCCGCCGCCTGGCGTGGCGAGGCGTCCAGCAGCGTGGCGATCACCACGGTGTTGGCGGCGATCGGCGTGATGGAAATCAGGAAGATGGCCTGGTACACGGCCCGGTCATAAATCCCCAGCCAGTTGGCATCCAGCCACCAGAAAGCCAGGGCCAGTAACGGCCAGACCACAAACTTGCCGAAAAACGCCAGGCCGGTGAATACCGGGTTCCCCGCCAGCCCCCGAAAGCTGAGAATGCTCATGCCGATGATCATCATGCCCAGAATGCTGTAAGCACCACGCAGATTATCGAACAGGGGGACAAACGGCTCGGGAATGGAGAAGTCCGCCAGGTTCAGCAACACCGCCGCCACAAAAGCGTAAACAGACGGCAGCCTGGCTACCCGCAACAAAGCATCCCGGATACTGTATTTGCCCCGGGCCGCCAGATAGAAGCCCACCGAATTCTCGAACAATGTCGTGCCCAGCATGCAGACGATATAAAGCGCCAGCCCTTCCTCGCCAAACAGCAGCAAGGCTACGGGAATACCGAAATACCCGGTGTTGCCGGTACCCACCGATAACGGAATGACGGCCGCACTGCCATCACTCAACAGACGCCGCCCAAGGACCATGTGCCCCAGGGCAATCAGGGTACAGAAGCCGAACACCAACCCGGGCAGCAGGATGACTTCCGGGCTCAGGGGCGCGGCCATCACTCCGGAAAACACCACGGAGGGAGTGACGATGTACAGCATGATGCCTGCAATATGGCGCCCGCTGGCCTGCAGGTATCGGCCTGCAATCCAACCCAGGGCTACCGTGATATAGAGCGGCAGTAATTTGATAAAAAGCGCCAGCGCAGCGGCCATCAGCTCTCCAAAAAAGGCATATCCAAACAGCGTTGCAGTCTAACACCTACCCCCCAGGAGGTAACTCCCCGGCGCAATGGTGAAATCTCAGATTCTCTTTGATAATCATCAATAGCATTTCGAATGCATGTTTATATCCTAGTGTGGCAGTCAGGTATTCCAAAAACCGAGGAGAGAGACCTATGGCCGAGCGCTTTACCAAAAGCATGGCCAGGAATATATATCTGGGAGGAAGCGCATTCTTCGTCCTGCTGTTCCTGGCCCTGACTTTTGACACCCAGCTTCGGGCGATGCCCGAGCGGGATAACCGTGAACAGCTCACCGAACAGGTGGTGCGAGGGAAACACCTGTGGGAAGAGAACAACTGCGTTGGTTGCCACTCCATCATGGGTGAAGGCGCTTATTTTGCGCCGGAACTGGCCAACGTATTTGACCGCCGTGGTAACGGCAACACCGAGGTCTTCAAGGCCTACATGCGAGCCTGGATGAGCAGTCAGCCCACCGGGATTCCTGGTCGCCGTCAGATGCCGGACTTCAATCTGACCCAACAGGAAATCGATGATCTGGCAGCGTTCCTGGAGTGGACATCCAAGATCGACGACAACGGCTGGCCGCCCAATATTGAGGGCTGAGGAAGCAAATAATGATGAGATACGAATCCCAAAGGGTCGCCATGCCCTACTTCGTCTTCGCCCTGATTCTGTTTGCCGGCCAGATTGTGTTCGGCCTGATTCTCGGGCTCCAATACGTTGTCGGTGATTTCCTGTTCCCGGAAATTCCCTTCAACGTGGCGCGGATGGTTCATACCAACCTGCTGATTGTCTGGTTGCTGTTTGGCTTCATGGGCGCAACCTATTACCTGGTGCCGGAAGAAGCCCAGACCGAGCTGCACAGTCCGTTACTGGCGTGGATCCTGTTCTGGGTATTCGCCGCAGCCGGCACCCTGACCATCCTGGGTTACCTGTTCGTGGACTACGCCACGCTGGCGGATGTCACCATGAACAAGCTACTGCCCACCATGGGGCGCGAGTTCCTTGAACAGCCCACGATCACCAAGATCGGTATTGCCGTGGTGGTGGTCGCCTTCCTGTACAACATTGGCATGACCGCCCTGAAAGGTCGCAAGACCGTGGTCAACATCGTGCTGATGACCGGCCTGGTTGGCCTGGCGGTACTCTGGCTGTTCTCTTTCTACAACCCGAGCAACCTGGCTACCGATAAATACTTCTGGTGGTTCGTGGTTCACCTTTGGGTAGAGGGTGTCTGGGAACTGATCATGGGCGCCATCCTGGCCTATGTGCTGATCAAACTGACCGGCGTGGACCGGGAAGTAATCGAGAAATGGTTGTACGTGATCATCGCCATGGCGCTGATTACCGGCATCATCGGTACCGGCCACCACTTCTTCTGGATAGGGCCGCCCGAGTACTGGCTGTGGCTGGGCTCGGTGTTCTCTGCCCTGGAGCCCCTGCCGTTCTTCATGATGGTGATCTTCGCCTTCAACATGATCAACCGGCGCCGGCGTAACCATCCCAACAAGGCGGCCATGCTCTGGGCCATGGGCACCACCGTGATGGCCTTCCTTGGTGCGGGTGTGTGGGGCTTCCTGCATACCCTGGCCCCGGTGAACTGGTACACCCACGGTAGCCAGATTACCGCCGCCCACGGCCACATGGCCTTCTACGGCGCCTACGTAATGATCGTGCTGACCATTATTTCCTACGCAATGCCGATCATGCGGGGCCGACCCTACGGCAACAGCAATACCGCCCAGGTCGTGGAAATGTGGGGCTTCTGGCTGATGACCATCTCCATGGTGTTCATCACCCTGTTCCTGACCGGCGCCGGCATCCTGCAGGTATGGCTGCAGCGCATACCGGAAAGCGGTGACGCCTTGTCGTTCATGGCGGGGCAGGATCAGCTTACCGTGTTCTACTGGATGCGATTTGTAGCTGGCGCCTTCTTCATGGCTGGCCTGGTGATCTACCTGGGCAGCTTCTTCATCAAAGGTGCGGCAGCACCTGCCGAAGAAGTGCGAGGCCCAGCCACCGAAGACGCCTGATACGGCGCAACCGCCGGGGCCCTCGGGCCCCGGCAACACCCCGAATTCTGGACAACGCCCGTGCATGCACAAACCGTTAAGCCGAAAGAGACTGTTCAGCCAAGGGACACGCTGCAGCACAAACGCCTGATTACCCGCACAGCCTTCTTTGCGCTGTTCCTGCTTGCACCCGCGTTCAATATTTTCCGCTACGACCTGACCGAAACCCGATTCATCCTTTTTGGTTTCCCCCTGTCTTTCAATCTGGACATGAACTGGGTCATTCAGAGCACTCCGGCAGAAGTGGCCGGGCAGATTCTGTTCTGGTTCGTGCTGCCCATTCTGGTGCTGGTGCCGGTTGTTCTCTGGATCGCCTTCAAGTGGGGACGCCTTTACTGCGGGTGGCTGTGCCCGCACTTCTCCGTGGTCGAGACCATCAATGGCCTCATGACCCGCATCACCGGCCACCCGACCTTGTGGGAGGCCCTGCGCAAAGGCACCACCGGCAAGCTGGTGCATTGGGCCGGCCTGATACTGGTGTGCAGCCTGATCGGTTTTTCCTGGGCGCTGGCCCTGCTGTCTTACCTGCTGCCGCCTATTCCGTTGTACCTCGACCTGATTACCGGGCAGCTGTCGCTGTACCCCACGATTTTCCTGGCAGTCGCAACCACCGTCTTTACCTGTGACTTCCTGTTTGCCCGGCACCTGTTCTGCAAATACGGCTGTGCCTTTGGCCTGGCCCAGAGCATTGCCTGGATGGCCAATGGCCGGGGCCGGGTGGTGACGTTCGACACCAAGCGTGCCGCCGCCTGCCGAGACTGCACCAAGGCCTGCGACGCCGCCTGTCCCATGCGGCTGCCCACCCGTAGCCATAAACGGGCGAAATTCTCCTGCACCCAATGCCTGCAGTGCGTCAGCGCCTGCCGCGAGGTGCAGAAAAACAACCCCGAGGGTTCCCTGCTAACCTGGGAGCCGGGAACGCCTGGCAAGCAGACGGTGCTGATCCCCGTCCGCCAGGTGGACGCCAACCCGCGCCAGAGCCGCGCCTGAGCCGAGGAGCCGATATGGAAGAGTGGGTCGGACTGAAATGGCATGACTATGTAACCCGCCAGGCCATGGGCGAGTTTCCCGAATACGCCGTGCACCTGAAAGACGAGGCCCGGACCCTGGGCATCCTTTTCCGGGCCATGGGCGGCGATCCGGCTCTGAGCCTGGTGACCGCCGAGCCCCGGCATTTCCAACTGCGTCGCAAATTCCTGCAGAAACTGGCCGGCACCCATCGCAAGTTTGAACTGGCCTGGCGTGACGAAGAAAGCCTGCGCCTGCCCGACAGGCTGGCACTGTTTCCGTCGCGCCAGGTTAACCGTGAGCTGTATATCTGGCTGGCCGCCCTGGCCTCCCTCGGCGAGATTCACCACCACAGCTGGCTGGAAGGCAACCAGGCCATGGTTCAGGAACTGCTGGCCCGCTGGCCCGGCCTGGAGCCGGTCTACCAGCGGCTGGTGAGACACACCCTGCAATGGCGCCCCACGCCGGAAAGCCTGCCAGGGCGTGAAGGCCAGCGCGAGCAGGCCATTCGCCAGGCGCTCATCCATCCCGGCAGCGTAATGGAATTGCCCGATGCCCTCACCGATCCCTGGCCGGTGGTGCTCTGGCTGTATCCGGTCCTCGGCCGGGGAAAAATCAAGGGCGAAGTGATTGGCGACGACAACACCGCATCAAAACCCGGCGGTCTGTCAAAGAAACGCAAACGACGCCGCGCCGAGCGGGTAGATGCCTTCGACAAGGACCAGGGGTTGATGCTGTTCCGCCTGGAGAACCTGTTCTCCTGGTCCGAATTCATTCCCGTGGACCGGGCCGGCGACGATAGCGAGGAAGAAGACGCCGATGCCGTGGCCGACGACATGGACATGATCTCCGTATCTCAGGACCGCAGCGAGGCCTCGTCCGCCATCAAGTTCGACCTGGATCTGCCCTCGGAGGAAAACGACGACCTGCGCCTGGGCCCCGGCATCCATCTGCCCGAGTGGGACTGGCGCCGCCAGGGCTACCGGGAAAAGTTCTGCTGCCTGCAACCGATGCTCAGCAAGGACGCCATCCCCGCCCCCTTACCGGAACACCTGCAACGCCCGGCCCGAACCCTGCAGCGCCAGTTCAGCGCTCTGAAGCCTTTGCGCCAGTGGCAGCGCCGCCAGCTGGACGGCGAAGAACTGGACCTGGACGCCTGCCTGGACCGGGTGGTGCAACAGCACCAGGGCGTGGGCGAGATGGACCAGAAGCTGTTCCGCCAGTGCAAACAGAACCAGCGCGACCTGGCCTGCCTGGTGCTGGCCGATGTCTCACTGTCCACAGACACCTTCATCAACAACAACCAGCGGGTGATCGACATCGCCCGCGACGGCCTGCAGCTGCTGAGCGAAGCCCTCACCGCCAGCCGGGACCCGTTCGCCCTGTTCGCGTTCTCCTCCAGGCGGCGGGACCACGTGCGTTTTCACCACATCAAAAGCTTCGACGAGCCATACAACGACACCAGCCGGGGACGCATCCAGGCCCTGGAGCCGGGCTATTACACCCGCATGGGCGCGGCAATCCGCCAGTCCATCAAATTGCTGCAGGCCCGCCCGGAGCATCAGAAAGTCCTGTTGCTGCTGACTGACGGCAAGCCCAACGACCTGGATCTGTACGAAGGACGCTACGGTGTGGAAGACACCCGAATGGCCGTCCAGGAAGCCCACCGGGCCGGGCTCACCCCGTTCTGCGTGACCATCGATGAAGAAGCCAACGAGTACCTGCCCTACGTCTTCGGCAGCACCAACTACGTGGTGATCAAGGACCCCACACAGTTGCCCAGCCAGTTGCCCAAGCTGTACCTGAACCTGACCCGATAACGGAGCACTCATGGCGCAAACCCAGGCTGCCCAGCACAAACATCTGCCCGGCGATCTCGCCGTCTGGTTCTTCATCTTCGCAGAACTGGCGGTATTCGGCATCCTGTTCATCGGCTTCGGCGTGGCCCGAAGCCTGGACCCGGCCACCTTCTCTGCCGGCCGCGCCGCCCTGCACCCCTGGACCGGACTGATCAACACCATCGGCCTGATCACCGCCAGCTACCTGGTGGCCTGCGCCGTCAAACGCCTGCGGCACGAGAAAACCGGCATCACCGCCCTACTCGTTGGCGCCATCGCGGCGTCTTCGATCTATACCTTCGGCAAACTCTGGGAATACGGCGTGCTTTACGCCGACGGCTACAACCTGGGCACCGACACCTTCTTCATGTTCTATTTCTTCCTCACCTTCTTCCACTTCATGCATGTGGTCCTGGGCCAGATCATCCTGGTGGTGCTGGCGGTGAAGGTGAGAAAAGGCGACTACCACGCCAACAACATGAACGGCATGGAGTCCGGTGCCTCCTACTGGCACATGGTGGACCTGGTATGGCTGGTGCTATTCCCGATGCTTTATGTACTGGCCTGAGGAGGTGAGCCAATGTTAGCGGTCTATATCGCCCTGATGGTCTGCACCATGCTGCCGGTAATCGTCATGCAGGCCGGGGCTGACATGACAGTTCTGGTCTGGCTGGTATTCGCGCTGGTGCTGGTAAAGGCATTGTTGCTGGTGGACCATTTCATGGAAATGAAGCATGCGCCCTGGGGCTGGCGGTTTGCGGCACAGGGCTGGGCCGTGGTGGTGGTTGCCGTCCTGGCGGGGGTTCATGCTGTGGGCTAAAGCGGCAATTTCACAACAGCCAAGACACAAAAATCGCGGAAAGCTGGCACGGAGCTAGAACAGGTTGGTCGGGAAGGCCTTTCCAAAAATTTGTGGAGCCATGGATGGCGGAACATAAGCGCCCATGGACGGCTAGAGCGCTTTTTGGAAAGGCCTTCCCGACCAACCGCACCCCCCCAAAGCCAGCAGTTACATCAAACGCCGCGGAAAATAAGGACGCTTGCCGCCAATCGCCTGCGCCAGAGCAATCATGCCCCACAACACAAACGACGTGTGCAGCACGATGGCCCAGACGATGGCCACGGTCCAGAAATTCCCCGTATTGCCATAGACCGCCCATGCGACCGCCACACCGGAGATAATCAAAAACGCCCCCAGGACCGACATGCAGGCGCTGGCCCGGGCATGCGCCCGGCGCAGGGGCCGACTCTGATCCGTGTTCATGGCAATCCACACCAGCACCGCAAAGCTGATGAGCGGCAACGCCAGCAGGTTCAGCAGATACCAGACCACCGGCATGATGGCGCCTTCCACCTCATCCTTTCGATTCGCCGAATAACGCATACACCACCTCCATCAGTGCCTTAACCGTCACCGCATCATCCGACAACGGTTCAATCAACCCCGCACGACAGGCTTCGATCGGCGGCACACCAGAAGCCATCAGGTACGCAGTGTGGATCAACAACCGCGTGGAGGCCGCCTCTTCCAGGTCGTGGTCTTTCAGGTTCCGCAATGAAGCGGCCAGATCCACCAGTTGTCCGGCCAGGGCTTCACTGCAACCGCTCTCCTTCTGGACAATGACCTGCTCCACCTCCGGTTCCGGGTAATCAAAGCTCATGGACACAAACCGCTGCCGGGTGCTGGGCTTCATGCCCTTCAGCAGGCTCTGGTAACCCGGATTATAGGACACCACCAGCATGAAGCCGGGCGCGGCCTTCAGCAGTTCGCCGGTGCGTTCAATGGGCAACTCCCGGCGATCGTCCGCGAGCGGGTGCAGGACCACCGTGGTGTCCTTGCGGGCCTCGACCACTTCATCCAGGTAGCAGATGCCCCCTTCCCGGACGGCTCTGGTCAGCGGGCCGTCCTGCCAATAGGTGCCATCCGGCCCGATCAGGTGGCGGCCCACCAGGTCCGATGCGGTGAGGTCATCGTGGCAGGCAACGGTGTACACCGGGCGGTCCAGCTTTTCCGCCATGTGGCGGACAAAGCGGGTTTTGCCGCATCCCGTCGGCCCCTTGATCAGGACCGGGAGGCCATTGCCGGCGGCGGCAGTAAACAATTCCACTTCATTACCTACTGGCTGGTAAAAGCTCATGAACGGTTTTCCTCTACATCAATGGATTCGGGTGGCGTGAAACCGGACACCCATTCCGGGAAGATACGAAATATCTGGCGGTCATCACGGCGCTGCATTCTGGCCAGGGCATTAAGACAGGCGCGAGTGTTTGTGTTTTCAGGCAGGTGGGCTGGCGCGTACCAGCCGGCACCGGGCACCGGCTCACCCTGCCAGGTGATCACCATTCCCTGGGTTTCCAGCATGGGGCGCACCAGCCCCAGCTCAGAAACGGCTGCGTGGGTATTGTTGTGCAGTAAAAGGCCCAGCGCCGAGCTGAAATCGCCCGCTTCGTAGATCTGGCCAGGATCGGGGGAAACCCCGTGGGCGGCCAAAGCGTCCAGGGCCAGGGCGCTGGCCAACGGATCGTCACCGGCAACCAGGGAAACATCTCGTCCCTGGAGTTCGGAAAGCGAGCCCACGCCGGCGGTTTTACGTGTGACCCAGACGGGGACAGGATGCTCACCGTCACGGTTAACAGCGCTCAGCAGCAAGTTGCCATTGGTATTGCCCAGGCGAAAAATCAGATCGCCGCGCGGCTCACCATTGAACAGAATATCCGCACGACAGTCGGCTCCTTCCAGATAATTCTGTAGCCGGTGACTGGCAACGATGGTGGAACGTGCCTCGGTAAACACCTGCAGTACCAAGGGGGCGGCAGCCCGTGCCATGTCGGCTGTCGCCCCTGAAAGAACCAGGGCTGACAGCAATGCCGGCGCTCGGTTCATGCTAGAGCCCCAGTGAATGCGCCCGGTTGGTAAAGAAGATACCCGAGGGATTTTTGGCTTCCAGGGTGGCTACTTTTTCCAGGGTGCGGGTGTTGTATACGGTTATTCTGTCACTGTCGCGAGCGGAGACCCAGATCTCTTCGCCACGGGGCGTAAACTCCATGTGAAGCACTGATTTACCTGGCTCCAGGGTCCGGATGATGTCGTGGGTCTGGGAATCCAGCACCTGGATTACGTCATTACGCGGGTGGGCAAAGCTGACCCAAATCTGGCGATTGTCCGGACTGGCCATGACGAACACCGGTTGCCCGTGAACCGGAATACGGTCCACCAGTTCCCAGTTTTCCATGTCAGCCACCAGCACCTGGTGGTGCCCAACGGCTGGCACAAAGGCATTGTCATCGGCGATGGCCCAACCTTCCAGGTGGGGCATTTTGTAGACGGGCAAACGCTCTTCACCCTTGCCATACCCCGGCAGGATGGTGGTTACGCCCTGCTCGGGCTGCCAGAGATCCAGCATCGAAAGCCCATCCTCACCAAACAGGCCAGCGATGTAATAGCGACCATCCGGGGTGATCAGCGCGTCATACGGCGCCTTACCGGCATCGAAACGGGAAACTTCTGGAGGACTCGTCAGCATATCCACCGTCCAGATCTCGTTGGCATCGAACAGGCTGAACACAAAACGATTACCCGGGGCATCCACCAAACCCACAGTCTTGGACTGGGCGGGCTGGCCGTCGGCGTTGGTGTATTCCGCCGGGATCTCCGCCACCAGCTCCAGGGTGTCACTGTCAAAAACATTCACGCCACCGGGCTCGTAATTGGACACCGCCACGTATTCGCCATCCTGGGAGATTGCGCCACCAATGCTGTTGCCGGACTGAATCACGCGCTTGTCGATCGTCTGGGTGAGCAGGTCCACTTTCGTGAGCCCGCCATCGCGCCCGAACACATAACCATAGCGAGCATCCCGGGAGTACACCACGGAAGCGTGGGACAGATCCCCCAGGCCCGTCACACGCCCCAGGATTGCATGCTCGGAGTGGTCAATCACCAGGACGGAACCAGTGGCCCGCTCGACCACGAGGCCAAGGTCGCCGGTGCCACGCAGGCTCGCCTGCCCGCTCATGCCAATGGACTGGCACCCGGTGACCAGTGTTGCCAACGTCAGGATCATCAGTGCAAACAACGGCTTCATCGCGCATCCTTGGTTTCATCGGTGAGCAGGGCGCCGGATTTCAGTTGCCGGCTAATCCAGAAAATCTGTTCATCGGTGAGCAACGGTTTCCAGGGCGGCATTGCCGTACCATCCACGCCCTCTTTGATAATTGCCGCAATACTTTCCACCGACTGCTGCTTCAGGTCATCCGGGCGAAGTGGCGGGCCCAGGCCTCCTCTCATGGTCAGGCCGTGGCAGGAACCGCAGTCCTGAATCACCATGTTTGCCAGTTCGGAGCGGTTTTCCGGTTCTCCGGCAAAGGCCACGCCCGCCAGCAGTATCATGCCCGCCGCAAACCCCAGTCTATAACCGCACTTGTTCATTCACCCGTCTCCCGAAATGGCGCTGAGAACCTGTCACGGCGATAGCGCCTTAAGTGGCCCCGATTCAGAGGCTTCTTAACATTGATATTGCTTAAATTAATTCAGCGTATCCACTGGCCATTCGATATACCCATGGAGGGGTACTCTCTTGAAAAGTGGCAGATGTATGACATTAATCAATGTTCATAACCCATAACAAGAGAAACCTAGGACCTACTCTTGAACCCCAAGGAGAGCACCTGATGAGAGCAAAAACCATGATGATCAAGCCGCTGGCCATGGCTGTGGCCATCACGTCGTTGGGCGTAATGACCGCCCAGGCCGCCCCCAAAGACCCCGACCAATCCTCGATGGCATACGAAGGAACCGCCAGCACCATTGACCCTGGGTCCGCTAAAGTCGTCCGCACCCCCGGCGCCCCCGATCTGACGGAAGCAGAATTTGAGAAAGCCAAACAAATTTACTTCCAGCGTTGCGCTGGTTGCCACGGCGTATTGCGCAAAGGCGCGACAGGTAAACCCCTAACGCCAGACATTACCCAGGAGCGCGGCCAGGATTACCTCAAGGCCTTTATCAGCTACGGCTCCCCCGCCGGTATGCCAAACTGGCTGACTTCCGGTGAATTCACCGAGGAAGAAGTCGAGTTGATGGCCAAGTACATCATGCACGAACCACCCCAGCCGCCGGAGTTCAGCCTGGCTGACATGAAGGACACCTGGGAAGTGATCGTGCCGCCGGAAGATCGTCCGACCAAACAGATGAACGATCTGAACCTGAAAAACCTGTTCAGTGTGACTCTGCGTGACGCTGGCCAGATCGCCCTGATCGACGGCGACTCCAAGGAAGTCGTGAAGATCATCGATACCGGCTATGCGGTACACATCTCGCGGATGTCCGCCTCCGGCCGCTATGTGATGGTGATCGGCCGTGACGCGCTGATCAACATGATCGACCTGTGGATGGAGGAACCGCAAACCGTGGCCAAGATCAAGGTGGGCATGGAAGCGCGCTCGGTCGAAACCTCCAAGTACAAGGGCTGGGAAGACAAGCTCGCCATTGCCGGCACCTACTGGCCGCCGCAGTTCGTGATCATGGACGGCCAGACCCTGGAGCCCAAGAAAGTGGTCGGCACCCGTGGCATGACGGTCGACCCGCAGGAATACCATCCTGAACCGCGTGTTGCGGCTATCGTCGCTTCCCACGCGCATCCGGAATTCATCGTCAACGTCAAGGAAACCGGCAAGATCAAGCTGGTCAACTACGAAGACCTGGACAACATGAGCATCACGACCATCGATGCCGCCCGGTACCTCCACGACGGTGGCTGGGATTCCAGCATGCGTTACTTCATGACCGCAGCCAACAACTCCAACAAGATTGCCGTTGTTGACGCCCAGGACCGTAACCTTGAAGCCATGGTGGATGTCGGCAAGATTCCGCACCCGGGTCGTGGCGCCAACTTCGAGGACCCCGAACATGGCCCGGTCTGGGCTACCTCCCACCTGGGCGACAACACCATCCAGATGATCGGCACCGACCCCGAAGACCATCCGGACAAGGCCTGGAAGGTGGTGCGCACCCTGGAAGGCCAGGGCGGCGGTTCGCTGTTCATCAAGACCCATCCGGAATCCGACAACCTGTGGGTGGACACCGCGCTGAACCCGAATGAAGACATCAGCCAGAGCGTGGCGGTATTCGACATCAATAACTTTGATGCCGGCTACGAAGTGCTGCCGATTGCTGATTGGGCGGAACTTGGTGAAGGTCCCAAGCGGGTGGTACAGCCGGAATATAACGTTGCCGGTGACGAAGTCTGGTTCTCTGTCTGGAATACCCAGGACAAGAAATCCGCCATTGTGGTGGTTGACGACGAAACGCGTGAGCTGAAGAAGGTGATCAAAGGCGACTACATGGTCACACCGACCGGTAAGTTCAACGTCTACAACACCCAGCACGACGTGTACTAAGCCGCCCGACCGGAGGAGAACCTGATGCAGCTGGATGCCGCGGACAGACACCTGATCGACAGTTACCAGCGGGGACTGCCGGTCTGCGAACGCCCGTACCAGGAAATGGCCCGAACCCTGGGCCTGACCGAGGACGAGGTTATCGAGCGACTATCCGCCCTGAAAGCGCAGCAGGTTCTCAGCCGGGTCGGACCGGTATTTGAACACAGCCAGGCGGGCGCCAGCCTGCTGGCTGCCGTGGCTGCCCCACCCGAGAAAATGGACCGGGTAGCCACCCAGATCAATCTTGCTCCGGGCGTGAACCACAATTACGCCCGGGAGCACACTTACAACCTCTGGTTCGTGATGACCGCCCCGGATGAACGCACTCTGGACGAGCGGCTCGACGAGCTGGAAAGAAAGCTGAGACTGCCCATGCTGCGGTTACCCATGATTGAGGGCTACCACATTGATCTCGGCTTTCCCATCGATTGGGAGGCGCTGCCATGAACATGCCCCTGCGGCAAGCCGGCACGACGCCCGGTCCCAAACTGTTCAAGACCAACCCGGTCAGCCCCTGGGGCCTGTTACGACTGCGCCAGCAGCTGGAACAAGGGCTGCCTCTGACCCCGCGCCCCTACCAAACCCTGGCCGAGCAGACCGGGCTGACCGAAAGGCAGGTCATGGAAGCCATTGAACAATGGCAGGAGCAGGGTCTGATCAAACGGTTGGGGCTGGTGGTCAAGCACCGCACCCTGGGCTACAACGCCAACGCCATGGTGGTCTGGAATGTGCCGGACGAGTACGTGGCCGAACTGGGCGCGCGCATGGCCAAAGTGCCCTTCATTACCCTGTGTTACCAACGGCCCCGGCAATTACCGGATTGGCCCTACAACCTGTTCTGCATGATTCATGGCGTTAGCCGTGACCGCGTACAGGCGCAGCTAAAGCGTCTGATTGCCGATTTTGAGCTGACCGACATTCCCCATTCGGTGCTGTTCAGCACCAAGGCCTACCGTCAGCGGGGAGGACGTTATGTCAGTCATGGCTGAACGGCCTCCGTCCCGGCAACCAAGCGACAACGTCCCCGATTTCACCAATACCGAACGCGCCATCATCAACCGCCTGCAAGCCGGCCTGCCGCTGACCGCCACGCCCTACCTGGATGTGGCGCGGGAACTGGGCATTGGTGAACAGGAGCTGCTGGACCACCTCAAAGCCATGCTGGCCGACGGCACCCTGACCCGCTTTGGTCCCATGTTCCATGCCGGTGAAATGGGCGGCGGGCTGACCCTGGCCGCCATGCGCATTCCCGAAGCCGACTTTGAGCGGGTCACGGAACAGGTCAACAGCTTCGAGGAAGTGGCCCATAACTACCGCCGGGAGCACGAGCTGAACATGTGGTTTGTGCTGGCTACCGAAACCCCGGGCGGCATTGCCGAAACCATCGAGCGCATCGAAACGCTGACCGGCTACCCCGTTTACAACATGCCCAAGGAGCAGGAGTTCCATGTCCACCTCCACTTTGAAGTCTGAGCTGTTGAGCGATCAGGACCGTGAACTGATTATGGCCACCCAGGCCGGTCTGCCACTGGTCTCCGATCCCTGGATGGAACTGGGCAGCCAGTTGGGCATGTCCGCCAGCGAAGTACTTGAGCGCTTCCAGAAAATGCAGGCCTCCGGCGTGATTCGACGCGTGGCCGCCGTACCGAACCATTACAAGCTGGGCTACCGCTTCAACGGCATGACCGTGTGGGATGTGGCTGACAGTGAGATTGAGCGGCTGGGCGAGCAGGTGGGCCAGTTACCTTTCGTGAGCCACTGTTACCGTCGCCCGCGCCACCTGCCCTACTGGAGCTACAACCTGTTTGCCATGGTCCATGGCACCAGCAGCGAAGAGGTGGAAGACAAGGCCGGACGGATTGCCGAAGTGCTGGGTGAAGCCTGCAGCGGTCACACCATTCTCTACAGCTCCGCGATCCTGAAAAAAACCGGGTTAAGACTGAGAAAACAGTCAGATAAGCAATAGCAAAGAGCGCTGAAACTACCCCAAATATACTCCTTATAAGGTATGGATTGGCAAAGCACGACGGGGGATAGTTAACCAAAAGGCTGCTTAAGGGCAGAGAGCCATAAAGGCCCGCCCGGAGAGGCAAAAGCCACTCCTGATGAGAGAGATACACTATGTTTCGCATGACCCGCTACATCAAAAGCCTGATGAACCCGGCCCCCGTGCGCCCGGTTCCCAAGCCCAGCGGCCCTGTGGTGATCTGGAACCTGATCCGACGCTGCAATCTGACCTGCAAGCACTGCTACTCCATCTCCGCGGATGTGGACTTCAAGGGCGAACTGAGTACCAACGAAGTCTACACCGTGATGGACGACCTCAAGGCCTACGGCGTACCGGTACTGATACTGTCCGGCGGAGAACCCCTGATGCGCCCGGACATCTTCGAGATTTCCCACCGCGCCAAGGAAATGGGCTTTTACGTGGGGCTGTCCACCAATGGCACCCTGATCACCGAAGACAACATCGACAAGATCGCCGCCGTTGGCTACGACTACGTGGGCATCAGCATTGACGGCCTGGAAGCTACCCACGACGAGTTCCGCCAGAAAAAAGGCGCCTTCAAGGAGTCCATGCACGCCGTGGCCCTGTGCAAACAGGCCGGCATCAAGGTGGGCCTGCGCTTCACCCTGACCCAGGACAACTACCCGGAACTGCCGGCCATGCTGGACATGCTCGATGAACACGACATCGACAAGTTCTACCTCTCGCACCTGAACTATTCCGGTCGGGGCGGGCGCAACCGCAAGCGCGATGCCTGGTACGACATGACCCGCGACGCCATGACCCTGCTGTTCAATCACTGCCACGAGGAGCTGAAACGCGGCATCGAGCGGGAATACGTCACCGGCAACAACGACGCTGACGGCCCCTTCCTGATTGAGTGGGCGAAGGAGCATTACCCCGACCAGGTGCCGGCCCTGGAGCAGCGCCTGACCAACTGGGGCGGCAACTCCTCCGGGGTGAACATCTCCAACATCGACAACCTCGGCGTGGTGCATCCGGACACCTTCTGGTGGGACTACAACCTGGGCAACGTACGGGAAACCCCGTTCTCAAGAATCTGGTCCGAAACCACCGACCCACTAATGCAGGGCTTCCGCCAGCACCCCCGGCCAGTCAAGGGCCGTTGTGCAGAATGCAAATACCTGCCGATCTGCAACGGGAACACCCGGGTCCGGGCCTACAACATTTCCCGGGATTTCTGGGAAGAAGACCCCGGCTGTTACCTGACCAATGAAGAGATTGGTGTTGTCGATGAAATGCCGCGACGGGTCGCGGCTCCGGTCACCGAAATTCCGGTTCACAACCTGTAAGGAAGTACGCCATGAGCACAAACACACGGAAAAAATGCCTGGTGGAGTTTCAATTGGCGGAACAGCCCTTGCGGGTTGGTGAAGTGGCCATTGTTGGCGCCGGGCCTGGCGACCCGGGGCTACTCACATTGCGGGCTTTGATGTTGATCCAGCAGGCCGATGCGGTGGTGTATGACCGCCTCGTGTCGCCCCAGATCATGGAACTGGTGAACCCGCGGGCAGAGCGCATCCACGTGGGCAAGGCCAGTGGCTGCCACTATGTACCCCAGGAAGAAACCAACGACCTGCTGGTGAAGCTGGCCACCCAGCAACGGCGCGTGGTTCGCCTCAAGGGCGGCGACCCATACATCTTTGGCCGGGGCGGCGAGGAAGCCGAATTCCTGGTGGACAACGACATTGATTTCCAGGTGGTGCCCGGCATTACCTCCGCTGCCGGCTGCGCCTCCTACTGCGGCATCCCCCTGACCCACAGGGACTACGCCCAGAGCGTGACCTTCGTAACCGGCCACCGCAAAGGCGACCAGGGCCTGGAGCTGAACTGGCAGACCCTGGCGGCGCCGGGCCAGACCCGCGTCTTCTACATGGGCCTGCACAATGCCCCGACCATTGTAAAAGAACTTACTGCCCACGGCCTGTCGGAAAAATGTCCGGTGGCGCTGGTGGAGCGAGGCACCACGCCGTTGCAGCACATGACCGTGACCACCCTGGATGACCTGGTGGACACCATTGATCGGGAGGATTTCCAACCGCCCACGTTGATCATTGTAGGCGAAGTGGCTCAACTGGCGGAAAAGCTCGCCCGCCCCGCGCAAGCCGGCTGGAACAGCGCTTTGGCCGGTTCTGCGCCGGCCCACGCCGGGCAGCGCCCGGCGTGATTACCTCTTGATAAACCGAAGGCAAACGAATCATTAACCGGGAGCTGTTGCTGGTGATATTCAAACCTACCCTAAAAACGCTGGTCGGCACTGTATTGCTGGCCAGCGCGGCGCTGTCTGCACCCACCCAGGCTCAGGACAAAAACAATTCCGACATTCACGATCTCTACCTGCAACAGTGCGCCGCCTGTCATGGCCCGGACCGGCTCGGAGGCATGGGCCCTGCCCTGTTGCCCGAGAACCTGGGACGCCTGAAAAAATCGCAAGCTGAAAACGTTATTCGAGAGGGCCGCCCGGCCACCCAGATGCGTGGCTATGAAGACATTCTCAATGATCAGCAGATTGCGAATCTGACAAACTACATTTATCAGCCGCCCAGCCACGAGCTGACCTGGGGCGAAACCGAAATCCGTGAAAGCCGGATCGTCAACCATCCCCTCGGCTCCCTGCCCGATGAGCCCGTGTTCGAAGTGGATGACCTGATGAACCTGTTCCTGGTGGTGGAGATTGGCGATCACCACGTCACGCTCCTGGACGGTGACAAGATGGAACCCATCCACCGCTTCCCCAGCCGCTTTGCCCTGCACGGCGGCCCGAAATACGGCCCGGAAGGCCGCTTTGTCTACTTCGGCTCCCGGGACGGATGGATCACCAAGTACGACATCTACAACCTGGAAGTGGTGGCGGAAGTTCGCGCCGGCATCAATATGCGCAACATCGCGGTGTCAGCCGACGGCGAGTACGTCATGGCCGCCAACTACCTGCCTCACACCCTGGTGCTATTCGACGCAGACAACCTGGAGCTGCTTGATTTCATGCCGGTCGAAAACGAGGCCGGTGACAGCTCCCGGGTAAGTGCCGTGTATGCCGCTCCGCCCCGGGACAGCTTTATCGCCGCCCTGAAAGACATTCCGGAAGCCTGGGAAATCACAGTAAAGGACGAACAGGCCCAAGTCCGGCGGATGAAATCCGACACGCTGCTGGACGACTTCTTCTTCGATCCCAGCTATGAACACCTGATCGGTGCGGCCCGCGATGGCAAGCATGGCATCGTGATGAACCTGGATTCCGGCGGTACCGTCGCCGAACTTCCCCTGCCGGGCATGCCTCACCTGGGCTCGGGCATCACCTGGGAATACCAGGGCCGGCGGGTAATGGCCACGCCGCACTTCCGGGCCGGCGCCATTTCCATCATCGACATGGACACCTGGGAGGTGATCAAGACCCTGAAAACCGACGGTCCCGGGTTCTTCATGCGCAGTCACGAGAATTCCCGCTATGCCTGGGCCGACGTATTCTTCGGGCCAAACGCCGACAAGGTGCATGTCATCGACAAGCAAACCCTGGAGATCGTGAAAACCCTGCAGCCGGCACCCGGCAAGGTGGCCGCCCATGTGGAGTTTGATCGCCACGGCGAGAAGCTGTTGCTGAGCATCTGGGACGAGGACGGTGCCGTGATTGTCTACGACGCGGATACCCTGGAGGAGGAGAAGCGCATTCCCATGAACAAACCGTCCGGGAAGTACAACGTGTGGAACAAGATCCATTACGAGGAAGGAACCAGCCACTAAAAAAGCGGCAGGTATTACCCTGCCGCTCAAAAACCGAAGTTAACAGCTGCAACACAAAATCCGATTAATCGTGCAGCTTCACCGCCAGCTCGGCCACGTGCTTGCCCTGGAAATGAGCGATGACGAGTTCTTTCTTGCTCGGCTGGCGGGAACCGTCACCACCGGCGATGGTGGAAGCGCCGTAGGGGGTGCCGCCATTTACTTCAGAAATATCGAAGAATTCCGGTATGCCGTAACCAGTTGGGACCAGCACCATGCCGTGGTGCGCGAGAGTGGTCCAGAATGAGGTGATGGTGTGTTCCTGACCACCACCAGTGCCGGTGGAGGTGAAAACACTGCCAAGCTTGCCGTGCAACTTGCCCTCGAACCAAAGACCGCCGGTCTGGTCCAGGAAGGTACGCATCTGACCGGCCATGTTGCCGAAACGGGTGGGAGTGCCAAAGATTATGGCGTCGTAATCAGCCAACTCCTTGGGCTCTGCCACCGGAGCCTGCTGGTCGGTCTTGCCGCCAGCATCCAGGAAGGCCTGGTCGGCCATGGTTTCGGGGACGCGTTTGACCACCACATCAACGCCATCAACGGCTCGGGCACCGTCAGCCACGGCGTTGGCCATGGTTTCGATGTGGCCGTACATGGAATAATAGAGTACAAGTACTTTTGCCATTGCAGTCATCTCCTTTACCTGAAATCAATGACTGCAGCTTAGCCGCTAAACCGGCCGGGAGAAAAACGGAAGATTTCTGGCAGGTTGTTCAGTTTTTCTGAACATGCCCGGAAGATACGCATAGCCACATTACCCGAACGCCTGTAGGCTGAGCAGCATGCAATTTATACCGTATTAAAAAGGAAATATGACGGACGCCATTAGCACCCCCGGCCAGCATGGTGAAGCCATCCACCACCGCATCGAAGAGTGGATCAACAGCGCCACGCACGTTATCGGTGCTTTACTCAGCGTGATTGGCACAGCTGCCCTGCTGATTGGCGCCAGTCAGCAGGGCGACGCCTGGAAGATGGTCAGCTTCAGTGTCTTCGGGTCCTCCCTGGCACTCCTGTACGTGGCCTCGGCTCTCTATCATGGTTCCCGGGACCCGAAGTGGCGAGGGGTTTTCAAGACGCTGGACCACTGCGCGATTTTTTTCCTGATTGCCGGCACCTACACACCGCTGGTGCTGGTGAACCTGCGCGGCACCACGGGCTGGACGCTGTTCGCCATTGTCTGGTCCCTGGCCCTGGCCGGCGTGGCGCTTAAAATCGCCTTCAAACACCGCTTCAAACTGGCGCGGGTGGGTATCTATATCGGCATGGGCTGGCTGATTGTCTTCGCCGCCTCCGATCTTGCCGCCAACCTCAACGAGACAGCACTCCACCTGACCATTGCCGGCGGTGTGGTTTACACCGCTGGCGTAGCCTTCTATCTGGCCGATCGCATTCCTTACATGCATGCCATCTGGCACCTGTTCGTGATTGGCGGCAGCGCCTGCCATTTTGCCGCCATCTACTTCGGCGTTCTGCCCCACACGGTCTAGGCCATGGCAGCGGGCAAGCCCCTTCATACATTCTGGCTGTTCTTCCCGGCGGCCGCTCTCTGGGTGGCACTGGTGGTCCCTCTTTCCCTCTACGCGGTGCTGTCCGGCTCCGGCTGGCCACCCGGCCTGATTGATGGCGGGCATGGTCACGAGCTGATCTTCGGCTTCGCCCTGGCGCTGATTGCCGGCTATACCCTGGGCCCGCAGCCCTGGCGGATACTCAGGCCGCTGTTCATCCTTTGGCTGGCGGCGCGTGTGTCCTGGCTGCTGGCCCCGGATACGGTCATTGCCCAACTGTTAAGCCCGGCGTTTGCGCTGTTGCTGGCCTGGCATGCGGTGCCACGGTTCCAGGCGGCCAAGAAGTGGCGCAACAAAATCGCCGGGCCACTGATTCTGGTGTTGTGTCTCCTGGCAGTGGCGTTCTGGCTGGTACAGCTCGGCCTGCCCTGGCCAGAGCGGGATCGTCTGATGCACATGGCCATCCTGGGGCTTTTGTTGCTGATGACGTTCATGGGCGGGCGCATTATCGCCCCGGCTGTGGCCGGCACACTGGAAAAACAGGGCATTGCCCTGGAAGCGCGAGTACAACCGCGCATCGAAGGGGCGCTGCTGGCGCTCTTGCTGTTGGCCATGGCGCTGTTACTGGTCACGCCCTTTCAGCGCCTGACAGGCGGCGTTCTGGTGATGTCCGCCCTGCTGATTATCCTGCGGGTAGCGCGCTGGAAGCTCTGGCATTGCCGGCAACGGGCCGACCTGCTGGTCCTGGCGATCGGTTACCTGTGGCTGGCGCCGGGCGCCGCGCTGGCCGGCGGATACCTGCTGGCTGGAATGGACCCGCTGCCAGCGCTGCATGTAATCACCATTGGGGCCCTGGGCACTTTGTCCTGCAGCGTCATGCTGCGCCTGGCCTGGCAACGGGCCCACCGGGCTTTCCCCCCGAACTGGCAGGTGTGGTCGGTGGCCGGGGCCATGCTGGTGGCGGTGAGCGGTCGCTATCTGGCCGGCGGCAGTCCCTGGTCGCATCCCGGCCTGCTATGGCTGGCAGCCGGGGCCTGGTCGCTGTGTTACCTGGGCGTATGCTGGCAGCTTCTGCGGCTGTTCAGGGCCGATCGCCGCCGGCGGATTCCCAGCCAAGCATCTGTCTGATGTCACCGCTGTCCTGGGCAATGCCGTGCCCGGCAAACGGTAACGCTACCCCTCTGCCGTCTGGATCATTAGAATCAGCAGCCTCATTTCCCTATTTTTCGGAACCCGTTCGTGGACATGACGACAGCCAGCCGTTTTGAACAACTCAAGCGCATTGAATCGAGCAAGCTGTTCCAGGGCTCGGTCATCGCCATCATCATTCTCTCTGCCCTGACCATTGGCGCGAAAACCTACGAGCTGCCACCGCTGGTTGAGCAGACCCTGACATTGCTCGATAACGGCATCACCATTTTCTTCCTGGTGGAGATCCTGTTCCGGTTTGCCGCCTGCCCCAACAAGCGGCGCTTTTTCATGGACGGCTGGAATGTGTTCGACACCATCGTGGTAATCGGCAGCCTGATTCCCCTGGATAATGCCGAGGCGGTGTTACTGGGACGTCTATTGCGGGTGTTCCGGGTGTTGCGCCTGGTGTCCGTGGTGCCGGAACTGCGCTTTCTGATCAACTCTCTGCTCAAGGCCATCCCGCGCATGGGCTACATTGCCGTGCTGATGTTCATTATCTTCTACATCTACGCGGCCATGGGCTCCCTGTTCTTTGCCAGCGTCGATGAGGAGCTGTGGGGCGACGTCGCAATTTCCATGCTCACCCTGTTCCGGGTGGCCACGTTCGAGGACTGGACCGACGTGATGTACGCCACCATGGAGGCCTACCCCCTAAGTTGGTTCTACTACCTGACGTTCATTTTCCTGACCGCCTTCGTGTTCCTGAATATGATGATCGGCGCCATTCTGGAAGTGATGAGCGAAGAGCAAAACGCCAAGGAACGCCAGCAGGCCCACGATGAGCGGGATGACATCGCCCGCCAGCTCCGCGTCGTCCAGGAACAACTGACGGAACTGAGCAGGCAGATTGGGCAGAGCGGGGAAAAACGCGAGTGATGCCTTTGCCGGTCAGCCAAAGACCGGTTTGGCCATCGCCAAATGGAAGATGGCGCTGACCATGGCCAGGGCCAGGATCGCGGCGCCAATGCGTACTGGCTTGCCGAACGTCGGCTTGATGGCAAACACCCCGACCACGATATAACCGAAAAGTAGCGCGATTTTTGCAAGCAACCAGCCCGGCATATCAGAGATATAACCGGTAACAAACAGCAAAACAATCGCCGAAACCAGCAAGATGGTGTCATTGACATGGGGAATCCAGCGCAACGGGGTTTGCCGCCACCCGGGTCGACCAACCGCGTCCAGCAGCAGGCGCAACGCGAACAGACTGATGGTCAGGTAAGCGGTGGTCATGTGCAGGTGTTTGAGAATCACATAGGTACTCATAACGGATTTTTCCTTTGAAAAGGACATGTTGGGGCCATTGTACGCACAATACCCCCAAACAGGTATGGCTAAGAAGCGCTTCCACATTTAACATATCTCAAAAATACATGTATATGGGAGACTGCCATGCAGATCAGCTCAACCAGTGCCGATCGCGAAGGCGCCAGCGTCAGTCAGCTGTTTGCCTACCCGTTCCGGATTTTCTTCCTCTCCATGACCGTCCTGGCCCTTGTCGCCATTCCCACATGGGTGCTGCAAGTGTCCGGCGCCATCCAACTGCCACTGGCCATGCCCGGCCTGTACTGGCATCAGCACGAAATGCTGTTCGGATTTCTTTCCGCGGGCATCGCCGGCTTCCTGCTCACTGCGGTCTGCGTCTGGACCGGCACCGAGCGCACCCATGGCTGGCCCCTGGTACTACTCTGGGGTGTCTGGCTGGCCGGGCGCCTGTTGCTGGCCTTTGGCGCCGATCTTCCGGCCTGGCTGGTACAGGGCGCAAACCTCGCCTTCCTGCCGCTGGTGATGGTGGATGCAGGCTGGCGAATCTGGCGCGCCCGGCAGAAACGCCAGTTGATGATCCTGATGGTGCTTGGCCTGCTCTGGGCCATGCAGATTGGCTTTGTGACACGATTGGACATGGCATTTGGTTATGGCGCCCTCATTATGGCCATGGCGCTGATCAGTATTGTTGGCGGGCGCATCACACCGGCATTTTCCTCCGGCTGGCTGAAACGCCATGGCCAGGATGGCTCACAGGTGAAAATGGTGCCGGCACTGGACCTTGCCGCACTGTTCACAATGATAGCCCTGATGGTGTCACTGGTGATTGGCCGGCAGGGCGTGGCCAGCCTGCTTGCGCTGACTGCCGCCGCTCTGATGCTGGTTAGGCTATACAATTGGAAAGGCTGGCTCTTTGCCAAGGAACCGTTGTTGTGGATTCTTCACCTGTCCATTCTCTGGGTACCGGTTGCCCTGATTCTGTTGGCCGGCTCCCTGATTGCCGACTGGCCAACCAACGCCTGGGCCCACGCGGCGGGAACCGGCGCCATTGGTGGCCTGATCCTGGGTGTTGTGGCCCGCGTATCCTTGGGGCATACGGGACGGCCACTGGTCCTGCCCCGGGGCATGGTGCTGGCCTTTGTGGCCATCCAACTGGCGGCGGTGATCCGCGTACTCACGGGTTTCAACCTCATCCCCTGGCATCCGGGCATTGGCTCCAGCGCCCTGCTCTGGGTCCTGGCCTACGGCCTGTACCTGGTCCGTTACACCGGTGTGCTGGCCAGCCCCAGAGCCGATGGCAAACCCGGCTGAAGTCGGGCAAGACGAAAATCATCCACTAAAGGTCAATAGCTCCAGAACCAGAACGCGCTAAAGTATCGCAAAAATCATTTTGCAACAGAGAAACAGGCAACATGTACCCTGACCATTTTGACAAAGAAGACCTGATCCGCTGCGGCCACGGTGAGCTGTTTGAAGGCGATATGCGCCTGCCGATCGATGAAATGCTGATGGTTGATCGCATCACCCATATCGCCAATGACGATGGCGCTTATGGCAAAGGCAGCCTGGTAGCCGAACTCGACATCAACCCGGACCTCTGGTTCTTCAAGGTTCACTTCCAGGGTGACCCGGTAATGCCGGGCTGCCTGGGCCTGGATGCCATGTGGCAGCTGGTCGGCTTCTACCTGGCATGGTCCGGTGGTCAGGGTAAAGGCCGCGCCCTGGGGGCCGGCGAGGTTAAATTCTTCGGTCAGGTACTGCCCGAGAACAAAAAGGTCACTTACCGTCTCGATATCAAGCGGCACATTCGCCGCAAACTGACCATGGCAATTGCAGATGCCAGCATGGAAGTGGACGGTCGTGAAATCTACACCGCCAAGGACCTGCGGGTTGGCCTGTTCACCTCTACTGATGACTTTTAGGAGTTGATACTATGCGTCGCGTCGTAATTACAGGCATGGGGATTGTCTCCAGCCTTGGCAACAACCAGAAAGAAGTAACCCAGTCCCTGCGGGAATCCCGCTCTGGCATCGCATTCAGCCAGGAAGCCAAGGACGCAGGACTGCGCAGTCACATTACCGGCCGTATCGACCTGAACCTGCCGGAACTGATCGACCGCAAACTCATGCGCTTCATGTGCCCGGCCTCCGGCTACACATACCTGGCCATGAAAGAGGCCATCGAGCAGTCCGGCCTGACCGATGAGCAGATCCGTGCCAACAGCACCGGCATCGTGTTCGGCACCGGCGGCGCTTCCACCGTTGAGCTGATCGACGCCATCGACACCCAGCGCGAGAAAGGCATCCGCCGCGTAGGCCCGTACCGGGTACCGCGCACTATGGGCAGCGCCATCAACGCCTGCATGGCCACCGCGTTCGGCATTACCGGCATCAACTACGGCATCACTTCCGCCTGCGCCACCAGTGCTCACTGTATCGGCCACGCAGCCGACCAGATTGCCCTGGGTCGCCAGGACGTGATGTTTGCCGGCGGCGGTGAAGACATTCACTGGACCCTGAGCCTGATGTTCGACGCCATGGGCGCGCTGTCCACCAAGTACAACGACACCCCGGAACTGGCTTCACGCACCTACGACGCCAACCGTGACGGTTTCGTTATCTCCGGCGGCGGTGGTGTTCTGGCACTGGAAGCCCTGGAGCACGCGGAAGCTCGCGGCGCCAACATTCTGGGCGAAATCGTAGGCTTCGGTGCCACCTCCGACGGTGCCGACATGGTGGCTCCGAGTGGTGAAGGCGCAATTCGCTGCATGAAGCAGGCGATGGCCAACGTTGACGGCGAGATCAGCTACATCAACACCCACGGCACCAGCACACCGGCCGGCGACATCACCGAGCTGAAGGCGCTGAAAGAAACCTTCGGAGACAAGATTCCTCCGCTGGCTTCCACCAAGCCGCTGTGTGGCCACGCCCTGGGCGCGGCGGGTGTACACGAAGCCATTTACTCGCTGATCCAACAGCGCGAAGGCTTCCTGGCGCCGTCGGCCAACATCCAGGATCTGGACGAAGGCGCCGAGGGTTACCCGATTGTTCGCGAACTCCAGGACAACCAGAATCTGGACCTGGTGATGAGCAACAGCTTCGGCTTCGGCGGCACCAACGCCACCCTGATCTTCAAGAAAGTCTGATAGAGCGGTATTCAGCCGGGGGCGTTCCCATCCAGCGTTTGAACGCCCGGCTGAAAGCGCTCAATTCCGAGAAACCAAGCTGCTCGGCAATTTCCACCAGCGGCTTGGTTTTATCCTTCATATAAGCCAGCGCTTTTTCCCGACGCACCTGCTCCAGCAGATGAGCAAAGGTGACACCTTCCTGCTTCAACTTCTTGTGCAACGTGTAGCGGCTCATGTTCAGCTGCGACGCCACGGTTTCCACGCCCACCTTGCCACGATCGAGTTGCACCTGAATCAATGAACTGACCCGGGCACCCAACGGGCGCTTTGAAATATCCGGCCTCAGGGCTTCTGACGCCATGCTTCTTCCTCCTGCTTTCAAATTCACAGCCTCTCACAGTCCTGGCAAAAGCCAGTTAATGGTGTCCACACAGGACTCAGCGTACACATGTTAGCTGAAATAATAAATAATAGACTCAGGAACCTCAAATCCTGGTGAGAAAATAAACACACACCTTCCCACTGGGGCCCAAGTTTTTCATAATAGCGCCCCCTTACCCACCGAAGACCGAACAACCCGGAGACACCATGACCACCCCGGAACTGCTTGCCCCCGCCGGCACACCCGACCACCTGGAAACCGCCTTTGCCTACGGCGCCGATGCGGTCTATGCCGGTCAGCCACGCTACTCCCTACGAGTACGCAACAATAGTTTCAAAGATGTTGCAGCCCTGGGTGCGGGCATTGAGCGGGCTCATGAGCTGGGCAAGCAGTTCTACCTGGTCTCCAACATCGCGCCCCACAACGACAAGGTCCGCAGCTACCTGCGGGACCTGGCGCCGGTACTGGAACTCAAACCCGACGCACTGATCATGTCCGACCCCGGGCTGATCATGCTGGTGCGGGAAAACTGGCCGGACCAGCCTATTCATTTGTCCGTACAGGCCAACGCCGTGAACTGGGCCACCGTGGAATTCTGGCGCCGCCAGGGCGTCAGCCGGGTGATCCTGTCCCGGGAACTGGCACTGGAAGAAATCCGCACCATCCGCGAAAAAGTGCCGGAAATGGAGCTGGAAGTGTTCGTGCACGGCGCCTTGTGCATGGCCTACTCCGGCCGCTGCCTGCTGTCCGGCTACATGAACCACCGGGACGCCAACCAGGGCGCCTGCACCAACGCCTGCCGCTGGAACTATAAAGAAGTGGCCCACAGCCACGACCAGACCGGCGACCTGATCGCCAGCACGGCCGACGCCGTTCAGGAATTCGAACCCAAGGAAATCCTGCTGGAAGAACCCAACCGCCCCGGCGGCTACATCCCCGCCTACGAGGATGAGCACGGCACCTACATCATGAACTCAAAAGACCTGCGCGCCGTACAACACGTGGCGGAACTGGTCAAAATGGGGGTTCACTCACTGAAGATCGAAGGGCGCACCAAGAGCACCTACTATGTGGCACGCACCACCCAGGTCTACCGCAAGGCCATCGACGACGCCATGGCCGGCAAGCCCTTCGACATGGGCATGATGGACCAGCTCGAAGCCCTGTCGAACCGGGGTTACACCGAGGGCTTCCTGCGCCGGCACGTGCCCCAGGAATACCAGACCTACGAACAGGGCTCGTCCTTTCTGGGCACCCAGCAGGTGGTGGGCACCGTGGTTGAGCGGGACGACCACTGGCTGACCATCGACGTAAAAAACAAATTCGCCGTCGGCGACCAGTTGGAGCTGATCAACCCCGCGGGCAACCTGCGCTTTTCCCCCAACAAAATGGAAAACCGCAAGGGAGAAGCCATGGAATACGCGCCGGGCAGCGGGCATGTGGTGCGCATACCCAAGCCGGACAATCTGCCGGAATCGCTGGCGTTTAGCTATCTGACCAGAATATTGCCGGAGAACAGCTAGAAATCAGATAGGCAAGCGGGTAGGTCTTTCCAAAACCGTGCGGAGCCATGGATGGCGGAGCTCGAGCGTTACAGGGATGTATTCACAGCGTGTTTTGGAAAGACCTACCCGCTTGCCTCAAGCACGAACTAGTAAAATGGGGCTATCACCCTGATTAATGTATACTCAGCGCAAGCCCGATTTAATACCTGACTATTTTACTCTGGTATTGTATAATCACTCGCCAGAATGCACGGGATTGGTGACCAAGGTACCAGCCCACGATGAGAGAATAACGGAGCAACGATCATGGCGACCACCGACCAAGAGGTGAATGAGCTGATCAAACGGGAATACGAACACGGCTTCGTCACCGACATAGAAGCCGACACGTTCGAACCCGGCCTGAATGAAGACGTCATCGCCCGCCTTTCCGGCCTGAAGAAGGAGCCGGAATGGATGCTGGAGTGGCGCCTTAAGGCCTACCGTCGCTGGCTCGAAATGGACGAACCGAACTGGGCGCACGTGGGCTACCCGAAAATCGACTACAACTCGATTTCCTACTACTCAGCCCCCAAGCGCAAGGAAGACATGCCCCAGAGCCTGGACGAAGTCGATCCGGAACTGCTGCGCACCTACGAAAAGCTGGGCATTCCTCTGCACGAGCGGGAAAAGCTGGCCGGTGTTGCGGTGGATGCGGTGTTTGACTCCGTCTCCGTGGCGACCACCTTCAAAGAGCCACTGGCCAAGGCCGGCGTGATCTTCTGCTCCATCTCCGAAGCCATCCGTGATTACCCGGAACTGGTGCAGAAATACCTGGGCACCGTGGTTCCCCACAGCGACAACTTCTTCGCCGGGCTGAACTCCGCGGTCTTCTCCGACGGCACCTTTGTCTATGTGCCCAAGGGTGTGCGCTGCCCAATGGAGCTGTCCACCTACTTCCGCATCAACGCCGCCAACACCGGTCAGTTCGAGCGCACCCTGATCATCGCCGACGAAGGCAGTTACGTCAGCTACCTGGAAGGCTGCACCGCGCCCATGCGCGATGAGAACCAGCTACACGCCGCCGTCGTGGAACTGGTGGCCCTGGACGACGCACAGATCAAATACTCCACGGTGCAGAACTGGTACCCCGGTGACGAAGAAGGCAAAGGCGGTATTTTCAACTTCGTGACCAAACGCGGCGCCTGCCTGGGCAAGAATTCCAAGATTTCCTGGACACAGGTTGAGACAGGTTCCGCCGTCACTTGGAAGTACCCCAGCTGCATCCTGCGCGGTGACAACAGCGTGGGTGAGTTCTACTCGGTGGCGCTGACCAACAACTACCAGCAGGCCGACACCGGCACCAAGATGATTCACCTGGGCAAGAACACCTCCAGCACCATCATCTCCAAGGGTATTTCTGCTGGTCGCAGCTCCAACGCCTACCGGGGCCTGGTCAAGTTCCAGCCCGGCGCGGAAGGCGCGCGCAACTTTACCCAGTGCGACTCGCTGCTGATCGGCGACCGCTGCGGGGCGCACACGTTCCCGTACATCGAGAGCAAGAACAAGTCCGCCATCGTGGAGCACGAGGCCACCACCTCCAAGGTCAGCGACGAACAGATGTTCCTGTGCCGTCAGCGTGGTATCGACCCGGAGCAGGCGGTTTCCATGATCGTGAACGGCTTCTGTAAGGAAGTGTTCAAAGAGCTGCCGATGGAGTTTGCCGTCGAGGCTGGCAAGCTGCTTGAGGTTAGCCTTGAGGGGTCTGTGGGCTAAACATACAAGCCCCGCTGGCTTTGGGAGTGGTCAGCGATCCGGGTAGCGGTTTCCGGGACACGCTGTAAATACGTCCCTGTACGCTCCGCAAAAACATCCATGTTTTTGAGGGTCCCGGAAACCGCTACCCGGCTCACTGACACCGACTTTGAGCGGGCACCGTTAGCATTCAACCGCCGGAATAAGCTTTTCATTTCGGACGGCAAGCACAACAGTATCTCGGAAGACATCGGGTAGGCCCTTCCGGGATCGTCAAAATCAGGGATGATTTTGTCGAGCGTACAGGGACGTATTCACAGCGTATCCCGGAAGGGCCTACCCGATGGCTGACTCACCCAAGGTCAAGGTTATTAAGCAGGGGTGAGCAACAGAATTCAGACGGATAAAACGAGAGAGACGCCACAAATGCTGAGCATCAAAAACCTGCACGCATCCGTTGAGGACAAAGAAATCCTCAAGGGCATCAACCTGGAGATCAAGGCCGGCGAGGTTCACGCCATCATGGGCCCGAACGGCTCGGGCAAGAGTACCCTGTCACAGGTTCTGGCAGGTAACGAAGCATTTGAAGTCACCAGCGGCGAAGTCACCCTGAACGGTGAAAACCTGCTGGACCTGGAAACCGAAGAGCGCGCCCGCGAAGGCATTTTCCTGGCATTCCAGTACCCGGTGGAAATCCCGGGCGTCAGCAACCTCCAGTTCCTGCGTACCGCCGTGAACGCCATGCGCCAGCACCGTGGTGAAGAAGAGATGAACGCCGCCGAGTTCATGAAACTCGCCCGCGAAGTCTCCAAACAGGTGGACCTGGACCCGTCATTCCTCAAGCGCGGCGTGAACGAAGGCTTCTCCGGCGGCGAGAAGAAGCGTAACGAAATTCTCCAGGCGCTGCTGCTTCAGCCGAAGCTGGCCATCCTCGATGAGACCGACTCCGGCCTGGACATCGACGCCCTGAAAGTCGTGTCTGACGGCGTTAACGCCCTGCGCTCCGAAGACCGGGCCATTTTGATGGTGACCCACTACCAGCGCCTGTTGAACCACATCGTGCCAGATTACGTGCACGTGCTGGCCGGCGGCAGGATCATCAAATCCGGTGGCCGTGAACTGGCTCTGGAGCTGGAAGAAAGAGGTTACGGCTGGTTGGGCATCAAAGACGAAGAAGAAGCCAGCAACTGATTGGAGGTCGCGGAATGAAACAAGCACCCACGCTTTCCAGCGCCTTCCTGCATCCGGCTTGTGATCGACTGCCGGAACCGCTGCTGGCGCTGCGCAAACAGCGGGCGAGCACTTTGGTCGACATGCCAATGCCCACCCGCAAAACCGAAAACTGGAAGTACTCGGCCAAGTACCTGAAGCTGGACGACGAGATGGCTATCTCGCTGCCCAACGAAGGCAAAACCGGCAACAGCCTGGCGGTGCCCGGCTACAAGGTGGTCTTCATCAATGGTGTGATGGTGCCCGAGGCCAGCGAGTTTCCGGACATGGAAGGCATTGCCATCAAGCGCTTTGGCGACCTCACCATCGACGAGGCCAGCGCCCTGTCGCTGCAGCTGGGCTCAACGCTGGACCCGAAGCGTACCCAGTTCGCGCACCTCAACGGCGCCCGCTTTGAGGATGGCCTGCTGATCCGCCTGAAGCCCGGCGCGGTGCTGGACCAGCCGCTGTTCATCATCCACGAAACCTGGGGCGACGCTCCGGGCTCTGCGTACCCGCGCATTTTCGTGGATGCCGGCGCCAACAGCCAGATGACTCTGGTGGAGGAATACATCTCCAGTGGCGACGCCTCCCTGCTGGCCAACACCGTGACCGAATTCGACCTGGCCCATGGTGCTAACATCACCAGCATCCGCCTGAATATGGAAGGCGAGAACGTGCAGCACATTGGCGCCACCGGCGTGGTCCAGCAGCGCAGCTCCCGTTTCGAGAGCCACTGCGTGGGCTTTGGCGGCCCGCTGCGCCGGCACGATCTCCAGGTGCGCCTGGAAGGCGAAGGCGGCGAGTGCAAGCTCAATGGCGTGGTGGTCACCCAGGGCAAGCAGCACTACGACAACCATACCTGCATTGACCATGTGGCGGCCCACTGCAACAGCGAGGAGACCTACCGCAACATTGCGGCGGACAAGTCCCACGCGGTGTTCAATGGCCGGATTCATATCCACCCGGACGCCCAGAAGTCCAACGCGGATATGAACAACAAGAACCTGTTGCTCAACAGCGGCGCGGAAATCGACACCAAGCCAGAGCTGGAAATCTACGCGGACGATGTGAAGTGCGCCCATGGCGCCACCATTGGCCAGCTTGACGAGATATCCCTGTTCTACCTGGTGTCCCGGGGCATTGGCCGTCGTCAGGCCAACGTGCTGCTGACCATGGCGTTCATCAACGAACTGGTCGAACAGATTCCTGTCGAAGCAGTACGTGAAACCGCCCAGATGCAGTTGAATGAATTCTTCGAGCAAACCTTCCAGGAGGCCTGAAGCGAATGAGCGACTTGTCCACGGCAAACACCACCGCAAGCCCGGTGCTTGACGTCGAAGCCATCCGCCGGGACTTCCCGATTCTGTCCCAGGAAATCAACGGCAAGCCGCTGGTGTACCTGGACAACGGCGCTTCGGCCCAGAAGCCACAGGCTGTGCTGGATGCCATGGACCGCTATTACCGGGAAATGCATTCCAACGTGCACCGCGGCGCCCATACCTTGGGCGACCGGGCCACCACCGCCTTCGAAGGCGCCCGGGAAACCGTGCGGGGCTTCCTGAACGCCCCGAGCACCCGGGAGATCATCTGGACCCGGGGCACCACCGAGGCCATTAACGTGGTGGCCAACGGCCTGGCACCGCGCCTGAAGGAAGGCGACGAAATTCTGGTCAGCCACATGGAGCACCACGCCAACATCGTGCCCTGGCAGATGGTGGCCGAACGCACCGGCGCCAAGGTGATTCCCATTCAGGTCACCCCGGATGGCGAGCTGGATCTGGAGTCCTTCACCAGCCTGCTGAACGAGCGCACCCGGATTCTGGCGATCACTCACGTTTCCAACGTGCTGGGCACCATTAACCCGGTTCGCTCATTGATTGAACAGGCCAAGAAGCTGGGCGTACTCACCCTGGTTGATGGTGCCCAGGCAGTACCCCACTTCCGGCCGGACGTCCAGGAGCTGGGCTGCGATTTCTACGCCTTCTCCTCCCACAAACTGTTCGGCCCCACCGGTATTGGCGTGCTTTACGGCCGTGCCGAGCTGCTGGAAGAAATGCCCCCTTACCAGGGTGGCGGCGAGATGATCGAGCGAGTGTCGTTCGAACGCACCACCTGGAACGTGCTGCCCTACAAGTTCGAAGCCGGCACGCCACCCATCGCCGAAGCCGTGGGGCTGGCTGCCGCCATTGATTACGTCGAAAGCCTGGGCCGGGAGGCCATGGAAGCGGCGGAAAGCGCACTGCTGCAACGGGCCAACGAGCTGGTGGAAACCGTGCCCGGCATGGAAATCATCGGCACCGCCCGACAGAAAGTGCCCGTGATGTCGTTCAAGATTGAAGGCCTGCACTCAAGTGATATCGGCACCCTGCTCGATCAGCAGGGCATTGCCATCCGCACCGGCAACCACTGCGCCATGCCGCTGATGGACTTCTACGGGGTTACCGGCACAGCCAGGGCCTCGTTTGCCATTTACAATACGTTGGAAGAGGTCGAGAAATTGTTCCAGGGCCTGCAAAAAATCCAGCGTCTGCTTACCTGAGGGAGGTGGAAACATGACAGCCGAAGTCTTCACCCCGACCAACGATGTGAACGTGACCATGAGCCCCGCGGCCGTGAAGCACGTTCGCAAACAGCTGGACAAGAAACCGGAAGCCAAGGGCATTCGCCTGGCCATCAGGAAAAGCGGCTGCTCCGGCTTCAAATACGAGACCCAGTGGGTGGAAGAAGCCGCCGCTGACGATCGTATTTTCACCATCGACGGCGTGGACGTATACGTCAAAGAAGAGCATCTGCCGCTGGTGAACGGAATCGAAATCGACTTTGTCACCGAAGGCGTGAACTCCCTGTTCCGCTTCCACAACCCCAACGCCACGGCCGAGTGTGGCTGTGGCGAGAGTTTCACGGTGGCATAAATAAAAGACTTTATTGGCCACGGAATCCACGGAAGAACACGGAAAAAGCAAAAGACAAAGACGTTATTGGCCACGAAACCCACGAAAGAACACGAACAAAGATTCACTACGAAAAGAAAAAGGCTTTCTTGTCTTTCCCTTTCGTGTTCTTTCGTGGGTTTAGTGGCTAAAAAAATCTTTTTATCTTTTCCTTCCGTGTTCTTCCGTGGATTCCGTGGCAAAAACAGCTTTTAAAGAAGGCCAAATACGCATGCAAGAACGGGAAGTTGTTCTAACCAAGCGCGAAGTGGAGGCCCGTCTGGTGCCCTCCGGCACGGAAATCATGATTCCGTCGGACACCTTCGTGACCATCACCCAGTCCCTCGGCGGCACCTTCACCGTGGCGGTGAACGGCAACCTCGCCCGCATCGAAGGCCACGATGCCGATGCCCTGGGCAAGCAACCGCTGGAAAGCAGTTTCGATACCCCGGAAGACGGCACCATCAATGAAAACCAGGTCTGGGAAGCCATGCGCAACGCCTACGACCCGGAAATCCCGGTCAACGTGGTGGACCTGGGCCTGATCTACGAGTGCAAGATTGAAAACGGCACCGAGGATGGCAACCACGTTTACATCAAGATGACCCTGACCGCCGCTGGCTGCGGCATGGGCCCGGTGATTACCGAAGACGTGAAGCGCAAGGTGGAGCACGTGCCCAACGTGGACAAGGTCACGGTGGAACTGACCTTTGATCCGCCGTGGAGTAACGATATGCTGACCGACGAGGCAAAGCTCGAACTCGGCATGCTTTGAATACCTTAGCCACGAAAGAACACTAAAGTTAAAAGCACATACTTCTACTTTCTGGGCAGTTGATCTTTTTTTCGTGTTCTTTCGTGGATTTCGTGGCCAAAAAGCATTTAATCATTTATCAGATCAGTGCAACTTATGACCGCCAGCAAAGAACAGTTTCTGAACAACCCCCTGGGCCAGCAAACCACCCTGGATGACGTGCTTGAGGACTTCGACTTCCTGGACGACTGGGAAGAGCGTTACGCCTACATCATCGACCTGGGCAAGCAGTTGCCGGCTTTCCCCGATGACGAGCGCCTTGAAAAGAACTTCGTGCATGGCTGCCAGAGCCAGGTGTGGCTGATTCACCACTACGATGACGAAAGCGGCAAACTGTTCCTGCTGATCGACTCGGACGCCATGATCGTGCGCGGGCTGGCAGCCATCATACTGGTGGCGCTTAACAACAAGACGCCCCGGGAGCTGCTGGCCACGGATATCGACGAGCTGTTCGAGCGGCTCGACCTCTTCCGCCATATTTCTCCCACCCGGGGCAATGGCCTGCGGGCCATGGTAGGCAAGATTCGCGATATTGCGGCCGCCGAAGCGGCCTGATCACCAGATAATCGCGATGTCGTCGCGCTGGATATTCACCTGCCCGCCCACCGTGGGCAGTTGCCCGTTACTGAAATCCGGATGCACGTTGTCCAGCGTCACCGATACGCCCGCATCCTGAAGCTCCGGCGTGCTTCCCAGAGCATCAAAATAACGCCTGCTGCGATACACAGCCAGCTCGTCCCCCGGCCGCAACCCGGCGGTCGCACCGGATTCCAGGGTCACCTTACGGCCGTCCACCCGGGCAATGCGGGTCATGAACGGCTGGCACTCCAGGGCGCTGTCCACCTCTTCGGCCATCTGATTCATTACTTCCGTTACCGCACTGCCCCATTTGGACTTTTCAAATCCCGCCGAACCAAAACCTCCACTGCCACTACCATCCGGGCTCCAGTCCGCCGAGGTGGCAAAGCGGTTCTGGTAGATAACCGAACCGCTGAACCCATCGAATACCATCAGATCCACTTCAAACCGGCGGTCATTATCGGCGATGCCAATGCCCCTTTGCATGCGGTCCACAATAGACGAGCCCCAGGCGCTGGGATCTGCCAGGGCAATGTCGCGTATCACACCAGACACCACAAACTGGGCACCAAGCTCACGGGCCACCTGGACAACGTTCGTCAAACGGTTGCTTGCCAGGTTACTTTGGGAAGTCGGAGCATCCGGCACATTGTCAAACAATTGCAAGTGGCTGCTGGCCAACACCTGCAACCGACCCTGCTCTTGCAAACGGGCCACCAGTGCCTGGGGCAGTTTCTGGCCGGCATCATCCACCGTCGGGCTACCACCCTGCCCAGAGCCAATGATTGGGAAGCCAGTCACCGCAACACGTTTGCGCAACCCCGAAGCCGCACCAGCCTTGCAGGCAGCACTCGCGCCCTGATCTTCGGACACTTCAGCCCTAACAATGACCCGCAGCAGGTTGCCGCTACGATACTCGTCAACCACGGTTGCGTTACGAACCTGGGCCATGGCGGACACTTCAGTGCGGGAGTTCACCAGTTCGCCATTTTCCATCTCATCCCGGGCACTGACCCTGGCATCGTATTGCAAGGCCAAGTCCCGCATGGCGGCTTTCCTGGCTTCAACACGGGCCTGGTCAATGTTGTCTTCCTGAATGGTGACATGGCCAACACCTTCGAGCACAACGGCCTCTGCCAGTCCGGAACATACCACTAGAAGCAGACACATCAGATATTTCATAGCTTTCTCACAAGCTGTGCCTTTGGCACATCAGTCAAGGTAATACAGTGAATCAGCTGACCGGGCTTCCAGATCGCCCACGCGGTCATTGTATCTCGGCATCGGGAGCGGGCAGACCGCCTGCACCTCATCGTCAGCGACACCTTCTGCACACTCCAGAAATTCCGGCTCCAGCTTCAGCTCCATCACAGTTTCAATAACACCATCGCGGTGTTCAGTAACTGAAAGGGTTTTAGCGCCGCGCACATAGCTGTCTACGTAGGTCCGAAAGCTGTCACTCTGCAATACAAAATCGCTGACGGTGGAGCTTCCAAAAATCACGGTGCCGTATACCCGCTCCGCCAGGTTGCGGTAGGCATCGAGCTGTGACGCGCGTCGAGCCAGCAGTCGTTTACGGGTGTCGGACCGGTCTTCCGCCACGTCCTCATAAGTCCCGTAACCGCTGACCCGCACCGTTACCGGCTCCAGTTCCGGTTTGGCCTGCTCCTCGCTATTCTGGCTGGACGCACAACCACTGAGAACCACTGCCAGAAACGCAACAAGACTCCAGCGCAACATCATTATTCCTGCTCCAAAATTCATTTTTGATCACCATGAAAAAATCACGCCAACGTCTTCAGGCTCATGATTTAAGGAACAATCCATATGGCCTGAATTAGCCAGCCATAATCAGGAGACCGGAAGTGGCAATAATTTGCCTCCCCTGGCGCCAGCCGGGATAATCAGGCGCAGAACCTTAAGCACCACACAGGACACCCTTTGCATGCAAATCTATCTGGTCGGCGGCGCCGTTCGTGACAAACTCCTGGGCCTGGAGGTCAAGGACCACGACTGGGTAGTGGTCGGGGCCACCCCTGACGAGATGCTGGCACGGGGTTTCAAGCAGGTGGGTGCCGACTTCCCCGTGTTCCTGCATCCGACCACCAACGAGGAATACGCCCTCGCCCGCACCGAGCGCAAGGAAGGTCAGGGCTACCATGGCTTCAGCGTTTACAGCGCACCGGATGTCACCCTGGAAGACGATCTCAAGCGCCGGGATCTTACCATCAATGCCATGGCCGAAGACGAAAATGGCGAACTGGTGGACCCATTCAACGGCCATGAAGACCTGGAAAACCGGACCCTTCGACATGTGTCCGAGGCGTTTTGCGAAGACCCCTTGCGCATCCTTCGCACTGCACGCTTCGCCGCCCGGCTTGCGCCCAAGGGCTTTACCGTGTGCCCGGAAACCCACGCCCTGATGCAACGGATGGTCAGCGAGGGTGAACTGGAGCACGTGGCGCCGGAACGGGTATGGCAGGAAATCCAACGAGCCCTTCACGAAAAGTCGCCCACCGTATTCTTTGAACTGCTTCAGGAGTTGGGGGCACTGGCCGCGCTCATCCCAGAGCTGTCGGCGCCAGAGCCCCTAGCAACCGGACTCAAGGCCCTGGCCTGTACCGACGAACGCGATGGCACCACCGACCAGCGCTTCGCCGCCCTGCTCTCGGCCCTGCCTGAAACCGATGCCGAACAGCGTGCCAGCGCCATGAAGGCCCCCAACAATTGCCGGGACATGGCCCGCCTGACCAGCCATTTCACGGAAAACCTGGAGAACGCTGGCAGCGACGGGCTCACTGCCGAACAGATCATGGAGTTATTGAACCAGGCCGACGTATGGCGCAAGCCCGAGCGCTTTGAATTATTGCTGCAGACCCTGGCCTGCACGACCACCGAGTCGCAACGGCCGGCCATCGACCAACTGCGGGCAGCGGTCAACGCCGCCACCGGTGTTTCAGCAAAAGATTTGATGGCGCAGGGCTACAAGGGTAAAACACTGGGTGAAGCAATTCACCGCGAAAGGCTGACGCAGATAACACAGGCTTTAAGGAGCCTCTAAATGACTGACAATAATAAGGAGCATCCTCATGCGTGACATCGTAATCGTGGCCGCCAAACGAACCGCCATCGGCAGTTTCGGCGGTGGTCTGTCCAGCCTTCGTGCCGACCAGCTTGGCACCACCGTGATCCAGGCACTGCTGGAAGAGACCGCCGTTGCCGGAGACCAGGTCAACGAGGTCATCCTGGGCCAGGTGCTCACCGCCGGTTGCGGCCAGAATCCGGCGCGGCAAGCCTCCATTAACGCCGGACTGCCCTCCTCGGTACCGGCCATGACCATCAACAAGGTCTGCGGCTCCGGCCTGAAAGCCATACACATGGCCGCCCAGGCCATTCAATGCGGCGATGCCGACCTGATCATCGCTGGCGGCCAGGAAAGCATGAGCCAGGCTCCGCACGTGCTGCCCAACAGCCGGACCGGCCAGCGCCTGGGCAACTGGACCATGATCGACACCATGGTGCACGACGGCCTATGGGACGCCTTCAAGGATTACCACATGGGCATCACGGCGGAAAACATCGTGGAAAAGTATGGCATTAGCCGCGACGAACAGGATGCCTTTGCCGCCACCTCCCAGCAAAAGGCAACAGCCGCCCAGAAGGCCGGTCATTTTGACAGCCAGATTGTTCCGGTGAGCGTGCCCCAGCGCAAGGGCGACCCCTTGATTATTGATAAGGATGAAGGCCCGAAGGCAGGCACCACCGCCGAAGGGCTTGGCAAACTGCGCCCGGCCTTCAAGAAGGATGGCACCGTCACCCCCGGCAACGCCTCCTCCCTGAACGACGGTGCGGCCGCGGTCATGGTCTGTAGCGCGGAGAAAGCGAAAGCCCTTGGCCTGACACCTCTTGCCACAATTAAGGCCTACGCCAATGCCGGCGTGGACCCGGCCATCATGGGCACCGGCCCAACGCCGGCCACCCGAAACTGCCTGGAACGCGCGGGCTGGACGGTGGACGACCTGGAACTGGTCGAGGCCAACGAGGCCTTCGCCGCCCAGGCCATCTCCGTCAACCGGGATATGGGTTGGGACACCGACAAGGTCAACGTGAATGGCGGCGCGATCGCTCTGGGCCACCCCATCGGCGCCTCGGGCTGTCGCGTGCTGGTAACACTGTTGCACGAAATGATGCGCCGGGATGTCCATAAGGGCCTGGCCACCCTGTGCATTGGCGGCGGCATGGGCGTCGCCCTGGCCCTGGAGCGTTGAACCGGTGCTGAACGTTGTGCTCTACGAGCCTGAGATACCGCCCAATACCGGCAACATCATCCGCCTGTGCGCCAATACCGGCTGCCAGCTGCATCTGATTGAACCCCTGGGTTTTTCCCTGGAGGACAAACAGATGCGGCGGGCCGGCCTGGACTACAGCGAATACGCCACGGTGAAAATCCATCCGGATTACCAGAGCTTTCTGGAGGCCGAGCAGCCGGCCCGCCTGTTCGGGCTCACCACCAAAGGCTCACGGCATTACCACGAGGCGGCCTTCCAGGACGGCGACTACCTGATGTTCGGCCCGGAAACCCGGGGGCTGCCCCCGGAAGTGCGGGAGGCGCTGCTCCCGGAGCACCGGCTGCGGGTACCCATGCAGCCCCAAAGCCGTAGCCTGAACCTGTCCAACACGGCGGCACTGGTGGTTTATGAGGCCTGGCGGCAGCTGGGCTTTGCCGGCGCGGTCTGAGACCTCTCCAGGCACAAAAAAACCGGCTCAAGGCCGGTTTTTTTATATTGGGAGTATAAGCTTCACGAATCAGTGAGTCTGCTCGCCCTTGCTCTCTTCAGCCGCCTGCTCCTGCTTCCGCTTCACAGCCTGGGCATAAATGGCGTCAAAGTTCACTGGCGCCAGCATCAGGGCCGGGAAGCTGCCCTTGTTCACGATGCCGTCAATGGCTTCGCGGGCATAGGGGAACAGCACCTGCGGGCAATAGGCACCCAGCATGTGGCCCAGCTGCGCACCTTCAACGCCAGAAACCATAAACACACCGGCCTGCTGAATCTCGACCAGGTAGGCCACTTTCTCGCCCAGTTTTGTCGTCACCGTCAGGGACAACACCACTTCATATTGGTTATCGCCGATCTTGGTATGGGCGGTGTTCAGGTCCAGGCTTACCTGTGGCTTCCACTGCTCCTGAAACACAGCCGGGGAATTCGGCGACTCAAACGACAGGTCCTTCACATAGATGCGCTGAAGGGCGAACTGGGCTTGGGGTTTCTCTTCGTTGCCTGCGGCTTGCTGGTTCTCAGCCATAATCAATCCTTTCTATTCTGATGCTGTTATTGAAAGCCTTTACATTGCGGCAGATCCGCAACCGGATCAAGTCCGCGTTATTTTTTCACCAGCGGCATGTTGGCACCCTGCCAGTCTGCAATGCCACCGTTCAGGCGCTCTACGTTCTCGAAACCCTCAGCATTCAGTTGCTTGACCGCCATCGCGGCGTGTTGCCCCATTTTATCCACCACGACGATCCGCACATCCTTGTCCTTGTACTTGCTCAGCTCATTGATGCGGCTCTTGAGGCCGCTCAGCGGCATATGGATGGAGCCAGAGATATGCCCTTCGGCGAAATCCTTACGGTCACGAATGTCCACAATCACGGCCTTGTCCTGGTTCATCAGGCTCACCAGCCCCTGGGAGGAAACCTTGGCGCCACCCCGACGGGACTCCACGATGAAGATCGCGATCAGAAAAGCAACAAACAGTGAGGCCAGAATGTAGTGATTGACAACGAATTCAAACAAGCGGTCCATGAAACTACCCTGAAAATTGGTTTTGCCGGATTATACACACCCACACCCTGTCAAAGAAGGCAGGAGCGGCCCTGACCATAGCCGGAATGCATTATCGTCATATGAACACCAGCACTCCCGCACATGGCCTGTACAAATGAAAACAGTTACAATCTGATGCCCATTTGATCCTGTTAAAACCGCAACCAACCGGACGCAATCATGACCGAGACGCGCAAGCCCACTGCACTGATCATTCTCGATGGCTGGGGCCACCGTGACCCGGCGGACGACAACGCCATTTCCAATGCCCGCACACCTTTCTGGGACAAGCTCTGGCAGAATCAGCCGAAAACCCTGATCAACACTTCCGGCATGTTCGTCGGCCTGCCGCAGGGGCAAATGGGCAACTCTGAAGTCGGTCACATGAACCTTGGCGCCGGCCGGGTGGTCTACCAGAGCCTGACGCGTATCGATAAAGACCTGGAAGACGGCACTTTCCAGAAAAACGAAGCCCTGTGTTCTGCTATCGACAAGGCAGCGGGCAACGGCAAGGCCGTCCACATCATGGGCCTGCTTTCGCCGGGCGGCGTGCACAGCCACGAAAACCACATTCTGGCGGCAGCCGAACTGGCGGCGGCGCGTGGTGCGAAGGAAGTTTACATCCACGCCTTCCTGGATGGCCGCGACATGCCACCGCGTAGCGCCAGGCCCTCGCTGGAAAAGGCGTCCGCCAAAATGAAAAGCCTCGGCGTTGGCCGCGTAGTTACCATTGTCGGCCGGTATTTCGCCATGGACCGTGACAACCGTTGGGATCGGGTGGAAACCGCCTACAACGCCATGACCCTGGGCGAAGCCGAGTTCACCTACAGCGACCCGCTGACCGCCCTGGACGAAGCCTACAAACGGGGTGAGAACGACGAGTTCGTTACCGCCACCCACATTCGCGCCGAGGGCGAGCCGGAAGGCACCATCAACGATGGCGATGCCGTGCTGTTCATGAATTTCCGTGCCGACCGTGCCCGGGAAATGACCCGCACCTTTGTTGAGCCAGACTTTGACGGCTTCAACCGCCGGAAGCACCCCAAGCTCGCCGATTTCGTCATGCTCACCGAGTACGCCGCCGACATCAAAACGTCCTGCGCCTACCCGCCCGAGCAACTGACCAACGGCCTGGGTGAATACATGGCCAAACAGGGCAAAACCCAGCTGCGCATTGCCGAAACGGAAAAATACGCCCATGTGACCTTCTTCTTTAATGGTGGCATGGAGACCCCGTTCGAAGGAGAAGACCGTATTCTGGTGCCCTCGCCAAATGTGGCCACTTACGACCTGCAACCGGAAATGAGCGCACCGGAGGTCACCGACAAGCTGGTGGAAGCGATCAAGAGCGGCAAGTACGACCTGATCGTCTGCAACTATGCCAACGGCGACATGGTCGGCCATACCGGCAGCCTGGAGGCGGCCATCAAAGCGGCGGAATGCCTGGACCACTGTGTCCAGCGCGTGGTGGAAGCCCTGGACGAAGTTGGCGGCGAATCGCTGATCACCGCCGATCACGGCAACTGTGAGCAGATGACCGATCCCAACTCCGGCCAGTTGCACACCTCCCACACCATCGGCCCCGTGCCACTGGTGTACACTGGCCACCGCCAGCTCAAGCTCAAAGACGACGGCAGCCTGAGCGACATCGCCCCGACGCTGCTCGCCCTCATGGGAATGGAGCAGCCGGCGGAAATGACCGGGCACTCCCTGGCAGATCTCGACTGATCCGGTACCGGGCGCCTATCTTGAAGATTATCCTGACGCTGATCCTGGCCCTCCTAGTGGGGGCCAGTGTTGCCCATGCCCAGCAGAACGTAACACCGGCCCAGGTCGAGGAACTGAAAGAACAGATCGCCGAGATTGACCAGTGGCTGGCCGACGCCGAGGACGACCGCTCCACTCTGGAGCAGCAACTGGCCGATGCCGAACGGCGGATCAGCACCCTGACCCGGGAGCGTCGCGAGCTGCGGCAACAGGCCAAGGCACAACAGCAGAAACTGGCGGCACTCCGCAGCCAGGAACGAACCCTCACCGAATCCCTGCAGGCCCAGCGCAAAGGCCTGGAGAAGCAGATTCGCGCTGCGTGGATGGAAGGTGACGTGCCGGCCCTGAAAGTCCTCCTTAACGAGGCCGAGCCGGGTGACATTGCCCGCACCATGACCTACTACGAATACCTGAGCCGAGACACCGTTAAACGCCTGGAAGCCTTCCGCAAGGATTTACAGGCACTGCAGGCCGCAAAGGCCGAGGTGCAAGCCACCCAGACCCGACTGGCCAAAACCCAGGCCGATCTGGAGGAGCGCCAGGAAGCCCTGACCGAAACCCGCAAAAAACGGGAACAGACCCTGGCGGCGCTCAACAACGACATCCAGCATCGCCGCAACGAGCGGGAAGATCTGGCAGCAGACCGGGACCGGCTGGAAAAGCTGCTCAAGGAAGTACAGGCCGCCATCGCCAGCATCCCCGCACCAAACGAACAGCAACCGTTCCAGTCTCTTCGAAACCGACTGCCCTGGCCCGCCGATGGCGAGGTGGTGACTCATTTCGGTAGCCAGTATGCCGACGGCAAACTCCGGCGCAGCGGTATCATCATGAATACGTCGGAAGAGGCTGATGTAAGAGCCGTCCACTATGGCCGAGTGGTGTTCGCCAACTGGTTACGCGGCTTCGGGTTGATGACCATCATCGACCACGGCGACGGCTACATGACCCTCTACGGCCACAGCAGCAGCCTGTTCACAGCCGCTGGCGACTGGGTCAATGCCGGCGAGACCATCGCCCAGGCCGGCCGAACTGGCGGCACCCAGGACCCTGAGGTGTATTTCGAGGTCCGGAAGAACGGCAAGGCCGTGAACCCCCGCGATTGGCTGGGCAAACACTAAGGCCCTTTCCAAGGGCTGACAAACCCGCCGGTGAGCGCCATACTGTGATGATCACAAACCCGGTCCAACTATCGGAAAGCAAACAGGATACGCGAATGAAACTGGCCAGCTGTCGTCTTCGGATACCGCCATTGCCTTGCCTAGCCCTGGTTACCTCCCTTCTAAGCCTGTCCGGACCGGCCCTGGCCCAGGATCACACTCAGCAGACGCAACAGATACTCGACGGCATCGAGTCCGGAGAGCAAACCGACATCCAGCTTCCCGACCCCCAACAGCAGCTGCCCCTGGACGACCTGCGCAAGTTCACGGAAGTATTCAGTCGCATCAAGGACGCCTATGTCGAAGACGTGTCTGACACCAAGCTTCTGGAAAGCGCCATCAAAGGCATGTTGTCGGAACTGGACCCGCACTCAACCTATCTGACCCCGGAAGATTACGAAGAGCTGGAGGAAAGCACCTCCGGTAAGTTCGGCGGCCTCGGCATTGAAGTGGGCATGGAAGACGGCTTCGTGAAGGTGATTGCCCCGATTGACGACACACCCGCCCAGAAAGCGGGTGTGCAGGCCGGCGACCTGATCATCAAACTGGATGACCAGCCGGTCAAAGGCATGTCGCTGGAAGAAGCCGTGAACATCATGCGCGGTGAACCCGGCTCGGTACTGACCCTCACCATCATGCGTGACGGAGAAAGCGCCCCGATTGAAATTGACGTGACTCGCGACATCATCAAGGTGACCAGCATCAAATCCCGCATGGTGGATAACGGTTACGGGTACGTTCGAATTACCCAGTTCCAGGCCGATACCGGCAAGCAGTTCACCGACGCACTCCAGAAGCTGGAGGACAAAAATGGCGGCGAACTGGATGGCCTGGTCATCGACCTGCGCAACAATCCAGGAGGCGTACTACAGGCTGCGGTGGAAACCGCCGATGCCCTGCTGGACCAGGGGCTGATCGTGTACACCGAGGGGCGGATTCAAAGCTCGCGCCTGCGCTTTACCGCCAAATCCGGCGATGTCATGGCGGACACGCCGATTGTGGTGCTGATCAATGGCGGCTCGGCCTCTGCTTCGGAAATCCTGGCCGGCGCACTCCAGGACCACCAGCGTGCGGTCATCATGGGCACCCAGTCCTTCGGCAAGGGCAGTGTGCAGACCGTCATCCCCCTGGATGAAAACCACGCCATCAAGATGACCACAGCCCGTTACTACACGCCGGATGGCCGCTCCATCCAGGCAGCGGGCATCAAGCCGGACATCGAGGTGAAGCCGGCGGAGCTGACTGAGCTCAACAGTCGCCCCTTCTTCTCCGAAGCGGACCTGAGCGGCCACCTGGAAGGTGAAAACGAAGACAATGCACGCCAGGAGCGTGAACAGGCAGACCAGGCCAAGAGTTCAGCCGCTGATCGCGATTATCAACTACGCTCGGCCCTGAACCTGCTGAAAGGCCTTCACATCCTCGGCCGCAAAAACGCCGCCGATTCACAGAGTGGTAATCCATGACCGCGACCAGGGCATTCATTGTGGGGCTGGCTGTGTTGCTGGCTCCCTGCCTGGCAACCGCTGAGGAAGGCAGTGCCTCCTATCCGCCAACCATTGCCATCATCATTGATGACATGGGGTACAACCTTCAGGAAGGAAAACGCCTGGCACGAATGGACCAGCCACTGAGCCTGTCGTTCCTGCCCTTCCGTCGGCACACCGTGCCTCTGGCACAGCTTGCCTTCCGGCATCACAAAGAGATTATGCTGCACTCGCCCATGGCGAACACCCGGGACATCGGTCTGGGCGCCGGGGGCCTGACGCCGGATATGGACGAGATCACGGTGGCGAGAACACTGCGGCGCTCCCTACAGGCGATCCCGCATGTAAGCGGCGTCAACAACCACATGGGCAGCCTGCTCACCCAGCAGATGCTCCCTATGTCCTGGGTGATGCGCGAGCTGTACCGCTACCCGCTCTACTTCGTTGACAGCCGCACCATTGCCAACTCGGTAGCAGGCCAGGTCGCCGCCGCCTATAACGTTCCTACACTGACCCGGGACGTGTTTCTGGACCATGAACAGACGGAGGAATTCGTCGACCAGCAGTTCAAACTGCTCATCCAGAAAGCCAAGGAAAACGGCACAGCCGTCGGCATTGGTCACCCGCACAAGGTAACCGTGGACTATCTGGAAAAGCACCTGCCGGAATTGGATAAGCAAGGCATCGCCATTGCCACCGTCAGCGGCCTGTGGGCCATGCGCAACGGCAACCTGGAAATGTTTGCGGAAGGGGAAAAACAGCCGGTGACGCCGATGGTGGCGCGGAGCAAAGAAGACTAAAGATTTTTTTGCCACGGAAGAACACGGAAGAACACGGAAGAACACGGAAGAACACGGAAAAAAGCAAAAGATAAAGGCAATTTAGCCACTAAATCCACGAAAGAACACGAAAAACTGATTAAAGAGACTAAGTTGGTATCTTTTAATTTCGTGTTCTTTCGTGGATTTAGTGGCTAAAAATATCTGTTAATCTTTTCTTTTCGTTTTTTCTTCCGTGTTATTCCGTGGATTCCGTGGCCAAAACAAGTCTTTTCAGTCCCTTACTTCGATACCCTGGCTTTTCATAAACGCCTTGGCCTCGGGAATCGTATGCTGGCCAAAGTGGAAGATGGAGGCCGCCAGCACCGCATCGGCACCACCCTTGGTGACACCATCGGCCAGGTGCTGAAGCTCACCGACACCACCAGAGGCAATCACCGGTACAGACACCGCATCGCTGATGGCGCGGGTCAGTTCGATGTCGAAGCCTACCTTGGTGCCGTCCCGGTCCATACTGGTCAGCAGCAGCTCACCGGCTCCCAGGTCCACCATTTTCCGAGCCCAATCAATAGCATCCAGGCCGGTAGGCTTGCGCCCGCCGTGGGTGAAAATTTCCCAGCGCGGCTCTTCACCCTCGGCACTGACGCGCTTGGCATCAATGGCCACCACGATGCACTGGCGGCCAAACCGCTCGGCCGCTTCTTTCACGAAATCCGGGTTGAACACCGCTGCGGTGTTGATGGAGACCTTATCGGCACCAGCGTTCAATAGCTTGCGGATGTCGTCCACCGTGCGCACACCACCACCCACGGTGAGCGGGATGAATACCTCGGCGGCCATGCGCTCAACGGTCTCGTACGTGGTATCCCGGCTTTCGTGGCTGGCAGTGATGTCCAGGAAGGTGATTTCGTCAGCGCCCTGCTCATTGTAGCGGCGTGCGACTTCCACCGGATCACCGGCATCGCGGATGTCGACGAAGTTCACGCCTTTCACCACGCGGCCCTTGTCCACGTCCAGGCAGGGAATAATGCGTTTTGCCAATGCCATAGTGCTTCCTCAGTTCTCCAGCGAGTCGCAGTAGGCCTGGGCCTCGCTGACATCCAGGGTGCCTTCGTAAATGGCGCGGCCGGTGATAGCGCCCTGAACGCCCTTGTCGGCCACGGTGGCCAGACGCTTGAGGTCGTCCATGTTGGTGACACCGCCGGAGGCGATCACCGGAATGCCGCCTTCTTCGGCCAGCTTGGCGGTGGCTTCCACGTTCACGCCCTGCATCATGCCGTCGCGGCTGATGTCGGTGTAGACGATGGCTTCCACGCCGTCGTTGGCAAAGCGCTTGGCCAGATCCACGGCTTTGACTTCGGACACTTCCGCCCAGCCGTCGGTGGCCACCAGGCCGTCTTTGGCGTCCAGGCCCACGATGATGTGGCCCGGAAAGCGCTTGCACATTTCGGTGACGAACTCGGGCTCTTTGACGGCTTTGGTGCCGATGATGACCCACTGTACACCGGCTTTCAGGTAGGCCTCGATGGTTTCAGCAGAGCGGATGCCGCCGCCAATCTGAATGGGCAGGTCCGGGTACTTGGTGGCGATTTCCTTGACGATTTCGCCGTTCACCGGCTCACCGGCGAACGCGCCGTTCAGGTCCACGAGGTGTAGGCGGCGGGCGCCGGCTTCCACCCATTTGGTGGCCATATCCACGGGGTTGTCGCCGAATACAGTGGAGTCGTCCATGCGGCCCTGGCGCAGTCTTACGCACTTGCCGTCTTTTAGGTCGATTGCTGGGATGATGAGCATGTTGTTTTCCTATCAGAAAGTCAGGCAAATAAATTTGCGCCCGCACTCTGGAGCAGGAAGGCCTTTCAGGGACACGCTGTGAATACATCCCTGTAAGCTTGACTGCAGCATCCATGCTGCAGACAGTCCCTGAAAGGCCTTCCTGCCCCAGAGCGCTACCATGTGCTTGCCTGCTTACTTTCCGTTCCAGTTCGTGAAATTTTCCAGCAGCTGCAAACCGGCCCGGGCGCTTTTTTCCGGGTGGAATTGGGCTGCAAAAATGTTGTCTTTGGCCACGGCGGCGGCCAGGTCTACGCCATAGTGGGTGCGGCCGGCCATGTCCGGATTGCCGGCGGCCTCGGCGTAGTAACTATGCACAAAGTAAAAACGGTCGCCGTCCGGGATGTTGTGCCACAGTGGGTGATCCATGCTGTGCCACACTTCGTTCCAGCCCATGTGGGGCACTTTCAGGCGTTCGCCGTTTTCGGTGAGGTTGTCGCCGAAGTAGCGCACCTCGGAGGGAAACAGGCCGATGCCTTCCACGCCGCCGTTTTCCTCGCTACGGGCCATCAGGGCCTGCATACCTACACAGATACCGAGAAACGGGCGGTCCTGGGACACTTCTTTCACCAGCTCAACCACACCCAGGCGGTGCATTTCGGCCATGCAGTCGCGGATGGCGCCAACGCCGGGGAGGATGACCCGGTCGGCTTCGCGGATTTTGGCGGCATCGCCGGTCACCAGCACGGAGCAGTTCGGGGCCACGTGCTCCACGGCTTTTTTCGCCGAGTGCAGGTTGCCCATGCCGTAGTCAATTATGGCAACGGTGTTCATGGTAAATCTGTTCCTTTCGGTGACCGGTTACAGGGCGCCCTTGGTGGAAGGAGTTATGCCCGCCATGCGCTCGTCCATTTCAACCGCCACACGCAGGGCGCGGCCGAAGGCCTTGAACACGGTTTCAATCTGGTGATGGGTGTTCTTGCCCTTCAGGTTGTCGATGTGCAGGGTCACCATGGAGTGGTTTACAAAGCCGTGGAAGAACTCTTCGAACAGGTCCACGTCGAACCCACCCACGGTGGCGCGGGTGTAGGGCACGTCCATCTGCAGGCCCGGGCGGCCGGAGAGGTCGATAACCACGCGCGACAGGGCTTCGTCCAGGGGCACGTAGGCGTGGCCGTAGCGGCGAATGCCTTTTTTGTCGCCCACCGCCTGTTTGAAGGCCTGCCCCAGGGTAATACCGATGTCTTCCACCGTGTGGTGGTCATCGATGTGCAAGTCGCCCTTACAATTAATAGACAGATCCACCAGGCCGTGGCGGGCAATCTGGTCCATCATGTGTTCAAGGAAGGGCACGCCGGTGTCGAAACTGGACTTGCCGGTGCCGTCGAGGTTGATCTCAACGGTGATCTGGGTTTCGAGGGTATTGCGCTCTACCCGAGCCTTACGTTCGGCCATGGAGACTCCGTATGAAAACTGGCTTGATAGCATAAAGTTTGTCACCGATTATACCTGTTAACAGCGGCCGAGTCTCACAACCGGTTTAATGATCTGATTAAAGGAATGCCTATCATGAAAGCTATTCGCTACGCCTTCTCTGCCCTTGTGGCGCTGATCGCGCTAGCAGTCCTGGCCATTGGCATCGCGGTGACCGTGATCGACCCCAATGACTACAAGCCACAGATCGAAGCTGCGGTGGAAAAGCAGACCAACCTGGACCTCATTCTGGAGGGCGAAATTGGCTGGTCGTTCATCCCACTCGGCCTGGAACTGAACCAGGTTGAGGCGAATCTGGACGGCGAACGGCTGGTGGCTCTGGACCAGTTGGTGGCACAAATCGATTTCTGGTCATTGATTTCCATGTCGCCGCAGGTGAATACCTTCCTGCTCAGCGGCCTGGACGCACAGCTGCAAGTGAATGAGCAAGGCGTAGGTAACTGGACCCGGGTCATGCGAGAGAAAGCCGCTCAGGATCAGGGAAGCGAGACCGCACAAACCGATACGGCGCCAACAGCGGATGAAGTGGGCAGCCGTGAGCCGCTGAACTTCAATGTTGAAAGCGTGGAAATCAGCAACGCCAATGTGCACTACAGCGACCAGACAACGGGCCAGTCGATCACCCTGCAGGATCTCAATGTAACCGCCAGCAACATCACCCTCGGCTCCGCATTTCCCCTGGAAATCAGCTTCCGGGTGGAAACTGCCCAGCCGCAGTTTGCGGTGGATGGCAGCATCAGTGCGCAGCTTCAGGCCAATGAAGCATTGAACCAGTTTGCGGTCTCCGGCCTTGAGGCGGTATTCGACATGACCGGCGAGCCCTTTGGCGGCAAATCCGTGACCGCCGAAATGGGCGGCTCGCTTACCGCCAACCTGGAAACCGAAACCGCCTCGCTGAGCGACTTCACCGCCAGCCTGGCCAACCTGAGACTGGGCACCGACCTGGACATCCAGGGCTTTGGCAACCAGGCCAAACTGGCCGGCCGGCTCGACATCGCCGAATTCTCGCTCAAGCAGTTATTGAGCAACCTCGGCCAGCCGGCCATCGAGACCGATGACCCGGACGCGCTCAAGCGCGTCGCCTTCACCACCAAAATTGGCGGCGAACCTGGCACTGCCGCACTTTCCGACCTGACCATAACCCTGGATGACACCACCTTCACCGGTGGAGGCAGCTACAATCTTGGCACTGGCGGCATTGTGTTTGACCTAAACGGCGACAAGCTGAACGCCGACCGCTACCTGCCGCCGGCCAGTGAAGACGATTCAGCCAGCACCGGTGGTAGCGGCGAAACCACTGAAACCGCCAGCGCCGGCCAGCCGGAATCCGACCTGTTGCCACTGGAGACCCTGCGCTCTCTGTTGATGGATGTGGATTTCGGTCTTGGCGAGCTGATCGTCAGCAACCTGACCATCAAGGAGATCACCGCCAGCACCACAGCCGAAAACGGCGTGCTTAAGGTCGATGAGTTCAGCGGCAAGCTTTATGACGGTGGTTTCGATGCCAATGTCACCCTGGATGCCCGCAGCAACAACCCCAAATGGCGCATACGTTCCGATGTCATCAGTGTGCAGACCCTGCCACTGCTGACCGACCTGGCGGAAGTGGAAATGCTGTCCGGCGCCGCCAACCTGGATGCGGCCATCGATACTACCGGCAACCGGGTATCTGCGCTGCGGGAAAACGCCCGGGGCAAAATCACCTTCAACCTGGCGGAGGGTCAGTTCCGCAACATGAACCTGACCCGCATGGCCTGCCAGGGCATTGCCATGGTCAACCAGGACCAGCTGACCACCACGGACTGGGGCACCCACACACCGTTTAACGACATGCGAGGCACCCTGACCATCAACGGCAACACCCTGACCAACAACGACCTGGTGGCCGCCCTGGCCGGCATGCGCCTGGAGGGCAACGGCACGGTGGATCTGCAGCAAACCGAGCTGGATTACGAAGTGGGCCTGCGCATTGTTGGGGAAATTCACCGCGACAACGCCTGCCGCGTGACCGAATACGTGGAAAACGTGGTGATTCCGGTAGAATGCCGCGGCAACTTCTCTGAAGACCCGGCCAAGCTGTGCTCCTTCGACGGTTCACGCTTCCGCGACACCCTCAAAGACATTGCCGCCAACGCCGCCCGCGCGAAAGCCAAAAAGGAAGTGGACGAAGCCAAGCAAAAAGCCGAAGAGAAAGTGCAGGAAAAAATTGGAGAGAAACTCAAAGGCCTGTTCAACTAATGACAGAAAGCTTCGCCAACCGACTGTTGACCTGGTATGACCAACACGGCAGGCATGACCTGCCGTGGCATCAGGATCGCAACGCCTACCGCGTCTGGGTCTCGGAAATCATGCTGCAGCAAACGCAGGTGACCACCGTGATCCCCTACTTCGAGGCGTTCATGGAGCGCTTCCCCACCGTACAGGACCTGGCCATTGCGCCCGTGGATGACGTACTCAGCCACTGGTCCGGCCTGGGCTACTACGCCCGCGCCCGCAACCTGCACAAGGCCGCACAACAGGTGGTCAACGACTTTGACGGCGAATTCCCGGCTGACCCGCAAACCCTGGAATCCCTGACCGGCATCGGTCGCTCCACCGCCGCCGCCATCGTCGCCCAGGCCTATGGTATTCGCGCCGCCATTCTCGATGGCAACGTCAAACGCGTTCTGGCCCGCTACCACGCCGTGCCCGGCTGGCCGGGCAAAACTGCCGTGCTGAATGCGCTCTGGGAACACGCAGAAACACACACGCCCAACGAGCGCATCACCGATTACACCCAGGCCATCATGGACCTCGGCGCGATGGTGTGCACCCGCACCAAACCGGATTGCCAGGCCTGCCCGGTGAATGCTGACTGCCAGGCTTTCGCTCACAGCGAGACCCACCTGTACCCAGGATCAAAGCCCAAGAAAGCCAAACCAGAAAAAACCACCTGGATGGTCATCGTCGAAGACAGCGAGGGCAGGATCCTGCTGGAACGCCGGCCACCCAGCGGCATCTGGGGCGGACTATGGAGCTTACCGGAACTGGACCCGGCCTATGGTGCCGAAGAGCTGCAACAGGCCTGTGAGAATGAATTGAGCATCACCTGCTCCGAGCCCGAGCTAATCAGCGGCTTTCGCCACACCTTCAGCCACTACCACCTGCATATCCAGCCGGCCAGGCTTACCGCCAGCGACAACAACACTGTGGCCGACAGTGAGCGATGGCAGTGGCTGCACCGGGACCAGGCGCTAACCCTGGGGCTACCTGCACCCATCCGCACCCTACTCACCGAACCCGAACAGGCCGCCCTGCTCTGAGGCACTAGCTAGCACAAGCCAGGGCGGGCAGCGGTCTGTTATCATCCCGCCAGATTCAACATACGACAGGAGCCACCATGAGCCGCACCGTATTCTGCCGCAAATACCAGAAAGAAATGGAAGGCCTGGACTTCCCCCCCATGCCCGGCGCCAAGGGCCAGGACATTTACGACAACGTGTCCAAGCAAGCCTGGGAAGAGTGGCAGAACCAGCAAACCATGCTGATCAACGAAAAACACCTGAACCTGATGGAGCCGAACACCCGCAAATACCTTCAGGCCCAGATGGACCACTTCTTCAACAACGAGCCCTTCGACCAAGCTGAAGGCTACGTGCCGCCAGAAAAATAAGGGCGACTCGCAACACAAAGGCCGGGATTGATCAAGGCTTGAGCAACCCTGAAATCTTTCAGATTTTTTTGCCACCCGGCCTTGACTCAAAAACCCTAAACCGGTTTAATAGCGCCCCGTTGCACAGCAGTAGCGCAACACGCCCGGATAGCTCAGTCGGTAGAGCAGGGGATTGAAAATCCCCGTGTCGGTGGTTCGATTCCGCCTCCGGGCACCATTTTTACCCTCCCCCGAATAACGTAACCCCTTGTCTCCAAAGCAAAAATCGACATCCTGACCTGTTGAGATTGCCATTTTTCTTGCTTCTCGTAACCCTTTGATTTTCCTAAATTTGGAAAAATCCGGTAAAACCAGTCACGACAAAATCACGACTGCACCACCCTCTTCCTAATATTCCTCCGACCGTAATTCTTGGGCGTACGAGCCCAACCACTGGCCGTCGCATTCGAGTTTTCCGATGCATGGAGGAATATCAGTGGCTAGCTTCAAAAAAACCGCCACCGGTTGGCGAGCGGATGTTTTCAAAAAAGGTATCCGGCGCTCCAAAACTTTTCGCACCAAGCGAGAAGCCGTTGCCTGGTCGAACCAGATCGAATACGAGATCGAACAGGGCCACCACGACACAGGCGCAGCACCACGCAATGCAACCATGTACCACATACTGGAGCGCTACCGGGATGACGTCTCTCCCAAAAAACGAGGAGCACGATGGAAGGTAACGCGCCTGAATCAAATGATGCGGGATCCGCTGCTGGCCGACGTGAAACTAACAGACATTGGCCCCAGGCATTTCTCAGCGTGGCGTGACAAGCGCTTAAAGGAAGTTTCCGGCTCTACCGTGAATCGAGAGTTCAATCTTCTAACTCACGCCTGCAAGCTCGCATGGCGGGAGTGGCAGTGGCTCAAAGAGCACCCAATGGCCGGGGTCTCGCGACCACCCGAAAATAAACCGCGAGACCGAGTCATTACCGATGACGAAATCGAATCCTACGCCGAAACCAGCGGCTTCAGTTTCAAAACACCACCAGCAACGGTCCTCAGCCGTGTTGGCGCAATGTTTCTATTTGCCTCAGAGACAGCAATGCGGGGCGGCGAAATCTGCAAAATGAAAAAAACAGATATCGATTTCAACAAACGCGTGGTTTATATCCCTGAAACCAAGACTGGTGTACCAAGGTGGGTTCCGCTATCAACTGCGAGAACTGAGGTGCAACAACCCGTCTTATCGATAGCTTTCGGTAAGGGTGTTCAGTTGTGACTGGAATTCAGGACCCTGCATGACCTGGTCGACCTGAGTGATCACATCCAGAGCGGGCAGCGGACTCAGATTCAAGTTTCCTGAAGCCATCCTCGTTCCAACGCACAGTCCGCAAGCCAATTCGGAATGGCTGCGGAAAATACCTTCCTTCACCCACCGCCAAATGGCGCTTGCTCAGGCTGAGCTCTATGAGCTAACTTGAAATGGCAGTGATATCGAACGGAGGCGATATGCAAGCCAGTTCGTCGTGGTCGGACCCTCGCCCGGCACTTAAACCCTACCGCAACCCCAGTCACGGCAAGGCGATTTGGCAACTTGCCAATACGCTGGTTCCTTATGGCGGTTTGTGGTACCTGATGATCCTCTCGATCCAGCACGATTTTCCTTATTGGGTGACGCTGGCCCTCTCGGTAGTGGCCGGAGCCTTTTTGGTCCGCCTTTTCATTTTGTTCCACGATTGCGTTCATGAGTCTCTTTTGCCGTCCAAACGCGCCAACACCTGGATCGGGCGCTTTTTAGGGGTTCTCGTTTTTACGTCATTCGACGACTGGCGCCTCAGCCACCTTCGTCACCACGCCAGCTACGCCAATCTCGATACCCGAGGCTTCGGAGATATCTGGACGCTCACCCTGCGCGAATATACCCAGCTACCAAGGTTCAAGCGCTGGTTTTACCGGCTCTACCGGAATCCGGTGGTGCTCCTCGGGTTCGGAGCCATTTTCATGTTCCTGCTGCGCAATCGGCTACCGGGCCGAAAAGTGCAACATAAACAGCGCAAGGGCATTGTTTTCACGAACCTTGCCATCGTTGGCATATTCCTGGTCGCTGCACTGACCGTTGGCTGGCAGACGTATTTACTGATTCAGTTGCCCGTGCTTTGGCTGGCCGGTATGGGTGGAGTCTGGTTGTTTTACGTCCAGCATCAGTTTGAAGGTGGGTACTGGGCTCGCAGGAGTGAGTGGGATCCTCTTCGTGCCGCAATGGAAGGCAGCTCCTGCTATAAATTACCCAGTATCTTGCGGTGGTTTTCGGCGAACATCGGGTACCATCATATCCACCATCTCAACTCCCGAATTCCCAATTACCGTTTGCCCGAGTGTTACAACGAGGTGGCCGCTGTCCATGTCAGAGAGCCTTTGACTTTGAAGCAGAGCCTCAAGGCCTTCCAGCTAAAGCTCTGGGACGAAAACCAGCAAAAGATGGTTGCCTTCCCCTAACTCCTGTCTGGCCCGTACAGGCCTCCTGTCTGCTCGACCGCCAGCGGCGAGTACTGCTGCACCGCTTCTTGCGGATCAACCGCGTTATTTTAGCGGGATGACAAGTTCTGGTTAATTTCTATACTGCATAAACGTTGAGCGATTGCCGGCCATGCAATCGGAACACGACCTTGAACTGTCGATATAAACGTTTCTTGCAGAAACGAAGTCATTCACGACAGCCACTATAAAGGACTGAAGTAGCTATGAACGACAGTACCGCAAGGAATATAGAGCAAAAGCCAGATCAGCCCGTCGACAACCGGAAGCATGCGCTGACCCCACCTACGGAAGCCTCGCAGGTTCACCGAGAGCCACACCTTTACGAACGCTGGATGATTGCCAAACTCCTGAGAATGGCGGGGTCCCCTCCGGTGCGGTTCCGACTGTGGAACGGAGACACCATAGAGCCGGAAGACGGTGAGGCAGATTTCACCCTGCAACTGACCGATCCCAAGGCGCTAATATCCCTTGCTTCCAACCCCAATCTGGCTTTCGGCGATCTGTACAGCGCCGGCCGGCTGCAGTTGCTGGACGGCAACCTCCCGGATCTGACGGAAACCCTTTACCGGCATGTCCACCGGGGCATGCAGACTTGGCCCGGATGGTTAGGGAAACTGTGGAAAAATCACGTTCCCAGCTCCACTGGCATTGACGAGGCCAAAGAGAATATCCATCACCATTACGACCTGGGCAATGAATTTTACCGTCTGTGGCTTGACCAGGCTGAGATGCAGTACACCTGCGCCTATTACGAGAACGCGGATGCAACCCTTGAGCAGGCCCAACTGGCAAAGCTGGAGCACGTGTGTCGCAAACTGCGTCTGAAACCCGGCATGACTGTGGTGGAAGCCGGCTGCGGTTGGGGAGGATTGGCTCGCTATATGGCCCGCAATTACGCTGTAAAGGTTCATGCCTATAACATTTCCCACGAGCAGGTCAGCTATGCCCGGGAAGAGGCAAAGCGCCAGCAGCTGGACCATCTGATTGACTACATAAAGGACGATTACCGCAACATCAGCGGCGAATACGACGCTTTTGTTTCCATCGGCATGCTGGAACACGTAGGCAAAGAGAACTACCAGCTCCTGTCCGATCTCATCAAGGCCAACCTGAAGCCGGACGGGCTGGCTCTGCTGCACAGCATTGGCCGCAACCGGCCCATGCCGACCAATGCCTGGATCGAAAAACGTATTTTCCCCGGGGCCTATCCTCCCAGCATCAAAGAGTTCATGGGCATCTGCGAAGCCAACGATTTCTCGGTGATGGACGTGGAAAACCTGAGACTGCATTACGCCCAGACCCTGACCCACTGGAAGGAACGCTTCGACCAGCACGAAGACCAAGTCATCGGGATGTACGGCGAACACTTCACCCGGGCATGGCGCATGTACCTTTCCGGTTCCATCGGTGCATTCCGTGCGGGCTCCCTGCAGCTATTCCAGGTGTTATTCAGCCACGAGGAAAACAACAATATCCCCGAGAGCCGCAGGGAACTGTATACCCTCCCTGCAACACCGGAGGATGCCTGATGGAGTGCTATGATCTGATCATCATCGGGGCAGGCCCCGCAGGTTCCACCCTTGCGACTGCGCTTGAAGGCAGCGGCAAGCGGGTGCTTGTGATCGACAAACAGGCGTTCCCCAGGGACAAGACCTGTGCCGGCTGGGTAACGCCAGCGGTCATGGAAAGCCTTTCCGTCGACCTTCAGGACTACCGCTCTGATCGCACCCTGCAACCCATATGCCGCTTCCGCATTGGCATGATGGGGCAGGCTCCGGTGGAAAACGACCATGGTGACATCGTCAGCTACGGCATCCGCCGCAGTGAATTTGATCATTACCTGCTCGAACGAGCCCATTGTGACAAAGTGCTGGGCGAACCGGTCAAATCCATCGAACGTGAAGACGCCAACTGGGTGGTTAATGGCCGCTGGCAGGCACCTTTGGTGGTCGGTGCAGGTGGCCACTTCTGCCCCGTGGCACGACTGCTGGGCGATGGCCCCGGCAGTCACGAGACAGTGATTGCGGCAAAAGAACTGGAGTTCAGAATGACACCCGAGCAGGCCAAAACCTGCAAGGCCAGTGGCGACACGCCGGAACTCTGGTTCTGCCGCGACCTGAAAGGTTATGCATGGATCTTCCGCAAAGGCGACTATCTTAATATCGGGCTAGGCAGAGAGGACAACCATAAGCTGTCGGATCACCTGCACCACTTTGTCGACGAGATGAAGCAAACCGGTCGCATTCCCTCTGACCTACCCAGTCGCTTCAAGGGGCACGCTTATTTGCTTTACAACCACGCCCACCGCCCCCTGGTGGACGATGGGCTGATCCTCCTCGGCGATGCCGCCGGGCTTGCCTATACACAAAGCGGAGAAGGCATACGGCCGGCCATTGAGTCCGCATTGCTGGCTGCAGAGGTTATCCGGTCTGCTGAAAACTATTCGTTCAAATCGCTCCAACCCTACGGCGAGGCCATTGCCGAGCGCTTTGGCAACCGTGCAGAGCAACATGACAGCGGCTGGCAATTGCCTCAATGGGTCAAGACACCATTGGCAGGCATGCTGATGCGTTCTCATTGGTTCACCCGCAAAGTGGTAACGGAGAAGTGGTTCCTGCACCAGGAGGTGCCGCCGCTGAAATCGGCTGTCTGAAAAAACGAGCCCGCATACGAATAGCTGCCCGCATCAGACGTCTGATGGAGGCTCCACCAGGACGGGAGGATCGAAGTTATGAGGACACTTATGAGTGAGCCAAACAACCGGAAGTCCGCTTTGACCTCCGCTGTCTTGCTGGCGTTGGCAACTCTTCCCGCCATGGTCTTTGCCCAATCATGCCCGGGAATTCATGTGCAAGTTCCGAACATCAAAAACAATACCGGGACTATCGCTTGCGCGCTTTTCGAATCGCCAGCCGGTTTCCCCAGTGAGTTTCTGCACTCCGCGACCAATATAATGATGATGAAAATTAAAGATACGCAGGCACGTTGTAGCTTTCTGGATATTCCTCCAGGAACGTATGCGTTGGCCGTCATCCATGATGAGAATATGGATGGCAAGCTCAATACTAATTTTCTAGGGGTCCCCTCGGAAGGTTATGGCTTTTCAAGCGGCGCAGAGGCTGGAATGAGTGCGCCTTCATTCGAGGCCGCGAGCTTTTCGTACGATGGGCAAAATCTGGATCTGACGATTAGATTGAATTATTGAGGGCCTCTTTCTTTTTAATTGCTGCCAGAGGTGGATAGATGACTGAGGTGCAGCCCTCGCGATTGCAGAATTTCCCGATTTCCTGGTTTGCTGTGGTCACCCACTTCTACCGGGTTCAGGAAATCAACTTTATCAACCGAGGCGGTGACGCAGTAGGACTTGGAGTGGGAGGCGGCGCACGCATAGGCTATTTTATCCATCAAGGAAAGCACGACCCCACCGTGAACTTTTCCTCCAAAATTCTCATAGGAAGGAACCATGAGTTCCTTCAATACAATCTGCGAAGAGCTGACAGGATAGTAGGTGTCGCTTCGTTTCACTTCAAACCTCTATGTGTCGGGATTCGTGTATCAAGACGGTACCTGGCTGCAGTCAATTGTTCAGCCACGGCGGCAATATGGGCGGGACCAACCTCGCAGCAACCGCCCACGACACTCGCTCCCATGTTCACCCAGTCAAGCGCATGGGCGGCATATTTAGCGGGGTCGAGATCCGTGCGTGCTTTCAGCACATCCACGGTGCCACCGGCTTGAAGATCAGCCACAGACGTAAACCCGTTGGCGAACCCGCCAAACGGAATATTGAGCCTGGCAAGCTCTTCCATTGCGGTCGTTACGGCTTCAGGCACGGAGCAGTTAATCAGCACACACTCGGCACCGGCAGCCATGATTTGCTCGGCGGCACTGACCAGCGACTCGCCAGACCGAAGGCGTGTGCCATCGTTATCGTCGACCGTGAACGCCGTCCACACCCGCATGTTGCGTTCCACCGCAGCGGTTGTGGCGGAACGCGCTTCGCGGGTAAGCGACATCGTTTCACAAACGAAAAGATCCACGCCTTCGACCTGGGCCGCCACCATTCGCCGGTAATCGCGCAGGCAGGTTGCATCATCAGGAACCAGTTCCGGGTGATAGCTGGCAACCAGTGGCGGCAAACAACCCGCGATGAGCACGTCCTGGCCGCTTTTTTCACGCGCCTTGAATGCAGCGTTCAAGGCGGCCGTATGAATCAAGTCAAACCATTCGGGCTCACCGTCACGTTCCAGGCGCTGCGGTGTCGCGCTGTAAGTGTTCACGGTAATGACGCGAGCGCCGGCGTTGATGAAGTCCCGGTGGGCGGCGACAACCAGATCGGGTTCGTCCAGCATGACCTGAGCCGACCACAATGGTGACACGGGGCGGCTACTGCGCCGGCGAAGCTCCTGACCCATGCCTCCATCCAGAAGTAATACCTGTCGACGCTCTTGAGTCATTAAACCTCACCATAAGTCTTTTTTGATGTGAGCCCACAGCTGCCGTTTTGCCCACACCGCCGTTGGGACTATAGAACACGATAAACTTCATGCTGACCCGCGCCCTATTCCGTCGCCTGCTAGCCCTCCGGCGCCAGACAATAACCATCTTTCAGGTTTTCCTTCGCCTCATACATCGCCATATCCGCGCGATGAATGACGCTGGACGGCATCACGCCGGGGAACGGGAAAAGGCAGATTCCCACACTGGCCCGCAAGGCCAGTTCGGCCGGCACACCCGGGAACGGTTCGCGCATCGCCGCCAGCAGCTTTTCCGCAAGACCGCAGGCATCGTTCTTGTCCTCCAGGCCGATGGCCAGGACAAAAAACTCATCGCCGCCAAGGCGGGCTACGGTATCACTCTTTCTGACGCTCGCGGAAAGACGCTCTCCCACTTCGATCAATATACGGTCGCCCGCTTTGTGCCCCATGCGGTCATTGACCGGTTTGAACCCATCCAGATCGATAAAGAACCCGGCGTGGCATTCATTGTTTCTAGCTCCCTGACTGATAGCCTGCCGAAGCCGGTCGTAAAGCAGTTCGCGATTGGGAAGGCCGGTCAATGGGTCGTGCAGGGAGCGCTTGAGGTGGTACTCCCGCTCCTCCTCCAGCTCGCGCTCATGGACAAACAGCAGGCGGCGCTGGCGCTCAAGCAGGTAGCCGGTGGTGCCACCAATCAGGTTGGAAGAGATCATGAACACATCGTGGCCGAACAGGATATGCCCGGGGTAATCCACCAGCACGCCGAAAACCAGGTTATAGGAGACAATCAGGGCAACATCGATGGCCAGCGCGTACGGAAAGCGCAGGCCAACAAAGTTATAGGTGTAGAAGGTAAGCATCACCATCGCAGGGTAATAATACGAAGCACTGCTGATCGGTAGGAAAGACTGGACGGTGATCAAACCCGCGCCAGCCGCCACGCAAACGCAGGAAAGTAACAGCTGAGGGTAACGGTTAAAGCGCTGGGTGGACGAGACCCAAAGTACCAGGGCGGGTACCATCATCGCCGCCAGACGGGCGGCCCAGGCCTCAGCCATCCTGTCTGACGGCATGTGCCAGATGTCCATCAGGCCAACGAGCAGGTACACCACGATGCCCACCACCATCGCCATGCGGCCATGGACTCGCAACTGGTCGAGCGAACCTCTCCGGAAAAGCCGCTCCAGGGTCGGCTCGTTGAAACGCAACGTAAAGCGATTGAACAGGCGCTGGTCCTGCGTGGTGGAAGCCATCAAGGTAAACCCTTCAAAACTCGGGAGCCCCACACGCAGTGCAGGCCAGACAATCCGACCGACAGTCTAACCGAATCAGTGCCGCTAACTCACCCTTTAATAGGGCGACTAACTAATCGGCCCGTTCTTTAGCTTAGCAATACCTGGCTTACCAAAGGTCTTTTTTTATAACAGCCCAGAGTTCCCGGTATGCTTCCGCCGCTGGGCTTCGGGCATCCAGCTTTTCCAGGGGCAGCCCTTCTTCGCCCATACGTTCCACCACGCTGGCGTAGGGCACCGCCACATCGGTGTAATTGTTCAAACGTTCCGGGGCCTGCTGCACGAGGGACTGGTGCAGGTTCTTGCGCCGATCCACCATGGAAAAGAACGGGCGCAGTTTTTTGGCGCCGAGCTTTTTGTCTTTGGCGAAATCATACAGCTGGTTCCAGCTGTTCATGGACAACCAGGTGGGCACCAGCGGCACATACACTTCATCCGCCACATCCAGCACCTGTTCGGTCAGGCGCGAGAGCGTGGGCGGGCAGTCCAGGATCACCAGGCTGGTTTCCTCGGACAGTGGCGCCAGCATTTTCTTCAGCTGGTTGCCGTCGCCCTCTTCCTGTTCCAGCTTGATATCAAAATTGCGGAAGCTGCTGTGGGCGGGAATAAAGTCCAGGCCGGGGTAGATATCGTCATGGACGAACTTGGCCATGGGGGATTTGCCTTCCAACAGCTTGGACAGCTTACGGCCTTTCACCGGCTCGGCACCGGACAGATAGAAGCTGGAGGCACCCTGCGGATCCAGGTCCCACAGCAAAGTGCGGCAAATGTCCTGGCTGGCCAGATAAGCGATATTCACCGCTGCGGCCGTTTTGCCAACACCACCCTTTGGGCTGTAAAACGCGATAATCCTCATTGCTGCCCTGCTCCTGCATTGATTTCGGTAGAATAAACGGTACAGGATAACAGTTACGGCTGTTTGACTTGTGACGCTTTTATGACAGGGGGGATTTATGAAAGGAGACTGGCGATGACACTCACTGTTTGGCTGACCTTCCTGGTCGCTGCCATATTCATCAGCCTATCGCCCGGGGCCGGCGCCGTGAACTCCATGAGCAGCGGCCTGCGTTATGGGGTCCGCAAATCCCTGCCCACCATTGCCGGACAGCAGTTTGGCTATGGCGCGCAGATCGTGCTGGTCGGCGCCGGTCTGGGGGCCATTGTGGCCTCTTCAACCACGGCCCTGATGGTGATCAAGTGGATCGGCGTGGCCTACCTGATCTGGCTGGGCATCCAGAAATGGCGTGAACCACCGGTGGAAGCCAGCGGGGGCGATCTGGACGGCTTCAGCAAACGCCAGCAATTCTGGAACGGTACACTGGTCAACCTGACCAATCCCAAGGCCACCGTTTTCCTGATCGCCCTGTTCCCGCAGTTTCTGGAGGCTAACGCGCCCCATGGTCAGCAACTGGTTACCATGGGCGCCACGCTGGTTCTGGTGGATATTCTGGTCATGGTGGGCTATGCCCTGCTGGCCAGCCAGTTATTCCGGTTCATGACTACCCCCACCCGCCAGCGTCAGATGAACCGCGTGTTTGGCGGGCTGTTTGTGACCGCCGCCCTGGCCCTAGCCAGCTTTAAGCGGGCGTAACCCTCATCGGATTCAGCCCAGCAGCCCCGGGGTTGCCAACCACTGCGCAACGCCTGGGTATTGCTGGAGATCCAGCACAAATTCCTGCCCCCGGGCCGCGCATTGCAGGCGGCACCAGTCCGCATTTTCCCCCCGCCACCGTTCCGGTTTGTGATGATAGCTCAGCGGAGCCTTGCCCGGTCCCGGCATGAAGGCGGCGGGTAGACGCCAGTCGGTAACGCCCCGGGCATCCGGGGCGGTCAACCTGTGAGGCTCCGCCATTGCGGCCACCACTCCGGCGCCCGGCAAAGATGCGTGCATTCCCGGCACGGCCAGATGCTCCCCCGCCACATACAGACTGTTATGTGTAGATCGCTGGCCAAACAGGTGTGGGTGATAACCCGCCCATTCCGGCATGTTCACTGACGATGACAACGGCCAGACTTCCGCCACCTGCAACCAGCCCCAGATGGCGTGGAAGGCCCGGGCACCGGGTACAAAACGCCAGCGCCCACGGTGCCGCTCAGCCGGCCGGAACAAGGCAAAAAACAAAAACAGATCGCCCTCACCCACGCCATGATTGGCCAGATGCGCCTGGGCCGCGCCATGCTGCCCCAGCAGAGGCCGCCAGCCCGGCTGTCGTTCGAAAGCCTCCGGCAGCAGGTCCGGGTCCAGGTGAGCGCCCTTTCGAGAGAACGCGCGGTTACCCGTCAGTTGCGACACCATCGGACCAATAGTTTGGCCGTGATGTCGAATCTGGCTGTAGCGGATGGGCGACTGCGGATCCGGGATCGGCAGGGCCAGGAAGCTGCCATCCGGGAACACCGGATTGGGGCAGCCGCCGGCCGACGTATCGAAGCCTTTCCGGCTGAGTATCAGCTTCATGGGCGTTTCGGAGCTATTGGGTTTAAAGACCTTTCAGGCAGCGTTTGAAAGAACGACAAATGGATTGTAACGAAGCCGACCAGCCATGGTCATTTCAAGGATGACCCAGCCCGGATGTTTCTACCTATGAAAAAAACCTTTGCATTCTCCCTGAATAGGCGTACAGTCACTGGCGTTGGAAAGATTTAGCAAGCAGTCAACGATAAGACGTATCCCTGTCGTAAGAAGTGTACCGTCCTGTTTTTGATCAAGCCGTTTTTTGTTTCCCGCCTATAGCTGATCCCGCATCCATTTGATGTCTGGCAGCACACTAAAAGATTGAATTCAGGAAAAGATTATTATGTCTACAGTTACCGGTACCGTTAAGTTCTTCAACGAAGCTAAAGGCTTTGGCTTCATTACTCGTGAAGGCGGTGCGGACGTTTTTGTTCACTACAGCGCTATTCAAGGTGGTGGCTTCAAGACTCTGGCCGAAGGCCAGGAAGTCAACTTCACCGTGACTGACGGCCAGAAAGGCCCTCAGGCAGAGAACGTTGTTGCCCTGTAAATAACAGGCACATACAGCGTTAAGAAAAGGCAGCTTCGGCTGCCTTTTTTGCGTTTATAAAGGGCAAACGCGAGGCTCAGGTATCGGCCTCAGCTAACTTGGCCTTTTCCCGCCACACGGCTTTCGGTGCCCCCAAGGCGAGTAAGACTGCTCCTGCCGAACAGGCCAGCATGCTGGCTACAATGGTCAGCAGACTATCGCCCGCGAACGCGGAAGACAACGCACTGATCACGCCTGCCAATGTGAATTGAGAGGCCCCCAACAGAGCCGCTGCCGTGCCGCCCAGATGCGGAAAGAAATCCAGGGCATTGGCCAGGTTGTTGGGCACAATCCCACCCTGAAAGCCAATCGACGTAATGATCAGGGCCGCCACCGCCCACAGCGGTCCATCCAGCGCGACCACCGTCACCAGCCCGATCAGCGCCAGGCATTGGAGCAATACCTGCACCCGCAACAGCACCACCGAGGAAAACCGGCGCAGCAGGGGGCGATTAATGAGGTTCAGGGTTGCCATAAACGCAATATTGGCGGCAAACAGCATGGAAAAGGTGCTGCTGGAAAGCTCGAAGTGCTCCTGATAAATAAACGAAGAGTGAGTAATGAACAGCAGCATGGCGCTGAAACACAGCACCTGGATGCCAATAAAACGCATGGTGGTGGTATGACGCAGCACCAACACGTAATTGGTGACCAGCGTACTGACCGGCGTGGTCACCGGTGGCCGTGGCGTCAGTTTCGGGAAGAGGGCCAACTGCAGCACCATGGCCAGGAACACGGCGTACGCCGCCAGCACCACAAAAATCCAGTGCCAGTCGCCCAGGGCCAGCATGAATGAACCCAGGGTGGGCGCGGCCGCAGGCGCGATAAACATGATCAGGCCAATCAGGCCAAACAACCGGGCCGCATCCTGCCCGCTCACCTGGTCCCGAACAATGGCCGGTACCGAGACGGCACAAAACGCGCCACCAACGCCCTGGATCACCCGCCAGACCGACATTTCCATCAGCGATGCAGCCTGGGCCACCATTACGCCGGCGCCAGCGAAGATCGCCAGCCCGCCCAGCAGGATCATTCTACGTCCGTAACGATCGGACAGCGGGCCGCCCACCAGCTGCGCCAGCCCAAGGGTTGCGACATAAGCGCTGAGCGTAAGACCCACATCGGAATGAGGGATGCCAAAACCGTCCGCGATGTCCGGAAACGCGGGCAAATAAGCGTCCAGGGCCAGGGGGCCCAAGGCGACGGTCATACCCAACAACAACGCTAACTTAAAGTGGGACAAGCTCTACCTCCTTATACAAGGTAGATAGCTAACAATAACTATTATCAAAGAGCAATCAGCGGTTTCCGAAGGTCGGGCACCGGTTCTGTATCAGCCCGGGATCAGACGCTGTCTAACCAAGCACACACTGGCGGCTGTATTGTTGGCTGAGTTCCCGGCGCTGTGCGCGGAGGCGGTTACCCCGCTCGCTGCCGTAGCCCGCTCTCAACTGCGCCTGGATACGGTCCAGCCTCTTCTGGATATTGCTGCAGCGGGCCGCTTTCGCTTCTTCCTCGGCGCGGCTCGCGGATGCGTCCTCAGCCGAATCAGACTCCAGCAGGCGACCCACGGCCTTTCGGCTGCGGCGTACGTTATCGGCCTGCCGGACATTCTCGCGCATGGGCACGGTCACCGTCTCTTTCAGTTTCAGGGAGCGGTGTTCAGCGTGTTTCGGGGGCTCATCAGAGAAATGCACGGCGCCATTGGCGTCGGTCCATCGGTAGATTTCAGCATACGCATGAGAGGACAGCCCTGCGCAAACCAGCAGGGCCAGGGCCGTGATCCTTGGCATGATGTTCACTTCCTGTGTTATCTAATAGTTTGGTACTAGCCTGACCGTCAGTTCACAGGGGAGGCCTTTCCAAAACACGCTGTGAATACGTCCCTGTAACGCTCGAGCTCCGCCCTTCAACGCTTATTGCTCCTGCGTCGCGTTTCAGGTCCGGGGCAGGCCATCCATGGCCAGCCCGTGAAGAGCTATTCGCTCTTCACCCATGGCTCCGCACGGTTTTGGAAAGGCCTCCCCCGCAAACCGACTCCTATCTGCAACCCTAGACTGAACAGATCGGCGAGTGCAATACAGTACCTACCGATCCAGCAATTCGATCCAGTGCTGCACAGGCACTTTGGCCTTGCTCTCCAGATGCAACTGGCAGCCAATGTTGGCGGTGACAATCCTTACCGGGTCTTCCACCGTCAGCGCCTTCAGCTTGTTATCCAGCAGCTTCTGACTCATTTCCGGCTGGGTGATGGAATAGGTGCCCGCCGAACCGCAACACAGGTGCTTGTCGCGGGTTTGCGCCAGGGGCACGCCGGCGCGGGTCAGCACCTGTTCCACCACGCTGTTCTGCTTCATCGCGTGCTGCAGGGTGCAGGGACAGTGGAAAGCCACCTTGCCACCCTCGGCACTGGCTTTCAGGGGTTCCAGATCCTCTTTCAGCAGGAATTCACCCAGATCCACACACAGCTCGCTGACACGCGCCGCCTTGGAGGCATAGACCGGATCGTGGCGAAGCAGGTGGCCGTATTCCTGCACCATGGCGCCACAACCGGACGCGGTCATCACGATGGCCTCCGCTCCAGACTCAATGGCCGGCCACCAGGCATCGATGTTCCGGCGCATTTCCTGCAGGCCGCGTTCATGCTCGGAGAGGTGATAGTTCACCGCACCGCAGCAACCGGCCTGTGGCGCTTCCACCAGGGTTATGCCCAGCTTGTCCAGCACCCGGGCGGCAGCGGTGTTGGTGTTGGGTGCGGCCGAAGGCTGCACGCAGCCGGCCAGGGCCAGCACAATGCGGTTGTGACTAGACGACGGCCAGGGGCTGGCCTTTCGTCTGGGCGGCACCTTGGCCCGAAGCGCCTGCGGTAAAACCGGCCGGAAGGCCTGGCCTACACGCAGACCAAGACCAAAGAGGCGGCGGTTGGGCAACAAACGAGTCAGGCCCCAGCGCAGCCACTTTTCTTTCGCCGGCCGGGGCACTTGTTCATCGATCAATCCCCGGCTGATGTCCACCAGGCGGCCGTACTTCACACCGGAGGGACAGGTGGTTTCGCAGGCGCGGCAGGTCAGGCACCGGTCCAGGTGTTCCCGGGTTTTCTCGGTGACTTCGCTCCCTTCCAGGAACATCTTCATCAGGTAGATTCGCCCCCGGGGACCGTCCCGCTCGTCGTTCAGTTCCTGGTAGGTTGGGCAGGTGGCGGTGCAGAAACCGCAGTGCACGCAGGCCCGAAGGATTTCCTCGGCTTCCTGCCCCTCGGGGGTATTGGCAAATTGTTGAACCAGATTCGTTTGCATGATTACAACCAGCTGTAGAGGCGGCCCGGGTTAAACAGGCCGTCGGGATCGAACGATTGCTTGATGCGGCGCTGAATGGCTTTCAGCGCCTCGGGCTGGGAGTGCATCACCTCAGCGGTGCGATCACCGCCACGGAACAGGCTGACCTGCCCGCCGGCCTCGGCCGCCAGTGGCTCCAGGTCTCTCAGGGTCGCCTGCCCCAGGTACCAGCGCTGGGCGCCGGCCCAGTCCACCAGCCAGGGGCCATCCAGGCTCGGCATGATCGCAGAGGACTTCACGGAAAAGCGCCAAAGTGGGTCATCACCGGCGAAGAACTCGTGCTGCAGGTCCCGAATCTGCTGCCAGAGCGCATCGCCGCCTTCAAACACCTCGCCCTCCCACTGCTCAGCCGTGGCCTCCACCGCCGAACGGGCACCGGCCAGCCGCAGGTAGACTTTGCCATCGAACCAGCAGGCGCCGGTCAGGGGCTTGGGCTCGCCGGCGCGGCGGTTCATGTAATCAATGGCGCTGTCCAGGGGCATTTCCTGTACCAGGGTGGCGGTGGTCGCCGGCTTGGGCATCACCTTCAGGCTGATCTCGGTCATCACGCCGAGCGTGCCCATGGCGCCGGCCTGCAGGCGCGAGACATCGTAGCCCGCCACGTTTTTCATGACCTGCCCACCAAAGCGCAGGTGTTCGCCCTGGCCATTGAGCAGCCGAAGCCCCAGCACCTGGTCCCGCACCGAACCGGCCCAGGGCCGAGCCGGACCGGAGAGGTTGCAGGCCAGGGTGCCGCCAATAGTGGCACCTTCCCCCAACCGGGGCGGCTCAAAATGCAGACACTGACCTTCCTCGGCCAGCACCGACTCGATCTCCCGTAGCGTGGTACCGGCGCGAACCGTCAGCACAAGCTCAACGGGGTGATATTCCACCACGCCTGTGTGCCCGGCCAGGCTGAGGGTGGCCGAATCCGTGTCGGTTGTCCGCCCCATGAACGACTTTGTGCCACCACCAACAATATTGAGGGTTTGCCCGTTTTGGCGGGCCTGGAGCACCTGCTCCTGCAAGGATTGAATCTGATCAGCCATGCTCGGCCCCCGCTTCGTGCTTGTGTTGTTTATGCTCAATGGAGCGGTATTCCTGGCAGAATTTCAAAGTGGGTACGCCCTTGCCGGGGTTGAGAATGCCCTTGGGGTCGAAGGCGGCTTTCACGCTGTGGAACTGGGCCAGTTCCCGGTCATCGAACTGCACCGCCATCTGCCGGATTTTCTCCACGCCCACGCCGTGCTCGCCGGTAATGCAGCCACCCACTTCCACACACAGCTCCAGAATCCGGGAACCGAAGGCCTCGGCCTTCTCAAACTCGCCGGGCACGTTGGCGTCAAACAGGATCAACGGGTGCAGGTTGCCATCGCCGGCATGGAAAACATTGGCCACGCGCAGGCCGAACTCGTCCGACATTTTTTCCATTTCAAGCAGCACATGAGCCAGATGGCGACGGGGAATGGTGCCGTCCATGCAGTAATAGTCCGGGGAAATACGACCCACCGCCGGGAAGGCCGATTTCCGGCCTTTCCAGAGCAACGCCCGCTCTTCCTCGCTGGTGGAGGTGCGAATGGAGGTGGCGCCGAGCTTGCGGAACACGGCCTCGGCCTCGGCGATGTGTTCGTCCACTTCCTCTTCGGTGCCATCCACCTCGCACAGCAGCAGGGCCTTGGCGTCCCGTGGATAGCCGGCCTGGCAGAAATCATCGGCGGCAATAATGGCGTGGCCGTCCATCATTTCCAGGCCACCGGGGATAATGCCATGGGAGATCACCGCGCCCACCGCGTCGCCGGCCTTCTCAATGCTGTCGAAGCCGGCCATGATCACCCGCGCCACTTCGGGGGTGGGCAGCAGCTTCACGGTGACTTCCGTGACCACCCCCAACAAACCTTCCGAACCGGTCAGCAGCGCCAGCAGGTCCATACCGCAGGCATCCAACCCATCGCTACCAACGGTGACTCGTTCGCCCTCAACGGTGATCACTTCCACTTTCAAAAGGTTGTGAACGGTCAGCCCGTATTTCAGGCAATGCACGCCGCCGGAGTTTTCCGCCACGTTACCGCCGATGGTGCAAGCGATCTGGGAGGACGGATCAGGCCCGTAATAAAGGCCGTATTGCGCTGCCTCTTCACTGATGGCCAGGTTGCGCACGCCCGGCTGCAACCGGGCAGTGCGGGCCACCGGGTCAATATCCAGGATGCGATTGAACTTGGCCAGCGACAGCACCACACCCTCTTTATGGGGCATGGCACCGGCACACAGGCCCGTGCCCGCGCCCCGGGCCACGACCGGCACACCCTTTTCATGGCAGATGCGCATCACCCGCTGCACCTGTTCCACGGTCTCCGGCAGCACCACCAGCATCGGCATCTCCCGATACATGGCCAGGCCGTCGCACTCGTAGGGCTTGAGGGTTTCCTCGTCACTGATGACGAACTGTGGGTCGATAAACGACCGGAATTCGTCCGCCAGCTGCTGTTTGCTGGATCTGGATTCGCTTGTCATGGCTCTCTCGGGTGTTATTGGCGTTTGCCTAGAAAATAGTCGATTCCGGCCTGGGCGCAATCCATGTCCTGTTGCGGCGTGCCGGAGCTCAGGCCAATGCCGCCCACCACGTCGCCGTCGACGATAACCGGCAGGCCGCCACCGACGGAGCTGAGGCGTCCGCCCACTTCGGTGTTGATGCCAAAGGCCAGGTTACCGGGCACATTTGCGGCGTTGTATTCGTGGGTGGCTTTTCTGGCGGCACCGGCGGTGAAGGCCTTGTCCTGGGCGATGATCACGCTGGTGGTTTTGCCACCGTCCATCCGCTCAAAGGCAATCAGGTTGCCGGATTCATCAGTCACCGCGATGCACATGGGCACCCCGATACTCCGGGCCTTTTCCGAGGCCCCGGCGATCAGCGCCCTGGCATCCGCCAGGGACAGTCGTTTGATGGTCAGCATGGTCGGCACCTCTTTTGTTGTTAGCTGGTTACCGCTGTGTTTCTCCGATGGTCTTTGCATTCTGCTCAAACGTCCATAGGTTTCCACACTGGTCCGACCAGTTTGTTCATTCAGGAATTTTGAAAATAGCCGTAAACCAAGGCCTTCGGGGAAATTTGTCATTGCCCTGCCTCATCGCCTAGACTGCCCTGAAACACCCCAACTGGTCAGACCAGCAAAACGATGGGCATATCCAGAGACATCTCCTACCGGCTTGAACACCTGATTCTTGAAGGCGGTCTGGCCCCGGGCCAGAAAATGCCCTCGGAACGCCAGCTCTCCGCACGGCTGCAGGTTTCGCGCTCCGTGGTCCGGGAAGCGTTGCATGAACTCCAGGCCCGGGGAGTGATTGAAACCCGCCACGGTAAAGGCTCGTTCGTTGCCAGCATTGTGCCGGATGCCGACAACCGGCACTCCGACAGCCCACTGATGTACCTGTACCAGGGCCACTCCCGCACACTGTTCGATTTGCTCGAAGTACGTGAGCAGCTCGAGGGGCAAGCCGCCTTTCTGGCAGCCCAGCGGGCAACGAATCTTGACCGTCATCGTCTGACCCAGGCCTTCCAGGCACTGGAGAGCACCGACCCGTTGCGCAATGCGCGGCTGGACCACGGCTTTCACCAGGCCATTGTCGAGGCTTCCCACAATCCTGTGCTGGTACATGTGCTGAGCGGCCTGAAGAACATGATGCTGCTGACAGTCCAGGCCTCGGTGTCGAACCTCAATCCCCGGGAAGAGATGCGCAGCCGGATCACAAAGCACCATAAGCAGCTGTACGACGCGATTATGGCTGCCAAACCCGAGCAGGCTCGCAAGGTGGCCACCAACCATGTGCGCTTTGTCAGGCAGACGCTCCTGGAAATGGAGAAGCAGGGTGAACAACTGCTGCGCGTGCCGGCTCCGGAGGAACTGGAAGACCTGCTAACCCATGATACCCCGTACTAAAAAAGCGGCCGATCCGCAGCCAGATCAATGAAGAGACGCTTGCATTGATCAACAATTAAGCGAGAATGGCGTTCAAACATCCGTTTCGAATAAGACAATTTGCTATTGATTTCCGGGCCCACAGTCCGTAAAACAAGCGCCTTTAAAACAGCCTCAGGAGCCAACCATGGCGGAACCCGCGCCTCTAATCTGCAGGGACATTCACAAAACCTTCGACAAGCACGAAGTGCTGAAAGGAATTTCCCTGGAAACCCAAAAGGGCGATGTGGTCTCACTGATTGGCAGTTCCGGCTCCGGGAAAAGCACCTTCCTGCGCTGCATCAACCTGCTGGAAACACCCACTTCCGGCGACATTATTGTGCACGGTGACCCGATCCGGTTCACCGAAAACCGCAAGGGCCACCGCATCCCGGCCGACAACAAGCAGGTGGAACAGATTCGCGCCCGGCTTTCCATGGTGTTCCAGGGCTTCAACCTGTGGTCCCACATGACCGTGCTGGAAAACATCATCGAGGCGCCTGTCCATGTACTGAAGGTCCCCAAGAAAGAGGCCATCGAGCGGGCCGAGGCCTACCTGCACAAGGTCGGTATTTACGAACGCAAGGACTACTACCCCGCCCAGATGTCCGGCGGTCAACAGCAGCGGGCGGCCATTGCCCGGGCCCTGGCCATGGAGCCGGAAGTAATGTTGTTCGATGAACCCACCTCGGCGCTGGACCCGGAGCTGGTGGGTGAAGTATTGAAGGTGATGCAGAGTCTGGCCGAGGAAGGCCGAACCATGATCGTGGTAACCCACGAGATGGCCTTTGCAAGGGATGTGTCCAGTCAGGTCCTGTTCTTGCATCAGGGCGTGATTGAAGAGCAAGGCACGCCGGAGAAAGTGTTTGATCACCCGGACTCCGAGCGTATGAAGCAATTTCTTGCTCCCAAGTTCTGAGCCGGTGCTACCTTTAACCGGTGCCTGAGCTAAAAACTTCCATAAAAAATAAAGCCCAAAAGGCAAACGACTGGAGAAGTGACGCATGAAAAAACTGATGATTGCAGCAACGACCGCCCTGGCAGTAATGGCTGGCAGCGCCCAGGCACAGGACCGGGATCTGCGCATCGCCTTCGACGTACCCTACGAGCCGTTTGAATACCGTAACGACGAAGGAGAGCTGACCGGTTTCGAAGTGGAACTGGCCGAAGCCATGTGCGAGGAAATGCAGGCCAACTGTGAATTTGTAATTCAAGCGTGGGACGGCATGATTCCCGGCCTGCTGGCGCGCAAATTCGACCTGATCATGTCCTCCATGTCGATCACTGAAGAACGGGCCGAGCGCGTAAACTTCTCCGAGCCCTACTACATCACCCCCGGTGGCTGGTTCGCCCGTGACAACTTTAATACCGATGTGACCAACATGGACGCCATGGCGAACAAGACCGTTGGCGTTCAGCGCGGCACTACCATGGACACCTATGTCACCGAAAACATGGGCGGCACGGTCAACATCAAGCGTTACACCACCGCCGAAGACATGGTCCTGGACCTCGAAGGCCAACGCCTGGACGTGGTGTTCGTGGACTACCCGGTGGGTGAGCAGACCATCCTGAACCGCGAAGGCTTCAAGGAAGTGGGCAAGCCGGTAAAACTCGGCCAGGGCGTTGGTGTGGCTATGCGTAAGCGTGACCGCGACCTGACAAAAGAAGTTAACGCCGCCCTTAAGACGCTGAAAGAAGATGGCACCTACGATTCCATCATGAAGAAATACTTCAGCTACGACATCAAGATCTGACCCGTCTGATTCACTAGTGTTCGGGAGCAGCGTACGCGCTGCTCCCCTTTCCGGATATTCCCATGTTTGATCTGAAAGGTTATGGCCCGGAGCTCGCCGAAGGGGCGCTGGTTACCGTTGAACTGGCCTTCTTCTCACTGGCCCTGGCAATCACCCTGGGCCTGCTTGGCGCCAGTGCCAAGCTTTCCGGCAACCGATTCCTGGCCGGTCTGGCAGCCACCTACACCACCCTGATCCGGGGCGTACCGGACCTGGTAATGATGCTGCTGTTCTACTACGGCGGCCAGGTGGGGGTGAACATGCTGTCGGATTACCTGTGGGAAGCCTACGACATCGACTTTTTCTTCCAGTTTGACCCGTTCATTTCCGGCGTTGTCACCATCGGGCTGATTTTCGGCGCCTACATGACCGAGACGTTCCGAGGCGCCTTCCTGGCGGTGGAAACGGGGCAGATTGAAGCGGCTCGAGCCTATGGCTTTACCCGCTGGCACACATTCCGCCGGGTGATGATTCCGCAGATGCTGCGCCATGCGCTGCCCGGTATCGGCAACAACTGGCAGGTATTGCTCAAGACCACCGCGCTGGTGTCCATCATTGGCCTGACCGACATGGTGCGAGTGGCCGAGGAAGCGGCAAAAGCTGAACGCATGCCGTTTCATTTCTTCATTCCGGTGGCGGCGGTTTATCTGATCCTGACTGCCGCTTCGGAACTGTTCATCAAGTGGCTCGACAAGCGGGCGAATGCCGGCGTGGTACAGGGGAACTGAGTGATGCCTGAGTTTATTGTCGAGTGGTTGAACCAGAACGACATTTTCACCGCGATGACCCTGATGGAATACTGGGACGGGCTGGTGACCACGGTCCAGTTGGTATTCCTTTCTTTGGTTATTGGTCTGGTGGTGGCGGTGCCCCTGGCGATTCTGCGCACGGTGAAGAATCCGTTAGTGTCTGGCCCGATCTGGCTGTACACCTATCTGTTTCGCGGCACGCCGCTGCTGATTCAGCTATACATTATTTACTACGGCGTGGCGCAGATTCCCGGCATTCAGGAGACGTTCTGGTGGGCGATCTTCCGGGAGCCATTCTACCCGGCCCTGCTGGCGTTTACCCTCAATACTGCCGCCTACACCACGGAGATCATCCGGGGTGCGATTGTGGCCACCCCCCATGGCGAAATTGAGGCGGCCAAGGCCTATGGCATGAACTGGGCGATGCGGATGCGTCGTATCATCCTGCCCAGCGCGGCGCGGCGGGCGGTGCAGGCCTATGCCAATGAGGTGATTTTCATGCTGCATGCCAGTGCGATTGCCAGTGTGGTGACGATCGTGGATCTGACCGGGGCGGCGCGGAACATTTACTCCCGGTTCTATGCGCCATTCGAGGCGTTTATTTTTGTGGCACTGTGTTACATGGCGCTGACGTTCATACTGGTGTTTGCGTTTCGGAAGCTGGAGAATCATCTTTTGAGGCACCAAAGACCTGTCAGTTCTTAGGTTTCGGGTGCAAGAACTGCCGCTGGGGATGCCTTTCCGGAAACCGCTACGAGCCAATGGTGCAAGGCCAGCCGGCAGGGAGTGCCTTCCGGGAACCGCTACAAGCACTTCCCTGTGCGCTTCTCTCAGGCCATCCATGGCCTTCGAAATTCCCGGAAGGCACTCCCTGCCGTCTGGCCCCAAACACTTGAGTTCTCTTTAGCAGAATCACAATAAATGCCGGGGATAATATGAACGCTTCAAATCATCTCTTTGATTTCCACGGCGACTGGCTCACCCACACTCTCGCCAACGCTTCTTCCGATCTCTCTGAAACCAAAACCGAATTACCGGATGGAAGCCGGGTTTCCCGGAAAGGCACCGGTGTACTGTGGTTCGTGCCACCCGCCGGACGGCCCAATCCGCACCAGGAAGCGCTGATTGTCTCCGCCGGCATTCACGGCAACGAGACCGCGCCGATTGAGGTGTTGAACGCCTTGGTGTCGGAGTTGCTGGCCGGTGAGTGGGCGCTTGGCTGCCCCCTGCTCCTGATTCTCGGCAATCCACCTGCCATGGTGGCGGGTGAGCGGTTTATGGATGTAAATCTGAACCGGCTGTTCAACGGAGCTCACCAGGGAAGCCAATATGGCGGGCTGCCGGAGGCCCGGCGGGCGCGGTTTCTGGAGGAGATGTGCCGGCAATTTGCCATGGCGCATCACGGGCTGGCTCTGAGCCATTACGACCTGCACACGGCCATCCGGCCTTCGAAAAGGGAGCGGTTTGCGTTGTATCCGTATTCGGAAGGGCGTTCGGTGCCGCCTGCGGACCAGTGCGCGTTTTTGCTGGAGGCCGAGGTGGAAACGTTGCTGCTTCAGCACAAGGAATCGACGGTGTTTTCAGCCTTCTCGGCCAGTTTCCTGGGCGCGGAAAGCTTTACGATAGAGTTGGGCAAGGTGCGGCCTTTTGGCCATAACGACTTGAGACGTTTTCGGGGAATTGAAAATGCGTTGCGCCGTCGGTTCAGGGGGCTACAAGCACCGGAGGCGGGGCCGCCGTTTGATCATCTGACGGTGTTCGAGGTGGTGCATGAAATCCTCAACACGGGGCCATCGTTCCGGTTCCATGTGCCGGACGATGTGGCGAATTTCACTGAATACCAGTCGGGTACGGTGATCTGGGAAGACGAGAAGACCCGTTACCAGGTGGGCACGGCGCCGGAGGCGATTGTTTTTCCCAACCCGGCGGTGCCGGTGGGGCAGCGGGTGGGGCTTATGGTGCAACCCGCCCCGCCGGGCTATAACTGGAAGTCGTAGATGCTGCCGAGACCCAGGATTCCGGTCAGTTCATCCAGGGCCTTTCGGTTGTCCTCCAGCAACATGGGGTCGGCCAAGTCTTCCTGAGTCAACTCGTCGCGGTAGTGCGCTTCCACCCAGGTAACAAGGCGTTCGTATAACGCGTCGGTCAATATCACGCCCCGGTTCATGGCTTTCAGTTCTTCGTCGGTGAGTGGTACGCGTAAGCGCAAGCAGGCGGGCCCGCCGCCGTTGCGCATGGACTGTTTCACGTCGAAAACTTCCACGCTGGTAATAGGGTTGTCAGTACGCAGAAGGTCGTCCAGATAGCGGCTGACAGACTCAATTTCCCGACATTCCCCGGGTACGGCCAGCAACATGCCATCAGGTGTGTTCAATAGCTGGCTGTTGAACAGGTAGGAGGCGACGGCATCCTGCAAAGGCACTTCTTCAGAGCTCACGCGTACGGCCTCCAGCTGAGCGCCAGGCAGGCGGTGCCGGATGTCTGCCAGCACCCGTTCTTCTTCCATGAACGCCTGTTCGTGATAAAACAGCACGTTGCCGTTGCCCACGGCAATCACATCATTGTGGAACACGCCGGCATCAATGGCGGCTGGGTTCTGCTGGGCAAATACGGCGTGGCGGTCGGTCAGCCCATGCAGGCGGGCCACGGCCTGGGATGCTTCCAGGGTTTGCCGGGCGGGATACCGAACCGGGGCGGGGGCTTCGGCGTTAAAGGCGCTTTTGCCATAGACAAACAATTCCACGCCAGGCTCCCCATGCCCCCGGCTCAGGCGGGTGTGGTTGGCCGCCCCTTCATCGCCAAAATGGGCCACGGAAGGCAAAGCCGGATGATGGGCAAAGCAGCTTTCATCGGTAAAAATGGCCTTCAGCGCCCGGGCTGTTACCGGGTGTTCGATAGAGCGGTGGAACTTCGCACAGAGGTTAGCCGGGGTGAAATGCACCCGGTGGTCGGCGGTGTCGGCACTGGCGGAAACCGTGGCCGCGTTGGCGGTCCACATGGCCGAGGCGGAGGACACCGCTGCCAGAATGGCCGGAGCCGTACTCGCCGCCTGCTCCAGAACCTGGCGGTCGTTGCCCACAAAACCCAGCCGGCGAAGGGTAGGGATATGCGGCCGTTCGTGGGGTGGCAACACGCCCTGCACATAGCCCCGGTCCGCCAGCCGTTTCATTTTAGCCAGCCCCTGCAAGGCCGCTTCTTTAGGATTGGAAGCAGCATTCACATTGGCTTTCGAGGCAATGTTGCCCCATGAAAGGCCTGCATAGTTGTGGGTTGGCCCCACCAAACCATCAAAGTTGGCTTCAACGGCATGCATTACCATGGTGGAACCCCTTTCCCATCAATGTCATCGGTTCAATCAAATTTCAGGCCGGGCGCCAGCTTTTCCGGCAACTCAATGTGGTCAGCTTCCAGCGATGCCATGGGCCAGGCACAGTAGTCCGCCGCGTAATAGGCGCTGGGCCGGTGGTTGCCACTGGCACCCACGCCACCGAAAGGCGCGCCGCTGCTGGCACCGGTCAGGGGCCGGTTCCAGTTGACGATGCCGGCCCGGGCTTCTTCCGCCAGCCGTTCATAGAGCTTTCTGTCGTCGGTCAGAATGCCGGCTGCCAGGCCGAACCGTGTGTTGTTGGCCAGCTCCAGTGCCTCGTCAAAGCTGTTGTAGCGGTAGACGGTCAGCAAGGGCCCGAAGTGTTCCTCGTCGTCCAACTCCAGGCCGGTGGCGTCAAGAATGCCGGGCGACAACAGGCCGGTCTCCAGCTCCACGGGCTTCATCTTCAGCAAGGGTTTCGCGCCCTGGTCGACCATTGCCGTTTGCGCTTCCAGTAGTTTCTCAGCCGCCTCGGGGGAAATCACCGCGCCCATGAAGGGCTGTGGATCGGCGTCGAATTCACCCACCTGCAGGTTGGCGGTGACCTCCAGAAGACGATCAATAATCTCGTCGCCCTTCTTGCCTTTTGGTACCAGCAAACGGCGGGCACAGGTGCAGCGCTGGCCGGCGGACACAAAGGCGGACTGGACGATGTGGTGAACGGCCGCATCCACATCCGAGACACCCTGAACAATCAATGGGTTGTTTCCCCCCATTTCCAGGGCCAGGATTTTTTCCGGGTGGCCACCCAACTGCTCATGCAGCTTGTGCCCCACCGACGCACTGCCAGTAAAGAACAGGCCATCAATTAACGGGTGATTGGCCAGGGCCTTGCCAGTGTTGGCGCCGCCCTGTACCAGGTTGATGACACCCTCGGGGAGGCCGGCTTTTTCCCAGAGCTTAACGGTTAACTCGGCAACGCCCGGAGCCATTTCACTGGGTTTGAACACCACCACGTTGCCCGCCAGCAGGGCCGGCACAATGTGGCCATTGGGCAAATGGCCGGGGAAGTTGTAAGGGCCAAAAACCGCCACGACGCCATGCGGGCGATGGCGCAATACCGCACGACCACCGGGAGCCTCGGTTTCCGACTCACCGGTGCGGTCATGGTATGCCTTAACGGAAATATCGATCTTACCGATCATGGAAGCCACTTCGGTACGGGCCTCCCACAGGGGTTTTCCCGTCTCTCTGCCAATCAGGCTGGCCAGCTCTTCCTTGTTGGCTTCCAGCTGTTTGCCAAAGGCTTCCACCATGGCCTGGCGCTCCGAGAAGCTTTTCCGGCGCCACCCCGGAAACGCCCTTTGCGCCTCCCGGACTGCCGCATCCACATCTTCCAGGTTGGCGGCATTACCGTCCCAGATCACATCGCCGGAAACAGGGTGCAGGGATTCAAACACCGCGTCGTGTCCCTGCAGCCAGAGACCGTTAATATAGATATCTCCGCTAAGGGCATGGCTCATACATACCTCCTTGGCCCGTGAGGAAATCGAAACAGAATAACTGTCTTATACTTACAGGTATTGTTCAGAATGGCTTGTCTTTCAAGGGCGCAACGCGCACCTCATCCCCTTCCCTCACCTGCAGGACTGCCATAGCCTGCTTCGACAGCCTTAATCCCGCCTTGTGCAATTCAGTTGCGGGTACCAGACCAACCCGGAACTCATCAAAGTTGCGGTTGCTGACCATCAGCAAGGGAGTGGAGTCATTGTCTTCTGCCTCCGGCCCGTGACTTTCAACCACCGGTCGCACAATACTTTGGCGGATGGTGCGAATATTGTGCAGGAAGGCTTCCATCGTTGGGCCACCGTCAAAGATGTCCACCAGGCCATTGAAGTTGAAACCTTCGGACTGAAGCATCTCCAGGGCGGGCCGGGTGTCCCGGTGTACCTGGCCGATAACCTCTCTGGCGGCGTCCGGCAGCAGTGAAAGGTAGATGGGGAAACGGGGCATTAACTCGGCAATAAAGGATTTATTACCCAAGCCGGACAGCCGGTCTGCCTCGACAAAATCCATATCGAAAAAACGCCGCCCCAGCGCGTCCCAAAGCGGGCTAATACCCTGCTCATCCGACACTCCCCGCAGCTCGGCAAAAATCTTGTCGGAGAAATGCTGGCGAAATTCGTCCAGAAACAGAAACCGGCTGCGGGAAAGCAGCAACCCGGCGCCACCACCCCGGCGGTCTTCGGACAGCAACAGGGAGCCGATCTCGGTGGCGTCGGTCATGTCGTTGGTGAGATACAGCGTGGGGGTACGGACGTGCACGTCCAATTCGCGGCTGTCGTGCACGGTGATGCTCAGGCGGTAGTTGTAGAACACTTCATCCAGCCCCACCCGGGCCTGGATGCCACTGACACCCACGCAGCGCTTCTGTTCCACGTCTTCCAGCACAAACAGATACAGGCCGGCATCCGGGGAACACCGGCCTTCAAAGGAATCTCGGGCCTTCTGAATCCTGCGGCGCAGGAAATCCCGATCCTGGGGCAGTGTGGTCAGGCCATTACCTGCGGTGCCGGTGAGTTCGTAAAGGTCGTCCAGGTCCTGCTCTTGTATGGGCCTTGTTATTAGCATTGTCCGGCTCCTGGTGTGGGAATTTGCCGCTTTTCAGGCCTGCTTGTTTGGTGCTTTCTGTTCGGAGTCCATCGGGTACGGCCTCCTTAAACTCAAGCAAACTCGTAGTCAGGCACTTCCGGCCCGCATGCGCCCAAAGTCAGCTAGCACCTTGGCGGATCTCCCCTTCCGGGAATTTTGAAGGCCATGGATGGCCTGAAATAAGCGCACATGGGTCTGGCCGAGCGCTTATGAAGCAAAGCTTCATGCGAAAGCCGGACGACCGCAATCTATGATTGCGGGCCGGACCCGCTTGCGGGTGCTTGTAGCGGTTCCCGGAAGGGGAGATCTGCCAAGGTGCGACCCAACAGCAGTTAGAGGCTGGTTAGTTTCGCCACCGCACGCTCAAAACGCTGCAGGGCTTCCTCAATATCCGTTTCCGGAATAATCAGCGACGGCGCCAGCCGCACCACATTGCCACCGGCGATCAGCACCATCACACCCTCATCCAGGCCGGCCGCAAGAAACTCCTTGGCCCGACCTTTCCATTCTTCCGTCAACACGCACCCCAGCAACAAACCGGCGCCGCGTACTTCACTGAATACGCCGTAACGCTCGCCGATATCCATCATGCCCTTGCGCAGCATGTCGGAATGGGCTTTCACGCCTTTCAGAACTTCCGGCTGGCTGACGGTATCGACCACTTTCTGCGCCACGGCGCAGGCCAGGGCATTACCGCCGTAGGTGCTGCCATGAGTACCAACAGTAAAGCTCGCCGCCACCTTTTCTGTTGTCAGCATGGCTGCCACCGGGAAGCCACCACCCAGGCCCTTGGCGCTGGTGAGGATGTCCGGGGTCACGCCGTACATTTCATAGGCGTACAGGTAACCCGTGCGGCCCGCGCCGGTCTGGACTTCATCGAAGACCAACAAGGCATCGTGCTCATCACAGAGCTCTCGCAAGCCCTTGAGGAATTCCGGGTCCGCCGGCAGCACACCGCCCTCGCCCTGGATCGGCTCGACCACCACGGCACAGGTTTTTTCCTTGGAGATCAGCGCCTTCACCGACTCCAGATCATTAAAGGTAGCGTGGTGGATTCCGCCGGGTGCAGGTTCAAAGCCTTCCAGGTATTTCGGCTGGCCGCCAACCGCCACGGTAAACAGGGTGCGGCCGTGGAAGGAATTGGTGAAGGAGATGATTTCGTGCTTCTCCGGACCCACATTGTCCCAGGCATAACGACGAGCCAGCTTGAATGCCGCCTCGTTGGCTTCCGCCCCGGAGTTGGCAAAGAACACCCGTTCGGCAAAAGTGAGATCACAAAGCGTCTTCGCCAGGCGCAATGCCGGCTCGTTGGTCATCACGTTGGACAGGTGCCAGATCTTCTCCGACTGTTCCTGCAACGCCCCCAACAAGCCCGGATGGGCATGGCCCAGGCTGGTGACCGCAATCCCACCCTGAAGATCCACAAACTCACGCCCATCCTGGTCCCACACGCGGGAGCCTTCACCGCGCACCGGGATGATATTGCCGGGGGCATAGTTGGGCACCATTACTTCATCAAACAGTTCGCGGGAGACGGGTTCTCTGTTCATGGATCTCTCTCAAGTCATTGGAAATAAGAAACACGCAGCTGCCATCATAATACGCCACAAGAGGCATAAGAACAGCCGGCTGAGCCAGGAACTGGCCTCTACCCTCACCGTGGCACTCAACGCCTACATCGGCAAGAGCCACAATCCTCCTTAAGACTCAATTTCATCCCCTGAACAATCTATAGACATTCGTCTAAATATCAGCCAAATGTGTTTGAATTGTCACGAATTCGTAACTACCTTGTTTTCTGGGTCCAACAAAAACAAATCGATTGGAGAAAACGACGATGCAAAACAACAAACTCAGAATGGCAATCCGAGCGACCGCAGCCGTAGCTGCCTTCGGCATGGCCACCCAGGCCTCAGCCATTGAACTTAGCGCCGGCGGATATGATGCAAACCTTTATGGTTTTGCCCGCGCGGTAGCTACCTACGACATTGATGAGAACCTTGCACAAGGTGGCCAATCGGCTAACCTCGGCGCAATCACCACCGACGGCAGTGACACAGCTGATGGGCACTTTGGCATCGATGCGAACACTAGTCGCATTGGCCTCTCAGTGGTTAGCCCGGAAGATGTTAAAGTCGTGCTGGAAATGGACTTTGACAACGACGACACTTTGAAGCCCCGCCTTCGTCACGCCTATGGCGAGTACAATAACGTCCTTATCGGTCAGTACTGGTCTAACTACAACTCTTTCGTAGGCAACACCTCAAGCCTGGACTTTGATGGTGTTCCAGGTCTGGCTGGCACCCAAGGCCGTGCCGGACAAATTCGATACACTACTGGCCCCGTCTCTTTCTCTCTGGAGAATCCTGATAACGATGTCGCGGACGGCACTACAAAATCTAGCACTCCAGCTTTGACAGCAAAACTGGAAGACTCAGCAGGTGGGTTCTCGTACTCTGCAGCGGCCATGGTCAAGCAAACCAGCTATGACGATGCAGCCACCGGCGGTGGCGATGACTCTGCCATCAGCTATGCTGCCTTCGTGGCCGGTAAGGTCGCCATTACCGACATGATCTCTATTCAAGGCGCCATCAACTATGGCGAAGGTGCTGGCGGTTATGTCTGGCGCTCAGGCGGCAACTACGGCCTTGAAGATGGCTACGTTGACAACGGTGACCTGGAAACCTTTGAATCCATGGGTGGCGCTCTGGGCGTTAGCATGAATCTGGGTAGCGGCAGCTCTGTGAATGCCGGTTACGGCATGGCAACTGTAGACCTGGATGATGCCGTTGACGCAGGCGTGATGGCTAGCGACACACAGGACACCAACTCCATGGCCTTCGTTAACTACCAGTGGACCCCGGTTAATAAAGTTAAGATGGGCGTAGAATACGCCTACGTTGAGACCGAGACTCAAGCTGGTGATAGCGGCGACGCTAACCGCTTGATGTTCCTCGCGCAGTACAGCTTCTAATTCCTTCCTAGATTAGAAGTTAACTCAGCAGAAACCCCGGCTTTGGCCGGGGTTTTTGCGTTTCTCAGCAGGCAATTTTAGCGATATTACAGAAGCCGGAATAAAGAAGTGCCGGGGCATATCCTTCAGGACTATTGTGAGGGCCAGGGATGGCCCGAAATAAGCCCCATGGATGGCTAGACGCGTGTCTGGAGAGGATGCCCCGGCGCTCTTGAGCCACCGAAACAATCAGGCTACTAGGTCAAAACAGAGACCACACCCGCAACCCCGGACACAAAAAACCCCGGCCCGAAGGCCAGGGTCTTTCTTTCAGCGGCTTTGCAACCAGCCCACTACAGCAACAGGGTACGAATATCCCCCAGCAGCTGCGTCAGCAGGTTGGTAAACCGAGCCGCATCGGCGCCGTTCACCGCACGGTGGTCGTAAGACAGCGACAGCGGCAACATCAGCCGCGGCTGGAAGTCCTCGCCGTCCCAGATTGGCTTCATCGCCGCCTTGGACACACCCAGAATCGCCACTTCCGGCGTATTCACGATCGGCGTGAACGCCGTACCGCCAATGCCGCCCAGGCTGGTGATGGTGAAGCAGGCGCCCTGCATTTCCGAGGGCTTGAGCTGTTTGTCGCGGGCCTTCTGGGCCAGCTCGGCGCTCTCGGCCGCCAGTTCCCACAGGCCTTTCTGGTCCACATCGCGAAGTACCGGCACCATCAGGCCGTGCGGAGTGTCCACCGCAATGCCGATGTGGATGTACTTCTTGTGCACCACTTCCTTGCGCTCCATGTCCAGCGACACGTTGAACTGCGGCAGCTCTGCCAGCGCGGCAGCGCAGGCTTTGAGCAGGAACGGCAGCGGGGTCATCTTGACGCCCTTCTTCTCGCCGGCCGCTTTCTGCGCCTTGCGGAAGCTTTCCATCTCGGTGATGTCGGCTTCGTCAAACTGGGTCACGTGAGGCACGTTCAACCAACTGCGCTGCATGTTAACGGCAGTGGCCGCCATCATGCGGGACATGCCCTCACGCTCTACTTCGCCAAACTGGCTGAAGTCCGGCAATTTCACGCCTGGAATGCCGGCACCGGCAGTGGCGCCACCGCCACCCTGCTGGGTCTGTTGCAGCTGACCTTTCACGTAGGCCTGGACATCGTCCTTGAGAATACGATTTTTCGGGCCGCTACCCTTGATCCGAGTGAGGTCCGCACCAAATTCCCGGGCCAGTTTGCGCACGGCCGGGCCGGCGTGAACCTTGGCGCCCGCAGCCGGGGGCTCATAATCGGAGCCTTCCTGTTGTGACGGCTTTTCTTCCTGGCCAGAAGATTCTTTGGAAGCCTTCTTTTCATCCTTCTTCTCGTCGGACTTGCCTTCCTCAGCCTTCTCTTCAGTCTCGGCGGCCTCAGACGACGCTTCTTCCTCGCCACCTTCTTCCTCGATGGTCATTTCCAGTAGGTCGTCGCCCTCGGAAAGCTTGTCACCTTCTTTTACCAGCACCTTCTCAATCTTGCCGGCATAGGGAGAGGGAATCTCCAGCGTCGCCTTGTCGGACTCCACTGTCACCAGCGGGTCTTCCTCGCCCACGGTATCGCCTGCGGCCACGTTGATCTCGATCACCGGCACGTCTTCGAAGCCGTCCAGGTTCGGGACCTTGACGGTTTCCTTGCGAGAGCCGCCTTTTTTCTTGGCGGATGACCGGGACTCCTTCGATTCCGACTTTTCCTCGTCGGCCTCTTTGTCCTCGTCCTTGCCTTTGGTCTCGCTGTCGTCTTTTCCCTGCTCTTCCCCGGTTTCTTTCTTGTCGGATTCCGGCTTGTCGGCTTCCGGCTCTTCGTCGCCGGCATCCGATTCATCGGAGCTGCCCGAATCACCATTGGTTTCAATGGTGCCGACAACGTCACCTTCCTTCACCTTGTCACCCACCTTGGCGGTGATCTTGGTGATCTTGCCGGCCGCCGGTGAAGGCAGCTCCACGGAAGCCTTATCGGATTCGATGGTCAGAATCGGATCCTCTTCCTCAACCGAATCCCCCTCACTGACGGTAATCTCGATGATCTCGACTTCATCAGCACCGCCGAGATCGGGAACCTTGATTTCCTGTTCACTCATGGCGGTCTCCTTAGCTCAGCACCGGGTTCGGTTTGTTGCGATCGATTCCGTACTTGCGCATGGCTTCGAGTACCGTTTCCTGCTTGATGTCACCGTCCTTGGCCAGGGCCGCCAGGGCGGTGACCGCCACGTAATAACGGTCCACCTCGAAGAAATTGCGCAGTTTTTGCCGGGTATCACTGCGACCGAAACCATCAGTACCCAGGGTCATGTAGGTTTTCGGGATGAACGCCCGCAACTGCTCGGAATGCAGCTTGATATAGTCGGTGGAAGACACCACCGGCCCCTGCTGTTTTTCCATCATCTCGGTGACGTAGGCCTTGCGCGGCTTGTCGTCCGGATGCAGGTGGTTCCAGCGCTCCACGTGCTGGCCATCACGGGCCAGTTCGTTATAGCTGGTGACACTCCAGACATCCGAGGATACGCCCCAGTCTTCCTTAAGCAGTTCGGCAGCGGCGGTCACTTCGTTGAAGATGGCGCCAGAGCCCAGCAGTTGCACCCTTGGAGCCTTCTTGCCGCCCTTGGCGTTCACCGAGCTGAACTGATACATGCCCTTGATGATGCCGTCTTCGCAGCCGTCCGGCATGGCGGGCTGCTCGTAGAACTCGTTCTCGACCGTCAGGTAGTAGAAGACGTTCTGGTTGTCTTCGAACATTTCCTTCATGCCCTGGCGGATCACCACGGCCATTTCATAACCGAAGGCGGGGTCGTAGGCACGGCAGTTCGGGATGGTGTTGGCCAGTACATGGCTGTGGCCATCCTGGTGCTGCAGGCCTTCACCGTTGATGGTGGTGCGACCGGCGGTACCGCCGATCAAAAAGCCCCGGGCCTGAATGTCGCCGGAAGCCCAGGCCAGGTCACCCACGCGCTGGAAGCCGAACATGGAATAGAACACATAGAACGGAATCAGCGGAAAGTTGTTGGTACTGTAGGACGTGGCCGCAGCCATCCAGGTGGCCATGGCGCCGTCTTCGTTGATGCCTTCCTGCAGGATCTGGCCTTTCTTGTCTTCCCGGTAGTACATGATCTGCTCACGGTCCTGCGGGACGTACTTCTGGCCTTCGGACGTGTAGATGCCCAACTGCCGGAACATACCTTCCATCCCGAAGGTCCGGGCTTCATCCGGCACAATCGGCACCACGCGCTTGCCGATGCGCTTGTCTTTCACCAGGGCGGTGAGGATGCGCACAAAGGCCATGGTGGTGGAGATTTCACGGCCGCTGGAGCCTTCCAGGATCTGCTTGAAGATATCCAGATCGGGAATCTTCAGGGGTTGGCAATCCTTGTTGCGCTTGGGATAGAAACCACCGAGCTCCTGACGACGCTTCTTCATATACACCAGCTCCGGGCTGTCCGGCGCCGGGCGGTAATAGGGAACGTTTTCAAGCTCGTCGTCTTTGAGCGGAATGGCGAAGCGATCGCGGAAGTCTTTCAGGGTATCCAGGTCCAGTTTCTTCAATGAGTGGGCAGTGTTTTGCGCCTCACCCGCCTGACCGAAACCATAGCCCTTGATGGTGTGAGCCAGGATCACGGTCGGTTTGCCGTTGGCCTGGGTCACAGCCTTCTGGTAAGCGGCATACACCTTATAAGGGTCGTGGCCACCACGATTCAGTTTCAGCAGCTCCTCGTCGGTCCAGTTCTCGACCATCTTGGAGAGTTCCGGGTACCGGCCGAAGAATTCCTTGCGGGTGTAGGCCGGCCCCTTGAAAACGTAGTTCTGCAGGTCGCCATCGCAGACTTCGTCCATGGCTTTCTGCATCACGCCGTCTTCGTCTTTCTCGAACAGCGGGTCCCACATGCGGCCCCAGACCACCTTGATGACGTTCCAACCGGCGCCACGGAACACACCTTCCAGCTCCTGGATGATCTTGCCGTTACCACGCACCGGACCGTCGAGGCGCTGCAGGTTACAGTTGACCACGAAAATCAGGTTATCCAGCCCTTCCCGGCCGGCCTTGGAGATGGAGCCCAGGGTTTCCGGCTCGTCGCACTCGCCATCGCCGACAAAGGCCCAGACTTTACGCTTGTCGGAGTCGATCAGCTCGCGGTTATCCAGGTACTTCATGACATGGGCCTGGTAAATGGCCTGGATCGGCCCGAGGCCCATGGAAACCGTGGGGAATTGCCAGTAATCCGGCAGCAACCACGGGTGCGGATAAGAAGGAAGGCCATCGCCGTCCACTTCTTCACGGAATTTATCCAGCTGCCACTCATCAAACCGGCCCTCGAGGAAGGACCGGGCATAGATACCGGGTGCTGCGTGGCCCTGGAAATACACCAGATCCGCATCGCGTTTGTCGTCGCCACCGTGGAAGAAGTAATTGAAGCCCACGTCGTACAGCGTGGCGGCCGAGGAGAAGGTGGAAATATGGCCACCCAGTTCGCCCGGGCGTTTGTTGGCCCGCACCACCATGGCCATGGCGTTCCAGCGGATCAATGAACGGATGCGGCGCTCCATGAACAGGTCGCCCGGCATCTGTGCCTGTTGCGACACAGGAATACTGTTACGGAACGGCGTATTGATGGAGTATGGCAAAACGGTGCCATCGCGGCTGGCGCGCTCAGACAAACGCTCCAGAATGAACTTGGCCCGCTCAACGCCTTCATTCTCAATCAGTGACTCGAGTGCATCGAGCCACTCCGTGGTTTCAATGGGATCATCGTCCTGGTACATCAAACCTCCCCTCGGGATTCTCAGCAGTAGATTGGACTGTCTCAAGCATAGAACAGTCCCTGCAAACTTTCTGGATTGTCTTTATTTAGAGAACTTCCGTAGTTTTACTACAAAAACACACAAAACAACAAGCAAACAGGCGTTTCAATCGTTTGAAAACGCATTTTTTTAAGATTTCCTACGTAAAAATACCCAATTTTCCGCATCCCCCAACAATTAACCTTTAGACCTGAAAATAAATTTCCAATTCTGTATACTTGCCTGCCCGTTTTTTAACCAGCGGAGGCGGTGCACCCCCTCCTTTCATTTAGGCTCATAACAGAGGGCGATCTATGAACTCCATCGTCACCTTTCCGAACCAGATCCCGGTTCAGGAATTCGAGGAACGCCGGTTCAAGGTTTTTACGGACCGCCAGCTAGACAAGATTGAAGCGATTCAGAATCTCCCGGAAGAGACTCTGTTCGAAATGAAGGTCGTCGCCAGCGTGCTGCCCTTCCGCGTCAACGAATACGTGATCAATGAGTTGATCAATTGGGACAAGGTACCGAACGATCCCATCTATCAACTTGTCTTCCCTCAAAAAGGGATGCTGAAAGACGAACATTACGAGCGCATGGCGCAGATGCACCGTGACGGTGCCGACAAAAAAGAAATCCAGGCCGTGGCCAAGGAAATCCGCGACGAGCTGAACCCGCATCCTGCCGGCCAGATGGAAATGAACATGCCGGAGCTGGACGGCGAAGTGCTGGATGGCGTTCAGCACAAGTACCGCGAGACCGTGCTGTTCTTCCCGGCTCAGGGGCAGACCTGCCACTCCTACTGTACTTTCTGTTTCCGTTGGGCGCAGTTTGTCGGTGACAAGGACCTGAAAATGGCCAGCACCGAGGCCGAGAAGCTGCACGGCTACCTGGCCGAGCACACCGAGGTGACCGACCTGCTGGTCACCGGTGGTGATCCCATGGTGATGAAGACCAAGAGCCTGGTGCAATATCTGGAGCCGCTGCTGCAGCCGGAGTATGACCATATCCAGACCATCCGGATCGGCACCAAGGCCCTGACCTTCTGGCCGTACCGGTTTGTCACCGACAAGGATGCCGACGAGCTGATCGAGCTGTTCGCCAAGCTGGTTGATGCCGGCAAGCACGTGGCGATCATGGCGCACTACAACCACTGGCAGGAAATCACCACCGACATCGCCGAAGAGGCCATTCGCCGTATTCGCGCCACCGGTGCCGAGATCCGCGCCCAGGGCCCGCTGATCAAGCACGTGAACGACGATGCCGACGCCTGGGCCAAGCTGTGGAAGAAGGAAGTGCAACTGGGCATCATCCCCTACTACATGTTTGTGGAGCGGGACACCGGCGCCAAGAACTACTTTGAAGTGCCGCTGGCCGAGGCCTTCCAGATCTACCGTGAAGCCATGAAAAAGGTGTCCGGCCTGGCCCGCACCGCCCGCGGCCCCAGCATGAGCGCAGGCCCCGGCAAGGTGGAAGTCCAGGGCATCACCGAGATCAATGGCGAGAAAGTATTCGTACTGCGTTTCCTTCAGGGCCGAAACCCGGACTGGGTGCAACGCCCGTTCTTCGCCAAGTACAGCGACACAGCCACCTGGCTGCACGAGCTGGAACCGGCGTTCGGAGAAGAGAAGTTCTTCTTCGAGGACGAGTTCGAGGAAATGAAGAAAGGCAACGCCTGATTACGCCGTTGCCTGATCAAAAAGCCGGGGCTTGCCCCGGCTTTTTTGTGTCAGCTCCACAGAGAGCCCACTTCAATTATTCAGGCAACCAGAAGTATTCCTGCAGCAGCCAGGGGTCGTCGAAATGCCGCGTGCCCACGAACGCCGTGGCATGAGTCCCCCACTGGCGCATGGCGCCGGCCGAGGGTACACCGGTGGGCCAGAGCAGGAAGCGCTCGGGGCGTTCGGTGCCAGCCACCATGCCATCCACCCCAAACAGGCGTTCGCCGGCGAATGACGGACCGCGCAGGTTGTCGTAGGGCTCCATGGCGTAGGAACGGGTTCGTGATACTTCATTTGGCAACGCCGTTGCCGCGCCCTTCAACTGGTGCGTGAGGGACGACAGGGACAGAACCAACCCGCGGTCCGTCTCCGGCGCCGTGCCGGCAATCCACAGAGGTTCCTCCCAGTAATCCACCGGGCCCCGAGGCTTGAGACCATCCGGCGCCAGCACCCAAGTGTGGTAGCAGCCACATGGGTGAATGGCGTCATAAATCAGCGGCCGACCATCCCGGCCCAGGGTCACCCGCCAGACCAGGCCGTCCAGCTCTCCGGCCACGATATCAAAGGCAGTCTCCGACGGGCGGCGGGAAAACCAGATGGTATAGACGAGCTGGGGCAGCACTTCGCCATCAAACCGGGTGTAGGCCACCTTGGTGAACACCACCGGCTCGGACTGGAACCGAAGCTCACCATCCGTATCCCGGCCCGGCCGCCCCGGTATGTCGTAGGGACCACCGGTTTCCACGGCCCAGGTGGGCGCGTAACGGGCAAGCAAATCCGCCTGCTCCTCAGCCTGGAAAACCGGAATACCCAGTGGGCTCCGGGCGGCGGCCTGGTTGACCAGTTCAGTCACGTCAATCTCGGCATCGGGTGCCTGTGGCTGGTAAACGCGCCAGGGATGAGCCGGCTGGTAGGCTTCAAAGTCGTCCATCAACTCGCCCATGACCACGCCGGCCCGCCAACGGACAACGGGAGCCACCGCCGGATACCCGCCCAGAACCCTGCCGACCTGGTTATAACTGGCCGGCACCCGGGCCGCTTGTGCCAGGCGTTGCCATTGGTCGTCATCATCAGTTGACAGCAACCGGGCCACGGCCGCCTCGCCGCAACGCTGCAGCTCCGGCAACTGGTGCCGGGCCGCGCCTCCCATGCTCTGGGCCTCGTATTCCCAGGCGGTGGTCGCCAGACCCTGGGCGCGCTCCAGCCAGACTTCCCGCTGCACCTGGGTCAGCTTGTCCACTGGAAAGCTGGCCAGCAGCCGATTAACCCGCAAATAGGGGAATCCCTCCGGGGACCACGCCTGGGCGTCGAAATGATTGCCCTGATCAACCCATTGCCGCCAGTCGGAGAACAAGTCACTGCAGCCAGCGGTTTCCACGCCAACAGCCGGTGAAGCGGAGTACTGGCGAGTGGCGCAACCGCTTAGCAGCACCAAAAGCAGAAACAACGGGAGCGCCCGCTTGGCGTGAATCATCCTCACTCCTTGAAATCAGCCTTTTACCAGAAGGCGCTGTTACGAGCGCCCGCCTGAATCAGTACATCATCGCATAGAGCTTGCGGCGGTATGCCCGCACATCCGGATTGTTATTCCCCAGCTTTTCAAACAACTCCACCAATGTGGTTTTGGCCACGCCGTCCTTGTATTTGCTGTCCGCCTGCATCAGGCGAATCAGCAGGTCCATGGCCTCGGCATTCTGCTCCTTGAGAATCTTATGCAGTGCCAGTTGGTGCAGCGCCTCCGGATCTTTCGGGTTGGCTTCCAGCTTCTGTTCCAGCTCCGCTTCCGGGGGCAGCTCGCCGGATTGCTTCAGGAATTTCACGCGGGCGGCCAACTGCTTGGCCTTGTGACCCAGCTTGTCCTCCGGTGCCAGGCTGTCCAACACCTGCTCGGCGGTTTCAAGGTCGCCCTTTTCGGCTTTCAGCTGGGCTAGGTCAATCAGAACGTCGACGTTCTCCGGGTCTTTCTGGTTCATCTCCGTGAAGATCGCCAGTGCGCCGTCAACATCACCGGATTCCCAGAGCGCGTGGGCCTTTTCATACGGATCTTCCGCCGGTGCCTCCACATGTTTTTCCAGCAACTTGCGCAATTCGCTTTCCGGCAGGGCACTGTTAAAGCCATCCACCGCCTGGCCATCTTTCACCAGAATCACCGTGGGCAGGCTGCGAACGCCCAGGGAAGCAGTCAGCTCCTGCTGTTGATCAGCGTTCACTTTCGCCAGCAGCAGGTTGCCCTGGTACTCGTTGGTCAGTTTTTCAAGAAGGGGCATTAACTGCTTACAGGGAGCACACCAGTCCGCCCACACGTCCACCAGCACCGGCGTTTTTGCCGAGGCTTCCATGACCTGCTGCTGGAAATTGTCGGCGGTGGCGTCAAAGATGTACGGAGAATCACTCATGTATCGGGCACCTGAACCAGAATGAAAAATGTTTAGCCTTTAAGTGTATAGCCATATGGTGGCAAAGGCCGGTAAATCAAGCCAACTTGAAAAACTCACAGCCGCCGTCACATAAGCTGTAACCCTTTATCAAGCCCAGAGAGCAGATTCGGTATGGCAGACGAAAACCGCAACGACTCCATGGAAGAATTCGAAGAAGACATCACCGAGTACATTGGCAAAGACGAGTACAGCAAAAGCCTGGCATTACCAGAACATAGCCGGCCTCACCGCATTTACGTCCTGCCGGTATCCAACCGCCCCTTCTTCCCGGCCCAGGTACAGCCGGTGATGGTGGACCAGGACCCCTGGCAGGAAACCCTAAAACGTGTGGGTGAAACCGATCACAGGGTGCTGGGGGTGTGCTTTGTCGAGGACCCGAAGTCCGAAACCGGCGTGCCCGGCAGCGATGAGGTGGAAACCATGGGCTGCGCCGTGCGGGTGCACCACGCCCAGACCGACAGCGGCAAGGTGCAGTTCATCGCCCAGGGATTGCAGCGCTTTCGCATCGTACAGTGGCTGCGCCGTCGCCCGCCCTACCTGGTAGAGGTCGAGTATCCCGAAGAACCGGAAGAGCCGGCCGACGAGCTCAAGGCCTACACCCTGGCCATTATCAGTGCCATTAAAGAACTGCTCCGCACCAACCCGCTGTATGGCGAGGAAGTGAAACAGTACCTGTCCCGCTTTGGGCCGGACGACAGCTCCCCACTGGCGGATTTCGGTGCCTCCATGACCAGCGCGCCCGGGCGCGAGCTGCAGGATGTGCTGGATACCGTGCCCCTGCTGCGACGCATGGAAAAAGTCCTGCTCCTGATGCGTAAAGAGCAGGAAGTGGCGCGCCTACAGACCGAAATCAACGAGGAAGTAAACGAAAAGGTACAAAAGCACCAGCGCGAGTTCTTCCTGCGCGAGCAGCTGAAGGTCATCCAGCGGGAACTGGGTATCGCCAAGGACGACAAGACCGCCGACGTGGAGCGTTTTGAAAAGCGCCTGGCCGAGCTCAACCCGCCCGAGGCCGTGCGGGAACGCTTCGACGATGAAATCGAAAAGTTGCAGGTTCTGGAACAAGGCTCCCCGGAATACGGCGTAACCCGAAATTATCTGGACTGGCTCACCCAGGTACCCTGGGGCATCCATTCCGAGGACCACTTCGACCTGGCCGAAGCGCGGCGCATCCTGGATCGGGATCACGATGGCCTGGAAGATGTGAAAGACCGCATTGTGGAGTTCCTGGCCGAGGGCACGTTCAAGGGCGAAGTAAGTGGTTCCATACTGCTGCTGGTGGGCCCGCCGGGCGTGGGCAAAACCTCGATCGGCCATTCGGTGGCCGATGCCCTGGGCCGGAAGTTCTATCGGTTCAGCGTGGGCGGCATGCGCGATGAGGCCGAAATCAAGGGCCATAGGCGCACCTACATCGGCGCCATGCCGGGCAAGTTCGTGCAGGCATTGAAGGACAGCAAGGTGGCCAACCCGGTGATCATGCTGGATGAGATCGACAAGATCGGCAGCTCGTTCCAGGGCGATCCGGCCTCGGCGCTGCTGGAAACCCTGGACCCGGAACAGAACCGGGAATTCCTGGATCACTACCTGGATGTGCGAATGGATCTGTCCAAGGTCCTGTTTATCTGCACCGCCAACCAGCTGGACACCATCCCCCGGCCGCTGCTGGACCGCATGGATGTCATCCGCCTGTCCGGCTACATCAGCGAAGAGAAACTGGCCATCGCCAAGCACTACCTGATGCCACGGTTGCTCAAGCGCGCTGGCCTGCTGAAGAAACAGCTGAACATCACCGATGCCGCGATTCGCCAGATCATTGAAGGCTACGCCCGGGAAGCCGGAGTGCGAAGCCTGGAAAAACTGCTGCACAAGGTGATTCGCAAAGGCATTGTGAAACTGCTGGAGAATCCGGACCAGCCGGTGAAGGTGGGCGTGTCCGATCTCACCGGCTACCTGGGCCAACCCGCTTTCAGGAAAGAAAAATCCCTGAAGGGCACCGGCGTGGTGACCGGCCTGGCCTGGACTGCCATGGGCGGCGCCACCTTGAGCATCGAAGCCTCACGGGTACACACCAGCCAGCGCGGTTTCAAACTGACCGGCCAGTTGGGGGATGTGATGAAGGAGTCGGCGGAAATCGCCTACAGCTTCGTGTCGTCGAACCTCAAGCGTTACAAGGGCGACCCCACGTTCTTCGACAAGTCATTCGTGCACCTGCACGTGCCCGAGGGTGCCACGCCCAAGGACGGCCCGAGCGCGGGCGTGACCATGGCCACGGCCCTGCTGTCGATTGCCCGCAAGGAAGCGCCCCAGCAAAACATTGCCATGACCGGCGAGCTGACCCTGACCGGGCAGGTGCTGCCCGTGGGCGGCATCCGGGAAAAGGTGATTGCGGCCCGAAGGCAGAAAATCAGCAACCTGATCCTGCCGGAGGCCAACCGGGGTGATTACGACGAGTTGCCGGAGTATCTCAAGGAAGGGCTATCAGTGAACTTCGCCAAGCACTATAACGATGTGTTCCAGGTGTGCTTTGCCAGCAAGCCCAGGAAAGGGGCTTCTGTGCACTGATTTTTTTGCCACGGAATCCACGGAAGAACACGAAAGTAAAAGACAAGAAACCTGCTTCTTTCTATGGGCAGTTGATCCTTTTTTTCGTGTTCTTTCGTGGGTTTCGTGGCAAAAACGTCTTTCTCTTTGCTTTTGTCCTTGTCTTTTTCCGTGTTCTTCCGTGGATTCCGTGGCGAAAATCAGGCTTTTTCTTTCCAGCCATCGTCTTTAAGCATGGACCCCACGGTCAGCACCGGCGAGGCGTCGATGTCGTCGGCGTTCATCATGTTGGCCACCCGCTGCAGGGAGGCCAGGATCATGGTCTGCTCCCATTCCGCCAGGCTCTGGAACTTCTGTACGAAGTCCTCCTGCAGCGGGTTGGGAGCCTGGGCCAGCAGTTCCGCGCCCTGCTCGGTCAGGTGCGCGTGCACCTTGCGTTTATCGCGGGTGCTCCGTACCCGGTACACCAGCCCCCGGTGTTCCAGCCGGTCCAGGATGGTGGTTACCGTCGCCTGGCTGAGACTGACGTGCTCGGCAATGGTGCCAATGGTCACCTCCCCCAGGTCCCGGATGGTGCGCATGATCAACAGCTGTGGCCCGGTCAGGCCGGCGTGCTTGCTCAACCGCTTGGAATGCAGATCCGTTGCCCGGATAACCCGCCGAAGCGCCACCAACACCTGCTCGTAACTGCTCACGCCTTACTCCACCTTCAATGACTGTTTATACCTCTAAATATTAGATGCCGTCACAACCCGTAATGCAAGTGGGAGTAACCGCAACATCTCGCCGCATTATTTCCGGCAGCCACTATGCTATGGTCTCGGGTCTACACTCATCATCACGCGGACACGGTTAATGATCAGGTATATCTTGGCTTCTATTCTTGCCTTTGCACTTGTCGGTCATGCCCATGGACAACAACAGCAACTAGGGCCGGAGAAGGAACTGACTGCCGAAGATGTCGAAGAGAGCATCAGAACTCTGGACAAAAAGCCCATGTACACGCCATTCGTAGAGCTCTATCTGCTCGAGGAGTCCAAGGCGTTGCGCAAGGAAATCCAGGACACACGGGCCGAACTTATCGAGAAGGTGGTTGAAAAGGAATTGTCGGTGGCCGACAAGACCATGTCTTACGCCACCGACACAGTCACCTATTTCTTCTACCTGATCGCCGGCGCCACTTCCATTCTGGTGGTCATTGGCTGGAACTCGATTCGTGACATGCGCAGCCAGCTGACCAGTCTGGCGGAAAAGCGAGTGAACGAACTCGTGGTGGAATATGAAAACCGCCTGCAGTCCATCGAAGACCAGTTGCAGCAGAAATCCGAGATCATTCACCAGAACCAGGCGGAAATCGAACGCACCAATGAAGTGCATGGGCTGTGGCTGAAAGCCAGCCAGGAAACCTCCCAGCAAAACAAGATCGCCGCCTATGACCAGATCCTGGATCTGCGTCCGGATGACGTGGAAGCGCTCAGCTACAAGGCCGATGCGGTGCTGGAAATCCAGGAACCGCTCTGGGCCATCAGCCTGTGCCAACGCGCCCTCAAGCTGGCTCCGGATAATGGTCACGCCCTTTACCAACTGGCCTGCGCCTACGCCGAAATTGGTCGTTGGGAAGACGCCGTGGCAACACTGGCCCGGGCCATCGACATCTCCGAGGCGTACCGGGACGATGCCTCCGTGGATCCCAGCTTTGAGCGCCTGCACCAGCATGAAAACTTCAGGCAACTGGTCTTTGTTGAAGATCAGGAAAGCGAATAAACACTCACATAATCATCCGGCACAAACCTTGCTCATATTTTCCCGAAACCTTCTGGTTCTCGGGGATACCCGGCCACCGCTTGACAAGGCGCAGGCGGTGGTGTTTGTTTAAGCTCCTGAGAACATAAGAATAACTCTGCCAAACAGGAAAACACGATGAAAATGTCCGTCAAAAAGCTCGCTACCGCCGTAGGTACCTCTGTTGCACTGATGGCCGCCGGCCAGGCCGCCGCTGAAATCAAGATTGGCGTTGCCGGCCCCATGACTGGCCCCGTCGCCCAGTATGGTGACATGCAGTTTGCCGGCACCCGCATGGCCATTGAACGCATCAACGCCCAGGGCGGCGTCATGGGTGAAGAACTGGTGGCCGTGGAAATGGACGACGCCTGTGACCCGAAGCAGGCCGTGACCGTTGCCAACCGCATGGTGAACGAAGGCGTCAAGTTCGTGGTGGGTCACCTCTGCTCCAGCTCCACCCAGCCGGCCTCCGACATCTATTACGATGAAGGCATCCTGATGGTCACGCCGGCCTCCACCAGCCCGGCCATTACCGAGCGTGGCTACGATACCGTATTCCGCACCATTGGCCTGGACAGCATGCAGGGTCCGGCTGCCGCTGACTATATCGCCGCCCAGGGCCCGGAGCGCGTGGCCATTGTTCATGACAAGCAGCAATACGGTGAGGGCATTGCTACCGCGGTGCGCGACACCCTGGAAGACAAAGGCGTGGAAATTGCCATGTTTGAGGGCATCACCGCCGGCGCCAAAGACTTTTCTTCCCTTGTTACCAAAATCAAACAGGCCGATGTCGATTATGTCTATTACGGCGGCTACCACCCAGAGCTGGGCCTGATCCTGCGCCAGGCTCGTCAGGCCAACGTAGACGCCACATTCATGGGCCCTGAAGGCGTGGGCAACGACGGCATTACCAGCATTGCCGGCGAGGCCGCTGAAGGCATGCTGGTCACCCTGCCCCCGGCGTTCGAAAAGAAAGCCGAGAACCAGGATCTGGCCAAGGCATTTGCCGAGAAAGGCGAAGACCCCTCCGGTCCGTTCGTGCTGACCTCCTACGCTGCAGTTCAGGTGATTGCCGACGGTATCGAGATGGCAGAGTCCACCGATCCGTTTGAAGTGGCGGACGCCCTCCACTCCGGCACCTTCGAAACTCCGATTGGCACTATCGAGTATGACGAAGACGGTGACATGAAGTCCTTCGAGTTCGTGGTTTACGAATGGCATGCTGACGGCAGCAAAACTGTCGCCAAATAAGCCCCCAATCATTAATTGCGGTAAGATAAGCACCTTCCCTGCCTTCCCTCTCCCGGGGAGGAGGGAAGGTGTTTTTCTGGGCTACTGTTCCCCACTCCGGGAGCAGGCATTCGGAGTTCCACATGCAAGATCTACTGTATTTCTTTCAGCAGCTGATCAACGGACTGACCATCGGCAGCACCTATGCCCTGATCGCCATTGGCTACACCATGGTGTACGGCATCATTGGCATGATTAACTTCGCCCACGGCGAAATCTACATGATCGGCGCCTACACCGCGCTGATTGCCATTACCGGCCTGGCCACGCTGGGCATCGCCTGGCTACCCATCGTTCTGTTGGTCGCCCTGATTTGCGCGGTGATTGTATCCAGCTCCATGGGCTGGGCGGTGGAAAGAGTCGCCTACCGGCCGGTACGGGGACGACACCGACTGATCCCCCTGATCTCCGCCATCGGTATGTCCATTTTTCTGCAAAACTACGTACACCTCGCTCAAGGCTCCCGTAACATTGGCTTTCCGGCCCTGATCGAAGGCGGCTTCCAGCTTGGCTCTGAAGACACCTTCCCGCTGTCCATCTCCTACATCCAGATCACCATCTTCATTACCACCCTGATCTGCATGACGGCATTGTCCACGTTTATCGCCCGCTCCCGCACAGGGCGCGCCTGTCGGGCGGTATCCCAGGACCTGGGCATGGCCAGCCTTCTGGGCATTGATACCAACCGAATCATCTCTGCAACCTTTGTTATCGGCGCTGCCCTGGCCGCCGTGGCCGGCCTGTTGCTGGGCATGTACTACGGCTCGGTGGACCCACTGTTCGGCTTTATCGCCGGTCTCAAGGCCTTTACCGCCGCCGTTCTGGGCGGCATCGGCAGCATCCCCGGCGCCATGCTGGGCGGGCTCATCCTGGGCGTGGCCGAAAGCATGACCTCCGGTTACCTCAGTGGTGAATACAAGGATGTGGTGTCCTTCGGCCTGCTGATCCTGATTCTGCTGTTCAAACCCACCGGACTGCTGGGCAAACCGGAGGTTGAGAAGATCTGATGGCTGCCAACAACATTAAACACGCTCTGTTCTGCGCGGTGATCACCCTGGTGATCGCCTACCCCATCCTGGGCCTGAATCTGGTGGCGGACGGCGCCGTGGTGTCCCTGGAGGGCGCCACCACCTTCACGGTGGTGTCGGTTTTCCTTGCCGCCGTCGCGGTATTTCTGTTCCAGCTGTTTCGGGACGACATCATGGCCCGCCTGGGTTTCATTTCCCGCATCAATCCATTGACTGGCCGGGAACCCATGCCCCAGAAGAAACGCGCCAAACTGGAATCCTGGGTACTCACCGGGATTATCGTGCTGGCGCTGTTCTGGCCGTTCTTTGTCTCCCGGGGTTCGGTCGACCTGGCCACCCTGGTCCTGATCTACATCATGTTGGCATTGGGCCTGAACGTGGTGGTGGGCCTGGCCGGCCTGCTGGATCTGGGTTACGTCGCCTTTTATGCGGTCGGTGCGTACACGTTTGCCCTGCTGTCCCAGTACGCTGGTTTCTCCTTCTGGATGGCCCTGCCTATCGGCGCCTGCCTGGCCGCCCTGTTCGGCCTGGTGTTGGGGTTCCCGGTACTCCGGCTACGGGGCGACTACCTGGCGATTGTGACCCTCGGCTTCGGTGAAATCATCCGTATCCTACTGAACAACTGGACCAATCTCACCGGCGGCCCGAACGGCATCGGTGGCATTCCGGAACCCACCCTGTTCGGCATGGAGTTTGGCCGGCGCATCAAGGAAGAAGGCAACACCTCCTTCCACGAGACCCTCGGCATCGCCTATGCCAGTGAGCACAAGGTCATCTTCCTTTACCTGATTGCCCTGGTACTTGCCGTCATTACCGGGCTGATTATTCGCCGTTTCATGCGCATGCCGGTTGGCCGCGCCTGGGAAGCCCTTCGGGAGGATGAAATCGCCGCGCGCTCCCTGGGCCTCAGCCGTACTGCCGTAAAACTCTCGGCGTTCACCATTGGCGCCTTCTTTGCCGGCTTCGCCGGTACCGTCTTTGCATCCAAGCAGGGCTTTATCAGCCCGGAATCCTTCGTGTTCCTCGAGTCCGCCATTGTCCTGGCCATTGTGGTCCTTGGGGGTATGGGTTCACAGATCGGTGTGATACTGGCCGCCATCGCGGTCACCATCCTGCCGGAACTGGCACGGGAATTTTCGGATTACCGGATGCTGGTGTTCGGTGCAGCCATGGTACTGATGATGGTCTGGCGACCCCAGGGCCTGTTGCCCATGCGTCGTATCCACATTGAACTTGGCAAGCAGGGGTGACAGGTATGCTGGAAGTAAAGAATCTGTCCATGCGTTTCGGCGGCCTGCTGGCCGTCGACCAGGTCAGCGTGGACGTTAAAGAACGCGAAATTGTATCCATCATCGGCCCCAACGGGGCCGGGAAGACCACTGTGTTTAATTGCCTTAGCGGTTTCTACAAGCCCAGCGGCGGCCAGATCCTGTTTGAAGGCCAGGAAATCCAGGGCAAACCGGATTACAAGATTTCCCGCATGGGCATGGTGCGCACGTTTCAGCACGTGCGGCTGTTCGGCAACATGACGGTGGTGGAGAATCTGCTGGTTGCGCAACACCGTCATGTGAACACCAACCTCATTGCAGGGCTCCTGAAGACCCCGGACTACCGGAGACGGGAAAAACAGTCCCTGGAGCGGGCCCGTTACTGGCTGGATCGGGTGGGCCTGCTGGATGTGGCCAACCGGGAAGCCGGCAACCTGGCCTATGGTCAGCAACGGCGCCTCGAAATTGCCCGTTGCATGGTTACCGAGCCCAAGTTGCTGATGCTCGATGAGCCGGCCGCCGGCCTCAACCCGGCCGAAACCAAAGAGCTGAACTACCTGATTGTCAGCCTGAAAGAAGACTACAACGTCTCGGTCCTGCTGATTGAGCACGACATGAGTCTGGTCATGGGGATTTCCGATCGCATCAATGTGATCAGCCAGGGACGCCCTCTGGCCAGCGGTACGCCCGAGGAAGTGCGCCAGAACGACGACGTGATCAAAGCTTATCTGGGCGAGGCCTGAGGAACACTATGCTGGTACTGGAAAACGTTCATACCCACTACGGCAAGATTGAAGCGTTGCACGGGGTATCCGTGGAGGTCAAAAGAGGCGAGATCGTCTCATTGATTGGCGCTAACGGCGCGGGCAAAACCACCCTACTGATGACGGTCTGCGGCAACCCGCAGGCCAGCTCAGGCCGGGTGATTCTCGAAGGCCGTGACATCACCCGCGACCCAACCGCCAACATCATGCGCTCGGGCATTGCCATTGTGCCGGAGGGCCGGCGGGTGTTCTCTGGCCTGACGGTGGAGGAGAACCTGCACATGGGCGGTTTCTTCAACACCAAGGCCGAGATCCGCAAGAGCCAGGAACACGTGTACGAGCTGTTTCCAAGGCTCAAAGAGCGGGAACACCAACGAGCCGGCACCATGTCCGGTGGTGAGCAGCAGATGCTGGCCATCGGTCGCGCACTGATGAGCAAACCACGCATGATCATCCTGGACGAGCCCTCCCTGGGCCTGGCTCCGCTGATCATCCAGCAGATCTTTGACATCATCGGGCAACTGCGGGAAGAGGGCATCACGGTGTTCCTGGTGGAGCAGAATGCTCACCAGGCTCTGAGCCTTGCAGACCGGGGCTATGTGCTGGAAACCGGCCGCATTCGCCTGCAGGATACCGGCAAGAACCTGCTCACCAACCCGGAAGTGCGGGAGGCGTACCTGGGGGGCTGAGTTGACTACTGGGCATAAAAAAACCCGCCAAACGGCGGGTTTTTTTATGACTGGCTGAGTATTACTCGGCCAGATCGGTCGGCTGTTCGCCTTCCTTCACTTCCTTCATGGACAGCTTCACGCGACCACGGTTGTCCACATCCAGGACCTTAACCAGAACTTCCTGACCTTCGCTCATTTCGTCGGTCACGTTCTCAACACGATGATCGGCGATCTGGGAGATGTGTACGAGGCCATCTTTACCCGGCAGGATGTTCACGAAGGCACCGAAGTCCACGATGCGCTCAACGCGGCCCTTGTAGATAGCACCCACTTCGATTTCGGCAGTGATTTCCTTCACGCGCTTGACCGCTGCCTGGGCAGCCGCCTGGTTGTCGGCGTAGATCTTCACGTTGCCGTCATCGTCCAGGTCGATGGAGGCACCGGTCTCGTCGCAGATGGAACGAATGGTGGCGCCGCCCTTACCGATCACGTCACGGATCTTGTCCGGGTCGATCTTGATGGTGGTGATGCTCGGCGCACGATCAGACAGCTCTGCACGCGGCTCGGCGATGACCTTGTTCATCTCTCCCAGGATGTGCAGACGCGCTGCATTGGCCTGCTCCAGGGCGATTTCCATGATCTCGTCGGTGATGCCCTGAATCTTGATGTCCATCTGCAGAGCAGTAACGCCGTCTTTGGTACCGGCTACCTTGAAGTCCATGTCGCCCAGGTGGTCTTCGTCACCCAGGATGTCGGTCAGAACGGCAAACTTGTCGCCTTCCTTGACCAGACCCATGGCAATACCGGCCACCGGCGCCTTCAGCGGCACACCGGCGTCCATCAGTGCCAGGGAGGAACCACAGACAGAGGCCATGGAGCTGGAACCGTTGGATTCGGTGATCTCGGACACCGCACGGATGGCGTACGGGAATTCCTCGATGGTCGGCATAACCGCCGCCACACCACGCTTGGCCAGACGACCGTGACCGATTTCACGACGGCCCGGGGAGCCCATACGGCCGGCTTCGCCCACGGAGTACGGAGGGAAGTTGTAGTGGAACAGGAACGGGTCCTTGCGCTCGCCTTCCAGTGCATCAATGATCTGCACGTCACGGGTGGTGCCCAGCGTGGCGGTCACGATGGCCTGGGTTTCACCACGGGTGAACAGGGCGGAACCGTGAACGGACGGCAGAATGCCGACTTCCACTTCGATCGGACGCACGGTCTTGTTGTCACGACCGTCGATGCGCGGCTTGCCATCGATAACCTGCTGGCGAACCACGGTTTTCTCGACCTTGCCGAAGTATTTTTTCACTTCGTCTTCGGCCGGCTTGCCGTCGTCTTCTTCGCTGCTGGCCAGCTTCTCAACCGCTTCGGTCTTGATCTCGCCCAGACGCGCGTAACGGTCCATCTTGTCGCGGATGCTGTACGCTTCCTCGATGGCACTACCGAAGTCGCTCTGAATGGCGTTCAGCAGCTCGGTATTCTCTGCTTCCGGCTGCCACTCCCAACGCGGCTTGCCGTTCTCGGCGGCAAATTCCTTGATGGCGTTGATCGCGGTCTGCATTTCCTGGTGACCGTAAAGAACGGCGCCCAGCATCTGGTCTTCGGTCAGGCCCTTGGCTTCGGATTCCACCATCAGAACCGCGTCTTCGGTACCGGCCACGACCATATCCAGATCGGAGCTTTGCAGCTGTTCGAAGGTCGGGTTCAGGAAGTAGCCCTGCTCGTTGGTGTAACCAACGCGAGCGGCACCAATCGGACCGTCAAACGGGATACCGGAAACCGCGAGAGCGGCGGAAGCAGCCAGCATGGCGGCGATATCCGGGTCATGCTCCTTGCTGGCGGACATAACGGTACAGACCACCTGTACTTCGTTCATGTAGCCGTTCGGGAACAGCGGACGGATCGGACGGTCGATCAGGCGGGAGGTCAGGGTTTCCTTCTCGGAAGGACGACCTTCGCGCTTGAAGAAACCACCCGGGATTTTACCGGCGGCGTAGGTTTTTTCCTGATAGTTCACGGTCAGCGGGAAGAAACCCTGACCCGGCTTGGGCTCCTTGGCGCCCACAACGGTACCCAGCACGGCGGTATCGCCAGTGGAGACCAGTACCGCGCCGGTTGCCTGACGGGCAACACGACCGGTTTCCAGGGTGAAGGTTTCGCCACCCATTTCAAACGTTTTCTTACGTGGTTGCAGATCCACAATAGACTCCTGATTATTGGTCAACTCATGCGAACCCAAGGCAACCCGTCTGAAAGCTAACAGGCTGTTGCAAAACCCCGGTAAGGCGTGCAGTCAATACTGCACCACCCGGGCTTTTCAACAACCTGCTATCAATACCGGCTTTCAATTGTGACAGGGACTACCCTCAGGTTTCACAGACACATCAATTGCAGTGTTCACTCTCCGGCTTTCCCGGAAAGGGCCAGCACGGACAGCGGGAGAGAAGCTGGCCGGCCCGGGAACCCCGGGGCCGGCCTTCCCGGTCGTCAATCCGGATTAACGACGCAGACCCAGACGCTGGATGAGATCCAGGTAACGGTCGGCATTTTTACGCTTCAGGTAGTCCAGCAGCTTACGACGCTGGTTTACCATCCGGATAAGACCACGGCGGGAATGGTGATCCTGCTTGTTGGTCTTGAAGTGATCCTGCAGCTTGTCGATGTTGGCGCTCAACAGGGCTACCTGAACTTCAGGGGAACCTGTGTCACCTTCAGCTTGCTGAAAATCCTTGACGATCTGAGCTTTCTCGTTGGCAGACAGTGCCATATTACACCTCATTGTTTGCGATGCTTGAGAATTCGGCCGAACCGCGCATCTCTACAGCCCGGCTAACCAGCAGCGATACCGTGACCGCTAACTGCTCTTGACCAGACGACGGGGCACCAACTGGATACCACTGTCTTCTGGCAATGCTTCTGCCAATCCCACAAAGCCCCGGTTGCCGTATAGGCGCACGAGCCCTTCCAGGGATTGATCCGTCATTCTAACTGGTTGCCCATTCAATATCGACACCAACGAAGGGCCGGACAGATGAAGTTCCGGAAACATGGTCAGGGCGCTGTCCGGCGGCAATAGCAGGCCGTCCAGGCTTTCGCCTCGTTCACGCATCGCTTCCAGGGTACCGACATCGTGGGCAGCCTCCAGGGTATAGCCCGAGGCCATGGTGCGGCGCAGGGCGCTGACATGGGCACTGCATCCCAGTGCATCGCCAATGTCTTCTACCAGGGAACGAATGTAGGTGCCTTTCGTGCAGCTCACCGCCAGGTCCAGCTCGTTCTCGCGAACCGCCAGCAAGGTTAGCTCGTGGATCGTAACCGGACGGGCCGGTCGTTCGATCTCGATGCCTTCGCGGGCGTATTCGTAGAGGGGGCGACCCTGATGCTTCAGCGCCGAGTACATGGAGGGCACTTGCTCAATCGGGCCCCGGAACCGGGCCAGAACCGCTTCCACATCGGCTTCGGTCAACGCCGGCACTGGCTTTTCCTCGACCACGGCGCCTTCACTATCGCCGGTTTCGGTACGGATACCTAGCCGGGCGGTGGTGATATAGGCCTTATCGCTGTCCAACATCATCTGGGAGAACTTGGTGGCCTCCCCAAAGCACAGCGGCAATACGCCGGTGGCCAGCGGGTCTAGCGCCCCGGTGTGGCCGGCCTTGGCCGCGCCATAAAGGCGCTTGACCTGCTGCAGGATGCCGTTGGACGTAACGCCGACAGGTTTGTCGATCACCAGGATGCCGTTGACGTTGCGGCCCTTTCTTCTGCGGCTCAAGCGTCACGCTCCGGGTTATCGGACACCGGGTCGTCGTTGTCATCTCGGGGCACGGGTGGGTGTTCACCCACCGCTTCGCGAATCAGGCGATCCATTTTCCGGCTTTCACCCAGCAGCGAGTCGAAGTGGAACCGCAGATGCGGAACCACTCGCAGCTTCATGGCGCGACCAATCTGCCCACGCAAAAAGCCCGATGCCTTGTTCAGTACCGCCAGGGCGTCCTGGATTTCCGGCGAATCCTCGGTCAGCTCTTCGGTCGACAGCAATGACACATAGATGTCGGCATAGCCCAGATCCCGGCTCACCTTGACGGCGTTAACCGTGACCAGTCCAACGCGAGGGTCTTTCACCTCACGCTGGATCAGCTGGGCCAGCTCTCGCTGCATCTGATCACCGATGCGATCGACGCGACTGTATTCCCGTGCCATCAGGCCCCCGTGGATTCGAGCTTGCGTTCAACCTTCACGCGATCAAATACCTCGATCTGGTCGCCCACTTTCACATCATAGCCCTTAACACCGATACCGCATTCCATGCCGTTACGCACTTCCTGGACGTCGTCCTTGAAGCGGCGCAGGGATTCCAGCTCGCCTTCGAAAATAACGACGTTGTCACGCAGGACACGGATCGGCTTGTTACGGTAAACGTTGCCTTCGGTCACCATGCAACCAGCCACCTGGCCGAACTTCGGCGAACGGAATACATCGCGTACGTCGGCCACACCCAGAATTTCCTCGCGGAATTCCGGTGCCAGCATGCCGGTCAGGGCCGCCTTCACATCATCGATGAGGTTGTAGATGATGCTGTAATAGCGCAGATCCAGGTTTTCCTGTTCAACCAGCTTCTTGGCGGCGTTATCAGCACGCACGTTGAAGCCGAAAATGACCGCATTGGTGGCCATGGCCAGGCTGACGTCGGTCTCGGCGATACCGCCCACACCCGAGGACACCACCTTGACCTGAACCTCATCGTTGCCCAGATCCTGCAGCGCCTTGACGATGGCTTCCAGGGAACCACGAACGTCGGTCTTGAGCACCACGTTCAGGGTCTTGACCTCGTCTTTGCCCATGTTCTCGAACATGTTCTCCAACTTGGCTGCCTGCTGGCGCTGCAGACGCTGTTCCCGCTCGCGTGTCTGACGGAACTCGGCCAGCTCTTTGGCCTTCTTCTCGTCGGCCACGGCGAAGAATTCGTCGCCTGCGTCCGGCGTACCGTTAAGACCCAGAATTTCTACCGGGATCGAGGGGCCGGCTTCTTTGACCTGGTCACCGGCTTCGTTGGTCATCGCACGGATCTTGCCGTAGTAGGCGCCGGCCACAATGGTGTCACCCTGGCGCAGGGTGCCGTTCTGAACCAGAACGGTGGCAACCGAACCACGACCGCGTTCCAGGCTGGATTCCACGACAACGCCCTTGGCGGCAGCGTCCGGAGAGGCTTCCAGTTCCAGAATTTCAGCCTGAAGCAGCAGGGCTTCAAGCAGGTCGTCGATGCCTTCGCCGCTCTTGGCGGAGACCGGAACGAACTGCACGTCACCACCCCAGTCTTCGGGAATCACTTCCATGGCGGAGAGTTCGTTCTTGATGCGATCCGGATCGGCTTCTTCCTTGTCCATCTTGTTGATGGCCACAACGATCGGCACACCGGCAGAACGGGCGTGATCCACCGCTTCTTTGGTTTGCGGCATCACGCCGTCGTCGGCGGCCACAACCAGTACGACCACGTCGGTACACTGCGCACCACGGGCACGCATGGCGGTAAATGCGGCGTGGCCCGGGGTATCCAGGAAGGACACCATGCCGTGATCGGTTTCCACGTGGTAGGCGCCGATATGCTGGGTAATACCACCGGACTCGCCGGAGGCAACCTTGGTGCGACGGATGTAGTCCAGCAGCGAGGTCTTACCGTGGTCAACGTGACCCATCACACTGACAACCGGAGCACGCTTGACCTTTTCCTTGCCCTCGGCCAGTTCGGTGATTTCACTCAACACTTCTTCTTCAAAAGCGTCTTCACTGGTGGCCTTGGGCTTGTGACCCAGCTCTTCGGTCACCAGGATGGCGGTTTCCTGATCCAGGGCCTGGTTGATGGTGGCCATAACCCCCATCCCCATCAGCGTTTTGATCACATCGGCGGACTTCACCGCCATGCGCTGGGCCAGATCACCCACGGTGATGGTTTCGGGAATCTCTACTTCTCTAACCATAGGCTTGGTTGGTCTCTCGAAGGCGTGTCGCTTCTGTTTCGGTTTCTTTTTGGCCCGCAGCTGCTTGCGAGGAACGGCTTCTTCTTCGTCCTCGGACAGCACCACCGGCTCCTCAACAGGCCGGTTACGTGGACCACGATGGCCAGCCTTTTTCTTCTTCGGCTTGCCTTCTTCCAGATCATCGCCGCGCTCGCGGGCCTTCTCTTTTTCTTTTTTCTTCTTCGGTTTGCGATCCCGGCCATCATCCTCGGGCGGAGGCATGGGCATGTCCTCCGGCTGGGGTTCAGGCTCTGGCTTGACGGCCTTGTTAGAGCCAGTTTCCGCCGCAGGTTCCTGCTCGGTTGCCTTGGGCTCCGCTGCCGCCGGTGCGTCCGGAGCATTTTGCTCCTGCTCCGCAGCCACCTGTGCCACTTTTTCGGACACCGGCTGCTCCGGCGCGGACGGCTGTTCTGCCGGCGCTTCCGGTTTCGGCGTCTCCTGCTGCGCTTCCGGCTGCAGTTCCGCACGCTTCACGTAGGTGCGGCGCTTGCGTACTTCCACATTCACGGTCTTGGCTTTACCCGCCTTCAACGTGGTGGTCGTTTTGCGTTTAAGCGTAATCTTGCGCGGCTCGGCCTCGGTCTCACCGTGCGTTTTTCTCAGATAGGCCACCAACTGCTGCTTCTCATCGCTGGTCACCGTGTCATTCTCGCTACGGGCTTTCAGGCCCGCTTCCACGATCTGCTTCAGCAAACGATCCACGGGAGCGCCTACATCTGCGGCCAGTTGTTTTACCGTTACTTCAGCCATACTGGTCCTCCTCTCCCGACTCAGGCCTGGTCTTCAAACCAGGGTGCACGTGCGGTCATAATCAGCTGACCGGCACGCTCTTCATCCATACCTTCAATCTCGAGCAGCTCATCGATCGACTGCTCGGCCAGATCTTCCATGTTGCGCACACCCATGCCGGCCAGCTTGAAGGCCAGGGCACGGTCCATGCCTTCCATGTTCAGAAGATCTTCCTCAGGTTCTGCGCCCTCCAGGGCTTCCTCGCTGGCCAGCGCCTGGTTCAACAGGGCATCTTTGGCGCGGTTACGAAGTTCGGTTACCGTTTCTTCGTCAAAGCCATCAATGGCCAGCATCTCTTCCATCGGCACATAGGCCACTTCTTCAATGGACGTGAAGCCTTCCTCGATCAGGACGCCGGCAAATTCCTCGTCCACGTCCAGGTTATCGATGAAGTGCGCCAGCAGGCGGTTGTATTCCTGCTCCTGACGCTCACCGGCTTCTTCCTCGGTCATCACGTTCAGCACCCAACCGGTCAGGTCGGTCGCCAGACGGACGTTCTGGCCGTTACGGCCGATGGCCTGTGCCAGATTATCTTCGGCAACGGCCACTTCCATGGTGTGACGGTCTTCGTCCATCACGATGGACGCGACTTCGGCCGGTGCCATGGCGTTGATCACCAACTGGGCCGGATTGTCGTCGTACAGCACGATGTCGACACGCTCACCGCCCAACTCGTTGGAGACCGCCTGTACGCGGGAACCGCGCATGCCCACACAGGCACCCACCGGATCGATCCGGCGGTCGTTGGTCTTCACGGAGATCTTGGCGCGGGAACCCGGGTCCCGGGCGGCACCGCGAATCTCGATCAGGTCTTCGGCGATTTCCGGCACTTCAATGCGGAACAGCTCGATCAGCATCTGCGGATCGGTCCGGCTCAGGATCAGCTGCGGACCGCGATGATCGGTGCGAATTTCCAGCAGCAGGGCCCGAACCCGGTCGCCCATGCGGAAGGTTTCGCGGGGAATCAGGTGCTCGCGCGGCAGCAGCGCTTCGGCATTGCTGCCCAGGTCTACGATCACGTTGTCGCGAGTAACCTTCTTGACGGTACCGGACACCAGCTCGCCCACGCGGTCGCGGTAGCTGTCAACGATCTTGGTGCGCTCGGCTTCACGGACTTTCTGGAAGATGATCTGTTTGGCCGCCTGGGCACCGATGCGTCCAAACGCGACGGACTCCACCTTCTCTTCGTGGATATCACCCGGCTTGAGCTCTGGATCAATTTCTTCCGCTTCCTGAAGCGTCAACTCGGTGCCCAGTGCCGGCACGGCGTCGTTGTCCACCACCAGCCAGCGGCGGAAGGTTTCGTACTCTCCGGTGCGGCGATCAATGGCAACCCGGATGTCCGCTTCCTCGTCTTCGTAACGTTTTTTGGCAGCGGTGGCGAGGGCGAGTTCAATCGCCTCAAAAATCACATCCTTCTCGACGCCTTTCTCGTTCGAGACGGATTCCACTACCAGCAAGATCTCTTTATTCATTGGATTGCCCTGCCCTCAAAATGATCGATACTTCCAAAACTATGTTCGTGCGAATGATTCAAACGTCGGCACTTACTTGAATGTGGGTACAATGCTGGCTTTTTCGATACTGTCGAACGGCAGCAGATACTCGTGGTCATCCACCTGAATGATCACGTCATCGTCTTCAACACCCTTGATCAAGCCCTGGAACTTGCGACGCCCCTCAAAGGCCATGCGCAAACGAAGCTTGACGGTGTGGCCGACGAACTCCCGGTAGTGCTCCAGACGAAACAGCGGCCGGTCCATGCCCGGCGAAGACACCTCCAGGGTGTATTCCGTCTGGATGGGGTCTTCCACATCCATCACGCCGCTGACCTGTCGACTGACTTTTTCACAATCCTCAATGCTGATGCCATTTTCAGCATCGTCGATGAAGATACGCAGCATGGAGTTGGTGCCCCGGGAACGGAATTCGATCCCCCAGAGCTCGTACCCCAATCCTTCCACGACCGGGCGCAGAATTTCTTCCAGTTGCTTGAGCTTGGCTGACAAGTGTCGCCGCCTCCATTTTCAGATTTTCAAAGTCCACAAACAAAAAAAGGGCTGTTAATCAGCCCTTTTAATGCACAGGGCCTTTTGCGCCAGGCCCTTTAATCAAAAAGCCCCTGAAACCGGGGCCTTTTGTTGCAAGAATTCGCAGAAGACAGCCCCAAGCTGTGTTCTGCCGACAGACACCTGGCCTGCCCGGAAGCCCGCGCTTAACGCCGACCCCGATATCCGCCGGAGTATAGAGACGCCATGCGGATTGGTCAAGGACTGACCAAAAAGAAAAACGGCCTGGGAGTACCAAGCCGTCTTCTTGTATATGGTGCCCGGGGCCGGACTCGAACCGGCACGGCTCTCGCCACTACCCCCTCAAGATAGCGTGTCTACCAATTTCACCACCCGGGCATCAAACTTACTGAAGGTCGGGAACCTGAGAATCCCCGCCCTCACCTTCGCTGTTGGCCGCATCAGCTTCCGCAGGCTGCTCATCCAGGGCTGGCGTATCGGAGGATTCCTCAACAACGGGAATGCCCGCTTCGCCAGCGACTTCGGCGCGCTGCTTGGCAAATATCGCCAGCGAAAAACTGGTCACGAAAAAGACAACGGCCAGCAGGGTCGTCATCTTGGTCAGGAAGCTACCGCTGCCCTGACTGCCAAATACGGTCTGGGACGCTCCACCACCGAACGCGGCGCCGGCGTCAGCGCCCTTGCCCTGCTGGATCAGAACCAGACCCACCAGCGCCACGGCGATCACGACGTGCACGGTAACTACCAGTGTTTCCATCCAATCCATACTGACTCTCGTAAACGTTTTGGCTTACGCACCCGCCGGGAACGACCGGCAAATGCTTAAAAACTCGTCGGCCTTCAGCGATGCACCGCCAATAAGACCACCATCAATATCCGGCTCTGCGAACAGAGCGGCCGCATTATCCGCTTTTACGCTGCCGCCGTAAAGTACCGAAACCTCATTTGCCGGTGCATTTACCGATTCAAGCACACCTCGAATGTGCAAATGCATGGCTTGCGCGTCTTCGGCAGTCGCAGTTTTACCGGTACCGATTGCCCAGACCGGCTCATAGGCGATTACAACCTGACCCCACTGGTCAGCACCTACCTCGGACAGCCCCTGGCGAATCTGCTCAGCCACGACCTGTTCGGCCCGATCTTCACTGCGCTCTTCCAGCGTTTCGCCGACACACAGCATTGCGACAAGACCACTCTCCAGCACGCGAGCGACTTTCCGGGCAATCTGCTCATCGGTTTCACCGAACAACTGCCTACGCTCTGAATGCCCAACCAGGACGTAACGACATCCCAGATCCCGGGCCATTTCCGCCGATACTTCGCCGGTATAGGCTCCGGACTGCCAGCAGGCAACATTCTGGACACCCACTTTCAATGCGCCACCAGTGTTTTCCAGCACCTGGCTGACATACAAAGCTGGCGGAATCACTGCCACTTCAGGCCCGGATTCCAGGCTGCCGGCCTCCGCGGCTACAGCACCGACCAACTGTTTCACCAGGTCCCGAGACCCGTTCATTTTCCAGTTTCCAGCTACGATCCTGCGACGCATGGTTACTCTCGACAGCCCTGAATTAAGCGACGCCGAACTATACAGCAGTCACCGGGCCCGCACAAGCCGGACTCAGGGACTGGAATTCTCGACCACCAGTGCGAGTTCGTCAGCAATGCGCCCGATTTCCACCGCATTTTTGCCTTCGGCCATGACCCGAATCAGCGGTTCGGTACCAGAGGCCCGCAACAAGATGCGGCCGTTCTCGCCCAGATGCTGCTCCGCCTTCCGGACCGCTTCCACGATATCATCACGGCTAAAGGGATCGAAGCGCTTTGCAACACGCACATTGACCATCTTCTGCGGCAACTTGGCCATTCCCCGGCGAAGCTGCGCCATGGTTTGGCCGGACCGGCGCACGGCCAGCAGCACCTGCAATGCAGAGACAATGCCATCGCCCGTGGTGGTACAGTCGCGGATCACCATGTGGCCGGAGCCTTCGCCACCAATCAGCCAGCCATTGGCGAGCAGGCGCTCCATAACATAGCGGTCGCCCACTTTCGCCCGCTCAAAGGCAATACCTGCTTCCTGCAACGCCAACTCCACCCCGAGGTTGGTCATGAGCGTGCCGACCACGCCGCCGTTGAGCCGCCCCTCCAGTTGGCGCTGAGAAGCCAGGATGTACAGTAATTCGTCGCCGTCCACTTCCGAGCCGTCACGGTCCACCATCAACACCCGGTCGCCATCGCCGTCAAAGGCAATGCCCAGGTCCGCCTGCTTCTCGGCCACGGTCTTTTTCAGCGCGTCCAGGTGGGTAGAGCCCACGTTGAGGTTGATGTTCAGGCCATCGGGGTTGGCGCCAATGGTGGTGACTTTGGCCCCCAATTCCTGAAACACCTTAGGGGCCACGTGGTAGGTGGCGCCATGGGCACAGTCCAGCACAATGTGCATGCCATCGAGGGTAAATTCGTTGGGCACGGTGCTCTTGCAGAATTCGACATAACGACCGGGAGCGTCGTCCACCCGGAAGGCCTTGCCCAGCTCTTCCGGCGCACAGACCTCAATCGGCTTATCGAGCCAGCGCTCGATTTCCGCTTCCAGGGCATCGTCCAGCTTGGTGCCGGCGGAGGAGAAGAACTTGATGCCGTTATCATGATGAGGGTTGTGTGAGGCGCTGATAACAATGCCGGCCGAAGCCCGGAAGGTACGGGTCAGGTAGGCGATCGCCGGCGTTGGCATCGGGCCCAGCAGCTTGACGTCCACCCCGGCGGCCGAAAGCCCCGCCTCCAGGGCGGATTCAAACATGTAACCGGACAAACGGGTGTCCTTGCCGATCAGCACGCTGTTGCGCTGACCGTCCTTCTTGAATGCCTGCCCGGCAGCCCAGCCCAGCCGCAGCATGAAATCCGGAGTAATAGGCGAATCCCCGACCCGGCCGCGAATGCCGTCGGTACCAAAGTATTTACGCTGGGACATTAACTTGCCTCCTTCACTGCCGCGACCACCTTCATGGCGTCCACGGTTTCCCGTACGTCGTGCACCCGCAAGATGCTGGCGCCTTTCATGGCGGCTATTGTCGCCGCCACCAGGCTAGCAGGCAAGCGCTCACTGACTTCCCGACCCGTGATGGCGCCCAGCATGGATTTACGAGACACGCCCACCAGGATGGGATGCCCCAGAATACGAAGCTGTTCGAGAGTCGCCAGCAACTGGACGTTATGCCCCACGGTTTTACCAAAACCAAAGCCCGGATCAAGAATGATGTTTTCCGGGAGCACACCTGCTCGCTCGGCTTCGCGCATGCGTTCAGTCAGAAACAGACTGACTTCCCGGTGCACGTTCCGGTAACGGGGGTCATCCTGCATGTGATCGGGCTCACCCTGGATATGCATGATGCAAACCGGGATTCCGGCCTCGGCTGCCACTTTGCACGCGCCTTCGCGTTGGAGCGCCCGCACGTCGTTTATCAGTCCGGCGCCCAGACGCGCTGTTTCGGCCATGACTTCCGGATTACTGGTATCCACGGAGATCACAGTATCCAGCTCCCGAGAGATAGCTTCTACCACCGGGCAGACCCGATCCAGCTCTTCCTGGGTAGAGACCGGCGATGCGCCCGGCCGGGTGGATTCCCCGCCCACGTCAATAAAGGAGGCGCCATCCCTGACCATTTCCCGGGCTCGCAGCAACGCCGCTTCGGGCCGATTGAAATGCCCGCCATCCGAAAACGAATCCGGCGTTACGTTCAGAATACCCATCACATGGTTCTTGGACAGATCAAGCTGCCGGCCGGCAAAGTTCATTTCCATAGCGCAGGCTCCAGGGGTTGGATATTAGGGGAATACAAAAACAAACGCCGCCCGGAACCGGGCGGCGTATCAGCCTTTGGCGACTAGCCAGCGAAATCAGTGTTCGCCGGCAGGACGACCGACACCGGGCTGGCGACCATCGTCCGAGCCCTTGGGCTCGGGGGCACCTTCCGGCTCATCCGCCTTGACGCCACCGGTCGGGCCGCTGTCGCCCCAGCCCTTGGGCGGGCGCGGCTTATGGCCAGCCATGATGTCGTCAATCTGGTGGCTGTCGATGGTTTCGTACTTCATCAGCGCATCCGCCATCATGTCGAGCTTGTCCCGGTTATCAACCAGAATCTGCTTGGCCCGCTCGTAGCAGCTGTCGATGATGTTACGCACTTCCTCATCGATGCGCTGGGCGGTTTCCGGCGAGTACACAGTGTGCGACTGGCCAGCCGAACGCCCCAGGAACGGCTCTTCGCTCTCGGTGTCGTACTGCAGCGGACCCAGCTTTTCCGACAGGCCCCACTTGGTGACCATGTTGCGAGCCAACTGAGTGGCGCGCTCGATGTCGTTGGAGGCACCCGTGGTCACCCCATCAAAGCCCAGGGTCAGCTCTTCGGCGATACGGCCGCCAAACAGGCTGCAGATCGAGCTGATCAGGTAGCGTTTGGAGTGACTGTACTTGTCCTCTTCCGGCAGGAACATAGTGACACCCAGCGCCCGGCCACGGGGAATAATACTCACCTTGTAGACCGGATCGTGCTCCGGCACCAGCCGACCGACAATGGCGTGGCCGGACTCGTGGTAAGCCGTGTTGAGCTTTTCTTTCTCGCTCATGACCATGGACTTGCGCTCGGCGCCCATCATGATCTTGTCTTTGGCCAGCTCCAGCTCTTCCATTGAAACCAGGCGCTGGTTACGACGGGCCGCAAAAAGCGCCGCCTCGTTCACCAGGTTGGCCAGATCGGCACCGGAGAAGCCCGGGGTACCACGAGCGATGGTGGACGGTTCCACACTTTCGGCCAGCGGCACTTTCTTCAGGTGAACTTTCAGGATCTGCTCGCGACCAATGATGTCCGGCAGGCTCACCACCACCTGGCGGTCAAAACGACCGGGGCGCAGCAGCGCCGGGTCCAGCACGTCCGGACGGTTGGTCGCGGCAATGACGATAACGCCTTCGTTACCTTCAAAGCCGTCCATTTCCACCAGCAACTGGTTCAGGGTCTGCTCACGCTCGTCGTGACCACCGCCCATGCCAGCACCACGGTGACGACCGACCGCATCAATCTCGTCAATGAAGATGATGCACGGGCTTTGCTTTTTCGCCTGCTCGAACATGTCACGAACACGGGACGCACCCACGCCCACGAACATTTCCACGAAGTCGGAACCGGAGATCGAGAAGAACGGCACCTTGGCTTCGCCGGCAATCGCCTTCGCCAGCAGGGTCTTACCGGTACCCGGCGGGCCCACCATCAGGACGCCCTTGGGAATCTGGCCGCCCAGACGCTGGAACTTGCTGGGATCACGCAGGAAGTCCACCAGCTCTTTCACGTCTTCCTTGGCTTCATCGCACCCAGCGACGTCACCGAAGGTGGTCTTGATCTGGTCTTCGCTCATCAGGCGCGCCTTGGACTTACCAAACGACATGGGGCCTTTGCCGCCGCCACCGCCGCCTTGCATCTGGCGCATGAAGAACACAAACAACGCGATGATGATCAGGATCGGGAACGCTGCCACCAGAAGCTGTGTCCACAGGCTCTGGCGCTCTGGTTCCTTGCCGATAACTTCGACGTTATTGGCCAGCAGGTCGTCCATCAGCTTGTTGTCGGACACCTGCGGGCGAATGGTCTGGAACTGGGAGCCGTCACCGCGGGTACCCTGCACCTGCAGACCATCAATGGTTACTTGCCGAACCTGGCCCTGCTGGACCATTTCAACAAACTGGGAATAGTTAACTTGTTGTCCAGTGGTGGTGGGAGAGAAATTCTGAAACACCATCAAAAGGACCGCGGCTATGATTAGCCAGAGAACCAGATTTTTTGCCATATCGTTCAAGGATCATCACCTGTGAATTGCCGGACGGACGCCGCTTGGCAGCCCATCCTTTCTCGACACCTTACACTAATTCTACGTCTGTCCACCAGAAATGGCCCATCCGTAGCGGCCACATACAAGGGGTAGTGCCGTTACCCTTTATACCCAGGGCCAGCGGCACCAGCCCCATGGCCTTTGGAATATCGACGTCAGCCATACCTCCCATATTGGGCGCCATGTCTGAAATTACAATGCCTGCCTGACAATCACCACGCCCTGGCCACCCTCCTGGGACTTTTTGACCCAGGTGACATCGAAATGTTCCCGCAGCCAATGACCGCTGGGCTTGGAACACCCAACCTGCCTCCTGATTGGCGTCTCGCCACACCGCGTGTCGGTAAACACCCCCATTTGAGGCCGCATGCAATCTGTTACAATGCGTCGATTATACGATGTAGTCGGCTCTTGTACTGCTGACCTTTTTTTAATTGCACCCATTAAGGGATTACATAATGAGTTTGTCACCGGAACAGCGCCGGGAATACCGGGCCATTGCCCACAACCTGAAACCCGTGATTATTGTTGGCGACAAGGGCCTTTCCGAAGGCCTCCAGGAAGAGCTGGAGCGCGCCCTGAACGATCACGAGCTGATCAAGATCAAAGTCGCCAGCCCCGACCGCGACGTGCGCCGCGAGGCGATTGACGCCCTGTGCGAAGCCTCCGGTGCCGAACTGGTACAGACCATCGGCAAGATCGCCGTAATCCTGCGCCGTGCCAAGCAGCCGAATCCAAAGCTGTCCAACCTGCTAAGAAATAAATAATTTTTTGCCACGGAATCCACGGAAGAACACGGAATAAAGTAAAAGACAAAGACGTATTGGCCACGAAATCCACGAAAAAACACGAAAAACTGACTAACGATACTGATTGGTCGTCTTTTAATTTCGTGTTCTTTCGTGGGTTTAGTGGCTAGAAAATCTTTTCATCTTTTCTTTCCGTGTTCTTCCGTGGATTCCGTGGCCAGAAAATAAAAAGCCGGCCTGGGGAGTCCCACGCCGGCTTTTTAGTTGCCCGGAGCACCTTAGATGTACTCCACCTCCGCAATTTCGTACTCCACGGTACCCGAAGGAATGCGGATCGCGACCACGTCGCCCTCGTTCTTGCCCACCAGCGCGCGGGCGATGGGCGAGGAGATCGACAGCTTGCCTGCCTTGATGTCTGCCTCGTCCTCACCAACGATCTGGTAGGACACTTCCTCGTCGGTATCCATGTTCACCAGGTGCACGGTGGTGCCGAAAATCACCTTTCCGGTGTTTTCCATGGTGGTGACATCGATCACCTGGGCGGCACCCAGCTTGCCTTCGATTTCCTGGATACGACCCTCGATGAAGCTCTGCTGCTCACGCGCGGCGTGGTACTCGGCGTTCTCTTTCAAATCGCCGTGTTCCCGGGCGTCGGCAATGGCCGCGATCACCCGCGGCCGGTCTTCGGCTTTGAGCTTCTTCAGTTCTGCGCGCAGGCTTTCTTCCCCTGCTTTGGTCATGGGTACTCTGTCAGCCATAATTCTTACTTTCCTGCGTGTAGTTCCTGGAGGCGACGGACGGTGCGCTCCGGACCAAACTTGATGGCCCGGCAGAACGCTTCGCCACCTGCCAGTGTCGTTGTATAGGTTGTCTTGGTCTGCAAGGCGGACTGGCGAATCTGCGCCGAGTCAGCAATGGCCTTGCGACCCTCGGTGGTGTTGATGATCAACTGCACCTGGCCATTCTTGATGGCATCGACAATGTGCGGACGGCCTTCACGGACCTTGTTCACGCGCTCAGCCTCAACGCCAGCCTCGGCCAGGGCTTCGGCGGTGCCAGTGGTGGCAATGATGCGGAAACCGGCTTCCTGCAGATCGCGCGCCACTTTGGCTGCTGCAGGCTTGTCGACATCCCGCACCGACATGAAAGCCACACCCTTGACCGGCAAACGCTCACCGGACGCCAGCGAGGCCTTGGCAAAGGCTTCATCGAAACTGTCGCCAATCCCCATCACTTCGCCGGTGGATTTCATTTCCGGCCCCAGGATCGGGTCAACCGCCGGGAATTTGTTGAACGGGAACACGGACTCTTTCACCGAGTAATACTCCGGCACAATTTCCTGAGTAAAGTTCAGTTCTTTCAGGGTCTTGCCGGACATCACGCGGGCAGCCACCGCCGCCAGGGAAACGCCCACCGCCTTGGACACGAACGGCACCGTCCGCGAGGCCCGCGGGTTCACTTCGATCACGTAGATCTCGCCGCCCTGCCAGGCCAACTGCACGTTCATCAGGCCGATCACATCCAGCTCGATGGCCATTTTCTTCACCGCCTCGCGCATTTCATCCTGCACTTCTTTGGGCAGGGTGTACGGCGGCAGTGAACAGGCGGAATCACCGGAGTGAACACCGGCCTGCTCGATGTGCTGCATGATGCCGCCGATCACCACGTCGGTGCCGTCGGAGATGGCATCGATGTCTACCTCGATGGCCGCGTTCAGGAAGTGATCCAGCAGTACCGGGCTGTCGTTGGACACCAGCACCGCGCTGCGCATGTAGTGCACCAGTTCCTTCTCGTCATAGACGATTTCCATGGCGCGGCCGCCCAGCACATAGGATGGACGAACCACCAGCGGGTAGCCAATCTCGCGAGCCGCCAGGATGCCTTCCTCGTGGCTGCGCACGGTGGCGTTTTCCGGCTGTTTCAGACCCAGGCGCTGGATCATCTGCTGGAAGCGCTCGCGGTCCTCGGCGCGGTCGATGGCATCCGGGCTGGTGCCGATGATGGGCACGCCGGCCGCCTCCAGCCCACGGGCCAGCTTCAGCGGAGTCTGGCCGCCGTACTGGACAATCACGCCCTTGGGCTTCTCGATGTGGATGATTTCCAGCACATCCTCAAGGGTGATGGGCTCGAAATACAACCGGTCGGAGGTGTCGTAGTCGGTGGACACGGTCTCCGGGTTGCAGTTGATCATGATGGTTTCGTAACCGTCCTCGCGCATGGCCAGGGCGGCGTGAACACAGCAGTAATCGAACTCGATGCCCTGGCCGATCCGGTTCGGGCCACCACCAATCACCACGATTTTATCGCGATCCGAAACATCCGACTCACACTCCTCCTCATAGGTGGAGTACATGTAGGCGGTGTCGGAGGCGAATTCCGCGGCACAGGTGTCCACGCGCTTGTAAACCGGGCGCACGTCCAGGTCGTGGCGCAGCTTGCGCAGGCTGACTTCGGAAATGCCCAGCAGCTTGGCCAGGCGGGCGTCCGAGAAGCCCTTGCGCTTGAGGCGGAACAGGGTGGCTTTGTCGATATCGGCCTTGCCGGCGGACTTCAGCATTTCCTCTTCGCGGATCAGGTCCTCGATCTGCACCAGGTACCAGGGGTCCACATGGGTGTTGCGGAACACTTCCTCGACGGTCATCCCGGAGCGGAAGGCATCGCCGATGTACCAGATGCGCTCGGCGCCCGGCACGTTCAGCTCGCGGGTCAGGGTCTCTTTCGAGCTTTCCGACTGCAGGTCTTCCAGTTTCTCATCCATGCCCTCGGAGCCGACTTCGAGACCGCGCAGGGCTTTCTGCAGGGACTCCTGGAAGGTGCGACCAATCGCCATCACCTCACCCACGGATTTCATCTGGGTGGTCAGGCGGGCGTCCGCCTGCGGGAATTTTTCGAAGGTGAAACGCGGAATCTTGGTAACCACGTAGTCGATGCTGGGCTCGAACGAGGCCGGGGTCACGCCGCCGGTGATTTCGTTCTGCAGTTCATCGAGGGTGTAACCCACCGCCAGCTTGGCCGCCACTTTGGCGATCGGGAAGCCGGTGGCCTTGGAGGCCAGCGCCGACGAACGGGATACCCGAGGGTTCATTTCGATAACGACCATGCGGCCGGTGTCCGGGTTAATGCCGAACTGCACGTTGGAGCCGCCGGTTTCCACCCCGATTTCACGCAGAACCGCCAGGGAGGCGTTCCGCATGATCTGGTATTCCTTATCGGTCAGGGTCTGGGCCGGGGCCACGGTGATGGAGTCACCGGTGTGCACGCCCATGGCGTCGAAGTTCTCGATAGAGCAGACGATGATGCAGTTGTCGTTTTTGTCGCGGACAACTTCCATCTCGTACTCTTTCCAGCCGATCAGGGATTCGTCGATCAACAGTTCGTTGGTCGGCGACAGATCCAGACCGCGAGTACAGATTTCCTCGAACTCTTCCTTGTTGTAGGCGATACCGCCACCGGAACCACCCATGGTGAAGGACGGACGGATGATGCACGGGAAGCCGATGTCTTCGGAGACTTCCCAGGCTTCGGCCATGGAGTGGGCGATGGTGGCGCGGGGACATTCCAGGCCGATCTTGCGCATGGCCTTGTCGAAGCGGTCCCGATCTTCGGCTTTATCAATGGTGTCGGCGTTGGCGCCGATCATTTCCACGCCGTGCTTTTCCAGGATGCCGTGTTTTTCCAGGTCCAGCGCGCAGTTCAGCGCGGTCTGGCCGCCCATGGTGGGCAGCAGGGCATCCGGCTGCTCTTTCTCGATGATCTTTTCGACGGTTTTCCAGGTGATCGGCTCGATGTAGGTGGCATCGGCCATGACCGGGTCGGTCATGATGGTGGCCGGGTTGGAGTTCACCAGAATCACCCGGTAACCCTCTTCACGCAGGGCCTTACACGCCTGCGCGCCGGAATAGTCGAATTCGCACGCCTGCCCGATCACGATGGGGCCGGCGCCCAGGATCAGGATGCTTTTGATATCAGTACGTTTTGGCATGTCTCGGTAAACCTGTCAGCAACTTTGAATTCTTTCGCGCTGTTGGCAGCGCCCGTGAGTTATCCGTGATGGCCTTGCCTTCAGGCAGATCGCTTTTCCATCAACTGGATGAACTCGTCAAACAGCGGCGCCACATCGTGGGGGCCGGGGCTGGCTTCCGGGTGACCCTGGAAGCTGTAGGCCGGCTTGTCGGTGCGGCGAATGCCCTGCAGGGTGCCGTCAAACAGCGACTTGTGGGTGGCTTCCACGTTGGCCGGCAGGCTGGCCTCGTCCACCGCAAAGCCGTGGTTCTGGCTGGTGATCATTACCGTGCCCTTGGCGATGTCCTGTACCGGGTGGTTGGCGCCGTGGTGACCATGGCCCATCTTCATGGATTTAGCACCACTGGCCAGGGCCAGCAACTGGTGCCCCAGGCAGATACCGAACACCGGAATGTCGGTTTCCAGCACTTCCTTGATGGCCTTGATGGCGTAGTCGCAGGGCTCGGGGTCGCCCGGGCCGTTGGACAGGAAGATGCCATCGGGATTCATGGCCAGCACCTCGGAGGCCGGGGTCTGGGCCGGCACCACGGTGATGTCACAGCCGCGCGAGGCGAGCATGCGCAGGATGTTGTATTTCACGCCGTAGTCCCAGGCCACCACCTTGAATCTGGACTCGGTGCGCTCACCGTAGCCGCCACCCTTCAGGCTCCATTCAGCCTGGCTCCACTGATAGGGCTTTTCGCAGGTGGCTTCTTTGGCCAGGTCCATGCCCTTGAGGCCAGGGAAGGCGTTGGCCAGTTCCAGGGCGCGTTCGGCGGTGGCGTTTTCACCGGCCACAACGGCGCCGTTCTGGGAACCTTTGTCGCGCAGGATGCGAGTGAGGCGGCGGGTATCGATATCTGCAATACCAACAACGTTGTTGCTTCGCAGGTAGTCATCCAGGCTCTGCTGGTTGCGCCAGCTGCTGGCGAGCAGGGGCAGATCGCGGATGATCAGGCCAGCGGCCTGAATGCGGTCGGATTCCACATCTTCTTCGTTAACACCGGTGTTGCCAATGTGCGGATACGTGAGGGTCACGATCTGGCGCGAGTAGGACGGGTCGGTCAGGATTTCCTGATAGCCGGTCATGGCGGTGTTGAACACCACCTCGCCGCTGGTTTCGCCGTCTGCGCCAATGGCGGTGCCGTAGAAGAGGCTTCCGTCTGCGAGTGCAAGGATTGCTGGTGTGCTCAAGGCTTGTATCCTCATCGAGTGGCGGTAAGTTCGTCACGAACAGGAACGCAAGCGCATATTCAGGTTGCAAAAAAGCGAGACTGAGTAAAACCCGGTCCCGCTTTTTCAAAAACTTGTTAATGTTACGCTTGGTGCAGTCAAATCGCCTTATTGTAAGAAATCTGGCGATTTTTGTCCACGGGGATTTGCATTATCGTCTTTACCACAAAACCTCGAATGCGTTTCGCCGAGAACCCGGCCGAAGGCACGGACCACCTTTCCGAAAACCGCTACAAGCACATCCCTGTGCGCTTCTCTCAGGCCATCCAGGGCCTTCGAAATTTTCGGAAAGGTGGTCCGCACCTCCGGCCTACGAGTTAACCGCAGGAGCAGGCTTCACACGAAAAACACTTCTTTCAATCTTTTTTCCGTGTCCTTCCGTGGTTTCCGTGGCCAAAAAATCTTTTCTTTTCGTGCCCTTTCGCGGATTTAGTGGCAAAAATCAGCCTTTAAGCCCAAGAACATCCTGCATATCGTACAAACCCACCGGCTTGTCCTTCAGCCACAGTGCCGCACGCATGGCGCCCTTGGCGAAGGTCATGCGGCTGCTGGCCTTGTGGGTGACTTCGATGCGCTCGCCTTCGGTGGCGAACAGTACGGTGTGATCACCCACCACGTCGCCCGCGCGGATGGTTTCGAAACCGATTTCCTTACGGGTGCGCTCGCCGGTGAAGCCTTCGCGGCCATAGACGGCGCACTCTTTCAGGTCACGGCCGAGAGCATCTGCCACCACTTCGCCCATGCGCAAAGCCGTACCCGAGGGGGCGTCTTTCTTGTGGCGGTGGTGGGCTTCGATAATTTCCACGTCGTAGTCGTCGCCCAGGGTGGCGGCGGCGGTGCGCAGCAGGTTGAGGACGACGTTGACGCCCACGCTCATGTTGGGGGCAAAGACCACCTGGGTGGATTCGGCCGCGAGGGCGAGCTGGGCTTTTTCCGCGTCGGTGAGGCCGGTGGTGCCGACCACGAGCATTTTGCCGTTGGCCTTGCAGAAGTCGGCGTTTTCCAGGGTGAGGTCCGGGAAGGTGAAGTCCACCAGCACGTCGAAGTCGTCCTTGACGGCGTCGAGGCTGTCGGCCATTTTCACGCCAGTTTTGCCGATGCCGGTCATTTCGCCGGCATCGGCGCCCACCAGGCTACTGCCCGGCTGGACGATGGCGGCGCCAAGCTCAAGACCTTCGGTGCCGTCCACGGCTTCGATCAATACTTTCCCCATGCGCCCGGCGGCGCCGATGATTGCTACCCGCATTGGTTCGGCCCTCAGAATTTCATTTCGTCGAAGAAGCTTTTCACGCCTTCAAACCAGGAGGTTTTCTTGGGCGCGTGGTTGCTGCCGTTATTGCCATCCAGGGTTTTCTGGAATTCCTCGAGCAGCTCTTTCTGACGCTTGGTGAGGTTCACCGGTGTTTCCACGATCACGCGGCATAGCAGATCGCCGGCCGGGCCACCACGAACCGGGCTGACGCCCTTGTTGCGCAGGCGGAACAGCTTGCCGGTCTGGGTCTCCGGCGGAATCTTCAGCTTCACGCGGCCATCCAGGGTCGGCACTTCCAGCTCGCCGCCCAGGGTCGCATCGATGATGCTGATGGGCACCTCACAATACAGGTTGCGGCCATCCCGGGTGAAGATGGAATGCTCGCGCACTGCCACCTGGACGTACAGATCGCCAGGAGGCCCACCGTCCATGCCCATCTCGCCCTCACCGGAGAGACGAATGCGGTCGCCGGTATCGACGCCGGGCGGCACTTTCACGGACAGGGTTTTTTCTTTTCTTACGCGGCCCTGGCCGTTACATTTCTTGCACGGATTCTTGATGATCTGGCCGGCACCGCCACAGGTCGGACAGGCCTGCTGTACGGTGAAGAAGCCCTGCTGCATGCGCACCTGACCCATGCCCTTACAGGTACCACAGGTCTCGACACCGGAACCCCTCTCCGCACCACTACCGTCACAGGAATCACATTCCTCATGGCCGGGAATGGTGATTTCGACGTTCTTGCCCTTGACCGCCTCTTCGAGGTCCAACTCCAGGGTGTAACGCAGGTCGGCGCCCCGGGTGGTGCGGCCACGGCCACCGCCGCCACCGAAGATGTCACCGAACACATCCCCAAAGATGTCGGAGAAGCTGGCGCCGCCACCGCCGAAGCCGCCGGCTCCAGCCTGGCCATCAACACCGGCGTGCCCGAACTGGTCGTAGGCGGCCCGCTTGTTGGCATCGGTCAGGACTTCGTAGGCTTCGCTCGCCTCTTTGAACTTGGTCTCGGCGTCTTCATCGTCCGGGTTACGGTCCGGATGGTATTTCATCGCGAGCTTTCGATACGCCCGCTTAATTTCTTTCTCATCCGCGCCCCGGGAAACCCCGAGCACTTCGTAATAATCGCGCTTGGCCATGGTCTAAAACCCTGTTGCTATAACGAGGAAAACGCGGACGTCTGCCCGCGTTTTCCAACTGCCTGATGTACTTCAGAATTACTTCTTGTCGTCGTCTTTGACTTCTTCGAACTCAGCGTCGACGGCGTCATCAGCACTCTGGGCCTGGCCTTCTTCCTGGCCGCCAGCCTGCTGCGCCTGATCAGCGCCCTGTTCCGCGTACATCTTCTGGGCCAGCTCGGAAGAAGCTTCGGACAGCTTCTGGGTCTTGGCTTCGATGTCGTCCTTGTCGGAGCCTTCCAGCGCTTCTTCCAGTTCCTTGATCGCTGTTTCGATAGACTCTTTCTCGCTATCGCTGGCCTTGTCGCCGGCTTCGTCCAGAGTCTTGCGTACCGCGTGCACCATGGCGTCGCCCTGGTTGCGGGCCTGCACCAGCTCTTCGAACTTGCGATCTTCCTCGGCGTTCGCCTCGGCGTCCTGAACCATCTTTTCGATTTCGTCATCGTTCAGGCCGGAAGAAGCCTTGATCACGATGGACTGCTCCTTGCCGGTCGCCTTGTCTTTGGCCGATACGTTCAGGATGCCGTTGGCGTCGATGTCGAAGGTCACTTCGATCTGCGGCACACCACGGGCTGCCGGCGGAATGTCGGCCAGGTCGAAACGGCCCAGCGACTTGTTCTGTGCCGCCTGTTTGCGCTCACCCTGAACCACGTGGATGGTTACCGCGGTCTGGTTGTCTTCTGCTGTCGAGAAGGTCTGCGACTTCTTGGTCGGGATCGTGGTGTTCTTGTCGATCAACGGAGTCGCCACGCCGCCCATGGTTTCGATGCCCAGGGTCAGCGGGGTTACGTCCAGCAGCAGCACGTCTTTCACGTCGCCAGACAATACCGCGCCCTGAATGGCCGCACCGATAGCAACGGCTTCGTCCGGGTTGACGTCTTTACGCGGCTCTTTGCCGAAGAATTCCTTCACCTTTTCCTGAACCAGCGGCATGCGGGTCTGACCGCCCACCAGGATCACCTCGTCGATCTCGGAAGCGCTCAGGCCGGAATCTTTCAGGGCCATCTTGCACGGCTCGAGACTGCGCTGAACCAGCTCTTCCACCAGGGATTCCAGCTTGGCACGGGTCAGCTTCACGTTCAGGTGCTTCGGACCGGTCTGGTCGGCCGTGATGTACGGCAGGTTCACATCGGTCTGCTGGCTGCTGGACAGCTCGATCTTGGCCTTCTCGCCGGCTTCCTTCAGGCGCTGCATGGCCAGGGAGTCGCCGCGCAGGTCGATGCCGCTGTCTTTCTTGAACTGGTCCGCCAGGTGCTCGATGATCTTCAGGTCGAAGTCTTCACCACCCAGGAAGGTGTCACCGTTGGTGGCCAGTACTTCGAACTGGTGCTCACCGTCCACGTCGGCAATTTCAATGATGGACAGGTCGAAGGTACCACCGCCCAGGTCATAGACCGCCACGGTGCGGTCACCGCTCTGCTTGTCCAGGCCATAAGCCAGGGCCGCTGCGGTCGGCTCGTTGATGATACGCTTGACTTCCAGACCGGCAATCTTGCCCGCGTCCTTGGTGGCCTGACGCTGACTGTCGTTGAAGTAGGCCGGCACGGTGATAACCGCTTCGGTCACTTTCTCGCCCAGGTAGTCCTCGGCGGTCTTCTTCATCTTCTTCAGAACTTCAGCAGACACCTGCGGCGGCGCCATCTTCTGATCTTTTACCGATACCCAAGCGTCGCCATTGTCGGCCTTGGTGATCTTGTACGGCACCATCTTGATGTCTTTCTGAACCACATCGTCTTCAAAACGACGACCGATCAGACGCTTGATGGCGTACAGGGTGTTGTTGGGGTTAGTCACCGCCTGACGCTTGGCCGACTGGCCCACCAGGGTTTCACCGTCGTCGGTGTAGGCGATGATCGACGGGGTGGTGCGATCACCCTCGGCGTTTTCGATAACCTTGACCTTGTCGCCATCCATGATAGCCACACAGGAGTTGGTGGTGCCCAGGTCGATACCGATAATCTTGCTCATTGAATCACTCCAATTTTCAAACTTCTGAATTCTGGTCCGGAGCGACTAACCCCGGCTTTGTCTGTTTACAGGCTATATTGGCGCGTTAATTCGCTTTTCAAGCCTGCTCATCGATTTTTGGGCCATCTTCCGCCTTGGCCACCATGACCATGGCCGGACGAACCACGCGGCCGTTCAGCAAATACCCCTTCTGCACCACGGCCACTACACTATTCGGCTCGGCATTCGGCGCCGGCACCATGGACATGGCCTCGTGCTGTTGGGGATCAAACGGCTCACCCACCGGGTTCAGCTCTTCAACATTGAACTTGCCCAGGCTTTTCTTGAACAGATCCAGCGTCATCTCAACGCCTTCGCGAATGGAGGTGACCACTTCGCTGGACTCTTTCTGCCCCTCGGTGCTTTCAACCGCTTTCTCGAGGCTGTCGGCCACCGGCAGGAGTTCCTTTACGAACTTCTCCAGGGCGAACTTGTGCGCCTTTTCAACGTCAATTTCCGCTCGACGGCGCACGTTCTGCATTTCCGCCTGGGCACGCAGCGCCTGCTCCTGGGACTCCTTCAGCTTGGCCTGCAGGGCCTCCACTTCGGATTGCTCCTCAGTCGCCGACTCGGCCTCGGTGGACACCTCTTCCGCTTCGGCTTCCACCGCTTCGTTCTGTTCTTCTACCTGCTCACTGCGTTTTTCATCCGCGCTCATGACAACTCCTGATACCTGTTCTCACGGCCCCAACCGGGCCTGGACTGAATGAGACCTGTCTGTCGAAAGACAGGAAAATTGGCGTTGCGAACGGATATGGGGCTGCCCTCTTCGGTTTCAACCTCCCCCACCGACAATCTTTGAGCATTTTCTGCACTCTCGTTTGCAAACAGCAAAAACCCTGTATATATTCACAGTTACTGTATGAACGCACAGTGCGACAGAGCGGAGGTCTCAGGCATGCTCACCGAACTTACGGTTTCCAACTACGCCATTGCCGAAAAAGTGGAACTGCACTTCAGCCAGGGCATGACCGCCCTCACCGGCGAAACCGGTGCCGGCAAATCGATTGTTCTTGATGCCCTGGGGCTGGCCATGGGTGGTCGCGCGGATGCCGGCGCGGTGCGCCACGGCGCCAAGCGGGCCGACATCACCGCAAGCTTCGACGTTTCACGCATTCCCGAGGCCCGGCACTGGCTGGAAGAGCAGGAACTGGATGACGCCGAACACTGCATCCTGCGCCGTAGCATCAGCAAGGAGGGCCGCTCCAGAGCCTTCATTAACGGCCAGCCCTGCCCGCTTTCCCAGCTCAAAGAGCTGGGCGGCATGCTGATGGACATTCACAGCCAACACCAGCACCAGTCCCTGTTGCGCAAGGAGACCCACCGAAAACTGCTGGATGAGTTTGCCGGCGCGGAAACCCTTGCCGATGACACCCGGGCCGCCTGGAAAACCTGGCGCCAGACCCACCAGAAACTGGAACAGCGCCGCCAAAATGCCGATGAGGCCGAAGCCCGCATTCAGTTGCTGCGTTATCAGGTGGAAGAACTGGATCGACTTGCCCTACAGGACGGCGAGCAGGAAGCACTCGAGCAGGAGCAGGCGCAACTGAGCCAGGCCGATGAAGTGCTTCACAGTAGCCACCAGGCCGCCCTGTTATGCACAGAAGACGATAACAGTGCCGCCAGCCTGGTACGTCAGGCCCTGCACCAGCTGGAACAGCTTCCGGTTGAAGTCCCCACCCTGGCCGACACCCTGCAGATGCTGGGCGAAGCCCAGATCCAGATTTCGGAAGCAGGCGACAACCTGCGTCGGTTTGTCGAGGATTACGAAGCCGATCCCGCGCGACTGGCCGAGGTGGAAGAACGACTGAGCAGCATTTATCAGATGGCCCGCAAACACCGCATCACCCCGGAAGAATTGCCGGACTTCCACCAGAATCTGAGCAAAGAGCTGGCCGAGCTGGATGGCGGAGAAGGCAGCATGGAAAAACTGGAAGCTGAGCTCAAAGAACACCGCGCACACTTTGACGAACTGGCCGGACAACTAACGGAGAAACGCCAACAGGCGGCAGCCAACCTGGACCAGCGCATTGCCGAGGAACTGGCGCAACTGAGCATGCCGTCGGTGCAGTTTGTTACCCATCTAAACCGGAACGACGCCGGCGAGCCCGCTCCCCACGGCCTGGAAGACATCGAATTCCTGGTCAGCGCCAACCCGGGCCAGCCCGCCCGCTCCCTGGCGAAAGTGGCCTCCGGCGGCGAGCTGTCGCGCATCAGCCTGGCCATCCAGGTCGTGGTGGCGCAAACCTCCACCACCCCCACCCTGGTATTCGACGAAGTGGACGTCGGTATTGGCGGCGGCACGGCCGAGGTGGTCGGTCGGCTTCTGAGATCCCTGGGCGATAACGGACAGGTATTGTGCGTAACACACCTGCCACAAGTGGCGGCGCAATCGCATCAGCACCTGTTTGTCAGTAAGTTCACCGAGTCAGACGCAACCTACTCGCGCATCGAGACACTTGACGACCAGGGAAGAATTGATGAAGTGGCGAGAATGCTGGGAGGCATGGACATGACCAAGCAGACACTGGCCCATGCAAGGGAAATGTTTACCAAGGGCCAGGCAACGCATCATTAACCCCTACTCTTCGTTGCGAAGAGCTTGCGGGGGCTGCCATGTTGGCAGGCCCCGCTTTTTTAGCCGGTATTACTTCTTGGAATCGACGGGCTTCACGTAGAGGATCAGGCTGTGATCCACAATCTCGTAGCCATGTTCTTCTGCAATCTTCTTCTGGCGTTCTTCGATCACCTCATCGACAAACTCAATGACCTCGCCGGTCTGTGTGCAGACCATATGATCGTGGTGGTCATCGCCCGCCATTTCGAAAACAGCGTGCCCGCCTTCAAAGTTATGCCGCAGAACAAGTCCGGCTGCCTCGAACTGGGTCAGCACCCGGTAGACTGTCGCCAGACCCACGTCATCTCCCTGGTCAAGCAGCTTCTTGTAAACGTCTTCCGCACTGAGATGGTGCTCTTCGGCGTTTTCCAGAATATTGAAGATTTTCACTCTTGGCAGAGTAACCTTCAGACCGACTTTTCGTAATTCGGTGTTTTCAGATGACATGTTACTATTCGCTCTTTGGTGTGCCTTGCGGCTTCGGGTATGATGAAGCCGTTTTCAACGGGTAACCGTTTCACTCCTGCCACGCAGGCGATGTCAAGATAGAGGAATTCCCCCGGCGATGCAAAAGCTCTCCGCTATCGTTTTTATTAGCATTTTATTCTTGTCTGGCTGCTCTTTCCCGGGCGTCTACAAAATCAATGTGCAGCAGGGCAACATTGTCACTGATGCAGAGCTAGCCGAACTGTCGGAGGGCATGCCCAAGAGCCAGGTGCGGGCCATTCTTGGCACACCACTGGTCATCAATCCGCTGGACCCTGACCAGGACTACTATGTTTATACATTTCAGCGCCGAGGCGGTGAAGTCAAGGAGCAGCGCATCATCGTCTACTACCAGGATGACCGCTACACACGCCACCAGGCCAAACTGCTTGAAGAGACCCCTGCGTACTGATTTCTAGCCCTTCTTTTTGGCCCGGTTAAGCCGGGCCTGCTTGGGATCAATCTTCAACGGCCGATATAGCTCAATCCGATCACCCTCGCGAAGCTGGTGCTCCGCCGGCTTCTTTACCACTTTTCCGAAAATTCCCATGTCGACCGTCTCCAGATCAATCTCGGGAAATAACTCGGTAATGCCTGACTGCTTTACCGCTTCAAGCATGGTGGCATCTTCCGGCACCTGAACGGTCACGATGCGCTGCTTCTCTGGACGGGCGTAGGCGATTTCCACTTCCATTACACACTCCCCCGGCCATACAACTCATCGGCGCGACGGCAAAACGCATCCACCATGGTGTTGGCCACATATTTAAACACCGGCCCGAACGCCATGCGGGACAGGGAGCCAGAGAACTCGAAGTCCAGCGTCAGGGTCACCTTACAGGCGTTGTCATCCAACGGATGAAATTGCCACCGTCCGGTCAGGCTTTTGAGCGGGCCGTCCGCCAGGCTGATTTCGATACTTTCCGGCTCCCGTACCTGGTTGCGAGTGGTCAGCTTGTGGTGCATGCCGCCTTTGGCTATATCGAGAGAAGCCACGCGGTAGCCTTCGCCCTCTTCCACCACTTCTGAACCGGCGCACCAGGGTAAAAACTCCGGATAGCGAGGTACATCGTTAACCAAGTGAAACATGCGCTCGGCCGAGTGCATGACAAGTGCCGTTTTATGAATCTGGTGAGCCATGTAAATCTGGGTTCCTACACTTTGCATGACGCAGGCTGCCTGGCAGCCTTGAGTATTTTTCACCCGTTATCATACTGGATATCGCCCCCACTTGGCTCATCCTGAACCGGTTGATCCTCTATTACGGACTGGTCGCGGCCACACCAGATGGCGGAATGACTGGTTTCGCACACATTTGCCAATGAAAACACGGTGTACTGCAGACCAATCCAGGCGACCACCAAAGGCACCACAAACCGGAGCACCCAGTACCAGTACTTCCGAAGCGGAGCAGCTGCGTGTCCCAGCAGCAGGTTGGCGTACTTGCGGGTGAGGCACCAACCGGCAAAAGCGGAAATCAGGATACCAACCAGCGGAATCAGGATGCCACCGGAGATCAGCTCAAGCCAACGGAACAGCGATGCACCGGCAGGATGATACTCCGACCATAGATTGAAAGAAAAAAGCGTTGCCAGCCCGGCAAGCCAGACGCCAACCGCCATCATCCCGACCGAGAAGCGTCTTGGAGCGCCCACCCACTCGCGAAACCAGCCAACCAGGGGCTCCAGCAAGGCAATCGAGGTGGCCCAGACAATCAAGACAACCAGCAGAAACACAGCGGCAATTACCGCCTGGCTATAAGGCAGGGCAGACAAGGTGTCGGGCAGGGAAACAAACAGCAGCCCAAAACCCCGCTCACTCTCCAGCGCGCCACCAGCGACCGAAAACATCATTAAACCAGCGCCGATTGCGAACAGGGTGTCCATCAGCACGACGGCCAGAATGGAACGTTTCAGCCGGGTGCCCGGCGCCGCGTAGGCGCCAAATATGGCCCAGACGCCCATTCCCAGCCCGAGCGTGTAAAACGCGTGGAAAAAGGCCGCCCGGATGCTACCAAATCCCAACTGCTCCGGCCGCGACTCCAGAATCTGCTCCACGCCAGCACCAATCTGCCCCCGGGCCACCGACAGCACGAAAAGCCCAGCCATCAATATCAAGGTGAACGGCACCAGCATCCTGACCGAGCGTTCAACGCCTCTCACCACGCCCCGGACCGAAACCAGAACCACCAGCAACAGGAAAAACACATGCCAGGCCATAAACTCCCGGTAGTTACCGGAATCCGCGACCAGGTTTGTTAATACTCGACCGGCGCTGTGCTCCCCGGAGCCAGCGAATTGGCCCGTCGCCCCATAGAAGATGTACGCCAGTACAATACCGCCAAACACCACCGTGAAAGACAACACCAGGAACGCTGCCACAATGCTCAATGGGCCTGCCAGGCGCCACAGTGGGTGACTGCCTGCGGTTTTCACATAACCGACCATCGCCAGCACAATGCCATGCCGGGCATGACGGCCAAACACGGTTTCGGTCACCATCAGCGGGAGTGTGACCAGCAGCAGGCACGCCAGATACAGGAGAATAAACAGGCCACCGCCGTGCTGGCTGGCCAGATAGGGAAACTGCCAGAGGTTCGCCAGCCCAACGGTGGCACCCAGCGCAGCCCAGAAAAAAGAGGATTTACGAGTAAACGACCCGATAGAGGTTTGATACTTTCTCGGCATTCCGGCCCCTGGCATCCATGAGTCCGTTATTGTAGCTGAACCCACCGCAGGACCGTTAATACCCAACCGGCTGATACCGTGACCCGCGCCACGGTCCTGGGCTACAATGGTCGCTTCGTCATTCTTCCGATCCCGGACAGGATTCATGAGCAAGAAGAAAGCACCGACCAACAACACCATTGCCTTGAACAAAAAGGCCAAGCACGAGTACCACATCGAGGAGCGCTTCGAGGCGGGCCTGTCGTTACTCGGCTGGGAAGTAAAATCCCTGCGGGCGGGCAAGGCCCAGCTGGTGGATGCCTACGTGCTTTTGAAAGGCGGCGAAGCCTGGCTGCTGGGGGCGCACATCACGCCACTGAGCACCGCTTCGACCCACGTTATTGCGGACCCAACCCGAACCCGCAAACTGCTGCTGCATGCCAAGGAAATTGCCAAGATCATCGGCAAGGTGAACCAAGCGGGCCACACCTGCATTCCCTTGGCGCTTTACTGGAAGAACAACAAGGTTAAGTGCGAAATCGCCTTGGCCAAAGGCAAACAGAAGCACGACAAGCGCGCCGCCGAGAAGGAAAAAGACTGGAACCGCCAGAAGCAGCGCATCCTGCGTGAAGTGAACAACTAGGACGAGCGGATAGGTACAAGCCACGCAACCAGCACTTGAAGTTGCTCAAACGATACCCATATACTGAGAGCAAGAGGGGACGACATGGCTTCGACGCTGGTGACGAACCCTTGGGTGCATGTCGAGATGGCAGCGAATCTCGTTAATCCAAAGCTGCTTTAAAATAGTCGCAAACGACGAAAACTACGCACTGGCAGCGTAAGCTGCCGGTCGTCCTGGCTGGGGCGCCTATAACCCAGTAGCAACATCCCAGGACGTCATCGCTTATAGGCTGCTCCGTTAGTCAGAGCTCACTGTCTAACGGCTAAGATTAAAGAGCTCGGTTCTTGCACCCTGACTCTCGGGTCGCTTGAACTTAAAAAAATAGAGAGACACTAAGCATGTAGACCTCAAGGCTGAGTGCTGGCGGACGCGGGTTCAATTCCCGCCGTCTCCACCAAACAAGCAGAGAAAAGCCCCTGATTTCAGGGGCTTTTTTCGTTTCTAACCTTCCGTTTTTTCTTCAAGTGTCAACGAACCGTCAACGCCGCGCATAGGGTTAAGCGTTATTGCTTCCTCCAGGTGGTCCGGGGCCAGGTGTGCATAGCGCATGGTCATGGTGATGGACGAGTGACCCAGGATCTTTTGAAGAGCCAGAATGTTTCCCCCGTTCATCATAAAATGACTGGCGAAGGTGTGCCGCAGAATATGGGCGCACTGCCCCTCTGGTAGCTGAATGCCGGTCCGATCGACTGCACGGCGAAACGCTGAAATTGTGGATGTTCCGAAACTGCCCCACTCTTCCAGGTGCTCTTTCAATTCTTCATAGAAGGATTTGGAAATTGGCACCGATCGTTTCTTGCCTGACTTCGTTTGATCGTATGTCACGCGGTACGGTTTAAGCCTGGCGAGTGTAAGCCCTTCGGCTTCCGACCACCTGGCGCCAGTTTCCAGCGAGAGGCGCGTTACCAACAGAACATGGGGATTCTTTGAACGTTCCTGGATCTCCTGGAGGATCTGCTTTATCTGCTCAACTTCCAGGTACCCCATTTCCCGTTCCGGGATGCTGATTGGCCGAACGTGTTTGAGTGGGTTCTGATAGTTAATTTGCCCGGTCCGGTGCAGTTCGTTGAATACCGCATTCAGGTAGCCGAGTTCGTTATTGCAGGTCTTCGGGCTTCGTCCTTTATCAATGCGGATTGCCCGATAAGCGGTGAATGCGTTGGCCGTGAACTGTGAGCCTAAGGGATCGCCCATAGCCGTTACCATGCGTTTCAGATGGCGGTGTCGGCGTTCACCATCCCTCAGAAACTTACCGTGTGCCTGGTACCAGGTTTGAACCAGGTCAGACAGGTGGCGTTTGTCTTTCTTCAGGTGCGGGCCGAGTGTGCCGGAATCATGCTGTGACAGGGCCCAACGCTCAAAGCGGATAGCTTCAGGCTTCGATTTAAACGACTTCCTAACCCGTTTTTGGCCACGGCCGCCGGGTTGTATATCTACCTGCCACCGTCCGGATGGTAGCTTTTTGATCATGCTGCCACCTTTGTGAGTAGTCGCCGTCGGGTTAAGCCGTCTTCAACAAGCTGGAATAGCTCGTTTTCTCTGATGTCCCTTCGGCGGTAGTAGTTGCAGAGGTCTTCCCATAAGCCTGATTTCTTCAGGCAGTCCCAGGCCTGGCGGGCGTTGAACCGGTTGCGGGCGTAAATACTCAGGAGGTTGCCGAATGCCAGGCCAACGTTTTTTTCATTGCCACAACCCGGTTGCTTTTTTGCGCGTTTATACAGCAAGTGCGGGGCCGGATGGCCGAAGGAGACGTCATCACGCAGTTTGGTCCAGATGGGGTGGACCCAGTTCTTTTTAGCCTCATAGCGGTTGCCCTGGAGGGCGTAGCGCCACAGGCCCGTAAGGTGTTTCACAGCATCGGTGAAGGTTTTAATGGACCCCATACCTTCGGTACCGTCTGCCACCTCGTTGACGATCCGGTGATGAAAGCGGATTTCCAGACGCCAAACGGGTTTATGCGGGTCGTAACAGGTGTCCGGGAAGGAGTTTTCATTGGTGGCACACTCCCAAATGCTTTCCATGAAGGCGCGCTTATCGGAGACGTCGATCTCTTTGGTTTTGTCATAGAGGCAGGTTTGCAGGCTGTTGGCCTTGCCGAAGGTGAAGGTTTCACCCTTGCCGTTGACGGTAGAGCCGGTTTCCCATTCCACGTTACTCACGCCGTTGTGAACGCTGACGGTTTTTGCGCGTGTGACAAAGCGTTGCGCAAAATCCTCCGGGGGTTCCCAACCCTGGAAGTCCACGGCCAGGTGGAGGGCAATGCCTGATGGTTCGATGGCTTCCAGGAAGAGCTTGCCCCACATCACCAACTCGTCGTGAACCTGCTGGCTTCCCCGTTCATAGAGCCACTTAGGGGAAGCTTCGATTTTCACGTGGGTGCCCAGGCTGTCCGCTTCGGCGTAGAAATTCTGAACCAGGATGGTGAGGCCGTGTTCACGGTTCTGCAGGAGGTAGCGGAAGCCACCACGGCGACCGGACATCACGGACCACTGAAGACCGTTGAGGGTGATCACAGACCCATGGCCGGAGTCGTAAGCCTCGACCAGTGGGGAGAGAATTTCAGGCCTGAGACGACCGTGAAACAGTTGCCGGACGGTATCGACTCCGGTCCATAGAACGTTCAGGTTCTGAAGGTTCACTTGCTGCCCTTCCGGACCAATGAACAGGTCCCCTTTTCCAACCTCTCCGGTTCTTACGTCGATACGCTCAAAATCACGAATGGTCATTACTGTGTACCTATGTGGTTCTATGACGTTTGCCGGTTTTATCTACGAGACGTGTTACAGGGACGTCTCGGGAGCGCCGGCCGGCGGCGGTGGCTGGGGCAAAGCCTTCCAGCCACTCGCCACCGACGGCGCGCGCTGGCTTTAATAGTTCAATTCTTCCATCTGGGCATAAATGTTCAGGGCTTTCATGTTGCGACCGTGGGCGGTGCTTTGTTGGCCCTGGTTAGTGCCCTGGGCCCCTCCTTTGGCTTTGTCCTTCCCTCCCGGTGGTCGTGTGGGGTCCCAATAGCCATTAGCCACAATGTCCCGGCACTGGCTCTCGGGCACTTCCAGGGGCGTGGCCTGCTGGGTGTAGCAATTACACTCATCCGTTTTGGCCGACTGGATGCACTGAGGCCGGGGAAAGTCCCGGACTTCGTACACCTCGTCATAGGCCGGGGCGGAATGCGGGATGCTCTCAAGCCGGGGCGACCAGTGCTTCACATACTGTTCACGGGTCATGGGCTGGCCTTCGGTGCTGGTGGGAGCTGGCTTGCTCGCCGGAACTTCTGAGGGCTGCCCTGGTGTGGTGGTTTCCGTTGCGGGCGTTTCGCTGGCGTCGCTTGCGCCGAAGTTGTTAATCACCGAGTAAATGGTGACGACGACAACGATAATCAGAGCAAGTAGTGCCCACACCAGCCACGGAATCTTTTTCTTGTGGGTGTGAACTTCGGCGCTCTTGTATACGCCGTAAAGCTTTTTGTTGAACCGCTTACGGGTTTTGGTGGCGGCTTTCTGGGCGTGGTAGTCGTTGGGGTCGTCGGCGCACTGCTGGAAGGTGAAGCGGGTGGCGGACTCCAGACCGAACTGGCGCTTGAAGTGGAAGTGCTGACCAACAAGCCTTCTAACCTTGGTGTCGATCAGTTTCGGGTGTTGAGTGATTAAGACCAGATCGATGCCCAGGTGCCGATGGGTGTTCAGCTTGCTGATATGTTCCGGCACTTTGCTCCCGAACTTCTCCGGGGGAAACAGGTCCTGGCACTCGTCCAGGAGGATCACGGAGCCTTTCGGCAGGTTGTACCAGTTTTTAGCCTGATCTTCGTCGATAATTTCCCAGTCCAGGGTGAGGCCCTGGAGATTGTAGGCATACACCTCCCGATCCTTGAACGCGGGATCGTTCAGGATCAGGTCGATGGCGTTGAGGGTTTTGGAGCTGCCGGGTGTGCCGGTAATCAATGTGATCATTGGCACACCTCCATTTCATCCACCAGGATGAACGCTTCAATCTGGCCCTGGGTGTACGCCAAAAAGGCAACGACGCACAACAGGACAAGCGTGGGAGCCACGTCCAGCAGCAACCACCAAACGGTGTTTTCGAGTTTTTCACGGGTGAGCATGATTAAGCCTCCCAGGGTGAGCCAGGTTTACGCCAAACGGGGTGCGCGGGTTTAACGGCGGTTTTGATGGCGAGACACACGCCAAAGGCGCTGAACAGTATCTTGATGCCGAGCGGGAAACCCGCCATGGCCAGAATGGAATAGAGTGCGGACGGCAGGCCGTTGAACTTGTCGAACAGGAACGCTTCGGCCTGGTCGATGATGACGGTGACGCCGGTGAAGACGATCAGGCCAAAGCCAATGCCCCGGATCACGTAGGTGACGATGTACGGAACAACAGACAAGACCATGGCCCAGATGATGTGAAGGATGACCATTAGATAACCCCCATGACGGTTCGGGCGACAGCCAGTGCGCCGAGGAATGAAAAGATGAAGATGGTCAGAGGCCGGAGCTGTTCGGCGAGTTCGCAGAAAGACGTAAACTCAACTTCGAACGTGCCCAAGGAGAGCCGGATCTGTTGAGGGGGCGGACAGCTGGCCGGAGCCGGGTCGGCAACCTGGGTAAAGTTGGTCATTTCTTCGGACAGGTCTTTATCGTAGGACTCGATCAACTCCAGCCCTTCCTGGTTAAGGGGGCCAACTTCTGGGGTTTTCTGTTCAAAGAATTCGTCGGCCTTGTCGCCCGCTTCCTCTAACGTGCAGTTGGACTTCCAAAGCTCGTTGGCAATGCCGCACTGAATGGCGTCCCCTTTGCAGGTGGGCGGGGTATCACAGCCGTTATTGGTGTAGCTGTTTTCCTCGGTTTCTTCGTCGGGATTAGGGTTGGTGCCGCCACCTGAACCGCCGTCGGTGGTGTCGTCACAGGTTTCTCCCTCGGGACATTCTTCGCCGTCGGTGCCTCCATCCGTTCCGCCATCGGTGCTGCCGTCTGTACTTCCGTCGGTACCGCCATCCGTGCCGCCGTCCGTGCCGTCGGTCGTATCATCAGGATTGGTGGTATCGTCGGTGGTGTCGCCCGCTGGCACACAGACCTGTTCGCCGTTTACTTCGCCGATCTTTTCGCCGTCATCACACACGGGGGCGTCGGGCTGGTCGGTTTCTCCGGCCAGCCCCGGGAGTGGTTCGGCATCGGCGGGGACTTCGCAGGATTCGCCGGGGTATTCAAAGGTGACGTCGCTGAAGTGATAGGTTTCGTCGCCGGAACCAGCTTCACCACCTGAAATACCATCGGCGGTAACGGTGCCGGAATAAATGACGGTACAGCCGTTATCACAGGCGGAAACGGGAAGCTGATCACTGCCGTAGATGGCGGGGCCGGTTTTGGTCGATGCGGAGCACTCTTCAGGCTCAGGAGGAGTGGGAGAACAGCTAAAACCTATCGGTTTTTTCAACGTATTGCCGTTCGCCTCGTACTCGCTCCACTGCCCGGACCAAACAACATATTCACCACGACACGTAGCCTTAGTAGTGAACTCATAACTAGCACCAGTAGAAGACTCAACAACGGGGTTATAGGTTTTTATCCAGCATTCACCCTCGGCATAAGACGAGTCGCACTCGGTAGAATACCCCCACTGCCCTTGCTGTTTTGTCGAAACGGACGGTGTACCAGCGAGCGCACTAGCCGGTAGCCACAAACAAACAAGCAATAAGAGCGATAAGCGCCAGAAAGTACGGGTCATTGATAAACACACCGGAGTTCCCCTTTTTTTGGTCGTAAAAAAGGCGGGCCGCGGCCCGCCCTTCTGGCTTTGGGTTGCTGGTCCTTTCCGGGCTTAGCCGAAGAAGGTGGCCTTCACCCACTTGATGCCGACGGCAATCACGGCCAGGCCGATCAGGGCACCACCCACGGTGGTGATGTCGGCGCCTACTGCGTCCATGTCCGCTGAAAATTCAGTCGGCAGGATGGACGCGTGAGCCATGACGGAGGCGGTTGAGGCCGCGACCACGGTGCCGACTTTGGCCACTGTGCGGCCGAAGCGGCTGCGGGCCATCGCCCAGGTTTTGCCGGCGTGTTGCTTTTCCATTTCGATCACTTGAGGCATGGTTTTTTCCTCTTTCTGTTTTGGGTGTGTCACGTGTTGAACATTCGGCGGATGAGGCGGACCCCAAACGCAATCACAAACCATGTCACGAAGGTTCCGGCCAGTTGGCTGAAGTCCGACGAGGACATGGTGAACGCCTCCCGGTATTGGGCGGCGAACTCGGCGACCTGGACGACTTGCCAGGAGCCGCTGCACTGAGGGGTGCCGCCGCTTTGGCTAATGAGGCCGTCACAGGTCAGGATTTCCATGGGTGTGCCCTACTCCGTTACGCGGTTTTCTTCTGTGGCTCAGGAGCCGGGGCAGTTTTCTGGTTGGGCACCACGCCGATGATGTGCGGCTGACTCTTACCGCCGGCGGCTTTTTTGAGCATGGCGACCAGTTTCAGGTCGTCGCCGGGGTTGAAGCCGTCTTTCTGGAGCTGGTCGAAGACTTCGGGTTCGGCGCTGATTTTTGTTACTTCCAGGCCAAGGGTGGTTTTGGCGTTGTCGCCTACCGGGCGCTGGCCGGTGAACATGCTGCAGAAGGTCCGGCCTTCGACGGTGATTTTGTTAACGCTGAATACGGATGCTGTCATTTCGAATTGCATGGTTATTGCTCCTGGTATTTGGCCGTTTTATAGGCCGTTTCGTGTTTTGCGTTGGTTTTGGTGATGTCGTACAGCTCCAGAAAGAGGCGCTGTATCAGTTCCGCTTCAAACTCTTTTGCTTCCAGGCTGAAAGGCGGTTGTGTTTGAAAGCAGGAGATTTCGTGTTTCCAGAACGCGAGGCTTGAGCGGATGGCTTTTAGCTGGCGTTCCAGGCTTTTGGTCAGTTGTTGGGCTTCTCGTCGGGTCAGGTGCACGGTCGCCCCGCCGGTATGGGCCGCCCCCGCGACTGCCGTCGCGGGCGGCCCGGGGCGACGTGCCTCGCTCTGGCTCGGTACCTGGCCCTCGTTCCGCTGATGCTCACAGCTCCGGTTCGGAATCAAGGGGCGGTCATCCACCCCCGACATCGACGCCAGCGCCGATCTGTTTTGCGGACGGTGAGCCAAGTCCTGACCACTGCAAGGCCAGGCCCTTCGGGTGCTGCGCAGCCTTGCAGTGGTCATGCCTTAGCTCCCTGATCGTCCGCGATCGGCGATGGCGACGATGACGGGGGCGGATTCTCAGACACGGCGGGCGCATCAGGCCCAGCTGAAAAGTCGGGGCAACCGGCCTTGAGCCACGCTTCCAGCACCGAGCCGCCCAGGGTCCAGAGGTCGGTACCACGGGCGAAGGCTTCCTTTTCCAGTTCCAGCTTTACGGACTTTCTGGACTGGACGTAGAAGCGCTTTTCCGGGTCCTGGATGGTGCGCTGGCGTGGGGGGATGGTTGCGGTGGTCATACTGCAGCCCTCCGGGTGTTATGGCGCCGGGTGGTCCGGGCCCTGTTCACTTCTGTGGCCAGTGTCGCGAGCATTAGCAGGTCATGAAGGCGGCCTGCCTGAATGTCGTTGTGAAGCACCCGCAGCACGAAAAGCCGTGCGATGGCTTTGCCTGCGCCGTCTGTGTCGTGATTACGCAGAGCCCTGGCACCTTCCTCAAATATCCGGAGCACTTCAGGCTTTGGCGAGGGAAAGCGCCTGGTCTTTCGAAGAGCCCGGAACGTCATGGCCAGACCTGACGGCAGTTCGGTAATACGAATCATGCGGCGGCCCTCAGTACGTTGCAGGCCTGCCCTACTGCCCAGGCGTGAAAGTCTTTGGCACCAGAGGCGCAGAATTCGTCCACCCGGTCCAGGCTGTCGCGTACGTCGTTTACCAGTTGGCGATCCACGCCCACGAACGCGCTTTTCATGCCGATCAGCTTGGCGCAGTAAAAGTGATGGTCATTGAAGTTGCGTTCTGCCCATGCGAGGCAGGCTCTTTCGGCCAGTTCGCGAATGGTGGATTGCTTCAGCTTGCGGACCTGTTCGTTGATCATTGCCAGTCCTCCTGGTCCAGTGCCTGTTGAGACAGGGCGGCAATGTTCACCATGCGAACGCGGCCAATCTTGATGGACGCCAGATGACCTTTTTCGATCTGGCCCCTTACCTGCCCTTCCGTGAGGCCGGTCAGCTGGGCGTAGCGCTCCTGGGTCATGACCGGCGTTGCTATCAGGATGATTTGCTTTTGCTCGTCCACTGTTCTGCACTCTGCTACACTGTTTTCCACGAAATCACTCAGTAACATACCCTAAGTACTGAGTACTTATTACTTACTCTAGCAGAGTGAGTATATTTTACTATTTTAAGATACCTATGATTAGAGAGCGGGTAATAGAAATCTTCGATGCCTTAGATCTGACGTCAAAGAAGATGGAAGAACTGACCGGGATAGACCGGTACAAGTGGGGCAACATCCGGGGAAGAAAACAAAAGGTGAATGAGGACTATCTGGAAGCACTAAACCAGGTATTCCCTCAGTTTTCCTATTGGATAATGACGGGAAAGACCATACCGGAGGCGGGCCAGATCAGCCCGGAAATGGAAAAAGCTCGTTCAGAGAACAGCCTGAGAACAGGATAGGTTTCAGCTTGGCGGCAAGAATTGTCCAAATGTGGCGCAGAAACCAGGAGAGGGAACTATAACAATAAAAGGGGCGGACACTTACTACTTAATGCACTAGAAAAACAAAAAAACAGGAAACAGAATCATATTCACGTCATGGATGTAATAGATGAGTTTTATTCGATCAGCCTACACTAAAAGCGCTAGAGCTATAGAAGACCATGGCCTTGTCCTTTATGCAGACATAGTCATATTATTCTCTTCTGGATACCTTCTTACAAAAAAAGCTTTTAACTTTTCACTGTCTGGGTGGTTAGCAGAAAATGCGTTCAAACAGAACCTTGTGAATTTTATTGTTATAGCCGGAGCCTTGGTAATAATATCAGCCATAACAATAAAGGGCTTATCGCTAATAACCAAAAAGTTCCCCTATAAAGCACATCAGACCGCGACTCCTGACATGATCTCAGAGTGTCTTCAGATTATAAATAGCGAAATTGTGCAACACCTTCAGAAATGTGATGAAAACCAAAAACCGCGACTCCGAAATCTAAAAGATGAGCACCGGTTTAAAATCAACCTCAGAGTCATAGTATCGTGTTTAGCAGAACAAATAAAACAGTCAGCATCGACAATAAAAATAAAAAACAGGGATATTTTTATATCACTATATCACTACGACACGACTGACAACTGTCTAGAATATGAGCTACACTATGACCCAAAGAAGGACTCTGTTAAGTCGAAACGAATCCCTCTCGATAACAGAAGGTTTTCGGGATACGAATGCGTAAAGTGCACAAAGTCAACAGATTCAACGATTTACGCACTCGAAAAGAAAAACATCACCAAGGGGCACTCAAAGAGGTTCAAAACTGTAAAGCACTACATGGGGTGCAAACTTGAAGGAAATGGATATATCTTTGGGTTCTTAAACGTAGAATTTCATAACCATATAGTATTTACAAACGAAGAAGAGATGCAAGATTTCATGGAAGAAAACATCTTTCCGTTCAAGCAACTCATTGAGTATCAGTACTTAAAAAGAGAGTTCTTCGGAAAGTTTGAGAACTTGGAGATAAACTGGGAGACGGCATGATGAAGACAAAACAAGACAACAAGGAGCTATTTGACGAAGCCCTTGCCTTGAGAGAAGCAATGCGCGCCCTGATACACAACCAAGTCGTGAACAAAAAACGTATAAACAGCAAACTACACAGCATTAAAGAAGAAGAGAAGAAAACTCAAAGCAACCAAGAAGCGTCAGCTTAGAGATAAACCTACAACAATCTCATGGAGGAGATTTCCATCATTAAATCTTCAAGAGACTTACCAGCAAAGAGCTCCGGCCGTTCCGACAGGCCACTCAATTCATTAAAGTACTAACATGCACCTATATTAGTAGTGCTTGCAATAGTCAACGCATGTTCAAGCACATGATTACAGTCAAACTTTCCAGATAACCTGTAGGCGGATCCGGGAGGAAAATGACCCAGAATCACTTCCAAAGGTGTGAGTAACACCACGTGCTGTAGACAGCGTTATGTACCGCTGTTTAAGCTCCAGATTTCCTCTGTATGAGTAGTCGTCGGCAAAGAAGGTTTCGGGCTCCATGTCATGCTCTGGTTTCAACAACAGAACATAGAGATACCCCATCCCGTATTTCTCTGCCATAAACACATTTCTTACATGAGAAAGATCCAGGCCAACGACTTGGGCAGACACAGGTTTTGGAGGACTTCTGAACCTGGAATTTCCTCCTTTCAGGTAGACAGGGCACACACTATCGGAACCAAACTCCCCGATCAGGACGTCTTCCAGCTGCTCCTTTATTTTAATCGATTCAGGATTACCATCATCAGAAAGCTGGGAGCGCAAATGCTCAAGATGCCTGACACCGGCCGATTCAAGAAGTCCTCTTTTAACATTGAACCAAACACCAGGAATAGGCGTTTTTCTTTTGAACTCAACAATATCTAAACAACCCCCGCCCTGCCGGAGGATCAGAGCGTCTATATCAATGGCGTGGGTAAGGCAGTAATTAAGAAACATTCGCCGGACATAAATTTCCCTCAGAGTATCGAGACTAAGGGACGACAGAAAGCTCTTAATTTTTTCCAGCCTTTGGTCAGCTGGCCGAAACCCAAAGGGACGATAGTTTTCTTTGAAGCTGTTTTGAAGATGGGCTTGCTGACGTTCAGCAGCGGAGCTTTCAGAAACAAAAAACTCTCCATCTTCCTGGGAAATTGAGAATACGGAAAAGTTCACTTGCTTAAAGCTGAAGTCGTTGTGCGCATCCAAAACGACAAAAAAGAACCGGGAATTTTCGTCATACCTTCGGTTCAGAAATGCTACGTCCACCGCCGAAAGTCCGGAGTGCTGCACCACCACTTTATAGTAGTCTGACCTGTCCTCATCTATTGCTTGTGAACACCACCCAAAAGCAACCAGGTCCTCAGGGTTCAGAATAAGACTGCACAAATACCACTCAAATGCGAGTTCATTCATTATCCCATCGAGTCGCTTGTTACCATCGATCCTGCAAAGGGCCTCTACAAGCTCCCTAGAATCCGACCTCTCTACCCACATCCTGTAAAGCCTCCTGCACACCGACAAGCCGGCGCGATACAACCGAAAACACTGTATACTTAGACAGCAATCATTAGACTACCGCGCAAACTTTTCCTGGAAAGTCCCTGTAAAAACGTTAGAATAGACCAAAACGGTGACAAACCGTCACAGACTTGACCCAGATAAGGACTGCCACTGTGAAAGACCAAGAAGGCCTTGCACTCATCCAGAAACTACTCGAGATTTACGATCAGGGGTTCCTTGCCAAGACCCTGAATGACCTCGGTTTTGATACCTGGTGCCGAGAGAGTATCAACCGGTGGGTGAAAGGGAAAGCAGACCGAAAGCTTAGTCACGGCGAATTTCAGCATCTGAAATCTCTGCTTCCTGAGCCCTTTCAGGAAGACGGGCATGAATTCACCTTTATCGACCTGTTTGCTGGAATCGGCGGCATACGTCGCGGGTTTGATGAAATCGGTGGTAAGTGCGTGCTCACCAGCGAATGGAACAAGTACGCAGTCCGGACCTATAAGGCAAACCACTACAGCCACCCTGGCCATGTTTTTAATGAAGACATCCGGGAAATTACGCTGTCAGACAGGGAAGATGTGTCCGAGGAAGAAGCCTACGAACACATTGACCGCCTGATTCCTGACCATGACGTACTTCTGGCTGGGTTCCCCTGCCAACCCTTCTCTATTGCCGGGGTATCCAAGAAAAACTCACTGGGCCGGGCCCATGGTTTTGAATGCAACACTCAGGGCACCTTGTTCTTCGATGTAGCCCGGATCATCAAAGCAAAGAAACCAGCCGCATTCCTCCTGGAGAACGTCAAAAACCTCAAGAGTCATGACAAAGGCAAGACTTTCAGGGTGATTCTGGAGGCACTCGACGAGCTGGGTTACGAGGTTGCTGACGTTCACTACGACGGAACACAGGACCCAAAAATTGTTGATGCGCGTAACTTTGTGCCGCAGCACCGTGAACGGATAGTGCTGGTCGGGTTCCGCCGGGATCTGGATGTACACGACGGCTTTACTCTGAGGGATATCCGCAAGCACTTTCCTGAGAAGGTTCCGTCTTTCGGAGACATCCTCGAACCCGAGGCGCAGGTTGATGATAAGTACATCCTGACTCCTAAGCTCTGGCAATACTTATACAACTATGCCGCCAAGCATAAAGAGAAGGGCAATGGTTTCGGGTTTGGCCTGACGGGCCCGAAGGATGTAGCCCGGACTCTCTCTGCCCGTTACTACAAAGATGGCTCAGAGATTCTCGTTGACCGTGGCTGGGATATGGACGCAGGGTTTGATGACATGCTGAACCAGAGTAACCGGCCGCGCCGGCTTACTCCGAAAGAGTGTGCCCGCCTGATGGGATTCGATGAACCCGGTGAAGCCAACTTCAAAGTTCCTGTCTCTGATACTCAGGCTTATAAGCAGTTTGGCAACTCGGTAGCAGTACCGGTATTCCGTGCTGTTGCGAAGATGATGAAGCCAAGGATCCTTGAGGCGAAAGCCAAGACCGGAAAGCAGGATTCAGAAGCTGCCTGAGGATGTCAGACGTTCACGATCGCGCCACTCGCAGCCGGAATATGGCTGCGATCAAAGGCAAGAACACGAAGCCGGAGATTCTGCTTAGAAAGGCATTATTCAAGCAGGGTTTCCGGTTTCGCCTCCATCGGAAAGACCTTCCCGGGAAGCCCGATATTGTGCTTCCGAAATACAATGCGGTGATCTTTGTTCAGGGGTGCTTCTGGCATGGGCACGATAACTGCCCGATGTTTAAGCTTCCTGCATCACGGAAAGAGTTCTGGGAAGAGAAAATCCTGAAGAATAAGGAGCGCGATTCGATAAACATTCAGCTGCTCAATGACAGCGGATGGAGAGTCGCGGAAGTGTGGGAGTGCGCCCTTAAAGGTAAAAGGCGACTCCCGATTACTCATGTAATTAATCAACTGGCAGACTGGCTAAGGTCCGGATCCGGGGCCTGTGTCGTAAGTGGTCAGGATGAACGGTAGCCCGCATCGGCCCACCGGGTCATGGCAGGGTCAAGATAACGTTTGAAGAAGTCCTCAAACGTCAGAACGTTAAAAGCATCTCTGTAGTGAGGCTTCGCGTTTTTCATGGTGTCAGTAACAACGATGAATATCTTGTGCCTGGCAGCCTGATCAATCTGATTTGCCGAGATCTTGTCATCAAAGGTGGCAAGGAAAAAGCCGTAACCTTTATTTGCTTCCGTCACCACCTGACGCCACCGCTCCCTCAGGGTTCGCTTTGCCGTGAAAATAATTGAATCGAGTGGGTTCTGTCTGAAGTATTCCTCAGAGGGCATGACAAAATCAGGTTTGGCGCCGTCAATGTTGACCTGATCCGAATATGGGTAGCTGAGTTTGTAGAAAAGCCCCGTGAAGATAGCTTCAAATGCTTTCCCGGCACGACTAATACGCGACTGACCAAGCGATTTCATCATGTCTTTGATTTCGTTGAAGTCGACAGTTCCATCACGCTCAATCAACTCGTCAATCACTGCCTGCCCTGCAGCATATTCGGCTTCCAGATACCGCCGGTAGATCCTGTCATGGATCTCATTCACATAGAAAGAGAAGTTGTCTTTAACTTCCTCCGGGCTCCTTTCGGTAAGAATTTCATCTGCGACCATCTTCCCAAGCTGGTCATTCGTCGGGATACCGCTCTTTACCTTTTCAAACAACGACATGTAGCCTCCTTTCTCAGAGGCCTAATTAATGCACCATTTCCGCTGAGTGGTCAAGAATTGTGGATCACTGTGGAATAGAGTGGTTCTTAACCAAAGGATGGAAGACACAGAGGTCAAAACAGCCGCCAAAGACCATGTGTCAACAACGTGTCAACGCACTAGCGGTTTTGTGTGGTTTACTGTGTTAGCCTATTTTTCTAAATCCCTGTTTCATGGGGCATTGTGGGTTTGTGTGGTCCTGCAAAAAGCTTAGGCGTCGGGTTCAATTCCCGCCGTCTCCACCACCTTCTAAGAATTAAGCCCCTGATTTCAGGGGCTTTTTTCGTTTCTGGCCTCCTCCACCTGTCAACCCTTTTCACACCACCTCGCCACTCCCGCGCCTATATCCCGAAAAAATGTCGGCCAGATTTACACTTGGCATGCTTACCGCATTATCACTCTTTAAACCCACCTCTAGCCGACTGATCTCCTTGGCCAAAGCAATAGTGGCTTGGCTTATGCGTCTTTGCCTACTGACAGGGACGCATCGCCCGACTAGGGCCCACTCCCTGATGTGAAGCAGCCATTCCAAGCAAACAGGGACTGGAGGTCTCACTATGCTTTCACAAAAGATCCTTTATTCAGCAATCCTTAGCGGCGCCCTGCTTGCCGCTCCCATTCATGCAGCCCCTATCCTGAGCGATCTTGTTTTCGTGGTGGATGAGTCTGGTTCGATGGGCAACGTGCAGGCGAACCTACGCGACAACATCGGCCAGTTCGCGAGCATTCTGACCGGGACTGGTCAGGTCAGTGCCCAGTATGGCCTCGTGGGGTATGGCAACGACGATGTCACACCCCGGATGCTGACTGACCTTACCGATGATGCGAGCTTCTCCAGCGCGGCTCAGAATCTGGTGGCCGACGGCGGTACGGAGCCGGGCTATACCGCCACTGCTTTTGCACTTAATGCGCTGGACAACCAATCCGACCAATTCTCGTTTCGCTCAAATGCGCTCAAGAATGTGATTATCCTCACCGATGAGCCCTCAAACGGCGATGATGCCGCAATTGGCGCTGTGAACCAGCAGAACGTGTCGGAAACGATACTCGACGGCATTCTGAGCGCGAATGACACCCTTTATAACGGTGTTCTGGATGGCTATAGCACCACCTCATCTTACGAATCGCTCATTACTGCTCATGGCGGCTCGGTGTTTGATCTGAGCTTGTTCAACAGCACGGATACGTCAGTCGTGGAGGCTTTCGTGACGGACTTCGCCAATGCCAAGCTTCAGGAAACCCTGGGCTTTTGCGAACTTAATCCCGACGCCCCTGCCTGCAACAACAATGACGGCACCCCCGTTTCCGAACCAGGCAGCCTTGGGTTGCTCGGCCTCGGCCTGTCCGGCTTGCTGGCAGCGTATCGCCGCAGGAGCGTTTCAGCCAGCTAACCTCTTACCTCAACAAGCAGTCACCCCCGGACCGTCTTCCGGGGGCTGACAGGCCCACCTCGCCGGCAACCGGCTTTATGCGCATTGCTCTTGCTATTTGGATGCCCAGCCCCCAACACATAGACTGAGACCAGTCCCAACACTCGTTCATCGGAACTCAGAGTCAATGAACCAACCAGGCGATCCATGCAATCTGCAAGAGCTGCTTGATCGTATAAGGGCTCGCGCCCTGACCAAGGATCACGTGTCTGCCCAGGATATTCTGCAATCGGTGGGTGAACGATCCTTTGGCCCGCTAATTCTGGTGGCAGGGCTCATCACCGTCGCACCGCTGATCGGGGATATACCCGGTGTGCCCACACTGCTGGCCATTATCGTGTTGCTGACACTGGGTCAGCGCCTGTGCCAGCGGCGCAGTATCTGGCTGCCCCATAAGCTGGCGCGCCGGTCACTGCCCCAAAGAAAGCTGCTGACGGGTCTGGACTGGGCCGAGAAGCCGGCCAGGTTTATTGACGGATGCACCCGACAACGCATGCCCTGGCTGGTGACTGGCGTCGGGCAATACCTGATGGTTTTTGCTTGTATCCTGGTCGCTCTGGCCATGCCGCTGATGGAACTGATTCCGTTCAGCGCCAATGGTGGCGGGCTGGCTCTGATGGCTTTCGGCCTGGCGATTGTCGCGAGAGACGGCTTACTGGCGCTTATTGCCATCGCCGCAACAGCAGGTACGGGCTGGTTCATCGTGACCAACCTGCCCTGGTAGCGCACTCTTTATGGAGCAGGCAAACCTGCTACTATAGCAGGGCGCTTACATCCGCCATTGTCGGCACCCAGATAACTTTGGGTTCCCTTTTTTTAAACAGGCGTCAACAACTGACAGACCTCAAGGATTTATTTATGTCGAGCAAAGCGAAGCAGACCCAGAAACTGCTACTGTTCCGTCTTTTCGGGTCACGCCTGTTCGGCCTTGGCACCTTGAAGATTCGGGAAATTCTGCCCTTCCAGCGTCTAACCCATCTGCCCAAGAGCCACCACGCGGTGGTTGGTACTGCTACCTTTCGCGGGGCGGCCGTGCCCGTGATCGATATGGCCGCAGCAGTGGGTTACCCGGCCATGTCCAAGGAAGAGCAACAGCAGGGTTCGATCATCATCACCGACATCCAGCGTCGTGAAATTGGCTTCATGGTGCGTAGTGTGCACCGCATCATCGAAACCGACTGGAAATCGGTCATGCCGCCACCCAAGGCCCTCGGTACCAACGCCTTTGTGACCGGCCTACTGGATCTGGACGGCGATATCATCCAATTGCTGGATGTGGAGCTGCTACTGTCGAAGGTGTATCCGGAATCGATGGATGCCCGGGAAGTGCTACTCTCGCCCATGGAAATCGAAACCCTGCGCAACCTCAACATTCTGCTTGTGGACGACTCCATGGTCGCCCGCAAACAGCTTTCAGATGTACTGGATGCCAAGGACATTTCCTATCACGTTACCAGCAATGGCAACGAGGCCATGGAGACTCTTGTACGGGAAAACGACTCGGGGCAGCCCATTGATATTCTGGTCAGCGACATTGAAATGCCGGGGCTGGATGGCTACGAACTGGCGTTCAATATCCGCGATAACAAGAGCCTGAAGCAGCCCTACATCATCCTGCACACGTCCCTGAACAGCGAAATGAGCCTGAGCTACGCCAACCAGGTAGGGGCCAACGAGGCGCTGACCAAGTTCGATGCCGACGAACTACTGCACGCCATGCTCCGGGCTGCCGGAGAACAAGCCGGCTGAATCAGCTTGCGGCAGGCGTTACTCGCCTGCCGGCGGCTGAGCCTGCAAGCTGTCAGCAGGCACGCGATCCTTACCCCAGCTGCGATGCACCAGGGCTATAACCTGTTGCAACTCCTCTTCGCAAACATCAGCCGGCTCACCGCGCTCCAGCGGGTCGAAATGATAGATGTACAGGCGGGACGTAAACTGCCCAAACGGCAGTGACGATTCCCCGAAACGCTCACCATTGCCCGACGTACTCACCTGCACACCATCGCCCCAGTTCTGGCCACTGTCATTATTGGGGTTGAAGAAATACGCCCGCATTTGCCCGTCCGGGTCCAGTGCGGCGCGCAGGATCGTGATGGCATGCCAGCCAATAAACCGGGCGGCGCTGTCTGTTACCGCCACACCCGCCGGCTGGGGATGAATCAGCGGCTGGTTGCCATTGTAGAAGGGGTGGTATGACGCATAGAAGTGACGGATAAAGGTCTCAAGATCCACCAACTGGCCTGTTGCCACGTCCACATTGATGGCAAACCCTCGGCCCGCAGCCCAGCCATGAAACTCGGGGTTCACCCAGCGGTGAGGATCTCCTTCCCGACCGGCGCAGAGCCGTCCCATTTCCGCGTAAATTCGGTCCAGATGCGGCACGACGACCAGTGAAACCGGATCCAGGTCGAGGGTGACGGCTGCGGCAACACCACCGGCACTGGTGGCCGAAGACACCGGCTGGCCTTCAAAGTGCATGATGATCTCGTTGTCACGCACCGCCCAGGCTACCATCTGCAGCAGGTAATCCGGGTCATTGTACGCCCACATGGACAAAGCCCGGGCCGATTGGCACGTCGGGTTATTACCCTGGCCAACACCCAACGGCTGGCCAAGCATGTTCAGCACCCCCTGTAACAACCAGGCCGACGGCGCGGGCTGGTAGCCAAAGGCCAACTGCAGCCGCTCACGGGCCTGCGGGCATACCGACAGGCGAACCTGGCGCCACAGTGCCGGGGCCACCGGTGGCTGGTACAGAATACCCCGCTCCAGCAGCAGCGCCAGGCCATAAATACCCTGGCAGGTTTCCGGGAAAATAGCTTCGCGCATCAGCTGATGCACCAGGTCCTGGTAACAGAGGAAGCAATCCCGACCGGTACTGGACAGACCCAGGGTTTCGGTTATCAGGGAATCCTGCTCCTCCAGTACGAACCGAAGAAACGTTGCGTGATAGGGAGAGACCAGCCCGGTATCGTGCATGGAGCGGGCAAAACCGGTGGCCTCATTGTGAAGTGCCTGGCCATCCATACTTTCCAGCCGCTGCTGGTAAACCGCCACGCCCGGATCTTCACTGCAGGCCCGGGTGGGCCCGTACAGGCTGGAAATCAGGCGGTCCGCGCCAAGGCCCGCACCGCCCAGATCAGTATTCGGGTCAGCCCGGCACATGGCAATCTGGACAATCATTTTACGGACATGATCGACCTGGATCGGGCGCTGCTCCAGAATACGCCAGATTTCTTCGATCAGGCTGTCGATGACGTGCTCATAGCCAATATGGGCAGCAACGTACTGCACCAGCCCCTGGCTAATATGCGCCAACTTACCCTGTTCGCGCTCGGCCTCGCCCCCCAGACCAAACAGCAGCCCAAGATTGATCGCCAACACCTGGGTGAGATAGTGGTGCGCCTGTTCGGCTGAGAAAGATGGGTGAAAATAAAGCCCCCGGACTATGGCCAACAGACGTAACTCACTGAAAGCCTCGATCACCACGGTATCGGAGTTGGGACTCTGCAGCGACGGGGTGCTCAAGGCCGGCAGCAGGATTGCCGGATCGGCCCAGTCGGTCCCCTCGAACACACCGGCGCCTTCCAGGCGCTCGGCACGCGCTTCGACGGCCTCAAATCCGCCGGGTTGTAAAAGCACCCGCCGAGCGATGCTGAACAGTTTGGGCAACTTGCCAGTCTTGGCAAAAGACCGACTTTCCTCCAACGCCTGGATGGCATCATCCAGCCTGTCCAACAGCTTATCCAGATTGGCGTCCGCCACTTGGGTCGCCGTTTGCTCATCACTCAAAGTCAGGTCTCCAGAGCCCGGACCGGGCTCTTGCCGTTAATAGACCCCGATTATACATAGAAATCGAGATCTTCCTGATGTTTGAGCAGGTCACGCATGGTGTAGGGATCTTCACCGAAGAAATAGATCAGGCCCCAATGTGTGCCAAAGGCGGTACGCTTGGTGACCGTTTCTTCCAGTGGTGGCGTCAACTCGTGGGACTCGAAGTACTCGTGGTCCTCCGTTTCCTCGGGAATTTCGAGGCGACTGACCACACGCCGACGCGGATAAACCCCGAAGCAGCCGGCATAACCCTTGGCATCCACCACCTCTTTCGGGAAGAACGCTGTGATTTCCTCCTCGGTGGTTTTCGGATCGAAGGCCAAAATCAGTCCCTGATACGCGTTGAAGCCATAGGCCCGTTCCAGCAACTCGAACACCTTGAAACCCGGCGGGCGGTAGGCCACTTCACCGAAGTACATGGTGCCGTCGCTGGTGACAAAGTATTCGGGGTGCACAAAACCAAAATCGATATCAAAGGTCTTGATGAGTTTTTCGATCTCGGCAGTGATCTGTGCCCGGTATTTTTCCAGGTCTGGTGTTGCCGGCACGAATACAGAATACCCGAGGGTGACGTACTCGGAGATATTCAGGAAGCGGATCTTGCCGTTGTGAATCCAGGCCTCGACGGCAAATTCCCAGCCATCCAGGTGCGATTCCATCAGCGCCGGAAACTCCTCATCGGGGATGCCATCCACGTCATCCGGGGTACGGATCACGCGGTGTCCCAGGCACCCGGCCTTGTCGAATGCCTTCAGGTGAATGGGGTCGTTGGGGTCACCGTCGAGCTTGAGCAGGGTCTGGTTCACTCGCTTGAGGAAACGGATAACGTCTTCTTTGTCGTGGGCTTCCTCGAAAATACCAACCCGGATACCACCAAGCTGAGCCCGGCGCTTCATTAGCGCCTTGTCACGCAGCAGCATGGCCTGGCCCAGCAGCCGCGGGTTATTCATCAATACTGAGTTAATGGCACCCGCCCATTCCACGGTTTCCTCAAACAGCGGAATGGCCACATCCACGCCCATCTCCTTCAGGGTTTGAGCAATTTCGATGGAGCGGTCGTTCAGGCGCTCGAAATTCCAGGGCACATGGGGAATATCATGCTTTTCGCAGTATTCCTCGGCCCAATCCGGGGCCACCACCACGTAACGGCGATCAAACTTGTCCGCCGCTTCCACGGCATTGAGGCTCCAACCAAGAAGCGCCACATAACCTTTGTTGGGGTCGTACTTTTGTTCCGTCACGATGGGTCTCCACTTTTTAAGGGTATCCTTAAAAAGTGGACCGGATATCGGGAAATAGCAACCGCTCACTTTTCCAACACTCATAAAAAACGGGCGCTGGATTTCTCCAACACCCGTTTTAAGTCTTCCTGCTCGTTCCTCGGTCAATAACCGGGAACTTACAGAATTACCGCAGCTTGAGAGTCGAAAGCGTTCTCTCACGTACCTTATGCAGCAGCTCCGCATCGTCCACCAGGGACTGGCCGTAGGACGGCACCAGTTCCCGCATGCGCTCTTGCCACTGTTCGGTCTTGATCTTCTCGGGGAAGCAACGCTCAAGCACGTCGATCATTGCGTTCACGGCCGTGGAAGCACCTGGAGAGGCACCCAGCAGGGCCGCCAGGGAACCGTCTTTGGCCGCCACGATCTCGGTGCCGAACTCAAGCTTGCCACCGCCACCCGGGGCCTCCTTGATGATCTGCACGCGCTGGCCAGCCATCTGCAGGGTCCAGTCCTCTTCCTTCGCATCCGGGAAGAAATTACGCAACGCGTCCACCCGATCCTTATGGGACTGGAACACTTCCCCGATGAGATAGCGGGTCAGATCCATGTTGTTCTTGCTCACCGACAGCATCGGCTTGAGGTTGTTGGCCTTCACCGAGCCGAACAGGTCAAAAATAGAACCCTGCTTCAGGAATCGCGTGGTAAACCCAGCGAACGGACCGAACAGCAGGGCCGGCTTGCCGTTGATGATCCGGGTATCCAGGTGCGGCACGGACATTGGCGGCGCGCCAATCGGTGCCTTACCGTATACCTTGGAGTTGTGGGACTTCACAATCTCAGGCTTCTGGCACACCAGCCACTGACCACTCACCGGGAAGCCGCCATAACCGCGCGCTTCATCAATGCCGGACTTCTGCAGCAGAGGCAGAGCACCGCCGCCTGCACCCAGGAACACAAAATTGGATTCCAGCTTGGTGGTTTCACCGGTCTTCTGGTTCTTCACACGCAGCGCCCAGCTGCCGTTGTCCAGCTGATCCAGGTAGGTCACCGGGGAGTTGAGCATCAGCTCGAAGTTCGGCTGGGTTTCCAGCCACTTGATCATGCTGCGAGTCAACGACCCGAAATCCACATCGGCGCCGTGCTGAATGCGGGTCGCGGCCACTTTCTGGCCGTGGTCGCGGCTCTGAACCACCAGCGGCATCCACTCTTCCAGCTTTTCAAAGCTTTCCGTGAATTCCATTTCCTGGAACAGGTGATGCGCTTTCAGGCGTTCCCAGCGACGCTTGAGGAACTTGACGTTGTCTTCACCCCAGACAAAGCTCTGATGTGGCGTCTGGTTAATGAAGTTGTTGGGCTCGGGCAGAATGCCCTGCTCCACCAGGTACGACCACAGCTGCAAGGAAAGCTCGAACTGGGCGTTGATGTTCAGCGCCCGCTCAATGGCCACATCGCCATCGTCGGTTTCCGGGGTGTAGTTCAGTTCGCAGTAGCCGGCATGACCGGTGCCTGCGTTGTTCCATCCATCGGTACTTTCGTGGGCAACGTGGTCCAAACGCTCCACCATTACGATGTCGAGGGACGGATCCAGCTGCCTGAGCATCATGCCGAGGGTAGCGCTCATGACGCCCCCGCCGACCAGCACTACATCTGCCTGTCTAACGGCCATTGGTTTTCACCCTAGCTAGTGTTGAGCCTGTTATTGCCACCCCACGATCAGCAAGGCGGCCTGTCGGGAACCGGCGGGGCGCGAGGTTAAAGGGCGCTGCCGAATGCTCCCGGTCTGAAAGTGGACGCAATTATCCAGATTTTGACGGGAATGTTAAATTGCGTTTGCTAACTGATGTCTTTCGGGCCAACAATTGTGGTTTGCCGCAATTCTCCCTACTTTTGTTAACAATATCAGCGCCACTTTAGTCTGATACCCGGCAAATTCGCCGGTGGATCAGGGCTTATGTACGATCCACAACACCCCTGGTACTGACCGCAAACGGAACATGCGGTATCTTACGGGCCGCCTGATCCCGCCGGGGCAGGCGCACTCAACGCATTGAAGGTGAGGTTTTCTATGTTGATGGCGATCGGAGCCATAATCGTCGGTCTGATTCTTCTGGTATGGAGTGCCGACCGCTTTGTCGAGGGCGCCGCCGCCACCGCCAAGCACCTGGGCATGCCCACCCTGCTGATTGGCATGGTGATCATTGGTTTTGGCACCTCGGCCCCGGAACTGGCGGTCTCCGCCATGGCGGCCGCCGATGGCAACCCGGGCCTGGCCCTGGGCAACGGCTACGGCTCGAACATCACCAATATCGCGCTGATTGTTGGCCTGACGGCCATTATCGCCCCGATTGCCGTGCACTCTCAGGTCATCCGCAAAGAACTGCCCCTGCTCATCGTTCTGACCGCGATTGCCGGGGCACAGCTGCTCGACGGAGAACTCAGCCGTCTGGATGGCTGGATACTGCTGGCGGTATTTGCCGCGGTGATGGGCTGGTCTATCTACATGGGCATCAAGGGCAAGGGCGACCCGCTCGGGGGTGAAACCGACGCTGAGATCATCGCCCACCCCATGCCGCTGAAAACAGCCATCGTGTGGCTAGTGATTGGCCTGGTGTTCCTGATTGTCAGCTCCAGGCTGCTGGTTTGGGGCGCCGTCACTATCGCTCAAAGCCTGGGGGTCAGCGACCTGGTGATCGGCCTGACCATCGTTGCCATTGGCACATCCCTGCCGGAGCTCGCCTCGGCCCTTGCGGCGGTGAAGAAAAACGAGCACGACCTGATTCTCGGCAACATCCTCGGCTCCGGCATTTTCAACACCCTTGCCGTGGTCGGTCTGGCTGCGGCCATTGAACCGCTCAAGGTCGACCCGGAAGTCCTTTACCGGGACTGGACGCTGATGCTGGCGCTGACCGTTGGCTTACTGCTCATGGGCTATGGGCTGACCGGCGGTCGCCGGACCATTACCCGGCTCGACGGCGGCGGCCTGTTAGCAGTATACGTCGCCTACACCGGCTACCTGTTCTACACCGTGGTTGCGGCCACAACCGGCGCCTGAGGGATTCTTTGGGCGTTTCGGTGACTACTGCGGCTCTCTGGGGCGGAACACCATTGCCACGGAATTAAGGCAGTAGCGTTGGCCGGTGGGCGGAGGCCCATCCGGAAAAACATGCCCCAGGTGGCTGTCACAACGGGGACAACGAATCTCCGTCCGAGCCATGCCCAAGCTACTGTCTTCCAGGTACCGAATGTGGTCCGGATCAAATGGCTGAAAGAAGCTGGGCCAACCCGTGCCGGAATCAAACTTGGCATTGGAGCTGAACAGCGGCAGATCACACAGTCGGCAGTGATAATCGCCAGCCCGCTTGTTGTCCAGAAGTGTGCCACAGAAAGGATGCTCAGTGCCGTGGTCCAGCAGGATCCGTCGCTCTTCCGGCGTCAGGTCGGCCGCCTTTTCGGCAACCTCCGCCTCACTGAGTGGGGTCAGGTCGTAACCGGCAGCAGATAATGTCATTGGAACCTCCTCACGACACGTCGGGATCGTTCTGGCTGAATTCAGGCTTCAACTGCTCCGGCCAGGTGCTGGCCAGCTTCTCCATTTTTGGCGCGGCCACTGCCATAACATAGGGCTGCCACGGGTTGCGGGCGGCGAAGTTCTGGTGGTGCTCTTCGGCCGGATAAAAGGCCGTCAGTGGCTCCAGGGTAGTCACTATCGGGTCCGAAAAAACCCCGGCTTCATTCAACTGCGCGATATAGGCCGCCACCACGTCTTTCTGCTCCGGCGTTTCGTAGAACACCGCCGAACGGTACTGGGTCCCCACATCATTACCCTGCCGGTTGAGCTGCGTCGGATCGTGGGCTACGGAAAAAAATACCCGCAGCAATTCACCAAAGCTCACTTTCGAGGGCTGGTAGCGCACTTCCACCGCCTCGGCGTGCCCGGTGGCGCCGGTGCAAACGGCTTCGTAATTGGCCGTTTCCGCAGCCCCTCCGGCATAACCGGAAACCACCTGGGTTACGCCGTCAACAGCAAGGAAAACCGCCTCCACGCACCAGAAACAGCCGCCAGCCAGCACCAACCGCGCCTCGGCGCCAGTATTGCCGGAGGGCTCTCGTTCGGGCACGGGAAAACGGCTGCGTGGAACGTTCAAACCCGGAATATTGCAGGCATCAGTCATAGAGCCCTCCATCGTCGGTTGAGCCAGCGTTGGCATGTGTGGAATGAGGATACCATACTGACAACCGAGGCCGCTCAACGGTTCCCGCTCGGCGACAGGGGTTAGACCATGACCGCAAAAGCCCGCACACCGGACAAACACAACGAGGCACTGGAGTACCGCTTGAGCCTGCGACTGGGGCCCGTGCACGCGCGCCAGCGCCTGGGCATTGAGCAGGAAACCGAAGCCCAGGTATTCGGGCGCAACCATCGCTCCTTCCATCTGGAAAACCTGGCCAATGCGCCACGCCTGATCCGCTTGTGCCTGCAGGCCACGGGGCTGCTGGACCGGGCTCGAGCCAACAGCCGGAGGCTCACCACCGCCCATCACCGGTTTGTCCTCCCCGACTTGCCTGAGGCGTTCGAGGGCTTCCGGATACTGCACCTCACTGACCTCCACGTGGATATGGACGAAAAAAACCTGGAGGCCGTTATCCGGCAGATTGAGCCTTTAAGCTACGACCTTTGCGTGCTGACCGGCGATTACCGCAAGAACACCTGGGGCCCCGTCGATGATGCGCTGGACGGCATGGCGCGGTTACGGGAAGCCATACGGGGCGAGGCCTATGCCGTGCTGGGCAACCACGACAGTGTCCGCATGGTCCCGGCCATGGAGGATATGGGTTACCGGCTGTTGATGAATGAAATGGTGCCCCTGCAAAAGGAGACGGAGCAGATCTACCTGGCCGGTGTGGACGACCCCCACTATTACAAGGTGCACAATCTGCACCGGGCAGGCGATGAAATCCCGGTTGGCGGGCTCAGCATCCTATTGAGCCATACCCCGGAGATCTGGCGTGAAGCGGCCCACGCGGGCCACGACATTTTCCTGTGCGGCCACACCCACGGCGGCCAGCTGTGCCTGCCCGGCGGCATTCCGCTGACTCTCGATTCCCGCTGCCCCCGTCGCTTGGGCAGAGGGGCCTGGCAGGTCAACGGCATGCAGGGATACACCTCGCCGGGGGCGGGCACGTCGGTGTTGAATGTACGGCTGAACTGCCCACCGGAAGTGACCATTCACACACTGACCCGGGGGCCGGATTAGTGATTAGTGCGGGTGACTGCGGATGCCCAGACGATACAGCAGAGGCGAGACCAGAATATTGGAGAGGGCGAATAGCGCCGCTACCGACAGCGCCTGCCAGCCGGGTATGGGCAGCACGTACCAGGCCAGCAGCATGGGCAGCAGACTCTCGGGCACCTGATCCAGCCCGAGGGCCCGGGCGCTGGATTTCAACCCCAGCCGGCGCTTCACGAAACTGCTGAGCAGGTCTCCCATCAAGGCCAGAAGCCCAAACAGGGCTCCAAACAGCCATTCCAGGCCAATGCACACCGAGAACAAAGAGCAGGCCAGAATTCCCGCCAGCAGTCCCCGCCAGGTTTTGCTTCGGCCAAACAGGGGCCGACCATCACGCCAGGGGCGGCCGGCATCCACCGGCCAGTTACCCAGGCGACCAAACAGCCGGGCCGCCACCACCGGCGAGCCGTTGGCCAACACCAGCATGACAAACAGCTCCAGTGGCAGCAGCAAACAACGCTCTCCCTGTTAGACCTGCGCCCTCCCGAGGAGGGATTACTCCATCAGCCCGCCGCGGGTCAGCTTCAGCGGATCCATCAACTGCTCCAGGCGTTCCCGACTCAGGTCGCTGCGCTCTTCGGCCACATCGATCACCGCCCGGCCACTGGCATAGGCTTCCTTGGCAATCTCCGAGGCCAGGTTATAGCCAATCACCGGATTCAGGGCCGTGACCAGTACCGGGTTGCGGCCCACACCTTCATTCAGGTTATCGGCGTTCACCGTGAAACCGGTGATCGCCTTGTCAGCCAGGACATTGATTGCATTGGCCAGCAGCGACGTCATCTCCAGCAGATTGGCCCCCACCATCGGGAGCATCACGTTGAGCTGGAAATTACCCGACTGCCCGGCGATGGCCACCGCACTGTCCAGCCCCATGACCTGGGCGGCCACCATGGCCACGGATTCCGGAATCACCGGGTTCACCTTGCCCGGCATGATGCTACTGCCCGGCTGCAGCGCCGGCAGACTGATTTCCGCCAGCCCGTGGATTGGGCCACTGTTCATCCAGCGCAGATCGTTGGCAATCTTGGTCAACACCACGGCCGTGCCACGCAGCTGGGCCGACAGGGCCACTGGCCCATCGATGGCGCTTTGCCCGACAAACTTGTGGTCCAGGGATCGGAAAGACTGGCCGGTATTGATCTTGAGGAACTTGATGAATTGCCCGGCAAATTCCTCGTCCGCGTTCACGCCAGTGCCCACGGCTGTGCCGCCCTGGGGTACAGCGGCAAGCTCGTCGCACACCTGTTCCAGCCGGCGCTCAACGGCGACGAGCTGCTCGCGCCAGGTTCTCAGCTCCTGCGCCATGGTTACCGGCATGGCGTCCATCAGGTGAGTACGGCCGGTCTTCACCTGGCTCTTGAGTTCCGCTTCACGCTCGTAGATCGCGCCACGCAGGTGATCAATTGCCGGCAGCAGTTGCTCCTTCACCGCCAACAGGGAACTGACATGGATGGCGGTGGGAATCACATCGTTTGAACTCTGGCTCATGTTGACGTGATCGTTCGGGTGCACTTCCACACCCTGCTCCCGGCAGATGGACGCCACCACCTCGTTCACGTTCATGTTGGTACTGGTGCCGGAGCCGGTCTGATACCGATCGACCGGGAACTGGTCAGCGAACTCGCCGTTCACAATACGCTGGCAAGCCTGAACAATGGCATCCCGCAGTTTAGGGTCCAGAATTCCCAGGGCACTGTTCGCCTGGGCCGCCGAACACTTCACTTGTGCGACAGCACTGATAAAAGCCGCCGGCATTGGCTGGCCACTGACCGGGAAATTATCCACCGCGCGCTGGGTCTGTGCACCCCACAGCGCGTTCTTGGGCACTTTCACTTCACCCAGACTGTCCTGTTCGGTTCTGAATTCGCTCATGGTGCCTCCTGTCTGAAGATTTTCTTCACCGTACTACGAATTAGTACAGCCTCCCTATCAAACAATATCAACCGACACCATGGATTCAGACAATCGCGTTTCAAGGGTATCGGCCACCCAACCAAAAACGGGCCCCGAAGGGCCCGTAAAGGATCAGCAAAATCAGAAGAACCCGAGCGGGTTGGTGTCGTAACTCACCAGCATGCACTTGGTCTGCTGGTAATGCTCCAACGCCATCTTGTGGGTTTCCCGCCCCACGCCGGATTTCTTGTAACCACCGAAGGCCGCGTGGGCCGGATAGGCGTGGTAACAGTTCATCCAAACCCGACCCGCCTGGATATTGCGTCCCATGCGGTAAGCCAGGTTGGTGTCGCGGGTCCATACGCCGGCGCCGAGGCCAAACTCGGTATCGTTGGCAATCGCCAGGGCTTCGGCTTCGGTCTTGAAGGTGGTCACACCCACCACCGGGCCAAAGATCTCTTCCTGGAACACCCGCATTTTGTTGTCGCCCTTGAACAGGGTGGGCTGAATGTAGAAACCGTTATTGAATTCCACACCCAGGTCTTCCCTGTCGCCGCCGGTCAGCACCACCGCGCCTTCCTGCTTGCCTATTTCCAGGTACGACATGATCTTGTCGAACTGCTCCTTCGAGGCCTGGGCACCCACCTGCACATCGGTATCCAGTGGGTTACCGCGCTTGATGGCCTTGGTGCGCTGGACGACCTTGTGCATGAATTCCTCGAACATGTCTTCCTGCACCAGGGCCCGGGACGGACAGGTACACACTTCGCCCTGGTTGAAGAACGCCAGTACCAGGCCCTCCACGCACTTGTCGACGAATTCCGGCTCGGCCTTCATGACATCCGAGAAGTAGATATTGGGGGATTTGCCACCCAGCTCGACCGTGGAGGGAATGATGTTGTCGGCGGCGCACTTGAGAATGTGCGAGCCCACCGGGGTGGAACCGGTAAAGGCGATCTTGGCGATGCGGGTGCTGGTGGCCAGGGCCTGACCGGCTTCCGGCCCATAGCCATTGACGATGTTGATGACACCCGGCGGCAGCAGGTCGCCAATCAGCTCCATCAACAACAGGATGCTGGCCGGCGTCTGCTCCGCCGGCTTGAGCACCGTGCAGTTACCGGCGGCCAGGCAAGGGCCCAGCTTCCACGACGCCATCAACAGCGGGAAATTCCAGGGAATGATCTGCCCCACCACACCCAGCGGCTCGTGGAAATGATAAGCCACGGTGTTGTGGTCAATCTCGCCGGTATGGCCTTCCTGGGCCCGGATACAACCGGCAAAATAGCGGAAGTGGTCGGCCGCCAGCGGGATATCGGCATTGAGGGTTTCTCGAACCGCCTTACCGTTGTCCCAGGTTTCCGCCACCGCCAGCATTTCCAGATTGGCCTCAATGCGATCGGCGATTTTCAGTAGGATGTTGGAGCGCTCGGTGGCGGAGGTTGCGCCCCAAGCCGGTGCCGCCTTGTGGGCAGCGTCCAGAGCCAGGTCAATATCCTCGGCGCCGGAACGGGGAATCTCGCAAATCACCTCACCGGTGACAGGAGTAATGTTCTCAAAATATTCGCCCTTGACCGGGGCCACCCACTTACCACCGATGTAGTTTTCATAGCGGGGTTTGAACGAAACAATGGAGCCTTCTTTTCCGGGTTGTGCGTAAATCATGCTTCCGACCTCTTGTTCTGGTTATCGTTGTGCATTAACCCTTTCAATGTAGACGGTATTTCGTCACCGTGAATGAAATTATCGTAGGATCAGCGAGACAACCAGAGAGGTCGGAAACAACGGCAGTCAGGCAGCAATCACCCGGTCCAGGCGTGCCTGGATTTCTTCTTCAATTTTTGGCTTGAACGGGCGCAGCATCATGCCCAGCTCGACACGGATGTGCAGATCTGTTTCAGCAATATCCACCACTCCCTTGACGCCACTGCGTTCAAATTTCAGGGAATCGTCTTCCCAGTGGTACTGCATATCGAATTTGCTGGCCAGATTCTTCGCCAAACCTTCGGCGGCGGAACGTGCATCTTCTTTTTTAAGAGAATGAGTACGGTGGATATCAATGACAGACATGGATCAGTTTTCTCAACGGTTTAAAAAGGTTTTACAGTGTAAGGTCGCTTTGAACTTGTAGCCAACCCCCGAGCGGTTAGAATACGGGGTTCAGATTCTGACAGGACCATCCCTCATGAGCGAGCAGCAAACGCCGGGCACCCCCGGCAACGGCCAGGACGATGTCACCCACTTCGGCTTCCGCAACGTGCCGAAAAGCCAGAAAGCCGGCCAGGTGGCCCAGGTTTTTCACAGTGTGGCCGGCAAGTACGACCTCATGAACGACCTGATGTCCCTGGGCATTCACCGCCTGTGGAAGCGCTTCACCATCGAGCTGTCCGGCGTACGCCCTGGCCACAAGGTGCTGGACATCGCCGGCGGCACCGGCGATCTGACCATGAAGTTCTCCGACCTGGTGGGCCCATCGGGCAAGGTGGTGCTGGCCGACATCAATGCCTCCATGCTGCAGGTGGGCCGCAGCCGGCTGACCGACAGGGGTTATGCCGGCAACATCGAATACGTGCAGGCCGACGCAGAACACCTGCCGTTCCCGGACAACAACTTCCAGGCGGTATCCATCGCCTTCGGCCTGCGCAACGTCACCGACAAGGACCAGGCACTGCGCGACATGGCCCGCGTGCTCAAGCCCGGGGGCAAACTGATGGTGCTGGAGTTTTCCAAACCCACCAACCCGTTGCTGAGCAAGGTCTATGACGAGTACTCCTTCCGGGCTCTGCCGCTGATGGGCAAGCTGATTGCCAATGACAGCGAAAGCTACAAGTACCTGGCCGAGTCCATCCGCATGCACCCGGACCAGGAAACCCTCAAAGGCATGATGGAAGACGCCGGCCTGGTCAACTGCAAGTACTACAACATGACCGGCGGCGTGGTAGCCCTACACGTGGGAATCAAGCCCTGATGCTTGGCTCGGACCTGGCCGCCATTCTCCAGACCGGACTGAACCGGGCCCTGGCGCTGGACCCGGCGGGCCGCGCCGCGTTGATGCAGAGCCTGGCGCAACCGGTCGGCATTCGGCTCACAACACCCCTTGAGGCGGTAGTGAGCCTGAGCATTGATGAGCCGCTGGTGCGGGTAAAAAACCAGGCCTGCGAGAACGCCGTCGCAACCATCATCGGTGGCCCGATAGCCTTGGCCTCACTGGCCCTGGGCGATCCCCGGGTGATCAGTGATGGTCGCCTGACAGTGGAAGGTGACCATGAGAAAGCCCTTCAGCTGCAACAGGCAATCGCCCAACTGGACCCCGACTGGGAAGCGGCCATGGCCCGACACCTGGGCGATGTGCCGGCTCACCTGCTGGGCAAGGCCCTGCGTAATGCCGTGCAGTGGAGCCGCCAGGCCATGGCCAGTGTGACCGCCAACCTGGAAGAATACATCCACGAGGAAACCCGGACCCTGCCCGGCCGCCGCGAACTGGCCGCCCGAACCCAGGCCATCGCGGATCTGGAACACCGTACCAATGCCCTGGACGCCAAGCTGACAGCGCTGGGCAACACCGACAGCGACCATCAAACGGAGAAACCGTGAACCGCTTGCGACGCCTGTTTCGAATTGCCTGGGTATTCTGCCGTTACCGGCTGGACACCTTCCTGCCGCTGGAGGAATTGCCGGCACCCCTGAAACTGTTTTTCCTGCTGGCGCCCTGGCACCTGTTCCCGAAACCCAAAGTCAGCCGGGGGGACCGCCTGCGCCTGGCCCTGGAAGAACTGGGCCCGGTATTCGTCAAATTCGGCCAGATCCTTTCCACCCGCCGGGATCTGATGCCGGACGACATGGCCGCCGCCCTGAAAAACCTGCAGGACCGGGTGCCGCCCTTCCCCAGCGACCAGGCCAGGAGCATCATTGAACAATCCCTGGGCGCGCCGGTGTCCGAGCTGTTCGCCGAGTTCAGTTCCGACCCCATGGCTTCGGCCTCCGTGGCCCAGGTGCACGCAGCGACACTGCTAAACGGTCAGAAAGTCGTGGTGAAAGTGGTCCGCCCGGGTATCGAGCGGGTGATCCACCAGGACCTGGCCCTGATGTACCTGATGGCCGGCCTGCTGGAACAGTACTGGTCCGAGGGCAAACGCCTGCGCCCGGTGGACGTGGTGGCCGATTACGACGCCACCATCCACGACGAGCTGGACCTGCAGCGCGAAGCCGCCAACGCCAGCCAGCTGCGCCGCAACTTCGAAAACTCCCCGCTGATCTACATTCCCTTCATTGACTGGGACTACACCACCCAGTCGGTCATGGTGATGGAACGCATCAAGGGCATTCCCATTGCCGACGTGCCAGCCCTGCGGGCCGCTGGCGTGAACATGAAGGTCCTGGCCGAGAAAGGCGTGGAGATATTTTTCACCCAGGTATTCCGGGACAGCTTCTTCCACGCCGACATGCACCCGGGCAATATCTTCGTCGACGCCAGCAACCCGGACGACCCGAAATACATCGCCATTGATTTCGGCATCGTTGGCACCCTGGCCCCGGACGACCAGAGCTACCTGGCCCGCAACCTGCTCGCCTTTTTCCGCCGGGATTACCGCCAGGTGGCCGAGCTGCATATCCGCTCCGGCTGGGTGCCGCCGGAAACCCGGGTCAACGAATTCGAAGCGGCCATCCGAACAGTGTGCGAGCCCATTTTCGAGCGTCCACTGAAAGACATTTCCTTCGGGCACTTCCTGCTGCGCCTGTTCCAGACCGCCCGACGCTTCAACATGGAAGTGCAGCCGCAACTGGTGCTGCTGCAGAAGACCCTGCTGAACGTGGAAGGCCTCGGCCGCCAGCTGTACCCGGAGCTGGACCTGTGGAGCACCGCCCAGCCATTCCTGGAAAAGTGGATGCGCCAGCGCATTGGCCCCAGCGGCCTGTACAAGTCGCTGCAAAGCCACCTGCCGGCCTGGCTGGAGCAGGCACCGGAAATGCCGCAACTGGTGCACGACGCCCTGCTGCGCCTGCGCAATACCGGCCCCACCGAGGACCAGAACCGCAAGGCCCTGGCCCTCATGAAAGAACAGAACAAACGTAGCGAACGTCGCTGGCGCCGGGGTTTTGTCGCCGCTGCGCTGGCCGCGACTGCCGTTGCCAGCACCCAGGCGGAAACCCAACAACTGGCGGCCAACATGCCGGCCTGGGGCTGGGCGCTGCTGGCCGTTGCCGCCGCTCTGATGCTCCGGGGCGGCCGTTAAATCACCCGATAGTCAGGATTCAAAAACATGCAAGAGCCCCCCGCCGAACAACTCCAGCCGGACTGGCTGAATGACATCTGCTGGACCGAAGACGGCCTGGTGCCCGCCATCGCCCAGGACGCCGAGACCGGCGAAATCCTGATGATGGCCTGGATGAACCGGGAGTCCCTGGCGCTGACCGTCCAGGAAGGTCAAGCCGTGTATTGGTCCCGTTCCAGGGGCAGGCTCTGGCGCAAGGGCGAAAGCTCGGGCCACCAGCAGGTGCTCAAAGACATCCGGCTGGACTGCGATGCCGATGTTATCCTGCTGAAGGTCGAGCAGAAAGGCGGCATTGCCTGCCACACCGGTAGGCGCAGCTGCTTCTACCGATCATTGCAGGGTGGCGAATGGGTCAGCACCGACCCCGTTTTGAAAGACCCGGACAGCATCTACGGCAAACACTGAGGAACACCGATCATGAGCGACGTACTCGAACAGCTGGCCCAGGTCCTGGAAGAGCGTAAACAGGCCGACCCGGAGAAATCCTACGTGGCCAGCCTGCACGCCAAGGGACTGAACAAGATCCTGGAAAAAGTGGGCGAGGAATGCACCGAGACCCTGCTGGCCGCGAAAGACGCTGAGCACTCCGGTCAGACCCGCGAGCTGGTCTGTGAAACCGCCGACCTGTGGTTCCACAGCATGGTCATGCTCTCACGCCTGGGCTTGAGTCCCCAGGATGTGCTGGATGAACTGGCCAACCGCTTTAACCTGTCCGGTCTGGAAGAAAAAGCCGCCCGTTCCAACAAATAAGAACGCCACGGACAGGCCGTTCCAACACCGCATCAGGCCACGAATGGCGGCTCCGAGATGGATTTCCTCAAAGCCCCCACCGTGGCGTACAATAGCCTGCAACTGTAACGAGTCAACGAGGATTGCTCATGATTAGCCCCTGGCAACTTCTTATCATCCTGGTCATTGTTGTTCTGCTTTTTGGCACCAAAAAGCTGCGCAACATGGGCAGCGATCTGGGCGGCGCCGTTCGTGGATTCAAGAAGTCCATGAGCGAAGAGGAAAACAAATCCAAGGACGAGGATTCCGAGTTCAAGCCCGACCAGCTGGAAGACAACAAATCCGGGAAGGCTGGCACCGAAACCGAGGAGAAATCCCGGGAAAAACAGGACTGAGCGCACACTGAATGTTCGATATCGGTTTTGTAGAGATCCTGCTCTGCGCCGTGATCGCCCTGCTGATTCTCGGCCCTGAACGCCTGCCCACCGCGGCCCGGGCCGCGGGTCGCTGGGTCGGCGGTGCGAAACGCATGGTCAGCCAGTTCAATAGTGAACTGGACCGGCAGCTGAAAGCCGACGAACTGCGCGAAGAACTCCGCAAGGCCGGCGACGTCAGCCTTGAGGATGTTCAAAAAACGGTCCGGGATGCACTTGCAGAGGCCGAAAAGCAGGAACACATCATCAAATCCGGCACACCGTCCAGCAACCAGGGCGACGATACGCCACCCGAGCCCCCGTCAGAGAAGTCATCGGATAACCGCTCATGAGTGCCACCCCAGACGGTCACCAGACACCCCCTGAACAGGGCGATATGTCATTGATCGAGCATCTGCTCGAGCTCCGTAGCCGGCTACTGAAAATGGTATTGGCGGTTGCGATTTGTTTTGTTGTCCTGTACCCGTTTGCCAATGAACTGTACCTGCTGATCTCCGAGCCGCTGCGCGAGCTGCTGCCGGTGGGCCAGACCATGATTGCCACCGACATTACTTCGCCGTTTTTCGCGCCCCTGAAGCTGGCCCTGGTACTGGCGCTGTTCATTGCCATTCCGGTGGTTCTCTATCAGCTCTGGAGCTTTATCGCGCCCGGGCTCTACGCCCATGAAAAACGGCTGGCGTTTCCGTTGCTGTTCACCTCGGTGCTGTTGTTCTACGCCGGCGCCGCCTTCGCCTATTTCGTGGTATTCCCCCTGGTGTTCGGCTTTTTCACAGCGATTGGCCCTGAAGGGATTGTCGAGCTACCTGACATCAACAGTTACCTGAACTTCGTACTGAAGATGTTCTTTGCCTTTGGCGTGGCTTTCGAAATCCCCATTGCTACCGTTCTGCTGGTCCTGACCGGTGCCACAACACCGGAGAATCTGGCCGCCAAACGCCCGTACGTGATCGTGGGCTGCTTTGTTATTGGCATGCTGCTAACCCCGCCGGACATCATTTCCCAGACCCTTTTGGCCGTGCCCATGTGGATACTGTTCGAATTCGGCATCCTGGCCAGCCGCTTGGCCCGACGCGACCTTGAAGTAGCCTCTGAGAGCGAGCAAACCGGCGAATGAACCTGGCCCTGCTGAGCGATGAAGATTTCACCGCCAATCACCACGTACGGTTGACCGGTAGGCGTCTGGAACACCTCAGAACCGTGCTTCGAGCCACCGAAGGCCGGCGCATTCCCGTCGGCCGGGAGAACGGCTTGATGGGCGAAGGTGAAGTGCTGAGCCTGACCGACACCCACGCCGAGCTTCGGGTCACCCTGGATCAAAGCCCGCCCGCGCCGCTACCACTGACCCTGATCCTCGCCATGCCCCGACCCAAGATGCTTCGACGGGTCCTGCAGACCTGCGCCTCTCTGGGCGTGAAGGACATCTGGCTGGTCAACAGCTACAAGGTGGAAAAGAGCTTCTGGCAGACGCCGTGGCTGCAGGAAGACCACTTGAGGGAAAACCTGACCCTCGGACTGGAGCAGGCCCGGGACACGCAGATGCCGAAAGTACACATCCGCAAGCTGTTCAAGCCTTTCGTGGAAGATGAGTTGCCAGAACTACTGGCCGGCACCCGGGCGCTGGTCGCCCACCCGGGCCGGGCCGAGCCCTGCCCGGTGCACCTGTCTGAACCAGCCACCCTGTGCATTGGCCCGGAAGGAGGATTCACGGAGTACGAGGTCGGTAAACTGGAGGAAGCCGGATGCACCAGCGTGCACCTGGGGCCACGCATTCTTCGGGTGGAAACGGCGGTGCCGGTATTAATCAGTCGACTGTTCGATGCCTGCGGTTAAAACCGGCATCATCCGGCCCGATAACGCTGCCACCAAGCGATCAGAGGCGTAAGCATCAATACCAGGACTGCACCGGCAACCAGGCCAACAGCGCCGTCCAGCGCCATGGACACCAGCCCGGCCACAACGCCATCAAACGTTCCCGCCAGGCTCTCAATCAGGTGATGTAAGGGGCCCACCCCGTGACTGATAATGCCACCACCGACCAGGAACATGGCAATGGTTCCCAGGATGGACAGGCCTTTCATCAGGTACGGCGCCAGAGACAATAGGCCCTGCCCCAATGTCTGAGTGTTCGAATTGGATGATTTGCTGAGATAAAGGCCAAGATCGTCGAGCTTCACGATACCAGCCACCAAACCGTACACGAACACGGTGACCATCAAGGCAACCACCGATAGGACAATCACCCGCATGCCAAAGGCCGCAGTGGCAACGGTTCCCAGCGTGATCGCGATAATTTCCGCTGACAATATGAAGTCGGTTCGGATCGCGCCCCGGATTTTGTCCTTTTCCAACGCATTCAGGTCTATGTCGGGATTTCTCACCGCTTCCCGAAGCGCCTCTTTGTGCCCGTCATCCTGGTCACGGTGCAGCACCCGGTGGGCCACTTTCTCGAAACCTTCGTAGCACAGGAACGCCCCGCCCAGCATGAGCAGAGGGGTGATCAACCAGGGCATCAGCCAGCTGATGATCAGTGCCGCCGGCACCAGGATCGCCTTGTTCTTCAGAGACCCCAACGCCACGGCCCAGACGACCGGCAGCTCCCTGGCGGGATTTACGCCCGTCACCTGCTGGGCGTTGAGCGCAAGGTCATCGCCCAGCACCCCGGCCGTCTTCTTGGTCGCGGCCTTGGTCAGCAGTGCCATGTCGTCCAGCACGGTCGCGATATCGTCAATCAGGGCAAGCAGGCTAACCCCCGCCATCAAAGTTCTCCCATGGCCATGGCCGCGACTTTGTTCTTGATACCATCCATCCGGTCCAGCACTCGCATGCCGGCATTGCGCATCCAGCGCACGGGCAACTCATCCCTGGCAAACAACTGCTTGAAACCCTCCATGGCCGCCATCATGGTCAGGTTATCGCCCTTGCGACGACGCTGATAACGGGCCAGGACCAAGGCATCCCCCGCGGGCAGGCCAGCTTTACGGGCCTTGGCCAGTTCGTCCAGCAACACCTGGACATCGCCGAACCCCAGATTGGCCCCCTGACCGGCCAGCGGGTGAATGGTATGGGCAGCATCGCCCACCAGGGCCAGCCCCTCGGCAATGTAGTCCTTGGCGTGACGCTGGCGCAGAGGGAAGGCAAACCGGCGCGAAACCGCCTCCAGCTCGCCGAGTTGCCCTTCAAAGGCACGGGAAAGTTCCGCATCGAACGCATCGTCGTCCAGCGCCATCAACCGCCGCGCCTCATCGGTCTGCTGGGACCAGACGATGGAACAGAAGTGATCATCCCCCTGCTCGTTGCTCAGCGGCAGGAAAGCCAACGGACCGGTCTGGGAGAACCGTTGCCAGGCGGTAAACTGGTGGCTCTGCGCCGTTTTGACAGTGCAGACAATGGCCTGGTGATCGTAATCCCATTCCCGGGTCGCCAATCCCGCCCACTGGCGCAGGCGCGAATGGCCGCCATCGGCACCCACCACCAGATCGGCAGTGATCACGCGGTGGTCGTCCAGCTCCACGCCCCAGCCCCTAAGCCAGCGACTGACCCTGACACCGTCAAACACGGTGACCGAACTGTCCGCCAGGGCCTGGAATAGCCCCCTCACAATGTGACGATTCTCGATGATGGTGCCGAGGGAGGTGGCGTATAGCTCGGCCGCATCGAAATGAATACGGCCGGTACCATCTCCATCCCACACCGTCATTTTCCGGTAATCGCAGTGCCGCTGCGCCGCAATGCGGGACCAGACACCCACGCTCTCCAGCAAACGCTGACTGGCCAGGGAAATGGCGCTGACTCGCGGCTCGAAGTCTTCAACGGTGTCCGCCGGCTTTGTTGGCTGCAGCAAGGTCTCGACGGTCTCGCTTTCCACCAGGGCCACCCGCCAGCCCTGATGGGCCAGCCCCAGGGCCACGGCAGAGCCGATCATGCCGCCACCGGCAATCACCACATCAAAGTGGGAAAGATTGGAAGTACTGGTCATTCAGAGCGCGCCTCCCCGGCGTTGTCTGACAACGGAAGCACTGGCCGGCGTCCGCCAGTGCCCATGGCCTTGCGGGCAAACCAGCGCTTGGCGCCGGGCACCAGATCAAGCCCCATCAGGCCCGCATCCCGGGCCAGGGTAACCGGAGCCAGGGGCTGACCGAACAAACGAATCAGTGAATCCGAAAACTGCACGGTCTGACGCCAGTCCTGGCGGTGCAGGCGCTGGTATTCCCCCAGCACCGACAGATCGCCAATGGCCACGCCCCGGTCCACGCCCTTGCGGAACTGTTCCGCCAGCGTGACCAGTCCCCGCAGCGCCAGGTTGAAGCCCTGCCCAGCCACCGGGTGCAGGGCATGGGCGGCGTTGCCCACCAGGGCCACGCCAGGGCGCACCGCTTCGTCCACGGTGCTGAGTTTTAGCGGGTAGTGATAACACTCACCAATACGGGTAAACGCGCCCAGCCGCCAGCCAAAACGCTCCTGCAGCTTGCGGCACTTCTGCTCATCGGACAGTGACAGGATGTCGTGCAGAGCAGTGTCACTAAGGGTCCAGACCAGCGCCGACTGGTTGCCCGGCTGCTTGGGCGAGCCGTGGGGCAGCAACGCCATGGGGCCGGTGTCGGTAAAGCGCTCGTAGGCGACATACTGGTGCGACTCGCCGGTGGAGACATTGGCGATCAATGCATTCTGGCCATAATCCTCGGTTCGGGCCTGGAAACCAAGCTTTTCCCGCAGGCCGGAACGGCCACCATCCGCCACCACCAGGCACTGAGCGGTCAGGGTCAGCGGTTCGCCGTCTTTCAGGACATCCACGCAAACACCCTGCTCGGTGGGGGTCATCCCGGTCACTTCCGCTGGCGCCTGCCATTCTACCCCGGTCTCCAGCAGCGCCCGCATCAGGCACAGCCCCATCCAGCGGTTATCAACCACGTAACCCAGGGCCTCCTGGCCATGGTCCTGCGCGTGCAGTCGGGTGGCGCCAAAATGGCCGCGATCCGAGACGTGGATATGGTGAATGGGGGTGGCGTGCTCAGATACGGTCGACCACAGTCCCAGCTCCTCAAAAATCAGCCTCGAGCCCCACGCCAATGCCGTGGACCGGGCGTCGTAACTGGGCTGGTAGTCTTCGGGCAGGGCATCCGGAGCCAGCGGCACGGTTTCCACCACGGTCACCCGCAACTCCGGCACCACCCGGGCCATCGCCAGGGCCAACGTGGCGCCGGCCAGGCCGCCGCCGGCAATGATCAGATCGGTATCCAGCTGGTTTTGATTCACGGTCTCAGTCCGCCATCAGGGCTTCAATCTCGGGAATGGTTTTCGGCGCGTCATCGGTCAGGATGCGACAACCGTCTTTGGTGACCACCACGTCGTCTTCGATGCGGATGCCTATGCCCCGCCATTTCTCATCCACGTCGGTGTTGTCCGGCGCCACATACAGGCCCGGCTCGACAGTCAGGGCCATGCCTGGCTCCAGCTGGCGCCAGGCGTCACCAATCTTGTAATCGCCCACATCATGCACGTCCATGCCCAGCCAATGGCCCGTACGGTGCATGAAGAACCGCCGGTAGGAGCCAGCCTCGATGGCCTCTTCCACGGTGCCGGACAGCAGGCCAAGATCAATCAGGCCCTGGGTCAGCACGTTCAGCGCTGCCTCGTGGGGCTGGTTCCAGTGGTTGCCCGGCTTCACCGCGTCAATGGCGGCGTACTGGGCCGCCAGCACGACTTCGTACAGCGCCTTTTGCTCCGGGCTGAAGGTGCCACTGACCGGGAAGGTGCGGGTAATATCAGAGGCGTAGCACTCCAGCTCACAGCCGGCATCAATCAGTACCAGGTCGCCCTCTTTCAGTGGCGCCGAATTCTCGATGTAATGCAGGATGCAGGCATTGGCGCCACTGCCGACAATCGATGGATAGGCGGTATCCCGGGCGCCGTGCTCCATGAAGGTGTGGATCAGCTCGGCTTCCAGCTGGTACTCATAACCTCCCCGCCTTGCCCGCTTCATGGCCCGGCGGTGCGCCTCGGCGCTGATCTTGCCAGCCTTCGCCATCACCTTCACCTCCGCCGCGCTCTTATACAGGCGCAGGTCATGGAGCAGGTGCTCAAGGGCCACGAACTCGCCCGGAGGGTGAGCGCCGGCGCGCACCTTGCTGCGAATGGTCTTGACCCACTCCATCACCCGAGTATCGAACGCCGGGTCTTTGCCCAAGGGGTAATACACCCGGCTGCGACCCTCAATCATGCCCGGCAGGATGTCGTCGATGTCGGTAATCGGAAAGGCATCGTCCAGGCCATACTGTTCAATGGCACCGTCCTGGCCCACCAGGAAGCCGTCCCACAGCTCCTTCTCCGGATTACGCTCCTTGCAGAACAGCACCGCCTCACCATGCTCGCGCCCGGGAATCAGTGCCAGTACCGCTTCGGGCTCGCCAAAACCGGTCAGATAGTGGAAATCGCTGTCCTGGCGGAACGGATGCAGCACATCCCGATTGCGCACCCGCTCCGGCGCCGCCGGGAGAATGGCAATGCTGTCCGGCGCCATCCGCTCCATCAGTTTGCGGCGGCGCTCGGCAAATTCTTTCATCGGAATCATTGAAGCCATGCGGTCTCCTGATCAGTGCAGCGTCGGCCCTTTACCCGCCGGCTTTTCCGGCTCGTTGAACTCGGTGAAGACGGTCAAGGCGCCCAGACGCACGTATTCGGTGATTTCCAGCAACTGCTGCTCGCTTTCGTCGTCGGCCTCTTCCTCTTCCGACAACTGGCTGATGGCCACCATGTCCTCGATCAGCTCACGGATCTCGTCTGGTGCCTGGCCCAGGGATTCACCGGCGGCCAGCGCCATGCCTTCGAGAAAGCCTCGAACCCAGGTCACCAGGGCCTCCAGGCGCTGCTCCATGGCGTAGTCCTCGTCCGGGAGCAGCAGGTGGAAGTCCATGTCGCTCGACTGCAGCTGCTGCAGCGTCTGCTCGTAGGCGTGGTACATAAACGGCGCCAGGTCATCGGACTCTTCCATGGCCGCCTCGGCCAGGCCCATGTACTCGCACACCATCACGAGCCATTCCTGCTCATCCATACGCGCGCCGGCGGCCAGCCGACCACAGAGTACGCCGTGAAGTTCGGAGGGATGGCTAAACGCCTTGTGGGCGGTAAAAACGTTGGCCCAGCGCTCGAATTCTGCGGCGCGGGTAGCGCCGGAAGCGTCAATATCAGACATGCAACAAGGTGTTCCTGCGTGTTGGGGGATTCGTTGAAACCACTATCCTAGCATCCTGGCGAAGACAGTGGCACTGACGCGGATCACTGGAGCTGGACTGTGCCCTCGGCGACAAACATGTTATAACATAACGCCCATTAAGGAGGTCACCCATGAACCCGCACCAATTTTCGGCGTTTCTTTTAGCACTCACACTCGGCGCTTCTGCAACGATGAGCCTGGCTGCCAACAACCCGGACAGCCACCAGCACGGTCACGCCCGGCTGCAAATGGCCATCGAAGGAGAGCGCATCGATCTGTTCCTGACATCGCCAGCGGCCAACCTGGTCGGCTTTGAACAGGCGCCGGCCACCGAGGCGCAACGTGAAAAAGTCCGCACCGTTAGAGCCTGGGCGCGACAGACACCAATGGTCACAAGCGCCGACCGCCCCTGCACGGTGACTGACGTCTCGGTTCATGCTACCTGGCCACACCGCGGGGCCAAACACACCCATGAAAACGAAGGACACGCGGACCTGGAAATCAACCAGAGCCTCAACTGTCCGGGGCTATCTGAAAGCACCGAGCTTGAAACCACTCTTATGGCCCAGTTTCCGCTCTTAAAACAAGTAGAGGTACAGTGGGTCGGTCCGCAGGGCCAGGGGGGCGCCCTCCTGACCTCCGGGCAGATTCGGTTCAGACCGGCGAACTGAGGGCGGCGGTTAATAGGATGGGTTGTAGCGTGATACCGACATAGCATCCATGGAGTAGGACGACTCTCCAAACTCGTTTTCGGTATTCTCGATCACCAGTGTGCCCTCGATCCATACCGGTTCGGTCAACGCCCGCAGCTCGAAGCCTTCTTTAAAGGTGACATGGATGATCTGATTGGGCGGCGGTGGCGGCACGTGGATGCAGGCTCCGTAATAAGGCACCAGGAAAAATTCATGAATGCGCATATCGCCACTGGTTTTCAGTGGCACCACAAACCCCGGAATGCGACCTTTCACCTGCGACATTTCCGGCACCACGCGGCCAGTCATGATCTCATCGGGCAACAAGGTGGGGCCGTCCCCCTCATGCTCAATCTCAGGCAAACTATCGAGCAGCGCCAGGTCTTCAGCGGGCATGAGGTCCAGCCAGTCGATCTCCGGCAACTCGGCGCGCGCGGACGATGAAACCAAAACCAGCAAAAACAGTCCAAGGCGGGCAACCCGGCTCATGGACTCACAAGCAACCAATTTCAAAGCTTCTTCCTCGGGAATAGACGAACAGATGGCGTCATCATACAACGGGACACGCACTACCAACATGACCATCAAGACAGCCTCAACGCCCGGTAGTTCCTCGACACCGGCCTGCGCCGTTGCCACCCGGGACCTGGGCTTTCGCTGGCCCGGTCAGCCGGCAAAGCTGGCCTTTCCGGACATTCAACTGGCAAGCGGAGAACACCTGTTTCTGCATGGCCCCAGCGGGACCGGGAAAAGCACGCTGTTAAGTCTGCTGGCCGGCATGCTCATCCCGGAAATCGGCACCATTCAGCTTTTGGAGCAGAATGTCACTAACATGCGCTCGGCCGCCCGAGACCGATTCCGCGCTGATCACATGGGCGTGATTTTCCAGCAGTTCAATCTGGTGCCGTACCTGAACGCCCGGCGCAACGTCATTCTTCCGTGCCAGCTGTCCTCCAGCCGCCTGGCGCGCACCCGCTCGGGCATGGACGCCGACGCCGACTGGCTGCTGGACCAGCTGGACATTCCCGAAGCTGAACGCGATCGCGGCGTTACCGCCCTGTCCATTGGTCAACAACAACGGGTGGCGGCCGCCCGGGCGCTGATCGGCGCGCCGGAGATTATCCTGGCGGACGAACCCACCTCGGCCCTGGACACCGATAACCGGGACCGGTTTCTCGACCTGTTGCTGGCCCTTGCCGGCGAACAACAAACCTCGGTGATCTTTGTCAGCCATGACCGCTCCCTGGCCGGCCATTTCCATCAACAACTGTCTTTGGGAGGCACGGCATGAGCCATATCCGCCTGGCTTTATCACTGGCCACCGCCAGCCTGTGGCACCGCCGCCGGGTTCTGGCCCTGGCATGCCTGACCCTGACCCTAAGCGTGACTCTGTTACTCGGCATCCAGTACCTGCGTACCGAGGTTCGCCAATCGTTCACTAATACCATTACCGGCACCGACCTGATCGTCGGCGCCCGCAGCGGGCAACTGAACCTTCTGCTGTACACCGTGTTTCACATTGGCAACGCCACCAATAACATCCGCTGGTCCACCTACCAGATGCTACAGGAAGACGAACGTATCGACTGGTTGATTCCCCTTTCCCTGGGCGACAGCTATCGAGGCTACCGGGTAGTCAGCACGAACGAGCAGTTCCTGGCCCGGTTTCGTTACGGCGATGACTATGCCTTGAAGCTGGTTGAAGGACTCTGGTTTAACGACCTCTTCGATGTAGTTCTGGGCGCCGGCGTTGCCCGGGAACTGGGCCATCGGGTCGGCGATTCGATCATCCTGTCCCATGGCGGCGGCCAGACCAGCTTTTCAAAGCACGACGATCTGCCCTTTCGGGTCTCGGGCACTCTCGCCGCTACAGGAACCCCCATTGACCAAGCCGTGTTCATCAGCCTGGAGGCCATGGAAGCCATGCACGTGGGGTGGCAATCCGGTGTCGCGATTCCCGGTCGCACCCTGTCGGGTGAGCAGGCTCGGCAACGGGACTACGCCCCCGACACCCTCACCGCCGTTCTGCTGGGCCTGGACCGGCCGATACTGACGTTCCAGATCCAGCGGGAACTGAACCAGTTCAGAAAAGAGCCTCTGTCAGCCATCCTGCCCGGCGTTGCTCTCAGCGAACTCTGGCGCATGATGGGGCAGTTCGAAAAAGCACTGCTCGGTATTGGCATTTTCGTGGTGGTCACCAGCCTGGCGGGGTTAATCGCCGTACTGTTGACCCTCCAGGCCCAGCGCCGACGGGAAATCGCCATCCTGCGTGCGACGGGAGCATCGCCAGTTTTGGTGGCGTCACTGCATATTCTTGAATGCGTTGCGCTGGCACTTATTGCCTGCGTGCTGTCGCTGTTATTGGGAGCGGGAGTCATTGCCGGCCTGGCACCCTGGGCGCTCGAGCATTACGGTTTGCACGTTGAATTGCGCCCGCCCACCATCATCGAATGGAAGCTGCTGGCAGCGGTTCCAGTGGCCGCGTTTGCTGTCTCGCTGGTGCCGGCTTTGGGTTCTGGACTGAACAGCCGCCGGCAGCGGCTTGGCGGGCTCGACTGAAACGCCGGAAGTGATAAATTTAACGGTTATTCAGGCATGACAGCCCGGTAAATTGACCGGTCTGGCATCGGCACTTATAGTTACTGGCACTTAAAGGTGCGTTCACGGAGCAGTGAATGCCCGATATCCACTCATCAATGTTGGGCAGGCCATGGAACAGTCCGAAGTACAGGCGCTGGCAGACAAGCTGGACAAGCTGATCGAACGCTGCGAAAAGCTCGAGCAGGACAACGCGCTGCTGCGGGAACTTCAGGATGACTGGAACCGTGAGCGGGCCCAGCTGATGCACAAGAACGACCTTGCAAAAAACAAGATCGAAGCCATGATCGGCCGCCTCAGAGCGCTGGAGCACCACTGATGTCAGAGCAGTCAACCACCGTTTCCGTCCGCATCCTCGACAAGGAATACCTGGTGGCTTGCCCGGAGGAGCAACAGGAGGCGCTGTTGCGTGCGGCAAAATATCTGGACAACAACATGCGGGAAATCCGCGCCAGCGGCAAGGTGTTCGGCACCGAGCGTATTGCCGTCATGGCCGCGCTGAACATCACTAATGACCTGCTTGAGCGGGACACCATGTCGGACGCCACCAGCAGTATTCTCAAGGCCATGGACAACCGGCTGGATGAAGCCCTGGGTAAATCCTCAGGTCACTGATTGCAAAACAGGGTTGCAATCGCCCCCGTAACTGCCCCTATAATGAAACCAACTTCCTGGGCTGTACGGGGTGTCGGATACGTCCTCGAGCCGATGCGCACTACCCAGGTGGCTACTTCAGGGCATTGTGAGCACGCCTCCTTCGGGAGGAAGCCTAATATGCTACAGCGGCCACCGACCTTGAACTCTGGGTTCAAGGGCCACATCCGATAACGGCAGCCCGGGAAGCTTTATTTTGACTCAGTATCACGCCCCCCAACCGTTTGAATCCGAACCGGATACCCCCACACGAGACGGCCTGCGCAGACAGATGCGCCGAAAACGCCGGGCACTGTCGTACGAGCAGCAACAGCGGGCATCTGAGAACCTGGCCCTGAACCTGCTGAAACACCCATCCCTGCATCGCGCCCGACACATTGGCATTTACCTGGCCAACGACGGCGAAATCGACCCACATCTGTATATTGATCTCGCACGGCGCAAGGGCATTCAGTTTTACCTGCCGATCCTGCATCCGATTTATACGGGCAAGCTGGTATTCAGCCCCTATTTCGACGGCGTCGAGCTGACCGCCAACCGTTTCGGCATACCCGAGCCGCCTTTTCCGCGTTCAAGACGCAGGCCGCCCTGGGCGCTGGACGCGGTATTGTTTCCGTTGGTGAGCTTTGACGAAGAAGGCGGTCGACTGGGCATGGGCGGTGGTTTTTATGACCGCACGTTTGAATTCAGCTGTATTCGACCGGCGATGGCGCCAAAGCTGATCGGCCTGGCGCATGATTTTCAGAAGGTGGCATCGTTACCCACAAAACCCTGGGACGTGCCATTACACGGGGTGGTGACGGACAGGCGTTGTTACCGTTTTCGGCGTTAGTCCGCCTGGGACATCTCCAAAACCGACGCGGGCAGAGGGCGGTTATCCTCGGACGCCTGCAGAGACGTAAACCCGGTAATCACAAGGCCAACCGCAAAAATCAGAAGGACAGTACGCAGAATGTCGGGCTTGCGTGCCATGGGCGTTGCTTTCCGTTTCTCTAACCAGAAGTGGATGAAAGGTCATTAGCAATTATGTATATCAATGACCAGGATAGGATCCTAACATGAAACGGCCGTTTTACAATTTTTGGCGTCTTAAAATTGTGTAAGGGTTCCGTTTTCTGCAATTTTTGGCACTTTCAGCTCAGAGTCACCCGACCGAAACCGGGCCGGAGGGCCTTGCCGGGAACCGCTACAAGCACATCCATGTGCGCTTATCTCAGGCCATCCATGGCCTTCGAAATTCCCGGCAAGGCCCTCCGGCCCAGCTTCTAACTCTGAAATAACTGCCGAGTTCCCGGAAAGCGGTTCCAGCCCGGTTTCGAGCGGTTCACTGCATTTCTACGGCGCGACCGAATTCCCAGCCCCAAGAAACAACCGATACGCCTCGTTATCGGTCATGTTCTCGTACTCAAAGCCTACCTTGTCGAGCATCTTCTCGAAATCGGCCACCTCACCTTCGTTCACCTGGGCGCCAAGCAGCACCCGGCTGTAGGCCGCACCGTGGTTGCGATAGTGGAACAGGGAGATGTTCCAACGGGTCCCCAGCGACATCAGGAACTTCAGCAAGGCGCCCGGGCGCTCCGGGAACTGGAACTGGTACACCACTTCGTTGTTCACCGAAGGCGCATGACCGCCCACCATGTGACGAATGTGCTGTTTGGCCAGGTCGCTGTCGGTCAGGTCAATGACCGAGTAGCCCCCTTCACGCAGTTCCTGGACCAGCTCGTCGCGGCCGTGGCCACCGGCCTGGATCTGGATACCCACGAAGATCACCGCTTCCCGGTCATCGGCGTAGCGATAGTTGAATTCGGTGATGCTGCGCTTGTGCAGGGCATTGATGAAGGTCTTGAAGGCACCCGGCTTCTCAGGAATGGTCACCGCCAGAATGGCCTCGCGCTTCTCGCCAATCTCGGTGCGCTCGGAGATGTACCGGAGGCGATCGAAGTTCATGTTGGCACCACTGAGGACGCCGGCGAGGTTCTCGCCTTCGATGCTCTCGCGCTGGACGTATTTTTTCATGCCAGCTACCGCCAGGGCCCCGGCCGGCTCGGCAATCGAGCGGGTATCCCCGAACACGTCCTTGATGGCGGCGCAGATTTCATCGGTGGACACGGTGATCACCTCATCCACGCTGTCTTTGCAGATTTCCCAGGGGGCCTCACCAATCTGCCGAACAGCAACGCCATCGGCAAAGATGCCCACCTGCTCCAGAACCACCCGCTCGCCGGCTTCCAGGGCCGCCTGAAGGCAGTTGGAATCTTCCGGCTCCACGCCGATCACCTTGATCTCCGGGCGCAGGTACTTGATATAAGCCGCCATGCCCGCGATCAGGCCGCCGCCGCCCACCGGGATGAACACCGCGTGCAGGGGTTTGGAGAACTGCCACATCAGCTCCATGGCCACGGTGCCCTGGCCGGCGATCACATCCGGATCATCATACGGCGGGATATAGGTATAGCCGTGTTTGTTGATCAATTCCTGGGCGTGGGCTGCGGCCTCATCAAACGCATCGCCCTTGAGCACCACTTTGGCGCCCCGGTCGCGTACCGACTGCACTTTGATATCGGGCGTGGTCTGGGGCATGACAATCACCGCCTTGATGCCCAGCTGTTTGGCCGACATGGCCACGCCCTGGGCGTGGTTGCCGGCGGAGGCGCAGATCACGCCCTTGGCTTTCTGCTCTTCGGAAAGCTGGGCAATCCGGTTATAGGCGCCGCGAATCTTGAAGGAAAACACCGGCTGAAGGTCTTCGCGCTTAATCAGAATGTTGTTACCAAGGCGCTTGGACAGGCTACGGGCTTCAGTCAGCGGTGTTTCGATGGCCACGTCATAGACACGGGCATCGAGGATCTTCTTGATATAGCGTTGCGGCATGATGGTTCCGGTTGCTGGTGAATGTCGGCATGAAAACCAACAGTGTAGGAAGTTTGCACGGTTGCCGTCTATAAGCACAGGCCTTGCGGGCGTATAATAAACTTAAACTTACCAAGATCTCGGGGAGCGTTCCCATGACTCAGGACGAACTGAAAAAAGCCGTGGCCCAGGCCGCCGTGGATTACATTGTCCCTCGCCTGGATGACAACAGCGTTGTCGGCGTGGGAACCGGCAGCACCGCCAACTTCTTCATCGACCTGCTCGCCCAGCACAAGAATGACTTCGACGGCGCCGTTGCCAGCTCCGAAGCCACCGCCGAGCGTCTCAAAAAGCACGGCATCCCGGTGTACGACCTGAACGCCGTGAATGGTATCGAGTTTTATGTGGATGGTGCCGACGAAACCAACGAGCACCTTGAGCTGATCAAAGGTGGCGGCGGCGCACTGACCCGGGAAAAAATCGTGGCGGCGGTAGCGAAGACCTTCATCTGCATCGCCGATGAATCCAAGAAAGTGGACATCCTGGGCGATTTCCCCCTGCCAGTGGAGGTCATCCCCATGGCCCGCAGCCACGTGGGTCGCGAGATCGTGAGACTCGGCGGCGATCCGGTTTACCGGGACGGTTTCACCACCGACAACGGCAACATCATCATCGACATTCACAATCTGGACATTTCCCGCCCGATTGCCATTGAAGAGAAACTCAACAACATTGTCGGCGTGGTCACCAACGGCCTGTTCGCCCGCCGTCCGGCAGACGTGCTACTGCTGGGCACCGGGGATGGCGTCAAGCGTATCGATCGCGACCACCAGTAAGACAGATATCTCGCCCGGCTCTGGTTTCTAACCCATCCGGGCTTCCGTATAATTCCGACGACTGTTTATCTGCAGGCACACCTGCCCAACCATCACAAAGGATCGCACATGCAATTCGATAACATCCCCGCTGGCAAGAATCCGCCTGAAGACATCTACGTTGCCATCGAAATCCCGGCCAACAGCTCTCCGGTCAAGTACGAACTGGACAAGGACATGGGCGCCCTGCTGGTTGACCGTTTCATGGCCACCCCGATGTTCTACCCGGCCAACTATGGCTTCATTCCGCACACGCTGGCCGACGACGGCGACCCGCTGGACGTGCTGGTGGTCACCCCCTACCCGATCCAGGCCGGCTGCGTAATCCGTTGTCGTCCGGTTGGTGTCCTGAACATGGAAGACGAAGCCGGCGGCGATGCCAAGCTGGTTGCCGTTCCGCACGACAAGCTGACCCAGACCTACCACAACATCAAGGAAATCGAAGATCTGCCGGAACTGCTCCGTGACCAGATCCACCATTTCTTCGAGAACTACAAGACGCTCGAACCTGGCAAGTGGGTGAAAGTTCAGGGCTGGGCAAGCGCCGATGCCGCCCGCAAGTCTATCGAAGAGGCGGTTGCCGCCTATAAGGGCTAAGCTTTCCGCAGCCACAAAAAAGCCGGGCGGTTACTTCAACCGCCCGGCTTTTTTATGCATTGGCAAAACCTGCCTTGCCTTAGCCTCGGGACAACAGATCCCGCAAATCACTGATCGCGGCGTTGGCCCGCGACAGGTAAGAGGCCATGGTCAGGGAGTGGTTGGCCAGCACCCCGAATCCGCTGCCATTGAGAATGACCGGGCTCCACATGGTCTTCTGGGTACCTTCGAGTTCGATAATGATCTGCTTCACGCTGGCCGTGGCGTTCTTGTCCTGCAACACGCTCCGAAAATCCACCTCGATGGCCTTGAAAATGTGCAACAGAGCCCAGGCGCTGCCCCGGGCCTCATAAAACACGTCATCAATCTTGGTCCAGGGCGTCTTGACGTCTTCACCACCGGCCTCCTCGGCCAAAGGATCGTCCGGATTCACGTTGGCCACGGCGTCCGGGACGGAGGCCTTGCCCACACTCTCACTCAGGGTGCGGGACAGGCTGCCCAGACGGGTTTCCAGGTCCGCCAGCCAGTTGTTCAGGTTATCCGCGCGGGCAAAGAACTGGGCGTCGGCCTGGCCCGGGGCGGACAGGCGATTAAGGTAACTCTTCAGGGCATTGATGCCCCGGCGGTATTCGTTCTCAGTGGACGGGATGGCCCAGCTGCCATTGTCGAAATGGAACTGTGGCTCAGCGATCACCAGGTCCGGATCTTCGGCGGACTGGCTCTGGGACCGGCTGATGTCCTTGCGCATGGCACGGGAAAGATCCCGCAACTGCACCAGCGCCCCGAATTCCCAGTGCGGCATGTTGTCCAGCCAGAGGCCCGGAGGCGCAATATCGTTGGTAATATAGCCACCGGGCTTTTCCAGCAGGGTTTCGGCGATGCGTATCATGGTGGCGGTGGTGGCAAACCCCACCACCGGTTCCCGGTTCATCTCCGTGGCCAGGGTGCGGGTGTGTTCACGCACCGAGTAGGTGTCGGGCTCGCTGCTCCAGTACATTCCCAGGACAACGGCCACCAGCAGGTAAATGACCAGCACGGCCAGCAAAAACTTTACAATTATGCCACTGCCGCCGGTGTAGTCCCTCACATCTTCTTTCTTGTCTCTGAAAAACTGTCTGATTTTGCCCGACATAAGAGGTTCATTCTCCCGTTGATGACTGGTCAGCCACAAAAGGCCGTCCAAGATGGTATCCCATTGCCCCATCAATACCCAGCTCACAGAGTACCGAGTATTCGGCCGCGGTTTCCACTCCCGTGGCGAAAACACGCACGCCACGGCTTCGGGCAATACCAATGACCGATTCCAGCCAAAATCGGTTGTCGGCATGGCGATCCAGCTCATGGATGAAACTGTTGTCGATACGCATGGCACCAAACGGCAGATTCTTCAGATAGCTGAAAGGTACGCCGCCCACGCCAAAGCGGTCCACCAGCACCGGCACGCCCGACCGATACAACGCCATCACCAATGCCGTTGCGGCATTACGGTGGTAACTCATCGCCAACTCCGGCACACCCACCCACAGCCGCCTGGCGGTGTAACCGGCACCGTCCAACATGGCCAAAAGATCGTCCCGGAAGCCTGCGTCCGCCACCGAACCTCGGCCCAGGGAAATGGCCAACACCACGCCCGGATGCTGGCGCAGGTAATCCAGGGCGCTGGCGACCAGAAGCCGGTCCACATCTTTCACCAGCCCCAGGCGCTCGGCCACCGGCAGGAACAAGCCCGCCCGAAGGTCGCCCTCGGGCGTGCGAATGCGGGAAAAGACCTGGTAATGCACCAACTGACGATCCTCTCCCCGCACCATGGGCTGCAACCACATCGACAGGTTCCGGTGGCGAATGGCATCGACGATGATCTTGCGCCAGGCCTCCATATCGTGATGCTGACCATCGCCGATATCTGCCGCCATCACCCCTGATTCGCCCTGCTCCCTGGCATCTGTTAACGCATCGTCCGCCGCCGACAACAACTCGCGAATGGTCTCATTGGGGCTCGCCGGGGCCAAACCCGCCCACACCATGGTGTCCATTGGTGCCGCCAGTGCCGAATAATGCTGCCCCAATTCAGAGACCAACTCCCACGCCCAGCCATGGGCGTCGTGTAATGATGCACCGGGCAGGAAAACCGCGAACTCGGCTCCGGTCCGGCGTCCGGCAAAGGATTCCACATGGCGAGTGACAAAAGCTTTAAGGATGTTGGCCACTTCCTGGAGCAATTCATCGCTTTCCTGCTGGCCATAGGCATGACTGTAATCAGCAAAGTACCCCAGCTGTATCAGCATCAGCACGCCCGGCGCCGCTTTTTCTTCCGATTCAACCTCGACCTTCAGCCTCTGGTCAAACGCCAACCGGCTGGCCAGGCCGGTCACCGGATCCTCATTGTTCACCTTACGCAAGTGCTGGATGAGTTTGCCCTGCCCCAGGAACAGACGCCCCAGATCATCGGCCATCTGGTTCATGGCCGAGGTGACTCTATTCAGTTCCCGGGTCGAGCGCATATGGATGCGCTGGCTGAAGTTGCGCTGACTCAGGGCATGGGCCTGGGCCTCCAGCGCCTTGAGCGGGCGCAGAAGCCAGCGGAGCATGATAAAGAGTGATAGCAGGCCAACACCACCAATCACCATCACCCCCATGAAAAGCCCCATTGTGATGCGCCAGAGGTTGTCGTAGGCCCGGCCCGGATGACTGACCACGCGCACCTTACCAAGCCGCGACCAGCCCCGGACCACTTCCGCTTCTGCCACCGGCAATGGCAGCTCCGCTACCGCCAGAAACCATTCCGGTGCAACTTGCGTGCGAAGCGCCATGGTTCGACCGGCGACCACCTTGCCATCATGATCAACATACTCAACCATCAGGTACTGGCCGCTATCGAAGACCGCGTCAATCAGCGAAGAAGAGGCAACCGGATCGGTACCGTCAATCGCGTTGGACAACGACAGCCCGGTCGCCGTTGCGCCATCCTGCGCATGCGCCTTCAGCTGGTCCGCCACGTAGTCCCGGAAATAGCCATAACTGGTGACAAAAGCCGCCAGCAGCAGGGCCACCAGCAAGGTGCCCGTGAACAGCAATAACAATGTTTGAAGGGTAATGGCCCCCTGCTGCGCGTTCGCGCGTCCGCCAGGTTTCCCTGCCATGGCTTTGTGCCCCGGATCAAGAAATGAGCAATTGCACACACAATTGACAAACATTTACAGTCTTCAGCCTGCGCCGACACCACTAAACACTATAGACTCTACGCAGGAATAGCGGGAGCTTCTGAATCGGTCCAGAGTCAGCCAGAGGGTCCCCGAGTCTCTTACAACGTTAAACAACCAAAGACTCGTCCCCGGCCAACCGGTGACCAGTAGTGAAAGGAGGCAAGCTGGAGCGCAATGAACGAGGAAAGCCAAAACGAAAAGCTCAGGCAGCATTTTGCCCGACGCGTCACGGCCCAGGCCCGCGTAGTGCTCGATAGCTGGCAGAAGATCCACGACAACCCGGACCAGGCCAGCTTCTGGCGGGAGGAGCTTGGCGGCGCCAGCGATAAACTCGTCCGCTACGCCAAGCGATTCGAGATGAAGGAGCACGCCAGTGCCGGCGAGCAGATTCTCCAAGCCATGGCCGAGTGGCAACCGGATACCCCGCTGACGGACGCGCTGACCGAGCAACTCGAAGCCGGCTTTACCGCCTTGCGCAGCACCACCCGGCGCAGCACCGACCCCGAGCAGGGCGCCGAACCCCAACAGTACCGGCGCACTCCGGTGTATATTGCCCTGCCCAACGGCGAACTGACCGCCCGCCTGATCCGTCAACTTGAGTTCTTTGGCTTCCGCGCCTCCGCCTTCTGTTCCGCGGACGAACTGATTGAAGCCTGCGCCCTGAACAAACCCGAAACCATCCTCATGGATGTGACGTTCGGGGGAGAACCCAACAGCGGCATTGCCACCATTGAGCGCCTCCAGGGCCAGCACGAAACGCCCATTCCCATTATTTTTGTCAGCGAAGAGGACGGGACCATTGAAACCCGCCTGCGCGCCTCGCGATGCGGTGGCGAAGAATTCTTCTTCCCCGCCGTCGACCCGGGGCAGTTGATTGAAAAAATTGAAGCCTACACCCATGGCAACAACATCGAGCCTTATAGGGTATTGGTGCTGGATGACTCCAGGGCCCAGGCCAAATACATGGAAACGGTGCTGAAAAAAGCCGGCATGATTGCCCACATCATTACCGACCCCATGGACATCATCCGGGCGCTGGAAGCGTTTTCCCCGGAAATCATCATCCTGGATATGTACATGCCTGGCTGTACAGGGATGGAAATTGCCAGGGTCATTCGCCAGCAGGACAAGTTCCACAGTGTGCCGATTATCTACCTCTCCGCCGAGGAAGACCTGACCAAACAACTTCAGGCCATGAGCCTGGGCGGCGACGACTTCCTGACCAAGCCGATCGACCCCAAACACCTGATTGCCACCCTGCACAACCGGGGGCGCCGGGCACGGTCCCTGCTGGCCCTGATGATCCGTGACAGTCTGACCGGCCTTTACAATCACACCCATACCCTGCACCTGCTTGAACAGGAAATTGTCCGCGCCCGGCAGAAAGACCAGCCCCTGTGCTTTGCCATGCTCGACATCGACTACTTCAAGAAGGTCAACGACACCTACGGCCACCCCATTGGCGACCGGATCCTGCGAAGCCTGTCCATGTTCCTCAAGCAGCGGCTGCGCAAAACCGACTACATCGGCCGCTACGGCGGCGAGGAATTCGCCATCATTCTCACCGGCACCGATCAGGATGGCGCCCGCCAGGTGCTGGACAGTATCCGCGAAAGCTTCTCCAAGCTGCAGCACCAGGCCGGAGAACAGGAGTTCACCGTCACCTTCAGCTGCGGCGTTGCCTGCTGGCAGGGCGAGAGCTCCCAGGCGCTGTGCGAGCGAGCCGATCGGGTGCTGTATACCTCCAAGGAACAGGGCCGCAATCAGGTCACCATCGCCTGCGATTAGTAGAAAACGCGAAAAGGGAGGTAAAATTCATGAAACCAATGTCGAATATCGACATCGCGCAGCATCGACGACAATGCCAGCGTCAACGAAATGTCATCGCACAGGCTCTTATTGCTGTGTAACCTCGCGTCTGGACACCAACAAAAAACAGGCTTCGTCATGTCGACCATCCTTGTACTACATGGTCCCAATCTCAACATGCTCGGCACCCGGGAACCGGAGGTCTACGGCTATGAGACCCTGGCAGACATCGACGACCGCCTGCGCGGCAAGGCTGCCGAATCCGGCCACCACCTGCTGCACCTGCAATCCAACGCAGAATACGAATTAATCGAAAGAGTGCATGAAGCCCGGGCCGAAGGCGTGGATTTCCTGATCATTAATCCAGCTGCGTTCACCCACACCAGCATCGCACTGCGTGACGCTGTTCTCGCTTCGGACATTCCGTTTATTGAAGTTCATCTTTCCAACGTGCATGCGCGGGAGTCTTTCCGCCATCATTCCTACTTTTCCGATATCGCCGAAGGCGTTATCTGCGGGCTGGGCAGCCAGGGCTATGACCTTGCCCTGCAGGCGGCCCTGCAACGAATTCACCGATAGACCAGAGACAAAGAGACTGGAACCGCTATGGATATTCGCAAAATCAAGAAACTGATCGAACTGCTGGAAGAGTCAGACGTCGAAGAGCTGGAAATCCAGGAAGGCGACGACTCGGTACGTATTTCCCGTCGCCGCGAGCAAGTTGCCGCACCTGCACCGCAGGTGGCCCATTACGCCGCTCCGGCCGCCCCGGCACCGGCGCCAGCTCCGGCCGCAGAAGCCGCCCCGGCTGAAGCTGCACCGGCGGCCCCGTCTGGCCACGCCGTGAAATCTCCGATGGTTGGCACCTTCTACCGTGCACCGTCCCCGACTTCCGCTCCGTTCGTGGAAGTCGGCCAGACCGTCAAGGAAGGCGACGTTGTCTGCATCGTTGAAGCCATGAAGATGATGAACCAGATCGAAGCCGACAAGTCCGGCACTGTCACCGAAATTCTGGTCGAGAACGGCCAGCCGGTTGAATTTGACCAGCCTATGGTCGTCATTTCCTGAACTCGGTGAACGTAAATCATGGCCATGTTAGATAAAGTTCTGATCGCAAACCGTGGTGAAATCGCTCTGCGTATTCTCCGCGCGTGCAAGGAACTGGGCATCAAGACCGTTGCCGTTCACTCCCAGGTCGACCGTGAACTCATGCACGTTCGCCTGGCGGATGAATCGGTCTGCATCGGTCCGAACAGCCCGGTTGACAGTTACCTGAACATCCCGACCATCATCAGCGCTGCCGAAGTGACCGACTCCATGGGCATCCACCCCGGTTACGGCTTCCTGGCGGAAAACGCCGATTTCGCCGAGCAGGTGGAAAAGAGCGGCTTCCGTTTCATTGGCCCGCGCGCCGAAACCATTCGCCTGATGGGCAACAAGGTTTCCGCCATTGAAGCCATGAAAGAAGCCGGCGTTCCCACCGTGCCCGGCTCCGACGGCCCGCTGACCGATGACGACGAGCGTACCCTGAAGATCGCCCGCGAAATCGGCTACCCGGTGATGATCAAGGCCGCCTCCGGCGGTGGTGGTCGCGGCATGCAGGTGGTGCACTCCGAGGCCGCCCTGCTTAAAGCCGTCCAGATCACCCAGACCGAAGCCAAGAATGCCTTCGGCGATCCGACCGTGTACCTGGAAAAGTTCCTGGAAAAACCGCGCCACGTGGAAGTCCAGGTACTGGCCGACATGCACGGCAACGTCATTCACCTGGGCGACCGCGACTGCTCCATGCAGCGTCGTAACCAGAAGGTAATTGAGGAAGCCCCGGCACCGAACATCAACGAGGAATCCCGTCAGCGCACCTTCCAGGCCTGCGTGGATGCCTGCAAGAAGATCGGTTACGTGGGCGCGGGTACCTTCGAGTTCCTGTACCAGGACGGCGAGTTCTACTTCATCGAGATGAACACCCGGGTACAGGTGGAGCATCCGGTTTCCGAAATGGTCACCGGTGTGGACATCGTTCGTGAGCAACTGCGCATCGCCAGTGGCGAGAAGCTGCAGTACACCCAGGACGAGATCCATATTTCCGGCCATGCCATGGAATGCCGGATCAACGCCGAAGACCCGAAAACCTTCGTGCCCAGCCCCGGCAAGGTCAGCCACTTCCATGCCCCTGGCGGAAATGGCGTGCGGGTGGATTCGCACATGTACAGCGGCTACTCGGTACCACCGTACTACGATTCCCTGATCGCCAAGCTGATCACCTGGGGTGACGACCGCGAGATCGCCCGTCGTCGCATGAAGATCGCCCTGGACGAGATGCTGGTCGAAGGCATCAAGACCAACCAGGCCCTGCATCGGCAACTGCTGCGTGATGGCGGCTTCAAGCAAGTCGACTTCACCATCCATCACCTCGAAAACCTGATGCGGGACTGATATGCCCTGGGTGCAACTCCAGATTCCAGCTGATCCGGACACTGCGGATCAGCTGGAAGACCTGTTAATGGAAATGGGTTCCGACGCCGTTTCCATGGAAGACGCCGCCGACCAGCCCCTGTTCGAGCCGGACCCTGGCACCACGCCCCTGTGGAACCAGACCACGGTCACCGGGCTGTTCCAGTCGGGCCGCGACATCGAGCAGCTGTGCGCTGACATTCGCGATGCCTGGCACCAGCAGACCCAGCAGGAGTTACCGGAAATCGACGTAACCCTGGTAGAGGACAAGGACTGGGAACGGGCCTGGATGGACGATTTCCAGCCCATCAAATTCGGCGAACGTCTCTGGATTGTGCCCAGCTGGCACCAAGCGCCGGACCCGGAGGCCGCCAACCTGATGCTGGACCCCGGCTTGGCCTTCGGCACCGGCACCCACCCCACCACGGCCCTGTGCCTGGAATGGCTGGACGGCCAGGACGTGGCCGGCAAACAGGTCACCGACTACGGTTGTGGTTCCGGCATCCTCGGTCTGGCAGCGCTGCTGCTGGGCGCCGAGCACGTCATTGGCGTGGACACCGATCCCCAGGCACTGGAAGCCAGCCGGGAAAACGCCCGCCGCAACAACGTCTCGGAGCACCGCCTGGATCTGTACCTTCCCGGCGATGATCCGGACACCCAGGCCGACATCATGCTGGCCAACATCCTGGCCCAGCCCTTGATTGGCCTCGCGCCGCGTTTGGCGGAGCTGACCCGGCCCGGCGGGGACCTGGTGCTCTCCGGCATTCTGTTCAACCAGGCCCGGGAAGTGATGGACGCCTACGAGCCCTGGTTCATCATGGACGAACCTGAACAGAAGGAAGATTGGATACGCCTCACAGGACGCCGCAAAATCGGGTGACGAAACAGCCGGTTATGACTAAACTGCTGAGGGAGTGACAATCACGCTTTCAGGACAGAAGCATGACCCAGAGCAGCCTGCAGACCCAATGCCCCCAATGTGAGACCCGATTCCGGGTCACGGACGAACAGCTCAACATCGCCGGGGGCAAAGTCCGCTGCGGCAACTGCATGCATGTTTTCAACGCCATCGACCATCAGGTGTTGCCTGAACGCCCCCAAACTCAACCGGCCCCCTCCCCAGCGCCTTCTGACCATACGCCGCCCGGCCAGGCGGAAGACGACGAAGATCTGGTCTTCGAGGACAACCCCGAAGAAGATGCCACCGAGAGCCGCTATGCCGGCAGCGCGCTGACTTTCTCCGACGACGAGCTGAGCGACAGCTTCCGCAACTTCGACCAGGACGATGATTCCAGCCATCCAGAGCATGACCTGGAACCCGGTTCCAAAGACCAGGACGAGAGCTGGGCCGAAGCCATCCTGGAAGAAGATGACGAGCCCGAGTATGCGCCGGACCAGCCTCCAGTTCCGGAATATCGTCCGGAACCGGCCCGCGAACCCAAGATTGAATCCGAACCGAAACCCGAACGCCAAAAGGAACCGGAACCAGCCCCGGAGCCTGAACAGACCCCGAACTCCCCGGAAGAACTGCACCTGACAGCCGGAGACGACGACCGGGTGACTGAGCCCGAGCCCCGCACCTCCAAACCCTCTCCCGAGCCCGATAGCCTTTACCAGGGCCTTCGCCACGAACCGGTGTCGGTCCGCCGCAGCGGGGGTGGCTTGCGCAAGGCTTTCTGGACACTGGTCGTTCTCGCCCTGATCGGCGGACTCGGGGCCCAGGTGGCCTGGTTCCAGTTCGACCGGCTGGCGGCTATCCCCCAACTGCGCCCCTTTTATGAACAGGCGTGCCAGTGGGCCGGCTGCACCCTCAAACCCCTGATCAACGTGGAAGCCGTGGAAAGCCGGAAGTTGGTGGTACGCACCAACCCGGACAACCGCAACCAGTTGATTGTTGATGCGGTCATCGTCAACACGGCCGGCTTCGAGCAACCTTTCCCGGCCATTGCCTTGACGTTCTCCAACCTCAATGGCGACGTCGTGGCGCAGAGCACGTTCACCCCGAATGAATACCTGGCAGAGGGCGAAGGAGACAAGCAAATCATGCCCCGGCAAACACCGGTCCGCATCTCCATCGACATCCGCGACCCCGGGCGTGACGCGGTAAACTACAACTTGAGCTTTGTACCCTGGGAGGGCTGAACGCCAGTCCCGACCTCAAGCCAATAGTTGACAGCGCAAAAGTCAACCAGAAAGCGCGAAAAATAATCAATTTTTTCAGCCTCCTGCCCCTTCAATCGGCTGGCCCCCAGCGGTATTATTAGCGCCCTTCGGATCCGGAAGCGGTTATTAATTAACCAATCGCTTCATTCCGATGCTTGCTCAATCTCCTGTGACACGGACTCAGATCATGTTGCCAACGGCAAAAATCGGGCCGTACACCTTGCCCAATCCATTGATCGTTGCGCCCATGGCTGGCGTTACCGATCGCCCCTTCCGGCTACTGTGCCGAAAAATGGGCGCGGGCCTGGCGGTGTCGGAAATGGTGATCGCAGACAGCAAGCTCTGGCATACGCGCAAATCCCAAACCCGTCTGAACCACCAGGGCGAACCAGAGCCCCGCTCGGTCCAGATTGCGGGCGGCGACCCCGCCATGCTGGCGGACGCGGCCCGGCAGAATGCCGCATTCGGGGCACAGATCATCGACATCAACATGGGCTGCCCGGCGAAAAAGGTCTGCAACAAGGCTGCCGGTTCCGCCCTGATGAAAGACGAGGCCCTGGTTCGGGAGATACTCGAAACCGTGGTCAAGGCTGTCGATATCCCGGTGACCCTGAAAATGCGGACCGGCTGGGACAGGGAGCACCGCAATGCCCCGGTTATCGCCCGCATGGCTGAAGACGCCGGCATCCAGGCCATTGCCGTACATGGCCGTACCCGCGCGGACAAGTACAACGGTGAAGCGGAGTACGACACCATTGCCGAGGTCAAAGCCAGCGTTGGCATCCCGGTGTTTGCCAATGGCGACATCACGTCACCGGCAAAGGCCCGTAGAGTGCTCGCCCACACCGGCGCGGATGGCCTGTTGATTGGCCGTGGCGCCCAGGGACGCCCATGGATCTTCCGGGAAATCCTGCACTATCTGGAGACCGGGGAACAGCTGGCGACACCGGAGCTGGATGAAGTGCAACAGATTCTGACCGAGCACCTGGCGGCCCTGCACAGCTTCTACGGTGAAACCATGGGAGTTCGCATTGCCAGAAAACACGTGGGCTGGTACCTGCAGGCTCACGATGAGAGCAAACAATTCCGCAAGCGCTTCAACGCCATTGACGACGCGTTGGAGCAGCATGACAGCATCGAACAGTACTTTGCACGCTTACGTAAAGAAGAGGATTTCGCAGCATGACCGCTGAGACTTTGACGAATGAAAACCTGGGCACACCAGCCAATGACGACTTGCATCAGCTGCACACCGTCAACGGCAGTGGCAACAGCGTCACCCTGCGCGACAGTGTGGAAGTTGCCCTGAAAAACTATTTCGAGCAACTCGATGGCGCGCCAGTCTCCGATGTGTACCAGTTGGTACTCTCAGAGGTTGAAGCCCCGCTGCTCGAACAGGTCATGGCTTACACCCGTAATAACCAGACCAAAGCCTCAACCATGCTGGGGCTGAACCGCGGCACACTGCGCAAGAAACTCAAGCAGTACGGTCTGCTATAATCTGCACGGCTTTCCCTGGGCCTCCCGGATGACACTCTGGCGAGGCTCTTGCTACTTTATACCCGAGCAAAATTCAGCGTACCCGACCAGCGAAGAAAGTGACCATGGCAAATCAGGCAAACACCCCCGTCCGTCGCGCTCTGATCAGCGTGAGTGATAAAACCGGCATCGTCGACTTCGGCCGTGCCCTGACCGAACGCGGCATCGAGCTGTTGTCCACTGGCGGCACCTTCCGCCTGCTCCAGGAAAACAACGTACCGGTTACCGAAGTGTCCGATTACACCGGTTTCCCGGAAATGATGGACGGTCGGGTCAAGACCCTGCACCCGAAAATCCACGGCGGCATCCTGGGCCGTCGCGGCACAGACGACACCGTTATGAGCGAACACGGGATCAACCCCATCGACATGGTGGTGGTCAACCTCTACCCGTTTGAAGACACCGTCGCCAACCCGGACTGCGATCTGGCCACCGCCATCGAAAACATCGACATTGGCGGCCCGACCATGGTGCGTGCCGCGGCCAAGAACCACAACGACGTCGCCATCGTGGTCAACGCCTCCGATTACAGCCGGGTGCTGAAAGAGCTGGAAGACAACGACGGCGACCTGACCTACAGCACCCGTTTCGATCTGGCCGTGAAAGCCTTTGAGCACACCGCCGGTTACGACGGCGCCATCGCCAACTACCTGGGCGGACGCACACCGGACAACGACAATCCGGATTTCCCTCGCACCTTTAACGCCCAGTTCGTGAAAGTCCAGGACATGCGTTACGGCGAAAACCCGCACCAGCGCGCGGCCTTCTATGCCGAGCGCAACCCGAAGGAAGCCTGTGTGGCCACGGCCAAGCAGTTGCAGGGTAAGGAACTCAGCTTCAACAACGTGGCCGACACCGACGCCGCCCTGGAGTGCGTCAAGCCCTTCGCCGACCCGGCCTGTGTCATCGTCAAGCACGCCAACCCCTGTGGTGTGGCCATCGGCGCCGACATTGAACAGGCCTACGAGCTGGCCTTCGCCACCGACCCCACCTCCGCCTTTGGCGGCATCATCGCCTTCAACCGCGAGCTGGATGCCAAAACCGCCAAGGCCATTGTTGACCGCCAATTCGTGGAAGTGATCATCGCACCCACCATCGCCCCGGAAGCTGTCGAGATCGTCTCCGCCAAGAAGAACGTGCGCCTGCTGGCCTGTGGCGAGTTCGACGGCGAGCGCGCCAAGTCCCTGGACTACAAGCGGGTGACCGGCGGCCTGCTGGTGCAGGATCGTGACCTGGGCATGGTGGCCATGGAAGACGTGAAAGTGGTTACCGAACGCCAGCCCACCGAGCAGGAACTCAATGACCTCCTGTTCGCCTGGGAAGTGGCCAAGTACGTCAAATCCAACGCCATCGTCTACGCCAAGGCCGGCCGCACCATCGGCGTGGGCGCGGGCCAGATGAGCCGCGTGTACAGCGCCAAGATCGCCGGCATCAAGGCCGCCGACGAGAACCTGGAAGTGAAAGGCTCGGTGATGTCATCCGACGCCTTCTTCCCGTTCCGGGACGGCATCGATGCTGCCGCCGAAGCCGGTATTACCGCAGTGATTCAACCGGGCGGCTCCATGCGCGACCAGGAAGTGATCGACGCTGCCAACGAGCACGGCATTGCCATGGTCTTCACCGGCATGCGCCACTTCCGCCACTGATACGGATTCAAGGAGAACACGATGAACATTCTGGTTATCGGCGGCGGTGGTCGCGAACACGCACTGGCCTGGAAAGCGGCCCAATCCCCCCAGGCGGACAAGGTATTCGTGGCCCCCGGCAACGCCGGCACCGCCCGCGAGCCCAACCTTGAGAACGTTGACCTGGACGTCATGGATCTGGACGGACTGGCCAACTTTGCCGAGCAGAACAACGTGGGCCTGACCATTGTCGGGCCGGAAGCGCCCCTGGTGGCAGGTGTGGTCGACAAGTTCGAAGAGCGCGGCCTGCGCATCTTCGGCCCCAGCGCCGGTGCCGCCCAGCTCGAAGGCTCCAAGGCCTTCACCAAGGATTTTCTGGCCCGCCAGAAAATCCCCACCGCCGACTACGCCAACTTCACCGATGTGGACGAAGCCCTGGCCTACGTGCGCGAGAAAGGCGCGCCGATCGTGGTCAAGGCCGACGGCCTGGCCGCTGGTAAAGGCGTGATCGTCGCCATGACCCTGGAAGAAGCCGAAGACGCCATCCGCGACATGCTCGCGGGCAATGCCTTTGGCGACGCCGGCAGCCGCGTGGTGATCGAGGAGTTCCTGGACGGCGAGGAAGCCTCCTTCATCGTGATGGTGGACGGCAAGAACGTCCTGGCCATGGCCACCTCCCAGGACCACAAGCGCGTGGGCGATGGTGACACCGGTCCCAATACCGGTGGCATGGGCGCCTACTCCCCCGCTCCCGTGGTCACCGCCGAGGTGCACCAGCGCATCATGGACGAGGTGATCATGCCCACGGTCAACGGCATGGCGGCTGAGGGTCATCCGTACAAGGGCTTTTTGTACGCCGGCCTGATGATCGACCCCAACGGCGCGCCCAAGGTGATCGAATTCAACTGCCGCTTTGGCGACCCGGAAACCCAGCCGATCATGCTGCGCATGAAATCCGACCTGGTGGCCCTGTGCCAGGCGGCGGTCGACGGCAAGCTGGATGAATGCGACTCCGAGTGGGACGAGCGCGCCTCCGTGGGCATCGTGCTGGCGGCCGGCGGCTACCCGGGCAGCTACAACAAGGGCGATGTCATCTCCGGATTGCCGGAAACCGAGGTGGATGGCGAGAAGGTATTCCATGCCGGCACCCAGCTGGATGGCGACAAGGTCGTCACCGCCGGCGGTCGCGTGCTTTGCGCCACAGCGCTGGGCAATACCGTGACAGAAGCCCAACAGCGCGCCTACGAACTGGCTGCGAAAGTCACCTGGGATGGCGTGTTCTACCGTAAGGATATCGCCTACCGGGCGATCGCTCGAGAGCAGGGCTAACCCCTGAAACGGACCTGACAGGGCCTGCTGCTGATGCCTGAAGCTCTATGGATTACGTTTGCCTTTGTGCTTGGCCTTGGGGTGAAGGCGGCCGGCCTTCCGCCATTGGTGGGTTACCTGGCGGCTGGTTTTGTCCTCAGTGGCCTGTCGTCGTTTACCGGCCTGGCGGTTGAACAAACCGATGTGCTGGAGCATGTCGCCCATCTGGGTGTACTGCTGCTATTGTTCACTGTTGGCCTGAAACTGAAACTCAAATCCATCGTCAGTCCGGAAGTGATTGGCGGCGGCCTCCTGCACTTTGGCATCACCTGCCTGGTGTTCACCCCCGGCCTGTACTGGTTACTGGATCTGGACTGGCTGACCGCGTTACTGCTGGCCATCGCGCTCTCCTTCTCGAGCACGGTCCTGGCCGCCAAGGTGCTGGAAAGCAAACGCGAAATCCGGGCCTTCCATGGCCGGGTCGCCATCGGCATCCTGATCATGCAGGACCTCATCGCCCTGGTGGTGATGAGTCTGGCAGCGGGCAAGACGCCCTCGCAATGGGCACTGCTGGTATTCGGCCTGCCCCTGTTGCGCCCCCTGCTCTACCGCCTGTTGGATGCCAGCGGCCACGACGAACTGCTGGTTCTGCTTGGCCTATTGCTGGCCCTGGTCCTGGGCGGGTTGGGCTTCGAGGCGGTAGGGCTGAGTTCGGAACTGGGCGCACTGATCTTTGGCGCCATGCTGGCCAACCACCCACGTTCACAGGAACTGTCCAAGTCCCTGTGGAGCGTGAAAGAAATGTTCCTGGTGGGCTTCTTCCTGCAAATCGGGATTGGAGGCCTTCCGGATCAGCATGCCTTGATGTTTGCAGTGGCGGCTGCGCTGGTGTTGCCACTCAAGGGCATCCTGTTCTACTTCCTGCTGCTGGCTTTCCGCCTGCGCGCCCGCAGCAGCTTCCTGACCTCCCTGTCGCTGACCAACTACAGTGAGTTCGGCCTGATTGTCGCCAGCGTGGCGCTGCCGGAATGGCTGGTGCCCCTGGCCATCACCGTGTCGTTGTCGTTCGTGTTTTCGGCGCCAATCAACCGCTTTTCCCATAGTATCTACGAGCGCATCTGCCACAAGATTGACCGCTTCGAAACCCACAAACGGCACCCGGACGAACAGCCTATCTCACTGGGCGACACCCGTGTTCTGGTGATGGGCATGGGCCGCACCGGTACCGCCGCCTACGACTGGCTGAGAGGCAAGGAAGAACGCATCATGGGCCTGGATTCGGACCCCGCCAAGACGGAAAAACACCAGACAGAAGGGCGCAATGTGGTGTTTGCCGATGCCGAGGACACCACCTTCTGGGAAGGGCTGCACATGCCCTCGCTGGAATCGGTGATACTGGCCATGAGTGACATCGAGGGCAAACTGATCGCCGCCCGCATGCTACGTAAGCTGGGGTTCACCGGCTATATCGTGGCCCACACCATGTATGCCGATGAAGCCGAACGCATTCGCGAAGCCGGCGCCAACCAGGCCTACCTGACCATGAGCGAAACCGGCGTCGCCCTGGCCAGCCACCTGGTTGAGCACCAGCAGCGGGTGGAAGATGTCCAGGCGCTGGAACAGGCCAAACTGCCACAATAGCCTGTTTTTTACAGCCGTGCTATCGGGCACAGCTCCTGAAACCGGTGTAGACATCGTTCCTGGCCGGGAAGTACGCCTGCCGGTAGGTGCCGCGAATCAGGTTCGACGATGTTGCGCAACTGCCGCCCTTGGTGACCTTGTGGGTGGCAAACTGCAGGGTGGACATGAACGGATACATATCCACCTTGAAGCCGTCATAGGGCAGGAACTGATTGCTCGTCCATTCCCAGACCGTGCCCACCATCTGGCGACAGCCGAACGGGCTGTCACCCGCCGGATAATCCCAGACCGGATTCAGTGCCATGCTGCGCCCATCCAGATCCGCCTTTGAGGCATCCGGGGATTCATTACCCCAAGGGTAGCGCCGCAACGGCCCACCGGCTTTGTTCGCCAATGCGGCCACTTCCCACTCATACTCCGTCGGTAACCGGCGCCCTGCCCATTGGCACCAGGCCTCCGCTTCCCAGTAGGTAATGTGGGTAACAGGCGCGTCCGGATTCAACGGCCGCCACTGATCAAACACCCGCTCCTGCCACTCATTGTTCTGCCAACGCCAATACAACGGGTGCCGGGGCGTGCGCATCAAAGGCTCACCCAGGCCGTGCACCAGGGCCACGTCCTGCTCGGTCTCCAGCCACTTCCGCCCACCGAATGACCAGAGTTCCGGGCGCTGGTAACCATCGTCATCCACGAACGCCTGGAAGTCCCGATTCGAGACCAGGGTTCGGCTGATCCGGAAAGCATCCAGCTCCATCTCAAACCCCGGCTTTTCGTTGTCAAAGGCAAAGTCCTCCAGCGCAAATGCCGGCGAGTCACCGGGCATGCCAATCCGCCAGCGCCCGGCCGGAATCTCCACATCACCGGACACCGGCTCCCCAGGGGCGGGCCGGTCATCCTGGAAATCCGGGGGCGCCGGATACCCTACTGTCTGCCGGCACCAGATCAGCGATTCGATGTGCATGTTCTGGTGGAAGATGGCATAGCGATACAGGTAAAGCTCTTCGTCGGTCAGGGAACGGCTGTGGATACGCTCGGCAACCCAGTCGTAAATCGTATTGAAATACGACAGCGTGGCTTCCCGCCCGGGGAAGAGATCACTGCGCCAGCGGTCCTGGTGCTCGACGTGGAAGGAATCCCAGAGGTCGTCCATGGACGGATCATAGCTGGGGGTGCCGTCCAGCAGGTTGAAGACAAACACTTCGTAGAAAAACGCCGAGTGGCCCATTTCCCACAGCGGCGGGTTTACCCCGGGATGATAGGGGACATCCAGTTTTTCAGCCGGCAGCGACTCAATCAGTCTCAGTGTCCGGCTGCGAGCCTGCTCCAGTTCACCGAGCAATTGTTCCTTATAGTCTTCAGCCACCATGAATTCTACCCTCTCAGCGTTCGGCTTTATCTTTCCAGCATATCAGAATCAACCCCACACCCAGAGAATCACCGGCACGGCCACCAAGGTTACCACCACCGAAAGCGGCAGGCCCAGACGCCAGTAATCGCCGAAGCGATAGCCGCCGGGCTCCATAACCAGGGCATTGGACTGGTGGCCAATAGGGGTCAGGAAAGCGCAGGAGGCGCCCACGGCCACCGCCATCAAGGCGGCATCCGGGGCCAGGCCCAGTTGTTCCGAGAGGCCCAGGGCGATGGGAGCCACCAGGACCGCTGCCGCCGCATTGTTCACCACGTTGGACAGCGCCATGGCTCCCACCAGAATGATACCCAGGGCCAGCCAACTCGGTTGCCCCTGGGCCACGGCCAGTATCTGGGCCGCAATCGAGTCGGCGCCACCTGTGGTTTCCAGCGCTTGGCCCACCGGGATCATGGCCGCCAGGAGAACGATCACCGACCAGTCAATAGCCCGGTAGGCCTCAGTTGGTTCCATCAGGCGGGCCAGCACCATGGCCACAGCACAACCAATCAGGGCAACCGGTGGCCCGACCCACCCCAGCAGGATAAAGGCGATGGCTGTCAGAAACAGACCGCCAGCCAGCCAGAGCTTTTTCGGGCGGCCCAGTTTCAGTTCACGCTCGGCCAACGGCAGGCAGCCCAGCGTCTGCAGGGTTGCCATCAATGAGTCTTCCTCGCCCTGCACCAGCAATATATCGCCGGACCGAAAGCGAATATCGGCCAGTCGCTGCTTCAAGCGCTGACCCTGGCGGGCGACCGCCACTACGTTCAGCCCATATCGTTCCCTGAGATTAAGGCGGTTGGCCGTGCGGCCAATCAACTGGGATGAGGGGGCAATCACTGCTTCCGTCAGCCGGACATCGCCACTGGCTATTTTTTTCTCAGCGTCCTTTTCGGGCCTGGCCACGAACTCTGAGGAGGCTTCCCCGGATTCCTCGTCTTCCTCCGGATTTTCTTCCACAGCGTGAGCCAGTGCCAGTCCCGTTTTCTCCACAAATTCTTCCAGGCTCTCCGTGTCTCCTTGCACCAGCAGCACATCGCCCTCTCGCAATACCGTGAAGGTGGAGGGGGCCGGAGCAGTGTTGTCGTCACGAATGAGCGCCAGCACGACCAGGCTTCCCTCGTTCTCGCCCGAGGTAAGCAGGTTATGCAGAGTGCCATCGGCGTAGTCCGAGCCCTCCGGCACCCTCAGTTCAGTCAGGTAGTCACCAACACTGAACAGGCTCTCACCACTGGAGGGCTGTTCCCGTTTGGGAGTTAGCCGCCAGCCAACGAGCCCGATAAACACGATACCGGCAGCGGTGATGGCCAAGCCTGCCGGGGCAAAATCCAGCAACCCGAAGGCGCCGGTTTCCCGATAACTGGCGATGATGATGTTGGGAGGCGTGCCGATCAGGGTAATGGTACCGCCCAGAAGAGAACCGAACGCGAGGGGCATTAACAGCAGGGAGGGCGAGCGGCCGGATTGCCGGGACATCCAGATCGCCACCGGCATCAACAAGGCCAACGCCCCGACGTTATTGATGAACGCTGAGCACAGAGCAACCACCAGGCTCAGAGTCACCACCTGCAGCACCGCGTTATGACCGACCCTTGCCAGTAGCCGGGCCACCGCATCCACCACACCACCGTTCACCAGACCCTGACTGATCACCAATACAGCTGCCACCGTAATCACAGCGGGGTGACCAAAGCCGGAGAACAGTCGGTCAACCGGCACCAGGCCGGTGACCGACACCGTCAGCAGGGCCAGCATCGCGACGACATCAAACCGGATCCGGTTCCAGACGAACAGGGCAAGCGTGACGCCCAGAATCAGAAATATCATCCATCGATCAGACAACATCGACCGGCCCCTACTTCAAACAACGTCGATTATATTTACAGGCCAACCCTTTGGCCCGGACTTGCATGGCGGCAAGGTGCTGATATTCCGCCAGCTTCAGGAACTGGCCCGAGACCTGCTTTTCGGTGATCCGAGGAAACGGATCATGGAACAGAAACCAACATTGCTCTGGCTTTCGGCCGACAGGCGTCAGAACAACATCCACCAGCTGTTCGCAAACCAGTGGCAGCTGAACCGGATTCACCCTGGCGAGTCTCTGCATACCCAGCATCCGGGGTGCAGCGACAGGCCTATCGGTGTTTGCGATCTGGCCAGCCTGACACAGAGTCAGTATGCCCACATTGACCAGTGGCTGGAACACCTCCCAGCCAGCTCGTGGCTGGCCATTGTGCAGCCCGGCCAGTTGAACCACCCCCAGGTTCGACGCCTGATTCAGGATTACTGCCAGGACTACCACACTCTCCCCGTTGACTGGCGTCGCCTGCGTTACAGTCTAGGGCATATGTGGGGAATGGCCTGTCTGGGCAACCTGGAGATCGACCACAGTCGTGCCAGCTATCAACACTTTGCCTTGAAGGGGCCATCCCAGGCCATTCGTCGGACCCGAGCCCTGCTGAGGCGATTTGCAGCCACCAGCGAACCGGTGCTGATTTACGGCGAGAATGGCACCGGCCGGGACGCGGCGGCCCACTTTGTTCATCGAGAATCGCGCCGGCGCCACCAGCCACTGGTCACGGTAAACTGCGCAGCCCTGCCCCCTTCCCTCACCCAGAGCGAACTGTTTGGCCATGAACGCGGCGCGTTCACCCATGCCCTCAAGGCCCGCAAGGGACGGATAGAGGCAGCCGATGGCGGCACCCTGGTGTTGGCCGGGGCTGATGAGCTGAGCCCGGAGCAGCAATCGGCCATTCTGCGCTTTCTCCAGGACGGGAAGGTGGAGCCCATTGGAGCCAACCACCCCATCCAGGTGGACGTGCGCATTATCGCCACCTGCAACACCCCCCTGGAAGACCTGGTGCAGGCCGGTCATTTCCGGGAAGACGTGATGTACCGGCTGGGCAACCTGACGGTCACAATGCCTCCGCTCAGGGATCGGCTGGAAGATCTGCCCAGTCTCGTTCAGCGCATGCTGGACACCACCACCAACCAGAAACACTGGATCGACAACGCCACATTGCTGGCCATGGCCCGCCATAACTGGCCCGGCAACCTCCGGGAACTCCAGAACCGGCTGAGCCAGGCCGTGCTGCTGTCCCGAAGCCTGCGCATACAGCCGGAGGACATGGGGCTGCTGCAAACCACCGCACCAATGCAGACAGATCGTTATTCACTCCAGGCCTTCCGGGCCCGGGCGGACCGGGAAGCGATCACCACCAGCCTATCGCTCACACACCAGAACATTTCGGCTGCGGCCCGGCTGCTGAAAATTTCCCGGGTGTCCTTTTACCGGCTGCTGGACAAGCACCGGCTGACGCCGCCTTCCGCCCAAAACCACAACAACGCCGACCCCGACCGGGGTCAAGGAGAGACCTCATGAAAAAGCTTGCCACTCTGGGACTGGCCGCCTGCCTCGGCTCCTTTGCCCACGCCGAACCCAACGACACGGCCACAGAAATTGCCTCAATCACCGCCGACCGGGGCATTGTCACGCAACCGGGACGTTTCACTTTTGAGCCGTCGTTTTCCTATGCCCACAGCAGTGCGACCAAGGTGGCGGTGGAAGGCTATACTGTGATTCCGGCCCTACTGGTGGGACTCATCAATATTTCCGAAATCCAGCGCGATGTGTTCGTCGGCGCGTTAACCACCAAGTACGGTTTCACCAGCCGATTCGAAGCCGGCCTACGGGTTCCCTATCTAAGCATTGAGGAGGATATTCGTGCCCGGGAAGCCTTCAGTGGCACTCCGATTGATACGCTGGACGAATCATCGGGGGAAGGTCTGGGGGATGTGGAACTGGCGCTGCGCTATCAGCTCAACAATGGCCTGGATGGCTGGCCTTACCTGATCGGCACCTTCCGGGCCAAAGCGCCGACCGGCGAGGGGCCTTACGATGTGGATCAGAAAGTTATTACCGACAGTAGCGGCAACCCCATTGGTGTCGAGCTGGCCGAAAGACCCACCGGCTCAGGCTTCTGGTCGGTGGAGCCAGGCTTATCCTTCATCTATCCTTCCGATCCCGCTGTGCTGTTCGGCAACCTGAGCTACGTGTGGACCATCGAAGACGATCAGGGGCCCGAGAATGGCGGTACGGTCGACCCTGGTGATGTCGTCCGGTTCGGCTTCGGCATGGGCTTCGCCTTCAACGAACGTACCTCGTTCAGCCTGGGGTACGATCACTCTGTCATCGGCGAGACCACATATGAGCTGGGTAATGACCTGTTTGCCGCCAATTTCAACCGCACCCAGGTCGCCTCCCTGGCCTTCGGACTATCGCACCGGGTAACCAGTGACACGCTGCTGAGCCTGACCGTTGCCGTGGGCGTTACCGATGCGGCACCCAACACCGAGATCACCCTGAAGCTGCCGATCAACCTGTAAGCAGGGTCACGGCAACATCGGCAGGCCGGCATCCCGTGGCAGACGATAGACGTTGCCGATATTGTTCAGCTCAATATCCAGCTGGCGATTTTGCTGGATGGTGGCGCTATCGAGGCTGTTCTGGAGCACCGTCATCCAACCGCCATTGCCCACGGCGCCGGTTGTCAGCCTGATGCCGTCCGAGCCAATGCTCTGGGCCACCAGGGACTCCATTTGAAGCGACAGCCCGTCACTGCCCAGCCGTTGATTCAGGTTGGGGATGCGCAGGTGATTGATCACCTGGGTCTCGCCGTTCACGGCCACCACCTGTTCAAGACCGATGGCAATCTCCAGCCCGTCCAGAACGAAGCCGCCTCGCAGGGTTGCCAGTTCGGCATCCGACAGGGGAGCCTCACTCAGGCGCATCTCCGCCTGAACGCTCATGGCGGCCAGAGCCATTGCCCAGAAAACGCCCACGTGTCGTTTCATGGCATCACCACTCCTGTGTGCTGGGCCAATAAGGCAGGGTGTGCCCCACGGAGGGACCCTCCAGCCCCTTGAAGAGCGGTGCCCTCGCCAGCCCCGGCCAGTCGTCCCGGGCCAGAAAACTCGCCCGGCCCTTGTCCAGATGGCTGCGAATGACAAACGCCGCGCCATCCCAATGCTGGTTGAACTCAGCCCAGGAATAGGCCTTCAGGCCCCGGGCCGGATCCCCCACCAGCACCTCATGTTCGCTAATACCCTTGATCACCACAAAATGCCGGTAGCCACCCAGGGTGACCAATGCAATGACCGGCACCCGCACCCGCTCACGCAGGCCTTCCAATGGCATCCGGAATCCATCCGCCTGGTAACCATTGGCTTCGAGGTATCGCTTCATATCCAGCATGGAGAAGCCGTCCCGAAGCACTTTTTCCTTATCGGCCAGGGCCAGCATCTCGCTGAAAACATCCTGCTCCGTCACTCGCCAGTCGTAATGGTAGGAAAGTAGGGAAGCGAGGGCGGCAGAACCACAGCTGAAATCGTACTGTTGCCGATACAACTGGGCAAAACGCTGATCCTGAAAGCTGGTGACCGACACCTCAACATGGCCGCCGGCCCCCGGAACCAGCACCGTTCCGGAAAAGGCGGTGGACCAGAGCAGGCAACCCAGTGCTCCTGCCAGCCACTGTGTTTTACCAACCATGATCCACCTCCGGCTCAGTGATTAATGAGAATGTTGATCTGGGTACTGTCCTGAATCACCACCTGATTACCGGTATTCTGAATCACCGTGGCGATACCGCTCATGTTCTGGAAAGCCTGATCAGCAATCCAGTTGTCGCCGGTATTCACCGGCCCCGAGAGCACGTTGCCGCTGACCGAGGCATTCTGCTCGGCCTCGTTCAGCTGCCACTGAATGGGAATCCCCTGGCGGCCGCTGGCTTCATCCAGCTGCTCCAGGCTCATCGGCTCGGCATCGGACCAGTCATCGGCCAAGGCGGACAACGGCAAGCAGGTCAGTACAAGCATCAGTACCCTGTTCATGACTCTGGTCATGACACAACTCCCGACAAGGTAAGCCGCCCCCGGGATGGAGGCAGCTCGCCCTATCTCAGCCTCAGTTACCGCCGCCTGCACTCAGGTTCGACATCACGCTGACGTTGGCCTGGGTTACGCTACCCACACCGGCGTTCTGGGCAAAGGCGCCGACACCGGTGAAGTTGGCGGAGCCACCGGAGATCTCATTGGAGGTCCGGGTATCCACAGCAGAACGTTTGCCGTTGGCATCACCGTAGGTGACGTTGGTTCCAGAAACGGAGCCATCCAGTTCGGCGTCGTTCATGAACACTTCCATCGACAGGTTCAGCGTGCTGTTGTCTGAGTTGTCGCTGCTGTCACTGTTGTGGGAACCAGTGTGGTTGACGGAACTGTCAGAGCTGTCGCTGTTGCCACTGTTGGCAATCTTGAACGAATCACTGACGGTGGTGCTGTTGTCAGAGCTATCGGAGTTATCCGAATTGTCTGAGTTGTCCGAGTTATTCGTATTCGAATTATCGGAGTTGTTGGTGTTGGAGTTATCAGTGTTTCCGCTGTCAGCCACCTTGTAGGAATCGTTCACACTGGTGCTGTTGTCGGAATTGTCACTGTTGTCCGAATTATTCGTATTGGAATTATCGGAGCTGTCGGAATTGTCAGACATGTCATTGCCGCTGTCAGCGATCTTGAAAGAATCGTTGACGCTGGTGCTGTTGTCTGAGCTGTCGCTGTTGTCCGAATTATCCACGGAGGAATTATCGGAGTTGTCGGATGCATCGGTATTGCCGCTGTCGGCAATCTTGAACGAATCAGCAACACTGGTGCTGTCGTCGGAATTGTCGGTGTTATCGGTATTGGTGGTTGAGTTGTCATTACCGGAATCGGTGTTTCCGGAATAGTTGGTGTTGGCTGCGGAGCTGTCATCCGCATTAGTATTGGGGCTGCCATCGCCCCCCTGATCCGCCATTGCATAGCCAGAGATACCCAGACTCATTGCAATTGCAGCTGCCAGCAGGCTTTTTTTGGTATTCATGATTCATGTCCTTTTGATGATGTTGTCTTAACGGGAATCCGTCCCATCCCGCCGCCAGTGGGCGGGGGCGCCAGGGCGCAGATCCGTAGGAATCAAAAGAGCGATTTGTGTGCCAACCCCACCAACGGACTTGTAAGCACATGAATACCAAAACATTTCCGATAATGTGCCGCGGCCAGAGCGAAAGCAAAACTTCTGAACCTGTATCACCTCTGTAACAGTCGCCAGTGTATCAGTCGGTGATAACAGCAAATATCGGCGCAAATCAGGGAGATGAGAAAAAACGCCGGTGTCAGAAACAAAAACCCCGCAAAGCTCTCGCCTTGCGGGGTTTTCTGTGGTCAGTGAGCACAACAGCGCTCACCGGAACATCATGGAGCCAGTCTTAGAACTGGTTCATGGTGTTGTCTTTACCACCGGCCTTCAGAGCCGCGTCACCTGCGAAGAACTCTTTGTGGTCATCGCCGATGTTGGAACCGGCCATGTCCTGGTGCTTAACAGTCGCGATACCCTGACGGATTTCCTTACGCTGAACACCGCCAACGTAGGCCAGCATGCCTTCGTCACCGAAGTAGCCCTTGGCCAGGTTGTCAGTGGACAGAGCCGCGGTGTGGTAAGTCGGCAGAGTGATCAGGTGGTGGAAGATACCTGCTTCCGCAGACGCCTTGCGCTGGAAGTCAGCGGTCCACTCGTCAGCCAGTTTGCCCAGCTCGGTGTCGTCGTACTTGCTGTTCATCAGGTCTTCGCGCTCGTAGGCAGATACGTCTTTGCCTTCTTCTTTCCACGCGTCGAATACCTGCTGACGGAAGTTCAGGGTCCAGTTGAAGGACGGGCTGTTGTTGTAAACCAGCTTGGCATCGGGCACAACTTCACGGATACGGTTAACCATGCCGGCGATCTGGCCAACGTGCGGCTTCTCGGTCTCGATCCACAGCAGGTCAGCGCCGTTCTGCAGGGAAGTGATGCAGTCCAGAACAACACGGTCTTCGCCAGTGCCCGGACGGAACTGGAACAGGCCGGAAGGCAGACGCTTCGGCTTCATCAGCTTGCCGTCGGACTTGATCACAACGTCGCCGTTGTCGATCTGGGAAGCGTCGTCGATGTAGTCGCCATCGAGGAAGCTGTTGTACTTGTCGCCCAGGTCGCCCGGCTCTTCGGTGACAGCCAGCTTCTGGGTCAGGCCAGCGCCCAGGGAGTCGGTACGGGCAACGATCACACCGTCATCAACACCCAGCTCCAGGAACGCCAGACGTACGGCGTTGATCTTTGACAGGAAGTCGGCGTGCGGAACGGTTACCTTACCGTCCTGGTGGCCACACTGCTTCTCGTCGGAAACCTGGTTTTCGATCTGGATACAGCAGGCGCCAGCTTCGATCATCTTCTTGGACAGCAGGTAAGTCGCTTCGGCGTTACCGAAACCTGCGTCGATGTCGGCAATGATCGGCACAACGTGAGTTTCGTGGTTGTCGATCTGCTGCTCGAGCTCTTTGGCCTTGGCGGTATCGCCAGCCTGCTCGGCTTCGTCCAGGGCACGGAACAGGTGGTTCAGTTCCCATGCGTCAGCCTGGCGCAGGAAGGTGTACAGTTCTTCGATCAGGCCAGGAACGGCAGTTTTCTCGTGCATGGACTGGTCCGGCAGCGGGCCGAACTGAGAGCGCATGGCGGCAACCATCCAGCCAGACAGGTACAGGTAGCGACGCTTGGTGCTACCGAAGTGCTTCTTGATGGAGATCAGCTTCTGCTGACCGATGAAGCCGTGCCAGCAGCCCAGAGACTGGGTGTACTGGGAAGTGTCTTTGTCGTAGTTCGCCATGTCTTCGCGCATGATCTTGGCGGTGTACTTGGCGATGTCCAGACCAGTCTTGAACTTGTTCTGGGCGCGCATGCGGGCAGCGTGCTTCGGGTTGATGGCGTTCCAGGTCGGGTTTTGCTTCAGGATGGAAGCAATTTGGTCGACGTCTTGTGCGTAAGGCATGATCTCTGTCCTTTCTACGTTTGATGTTCAAAAGGTGCGGAAAAGCTGCTGCCAGGCAGCATCCGAAGCCAACTGCCTGCGGCCGGAAACGGGGCAGGCGCTGACGTTAAGCGATACTCTAGTCGCTTTGAATTTATAATTGAAATTTATGTGGTGTATTTTCGGCATTTTCTACGTGAATACCGAAACAGGTAGGACGCGCCCTATGTACGGCACATAACCAGCAGTCGATCATTGTCCTGGACATCCAGATACTGCCGACGCGGAGGGTTCATGATTATGTGCCGGCCACGGTCGTCGGCCCTGGACCGATACAGGCCCAGCGCCACCTCGCCACGGGCTGCGACAATTTTCTCCAGTGCCTGGAAATTGGTGCTGGCGGGCAACGAGTAATCCTCGGGATCCCGGAACTGGAATTCCGCTCCATTGACGGTAAAGAGCTCGTCCAGCACCACGCGCAGCTCCCGGCGCAGCGCCACCTGCGCCAACACGTGACTGAGAATCATCGGGCTGATCAGCATTTCACTCTGGTGGCCGTAGAGCAGTTGCCGGTTATCCGGGTCACTCAACTCCAGGATCACCTGGGGCCGCAGAGCGGATTCCGCAAGGATGTCTTCCAGCTGCAGATAACCCACCATGGCCCGGGCGTCGGCCTCCTCATCGGAACCAATGCGGTCACTGCTTAGCAGCATCACGGTATCGTAGGTGGCCGGGTCCAACTTGCGCAGGTCGTCTTCGACCATGTAATCGGCTTCCAGCAACCGACCGTTCACCTCCGCCAGGTCCACACCGTGACGACGCAACTCACGTTCGCGTTCAGCCAGCGGGATCACCGACACTAGGTCCAGCTTGAATTGCCGCCCCGGGTAACTGGCAAACTCGGCCGCCAGGCTGGGCACGCGCCGGTTCCAGCCCAGAACCAGGACCCGGTGCCCACGGCTCTGGGCCGCCACCACCGCCGAAGGCTGGGCACGCTCAAACATGGCCAGGGGTTCGGCCTTGGGGTCATTGCCAGTATGTTCATACTCTCGGGCCAGCAGTACCACCCGGTCTTCCCGGTGAATCACGGTATTGGCCGATGCAGGCATATCGATCCGCCAGCGCTGACTGTCCGTCGGGTGTAGCAGCCCCAGGACAATGGCATGGGGGCGCTGCGCGGAGAGCTCGCTGACCGTCAGGCCTTCGGCTGTTTCGCCGCCACGGACAAAGATTTCGTTGCCTTCACCGGCGGTCAGCAGCTCGTTATAGACCTCCGACAAATGGGGGTGTAGCACGTTCTGGACCATCAGGCGGCTGATGGTGGCATCCCCCGCCACCACTTCCACCGGACCCGGGTAGGCCCGCTCGATCACCGGCAGTTTGCGCATGTCCTGAACTTCCGCCACCACAAACGGCAGTGAACTACCAAAATGGCGGGCCTGGGCAGCGATGGAGAGCAGCGCTTTCACGGTTTCCACGTCCGGGGTTACAAAGCTGCCAGCGCCGTGCCCCTGACTGGGCACAATCACTGCCGCCGCATCCAGGCAGGCCACCCGTTGGAGGGCCTCGGGCTGAATCGCTGAACCGCTGCGCAGGATCACCTCCCGGGAACGGTTCCCCACCCCCGGCTCATTGCGCAGCTCATGCAGTTGTCCGGCGCCGGCCTCTTCTGCCAGCACCACCAGCCGAAGTTTCTGGGTGTCGTGTTTTTCCAGGAAACGGCGCATCCGGCCGGTGGACCCGAAAAGCTCGGCAACCAACGGTGGGGTTTGGGCGGTCCAGCCCAGGACAACCAGGTGGTTTTTCAGGGTCACCGGGGTCAGGCCACGCTCCAGCTCAGCCATCTTGGCGATCAACCAGCGGGTCAGGATGGCCACCAGGGTACCCATGAACACCACATAACCAGAGATGGTCAGCAGGGTGGAAACAATGCGCTGCCAGGTACCCACATCGTCACCCAGGTATCCCGGGTCGGTCATGCGAAGGAAAGCCCACCAGATGGCGGAACCCGCGTCCTCGAATTCATCGGCGGCGGGCATGACCACCAGCAACCCGCCAAGCAGGGAAATCAGGGCGATAAACAGACCGACCACCAGCAACTGGAAGCCAGCGCCTTTCACCAGTTGGCGCTCAACAACGAACTTGATCCGATCAATAAGGCGAAATGGCAGCATGGCCCATCCTGTGCAATGAAAGTTACCCGCACAGGATAGAACAAAGTGCCAGAAAAGAAGAATATCAGTGGCTTGGAATTACTCGCTCTTATGGCCAGCCGCATGCAGGGCGGCTTCCAGGGTCGGGGTAAAGCGACTCACCCCTGCCTCGGGTGTCAGCCCCGCCCTGGCCAGTGCTCTCAATGGCTGGAACTGCAAATCGGCCACAATCACCTGGCTGCCACTTTCCCGGCAGGTGTCAATCAGCTTGCCCAGGGCCGACAGGCCACCGGCATCCAACACGGTGACACCGTCCATATACAGGATAAAACCACGTGCTTCCCGGGACAGCTCGGCCAGCTCACCAAAAATCCGGTCGGCGGCGGCAAAAAACAGGGGTCCATTGATCTTGAATACGCGCCAGCCTTCGGGCAAGGATTCCGCGCGTATCCGCTTGCTCTCGGTGATGTCGGTCACCCGTGTCATCTTGGCCATTTCCTGCATGAACAGGACCGCCGCCAACAGGATACCGGTGGTAATGGCAATCACCATGTCCAGGGCCACGGTCAGGCCAAAGCAGGTCAGGAATACCAGCATGTCGCCCCGGGGCGCAGTCTTCAGCAGATGCACGGCCTTGGGCGCTTCGCTCATATTCCAGGCAACCATCACCAGGAGCGCGGCCATAGCCGGCATGGGCAGGTAGGCCAGCACACCGGCCAGCGAGACCAGGGCCAGCAGCACAACCACCGCATGCACCATGGCTGCCACCGGCGACTGGGCACCGGCCCGGTAGTTGGCCGCCGAACGGGCAATGGCCGCGGTGGCGGTGATGCCACCAAAGAACGGCACCAGAATGTTGCCCAGGCCCTGGCCCATCAATTCGCTGTTGGCGCTGTGGCGTTTGCCGGTCATGCCATCGAGCACCACCGCACACAGCAGTGATTCAATCGCCCCCAGCATGGCAATGGCGAACGCCGCCGGCAGCAGTTCCCGCACCATATCCCAGGAGAGCCCCAACGGCGTGCCGTCCGGCCCCGGTTGCTGCCAGGGCCATATGAATTCCGGCAGGAACGGCGGAATGCCGGCACCGGTGCTGCCATCGGGCAACAGGTAGCTGAAGCGTGAACCGATGGTTTCGATACCCGCACCGCTGGCGTTCAGCATCAACGCCAGGCCACTGCCCACCAATACCGCTGGCAGGTGTGGCGGTACTGGCGTGCGCAACTTTGGCCACAGCAACATCACCGCCAGTGTTGCCACCGCCACCAGCGTGCTCATACCGTCGATTTGGGGCAATGCCTGGCCCAATACCGCCAATTTATCCCAGTAATGCTCCGGCAGACTCTCCAGGGGCAGGCCGAAGAAGTCCTTCACCTGCAGGGTCAGGATCACCACGGCAATACCCGCGGTGAAGCCCAAAGTAACGGCCTCCGGGATGTACTCGATCAAACGGCCCAGGCGCATGAGGGCCATGATCACCAACAGCGCCCCGGACATCAGGGTGGCCAGCAGCAAACCGCCCAAGCCATACTCCTGGGCAATGGGATACAGGATCACGACGAAGGCGGCAGTGGGCCCTGAAATACTGAAACGGCTGCCGCCGGTCAGGGCGATAACAAAGCCGGCAATAACGGCGGTATAAAGACCGTACTGAGGCGCCACACCACTGGCGATGGCCAGCGCCATGGACAGCGGAATGGCAATAATCCCCACCGTTATGCCGGCCATCAGGTCTTTTACAAACCGGTGCCCGTTATAACGTTCGCTCAGGCAGGCTTCACGGAAAGCATGGGCAAAGCGCAGTGAAAACAGGTGGGCACGATGGGACATACAGGGACTCGCCAATCAGGATTTATTTACATTATATGGTTGTTATTTGTTCATTCAATGTTAATCTAATTAACATACCAGTCACTTAACGCCGTAAGAAGCTCTGAACCATGGAAAACCGAACTGCCCGACTCACGCTCCTGATTGACCCCGAAAAGAAAGCAACCTTCGAGAAACTCTGCAAGGAAGAGGACGTCACGCCTTCCCAGAAAGTCCGGCAATTCATTCGCGAATACGTGGAATCCAGACTCGGCCCAGACTGGCGCGAACAGCACCCGCAGAAATCCGATTGAGCCGATACACCGATGGACGCCCCATGAGACTGTACTTTGCTGCCCTGGCCCTGTTCACACTGACGCTCCCTGGATGCGCCGCCATGCCCTCAGACGCCACAACGCCGACGCCACCGGAAAGCCAGTACGACGCCCGGCTTGTCGATCCACAAACCGGCCAGGCGCTATCGGTTCCTGAGCTGGCCTCGCGGCTGTCTGAAACCGATGTGGTGGTGATCGGTGAGTTCCACGGCCACCACGGCTCTCATCTGCTGCAGGCCCGCTTGCAACAGGCGCTGTTCCAGCACAATCCGGCCCAGATACTGAGCATGGAGCAATTCAACCTGGACCACCAGCAGGTTCTGGATGACTACCTGGACGGCCGCACCGGGGAAGCCGAAATGCTGGAAGACGCCCAGGCGTGGGATAACTACCGGGCGTCCTACCGTCCCGTGGTGGAGTTTGCCCGGCAACACCATCTGCCGGTCATTGCCGCCAACGCGCCGGCCAATGTGGTCCGTTGTGTCGGTCGCCAGGGCCCGGCCTACCTCGACACACTTGCCCCTGCCCAGCGCAGCCAGTTGCCAGACTCACCCTTCCTCGACACCCCGGCCTACAAGGAAAAGTTCGTCGAAGCCATCCAGGGCAGCCATGGCACCGACGATGATTCCCTCTCAGAACGCATGCGCAACACTTATCGCGCCCAGCTACTGCGCGATAACACCATGGCCCAGCGCATACTCCATGCCCGGGAGCAGCACCCCAATCACCAGGTTATTCATCTCACCGGCACGTTCCACAGTGAAGAACGGCTGGGCACGGTCGCGGTACTGGAAAAACGGGCGCCGAAGCTGAGCGTGGCGGTCATCTCCCCGGTCGTCTGGGAAAACGACACCGAACAGATGCCCCTTGAGGACAATCGCAACCAGGGCGACTACCTGTACTTCATCCAGCCCCTACCCGAGGAATACAAGGATGCCGAGCGGCGTCGAAACGCCATGCAGGCTCGCTTCAGCGGCAACAAACCGGCGGATTGCGACTGACACCAAAGGCTCTATCCCCTAAGCACTTCACTGGTCCATCGCTGAGCGAAAGGCCTCCAGGTCTTTCTCACTGAACGCCACCAGACGCACCCGGCGGACATGGGCCAGGCCCGGGCCGGCTTCCCGGATGGCAGCCACGGCCACCCGGGCGGCCTCCTCCAGCGGGTACCCGAACACCCCGGTGGATATCGCCGGAAATGCAATGGACTCCAGACCCTCGGCATCGGCCAGGGTGAGAGCGTTGCGGTAACAGTCAGCCAGCAGCTGATCCGACGGTTCGTCCTCGCCATATACAGGCCCCAGGCAATGAATCACATGGCGGTTCGGCAGATTGTGGGCACCACTGATCACCGCCTGCCCCGGTTCAATCGGGGCCAACTTCCGGCACTCCTCCGCCAGACCAGGACCGGCCGCCGAGTGAATGGCGCCAGCCACGCCACTGCCAGGCATCAGTCGGGCGTTGGCGGCATTGACGATGGCGTCGATATCCGGCTGGTTGGCAATGTCTCCCTGCACGCACTCAATCGACACATCTGTCATGTTTATCCCCTTATTTCCCACATAAACTGACGGGTAGGCTTTACTGTACTCAGGATAGCAGCCTGGGCAGATCTGTCCGGCGCCTCAGCGAAAGGAGTCATTCCATGAAGACGGTTCCCGCGCTCATTCTCGGTATCAGCGCCATCATCGCGGCGATGTTCCTCAGTACCGGCCTGACCGACCTGCGCACCGGCGACCGATACGTTACGGTCAAAGGCGTGGCCGAACGGGAAGTGCAGGCCGACCTGGCGCTGTGGCCCCTGCGATTCGTGGCCACCGGGGATACTCTGGATCAGGCCCAGGAAAAAGCCCGGGTGAGCCGGGAAGCCATCATGGCCTTTTTGAAACTGCAGGCCATCGACACCTCGGCGGTGGAATTGCAGCGGCTGGATGTGACCGACACCCGGGCCAACGCCTATGGTGCCAATAACAACCCGCAGAAATTCATCATCAACCAGACGCTGATGGTGCGCAGCAGCCACATCGACCGAATCCGCCAGGCAGCCCAGAACGTCAGTGAACTGGTGGATTCCGGCGTGGTGCTGTCCTCGGACTATGGTCCCAGCGGCCCCACCTACCTGTTCAACCGTCTGAATGACATCAAGCCGGAGATGATTTCCGAAGCCACCGCCGCCGCCCGGGAAGCCGCCAGCCAGTTTGCCCAGGACGCCAACACCAGCCTTGGGGGCCTGCGCCGGGCCAACCAGGGCGTGTTCCAGATCCTGGCCCGGGACCAGGCGCCCGGCATTTCCGAGAACCAGCAGCCGGTCAAAACCGTGCGGGTGGTATCGACGTTTGATTACTACCTGGAATAAGAAGCGGCAGGCCGTGAATTACTGGGTTTGCACCATTTCATCGGTGACTTGATAGTCCCCCGCCAGCCAGCGCATGATTTCAGAGGCGGCGGGGTGATCGAAGGCATCGTAGGTGTGCAGCAACGCCTGCTTGCGCTCCTCACTCAGGCGGCCCAGGCCCGCGTCCTGAAGCACCAGCAGATCACGACGTAGCTGGTTGGCCAGTTCACTGCCCAGCACCTCCCGGGCGGCGTGCAAAAAGGCCTGGCCGTACTGGTAATCCGGGCCCAGCCGGTAGCTTTCGGCCAGGGTCAGGGCCGGGAGCGTGGTTAATGTCGGCTGCAGCGCCGGGTTGATGGCATGACCGGCCAGCCAGGCGGCATTCCCCGCGGGACGCCCGGTAAAACCCCGCAGGTGCAGGTGTCCGGACATGCGATCGCCGTCGTTTACCGGGTAATTGTCCCAGAGTATCGGCTTGCGGCCGAGCAACTTGCCCACGCGTTTGAGGTGGCCCGGAGAAATTTCCCGGGAACAGACCTCTTCGCCGGTCCAGAACACATGAATGGAGGGATCGAGCGCCTGGCCCAGGGTCTCGAGGTAATCGGCGGGCCGCTCACCAAACACCCGGTCCAGCACGGGGTCATCCGAGTAATAACTCGGGCAAACACTCAGGCGGGGAATGTCAGTGTGATCCCGGACCCAGTGCATGATATCGGCCTGAACCTGCGCCAGGTTGGGAATATCCGAGCGCATGTCATCGAAAAGGATGGCCAGCTCATCAAGCCCCAGCTTCTCCAGCGCTTTCAACTTGTGCGCCAGCTGATCCTGTGCCGTCTGATCGAAATTATTGAAAATCTCGTAGGGGCTCAGGCCCACGCCGAAGCTCACCCCCTGACGGCGGCAGAATCGGGAGAAATCGGCCATGGCCCGGGCTCGCTCCTCGGGAAACCGCTCCTGCCAGCGCCGACGCAGCCAGGCATCCGCCTTGGGCGCATACAGGTAAAAGGCATAACCGTGAGGTGCTAGGGTTTTCACCAGCTGCTGGCGTTCTTCCCAGCTCCACAGGGGGCCGTAAAAACCCTCGATGATACCCAGTGACACGGTCATGACGTCTTTCTCTCCAGTATTTACAAACAACCGCCCGCCGGGCAATGGCGGCTCCTTTCAAGAATCAGTATTGTCGACAGGTGGCTGCAGGACAAGCTCCACCCGACGGTTGCGGGCACGGCCGCGTTCAGTATCGTTACGCGCCAGGGGCCGAGTATCGGCAAAGCCGGTGGCCTGCATTCTGGCCGGGGAAATGCCCTGGCTTTCAAACAGCCGGACCACACTGCCCGCACGGGCCGATGACAACTCCCAGTTGGAGGGATAACGCGGGCTGCTGATCGGAATGTTATCGGTATGACCGGCCACCATCAGTTGATAGTCGGTCTCAGACAACAGGGGCGCCAGCTTTTCCAGTTGGCTCATGCCGTCATTGGACAGCGTTGCCGTGCCCGAAGCAAACAGGATCTCACTGCCAATCCGAAGATTGACCCCGCCTTCCTGGAGAACCACATCCACCTGTTCCGCCAGCCCCGCTTCCTGCAAAAAACGCAGTGCTTCTTCGGCGAAAGCCACCATCGGATTCACCGCCGGGCCAGCCGTGCCCGGCGCAACCGCCGGTTCCGGGTCACTCGCGGGCGCTGCCGAGGCCTGAACCGTTTCCGGTGTTTTCGAGCTCCCCGGGATGCCAGAAGGGCCGCCTGAAAAGGCCAGCATCACCACAAACATCACCAGCAGCAGGGTGATCACATCCAGGTAGGTCATCAGCCAGCCGTCTTCATCGGTACTGCGCACCAGAGGAATCTTCAGGCTGTCGGAACGCCGGGCAACACGGGACACCCCCTGATCCAGCTCAGGCATTGCGGGCGCTCTCTCTGGTCGTGGCCCGGGCTCTGGTCGTGGGGGCGGCGGGAGCCGGCGCCCTGACATCGCGGATTTCGTCGTCATAACTGGCGACAAAGGACTTCAGGGTCTCGCGCATCAGCGATGGGCTTCGCTTCTTGCACATCATGGAGATGCCCTGCATCACCATGCGCATCAGGATGATCCGCTGTTCCGTGCGACGCTCCAATTTGACCGCCACCGGCCGAAAAATCAGGTTCGCCAGCAGAATGCCATAGAAAGTGGTCATCAGCGCCAGGGCCAGTTGCTGGCCAATCACGTCCATGCTCCCACTATCCAGCAGGAACATCATGTTGATCAGCCCCACCAGGGTGCCGATCATGCCAAAGGCGGGGGCGAAACTGGCCATGACCCGGAACAGTTGCGCCTCGGCGTGTTCACGGGCACGCAGACGGGCAATGCGCCACTCCATGAAATCCATGATGTCTTCTTCGGGATTCAGCTCGATTACCAGCTGTACGCCCGAACGCAGGAAGGGATTGCGCACGCTCTCCAGCGCCCGCTCCACGGCGGCCAGGTCGCCATCAATCCACAGCCGGGAAATTCGCACCAGTTCACTGATATCCCGTTCGGTGTACAGTTTTTCGTTGCGGACCACCGTGCCAAACAGACGAAACACGCGCAGCACTTCGCCCAGCGGGAAGGAAATAAACGTCGCCGCCAGCGTGCCCCCCACCACAATCGCAAGGCCGGGCAGGTTGATGAACAGGGCCGGGTCTTCGGCCGACCAGAACAGCACACTGGCCAGCACCGCCAGGCCCGCAACCATACCGATGAGGGTAGAGGGGTTCATTCCATGCTCCAATCAAACGACAATCCAGACTAGACTGTTACGATAAAGGGAAAAATACAAATTCCATTGTGACCGGAGTGCAAACCTATGGAAATCAAAACTTTTGCCGATCTGATCGAGTGGACCCGCCAGATGCACGAGCACCACGCCCGCTGCCTGAAGGAGTCTGCCGCGCTTAACAGTAACGACCGGATCAGCGCGCTGCTCGAGTATCTCGGCTCACACGAAGACCTGCTGGCCAGGGAAGTGGCCGAATACCAGAACCAGGCTGACTCCAAGGCAATGCAGACCCGACTCTATGATTACGGTGTGCACAAACCGGTTGAAAAAAATCGCACCTGCGACCTGCGCTACAACAACAAGAGTTTTGACGAAATCAGCCGCGAGATTTTTGCATTCCATGACCGGGTGATCGCGTTGTACGACTCCCTGGCGGGCAAGGCCGAGATTCCGGAAGCCAAGGAGCTGGCCGAAAACCTCAAGGAACTGGAGGAGCATGAATCCATGCGCATGGCGGGCTCGATTGGCCGGATGCAGGATCTTTAAGGCCTTCGCCACAACCAGGAATTGGTTCGAATGACTACCGTTCAAGCGAGTTAATTGCTACGCTCAGGTAGGTTGACAGCGCCGGTTTGTGGCAGCGCCCGGAACCGGCGCCGACTATAAAAACGACAAGAGGGTAGAATAACAATGAAGATCCGTTCTGTTCTTTCCGCGGCTGTATTGGCGGTCGCAACCACCGTCTCCGCCACACAGGCCCTCGCGCAAGAGAGATTCACGCTCCGCCTGGCCGAAACCTGGGGCCCCAACTTCCCGATCTTCGGCGACACCACCAAGCGTTTTGCCGAGAACGTTGAAAAGATGTCCGACGGCCGCCTGCGCGTCCGCATCGATTCCGCCAACAAGCACAAAGCCCCGCTGGGCGTGTTTGACATGGTCAAGGCCGGCCAGTACGACATGGGCCACTCCGCCTCCTACTACTGGAAGGGCAAGGTCCCCGAAACCCTGTTTTTCACCAGTATGCCGTTTGGCATGAACGCCATGGAACAATACGCCTGGTTCTACCACGGTGGCGGCATGGAGCTGATGCAGGATGTTTATGAGCCCCACAACATGCTGTCGTTCCCCGGCGGTAACACCGGCGTTCAGATGGGCGGCTGGTTCCGCAACGAAATCAACTCACTGGAAGATCTGGAAGGCCTGAAAATGCGCATTCCCGGGTTTGCCGGTGAAGTGTTCGCGGAAGTGGGCGTAAACCCGACCAACATCGCACCGGGTGAGCTGTATACCGCCCTTGAGCGCAACACCATTGACGCCGTTGAGTGGGTTGGTCCGGCACTGGATCTTCGTCTGGGCTTCCAGCAAATCGCTGACTACTACTACACCGGCTGGCACGAACCGGCCACCGAGCTGCAGTTCCTGATCAACAAGGACACCTGGGAAGAACTGCCGGCGGATCTGCAGGAAATCATGCGTGTAGCCATGCGAGCGTCCGCTTACGACATGCTGGTGCATTCTCAGCACGCCAACGCCGAAGCCTGGGCCAGCATCAAGGAAGAGTATCCGAACGTGCAGATCAAACAATTCCCGGAAGACGTTTTCGACGCCATGTACGCAGCCAACAAGAAGCTTCTGGATGAAGCGGCCGCAGAGAGCGAGATGGCAGCGGAAATTATCAAATCCCAGCAGGAATACAAGGAGAAGAGCCGCGCTTACACAGACATTTCCGAGCGTGCGTATCTCAACACCATGGCCGAAGTCGAGTAAACTGGAGGCCAAGCAGTAACCGAGCCGGGATCGCTCTTGAAGTGGTCCCGGCTTTTTTCATTATACAACCATCAATTCCGACATCCGCCTAGCGGAGGACAATATTCACATGCGCTGGATAATCAAGCTGGATGAGGGCCTGGGCTGGCTCTCGAAGTTCTGCGGCTGGATCGCCTGCGTTGCCATGATCCTGATGGCAGCCAACGTGTTTTACGACGTGGTGATGCGCTATGCGTTCAACGACGTCTCCATCGGCATGCAGGAAATGGAGTGGCACCTGTACTCCGTGGTGTTCCTGATGGGCATCCCCTACGCCCTGCGCACCGATGGCCATGTGCGGGTAGACGTGTTCTACACCCGCTGGAGTAACAAGACCAAGGCCTGGATCAACATCGCTGGCGCCCTGATCTTTGTGATTCCGTTTGCCTACCTGATCGGCTTCTACGGCTACGGCTTTGCCGTTGATGCCTACCAGATGGGCGAAGGCAGTGGCGATCCGGGCGGCCTGCCCCATCGCTGGATCATCAAATCCGTCATTCCGTTTTCTGCCATTTTCATCGCCACTGCCGGTGTGAACATGGTGACCCATGCCATCCGGGTACTGGCCGGCGACAAGGAATACGAAGGCGAGCACAGCGCGGGAGGCCTGGCATGATTGGCATGATTATGTTTGGTGCGGCGCTGGTTATGCTGATGCTGGGTTTCCCGGTGGCCTTCACCTTTGGTGGCGTGGCGCTGTTTTTCGGCATCTACGCCGAGGGCATGAATCTGTTTGCGTTCATGCCCTTCCGGATTATGAGCGTGATGCAGAACACCGTTCTGATGGCCGTGCCCCTGTTTATTTTCATGGGCGTGGTGTTGCAGCGCACACGGCTGGCCGAGCAGTTGCTGACGTCCATGGGTCGACTGTTCGGCGGCCTCCCCGGCGGCCTGGCCATCTCCACCATCCTGGTCGGCGCCCTGTTGGCGGCGTCCACCGGTGTGGTTGGGGCCAGTGTGGTGGCCATGGGCCTGATCTCGCTGCCCGTGATGCTCGCCCACAAATACGATAAGCGCCTGGCCACCGGCACCATCTGCGCCTCCGGCACCCTGGGCCAGATCGTGCCTCCGTCCATCATCCTGATCATTCTGGGTGATGTTCTGGGCCTGCCAGTAGGCGATCTGTTCAAGGCGGCGGTGATGCCCGGCGTGGTGCTGATCGGCCTGTACATCGCCTACATCCTGATCATGACCCGCTTCAAGCCGGAAACGGCACCTGCGATGCCAAAAGAAGACGAAGGCAACAGTCGCGGCAAGGAAATCCTGGATGCCCTGCTGGCCATTATCCCCCCACTGGCGCTTATTGTGGTCGTACTGGGTTCCATTTTCACCGGCATTGCCACCCCGACAGAGTCTTCCGCCCTGGGTGGTGTGGGTGCCGTGGTGCTGGCGATCATCTACCGCCAGTTCACCTTCAAAATGGTGTGGGACGCCAGTAAGGATACCGTCAAGGTCACCGCCATGGTTTTCGCCATCCTGATCGGTGCCACCGCCTTCTCCATGGTGTTCAGCTACACCGGTGGCGATTACCTGCTGGAAGACTGGCTGATGATGCTGCCCGGCGAACAGTGGGGCTTTATCATCCTGGCGATGCTGGTCATCCTGGTGCTGGGCTTCTTCATCGATTTCGTGGAGATTTCCTTCATCATCGTGCCGATCCTGGCGCCAGTGGCCGAGGCCATGGGCATCAACATGCTCTGGTTCGCCATCCTGATTGCCATGAACCTGCAGACCAGCTTCCTGACCCCACCGTTCGGGTTCTCGCTGTTCTACCTCAAGGGGGTGGCGCCGCCGGAAGTACGAACCCTGGATATCTACAAGGGCATTATCCCGTTCATCCTGATCCAGATACTGGTGCTGGCGATGATTGTGATCTTCCCCGAGTGGTTTGGCATGAGTGCAACGTACTAGCCAACAGTAAAGACAGCGCCTTCAGGTCGCTGTTGTCGAAACGTAAGAAGGCCGGGCAATGCCCGGCCTTCTTGTTTACCTGTCCGGCACGCGCCTTTGAAAAAAAGCGATGCCTTTGGCTGCTCGTTTAGAACTTCACGCGCATACCAGCCAGGTAGCCCATGTCGCTGTTGTCCTCATCGGTGTCGGCGATTTCGGCAAACAGACGAACGTTCTTGGCTTGCGGAAACTTGTAGGTCACGTTGGCGTACCAGCCAGTGACGTCGTCGCTTCCGTCTTCTTCAGAGTTTTGCATGCCCACGGCAACACCCGTTGTGCTGGCAACATCAAACGTTGCAGCCACGTTGTACAGCGTGGTTTCCGGGTTACCGTTCGCTTCGTCGGTCACGCTGTAGTCAGCGGCCACACCGGCGATACCGAAGTCGTACGCAGCGCTCACGCCCCAGGTGTCGGCCGATTCCGCGTCGGTCGCTTCACGTGCCTGCTGATAAGCGGCAGCCAGGGTCAGGTCGGCGATGTTGGTGGCAACGAACAGGTCGTAGTACTCACCGTCGGTGTCTTTGGCATCCATCTCGTGGGAAGCGGCGATGTAAACGTTGTCCAGTTCAACGTCCACACGCACGGTGTCGTCGCCGTCGGTTTCCATGCCGTCAAAACGGTCTTCGTCCAGCGGGGCCTCATAGGCTTCCTCGATGCCGAACTCGTCACCAGCAAAGTTCTGCTTACCGAAGGAGAGAGAAGCAACGCCGTACTTCATGCCAACGTAAGCTTCTTCCAGGCTGCTACCGTCCTGTTTGCCTTCGGCAGCATCCTTGAAACCGAAATCAACGCGACCGAAACCGGTCAGGCCGTTGCCCAGGTCGTAGCTCACGTAGTTTTTCAGCTCCAGATCGTCGTACTCGACTTCAGCGCGCTCGTTTTCGCCAATGTCCTGACGGAACTGAACCTGGAAATCACCGTTCAGCTTGTAAGTAAAACCGTCTTTCTCGTAAACGGTTGCAGCGTTGGCAGAACCTGCCGCTACAGAGGACACAGCAACAGCCAGAAGAAGCTTCTTCATGGGTTTTCACTCCACTTTCGATTGATTTTATGGGCTTTTATTTGCTGGATTGGATCCAGTTCTTCCACTCTTCTCGAGTTTCCCTGTCGGCCTGCAGATACCAGTAACGCAGCATCTGCCGAACCGTTTCCTGATCCGGAGCGCCCTGCTCGCCAACCTGGGGCACGGCGTCCGTTACGTTGCCCGCAGCAACAGAGGCTCCGGGTAACTGCATGCGAAGTGCGGCGGGGGCCGAGGTGCGATTGAAAGCTTCCAGCTCGTCCGAATAGTCCCGGAATACCTGGAAGCCTTCTTTTTCCAGCACACCAATCTGGTAACTCAGGGCCTCTCCCTCGGCATTCACCAGCCGGAAGTCCTTCTGCTGATTGAAAGCTTCCATCTGCTGACGTGTCTGAAGACGGGGAGCCGAGAGCGTCAGCACGGCGTCGGCCGCTTCAAACAGGAGGACAAAGGTTTCACTGCTTTCGGGGAAGGCATCATCGTCGGAGCGACCCAACATCGCTTCACAGTCCACCACCAACTGCTGGGTGCCATTCGCCAGGGTCAGCGACTCACCGGATACCACGCTTTTCTCGTCACCATTAACTACATGGGTCTGGAGACATGGGCCCAGCGTCAGCGTTACTTCGGCACTTGCCTGGGCGGATACCAGCAGGGTCAGGACAAAAATCGGGGCAACGATGGCTTTCAACAGATACTCCAGGTTTTTCAGGTCCTGTGGCCGCCGGCGCCCACTCCCAATGAGTCGTCACCGAATGGCCTGAATTTGGAAAAAAGCCGGGAGCAGCCCCGGCATCAAGGTTCTTCACTCAAAACGCAACATGAGCTCAAAGCTTGGGCTTGCCCTTAAGCTTTGAGACTTCAATTTATAGGGAGCTTATTGCAAGGAAGTGACACATTTACGGCAGTTTTATGTCACGGAAGGTGAGACGGGAAACCGACACTCCGGCCCTACCGGGGCGCCGGTTTCCCTAACAGCGGTGCTTAGCGGATTTCGTAGATGGTGGTGGTGCCGCTGACTTCGTTGCCGACAATCAACAGAGGCGAGTCGCCCGGAGCATCGGCAGCGCTGACGAAGAGGATGCTTTCCGGGCCCAGATCGCCGGCGGACCAGGCGGGCTGGTTGCCATCGTCGATGCGATCCTCAATGGGGTAACCGAAATCCCGGTCGTTCAGGTATTGCACATGCCGGGGGCTGGCCGGAGAGCTGATGTCGTACACCATGACGCCGCCGGTTCGTTCCAGGCCGATAAAGGCATAGGTGCGACCATTGAGCTGAGCCACTTCAATGGCCTCGGGCTCTGGCCCCTTGGCGTCGCTACGACTGTCTCCACTGTTTTCATCATTGTCGTTGTTGAAATCCGAACCCAGCTTGTCAGCGGTGATGGTTTCAAAGTCACTGCCACTGTCGGCTATCAGGCGGCCATCGGCGCTCCAGATGCTGAAACTTCGGGCGCCATAGGCCAGGGGCAGGTCGAGCTCACCGTCACCATTGGTGTCGGCGGTCAGTGTGGTCAGAAGACGGCCAAGGTGTTTCTTGTCGGAGAAATCCACATCGGCGCGATTGAAAGGCGCGACATCCGCCAGCGGAGCATCCTTGAAGCGAATTTCCTCGACAAACGCATCGTATTCCCGGGCGTCCCCTTCGTTGGCCGTGAGGTAATACACCTCGCCGTTAATGGTGACGGATTTGATGGTGTCCGGCATGTACATGCCCAGCACCGGCCAGTTGGCAATGTTGATGGCGTCGTCCTTGTCGGACACATCCAGCTCGTTGCCGGGCATGCCGTGGTCTTTTGCGCCCAGGGCAAGAATGCGTTCGACCCGCTTCTGGTCGAGATCAATGACCGCCACGGCGTTGTTTTCCTGCAGGGTCACCCAGGCTTCGGAGCCATCCGGTGATACGGCAATGTATTCCGGCTCCAGATCCTGGGCCACGGACGACTGGCCATCGTGCAGGAAGGCCCGAAGCTCTGTGTCCTCGTTATCCGCCTCGGTATCATCATCAAAGCCAGTAGTCAGGATCAGCATGTTGCCGTCCACCCGCGCTACGCGATATGGCAGTGGATCTCCCTCGCTGCTGGCAATGGTCAGCCACATGCCCGGCTGCACGGCCGAGGCATCCGCCACCATCAGCCGGGCTTGGTCATCATCCCTGAAGCCGGTAATCGACAACTCCGTGCGGCCATAATTACCGAACACCCGAACCTGCCCAGGCAGCTCCCCGGCCCGTTCGCCGTCACGGTTAAAGGCCTGGAAATCGATGGTGCTGGCGATGGGCTGGCGGGGATTTTCAACATTGATAACAGACACCGAGCCTTCGGGATCGATGCTGTAGTCGGCGTTTGGCTCACCCTCGTTGGCGGTCAACAGGTGCCGGCCGTCGGGCGTGAAGGTAATCATGTCCGGCAGCGAGCCAACCCTGGCCTGACCCAGGAACGCCAGATCGGTCGCGTTATAGATTTGTACACGACCGGGTGACGTCTTGGTGCGATTCTCCACGGCGATCGCCACCAGGCCGTTACTTACGCTGACACTGTTGATGGCGCCGGCATCGGGCCAGTGCTCGCCTGCCACCAGCGTCGTGACTTTGACCGGATTGGCGGGATCTTCAAGGCTCAGGACATCCAGGGCGCCCTGCTGGGCGTTAACAACGAAGGTGCGTGCGCTCTCAGGATCGAAGGCCACGATTTCTGCGGCGCTTTCGTCAAACTGGTTATCGGCTGAGGTGAAACGGCCGGTCTGGACCAGCGAAATCGCGTGGTCGTCCAGGCCGGGGCCGGCGCGTTTACCGTCGCTGCCACAGGCAGACAAACCAACGGTGGCGGAGAGAATGGCCGCAGCCAGAAGTGGGCGGGTCGAATGCATGAGTGCCTCACGATTATCAGGTCATGGTTCGGGTTGTTGACCAAACCTACCGGCGAGGCATGACAGAACGGCTGCAGGAAAAAGACAGTTTGGCGGCAATCTTATGACAACCGTGGCTACGCCTGCATAATCCCCCGCGACAGGGGGCGGATCGAAAAAGGTGAGTGCCGTAAACAAAAATGGCGGCGCTGTTATCCAGAACAACAGGGCCGCCACTTCTCATACTATCAACTGCCGGGCAGGGTTACTGGCCCAGGTAGCTGCGATACATCCACACGGTTTTTTCCTGCTCGGAGATGTAATCGCTCATCAGGGCGTTGGTGCCCTCGTCGTCGGCGTCACCCGCCATGTTCAGCAACTCACGCTGTTTGGAAATGATCTTGCCAAAGCTCTCAACGATATTGCCCATGGCTTCTTTGCCATCGGAGACATCCTTACGCTCCGGGATTTCAGATTTTTCCATGTAGGTGCTGTACGCGTGGGCCGGACGATGCCCCAGTGTCAGTACGCGCTCGGCGATTTCATCGATCTTGAGCAGCAGATCGTCATACAGCTCTTCAAACTTGACGTGCAATTCAAAGAAGTTATCGCCCTTGATGTTCCAGTGATAGCCGCGAACATTCATGTAGAAGATCTGGTAGTTGGACAGCAGGTCATTCAGTGCGCTGGCCAGCTGTTCCGTTTTTTCCGTATCCAGACCAATGAAATTCTTTGCCATTTGAACCTCCTGATTCGATGTAGGCATCAACTTGATTTCTGACTTTACAAAAAACCCGGGGCTTCCCCCAGTTTATTAACTTGATCTCTTTGATAGCAGTAGCTTATGAGCCAACCGAAAGGATGATAAATCAGATCTATGAGAAACCATCAAACAGTCTATTTGAAAACAATTCTTATTTGTTCTTAACTATGGATATAGACTCAAACATCCGGAGTTGGCCATGAGCACCATGAAGCTGTTCGTCCACAATCACGGAATGCAGGGTGACCAGTCGTTGCTGAAGACCATCACCTTTGCGATCACCCACTTCACAGTGGCTTTTACCGTTGCCTATGCTTTAACTGGCGATATTCTGATCGGTAGCCTGATTGCAATGGTGGAGCCGGCCATCAATACCGTTGCCTACTTCTTCCACGAGAAGGTATGGGCCCGGCACCAGCAAAATACAACCGCCCGGCAAAGTGTGCCGCCCCAAAAGACTCCCCAGGGCGCCTGAACCTGGTGTCCCATCTGGTTAATTCCTTAAGCCAGATGGGACACTAGGCCCGCCACAGGCGGCGGGCTGTCATCTCATCCACCGGGGCCGCACTCCATGCAGTCATCGACCGCTTCGGGGCCCATGCGCAACTTTCGGTGCAGGTCTTTAAGGGCGGTCCGCAAGCCTTCCTCAATCACCGGGTGATAAAATGGCATGTCCAGCATACAGCCGACCGTGAGGCGCTGCTGGGCACTCCAAGCCAGCAAGTGCGCCAGGTGTTCTGCGGCCGGACCAAAGATTTCCGCCCCCAGGAACAGACCGCTCCCATGCTCGCCATATACCCGTAAAAGACCTTCATTCCTGCCAATGACTTTGCTGCGCCCCTGCTCCTCAAAATTCACCTCGCCAACGGCAAAGCAGCCCCGGCAGCGTTCGCCCACCTCGGCGATGCTCATGCCCACGGTCGCTATCTGGGGGGCGGTGAAAATCACGGCCAGGGGCACCCGACGCAGGCCGGCGCGCACCTCCGGGTAGGTCGCGGCATTGTCACCGGCAATCCGGCCCTCATCGGCCGCTTCATGGAGCAGTGGGCGGTCGTTGTTTACGTCACCGGCAATGAAGATATGGCTGTCGCCACAACGCAGGGTGTAGGGATCGTAAGCCGGCATGCCCCGGTCATCCAGATCAATGCCGGCGTTCTGGATATCCAGATGATCAATATTCGGGCGCCGCCCCGTGGCAGCCAGCAGATACTCAAAGGTGTCCCGATACTCCTGCCCATTTTCACGCCAGGTCACTTCAACACCCTGGTCGGTGCAGTGCACTTTGCGGGTATCGGCTTCCGGACTGAAGGCAAATTCGTTGGCGAAGGTTCGACGGGCATAATCCACGACTTTCTCATCCCGAAGGGCGGCGATGCTGCCATCCACCCCGAACAGGCGTATGCGCACACCCAGGCGGCTTAGCGCCTGCCCCAATTCCAGGCCAATCACCCCGGGGCCAAACACGGCCACCGATTCCGGCAGGTCCTGCCACTCAAAAACGTCGTCGTTGACGATCAATCGGTCTTTCGCCCCCTTGAGGATATTGGGGATGTTGGGGCGGGAGCCGGTGGCAATGATGAACCGCCGGGCGGTAACTTCGGTGTGCTCTCCCACCACCAGGCGATGACCATCGAGAAAGCGGGCGTGCCCCATCAGCCGGTGCTCTTCGGGCAAGGCTTCCATGGAGTGGACCACCGGCTCCACAAATTTGTCCCTTTCGGTGCGCACACGGGCCATCACCGCCCGACCATCAATTCGGACGTCTGTCGGCATCACACCAAAGATTTCGGCCTGCCTCACATCCTCGGCCCTGTCAGCCGCGGCGATCAGCAATTTGCTGGGCATGCAGCCTACCCGGGCGCAGGTGGTGCCGTAACGTTCACCCTCAATAAGAACCACCCGGTCGGTTTTCTTGCTGACCCGCTGATACGCGACCATTCCGGCCGTGCCGGCTCCGATAATGGCGACGTCTACCTCTCGCTTGTCCATCCGACCTCCTTCATGGCTCTTTATACTTTGTCACCGTACGAGTATAGAAGCCTTGTACGCTTGCGACAGATCAAAGCCGCGCATTACAAAGATAACCATCGGCGAGGCATTCACAGGGACCGGAGCAATGCCTCGGTCTGGTCCCAGCCCAGGCAGGGATCGGTCAAGGAGCAGCCGTAGATCAGGTCATCGCCATCATCCTGACGACCGAATGCCAGGAAACTTTCCAGCATCAGGCCCTTGATGTGGCTGTTGCCCTTGTCCTTCTGGGCCATGACTTCCCGGGCAATCTCCTGCTGGCGCTCAGCTTGCTTACGGGCGTTATCATGACTGCAATCCACCATCACGGCACTGTTTACGCCGGCTTTTTCCAGCTCTTCGATGGCCCGGGCAATGCTCAGCTCGTCGTAATTGGTGATGCCTCGCCCGCCACGCAGCACCAGATGGGTGTCCGGGTTGCCGGGGGTGGAAATCATCGCCGGCGAGCCACAATGGGAAATCCCCATGTGATGATGGGGATGGGCGCCGGATTTCATGGCGTTGATGGCGACGCCAATGCTGCCGTCGGTACCGTTCTTGAAACCCACCGGCATGGGCAGGCCACTGACCATCTCCCGGTGAATCTGGGATTCGGTGGTGCGCGCGCCAATGGCGGTCCAGCTCACCAGGTCACCCAGGTAATCCATCATGAACGGCCCCAGGGCTTCGGTGGCCAGGGGCAGGCCCAACTCACTGAGCCCCAGAAGAAGCCGGCGGGAACGCTCCAGTCCCTGTTTGAGATCACCGCGTCCGGTACGTTCCGGATCGTACAACAGGCCCTTCCAGCCGACGGTGGTGCGGGGCTTTTCCAGGTAGGCCCGCATTACGATCAGGAAGCGGTCACTGACCTCGTCCGCCAGGGCCTTGAGTTTGCGGCCGTAGTCCAGGGCCGCCTCTTCGTCGTGGATGGAACAGGGGCCAATCACAATCAGGGTGCGATCATCCTCGCCATGCAGCACCCGGCGAATCTGCTCCCGGTAACCGGCAATATCCCAGGCCAGTGCTTCACTCACCGGAAACCGGCCCCGCAACTCCAGTGCGGTGGGCAGGCGGGTTTCCTGGCGGTGCTGGCTGCGGTTCAGCGGTTCCGAATCCAGTGTCTCGGCGTTCAGTGGCATGCTCATGTCTTGCTTCCTGTTTCCCTGTGTCAGAATCAAAAAAGCCCCGGCTGGGCTACCAGTCGGGGCTTTCTGAGTCCGGTGGCAGCCTGGGTTGCTTGCCGGGCTGCCTTCCTCGTTGTGTTCGGTCGATGAAGATCTTACGGGCGGCCCGGGCTCTGGCTAAAATAAAAGCCATAACCAAACCAACCAAAAAACACAGCAGCGCCTGATGCCTTCAGTGTTTCACCAAAAGCTTTCAGAACATTCAATTGACAGGCTGCGTGTATCGTCTTCATGCTTTTCACTATAAACCGATCTTTTTTACATTGACAACCCGCAACCCGGATTATTTTCAGCGGGTTGCCAGCCAGGGCTGCGGAGGCCGGCATGCACATCCCGTCTGTACACCCATCTTTTGCTTACCGTTTTGGCCTCCTCGCGGTGGTTTTGCTGTTGATGTCCAGCGTCGTCCAGGCCGAGCCGGAAGCTCGCATTTACCAGTTACAGAACCGGACCGCGGAAGATATGGCGGGCCAGATAAAAGACCTCTACCGCCAGGCACCGATCACCGTCACGGCGCGCGGACAACAACTGGTGGTGCGTGGAGAACCCGCCCAACTGGATGAAATCGGCACCCTGATTGAAACCCTGGATGTTGCGCCCATCCAGATGCGGGTAAGTGTTCGCTATCGCCAGGACATCGGCGGCAAGGAAACCCGGGGTGGTATAAGCACCTCAGATGATAACGCCAGCGCTACCATCAAAAGCCGCACCATCAGCACGGCTTCCAGCACCGAACGCAACGTCATCGTCCAGAGCGGGCAGTCCGCCCACATTACCTCCGGCCAGGTCCGGACCCTGCCTTTCGCCCTCCAGGGCGGTCGGAATCCGGCCATGATCCTGGAACAGGTAGAGACACGAAGCGGCTTTGTGGTGAGCCCGCACGTGATTTCCGACAGGACGGTCGAACTGAAGATCGTTTCCTTTGAAGAGGATCCCGCCGCCCTGCCCGGCTATGAAACCGAAGCGTTGGTCACCATTCGGCGGGTGGACCCGGGGCAATGGATCAGCCTTGGTGGCACCCGCACCTCCCAAGCCGGTCATGAAAGCGGGATTACTTACCGCGTGAATGGCAACCGCACGGAAAACCAGACCGTGGAAGTGAAGGTGGAGCTATTGCGCTGATCCAGTCCCGGCTGGCTTTCGTAGCGCCCATAATCGCAGTATTTATACTGTGTTAAAGGTGCAAAAACATGACAACTTGCACCACTTTTTGTAGCATCCTAAGCTAACTAAGTTGTTAACGAGTGTTGTTAGCATTGCCAGCCGGACATCCTGGCAAGTTAGCATCGCCCGCCAGTTAGCAATCACTCACCACCAGGAACTCCATTCCCAGGAACAACCCATGCGCACTGCTTCCCGTTTCATCATTGTCCTTATCTTTCTCGGTGTCGTCCTTGGCGGAATTTTCGGCTACAAGTTCTACCAGTTCGGCCAGATGGAAAAGCAGCTTTCCCAGCCCCAGCCGCCGGCGAAGATCTCGGTCACCCAGGCCAGCGAAGAGAGCTGGCAGCCGGCCATCAAGGCCGTTGGCAGCATTGAGGCGATTAATGGTATTGAGGTTGCCAACGAGGTTCCCGGAGTTGTCGAGACCATCAACTTTGAATCCGGCGACACCGTCAGCAAGGGGGACGTGCTGATCCGTCTGGACGCCGCCATTGACGAAGCCGCCCTGCGCACCCGTCGGGCCGAAGCGCAACTGGCTGCCCAGGAGTTCAAGCGCGTGTCAGACCTGCTGCCACGCCGTGCTGTGTCGCAGTCCCAGTATGACGAAGCCAAGGCCAACTACGACGCCGCCCGTGCCCGGGTCAACGAAGCGGAGGCACAGCTCAACAAGAAAGTTATTCGCGCCCCGTTTGATGGCACCCTGGGCATTCGCATGGTGGATCAGGGTGAATACATTGCCACCGGCACCCCCATCGTTGAGATCAACATGCTGAACCCGATCTACGTGGATTACACCCTGTCCGAGAAATCGCTGCCGGAGGTGGAAAACGGCTATCCGGTATCGGTCACCGTGGCCGCCGTCCCTGAGCACACCTTTACTGGTGAAGTCAGTGCCATCAACACCTCTGTGAACCCGGAAAGCCGCACCGTACGCATTCGCGCCACGCTGGATAACGAGGACAACCTGCTGCGCCCAGGCATGTTCGCCACCATCCAGACCGGCCAGCCCCGGGAAAATAAGGTTGTGACCGTGCCACGCACCGCTATTTCCTATAACACCTATGGCGATTTCGTGTTCCTGGTGGCAGAAAACGACAATGGCGAGCAGATCGTCCAGCGCCAGACCATCACCACCGGTGAGGTCCGGGATGGCCGCGCTGAAGTCACCTCCGGGCTCAAGCCCGGCGACACCATCGTTGCCAAGGGCCTGCTGCGCCTGCGCGCCGGCCAGCGAGTTGAAATTCTGGACGAGTCCGGCCAGGAGGCGTCTGAATAATGCGATTCACCGACATATTCATTCACCGGCCGGTACTTTCGACGGTCGTCAGCCTGCTGATCCTGCTGATTGGTGCGCGGTCGGCCATGGAAATGGAAATCCGCCAGTACCCGGAGCTGGAGAGCACCACCGTTACCGTTTCCACCGCCTACCCTGGCGCCAGCTCGGACCTGATCAAGGGGTTTATCACCGTCCCCCTGCAGCAGGCGATCGCCGAGGCCAGCGGTATTGATTACCTGACTTCCACCAGTTCCCAGGGCGTATCCACCATTCAGGCCAAGATGGAGCTGAATTACGACGCCAACGATGCCCTGGCGGAGATCCAGGCCAAGGTCGCCAGCCAGCGAAACGTGCTGCCTGCTGAGGCCCAGGATCCGGTGATCACATCGACGACTGGCGACAGCACCGCGCTGATGTATATCTCCTTCTACAGCACTGAACTGGAAGTCCCCCAGATCACCGATTACCTGACCCGTGTGGTGCAGCCCAAACTGCAGGCCCTGTCGGGTGTTGGCAAGGCCCGGATTCTGGGCCGCAGTTTCGCGCTGCGCGTCTGGCTGAACCCCGAACGCTTGGCCGCCGTGGATATGACGCCAACGGAAGTTGCCGCCAAACTGCGGGCCAACAACTACCAGGCCGCCGTGGGCAAGACCCGGGGCAAATACACCGAAATCAGTCTGACCAGTGATACCGACATCGCCGACCCGGAGGCCTTCCGCAACCTGGTGGTGAAGGAAAGCGATGGCTCACTGATCCGTCTGAAAGACATCGCAAACGTCGAACTGGGCTCTGAGACTTACGATGAGCTTGCCCTGTACAAGGGACAACCGGCGGCCTTCGTGGCCATCGAAATGGCACCGGGGGCGAACCCGCTGACCGTTGCCGACCTGGTAAAAGCCCAATTGCCGGAAATCGAGCAACAGCTGCCCAGCGGCCTGAACGTGCGCCTGGCTTATGACGCCTCTGACTTCATCCAGGACTCCATCAACGAGGTGCTCAAGACCCTGCTCGAGGCCATGATCATCGTGCTGGTGGTGGTGTTCCTGTGCCTGGGCTCGGTAAGGGCCTCGGTGGTGCCTTCCGTTGCCGTGCCGCTGTCACTGATTGGTGGTGCATTTGTCATGCTCATGTTCGGCTTCTCGCTGAACCTGCTGACTCTGCTGTCCATGGTGCTGGCCATCGGCCTCGTGGTGGACGATGCCATCATCATGGTGGAGAACGTACACCGGCACATTGAGCAGGGTGAATCCCGCTTCGACGCCGCCATTAACGGTGCCCGGGAAATGGCCGTGCCCATCATCGCCATGACCACCACACTGGTGGCGGTGTACGCACCCATCGGGTTCATGGGCGGGCTGGTGGGCTCGCTGTTCACCGAGTTTGCCTTCACCCTGGCTGGTACGGTGGTGATCTCGGGCATTGTGGCTCTCACCCTGTCACCCATGCTGTCGGGCAAGGTGCTCAAACCCCATGGCAATCCGGGGCGTTTCGAGCAGGTGGTGGAGAAGACGTTTAACGGCCTCTCCAACATCTACAAGCGGGCTTTGATCTCGCTGATGCAAACCAAGTCCGTGGTGATTTTCTTCGCCGTGGTGGTGCTGGGCTCCATCTACTTCATGGTCAACATGAGTCAGAATGAACTGGCGCCAACCGAAGACCAGGGCATCCTGTTCTATCAGGGCCTTGGGCCGCAAACCGCCACCATGGATTACCTGTATGACCATGGCCAGGAAATACAGGACCGCATCGCCACCGTGCCGGGCTACAACGAAGACTTCATGATCATCGGGATCACCAGTCCGAACGCCGTGTTCGGCGGCTTCAAGATGAAGCCCTGGAGCGAACGGGACATTAGCCAGTTCGAGGCCCAGCCACAGGTGGATGCCGAGCTGAAAAACGTGACCGGCCTGCAAACCGCGGTTTTCCCGCGCCCGTCCCTGCCGGGTTCAGGTGGCGGCCTGCCGTTCCAGTTTGTCATTACCACTGGCGCCAGCTACGAACAGCTGGACCAGGTGGCGGACGAACTGCTGGGCAAGGCCATGCAGAGCGGCAATTTCATGTTCCTGAAGAAATCCATCAACTTCGACAAGCCCATTACCCGTATCCAGGTGGACCGGGACCGTGTCGCGGACCTGGGCCTGTCCATGCAGGATGTCGGGCAGTCTCTTGCCAGCATGCTCAGCGGTGGTTACATCAACCGCTTCAACATGGAAGGACGGTCCTACAAGGTGATGCCCCTGGTGGATGAGCAATTCCGCCCGAGCAAGGAATCACTCAAGGATTACTACATCCGGGCCGGCAACGGCGAACTGGTACCGCTGTCCAGCGTGGTCAGCTTCACCGAGGACGTGGAACCGTCCAACCGCACCCAGTTCAACCAGTTGAACTCGCTGACCCTGGAAGGCGTGGTGCAACCGGGTGTTGCCATGGGTACGGCCATGGATTACATGGAGAAGACCGCCGAAGAGGTCTTCCCGCAGGGCTTCAGCAACGACTACACCGGCCAGACCCGGCAGTTGGCCAACCAGGGCAGCGCCCTGATGGTGACCTTCTTCCTGTCCCTGCTGGTAATCTACCTGGTGCTGGCGGCACAGTTTGAAAGCTGGCGCGACCCCTTCATCATCCTGGTGTCGGTGCCCATGTCCGTGGCCGGCGCCATGGCTTTCATCGTGCTTGGCTTCGCCACCATGAACATCTATACCCAGGTGGGGCTGATCACGTTGATCGGCGTGGTCTCGAAGAACGGCATCCTGATTGTGGAGTTCGCCAATCTGTTGCAGAAGGACCGGGGGCTCAGCAAGTTTGATGCGGTGGTTGAGGCCGCGGCCATTCGACTGCGCCCGATCATCATGACCTCCCTGGCGTTGATCTTCGCCATGGTGCCGCTGCTGATCGCCATTGGTCCGGGCGCGGAAAGTCGCTTCGCCATCGGCCTGACCATCAGCGCCGGCCTGGGTATCGGTACGCTGTTCACCATCTTCGTGCTGCCGGCGTTCTACCTCCTGCTGGCCCGTGATCATCACGGCTCAGCGGAGGACGAGTACGCGGATGAGGAACCAGCGGCCAGCCAATAACACAGGCGCAGCCCCAAAAAAGCCCGCCCGGGAATATCCCGCGCGGGCTTTTTTCGTTCAGGCACCGTAGTTCAGGAAGCAGTGCAGGTTTTGCCCGATGGCGCGCTCATATTATCCAGGGCCTGCAAGCGCCGACGCCATTGCACCGTTTCGCTGGGCAGCTCACCGAAATGGTCTCGGTACAGAGCCGCAAAGCGGCCCAGGTGCGAGAAGCCCTCGTCGGCGGCGTACCAGGAGATGTGGGGGATGTCGCACTGGCAGTCCACCAGGCGGCGGCGGACGCGAATCAGCCGGCAGCGCTGGTAAAACCGGTAGGGGGTCATGCCGGTCGCCCGTTTCATCAAATAGTACAGGTTGCGCTCGCTGACTCCGGAGTGGCTGGCCAGCTCCTGCAGGTTAAACGCCCACTGCGGCTCATTGCGGATTTTGTCCACCACTCGCACCAGGCGTCGGTCCAGTGCCATCGACGGCTCTTCTTCCGCGGGATTGTGTTCACCCGTGGACAATAACTCCCGGACCCTGGCGAATAGCTGATTGGCCTCTTCACAGGCGTGCTGATGGCCGTGAAAATACTCGGAGCGAAACAGAAATTGCCAGAGACGGACGGCCAGTGCGTTAGCCGCCCCCTGTGCCGGCCAGCGGGGAATGTAGCCAGGCACCGGGAAAACCAGGGCCAGCCGGCTACCTCCGCCCACCGTCAGGGTAAATTCCTGATCGGCCGGGATCGTGGCCAGTGGCACCATCGGCAACCGGGGACCCTCGGTCAGGGAAACCTCACAACGCCCTTCCAGGGGCATGGCCAACAAGGCACCGGCCAGCAGGCCTTGGGTGAATTCCATCTCTTGGGCGACGTTCAGGATACAGACCAAACCGGCGTCGGCTTCAATGGCAGACAGCGAACCAAATACCGCCTGACTGCGACGCGCATGGCACTCAAGATCGTCGCAGCCCAGAAGGCGGCGAAGGGCGTGAAGCCACTCGCCGGCAGCGGCACGATTCAGCCTCAGATAGGCTTCGAGTTCGGATTTACTCTGGGGGTGGCGCATACCGCTCGCAGGGGCAATGAATGACCTCGTCCTTTTAAGTCACACTCGCATATCACCCTAGCCAGATCTTGCAAAATGTTCACCATCTGGCCGGTTTTCCGCTTTTTCTTGATGCCCATCAAGAGGCAGAAGAGGCTCCTCACTCCTTTAGATCACTTCCAGACTCGCCAGTGGCAAGGGGCGGGCCATCAAATAACCCTGCCCCCGATGACAGTTCAGCTCCCCCAGGCGAGTTCTCTGGGCTTCTGTCTCGATACCCTCGGCCACCACTTCCAGGTCCAGCGCCTCGGCAATACCGAGGATGGCGCCCACGATGCGGGAATCCCGACGTTCAGGCCCAAGGCGCTGCACGAACTGGCGGTCGATCTTCAGCACGTGCACCGGGAGGGTATGCAGGTAGGCGAGTGAGGAATAGCCGGTGCCGAAATCATCGATGGCCACCATCACGCCCTTACGCCCGAAGTCCTTGAGTTTATCCAGGCAGGTGCGGGAGAGATTCATCAGGTGAGTTTCGGTGATTTCCAGTTCCGGCACCCAGCCCGACTGGCGCAGGCGCGCAAAGAAAGGCTCCAGCAGGTCTTCCAGGCGACCGTCGGCAATCTGGCGCGCGGAAATGTTAATCGCCAGGCGCATGGAATGCCCGCCGGTCACTCCATGCAAATCCAGATCAGCAGTGATACAACGGACCAGGTGCTCGGTCAGCTCATGGATCAGGCCCCGCTGTTCCGCCAGGGGAACAAACTCACCCGGCGAGACCGCACCGAGTTTGGGGTGGCGCCAGCGTATCAGTGCTTCCAACCCCACCATATCACCGCTGGAAAGATCGTACTGCGGTTGGTAGACCACCGAGAATTCTTCCGGCGATGTCTTCAGCGACGCAACCAACGCTTCCGAAAGGATCTGCTGGTGCTGCCCCTGCTCACTTTCCTCGGCACTGTATACCCGGTAACAGGCCCGACCAGCGGTCTTCGCAGCGTACATGGCCCGGTCGGCTTTCAGCAGGAGATCGGCGGCGCTGTCCGAGTGCTTGGGATAAATGGCGGCCCCGACAGAGGCGGAGAGAAAATATTCCCGGTAATCCACCACCATGGGCGCACGGAACGCCTGCGTTGTGCGCTGACAGACCGCTTCCAGCTCGGATTCATCCTGCAATTCGATGATGGCGGCAAACTCGTCGCCCGACAAACGGGCCACTACATCGCCTTCGCGCAGAACCCCCTGGATGCAGGCCGCCGCTTCCCTCAACACACGGTCCCCGTAGTCATGACCGTGCAGGTCATTCACCGACTTGAAGAAATCGAGGTCAATGTAGAGAACCGCAAAACAGGTATTGTCATAGTTGCGCCGGCTGACCCTGGCTTTCAGGAACTCCTGGAACAGGGCACGGTTCGGCAGTTCGGTGAGAGGATCGTAGTAGGCCAGCGCCGCCAGGCGCTCATCGTTGGCGGTTAACTCACCTACATCCATGAACACCCCCGTGTAGAAGCAACCTTCCTCGTACTCCACCGGGTAGATCGTGAGCCACTGGGGGTAGGTTTCACCGTTTTTCCGGCGATTCCAGATCAGCCCTTCCCAACGACCTTCGCTTTTCAGACGACGCCACATGTCGGCATAGAACTCACGGGGATGCAGGCCGGAACTCAGGATCGACGGAGTCTGCCCGATAATTTCTTCCTGCTGGTAGCCGGTAACGGCCTCGAATTGGCGATTGACGTACGCAATGGTGGCATCAAGCCTCGAAAGCATGATCGCTTTGGGATGCAGATCCACCAGCGCTTTGAAGTCCTGCCCGCTCAATGACTGCATGGATGCGTCCACTCGCTGTTCCCTGCCGGAGTCTTTTATTCTTGTTGTCAGCATAAGCTCAAAACGCTCTCAACCTATCCGTTTTTTGCAAAAATAGGCTCATTTCTGACCAAATCGGCACACGCCTATCATTAGTTTCTCAAGAATTGCAATAAGAGGATATTCTGCGAAGGTCGGCCAGCCGATAGTGTGTACACATGGACGCGTATTCTGGAGCACCACATGCGCAGGAATGAACCGGTGACAGGGAAGGAACACGAGTACCCGTCACACTATCACCTGATCAGCACCACTGACCTGAAAGGCAAGATCACCGCCGTCAATGAAGACTTTATTGATGTTGCCGGCTTCGACGAAGCCGAACTGATCGGCCACCCCCACAACATGATCCGGCATCCGGACATGCCCGCGGAAGCCTTCGAGAACCTCTGGCAAACCATACAGGCGGGCGACTCCTGGCGGGGCATCGTCAAGAATCGGTGCAAGAACGGCGATCATTACTGGGTGGATGCCTACGTTACACCGATCAAGAAAAATGGCGAGATCGTCGAATACCAGTCCGTTCGCTGCCAGCCCAGCCGGGCACAGATCCAACGGGCGGAGGCGGCCTATGCCGCCTGGAACAAGGGCAGGATACCCCGGCGCTACCAGGCGACCAGCCCGCCCATGACCGCCAAACTGGCCTGCCTGTACGCCATTCTGGCAGGCAGCCTAGTGATTTTTGGTCTGGCCACCCTGACCCTCATCCAAATGGCCGTTCTGCAGGCCCTGGTACTGGCCGTATTTGCCATCCTGTTCTGGCTCACGCTGCCGATGATGCGCGCTGCCCGTGATGCCTGCTGCGACGCCCACCCCGTTATGCCCTGGATCTACACCGGCCTTCGGGATGAGAGTGCCTGGATTGAGTACGACCGGCAGAAACGCGACGCCACTCTGCGGGCTGTCTCCGCCCGGATGCACTCCAACATTGGCATGCTGCACGGCAAGAAACAGAAAACCATGGAATGGGTATCCAGCTCGGTCGACAGCGTGCGTAACCAGCAAACGGACATTGAACACATCACTCGCGCCTTTGAAGAGTTGGCGCAGAGTGTTCGGCGGGTCAGTGACATGACCACCCGCACCGAGCATGCCAGTCAGGAAGCGCGACAATCCGCCCACCAGTGTCAGGACCGGATGGACGGCGTTAACCAGGCAATTTCCCAGTTAAGGGGCCAACTGGACAGCGCCAATACCGAGATGGACAAGCTCTCGGAACGCAGCGATGCCATTTCCGTGGTACTGGAAGTGATCACTGAAATTGCCGAGCAAACCAACCTGCTGGCACTGAATGCCGCCATTGAGGCTGCCCGAGCGGGAGAAGCGGGCCGAGGTTTTGCCGTGGTGGCCGACGAAATTCGTGGTCTGGCCCGACGCACCCACGAATCCACCCAACGCATCGACACCATGATTGACGAACTGCAATCGGAAACCCACATGGTGGTCAACGTGATCAACAAGGGCTCGGAGTCCTGCAACCGCACCGCCACCATGGCCGATGAAGCCAGCCAGTCGCTTCGCGTCACCCTGAACGACATGGACATCATCGACGATTGCGCCCGGGAAGTCGCCAGTGCCTCGCAACAGCAATCCGCCCTGGCGGTACAGGTGGAAAAGCAGGCCTCGCACTTGTTGGACCTGGGCAACCAGTCAGTGGCCAGCAGCGAAAGTGCTCATCAGGAGTCCGAACAGCTGGGAAATCATGTAGACCAGGCCCAGTTGTTGACCAGCCACTTCCTGCATATGCTGCGGGACCGCCTACGACTGAGCAAATCCAGCGAAAAGCAGAAAAAATTTCCCGAGCCGAGCCAATAAGGTACCCTGGCAATCCTCGTAACGGTCAGTCATCACAACCAACAGGATTGCCTCTACCTTGACCCTGGGCACACTCGTCTGGCTCTTTCTCGCCGGTTTCGCCGTCTGGTACTGGTGGCGCGCCAAGGCCATCCAGGACTTTGTCCTGCAGGCTGCCCGGCGCTACTGCAAATCCATGGACGTCCTGCTGCTGGACGACGCCGTCTACCTGCGCGGGCTATGGTTCAAGCGCGACCAGAACGGTCGTATTCGGGTCTGGCGCCGCTTCCTGTTTGATTTCGCCACCACCGGCGAAGAACGCTATACCGGCCGCATCATCATGCTCGGCCCCAACATCCTGCGCATGGAACTGGAGCCTCACCGGTTCTAGCCAACTCGCCTCCATAATTCGGCAATCCCTTATCTGACCGCCCATTTCAAATATGTTTGGGTTTCCTATACTGCTCAGGTGACCACTCACCAAACAGACCGGGACAATGGACATCAAACACGACCACCGTTACGCGATTAACCTGAACGTCCGGGGCATCCAGCCCTCTGCCACCCTCCGCATCAATGAGCTAAGCAACCAACTTCGAGCCGAAGGCCGGGACATCATCAAACTGGGCCTGGGACAATCACCCTTCCCGGTACCGGAGCGGGTTGTCGAAGCGCTCAAGGAACACGCCCACGAAAAGGATTACCTGCCGGTCAAAGGCCTTAAAGGCCTGCGCGAAGCCATTTCCGGCTATATCAATCGTAACGAACGTATGCGCAGTACCTGGGAAGACGTGCTGGTTGGCCCGGGCTCCAAAGAGCTGCTGTTCATGCTGCAGCTGGCCTACTACGGTGATTTGCTGATCCCGCGCCCAAGCTGGGTGTCCTACGCCCCTCAAGCCCGGATCATCGGCCGATCCGTGCACTGGCTGCCAACCCATGCCGAGAACAATTGGCAACTGACGGCCGAGGAACTGGATATCGTTTGCCGGGACGACCCCACGCGCCCGCGCATCCTGATCCTGAACTACCCCTCCAACCCCACCGGTTGCACCTACACCGATGACCAGTTGCTGGCCATCGCCAATGTGGCCCGAAAATACAAAATCATCCTGTTGTCGGATGAGATCTACGGGGAAGTACACTTTGAGGGTCGACACAAATCGATCGCGCGCTACTACCCGGAAGGCACCATCATCAGCACCGGCATGAGCAAATGGCTGGGCGCCGGTGGCTGGCGCCTGGGCACGTTCATTTTCCCGCCGGAACTTCGTCCGCTGCAGGATGCCATGGCCATCATCGCCAGCGAGACCTTCACCTCGACGGCAGCCCCCATCCAGCACGCAGCGATCACCGCCTTCAACGGTGGCGACGACATCAACGAATACCTGAAGCAATCCCGTCGCGTGCTCAAGGTGGTGGGTGAGTACATGCACCGCCGCCTGCAGGAAATGAACGCGGTGGTGCAAAAGCCGCAAGGCGCGTTCTACCTGTTCCCGGACTTCTCCGCCTACCGGGAAAAACTCGCTCAGAAGGACATCAAAACCTCCCAGTCCCTGTGCACGGCCTTGCTGGCCGACACCGGTGTGGCCATCCTGCCCTCCAGTGATTTCGGTTTCGTGCCGGACCACCTGGCTGCCCGCCTGGCATTCGTGGATTTTGACGGGGCCGCAGCCCTGGAGCTGGCCGGTGGCGACTACGCCGACCTGGAACTGGGCGACGACTTCGTACAGCAGGCCTGCCCGCGCCTGGTTAAAGCCATGGACAAAATGGAGCAGTGGCTCAACAGCCTGTAACCGTGCCGTGTTAGACTGGTGCCCTCACGTTTGCCACTTGGGGGTGCCATGTCTGACGCAATGACTCTTCGAGAAATCACCGATTTCGCCGAAAACCTGGCCCGCGAGGCCGGCGAGCTGGTTCGCCGGGAGCGCGAGGAAAACACCCTTCGCACAGACTACAAGCACCAGACCGAACTGGTCACCCACGCCGACGTGATGGCGGATGAATTCATCACCGGCGCCATCCGAAAACGCTTTCCTGACCATCGCATCCTCTCGGAAGAAACCATGCCGGACCTGTCCCAGGCCGAGGAACTGGACACTCCGCTGTGGATTATCGACCCCATCGACGGCACGGTGAACTACGCCTACGGCCACTCCCAGGTGGCGGTGTCCATTGCCTACGCGGAAAAGGGGCAGGTGCAGGCGGGCATCGTACACGCGCCTTTCTCCGATGAAACCTTCCGCGCCACCAAGGGCGAAGGCGCCACCCTCAATGGCAAGCCCATCCAGCACAGCGGGGCCACCGAGCCCCGGCAATCCCTGTTCGCCACCGGTTTTCCCTACACAAAGGATAAACTCGAACCGCTTGTCAACCGCCTGAACGCCATGATCCACCAGTGCCGGGACCTGCGCCGCATCGGCTCGGCGGCCCTGGACATCTGCTGGGTGGCCTGCGGCCGTCTGGACATCTACTACGAAACCGTCAGCCCCTGGGACTTCGCCGCCGCCCGCCTGATTGCCAGGGAAGCCGGCGCCACGGCCGGGCACTTTGGTGATGTCCCCGAAGGCTACCCCGAAGACCTCTGGGGCCAGGATCTGCTGATTTCCGCTCCGGCGGTGTGGGAGCCTGTGCGTTCCATTCTTCGGTCCGCTTCGGGGTATGACTGAGGCTTTGGTGGTTTTTCTGCTCTAGCCTGCTGGGTCGGGAGTTCTGCCTTATCCAGCCTGCAGGACTCGGTGGCGTCGGTTGAGGGGGTGGGCCTTCACAGAACCGCTACAAGCACGTCCGTGTGCGGGAGGCCTTTCCCGAAATTTTGAAGGCCATGGATGGCCTGAAATAAGCGCACATGGATGTGCTCGTAGCGGTTTCGGGAAAGGCCTCCCGCACAGTGCCCTCCCCCAAATTGGCAGGCTACATTAGAGGCTGACTCCCAACATCACCCCCAAACAGACTCGGAAACCAGCCCCCAGGCTTCGTCAAAATCATTGGTAGGCAGACGACTGAACGAAGAACGCACAAACCGCTGAATACGCCCCTCCAGGAAAACCATCACAAAGTCCGCCCCACGCGCCGAGGTGGTGCGCGGGCTCAAGCCCTGGCGAATTTCGCCTTCCTTCAGAGCCTGCCGAAGCTGGGTTTCCAGGCGCTCGAAGAATTGAGACGCCCGCTTGCGCAGGGACTCGTCTTCACCCATCAGGGCATCGCCGGTCAGCACACTGCACAGCCCGGGATTGCGTTCGGCGAACACCAGCACCAGATGCACCAACTGCTGGATGCGCACCCGCACATCGTCCTGCTCCTGAAGGATTACCTGGCAGCGGGAGAACACCGCCTCCTCGGCAAACTCAATCAGCGCCTCGAACATCTTGCGTTTGCTCGGGAAATGGCGGTACAACGCCGCCTCGGTCACGCCCACGGTTCGGGCCAGGCCGGCAGTGGTAATGCGGGCGCCCGGATCGGACTGGATGAGTTCCACAAGGGCCTGAAGAATGCTTTCCCGTCGGCTGGGTTTCTGGTTGGTCATATCAGAAAAAAGTACCGTCGATGGGCGATGATGCACTGGCGTACAGCTTCTTCGGCATACGGCCAGCCAGGTAGGACTCGCGGCCCGCTTCGATCGCCAGGCGCATGGCGTGGGCCATTTTGATCGGGTCCCGAGCCTGGGCGATGGCGGTGTTCATCAGTACACCATCACAGCCCAGTTCCATGGCGATGGTGGCGTCGGAGGCGGTGCCCACGCCCGCATCCACCAGTACCGGAACGTTAGCGTTCTCAACGATCAGGCGGATGTTGTAGCGATTCTGAATGCCCAGGCCAGAGCCAATGGGCGCGCCCAGCGGCATGATGGCAATGCAGCCCATCTCTTCCAGGCGCAGGGCCAGTAGCGGGTCATCGGAGCAATACACCATTACCTTGAAGCCATCCTTGATCAGCTCTTCGGCGGCCACCAGGGTTTCCGGCATGTTGGGATACAGGGTTTTCTGATCGCCCAGCACTTCCAGCTTCACCAAGTCGTGACCGTCCAATAGCTCCCGGGCCAGCTTACAGGTACGCACGGCATCCTTGGCGGTGTAACAACCAGCAGTGTTGGGCAGGATGGTATAGGTATCCGGGTTCACTACGTCCAGCAGATTGGGCTCGTCCGGGTTCTGGCCGATGTTGGTGCGGCGCACCGCGACGGTGACAATCTCGGCACCGGAAGCTTCAATGGCATGGCCGGTTTCCATCAGGTCCCGGTACTTTCCGGTGCCCACCAGCAGCCGGGACTGGTAGGTCCGGCCGGCAATTTCCAGGGGTTTGTCTTCGGGGAGCTGGATCTGTGCTGTCTCTGTCATGGTTTTCCTGAAATCGGTAGTCGTATAGGGAAGCAGGCGGGGTTTGCCCGCTACTCAACCGCCGCCAATGGCGTGAACCACTTCCACCCGGTCACCCTCGCTGAGGGTCAGTTCAGGGTGTTGGCTGCGGGGTACAATGTCTTCGTTTACTTCCACGGCAAGCCGCTTGCCGGTCAGTTCCAGGTGCGCAATCAGGTCCGCGACCGTCATGGCATCGGGTAATTCCACAGCATCACCATTGAGCTGTATCTGCATGGTTTTCTTACCTCTGCTCTTTCTTCAGGGCTGCGATGATCAACAGCACCCAGCCAATCATGAAACAGACACCGCCGATCGGGGTCACCGGGCCCAGCCAGTGGGTGCCGGACAACACCAGCAGGTACAGGCTGCCGCTAAACAGCACAATGCCCGCCAGCCAGAACCCACAGGCGACAACCAGCAAGCGCCTTGGCAATCCCACGGTGGGCATGAGCGACACAGCCACCAGCACAATTGCATGGTACATCTGATAACTGGCCGCCGTTTCAAACGCATTAAGGCCACGGGCGCTGACCACGCCCTGCAGACCGTGGGCGCCAAACGCGCCAGCCATTACTGCCAGCAAGCCCGCCAGGGCACCAAGTGCCAGAGCCCAGCGAATGGTTTGCCGGTTTGACGGATTAACTGCAGTCACAATGGATCTTCTCGCCGGTGTCCAGGTTCATCATGGTTAATGCACCACCCCAGACGCAACCAGTGTCCAGTGCCACGTATTGCTCACTGACTGTGCGCCCCTCAAGTGCGGCCCAATGGCCGAAGATAATTCGGGTGTCATCCTGGCGGGGGAAATCAAACCAGGGCGCAAAGCCCTCGGGCGCGTTGTTGGCCGGTTCCTTGGTATCCAGCTCCAGGGTGCCGTCCTGGGCGATGAAACGCATGCGGGTGAAGTAGTTGGTAATCGCCCGCCAACGCTCCATGCCCCCCAGGCTCTCGTCCCAACAGGCAGGCTCATTGCCGTACATGTAGGTAAAGTATTCTTCGGCCTGGTCGCTGCGGATAACCGACTCCACTTCCCCAGCGTGGGCCATGGCCTGCTCGATGCTCCAGATATGGGGCAATCCGGCGTGCGCCATGACCAGGTTGCGGCTCGGGTCGTGCACGCAAAAATTCTGCTGGCGCAGCCAGTGCAACAACCGGTCCCGGTCCGGAGCCTCCAGAATATCGGAGAGCGTGTCCTTTTTCTTGAAGCCATGACCACCCAGTGCAACTGCCAAGAGGTGCAGGTCGTGGTTGCCCAGCACCACCAGGGCGGAATCCCCAAGGCTTTCGACATACCGAAGGGTTTCCAGGGACGATGGCCCCCGGTTGATCAGGTCACCGGCCACCCAAAGCCGGTCGCGGGAGGGCGAGAAGTCCACTTTCGCCATCACTTCCCGCAAACGTTCGTAACACCCCTGAATATCGCCAATGGCGTAGTCAGTCATTACTTACCTCTTCCCCTTGCGCACGGTGATCTCCGCTGTCTACCAGCATGTCAGCAATTTGTACGTAATCAGCCAGGCTAAGGTTTTCCGGTCGCAGACCGTCGTTGATGCCCAGGCTCCGCAGTTGCTCGGCGGTGACCATGCTCGCCAGGGCCTTGCGCAGGGTTTTGCGACGGGCATTGAAGGCGGTACGCACCACCGCCTGAAGCGTCTTCAGGTCTTTGGCCGGGTGCGGCAATTCCTTGTGTGGCACCAGTCGCACAATAGCGGAATCCACCTTTGGTGCTGGCCGGAAGGCGCCGGGCCCCACTTCAAACAGCGGCTGCACCTTGCAGAAATACTGGGCCATGATACCCAGGCGGCCATAGTTGTTGTCGCCCGGCACCGCCGCCAGCCGCTGCACCACTTCCTTCTGCAGCATGAAGTGCATGTCGGCCACCACCCCGGCCTGGGACAACAGGTGGAAAATCAATGGCGTGGAAATGTTGTACGGCAGGTTACCGATAATGCGCAACGGGCGGTCCGTCATCAGCTGGCTGAAATCAAAGCTGAGGGCGTCGGCTTCGTGGATCCGGAAGTCCGGGTAGTTAAAAAACTTGGTGCGCAACACCGGAATCAGGTCCCGGTCCAGCTCCACTACCTGCAAACGCGGGTTCACCGCCAGGATTTCCTCGGTCAACGCGCCCAGCCCCGGACCAATCTCCACGATGGCGTCGTCTGGCTTCGGGTTAATGGCCCGAACAATTTTCTCTATCACGCCCGGGTCATTCAGGAAGTTCTGACCAAAGCGTTTACGGGCCTTGTGCCCATGATTGTTACTCATGAATATTCTCCGGCGTTCGCCGCCTTTCGACAAAGCGCCATCTGTTCACCAACGCGAATGGCGGTGTGCAGGCTACCTGCGTCCGCCTTGCCCGTGCCCGCCAGATCAAGGGCGGTGCCGTGATCCACGGAGGTTCGCACGATGGGCAGTCCCAGGGTGATGTTCACCGCCCGGCCAAAGCCCTGGAATTTCAGTACCGGCAGGCCCTGGTCGTGATACATGGCCAGCGCGGCGTCAGCATTGTCGAGCCAGTGGGGCGTGAACAGGGTGTCCGCCGGCAGCGGACCGGTCAGTTCAATGCCCTCGGCGCGCAGCTTTTCCAGGGTAGGCTCGATCACGTCGATTTCTTCCCGGCCCAGATGGCCGCCTTCGCCGGCATGGGGGTTCAGTCCCGCCACCAGTATGCGCGGCTGCTCAATGCCAAAGAAGGTTTTCAGGTCGGCATTCAGGATGCGGGTCACCTGGGTGATCCGTTCGGGTGTAATCGCCTCGGGTACGTCCTTCAGGGGTAAGTGAGTGGTTACCAGGGCCACCCGGAGCTCTTCGGTGGCGAGCATCATCACTACCCGTTCAACGCCACACAACTCCTGAAGGAACTCGGTATGACCGCTGAAGGCAATGCCCGCTTCGTTGATCACGCCCTTGTGAACCGGTGCCGTAACCATGCCGTCGAAGTCGCCTTTCAGACAACCCTCGGCCGCAATAGTAAGAGTATCCAGCACGTACTGGCTATTCGCAGAATCCACGTGGCCGGCCGTTTCAGAGTGGCAACCATCGACATGTCGCACGGACAGGTGGCCAGCACGGGTCTCCGGGAGCTGCCCGGGCTGCCAGTCGTGCAGCTCCACCCTCAGGCCCAGCGCGTTCGCCCGCGCCGACAGCAGCGACTTACTGGCAATCACTACAATACCCGGCTGGCGAGTCTCGCCGGCCAGTTGCAGACACAGCTCGGGGCCGATGCCCGCCGGTTCACCGGCGGTCAGGGCCAGGATGACCGGGCTGCTCATGAAGCAGTGTCGCCTTCGCTGGCGTTGTTCATGTCCGCATACTCACCCTTGAACTCGACAAACGCCTCATCACGGACTTCCCGGAGCCAGTTCTGCAGCTCTGTCTCGAACTTACGCTGGTAGATCGCCTGGCGGGCCTGGGCTTCCTTGTTGGCTTCGGTCACATCCTGGCGACGGCGCTCCTGCACCTGCAGGATGTGCCAGCCAAAACGCGACCGGACCGGGCCATAAATCTCGCCTACGCGAGCGTCCAGCATGGCCTGCTCGAAGGCCGGCACCATCTGGCCAGGGCTGACCCAGCCCAGGTTACCGCCATCGGAACCAGACACTGCGTCGTCAGACACCTCCCGGGCCAGCTCGGCGAAGTCCGCGCCGTCTTTCAGCTCCTGATAGATTTCCCGGACGCGTTGCTCGGCCTGTGCTTCGGTCAGGGCATCCGACGGCTGCACCAGGATATGACGAACACGATGCTGCTGAACAAACTGTTGCTGTTCGCCGCCGCGGCGATCCATCACCTGCACCAGGTGGAAACCGCTGTTGTTCTCAAGTACCTCGGAAGGCTCGCCGACGTTCAGCTCCGGCACCACGGGCGCAACCAGTGACGGCAACTGGCTTTCCGAACGCCAGCCCATGTCACCACCTTCCAGGGCGTTGCTGGCATCCGATTCGGCCACCGCCACCTCGCGGAAATCCCGGCCTTCCACCATCTGCTGGCGCAGCTCCTCGGCCTTGGCGCGGGCGGAGTCCACGGAGGCTTCGTTGCCCGGTTCATCCACTTCAATAAAAATGTACGCCAAGCGGTATTCAGGCTCGTTGGCCCCACGGGCCTCCTGGGCCTTCAGGTAATTCTCCACTTCGCGGTCGGTTACCCGTACCCGATTGCCAACCCGGCGCTGCTGGACGCGACTGGTCAGCATTTCATTGCGAATCTGCTCACGCGCCTGCTGGTAGGTCACCCCTTCCTGGGCCAGTTGCTGCTCAAACTGGGCCAGGGTCATGTTGTTATTTTTGGCGATGTTCCGCAGGGTTTCGTTCAGCTCGTTGTCGCTGATGCGAATCCCCATGTCATCAGCCATCTGCAGTTGCACCGATTCGGCAACCAGTTGCTCCAGCACCCGCTCTTCCAGCAACTGGCGGGGCGGCAGGCCCGTGCCCTGGGCGCTCAGGCGACCGACAATGGTGTTTACCCGGGCCTCAAGCTCGCTTTGCAGGATGGCCTCGTCGTCAACAACGGCCACCACCTGGTCCAGCAGTTTTCGTTCGGCGTGGGCAGAAACCGACACGGCCACCAGGGCCAGGGTCAGTAGCAGTGTCAGTCCGTGGCGGACAGTCGCCTTCATAGTCACCTCTTGATTGGTCAATTCGCAGCTGCAGCCCCGAGTGGGCATCGCAGATCTTGGTCCGTTTTAGGGGCTTGGAGTTCCAAACCGGCGGCGGTCACGCTCGTCATAGCCATAAATAGCATTGGAGAGTTCGTCAGCGCCATCGCCGCTGCCGCCAAGACCCTTGAGTTCCACCCGGAACAGAATCCGGTTGTCCAGCTCTTCGTCATCGGTCAGGTAGCTTTGATGCACCACCTGCACGCTCCAGCAGCAGTTGTTGTATTCCAGCCCGGCCAGGCTGCCCACCGTGCGGTCATCCGTATAGTCATACACCCAGCGACCCAGCACGCTGACACGATCGGTAATCGGGAACACGGTGCCGATATCACTCTGGTCCAGCTCGTCGTCCGTGCTGGCCAGACCATCGCCTCGATTGTAGGTGTGTCCCAGCGTGGCCAGATAGCGATAATCCTCGGAATGGAAAATCAGCTGACTGCGCCCTTCCAAGGTTTGCTCGGTCTCGTGATCCCACAGACCGGAAGAACGAATTTCCAGATTCTCCAGGGGCTTGAGGACCACCTCACCGGCCAGGGGCGAATCGGTATCGGAGCAGTCAGCCTTGCCACAGTTACCGTTCAGGGTAACGTCCCAGTCCTCGAAATAGTGCACCTGGCCGATACTGAATCGTGCCCGCTCGGCACCGGTGGTCAGATCGTTGAAACGGCTGGTCAGGGCTACGGTGAGCTGGTCCGTATCACCAACCCGGTCGCCCCCGGTAAAGCGGTTGCGGCGGAAAAGCTGGTCGAACCGGAAACTGCGCAGCCCGGTATCGAAATCCGGGATGTAGCTCTGGTCCTCGGCATCGGCCCAGGCATAGTAAAGTCGGGGCTCCAGGGTCTGGTTGTAGGGCACATCAAACAGCTCGCCCCGACGGTCAAAATACAGGCCATTGTCCCATTCAAACACCGGAACACTGCGGTCAAAACTGCCATCACGCTGGTTGTAGTCGTAGTCATCCAGCTGATAGCGGGTGTAATCCAGGCTCACCGACGGGCGGCTATAGCCCCAGAGGGCACGCATCGGCAGGGCCACTTCCGGAATGGCACGCAGGCGCTGGCCGGTTGCCGCTTCCAGGCCTGTCAGGGTGTCATTGTCCCGGTCAAACCAGGTGTACTGACTTTCCAGGTTGGCTTCCAACCAGCCTGCCTGCGCCGTGCCACCGTAAATCACTTCCGGCAGCTGGTCATAGGGCTTGTTCTCGGGCAGCACATCCTCGTCCAGCGTCTGGTAACCATTGAGGTAAGCCCCGAAATACTGGTCACTGCCCGAATACCGCACCCCACCGCGCCGGCGCAGGTGCGTGGTCTGGTTAATATCCAGTGAGCGGTTCAGGTCACTCAGGTAGTCCTGGTCCGAGACGACCGAGTAGTCCAGATAGCCATTCCAGCCCCCTCCAAAGCCGGCGCGACTTGTGAAATCCAGTCCCCAACGCTCGCCATCCTCGCCCGGAAATTCATCCTCGTAGGCGGAATCGTTGTTGATGTAGCCCAGCTGCAGGACCGACTGGCCCAGCGAACTCAGGTAGCGGCCTTCCAGCTCCGTAAACAGGCCACGCCCATGGATATACTGTGGGGTAGTGGTGGCGTCGTAGTTCGGTGCCAGATTCAGGTAATAAGGGGTTGCCAGGAAAGCCCCGCCACCAGCGTTGGACGACCCGAACTGCGGATAGAGGAAGCCGGTCTTGCGGCGGTCATCAATGGGGAACGTCATGTAGGGCCAGTAGAAAACCGGGGTGTCCAGCACTTCCAGGCGGATGTGCTTGGCGGTACCAAACCCCTCGGCCCGGTCCAGTTCGATGTCCGATGCCACCAGTGCCCAGTCATTCTGCTGGGGCCCGCAGGTGGTCAACAGGCCATCGGTGATCAAAACCTGATTTTCGCTCACCCGGGACAAAGAGGATGCCGTGCCCCGCAACTCGGCCTCGTGAAACAGGAAGGTGGCCGAATTCACATCAAACCGGCCTGAATCCACGGAATAGCGGGCTTCCTGCCCTGTCAGCAGCACCCCTTTCCCGCGACTGACCAGCGGGCCCTGAAGCCGCACTTCGCCGGTTTGCTGGTTATAGCGGGCTTCCGTGCCGGACGCCTGAAAGTTGCCCTGGCGAAGCTGCACGTCACCCTGAAGATAAAGCTGGGAATCCAGCTCGTAACGGGCATTCAGGGAGCTGGCTTCCAGCGGCACATCGCTGGTGGACGCCGCATCCGGACCCTGGCTGGTTTGTGGCGGAAGGTACCCACCCTCACAGAACGCCGGCAAGCGTTCCTGCACTTCGGGGGGCAGCTCGCTTCTGGGGCGCCAATCAATTTCGGCCGCGCTGGGGGCTGCAGTCGGCTCCTGGGCCATCACGCCCACGGGCATCCACCCTGCCACCAGCCCAGTTGCCAGAAGGCTCCGGAGAGTACCGGGCCTGATCCTTGTCAGGGCGTGATTACGACTGGGCACGGTAGCGATAATCCTGTTCCGGGTGAATAACAAAGGCCATCAAAAATGACTGCCTAGTTTACACGCGCCTCACCGCCTTGTTAACGGAAACACCGCTGCAAATCCGTTTTACGCTCTTTATACTGGTCTGCTACCGTTTGTTGACAACCACCCGACCCCAGGAAGCACCGCGCCACCATGGACAATCGCCTGCAATTGCTGACCGAATGGATCCGACACTTTCCCGGCCTGGAAAACGCCAGCCCGGAGCCGGTGGCCGGCGATGCCAGTTTCCGGCGTTATTTTCGCGTGTGGCAACAACAGGGCGGGCAAAGCCAGCCACTGATTGTGATGGACGCGCCGCCAGAGCACGAAGACTGCCGGCCGTTTCTGGCCATTGCCCGGCACTGGCACCAGCATGGCATCGCCGTGCCCGACATAAAGGCCGAAAACCTGGAGCAGGGCTTCCTGCTGCTTGAGGACCTGGGCGACCAGTTAATGCTCCCGGCAGTCACGGACAACAACGCCGACACGCTTTACCGCCAGGCCCTTGAAGAACTGGCGCGCATTGCCCCGCTGGGTGATCCGGCCGACTACCCCCTGCCTCCCTATGACGAAGCCCTGCTTGACAGGGAAATGGCCCTGTTCCCGGATTGGCTGCTGGAACAACACCTGGAGCTGAAACTGGACAACCAGGACCGCGCCCTACTGGACACCGCCTTTGGCCTGCTGCGGGAAAGCGCCCTGGCCCAGCCGGAAGTCACCGTGCACCGGGACTACCATTCCCGCAACCTGCTGATTCGCGAGCCCCAGGCCGCGCCCGGCGTGATCGACTTTCAGGATGCCGTGCGCGGCCCGGTGACCTACGATGCGGTGTCACTTCTCAAAGACTGTTACGTGCGCTGGCCTGAAACCACCATCCGACAGTGGCTGGAGCATTACCGCCAGCTTACCCTGGACGCCGGCCTGCACCGGGCCGACGCCGACACCTTCCGGCAATGGTTTGACCTGATGGGCCTACAGCGCCACCTCAAAGCCGCCGGCATTTTCGCCCGCCTGGCCATCCGCGACGGCAAAACCGGGTACCTGGCCGACATCCCGCGAACGGTCAGCTACATTCGCGACGCCAGCGCCGGGCAGCCGGCCTTCCGACACTTCCACGAATGGCTGTGCACAACCGTCATTCCCCGCATTGAAGAGCGCATTGGCCCCGTTCCCCAGCCGGAGAACCAGCCGTCGTGAAAGCCATGATCCTTGCCGCAGGAAAGGGTGAGCGCATGCGCCCGCTCACCCTGCATACCCCCAAGCCCCTGCTGCAGGCGGGTGGCAAGCCACTGATTGTGCACCATATTGAACGCCTGAAACGAGCCGGCTTTACAGAGCTGGTGATTAACCACGCCTGGCTGGGAGAGCAAATCGAGGAAACCCTCGGCAACGGTGAGGCTTTTGGCGTGCACATCCAGTATTCCGCCGAAGGCGAACCACTGGAAACCGCGGGCGGCATCATCCGCGCGCTGCCACTACTGACTGACACCGGCAGTGACTGGTTTGCCGTGATTAACGGCGACATCTGGACCGATTTCCCTCTGGAACATCTGACCCAGCCCAAGGCCCCGGATTGTCTGGCGCTACTGGTCATGACCGATAACCCCGCGCACAACCCGGCCGGCGATTTCAGCCTTCAAGCGGATGGACAGCTTACCCGCGAAGGCAACTCCAGTCTCACCTTCACCGGCATCAGCGTCCTGCACAAAAAGCTGTTCAGCGGGCTCGAAGATACCGCTGGAAAGCTCGGGCCCGTGCTGCGCGCGGCCATGACGAATGGCCAGGTTCGTGGCATTCATCACAGGGGGCATTGGATGGACATTGGCACCCCTGAACGGCTGGACCAGCTATCACAACACCTTGATGCGAACGGACAGCGCTCATGAGTGACAAACAGGAACAGCCGCTGCCAGCGGCCATGGAAACGGCACTTTCAGGCGTCCTACGGAAATTGGGTGAGGCGAACCATAAAGCCGATACCCTGCTCCGGAAAACCGGCCTCCCCCGCCGGTATCACAAGCCGCTGTTCTTTTTCCTGGGCCATATCGCCAAGGGCGACGGCCGCGTCACCGAGGCGGACATCCAATACGCCGAACGGGTGATCAAAGCACTCGGGCTGTCGCCCCGCCAGCGGCGCAAGGCCATTGAGCAATTCCAGCAGGGCAAGAACACCACCCAGTTGCCGATGCACCGGGGCCTTTTACTTCGACTACAGGCAAACCTGGCGCCCGGGTCCGCGATCATTACCGCAGCCTGCCTGTGCCATGGCGCCCAGATTCAGGGCCAGCCCGGCAAGACCCGGCGCTATCGCTGTGAAGACAGCATTACCTGCATGGGGCTTCCAGTGACCATTGCCGATGAAGTGTTTGAAAGCTATGCCAGCAAGGTCTGGGCCCAGAGCTCGACGGCCATGCATCGACCCACCACCTATGCCGACGCCTGTCTTATCCTGGGCGTGACCCGTCGGGACACGCTGGACACCATCAAGCGCCAGTACCGGAAGAAAGTCTCCGCCTGCCATCCAGACAAGCTGGCGCAACAGAAACTGACGCCCACTGAAAAAGCTCTGGCGAAAGACCAACTACTGCGCTACCAGCAGGCGTGGGAACTGATCAAAAAACGCCAACGCATCGCCTGAGCCACAATAACGCCAACGCTATTGGCCTACCCAGGCACTCACCCAGTTAGCAATGCCGTCAGCATCGGCTGCGTCCGGTGCGCTGGCCATGGGCAGAGGCAGACGCCGATACTGCCCCACCTCTGCCCGGGCCAGTTCCGCGGCCCGCTCCCGGGCAATCGCCTGGTTTGAGGTGCCGTGCAGGTCCAGCAGCCGCCAGTCTCGCTCTTCGGCGAGCACCTCGGTCAGCGCCGTCACCCGGTCCGGGGTGAACGCCGGGGCCAGCCAGATCACACCGGCGAGCCGGCCCTGCCCCGCCGCCCACTCGGTCACATAATCGGCCGACCATCCCACACCCAGAACCAGCAATCGCTCATAACCACGATCCCGCAACGCACCGGCTGCGGCGTCCAGCAGGCCGCTCACGTTGTTCTGATAGTTCTCGGCGAGCGCCTCCAGATCTTCCGGGGCCGCCACATCAATCATGACCGAACCGGCATTCCCGCCCGACGGGTCATCCCCCTCCGGGCCGCCATCCTCGCCGTCACCGGGTGCTGGCACCTTGCGTGACTGCCGACTCTCGCGCAGCACATCCGGCGGCGCCCTCAGCCCCAGGGTCATAACCGCGATACCATCATCCGGCAACGTCCGGCGCAGGGCGCCAACAATAGCCTCATCGGCGGTCTGACCTTCGTTGGCCAACACGATCATCGCGCTGCGCGCGGGCACCTGCTGCTCGGGGCGAAACAGCGCCAAGGCGCGACTGCCCGCCTCCAGCTCAAGCCACACCGCCTGCTCCGGATACTGGCTGGCCAGGGCCCATTCACCCAGACCGGTCGTCACCGAGAACCGCTCGTTTGCCGGAGTCCCGGCTGGCCGTTCCGGTTCAGCCGGCTGCCCCTCGTCGCCCTCCTGGGCGAGGGCCGTAGAACTGAAAATGGCCAACAGACACCACAACAGTAATGAAACACCCCGTTCTGATCTCAAATCCCGTTCCCCGCGCTGCGAAATTGGCTGGCAAGCTGATAGACTATCAGCCTCCAGACTAGCCGATAATTCAATTGAGAGAGCTCCGATGAACCCGTACCTGATTGCACCATCCATTCTCTCCGCCGATTTTGCCCGCCTGGGCGAAGAAGTCGACAACGTACTGGCCGCCGGTGCCGACGTTGTTCATTTTGACGTGATGGACAATCACTACGTGCCCAACCTGACCATCGGCCCCATGGTGTGCGAAGCCCTGCGCAAACATGGCGTGACCGCACCCATCGATGTTCACCTGATGGTTTCCCCGGTGGACGACCTCATCCGTATGTTTATCGACGCCGGCGCCAGTTACATTACCTTTCACCCCGAAGCCAGCAACCACATTGACCGCTCGCTCCAGCTGATTCGCGACGGCGGCTGCAAGGCCGGCCTGGTATTCAACCCGGCCACGCCACTGAGCTACATGGACTACGTGATGGACAAGCTGGACATGGTGCTGCTGATGTCGGTGAACCCCGGCTTTGGCGGCCAGAAGTTCATCCCGGGCACCCTCGACAAACTCCGCGAAGCCCGCCAGAAGATCGATGCGAGCGGCCGGGACATTCGCCTGGAAATCGATGGCGGCGTGAAAACCGACAACATCCGGGAAATCGCCGAAGCGGGCGCCGACACCTTTGTGGCCGGTTCCGCCATTTTCAAAACCCCGGATTACAAGGCCACCATCGACGCCATGCGCGCGGAGCTGGAAGCGGCCCGCAAGGCTCGCGGCCAATGAGCCTGAAAGGCCTGTTCAATGCCCGCTGGCCAGGCGTTGCCCTGTTTGATCTGGACGGCACCCTGGTCGACAGCGCACCGGACCTGGCTGAGGCAGTCGACCTTACTCTTCAGGAACTTGGCCGTTCACCGGCGGGTCTGGAGAAGGTACGCCCCTGGGTAGGCAATGGCGCCAAGGTCCTGATTCGCCGGGCCCTGGCCGATAAGCGCGACTGGGAACCCGCCCGCCCGGAAGACGACCTCCTCATTGAGAGCGCCCTGGAAATCTTCTTCAAACATTACCGCCAGACCAACGGCAAACACGCCCGCGTGTACCCCGGCGTCAAAGAGTGCCTGGAACACCTGAGTGCCTGTGGTTGTCGCATGGGGGTGGTCACCAACAAACCCCAACAATTCATTGCGCCGCTACTGGAGCAAACCGGCCTGGCGCAATGGTTCCAGCTCACCCTCGGCGGCGACGCCCTGCCCGAGAAAAAACCCGAGCCCGCGCCGGTGCTGCACGCCATGAACCAGCTCCATGGCACCATCGGCACCACTGTGATGATTGGCGACTCGGTGAACGATGTGCAGGCGGCCCTGGCCGCCGGCATACCCTGCGTGGCCGTGCGCTACGGCTACAATTTCGGCCCGTCCATCGACAGCCTGGGCGCGGACGCCGTGGTGGATTCCCTGTCCGAACTGCTGTAACGCCATAACCGCTCACGGTTGAAAGACAGTAGGTGCAACACCACCGTCTATACTGGCATTACATTTGATGGAAAAGGATCAGATCCACCATGAGCCTTGACCAGATTCAAACGGTAATCGACACCTGGACGGGGCTGGGCATCTGGCTGGCCCTGGTGGCCGCAAGCCTGGCCTGGGTCATCTACGATTTGCGCACCAACAATAACCACATTGCTTCAATGATGCAGTGGGTGTGGGGCCTCACCGTCCTTTACTCCGGGCCCATCGGCTTGTTGATTTATCGGTTCTCCGGGCGCAAACAGATCCCCACGGACAACACCGCACGCAAAGGTTTCCGCTCAGTCGCCCATTGTTATTCCGGTTGCGGCATTGGCGAGATTCTGGGTGTGATCATCTCCGTCGGCCTCTTCGCCCTGGGCAACTTCTGGGCCGCCATCATCACCTTCAGCCTGGCTTATATCTTCGGTTTTGCCCTCAACATCGGCCCCATGATGCAAAATGGCATGGCCTTCAAGGACGCGTTCAAAGGGGCGTTCGTCGCCGAATCCATCAGTATTGTGGTGATGGAATCCGTCGCCATCACGACCGATCTTTACCTGGGTGGACAATCCACCATGAACGACGCTCTGTTCTGGTCTTCACTCTATATTTCACTGTCGCTCGGCTTGTTCGCCGCCTGGCCAGCCAACCTGCTGCTGATCAAATATGGCCTGAAAGGCGGCATGGGTGACCCGAGGGACGAAGACGCAGCGGCCCATGCTCATTGCCACTGATGAGTAGGTGCTTTAGGTAAAGCCAGGCGAGAGCCATTGAGCCGCACCCACGTGTCAGGATATTAAACACGGGTAGCTGCAAAACTGGTGCCTGTCCAGACCAGCACCAACCCAAAAACTTCAACGGGTTACTGCATCTTTTACGACGCGCCCCCCCTCTTTGGTGAGCAGTTCCACTGTCCGGGCATTAGACAAAGGAGGGCTTGTTGCTATGGTAACGACACGCCCGGTCCAACCTTACCCCGTCCTTCTTCCGGTTTTCCTCCCAGAATTTCAGCATTTTTAAGCAATGGCATGCCGTATGCCTCAGCTATTCAGAGGGTTGTTCCTTTCATTGGAACCAACTTATTCGGTAGGTAACTGGTTATGCCCGTGACCTTAACCAATATGGAAATCGGGTCAGTGGAAAATAACGTTATTTTTGCACTATGGAAAAAAGGAAAAAGCCATGAACGTAAAAACTCTGTACGCACCGCTGGGGGGCGCACTGGCTACTGTTATTATGGTGACTAGCCTGGCTCTGCCATTAACAGCCAGCGCTGATTCTCAACCCGCACCGGCCATCCTGTTGGCAAGCTCTCATGGCAGTGGTGGAGGTATGGGCGATGACGGCTACAGCGGCGACCGCGATCGCTCCATGGACAAGGACCACATGGGAGACCAGGATCGGATGAAGGACCAGAACCGGACGCAGGATCAAATGCGGACGCACCTACAGACCATGGACCGACTACGTGACCGCATCCGGCAATCCGGGGACAGCAGTAGCCGCCAGGAACTGATGGCCCAGTACCGGGACCAGATCCAGCAAAGCGTCCAGTTGGCGAACAAGTCCGGGGGGCAGGCCCAGGGCGGAGAGGAAATGCAACGCCGCCAGATGGAGCAGATGCGGCAGCTGATTCAACACATGTGGCAGTATCAGGAAATGCAGCAGCAGTAGTATCAACCGGGGGCCGGGTCTAGACTCGCGCTCCCCACGATGCCGATCAATACCCTCACATCAAATCTTGTGTGGCGTTTTTGTTATTTATAACTGCTCCGGGTGGGACCAGAGCCTGGATACCGAGATCATCGGCCGAATGAAAAGACGGAACAGCCAACTGGCGATATACAACAGGGGCAAAAGCAGGATAAACCAACCCAGGAACTGCACCAACCACACCGGATAGCCCATCACCTGTGCCGCCTCGGCAAAGAAATCACTGACCAGGCCAGGATGGGAAACCACCAGATAGCTCACGCCAAGCACCGCCGGCCACTTCGAGTAACGGGCAGAGGTCATCAACATACGCCCACTGTTTGCCAGCCGCGTGGCAAGTGCCGCAGAGCGCGTGCTTCGGGCGGCACCCCGGGAGGACACGCTAATGGCACGCCCCACTCGCAATACTTTCAGGGCGCCGGCAGCCACCAGCACGTCCACCGATGCCCAGCCAATGTCTGACGCGGAAATTTCCTTCCCGGTGCGGTGCTGGATTTCCAGGTTCCGGATACCACTGGCAAAGAACTGGTTCAGGTTCTCCATCACCCGCTCGGTCACGACCCAGCTGACCTCGCCCTGATCACTGACCACAAACTGCCCCAGAAAATCATGGCCTTCCTCCTGAATGAAACCAATGGCATACCAGCCACGTTCCTCCGGGCTCAACCGGGCACCGTTCGATGAATTTTCCTCTGAAGGGCGGGCCGTTCCGCCATCGCTGAAATACTCCTTCACCGACTGGTACTGCTGGGCCAGACGGTTCATCAGCTCAATGGAATCAATCGGAGTGGTCAGGAAGTAATGGATGGGCGGGAGGACATTTTCGCCATAAAGCCGGAGAATCTCGCGAAACTCCTCTTCCGGCCCATAGATTGGAAAGAGCGCGCGGGTCATCTCGGGGTAACGCAGGTAGGCCGCCCGGGCCTTGAGAAACAACAGCTCGTCGTCTGCCATATCCAGCAGAGCGGCCTGAACTTCCAGCGGTTCTTGTTCGATGTCGGGAAACTCGCTGAGGGTATCGTCGGCCTGAATACGAACCAGCCTTTCCTCAATCGGCACAGGAGTGGATCGAATCGTCGCCACCAGCGCGATCAACAAGGCCATACCACCCATGAGGAGAAGCTTTTTCACAGTCGCACCTGCCGGTTTCGTGGGCTTAGCTGCTGCGCGGCGAAAACATGATGATCGCCATGCCCAACAACGCAACACTGGAACCCACCAGATCCCACACCGTGGGGCGAATGCCATCAACGGCCCAAAGCCAGAGAATAGCCATAAAGATATAGACACCCCCATACGCAGCATAGACCCGTCCGGCTGCGGTGGGGTGCAACGACAGCAGCCACGCAAAAGCCGCCAGACTCAACGCACCCGGCACCAACAACCAAATGGTCTTGCCCTCACGCAGCCAGAGGTAAGGCAGATAACAACCCACAATCTCCGCCAGCGCCGTGATCAGGAAAAGGCCGACGGTTTTGAGTTCAGGTAACAAAGGGCTTCCTCACTTTCTGGTTTATCAGCCGGTAGTAGGTCTGGGTGGATTCCCAGCTCATGCCGCCAATCAGCCCAATGGTCTTCACGGGAACCCTCCCCCCCTTACGGTTGGTTTCTATTGAACCCCATCCTCTGCACGGCGACGCGGCGCACCCGGCACATTCTGCTGTTCCCGCAACCGGGCGCCCTGATGCCAGGGCAGCCCCGCATGGGCACTGTCTTCCAGCTCGGCAATCACCTGGGCGCCCAGCAGCAGAATGATCGCCCCCACTTCCAGAGTGATCAGGATAATGATGGTAGTCGTCAGGGAACCATAGATAACATTCACAAACGACACATTCTGCAGATAGTACATCAGCACCAGCCGTGTCCCTTCCCAAAGCAGCGCTGCCACAAAGCCGCCAATGACGGCCCGACTCGGTTTGATGCGCACGATAGGCAGCACTTTGTAAATCGCGCTGAACAGCACAAACATGCAGAGGAAGCTCAGTGGATAAAGTACGGTGCCCGGGCGGTCATAAAAAAGATCGGCGAAGATAAACACCAGAGTCAGACTCAGCAGGCCAATGCCCAGTACCAGTATGAATGCAAAAGGGAGCACAGCCGACACCCAGAAGCTGCGCAATGGGGCATCCGGGCGATGAAATATAATGGCGATGGCGTCTTCCATCATCCGGAAGGCAAAGGAACTGAAAAACAGCATCACCGGAACACTGATAAAACCGACCACCTCCCGCGAGTTCAGGAAGGTTTTGACTGCCTCCACCAGCAACCCGCTCTGGCCCGTGCCCAGCAGCCGGGCCTGAAAGCTGATCACCTCAAGTAGCCTGGCTTCTGGCACGATGTGGGAAAGCGCAACCCCCAGCAGGGCCGCCAGGGGAATGGCCGAGAGCAAAACGTTATAGCCCACCCCGCCGGCCAACAAAATGCCGTGATTAGCCCGGAAACGGCCCAACACCCGCCTGGCGAACCGGAGCAGGCGCTGAAAGCATAGAACAGTGCTCTGGGGGCGGTTATCGGGCATCAAGTTGTCCCAAATAGCGGCTGATTCCAATAATGTACATCAGCTTGTATTTGCAGGCTCTAGCACCAATCTAGCAAAAACCACCGAGTAGATGCTTCAAACACCGGCCCAACGCTCCGAAAATCCGGTTTCACACGCCCATCCTGTCAGCTTTTGTCCTTCTCCAGAAGGAACTCTATAAAGCCCGGAACCGAGACATTCACAAATATCCGGAAGAACTCGCCCACATTCTTTTTGGTTAGCCCGCCATTGGACAACAGGTCGGCTTCCAGTACCGGATCGTTGTCGGCATCCAGATAAGCGCGGGAAAGACGCTTGGTACGATTCCACTCATTCATGTCTTCGTAAGACAGTGTCACGCCACTGGTTACGAAATAGCCCTGAAGGTCGCCATCGTCATTATTGAAAAGAATATGGGTGCGACCGTTTACGTTGACCTGAATGGCGCCTTCGTCGAGCTTGGTAACAGCGCTGAAACCATCGGCTCTCAGGATCTCCATAATCTCAGCATCGGAATACTTGCCCTTTGTCTCCTCGGCGGAATAGGCCGACGCCGGCAACCAGAAACAGAACACCGCCAGCAATGCAATAAAACGTGCTTTCATCGTTTTCTCCCTATGAGCCATGAGTCGTTCTTATCAGGTTGCCCTTTGAGCCGGCCTGGCACCCTGGTCAGCCTCATTCAACCATCAGGACTACTGTCAAAACAATGACCCAGCGCAGGTTCAGCCAGCCATCATTAGCCAGTCAGTCTCAATAGGCCATACTGATCTGTTGTGATGCCATCAAGACAAACTCCCGTACGAACCGAATCCGGGGTTCACCGGGAACGACTAAGAAACAGCGAAGAGCCCATGGATCAGGACGACAGCACACACCATCGAGTTGCCCCAAAACTCGCCGCATTGGCGGTTCTATTGCTGGCCACCTTGGTGATGTACATAAGCCAGGGGTTAACACATACGCTGGTCCCGCTCAGGCTCGCCAGTGGCTCCGCCTCGGGCCTTGTAACGGCCTGTTATTTCGTGGGGTTCAGTCTGGGTGCGTTTCTCGGTCCACAACTTATCCGGCGCGTCGGCCATATTCGTGCCTTTGGCGGTCTTCTCGGCATTGTTATCTTTGCCGTATTGTCGCTGGCGCTGATCGATACCTTATGGTTCTGGGGCCTGATCCGGCTCCTGCACGGCGCCAGCATCGCCGCAGCGGCACTTGTCGTTGAGGCCTGGCTGGTCGGTGCCTCCGGTCCCGAGGCACGAGGAAGGGTTCTGGCAGTCTACACCCTGGCGGTTTATGGCGGCATTGGCATCGGGCCACTGTTTCTGACCATCCTGCCAGACACGCTCTGGCAACCCTTCAGCGTCGCTGCAATCATCCTGTGCCTGGCAGCGGTGCCGGTGCTGTTCTGGCGCACTGACGCGCCACCAATCCCCACCCGAGTCCCCGCCAGTTGGCGGCGTATCACAAGTGTCTCGAGAGTCAGTCTGGCAACGGCCGCCACGGCCGGGTTTTCAGGGGGTGCACTTACCGCACTGGGGCCGATCTATGCTATCTCGCTGGACCTGGACATCGCCGGTATTGCGCTAATAATGAGCGTGCCCGTTATTCTGGGCCTGATTCTGCAATGGCCCGTGGGAATGCTGTCCGATCGTTACGAGCGCCGTCGGGTCATGTCCAGCGCGACATTGGTCAGCGCCAGTTGCGCACTCGCGCTCATCTGGGGCCAGAGCCTGGGACTCGCTGCAATCTACTGCCTGCTGGCGGGGCTTCATGGCATTCTGTACGCGCTTTACCCTCTTGCCCTCGCCCATGCCAACGACCGAGTCGGAACCCCCACCGATACCGCCGATATCGGTGCAGGCCTCCTGTTGAGCTATGGCATAGGCGCAGCGGCGGGACCCGCCGTTGCCGGCGGCGTGGCCCTCGCGATGGGACCAACCTCTGGCTTTATGGTGGCAACGGCGGCTCTGGCACTGACGGGCTTCTACGTGCTGGTGGATGTGCGCCGCCATACTCAAGTTGCGATCTTTGATAAGGGTGCCTACACCAACCTGCCGTCCTCAACCCCGGAGGTGTTTGAGCTGGAACCCCGGACGGTTCCCGAGCCGGTGATCGAAGAGGAGCCGGTGGTTGCCCAGGCGGATAAGTGATGAAGATACAGACACTGATCACTTTTCACCCCGGCAACCCGATATTGTACCGGGGCCGGCTGGCTGCAATAATCCTTCTCTTATTCGCTCCAGACCCGGCAACGGTGAATTAGGCAACACGGTGAGCCCCATGGCGAGCACCTTCAGCAATACAGTGAACCAGTAACGCCGCCATGATTTTGATGATCGACAACTACGACTCGTTCACCTTCAACGTGGTGCAGTACCTGACCGAGTTGGGGGCCGAGGTGCGGGTAGTCCGCAACGATGAGATCACCGTGGAAGCGATTGAGGCGTTGCGCCCGGAGCGGTTGGTGATTTCGCCGGGGCCGTGTACGCCGGATGAATCCGGCATTACCCTGGAAGCGATCCGATATTTTTCCGACAAGCTGCCGATCCTGGGGATTTGCCTGGGGCACCAGGCCATCGGGCAGGTGTTTGGCGGGCAGGTGGTGCGAGCCGGAGCGGTGATGCACGGCAAAGTGTCGCCAATGGTTCACACCAATACCGGGGTGTTCCAGGGGCTGAGCAATCCGCTGAACGCCACCCGTTACAACAGCTTGGTGATCGACAAGACCACCCTGCCGGATTGCCTGGAGATCACGGCCTGGACCCAATGCGCCGATGGTTCGGTGGATGAGATCATGGGTGTACGCCACAAAACGCTGCCCATTGAAGGGGTACAATTCCACCCGGAATCGATCATGACCGAGCAGGGCCACGACTTGCTGCGCAACTTTCTGACAACCTGAGGGGCCAATACATGGACATGAAACAAGCACTGAACCGCATCGCCTCCAATCTGGACCTCTCGCGGGAGGAAATGAAAGATGTGATGCGCATCGTAATGAACGGTGAGGCCACCGACGCCCAGATTGGCGCGTTCTTGATGGGTTTGCGCCTGAAGAGTGAAACCATTGACGAGATTACCGGCGCCACCGAGGTGATGCGCGAACTGGTGACCGGCGTCACCGTCAACGCGGACCCGCTCGTGGATATTGTCGGTACCGGCGGTGACGGTGCCAACCTGTTCAATGTGTCTTCGGCTTCGGCCTTTGTGGTGGCGGCCGCCGGTGGATTTGTCGCCAAGCACGGCAACCGGGGCGTGTCCTCCAAGAGCGGCAGTGCGGATTTGATCGAGAAAGCCGGCATCAACCTGGACATGAAGCCTGAAGAAGTGGCCCGCTGCGTGCAGGAAATCGGCGTGGGCTTCATGTTTGCCCCGGCCCACCACGGCGCCATGAAGCATGCCATCGGCCCGCGCAAGGAGCTGGGCTGCCGCACCATTTTCAACATCCTCGGCCCCATGACCAACCCGGCCGGCGTGAAACGCCAACTGATCGGCGTGTTCACCAAGGAACTGTGCCGCCCCATGGCGGAGGTGATGTATCGCCTGGGCGCCGAACACATCATGGTGGTGCATTCAAAGGACGGCCTGGATGAAATCAGCCTGGCCTCCCCGACCCATGTGGCCGAGCTGAAGGACGGCGAGATCACCGAATACGACATCACGCCGGAAGATCTTGGCATCAAGAGCCAGTCGTTGGTGGGTCTGACGGTGGATTCGTCCGAAGAATCCCTGGCGCTGATCAAGGCAGCCTTCGGCCGCAACCATGACGAAATTACCGAAAAGGCGCGTGACATCATCGCCCTCAACGCCGGCGCGGCCATTTACGTGGCGGGCCTGGCCGATACCGCCAAAGAAGGCGTGGCCCTGGCGCTGGATGCCATGGGTTCCGGGCTGGCAATGGGCAAGATGTCCGAGCTGGCTGATTTTTCGCAATGTTTTTGATGCCGGCCTGCTGAATTATTAGCCGGACGACCCGGTGGGGAGGCCCTTTCCAAAACACGCCCGCAAGTACGTCCCTGTAGGGCTTGACTGCAGCCATCCATGGCTGCAGACAGTTTTGGAAAGGGCCTCCCCACCGGCTCTCACGAACTTTTTACGGGTCTGATATGACTGAACGACATCTGGACAAGACACCCACCATCCTGCGCAAAATCGTTGAGCGGAAGTGGGAAGAGATCGACGAACGTAAGCCCAAGGTTTCCGAGGCGGACCTGAAAGCCATGGCCGGCGACCAGGCCCCGGCTCGCGGTTTCGCCAACGCCCTGCGCACGCGCATTGAACAGCAGACCCCGGCGGTCATTGCCGAGATCAAGAAGGCCTCCCCCAGCAAGGGCATCATTCGGGACCCGTTTATTCCGGAGCAGATCGCCGAAAGCTACGAGCGCGGTGGCGCAGCGTGCCTGTCGGTACTGACCGATCATGATTTCTTCCAGGGCCATGAGGACTACCTGAAAGCGGCCCGCGCGGCCTGCAGCCTGCCGGTGATTCGCAAGGACTTCATGGTGGCGCCGTACCAGGTCTATGAAAGCCGGGCCATGGGTGCGGACTGCATCCTGCTGATTGCCGCCTGCCTGAGCAGGCACCAGATGCAGGAACTGGAGGGCATCGCCCACGAAATCGGGCTGGATGTGCTGGTGGAAGTGCACAACGGCGAGGAAATGGACGACGCCCTCACCCTGAGCACGCCGCTGGTGGGCATCAACAACCGCGACCTGCATACCTTCGAGGTCTCGCTGGACACCACCTTTGCGCTGCACGAGCGAATCAGCAAAGAGCGCCTGACCATCACCGAAAGCGGCATCATGACCCGCGACGACGTTCAGGCCATGACCAGCCGGGGCATCTACGGCTTCCTGGTGGGTGAATCCTTCATGCGCGCGCCGGAGCCCGGCGAGAAGCTGAGGGAGCTGTTCTTCCCCGGCACCTGATCAGGCCTCCGGTTCGGCCAGGGCTTCCTGCAGCACCGCTAACAGGTGCGGCGGCAGGCCCTCGGCCAGCTTCAGCGCGGCCTCGTGCCCCCGGGGGCTCATCTTGTCCCAGGTGCGGCGCACAATGTGCAACCATTTCTCCCGGTCGTAGTCCGGCTTGTCGTCATACAGTTTGGCGAAATACTTCTCCAGGAACACCATGCAGGCGACGTCTTCCAGCAACTGGGTGTCTTCGTCCTGGCGCAGCTTGCGCTTGGTAAGGATGGTCTCTACCCGTTCGCATTCTTCCTTGGGGTAGCCACACTCCGCCATGATCTCCGCCGCTCGACGGCCGTGCATGCGCCCGCACATCTGGCGCCACAGCAGGTAATTCTTCCGGCCTTCACCGTAGTCGCTGCGGGGCATGGTCCACCGCTCAATGTGCTGTGCCCGGCAGGCAATCTGCATACGGTCACTGGGCTCGGGCTCCAGCTCAAACAGCCAGCGGGTCATGTGCTGGCTGTAGGCGTATTCCTTGGGCAGGGACTGGTGCCCCACGGTTTCCTCGTTAGGGTCCTGCAGGTTGGCCTGGTCGATGGCCTCAATGGCGCATTTCAACATATCGCTGTCAGTCATGGTTCCTGTCCCTGAGTTCAAACCGAAGCGGATGGGCGGGCTTTGATACGGTCGTACCAAGCCTGCAGGTGCTCCTGCTCCGGCGCAATGCGAATTTTAACCACCCGGGCAAAAGCAATCGTGGCAAACGCGGTAATATCGGCGGCGGTAAAGCGATTGCAGCAAAGGAACTCTTTATCGGCCAGGTGATCGTTCAGAAAAACCATGAAGTCCTGCACCTGATTGCCGCACTCGTCACCCCACTCCTTGATCGGGTTCATGCGATCGTTAAAGTAACCGGTGCCGTGCTGGAAGCACATGGTGGTTGGTTGCAACAGATAGAATTCCAGCCAGCGCAACCACTGCTCAACCTGGGCCTTTTCCAGGGCTGTTTCGCCAAAGAGCCTGGGGGTGTCGGGGTAGGCTTCTTCAAAGTAGCGGCAAATCGCCAGGGTTTCGGAAATACAGGTGCCGTCGTCCAGCTCCAATACCGGGACTTTCTTCATCGGATTGCGAGCCGCAAATTCGGGGGTGAGATTCTCACCTTTGACGATGTCCACCTGAACAAACTCTGCCTTTTCCAGCAGACCTTTCTCGGCCATGAACATGCGAACCCGGCGGGGGTTGGGCGCGGTACTGGTTTCGTAGATTTTCATGTTGTTGTTGGCTCCAGAATCACAGTCACAGGTTTGGAGACTGACGGCAAATGCCCGGGCCGTCAAGCTGGCGGCTGGCGCTCGCCGTAGAGGGACAGACAGGTTAACCTTGGGCCATTCAGATTCCAGGAGGCCACCGATGACCATCAAACTGTACCAGTTCTGCATTTCCCACTATTCCGAGAAAGTACGCTGGGCGCTGGACTACAAGGGCATCAACTACGAACCGGTGAACCTGCTGCCCGGCCAGCATCGTAAGACCATCCTCGGACTAACCGGGAGCGAATCATCGGTGCCGGTGCTGGACCATGGCGGCGAGGTTATTCAGGGCTCGTCGCAGATTCTGGACTACCTGGACCAGGCATTTCCGGAAAACCCACTGACCCCGCAAGATCCGCAACTAAAGGAACAGGCCCTGGCCTGGGAAAAACGACTGGATGAAGAGGCCGGAGCGGCCATTCGAACCTGGGTCTATCACTACTTCCTGCAGCGCCCGAAAGTGGTGGTGCCCATGCTCACCGCCGGTACGCCCTTCTACAATCGTATCCTGCTGAGCCTGGCCTTCAGCCGGGTGGACGAGGTGATGCGGGACTGGATGAAGATAAACCAGAAAACGGCGGATGCCGCCCAACAAACGTTGGAGAGCCTGCTCACGGAACTGGCGGAGGTGTATGGCCAGCAACCGTTCCTGGTCGGCGGGCAATTCACCCGGGCCGACCTGACAGCCGGCGCACTGCTGGCGCCGCTGTTCATGCCCCCTCAATATCCGGTGCCCTGGCCCAAGCCCCACAAGGTGCCCCGCCCGGTTCAGGCGTGGCTCCAGGACTGGCAGGACACCGTGGAGCCGGTGGCCAGAATCTACCGCGAAAACCGTTAGCGCGTTCCGTGCACCACCATGGTTTTGCCTTTTACGCGAACCAGGCCCTGATCTTCGAGGGTTTTCAGCACCCGCCCCACCATCTCGCGGGAGCAGCCCACTATGCGGCCAATCTCCTGGCGAGTGATCTTAATCTGCATGCCATCGGGATGGGTCATCGCGTCCGGCTCCTTGCTCAGATCCAGCAGGGTGCGGGCCACGCGACCGGTCACATCCAGAAATGCCAGGTCGCCCACCTTGCGGGTGGTCTGGCGCAGGCGCGAGGCCATCTGCTCGCCAATAAAGTAGAGCACGCGAGGGTCTTCCTTGGCGATTTCGCGGAACTTGGTGTAGCTGATTTCCGCCACTTCGCACTCTGTCTTGGCACGAACCCAGGCACTACGCGAATCCATGTTGTCGAACAGCCCCATTTCACCGAAGAACGCGCCAGCATTCAGGTAGGCCATGATCATTTCGCGGCCTTCGTCGTCTTCGATGATAACGGTCACCGAGCCCTTCACGATGTAAAACAGCGAATCGCTTTTATCACCCGCGTAAATGATGGTGCTTTTGGCGGGATAGTGCCGGCGATGACACTGGGAAAGAAAGTAATCAAGATGTTGGTTTTTCTGCTCAACAGGCTTAAGAATGGTAGCCATGGTTCGGGACGAGCCTCCTGGGGATCTGCTGGTTTCTCATTGTTGTTATTGTTTTTATCCCTACAGATGATGCGGGTTAACAATATAGCCACTTCTTATACCAACAAGGGTATCTTTCGGCAACTCGCATGAATTCTAGTGTCGCCTGCTGCGACAGGGCCTGGAGGGCCATTTGGCGGCTGTCGATACCGGCGGTCTGTGCTAGCATCCGCGATTAACTGCTACCCTATGATTCAGGAGAAAAAACACCATGAAAGCAACCATCGACTGGACCGGCAATGCCAGCTTCAGGGCCACCAGCGGGAGCGGCCACAGCATCCAGATGGATGGCCCGCCCGACCACGGTGGAGAGAACCTGGGTCCGCGCCCGATGGAAATGCTGTTGATGGGCCTGGGCGGCTGCTCCTCGTTTGATGTGATGAACATCCTGAAGAAAGGCCGCCAGGATGTAACCGCGTGTCACACCGAGCTGGAGGCCGAACGGGCCGATGCCGTGCCTTCGGTCTTCACCAAAATTCACCTGCACTTTGTGGTGACCGGCCACAACCTGAAAGAGAAGCAGGTTCAGCGGGCGGTCAGCCTGTCGGCGGAGAAGTATTGCTCCGCTTCCATCATGCTGGAAAACGCTGGCGTGGAGATCACTCACAGCCACGAAATCCGGGAAGCAGACTGAGCGTTCAGCCCCCGGAAATTGCGGACATCGAAAAGTGTTTGCAAAGACTATTCAGTGGCATAAGTGCTGTGCATAATACGCCTCTTTTTTACCGGTCTGCGCAAAAGGTGAACAATGACGACGGAAAGCAAACTGCAGCTGCACGGGTTCAACAACCTGACCAAGTCCCTGAGCTTCAACATCTACGATATCTGTTACGCGCAGACCGAAGAGCAACGGGCGGCTTATATTGATTACATCGATGAGATGTACAACGCCGAACGTCTGACCCAGATCCTCAGCGATGTGGTAAAGATCATCGGCGCCAATATCCTGAACATTGCGCGACAGGATTATGAGCCCCATGGCGCATCGGTCACCATGCTGATCGCCGAACACGAGCTGACCGGCCCGGACGCCAACAACGAGGAATCCCCGGGCCCGCTGCCGGATACGATTGTTGCCCACCTGGACAAGAGTCATGTCACCGTTCACACCTACCCGGAGAGCCATCCTCATGACGGCGTAAGTACCTTCCGGGCCGATATTGATGTGTCCACCTGTGGCCTGATCTCACCACTGAAGGTCCTGAACTACCTGATCCACAGTTTTGATTCGGATGTGGTTACCGTGGATTACCGGGTACGCGGCTTCACCCGCGATGTGGACGGCACCAAGCACTACATCGACCACGACATCAACTCGATCCAGAACTACCTGTCCGAGGACACTCAGGCGGCGTACCAGATGATCGACGTGAACGTGTACCAGGAAAATCTGTTCCACACCAAGATGATGCTGAAGAACTTCAATCTCGATAACTACGTGTTCGGCGTCAACGCGGCGGACCTGAACCCGAGCGAGGCCCAGTCCATTGAAAGCCGGCTACGCCGGGAGATGCTGGAAATCTTCTATTCCCGCAACGTGGAATAAGCCGTATCGCGGCAGCCTCCGGGCTGCCGTTTTTATTTGTTCAGTTTTTTTGATCACACCTGCCAGAATTCTGCGTTTTCATCCCACCCGCCAGCCAGTTTTAATAGGGGCATGATCCCTTAACAGGAGGCCGGTATGACTCTTCGCGCCATTGCTCAAACCATTCCCGCACTTGAAACCTCAGACGGTGCCGGTGTGCGCATCAAACGCTCCCTGGGCCAACGCCAAAGCATCCGGATGGACCCGTTCCTGATGTTGGATGAATTTGGCTCCGACGAGCCCAAAGATTACCTGGCCGGCTTCCCCGCCCACCCGCACCGAGGCTTTGAAACCGTCACCTACATGATTGAAGGCCACATGCTGCATGAGGATCACCTGGGGAACCGGGGCAACCTGCGTAACGGTGGTGTGCAATGGATGACGGCCGGACGCGGCATCGTGCATTCGGAGATGCCACAGCAGGAGCAAGGGCGAATGCGCGGCTTCCAGCTCTGGCTGAACCTGCCCGCCGCCGAAAAGATGAAACCAGCGGGGTACCGGGACATACAGCCCGAAGACATACCGACGGTGACTTCCCCCGAAGCCACCATCAAGGTCATCGCCGGTGAGCTGGAGATTGATGCCAATACCACAACGGGCGCTGTCAGCGGCGGCGCGACGCAACCCCTTTATGCCGATCTGCAACTGGAAGCCGGTGCCCAACTGACCGTGGTGGTGCCTGAGGCCCTTAACGCCCTGGTGTACCTGTACGACGGGGAAGCGGCGCTGGTCACCGACACCGGACGCAGCCCGCTGCAAGAGTCAGCGGCGAGCATCCTGACCGACGGAGACAGTGTTTGCCTGACAGCCGGTGACGGCGGTGCCCGCGTGCTGCTGATTGGCGGCAAACCCATCGGTGAACCCATTGCCCAGTACGGGCCATTCGTCATGAACACCCGGGAAGAGATCGAACAGACCCTGCAGGATTTCCGGGATGGTCGGCTGACAGCCTGACGGATTACTGGATCACACTGTTCAACAACCGTGGCTTCTCGATCAGGAAACCCTGGGCGTAATCCACTCCCAGATGCTTGAGGACATCAAGCACCGGACGGGATTCGACTTTCGAGGCAATCACTTCCCGCTTCATGTAGTGCGCCATATCGACCATGGATTTCACCATCGCCTGGTCGGTCTGGCTGCTGTCCACCTGGCCGGTAAAGGCGCTGTCGATCTTGATCAGGTCCACCGGCAGGGAGCGCATGAACTCGAAGGAGCCGGGGCCACTGCCAAAGTTGGCCAGACAGAAACGGCAACCCAACTCCTGCATTTCAGCCATGAACTCCGATACCGCCTGAAGATCCTGGATGGCGGAGGCCTCGGTCAGCTCAAACCACAAGCGCTCAATGGGCGCATCCTTCTCACTGAGCTTTTCGTAGATGAATTCCAGCAAGGACTGGTCATTGAGCGAGTGCCCGGACAGGTTAATGCACACGCCAGCGATCTGTCCGGGATCGGGGGCCTTGTCCCGCAGCCAGTCCAGCATGTGCCCCACCACCCAGCGATCCACCAGCTGCATGCGGTCATAGCGTTCGGCCATGTTGACGAAATCCTGGCCGGTGATCATCTGGCCATTGTCGTCATACATGCTGATCAGCACTTCGTACTGCGCCGGCATCTTCGTCTTCTGGTGCAGCGGGATGATCTTCTGGCAGCGTAGCAGCATGCTCTCGTCACTGGGGTTGCTAAGACCAGCAACGCGGGCGGCAATCTGCTCCTGGCGGCTCTGTTCGTCGTTGTCCGGAGCGTAGTGGGCGACCTTGCCGGGGCCGAGCTTGCGGGCAGCAGAAAGGGCCCGGTCTGAAGCCCGGAGCCAACGTTCGGCACTGATAAGCTCGGGCAATTCCGGCACCAGACCTATGTTCGCGGAAAGCTGGTAGCTGCGTCCGTCAAATGAAAACGCCTCGGCCTCAAGGGCTTCAACCAGCTGAGGGGCGATGGTCTCCGCCTGCTCCGCAGGCACCAGCATGGCAAATTCCGTGTCGGCCATCCGGCCCACGGGCATGCCATCGGTGGCGTGGTGGCGCAATACGTCGGCCACCTGCTTCAACGCCGCGTCGGCGGCCTGGTAACCGGCAGTATCGCTAAGCAGCCGGAAGCCCCGCAGATCCAGGTGCAGCAGGGACCGGTTATCCTCGTGACGGACCAGTTGCTGTTCCACCATGCGTTCAAATTCGCGGCGGTTCAGCAGGTGCGTCACTTCATCGTGGGTTGATGCCCAGGACAATTGGTCATAAACGTTGCGCACCATCCGGTCAATGCTCTCATCCACCAGCGGTCGGTCGTACTGGGTGTCAGGCACAACAATGCCCTTGCGCATCTGGCGGGCCAGTTCCGACAGCTCCAGCTCCACCACCCGCATGCCCTGGTGGTTCACAAACACGAAACGACCGAAGTTACGGGCCACCCAGACCAGACGAATGTACTGGGGCTCCTCCGGTTTGGTCTGATCCCGCAGCCAGTCGCCGGTTCGCAGTTGACGGGCACGATTGATCCAGCGCTGAAGGCTGCGTTGTTCCCGTTCATCCAGCGAGGGCTGGCCCTGTCCCACTTCGGAGGCGGCGGGCATTTGCACCATCTCCGGTGGCCGATCGGGCCTGCGAACCAGGAATCGCTTGAGCTCCTCCCGGATGTGCGAGGACGGCATGTGGTTACTGGAAATGGACGCCAGGCCATCCTGGATCAACCGCAGGAGTTCCGGCAGGTTCATGCCGCTATCCGGGTCTTCCCCAAAGGCCACCAGAGAATCAATCACCGCCAGGTAATCCTGCCACAGCTGGCTGTCCGGCCCCTGGCGAATCCAGGTCAGCGAGAGCAAGTCCCGCCAGCCACCATCCAACAGACTGACGACAGCCTTGGGAATGGTTTTACCGGCGAGCCGTTTATCCACGGCCTCAATCACGGCTTCTTTGGATTCCGAGACCTTCTGGGCGCCTTCCGCCGCTGCGGTAACCCGCTCCACGTTGCGACGGTAGACCAGGTTCTGGCGATCGATCAGGCTGTCCAGTTCGGTCACGGTCTGCTCGAAGATACCGGTGTCCTGCTCGAACTCGGTGGCGATTTTCTGTACCAGTTCGTCCACGCGGCGCTGCACCACGGGGTTAAGCCGACCGCCTTTAACACCCAGCTGGGCCAGACGGTTCATCACACCGCGCACCGGGCTGTCTTGATCCTCGAAAAAGGCGGGATCACGCATCACGACTTTCAGAACCGGGACTTCCAGTTGCCGTAACCGGGTCTGGGCAAACTTTCCAATCCGGGGACTGTCGATCACACTTTTAAAGAAACGGTCGACCACATCCAGGGTGTCCTGCTGCTCTTCGTTCAGGCGCTGGTCTTCGTTCAAGCGGATTTTCTCGACCACCCGTTCCCGCAGAGAGGTGGGCGGCTCGGCAGGCTCCAGCGCGTTGACCTGGAGTTCCTGTAACTGCTGCTGCAATTCCCGTGGTGACACCGGACGAGCGCTGACCGGAAACGGGTCGACCTCGGCCTGCCCCTGCGCCAGGCGACTGGCCTGCAACGAGCCTAACAGGTTGCGGACAGTGGCAAAGGCCGTCTGCGCGGCACTCAGGTAGCCCTGGAATTCATTGCCGGAACGCGCGACTGCTCCGGCTTCCGTTACACGCCCAGTGGGGTTGCCCGCAGGTTTAGCGGATACTTTTTCCGGCGCTGGCTTATTCTCCGCCTCCACTGGCTCGGCTTCCGTGGGCCGGGGTGCGGTCTGTGTCTGTTCGCTGAGATAGCGGGACAAATCCAGGTCAGGCAGTACACCCTGACGAACCAGGATATTGTTCAATTCTTCGTAGAGAGGGCCCAGTTGCCGCAATACGGTGTCTTCAAAGGTTTTCAGGCAGACCTTCTCAACCTCCCGGCCGAACTGGAGCTGGGCGAGCCCTTCGTGGAACGCTTCACAGACGAGAGCCGGACCAAGCGGATTGTGATGACCGGTGCGGTTGGCAATGCCCAGGGCGTCCAGACGAAGCTTCAGGGGCAACAGATCGCCCCGGAACAGGGTATCCGCCCGGGTAACCATCACCCGGATGGCCAGCCAGTCTTCAAACTCGTTCTTGTCGACCACGGAGAGGCTGGCGGGCGTGCCCTTTTTCTCTGGCTTGAGTGGCGACTCCAGGTGTCTGGCCATCTGCTGCCAGACCATGCGCTGGCGGCTCTGGAGCAGACCCGAGGCGTCCATCAGTTCATTGGCCAACTGGTCACTGGCGGCTTTCCGGGCAGCCTGCTGAAGGGCCTCAATGGTACGGCCAAAGCAGGTTGTCATCAGGGGTTCAATGAACTGGATGATGGCCCTGGCGGACTGTCGCAACACGAACTGCACCTGTTCGCTGGGCGCTTTCAAACTGGACGGTTGCTGCTCGCTGGTACTGCCGCACAGCTGCAGCATGGCATCCAGAGCCTGGGGATTGGGCCGCGTTAGCTGCACACCCATGGCGCCTTCAATTCGTCGGGCCGGTTTCGCGTGCAGCTCATGGCTGCGTTTACCGTCCGGGCCCCGGAAGCGCACCACCAGTTCTTCCGGCATCCCTCCCACAAAGGCCCGGTCAAGCCGGCTGGAAGTCTCTCCGGAATAGCGAATGAACAGACCTTCCGGGCAGAAGTCGGCAATCTGACAGGGCAAACTGAGGCCGTCACCCGCTTCTATGCGTGCCGCCAGCTTGATTGGTTGACGCGTACTACTACGACGCTCTCTTGACTCCATCCTGTCCTGCCGTGATCACAAGGGTTTAACGAACACCTTAGAATTGCGCTGGGTATTATAGGTGGCCAGTTTGGGCCCCGGTAGATCCTGCACCGCCGCCGGCAAAAAGCCCCGCTCCCGGAACCAGTGCTCGGTCTGGGTGGTCAGAATGAACAGGTTGCGGATGCCTTTCCCCCGGGCGAGTTTTTCAATCATCGCCAGCAGTTCATCTCCACGCCCCGAGCGGCGGTAATTCGGGTCCACGGCAAAGCAGGACAACTCCCCGGCGGCTTCCTCTGAGTAATCATAAAGCGCGGCACACCCGACAACGGTGCCGTCCCTTTCAGCCACCACAAAACTGTCAATCTCCGTTTCCAGCATTTCCCGGGACCGCCGTACCAGAATGCCCTGCTCTTCCAGCGGCTGGATCAGCTCCAGGATGCCGCCGATGTCCTCCACCCGGGCCTGGCGAATCTGCTCGTAGTTGTCACCACTGACCAGGGTACCGGAGCCATCGCGGGTGAACAGTTCCTCCAGCAAGGCCCCATCTTCAGCATAGCTGATGATGTGGGCCCGGCGAACGCCTTTGACACAGGCGTCGCAGGCGGCTTTCAACAAAGCCGCGTCGTGGCCGGTAACACTGCTGGTTTTCAGGCGTTCCGAAGCCTGTTGTGCCGAGAGTTCACGAATCAGCGCACCGTCTTCCTCCAGCAGCCCCTCATCGTCGATGAAGACGATCAGCTTTTCCGCGGCCAGGGCGGCGGCCACCTGACTGCCCACGTCTTCGTAGGACAGGTTGAAGGCATCGCCAGTGGGCGAGTAGCCCATGGGGGGCAGCAGCACGATATGGCCCCTATCCAGCAGTTGCTCGATGCCACGAGCCTCAATCCGGCGTACTTTGCCGGTATAGCCGAAATCGATGCCATCCAGCACACCTACCGGCTTGGCGGTGACATAATTGCCGCTGCTCACCAGGATGCGGGCGTTGTGCATGGGCGAGTTCACCAGCCCCATGGACAACTGGCTTTCGATATAGGCCCGCAAGCCGCCAATGGCTTCCATCACCAGGGGCAACTGGTTGTCCGGGGTGATGCGCAGGTTGCCGGCAAAGGAGGATTCCAGGCCGGCTTCATCCAGGCGGGACTGGATCTGGGGGCGGGCGCCAAAGGCCACCACCAGTTTCACGCCCAGACTGCTGAGCAGGGCGATGTCGTGAATGATGTTGATGAAGTTACGGTGTTCAATGGCATCGCCGGGCATGGTCAATACCACCGTGCGGCCCCGATGAGCGTTGATGTACGGGGAGGAATGGCGGAACCCGTGTAGCCAGTCGTTCGATTTCAAGCCTCTTTCCCCTCAAGACAGAACTGTTGGATCAGGCCGCGCAGGATATCCACCGTCGGCTCAAGTTGCGAGAGTTCCAGGTATTCGTCGGGCTGGTGCGCCTGGTCAATGGAGCCCGGTCCCATCACCAGGGTTTCCATGCCCAGCTTCTGTAGCCAGGGCGCCTCGGTGGCAAAAGCAACGGCATGGGCCGTATGACCGGTCAGCTTTTCGCAGGCTTTTACCAGGGCGGCGTCGGCCGGGGTCTCGAAGGGCGGCACGCCGTCGAACAGGGGCTCGAAGGTCAGGCCCAGTTCCCGGCGTTCGGCCAGGGGCTGCAGCCGGTCCAGGATTGCCTGGCGCAGGCCCGCCATGTCCATGCCTGGCAGCGGGCGGAGGTCAAAATGCAGCTCGCACTGGGCACAGATCCGGTTGGGGTTGTCGCCCCCGTGGATACAGCCCAGGTTCATGGTGGGCACCTGCACGCGAAAATTGGGGTTCTGGTATTGCGACTGCCACTGCTGGCGCAGGTTCAGCAGTTCCCCCATCGCCTCGTGCATGCCTTCCAGGGCATTTCGGCCCAGGCCGGGGTCTGACGAGTGCCCGGACTGTCCTTCGAATTTCAGGCGCTCCATCATGATTCCCTTGTGCATGCGCACCGGCTGGAGGCTCGTAGGCTCGCCAATCACCGCGTAACGAGCCTTGGGTTTGCCGGCTTCCGCCAGCGCCCGGGCACCGTTCATGGAGCTTTCCTCGTCGGCGGTGGCCAGGATGATCAATGGTTGCTGCAAAGGCTGATCAACAAACGCTTTCGCCGCTTCGATGGCCAGCGGAAAGAAGCCTTTCATGTCACAGGTGCCCAGGCCGTACCAGCGGTTGTCCTTCTCGGTCAGGGTGAAGGGGTCGCTCTGCCAACGCTTGTCGTCAAACGGCACGGTGTCGGTGTGGCCGGACAGCACCAGGCCACCAGGACCACTGCCCAGAGTGGCGATCAAATTGTATTTGCCGGGCATGCCGGGCACTTCCAGGATTTCCACGGTGAAGCCCATCGGCTCCAGCCATTCGGCCAGGGTACGAACCACTGCCTCGTTGCTGTGGTCCCAATCGGCGGACGCACTGGAGATCGAGGGCAGGGAAATCAGCCGGGCCAGCATCTCCTGGATACCCGGTACCTGACGGGATGTGTCTATGCCTTGCACCATGACTGCCTCCTGGCTTTGGGTGTCAGTCTGGCTGGGCCCTGCGCCAGACCTCAAATGTGCTGATTGCGCGCTTCAGGATCGGATAGACCACTTCGCCGGTATCGAGCATACGGGCGATTTCCAGTTCCCGGTCACCCACGCCTTCCAGACGCCCTTCCACCTGCTTGCCACTATTCAGTGTGACCCGTACCTGCCGCCCCAGCCAGTTTTCGGCGGCACTCAGGGGCTCAACCGACCATGCGGGCCCGCGTGCCTCGCCCTGGGTCGGCGCCGGCTCCCTGGAGGATTTCGGTTCCGGTGTTTCAATGCGGGTCAGATAAACCTCCGGTACCCGATTGCCATTCCAGCGTACCGGCCAGTTCCCCGGGCCCTCGGCCTCGGCGCCATGAACGGGCATGCCCAGGGTTGGGGATTGCGGCGTCACCGGGAAACTCAGTTCGCCGCCCTCGGCCAGCCACCGGCGGTACAGGGCCAGCAACTGCTTGCTGGGCTGGTAGCCCCGAGCCGCCAAACCTTCGGTTAGTGCGTCCGAGGCCTCTGTGAGCCATTGATCAAGCTCCAGGCCGGTTTCACGAACACAATAGGCCGAGAGTTTGCGCATAAGGCCTGCGTCCCGCACGGTCACCTCAATGGCTTTCGCACTGGAATCGGCAATGGCCTCCGGTCGTTGCAGGTTGAGACGGGCCTCTGGCCAGCGCAGCTCCAGACTACCGGTTTTACCGGTATTAATCTCCATCACCAGGGCATCAACGGTCTGCCGGAGCAGGATATCGCCCGCCAGTTCCCGGATGCCCATGCGCAACAGGTCCCCACTGCCTGGCTGCTGCCTCGCATCGGGGCCGCAGGAAAGGGCCACCAAAGGCTGGGTGGTGGTCTGGGGAGACGCGCCCTGGATCACCCAGGTGCGAAACATGGCGGGCTCCAGTTGCAGACTCACCTCGGCAGCAGTGAGGGTCCAATTGGCGGGCAGGGGCCTGGGGTCCAGCAAAAAGCTCAGCAGTGTGACCGGAGAGCCCGCGTCGAACGTCACCTGCCCGGCTTCAAGGGGGCGGGTCAGGCGGAAATCCTCCCAGCCAGCCCGCTTCAGTACCAGGGCACCACCGAACGTTGAGCCAATCTGGCCACGCTTGAGAACGCCGTAGTCGGAGAGCGCGGTACGGGCCTCCGCTAGGCGCTGGTCCGCCAGGTACCAGACGCCGGCCTTGTAGCCGGCGACCGCCACAATCCCTGTAATCACAAGCAAAGACAGCAGGCGTTTCATCCGTTGGCTCCCGCTCTGGTGACTCAGTTGCGGGAAATCAGGGTACCGACACCTTCATCGGTAAAGATTTCCAGCAGGCAGGCATGGGCGACACGGCCATCGATGATGTGGGCCGTTTTCACGTCGTTTTCGACCGCATTCAGTGCACAGCGAATCTTGGGCAACATGCCGCCATGAATGGTGCCATCTTCAATCAGGTCATTGACCTGTTTGGCCGTCAGGCCGGTCAGCACCTTGTCGTTCTTGTCCTTCAAACCGGACACGTTGGTCAGCAGGATCAGTTTTTCCGCCTTCATGGCTTCGGCCACCTTGCCGGCCACAAGGTCCGCGTTAATGTTATAGGAGGCCCCATCCGGCCCCACCCCAATCGGGGCGATCACCGGGATCACGTTGCTGCGGGTAAGCATCTCGATGACATCCACGTTGACACTGGCTACCTCTCCGACATGGCCGATGTCGATGATTTCCGGGCGCTCCAGCTCTTCGGACCGGTTCACCACCTCCAGCTTGCTAGCGCGGATCAGGTTGGCGTCCTTACCGGTCAGGCCCACGGCTGTGCCACCATGGGAGTTGATCAGGGAGACAATTTCCTTGTTCACCTGGCCACCGAGCACCATTTCCACCACGTCCATGGTTTCAGAGTCGGTCACCCGCATACCATTCACGAAACGGGACTGGATGTTCAGGCGCTCCAGCAATTCGCCGATCTGGGGACCGCCACCGTGGACCACAATCGGGTTGATGCCCACCAATTTCATCAATACCACATCCCGCGCGAAGCTGCTCTTGAGCTCCTCGTTTTCCATGGCGTTGCCGCCATACTTGATGACAACGGTCTTGCCGGTAAAGCGTTGTATATAGGGCAAGCCCCGGCTTAATACCGAGGCCACTTGCATTGCGGTTTCACGATCCAGCGCCATGGTTTGGTCAATGTCCTTGCGGTTCAAAATGGGTTGTCAGTCAATTCAGTTCAGAAATCCGGAACCACGTCCGGAGCGGCCTTCTGCAGCTGGTCACGGAATACGCCTTTGATCCGTTCCAGCGCTTCCTCGGTTTCCGCCTCAAAGCGCAGCACCAGCACCGGCGTAGTGTTCGAGGAGCGGCACAGGCCCCAGCCATCGGCATAATCCACGCGGATACCATCAATGGTGCTGATGTTGCCATCACCGAAGTCGCCCTGCTCGCCCAATCGCTTGATAATGGCGAACTTCTCACTTTCGGTGACTTCCACGTTAAGCTCGGGCGTGCTGATGTCCTCGGGGAAGTCGGCGAAGATCTCGTCGCTGTGGCGGTCTTCGATGCCCAGAATTTCCAACAGACGGGCAGCGGTGTACAGGGCATCGTCAAAACCGTACCAGCGCTCGCCAAAGAAAATGTGGCCGCTCATCTCACCGGCCAGCAGCGCCCCGGTTTCCTTCATTTTCGCTTTCATCAGCGAGTGGCCGGTTTTCCACATGACCGGCCGGCCGCCAGCCTCGGAGATCACCCCGGCCAGTCGACGGCTGCATTTTACGTCATAGAGCACATCGGCGCCGGGGTTTCGGGATACCACGTCACGGGCCAACAGCATCAAGAGGCGATCCGGCCATATGATCTTGCCGGTGTTGGTCACCACGCCCAGGCGGTCACCATCGCCGTCGAAGGCCAGGCCGATGTCGGCACCGGTTTCCTTGACCTTGGCAATCAGGTCTTTGAGGTTTGCCGGTTGGCCGGGATCGGGGTGGTGGTTCGGGAAGTTGCCATCCACCTCGCAGTACAGGGGCGTCACTTCACAACCCAATTCTTCCACCAGAATCGGGGCCAACTCACCGGCGATGCCGTTACCGGCATCCACCACCACCTTGAGCGGCGCGGCCACGGCGATATCGCCAACAATACGATCAAGGTACGCCCGACGAACATCCTCCCGGGACTGGGCGCCCTGGCCGGTATTGAAATCCGCGTTCTGGGTCCGTTGGTACAGTTTCTGGATGGCTTCACCGGACAGGGTCTCACCACCCAGCATGATCTTCAGGCCGTTGTAATTGGCCGGGTTATGACTACCAGTGACCATCACGCCAGAGCCGGTCTGCAGGTGATGGGTAGCGAAGTACAAGACCGGCGTGGGCACCGCACCCACGTGAATCACGTTACAGCCGGTAGCCATGACACCGCGGGCCAGGGCATCGGCCAGTTCCGGGCTGGAGTGGCGACCGTCGTAACCGATGCACAGCGATGTCACCCCACGATCACCCGCTTCGGACCCGATGGCCCGGCCAATGACTTCTACCACCTCGGCCGACAGGTTCTCACCAACAATACCCCGAATGTCATAGGCCCGGAACATTTCCTGGGCGATGGAGACTTCCGGTAGCGTGTTTTCCAGCACATCCGGAATATCTTCATCAAACAATGGGTCACTGGAGGACTTTGAGCCTCCACTACCAAAGCCAAGGACGTCCTCGTCACCATCCAGCATGTCGATGTCAGGTACGTCACTGTCCTGGAACAGCGGATCTTCCTCTTCCGAGGCTTGTGCCTTTTTCATTGGAGCCGGCTTGGGCCGGGCCTGTTCACCCGCTTTGGCCACCCGCTTTTCCACCACCTGGGACAGGCGGTGGAACACCTCGCCAGTAGAGGCCACCATGTCCCAACGGAAATCCGGCTGTTTGACCTTTTCACCCCCAAACACCTTGTGAGCCCACTGGATCAGCCCGGCCAGGTCCTGGCGCAATCCACGCTGGGCACCGCCCACCAGGACCCAGACCACAATGACGGCCAACACAATGGGAATGGCAACCACCGCAGCCACCATCACCAGGCTCACTGCCGGCTCGGGGGATCCGGCCGGTTGGTACGCCACGGACCAGTCTGGATTGATCAGTCGACGGGTTTCGGTGGTACCCGAGCCATTGCCGGCGGAAACCACCGTCTGGGCATTGCCGGAAATGGTCTGCACCAGGGCTAGCCGGCCGTTCATGTCGGTGTGATCAAGGGTGAGCAAAGGGCGAAGCTGGTTAGCTGGGTACACCGCCAGCAGGCTGCCGAGAACGGCCCCACCTTCCGATTGCTGGATGGGAGCGGCAAACTGGAGATACCAGCGATTGTTCCTGGGGAAGGCATCCGGCAACAGTGAACGGCCCTGCTCCGCCCGGCGTGCCAGCTCCAGCCCGGCAAAACCGAGCAGGGTGTCATTCTGGCCAGTGCGGGGAATCTCGCGGCGAGGGAAGATGAAAACTTCGCTCACCCCGGGCAATGCAGTCTCCAGTTCACTAGCCAAGTCGGCTGGATCGGCGCCATTCCTCATGGATTCAATGATATAAGGCTGGCTTGCGATCGCCTGTACCTGGGCCTGCTGCTCGGAAAAGTGGCGATTCAGGCTCTGTTGCGCACTGTCGGCCTGTTGTGCCCGCGCCTGGTCAAACGAACTGGTGGCGGAGGGGGTCAACACCACAAAGTGCAGCAAGGCGGTGATTGCCACGCCCGCCAGAAGGATGACAAGTGCCTGGCTCAGGGCCACGGAGCTCAGTTTCTTGAGCTTGTTGCCGCCATTGCCGTTATTGTTCTTCTTTTTGAATTTTTTCTTGGGTTTCACGTCGTCAGCGTCAGCTGGCGATTCCTGAGCTTTCTTCCTGCCAAATTTCATAGAGCATCCCGCTTGTTGTTACGCCCCGAACCAATCGTTGTCCGGCAATTATAGACGCCAGCACGGCAACCTGCGCCGACCCAGATCAGGTCAGTGACGGCCCGTGGAACCAAAACCACCCTCGCCTCGAGTGCTGGCGTCAAACTCCGACACCACCTCAAAGTCCGCCTGCACCACCGGCACCAGTACCAGCTGTGCGATTCGCTCGCCAACATTGATGGTGAACGTGGACCGCCCACGGTTCCAGCAGGACACCATCAACTCACCCTGATAGTCCGAATCGATCAGACCCACCAGGTTACCCAGCACGATCCCATGCTTGTGCCCCAGACCACTGCGGGGCAGGATCATGGCCGCCAGGGAAGGATCGGCAATGTGGATCGACAACCCGGTCGGTATCAGGTAAGTATCGCCCGGTTCGAGGGAGACCGGTTCCTTGAGGCAGGCACGCAGATCAATGCCCGCCGACCCGTCCGTTGCGTAAGTCGGGAACGGAATCTCGCCGCCGATACGGTCATCCAGAATTCTTAACTGTAATGTCTGTTTACTCATGGGTGTGTGACCTTGTCGCTGTGTTGGGCAATCAGCGCCACCAGGCGCTCGGCAATCGCCAGCTTGGTATCCGGGCCAATCGATGTCTGGCCTTGCGGCCAGAACACCGTGACCGCATTGCGATCGCTGTTAAAGCCCAGGCCGGGCGAAGACACGTCGTTGGCCACGATCATGTCCAGTTTCTTGCGCCGCATCTTGTCTTTGGCGTAGTGCTCAACATCGCTGGTTTCCGCGGCGAACCCGACCGTAAAAGGCGCATCCGGGCGCGCTGCCACCGAGGCCAGGGTGTCGGGGTTACGCACCAGCGAGAGGTTCATCGCCTCGCTGGATTTCTTGATCTTGTTAGCCGCCTGACTTTCCGGGCGGTAATCGGCAACGGCGGCGGTAGCCACGAACACATCGCAACCCTCATCCACCGCTTTCTGGGACGCCGCCAGCATCTCCTCAGCGGTTTCCACCGGCACTACCTGGGCGCCCTCGGGCGCGGGAATCGACACCGGGCCACTGATCAGCGTGACTGAAGCCCCGGCTCGGGCGGCGGCCTCGGCAATGGCGTAGCCCATTTTTCCGGAGCTGTGATTGGAGATGTAGCGTACCGGGTCAATGGGCTCCCGAGTGGGCCCGGCCGTGATCACCAGGCGTTTGCCAGCCAACACGCGGGCTGGGCTGACGCCCACCGCATTCAACAGCCGATCAGCCAGGTCCTCGGGTTCCAGCATCCGGCCCAGGCCAGTGTCACCACAGGCCTGATCTCCCTGCCCTGGGCCCCAAACCGAGATTTGCGGGTCATCGGCCAGCAACGCCATGTTCCGCTGGTTACGATGGTTCTTCCACATGGCCTGATTCATGGCTGGCGCCACCGCGATGGGCGCTTCGGTGGCGCAGCACACCGTCGTTAGCAGGTCATCCGCCAGGCCATTGGCCAGTCGAGCCAGGAAGTCGGCCGACGCCGGTGCAACGACAACCCGGTCAGCCCATTTCGCCAGCTCAATGTGGCCCATGCCGGCCTCGGCTTCCGGGTCCAGCAAGGAGGTGCGCACCGGCTCTCCGCTGAGAGCCTGAAAGGTAAGTGGCCTAACGAACGCCTCCGCCCCGCCAGTCATCACCACCCGGACCTCGGCCCCGGCCTTTTTCAACAACCGAACCAGCTCAGCACTTTTGTAGGCGGCAATGCCGCCGGTAATTCCCAGCAGTATGCGTTGGGCAGCCATGATGGGCTCCGTAATTGCCTGACATGAAAGGGCCATACAATAACATGGCCGGCGTTACCGGGCAGGCCGGCAGTTTTTCAAATGTTACCTTTTGCAGTAACCTTTGCAATCAGCCCAAAGGATGCAGGACGCATCCTCCGCCGTTGCAAGGAAGCCGCATCATGAAGGATCTCGCCTGGCCCACCGACGAACGCCCCCGGGAACGCTTGCTGGCCCACGGCCCGGAAGCCTTGTCGGATGCCGAATTGCTGGCCATTTTTCTGCGCACGGGCACCCAGGGTACGCCGGTCATGGCCCTGGCCCGTCAACTGGTGGAAGAATTTTCCGGCCTGCGGGGCCTGATGACCGCCTCACGCCGACAATTCTGCCAAGTCAAAGGACTGGGCACCGCCAAGTATGCGCAGGTACAGGCGGCCATGGAAATGGCGCGACGGGTGATGGACGAGCCTCTGCGCCAGGGTGACCCGCTGCGTTCGCCGGCGGATACCCGGCGTTTTCTGACCAGCCGCCTGGGCACCTATCCGCACGAAGTGTTTGCCGGGTTGTTCCTGGACAATCGCCACCGGGTTATCCAGTACCGGGAGCTGTTCCGGGGCACCATTGATGGTGCGGCGGTGTACCCGCGAGAAGTGGTGCGCCAAGCGCTGGAGGATAACGCGGCAGCCGTCATCTTCGCCCATAACCATCCCTCCGGCGTGGCGGAGCCCAGCCAGGCGGACATTTCCCTGACGCGCCGGCTCAAAGAAGCCCTGGGACTGGTGGATATCAGGGTTCTTGACCATATGGTTATTGGTCACGGTGAGGTAATATCACTCGCAGAACGAGGATTGATGTAGTAACTGGGGCTCAGGCATCACCAATATCTGGCCAAATTCCCAACAATTTTTTGCGTTGGGCAGCCAGTTCTGGTATAAAAGCGTCCCTTTCTGGCGGCGTCTGGCAGGCAGCGTTCCGTTTAAAGGCGCGAACAGGGAGCAGAACCGGCTCCCGGGCAACCAGAGACGCATTAAAACGAATTCGTATTGATTATTAAGACCACTGCTCAGGTCGGAGGCAAGTATGTCCAGAGTTTGTCAGGTTACCGGTAAGCGTCCGGTTACCGGTAACAACGTTTCCCACGCGATGAACCACACTCGTCGTCGTTTTCTGCCGAATCTGCAGAACCACCGCTTTTGGGTTGAGTCCGAGAAGCGTTTCGTGAAGCTGCGCGTTTCCACCAAGGGCATGCGCATCATCGACAAAAAAGGCATTGACGCTGTGCTGGCCGATCTTCGTGCCCGCGGCGAGAAAGTATAAGGAGCCGCATCATGCGCGAGAAAATCAAGCTGGTATCTTCAGCAGGCACTGGTCACTTCTACACGACCAAAAAGAACAAGCGTAACACCCCGGAAAAGATCGCTATGAAAAAGTACGATCCGGTGGTTCGCAAGCACGTTGAGTACAAGGAAGCCAAGATCAAGTAATTGATTCGGCCTCCACAAAAAACCCGGCCATTGTGCCGGGTTTTTTATTGCCTGAAACAAAGGTGGAAAAGCTCAGAAGGTTTCCAGGTAGCCCTTGGGCAGCGCCACATCCATGGCGATGGGAAGGTGATCCGACATGGGGTAGCTCACCACCTCCGAGCGCCGGATTTCCAGGGACGGGCTCACCAGAATGTGGTCCAGTGCCTTTTCCGGCCGCCAGCTGGGGAAGCTGTGCGCCGTATCCGGCAGAGGCACCAGGTCGGTCTCTTTCAATGGCGTTTGCGTTAACAGCTGTTCGGCATGAGCATTCATGTCGCCCATCAGTACCACGTGGCGATAATCGCCGATCTGTTCACGGATATAGCCCAGCTGGCGCTGCTGGGCCGACTTGCTCAATGACAGGTGCATCAATACCAGCACCAGCGGGTCTTCCTCGGCACCGTAGCGGGCGATGATAGCGCCCCGACCCGGGATCAAACCGGGCAGCTTGTGTTCCGTCACATCCAGGGGCCGGAACCGGCTGAGCAGACCGTTACTGTGTTGCGCCACCGGTCCAAGATTGCGGTTAAGCTGCTGGTACCAGTAGGGAATCCCCGCGCTTTCGGCCAGGTACTGCACCTGGTTGATATAGCCACTGCGAAGACTACCGCCATCACACTCCTGCAGGGCAACCACATCGTATTGGCTGAGCAGTGTGGCGATACGATCCAGGTTCTGGGCCCGGCGCCGATGCGGCAACACGTGCTGCCAGCTTCGGGTAAAATAATGGTGGTAGGAAGAGGTGTTGATGCCGACCTGGATATTAAAGGTCAGCAACCGGAGGTGCCGGTGAGGCTCAAAATCCGGCACATGCTCGCTGCCAGAACAGGTACTGCCCGGCCGCTCCCGGGTTCTGAAGGTTTCGAGCTGACTGCGCAGTCTCTTATACATGCGTGAATGCTCCAATCAAGCCGGAAGAACTGGCGCCCCAGGACACCAGACTTCCGACGCCCGGCAAATCACCCAGAGGCCGCCCGCTCCTTCTCAACCAGATACTTCACGACCTCAATCACATTTTCGTGACCACCCGCCATGGAAGCACTGGTCACGTACTTGCCATTAATCAGCATAGTCGGCGTGCCGGTGATACGCGCACCACGGATCCTGGACTGGGCCTGCTGAACCCGCGCACGAACACCAAAGCTCTGGTAGGCGTTGGTGAACTCTTCAGGGTCCACACCGTAGCCGGCAACAAAGTTGGCCAGCGACTCCACATCGTTCAGCGGACGGTGCTCATCGGCCAAAGCATCGAACAGGGCATCGTGCACTTTATCGAGCTCGCCCATGGCTTCCAGCGCATAGTACGCATAGGCATGGGGTTCCCAGCTGCGACCCAGGGCGGCCGGCAGCCTGACGTAGTTCACGTAATCCGGAGAGCTCGCCTCATAGGCCTCGGACAGGGGCTTGAAGTTGTAACAATGCGGGCAGCCATACCAGAACACCTCTGCCACCTCGACACCCTCGTGGGAAGCAGTACGCACCGGGTTATCGAGAGTACGATAGTGCTCGCCCCCCTCCCAGGATTGGGCACTCACCAGGCTGGAAAACATCAGCGAGGCAACAAGCAACACAACAGAGCCAAAGGTTCTGGTCATCGGTGATCTCCGGACATTCAATGGATTCAGCAGGGATTATGACCCAGCGCAGCAGCAAACTTCCAGACGATAAAGCGCCCGAAACCTTACCGTCGTGTTAAAACACAAGAACCCCGCCGAAGCGGGGTTCCTGTTACATTTCTGGCAGAACCGAACTCAGTTCAGACCGGAAACGTAGCTGGCCACGGATTCGATTTCCGCATCGGTCAGCTCGGCAGCCACATCCATCATAATCTGGGAGTTGGCAGTGCCGCCACGCTCACCGTTACGGTAAGCCTTCAGCTGATTCGCGATGTATTCGGCGTTCTGGCCACCCAGGGCCGGATAACCGCCCGGCTCGTTGCCCTGGCCACGGGGGTTGTGACAGCCGGAACAGGCCGGCACGCCAGAGGCCATGTTGCCACCACGATACAGGGCCTGGCCCTGGTCAACGAGATCCGGGTTGGCCTGGTTTACCACCATTTCCTGGTTGTCAAAGTAAGCCGCCAGGTTACGCAGGTCCTGGTCAGACATGGCGTCCAGCAGACCGGTCATTTCCGGGATCGCCCGATCACCGGACTTGATGGCTGTCAGTTGGTTAAACAGGTACTGCTCACCCAGGCCGGACAGTTTCGGATAGCTGCCCATGATGGGCTTGGCGCCACCCTGGCCGTGACAGCTGGTACATACTGCTGCCTTCTGTTCACCCGCTGCTGGATCTCCTGCCCCGTGAGCCACTGCTGTAAGGCTAACTCCGAGAACAACTCCTGCGATCAGTCTTTTCATGCTCGCTCCGCTTCTCTCATCTTTGAAACTAGACAGTATTCTTAATTATGCTGCCGGCAGGCACTGACCCAACAGGCTCCAACCGGGGCTCACAGCGGTAACGCAACAGCGCTCCACCGGAAATTGGTGTAGCATTATACATTAATCGCCGATAACTGAAATCCAAAGGAACACCAACTGTCGTGGACTCTGATCTGACTCAAAAAAGCCTTTCCTATAACAGCGCCCGTTTTCTGATCAGCGCCTCACGGCTGGAGGAGTGTCCGCCGGATGCCGGAGCGGAAGTGGCCTTCGCCGGGCGCTCCAACGCCGGCAAGTCCAGCGCGCTGAACGCCATCACCGCCAACGGCAAACTGGCCCGGACCAGCAAGACCCCCGGGCGCACCCGACTGATCAACTTTTTCAGCCTCAACAAACCGGGCATGCATCTGGTGGATCTGCCTGGCTATGGCTACGCGAAAGTCTCCCGGGACATGAAGGACGACTGGCAGCAACACCTCGGCCATTACCTGAACGAACGCCGCTGCCTGCGGGGGCTGGTGCTGGTGATGGACATTCGCCACCCGCTCACCGATTTTGACCAGATGATGGTGGACTGGTGCGAACACAATCAATTGCCACTGATGATCCTGGCCACCAAGGCCGACAAACTGAAGTTTGGCCAAGCCAAAACCAGCATGCTGGGCATTGCCAAAAAGCTCAAAGATTACCAGTGCGTGCAACACCTGATCATGTTCTCCGCCACCTCAAAGCGCGGGGTGGACGAATGCAGGGAAGCGCTGACCCAATGGCTTGAATCCCCGGACATGTAAGCCGGCACCATGCGGGAGCCCATCATGGAAAGCAACACCGCCTCTGACAGTCAAGAGCAACTCGCCTACTGCCACCGGGTGTTCCAAGCCCAGCAACAGGCCTTCCGCAAGCAGCCCCTACCCACGGCAGGCGAGCGCAAAGAGCGGCTGACCCAGCTCAAACAGGTGCTGCTTGCCAACCAGGAGCGACTGGCAAACGCCATTGACCAGGACTTCGGCGGCCGATCAAAAGATGAAACCCGGATCGCCGAGCTCCTGCCGTCAATCCAGGGTATCAACCACGCGCTCAAACATCTGGAGCGCTGGATGCGGCCGTCCAGCCGACCGGTCTCAATGCTGTTCCGCCCCGCCAGCAACCGGGTGCAATACCAACCCAAGGGTGTGGTCGGCATCATCGTGCCCTGGAATTATCCGTTATACCTGGCTGTGGGCCCCTTGATCGCTGCCCTGGCGGCGGGCAACCGTTGCATGATCAAAATGTCGGAATTCACGCCGGCCACCTCGGCCCTGTTCCGGGAGCTGATGGCCGAGACCTTCCCGGAAGACCAGCTCGCCGTCATTCTTGGCGACGCCGACGTCGCCGCCGATTTTTCACGCCGACCATTCGATCATTTGCTGTTTACCGGCTCCACCAGTATCGGCAAGCGCGTCATGTTATCTGCTGCGGAGAACCTGACACCGGTTACCCTGGAGCTGGGCGGCAAATCTCCTGCCCTGCTGGCACCGGATGTACCGTTGCACGATGCCGCCCAGCGCATTGCCTTTGGCAAGGCCCTGAACGCCGGGCAAACCTGCGTCGCCCCGGATTATGTGCTGTGCCCGGAGGCGCGGATCCCGGCCTTTGTGGAGGAATTTCGCAAGGCCTTCGCCCGCATGTACCCCCGGCTTCGGGACAACCCGGATTACACGTCCATCGTCAACGACCGGCAATATCAGCGGTTGCAGCAGCTATTGGGTGATGCCCGGCGCCGCGGCGCGGAACTGGTCACACTCAATCCGGCGGACGAAGAATTGACTGACAGTACCCGGAAAATGCCCATGACCCTGGCACTGAACACCACACCGGACATGACCCTCCGCCAGGATGAAATTTTCGGCCCAATCCTCCCGGTGGTGGGTTACAAGTCCCTGGATCAGGCCATCGACAGCATCAATGATCAACCCCGGCCACTGGCCCTATACTTTTTCGGCTACGACAAGGCACAACAGCAGCAGGTGCTGGAAACCACCCATTCCGGCGGCGTGTGCCTGAATGACACCTTGATGCACGTGGCCCAGGAAGACCTCCCCTTTGGAGGCATCGGCGATTCCGGCATGGGGCATTACCATGGCCGGGAAGGCTTCCTGACCTTCTCCCATCACCGGGGCGTGTTTGCACGGCCGAAGTTCAACAGTGGCCGGTTTGTGTATCCGCCCCACGGCACCCTGATTCACAAGCTGGTGTACAAACTGTTTATCCGTTAGCAGCTCGCCGGCCGCCGACTTCAGGACCGGGGGCATTGCTGGTATCCTGACGGCCTTCGACGACAGGAGCGGCGCATGACCAAAGTAATCTACCCAGGCACCTTTGACCCTATCACCAACGGGCACACCGATCTGATCGAACGGGCGAGCCGGATGTTTGATGAAATCGTGGTCGGCGTGGCGTACAACCCCAAGAAGAACCCTCTGCTCAACCTGGATGAACGCTGCGAACTGGTGCGCCAAGCCACGGCACATATCCCGAACGTCAGTGTCACCGGCTTCAGCAATCTGCTTTCCCACTTTGTGAAGGAACAGGGCGCTTCCATCATTCTGCGAGGCCTGCGGGCGGTTTCGGATTTCGAATACGAATTCCAGCTGGCGGACATGAATCGCCGGCTGGCGCCGGGCATGGAAAGTGTCTTCCTAACGCCCGCCAATCACCTGTCCTACATTTCCTCGACACTGATCCGGGAGATTGCCTCCCTGGGCGGGGATGTCAGCGAGTTTGTTGACCCGGCGGTGGTCAAGGCCCTGAAACAGAAATTCCAGGACGCCTGACCCACCCGGGCAGCTACATCAGCGGCGGCAGGGGCAGTGCCACATCGTTGATGTTCAGGACCATGTCCTGCAGTTGCCCGCGCATGACCAGCCGGTCGCCTTCCTGTACGAAGAAACCCTGTTTCACCAGCGGCGCGACCTGCATGCGAATCTCCGGGTACTGTTCAGCCAGCGCTACCGGCAGGCTGAAGCTGAGCGAACCGGTCAGCCGCTGCATGACCATCAACATTTGCTGGCGCTCAGCACCGGAAAGGCGCGGATGGGCCAGTTCGAGATCCCCCTCGATCGCACCTTCGGGTGTGCTCACACTCAGCTCCCGGATGCCTGCGGAAAAACCGGCCCCGACCATGTTCTGCACCGACTGGGTCATCTGCTGCATCAACTGCATTTGCTGCTGAAATACTTCCCGGGAGTCCAGCTCATTCTGAAGCTGCAATGCCTGGAGTTCGGTCATGGTGTCGCTGAACGTGTTCCAGCTCGCCACGTCTAATCCATTGAGAAACAGGCTCAGGCGGTGCGGCCCGTATGAGGCACCATCCACGGTGACCGACTCCAACTTCAACGCAGCCTCAGAGTCGAGGTCCTGACCTTCATTTGAGGCCTCACTGGAGCTGGTCAGAATCACACTATCAATGACGATGGGCGGGGTTTCCGGGCTTTGCAGGGAAACATTATCCAGTTTCATGGAGCCCGCACCGGTCCAGACATCGCCACTCAGCCATGCCATTTCCTGCTCCAGCTCCAGGCCCCGGACAATCACGTCCGCCTGGGGGCCGATGAGGGCCACCTCCGGCCAGACCATCAAGAGATCCGCCTGCTCGCCCATACTTCCCACATCAAGCTTGGCGAGACCACCGCTGGTTCGAAAAATCTCGCCGCTGTCCGGGTTGGTCACCTCCATCACCGGGGCGTTGAATTCCAGCGTTGCGGTGCCCCAGAGCCGGGTTTCCAGGGTCAGGCGCGGCTGGTCCTCGGGATACCAGTCTGCGCCTTCCGGCTGCCAGCCATTGCGGGGCTTGAAGTCCATCAGGCTTCCGGTCAGGCCGTGGGTCACCGTTGCCTTAAATTCGATCTCGTGGCTGTCACCGGTCGCCGGATCGGTGATGGTAACGCTGCCGGAGGTCTCGGCACCCAGTACGCCACGATCGTATTCCCCGGTGTTCACCCGCACAAAGGGCTGGGCCCCATTGACCTCTTCCGTGGCCTGCAACCACTGCTGCTCAGTCATGTAGCCCACGCCCCAGGGCGCGGCACCGGCCCCAACCAACAATACCGCGCCGGCGGCAATCCATTTATTCAGTTTCAACGTTCCATTCCTTTTTGATTATGTTTTTATCCTACCGCCCTCCGGCACTCTCAGCCGGAACTGCTGGTCAGTCGGTCCAGGAGCACCAGTTGCGATGCCACGGGTTCCTCGCCTTCGGCGGGGTGATTCTGCAAATAGGTGCCGTCCGGCTGCAGCACCCAGGACTGGCAGTTGTCCGCCAGATAGGTGTCCAGGTCCTCCCGGAGGCGGGCAATCAGGGCCGGGTCTTCCACCGGGAAAGCGGTTTCCACCCGGTTCAGCAGGTTCCGCTCCATGGCATCGGCACTGGAACAGTAAACCTGGGGCCGACCCCGGTTTCCAAAGTAATAGACCCGGGTGTGCTCCAGGAAGCGGCCGATAATGGAGCGTACGCGAATGTTTTCGGACAGGCCTGGCACGCCCGGACGCAGGCAGCAGATGCCCCGGATGATCAGGTCAATCTTCACGCCGGCCTGTGACGCCCGGTAAAGGGCCTTGATGACCTGGGCTTCGGTCAGGGCGTTGATTTTGAAAATAATGCGCCCTTTCTCGCCATACCCCGCTTCACGCTCGATCAGGCTGATGAGGCTCTGGTGCAACGTGAACGGAGCGTGGAACAGCTTCTTGATCTTCAGGGCCTTGCCCATACCGGTGAGCTGTTGGAACAGCTTGTTGACGTCGTCACCGATGGATTCGTCGCAGGTCATGAAGCTGTAGTCGGTATACAGCCGAGCGTTACCGGCGTGGTAGTTGCCGGTACCCAGGTGCACGTACCGGCGCAGGCGCCCTTCCTCCCGGCGTACAATCAAAATCATCTTGGCGTGGGTCTTGTAGCCCACGACGCCGTAGACCACGATCACCCCAGCTTCCTGCAGGCGGCTGGCAAGTTCCAGGTTTTCCTCCTCGCTGAACCGGGCACGCAGCTCGATCACCGCGGTGACTTCCTTGCCCCGACGGGCGGCATCGGCCAGCGCCTCAACAATTTCGGAATCGGCCCCGCTGCGATAGAGAGTCTGTCGAATGGCCAGCACGTGTGGATCTTTCGCGGCCTGACGCAGCAAATCCACGACGGGGCTGAAGTTCTCATAGGGATGCAACAACAATAGCGGACGCTTTCGGATGGCATCGAACATCGAATCCTTGCTGCGGATCTGGCGCGGAATCGACGGTGAGAAGTGCGAATAGGTCAGATCCGGCCGGTCCACCAGGCCGCCCACCGCCATGAGGCGGGTCAGGTTTACCGGCCCGTGCACCTTATACAGATCCCGCTCGGTGAGCCCGAATTCCCGCAGCAGGAAGTGCATCAGCTCTTCCGGGCAGTTATCGGCCACCTCCAAGCGCACCGCGTCGCCAAAGCGGCGACTCAGCAGTTCACCGCGCAGGGCGGAGGCAAGGTCTTCCAGGTCATCTTCCAGTTCCAGGTCAGCGTTCCGGGTCAGCCGGAACTGATAGCAGCCTTTCACTTCCATGCCCGGAAAGAGCTTGTCGGCATGGGCGTGAATCATGGAGGACAGGAACACCAGATTCTCGCCACCCTCGCAGATCTCATCCGGCAGGCGCACCAGACGGGGCAGGGAGCGCGGGGCCGGCACAATCGCCATGCCGGTTTCCCGGCCGAAGGCGTCCTTACCGTCCAGTTCGACGATGAAGTTCAGGCTCTTGTTGACCAGTCGAGGGAACGGGTGCGAAGGATCGAGCCCGATGGGGCTGACCACCGGCAGCACTTCCTCATCAAAATAGGCGCGCACCCAATCCGCCTGGGCTTCCGTCCAGTCACGACGGCGAACAAAGTGGATGTTCTCCTTTTCCAGCTCCGGGATCAGGACGTTGTTGAGGATGTCGTACTGCTCGGCAATATACTCGTGGGCAATACGGCTGATCTCAGCCAGCACCTGGTCGGGCTGCATGCCATCCACACCAACGGTTTCCCGGCCGTACTTCAACTGCTCGCGCAGGCCCGCCACCCGGATCTCGAAGAATTCATCCATGTTGCTGCTGAAGATGCAGCAGAAGATCAACCGGTTGATCAGCGGGTGGGTGGTATCCAGGGCCTGTTTCAACACCCGGTAGTTGAACTGCAGCTGACTGAGCTCCCGATTGAAATAATTCTCGGTGGCATCGATGTTGACCTCTTCACCTGCCGGCGGCAGATTGACCGGTGCCGGCACCTGCTCGGCGTCGGTCGCGGCGGCTGTCATGTTTTTGCTTGTCATTGCTGTCCTTATCCGTGTTTGAAACAGGCTTGGGCTTTGCCTGTTACTGTTCTTTCATCAGGCGGGCGGCACGCACCGCAAAATACGTCAGGATGCCATCGGCACCAGCCCGACGCATGGCCATCAGGCTTTCCATCATGACCTTGTCGCCGTCCAGCCAGCCATTCTGGGCCGCCGCCATGTGCATGGCGTATTCACCGCTTACCTGATAGACAAAGGTCGGCACCTGTAGTTCTTTTTTCACCCGGTAGACAATATCCAGGTAGGGCATGCCCGGCTTGATCATCACCATGTCAGCGCCCTCGGCCAGGTCTGCAGCCACCTCATGGATAGCCTCATCGCTGTTGGCCGGGTCCATCTGGTAGGTGGATTTGTCGGCCTTGCCCAGGTTGGCGGCGGAACCGACCGCATCCCGGAACGGGCCGTAATAGCTGGAGGCATACTTGGCCGAATAGGCCAGAATCCGGGTATTGACGTGCCCGGCGGCTTCCAGCGCCTCGCGAATGGCGGCCACCCGGCCATCCATCATGTCCGACGGCGCCACCACATCGGCGCCGGCCTCGGCATGGGAGACCGCCTGGCGCACCAGCGCTTCGACAGTAACGTCGTTCAGGACATAGCCCTGCTCATCAATGATGCCGTCCTGACCGTGGGTGGTAAACGGGTCCAACGCCACGTCCGTGATAACTCCCAGTTCCGGGTAGGCCGCCTTCAGGGCACGAACCGCGCGCTGCGCCAACCCGTCCGGGTCCCAGGCACCGGAACCGGCCAGGTCTTTCTTTTCCGCCGGCACCACCGGGAACAAAGCCAGCGCCGGAATGCCCAGGCTCACCCATTCAGCCGCCTGCTGCACCAGGAGATCGACACTCAGCCGCTCTACGCCGGGCATCGAAGGCACAGTTTCACGCTGCTGCTCACCCTCCAGTACAAACACCGGATAGATCAGGTTGTCGGCCGACAGGTGGTTCTCCCGCACGAGGCGCCGGGAAAAATCGCTGGCCCGGTTACGACGCAAACGGGTATGGGGAAAGCTGCGGCTGGACAGTGACGGAGTGGGCTTGGTCACAAAATACCTCCTGAAGATGAGTAACCCTGGGAAATGGTTCCATCATACACCCGGAAGGCAACAAGGGCCGAGTGTGAGGTCAAATCATGACACGGGAATGACAAAACCGGGTGCCCCACGGGGCACCCAGCTTTAAAAGAGGGGTTGGCGAACTCAGAAACTGCGGTTGTTGAAGCCGACTTCCACCTTCCGGGAAGCTGCGGACTGGAAGTGCGTATCCACTTCCTCAATGTGACCACCGTTCTGAAGGAACGCTTCAATATCAGCCTGCAACTGGGCTCTAACCCGGGCCCGGCCGGCGATGGAATGGTTATCCTCAGTTTCGGCACTCCAGTTGCCGGAACTTTCCAGGGCGCTTTCGTCGAAATCACTCATGACTCTCTCCCATCAACGAAAACAGATCTGCAGGTGCATCAGGCCTAGCCCGAACAACACCGGGTCTCGACTGGCGGCCCTTAGGGACCCGTCTTGCGCTCTTTATAATCTCGATTTCTGACTCTCGCCATCATCACCAAATTAAATTTACGTAATCTTAAAAGGCGGCATGCAGCTCATTGATTCTATTAAGCAACCCAAGGCATCGAAGGCCCTAAATGTTGACAGGAAGGAACGGCGGTCATTCACTGTAAAAACACCAGACCGACCCGGCTGATAACAACAACATTTTCAGGTACCGTCATGTCGCACAATTCGGAACACGCCACCGGCACTCGACCAGCCCCGGGCCACGATGCCTGCCTGGCGAACACACACGATGTCTTCAACCAACCCAGCCCTCTGGAAAACTACAACCTATACGAGCACGATATTGCCCTGCAGGAGGCAGTAGTCAGGGAGGGCGCCGGATACGCGCACGACGACCTGAACCAATTCGGCACCTGGGCCGGCAAGGCCGAAACCATCGAATTGGGCTTTCAGGCCAACGCCAACAAGCCCACTTTCCGAACCCACGACCGCTACGGCCACCGGATTGACGAAGTCAGCTTCCACCCGGCCTACCACGAACTCATGCGCGTGGCCCTGGAAAACGGCCTGCACAGCTCCCCCTGGGCCAACCCAGGCCCCGGCGCCCACGTGGCCCGAGCCGCCAAGTACTACCTGCACACCCAAGTGGAAGCGGCCCATGGCTGCCCCGTGACCATGACCTTCGCCGCCCTGCCGTCACTGCGCCAGCAACCAGACCTGGCGAAAGAGTGGGAACCCCGCATCCTCACCAACGCCTACGACGGCCGCAACGTGCCGGAAAGCGAAAAACGCGCCGTCACCCTGGGCATGGCCATGACCGAAAAGCAGGGCGGCAGCGACGTGCGGGCCAACACCACCCAGGCCTGCCCCATCGGCCGTGATGGCCCCGGCCAGGCCTATGAACTGGTGGGCCACAAATGGTTCGTCTCCGCCCCCATGAGCGATGCCTTCCTGGTGTTGGCCCAGACCGCCCGCGGCCTCTCCTGCTTCCTGATGCCACGCTGGCGCCCAGACGGCAGCAAGAATCCCTGGCAGGTCCAGCAGCTGAAAAACAAGATGGGCAACGTCGCCAACGCCTCCAGCGAAGTCGAACTGCGCGGCGCCTTGGCCTGGATGGTCGGGGAAGAAGGGCGCGGGGTAAGGACCATCATCGATATGGTCGCCATGACCCGCTTCGACTGCATGATCGGCAGCTCTGCCGGCATGCGCCAGGCCTTCGCCCAGGCCAGCCATCACTGCCACCACCGCAGCGCCTTCGGCGCCAGACTCAGCGACCAGCCCCTGATGCAGAACGTCCTCGCCGACCTCGCCCTGGAAAGCGAAGCCGCCATGACCTACACCCTGCGCATCGCCCGGGCCCTGGACCACACAGACAACGAACACGAACGCCTGCTCGCCCGCCTGGCCACCCCCGTGGGTAAATACTGGATCTGCAAACGCACTGCCAACCACGCCTACGAAGCCATGGAATGCATCGGCGGCAGCGGCGTCATGGAAGACTGCATCATGCCCCGCCTGTTCCGCGAATCCCCGGTCAACGCCATCTGGGAAGGCAGCGGCAACGTCCAGTGCCTGGACACCCTGCGAGCCATCGAAAAACAACCCGAAACCCTCGATGCCTTCTTCAAAGAAGCCGCCGAAGCCAGGGGCGCCGACCGCCGCTTCGACCGGTTCCTGATGCAACTGCAGAACGACTTCACTGACATCAGCGATTTCCAGTACCGCGCCCGAAACCTCGTCGACCGCCTGGCCCTGGTCATGCAGGCCTCCCTGCTGCTCCGGCACAGCGACAAACATCTCGCCGACGCCTTCTGCGCCACCCGCCTGGAGAGCCACGGCGGCCTCAACTACGGCAACCTGCCGACGGGCACCAACCCGGCGGCCATTATCAAACGGGCGACGCCTGTAGTAGGCTGATCGCTTCCCAGGCCAGAGACCCAACAGTCCTGACTGACGGGAGGCCAACTAGAAGATTTACGAACCGGCGGGGGATGGCTTTCCAAAAATTTGTGGAGCCAGGGATGGCGGAACAGAAGCGACCCATGGACGGGTTCAAGCGGTTTTTGGAAAGCCATCCCCCGGCGGTTTCCGCACCGAATCTGGAAGTAACGATGTCAGAAGCCTTAAGAAAACTACTCGCCCAAAACAACCCGCCAGAGCAGCCCACCATCACCCCGAGCGTGGGCCTGCTCACCCTGCACTTCCAGCTCTACGCGTGTGACGACCTGAAGGCCAAACGCAAAGTCTTCACCGCCCTGAAAGCCGTCTGGGGCAAAGAGCCCGACCTGGCCGTCGCCGAAACCGGCGACCACGACGCCCTCGACTGCGCCACCTGGACCATCGCCGCCCTCGGTGCCTCGCCCCAGCAGATCACCCAGCGCCTCGACCAGGTTGAAAAAGACATCCAGAGCCGCATCGACGCCGCCATTCTCGAGGTCCACCGGGAAATCCTGTAACCCTTCCAGGCTCGCCTCTGGCTGACACAGGCTTTATACTACGCCGCCTTGGAGAATTGGCGCCTATGACCGGAAAGAAACCATCCGCTCAGGCCTCTATCGAGGCCATGTATCGAGTCTTCACCGTGCCCGAGGCACCCGACTCGACCCTGAGCCGCATTGACCAGAACATCTCCCGCAACCTCGCCGGCTTCCTGCAGGAACACATCGTCGCGGTTGAACGGGATCTTTCCGACGTGGAAAAAAACTTTTCCGACTCCGCCATTCCGGAAAAACCGGTATTCGTGTCGGACCAGACCCAGTTCCTGCTCGACAAAGTCGTAGCTGACTCGGTCCACACCGCCTCACCCGCTTTCATCGGGCACATGACCTCGGCACTGCCCTACTTCATGCTGCCGCTGTCAAAAATCATGATTGCCCTGAACCAGAACCTGGTCAAAATCGAGACCTCCAAGGCCTTCACGCCACTGGAGCGACAGGTCCTGGGCATGATCCACCGCCTGGTGTACCAGCAGGACGGCGCCTTCTACCGCAAATGGATGCACGACCCCAGCCACGCCCTGGGCGCCATCTGCTCCGGCGGCACCGTCGCCAACCTCACCGCCCTGTGGGTCGCCCGCAACCGTGCCTTCCCCGCCGAAGGCAGCTTCCGCGGCCTGCACCAGGAAGGCCTGTTCCGGGCCCTGAAATATTACGGCTGCGAAGGCGCCGCCATCCTCGTGTCCGACCGGGGCCACTATTCCCTGCGCAAGGCCGCCGACGTGCTGGGCCTGGGCCGGGAATCATTGATTGCCATTCCCACGGACGACGACAACCGCATCCAGATCGATGCCCTGCGCGACAAATGCCTGGAGCTGCAAAAACAGAAAATCAAAGTCATGGCCATCTGCGGTATCGCCGGCACCACCGAGACCGGCAACGTCGACAACCTGGACGCCATGGCCGACATCGCCCGGGAATTCCGCGCCCACTTCCACGTGGACGCCGCCTGGGGCGGGCCCACCCTGTTCTCCCGCACCCATCAGCATTTGCTGCGCGGCATTGACCAGGCCGACTCGGTCACCTTCGACGCGCACAAACAGCTGTACGTGCCCATGGGCGTGGGCCTGGTGGTGTTCAAAACCCCGGGCCTGGCCAGCGCCGTGGAACACCACGCCCAGTACATCATCCGCAAGGGCTCCAAGGACCTGGGCAGCACCACCCTGGAAGGCTCTCGGCCGGGTATGTCCATGCTGATCCACTCCGGCCTGAGAATCATCGGCCGCGAGGGCTACGAAATCCTCATCGACGAAGGCATCAACAAGGCCCGCACCTTCGCGGAGATGATCACCGAAGACCCGGACTTTGAACTGGTCACCGAACCGGAACTGAACATCCTCACCTACCGCTACTGCCCGGCGGTGGTGCAACAGGCCCTGGCCGTGGCCGACAAACGTCAGACCGAACGGCTGAACACCAGCCTGAACCGCATCACCAAGTATCTGCAGAAAACCCAGCGTGAACGGGGCAAAGCCTTCGTCTCCCGAACCCGCCTGGAACCGGCCCGCTACCACCACTTCCCATGCATCGTCTTCCGCGTGGTGCTGGCCAACCCGCTGACCACCCCGGACATCCTCATGGATATCCTCGACGAGCAGAAAGAACTGGCGCAGGAGAGCGGTATTTCCGAGGAAATGGCGATTGTGAAGGTATTGGCGGAGACGGTGCTTAAGGAAAAGGAAACTTCAGAAGGATAAAAGCGTTAACTCCGAGCGTTAGACGTTCGGGGGCAGGAATGCCTTTCCAAAAATTTGCGGAGCCATGGGTAAAGAGCGTTTAGCTCTTTACGGGCTGGCCAAGAATGGCCTGCCGAGGACCCTCAGCGCGATGCAGGAGCAATAAGCGCTGAGGGGCGGAGCATAAGCGCCACAGGGGTTCGACTGAGCGCTTATAAAGCGAAGCTTTATGCGAAGGGAGAACGACTGCAATCTGCGATTGCAGGCCGGACCCCGAAGGGGTGCCGCAAGGAGCGCTTTTTGGAAGGCCCACACACTCCTTACCCAACACCCAGGCTCAGCAGTCTCACCAAGCCAGATCAGACCTCAATAAAGCGCTTCCTCATCATCCAGCACCTCGTGCAGGATCTCCAGGAACATCTTGTCGGCCTCACTCCAGGCCTCCGGAATCCGGATCGTGGTGTTGGCGCTGATCTCGCGGGCCACCAGCTCGTCGGCGTTCGGCTCACCGCGATACTTGCGGGCAATTTCCATGGATTTGACGGCAATGGTCGGGTCACTCATCACCTTTTTGATGAACACCCGAAGCTCTTCGATCATCTTGGCCTGACGGCCTTCGTTGGATGTACCCATTCCCCACTCCTGTCAATTGTCTGGTCGCGAGGCCACCGGCCCCGCGCTTTTCTACAGTATGGCCGAACTGGAAAAATCTCACCAGTCCCGCGACTTAGGGCACCTGTTGCCCTTAGCTCACGAACAGGCCCCGCAGGGTAAAGAACAGGAACGCTGCCATCAAAGCCGATGCCGGAACGGTAATAATCCAGGCCGCTGCAATTTTCACCAGATGGGAGCGCTTGACCATCTCCTCCCGGTAGATCCTCTTCAGGCGCTTGCGCTCGGATTTGGCAAGCGGCACCTGCTGCTTGTCCTGCTTGGCCTGCTGCAGCAATTTTTCCATTTCCTCCACCGAGGCGTTCCGGAAATCCTCCAGGAATGGGCGCAGGCGCTCCTGCTCTTCCGGTTCGTGCTGGTCAATGATCTTGTGCAGTTGGCTGGCGTAATTGCGCTTCAGGTACTCACGCAGGAAGCCCACACCGAACACACCACCAATAGCGATGTGAGTAGAGCTGACCGGCAGCCCCAGTTGGGAGGCCAGAATCACCGTCAAAGCGGCGGACAGCGCGATACAAAAAGCCCGGGTCTTGTCCAGCTCGGTGATTTCACTGCCCACCGTCTTGATCAGGCGCGGGCCAAAGAGCATCAGGCCCACGGCCAGGCCCAGGGCACCCACCATCATCACCCACAGAGGGATGCTGGCGGCAGTAACCACACCGCCCCCGGCCTGGATGGCGTCGTTAATCGCCGCCAGGGGGCCAATGGCGTTGGCCACATCGTTGGCGCCGTGGGCAAAGCTCAACAGGGCGGCGGCAAAAATCAGCGGCCAGGTAAACAGCTCACTGACACCGTGCGGTGTATTTTCCATGGCGGCCGCCTTGCGACCGACCAGGCTACGCATGGCGAAAAACACCACCGCCGCGGCCGCCAGGCCAATCAGGGCCGCCTGCATGAAATCGACCTTGATGACCTTTTTCACACCTTTGATCATCAGGTAAGTGCCAAAGGCCCAGGCCATCAGGGCAACCAGCACCGGCACAAAGCGGCGCGCCGATTCAATCAGGTTTGGCTGATAGAGTACGGTTTTCTTGATGGAATACAGGAACAAGGCAGCGAGCATGCCGCCCAGCGCCGGGGAAATGACCCAACTGGCAACAATCTTGCCCATCACCGCCCAATCCGCGATGGCCCAGCCTCCGGCCGCAATACCGGCCCCCAACACACCACCAACAATAGAATGCGTGGTGGATACCGGGGCGCCCATCCAGGTGGCCAGGTTCAGCCAGAGTGCGCCAGCCAGCAGAGCGGCGGTCATCAACCAGACAAAGGCCCGGGGATCTTCCAGCGTGGTGGGATCAATAATGCCGCCCTTGATGGTCGAAACCACGTCACCACCGGCAATCAAGGCACCTCCGGCCTCGAAAACAGCGGCCAGCAACACCGCCGCCCCCAGGCCCAATGCCCCGGAACCCACGGCCGGGCCCACGTTGTTGGCAACGTCGTTGGCGCCGATGTTGATGGCCATATAGCCGCCAATCACGGCAGCAGCCATCAGTAACATATTGTTCGGCAAGCCCTGACTGAACGCGCCGACACTGAGCCAGACGCCAAGCAGGAAAAGAACACTGAAACCAATTCTGTAACGTTCGGTGGAGGGGCTACTAAGAAGGGTGTCCAGAAAACCGGATGAACGGGCCATAACCAAAAGGGTCTCGTTTGTACGGGTGAATTGAGGCAATTCAGCGCCGCAAACTATAATTTTTTTGACATCGAATTGAAATATAACCGTAACCTTTATCCAGCTTGAGCCTGTCTGCCGGGGCCGCTATGATCTGGCAACTTTTATCAATCCGGCCATTTCTGGAAAAGGCGAAACCATGGCAGCAATCCGCATTCTGACAGGCAGCGTCTACGGTGGCGCGTTAATGACCGCTCGCAAGGTCAAAGAGGAACTGGAAGCCGACGGCCACACCGTGGCGTTGCTGGAAGAACCGAAACTAGTGGATATTACGGACAATGACGACACCCTGCTGGTATGCACCTCCACCACCGGTGATGGCGAAATTCCAGACAACCTGCTGCCCTTCTATGTGGACCTCCGGGAACAGCTACCCCAGCAGCCCGGGCGACCTTTCGGCATCATCGTGCTGGGCGACAGCTCGTATGGGGATACATTCTGCGGCGCCGGTGACCTGATGGAAGAGGCCCTTTTGGAAACCGCCGCCCGCAAGGTGGGCGAGACCCTGAAGATCGACGCCCTGGAAACCATCGATCCGGAAGACGAGGCCGCGCCCTGGGCGAAAACCTGGGCCGCCGGCCTCTGAAACCTGCCGCCCCGCGCAGACGGGGCGGGGCATCGATTACTGGCGCTCGCGAATCAGCGCTTCCTGGGTGGTGGACGCCACCAGCCGGCCGTCCCGGGTAAAGAAATTACCCCGGTTAAAGCCCCGGCCACCGGCAGCACTCGGGCTGTCCTTGTCATAGAGCAGCCACTCGTCCATGCGGAAGTCCCGGTGGAACCAGATGGCGTGATCCAGGCTCGCCACCTGCATATTGCGGCTCAGGAAGCTCCGCCCGTGAGGAGCCAGGGACGTGCCCAGAAAGGTGAAATCCGAGGCATAGGTCAGCAAACAGCGGTGCAAGACCGGATCGTCCGGCAGCGGCCCCAGGGCCCGGAACCAGTTCTGGCGGTGGGGCGGTTCCTTTTCCGGCTTGAACGGATTGCCCGGGTTCACCGGTCGAATCTCGATGGGCCGCTCCCGCGTCATCATCTCCCGCAATTTTTCCGGCGCCTGCTCTGCAAGTAACTTACCCCATTCCTGCTCGGATTTGAGCTCCTCGGGGCCCTGCTCCACCTGCGGCATGTCGAGCTGGTGCTCAAAGCCCTGCTCTTCGGCCTGGAATGACATGGAGCCGGTCAGAATTTCCCGGCCATCCTGTCGGGCAATGACCCGGCGCACGGAAAAGGTGCCCCCGTCGCGCACCCGCTGCACCTCGTAATCGATGGGCATGCTGTGGTTGCCCGGGCGCAGGAAATACGCATGCAGGGAGTGACACAACCTGCCTTCCACGGTGCGACTGGCGGCCATCAACGCCTGGCCAAGCACCTGGCCTCCAAACACATGGGGAAAGCCCAGGTCTTCACTGTCGCCCTGGAAGTGGTCGTCCCCCATGGGCGAGAGGTCCAGCAAATCCACCAGTTTTCGCGTTACTTCCCGCATATTTGCTCCTGTTACCGTTTTAAAGTCGAGATCAGACGCCAAAATCCATTAGCTTCCGAACGGCTTTCTACCTCAGCTGCCGGAATTTGGCAATGCCAACGCACGACCAGTGGCAACGGCTCTGCGATTATCCGTTTGGTTTGGCTTGTCATTCGATTTCGACCATCTCGAAATCCTCTTTACCAACGCCGCAATCCGGGCATTCCCAGTCATCCGGCACATCTTCCCATTTGGTGCCCGGCTCAATGCCGTCTTCCGGCCATCCCTCGGCTTCGTCGTAGATAAAACCGCAAACCATGCATTCCCATTTTCTCATACTGTTTACCTCACAGGGCGATTTCGCCTTTTGGGGAACCTTGTTCAAGTTATCCTGCCAATCGCGGCAAGTACAGACAATGACCCGGATATCGCCACTCCCTTCAGTCGCAACACTTCGGTATAATCGGCCGTTTTACGACAGGATCGACCGTTATGAGCGACACCGTCACCGAAATGAACCAGGTTATGGCCGAAGCCGATTGCCTGGTGAGTGAACAGCAGGTACACAGTGCCATTGAGACCATGGCCGGGGAAATCACCGAGCGCCTGCACGACCGCAACCCGCTGCTGTTCTGCGTTATGAACGGCGGCCTGATCCTGACCGGCCAGTTGCTGCCGCAACTGAAGTTCCCGGTCCAGGCCGAATATCTACACGCCACCCGTTACCGCCAGGAAACCACCGGCGGCATCCTGGAATGGAAGCTGCGCCCGGAAGTCGACATGAAGGACCGGACGGTACTGATTGTGGACGACATCCTGGACGAAGGTACGACTCTCTGCGCTATCGCGGATTACTGTCTGACCCACGGAGCCCGGGAAGTACTCACGGCCGTGCTGGTGGACAAGCAGCATGAACGCAAGGCCCGCCCGGACCTGAAAGCGGACTTCACCGGCCTGGAAGTGGAAGACCGCTTCCTCTTTGGTTACGGCATGGATTACAAAGGCTACTGGCGCAACGCCCCCGGCATTTATGCAGTCAAAGGACTGTAACCAGCCGGGCATCCCCGCCACCCGCTGGTACCGTTCCCTGGCAGCAGCTGGACTTTACCGCCCGGATGTCCACGGTCCGGCCGGTTACTGGCTGCAGGTCCAGGGCTCCTTTACCCAGGCCCTGAAACAACGGTGCCGCCACAGCTTCCGGGTTCAGGTGTGCCGGGAAGGCTTCTCGCGCCCTTCCCCGGAAGAAGCCCAAACCCTGGGCCTCGCCAACCGCCAACTGGCCTGGATTCGTGAAGTCCGGCTGATTGGCGACGGGCATCCCTGGGTGCTGGCCCGAACGGTTATCCCCCTGAACTGTTTTGAAGGTCGCGGCCGCCAGCTGCGCCATTTGGGCAACAAGCCTTTGGGCGCCTTCCTGTTCAGCAGTCCGGAGTGGCGCCGCGGTGATCTCGAAACCGGTCTATGCCAGCCGCTGCACAACCGTCAGCCCCGGCTCGCCCGTCGCTCCCTGTTCTATCGCGGCACCAGCGCCCTGATGGTCTGCGAATACCTGTTGCCTGAGCTGTATCAATAGCGCCCACTTTCACTTCAGCTCACCCGCTGGCTATAATCGGCCCTGCTTCCAGCTCCCGACCGATGGATGACCATGCCATGCTGCAAAACGCCATGCCCGATCCCGTCCGCACCCGCCTGATTGATTATGCCCGGCTGCTGCGCATTGATCGCCCGATTGGCAGCTTGCTGTTGCTCTGGCCTACCTGGTGGTCGCTCTGGCTGGCCGCCGGCGGCATGCCCTCATTAAGCAATATCGTGATATTTACACTGGGTGTGTTTTTCATGCGCGCCGCCGGCTGCGCCATCAACGATTTTGCCGACCGGGACTGGGACCGGCACGTTGAACGCACCCAGGACCGCCCCCTGACCACCGGGCGCATCCAGGCCTGGGAAGCGGTGGCCCTGTTTGCGGGATTGTGCCTGATCTCCTTCCTGATGGTGGTGTTGTTCACCAATACCCTGACCCTGTATCTGTCTTTCGGCGGCGCCCTGCTGGCCTTCATCTATCCGTTCATGAAGCGCTACACCCACCTGCCCCAGCTGTTTCTGGGCGCGGCGTTTTCCTGGGCCATCCCCATGGCCTGGGCGGCCGAAGCCGGTGAACTGAGTCAACTGACCTGGCTGCTATTCACCGCCAACGTGCTCTGGACCGTGGCCTACGACACTCTCTATGCCATGGTGGACCGGGACGATGATTTGAAGGTGGGCATCAAATCCACCGCCATTCTGTTCGGCGATGCTGACCGGGTGATCATCGGCATTCTGCAGGCCCTGGTGGTGGTTGTCCTGGTTATCGCCGGCAACCAGGCGGAACTCGGAAGCCTCTATTTCCTGGGCGTGGTCGGCATGGCCACTTTGTTCGTCTATCACCAGTACCTTGCGCGGGAGCGGGCTCGGGCCGGCTGCTTCAAGGCGTTTCTCAACAACAACTGGGCCGGATTCGCGGTCTTCGTGGGGCTGGCCCTGGACCTGACGTTCTGATTCGCCAGGAGTGTCATATACTTGTAACACGTTAACGTTGTAATGACCCTGCAACGAAAACAGAGAGTGGGTGTAACACTCTGAAGGTCCGAAACAGGTTGAAGCTCATGACTGGAAAAACTGTCCTGATTGTCGATGATGAGTCCGCCATTCGCGAAATGATCGCCGTGGCACTGGAAATGGCAGATTATGATTACCTCGAAGCCGAGGATGCCCGCCAGGCGCACGCTCTGGTTGTCGACAAGCAGCCCGACCTCATCCTGCTCGACTGGATGCTGCCTGGCACCAGTGGCGTGGAGCTGGCCCGCCGCCTGAAGAAAGACGAAACCACCGCCGACATCCCGATTATCATGCTGACCGCCAAGGTTGAGGAAGATAACAAGATTCAGGGCCTGGAAGTGGGTGCCGACGATTACATCACCAAGCCGTTCAGCCCCCGGGAATTGGTGGCGCGCCTGAAGGCCGTACTGCGCCGCACCACCCCTCCCGGCGTGGACACGCCTATTGATGTGGAAGGGCTGACGCTTGATCCGATTGGACACCGGGTGTTCACCCAGGATGGCGAGGTGAACATCGGCCCGACGGAATACCGACTGCTCCAGTTTTTCATGACCCATCAGGAGCGGGTCTACACCCGTTCCCAGTTACTGGATCAGGTCTGGGGTGGTAATGTTTACGTTGAAGAGCGTACGGTTGATGTACACATTCGCCGGCTGAGAAAAGCATTGGGTGCAAAATACGACCATCTGGTCCAGACGGTTCGGGGTGCCGGCTACCGGTTTTCCACCAAAGTCGCCTGATCAGCCAGGCTTCCGCATCAACACCAGATCGCCGACAAGGTAAGACTTGATGCAACACAATTGGTCGCGATATCTACGCATAATTATCGCCCTCCTGGCCAGCACCACACTGATCGGCTGGGCGTTTGGCTACCCGCTGTATGGTCTGCTGACAGGGCTGATCGCCTACCTGTGCTGGACACTGGTGCAAAGCAGGCGCTTGTATTACTGGCTGGCCAACCCCGCCGCCTCGGACGAACCGCCCCGGAGCATTGGCCTGTGGGGTGACATCCTGGACAAGCTGCACAAACTCCACCGCAGCCATCTGCTGGCCGAAGACCGCCTGCGGGCGCAGATCAATCGGGTTCAGGAATCCACCAACGCCATGCGCGATGGCGTCATCATGACCGACGCCCGGGGCGTGATGGAGTGGTGGAACGGCTCCGCCGAGCAGCTACTGGGGTTCAAGCGCAGCACCGACCAGGGACAGTTCATCCACAACCTGATCCGCACCCCCGCCTTCAAGGCTTACTTTGATACCCGTGATTACCGTGAGCCCCTGGAAATTCATTCCCCGGCCCGCCCCCACATCCGCCTGCAGGTCCAGATCAGCCTGTTTGGAGAAGACGACCGCCTGATCGTCGCCAAGGACGTTACCCGCCTGTATCAACTGGAGCAGATGCGCCGGGATTTCGTGGGCAACGTTTCCCATGAGATGCGCACACCACTGACGGTGATCAGCGGATACCTGGAAACCCTGGTGGATCACAGCGATGAGCTGCCCATGAAATGGCGCCGGGCCATCAATACCATGGCCGACCAGGCCTCACGCATGGAAGCGTTGATTACCGACCTGATCCTGCTGTCACGCATTGAAACCGGGGAACACACCGCTGACGACACCCAATCCGATCCCGAGGCGCTGATCCAGCAGATCTGCGGAGATGCCCGCACTTTCGGCCGGGACAAGCATCAGGAAATCACTGTGGACATCAACGACCACCGACTGCTCAAGGGCGATGAAGGCCAATTGAGAAGCGCGTTCTCCAACCTGATTTTCAACGCAGTCAAATACACGCCTGCCGGTGGCACTATCCACGTATCCTGGAGCGCCAACCGCGACGGAGCCCACTTCTCGGTGAAAGACACCGGTATTGGCATTGACCCGGTCCATATCCCGCGCCTGACGGAGCGCTTCTACCGAGCCGACCCCAGCCGCCACAAGGATACCGGCGGCACCGGCCTGGGGCTGGCCATCGTCAAACACGTGCTCATCAACCACGATGGCAATCTGGAAATCCGCAGCGAGCCTGGCCAGGGCAGTGAATTTATCTGCCACTTTCCCAAGGAACGCCTGGTGGAGCGGGTGCCGGAATCCCAAGCCGAGCACTGAAGCCATTCTCCGAATGGAGGCTCCAGAGCCCGCCGGGCCAGTTACCGGTTGCCCGCCCGGAAGGTGGCGACAAAGCGCGACAGGTCTTCCATCTTCTGAGGATCATCATCCACAAACCGGATGGTCACGCTGATAAAGTCGCTGTCCTGACGACGGTCCACCGCCTGCAGCTGGTGGACGTAGCCGTTCAAGCGGGCGGTTTTTTCCGGGCCGATTTCCATATCCACAACCGCCTGATCGAGAATGCCCGGGAAGTCCTGGTCCCGCTTGGCAATCACTCGCACTTCCGTGAGATTGATATCCTTGACCACGGATTTCAGCGTGCTGTCGGCAAAACGGACCTGGGCAACATTCATCGAGCCCTTCGCCGAGAGCTTTCTGGCCGGCGAAGGCGCCCGGGAGGCTGCTAACAATGGGCCGTCAGCCGCTGCCCTGGCGCTTTGATCAGGGGCAGGCTTGGCCGGTGGCGTATCGCGTTTCTGGGTCAGCAGTGCCGCCGATTCCTTGAAGGCATCGGCCGGGCCGTCCATGGATTTGCCACTGCGACCCATGGCGTCTGCCAGCCGGCGCCCCATCACCTTGATAATCTTCTTGCTCAGCCCTTCCGGGCTGAAGGGCTTGCCCAGATATTCGGACACCCCTTCTTTCACCGCTTCGACCACATGGTCCTTGTCACCACGGCTGGTGATCATGATGAACGGCACTTTCTCGTAATGGGGCTGCTGGCGCATCCACTGCAGCAGTTCCAGGCCGGACATCTCCGGCATTTCCCAATCACACAAGACCAGATCAAAGGTGGTTCGCGACATCAGTGACTGCGCCCGCCGCCCGTTCTGGGCGTCGGTGGTCTCGATAACCGGGAACCGCTGGCGAACCGTCCGCTTCACCAAGTCACGCACAAAGCTGGCGTCATCCACCACCAGCGCTTTCAGGGCTGCCATAAAAATTTCACTCCGGGGCCATACAATGGCCCTCACTATAGAACATCCGGGGCGTTTCGTAGGAACCTTTGCGACCAAAAGACGACAAACCTTCCCCAACGGTATTTCATGCGACCGAAAACGCGCTAACATGGCAACGAAGAGCCTTTTCTTTCATTACGCGAGGTGATCTGTGGTTCACGCGAGTACGCGCAAAGCACTCTGGCACATGGTTCGGACCCTTGGGTTGGCCACCCTGCTGATCAGCCTGCCGGCCCAGGGCCAGGAGCAGCTGAGTGAGTCCGAGTTTGCCCAGTGCAAGCAACGGCTCCAGGAACGAGCTATTGACGCCGGCGTTAGCGCCCCGGTAGCCGGGGATGTCATGGCCCAGGCCGAATACCTTGAGCGGGTTATCGAGCTGGACCGCCGGCAACCGGAATTCACCACGACCTTTGGCGACTACCTGAACCGCCGGGTCAATGCGGATCGCATCGCCAAGGGCCGGAAGCTACTTCGGGAACATCGCGACCTGTTGAACGAGGTTACCGAAAAAACCGGCGTACCTGCCCCTTACCTGGTGGCATTCTGGGGCCTGGAGACCAATTACGGCAGCTATTTTGGCAAGATGCAGGTGCCCAGTTCCCTGACTACCCTGGCCTGCGACCCCCGTCGCAGCGAGTTCTTCAGCCAGCAGCTGATTGCCGCCCTTCGCATCATTGATGAAGGCGCCATTTCCGCGGACCAGATGGAGGGGTCCTGGGCCGGTGCCATGGGCCATGTGCAGTTCATGCCCACCGTGTTCCTGAGACATGCCGTGGACGCCGATGGCGATGGCCGGCGTGACCTGTGGAACAGCCTGCCCGATGCCATGCTCTCCGCCGGTCGCTTCCTGGAATCCATGGGCTGGGATGGCGAATACCGCTGGGGGCGCGAAGTGCTGCTGCCAGACAACTTCGATTACAGCCTGGCCGATGGCCGACGCCTGCCCCTGGACGATTGGCGAGAAATGGGCGTGACCGATGTTTGGGGACACCCAGTACCAAACGAACCCATTGACGCGGCCATGGTGGTTCCCAGCGGCCACGAAGGGCCGGCCTTCCTGGTCTATAACAATTTTCGCGTGACCATGGGCTGGAATCGCTCGGAATTCTACGCCATTGCAGTCGGCCACCTGGCTGATCGTGTCGCTGGCGCGGGCGGCTTGCATACCCCGCCACCGGAAGACCAGCCGGCCTTATCCCGTGACCAGATCCTGCAGCTGCAGAAGGCTCTGAACCAGAAGGGCTTCAGCAGCGGCGAACCCGACGGCATTCTGGGTTCCAACACCCGCAACGCCATTCGCCGCTACCAGAGCGCCCAGGACATGATTGCCGATGGCTTTCCTTCCCGGGAAGTGTTGCTGAGCTTGGATATTCGGGGCATCACGGAAACCAAGTGATGCGCCTGGACCAGTTTGTCGCCAATAGCACGACTTTGTCGCGCAAGGACGCCAAACGGGCCATTGCAGCCGGGCGAGTGCGCGTAAACGACAAGCCCTGCAAGCAGGCCAGGCAGCACATATCCGCACACGACCGCGTCCAGCTGGACCACCAACCGGTGGTGGTACCTGAAGAGCTGTACCTGATGATGAACAAGCCTGCCGGTGTGATCAGCGCCACCACCGACAGTACCCAGCCAACGGCCCTCGACCTACTGCCGGTCGACCTGAGCGCCCGGGTGCATATTGCCGGACGCCTGGACAAGGACACCACGGGCCTGCTGCTGCTCACCAGCGACGGTCAATGGTCCCACCGGATCACTTCTCCGCGCCGGGACTGCCCCAAAACCTACCGCGTCAGTCTGGCGGAACCGTTTGGCGAGTCGGCCCGGAAACAGTTGGAAGAAGGAGTGCTATTGAAAGGCGAGGACACGCCCACCAAGCCTGCCAGCGTGGTCCAGCACGCCGACACGATGCTAGACCTGACCATCCACGAGGGTCGCTACCATCAGGTCAAGCGCATGCTGGCGGCGGTGGGCAACCGGGTGACGGCATTACACCGGCAGAAGATTGGGCCGGTGACTCTGGATGAGCGCCTGTCGCCTGGCGAATTTCGGCCCCTGACAGCCGATGAGATCCAGGCCTTCAATGGTTGAGTGTTGCGCTCAGGGCGCCGCTTCAAACTTCTGGGCTTGCAGATTCTTACGCACCTTTCCGGCCTCAAACACCTCACCGTTCATGGCAATATAAACCCCCGGCGGCAACAATTGCAGTGCGGCCCAGGCAAAACCAAGATTGAACACCGCATCGGTGCGGCGCATGCGGGCCGGCTGCATGGCACCTGTCAGCACGATGGTGCGCCCGGTCACCTGCCGGAGCTGCTCGGCCGTCAGCGCCATCGTATCCGTGCCATGAGTAATCAGTATCCGCCGGGCATCTGATTCACGAACCGCCGCCTCGATGCTTTGCCGATCCTCATCGGTCAGCTCCAGACTGTCCTTTCGCATCAATTCAGCGAGCTGATAGCCCTCCTGGATATTGGCTTCGGCCAGCAGCTCTCGCAGCAGGCTATCGCCAATCTCAAACTGACTGTTAGCATCGAAGTACACCTTATCGATGGTGCCGCCAGTGGTAAAAATCTGGATCATTTCCGCCCCGCTGTGCCTTATGTTATTTCTACAAGTTTAATCGTTACGGACACCGATCACACTCTGGAACCATTGGCATCGGCACCCCGCAGAATATGCAGAAGTCACTGACCTGCATCAAGAGCGGGGGTACTGGAGCGCTTTACACTCATTTGACCTTTTTTATCCTACGGAGGTCTCCCATGTCATCGCCCGATCCATCCGCTTCTTCTGAAGCCAACAGCAATGCCTATCGGTATTGGCGGCAGGGTTATGGCGTGGTGCGGCATTCCGAACAGACGGCACAGCAGGTGCAGCGCCTGGCGGAGCGGCTGGTTGCCAAGGGTTTCCAGCCCGACGCCGATACCGTCTACCAGAAACTGGCCGCCCTGGATCGCCTGACCAGCGCTGGAATGTGGCTGGTCGTGCACATGACCTACTGCCGTCGGGTGGATATCGCCGGCGCTCCATTGAGCTCACTGGATTTCAAGACCCATCCGGAAGGCCACACCGGCGGCGCCCTGAATATGGTTCCGGCCTATGCCGCCTACCTTGCTCTGAATAACCTCACAGGAAAAACCCGAAGCTGGCTGATGGGCCAGGGCCATTGCGTGGCCGCCATTGAAGCCCTGAATGTGTTGACGGGCAACCTGCATCCGGAGCAAAAGCGCCGCTACCTGGCCCCGGACGGTCTGTCCCGCCTGGCTTGCGATTTCTATAGTTACCAACAAAAACCCGATGGTTCCATGGCCGCGCCTTTGGGCAGCCACGTTAACCCGCACACGGCCGGAGGCATTCTGGAAGGCGGCTACCTTGGGTTTGCCGAGTTGCAATACGCCCACATGCCCCTGCCTGGCGAGTCCCTGGTGGCCTTCCTGTCCGACGGCGCAGCCGAGGAACAGCGCGGCAGTGACTGGATTCCGCGCTGGTGGCGCGCCGAGGACTGTGGCCTGGTGTTGCCGGTCATGATCGCCAACGGCCGGCGCATTGAGCAACGCACCGAACTGGGCACACCCGCTGGCCTGGAGCGCTTTGAAGCCCACCTGGAGGCAAGGGGGTTCGAGCCTTACCGGTTTGACGGCAAGGACCCCGCGGCATTTGTCTGTGCACTGTTCGAAATGGAACAGGGGCTGGCCGCCCAGAGCGAAAGCACAGCCCAATACCCCGCCCGAATTCCCTACGGCATTGCCGAAACCATCAAGGGCTTTGGCTTCTACGGTGCCGGCGACAACGAAGCTCACAACCTGCCACTGCCCGGCAACCCACGCCTGGACGCCCGCGCCCGGGATCTGTTCAATAAGTACGCCGCCCCTCTGTGGGTGGAAACCGGGGAGTTGGGCATGTCGGTGGCCATGCTCAACGAACACCAGCAACAGCAACGGCCGCTGGAACGGGATCATCCACTGACGCAACGCAATCCGGCCGACCTGAATCTGCCGGTTCTGCCCTGGGGGCAGAATCAGGCCTCCCCCATGACCGCCGTGGATGAATTCTTCCAGGCTCTAGTAGAAAACAATCCAAAGCTGCGACCGCGGGTGGGCAACCCCGATGAGCTGGCCAGCAACCGCCTGACCGGCACTCTAAAACGCCTCAAGCATCGTGCGAACCAGCCGGAGGACAAGCAGGAGGACGTACACGGCAAGATCATCACGGCCCTGAATGAAGAGGCGGTGGTTTCCGCCTGCCTGGCCAATAAGGCCGGCATCAACCTGGTGGCCAGCTACGAAGCCTTCTGCGTCAAGATGCTCGGGGCCATCCGCCAGGAACTGACCTTTGCCCGCAGCCAGAAAGAAGTCGGTCGCCCACCGAAATGGCTGGGGTTACCGGTTGTTGCTACCTCCCACACCTGGGAAAACGGTAAAAACGAGCAATCGCACCAGGACACCACCTTCTGCGAAGCCATGCTGGGGGAGATGAGCGACGTGTCCCGGGTACTGTTTCCCGCCGACTACAACAGCACCCTGGCGGTACTACCCTCGGTGTACGAAAACCGGGGCCGCATCAGTTGCATGGTAGTGCCCAAGCGCGAGCGGCCCTGTGTGTTCAACGAGACGGAAGCCGAAACCCTTGCCCAGCACGGCGCCCTGGTGGTCGATGAAGACACCTCAGCGGGCGAGGAGCCCCTGCTGATGATCGCCAACGGTGCCTACCAGTTATCGGAAGCCATCCGCGCCTGCGAGCGGCTGCGTGATACCGGCGCCCCGTTCCGCCTGGTGTACATCCAGGAACCGGGGCGTTTCCGATACCCAAGGGACCCGATGGAATCCAGCGCCTGCCTGACCGAGTTCGAACGGGAACGGCTGTTCCCCTATCGCATGCAACGGCGGGTAGCGCTCACCCACATGCGCCCGGAGGTATTCCGGGGCCACCTGCCCGCCCTGTTCCCGCATCCGATGCATTCCCGGGTGCTGGGCTATATCAACCATGGCGGCACCCTCAACGAGAGCGGCATGCTCTTCGCCAACCATTGCACCTGGGGCCATGCCCTGGCGGCCTGTGCAGCGGTACTCGAAAAGCCACCCGGTGAATGGCTGTCCAGTGCGGAACTGGCGGCGGTGGAAGGCCGGGGTGACCCTTCTGTTATCACCCGCGGGCTGCCCTGAACAGCCGGCCCCGGATGAGGGTTTCCAGCTCAAGAATCAGGAGCACCGCGACGCCAATCAAGGAGCAGAAGGCCAATTGGGACAGGGAGAGAGCTGCCGTGCCGAAGGTTACCTGGAACCAGGGAGTAAAGGTAAACAACAGCTGAAGTACCACCACGGCGGATACCGCGATCAGCACACTGGGAGTGCCCAGTACGCCCCGCAGGGTTACCGAGGCAGTGTCCAGATAGCGCACGGCAAAAAGGTAGAAGACCTCCATTGCCACCAGCGTGTTCACCGCCAGCGTACGGGCCACCGTCTGATCGGCGAATTGGTGCATGCCCCAGAACCAGGCGCCGAAAATTCCCGCCAGGAAAAGCAGCGATACAAACACCACCCGCCAGACCACAAAACCCGCCAACAGTGACTGGTCCCGGGACCGGGGTGGTTGCTCCATGACATTCGGCTCCGGCTTTTCAAACGCCAGGGTCATGGCGAGGACCACCGAGCTGACCATATTGACCCAGAGAATCTGCAGCGCGGAAATGGGTAGCGTCAGGCCCAGCAGCAAGGCGGTCACCAAGCTGACAGACTCGCCACCATTAATCGGCAAGAGAAAGGCGATCCCCTTACGCAGGTTGGCATAGACCGCCCGACCTTCTCGCACCGCAGCCGCGAGGCTGGCGAAATTGTCGTCCAGCAGTACCACGGAGGCGGCCTGACGGGCAGCTTCCGAGCCTTTCACCCCCATGGCGATGCCCACATCGGCCCGCTTCAGGGCGGGCGCATCATTGACCCCGTCCCCCGTCATGGCCACTACCCCGTGCAGAGCCTGCAAGGACTTAACCAGACGAAGCTTATGCTCCGGACTGGTGCGGGCAAACACATCAACTTCCCCAACCAACGCCTCTAGCTGCTGGTCACTGAGTTGGTCCAGCTCCCTACCGGTAAGGACCTTGTCCGGATTGCGCAACCCCAGCTTACGGGCGATGGCGCAGGCTGTCAGGGCATGATCACCGGTGATCATTTTGACCCGAATCCCCGCCAGGTGGCAGTCCTTGATGGCCCGGATAGCTTCATGCCGGGGCGGATCCAACAGCCCCACAAGACCCAACAATTCCGAGCCCTCGCTCAGTTCCTCGATGACCAGCTCAGTCGCGCCAACGGCCATGGGACGGCGCGCGAGCGCCAGCACGCGCAGTCCGTCCCTGGCCATGTCGGTGACCAGCCCTTCCCATTTCTCCTGGTCCAGATCAACCAGCTCACCATTGTCAGACACCTCCTTCCGGCACATGTCCAGAATCTTTTCAGGGGCTCCTTTGAGATAGGCAGTCCCATGGCCATGGTGGTCATGATGCAAAGTCGCCATGAAACGCAGCTGGGTATCAAAGGGGACCTCATCAACCCTGGGCCAACCCTCGGAAATGGTCTCTACATCAAATTCGGCCTTACGGGCGAAGACTTTCAAAGCTGCTTCCATGGGATCGCCATGGATAACGGGAAGGCCATCGCGCTCAGTCACGGTTGAGTCATTACATAGCGCGGCAGCCTTTGCCAGCTCAGACAATGCGAGATGATTTCCCGCCTCCAGGCCATCCATGCAGACTCTGCCATCCGCTTGGTACCCTTCCCCGGTAACCTCAAAGCGCTGATCTCCGACAGCAACATCCGTCACCATCATTTCGTTACGCGTCAGGGTTCCCGTCTTGTCGGAGCAGATCACCGATACCGCCCCCAGGGTTTCGATCACCGGCATGCGCCTTACCACCGCCTGACGACTGGCCATCTGCCGGACGCCAATGGCCAGCGTAATCGTCAGGATGGCTGGCAACCCTTCAGGAATGGCGGCCACCGTGAGACCAACCACCGCCATAAATAGCTCTCGGAACGCCAGGCCGCTGAATGCGAGTCCGCCCAGAAAAATCGCCAAACCGGCCAGGATCACAATGAGCGACAGGCCACGGGCAAAACGGTCCATTTGTTCAAGCAATGGTGTTTTCAACGACGGCGTACTGGCAAGCAGTCCCGAGATGCGACCAATTTCCGTATTCACGCCCGTGCGCACCACCACCCCGCGACCGGTACCCGTGGCCACCATGGTTCCGGAAAACGCCATTCCGGTCTGGTCTCCAAGCACGGCGGCCTCGTCCACTGGCTCTGGTAGCTTGCCAACGGCCTCAGATTCACCCGTCAGGATAGCTTCTTGAATGTTCAGGTTGTGACACTTCTCGAGACGAATATCAGCCGGTACCCGATCCCCTGCCTCCAGCAACACCGTGTCGCCGGGTACCAGTTCAGCGGCATCCAGCATGTGTTGACCATCGGCTCGAACCACGCGGGCTTTCGGTGCCAACATGTGCTGAATGGCGGACAGCGCCTGTTCTGCCCGCCCCTCCTGAATAAAACCGACCAGGGTCTGAACCACCACGACCGCCAGGATGACACCCGCATCCACCCAGTGCCCCAAGGTCGCGGTAATAGCCACGGCCCCCAAAAGAACATAAATGAGGAAATTGCGAAGCTGGCGGGCAAGACGAGCTAAAGGGCTGCTTTTCCGAACTTCCGGTAGGCGGTTGGGACCAAACTCGGCCAAACGGTCACGGGCTTCCTGCGCGGAGAAAGGCCCTTGCGCCGAGAGCGAGCTCCGCACTTGAGAGGGCGTAAGGGCGTGCCAGGACGGATTGGGACCATCCGGGGAATCAAGACGTTCGGGCATCAGAGCACTCCATGGCAATGTCTCAATCCAAGCGTCAATCGAACACCTGACTATGACAGCAACCGCAGACCCAGGTTACTGGGCACCAACGATAAACGGGGGCCTCAGGCCCCCGCTTCATTGCATGGGTATGGATGGGTCAGAGCTATCAGCCGCTGACAAAGGCGGGGCCAAAGCCCATATTCCACAGGATGGCCGAACCTGCACGGGTAGCTACCAGGATCACCAGTGCAACCGTAAGCAGCGACACACCATAAAGCTCCGCCTGATCCTTATCGATGCCCATGACAATCGGCAGGCCATCGTACATCAGCCGGGCACCATAGATGGCGGCCCCCAGGAACACGAGCGCGTTAAACCAAGGATTGGGATAGAGCAACGCAAAGCCAGCCAGAAACAGCGGCGTGCAGGAATAGGCCGCCAGGGCGACACCATTAGCCGGCACATGCTCCTCTCTGGCGCCGTAGGTTTTCGCCATCCAGTTAATGGCGTACCCAAGGGCGAAAACGCCGACAAGCATCGCCACATACGTCAGGACGCTCAACTGCACCGCGCTGATTTCAGTCAGCTTGATCAATCGATCACTGCCGACTGCCCAGCCAAAATGAGCCGTCGAAATGTAGGCGCAAACAGGCGCTATGGCAGCCAGAATAAGGACATAGGCGACATAGAGCCGGGTAGGATTTTCGTGTTCCTTACGAATGGTGTCCCACTCCTTGTCGGGGTGGGTGAAAAGACCGAACGCGTGCGTCAGGAGCATTGTAATTACCCCCTCTTGTTGCTTTGGTTGGTATGTATAGATACGGCACCCGACGAATCCGGATTCATAACCGCCTCTGATATTGACTATAGTCAATGACAGGAAAGATAAAAGCAGCAGACAACTTTTATTCATGCAGCAGGGAGTAACAACCATGAAACGACTGACCCATTTCTCTTCGGCCACTGCGTTGCTGCTGGCCGCCGCTGCGCCCCAGGCGGGGGCGGAACTTCAGACCGAAACCGTCGAATACACTGTCGATGGCCAGCCCTTTACCGGGTATCTGGCCTGGGACGACGAATACGAACGAAAGGGCCCCGGGGTACTGGTGGTGCATGAATGGTGGGGCCATAACGAATTCGCCCGCGAACAGGCGGAGAAGCTGGCAGCCTCTGGCTACACCGCGTTCGCCCTGGATATGTATGGCTCCGGCAAACAAGCGGATCATCCGGAAACCGCCCAGAAGTTTGCCCAGGAAGCGACAAGCGACCTGGAAAAAGTCAAAGCCCGCTTTACTGGCGCCATGGAAGTGCTCAAGAACCACGAGAGCGTCGACCCTTCCAGGATTGCGGCCCAGGGTTACTGCTTTGGCGGCGCGGTAGTGCTGAACATGGCCCGGATGGGGGTGGATCTGGATGGCGTGGTCAGCTATCACGGCTCACTGGCCAGCCCGATCCAGGCCGAGCCGGGCCAGGTAAAAGCCCGTGTTCAAGTGTACACCGGTGGCGCGGATAAAATGGTGCCCGGCACCCAGGTGGCGGATCTGGTCCGGGAGATGGTTAACGCCGAGGTGGACCTGACCCTGGTGTCCTTCCCTGGCGTCCTCCACTCATTTACCAATCCCGGCGCTGACCGCATCGCCGAGAAATTTGACCTGCCGATTGGTTACGACCAAGAAGCCGCCCGGCGTTCCTGGGAAGGCACCATGCGTTTCTACGAGGACATCTTTGCCCGTTAAAACGGCCATGCCCATCATTCGGGCACAAAAAAAGGCAGCCGAAGCTGCCTTTTTGGCGGTTATTGCTTAATCCATCAGGGATTAGAGAGCAACAACGTTCTCCGCCTGAGGACCTTTCTGGCCCTGGGTAACGGTGAACTCAACCTGCTGGCCTTCTGCCAGGGTTTTGAAACCGCTGCCCTGAATAGCGCTGTAGTGAACAAAAACGTCCGGGCCGCCTTCACGAGTGATAAAGCCAAAGCCTTTTGCTTCGTTGAAGAACTTAACAGTACCGGTAGTAGTAGACATACTTAAACTTCCTGAAATCAATCATTTTATCTGCCGCCATCCGCCCTAGTGGCGTTGGTCGGCGTTTCACGGAAAAACAGAAATCGCGGGATCAAAAACAGGACGGCACTACTAACAGCGGAGGTACGTCTTATTCATGAACTGCTTTACTAATCTTTCCTACGAGATCCACTCTACTCAAGAACCCGAGACTTGCCAAGAATAATTTCAATAAATTTCATAGGTATTGATACCAAGCGGAAAACGCCCTACTTCAGTGCGCCCCAGGCACCGCTCCGGCGCTTTACCCACGCAGCAGGGTGAAGGAGTAAAAGCCGACGAATGTCATCAGGATGGAGCCGATAACGTGGGCCAGAATACCCACCAGGGCCATCCCCCACTTGCCTTCCTGCAAGGCGGCAAACATCTCCAGGGAAAAGGTAGAGAAGGTAGTGAGCGCGCCGCACAGGCCGGTAATGGCGAACAGCCGCCACTCCGGCGCCAGGGCACTGCTGTGGGTAAAAAAACCCATCAGCAGGCCGATCAGCCAGCCGCCGCTCAGGTTCGCCAGCAGGGTCCCCCAGGGCACGACATGATAGCTGGCGTTCAGCCAGAGCCCCAGGCCCCAACGCAGGTTGGCGCCGATAACGGCGCCAACACTCACAGCAACAAAAGACAACCACATGTCAGCTGCCCCCATCAGGCCGGCTTGTGCTCAACACGGGCCTCCTTGTTACGGGCAAAAGCGTCAAACGGGAAATCGTCCACAGTCAGCATTTCCAGCACTGTTTCTTCATACTGGCGCATGAAGTCAGCTTCGTCCTTGCTGAAGATTCCGGCTTTGAGTGCTTCCTCGAAACGTTCTTCCGGATGCAGGGCCGTCATTGGCAGTTCGCCCTTGGCGTAGGCCTTGTTGACCTTACGATAAAGCTCCTCAGCCTTGTCATAATCCCGCAGCAGTCCGTTGTAACGCGCCACGGGGTTCACCACGGCGCCTTCACCATCGCTGCTCCAGACGCCTGCAAGCAGCTTGTGCCGCACCGGGGTATCGGTAGAGATCGCCCGGGCCAGCTCACGCGCCTTATCGTCCTGGGGCTGCCCCCAGTGGCGCCCCAGCGGCAGGGTGATAGCACGCAGGGCCATGGCCACCTTGCGGTTGGGCAGGTTCTTCAGGAATTCATCCAGCGCCTGCTCGGTGCGGTGCAACAGCAGAGCCAGACTGTACTGCATCAATTCCTTCTCGCCGGCCACCGGCTGGGTCTCGTACCAGTTCTTAAGCACCATGGAGGCAAGGTACAGGTTCGACAACATGTCACCCAGGCGTGCCGAGATCAGCTCGCGCATTTTCAGCTCGCTGCCCAGGGTGGTCATCGCAGCATCGGAGCACAGGCCGAACGCGGCACTGAAACGGGCCACCGCCTGGGCGTACTTGCGCGAGGCGCTGTCAAAGGGCACATCCGCCCGACCCAGACCCAGCGCCTGGGTAAAGGCCCGCGCCGCATTGCCGAACACCAGGCCGGCGTGGCCGAAGAACGCCTCGTCAAAGGCGCGCACATCGTCGTTGTCCTTCGCCGCCAGCTCTTTCAGCACGTAAGGGTGGCAACGAATGGCACCCTGGCCGAAGATCATCAGGCTGCGGGTCATGATGTTGGCGCCTTCCACGGTGATCGAGACCGCCGAACCGCTGAAGCCAATGCCCAGGTAATTGCGTGGCCCCAGGGTTACCGTCTTGCCGCCGTGCACGTCCATGGCGTCGGTCAGGATGCCGCGCTGGAACTCGGTCAGGTGGTACTTCAGGATCGCCGAGGGCACCGCCGGCTTCTCGCCGTTATCAATCATGTTGGCGGTGTGGTTCACCGCCGACTGGGCGATGTAGGTCTTGGCGGCAATGCGAGCCAATGGCTCTTGCACGCCCTCCATGTCCGCCACCGGGGTATTGAATTGCCGGCGAATCCGGGTGAAGCCACCGGCGGTGCCCGTGGCGTAAGCGGCCACACCAGCCGCCCCGGACGGCAGGGTGATGCAGCGCCCCACCGACAGGCATTCCACCAGCATGCGCCAGCCCTGCCCGGCCATGTCCTTGCCACCAATGATGTAGTCCAGCGGGATGAACACGTTCTTGCCCTTGATCGGACCGTTGAGGAACGGCGAGCCGATCGGACAATGGCGACGGCCGATTTCCATGCCCTCGGTGTCACGGGGAATCAGTGCACAGGTAATACCGTAATCCTCGGTGTCACCCAGCAGGCCATCCGGATCAAACATGCGGAACGCCAGGCCCACCACGGTGGCCACCGGCGCGAGGGTGATCCAGCGCTTCTCGAAATTCAGGCGCAGACCGAGCACTTCCTCGCCGTTGACTTCCTGCTTGCAGACAATGCCGGTGTCCGGCAGGGAGGTGGCGTCCGAGCCCGCGCGGGGACCGGTCAGACCAAAGCAGGGGATTTCACGGCCATCGGCCAGACGCGGCAGGTAATGGTTCTTTTGCTCTTCGGTCCCGTATTTGACCAGCAACTCGCCCGGGCCCAGGGAGTTGGGCACACCCACGGTAACCATGAGCATCTCGTTGGAGGCCAACTTCTGCAGGACCGCCGTCTGGGCCTTGGCGGAAAATTCCAGGCCGCCATACTCCTTGGGAATGATCATGCCGAAGAATTTTTCTTTCTTCAGGAAATCCCAGAGTTCCTGGGGCAAATCGGCCCGCTCCACGGCGATGTCCCAGGCGTTGCACATGGAAATCGCCTGGGTGCACTGGTTATCAACAAAGGCCTGCTCTTCCTCACTCAGGCCGTTATGACGATTGATCAGCAGGTTGTGCCAGTCCGGGCGACCGGTGAAGAGTTCGCCGTCCCAGCCGACCGTGCCGGCTTCCAGAGCCACCTTCTCGGTGTCGGAGACTTTCGGGGCCACTTTCTTGAAAGTGGCAAACACCTTCGGGGTCAGCCAGCTACGGCGAAATTGCGGCAAACCGGCCACCGCAGTAACCGCCGCCCCGATAAACAGCAACAATGCCAGCCAGCCGGATGCCAGAAACAGGGCCAGCACCCCGACGCCCGCCATTACGCCAATGGCCGATTTGGCACCAGCTTCCCGCCGCAACACATACAGCAGGCCCACCAGGGCTACGAGAAACAGGATCAACGTCATTGCGAACTCTCTCTGTCGTCTTCCATGAATGGAAAGCCCGGGCACAACGCCAGGGCCTTTTGACTATAGCTCGATACGGGGAAATTACCCTAACAGATGCCCCTTGACCAGTGACCCTACTCGCCTTGTCTCCCTTACGAGGTAACAATCACCCGGATGCCTTCCAACGCCAGGCTGGCGTGGTTGACCGCCTCGCGGGCCGCGTCCTGCTGCTGGCGCAGGAAGTCGATTTCCTCCTGACGAATGGCGGGGTTCACCCGGCGCAGGGCCTCAAGCCGGTGGATTTCCGGCGCAAAGGCCGCTTCCAGTCGGTCCAGGGCCTGCTGCTGCAGGGGCTCGAGATGCGGTTCTGCCAACCCCTCCACGTGATCCACCATGGTTTCCACCTCAGCCCGGATACGCGGCACGATGGCCTGGGCGGTGCGCCGGCGGATATTGGAGCAAAGCTCGTTGAGTTTGTCGTGGGGCAAGGCCGCCGACAGGTCACGGCCGTTCACATCCACCACCAAACGCAATGGAGAGACCGGCAGGTAGCGGGTCAACTGCAAATTCTCCGGCGCCGGGCAGTGCACGGCAAAGACCGCTTCCAGCAGCAGGGAGCCGGCCGGCAGGGCCTTAACCGACAGGTTCGACAACGCCGCCTTGCCCAGGCCCGAGCTGGTGACCGAGTCCATCACGCCGGTCACCATCGGGTGTTCCCAACTCATGAACGCCATGTCTTCGCGATGCAGCGCCTGTTCCCGGTCCCAGGTGACGGTGAGGCCATCGTCCGGCAGCCCGGTGACCATGCCGGCCTGATACTGCTCGCCGGGCTTGAGCACATCGGCGTGCTCGCTGTGGTCTTCAACATCGACGCCCAGAATGTCGAACGCCTGCAAGAGGTAATCGCGCACCTGGGCGGAGCTTTCCTCCTGCTCGATGCTTTCGATCAGCGCCTGGGCCACCTCACGACGACAGGAGTTCATTTCAATCAGAGCATCCCGGCCATTGTGCAGCAGGGTCTTGAGCCTTTCGGTTTCCTCGGCGCTGCGGGCAATCAAAGGTTCCACGACTTCGCTGTCACCAGCCAGGGCCTGCTGCCACAGATCCTCCACGTGCTCCTTGACCGACACCCCAACCGAGCAGCTTTCCGCAAACGCATTCAGACCTTCCTGGAACCAGCGGTACTGGACTTCCTGACTGGTACCTCTCAGGTAAGGAATGTGAATACGGATGGCTTCGGTCTGGCCAATGCGATCCAGTCGACCAATGCGCTGCTCCAGCAAGTCCGGATTGGCGGGCAGATCAAACAGCACCAGGTGGTGGGCAAACTGGAAGTTGCGGCCTTCACTGCCGATTTCCGAGCAGATCAGCGCCTGGGCGCCCTGCTCCGTGTCGGCGAAATACGCAGCGGCCCGGTCCCGCTCAATCAGGCTCAGGTGCTCGTGGAAGGCCGCACTGCGAATGCCGGCCCGCAACTGCAGGTAATGCTCAAGGGCCATCGCCGTGGAGGCGTTGGCACAGATCACCACCACCTTGGCCGGGCGCAGGCTGGCCAGCTTTTTCTCCAGCCAGGCAACCCGGGGGTCTTCGGCCAGCCATTGCTCTTCGTCCGGCACCGAGATTTCCGGCGACAGGCCGGCCACGTCATAACGCGTGTCGTCGTAAAGTGGGGGGCAGGCCAAGGGCTCCGGCAGCGGCTGGCGTTCCGGGAATCCCTGGATCGCAGCCCGGGTGTTACGGAACAGCACGCGGCCGGTGCCATGGCGGTCCAGCAGCGCGTCGATGACCGCCTGGTGGTTGTCATCGCGCGCCAACAATTCGTCGAGGTCATCGCCCACCCACTCGGTCAGCGTCGCCTTATCAGTGGCCGAGATGGAATCCGGGTTATCCCGCAGGCGGTGCACCACCTGGTTCACCGCTTCGTAATCCTGTTCTTCCTCCCGGAAGGCCTCCAGATCGTGGAAGCGGGCCGGGTCCAGCAGACGCAGGCGGGCAAAATGGCTGGCCACGCCCATCTGCTCCGGGGTGGCGGTCAGCAACAACAGGCCCTGGCTGGCTTCGGACAGACTCTCAACCACCTGATATTCCGGGCTGGCCTGCTCCGGTGACCACTCCAGGTGATGAGCCTCATCCACCACCATCATGTCCCAGCCGGCTGCCTGGGCATCCTTCTGAGCCTTCTCACTGTTCACCAGGAAGTCCAGACTGCACAGCACCAGTTGCTCACTTTCAAACGGATTGACCGCCTCATCATCACCAAAGATGTGGTTCACCAGCGCATCGACGTCATCCTCTTCTTCCTTGAGGGCGTCGTAACGGCTCTGATCAATAATGGAAAAATGCAGGTTGAAGCGACGCAGCATTTCCACCAGCCACTGGTGCACCAGCGAATCCGGCACCACAATCAGGGCCCGGTGCGCCCGGCCGGTCTGCAACTGATCGTGCAGGATCAGCCCGGCCTCGATGGTCTTGCCCAGGCCCACTTCGTCGGCCAGGAGCACCCGGGGCGCGTGCCGGCGGGCGACCTCGTTGGCGATATAGATCTGGTGCGGCAGGTGCTGGGTACGGGCACCAATCAGCCCCTGGGCCGGCGAAGCCCGCAGCCGGTCGAGGTGTTGCAGGGTTGCCACCCGCAAGCGGAACGCACCGTTACGTTCAAATTGACCGGCGAAGAGCCGCTGGTGCGGGGCGGAGAAATTCACCGAACCGGCCAGTTTTACCTCGGAAATCGGGTGGATGTTTTCTCCGTCGTCGGCGTGGTACATGAGCACGCCATCCAGATCTTCCACCGCCCGCACGATGTATTTCGCGCCATCAAAAGTCTCTATTTCCTCGCCCAACTGGAAAATAATGCGCGACAGGGGCGCATTGTCGATGGCATACGTGCGTTCTTCATCGGCGGCGGGGAACCCCAGGGTAACGCGACGCCCGGAAACGTCGGTGACAATACCCAGTCCAAGCACACTGTCGTTGTGGCTGACCCAACGCTGCCCGATGACAAATTCCGATGTTTCCAAGAAACCTCCGCTTACAGATTACTGATGATTTGAATCGCTTTCCCGAACCCAGTAGGCCGCGGCGCCACAGACCGCCGCCGGCACCACCACCAGGTTCAACACCGGCACCATGGCGGCAAGCGCCACCGGCATACCAAAACCGAGGGCTGACAACCGGGTATCCCCGAGCAACCGGCGCAGGGCCGGGAAACTGACTTTGTGATTGTCGGCCGGATAATCCACGTATTGCAGCGACATCATCCAGCTGTTGAACAGGAACCACAGCACCGCCGCCACCAGGTTGACCACCGGGATCAGGCCGATAATCAACAGGACAATGGCCCGCGGCAAGTAGTAGGTGATTTTCTGGATCTCCCGCCAAAGCGCCCGCGGGATGTCCTTGATAATCGCGGCCCAGTTGTCATCGGCGCTGACTTCCTGGCCCGTCAGGTGCTTTTCTGTCAGTTCCGCCAGGTAGCCGTAGAAAGGCGCGCCAATCAGCGTCGCCACAATGACAAAACCGTAGGCCATGATTAACAGGATGACCACGCCATACAGCAGCCAGAACAGCCAATCCAGGGCCTGAAGCCACGCCCAGTCCGGCAGCCAGCCCATCACCATGGCAATCAGCGCTTCGAAGCCCAATGCCATGAAATAGAACATCGCGGCGAACAGGACGACGTTGATGACAAGGGGGATAATAACGAACAGGCGAAGACGAGGTTGGCGAATCAGGCGGAACCCTTCTGCCAGGTAGCCCAGCCCCCGAAAAAAGTTTCCTTTGCGCATTGCCTGCATTCCTCCGCACTCACCATCTCGAAAGGGCGCAAAGCATACCACGCCAGGCCGCTGGCCACAGCCTGAGCCTCTTGTGTGTTACCCGAAACCCGGGAGTTTCCGGCTCACTTCGACCAACGCTTTGAGACATTCGCCATAAATCGTGTAAGACATCGCTTACATGGCTGTCAGATATTGCTGTCAGCTTGTGTGCGAGGCGACGCTCAAGCTTGACACTTATTAACGCAGCTTCATGTTTTGGAAAGGGAAACACCATTTGCAGCTGTAGCAAAAGGCAAATGTTTTAGACCTCCGTCACCTTTCTGCAATGCTGACATTGCTATAGTTGATTCCACAGGGATGTTACGGAAAGGAAGACACCAGGACGTTCTCCGGACGGAAAACGGAGAGAAGCAGGGATGCAAGGACGCCTCGCTTGAGGGACGCATTGGAGCGCCGGTCCGGAAGGCTGGCGCCAGGGAGCGGCTGAAGGACTCGGCAACACGGCGGTTGCCCAGCGCACGGACGCGCCTACCTGTTCCGAAATCTGGACTGCCCGGGATGGCGGCTCAGTACTCTGAAAGGGCAGCCTTGTGCTGCCCTTCATTGTTTCTACCCCCCCTGCTCACGGTACCCCCCCAAGGGTGCTGCGGCATGGCCAGTTCGTTATACTGCCGGCTCATTCAGTGCAACAGCGATCCAAGAACATGGCCAGCAGACCCGACACCGACGATTACCTGAACCTGTTTCTGAACGATGTGCCCCTGATGGACGTCCGGGCTCCCATTGAGTTCAGTAAAGGCAGCTTTCCGTCGGCCGAAAACGCCCCCCTGATGAATGACGAGGAGCGACACCGGGTCGGTATCTGCTACAAGGAAAAAGGTCAGGACAAGGCCATAGAACTGGGCCACCAATTGGTCTGTGGCGATGTAAAAGCCCAGCGAATCGAGGCCTGGAAGCGATTCACCACCCGCCATCCAAAAGGCTACCTGTTCTGCTTCCGGGGCGGACTGCGTTCTCGACTGACCCAGGAATGGATCCGGGACGCCGGCATTGATTACCCCCTGGTCAAAGGCGGTTACAAGGCCCTGCGCCGGTTCCTTATCGACACTTTTGAAGACATCGTCGAGACCGCCGATTTCCGCATTCTCAGCGGCCGCACCGGCACCGGCAAGACCCGGGTACTGCACCAACTTCCCAATCCGGTCGACCTGGAAGGCATGGCCAACCACCGGGGCTCGAGCTTTGGCCGGCAGGTCACGCCCCAGCCCGCGCAAATCGATTTTGAAAACCGCCTGGCGGTGGCGATGCTCAAGGCCCACCACAAGGTCGGCGGCCCGATGTACCTGGAAGATGAAAGCCGTCTCATTGGCCGCTGCTCATTACCCGAATCCCTGCGCACAAAAATGGCCCAGGCACCACTACTGATTCTTGAGCGCCCCCTGCCTGAACGGGTGGACATCATTCGCGCGGATTACGTGGAGGGCATGTTGGCCGATTACGTGGCCCGTGACGGAGAGGAAGCCGGTTGGCTGAATTTCCAGGATTATCTGCTCAGCGCCATCGATCGCATCCGCAAGCGCCTGGGTGGCGAACGTCACCAGAAGCTCCGTGCCTTGATGGAACAGGCGCTGGACCAGCAAGCGGCCAGTGGTTCGACAGCGGACCACGACGCCTGGATCGAATCCCTGCTGCGTGACTACTATGACCCCATGTACGATTACCAGCTTAGCCAGAAAGAGGGCCGCATTCTGGTGAGAGGTGGCCCTAACACCATCGTCGACTACGCGAAAAACCAGCCTCCCCGGTGATACAGCGCCACCGCACGCTCGTACCACGGGGCGGCGAAAATCTGCTATACATTCTTGATACTTCCAAAACAGATACGAACAAGGAGTTCCGCTATGGGCGACTTATTTGGTGCCGACGGTCAGGCGTCGCAACTCATGGATCAGGCCATTGCCCTGATTATGGCTTACGCCCCCAAGGTTGTGCTGGCCATCATCACCCTGATTGTTGGCCTGTGGCTGATCAATCGTTTTGTTAACGTACTGGACAACAAACTGGGCAAGAAAGACCCCACCCTGAACAAGTTCCTGTGTGGCCTGATTGGCGCCATCCTGAAGATTCTGCTGCTGATCTCCGTGGCTTCCATGGTGGGCATCGCCACCACCTCGTTCATCGCCGTTATCGGTGCCGCCGGCCTGGCCGTCGGCCTGGCCCTGCAAGGCAGCCTGGGCAACTTCGCCGGTGGCGTGCTGATCCTGATCTTCAAGCCGTTCAAGGTGGGCGACACCATTGAGGCCCAGGGTTACCTGGGCGCGGTCCGGGAAATCAGCATCCTGTATACGATTGTCGACACTTTCGATAACCGCCGGGTCGTGATTCCCAACGGCAGCCTGGCGAACGCCAGCCTGACCAACGTCAGCTATTACGACACCCGCCGCTGCGACATGACCTTTGGCATTGGCTACGGCGATGACATCGACAAGGCAAAAGCCATCATCAAACGCTGCCTGGATGAAGACGATCGCGTACTGCCCGAGCCGGAACCTCGCATTGCCGTGGCGGGCCTGGGCGACAACTCGGTGGATATCATGGTCCGCCCCTGGACCAAAACCGACGACCTTTGGCCGGTTTACTGGGACATGCACGAAAAGATCAAGAAAGCGTTCGATGCCGAGGGCATTACCATTCCCTTTCCGCAACGCGACGTGCATATCATCAAGGAAGAATGACCCCGACCACCTGCGGGATTGACCCCGGTCGCTTGTCTGCTTCGCCGCATTGCGTAAACTGGTGGCAAGCAGACAGGAACCGGTGGTTATGACCCAACATTTCGACATTATTATCACGGGCGGCGGCATGGTCGGCGCCGCCCTGGCAACCGGCCTGGGTCGTCAGGGATACAAGATCGCCCTGATCGACCTGGCCGAACCCGAGCCCTTCGATTCACAGTCCGCTCCCGACATCCGTGTGTCCGCCCTGAGCGCGGGCAGCGAAGATTACCTGCAATCCCTGGGCGCCTGGCCAAGCATCCTGGCCATGCGAGCCACCCCTTATCGCCGCCTGGGCGTATGGGACGCAGCCAACCACCCCATCACCGACAAGCTGCCCAGCAGCCTCACCGAAGTCGAGTTCAATGCCGACGAACTGGGTGCATCCCACCTGGGGCATATCGTGGAGAACTCCATTACCCGACTGTCGGTGTGGCAAACCGCACAAGCTGAACCCCTGGTCACCCTGTTCACCGGGCAGGGCATCACCCAGCTGGAGCAGGATGACAGCACCGCAACCGTCACCCTGGAAGATGGCAGCAGCCTGCGTGGCAGACTGGTGATTGGTGCCGACGGCGCACAGTCGCAACTAAGAGCGCTGGCGGGCATCGGCGTCACCCGGGACCAGTACCAACAGCAGGCCATGGTGTTTTCCGTACGTTATCGGGGCACCCCCGCCGACATCACCTGGCAAGGCTTCTATCCCAGCGGCCCACGCGCGTTTTTGCCGCTTCACAGCGCCGGTGAGCAATACCCGGGGGAAAGCTGGGCGTCGCTGGTGTGGTACGACAGCCCGGCACGACATGAACAGCTCAAGGCCATGAGCGACGCCGAACTCATGGCCGAAATACAGCACGAGTTTCCCCGGCGACTGCCGGAACTTACCCATATCGACGCCAAAGCCAGCTTCCCCCTGGCCCGCCAGCATGCCAAGCACTATTACGCAAACCGGGTGGTATTGGCGGGCGATGCCGCCCATACCATCAACCCACTGGCCGGCCAGGGCGTGAACCTGGGTTTCCAGGACGCACTCTGCCTGCAGACCCTGCTGAATGAAGCGAAGATGAACGGCACCGACCCTGGCAGTCAGGCCTTATTGAAACAGTATGAGCAACAGCGGCGTCCCGCCAACCGACGCATGATGCTGACCATGGATGTGTTCTACCATCTGTTCAGCAACGAAATCCCGCCGGTTCACCTGATGCGCAACCTGGGCCTTGGCGCTGCCCGCGCCCTGCCCTTTGCCCGCAACCGGGTGGCCCGCTACGCCATGGGGCTGGAAGAGCCGCCGGTGGTCAGCCTGAAACAGATGGCCAGCCACCTGCCGGGCCTTGGCAGCCTGCGCGAGAACCGGCCATAACATTCCGACCACGTTCAGGAGGACTCATGTCCGACACGCTTTTTACCAAGATCATCAACCGGGAGATTCCCGCCGATATCGTCTACGAAGATGACACGGCCCTGGCGTTCAAGGACATCAATCCCCAGGCGCCGGTACATTTGCTGATTATTCCGAAGAAGCCGATCGCCACGATCAACGACATCGAGGAGGACGATCGGGAACTGGTGGGGCATCTGTTCTGGATTGCCGGCAAACTGGCCAAGGACATGGGCTTTGCCGAAGATGGCTATCGGACAGTCATGAACTGCGGTGAACACGCCGGCCAGTCCGTATTCCACATCCACCTGCACCTGCTGGCCGGACGTTCTTTCGGCTGGCCGCCGTTTACGGATACGCCGAAGCAGGTCTGAGTTTACCTGGCTTCGAAGTTACCAGACGCAACCGAGCCGGTAGCACTTTACGGGACACGCTCAAGGCATCCCTGCGCGCTTAGCTTTCGCCATCCCTGGCGAAAGATAGTCCCGTAAAGCCCTACCCGCCCGCTTGCTCACTTCTTTTCAGACCGCATCCAAGCCCCAGTGGCCGGTATGCGGTACCGCCTGGACGGACAATCTAGCCCCCAACAACCCGCTCGGCCTCTTCGATGGAGGTATGGCGCACGTCCTCGCCTTCCACCATGAAGATCACGTTCTCAGCGATATTGCAGGCGTGATCCCCGACCCGCTCAAGGGCGCGCAGCACCCACATAACGGACATGCAACGGGAAATGTTGCGGGTGTCTTCCATCATGAACGTCAGCAGAGTCCGGGCGGCCGCCTGGTACTCCTCGTCCACGCGCTTGTCTTCTTTCATGATGCGCAGCGCCTGCTCCGAATCCAGCCGGGTGAAGGCGTCCAGAGCGTCGTGCAGCATGGCCTGAACGTGGCCTGCGATGTGCCGCACTTCCACGTAGCCGCGCGGCGCCTGACCTTCCTCGGCCAACTTGATGGCCAGCTTGGCGATTTTCTTGGCCTCGTCACCCACGCGCTCCAGGTCCGCCACCATCTTGATCACGGAAATCACCAGGCGCAGATCCCGGGCGGTGGGCTGTCGGCGGGCAATGATCAGGGTGGCCTCTTCGTCCAGGGCCACTTCCTGCCTGTCCACTTCCTTGTCTTTCAGGCGCACCTGCTCGGCCAGCTCGCCATCGCTGTCAATCAGCGCCTTGACCGCCAACTCCACCTGGGCCTCAACCTCGCCGCCCATTTCCAGGAACTGGGTTTTCAGCTCCATCAGTTCGTCATTGAACTTGTGGGAGATGTGATCTCCGTATACGTCGTCTTTTGTATCTGGCATGTCTTTCTCCAATAACCGGGCCGGGCTTAGCCAAAGCGGCCGGTGATGTAGGATTCGGTCAACTCGTGTTCCGGTGAGGTGAAGACCTTGTTGGTGTCGTTCACCTCCACCAGGTGACCCAGGTGGAAGTAGGCGGTGCGATGGGATACCCGGGCCGCCTGCTGCATGGAGTGGGTCACGATCACGATGGTGTAACTCTCGGACAACTCGGCGATCAGCTCCTCCACCTTGGCGGTGGCAATCGGGTCCAGCGCCGAACAGGGCTCGTCCATCAGCACCACTTCCGGGCTGACGGCAATCGCCCGGGCAATACACAGGCGTTGCTGCTGACCACCGGACATGCCCGTGGCCGTGGCATCCAACCGGTCCTTCACTTCTTCCCACAGGCCGGCCTTGCGCAGGCTGCTCTCGACGATGTCGTCCAGGTCCGATTTGCGATTGGCCAGGCCGTGAATGCGCGGGCCGTAGGCCACGTTTTCGTAGATGGACTTGGGAAACGGGTTCGGCTTCTGAAACACCATGCCCACCCGGGCGCGCAGCTCGACCACATCGCGCTTCGGATCGTACAGATCCTGGCCTTCCAGCTGCAGCGAACCTTTCACGCTGCAGATATCAATGCTGTCGTTCATGCGATTCAGGCAGCGCAGGAAGGTCGACTTGCCACAACCGGACGGGCCGATAAAGGCGATAACCTCATTACGGGCAATGTCCAGACTGATGTTTTTGATCGCCCGGTTCTCACCGTACAGGACCTCAACGTTACGCAGCTGGAACTTGGCGTCTTCCGCGTAGGGTTGGCCCACTGTCACGCCTTCCTCAATCGCCGCCTCTGCCGGCTTGGCTTCCGGGGCCGGGGTTACATCTGCTTCAGTCATATCTGCTTCGCTGGTTACCGTTGTATTCATCGTATTCATGGAAACTCTCCTCACCACCGGCGTTCAAGGCGTTTGCGCAGCCAAATGGCCAATGCGTTCATTCCGATCAAGAAAGTCAGCAGCACCATAATGGCCGCCGAGGCGCGTTCAATAAAGGCCAGCTCCGGGCTGCCTGCCCACAGGAACACCTGTACCGGCAGCACCGTGGCAGAATCGAAGAAGCCGCTCGGGACATCCACAATAAAGGCCACCATACCAATCAACAGCAACGGCGCGGTTTCACCCAGCGCCTGGGCCATGCCGATAATCGAGCCGGTCAGCATGCCGGGCATCGCCAGTGGCAGCACGTGGTGCAACACCACCTGCATTTTCGAGGCGCCAATACCTTCCGCCGCCTCGCGGATGGACGGCGGCACACTCTTGATGGCCGCCCGACTGGAAATAATGATCGTGGGCAGCGTCATCAGGGTGAGCACCAGGCCACCGACCACCGGCACCGACCGGGGCATGCCAAACAGGTTAATGAACACCGCCAGACCCAGCAAACCGAAGATGATCGACGGCACCGCCGCCAGGTTGTTGATGTTCACCTCGATGAAATCGGTAACTTTGTTCTGTGGGGCAAACTCCTCCAGATAAATGGCTGCGGCCACGCCGATCGGGAAGGAAAGCGCCAGCGTGACTACCATGGTCAGCAGCGAACCGATAATCGCGCCGAGAATCCCCGCTTTGGAAGGATCCCGGGAGTCGCCGTTCTTGAAAAAGGTGTCGTTGAACGAGGTTTCCACCACGCCTTTGTCAACCAGCTGGCTTACCCAGTCACGCTGCTGCTCGGTCAGTTTGATCGAGTAGGCGTCATCGCCGGCGTGCTTCACAAACACATCCACATCGGTATGCGCCAGGAAGGTCATGGAGCGGCTGGTGTTCAGCCATTCCGGGTTTTCTTTCAATGCATCACGCAGGGTCACCGAAGCATAGGGGTTTATCAGGTCCCGCACCGCCGACCGGTCGCTTTCAGAGGCTGACGGAATTTCTTTCATCAGTGCCTGGACCAGCGGCTCCACGAAATCGGCCATTTTCAGCTGGCGCTCATCGGTGGCGTCATCCAGATACATCATCTCGCCATCCAGCTCCACCTGAAGGTTGAGCGTGGTTTTCATGAAACCAGCCGACCCCTTGCCAATAATGTCGGCAAACAGGATCACCAGCGCCGACAGGGCAATGGCAATAGCCATAACCCCGTAGGCCCGAAACCGGCGCTCCTTGCGGTAGCGCCGCTTGAGTGACTGGCGGACAAGTTCCGCCTGAGAAGGTTGATCAGTCATACTGTTCCCGATATTTGCGGACAATTTTAAGGGCGACCACGTTCAACAACAGGGTGGACAGGAACAACATTGCCCCCAAAGCGAACGCCGCCAGCGTCTTGGCACTGTCGAATTCCTGGTCACCGGTGAGCAGGGTGACAATCTGCACGGTCACGGTAGTGACCGTTTCCAGCGGGTTGGCGGTCAGATTCGCGGCAAGGCCGGCTGCCATCACCACAATCATGGTCTCGCCAATGGCCCGGGATACCGCCAGCAGAATGCCGCCCATGATGCCGGGCAGTGCCGCCGGAAAAATAACCTTCTTCATGGTCTCGGACTGAGTGGCACCCAGAGCCAGAGAACCATCCCGCAGGGTTTGCGGCACGGCATTGATCACGTCATCGGACAGCGATGAAACAAAGGGAATAATCATGATGCCCATCACTCCACCAGCAGCCAGCGCACTCTGGGAGGACGCGTCTATGCCCACCGAGGCGGCCAGGTCACTGATGAACGGAGCCACTGTCAGTGCTGCGAAAAAGCCGTAAACCACGGTTGGAATACCCGCCAGCATTTCGAGCATTGGCTTGACAATGCTCCGGACCCGCTTGTTGGCATACTCGGAAAGATAAATGGCCGAGAGCAGCCCGACTGGCACCGCCACCACCATGGCGATGAAGGAAATCAACAAAGTACCGGTGAACAGCGGAATCATGCCGAAAGCGCCTTCAGCCGCCACCTGGTCGGCCCGCAAGGCGGTCTGCGGGCTCCACTGGGAGCCGAAGATGAATTCAATGAACGAAATCTTCTGGAAAAAACGGAAGGTCTCAAAGGCCACCGAGAAGATAATGCCCACGGTGGTCAGAATGGCCAGCGCTGCACAGGCAAAGAAAATCCACTTCAGAATGAGTTCTACCTGTTCACGGGCATTCACCCTTGGCTGAATGCGCAACCAACCCAGAAAGCCGGCCAGCACGGCCACCGAAATCACCAGAGCGTTCATGTACATGCGGCTCTGACTTCTCAGTGCCTGTAGTCGCTCCGCGGCATTGGCGATTGGTCCGTCCACCATCGCCGGAGGCAAAGCACCACTGGCAACATTGCTGATTTTGCTGAGCAACAGACTAGCTGCGCCTTCACTTTCAGGAATCATGTCAGCTGGCAGAGAACCGATCACCAACATCTGAATCACTTTGCCCTGGAATGCGGCCCATAGCCCCAATACCAGCAACGCCGGAATACCGCACCAGAGTGCCGCCCGGGCACCATAGTAAAACGGCAGGGATTTGAGATGACGTATCCCGCCCATGGGCATCGCCAGTGCCCGGGAGCGGGCATAGCCCAGGCCATAGGCGACCACCACCAGAGCGAGGGTCAGTATGAATAGATTGGCAGGTTGCATGAATTATCCTGTCTGGCACTTCAATTGAGCGGCAAGTTTACGGTCTTCCGACTCAGGTTCAAACCGGCCACTTTTTATCCACTGCGTTTAACCACAAAAGGGTGCGAGCCCTCGGACTCGCACCCTCCACAGTCAGCTTATATTCAAGCTGCTGATTTTCTTAGAGCAATTCGCTCTTCTGCAGGTTCGGCATGTCAGCTGCCTTGTCCTGCAGATCCATCAGGGCGTCACGCGGCGGAACGATCAGGCCAACGCTCTTCAGGTAGCCGTTGCGGCCCATGGCGGCCTGGCTGGTGAACTCTTCCACATACTCATTGATGCCCGGAACCACACCGATGTGTGCTTTCTTCACGTAGAAGAACAGAGAGCGGGCAACCGGGTACTCGTCAGCGGCGATGTTTTCCACGGTCGGGACCATGCCGTTCAAACGAGCAGCCTGCAGGCGGTCGGCATTTTCTTCCAGGAAGCTGTAGCCGAAGATGCCGTACATGCCAGAGTCGCTCATCAGCTTCTGCACGATCAGGTTGTCGTTCTCACCGGCTTCGATGAAGGGGCCGTCTTCACGCATGCTGTGACACACGCCTTCCATGTCATCTTCACTCATGTCGGCAACCGCCGGCAGATCTTCACAGCCACCCTGCATGGCGAGCTCAACAAACGCGTCACGAGTACCGGAGGTCGGCGGCGGACCCATTACCTGGATAGCCACGTTCGGCAGGCTGGAATCGATATCGCTCCACTTTTCATAAGGGTTGGCGATCAGTTCGTTTTCGTTGTTCGGGTTGGGAACTTCCTTGCCCAGGGCCAGGAACAGCTGTTCCAGAGTGATGTCCAGGTTTTCCGCTTCCTGGGAGCTGGCAATCACAATGCCGTCGGAACCGATACGGAATTCGGTGATGTCAGTAACACCGTTGCCCTGGCACATGTCGTACTCGGACGGCTTCATACGGCGAGAAGCGTTGGTGATGTCCGGGTGCTGGGTGCCAATGCCCTGACAGAACAGTTTCAGACCACCACCGGAACCGGTGGATTCCAGCTTCGGAGTAGCGAAATTGGTATTGGTACCAAAGCGTTCAGCCACCACGGTCGCGAACGGGTATACAGTGGAGGAACCCACAATGCTGATGGTGTCACGAGCCATAGCCGGAGTGGATACGGCGGCGATGGTGCCGGCCAGGGCTACAGACGTCAGCGCAGTTTTCAGTTTCATCACGTCAAGTCTCCGTTATTTGGTTTAGACGTTGGGTCGGATCTGCTTTACCGATGAGTGCATCCTAGGGGGACTGTGTGACAGCTTTGTTACAACCAAAAAACAACCACAATTTTTTCTTGCAGCGGCCTCCCGAGGCGTTACCATGCCCTGAAAACACCGCATACGCTGACATGAGTCCGAGAAGATGACCACGTACAATGACGACCGTCCCAAGCCCCGTGGCGAGCTGACCCTGCAGGTCATCCCGCTGCCGGCCGATACCAACGCCAATGGCGATGTCTTCGCGGGCTGGCTGGTAAAGCAGATGGACCTGGCGGCTGCAACCGTGGCCGGCCGCATCTCGGAGGGCCGCAACGCTACGGTGGCCATGGACCGCATGGAGTTCCTGTCGCCGCTGCGGGTAGGATCCCAGGTCAGTTGTTACTGCGAACTTCTCAAGGTCGGCCGCAGTTCCATGAAGATCAATGTCGAAGTCTGGACTCTGGATCGTCTGGCCAGTCGCCCCCGCAAAGTGACCGAAGGCCTGTTTGTCTATGTTGCTATCGACGAGCAGGGTCGCATTCGCGACGTTCCGCCGGAAAACCGGCTATAAAGGCGGCTCAGACCACTCTCGGATAAACACCCTGCACCCCGTCTTTGGCCATGACCCACTGCCAGAGCTGGATATCCCGGGCACGGAACGCCCCGGCACAGGAGAGCAGGTAATACCGCCACATGCGATAGAACCGTTCGCCCAATTCCTCCCGGAAACGGGGCCAGGCTTTCTCGAAATTGGCATGCCAGGCCATCAGGGTCTTGTCGTAGTCGGCCCCGAAATTGTGCAGATCCTCCACCACAAACAGTTCATCGACGGCGTCGCCAATCTGACCGATGGAAGGCAGCTCACCGTTCGGGAAAATGTATTTGTCGATAAACGGGTCGGGGAAGGAATTGCGCTGGTTCTTGCCAATGGTGTGGAGCAGGAACAGGCCGCCGGGATTCAGGCAACGATGCACCACCTCGAAAAAGGTCCGGTAGTTTTTCGGCCCCACATGTTCGAACATGCCCACACTGGCAATGCGGTCGAACTTTTCATCGATCTCCCGGTAATCCATCAGCCGGAAATCCAGGTTCAGGTGCGGATAATGGGTTTTCGCCCATTGGGTCTGCTCCTTGGAAATGGTCAGTCCCACGGCTTCCACACCGTAATGCTCGGCGGCATAGGCCATCAGGCTGCCCCAGCCACAACCAATGTCCAGCAGACGCATGCCCGGCTCCAGTTGCAGCTTGCGGCAGATCAGGTCCAGCTTCGCCTTTTGGGCATCTTCCAGATTGTCGGCGTCTTTCCAGTAGCCGCAAGTGTATGTCATGCGAGAATCGAGCATGGCGCCGTAAAACTCGTTGCCCAGGTCGTAATGGGCCTCCCCCACTTCCCAGGCACGTTTCGCGGTCTGCCGGTTCAGCAATTTTGCTCTCACGATGTGAGGGAAAATCTTGGCGGGTTTGATGTAATGCGGCAGGCGGGCGGCCAATAGCTTACAGAAAAACTGGTCCAGCGCTTCGGCTTCCCAGGCGCCGTCCATGTAGGCTTCACCGAACCCCAGATTGCCCCGGGCCAGGGCCGCCTCTGGCACCCCTTCGGCCAGGAACTGGATATCCCAGGGTCGGGACCCGCCAATCCGGATATCCGCCTGGGCCAGCAGATCCGCCGCGAACTGATGGGTCTTCTTGTCCGGGTCAAAAAACGTTGCGTTGTCGGCCATCGTCTCGTTCATCATTCACCATCTCCATTCCCAGATGATAGTCGTCGATGAGCTCTGCAAGAGGCGGCGTCATGCCGCCTCCGATGCACGCAAGACAGGCCAGTGAATCAACGGAGTATAACCAGCGGTTTTTTGGCGGTTTCCAGCATCCTGGTGGTGGTACTGCCGACCAGGAACCGACGAATGCGGGAGTGACCGTAAGCCCCCATGATCAGCAGATCAATGTCCTGCTCATCCTGGTATTCGTGCAGGGTCTTTTCCACATCCGTGCCCTGACAAATGGCCTGCGTCACTTCCAGATCCTGAGCAGCCAGGACGTCTCGCGCCCGCGCCATCTGCCCACGTTTTTCATCGGTGTCCTGCCCCACCATCACCAGGTGAAAAGGCATACCCTGGAAAACCGGCGTGCCCGCCAGGAGCTCGATACTCCGGAACGCCGTTTCACTGCCATCAAAGGCAAGCATAGCACTCCGTGGCTGGGTGTACTCATCCGGCACCAACAAGACAGGGCGATGCACGCTACGGATCACCGTTTCCAGCTGGCTGCCCACATGTTGCCCCACCTCGGAATTGCTGCCTTCGCCATGCAGCCCCAGGACAAACAAACGGGCCTCCGGTTCCAGTGAAACCAGCGAGCCGGCCAGTTCGTCGTGGCGCTGGCGCTGATTGACGCTGCCCACGCCATCGGCCCGAACCCGCTGTTCGGCTTCATCCAGCATCAGGTGGCCCTGCTTGAGAGCCAGCTTGCTGCGTTGCTGGTCCAGCTCCACCAGCTCATCCAGCAAGTGCTCACGGGCGCCCAGGCCAATGTTGCCGGACATATCCGGTTGGGCCGGGTATTTTTCATCATCCAACACGTGCAACAGCAGCAGCGGGTCGCCCATGCGCTGGCTGGCCCAGGCGGCGTAGTCGCATACGCCCAGGGCCGATCTGGAGCCATCGATGCAGGCAACCACCCGCAGGTCGTTGGTGTCGCGATTATTGTCTGTCATTTTCAACTCCCTCAGTGGCCGCCCATCAGTGAATCGGCAGCGTCCGGCTTGTCGTGTACCCCAAAGCGGTCAACGATGGTGGCGCTGGCTTCGTTCAGCCCCAACACCTCCACATCCGCGCCTTCCCGGCGGAACTTGATCACCGCTTTATCCAGGGCGCCCACGGCGGTGATGTCCCAGAAATGGGCACGGCTCAGGTCGATCACCACGTTATCAACGGCCTCCTTGAAATCAAACGCCTCGATAAATTTCTCCGAAGAGCTGAAGAACACCTGGCCCACCACCTTGTAGGTGCGGGTATCGGTTTCTTTGTCGTAGTCGGAGGTAACGGCCATGTAGTGACCCACCTTGTTGGCGAAGAACAGCGCCGCCAGCAGCACCCCGGCCAGCACACCGAACGCCAGGTTGTGGGTAGCCACCACCACGATGACAGTCACCACCATGACGATGTTGGTGGACAACGGATGCTCCTTGAGATTCTTGATGGAGCCCCAGCTGAAGGTACCGATGGACACCATGATCATCACCGCCACCAGGGCCGCCATGGGAATCTGCACCAGCCATTTGTCCAGCACCAGCACCATGATCAGAAGAAACACACCGGCAGACAGCGTGGACAGCCGTGTACGGCCACCGGATTTAATGTTGATGATGGACTGGCCAATCATGGCGCAACCAGCCATACCACCCAGCAGGCCGGAACCGATATTGGCAATGCCCTGGCCCTTGCACTCGCGGTTGCGGTTACTGGTGGTGTCGGTCAGGTCGTCCACGATGGTGGCGGTCATCATGGATTCGAGCAGGCCGACCACGGCCAGGCCCAGCGAATACGGCAGGATGATCATCAGGGTTTCCAGGTTCAGTGGCACATCCGGCCACAGGAAGATTGGCAGGGTATCCGGCAGCTCGCCCATGTCGCCCACGGTGCGAATGTCCAGGCCCACCGCCATGGCCACGGCGGTCAACACAATGATGCACACCAGCGGCGAGGGCAGCACCTTGCCCACCACCGGCACGTAGGGGAACAGGTAGATAATGCCCAGGCCGGCGGCGGTCATGGCGTACACATGCCATGTGACGTTGGTCAGCTCCGGCAACTGGGCCATGAAAATCAGGATAGCCAGCGCGTTGACAAAACCGGTGACCACCGAACGGGAAACGAAGCGCATCAGCCCGCCCAGTTTCAGATAACCGGCGACGATCTGCAGCACACCGGTCAGCAACGTGGCCGCCAGCAAGTATTCCAGACCATGTTCTTTCACCAGGGTCACCATCAGCAGCGCCATGGCGCCGGTGGCGGCGGAGATCATGCCCGGCCGGCCGCCGACAAAGGCAATCACCACGGCAATACAGAAGGACGCGTACAGCCCCACTTTCGGGTCCACCCCCGCGATGATGGAAAAGGCGATGGCTTCCGGGATCAGCGCCAGCGCCACCACGATACCGGCGAGCAAGTCACCACGAATGTTGGAAAACCAGTTGGTTTGCAGACTTTTCAGCATGTTCAGTCAATCCGGTTGAAGGTCATAAAACAGCGAACGCACAGATCGGAACCGATCAGCGCCACAGTTTCTAATGGGTTTATTGCAGGAAAAGGTACTGTGACCGGGGCACACGACAAACGAAGCCGTCAGCCAGGCGATAACGCCGGCGAAATGGGCCGCTCGCGGGTACCAGAAGGGTTAGCTTGAACGCTAGGGCGGAAGAATCGTCACAGTTGGTTTCGGTTTCGTCGATAAAGATTAAAAAGAGGCAAGGCCTCAAGAAGGGCGCGGAGTTTACCAGAGCCGATCAGGAAAATCGACCGGCACGAGCCATCGCGGACTCGAACAGGTCCTGATAATGGCCCTGTAGCTCCGAGGCTCGCCAGGCATCGGGCTGAACGGGGGCGGGTTGTTGGCCCATGAGCTGCTCAAGGCCATCGGCGGCGGCCCGGGCTTCTCTTTCCGGGTCGGTTTCATGGCTAGCATAGAGGTTATCGGCCGGCACGTATTCCCGATAGGCGAGCCGGTCCGGCGCCAGAGCCACGCAGCCCGAGGCCATGGCTTCGAGCATCGACAGCCCCTGGAAATCGTGCAGGGCGGTGGAGAGCACAATATCGGCCTCGCCCAACAGCCGGTCGTAATCGCTCCGCTGCTCCAGGTATCCCCAGTCTTGCAAACGGTGACCGAAGCGTTCCCGGATCTCGTCGAATACCGGCGGGTATCTACGGAAACTTTCACCCACCACACTCAGGCGAAACGGCAGCGCCCGGCGTTCCAGTTCCTCAAGCAGGCCCAATAACCGATCCGGCCCCTTGTCGTATTCCCAGCGGTGGTTCCAGAGCAGATGGGGACACTGCCAATCCAGTGCCTGCTCCCGGGCCACAAACAAACGGTTCTCGATGGGCACCGGCACCACCCGGCATTTCTCACGCAACCCGGCAATCAGCCCGTCGGGCACACCATCCGGCATCCTGTCCAGAAACTGCCAGGCGCCATCCAGAAAACTGTCCCGATTCCAGGCGCTGTTGAACATCACTCCATCCGCCGCAATGGCGCTGTACAGATTAACCACCTGTGGCTCCGCACTGGAATGCTGTCGGGCGGATGTCGGGAAGGCAAACTGGTTTTCGTGCATGTACAACAGGCATGGCACACCCGCCAGGGCCGGATGAAAACCTTTTAGTGAGGCCAGGTCCACCATGGACGTGGCAATCACCAGGTCCCAGTTGTCCCGAAAACAGGGCTCCTTCAGCCAGGCCACCGGGTTGCCGCGAATGCGCCAACGGAAATGCCGGGGCGGCAAGGCCAGCGTGTGCCACTCATAGCCCGGAAACATAGCCACAAGCTGCTCACGCCAACGTCGATGGCTGGCCGCGTCATAGCCGGACAAAAGCAGGACCCGGGGCGCATTATCGGTATTCTGGGATATGGAATTTGTCATGGGGCGCTCGGACAGCCTGTTTTGCAGGCCTCAATGACAATGGTTGCTCCACCTGCCCGGAGCGAGCAGAATCCTAGCAAACCCCCGGGTGCCGTTCAAAAAGCAAACAAGGCAAAGGGAGCAACGCATGACGCCTGAAGAACTGGAAAAATTTCGCCAATTGCTGCTGAAATGGCGCGAAGACCTGCAATCCACCAGCGAAGTCCGGGATGAAACCAGCAGCACCGTGCACCTGGACCAGCAAAGCGTGGGCAGGTTATCCCGCATGGATGCCCTGCAAAGCCAGGCCCTGGCCAAGGCGGGCAAGGAACGGGCGGAAAAACAGCTGAAAATGATTGAAGCCGCGCTGGTTCGCATTGAAAAGGGCGAGTACGGGGAGTGCATGGAATGCGGCGAGCCGATCAACCCCAGGCGCCTGGAGATTGACCCTACCTGCCTCTACTGCATTGATTGTGCGCGGTAACTGCGCCCCAGCGACAAGAGCCCAAAAACCGGCCCTGGCGCCAACAGAAGCGCCACCCACACACCCCAGCTATTCCACAGACTCGTCGTAAGCCAGATGGCGGGTAGCGTCAGGCCGTAACCGACAGCGTTCATGGCCGCCAGCGAAGAGCCGATGGACGCCCTTGGGGCAGTCTCGGCCGCCAGTGCCGAGAACTGGGGCGAGTCGGCAATGACCGACAGCCCCCAGACAAACAGCAAGCCGATCAACCACTGTGGCGGCAAGCCACTTAGCCATGGGTAAAGCAGGCACAGTGCCCCGGATATTCGCAAGGCCCAGCGGGCTACCCACTCGCTGCCCTTGCTGCGACTGAGCCAGCCGCCACCAATACAGCCCAGCGCACCAATGCCAATAACCGCGAAGGCCAGCCACGGCACCCAATCACTTCCGAAGCCCAGCCGGGAAAGTTCGCGCCCAGCCAGCAGCGGAATCAGTGTCCAGAGGGCATAAAGCTCCCACTGATGCCCGAAATAGCCGCCCGCCACCGCTCGAAAACGCGGCACGCGCAGGGCCGCCAGACCATGGCGCAGCGGCACCCGGCCGGCGCTTTTGGGCAAGTGCGGGCCATCACCCAGCAAAAACACCAGCGCCGCGCCAATGAACGCCAATACCGAGGAACCCAGCAATGGCCATTCCCCGGGCAGTCCCAACGTAGCCCCACGCATAAGGTGCGGCAGCGCCGTGCCCAGGGTCAGCATGCCCACCAGCCAGGCCAGCGCGGCACCCGCATATTTTGGCGTCCAGGCGATCACCATTTTCATGCCCAGCGGGTAAATACCGGCCAGGCAGAGCCCGGTGGCAAAGCGCAGGATAAAACCGAAGGTGGGCTGACTGGCCGCCAGCACAAACCCGGCATTCACCAGTGCCCCCAGCAAGCTGGCGACGGCAAAAATACGGCTGGCCCCGAAACGATCCGCCAGGCCGGTCACGGCAATCAATAGCGTGCCGGCAATAAAACCGCCCTGCACGGCCAGTGTCAGGCTGCCTAATTGCGACTCGGGCAGACCCAGCTCACCGGCCAGCGACAGCCAAACGCCGTTGATGCTGAACCACAAGGAAGTGCCAAACAGTTGCGCCAGCACAATCATCGGCAGGGGGTAACGCCGCAGAAATTGGATCATCATTGTTGTCTTTGTTGTCAGCCGTGCATTTTATGGCAGCAAACCCGGCCACTGCTGTCGGTCTCCACGTTACAGCGGCGGGCGAGGGTTGCGCGAAGCCGCTGCCGGGCTCGGCGAATGCGGGCCTTGGTGGCGGAGAGTGACAGCCCGTGAGACTCGGCGTAAGCCACCTGAGACATGCCTCCCAGGTCACAGGCTTCGAGAATGCCGCGATCCGTGTCGGCCAGCAGCGGAAGAGTCCTGTGAATACATTGGTCCAGTTCATCCACTGGTGCCCGCCCGGTGCCACGTTCATCCGGCAACTGTTCCGGCACCGGCACCCACTGCTTGCGCAACCGATACCGGTCAGTCAGCGCGTTGCGGGCCACCTGAAACAGCCAGGCACGCGGATTGGTAAGCTCACAGAAGGTTCGTCCGGCCCTCATGGCCTTGAAGAACACATCCTGCAGAAAATCATCCGCCGTCGCCGGATCCGTCAATTGGCCGATCAGGAAATGACGAAGCTCTGCCTGATGGTCTTCCCAGGCTTGCAGTACACACTCAAACGCCATGCCGCTCAGGATACCCCGGTGAATGGATTATGAAACCAAAAAGTCATTGTAACCTGAGCAAGTGCTGGCTGCCGCCCCAACCCGCTTTCTTCAATTTTTCGTTTTGCCGAAAAACCGATGCATCCTTTTAGGTGACCGTTCGTCTTCATGGGTAACCCCTATTCCTTATCCATCAGACAACGGGTTTCCCGACTATGCTGGCGATTTTCACGCAACTGGCCGACTGGCTCACCTACACCCTGATGGGGCTGAGCCCGGAGACCAAACTGGGCACTTCCGTCCATTTCTTCATCGAAGACACCACCAAGATCCTGTTTCTACTGGTGGTGATGATCTATGTCATCGCCCTGATGCGAGCCTCCCTGAACCTCGATCGAGTGCGCGCCTACATCCAGCGCAAGAATCGCACGGTAGGCTACTTTTTCGGTTCCGGCTTTGGCGCCATCACTCCCTTTTGCTCCTGCTCCAGCATTCCCCTGTTCCTGGGTTTCACCAGCGCCGGTATTCCGCTGGGCATCACCATGGCGTTTCTGTTCACCTCGCCCATTATTAACGAGGTGGCGGTGATCATGCTCTGGAGCCTGCTGGGCTGGAAATTCACCCTGGCCTACATCGTCATCGGCATGGCCGTGGGCATGGTCGGCGGCATGATTCTGGATGCCATCAAGGGCGAACGCTGGCTGAAGGATTTCGCCGCCAAGGCTTACCAGAAGGCGGCGGAGCAGGCTCATGATTCACCGCACGACGTTGAAGTACCCGAAGCCCCGAAGCTGACCTTTAAAGACAGACACAATTTTGCCAAAGACGAACTGAAAGAAATTGTCGGGCGCATCTGGAAGTGGGTGTTGATCGGCGTTGGCCTGGGCGCGGCCCTGCACGGCTTTGTGCCGGACGGCTGGTTTGCCGAACACCTGGGCTCCGGCCAGTGGTGGAGCGTACCGGCCGCCGTGTTCGCCGGCTTGCCCCTGTACTCCAACGCCACCGGTGTGATTCCGGTGATGGAAAGCCTGATCGTCAAGGGCCTGCCGGTGGGCACCACCCTGGCGTTCTGCATGAGCACCGTGGCCGCCAGCTTCCCCGAGTTCATCATGCTCAAACAGGTGATGACCTTCCGCCTGCTGGCAATCATTTTTGCCATCCTGCTGGCCAACTTCATGGTGGTCGGCTGGGTGATCAATGCCATTGGTCCCTGGCTGTTTGCCGGGAGCTGACCTGCCTCAACCAACCCAACCGGGTAAACAATGAAAGGAGAACGCGATGAAAACGTTTGAAGTATTGGGTACAGGGTGCAAGAAGTGCACAAATACCGCCGAGAAAATCGAAAAAATAGCCAGTGAGCTGGGTCAGGAGGTCGAGGTGGTAAAAATCACCGACCCGGCCAAAATCATGGAGTACCAGGTGATGTCCACACCGGCCGTGGCCCTGGATGGGCAGGTGGTTCACAGTGGCTCGATTCCCACGAGTGACGCCATCGCCGAATGGCTCAAAGGCTGAAGTCCTGGCCCTAAAGAGCAGGCACCGGCGCCTGGCCGGTGCCTGCCAGTATCACGCCTCCACCAACCGCCGCTCCGGCAACATCAACGAGAGCAGCGCCGCAGCAGCCACCAGCCCCGCCGAAATCCACAGGCAGGCTTCCAGCCCGTACGCCTGGTACACCCAACCGGAAAGAATGGTCCCCAGCAGCCGACCGGCGGCGTTGGACATGTAATAAAAGCCCACATCCAGCGACACGCCATCACCCCGGGCATAGCTGACAATCAGGTAGCTGTGCAGTGAGGAGTTGATGGCGAACAGTACACCAAACAACAACAGGCCGCCGATTACGATGGTTTGCGCCGGCCAGCCGGCCATCAAACCACCGGCAATCAGCGCCGGAATCAGCGCCAGGGCGGCCGCCCAGAGCACCGCCCCACTGCGGCCTTCCGCGTGCCCGGTAATGCGGGGGGCAATGGTCTGGATAAAGCCATAGCCGATGATCCAGCTGGCCATGAAGCCGCCCACCTGCCAGTGGTCCCAGCCGAAGGCGGTGGCCATGTACACCGGCAGGGCCACCACGAACCAGACATCCCGGGCGCCGAACAGGAACATCCGGGCCGCCGACAACACGTTAATGGCCCGGCTCTTGGACAGGATATCGGTAAACTTCGGTTTGGCCTTGCTCTTGCCCAGGTCCTGCCCCAGCAGGAACAGGCTGGCCAGCCAGACCACCGCCAGCGCCACCGCCATCAGAATCACCGCGCCCTTGAAACCGGCGGCCATCAGCAGCACACCGCCCAGGAAAAAACCCACGCCTTTCAAGGTGTTCTTGGAGCCGGTAAGAATCGCCACCCACTTGTACAGCTTGCCCTGTTCGGTGTCCGGCACCAGCAGCTTGATGCCACTCTTGGCGGACATCTTGTTCAGATCCTTGGCTATACCGGACAACGCCTGGGCCGCCATCACCCAGGGCACGGTGAGCATGGCCGCCGGCACCGCCAGCATGGCCAGGGCGACAATCTGCAGGAACAGGCCGATGTTCATGGTGCGGTTCAGGCCCATGCGGGCGCCCAGGTAACCGCCCACCAGGTTGGTCACCACCCCGAAAAATTCATAGAAGATGAACAACAGGGCGATTTCCAGCGGCGAATAGCCCAGCTGGTGGAAATGCAGCACCACCAGCATGCGCAAGGCCCCATCCGTCAGGGTAAAGGCCCAGTAGTTGCCGGTGATCACCAGATACTGACGGATGGCGGCACTCATATCAGGCCAGCCCTACCTTGCGCGCCAGCTCGGCGGTGCGGTTGGCGTAGCCCCATTCGTTGTCGTACCAGGCGTAGATTTTCACCTGGGTGCCATTGACCACCAGGGTGGACAGGGCATCAACGATGGAAGAACGCGGGTCGGTCTTGTAGTCGATGGACACCAGCGGGCGCTCTTCGTAGCCCAGGATGTCCTTCAGCTCACCCTCGGCCGCCTCTTTCAGCAGCTGATTGACGGTTTCCACGTCCGTGGGCTTCTCTACTTCAAACACGCAGTCAGTCAGCGAGGCATTGGTCAGCGGCACCCGAACCGCGTGGCCATCCAGCCGGCCCTTCAGTTCCGGGAAAATCTCGATGATGGCCGTGGCCGAACCGGTACTGGTGGGAATCAGCGAGCTGCCGCAGGCCCGGGCCCGGCGCGGGTCCTTGTGGGGCGCATCGATGATGGTCTGGGTGTTGGTCAGGCTGTGAATGGTGGTCAGCGAGCCGTGCTTGATGCCCAGCTTCTCGTGAATCACCTTCACCACCGGTGCCAGGCAGTTGGTGGTGCAGGAAGCCGCGGTGACGATGCGGTCGCTGGCCGGGTCGAAGATGTCCTCGTTGACACCCAGCACGATGTTTTTCGCACCGACTTCCTTCACGGGTGCGGTCACCACCACGCGCTTCACGCCCTGGTCCAGGTAGGCCTGCAATACCTCCACCTTGCGGTTCACGCCACTGGCTTCGACCACCAGGTCGCAGCCGGACCAGTCGGTGTCGGCAATGCCCCGGTTTTGCGTCACGCGAATACGCTGGCCGTCGATCACCATGTCGTCGCCGTCCGCACTCGCTTCGTGGCTCCAGCGGCCGTGAATGCTGTCGAAATTCAGCAGGTGGGCGAGACTGGCGGCGTCCGCCCCCGGATCGTTGATCGCCACAAATTCCAGCTCCGGCCAGCCCCAGGCCGCTCTCAATGCCAGCCGGCCAATGCGGCCAAAACCGTTAATACCTACCTTGATCTTGCTCATCGTGTTCTCCTTGCGAGATTCGCATTCAGTCGAATAATCAGGAACAGCGCACCGGCCGGTCGGCCATGCTTTCCAGCCGTGTCAGCGGCGCGTCAATCAGCTGCGCGTTGTGAATAGCGGTTTCTTCCAGCACACGCCGCAACCAGTCCGGCAGGGCCGGGTTCAGGTAATAATAGACCCATTGGCCATGCCTTTCGGTATCCAGCAAACCGGCATCACGCAATGTGGCCAGGTGGCGGCTGACTTTTGGCTGGGACACCTCGAAGGCTTCGGTTAGCTCACACACGCACAACCGGCCCTGATGGCGGATCAGCAACAGGGCGGATAAACGCAATTCATCGCCCAGTGCCTTGAAGACGGATACCGGATTGAACTCAGCCGGTTTCAGTCCGGTTTCCTTCTGGTGAACCAGGGTGAACAGACCGATACGTTCCTTCAGCTCCTTCAGGGTAAGCGAGAAGGTGGAATGACGATTGGTTGCGGCCGGGTCGGGAAAATCCCAGTGAATCTGCTGGGCCCCGGCGTGTACCACACCGCATTCACTGGCGGCTTTGTCGCACAGGGTGATCACATAATCCCAGGGCTGCTCCTGCAAATCCGCCAACTGTTTGCTGTACAGGCCGGCGGTATCAATACCGGCTTCTTCCAACACCTGCAGGGCCAGTGGATTGGGGGTGGTGGGTTCGGTTCCCGCACTGGCCACATCAAACTGGTCACCGGCCATATCACGGAGTACCGCCTCGGCCATCAGGGAGCGGGCGCTGTTGGCGGTGCAAACAAACAAGACTCTGCGACTCATGCGATTTTCCATATATTCGTTTTCATGGATATCTGTTTTTATGCATAATAGGATCATTCAGCCAATGAGTAAAGGAAGAGAAAAGGATGGGCTTTTTCGAGCGTTATCTGTCGGTCTGGGTAGGCCTGGCAATCATTGCGGGTGTGGTACTGGGGCAAGTGGCGCCCGTGGTACCGGAGACCCTGTCGCGCTTTGAATACGCGCAGGTTTCGATCCCCATCGCCATTCTGATCTGGGCAATGATTTTCCCGATGATGGCGCAGATTGATTTCAGCGCCATCATGGGCGTGAGAAAAGAGCCCAAAGGCCTGGCGATTACCACCATCGTGAACTGGCTGATCAAACCCTTCACCATGTTCGCCATTGCCTGGTTCTTTTTGATGGTGGTGTTCGAGCCATTGATCGCACCAGAGCTGGCCAGTGAATACCTGGCAGGGGCCATCCTGCTGGGCGCCGCACCCTGCACCGCCATGGTGTTTGTCTGGAGTTACCTGACCCGTGGCGATGCGGCCTACACTCTGGTGCAGGTATCCCTGAATGACATCATCATGCTGTTCGCCTTCGCGCCGATTGTGGTTTTCCTGCTGGGCATTTCCGACATCCAGGTGCCCTGGGATACCGTGCTGCTGTCGGTGGTGCTGTATATCGTGATTCCACTGACCGCCGGTTACCTGACTCGCCGGGTGCTGATCGCCCGCCACGGGGAAACATGGTACGACAACGTGTTCATGAAGCGCATTGGCCCGGTCACCCCGGGTGCATTGATTGTCACTCTCGTGTTGCTATTTGCCTTCCAGGGCGAGGTAATCCTGGAAAACCCGCTGCACATCGCCCTGATTGCCGTGCCGCTGATCATCCAGACGGTGTTCATTTTCCTGCTGGCTTACGGCTGGGCAAGGCTGTGGAAGGTGCGCCACTGCATCGCCGCACCGGGCGCGATGATTGGCGCCAGTAACTTCTTCGAACTGGCCGTGGCCGCCGCCATCGCCCTGTTCGGCCTGCAATCCGGCGCGGCCCTGGCCACGGTGGTGGGCGTGCTGGTGGAAGTGCCCTTGATGCTGGCGCTGGTGAAGATCGCCAACAAGACGCGAGATAAGTTTCCCGCCTGATAACGGATAATTTTGGAGCCCACATGTCTGCTGGAGCGGTTTCGTTACCCCGGATTCGTGAGATTTTCCTGTCTTTTCTGGCGTTGGGCCTGACCTCCTTTGGCGGGCCGGCCGCCCATCTGAGCTTCTTTCGTAACGAATTCGTGGCCCGCAAGCGCTGGTTGTCGGAACAGGACTACGCCGATCTGGTGGCACTTTGCCAGTTTCTACCTGGCCCAGCCAGCAGCCAGGTCGGGTTTGCCATTGGCCTCAAACGGGGTGGGGGCTGGGGTGCGGCAGCCGCCTGGGCGGCCTTCACGCTACCTTCGACCATCATCATGCTGGCCTTTGCCATGAGCGCGAGCTTACTGGAGGGGCCCATCAGCCAGGGCATTATCCATGGCCTGAAAGTGGCGGCGGTGGCCGTGGTCGCCCACGCGGTGCTGGGCATGGCCCGCAACCTGTGCCCGGACCGGAAACGAGCCGGCATCGCCCTGGCGGCGGTGCTTCTGGTGGTGTTTGTCGGCGGCACGGTCGGGCAGATCAGCGCCATCATCCTGGGGGCACTGGCCGGGCTGGCCCTGTGCAGGTTTGACGATGACGGCGCCAGCGGCCATTCGGGGCTCTCCGTGTCAGCCACAACCGGCCGGTTAACCGCTTTTCTGTATGGGTTCCTGTTGGCCGGCCTGCCGTTACTGGTCTGGCTGACACCGTCCACCCTCGTGGAAATGCTGGACGCCTTCTATCGCACGGGCGCCCTGGTGTTTGGGGGCGGTCATGTCATGTTGCCACTGCTGGAAGCGGAAGTGGTGCAGACCGGCTGGCTCACCGCCGATGAATTTCTTGCCGGTTACGGCGCCGTTCAGGCCATGCCCGGCCCGCTGTTCACCTTCCCGGCTTACCTGGGCGCAGTGATGGAACCCGGGGCACCCATCACATGGGGGTTGCTGGCACTGATCGCCATCTTCCTGCCCGGCATGCTGATTCTCCTGGCGGTACTGCCACACTGGAACAACTTCCGCCGCTGGCACCGGGCCCAGTCGTTGATGCGCGGCGCCAATGCGGCCGTGGTGGGTATTCTGGGCGCGGCCCTGTATCAGCCGGTGTTTACCAGCGCTATCGTCGGGGCGGAAGAATTTGCCCTGGCACTGACCGGCTTCATGCTGCTGACAGTGTGGAAACTGCCGGCCTGGGGCGTGGTACTGGTAATGGCGGCCGGCGGTGTTGCGCTTGGCGCTTGAGCGGCCGGCCAACACGCGGAACGACTCAGCCCCGCCAGAAATGCGGCGAGAACAAAACAAACACGCTGAGCAGTTCCAGCCGGCCCAGCAGCATGGCCCCCATCAACACCCATTTGGCGGCATCCGGCAGCGTCTGGAAGTTGCCGGCGGGCCCGATGGTGTCACCCAGCCCAGGCCCTACATTGGCCAGGGCGGTGGCGGCACCGGTCAGGCTGGTCACAAGATCCAATCCCAGAAACGCCAGAATGGCCGCCACCACCGACAATGTGGCGAGAAAGATAAATGAAAAGGCCACACTGGACGCCACAATCTCATCGTTGATGATTCGCCCATTGTAATGCCGGGCAATCACCGCATTGGGGTGCAGCAGGCGGATAACCTGTTCCCGCAACAGCAGCATGGAAAGCTGGAAACGGAAGATTTTCATGCCTCCGCTGGTTGACCCGGAGCACCCGCCCACAAACGTCAGGAAAAAGAACAGCACCACCACGAACGGCCCCCAGAGCGAATAGTCCTGGGAGGCGTAGCCGGTGGTGGTGACCACGGATGTCACGTTAAACAGGGCATGCACAAAGGCATCGACAGGCGGGGCTTCTTCTTTCGTGATCCGATAGGCCGCAATCGTTGCTGCCACGATCACCAGGAATTTCAGGAAGAACCGGACCTGTTTATCCCTGAACAATGGCCCGGTCTGGCCATTCAACAACCTGACAAAAAGAAAAAACGGAATGCCGCCAAGCATCATGAAGAGGGTGGACGCAAATAGGATGGGGAGCTGCTCGAACTGCGCCATGGAACTGTCGGAAGTGGAATAACCACCGGTCGACACCGTCGTGAAGGCATGGTTCACGGCTTTGAACAGATCCATGCCCAGAAGCCAGTAGACCAGAAGGCATCCGAAAGTCAGCGCGAAATAGCTGAACACCAATCCACGAGCCAAACGGTTTGTCCGCGGAACCGCCTTCTCGGTCCACTCCGAGGATTCTGTCGCGAATAGCCGCATACCGCCAATTCGCAGGAATGGCAGAATTGCCACCGCCATACCGATAATGCCGATACCGCCCATCCATTGCATGATGGAACGCCACAGCAGAATGTCGCCGGGCAGATGATCAAGACCACTGATTACCGTGGAGCCGGTGGTTGTGACCCCGGAGATACTCTCAAAAAAAGCGTCCGTAATGCTCAGGTTCAGGTCGCTTAGCAACAGCGGCAGACTGGAAAACAGCGGAAGCACAACCCAGGAAGACACCGTCAGGATGAACATTTCCCGCTGTTTGAGCGGGTGACGCTTTCGGCCAACACTCAAAAAGAAAGTCAGACCCACAAAAAAGCAGATCGATGCCGATTTCACAAAGGCGATGCGGTCAGGCGCTTCTCCGAATAACAAAAGGTTTACCGGCAACGTCATCAGAAAGCTGAGCAGAATCAGCAAAAAACCCAGAATCTGTATTACAGGCCGCAAGTTAAACAGTGCCATAATCAGGATCGCCCCGCCTTTTCCCTTAGACCTCTGCCAAGTCTAGGGCAGATTGGTTTGAGAGGGCGTAAGGAAACCACACGCTTGGACAATTTGGGATCATGCCGGGTGAATTTTTACGGCATTTTTACGGGCCAGAAATATACACAGCCATGATTGAGGAACCACAGACACCAGCTATCACCGATGAGCTCACAGTTCATGCGGGCGCAACTCAAGACGTGGGCAAGAGCGCACGGATGCTGGTTGCAGTGGACGGCTCCGGCCAGGATGAATTTCTCGTGCGCGCGGCACAGCGGCTCGCCGAACAGCGCAAAGCACCCTGGACGGTTATTACCGTGGACAATGGACGGGCAGGTTCAGCCGAACGGCGACGAGTGGAAAAAGCACTTGGTCTTGCTTCCCGACTGGGCGCAAAAGTCAGAACCCTTCGAGGGCACGACGTGGTCGAAGAGATTCTGGCGCATGCCCGGGATCAAAATGTTACAACGCTGATTTTTGGCCACAGCAAGAACCGATGGTGGCACTTTCGACAACCCACCAGCCGCAAGGTCCTGAAAAAGTCGGAAGACTTTGAAGTTACTTTCATTCCCGTGCCCGGCCAGCGGCACCACCGGTCTGTTGAACTGGCCGGCCAGGCATTTCAATGGACCGACTACACCTGGGCACTGGCCAGTATTGGCATTGCCACCGCGCTATCCATGGGACTCCAGAACATCCTTCCCCTGGGCAACCTTTCACTCATCTTCCTGACATCCGTACTCTGGGTAGCGGCCCGCACCGGTATCCGGCCTGCACTGTTCACGGCCGCATTAAGCTTCCTGACCTACAACTTCTTTTTCACGGAGCCCCGACTGACCCTCCACATGGTAGAGACGGACGAGCTCCTGACGGTGATGTTATTCCTGATCATTGCCATCACCGGAGGCAACCTTGCCGGCCGTTTGCGGGATCAGGTCCAGATGCTGCGTGCCTCCAACGACCTATCCGACGCACACCTGGAATTTACCCGCCGTCTCGCCTCCGCACCCGATATCAGCTCTGTCCGGACCGAGGCGCTCGAGGTGCTTTACAAACAGCTCCGAACACCCCTGGTCATTGCACAACAAAGCCCCGAGAACAGGGCCATTGAAGTGATGGCAGAACTTGGTGTCTCCCGGCCTTTAAACAATACTGACCAATCCGCTATTGAATGGACCATCAGAAATGGCAAGCCCAGCGGGGCCTTTTCCGATACGTTCCACAACCTCTCGTGGCGCTTTGAACCGATCGAAGCGGACGGCGAGGTCTACGGCGTGCTTGGCCTGCAGCTCGGTGAGATGAACCCGGAGTATTACCGCACCCTTGCCATCGACGTTTACGTGCATCAGTTGGGCCTGGCCTGGTTCCGTACCCGTCTGGCAGCCAGACTGTCTGAATCAAGGGTTGCCGAAGAAACCGAACGGCTGCGCGCCGCCCTGCTTGCCTCTATCTCCCATGACCTGCGTACACCACTTTCTTCCATGATTGGCTCTGCCAGCACCCTGAAATCCATGTTAAACAAACTATCGGATGAGGATCGGAACAGCCTTCTGGACTCCGTCCTTGGCGAGGGTGAACGCCTGGACCGATACATTCGGAACCTGCTGGACATGACCAAACTGGGCCACGGCACCCTCAAAATTGAACGCGACTGGATCGCCCTCACCGACATCCTGTCCTCGGCGCTCCGACGCACCCGTAACCTCATGTCAAAAGTGCGGGTGGAGCGTGACGTACAGGAAGACCTGCCGTTACTCTTCGTGCATCCCGCGCTCATTGAGCAGGCGCTGGTGAACGTTCTGGAAAATGCCGCCAAATTCGCGCCCGAGGACTCAACCCTGACCATTCTGGCCCACAGGGACGGTGATGAACTGATCATCGCCATTTCAGACCAAGGACCGGGCATTCCGGAAAATCAACGCGATCGGGTATTCGATATGTTCTTCACCGGTGGCGAGGGCGACCGGGGGCCGCACGGAAGCGGGCTCGGCCTGGCCATTTGCCATGGTATGGTGGCTGCCCACGGGGGTCGAATTCGGGCGTTGGCTGGTCCAGGTGGTCGCGGGGCTACCATCGAAATAGCGCTGCCTTTGATAGAATACCCCGAACAAGAGCCCAGTCGGGAAACCAGTGAATGACTGCACCAGTACACAGCCGTGAAACACCCTGTATTCTGATTATCGATGACGAGCCGCAAATCCGGCATTTTCTGCGCATCAGTCTGAAAACCGAAGGGTATGAACTCATCGAAGCCGAGGACGGTGAAACCGGATTGGAGCAGTGCGCGCGGCATTCACCGGACCTTGTCATCCTGGACCTGGGACTCCCGGACATGGATGGTACGGAGGTACTGGCTGGCCTGAGGGAGTGGTCTTCAGCACCGGTCATTATTCTGTCGGTACGCGACAGGGAACAGGAAAAAGTAAAAGCCCTGGATCTGGGGGCCAATGATTATGTCACCAAACCCTTCGGCGTCGATGAATTGCTGGCGCGGGTCCGAACCCAGTTGCGCAGCCAGCACCAAAAAAATGCGTCCACGCAAGAGACCCCGGTGCTGTTTGACGACGGCGCCCTGTACATTGACCTTTCCAAACGAAAAGTCGTGGTAAAAGGGGAGCACGTCCGGCTTACCCCGAAAGAATTTTCCGTTTTAAAGGTTCTGATGTTGGCGGCCGGGAAAATCGTAACCCAGTCCCAGCTATTGAAAGACATCTGGGGGCCCACCCACACCAGGGACACACATTACCTGCGCATTCTTATTGGAAGACTGAGGCACAAGCTGGGCGACGACCCAACCGAGCAGAATTACATTCAGACGGAGCCCGGCGTGGGCTACCGGTTTGCAGGCGGCGATGACACCGCAGACGCCTGACGCACCCGCAAGTACTGCCGCCGCCCCCGCCTGTTCAACCCGAAGCCGCCCTGCTAGTATTCCCGTCGACTTTTGCCGCCCTCAACCCTGACTCACATGGACCACTAGCGAATGGATTTTTACCAGGCCCTGTTCCTTGGCCTTCTCCAGGGACTGACTGAATTCCTGCCCATTTCCAGCTCCGCGCACCTGATTCTCGTACCCGCATTTTTTGGCTGGGAAGACCAGGGCGTGGGTTTTGACCTGTCGGTACACGTGGGCACGCTGCTGGCGGTGGTGCTGTACTTTCGGCGAGATGTGTTCGGCATTGCCAAAGACGGCCTGATTTCCATGGGTCAGCGCAGGCTCGTTGGCCAGGGCGCGCTGGCGCTGTACCTGGTGATCGGCACCATCCCGGCGGGCCTGGCGGGGCTGGCGCTGCTGGACATGATCGACAATGAACTGCGCGGCGCTGGGGTCATTTTCATCACCACCCTGGTGTTCGGCCTGCTACTGGGGGTTGCCGACTGGCTGCCCCGGCGCGAACGCACCCTGGATTCCCTCAGCTGGAAAGACGCCCTGATCGTCGGCATCGCCCAGGCCTTCGCCCTGGTTCCCGGCACCTCCCGCTCCGGCGTCACCATCACCGCCGGCCTGTTCCTGGGCATGAGCCGCCAGACCGCATCCCGCTTCTCGTTCCTGCTGGCCATCCCCATCATCGTGCTGGCTTCTTCGGTGAAACTGCTGGAAGTGGCCACCTCGGATGTCACCGTGGACTGGGGTGGTTTCCTGCTGGGTGGCGTAACCTCCTTCATCATGGCCATCACCGCCATCCACTTCTTCCTCAAATGGCTCAACAAGGTTGGCATGTGGCCTTACGTGATTTACCGGATTCTGCTGGCCATCGTGATCTACGCGGTACTGATAGACTAAGCTCCCTAACATGCGGATAAAGTGGGGAGAGCATTCATGCTGAGGTTTTACAAGATAAAGGATGGCCTGATCAGGGAGATGCCTGTCCCCGAAGGTGAGGAAAGGGCTTACCTCAAGCAGGCCGACTGGATTGATGCCTGCGAGCCCACCGAAGATGAGCGCCAGATACTGCAGTCGCTGGTGAAGAGCGACATCCCCGAATTTGATGATGTTGAGGAAATCGAGGCCTCTGCCCGTTGCTTTGTCGACCACGCGGGCATTCACGTGCACTCACTGTTTCTGAACCTGTCCGAGGGCCGTCACAGCACCGTCTCGGTAGCCTTCATCCTGCAGAAAAACGGCCTGATCACCATTCGCGAGACCGAACTGGCTGATTTCCGTCTGCTGCGCATGCGGGCTCGCCGTGGACAAGTGGAAGCCCTCACGGTCTCGGAAATGCTGGTCACCATCCTGGAACAGAAAGTGGAAAACCACGCCGATGGCCTGGAAGACCTGCACCGGCAACTGGAAGATGTCAGCTATCTGGTCCTGGAAGATGAAGAAGCGGAACTGGATGATGCCATTAGCCAGCTGGCCAAGCTCGAGGACAGCAACGGGAAAACCCGTCTGTGCCTGATGGACACCCAGCGCAACCTGTCATTCCTGCTGCGCCACCTGCGACAGGAAGGCGAGATCCGTGAAACACTACGGGAAATCAACCGGGACATCGAAACCCTGATGTCGCACACCACCTTTCTGTTCGACAAGATCAACTTCCTGATGGACTCCACCCAGGGCTTCATCAATATCGAGCAAAACCAGATCATCAAGATCTTTTCCATTGCGGCGGTGGTCTTCCTGCCACCCACCCTGATTGCCAGCATTTATGGCATGAACTTCCAGCATATGCCGGAGCTGAACTGGCCCTGGGGCTACCCCATGGCTCTGGGGCTGATGGTCCTGGCCGCGTTCGCGCCCTACTGGTACTTCAAGCGGAAAGGCTGGCTGTAGAAATGCTGGCTGTAACGCGCCTCAACAGGCCTCCAGGGGCGCATAAGCCAGCACCAGCCACTTGGCGCCCTCATCGAAATTCACCTGCACCCGCGTGTGGTGCCCGGTGCCCTCACAGTTCATCACGATGCCCTCGCCAAACTTCGGATGGCGAACGCGCTGGCCCAGGCTGAAGCCGGACTGCTCGGCGGAATCCTGGCTGAACAGGCTTTCATTCGGGCGCCCCACCATGGCCGGGCGGGTGATGGTGTTGCGCAGCCGTACTTCCTGAAGACAATCAGCCGGGATTTCCCTGACGAAACGGGATACCGCATGAAATTTCTCCTGCCCGTACAGGCGGCGGGACTCGGCGTAAGTGAGCACCAACTGTTTCATGGCCCGGGTGATGCCCACATAGGCCAGGCGGCGCTCCTCTTCCATCCGCCCGGGCTCTTCCAGCGACATACCGTGGGGGAACAAGCCTTCCTCGATACCGGCCAGGAACACCAGCGGAAACTCCAGCCCCTTGGCCGAGTGCAGGGTCATCAGCTGCACGCTGTCCTCGTGGTCCTCGGCCTGGGACTCGCCGGCATCCAGCGCCGCCTGGGCGATGAACTCCGCCAGCGGGTCCACGCCCTCTTCCACCTCAAAGTCCGCCAAGGCATTCACCAGCTCCTCCAGGTTTTCCACCCGGGCCTGGCCCTTCTCGCCTTTTTCACTGGCGTGGTAGTCCTTCAGGCCACTGGACTCGATGGCCTGCTTCATCAGGCCCTGAAGCGAGGCGTGGTCCACCATCTCCGACAGGGTGTTGATGATGTCCATGAACGTCTGCAGGCCGGTTTTGGCCCGGCCTTTCACCTGCCCGGCCGCCAGCATGCGTTCGGAAGCTTCCCAGAGCGAGATACCCTGCTCCGTGGCGTAGGCACGAAGCTCCGCCAGGCTCTTGGCACCAATGCCCCGGGCCGGAATGTTCACCACCCGCTCAAAGGCCGCATCATCCCGGTGGTAATGCACCAGGCGCAGGTACGCCAGGGCATTGCGAATTTCCTGACGGTCGTAGAAACGCAGGCCGCCATAGACCCGGTAGGGAATGCCCTGGCGCATCAGGGACTCCTCCAGCACCCGGGACTGGGCGTTGGAGCGGTAAAGAATCGCGCACTCACTACGCAGGTTGCCGTCCTGGACCCAGGCCGAAATGCTGTCGGCGATGTAGTTGGCTTCATCCTGTTCGTTAAACGCCGCGTAAAGGCTGATGGGTTCGCCCTGGGGGCCATCGGTCCACAATTCCTTGCCCAGACGGCCCTGGTTGTTGGCAATGACCGCGTTGGCGGCTTTCAGGATGGTCTGGGTGGAGCGGTAGTTCTGCTCCAGGCGCACCAGCCGGGCATTGGGAAAATCCCGCTGGTATTGCTGGATGTTTTCCACCTTGGCCCCGCGCCAGCCGTAGATGGACTGGTCGTCGTCACCGACGATGGTGGACGGCACGCGGTGGCCCGCCAGCACCTGCAGCCAGGCGTACTGGATAGTGTTGGTATCCTGGAACTCGTCCACCAGGATGTGCTGGAAACGCTGTTGGTAGTGGGCCAGTAGCTCGGGCTTGTGCAGCCAGAGTTCGTGGGAACGCAGCAGCAGTTCGCCGAAATCCACCAGACCGCCCTGCTGGCAGAGCTTTTCGTACTGGCGGTAGATTTTCAGCATGGTGCTGGTGAAATGATCGCCCGGGTTTTCCTGGATGTGATCGGCCCGCAGACCTTCATCTTTCTGGGCGCTGATGAACCACTGGGCCTGCTTGGGCGGCCACTGGCTCTCATCGATCTGGTTTTCCCGCATCACCCGTTTGATCAGCCGCAACTGGTCGTCGCTGTCCAGCACCTGGAAGTTCTCCGGCAACCCGGCGTCTTTCCAGTGGGCCCGCAACAGCCGGTGCGCGATGCCGTGGAAGGTGCCAATCCACAACCCCCGGGTGGGGATGTTCATCATCTGCTCCACCCGGTAGCGCATTTCCTTGGCGGCCTTGTTGGTGAAGGTCACCGCCAGGATGGACGTGGGCGGAACCCTGTCCACCCCCATCAACCACGCCATCCGATGCACCAGCACCCGGGTTTTGCCACTACCGGCGCCGGCCAGTACCAACAGGTGGTCATTCTGGGCGGTAACGGCTTCGCGCTGGGCGTCGTTCAGGGGATCGATGATGTGGGAAACGTCCATAGCAACCTGGCTTTTTACTGGTTAAATAAACAGGTGGGAGAGTATAACAGGTGATGGCGGGGTTTGCTTTGGAGAGCAAACTTCACGGCCTTCAGCCCAAAGCTTTGGAGTTAACGCAAAGATGCAGGTACCGCTTCCCAAGACACGCTACGAGCACATCCTTGTGCGCTTGACTGTGGCCATCCTTGGCCACAGACAGTCTTGGGAAGCGGTACCTGCATCTGTGCTATCAAGCCTGCGGGTGGGGAGGCCTTTGCAGGACGGTTGAGGGCCAGGGATGGCCCGCTTCAAGCCCTATGAAGGGCTCGTAGCGTGTCCTGAAAAGGGAACCTCCCCCGTGCGAAGACTGCAAAGTCAGAGAGCTATCGAGCTCAGAACCCTCGCGGCACCGTCTGCGGCTCCACGAACTCAAACAGCCCTTCCAGGCCACCTTCGCGGCCAATGCCAGAGGCCTTCATGCCACCGAATGGCGCTTCCGGTGTCGGGCCAGTACCGGTGTTCCAGCCCACGTGGCCAAACCGCAAGCCGGCGGCCACACGCTGGGCACGGTCGGCATCGGCGGTGAACACGTAGGAGGCCAGGCCGAACTCGGTGTCGTTACCGGCCTCGATGACTTCCTCTTCGGTGCGGAACAGCGCCATGGGTACCAGCGGGCCGAAGGTTTCTTCCTGGTAACAGGCCATATCGCGGTTCACGCCATGAATCACGGTCGGCGGGAAGAACAGGCCCTCGCCCAGCTCACCGGGCTGTTTGCCGGCCACCAGCTTGCCACCTTTATCCAGGGCGTCTTCCAGGTGGCGTTTGACCTTGTCGAAACCTTGCTGGTTGATCAGCGGACCAATATCCACGCCGTCTTTCATGCCATCGCCCACGGTCATCTTGTTGACCCGCTCGGCAAGCTTCTCGCCAAAGGCATCAGCCACTTTCTCGTGCACGAAAATGCGGTTGGCACACACGCAGGTCTGGCCACCACCCCGGAACTTGTTACCTATCAGGTTGTCGGCGGCGGCATCCAGGTCGGCGTCGTCGAAGACGATAAACGGCGCGTTACCACCCAGCTCCAGAGCCAGCTTTTTCACCTGGTCCGAGGTATCAACAAGCAGTTTGCGTCCCACTTCCGTGGAGCCGGTGAAGCTGAGCATGGGCACGTCTTTGTGCTCGCACAGGACCTTGCCGATTACACTGGCCTTGCCCATTACCAGGTTGACCATGCCGTCCGGAAGGTCGAGTTTGTCCATGATGCTGAACAACGCCACCATGGTGAGAGGGGTTTCACTGGCCGGTTTGATCACCGACGGGCAGCCGGCTGCCAGAGCTGCCGACAGCTTCTTGGCGATCATGCCAATGGGGAAATTCCACGGCACAATCAGGCCGGTCACACCAACGGGGCGATAGTGAACGGTCCAGGTGCAGTCTTTGGGCTTTTCAGGAATGGTGTGGGAGTCCAGCGCCTGCACGTGCTTGCTGCAGTAATCGAAGAACCCGGCGGCGTAATCCACCTCGCCCTGCCCCTCTTTCAGAGGCTTACCGTGTTCCATGGTCAGGATCCGACCGATCTCTTCCCGGTTTTCCTTGAGCGCATCACGGATGTCTTCCAGCCACTTGCGGCGGGTTTCGATGGAGTAGGGCTCGGTCAGCCTCAGCGCCGATTTCCCGGCCTCAACCGCATCCAGAACGTCCTGCTCCGACATGGAGGGAACCTTCGCAATCACCTCCCCCGTGGCAGGGTTGTAGACATCAAAGGTATTGCCGTCGGCGCTGTCAGTCCAGCGACCGCCGATGTAGCCAGTAAGCTTATCCAGCAGGGGTGACTCGATCATCTCGGCTCCTCTTCCGTATTTACCTGCGCCCCGGCCCAGGGCACCAGTTGCGTCAGTGAATGATGTCTTTCATAGTGGATCTTGAGTGGCAGCCTGTAAAGTCAGTTGCGGATTTTTGACCGGTCCAAGACACTGCCTATACTCGAATAATCCAAAATCAACACGTTACCGGTAAACTTCCGGGGAGAGACTGCATGAAAGCGTATTTCCACCCGCATCAGGATTTGCATGTTCCGAAGACGTATTTCACCCGTGGCCAGATGCGTGAGCCGCAAGAGGTGCCCGCACGCACGGAACTGATGCTGGAGGGACTCAGAAGCATGGGGATTTCCGTGCTTCAGCCGGCGGATCAGGGATCAGCTCCCATTTCCAAAGTGCACGACCTGGGCTACCTGCGTTTTCTGGAGTCCGCCCACCGACGCTGGTCGGAGATGGGCGACTGGGGCGATGAAGTGATCTCGAACATCTGGGTGCGTTCCCCCAACGCCCTGCAGGGCATCCTGGCCGAAGCCGCCCGCTATCAGGCCGATGGCAGTTGCCCGATTGGCAAGGGTACGTGGGAGGCGGCTTACTGGTCCGCACAGACCGCACTGGGGGCCGCCGACGCCCTGATGGCCGGCGAACGCAACGCTTACGCCGTGTGCCGCCCGCCCGGGCATCATGCCCGCAAGGACGCCGCCGGGGGCTTCTGTTACCTGAACAATGCGGCCATTGCGGCAGAGCACATGCAGAGCCGGTTCCCGCGCATCGCGATCCTGGATACCGACATGCATCACGGCCAGGGCATCCAGGAAATTTTCTACAATCGCAGCGATGTGTTGTACATCTCGATCCACGGTGATCCCACCAACTTCTACCCGGTGGTCAGCGGCTTTGAAAACGAACGGGGTGAAGGGGAAGGCTACGGCTACAACATCAACATGCCCATGCCCCACGGTTCCAGCGAGGAGGACTTCTTCGACAAGCTGGACGAATCCCTGGCTGCGATCCGTCTATATCAGCCGGATGCGGTGATCCTCACCCTCGGATTCGACATCTACAAGAACGACCCCCAAGCCAAGGTGTCGGTATCCTCCGAAGGCTTCTGCCGGCTCAGCACCCACGTGCGCCAGCTGGGCCTGCCCACCCTGGTGATCCAGGAGGGCGGTTATGACCTGGAAGCCCTGACCACCAACGTCAACCAGTTCTTCAAGGGGCTGGAAGGCTAACCCCGGCAATCAGCCATCAACCGGCCGGGGCATACACCTTCACGTTGCCGTGCCCCTCGGCCTTCAGATGGCCGGCGTGCATCTGGCTCATGGTGCCCCGGTCGCAATACAACAGGTACTGGCGGTTCGGCGCCAGGCCTTCGAACTGTTGGTTCAGCTCGTAGAAGGGGATTTTCAGGATCTCGTTGTTGGTGAGCGTCAGCGGCGAGCGCTCTTCCTCGGAAGGATGGCGCACGTCGATGATGATGTCATCCACGGCCGGCGTCTGCACCAGTTCCACCTCTTCGGGAGTAACCGTGGTTTCCAGCAGCCGGTTGATACCCGTTTCCTCACGGTTCTCAATGGCCTTGGCCAGCGCCTGTGGGTCCATTTTGGCTTCGTCTTCCTCCACCCGGTGCAGCTTGGCGCGAGTGGCCGGACGCTGGGAAATCACTCCGCAATACTCGGGCATGTTACGGGCAAAGGATTCGGTGCCGATGTCATGGGCAATCCGGATGATTTCCTGCTTGTCCATGGCAATGAGCGGGCGCAGCACCACCTGCTCGCAGGCCCGGTCCACCACATTCAGGTTCTGCAGGGTCTGGCTGGAGACCTGGGCCACGGCATCGCCCATCACCAGGCCGGAGACATTCAGCGTCTCGGCAATTTCACTCGCCGCTTTCAGCATCTGGCGCTTGAGCACCACGCCCCAGTGGCGGTTGTTCACCGAACGCATGATCTCGGCTACCACGCCCTCGAACGGCACGGAGATGAACTTCACGCTGTGGGAAGCACCGTAGCGCTGCCAGAGGTAATGCGCCACCTGCCGCACCCCCACCTCGTGGGCAGTGCCACCCAGGTTGAAGAACAGGTAGTGGTTGCGCAGGCCCCGGCGCATCATCAGGTAGGCGGCCACGGAGGAATCGTAGCCGCCGGAGACCAGGGTCATCACCGTATCCACCGTACCCACCGGGTAACCGCCCATGCCCTGGTGTTTGCGAGTGGCGATGTGGAAGCTGTCGTTTTTCACCTCTACCCGCACTTCCACATCCGGCGATTTCAGGTCCACACCGGCGGTATCGTAGGCCCGAAGCAGCGCCGCGCCCACGCTACGTTCGATATCCAGCGACCGGAAATCGTGCTTGCCCACACGCTTTGCCCGTACCGCCAGCGTTTTGCCTTCCAGTCGGCCGGCATAGGCGGCCACGGCCTTTTCGCCAATGTCTTCCAGCGATTGCAGCGGGTAAACGTTGACTTCCTGAATGGTGGAAATGCCGGGAATGCGCAACAGTTCGTCCAGCACCGGGCTATACAGCCCCCGGCCATCGGGCACGTCGATATCGACCCGATCCCAACTGCCTTCCACCCGAACGTCTTCGTCGATGCGTTTGAGCAGTTTGCGGATGTTCTGGCGCAACTGACGCATCTGCTGCTGACGAACGGGTTTGCTTTTAATGGCCACTTCCGCGGCGGGGCGAATCAGGATTTTCATGGATCGGCGTTTTGTCGGATGGCGTATGGAATGGAAAACCACTAGTGTACCTTGTTGTCAGATTGCCTCAAAATCAGGGGCGCCTCTTATTAGCTCCCTAGCTGCCGAAATCATCAGGAGTTTGCCTGTTCCATGACCGAATCGAAGATCAACGCTCTGGTATCACCCGAAGGGTCCCTGGAAATTCTTTCCGCCCATGAGGTGAGCCGACTCAAGGACCGAAGTGAGGGTGGCCTGTATCGCCTGTTCCGCCAATGTGCCCTGGCGGTACTCAATACCGGCGTGGAAACCGATGACTGCAAATCGCTGATGGAAGCCCACTCCGATTTTGATGTGCGGCTTGTGCCCCAGCCACGCGGCCTGAAGCTGGAACTGATCAACGCCCCGGCGCACGCCTTTGTGGATGGCCAGCTCCTGCGCGCGATTCGAGAGCATCTGTTTTCGGTACTGCGGGACATCGTCTATACCCATTCCATCCCGCAGACCATTGCTGGCTTTCGCCGTGACAACCCGGAAGACATCACCAACCTGGTGTTCCACATCCTGCGCAATGCCCGCGTACTGGAACCGGGCCGCCAGCCGGACATGGCGGTATGCTGGGGCGGCCACTCCATTGGCCAGGATGAATACCAGTACAGCAAGGAGGTTGGCCACCAGCTGGGCCTGCGTGGCCTGAGCATTATCACCGGTTGTGGGCCCGGCGCCATGAAAGGCCCGATGAAGGGCGCCACCATTGGTCACGCCAAACAGCGCGTCAAGAACGGCCGCTACGTGGGGATCACCGAGCCCGCCATCATTGGTGCCGAAGCGCCCAACCCGATCGTAAACGAACTGGTGATCCTGCCGGACATCGAAAAGCGCCTCGAAGCCTTCGTGCGTTGCGGCCATGGCGTGATCGTGTTCCCGGGCGGCGTGGGCACTGCCGAGGAGATCCTGTACCTGCTGGGTATCCTGCTGCATCCAGACAACTCGGACCTGCCGTTCCCGGTTGTGTTTACCGGCACCAGGGAAAACGCCGAATACTTCGACATGATCGACAAGTTCATCCGAAATGCCCTGGGCGACGAAGCCGCCAGCAAGTACGAAATCATCATCGACGACCCGATCCGGGTGGCGCAGGTGATACGGGACGGCATCAAGGACGTGGAGACCTTCCGCCGGGCCATGCAGGATGCCTACTACTTCAACTGGATGCTGAAGATTGACCCGGTATTCCAGATGCCATTTGAACCCAACCATGAAAACATGCGGGCACTGGAGCTACATCGGGATCAGCCCAAACACCTGATTGCCGCCAATCTGCGCAAGGCGTTCAGTGGGATTGTTGCGGGAAATGTGAAGGAGAATGGTATCCGGCAGGTTCAGGAAAAGGGGCCGTTTGAGATTGCCGGAGATCCTACCCTGATCAAACCGCTGGAAGCCATGCTGGAGCAGTTTGTGGCCCAGAACCGGATGAAACTGCCCGGCTCATCGGCCTACCGTCCGAGTTACCGGATTGTCAGCAGTGCGGCCTGAGCCGCACTGCTGAGTTGCCAGGGGGCTTACTTACCGTCAGCCGGGAGGCTGGCGTAATAGGCCGCCACGTTGGCAATGTCTTCATCGCTCAGGTTCTTGGCCTGCGGAACCATCAGCGCGGACTGACCACCGGAACGGTTGCCATTCTTGTACGCTTTCAGTGCAGAAACCAGGTACTGCTCTTTCTGACCAGCCAGGTTGGGATAAACCGGAACCTGGGAGATACCGTTCTGGCCATGGCACGCCGCGCAAACACTGGAAAGCGCCTTACCGGCTTCCGCGTCTGCAGCCATGGAGGCAGCCGGAGCAACGGCGCCCAGTGCAAACAGACCTGCAACTGCATAATGCTTGATATTCATAGAGATCACCCTCTCATAATTTTCATTATTGATCTTGGTACAAGTGCAAACAGCAACTGTGGTTCCCACTTATAGCACAGCCGCCCATTGACTCAAATGTGATTTATCAAGGATATTCGTTGGACCTTAGTCCCCTTTTACTCTCGAAAGGTGTAAATCACAGTAAGGATAAACCGCAAAACGCTCTGGAGCCGAAGTCCATGTCGATAGATGTTCAGGAACTGCCCTGCCAGGAAGGCCACATTGGCCTGCTTACCCTCGATTCCCCGAAAACCCTGAACGCCCTGACCCAAGAGATGGTCAATAAGGCACAAGCCGCCCTGGATGGATGGGCCGAGGACAGTCGCATCTGTCTGGTGGTCCTGCGCGGCAGCGGCGACCGGGCCTTCTGCGCCGGCGCCAACCTCCGGGCGCTTTATGATGACCTCACCGGCAGCGGGGACACCGAGGCACCGGGGCGCTTCTTCGCATCGGAATACCGCCTGGACTACACCCTCCATCGTTATCCCAAACCCGTACTGGCCCTGGGCCACGGCGTCATCATGGGTGGCGGCATGGGCCTGTTGGCCGGTTGCCGTTATCGAGTGGTGACACCGGACGCCACACTGGCCATGCCGGAAATAACCGTCGGCCTGTTTCCAGACGCAGGGTCCAGCTGGTTCCTGAACCGCCTTCCGGGCCGCCTGGGCCTGTTCATGGGCCTGACCGGCGCCCGACTGAACGTCAGCGATGCCATGCGTGTGGGGCTGGCGGACATCATCCTGCAGCCAGAGCAACTGAACACCCTGCTGGACGATCTGCAAAGCCAACGCTGGAGTGGCGAAGCCGTGGCGGACGACAACCAGCTCTTCCGGATGCTGACCGACCAGGAAGCCGTTGACTACCGCAGCTTGCCGGAGGGCCACCTGGAAAAACACGAGCAAACCATTGCAAAACTGGCCACCGGCGATGACCTGCCCGCCATCGTCAACAACCTGCTAGGGCACGAAAGTGACGACCCATGGTGGCAAAACTGTGTGGAAAACCTCGCCAATGGCTGCCCGCTCACTCCCTGGCTGCTCTGGCACCAGCTGGGCAAAGGCCAGCAGATGTCGCTCAAAGACATGTTCCGGATGGAGCTGGCCATCGCGATGGAATGCACCCGCCGGCGCGATTTTGCCGAAGGCATTCGCGCACTGATGGTCGACAAGGATCGTTCGCCGGTGTGGTCATTCACCTCCGTTGGCGACGTGCCGGAAGGCATCATCGAACGCCACTTCCAGCCGGTCTGGGACGATTCCAACGATCCCATGGGACTGGACTGACCACCGCGTGACCGGCCTGCTCTGGGCCGGTCCGAAACCTATCGAGCGGACAGGTAACTTGCCACCAACTGGCGCAAACAGGCTTCCCCGGCTTTCTGGCCCGCACACCAACCGTGCTTGCGCAGTGATGTCCAGCTCCAACCCTGCAGCACCGCCCGGCACCACAGCTCCCGCCCTTCCTGGCCCGACAGCCACACCATGAATCCGGCAGAGGCCGATAACCGCTGCAGTACCGGCAAAGTCAGCTCAAAACCCCGGAAGCCATCCGAAAAACTGCGCAAATCCCGGTGATCATCGTCAGACAGAGAGGCCAGAGCTGGCAGATCGATTGCCATTGCGATCAGGAGGTTCGTCGGTAACGCCGACCAGTGCCTGGGCATCAGCACCTGCCAATGTTCAGAAAGCCGATCCGCCAAGCTCCGTGCCAGGGCATTTCCTGCCGGTGAAACGCCTTCCAGCATCTGCAGGGGAAACTCCCCGGTGGTGGCCTCCTGCTGCAGGCCCAGCCGCACCACTTTCAGCCCAGCCCGACGCCAGAACCTCAGCAACCCCGGCTCTCCGCCAAAACTGGTGCCCAGATAATCCAGATGTTGTTCCCGACACTCCTGCCGGGCTGCCGCCACCAAACGCCGACCAACACCCTGCCCGCGAGCCTGCTCCAGCACCGCTACCCGCACAACCCTCAGGCCCTCAAGGCTCGCCGCTTCGGCAAACCCGCCATGACTGGCCAGCGACTGGGCCAGCAAATGCCCTCGTAGCCGGCGTTTGCCCAACATCACCTGCTCGGCCATTGCCTCGGACAACCCGCCTTCCCGCGTCGCCCAAAGCACGCCAACGATCCGCCCCTGGCAGCGGGCCACCCAGCTGTAAGCGGCGGGATCATCCAGCCACTGGCGCAAGTCCGAGGGCGTGGTGCGATAGTGGGCATTCACCAACAACCCAAAGGCTTCAGCCAGCTCCGCCTCACTCGCCTCGGACGGCTGCCAGGGCTCGATGGTCACACTCTCAGCTGGCAACGCCTGGTCCATCGGTTGCCCCCCTGCATCCAGCAGGAACAACCGGAACACCAGTGCCTCCAGTGGGTCATTTCCTGCCCAGCGAATGGGCTGGCTCAGCGTCATCTGGCGCCACTGGGGCGTTTCCCGATCCAGCACCTCCCGGAAACGCAGCGCAAAGCCCCGACCGGTGCCCTCGTAACCGTGTACCGTGCTGGCAAACGCCACCCGAGGCCAACCCAACAAAATATCCCGCAACCGATGCGCCGGAATCGCCGCCGCCTCGTCGACCATCACCACCTCAGCGGGAGGCCGCTGTTCCAGTAGCTGCTCCACGGGCAGGAAACTCAGCCGATGCCCATCACGGGTCACCAACCGGCCCTCATCCTGTTCCACCAGCGCCTCACCCAGCCGGATTTCAGCGTGCCGGAACAAGGTACGCACGTTCTCAAACGCCGGCGCGGTCACCACCACCTGCTCACGACCAGCGAGCAACAACTCCGCCGCCGCCAACCCAAGAGCAGCGGATTTGCCACGCCCGCGGTCCGCCGTCACCACCAACGGCCGACGCCGCCGGCCCTGACCAAAACGCACCAGCGCCTCGACCAATGCCTGCTGCTCCTGTGTCGTCCCCACCCGGAAATCGTCACCGGCGGGCAACTGCGGCAGAGAAGGCACGCCATCGCGCCCGGCACTCACCCGGATCACCCCCGGCGCCTGTGCAAGCAACCGGGCCTGCCGGGCCGCAAACGCATGCTCCGAGACCGTCTCCAGCCCCATCCGGGCATAATCCGGGTCCTCAAACTCCGGCCACTGCGCCAGCGGCGGCATCAGCCAGAACAGCAGTCCGCCAGCTTTCAAGGTTCCCGCCAGCGCCGCCAGCCCATCCGGTGGGTTCCCCTGCCAGCCGTCCCAGACCAGAACATCCAACTCCTGGCCCAGCCAGCGTTTGTACTGCTTGGCAGCCATGCTGGGCAGGCCCACCCGCCGGGCGTCTTCGGCCTGCCCGACCCACAGACCATGGCTGGCAGCCAGCCCTTCCAACTGGCTCACAACCCAGTCACGACACCACTGGGGGTCGCCTTCGACCAAAACGAGGCGGCGTTGGCCGAGCTGGGTAAGTCGATCCTGAAAAAGCTGCCAATCATTCTGTTGTTGGAAAGGCATAAGGTTGAAGGCTACTCCGAAAGAGCATTGCACCGGGGCAGGACTTCAAAAAATTTGCGGAGCCATGGATGGCGGAGCATAAGCGCCACAGGGGCTCAGCCGAGCGCTTATGAAGCAAAGCTTCATGCGACAGCTGAGCGACCGCAATCTGTGATTGCGGGCCGGACCCCGTAGGGGTGCCGAAGGAGCGCTTTTTTGAAGTCCTGCCCCGGTGTAATGCGGGCGTCTGACATACCAGTCAGATAACCAGAAAATTTCAGGCAATTATGGAGCACCGCTACTCCCACTGCCACCAGCCAAGTACAATACCACCATGCCAGACACCGACTTCCTCCCGGATTACCTCACCGACGAACAGCGCGACATCATCACCGCCGGCTACGAACACGCGGTGATCACCGCCGTCGCCGGCAGCGGCAAAACCTCCACCCTGGCCTGGCGCATCCGCTACCTGCTGGCCCAGGGCCACGACCCCGACCGCATGCTCGTACTCATGTTCAACCGCAGCGCCCGGGTCGACTTTGAGCGCAAGCTGCAGTCGGTGTGCCACCAGTCCGGCCTGGCCATCCCGGAAATCCGCACCTACCACGCCATGGGCCTGCGCCTATACAAACGCTTCGTGCGCGAAGGCTACCTGCCGGGTTTCTCCGAGAAAATCCTCACCGAACAGGAAATCAGCTACCAGGCCTGGCTGCTAACCCGCAGGCTGGCCCCCGAAGACCTGGCGGACGAGATCCGCCGTAACAAGAAAGAATTCGTGGAAACCGCCACCGGCTTCATCGACCGGGTGAAAACCACCCTGTCCCCGGCCGAAATGGTGTTCGAGGAACTGGGCTACTCCGACAAGCACAAGTACCTGGTGGACCTGTTCCACAGCTTCGAGCAATGGCGCAAACGCCAGGGTCGAATCAGCTACGCCGACATGCTCTACGAGCCGGTCATGGCCATCCACCAGAACCCGCCGCTACAGCGACTGGTGGGCAACAAGATGGATTTGATCCTGGTGGACGAATACCAGGACACCAACGAAATCCAGCACCTGCTGCTGCGCTACGTGGCCGGCGACCGAGCCCGCGTGACCGTGGTGGGCGACCCGGACCAGACCATCTACGAATTCCGGGGCGCCAAGCCCGAGTTCATTCTGCGCCGCTTCATCGACGAATTCGAAAGTCCGCTGGAGCAGACCCTGAGCTACACCTTCCGCTACGGCCACCGGGTGGCGCTGCTGGCCAACCACCTGATCCATCACAACACCGGCCGCAAGGACGTGCTCTGCCACTCCCACCCGACCACGCCCGGCACGGACGTGAGCCTGCATCGCAGCGACAACGATGGCGATCAGGTACTGAAAATCCTGCAGCAACAAAGCGCCGAGCAAAATAGCGAGAGCGCCATCCTGTTCCGGGTCTGGAGCCAGAGCGTGCCGATTGAACTGAAACTGCTGGCCCGCCAGATTCCCTACCGCATCGATGCCGGCAAGGGCGCGCTGTTCAGCCGGGAAGTGCAGGCCATCACCGCCCTGCTGATGATCGTCACCGGTCGTCTGAAACAGCTGCCGGACCTGGACCGCCTGGAATTGGCCCGCCAGATCCTGCGTTTTCCCCATGTGGGCCTGAAGGAGCCGGAGCTGGAAAACCTGGCCCAGTTCCTCGCCAGCTTCGACGGCGACTGGCACGAGCGCCTTTTGAGCATGGATTTCGACGCCCTGGCGCCCATGGCCGCCCGCAAACTGCGCAAGCTCGGCGAGGTGTTGGGCCAGTTGCGCAGCTACAAGGGCCCGGTGGCGGGCCTGATCAGTGTCTACGCCGAGCACACCGACCTGTACGAGGGCATCCGCAGCCTGGCGCTAACCCACGACAGCGCCGAAGAGCGTATCGACACCGTGCAAGGGTTCCGGGATTACCTGAAAAGCCTGGATGTGGACGCCAACGGTGCCCTGGAGCACCTGCACACCCTGAAACAGCAGGCCGGCGAGAAGCGCGACCATGGCGTGCTGCTGTCCACCATTCACCGCACCAAGGGCCTGGAATGGCCGGTGGTGATCATTCCCGGCCTGCAGGAAAAGTACCTGCCCTACAGCCCGCGCCCCACGGAGAATACCCAGGCGATTCTGGAGAGTGAGCGGCGACTGCTCTATGTGGGCATGACCCGAGTAAAAGAGAACCTGCACTTGGTCACCCGCCCGGAAAGCACTCGACCACATCTGGACGGCGATCAGGGCCCCAGCCGGTTTGTGCCGGAAATTTGCTACGAACTCTGCCAGGAACTGGGCACCCACCTGGAAAACGGGACAACACGCGAATCAAAGCCCTTCACCCTGAAGGCCCCGATCACCCCCGTCAGTCAGCGCTATGCACAACGCGAAGGCATCACCCTGGAAGGCCGGCACCAGCCCGATATATCGCCCCAGGCGCCGGTTTGGCAGCACCCTCGTGTGGAGCACGCTGTTTTTGGTGCTGGCAAAGTGCTAGGGGAGGATCAGGTGTCGTTCGAAGTGCAGTTTGATCAGGGCGACACGCTGAATTTCAGCAAGAAAAGTGCGCACCTGTATTTCTCATTGCCGGACACCCCGGCCGGTGAGTAATACCCAAACCACCATCGAAGGTCAGGGCTTCGGTTTGACCGCATCCAGCAACAGGTTCCGGGGTGTCAGGGCACGTTCACAAAAGGTGCCCAGCCGCACGGTATAGCCCTGCTCTTCCAGGAACAGCGCGTAATCCAGCACCAGCCAGAGTTCCAGTGGCCGGCGAAACACATGGCGCAACAGCTCCAGCCGGCGCACCTGTTGCCATAGGCGTTCGCCCTCGGCCAGCCAGTGAGCCCAGTCCACCGGGGCCGGTAACACCAGTCCCTTCTTATCGGCCGCCCAGCGGCAAAAGGCTTCAAAACCTTCCCTGTTCAGCCATCCCGGATGCGACGGCACGGGCAAATACTCGTCCACACCACGCAGCTCACGCTGCAGCGCATCAAAGCCCAGGCGCCAGACGCGAACCCTTGCCGCCTGCCGGCGCTCCCGGGCCGGGGCGGTCACGGTCTCCTGAACTGCCAGTTTCAGGACGCCGGCATCGACAACCAGACGATCCTGTCGATGGGCAACGAAATGGGAGAGTGGCTGATGGACGGAAGCGCGGGTGCGTTGGTAACAACAGGGGGAAAGCACCAGCCGGGGCGCCCGGGCTTCAGCGCCCCTCACCAGCCATTGCCGGTGCAGGTCACCGCAGGCATGCAGAGCCACCCCCTGGTAACCTACTGGCCAGACAAGATCAGCGGCCATGACATCCTGCTGCTGGATGATGACCGGATCCCGGTAGTGTTCCGCCAGCCGGTTACCATCGGCCACCAGGGCCGGGTCCCATTCAAATCCCCTCACCGGCTGCGCGCCCTGCCCGGCCAGCGTTCTGGCCAGATGGCCCTTGCCGCAACACCAGTCCAGTACCGGCCCGCTGAATGGGCTGGCTGCGGCGGTGAAGGCGCCGGCCTGCAGGCGCTTGCGCCCTGGCATGTCCACGGCCCGGGTCTCGGGCAGCGTGGTTTGGTCGGCCGGGTGGTCACCGGTCAGTTGCGGCAGCCGCACCAGCTCCGGCCACAAAGCCAGGTCGGGAAGGAAACGGGACGCCTGGGCGGCGAATTCCGCCGGATTATCCCGCCAGGAATCGCAGGCATCCTCGGGCAACCCCAGCAACCAGTCCGCCAGCTCCGCTGCCTCCCGCAGCCACTGCGGATTGGGCTCGCTGAAGGGCACCGGTCGCCAGAAGGTTTCGTGCTGCTTTAACCAGGCATCCAGTTGCTGCCAACGGCGCGCCGGGTCCGGCTCCTGGCCTTGGGTGACGGACGACGGCATGGTCAGAAGCGGTCCGGCCGGAACGGGTCTATGGGCACCGCCGGCTCCTCGCCATCAATGATCTGGGCAATGACCGCCGCACTGCCGGCGGACAGGGTCCAGCCGAAGGTGCCGTGGCCAGTGTTCAGGTACAGGTTGTCCCGCCCGGCCCGGCCAATGATCGGCGGGCCATCCGGGGTCATGGGGCGGAAACCGGTCCAGCTTTCCACATCAGTCAGATCCGCACAGCCGGGATAGCGGGATTGCACGGATTTTCGAATAGTCGCCAGCCGGGCTTCGGGGATATCCCGGTTGAAATCGGCCAGCTCGACAAAGCCCGTGGCGCGCAGGCGGTTGCCCAGGCGCGTGGAGACCACCTTGAAGTGGTCGTCGTGAATGGTGCTCGCTGGTGCCTTTTCGGGGTCGCTCAGTGTGGCGGTAATGCTGTAGCCCTTAACCGGATAAATGGAAATATCCACGCCCAGAGGGCGCACCAGCTCCGGAGACCAGCACCCGGCACAGACCACCACCGCATCCGCTTCCAGGGTTTCGAACTGGCCCCCGGCGTTTTTCAGGTAAACACCATGCACCCGGCGATGGTCCGCCAGTAGGCTTTTCACCTCCACCTGATAGCGGAAGGTCACGCCCAGCTCTTCGCTCACCCGGGCCAGTTCCCGGGAGAACAGGTGGCAGTCACCCGTACCATCGGTGTCGTAACTGAGGGCCCCGTACAGAGGACCATTGCCGGTCATGCCCGGTTCGGCTTCCCGGACCTGTTCGGGCGTCAGCAGGCGAGCCTTGATGCCCATCTCGGTCAGTAGCTGATGCAACTCGCGATAATCTTCCATCGCCTCGGGCGTACTGGCCAGGTGCAGCAAGCCCTTATGGGCACCGTCAAACTGCAAGTCATGCTCCTGCTCCAGCGCCAGGAAGCGTTCCCGGCTGTGGATGCCCAGGCGCAGCATGGCCCGCTTGTTCAGCCCGAACAGTCCCGGCGCCGTGGCATAGCGGAAGGTGGCGAACATGAAGCGCAGGGCCGCCAGCGACGGCGGCATGCGCAGCTTCAGAGGGCCGTCGGTTTTCACCAGCCAGGGCAGCGCCTTGAACATAACGTGCGGATCGGCCCAGGGGTACACCACGCCATAGGAACGCTGGGCGGCATTGCCCTTGCTGGTTTCATTGCCAGCCACCGGGTGGCGCTCCAGCACAGTGACACGATGCCCCCGGCGCACCAGTTCACGAGCGGTGGTCACACCGACCACGCCCCCGCCCAAAACCACAATATGCATAGCCTGCCTCCGTTAACGACACCCTCTGTTGCGGGTGGATATACCCAGCTTAGCTGACTCCGTTTTTCGCCAACAGTTCACGGTACTCGGCCAACACATCCGGGTGTTCCTTCGGATACTCCGGCGCCAGCGTCTTCAGTTTGGCGGCCACCAGGGCAGCAATGATGGCCCGGGCCTGGGGTTTGCGGTCGCCGGGAATCATGTACCAGGGATTCTCCTCGGTATGGGTGGCGGCCAGCGCCTCTTCTGCATAGGCCTGGTAAACCTCACGCTTTTTCCAGCCTTCGATATCGGATGGATCGAATTTCCAGCGTTTGCGCGGTTTGTCCAGGCGCTTGAGCAGCCGGCGCTTGTGCTCGTCTTTCGACATGTTCAGCCAGACTTTCATCACACAGGTGCCCTCACTGGCCAGGTGATGTTCAAACTCCCGGATGGCGCGGTACCGGGCTTCCCAGTCGTAGGTTTCCACATCCCGCACCGGCCAGACCCGTTCACCAATCACCGCCTCATGATGACTGCGATTGAACGCCACCATCTGGCCATAGGCGGGCAGGTAAGGCGTCACCCGCCAGAGAAAATCGTGAGCACCTTCCACTGAGTTGGGCCGGCTGAACGACCAGGCGTGGAAACCGCCCGGGTCGGCATAGGTGGCCAGGGTACGAATCAGGCTGTCCTTGCCACTGGTATCGGGGCCATGAATCACCAGCAGGAGTCCCTGTTTCTGATTGGCCCAGAGCCGGCGCTGGTACTCGCCAATATCCTCCAGGCTGGCTTCAAGTTTCGGCACTTTCCGGTCGTCATCCAGCAGGGTGGGATAGTTGTCGAATCCGGGTTTGGTGGGGTCCAGAAACCAGGATTTCGCAAATGCCGAATATTTCATTAAGGAAACTCCCTATCGCTATCTTTCGAATGAGGCGTGGGCCAAACTGATACAATACGCCCTGAAAACGTACACAATAGCATTCTAAACGCTGAATTTTTTGACCCAGGCATTTGTACATGAGTAAAAAACGTCGCGAGATCCCTGTTTTCGATCAACCGATCATCGAAACCCACTGCCATCTGGATTACCTGAAAGACCGGCCGTTGGCAGAGACTCTGGAGCGCACTCGGCAGGTTAACATTGAAAGGGTCATTACCATTGCCGTGTCCCCGGAAAACCTGGCCACCGTGCGAGAGCTCAGCCAGCTCGAACCCTGGATTTATGGTACCCAGGGCATTCACCCGCACGACGCGGAGAGTTATTCGGACACCGTGGAAGAAGAGATCCGCGCCCACGGCCGGGATGAGAAGATCGTCGCCATCGGTGAGATCGGTCTGGATTATTTCTACGACAACGCCGACCGTGACGTGCAAAAAGAGGTGTTCCGCCGCCAGCTGCAGATCGCCAGCGAGCTGGACCAGCCAGTAGTAATCCACAGCCGCGAAGCCGATGAAGACACCATCCGCATCCTTGGCGAATTCGAGGACACCCTCAAGCGCCGGGGTGTGATTCACAGCTTCACCTCAGGCCCCGAACTGGCACAATACGCACTGGATAATGGTTGGTGCCTGGGCTTTAATGGCATCACCTCGTTCAACAAGGCGGAAAATGTGCGGGACATTGTGCGCATGGCACCCATTGAACAGATCCTGCTGGAAACCGATTCACCCTTCCTCACACCCGTGCCCTACCGGGGTCGTGAGAATGCACCTTTTTATCTGCCCTTCGTGGCGGAAAAAATTGCCGAGGTAAAGGAGCTACCATTGGAAAAAGTCATCAGCCAGACCTATCAGAACAGCCTGAAGACCTTCTTCGCGTAGAACCGTGCCATGATCAAGCGCATCCCCGTTTACGCGTTGAAGGTTGGCATGTACATCACCGACCTTAACAACGACTGGATCCCTCACAACCAGACGCGCAAGAAAGGCGTGATCCGGCGCGAGGAAACCATCGAGAAGATCCGGTTAATGGGGGTGAAACACGTTTACATCGATGCCAGCAAGGGCCTGGATTGCCAGGACGCGGAACCGGCAACAGAGGTAGACCAGCGCAACGAAGCCGCCTTGGAGCGGGCCGGCGAGCTGACGCCTGCCTTGCGGTCCCAGGTCGACCTGGCGGATGAAATGGTCAAGGCCCAACGGGTTCACGCCCAGGCCCAGGGCCTGGTCAGCGAGTTCATGCATCACATGAAGATGGGGACCGCCATTGAAGTGGCCCCCATCCACCAGCTCGCCGACGAGCTTCAGTGCTCGGTGCTCAGAAACGCCAATGCCCTCAGCTGCCTGGGGCGAATCCGGGAAAAGGACAACTACCTGTTGGAGCACTCGGTTAACCTGAGCGTGCTCATGTCGCTGTTTGGCAGCCACCGGGAACTGTCCCGGGACGTGCTGCACCAGACCATTGTCGGCGCGCTGCTGCACGACATCGGCAAGATACTGACCCCAGACGAGATCCTGCACAAGCCAGGTCGGCTGACCACCGAGGAATTCGAGGTTATGAAGATGCACGCCCGCTATTCCCGGGACATTCTTGCCAGCACGGAAGGCATCGGCGAAATCGCCCTGCTCACGGCGGCCCAACACCACGAAAAGCTGGACGGCACGGGCTATCCCGAGGGACTTAAGGGCCAGGAAATCAGCGAATACGGGCGCATGGTGGCGATCACCGATGTCTACGATGCCATCACGGCCGATCGCGTCTACCATAAGGGAATAACCCCGGCACAGGGTCTGAAGAAGCTGCTGGAATGGAGCGGTGACCACCTGGACCCCATGCTGGTCAAGGAGTTCATTCGTTGCATTGGTCTCTATCCAATCGGCTCGTTGGTGCTGCTGGAAAGCGGGCGGCTTGGGGTAGTAATCGAAACCAATGAAGACGACCAAAGGCTGCCGGTGGTCCGGGTGATGTACCACACCCGGTTCCGCCAGCCCATTACCGTGCAAACCCTTGACCTCTCACGCCCCGGCAATCAGGATCGAATCGTCAAGGCGGTCGATCCGGCGGACTACAAGCTGGATATCCGAAAATTCCTGGCCTGACCTCATAAGGCACTGTTTCCTGTCAGGCTTACGGACGAGCAACCCGGCAACAGGTAACCACAGATGATTTCATCGATCTTTCAGGTCCTCGGGGGCCTGGCGCTGTTCATGCTGGCCATGGAAATGATGACCAATGGCCTGAAAAACGCGGCCGGGTCCCAGTTGCGACATATGCTGGGCCACTGGACCAAGACCCCCTTGCGAGGCCTGGCGGCCGGGGCGATCATCACCGGCATCGTGCAGCATTCCGGCGCGGTGACTGTCGCCACCATCGGTTTTGTGAATGCCGGCCTACTGACCCTCAAACACTCCCTGGGCGTGATCTTCGGCTCCAACATCGGCACCACCATGACCGGCTGGCTGGTCAGCCTGGTGGGCTTTGGCTTCAAGATCGAAGCCATGGCGCTGCCGTTGCTGGCCGCCGGCGTGGGCCTGAGGATGATCAGCCGGGTTCCCCGCAACCAGTTCCTGGGCGAGGCTCTGGCCGGTTTCGCGCTGTTTTTCCTGGGCCTGTCGATTCTGAAAACGGCGCTGGAAGGGGCGGCTGGCGGCTTCACCGGCGGGGGCATGATCACCAGCGACTACGGCCTGCCCATGTTCCTGTTGATCGGCCTGGTTGCCACCATCCTGACTCAATCCTCCAGCGCGTCGCTGGCCATTGTACTGACCGCAGCCGCCGGCGGGCTGATTTCCCTGCACGATGCCGCCGCCGCCGTGATTGGCGCCAACCTGGGTTCCACCTCCACGGCGGCACTCTCGGCCATCAAAGCCACTGCCAACGCCCGCCGGCTGGCGGTGGGCCACATCCTGTTCAACCTGGTGACCGGCGCCATCGCCCTGTTGATCATGCCGGTGATGCTCTGGGCCGTGGCTCAGGTGACCAACCTGCTGGAACTGGAATCCAACCCGGCGGTGTCCCTGGCCATCTTCCATACCCTGTTCAACGTGCTGGGGGCGGCGGTGATGTTGCCCTTCACGGCTCCGTTTGCCCGTTTCCTGGGTCGCTTGTTCCGCAGCAAGGAAGAGGACAATGCCGAACCCCGGTATCTCGACGACACCCTGATCACCACCCCAGAGCTGGCCATCGGTGCCGTGGACCAGGAAATGAAACGGTTGATTCGCCACACCCGGGGGCTGTTGCGGGTATGCCTTGATCGGGAAGCGCTCAACGAAGCCCAGATTGCCCCGAAAGCGGATGCCATTCGCAACCTGAACGCGGCCATTACCGACTACATTGGCCGGCTGAACGCGGAAAAAATGCAGATATCCATCGTCGAAGCCCTGGCGGTGAGCCTGCGCACCTGCCGGTATCTGGCCGAAACGACCGAGCTGGCGCCAAGGCTGCTGGCCATGCGCCGCCTCAACGAACGTACGGAATTTGCCGGTCTGGATAAAACTTACCAGCAATACCTGAACACCCTGCGGGATCTGGTGGCCTCGGAGCAGCCGGCACCGGAAGTGCTGGCCCGAGCCGAACAGCTTTACCAGGATCTCAAAAACGAAACCCTGCAACTGATGGTGCGCCACACCAGCGCCACCGGCCCGGGCGAGCAGATGCTCGACACCCTGAGCGGCATTCGGCGCCTAAGCGATCAGTGGGGCAAGTCCCTGCACTGGCGCTCCGCCACCGAGTTGCTCAACAAGGACCGGGACTTCCACGATCATGACAGGTTCTCGGAGAACCCACAGTAACGGTTACGTCCCTCGCGCTTGGCCTGGTACATGGCCTGGTCGGCCTGACGGAGCAGTTGGTCGGCATCCAGCTCCTCTGGCTGCGGATAAAGGGTGTAACCGACGCTGACCGACACCGCCACGCTGTGGCCCGCCACCCAGGCCGGTTCAACCACCACGGCCAGCAGGCGGTCCAGCAGCGCCTCCAGAGCTTCATTACCATCCGCATTGACGGCAATGGCGGCAAACTCATCACCGCCCAGGCGCGCCAGGGTATCCTCTTCACGCAGTACCGTGCGCATCCGCCGCCCCATTTCGATCAGCAACTCATCGCCGGCATCGTGGCCGAAGGCATCGTTGACCGGTTTGAATTCGTCCAGGTCTATGTAGATCACCCCCAACTGGTATCCGTGGCGACGGGCCTGGGCCATGGACTGATGCAAACGCTCGGCAAAGAGTACGCGGTTGGGCAACCCGGTGAGGGCGTCATAGTGAGCCATGGTGCGCAGTTGCTTTTCCGACTCCTTGATACGGGTGATATCGCTGAAGACACCCACAAAATGAGTCAACTCCTTGTGTTCGTCGAAAACACTGCTCAATGTCAGGTTCAGTATCAGGCGGCGCCCTTCCCGGCTGCGGCTACGGAATTCACCGGTCCAGACACCGTGCTTACGCGCGGCAATCAATATGGCGCTGCCCTCGTCGATGGGCATTGGCGGCAAGCTGCCAATACATTCCTGGCGGTCCCGCCCCGTGATCTGCTGATAGGCATCGTTAACATCAACCACCACACCATGACTGTCGGTGATGAAAATGGCCTCCCGGGCGTTCTCAAATACCCGAACGGCCAGACGCATACGCTCCTCGGCTTCCTTCCGGCGGGTAATGTCGTACCAGGAGCACAGCACGGCGGGGGTATCGAAGCCATGGACGTAGACCGGCGCCAGGGTCATATCCACCCAGACCTCCGAGTTGTCGGAGCGAAGGTAGACCCATTCGGTGGTCACCATGTCTCCCAACTGCACCCGTCGTAACAGGGCATCGAGCTTCTGGGAGGCGATCTCGCCATCCGGCTGGAGGGACTGGGAGAATGCCGCCAGGCCCTTGCCCAGAAACGACGCTTCCGAGGTGTAACGCAGCAGGTCCACGGCGGCCCGGTTGCAGTCAACCAGCTCCGAGCCGTCCAGCATCAGCATGGGCTGCGGCCAGCCGGCAATCAGCTCCCGCTGGCGTCGCTCTTCCTGCGCCAGTTGGCGACGCTGCCGCCCCAGCCAAACAATGGTAAATACCAGCAATGCCAGCAAGATGCCGACCGTCAAAATCCAACCCCGGTACTGATTCAGTACATCCAGCCAGGTTACCCGCGGGCTCTGGTCATAGGGGGCCACGCGCAGGGCCCGGGCCAGATCTTCCACGGACTGGTAGTCCGCCGGTGGCGCAAAACCCGCCAATCCGGCCGCCCTGGCGGCGGGATCGCCAGGCTCCAACGCATACAACGCAGATGCCACCCGCCGAACCACACGGGAATCCACATGAGGCAGCGCCACCAACGGCCATTCGGGATACAGCCGGGTGGAGACCTGGAACGGGTAGCCCCGAAGGTCCTGGGGATTGATCACTTTCAGGGTCTCTGCCAGGTCCGGATTATCCTCAAGGCGGTCCTCGAGAACCCCGGTACGGATGAATCCCACATCGGTGTCGCCACTGACCACCGCGCGAATGACCCGATCATGATTACCGAGGTATATAACTTTGCTGCTACGGCGTACTTTGACGCCCGCCGATTCCAGCTCCAGGGCCGGCGCCTGGTAGCCGCCCAGAAAATGCATACCTGGAGCGGCAATAGTGGCATTTTTCAGGTCCTCCAGGCGGTTGATATCAGGCCGATCCGCACGGGCGATGATCACGCCACCAATGCTGCCTGTCGTCTGGCCATGCCAGTCCCGAAGGAGCGTGGCCAGTACGCCGGTCAAACTGCGTTCACTGCGAATTAACAGAAAATGGCTGGGATTGGTCAGAAAAAAATCAACCTGGTTGGCCGCGATTGCCCGGCTCATGGACTCCTGGTCCTGGACAACCAGTCGGACCCGAAGACCCGTCCTGGCGCTCAGGTACTCCGTGAGCGGCTGGTATCGCTGTTGGATGTCCGACTGTGGCCGGTACGCCAGTACCGAGAGCACAATGGCATCTTCCTGCGTCTGGGGCTGTGCCTGCACACCGGCCGCCCCGAGGGCCAGACTCAGGATCAGGAGGGGTGCGATAAGACGGTAAAGGCGTCGGCCGGCTTTCATGAGATATCCTCCGGCAGGTAGGCACGGCTGGGCAGGTTTTCCAGATCGGGCATTCGCTGAATCAGCCCCTCCCGGGCCAATATCTTGCCAAGGCGCCGGGCAATGGTTTCCACCCGACCTCCCGGTGCCAGGTAGCGACGGTTTGCAGACACTTCCGGCAGCATGACCGTGGCCATGGCCTGACGAACCGACTCGGGGCTGACATCCTGACGGGTGGCGATCCGGTACACCGCATCATGACGGTTGCGCACAAGGTGCTGGAGCCCTCGGAAATGAGCCTTCACCAGGGCTGCAACGGCCTCCGGTTGCTGCTCTTCGGCCTTACGCGTCACCACCAGCAGATCGAAAATGGTGTCTGGTATTTTGCTGCTGTCGAACAGAGCCACGGCACCGGCCTGGGCGAGGCGGGAAGCCACCGGCTGATAACACACCGAAGCATCGATTTTGCCCTGATTCCACGCTTCCAGGTGCTGATTGGCCGGCAGGTCAATCACCGACACCTGGTCACTGCGTAATCCGGCCTCTTCAAGCATGGCAAACAGCATGACGCCAGAGACACTGCTCAGCTCGACCGCAATGGACCGACCAGCCAGATCCGCCAGGTTGTTGATTTCGGGGCGGGCCATGACCACGTCTGCCCCCACCGACACATCCGCGACAGCCACTGCCCGAACCGGCACGCCACCGGCCTGGACCCTCAGGGCTTCGTCGAGTGTCAGGGCGGCCGCATCCAGCTCTCCAGACAGCATGCCGTTCAGGGAATTCCGGGAACTCTGACCTGTAACCAGTTGTACGTTGGCGGGCAACCAGCCGAATTCGTCGGCCAGATACAGCGTTTCATACCCAATCCATGGATGAACACCTGTGCGTAGTGGCTGCTTTTTAAAACAACCTGTCAGGCTGGCCGATGCGGCGGCAGCAAGAGACAGCTGCAGAAAGTGACGGCGGTGCATTCATTTGCTCCCGGCGGCGTGACAAAGGCAATCGTGAAGATAACAACGCCTTGCCACTATACCGCACTATGGGGTCGGGGCGGTGCATTGAGTCAATTAATCCGGGGTTTCCCCACGATCAACCCAGGGACAGAAACACACCCATTAATACCGGCGACAAAAATGACAGCAGGAAACCCGAGGCAATGGCCACCGGCACACAGGCCAGGCCACCAGAGCTGCGTATCACCGGCAGGGTGAAGTCCATCGCCGTGGCCCCACCGTAGCCAATGGCAACCGCAGGGCGGGCGGTGATGACCAGCGGGATCAGGGCCAGGGCAATGATCTCGCGGATCACATCGTTGAGAAACGCCACCCCTCCCCAGGCCGGGCCGAGGGCATCGCCAATCACGATACCGGACAGCGAATACCAGCCAAAGCCGGAAGCCAGGGCCAGCGCCTGGTACCAGGGCACCTCCAGCCAGGGAATAAGAACCAGCCCCGCCAGCAGGGAGCTGAGCACCAATACCAGGGCAATCCCCAGCCCCTGTCGATTCATCAACAGCTTGCGCAACGACAAACCGGCGTTGCGCAGCTGCAGGCCAATCAGGAACAGCAGCAGCATCAGAGCCCAGGTGGCGACATCATCCACCATGGGCAGCTTTGCAAACAGGAAATAGCCCAGCAGGGCACCCGCCAATACCGCCAGCAATGGCTTGAGCCCAGCCAGGAACAGCCGCCGATACCCCGGACGAACGTCCGACTCCGACGGCGGTAGCGTCATGGGTTGCCAGCGGTGAAACAGCCACAAGCCAGCGACATTGGCCAGCAAAAGAACAAAGACCAGCCCCAAAACCTGACCGGCCATGGCGGTTAGCTGATCCAGAAGGCCGTCCATTTGCCCCAACCCGAGGCCCAGCAACGCCAGGATGAAATACACCAGCCCTTCAACGGTGTAGTGAATCACCGTCATCAACCGGCGGTTGGACAGGGCGAAGGCAAAGCCAAGAAACAATGGCGCCAGGATCAGCAATGCACCAGTCAGCATAACGGCGTCCGAAGCGGGTGGAGAATGGCCAGATCAGTGCAGATTCTGGCCGGAACGGTCCTGTACCAGCACCCAGGGCGCGATCACCACGGCCCAAAGTTCGGCGTTGCGCTCGTACCAGGCACGAGCAAGGTCCGGAGACACTTCACCTACCTGCCCGGCCCCCAGCCAGTGTTCAAACTGCGCCTTGTTGTCGGCCGACAGTTGCGTAGCCACGTTCAGCAGATCCAGTTCCGGCGCCACCCGCACCACCTGGCCACGGGCATAGTAAGTCTGCAGCTCGTGCCAGTGGATGCGGGAAGTTTCCAGATTGAGTTTGGCTTTGAGTTCTTCCGGGGACTCGGGAGATGACATGACGACCTCGATAAACCAGTGTTGACAGTAACCAGGATGCAAAGCGTGCCAGACTAACCGAAATCGCCTCGTTACGCACCCTCACGACCGGCCAACAACTCCCGGATCTGGTCACCCAGGGTCATGGGGTCAAAGGGTTTGGGTATCACACCAATCGCACCCATCTCCCGATATTCCTCTATCTCTTCAGGCTGCAGGCGGGCGGTCATGAACACCGCCGGTACCGGCAGACCACCTGGGCGTTCCTGCAAGGCGCGCAAGGTCTCCGGGCCGTCCATGCCGGGCATCATGACATCCAGCAGAACCAGGTCCGGCTGAAAATCATCCACCTGTTCCAGCGCCTGCTGACCGGATTCGCACAGGCGCGCCTCGAAACCGGCAACATCCACCAGGGCCAGTTCCGCCACTGCCCGGATATCCGGGTCATCTTCCACATACAGCACACGATCAACCGATTGACGGGACACTCCCTTTACTCCTCGGCCTTGCTGGCGACATGAACGCCCAATCGATCCAACAGGATCTGGCAGGCTTCCTCTTCCTGACGGCCTTCAGCAATCAGGGCAGCCGCCCGCATGATCAGCCGATCATTACGAACCGCATCTTTTTGCAGGAAATGCACGGAACCAATCAGCTCCCGCAAATCCAGAGACAGCCGCCACTGGACTTTCAGGCGGTTGCCATAAGGCTGAGCCCAGTCTCTAAGGCACTGATCGGCCTGGCCTTCCTCCAGCTGACCGCCTTTGGCAATGTACTGGTTGATCACGGAAATGACCGCCAGTTCCCCCACCCGGCTCAACAGCCCGGCTTTCTGGAACATCACCGGCGGCTTTTTCATGGAAATGGCAATCCGCTGGGCTTCACGCCCGACTTTAAGCGCCTGCTCCTGATGTTTTGCCGCAAGTTCAACCAGCTCCGGCGACTTGAGTTGGCGCCCCACATCCAGCGACAGCGCCAGTGCCTGATTCAGGGCCATGGAAACACCCATCAGATTAATCGCATCTTTCAGGGTTTCCACCGGCTTGCCGGTGCGACGAAACGAGCTGCCGTTGGCCACGTCCAGCAGACGGGTCACCAACGCCGGCTGTTCCCGCCAGCGCTCGGACAACTGAGCCGGGGACAGCTCATTGGCGCGCTCGATCAGAGCCAGGATCTCGGCGGGGTCCTGTTCCCCCGGCAGCTGAATGACATGCTCCAGCGATTCCGTGAGCATCGCCTGCAGGTCCAACTCCTCTGCCGACACCGGCCCGGGCTCGATCAGCGCCGCCAGGCGCTCGTGAACCATTTCGACACTGAAGGGCTTGGTGATATAGCCACTGATGCCATAATGGGCCGCTTTCAACACCGAATCCCGGTCTGAGCGGCCCGACACCATGACAATCGGCAGCTCCCTGTCACGCTCCCGCAGCTGGCGAACCAGCTCCAGGCCCGAGCCGTCCGGCAGGTTCCAGTCGGTAATCACCAGATCGAAATGCTGCCGGTCCACGCCCGCGAAAGCCTCCTCAAGAGCACGGAATTGTTTCACCAGGGCACCCGGATAGGCACTGGCGATCACGGTTTCCAGCAGCTCCGCCACCAATTCGTCGTCTTCAAGTACCAGTACATTCATACCGTGGGTCCAGAATTCCGTTCGTCGTCGCCAAACACGGTAACACCGTTACGCCCGGCGCGCTTGCGTTGATACAGGGCCTGGTCGGCGGCATCGATGGCATCGTCACCGGTCACATGGTGATTGATGGCGGCAATGCCCGCCGAGAGGGTCACACCGAAGGAGTCTTTGCTGCAGTTAAACGTCAGTTGCCGGAAGGCTTCGGCAATATCGGTGAACAGCCGCCGAGCCGCTTCGGTGTCACAGTGCGGCAACACCACCAGGAACTCCTCACCGCCGTAACGGCCGATCATGTCGGTTTCCCGCAAGCGGTTACGCAGCGTATTGGCCAGGGCCTTGATCACCACGTCACCGCACCGGTGGCCGTAGGTGTCGTTGATCTGTTTGAAGTGGTCCAGGTCCACCATCACCACGCTGGCCGGATGGCCGTCACGCCGGCAACGGGCCAGTTCTTTCTCCGCTTCCTGTTTGATCAGCGAGTGTTTGAGCAGGCCGGTCAAGCTGTCGCGGTTCATCAGGCGGAACAGCTGCCGGGCGCGGAAGCAGCGGATGCGCACCGCCCGCACCAGGTAACCATCGGACACGGGCTTGGTCAAAAACTCATCCGCCCCCCGGGACAGGGCTTCCAGCTGGTTGTCCCGGTTGTCTTCAGAAGACAGATATATAATAGGCAAGCTCAGCCATTGCGGATCAAACCGAACCATGCGCGCCAGGGTCACGCCGGAGTGGCGGCCCAGTTGCACGTCCATCAGCAGGATATCCGGCCGGAAGCTGGATAGCTCGGTCATCAGCCGCATCGGGTCTCTTACCCAACACACATCGATACCGGCCGAGCGCAAAACCAGAAAATAGTGCTCCGCCAGTTCCGGGTCGTCCTCCACCAGCACCACGCGGCCCTGAACCCGGGTGCTGCGCTCCAGCGCCAGGTATTCGATGCGCTCGGCCAGCTCCGGCAAATCCGGTGAACGGCCGAAAAAACCATCGGCGCCGAGTGCTGCCACCTGGTAGCGGCTGTCGAAGGACACATCTTCACTCAGGCACACCACCGGAATGCGCTTTACGCTTTCCCGGGGGCTGGCATCACGCCGGGCCATAACGCCGGCCAGGCGGTCATCGGCGCACAGGATCACGGTGGCCACGCCGGTTTCCGCGGCCAGCGCCTCGATAATCTGCTCATCGGTGCCCGCCATTAACTGGCAATCAAAGCCGTAGGCCGACAACGCACCGATCAGCCACTGGTGGTCGGTGTCCTGCGCGGGCACAATCCGTACGGCCACTTTCAGGCCATGACTGCCCTCGGTACGTTCCTCAGCATCACTGGCCGCGTCATCCTCCACCACCGGCATCGGCGGGCTTTCCAGCATGGTGCGTAACGCCAGAATCTTCTCCACCGCCAGGCTGGACACCTGCTGCTCAGGCCCTGCGGCCGCCTGGGCCTTGAGCATTTTTTCCAGACTGCGGGCCGCCTCGCCCATCTCAGGAAAGCCGAAAGTGCCGGCCGAACCCGCCAGCCGGTGCAGGCGCGCGCAGACATCTGCCATCACGGCCTGGTCAAAGCCCTGTTCCCGCATGACTCGTGCCCGGCGTTCGAGCTCCTCCAGATCCCCGGCAGCCCGGGCGGCGAATCGCTTGCGCAAATCCGCCAGACGGGATGACACATCGCCGGAGGCTGCTGAATCCATGGTCATTGTTCTATCCGGGTTTCGTTTGGATTGGTTGAGATAATCCTCTATTCTCCGGCTCATAAGAACACGTTTGAACAGCCAGTGCCATAATCACTTGGGGTTAGTTTGCCTTGAAAAACCTGTCCTTTGGCGGTCGCTTTGCGCTTATTGCTGTCTGCAGCACGATACTGACCGTGGCCCTCCTGGCCACCACCGCCTATCAGCAATTGGTGGCCGACTTTGAAGCGGTGCTGACCCAACGCCAGCAACTGGAAACAGAAACTTACGCCCAACGCGTAAACCAACGCCTGCAGACCCGCCAGAGCGCCCTGGGCGCCCTGGCCTCGCAGATGACCGATGGCGGGGAACTGCTGCCCACCGACACCCTGGAAAAACTGCTGCAACGCCAGACGATACTCAAGGACTACTTTGATCTGGGCCTGGTGGTGTTCAACGAAAACGCCGTGGCCATCGCCGAAGACCGCCACGCGGAAGGCCGACTAGGCACTTCCTACGCCGACCGGCCCCACTTCCAGGCAGTGATGAAAGAGGGCACCCCCTACATCAGCCGCCCGGTCATCGGGCGCACAACCGGGACCCTGCTGCTTTCCTTCCTTTACCCCATCCACAGCAATGACGGGAAGCTTCTGGGCATAGCCAGCGGCATCATCGACCTGGAGCACACCCAGCTGCTGCCGGAACCGGGTGACCTGCTGGAAAAGGCGGTGTTCCAGGTACTGGACACCAAAAACTTTACCCGGGTCGATTCTGTGACCCACGACAACCTGAGGCCAGAACTACCGCACCCGGGCGAGTCCGCCCTGATTGACGCGGCGCTCTCCGGGATCACCACAGGCGTGGTCCAGGACAAATCCGGCCAGCGCTGGATCTACGCCACCCGACACCTGGAGCGGGTCGGGTGGCTGTTCCTGCGCGCCGTGCCCTACGAGCAGGCCCTGGCGCCGGCCCGGGCCTCTTTTACCCAGTTCGTGACCATCAGCGTGATTGTGCTGCTGGCCATGGCCATGCTAGTTCTGGGGTTGTCACGAACCGTCTCAAAACCGCTGGAGCAGATGGCCGCCAAGATGCGCCGCATGACCGAACACATGGACAAACCCGGCCGCCTGAGAGAACAGGGCGCCCCGGAAATCCGCAGCGTGGCCCGGGCATTCAACCACCTGATGGATGAGCGGGAGGCCCTGGATAACCTGAAAAGCCAATTTGTATCCAATGTCAGTCATGAACTGCGAACACCGCTGACCTCCATCAACGGCTCCCTGAAATTGTTGGCCTCGGGCAAGACCGGCGAACTGACGGATAAAGCCAACAACATGGTTCATGTGGCGCTGCGCAACAGTGAACAACTTCAGCGGCTGATTTCGGATCTTCTGGATTTCAACAAAGTGGTGGCCGGGGAGCTGGCGGTGCACCCCGAACCGCTGTCAGTGGCGGACGTGCTCAAGGAAGCGGGCAGCGCCACGGCTTCCTACGCCGCAGCCCACAATGTCCGCATCGAGATGGGCTCAATACCGAAAGGCCAGGTCCTGGCCGACCCTCACCGAGTGAGGCAAATACTGGATAATTTCATCAGTAACGCCTGCAAATTCGCTCCCGCGGGAACAACCGTTACCCTTTCAGCCGAACAGGATGAGAAGGAGCGGATCCGCCTGATCGTGGCTGATCAGGGCCCAGGCGTGCCCGGGCATTTCCGCGCCCGGTTGTTCCAGCGCTTCGCCCAGGCAGAGTCCCATCCCAGCCGATCCAAGGCCGGCACCGGACTGGGACTGGCCATTTGCCAGGAGCTGGCCCACTTGATGGGTGGCGAGGTGGGGTATTACTACCGCGACGGCGCCCATTTCTGGGTGACGCTGCCCCAGACGGGACACTAGGCCAGACACAACAAAGCCGGCGACAGGCGCCGGCTTTGTTGGTTAGCAGCGGCAAGTTGCCAATCAGGCCTTCTTCAGCATCTCCCGCACCACATAATGCAGGATGCCACCGTGCTTGAAGTAGGTGGCCTCGTTGGCCGTATCAATCCGTGACTTCAACTCGCAACTTTCGGTTGAACCGTCCTTGTACTTCACGGTCATGGTCAGGGTCTGCCCCGGATGGATCTCGCCAGACAACCCCTCGATGCTGATGGTTTCCTCACCGGTCAGCTTCAGACTCTTGCGGTCCGCGCCTTCCGGGAACTGCAGGGGCATCACGCCCATGCCGATCAGGTTGGAGCGGTGAATCCGCTCGTAGGATTCCGCCACCACGGCTTTCACACCCAGCAGGCGCGTGCCCTTGGCGGCCCAGTCCCGGCTGGAACCGGTGCCGTATTCCTTGCCGGCAATGACCACCAGCGGCGTGCCTTCTTCCTGGTACTTCATGGCGGCATCGTAGATGGGCATTTGCTCACCATCGGGCACGTATTTGGTGAAGCCACCTTCCACGTCGTCCAGCATTTCGTTCTTGATGCGCACGTTGGCGAAGGTGCCGCGCATCATCACTTCGTGGTTACCCCGACGCGAGCCGTAGGAGTTGAAATCTTTCGGCTCCACGCCCTGCTCCTGCAGGTACTTGCCGGCAGGGGTATCAGGCTTGAAGGAACCGGCCGGAGAAATGTGGTCGGTGGTCACCGAGTCGCCCAGCATGGCCAGGATATGGGCATCCTTGATGTCCTCGATGGGCTCCGGCTCTTCCTTCAGACCCTCGAAGAACGGCGGATGCTGGATGTAGGTAGACTTGTCGCTCCACTCGTACACCTTGCTCTCCGGCACCTTGAGGGACTTCCAGGTGTCATCGCCATCAAACACCTCCGCGTATTCCTTGCGGAACATGTCGGTCTTGACCTTCTCGACGGCCTCGGCGATTTCCGCCTGGCTCGGCCAGATGTCGCTCAGGTACACCGGGTTGCCGTCCTTGTCCTCACCCAGCGGGTCCTGGCTCAGGTCCATCCGCACATTGCCAGCCAGGGCATAGGCCACCACCAGGGGCGGCGACGCCAGCCAGTTGGTTTTCACCAGCGGGTGCACCCGGCCTTCGAAGTTACGGTTGCCCGAAAGCACCGAGGCCACGGTCAGGTCACCATCGTTGATGGCTTTTTCCACCGGCTCCGGCAGTGGACCGGAGTTACCGATACAGGTGGTGCAACCATACCCCACCAGGTTGAAGCCCAGTTTATCCAGGTCTTCCTGCAGGCCGGCCACTTTCAGGTAGTCGGTGACCACCTTGGAGCCCGGCGCCAGGGAGGTTTTCACCCAGGGCTTGGTGTCCAGGCCCTTTTCCACCGCCTTTTTCGCCATCAGGCCGGCAGCCATCATCACGCTGGGGTTGGAGGTGTTGGTGCAGGAGGTAATGGCGGCAATCACCACGGCCCCCGGGTCCAGGCGGGTCTTCTCGCCCTTCATGTGCAGTGGCTGACTGGCTGGGTGCTCGAAGTACGCATCCTCCGCGCCAACGGCGGTGCCGCCGCCTTCCGACTCCAGTTTCTCGGTACCGTTTGATGGCGAGCCTTCACTGGTTTCCATCAACAGCTCGAACGAACGCTTCATGTTTTTCAGGGCAACCCGGTCCTGCGGGCGTTTCGGGCCGGCCAGGCTGGCTTCCACATCGCCCATGTCCAGCTCGAGAGTATCGCTGTAGACCGGCTCATGACCGGGCTCACGCCACAGGCCCTGGGCCTTGGCGTAGGCCTCCACCAGTTCCAGTTGTTCTTCCTCACGGCCGGTCAGGCGCATGTAGGTGATGGTCTGTTCATCCACCGGGAAGAAGGCGCAGGTGGCGCCAAATTCCGGCGACATGTTGGAAATGGTGGCCCGGTCCGCCACTGGCATGTCCTTGAGGCCATCGCCGTAGAATTCCACGAACTTGCCCACCACGCCTTTCTTGCGCAGCATTTCGGTAACGGTCAGCACCAAATCGGTGGCGGTAATGCCTTCGCGCAGCTTGCCGGTGATCTTGAAGCCGATCACCTCGGGAATCAGCATGGAGACCGGCTGGCCCAGCATGGCGGCTTCGGCCTCAATGCCACCCACGCCCCAACCGAGGATGCCCAACCCGTTGATCATGGTGGTGTGGGAATCGGTACCCACAAGCGTGTCCGGGTAGGCAATGGTCTTGCCATCCATTTCTTTCTGCCACACGGTCTTGCCCAGATACTCAAGGTTCACCTGGTGGCAGATGCCAGTGCCCGGCGGCACCACGCGGAAGTTATCAAAGGCCTGCTGGCCCCAGCGCAGGAATTCGTAGCGCTCTTTATTGCGCTCCATCTCGATGGCCACGTTGTCCTTGAAGGACTTGGGTGTGCCATATTCATCCACCATCACCGAGTGGTCGATGATCAGGTCTACCGGTGACAGCGGGTTGATCATGGCCGGGTCCTTTCCGGCGGCCTTAACGGCCTCCCGCATGGCGGCCAAATCGACCACGCCCGGCACCCCGGTGAAGTCCTGCATCAGAACCCGGGCCGGACGGAACTGGATTTCGGTATCGGAGTGGCGATCTTGCAGCCACTGCGCCATGGCGTTGATGTGTGAGCGGTCCACCGTGCTGTCGTCTTCGTTGCGCAGCAGGTTCTCGGTGAGGACTTTCAGGGAAAATGGCAGGCGGTCCAGGTCGCCCAGAGTGTCGGCAGCTTTCGGCAAGCTATAGTAGTGATAGGTCTTGCCCGCTGCTTCCAGGGTGGAGAGGGTACTCAGGCTGTCTTTACTCAATTGGGTACTCGACATGCGGTGTCTCCTCTGATGGTGAAACCTCCTTTAACTATTGCATCGAATAACCAGACTTCAACTCAAAACCCATTTATGCCCTCTATTCGTATCATGAATAGCCGATAACTCACGGGTAAGGACAATTCCTCGTTGACACTCCGGTTCGTGTCCTTAAAGTTGACACAGTTTTTTTGAACCGCACCTACTCGCAGGCCAGACATTGACCCAGGCATTCTCCGAAACGCTGCAAAATCTTCCGAAAGATGAGTCGCTGACCCTGTTTCGCGTGAGTGCCGAGCTGTCGTTCAACGCCATTGTCGTCACGGACGCCAGGCACGCCATTATTTACGCCAACCCCGCGTTCTGTAACATGACGGGCTATTCGGCCGAGGAACTGGTCGGGCAAAACCCCAAAATCCTGCAGGGACCGATGACCGAGGTGGTGGTTATTGATCAGTTAAGGCGGGACCTGAAAAATGATGGTTATTTCTCCGGCTCAACCATCAATTACCGGAAGAATGGCAAGCCTTACCTGGTGGAATGGAACATCACGCCGATCAACGATGAGGCCGGCAACCCACGGTTCTATGTTTCCATCCAGAAAGACATCACCCAGCTGCACGCGGCCGAGTCCACGGGCAACCTGTTTGCCAAAGCGATTGATGCGGCCTACGACGGCATTTTCATCACCAACGCCGAAGGCACCATCGAATTCGCCAACCAGGGCTTTGAGATCATCACCGGCTATACCCCCACCGAGGTCATTGGCCGCGACCCGTCTGTGCTGAAATCCGGGCGCCACGATAAAACTTTTTACAAGGGGCTTTGGCGACACCTCAATGAGGGGCTGCCGTTCCGCGCCATGGTGGTCAACCGGCACAAGAACGGCCATGAGATTCACTGCCAGCAGACCATCACTCCGGTCAAGAACGCCAATGGCGAAATCACCCACTTCATCAGCATCATCAAGGATCTGACCGACCGGGTGTTTGCCGAACTGAAACTGCGTGAGCAGGCCTCCCATGATTCGTTGACGGGCCTGCTGAACCGCCGGGCCGGGGAAATCGAGCTGGATGTGGTGCTGATCCAGGCCCAGGAGCAGGATGCCTCGTTCAGCCTGCTGATGCTGGACATTGATGATTTCAAAGCCATCAACGACACTCACGGTCACCCGCAGGGCGACGAGGTCATCAAGAAAGTGGCCGACATCCTGATGGAACAAACCCGCAAAACCGACAAATGCATTCGCTGGGGCGGAGAAGAATTCATCGTCATCCTTCCTGCCTGTGACCAGGACAAGGCCTCAGCCATTGCCGAGAAAATTCGCGCCATGATGGCGGAGAATGACGTCGACGGCATCGGCCAGGTCACCCTGTCGGTCGGGGTTACCGAATTCATCGACCATGACAACCCCGCCAGTATTCTTGGCCGGGTGGACCAGCGCCTTTATGCCGCCAAAAAAGCCGGTAAAAACCGCGTCGTTATTGACTAACAGCGCATGTCTGGATGCGCTTCCACTTCGGCAATCAGTGCATCCAGCAGGTCAATCACCTCAGCAGAGGAAGACTTGAGCGTTTCCACCAGCTCCTGGGACCGGGCATTATAGCGCTCGGGGTCAATGCGCTTGTGGTGATAATCCTGCGCCAGTTTGAACAGCTCCTTGCCCGTCTGGTGCACCTTCGGGTGTGCCTGGTTAATCAGACGGTCGGAGTTTTTCATCTGGTCCAGCCCCCGGGCCTTGTCACTGACCAGGAATTTGCCCAAACGGCACTGGGTGTGATCCTTCACTTCTTCTTCGGTGATCGCATCCTCATTGAAAATCGCGAAGCGGATCAGCTTGTCCACCCATACCACATGGTCACGCTTAGCACTGGCCAGGGCCAGGCAGGGGGAGATCACACGGACGTTGGAGAAGATATTGTTGGTGTCTTCGCGCAGGGGCGCCAGGGCGTTCATCAGCCCCTTGAAGATTTCGGCCAGGGCGTTGGAATCCTCAGAGTTGGAGTTCACCTGTTGCGCCATGTCGTGGGATACCTGGCTTTGCTGTTCCGCCGCCGACGCAATGGAGGTGGCCTGATCAAAGTTCTGGTTGGCCGAATCCCGGGATTTGTGGATGACATCCGCTACCCGTTCCCGGCTCTCACCGGAGGCCTGGACGGCAGCCACGGATCTGCCCAGTCGCTGCTGCACGCTTTCCGAACCACCGATGATCTCGGTAACGATGCCATTGATTTCCTGGGCGGCACCGGCGCTGCGGGCGGCCAACTGGCGCACCTCGTCGGCCACCACGGCAAACCCGCGCCCGGCCTCACCCGCCCGGGCCGCTTCAATGGCGGCGTTCAGGGCCAGCAGGTTGGTCTGGTCCGAGATCTCATTGACGGTGTTGGTGAGCGATTCAATGCGCTTGGTCTGCTCCGCCAGTGAACGCATTTCCTCGTTGGCCTGGGTAAGCGCGATGTCCACCTCGGCCAGTCGCGCTTCCATCTCATCCAGGGCCGTGCTGGATTCGTGGGTGTAATCGTTGACGTTGGAAGCCTGGCGCAACACGTCCTGGCCCAGACCGCCTACTTCCGAGGCGCTGGCCGACATTTCCTCAATGGCGGCAGACAGGGTCTGAATATTGGCCACCAGGTGGTGGATGCGCTCATCAAATTCCAGGGCGTTCTGCCCCAGATCGGAAATATGGCGGGACACATCCACCGCGCCATTGGCGATGGCCAGCTCTTCGTCTGCCCAATCGTCAAGATACTGGGCCAGGGGTGCCAGCCAGTCCGGGGTGTCCTTCCGGCGTTTGCCATCCAGGACATCCTGAATCATCTGTTTGGCTTTCTTTTCAGACAGGAACATAGGAAGTCACTCATTTCCGCGTAAAACGCGGGTTTTGTTATCACAGGCAGTTCTTGATATATGTCTATGATAACGGCACCCCCACCTTATTCTTGAAGACCTGAATCAATTTCCCTGCATTGAGTGTGGATTTACTCCTCGCCACGCCGCTTCAAGCGGGTAATCAGCTTGGCCACTTCGTTCAGTTCCCCTTCCAGGACATCAATCGAACCCTGGGCCTCTGCCATCAATCCTGTGGCGCTGTCGCCCAGATCATTGATACTGACAATGCGCCGGGAAATCTCGGCTGCGGCCTGGTGCTGCTGTTCAGCAGCCGAAGAGGTGCTGTCGCATGCGTGTGAAATTCTCTCGATATAAGTCACCAGCTCGTTCAGGGTGGCTTCAGAATTACTCGCATCCTCTTCGGTTTTCCGGGCGTAGGTATCGCACCGGGCCATGGAGTCAGTGGCACTGCTTACCACATCACGGAACCGGCCCAGGGTCTCATTGATCTGTTCAGTGGTACTCCGCGTCCTCAATGCCAGACTGCGCACCTCATCGGCCACCACCGCAAAGCCACGACCGGCCTCGCCCGCACGAGCCGCCTCAATGGACGCGTTCAGTGCCAACAGGTTGGTCTGTTCGGTGATCTCGCCAATGGTATTGAGGGCATCGGTAACGCCCTTGCTCGCTTCCGTCAACTCGCCCACGCGATCAGATGCTTCTGCCAATTCGCGGGAAAGAGCGCCCATGCTATGCCGTGTTTCCCGGGTAATGGCCTGGCCATTGGAGACGCCGTCGTTGGCCAGCCGCACCTGCTCCAGCATGTCAGCGGCATTGCTGGACACCTCCTGGGAAGTAGCGGACATTTCCTCACTGGCCGAAGCGATGGTATCGGTGGCATCGGACTGTTCTTGTACCGCGGCGCTGGCTTCGGAACTGCGGGCAATAGTGGCTTTCATATCCGCTTTGAGGTCGCGAATCAGATCGTCCATGCGCTTGACCACCGCATCCAGTTCCGCTTCCCGGGCGATCATTGCCAGGTTAACGCTGGCTATCTCGTCATTGCCACCCGCAAAAATCCGCTCCGCCACGGTATCGTCAATGACGCCCCGGGCGCGCGCCACACACTTTCGGAACGAGGCCGTCAGACCCATGATGGCACCAGCGGCCACAGCCACCGACAACAGCCAGATAAGAGCAGACGCCAGGACGGAGCCCATGAACCACTGTGCAGCAGTACTGGCGGCCAGAACCACAGCCATGGTCAGCACCAGTTTCAAATGCAACGGCAGACCTCGGGACAGCCTGGCTGGCTCCACCGGCCCCTTTTTGGGCTGTTTGCCACTTACTTGTGCGTAGAGCTTTTCGGCTCGAGCCTCGGCTTCCGGCTCCAGGCGGGTACGCACCGACTGCAGCTCCACCAGATTGCCGTTCTTATCGGTGATGGGAATGGCGTAAGCGCGAACCCAGTAATGATCGCCATTCTTGCAGCGGTTCTTCACAGCGCCCAGCCAGGGCTCGCCTTTTTTCAGGCGCTGCCACATTTCTTCAAATGCTGCCCGGGGCATGTCCGGGTGGCGAATAATGTTATGAGGCTGGCCCAGCAATTCCTCCCTGGAAAAACCACTGATCTTCACGAACTCATTGTTGATGTGTGTGATTTGTCCCTTCGGATTGGTGGTCGAAAGGATGTTTGCGCCATTACCCACGGCAACTTCGCGATGGGTCACTGGTTCGTTTATGCGCATTAAGCGTTCCTCGGAACAGGCATATGGAAAGAATCAACCATCGTTTTACGTGTAACTACCCTGTACAGATCAAACCTGCCGCACCCTACCGACGTGTTGCCAGTTTTTGTGTGAGCAAGATCAATTGGTTAGCAGTTTTCATGCCATAAGGTATTAGAACCATTGAGATATTAAGATGCCGATCTTGAAACCTGAAAATGGAATGCGTTTTTTCATGGCCGGAAGTAATCCTGCTGGTTAATTACGGCGTAATAACAGCCACTTGTATGACCACAGAGACGAAACTAGTGACAGAGAACACGGTTATGCCCGCAGAAAAGGAAGTTCAGCGCCTTGATGACCTCTATGCCCTGGATATCCTCGACACACCCGCCGAAGAGCGATTTGATCGCATAACCCGACTGGCCAGACGGATTTTTGACGTGCCATACGCACTGGTGAGCCTGGTGGACCGGGACCGGCAGTGGTTCAAGTCGCGCCAGGGGCTCGAAATCACACAAACGCCCCGCAATCTCGCCATCTGCGATCATGCCATTCGGGAGGCCTCGCACCTGATGGTGCCCGACCTGACCCAGGATCCACGCTTTGCTCACAACCCGCTGGTCACCAAGCCGCCCCATTTCCGGTTCTACGCCGGGGTCGTCCTTAAAAGCATCGAGGGGCGCCCGGTGGGCACCCTTTGCATCATGGATAGCAAGCCCCGGCCGGCCTTGGAAAAAAGGCAACTTGCATTGCTTCAGGATCTGAGGGCGATGGTTGAACGAGAACTCAACGAGGGCCATCGTCTGGACCTCTGGCGCCAGACTCTGGTGCACCGAACCCTCTACCGGGCCGATGGCCTGCCCGGCGAAAAGCTGTTTAGCGAGCAGAGCCAGCAGACGCTGACCCGGAGCTCGGAAGCGGCCATGGTGGTACTGGGTGTGAATGAATACGCTCTGTCGATCCTGGAGCTGTCCAGCGAACAACAGGCATTGCTGAACCGGGAACTAGCCGAACGGGTCGCCTCGGTGTTTCGTCTGGCCGATCACATTGGCACCCTGGGCAACGGGCGCTATGCGGCGCTTTTCGTCCTCGACCACAACCCCTTGCTCAAGTCCGCCAGCAACCGCCATAGGCGTTACCTGGCCGCAAAGGCCCTGCAGGCGGAGTTTGCACGGCCGATCCAGGTGGCCAACCGGCGCGTTTATCCAACCGTGGGAGTCAGCCTGTTCCCTGACAACGCCCAAGGCGTCGAGCAGCTTCTGGTTCAAGCGGAGCTGGCCCGCCCCGGGAAGATGACCAGCGCCATCCGCGCCATCGGTTTTTACAGTTTTGACAAAGAAGCGCAGCTGCAACGCTCGGTGCTGATCGAAACCCGCTTGCGCCAAGCCATTGCCGAAAACCGGTTACGGATGAACTACCAACCCAAGTTCGATCTGGCCTCAGGCAAAGTGTCCGGTCTGGAGGCTCTGGTGCGCTGGCACGACCCGGACCTGGGCGAAATTTCTCCCGCCGACTTTGTTCCCATTGCCGAGCGCTCCGACATCATCCGGGACCTGACCGACTGGGTGCTGGCTGCGGTTTGCCACCAATACGCCCAATGGACCGCCCAGGGCATGGACCGGGGCATCACCATTGCCGTGAACCTGAGCGCCGAGGACTTGCTGCGCCCGAACTTTCTGCAATGGCTGAGAGCACTGCTGGATCACACCGGAACCCCCGCCAGCGCCCTGGTGCTGGAAATCACTGAAGGCAGTCTGGTGGACAATGTTGAACTGGCCGCCGAGCATATTCGCGAGGCCAAGGCACTGGGGCTGTCCGTACACATTGATGATTTCGGTACCGGCTACTCTTCTCTCAGCCAGCTACACCGCCTACCCCTGGACGCCCTGAAAGTGGATCGCAGTTTCGTTAACGAAATCGGCACCAACAGCTCCGGGGAGCTGGTCACCAACGCCATCATCAGCCTGGCCAAGAGCCTGCGCTTGTCGGTGGTGGCCGAAGGCATAGAAACCGACGCCCAGCTGACTGAATTGCGTAATCTGGGATGCGACAGCGTTCAGGGCTTTTTGCTATCTCGCCCGCTGGAGGCACCGGCGGTGACATCTCTGCTGACCCAAAGCATGTCCTGCCAAAAATAAAACGATTGCGCGATCTTACGAATCAGGATTCCATGCTTTCCGGCTTTTCAATCAGCCCCATCACCTGATTTCTGCCTGCATGCTTGGCTGCATAAAGATTGTCATCGGCCCGGCGAACCAGGCTTTTCAACGAATCGCCGGCGTTGGCCGTGGCAATACCCAGGCTGATGGTCAGCGACTGCCGGTGCTCGAACGTTGCCTGCTCGACCGCCTGCCGCAACGCATCAGCAAGCTGAAAGGCACCTTTGGGGTCCGTATCAGGCAGCAGAACAAGGAATTCCTCACCCCCCCATCGAGCCAGACTGTCTGCCTTGCGCAGCCTTCGCTTGAGTGTGTTCACCAGTTGAACCAGGACACTGTCGCCCAAGGCATGGCCAAAGCTGTCGTTCACGTTTTTAAAGTAATCGATGTCGAGCAAGACAATGGACATGGGCTGGCTCCGGCGCTGGGCTCCGGCCAGGCTGCTTTCCAGGTGGGGCTCTATACCCGCGCGGTTGAGCGCCCCGGTCAGTGGGTCGTGGGTAGCAGCTTGCTGCAGGCGCTGCTCCAGTTCCTTGCGGTCGGTGATGTCCAGCATAACCCCCCGGAACAGTTGGCCGGGCTGATCATCCGCGACCGGCATGGCATGCCCCCAGATCCAGCGAATGCCGTCGCTGACCTGAACACGATACTCCGCCTGCCACTCGCTCGGCCCAGGGTAATTAGCCGCTTGCGTGGCCTGCTCCAGTTTTTCGTGGTCCGCCGGAACAATAAGCGACCAGACGCTGGCGCCGATACGGGCCGGGTCCTCCGAGCGGATCGTTTCAGCATCCAGATCAACCAGCTGCTGGATGCCGTCACTGAAATACAGGAATTCATCGTCACCGACCGGATGGTGACGATATTCGTACACAGCCCCAGGGATACTCGTGGATTCAACCAATAACCGCAGCACCGCTCATTTATAGTGCTCCGGAATACTCACCCCAGAACACCTCTGCCGGTGTTCGGTAGCCCAGTCGTTTTCTGGGCCGATTGTTCAATTGCTCAACCACTCGGTTGATGTGTGTCTGAGACAGCTTCGCGAAGTTCGTCCCTTTCGGGTAGTACTGGCGCAGCAAGCCGTTCGTGTTCTCGTTCGTGCCCCGCTGGCCTGAACAGTATGGATCACAAAAATAGGCCGCCAGATCCAACTCTTTAGCCACCTGTTCGTGTTCCGCGAACTCGCTGCCGTTGTCCAGTGTCAGGGTTTTCGCAGCTCCCCGAATTGGCTTCAAAAGCCTGATCACAGTGCGCGTTGTCTGGTCGGCCGTAAACTGCTTTAGACGGCCTGCAAGCAAGTAACCGCTGCGACGCTCCACCAATGTCACCAAACCGGATTGTTTGTGGCCCTGGAGTACCGTGTCGCCTTCCCAGTGGCCAAGCGCGGCACGATGCTCAATCTCTTTGGGGCGGCACTCAATTCCGACCCGATTCGGGATTTTGCCGAGGCCTGCTTCCTTCGCTCTGCGTTTGCGGCCCCGGTTATTCCGATGCCGACAGAAGCACCATAGATGACCACCCAGGAGACGATCACGATGGATCAAGTCATAGACCCACTGGTGACTGACTTGCACTGGAATGTTCATGCGGCGCATAAAGCCTGCAATCTGCTCCGGACTCCAATGTTCCTTCAGTCGTTCAGTTACCCAGTCCGTCAGCCACTGTACTCGTTTGTGGCGCTTGAAGGCGGTTCTACGCCGGGTGTTAGCCTGATGCTGCGCCATCTCTGGTTCATAGCCGTGAACACTGTTACGCCGCAACTCCCGACTGATCGTGCTGTTGTGGCAGCCAAGCATTGCGGCGATCTGCCGTTGGCTTTTGCCGGCCACACGCAGGGCCGAAATCTGGTATCGTTGTGTCTGGGTCAGTTGTCGGTACTTCATCACTGCTTCACTTTGGTCGGTAAAGCCCGTGAGGGTACCGGCGACGGCCCTCCCGCCTCTACCTGGTTACGCCAAAGTGCTGCAGTTATTATCTGAATTCACGCTGTCAGCAATGTCCTTCAGCCTTTGCTTTTCCGTTCCCAAAGCCACACGCGCCTCCGCCAGCTCGGAGATGGCAACAGCCAGAGCTTTCAACTCACGAACCTGACCAACCGGCACCCGTTCATTCGATACACTCGTATTATCGGGGTTGTGGGCTTGTTCGTAGAGTTTATTCAGGGGCCGGGCCACTTGACGGTGTAGTGCCCTGGACACCAGCAACATCATGACCACCAGAACACTGCTTGCCCAGAAAGCATCGAACAAGGCCTCCCTTGTGGCACTGGCAATATGGGACCGGGCATCCAAGGCAAACATCAGTCGCCCACCCTGTAAACTCCGAATGACCGACGAAGCGGGGTTTACCGGCTCAATGGGAGCAACCACAACGGCCTGAGTTTTACGCTCATCCCAGTAGACCGATAGCTCCTCACCGGCCGGCTTGGCCAGCCACTGTTCATCAATCACGTCATCCAGAACGCTTACATCCGCGTTCTGCCAACTGCGCCTGGATGCCAGCATGACACGGCCACCGGCGTCCACCAGGGCAATGGATTCCACCGACCGCTGTGCCGCGATCGAAAAAATGAAACGTGATATGGATTCCCGGCTGGCTGCGGTTTCCATGGCATCCAAGATCGTCAGTGAACGGTCCACGGCAATAGACCTAGCCTCGGATCGAGCCTCGATAATATGTTCGTAGTAGCTCAGGATCGCCACCAATAAGACCCCGAGAACAGAAAACAGGACCATCAAAAAATTAAAGCGACGTGCCAGAGATGTCGGTAGCAACCGTTTTTTTATCATGGAGCCTCTGAGTTGGGTATGAAACGGTTATTCAAGACTTGTGAAGGTATACCGGTTCCTTCAGCAGCCCGTGTATTCAACTGTTGGACAATTCTGCCTGCGACGGGCAGAAGGCGATGAAGTGGCCCCGTCGGTTGCCAAAAAGCCGCCTGGTTATCCAGTGTCAGCATTTCTATGGAATCGCTGAGTGTCACCAATTCTTCGGTAGAGAGCCCGGTGTGCTTTGCCAGCAGTTTGTGCACCTCCGCCGGATTGTTCTGCCCCCAGCGCAACGCCTCGTTATGGGCCTGAATCACCGAAGCAAGCGCTCTCGGGTGTTGGTCGATCACTGTGTCGGCGACAATCAGCAAATCAACCACGGCGTCCGGTGCCTGACCGGTATCGAACAACCGGTCAAAGCCCGCCAGTGCCTCCAGCTCGACAGAGATCGGTGGATAAGTGATGGCAGCGTCAGCCTGGCCCTTAGCCATGGCAACCGGCATTTCACCCTGGGGCAGAGGCAACAACTCAAGCTGTTCGAGTTGCAGCCCGCTTTCTGCCAGGGCCGCCGCCAGCACCAGAACATTGACCGAGGCCGGCTCCAGAGCCAGGCGCTTGCCAGCCAACTGGTCTAGGCTGGTTATGTTCTTACTCGCCACGATCATGTCGGCACCCACCGATCGGTTAAGCACCAGTACGGCGCTGGCGGCTCTCTTACCCGACTGGTTGATCGCTGCAAGCTCTGCCAGGGTGCCGCCAAGCATATCCACCTGCCCTCGCTTGAAGGCCCGAACAGAGTCGCTTAACGAAGCCGTCTCGACAATTTCCAGCTCGGGCGTGCCGGGCTTGCCAAGCAGCCCCCGCTCACGGGCCACGGCAAAATAGCCGTAGCCCGGCCAGGGATTAACCGCAAGCCGCAACGTATCCGGATTATCCAGATCTTCACAGCCGGCAAGGCTCAACAGCACCACAAGTACACACACTATCTTCCAGCAAATCCCTACACGCACACTAATCCCTCTCCAGCAATCTCAAGGTCGACAAAACATTATCCCTGTACTCATACATGGCTGACAGGCTCTCGTGAACCGCCTGCTCATCACCACGTGCACGGGCATCCACCGCCTGTTCTCCGGCCCGATGCAAACGTTCGTGGTGGATCATTAATTTAGTGAGCACCGAGTTGTTCAGGAAACGATCCTGCCCGTCGTTCTCGATCCAGCGGCCAACCTTGCAGTGGCTGGCCTGTAACGCCGGCAAGGAATCGATTTCACCCCGTAACCACTGCTCCACCTGGTTAACCCAGTGACGGTGTTCCACTTCGGCGTGCAGCAACGGTAGGTTCTGGAAATCCACTGGCTTCTGTTCCTGCCAGACACTGGACGCCCGCCAGTGACGAACCCAGTGCGGCAGATCTTCAGCCCTCATAGGCCGGGCAATACCGTAACCCTGCCCCAACTCACAACCCAGTCGCAGCAGCAGGTCTCCGTGCTCCTCGGTTTCCACACCTTCAGCCAGCACCTGCAAGCCAAAAGCCTGGGACATACCGACAACGCCGGAAATAATCGATAAGTCGTCCGAATCAGAGAGCATGTTGCGAACAAAACTCTGGTCAATTTTCAAGACGCTAGCGGGTAGATGCTTGAGATAGGCAAGGGACGAGAAACCCGTGCCGAAATCGTCCAGCGCGAACCGAACCCCAAGTTTTCGGCATGCCTGCATCACCCGGGAAACCTTATCCAGATCGTGCAAGGCACTGCTTTCCAAAATTTCTATTTGCAGAACCTCGGGGGCAATGCCGGGATGCGCCTCAAGTGCGGCCCGGAGTTTGTTGACAAAGCCATCTTCGAGGATTTGCAGGCTGGTCACATTCACGCTGACTTCGAGATACAGCCCCTCTAAGTGCCAGGATTCCGCCTGCGCCAACGCCGTGTGAATGACCCAATCGCCCAGTTCGATTTCCAGCGGATGGTCCTGAATCGCCGGCAGGAACGAGCCGGGAGGAATCACCTCACCCGTCGGCTTCTGCCAACGGATCAGAGCTTCCACCCCCAGCACGGTGCCCTTGGCCATATTGACCTTCGGCTGGTAATACAGCACGAATTCTTCATTCAACAGAGCCTGCTGGATAGCCTGGAGCTTACCGGTCAACGCCCGGGTACTCTGTTCCCATTGGACATCGTATTGTTCCAACCGGTTTTTGCCCTGCATTTTGGCCTGGAAAAGTGCCTGCTGGGCTTGCCGCAATAGCTGTTCTTCGGAGACGTTTTCGGGCTGCGGGTATTGGGTAACGCCGATACTGGCGGTGATTCTGACCTCGACCCCCGAGATAACCAGTGGCTCGTTGATCGACACCAGCAACCGGCGGAACAGCAAAAAGCTATCGTCATCCGGGCTCATTCTCGGCAACAGGATAACGAATTCATCGCCACCAATGCGCCCGACCACAGCCGGATCATCGCAAACGGTGCGCATGCGCTGGCTCAGTGCCACCAACACGTCATCGCCCAGCGCGGGACCGTGGCGTTCATTCGACTCCCGGAAGTTGTCCAGGTCCAGCAAAGCCAGAACCAAACGGCTACCGTGCTGCTCACACTGATCAAGCTCTCGTCGCAGCCTGTCCTCAACCGCTCTGCGGTTTGGCAGGCCGGTCAGAGCATCTTCATAGGCCAGTCGACGCAATTGCTCCCGGTGCCGTGCTTTTTCGCTGATGTCCTGAATAGTGCCTTCGACCAGAGCCGGCTTGCCGTCAGGACCGGTTTCAAACTGACCGCGAACCTCCAGGTATTTAATCTGCCCGGGTGCAAGGCAAACCCGATGTTCTGTGTACAGATACGCCGCCTCGTTTTTTGCTTGCTGGAATGCCTCGTGGGTTTTCTGGCGATCTTCCGGGTGCACCATGTCGAGATAGGTACCGTAGGTGGGCGTTAAATCCTCCGGATTACGCTCGAAAATCCGGAACACTTCCGGCGACCAAAACGCTTCACCGGAATCCAGTTTGTAACTCCAGTGTCCCAGATGGGCCTGCTGCTCTGCCCGCTCCAGACGACTCGCCGCCCGTTCTCTTTGTTTCTGTACCTGTCGGTGTTCCAGCGCAATGCTCAGCAGATCACTCATGAGTTCCAGGAATTGCAGAGTCTCAGCCCCCCAATGCCGCTCTTCCCGCACAGCATCATTGCCCAGGAAACCGACCAGTTCACCGTGCATATGCAACGGATAAACACACACTGACTGAATGTCCTGGGCTTCCAGGATGGCATGTTCCGCATGAGCTGCAGGCGGCAGGTCGCTCACTCTGGGCACCAGTACATGGCCAGTGGTGCGTAATTGCTGCCACCACCAGGGCGTCAGATTCGAAGGAATGTTCTGGAGGTTATCAATTTCGGGGCTGATGCCGGCTGCACACCACTCGTGGGTGTTGCTCATGTACCGATGATCTTCATTGACCAGAAACACATAGGCGCGGTCTGCCCCCATATAAGCGCCGGCTCGCTGCAGGGCGTGCTCAATCGCGGCATCGAAATCCTCGGGGGAAGCGGCCATGAAGTCCGAGGCAAAATCACTGATCAGCAAACGGGTATCCCGTTCCCGCTGCAGGATCAGCTCCTGGGTTTTACGCTCGGTAATATCGGTCTGGGTGCCCACAATGCGAGACGGGCGGCCATCGGCATCATGCGCAATCACCTTGCCCCGGGACTGCACCCAGCGTTCGTTGCCATCACCGTCCAGAACCCGGTGCTGATTGCTGAACACCTCGGTCTTGCCCAGCAAGTGGTCCATAAAGTCTTCTTTCAGCGCAGGCCAGTCTTCGGGATGAATGACCTGCCCTGCCCGGGCAAACAGGTTCTCCGTGGCGTCAGGATCGGCTGTATCCAGCACATCCAGACTCCAGTCCCAGAGCGCGTCGTTGGTAGCCCCAAGTACCGACTTCCAGTGCTCTTCCTGTTCCCGGAGTTTCCTTTCCGCCATTTCCCGGGCATAGGCTTCTCGCTGTAGCGCCAATGTACGGCCCGAGAGCTGTTTGTACATGCTCAGGACACTCTTAATCAGGCCGGATACCTGACCACTCATGGCTTCGTGCGACGCTGCCTTTGCTTCCGGTAAAGACAAGCCCTTGCGCACTTCCAGCAATGCCACTGCCATGCTTCTGTCATCATGCAGAATGTGGTGGGCCAGCCAACTCACCAGAAAGGACAGCAGATCATCCACCCCGGCCAGGCTGGGGCTTTGCTCCACCTGGGCCTGCATACTGCGGACTTTGTCCACGAACCCGTCGTGGGAATGGTGATGCCGGGTAAACCATTCATCATCTTTAAAGGCTTCTATCCACAAGCCTTCTTCGGTCTCGAAGTGATAGGCCGCGTAATCCACCAGACCATCAACGATGTCCTTGAGCTGGCCTGGCTCCAGGCCATAAACGTATTGATGCGCCAGATCGTTCAGCAATTTCACCAGTTGTCGATGTTGTTGGTCGATGGTGTCAATGCCGGTTTCGAAGCTCCGGTTCCAGGGGACGATATCGAAGGTGGTGGGGGATCCGTGTGCAGGCATGAAAGCTCGAACTTATGATTAATGTTACGACATGTTAAAAAACTTTTACTCTCGGTGCACCATCAAGGATCACTCCGATCCGCGGATGCCTATAGCTCTAATGGCTTTCATCTATTGGACTGTTACATTTCGTTAATGGCATAGTTCATAACCTCATTCAAGTAAAAACTAAACACGCCCGAATGAACACCCCCTCCCAGTCCGTTGCGTTCAAACTTTTCCTCTTAGTGGCACTGGCCATTACTGCCCCCGTCGGTAATTTTTTATCCGTGGAGCTGTTCTACGGGGTGGAGTTTATTTTTGGATCCATTGCGGTGTTTGTGGCGCTGACGTATTTGGGTCCCTGGGCAGCCATTCTGGTAGCCATTACCGGTGGGCTTCAGACCGTTCAGGCCTGGGGTCACCCCATCGGCCTGTTCACCTTTACCCTCGAAGCCGTTGTGGTCTCGTTGCTTTATAAACGGGGCTGGCAAAACCTGGTCCTGAATGACCTGGCTTTCTGGCTTGTGGTTGGAATACCCATCATTTGGGTGGCCTACCCCGCTTTTCTGGGTATGTCCGCCGATGCCGTGGGGCTGCTGGCACTCAAACAGCCCTTAAACGGAGTATTCAATGCGCTCGCGGCGGGGATCCTGCTCTATGGTATCTCTCAGGTTTGGGGGAGCGAAGGCAGAAACTGGGCCGAAAAGTCAGACAAACTCGCGGGTCTGCTTTTCCACGGCTTGCTGGCCATTATTCTCGTAACCGGTGCTATTCCGATCGTCCTGCAAGGCCACTACCAGCGTCAGACGTTGCTGCAAGACGTTGAGCAAACGCTATCCAACCAGGCTCAGGCCATTAAAGATCGGATGGAATCCTCATCGGCACCTGCAACCGCCATAACTTCGGGAGAAACGGACATTGGCACAACGTCCCTGCCCGGATTCCATTACTATTTGACCGATGCTGCCGGCGCTGTTCTTGAGTCCAACACGGCTGGAGCTCCCCGCCCCGAGTGCGTTAACCAGAGGCAGCTATTGCTCTGGGAGCCAGATGTCGACAATCCCATCATGCGCGCGCAACGGGGCATATTCTGTTTAAGCCAGCCGGTGGAGGGCTCGCGGGCTACAGCAATAACAGTGGAAACCGGCTCGGCCGACTATGTCCAGACACTAAAACGCCACAGCACCCGCGAATTTCTGATTCTCGCTGGCACTTTCTCTATTGGACTACTGGTGGCCTGGGCATTGAGCCGCATGGTGACTGTGTCATTAACACGGCTGACGCGCGTGGCAAGTGAAACCCGAAACGGTGTGATTGTCACCGACCCCGGCGTGCGAGCTGTTTGGGCAAACGAATCATTCAGTCGGATCTCCGGTTTCAGCCGTAAAGACATCATCGGCAAGAATCCAGGCGAATTATTGCAGGGCCCCGATACCGACAGGGATACCATTGACTATATGCGGCAGTCCATTCGCCGGAAGCAGCCTTTTACCGTTGAAATCCTGAACTACACTCGCGAAAAAACGCCTTACTGGGTCGAGATCAATTGCAACCCTATCTATACGAAGCGTGGTCGATTGGAAGGCTTCATTGCGGTTCAAACGGATGTTACGGACAGAAAATTGGCTCAGGAACGCCTGCAGCACATCGCCCATTTCGACCCACTGACCGATCTACCCAACCGGGAACTGGTCTCTGATCGCCTGAGAACGGCCATGTCGCAGGCAAAACGGCGTGGCACGATGGTGGGCGTAGCTTTCGTGGATCTGGACGGTTTCAAGCAAGTGAACGATACCCTGGGCCACGATGCGGGCGATGAACTGCTGAGAACCATAGCTACCCGTCTGTCAGGTGTATTGCGAGAGGGCGACACATTGGGCCGGATAGGCGGTGATGAGTTTATTGCCATTCTGGTTGACCTGGACGGCAGAGTCGACCTTGGGTCCGCTCTGGATCGCCTGGTTCAGGCAACAGCGGAACCGATGGTTATTCGAGGGGCATCCGTGGCGGTCTCGGCCAGTGTCGGTGCCACCATCTACTCCAATAAAACCCCTATTGATGCCGACCAGCTGGTCAGACAAGCAGACCAGGCCATGTATACCGCCAAGCTCGCGGGTAAGAATCAATTCAGTATCGATATGACGGACACCGCTTCGGATGTTGAGTAACGTTATGTGCCTTCACTGATAAAATCGAGATTTACATTAGGTTACACTCCTCGATCAAAGCCTACCCAACCACAGGACACACATGCCCCGCTTTTCCTCAGAGCACCTCTGTTCCGAATGGCTCGCCATCAATGCGCGTTTCACCGCTGACGCCCAGCGTTTTGTCGTTGATTTCGCCCGACAACATGCCGCCTCGCTGTCCGAACACTTCTATCAGGAAATGCTGGCGGACCCCGGCGCTTCGCAGTTTCTGTCCAATGACGAGGTGCAAAACCGGCTGGGGCAATCCATGCAACGTTGGGTGGCTGGGCTGTTCGCACCGACAACTGAAGAAGATGTATTCCGACTGATTGCCGAGCAACGAAAAATCGGCGAGGTGCATGCGCGCATTGGCATTCCTGTCCACCTGGTGTTGCGGGGAGCCCGATGCCTAAAAGGCCGGTTTGTGCATTTGCTGCACCATACGAGCGAGCTGGATGAGAACACCCATTTTGCCGCAACACGCCTGGCGTCAGACACGATCGATCTGGCCATGGAAATCATGGGCCATGCGTATTCCGTCTCCCATGACCGGAATTCCCGGGCCGAAGAAGCCTACCGGTTGTTTGCCATCACCCAGAACATCGCCAATGAGAAAGACCAGCAACGGGCCGCGCTGTTCGATTGGGAAAACCAGCTGATGTTCAGCCAGGCGATCGGCACCCTGCCCGGCGAACTGCCGCGGATACAGGCATCCGATTTCGGTTTGTGGTTCCGCCACAAAGGCATTCATGCCTTTGAAGGTTCAGATGAAGCCCGGGCCGTGATGGACACCATGGAGGAGATCGATAACGTACTGCTGCCGCTGTTCGGCGCCGACGAGCAAAGCACGGTGCTTGGCACCACCCATGTGGATTTGCTGAAAGACCTGAGAGACAAGGTTAAAAGCATCCGATTTCACCTCGGCAATCTGTTTGAGCAAAATAACGAGCTGGAAGCCGGCCGTGACGTGCTTACCCGCCTGCTCAATCGCAAATTCATGCCGGTGGTGCTCGGCAAACAAATCAGCCAGGCCCGTGCCCAGAAAACCTCCTTTGCCGTTCTGGCCATTGATATTGATTACTTCAAGCAGGTGAACGACAACCATGGACACCAGGCGGGAGACCAGGTGCTGCAACAACTGGCACTGATTTTGGTGAACAACAGCCGCTCGGGCGACTATTTGTTCCGGCTCGGTGGGGAAGAGTTTCTATTGATTGCCGTCGATATGGACGCCACCCGGGCCAAAGCCATGGCCGAGAAATTGCGTAAAAGCGTTGAACGGGAAGCCTTTCTGCTTCCCGATGGCAAGGAGTTACAAACCAGTATCAGTGTTGGCGTGGCCTGCTTTGAAGGCCACCCGGATTACCAGCTGCTGTTACGGCGCGCCGATGATGCGCTCTATAGCGCCAAAAACAGGGGGCGCAACCGGGTCGTCATGGCTACGGCAACCGATACTGCCCCACAAGCGAATCCACCCGGCTGACGCTGCCTTCCAGTACCAGATCAGTGGCACCGACTGTCGGCTTCTGCCATCATTCCGGGGATCAAGACCAGGGAACGGGAGCCGATCACTGTGAAGCACGATTGCCATTACCATCCGGGCGAGCCCGCCAAATGGCACTGCGGTGAATGCCAGATCTATTACTGCACCCAATGTATGCCAGATGCCAGTGGCCGTGCGCGCCAGGGGCTGTGCCCCCATTGCAGTAAAGCCATGCGCTACCTGGGGGCGGCCACCGAAGTGGTGCCGTTCTGGCAGCGTATTGGTGCTTTCTTCCGCTACCCGTTTCACACTGATCCGCTGATCGTCATCGCCATCTGCACCCTGATACCGATACTGGCCCCCAACAACCTGATTGGCGGGCTTATCTGGCTGGTGCTGGCTCTGGCGCTGTTCAAATACACCTACGCGGTGATCAATCACACCGCCGAGGGCCACCTGAAGCCACCGCCCCTGGCCATGGCCTTTACCGGCAGCGGTTTCAGCATTGTCGTCCTGCAATTACTGGTGTTTGTGGTGATGGGGGCGCTGGTTTTCGCCTCGGGCATGCTGGGTGGGCCTATCCTGATGTTGCTGGCCCTGGCCTTCGTGGTGCTGGCGCTGCCGGCAAGCATCATGGTGCTGGCCATGGAGCGTGCGGTCGGCCCGGCGGTCAACCCATTGAACCTCGCGGTGCTGATGTCCCGCATCGGCAGCCCTTACTTCCTGCTTTATGGCTACCTGATCCTTCTGATCGCGGCCTCGGGCGCAGCGCAGGATTTCGCGGTAACCCACTTTCCCCTTTGGGCCGCGCAGCCACTGGCGGGGTTCCTGAACAGTACCTTCATGCTGATGTTGTTCCACATGCTGGGTTATCTTTTGTTCCAGTATCAGGAGGAGCTGGGATTCGCCTCCGATATACAGGACGATGAGCCGGAAGCTGACAATTCACTCTGCAACCGCAGCACCCGGTTTGACGCCGATCTGGACATGAACCTGAAAGAGGGCAATTACGACCGGGCACAAACCCTGCTCAAGGAAGCGTTAAAACGGGATCCGAACAACCCGGTACGCCTTGGCCAGCTCTACAAACTGCTCACAGCCCGCCATGACACCGCCGAGCTGTACCGCTACCACCCCCGGCTGATGGCCTGGCTGGCGGCACAACACGATGGCGATGGCCTGAACCGGTTGCTGAAACAGTTACTGGTGGCAGATCCGGCCTTCCGGCTGGAGGACCCGGCACTGGCCGTGCAGTGCGCGGAAACCTTGTACCGGGCCGGCCACTGCAAGGCTGCGCTCAGGTTGCTGCAGGATTTCCACAAGCGATTCCCGGACAGCGACCAACTGGCGCCCGCCTACCTGCTGGCGGCACGGGCATTGGCCAACGGTCTCCAGCAATGGGACAAGGCCAAGGCCTTCCTGATGTTCATCAAGAAACGCTGCACCGGCCATCCCATTCATCAGCAGATTGACACCTGGCTGGAACAGGCTGAGCAGCATCAACCGTTGAAAGGTCCCCGGGCAACGTTTCAGGTACCCGACTAGATCGTTCCCTGCAACATGTGGCGGTAGTGGCTGGCCTTGGAGCCCAATTGCAGCTTCTCAAACTCGGCGATCAGTAACCGACACGCCTCTTCCGTCACTTCGGGCCCGGCGGTCTGGCGCAGGCGCTCGAACGCTTTCTCGGCGGTCTTCATATCCTGCTGTTTGAGGCTGGCGAACAGCACACGGTTATGGTCGTCCGCCGCCAGGGGATGATGGGCCTCGCCTTCTTTCAGGTATTCCAGCCAGGTCTGCACCATTTTCTCCGGTTGACGATGGGCAAGGGCATCGTTCATCCGTTCCCGGGCCCGTTGGCGGTAGGCCGGCTGGTCTGGGCGGAGTTTGGCCAGCTGGTAGAGATGATCCAGCAGAATGGGGCGCTCAGGGTACTGCTCATACAGGGCCAGGAACTGGCGCCGGGCCAGGTCAAACTCCATGCGGCCAATGCTGGCCATGGCCTGGGCATAGGCGCTGGTGAAACGGGCGTCCACCTCCTCCTGTTCCGGTTCAAAGAATTCCTGGCGAACCTGCAGCCAGCTTTTGCCAAACGCTGCCACCAGGCCGGCACCGGCCAGCAAGCCGCCCGCGTGCGCCATGTAGGCAATCCCGGTGGCACCGGCAAACCAGTAATCGTAAATCTCCTTGCCCAGCCACACCGGCAGCATGGCCAGGGCGGGCGCCCGGAAATAATTGAAGTACACCCCGAGGAATACAAAGAACCGGATCTTCTGCAGGCCATAAATGGCAACGTACATGCCCATCAGGCCGGAAATGGAACCCGAGGCCCCCACCAGGGGCAGGTGACTGCCCATGGAGAAGGCGGTAAAGACCAGGCCTGACAACGCCCCACACAGCAGATAGGCCATCAGGTACCGGGCCGGCCCCAGCGCTTTTTCCACGGTAAATCCGAGCAGGAACAGGAATACCAGGTTGCCGATGATATGGCCCCAGCCACCGTGCAGGAACTGGTAGGTAATCAGTGTGTAGGGGGTTAAATCACCGGGCACCAGCCCAAGCTGATAGGTACTGATCCGGGACATCCACTGTTCTTCAACAGCGCTGCGGTGTTCCAGCCAATACCGGCGCTCGGCAGGCGTCCAGATCAGGCTTTCGTTGTCTTGCAGGTATTGGTAGAAATCGCGGTCGGTAAGCAGCGTCAGCGCCTGCCAGATTTCTTCATTGTCCTGGCGCAGGGACTGGAATTCCTGGAGATCCTGAAGCCGTTCCTGGCGTTCTTCAAAGCGGACTTCCCGTTCCAGGTAATCCTCGTAAGCCGGCGCTTCCAGAGCCAGCAGATCCGTTTCCAGATACTGCTCCAGCGCTGCCTGCATCTTGCGGTCGTCGTCCCCTTGATAGAACAGGAACACCAGCACACAGGCCAGCATCAGGCCCAGGGTGACCCAGGGGGGCTTGCGCCAATCGACGGAATTTTCTGCGGGGATAATCAGCATAGGCCCTCACTGCCCTACGAATTCATCCTTGAACGCCCGCCATACCTGCTCATGGCGGGAGTCAGCCGTATACCTGCCAGACATTCCACAACAGCAGCCCAGCCGCAACGAGGATCGCCAGCCAGGTCAGCAGGATACCCACCATACGGGCTTTGTGGGGCTGGCCCTTACCATTGATCATACCCCAGGCATGCAGGATACGTCCGACCACCAGAGCCATACCGGTCCAATAGATGAGGGTTGCGGGAACGCCGTTGACTTCCGCAATGCCCAGCATAATCAGGCCCAGCGGAGCGTATTCGATCAGATTGGCGTGGGCACGCACCGCCGCTTCAAATTCCGGGTCGTCCGCCACGCCCAGTCCCTGGCGGTACTTGATCCGGTATTTCACCACCTGGGCTGACAGCACCAGAAGAAGCAGGCCGGTAACGGCCGCGAACACAGCAGTGACAGGTGCAATCATGCCGGGCACCCGCCTTTATTCATCCCTTTCATCGCGCTCATTCTTCACCACACCAAAATTGTCCAGTCAGCAGACTGCCCGGTTTTGGCCGTCCCTTCAAGCAAGACCGTCGATGGCCTCGGCCATTTGCTCCCGGCAACGAGCCATCAGCTCCGGCACATCACTGGAGCTCATGCCTTCAGTCTCGATCGGGGGCAACACGCGGACAGGCACGGCCTTCCGGCGCCCCATCAACCCCCGGGACTCTCCTTTATACGGTGCGGCACAAACCATGGTGATGGGCGCGCCGGCGGCAATGGCGGTATGGAACGCCCCCTTCTTGAACTTACCCAACCCTCGGCCACGGCTGCGGGTACCTTCCGGGAAGACCCAGATACTCTTGTTTTCACGACGAATGGCGTCGGTGGTCGCGCGCATGGCCGCCACCGCTTTTTGCTGATCACCCCGGTTCAGGATGATATTACCGCCCAGCCAGAACACCTGGCCGAAAAAGGGCGTCCAGACCAATGACACTTTGCCCACGGTGACCGTACGCGGTGGCAGCAGATCCGCCATGATAAACAGGTCGTCGTTCTGTTGGTGGTTCGCGATCACCACGGTGGGCCGGTCCCGGGGAATATTGTCACCCCCTTCCAAGGGCCGTTTCATGCCCAGGAAAAATCGTCCCGTGCGTGCAACCACCAGTCCCAGCAAACGGTTGTTATCCGGATTGAATGGACGGGCCAGATACACCACCAGGGCCAGCATGCAAATCACCGGTACGCTGACCCAGGCCAATACTTTTCTCAACACTGCCATACTGCTTTTCTCAGGAGCTACAAATGGGCGTACAAGTGTACGCCAAACTGACTGAATGACACTACTGACAATCCGCCATAAGGACCAACCTCGCTTCCTACCTTAGAACCAATTCCGCTTCCCGGCTGGGTAAGCCGGTGTTTTTCACGCTATGATTCGGCAAACCCTGACACGGCAAGGACCGTATCGTGCCCAACCAACTGGCCTCTCTGGACGTCCATCCGTTGCGTGAAGACCTGTACCGGGAACTTCATTCCCGGCCGTTCCAGGTGATCCCGACCCACGCCCGGATTACCCACATCGCGGTGCTGACCTCCCGGGAACAGCGTGATGAACAGTTTCGACACCTCCAGAAATTGCATCGCCTGTTGGGGGAACCCTGGCCGGAGGAAGAAGTCAGCTGCTACGAGCACACCCTGGGCAACCTGCGCATACGCCGCGAAGTACACATGGAATTTGCCACCTACACCTTCACCAACCTGGCAGAATCCAACGCCGACCCCTTTGCCGAAACCGGCTTGAGCCTGCTGCCGCCCGGCTGGCTCGATGAACTGGCCGGCACCATCGTGGCGGCTTTTCACGTAGACGTTAAACCCTCCTCACGGGACGCCCGCAGCGAGCTCGCTTTCCTGCGCAAACATTTCGAGGGCATGCGGTTGGTGGGCAGCAGCCCGATGGAGGGTGCGGCACGCATCCTGGGCTCGTTCCAGCTGCACAGCGATGGTTTTGGCCGCTTTATGGTGCTCAACCACGACATGTCGAACAGCCAGCTCGGGCGCCTGGTCCAGCGCCTGATGGAAATCGAGACCTACCGGCTCATGGCACTGCTGGCCTTACCCCTGGCACGGGAAATTACGCCACAACTCAACGCCATGGACCAGCGGATGTCAGAGATCACGCAATCGCTGGCAGACAATAATTCACCGGACGAACAGGCCATTCTGGCCCAGTTGACTCACATTGCGGCCCGGATTGAAGCCTTTCGCGCCCATTCAACCTTCCGCTTTGCCGCCACCCGGGCCTACCACCGCATGGTACTGACGCGGTTGGAGGAGCTGCGAGAAGACGAGCTGTCCGGGCACCTGACCTTCCACGAATTCCTGACCCGCCGGCTCACGCCCGCCGTAGAAACCTGTGAAGCGGTTGGTGATCGGCTTGAGGACCTGTCCCGACGTGTCGACCGGGCGTCCGAGATGATGCGCACGCGGGTGGACCTGGCCATCCAGAGCCAGAACCAGCAGCTACTCAGCTCCATGGATCGGCGTTCGCGCATTCAGTTGATGATGCAGCACACCGTCGAAGGCTTCTCCGTGGTGGTCATCTCCTACTACCTGATCAGCCTGCTGAAACTGGCCATGGACGCCCTGCAGGAGTCGGGCGTGCAGTTCAATGAACCGCTGGCCCTGGGCATCAGCATTCCGGTCATCATGACGCTGGTTTTCCTCGGGGTACGGCGGATTCACTACCGTTTTATCCGCATGGCCAAACACCAGTAGTCCGCTGCGATGTTTCAAGCAGCGCCGGCGGCCTCAGCAGAACCTGGGATCGCCGGCGTACTGCCGGTAGAACTGCTGGGCGGTACGCCCGTTACGAACACCCTTGCCAGTGGCAAACCGCACGGCCTCAAGATGCAATTCCCCGCGGTCGGGCACGTTCGGAAATAGCGCGTCCACCGCCTGCAGGTAGATGTCCTTGGAGAAGGGGTAAAAAGACAGTTGCAACCCGAAGCGATCCGCCAGCGACACCTGTTCCTCGATGGCCTCTGCCGGGTGAAGTTCGCCACCACGCACTTCACTGTTCACATTGTCATTCATGAACTCGGGCATCAGGTGCCGGCGATTGGAGGTGGCGTACACCCGCACGTTCTCCGGCGGCAGCTCCAGAGACCCCTCCAGCACACTCTTCAGCGCCTTGTAACCGGATTCGCCCACATCAAATGAAAGATCATCGCAAAAAATCACGAACCGGAAGGGCAGCTCACAGATGTCATCCACAATCTCCGGGAGATTCACCAAGTCGTCCTTGTCCACCTCGATCATCCGCAGCCCCTGGTCCTGGTAACGATTCAGGAGGGCCTTGATCAGTGACGACTTGCCCGTGCCCCGGGAGCCCCAGAGCAGGGCGTTATTGGAAGGTTCCCCGGCCAGGAACCGCTCGGTGTTGCGGGCCAGCGCCTGTTTCTGGCGATCAATGCCGGTGAGATCCGACCAATCAATCGGGTCGAGCCGGCGAATGGCCCGCAGCCCGGAACGATGACGACGCCACAAGGCGGCCGGGGTGGTTTGCCAGTCAATGGTCGTGTCGCTCACAAAAGTACTCCTGTGTTTCGTTGGCCGGAACCGGGAATGAGTTCTCTCAGACGTCCCAAATCTGGCCATATTGGACTGCCTGCAGGTAAGATCTGCAACTACAATGGACAAACCGACCACATGGAAACCTCATTTTGCCAGTCTGTCAGCCCGCTCCAGATCGCCAGTCAAGCACCATAGTCGGCCTGCTTCTGGTTGTTATGGTCGCCTTGACTGCGATTCTTGCGCTTCCGGCGCAGGCTGAGGCACAGCCAGAGGCACCCCATGTGGTCACCATTGGCGTGGTCGCCGATAACGAACCTTACACCTTTTTTGAAGGCCGCCAGCCCACCGGTTTTTCCATCGATGTCCTGAGGCTGGTCGAGAAGCAAAGCAACCTGCGCTTTGATTTTCGCGCCGGCAGCTGGCCAGACATTTACGCAGCCTTCCTGCGCGGCGATCTGGATGCCATCGACGGTATCTCCTGGCGCCCGGACCGGGCCGAGAAGATCCTGTTCACCACCCCTTATCACACCCGCGAAATCTATCTGATGCAGGACAGCGAGCGCCCCCTGCCGCCGGTCCAGACCCTCTCAGACCTCAAAGGCCAGCGCCTGGGCGTGGTAAAGGATGTGTTTTACAGCCGTGAACTGGCGGAAGCCGGCCTCCAGATCAACAATTACGACTCCCTGCCCAGCCTGGTGGCGGCCCTCGCTTTCGGGTGGATTGATGCCGCCGTCGGCCCCCGGCTGACCCTGGACTATCTGGCCAACAAGAGTGGCTTTCGCTTTCTGGAGCTGAATGGTCCCGCCCCGCTGGCCCGCTATTCGCAAGAGGATTTCCGCATTGGCGTACGCGTCGGCAATCCAGAACTGTTACAGGAAATCCAGCAGGCACTGGATGCCATTCCCCAAAACCGCATCGACAATCTTCTGCAACGCTGGCAGGAATTCGGCGGAACCCAGGTAACCACCATGGGCAACCTGCCAATCACGGCGCGGCAACAACAGTACCTGTCAGGCCTGGGGCCCTTGCGGGTGGGGTTCATGGAAGACTACGCGCCCTTCAGTTTTGCTGACGGAGGACGGGTGTTGGGCCTCAGCGTCGACGTCATAAACCGGTTGGCCGACCTGACGGGCATTCAGGTTGTCCCGGTCCAGGCACAATGGCCCGAGTTGATCGACATGCTCAAGCACGGTGAAATCGACATCCTGGCCAACATGTCCTACCGCCCGGAAAGGGAAAACTTTGCCCGTTTCACCCGGCCGTATCATGTCATACCCAATGTGGTGTTCACATTGGATGACACCCTGAACTACACCGACGTTAAAGATCTCAAGGAATACCGAGTGGCCCTGGGCACGGGCATCTACTATGAAGACTCCGTCCGCGAGATTCTGGGCGATTCAGGGATCTACGCCTATGATTCACAGCAGTCCATGATGCAGGCCTTGAGGGAGGGCACCGTCGATGTTGTCATCACCGCCCTGCACTCGGGCAACTACTGGATCCGACAACTGGGCATCAGCGGTGCCCGGATTGCTGGCGAGTTCAAGCTCCCGGGCATGGCCGGCGAAGATCTCCGCTTTGGCGTTCGCCCCTCCCTGTCGCCCCTGGCCGACATCCTCAATCAGGGCCTGGCCAGCATCACCCCCACCGAAGAACAGGTCATTGAAAACCGCTGGCTGGGCGCCAGCCTCCCCTACCTGGACAAGTCGCCCCGGGAATTTAAGTGGACGAAAGAACAACAGCGCTGGCTGGACCAGCGAAACCGGGAAATCACCTTTTGCGCCGACCCGGCCTGGATGCCGCTGGAAGGCATCCAGGACGGCCAGCACGTTGGTTTGGCGTCAGACGCCCTGGCGCTGTTCAGCAAGCGTGGCGAACTGAGCTTCCGGCTGGTAGAGACCAACAGCTGGCCAGAGGCCGTCGAGGCGGCCAGAAACCGGCGTTGCGACATCTTCCCCCTTGCCATGCAGACGCCCAACCGGCTGGCTTATATGGACTTCACGTCCCCCTATCTGGAAGTGCCCAATGTGATTGTCGGTCGCATCAGTGCCCCTTTTATCCAGAGGCTGAGCGAACTGGGAGAGGAACCGGTGGGTATTGTTGAAGGCTATGCCTTTGCCGAACTCCTGGAAAGACGGAATCCCTCACTGAACCTGGTGACGGTAAACTCCGAGCAGGAAGGCTTGAGGCAACTGCAAAACGGTGACCTGGCGGGCTACATCACCACCCTGGCCACGGCCAGCTATTATATGCAGTCCTTGGGACTGGCCGATCTCAAAGTGATTGGCCGGGTACCGGCTGACTGGTCACTGTCCATCGCCACACGGAACGATGAGCCGGTTCTCCAGGAGATCATGCAGCAACTGGTGACCAGCCTGACGGCGGAAGAGCGGGACCAGCTTGAGCGAACCTGGCGCAATGTGGAGATCAAGGAGCAGGTTGACTATACCTTGCTCTGGCAGATCCTCCTCGCTGGCCTCGTGATCACCACCCTGCTGTTCTACTGGAATCGCAAGCTTGGCCACCTGAACCGCGAACTGGCCACGGCCAACGAGGCACTTTCCTACCTGAGCGTTACCGATAACCTGACCGGGCTGGGCAACCGCACATTCTTCGACCGCGAGTTTCCCAAGAGCTTCCAGTGGTGCCAGCGACACCAGCAGGGCTTTGCCGTTGCCATGATTGACGCCGACCTGTTCAAAAAGATCAATGACAGCCGAGGCCACGAAGTCGGCGACCAATGCCTGAAAGCCCTCACGAGCCTCATGCGTGAGCATTTCCGGCGCGACACGGACCGGCTGGCGCGCTTTGGCGGCGAGGAATTTGTGATTTTCACCAGTTACCGCAGCCTGCCCGAAATCATCAATCGCCTTGAAAGTTACCGCCAGGCCGTGGCCAGCTATCATCATAAGGATCAGGATGATTGCATACACCTGACCGTCAGCATTGGCCTGGCTTATGGATTGCCCGGCCCCGACAGTTCCCCGGCCCGATTCCTGCGGCTGGCGGACCAGGCCCTGTATCGGGCCAAACACAACGGTCGGAACCGGCTTGAAACCGTTCAGGCCAACGGCGGGCAGCCTCACACAACCAATCACTGAAGGAGCCGAACATGAAGCGGATCTACGATGACAACTCTCTGTCCATTGGCAATACGCCGCTGGTCCGACTGAACCGGGTAAACAACGGCGCCACCATCTGGGCCAAGATCGAAGGCCGCAACCCGGCTTACTCGGTGAAATGCCGCATTGGCGCCGCGATGATCTGGGACGCCGAACAGCGCGGTGTCCTGAAGCCCGGCATGACCATTGTTGAACCCACCAGTGGTAACACCGGCATTGCCCTGGCCTTTGTGGCTGCCGCGCGGGACTACAAGCTGATCCTTACCATGCCGTCCTCCATGAGTCTGGAACGCCGCAAGGTCCTGAAAGCCCTGGGCGCCGAACTGGTACTGACGGAACCGGCCAAAGGCATGGCGGGCGCCATTGCCAAGGCCGAGGAGCTGGTGGCGGCCGACCCGGACAACCACTTCCTGCCCCAGCAGTTTGAAAACCCGGCCAACCCCCGTATTCATGAGGACACCACGGGACCGGAGATCTGGAAGGACACCGGCGGCGAGATCGATATCTTTGTCGGCGGCGTGGGCACGGGCGGCACCCTCACGGGGGTTTCCCGCTACATCAAGAAAACCTGTGGCAAGGCCATCACCAGCGTGGCGGTGGAGCCATCGGATTCGCCGGTGATCAGCCAGGTCCTGCGTGGGGAAGATCCTCAGCCCTCGCCCCATAAGATTCAGGGCATTGGGGCCGGTTTTGTGCCGAAAAACCTGGATCTGGACCTGGTGGACGAGGTTCAGACCATCAGCAACGAAGACGCCATGGCCATGGCCCACCGACTGATGCAGGAAGAAGGCATTCTCTGCGGCATCTCCTGTGGCGCCGCCGTGGAAGCTGCGGTGCGCATCAGCCAGAAGCCGGAATACCAGGGCAAGAATATCGTGGTGGTACTACCGGATTCCGCCGAACGTTACCTGTCATCGGCGCTGTTTACCGACCGTTTCGGCGAGCAGGAGACGGTTCAGTAACACCTGCAGCCTGCCCGGGTTCGTCATTGCGTATCCTCAGGAAGCTGGCGAACCTGGGCAGGCCGGTGGACGTCAGACCCCGGTACCGGAAGGTAATGGTGCTGCCCACTGGCGGTGGGTGGCGACGTTGCTGATCGGTGAAACCGGTGCCAATATGCAATGCTCGACCATCCGCCAGCTCGACCTCCAACGCTCCGAGCATGCCCGCGTATTTCCCCTGGCCGGCCGTATGCCCCACCACCCTGGCCTCTGCATCCTGGTAGCGTTTCACTTTCAGCAGGTCATCTGACCGACCGGCCTGATACAGGCTATCGATACGCTTGAGCATCAACCCTTCACCACCTTTTGCCACGATGGCATCAAGCTCACTCATCAGGGCCTGATGGCTGACTACCGGCTGCTGCACCACCAGCACCAGGTGCTCACAGCCCGCTTCGTTCACCAACGCCTTCAACTGCCGGTAGCGTTCTGAAAATGGCGCGCCACCAGCAGGCATATCAAACACATGAAAGCGGACCTGTCGCCACTCCGCATCAACGGGACGGGTTTTGCGGACAATGCCGGATAAGCGCGCAAACTCGCCTCGGCCCGCCCAGAGTTCCCCATCAAGGGGGCGTTCAGGTAATGGATCGGTAAACCAGTCCGGCGCCTGGTATTGGTGACCACCGCGGGACCACAATCGCTCACCATCCCAATAGGCGCGAACACCATCGAGCTTTTCACTGAGCCAGTAGTTTCTCAGATCAACGTTTTGATCGTAACGGTTTGCCAGGGGTACAGCCGGCGGTTGGACGGCATGGGCCGGGAGGCACAGCCCGTAGAAAAATAAACACAGTAAAATAAAGGTCAGCGCCGGCAACCCGGAGCTGTATGAGGAGGGAAACGGCATTGTCCTTTGCCTTTTTAGCAATCCATCAGCGGTTTTCCCGGGGCGTTCTCTCTAACCGGCCCCGGGCAAGTTCATCAGCTGGCCTGTGCGGCCTCGTAGTCGCGAACCATCGCGTACAGCTGGTCCTTGAGGTTCAGGCGGACCTTTTTCCGTTCTTCCAGGTATTCATCGGAGGCGTGCTCGGTCCCATTCTCAATGCGATACACCTCGTGGTCTACCTCATGGTATTCCTCAAACAGCTTGGCAAAGTGATTATCTTTGGTTTTCAGCTCATGAATGGTGTCTTTTGAATTCGGCAATTCATGAAGCAGGTCGTGTTTTTCCAGAGACATAGTCGGTTTCTCCCTTGGCGTCCTGAACACACTTAACACCCTCTCACTCTAGATGGGTCTGTGTCACCCCCTTTTGACGCGGATCAAACCCACTGACGCATACGCCCAAGGTCTGCCCCCAGGGACTTTGCAACGGTAAAGCGTTTGTCATATTCTGCGCGCCATAATACAACAACAAAATTGACAAGAGTTTTCATCATGGGAATCACGGAAGCCCTCGATCAGTCACGTCCCGGCATGGTTCGCGAAGTCGAAACCGCCATTAGCCAACGCCAGTTGAACCAGCGCACGCAACAGACTTACCTGCACTGGATCAGTCGTTTTGTGCTGTTTCACGACCTTAAAGACCCGGACGAACTGGCCGACGAAGCCCAGCAACAGTTCCTGGCCTACCTGCGGGACAAGATCCGCCTGTCACGGGCGAGAATGAACCAGGCCAGCCAGGCGCTCACCTTTTTCTATGAAGACGTGCTGAACAAACCCGCTGCCGGTGTTACTGCCGCTGCCTGACAAACGCCGAACCGCCAGGTTCCCGAAGGTGTTCAGGAAGCAGACTCCCCGGACGTAGGATTGAGGGCCGCACCGTGCGCGGTGTGCCCTCACCCGGCGCGGTAGGTTATCTCGTCAATCTCCCAGACTTTTGACGACTCCGGTGTTCTCACGACAATTTCCTCCCCCACGCTTTTCCCCAGACACGCTTTGACCACCGGCGCGTGAACCGAAACGTAGTCCTTACTGCCGTAAATTTCATCGGGGCCAACGATCCGGAACCTCAGCCTCTCATCGTTTTCATCCACCAGGGTTACCCAGGCGCCAAAGAAAGCCTTGCCCTCCTGGGCGGGGCTGTATTCCACGACGCGCAGTTTTGACAGCCGGTTGCGCAGGTACCTGACTCGACGATCGATTTCCCGGAGCCGCTTCTTGTTGTATTGATAGTCGGCGTTTTCAGAGCGATCCCCCAGGCTGGCGGCCCACTGAACCTTCCTGGTAACCTCTGGCCGCTCCTTGCGCCAGAGATCATCCAACTCTTGCTGGAGCTCGGCATACCCGGCCGGTGTAATTACGTTCGTATCCATAGTGTGCGCTAAAGGTAGGTGAGTGCTGAGGGCATAAAAAAACCCCGTAAGTAACGGGGTAAGGCTAGCGCTGTGCGGGAGTGAGAGGCAAGCGAATTGACCACTTGCCTCCGAATCTACAAAATCCATTATCCACACTTGGAATTACAGCGCCGTGGCCTGAGAATTACGTTTTCGAAAGAACGGAGACTTCCATTGATGAACAAAAAGGACATGCTGGAGCTGGCACTGAGGGGCGTGGATGCCCTGGGCTTCACTCTCGATAACCTGGGAGTCACCAGCCGCTTGAACCGCCACAACATCGCGGCATTTGCCCTGGCCTGGCAATGGCGACTTCAAGGCGAGAAAGACCGGCTTCAGATCAGGCTTTCTCGCTTTCGTCGGTGGTTTCCGGTCGGGTCGCCTTGATGCGTTTCCTTGAGCCGGAGTAAGCGGGCAGGCGTACCGTCACGGTCAGCCCCGGCCTCTCTTCACCCGGATGGGTATCACTCAGCAAAATCTGGCCCTGATGAATCTCCGCCACCGCGCTGACCAGGCTCAGCCCCAGGCCGTTGCCCGGCAGTGAACGGCTCTTGCCCACCCGGTAGAAGCGCTGGAAGACCTGGTCTTTTTCATCGTCGGGCACGCCAATGCCCGAATCCTTCACCTCAAACACGGCGTCACTGCCATCCAGACGCACCACTACTTCAATCAGCCCATGCTCGGGGGTGTACTTGATGGCGTTATCGATCAGGTTGCTGATCATCTGGAACAGCAGATCCCGGTCACCCTCAATCAGAACACCGGTCGCCAACTGCTGCCGGAATTCCTGCTCCTTATCCTCAGACAGCGCCTCGTAGAGTTCGCAGGCGTCGGTTACCAGCTCATCCAGCGCCACCACCTTCATATCAGCGGTATTGCCCCGGGTTTCCAGCCGGGCGATGCGCAACAGGGCGTTGAATGTGGCCAGCAGTTGATCCGCCTCGGCCACAGCCCGGCCCACATGCTCCCGGGCCTCGTCGTTATCGACCGTGATCAGGGTGCTTTCCAGCTGGTTGCGCAGGCGTGTCAGCGGAGTTCTAAGATCGTGGGCAATGTTGTCCGAGACATGGCGGATGCCCTCCATCAGGTACACGATGCGGTCCAGCATCTGGTTCAGGTTGTCCGCCAGCTGGTCGAAATCATCATCGGTACCGCGGGTGGGGATGCGCAGGGAAAGATGGCCGTTCATGATCCGGCGGGAGGTGTTGTTGATCACCTCGATGCGCCGGGTGGTGCTCCGGCTCATCAGAAAGCCCCCCAGCAGCGCCAGGGCCAGGGTGATGCCCATGCCCCAGTTAATGGCCGCCTCTATCACCCGTTTGAGGTTGGTCAGGTCGTCCACGTCCCGGCCCACCAGCAACCGCAACCCTCCCTGAACCTCGAAAATGCGGGCCCGGGCCAGACGCTCGGGGCCGGTCCAGCCCACCGATTCGTTGAGGGTGAAGTTGATCCAGCCGGTTTCGGAAGCACGACTGTCATCCGGCCAGGTTTCCAGGTTACCGGCCAGTTTCAGGGAATCGTCGGTGGTGAGCAGGTAGATGGACTTGGCGTTCGGGTCCCGTGCGACCCGTTCGCGGATGATGGTGATCAGTCCGTTCACGCCGCCACTACGATACTGCTCCGCCAGACCGGCGATTTCCGCTTCGATGGTCTCGTCGGTCTGGGCGGTCATGAAACCGGCGGTGCGCCAGTAGATGAAGGCCAGCAGAATGAACACGGAGGTGGCGAACACCACCATGTACAACAATGCTAACTGGAACGAGGAAGTTCTAAGCTGACTAAGCAGTTTCACGCAGCATGTATCCCGCGCCCCGGATCGTCTGCAGAAGCGGGGTATCAAACTCCTTGTCAATCTTCGCCCGCAGACGGCTGATGTGCACATCAATCACGTTGGTCTGGGGGTCGAAATGATAATCCCAGACCTTTTCCAGCAGCATGGTGCGGGTCACCACCTGACCGGCGTTGCGCATCAGGTACTCCAGCAGACGAAATTCACGGGGCTGGACATCGATGTTCTTACCCGCCCGCTTGACCGTGCGGGCCAGCAGATCCATTTCCAGATCCGCCACTTTCAACACGGTTTCCGTCTCCGGTGTCTGCTTGTTACGGCGAATCAGGGACTCAATCCGTGCCAGTAACTCATGAAAGGAGAACGGCTTGGTCAGGTAGTCATCGCCGCCACCCCGCAGGCCTTCCACCCGGGCGTCCACATCGCCCAGGGCGCTTAGGATGATCACCGGGGTCTGGTTACCCGTGGCCCGCACCGTTTTGATGATGGACAGCCCATCCATACCCGGCAGCATGCGATCCACGATCATGATGTCGTAGTCTTCGCTGGCGGCCATCATCATGCCTTCCTTGCCATCGGCCGCATGGTCCACCACAAAATCGGATTCACGAAGTCCTTTCAACAGGTAGTTTGCTACATCCTGATCATCTTCGATTACCAGTGCTTTCACCGGTGGCCCTCCTGAGTAGTGTTGTTCACTGCCAACTTCATTCATGGCAACAGGGTACGGAGATCTCAAAAAACCGGCCAGTTACGATCCTGTAAGAGGCTGTCGCCGTTTACGACGCTTTATGCCCCGCCCCAAACCAGCCCAGGGACTGTTCCGTGGTGGTTGAGGGGCGGTACTCCGCACTCATCCATCCATCGTAGCCCAGTCGGTCCATTGCCGCGAAAACATTGGCAAAATGGATCTCGCCGGTGCCCGGTTCGTGACGCCCCGGGTTGTCGGCAAACTGCATGTGGCCAATGCGGGGCAATAAACGCTCCACGGTGCGAATCAGATCGCCCTCCATAATCTGCATATGGTACAGATCATACTGCAGGCGCACATTTTCGGCCCCCACCTCGTCGATCACGGCGATTACCTTGTCGGAGGTATCCAGCAGGAAACCCGGCATGTCTACCCGGGAGTTGATCGCCTCCAGGCACAACGTCATGCCCTCCTCAGCCAGTCGGGCCGCCGCGTAACGCACATTGGCCACCAGCGTTTCCCGGGCAATCAACCCGTCCAGCCCTTCCGGCCGCAGGCCCGCCAGACAGTTCACCTGCCGGCATCCCAGGGCCCGGGCATAGCGGATCGCCTGCTCCACCCCGGCCCGGAACTCGTCCTCCCGGCCCGGCAGACAGGCAATACCCCGCTCACCACCGTCCCAGTCTCCCGGCGGCAGGTTGAACAGCACCTGGGTCAGACCATTGACCCGCAGGCGCTCCGCCAACTCCTCCGCCGGCCAGTCATAGGGAAACAGGTACTCCACCCCGGTAAAACCGGCTTCCCGAGCCTTGGCAAAGCGCTCCAGGAACGGCACTTCCGTGAACAGCATCGACAGATTGGCGGCAAAACGCGGCATGGCTTATTCCTTCTTTCCCTTGGCCGGCAGCGACGAGCCCAGCAGCGTTCCGTTCAAGTGTTCCAGTTCCAGCAACAACCCACTGTGGTCCACCTCACTATGACCATTGGCCACCAGCGACTGGTAGGCATTGTGGGTCTGCTGCGCCAACGGCAGCGTCAGCCCCTCGGCCCGCGCCTCGTCCAGGATCATCCGCAAATCCTTCAACTGAATCCGTGCCGGTGCCCCCGGGGCGAAGTCCCGGTCAATCATCCGCTGCCCGTGCAGCTCCAGAATCCGACTTCCGGCAAAGCCACCCATCAACGCCTCCCGAACCGCCGCCGGGTCCGCGCCGCCCTCGGCCGCGAGCAGCAGCGCCTCCGACACCGCGCCAATGGTAATCCCCACAATCGCCTGATTCGCCAGCTTCGCCAACTGCCCGGCCCCCACCGGCCCGATGCGCGTGCACTTGCCCAACGTCCCGAACACCGGCAACGCCCGCGCCACATCCGCCTCGGCGCCACCGGCCATGATACTCAACCGAGCCTCGGCCGCACCCACGGTGCCCCCCGATACCGGCGCATCCACATACCCGGCCCCACGCTCGGCAGCCAACCCGGCATGACGCCTGGCCACCGATGGCTGCACCGAACTCATATCAACCACCAACGCCCCGGGCTTCAGCGCCTCAATAACCCCCTGGGCCACCAGCACATCCTCCACCACGTCACCGTTCTCCAGCATGGTGATCACCACGTCCGCCTCGGCCACAGCCTCCGCCGGTGTTGAGGCAATGCTTGCTTCGCTGGCAAAGGGCTCACACTTGCTGGCTGTGCGGTTCCACAGGGTCATTGGGAAACCCGCATCCAGCAGGTTACGGGTCATCGGCGCCCCCATCAGGCCGATGCCGAGAAATGCGATATGGGGAGAATTTGCGTTCATTTTCGGGAATCCCACTCAAAAGTCCGACGAAGAGATTGGGGGAGGCCTTTCCAGAAATTTTGCGCAGCCAGGGATGGCGGAGCAAAAGCGCCCCATGGACGGGCTTGAGCGGTTTCTGGAAAGGCCTCCCCCAATCTCTTCCTCCCGGAGGTATAAATTGTCGAGGCCAGCACGAATTATACAAACAAAAACGCCACCAACCGGAACCCGGCGGTGGCGTTTTTCAGTACCAAAGGCTCAACCCGAAATCAGGCAACCTCGGCCATCTGCAACTTGATCTTCTTCATGGCGTTCTTCTCAAGCTGACGAATCCGCTCAGCCGACACACCATATTTATCAGCCAGCTCATGCAGGGTCGCCTTACCCTCGGACAACCAGCGCGCCCGGAGAATATCCTGGCTGCGCTCATCCAGCTTCATCAACGCCTGCATCAACCGGCCATTGGAGTCCTCAGACCAGTCCGCGTTCTCCAACTGCACCGCCGGATCACTGCGACGGTCTTCCAGATAATGCGCTGGCGCCTGGTAGGCCGTATCTTCGTCATCATCCTGCGGACCATCGAACGCCGTATCCTGGGACGCCAAGCGCCCTTCCATCTCGCGAACCACCTTGGGCTCCACGCCCAGATCATCGGCCACGGCCTGCAGTTCGTCGTGGTTCAGCCACTTCAGCTGCTTCTTTTGGCTACGCAGGTTGAAGAACAGCTTGCGCTGGGCCTTGGTGGTCGCCACCTTCACGATGCGCCAGTTGCGCAGGATGAACTCGTGAATCTCCGCCTTGATCCAGTGCACCGCGAACGACACCAGCCGCACACCATACTCCGGATTGAACCGCTTAACGGCCTTCATCAGGCCGACATTGCCTTCCTGGATCAGGTCCGCCTGAGCCAGGCCATAACCGGCGTAACTGCGGGCAATGTGAACCACAAATCTCAGATGAGAGAGCACCAGCTGACGGGCGGCCTCTACGTCGCCCTGATAATAAAGCCGTTCGCCCAGATCACGCTCTTCTTCCACAGAGAGCACCGGAATACGGCTTGCGGCCTGGATGTACGCTTCAAGATTCGCACCCGGGACCAGCCTGTCTGCCAACTGTAAACTCGTACCCATTCATTAACCTCCGAACCTGACTGCTCTTAAATATAGCAACAAAAAATAAGACCGCCAAGAAGTTAAAAGGTTCCCGAAATCCCCAGTAAAACGTTACAAATCAACAGCCTGAGAACTCAAAAACCAACGCTTTCGTAACCTACACGCTAGCCGTTCGCCAACGCATCTTTCAATACGGTTTTGCCGAGATCCGGATCACCCTCCGGCAATATCGCCCGGGTCTATGTCATCCATATGACGCTTGACCGCGACCCAAGCACCCAACCAGCCTAACAGCATGGCGACAACAATCAACGCAAAAACGCCTTCAAGCCCCGGACCGTTGAGGGAGAACTCGCTGTTATAGAGCCCCGCCAACCGCTCAATGGGACCACTGAGCCACCAGAAGGTCACCTGAATCAGCAACCAGGCCACCACACCACCACCCAGGCCAAACCAGGCCCCGGTGTACAGGAACGGCCGACGAACAAAGGCATCGGTGCCGCCCACCAGCTTGGCCACCAGGATTTCATCCCGACGGCTTTCAATAGCCAGTCGAACCGTGTTGCCAATCACCAGCACCACCGCCGCCGCCAGCAACAGGGCCAGTGCCCAGGCCGCCCGGGTGAGGATGTCAGTCATGGCATTCAGGCGCTGGAGCCAGCCCAGGTCCACCTGCACCCGCTCAATCTCGTCCATACCTTCGATGAAGGTTGCCAGCGATTGCACGCCTTTCGCCGTCCGGGCACCCTCCTCCGGGGTGATCAGCAACGTATGGGGCAGCGGATTGCCCTCCAGAAAGTCCAATACATCCCCAAGCCCGGAGGATTCCCGGAACTCCGCCAAGGCCTGCCCACGCTCAATCAGCTCCACTGACGCCACCCGGCCATACCCGTTCACGGTAAGAACCAGTTCATTGGCCTTTTCCACCGGCACGCCCATTTCAACATAGGCGGTGATGCGGGCGCTGCTTTCCCAACCGGAACTGACGCCCTGGAGACTCCCCAACAGCAGCAGCAAGGCCACCGGCAGCGACAGGGCAATCCCCATCACAGCCCAGGTCATCGCTGTAGCCACCGGGGTTTGCCAAAGCCGGCGGGCGGAATCCCGGGCCACCCGACGTTGGTGCACAAGGTACTGTTTCACCGGGGAGGCGGGCGCGCCTCGGCCTTGCCTGGCGCCGCGCTGGCTGTCCGCATTCTGGCGTGAGTCAGTGGCCACTTACACCCTCCCGCCAGGCATGGCCTGGGAGCCCGCGCCGGCGGTCAGGCGACCGTGATCCAGCGTCAAACGGCGCCGCCCCATGTCATTGATCAGGGCAATATCGTGACTGGCGACCAGCACGGTGACACCCACCTGACTGAACTGGGTGAACAGATGCATGATGTCCGCCGACAGCTCCGGGTCCAGGTTACCGGTGGGCTCGTCCGCCAGCAGCAGCGGCGGCTTGTTGACCACCGCACGGGCAATGCCCACCCGCTGCTGTTCACCACCGGAGAGCTGCATCGGGTTCATCTTTTCTTTCTTCAACAGGCCCACCTTGTCCAGGGCGGCCCGCACCCGGCGGCCGATGTCCGTGGGTGATACACCCATCACTTCCAGCGGCATGGCAACGTTGTCGAACACCGTCCGATCAAACAGCAGCTGGTGGTTTTGGAACACCACGCCAATGTGCCGGCGAAGGTAGGGAATCTGGCGTTTGGGCAGGGTATTCAGGCGCTGGCCGCCAACCACCACTTCCCCGGCGGTCGGCCGCTCCATCACCATCAGCAATTTCAGCAGCGTACTTTTACCGGCACCGGAATGACCGGTAAGAAACGCCAGTTCACCACGATCCAGTTCAAAGCTGACCTGGCGCAGCGCGGTATGGTCGCTGTCGTAGCGTTTGGTGACCTGGCGAAACTCGATCATGAACGGGTTTCCGTTAAATCCAAGGGGCGAAACTGGCCCGGTTATTCATCAAAGAGCGCATCCACGAAGGTTTCGGCATCGAAACTGCGCAGGTCATCCACCTGCTCACCCACGCCAATGTAGCGAATGGGCAGTTGCAACTGGCGGGCGATGGCGAAGACAATGCCGCCCTTGGCGGTGCCGTCGAGCTTGGTCAGGGTAATGCCGGACACGCCCACCGCCTGCTGGAACACCTGGGCCTGGCTCAGGGCGTTCTGCCCGGTGCCGGCGTCCAGCACCAACATGACCTCGTGGGGGGCCGAGTCGTCCAGTTTCTTCATCACCCGGACAACCTTCTCCAGCTCGTTCATGAGATTGTCTTTGTTTTGCAGACGCCCGGCCGTGTCGGCAATCACAATGTCCGTACCCCGGGATTTGGCGGACTGGATGGCGTCAAAAATCACCGAGGCACTGTCGGCGCCGGTATGCTGGGCCACCACCGGCACATCGTTACGCTCGCCCCAGACCTGAAGCTGCTCTACCGCTGCGGCGCGGAAGGTATCGCCCGCAGCCAGCATGACCGACTTGCCTTCGCTCTGGAATTTCCTGGTGAGCTTGCCGATGGTGGTGGTCTTGCCAACACCGTTCACACCCACCATCAGGATCACGTAAGGCTGCTTGGTGGTGTCGATTTCCAGCGGCGTGGTCACACCCTTGAGCAGCCCCTGCAATTCTTCACGCAAGGCCTTGCGCAGGGCTTCACCGTCCTTGAGCTGGTTGCGCTCAAGTTTGTCGGTCAGGGAATCAATGATCTCCGTGGTGGCGGTCACGCCCACATCGGCCATCAACAGCGTGGTTTCGATCTCCTCGATCAGGTCTTCATCGATCTTCTTGCCCACGGAGAACAGGTCGGCCATGCCGCCGGTCAGGTTGGCGCGGGTCTTACCCAGACCTTTTTTGATGCGCTCGAAGACGCTGAGCTGCGGCTCTGGCTCTGGCTCTGGCTCTGGCTCTGGCTCTGGCTCTGAAACAGTCTCCGCTTTTTGGGGCGCTTCGACCGATTCGGCAGGTTGCTCAGGTTTGGCCTCCGGCTCGGGCTCGGCCTTTGGCGTCGTTTCCGCCTTCTCGACAGACTCTTTCGACGCAGCCGGCGCCGGGCCTTCGGAGACCTCCGGTTTGCGCTGGGGAACCGGCTTCGGGCGGGGTACTCGTTTCCGGTTACCGACAATATCTGCCACAAAGATCAGGACAAGAAGGGCCAAAAGGCCGATTGAAATCCACTCTGCCGTCATAGTCTTACCGTTGTCTGGAAATGGGCGGGCCAAATAAGCACCACATTCTAGCAGACTGGCCGCGCTAAGTGAGGGCCTTCCTTGTTATCGACTGCCTGGCGCTTTCGGGTACCATTACCCTCATTCACAGATCGTCCAGTATCCCGGAGTAGTTGCATGGCGCAAGGCAAACCCGCACACCAGAAACCGGGCCCCAGAGGCAGGCGCAGCCAGGGCACCGAAGGGGAGTTGCGCATCATCGGCGGCGACTGGCGCAGCCGCAAGTTGCGCTTCCCCGATGCCGGTGGCGTGCGCCCCAGCCCCGCCCGGACTCGCGAAACCCTGTTCAACTGGCTGAACTTTCACCTGGCCGGGCGGGATTGCCTCGACCTGTTCGCCGGGTCGGGCGCCTTGGGTCTGGAAGCCCTGTCCCGAGGGGCCGGCAGCGCGACGCTGGTGGATCACACTCCAGCCCTGGCCGGCGCCCTGAAAGCCAACCTGCAACTGCTCAAGGCCTGCAACGGCGAGGTAGTATGTCGGGACGTAACCCAATACCTGACGCACCGGAACCGGCCACCCTTTGACATCATTTTCATGGACCCGCCCTTCCGCCAGGGCTGGCTGGAGCGCCTGCTACCGCTGATTGACAGCCAGCAATGGCTCAAGCCCGGCGGCTGGGTGTATGTGGAACACGAGAGTGAATTGGCTTCGCTTGCCACGCCCGCCGACTGGCACCTGCATCGACAGAAAACCGCGGGCCAGGTCACCTACAAGCTGTTCCGCAACCTTGCCGAACAACAGACGCCATCCGATCAAGACGACTAATCCCTGGAGGCCAGGTGCCGGAATTACCCGAAGTTGAAACCACCCGCCAGGGCATAGCCCCGCACTGCGAGGACCAGGTCATCACCCGCGTGGCGATACACAACGCCAGTCTGCGCTGGCCCGTGCCGGACGACCTGCCCCGCCAACTGGAAGGCCGAATCATTCGCTCCGTGGAACGCCGGGCCAAGTACCTGTTCCTGAACCTGGACACCGGCACTGTCATCATTCACCTGGGCATGTCCGGCAGCTTGAGGGTGATCACCGACGACACCCCCGCCCTTAAACACGACCATGTCGAACTGGTGCTGGGCAACGGCCGGACGCTGCGCTTCAACGATCCCCGCCGATTTGGCTGCTGGCTCTGGACGGAGGAAACCGCCAACCACCCGCTGATCCGGGACCTGGGCCCGGAACCCCTGTCCAATGATTTCAACGGTGCCTGGCTCTACCGATTGTCCCGAAAGAAACAGACCCCGGTAAAATCCTTCATCATGGATAATCATGTGGTGGTTGGCGCCGGCAACATCTACGCCAACGAGGCCCTGTTCAAGGCCGGCATCCACCCGAAACGAAAAGCCGGAAGAATCAGCCTCGACCGCTACCACAAACTGGCCGAGGCCATTCGCGAAACCCTCATGGCCGCCATCCTGATGGGCGGCACCACCCTGCGGGACTTTATGAACAGTGACGGCAAGCCGGGCTATTTTGCCCAGTCGCTTTTGGTGTACGGCCGCGGCGGGCAGCCCTGCCCTGAATGCCAGACTACCCTGAAGGAAATCCGAATGAACAACCGGAGCACGGTCTACTGCCCGCGATGCCAACGTTGAACAATAAGCGCCAGCGCTAAAAAACAGTGAACCACACCCCGTTTTGGCCCAATTCATGATGGCGGCCCGGCGAAAAACCGTTTGAAATTGAGACAATATGATTCATAGTTAACGCAGGACAAGGAGAGACTGAACATGACCCGCAAGATTTCCCACATTCTGATCGCCACCATGGCCGCCTGCCTGCTGGCCTTTTCATCAGTCGGCCATGCCCAAGCCGTGGACGAAACGCCCTCTGCCCTGGCGATGACCACAGATGCCCTATTGCTGCGCCCGCTCCTGTTTGCCACCACTGTCGTCGGCGGTGCCGTTTATGTCGTATCGGTGCCCTTTGCTGCCATGGGAGGCAACGCCAAGGAAGCCGGCCGGGTGCTGTTCCTGGAGCCTGCCAAGGCGACCTTTGTGCGTTGCCTGGGTTGCACGCGCACTGGCTACAAGCATTCGCCGGTCACGCCGTCAGAAGACTGAGCCGAAGCCGGGTCCGTACTATCCCGGCTTGCCAGCGCCGCGAAACTGAGGCAGCCTGAAGCAAAATTTTTCAGGCTGCTTTTTGCTTATGGTTGATTGGTCAACGCTGGACACCGTGTTTCTGGACATGGACGGTACGCTGCTCGATCTGCACTTCGATACCCATTTCTGGCTCGAACATTTGCCCAAACGCTACGCCGAGTACAACAACCTGCACCCGCAGCAGGCCCGGGACACCCTGGTGCCCATGATCATGGCCGAGCGTGGCTCCCTGAACTGGTACTGCACCGATTACTGGAGCGAACGGCTGTCGCTGGACATCACCCGGCTGAAAGCCGAAGTGGGTGACCGCATTGGCTACCGCCCGCACGTACCAGCCTTTCTCAACGCTCTGCGCAAGGCTGGCCTCAATTCGGTGATCGTCACCAACTGCCACCCCGACCCGCTGGCCCTGAAACTCGAGCGCACGGGCCTGAACCGCTACGTCGACAGCATTGTCTCCAGTCACGACCTGGACAAACCCAAGGAAGATCGCGAATTCTGGCGGGCGCTGGCCAAAGGCACCCCCTACCGGCATGAAACCACCCTGATGGTGGATGACAGTTTCCCGGTGCTGGAAAGCGCTCGGGACGCCGGTATCAGCCAGTGCCTGGCGATTCTGGCACCAGACAGCCAAGAGCCGGCCCGGGAACCTCATGCGGACATCCCTGGCATCCACCATTTCGACGAAGTACTGCCCGCCCTGCAGGGCATCCGGTAAGAGCCCATGGCAGATAACAACGATCCGAAAATCCGACTCGACAAGTGGCTCTGGGCCGCCCGGTTCTACAAGACCCGCTCACTGGCCAAGGAGGCCATTGAAGGCGGCAAGGTGCATTACAATGGCCAGCGGAGCAAACCCGGCAAAGTGGTGGAAACCGGCGCCAAACTCACGCTAAGACTGGGCTGGCAGGAAAAAGTGGTGATTGTGGATGCCCTCAGCGACAAGCGCCGGGGGGCGCCCGAAGCTCAGAAGCTCTACCATGAGACCGAAGACAGCATGAAGCGGCGGGAAGAACTGGCCTGGCAGCGCAAGACCATGCAAGCCGCGCAACTGCCGCCGGCACGCCGCCCCACCAAGAAAGCCCGCCGGGACATCCGGCGATTCCGTGAACAGAATGGCCTTTGAATCAGGAGAACACATGGCATCCCGCGATCAATTCCAACGCTTCCTTTTTGAACACAGCCAGGTTCGGGGTGCCTGGGTGCAACTGGCCGACAGCTACCAGACCATCACCAGCCAGGCCCCCTACCCGGATTCGGTGCGCCAACTGCTGGGCGAATCCCTGGCGGCCAGCGTGCTGTTGAGCAGCACCCTGAAGTTCAACGGCTCCCTGTCCCTGCAGGCGGCTGGCAACGGGCCAATGACCACCCTGTTGGCCGAAAGCACCCACAACCGGCACATTCGCGGCATCGCCCGCTTTGAAGATGGCGCCATTACCGGGGAAAAAACGCTGCACGAGCTGCTGGGCGAAAGCCGCATGGCCATCACCATCACGCCCGAGCAAGGCCATCGCTACCAGGGCGTGGTGCCCCGTGAAGCGGACACCCTCGCTGGCTGCCTGGAGGAATATTTCGAGCGCTCCGAGCAGATCGCCACCCGGCTGTTCCTGTTTGCGGACGGCGAGAAGGCCGCCGGCCTGCTGCTGCAGCGCCTACCCGGCCATACCGAAGAAGATGATGAGCTGTGGAACCGGGTGGAACACTTGGCCGCCACGGTGCAGGCCGAGGAGCTGCTGGAGCTGGACAGCGAAACACTGCTACATCGCCTGTTCCACGAGGAAACCGTGCGCCTGTTTGACCCGGAGCCGGTCGCCTTCCATTGCAGCTGCTCCCGTGAACGCACCCTCGCCGCGCTGGAATCCATTGGTCGGGACGAGTGTTACAGCATTCTGGATGAGCAGGGCAGCATCAACATGGACTGCCAGTTCTGCCATGCAAACTATCGCTTCGATAGAAACGACATTGATCATCTTTTCACCGGCCATACGTTACACTAAGTACTTTCACTAACCGCCCTGGAAGTCGCTGTTGGCGCGCCTTTCAGGGCTGTCGTTTTTTACCGGCGCGTCTGGCATAATAGCGCGCCTGAATTGATCCGATTGTTCAGATTTCCGTCAGAATTCGGGGCGACGGGGCTGGGCAATCCTGTAGACATCCCGAGGGCGAGGTCGAAGTGAGCAACACTTATACTGATCTGAGTACAGCACAACTGGTCGAGCAGGCTCTGGCACGTAACGAAGGCCAGCTGGCTTCCAACGGTTCCCTGGTGGTTACCACCGGCGATCGCACCGGCCGGTCTCCCATGGACCGCTACATCGTCGAGGAGCCCAGCACCGCTGACGATATCCACTGGGGCTCGATCAACCGCCCGTTTGACGCCGACAAGTTCGACGCACTCTGGGACCGGGTTGAAGCCTACATCGCTGAACAGGATTCGTTTGTTTCTCACGTCCACGTCGGATCCGATCCCGAGCACTACCTGCCGGTGAAAATGACCACCGAAACCGCCTGGCAGAACCTGTTCGGTCAAAACCTGTTTATCCGCCCGGAAAGCTACAATCCCTCTGACAAACAGGAATGGCAGATCCTCAACGCCGCCAACTTCGAGTGTGTTCCCGAGCGCGACGGCACCAACTCGAACGGCACCGTGATGATCAACTTTGCCAAGCGCAAAGTTCTGCTGGCTGGCATGCACTACGCCGGCGAAATGAAAAAAGCCATGTTCTCGGTCCAGAACTTCCTGCTGCCGGAAAAAGACGTGCTGCCGATGCACTGTTCCGCCAACGTCAGCGAGACCGGCGAGACCTGCCTGTTCTTCGGCCTGTCCGGTACCGGCAAGACCACCCTGTCCGCCGACCCGCACCGTTACCTGATCGGTGACGACGAGCACGGCTGGGGCCCGGGCACCGTGTTCAACATCGAGGGCGGCTGCTACGCCAAGTGCATTGATCTGAGCCGCAAGAACGAGCCGATCATCTGGGACGCCATCCGCTTTGGCGCCATCGTGGAAAACGTGGTGATCGACCCGGATACCCGTGTTCCGGACTACACCGACACTTCACTGACCGAAAACTCCCGTTGCGCCTACCCGCTGGAGCACGTTGAGAAGCGTGTCGAGGAAAACCGTGCCGGTGAGCCGTCGCATATCATCTTCCTGACCTGCGACATGACTGGCGTTCTGCCGCCTGTCTCCATCCTGAGCCGGGAAGCGGCCGCGTACCACTTCCTGAGCGGTTACACCGCCCTGGTAGGCTCCACCGAGATGGGCTCTTCGTCCAAGCTCAAGTCCACCTTCTCCACCTGCTTCGGCGCACCTTTCTTCCCGCGCCCGGCTGGCGTTTATGCCGAGCTGCTGATGAAGCGCGTGGATGAGTTCAACAGCAAGGTGTTCCTGGTGAACACTGGCTGGACCGGTGGCCCCTACGGTGAAGGCAAGCGCTTCAGCATCCCCACCACCCGCGCCATCATCGCCGCGATCCAGAACGGCGACCTGGACGACGTGGAAACTGAGCACCTGGATGCCCTGAACCTTGACGTACCCAAACACGTGCCCGGCGTGGATACCGAGCTGCTGAACCCGCGCAAGACCTGGGTAAGCCCGGACTACTACGACGGCAAGGCCGAGGAGCTGATCAGCCAGTTCGTGGAAAACTTCAAGAAATTCGACGTGGCGGACGCCATCGTCGAGGCCGGACCGAAGCTCGGCTGAGCCTCACCGACCACGAAAAAAGCGCCCTGCGTCACAGCACGGCGCTTTTTTTATTTGCATATTGAGTGCTTCAGCAGTAAAGATTACATCTACCGTCGCCTTACCAGGCTGACGGCCTGATGCTTCAACAACGATAAAAGCAAACGCACACAGGAGAGACTCATGCGCAAACCCGAACTTGCTGCCGAGATTGCCGACAAAGCCGGCCTGAGCAAAGAAAAAGCGGGCGAGGTGATCAACGCCTTCACCGACCAGGTATCCGCCGCTGCGGCCCGGGGTGAAGACACCAGCCTGATCGGCTTCGGCACTTTCAGCGTCCGCAAACGGGAAGCCCGCCAGGGGCGTAACCCCCAGACCGGCGCCGCCATCCAGATTCCCGCCAGCAAGACGGTGGGCTTTAAGGCCGGCAAGGGCCTTAAGGACGCCGTAAGCTGACACAAAAAGGCCCGCAATCGCGGGCCTTTTTCATTCTCAGAGCGAAGAGGCCGGCCAGACTTCCCGGCCCTGAACCAGCGTGTGCTCCACCCGGCCCCGCAACGGTCGGTCCAGCACTGGCGCATGCTTACCAACCGACATCAGTGTTTTCGCCGAGGGCTGCCAGGCCTGATCGGGGTCGAAGACGCACAGGTCAGCAACCGCACCTTCGTTGAGCAAGCCACTTTCCTGCAGGATCGCCGAAGGCCCCGTGGTCAGAGCCCGAAGCAGCCTTACCCGGGACAACTCACCCCGCGCCACCAGCTCCAGCCCCAGCGACAACACACTTTCAATACTCGACAGTCCCGGCTCGGTGGCCGGCAACGGTGCCTGCTTGGCGGCCGAATCGTGAGGCTGGTGCTGACTGACGATGGCTTCAATCAATCCCTGCTCCACGCCGGCCAGCAACGCCTGGCGGTCGGCTTCTGATCGCAGCGGCGGGTGCACATGGAACCGGCTGTCAAAACCGGCCAGGGCTTCCTCCGTGAACACCAGCTGATGCATGGCCACATCGGCGGTCACCGGCACACCCTGTTTGCGCGCCCGTTCAAGCATTTCCACGCTGCGGGCACAGGACAACTGGCTGAGGTGCAGCTTCACGCCGGTCTCTTCCGCCAACAGCAGCATTTCCGCCACGGCCGCGGTTTCCGCCACCTCGGGAATACCCAGCAGCCCCAGGCGGGTGGTGACCTGACCGTCATGAGCATACCCATCGGCCGCCAGGGCCTGGTTTTCGGGGCTGAACATCACCGTCAAACCGAAGGTCTCGGCGTACGCCATGCACCGCCTGAGAATCCGAGCGTTGCCAACGGTGCGGGAACCGTTACCCAGCAATTTGCAGCCCGCCTTCTGCAGGCCCGCCATGTCGCTGAGCAGCTCTCCCTTCAGCCCCCGCGTTACGGCACCGACCGGCAGTACGCGCACCAGGCCGCGAGAGGCAGCGGCTTCGCGAATCAGATGAGTCACCGCACCGGAATCATTGACCGGTGAGGTTTCGGGCGAGGCGCACACGGTGGTGAAACCGCCGTGGGCAGCGGCCAGGGTTTCCGAAGCAATGTTGCCTTTCTGCCCGTTCCCCGGTTCACGCAGGTTGCAGCACAGATCAACGAAGCCTGGTGCAATCACGCAACCGCTGACATCGAGCGTGCGATCGGCCGAGGCTTCAAGGGCGCTGGCTCCGATGATGGCCACCCGTCCGTCTGCAATCAGCAGCCCCGGGTTATCCCGTTCGCTTTGACCATCGAACAGGGTTCCTCCAGTAATTCGGAGACTGCCGCCTGCCATTGAATTCATATCACTCATGCCCGGCTCCCCTCGTTTTCCGTCTGTGCCTGTTGCCGCTCTGACATCTGTCCGCCCATGGCCATGGACATTACCGCCATCCGGATCGCGATACCGTTGGTGACCTGACTCAGAATCACCGATTGCGGACCGTCGGCCACCGAGGACTCAATTTCCACCCCGCGGTTGATGGGCCCCGGGTGCATGACAATGCAGTCTGGCTTGGCCAGTGCCAGCTTGTCTTCGGTCAGGCCGTAGAGGCGGAAAAACTCTCTTTCGCTGGGCAACAAGGCGCCTTCCATACGTTCATTCTGCAGGCGCAGCATGATCACCACATCCAGATCCTTCATGCCCCGCTTCATGTCGTATTCCACGGTACAGCCCAGACTCTCCACATCCCGGGGCAGCAAGGTGCCTGGGGCAATCACCCGGACCTCCTCAACACCCAGCTCGTTCAGGGCGCGAATCTGGGAGCGGGCCACGCGGGAATGCAGCACGTCACCCACAATGGCCACCTTCAGGCCTTCAAAACCACCCTTGTTCTGACGAATGGTCAGCATATCGAGCATCGCCTGGGTGGGGTGCGAGTGGCGGCCGTCGCCGGCGTTGATGATGGCCACACCCGGCGTCACGCTCTCGGCGATGAAGTGCGGGGCCCCACTCTGGGAATGGCGCACCACGAACATGTCACTGGCCATCGCTTCCAGGTTCAGCAAGGTGTCGGACAGGGATTCGCCCTTGGAGGTGGCAGAGGTGGAAATATCCAGGTTCAGCACGTCTGCAGAGAGCCTCTTGGCCGCCAGCTCAAAGGTACTGCGGGTGCGGGTGCTGGGCTCGAAAAACAGGTTCACCACCGTGCGGCCACGCAGCAGGGGGACTTTCTTGATGCTGCGGGTACCCACCTCGATGAAGGAGTCGGCGGTGTCCAGAATATCGGTAAGCAGTTCGCGGCTGAGGCCGTCCAGAGTGAGGAAATGCCGCAACTGACCGCCCCGGGTCAGCTGCAGGTGATTCGGGGAATGATCATTCGCGGTCATGGCACGCCTGTTTTTCTGTTGGAGTTATGACTGTCCGGATTCCTGAAGCTCAATGCGCAGAGGCTCGGGGCCCCGCAGCTTCACGCGCTGGTGGGCACCCAGCTCAAGAACCTGGCCGACCACATCCGGCTGGACCGGCAATTCCCGGGACCCCAGATCGACCAGCGTGGCCAGTATGATACTGGCAGGACGCCCGTAATCGAAAATTTCATTCATGGCGGCCCGAATAGTACGCCCGCTCATAATCACATCATCAATCAGCAGGATGTCGCGCCCTTCGGTATCGAACGGCAGGCTGGAGGGCTTCACTTTCGGGTTCAGGCCGATGCGACTGAAATCGTCCCGGTAAAACGAGATGTCGAGTTCGCCGAAGGGCGTCTCGATGCCCAGGCGCTTGCCCAGGACATCCGCCAGCCAGACACCGCCGGTGCGGATGCCTATCAGGGCGGGATCGGTCACGCCACGCTGCTCGAGGGTCCGACGCAGGCCGGCTTCCATTTCATCCAGCAGCTGGTTGATATCAAACAAAGCGGTCATTCAAACCTCGTTTTTCAGGTCAGCCGGTCTGTTCCCGGCACCAGGTTTCCAGAATTAATACAGCCGCGCGGTCGTCCACGCCGTGACGGCCAAAGTCCCGACTGCCACCGGCGGCCATCACATCGCTCTTGGCCTCAAAGCTGGTCAGCCGTTCGTCCACCATTTCTACCGGGACATGATACCGGCCATGCAGACGTTTGCCGAACTTTCGGGCCCGGGCGCACATGTCGTTTTCGGTGTCGTCCATATTGAGCGGCAAACCCACCAGTACGATATCCGGCCGCCACTCTGCCAATAGCTTCTCAATATCCTGCCAATCGGGAATGCCATCCCGGGCCGGAATCATGGCCACCGGCTGGCCGGTTCCGAGCATTTCCTGCCCGGCGGCCACACCAATACGGCGGGTACCAAAATCAAAGGCTAGAATACGACGGCTGGCAGTCATCCGGCGGACAGCCCCCGCTGCTGGAACGACCAGGTACGGATAATTTCCAGCACATCAAACTGTTCACGCATGTCCTCGGGGAAGGGCGCAAATGGCGCCGCCATCCGCACGATCTGGATGGCCGCGTCATCCAAAACAGAACTGCCGGAGGACTGCAGGATCGCCACCTCGCGAATGCTGCCATCCTTCCTCAGGGATACGAGCAAACGGAGATCGCCATAGATGCCGGCACGACGGGCCTGGCTTGGATAATTCAGGTTGCCCACGCGGGTGACTTTGTCGACCCAGTTCTGCACGTACCAGGCGTTGTTCGACTGCAACGTGGAAACTGCGGTCACCCGTTTCACCCGGGGCCGCCGGGCATAGGCCTGCTGCTGATCAGCCAGGCGCGCTTCCAGCGAGGCAATCTCCAGGCTCCGTTCCATCAGGCTTTTCTTTTCGGCCCGCGGCAGGGGTTCCGGCTTCGGCTCGGTCTGCTCCCGCGGCTCCTGAACCTGCCGGCTGGCATCACTCCGGGTCTGGACAACCGCACGCGCCTGCTGAGGCTGCGGCTCGGTGGTGGTTTGTGGTTGCGGCTGGACCTGCGCCACCTTTGGCTGCGGCATGTCCGCCGGCCGGGGCGAGGTCATTTCAACTTTCTCTTCCGTGGTACCACTGCCCTGCTGATTGGTCTGGGCCAGGAAATCCGCCTCTTCCGGCGCCTGTTCGTCATCATACTGCGACAGGGTGATTTCCATGGTCTGTGCAGACGCCGGCGGCTCCTCCGGCGCAAAAGTAAGGCCCAACGCCAAAATGGCGTGCAACGCCAGCGCCATGAACAGCGTGAAGGAAAATCTGTCGAAATCCGTTACCTGCGCTGCCATTACCCTTCCCTGGTGTGTGTTCGATTAGCCACGGTCACTTGCTTCAACGCGCCTCCAGTCGGCGGACGATTGCCTCCATCAGCATATCGGAAATATCGATGCCAAAGGCGGCATCCAGTTCACGAATACAGGTGGGGCTGGTGACATTGATTTCGGTGAGGTAATCGCCAATCACATCCAGACCAACGAACATCAGCCCTTTCTCCTTGATCACCGGCGCCACACGGGCACAGATTTCCCGGTCGCGCTTGGTCAGCTCGCGCCCCTCACCACGACCGCCAGCCGCCAGATTGCCGCGATTCTCTCCCTGGGACGGAATCCGTGCAAGGGCATAGGGCACAGGCTCGCCCTCGATGAGCAAAATTCGTTTGTCGCCATCTTTAATTTCAGGAATGAACTTCTGGGCCATGGCCTGATGGGCGCCATAGTTGGTCAGGGTTTCAATGATCACTCCCAGGTTGGAATCGTTTTCCCGGACCCGGAAGATCGACCGACCGCCCATGCCATCCACCGGCTTCATGATAACGTCACCGTGCTCGGCGTAGAAATCCTTGAAACGCTGGGCTGAACGGGTGACCAGCAACGGCGGTGTCAGGTCTTCAAACTGGGTGGCAAACAGCTTTTCGTTGCAATCCCGTAGTGTCGCTGCCGGATTCACCACCAGTGCACCCTGCTGCTCGGCGGCCTCCAGAATAAAGGTGGCCATCAGGAATTCCCGGTCCACCGGAGGGTCCTTGCGCATCAGGATGACATCCAGGTCACCCAGCGCCCGCTCCTGGTGGGGGCCAAAGTGGAACCAGTTTTCCGGATCGTTATGCACCGTCAAGGTGTGGGTATGCGCCATGGCGCGACCACCATCTAGGTACATGTCCGCCAATTCCATATACTCGATTTCCCAGCCACGCTTCTGGGCCGCCAACAACATGGCCAGTGAGCTGTCCTTCTTGAAATGGATATCCTCGATGGGATCCATCACGATACCGAGCCGGATGGTCATAGCGTCTCCTGAATATTGGGGTTGAAAGCTCCAGCAAAAACACGAACCGGTACGCAGAGTGAGCCGGGCATTAGCTGCTATGCTTGGACACCAAATAGTATTGTACCCGAAGCAGAAATGCATTCGGAGAAGTGGCCAGATCAATTTTCGCGATGATAAAGGCAGGTACAATTCGTCCGGACACGGACTAATCGTATACGACCATTGATAGCCATTTAACTGGGCAGGGTTTATAGAACAACCAGAAGGTTTGTGTTAAAACCCGGGATGCAACTTACGACAGTCGCTGGAGCGCAAGGCAGTTGGACAATGGATGACAACTTCGAAAATCTGAAGATCATGGTGATTGACGACAGCAAAACCATTCGTCGCACCGCAGAAACCCTTCTCAAGAAAGTCGGCTGCGAGGTCATCACCGCCACCGATGGCTTTGACGCTCTGGCGAAGATTGCAGACACTCAGCCGAACATCATATTCGTGGACATCATGATGCCACGCCTGGACGGCTATCAAACCTGCGCGCTGATCAAGAACAACTCTTCCTTCAAGAACACGCCAGTAATCATGCTCTCAAGCAAGGACGGCTTGTTCGACAAGGCCAAAGGCCGAATCGTAGGCTCAGATCAGTACCTGACCAAACCGTTCAGTAAGGATGAATTGCTCAATACCATCCGCCAGTATATGCCACAGGCTGAACAGTAACCCTGCTGACACCAAGAACCATCGAGGAAAACATGGCCCGCATTCTGATTGTTGACGACTCTCCTACCGAAGTTAAGAAAATCTCCAGCATTCTGGAAAAGCACCAGCACGAAGTGCTGACCGCCGACAACGGTGCCGACGGCGTTGCCAAGGCCCGCGCTGAAACGCCGGATCTGGTTCTGATGGACGTTGTCATGCCTGGCCTGAACGGCTTTCAGGCGACCCGCCAGCTGACCCGGGCACCGGAAACCGCCTCTATTCCCGTGATCATCGTGACCACCAAGGATCAGGAAACGGACCGCGTGTGGGGCACCCGGCAAGGCGCCAAGGGTTACCTGGTCAAGCCCGTTGATGAAGACGACCTGATCAAGACCATTAGCAACCTGATTGCCTGATGCCCGAGCATGGAGCCGCCATGTCTGGCAACACCACTCCGTTTTCCATACTGACGGACATTGCCAACCGTAACCGGGCAATGGCCGCTGGCCTGCCTGAACAGCAGGAAGCTGTTGAGCTCTGGAACGGCATCGGTTTCATTCTCGCGGGCGAGCGTTATGTAGCCCCGATGGGTGAAGTTACCGAGATTCTGCACGTGCCCCGGTTCACGCACATTCCTGGTGTTCAGCCGTTCATGATGGGCGCCGCCAATGTCCGGGGGCGCCTGCTCCCACTGGTGGACCTGGCCAACTTCTTCGGGCTTGCGCGTTCCTCGCGTAATTTCCGGGAACGCCGGGTTCTGGTGGTTGAACAGGGCGACGTCTTCAGCGGCCTGGTGGTCGATACGGTACTGGGCATGCAGTATTTTGCGGCAGAGAGTTTCAGGGATGACCCGGGAAGGTCGCCCGACAGCGTTCGGCCATTCGTAAAAGGAAGCTACGAACGCAATGAGGAAATCTGGAACGTGTTTTCGGCGGCGGATCTGATTGCCGACGAGCACTTTCTTGATGTTGCACAGTGGTAAGGGTGATGAAGCTGGCGCAAGCCCACCGTGACACCTGAACCCCGCTATAACAACTTGTCATTTCGAGAAAAAGGCCGGGAGCCAGAAAATGAAAAGCAGAGCCGGAAGATTCAGTAAGGGACAGGGAGGCAACAAGCTGGTTGCCGGCCTGATCGCTACGCTGATTGCACTTACCGTCCTGCTCGTTGTGGTGCTGTTCATGATCAACCAGAACAGCCAGAACGACCAGGAATACATCGCCAGTACCGCAGAAATGCGAGTGCTCTCCCAGGAGATCGCGAAAAACGCAACGGAAGCGGCCGGTGGTACCGAGTCTGCTTTCGGACAGCTGCGTCGCTCCCGGGACGAGTTCCAGAAACTGTGGACCGATGTCAGCCAGGGTAACCCCGACACCGGCCTGCCACCCAGTGACCTTGCACAGCAAAGCGGTGTGCAGAGCAGCTGGCAGGACGTTCGCCAGAACGCCGATGACATTCTGGAAACCCGCACCGGCGTTCTTGACCTGCACGGCGTAGCCCAGACCCTCAACGAAACCATTCCGCAGTTGCAGGTCGAGTACGAAGACATCGTGCAGATCCTGCTGGACAACCAGGCCCCCCGCGACCAGATCGCTTTGGCCCAGCGCCAGTCACTGCTGGCGGAGCGGATTCTGCGCTCGGTCAACGCGGTACTGTCCGGTGACGAAGACGCGGTTATCGCCGCGGACCGTTTTGGTCGCGACGCCGCCCTGTTCGGCCGGGTCCTTGATGGCCAGCTGAACGGCAACGAGGCCATGGGTATTCCCCAGGTAACCGACCAGGACGCCATTGCCGCGCTGGAGTCGGTTTCCGAGCTGTTCCAGTTTGTTTCCCAGAACGTTAACGCCATCCTTGAAGCTTCTCCCGACCTCTTCAGGGTACGTAACGCCGCTGGTGAAATCTTCCAGAACTCCGAGGTCCTGCTGAGTCAGCTGTCCAATCTGGCCAACCAGTTCACGGTTCAATCCGAAACCCGGTTACTTAGCCCGACCCTGGCCTTTGCCATCCTCGCCATCATGGTGGCCATTGTTATCTTCATCGGTCTGACCCTGTACCGCGAAGCCCAGGCACGTCTGGCCGCGACCCAGTCCCAGAACGAACAGAACCAGAACGCGATCCTGCGACTGCTGGACGAACTGGCCGACCTGGCGGACGGTGACCTGACCGCCGAGGCCACGGTAACCGAGGACTTCACCGGCGCCATCGCCGACTCCATCAACTTCGCGATCGACCAGATGCGCAGCCTGGTACAGTCCATTCGTGCCACCGCCGTTCGAGTCTCCGGCGCCGCCCAGGAAACCCAGTCCACCGCCATGCACCTGGCCGATGCCTCCGAGCACCAGGCTCAGGAAATTGCCGGCGCCTCTGCGGCGGTTAACGAGATGGCTGTCTCCATCGACCAGGTATCCTCGAACGCCGCCGAATCCTCCGCGGTAGCGGAACGCTCGGTAGCCATCGCGAAGAAAGGCGCCGAAGTGGTACAGAACACCATTCGCGGCATGGACAACATTCGTGAGCAGATTCAGGAAACATCCAAGCGGATCAAACGTCTGGGTGAGTCCTCCCAGGAAATCGGTGACATCGTATCGCTGATCAACGACATCGCCGACCAAACCAACATCCTGTCCCTGAATGCCGCCATCCAGGCCTCCATGGCCGGTGATGCGGGCCGGGGCTTCGCGGTGGTTGCGGACGAGGTTCAGCGCCTGGCGGAACGTTCCTCCGCGGCAACCAAGCAGATTGAAGCCCTGGTTAAGACGATCCAGTCCGATACCAACGAAGCGGTTATCTCCATGGAACACACCACCGCCGAGGTGGTCCGTGGAGCCCGTCTGGCCCAGGACGCCGGTATCGCCCTGGAGGAGATCGAGAACGTATCCACCAGTCTGGCGGAACTGATCCAGAACATCTCCAACGCGGCCCGTCAGCAGTCGTCGTCTGCGTCGCACATTTCCAACACCATGAACGTCATCCAGGAAATCACCTCGCAGACTTCCTCCGGTACCAATGCGACCGCCAAGTCCATCGGTAACCTGGCCGAGATGGCTTCCGAGCTGCGTTCGTCGGTTGCCGGCTTCAAACTGCCGGAAGAAGACCTTGCGAACCAGGAAGAGGAAGAAGACAACGAGGTTCCGGTGGTCGGCTGATCACCGGACCGGGGCTGATGACGGTCTATGGCGCCAATGCACAAACAACTGTCACCTGCCGAAGGTCTGTGGTCCATGCGCCGCCTTCCGGATATGGATGCGGCCCAGTTCCAGCAGTGGCAGAAGCTACTGGAATACCGGACCGGTATAACCCTGAGCCAGGAACGCCGCTCGTTCCTGGAAACCAACCTGAGCATCCGCATGCGGGAGATTGGTTTCAGCAGTTACCAGGATTATTACGAGCACATTGTTTCCGGCCCCGAGGCCATTCGCGAATGGAGCGTGCTGGTTGACCGGTTGACGGTTCAGGAAACCCGCTTTTTCCGGGATCCCGATGCCTTCCGATTGGTCGCGGATTATGTGCTCACCCGGCCCCGCGAGCAGTTTCGGAAAGGCCCCCTGGAAGCCTGGAGCGTGGGTTGCTCCACCGGAGAGGAGCCTTACACCCTGGCCATCACACTGAACGAATGCATGAGCCAGCTTGGCCTGCAGCCTCTGTTCGGCGTTACCGGCTCAGACATCAGCCAACCGGCACTGATCAAGGCTCAGAAAGGGCGTTTCAGTGCGCGCAGCCTCCAGGGCATGGACGAAGATTTGCGGGCCAGGTACTTCCGGCCGGCAGAACGGAACACCGTCGACATAGTCGATAGCCTGCGTGAACGGGTCTGCTTCGCCAGACTGAACGTGCTGAACCTCGACAGGGTTCCCATGCAGGGCGTGAACATTATTTTTTGCCAGAACCTCCTGATCTATTTCCGTCGTTGGCGCCGGCGGGAAATCGTCAGGAAACTTGCGGGGTATCTGGCACCGGGCGGGCTGCTGGTGCTTGGCCAGGGAGAGTTGACCGACTGGCATCACCCGGGCCTTCAGCGGGTCCCCTCGGAACATGTGCTGGCGTGGACCAAACGCCAGAGCAACGACGAATAACCGGAGTGGTTATGGGCAATCACCATGACAGTATCGCCCTCGACTGGGTTCGGGGAGAAATACAGGACACGCTGACCCAGAGTCAGCATGCACTTGAAGCGTACGTCGAAAACCGCGACGACACCGCGCGCCTGCGCTTCTGCCTGAACTACCTCCATCAGGTGCATGGCACCCTACAGATGGTAGAGCTCGACGGTGCTGCGTTGCTCACCGAGGAAATGGAAGCGCTTACCCAGGCGGTGCTTGATGGCCAGGTCACCAACGCCGACGAAGCCATCGAAGTACTGATGCAGGGTGTTCTTCAGTTGCCCCAGTACCTGGAGCATCTGGACTCCAGCGGCGACGATTTCCCGCTGGTTCTGCTGCCGTTGCTCAACGACTTGCGCGCCGCCCGTGGCGCCAATCTGCTCTCGGACACCTCGCTGTTCAAGCCCGATCTTTCCCCGGCCCAACAGCCGGCGGACGCCGGTGCCTCTTCGCGCCTGCAAGACCCCAAAGTCGCCGGGCACCTGCGCAAATTGCGTCAGATGTATCAGTTTGCCCTGGCCGGCGTAGTGCGTGAAGCCGACCTGAACACCCACTTCGATTACATGCAGAAGGTGGTTGAGCGCCTGGCCCGGCTGTGCCGGAAAACCCCCAGGGGTGAACTGTGGAAGGCGGCGGGCGCGTTTATCGAAACCCTCCAGGCCCATGCCAATCCGATCAACACGGCGGTCAAATCCCTGCTCCGAGAGCTGGATGCCGAAATCCGGCTGCTGATGGCCGACAACTCCGATGCCCTGGCGCAGCCGGTACCCGAAGCCCTGTTCAAGCACCTGCTTTACTACGTGGCCCGAGCGCATGACCTGGATACCCCGCAGATACGTGCCTTGCGGGAAGCCTACCAGCTTGATCAGGCTTTGCCCTCGGAAGACGACGTTGATAACGCCCGCACCCGGGTATCCGGCCCGGGCCGGGACGCCATCCACTCGGTGGTCACCGCGCTGGACGAAGAACTGGCCCGACTGAAAGATCAGTTGGACCTGTTTGTGCGGGCGGAATCCCGGCAAAACAGCGAATTGGAAGAACTGCTGCCGTCCCTGCGCCAGGTGGCCAACACCCTGGGCGTGATTGGCCTGGGCACCCCCCGCAAGGTGATCAGTGAACAGGTCGAGCTGCTGGAGCGCCTGTCAGCCCAGGCCGATACCGTCGACGATGGCACGCTCATGGACATTGCCGGCGCCCTGCTCTACGTCGAAGCCAGCCTGGCCGGCCTGGACAAGGACCGGCATCCCGAACAGGGTCAGGACGGCGACGATAACGAGCCGGTCAACCTGGGTGCCCGTGAATTGACCGAGGCCAGCGAAGCCCTGGTTCGGGAATCCCGCAACACGCTGGAGCAGGTTAAATCCTCCATCGTCAATTTCATTGCCTCCCAGTGGGACACGCGCGAGATTGACCACGTCCCTGGCCTGCTCTACAGCATTCGTGGCGGCCTCAGCCTGGTGCCACTGCCCCGGGTGGCTGACATGTTGGCCGCAGCGGAAAGCTATGTGACCGATGTCCTGCTGGGCAGCAAACAGGTGCCAGACTGGAAACAGCTGGACACCCTGGCCGACGCCATAACCAGTATCGAATATTACCTGGAACGTCTGGCCGAGGGCATCAGCAACAACGACGCCATCCTGCATGTCGCCGAAGAGAGCCTGGAGAACCTTGGCTTCCCGGTGGGCCAGGAGCCCACCTGGACAGACAGTAAAGCGGACGAGCAGCCGCAACCGGAAGTCGCCGAGGCCCCGGCAGAAGCCCCGAGCGAAACCGACGCCACACAGAACACCTCCGGTTCGGACGCAGAACTGCTGGATGACGAAATTCTGGAGATCTTTGTCGAGGAAGCCGGCGAGGTACTGGAAACCATCAACCAGTACTACCCGCAGCTGCGCCAGAACCACGACGACAGCGAGGCCCTGACCGAAGTCCGTCGCGCGTTCCACACACTCAAAGGCAGCGGCCGCCTGGTGGGCGCCAGTAGCATTGGCGAGTTGGCCTGGTCGGTGGAAAACCTGCTCAACCGGGTGATCGACCAGACCGTCAAGCCCACCGACGACATGTTCAGCCTGATCGACGAGGTGAACGAACGCATTCCCTCTCTGATCCGGGAGTTCCGCCAGGGCGAAGCCCACGGCGACGTTGAGGCCCTGATTGCTCGCGCCGAGGCGCTGGCCACCACCCGCAAGACCGAAACCGCCGAGGCACTGCAAACCGAGACGACTGAAGCCACCGCCGGATCTGAAACATCGGCGGCATCCGTCCACGAGACGGACGATTTCTCAGACGCGGAACCGGACACCGAATCCGAGCCTGAACCTGAGCCCCAGGCCTCCACCGAGCCGGCGCAGGAGCAGGAGCAGGAAACAGGCGATGCATCCGCTGATCATGACGACCTGATCGACGATGAGATCCTGGAGATCTTTATCGAAGAAGCGGGTGAGGTACTGGAAACCATTCGCGAGTACCTTCCCATGCTGCTGCGGCACCATGACGACCGCAGCGCATTGACCGAAGTACGCCGCGCCTTCCACACCCTCAAGGGCAGTGGCCGCATGGTTGGCGCCAATGTTATCGGTGAGCTGGCTTGGTCCGTCGAGAACATGCTGAACCGCGTGATTGACGGCAGCATCTTCATGAACGATGACATTGCCCGCCTTCTGGAAGAGGTTACCGAGAACGTTCCGGGGCTGGTCGAGGACTTCGAGAAACGCACGGCACCGCGCCTGGATACCTCCAGCCTGGAAGCCCGGGCCAACGCCCTTGCCAATGGCGAAATTCCGGACGCCACCCTGATGCCCGAGCCAGAGACGGAAAGCGTCCCGTCCCAGGAGGCCACTAGCGCGTCCACCGGCTCGCTCCCGGAGGTGGAGGAAGAGGAAGAGCTCGATCCAGTGCTGCTGGAGATCTTCGAAAACGAGACCGAAACGCACCTGCAGACCATCGATGAGTATCTGGAGCAGGCCGGCGACCGCCACTCCGTGGCCTACACCGACAGCCTGTCCCGGGCGCTGCACACCCTCAAGGGCAGCGCCAACACCGCCGGCATCAAGCCCATTGCGACCGTCATCACGCCGCTGGAACACTTCGTCAAAGAGGCTCGGGCGCAAAACAAGCGGGCGGACCAACAGGTACTGGGACTGATTGGCGAAGCCCGTGAATTCCTGACCCGCGGCCTGGCGCAACTGTACGATGACCCACAGGCACCGCTGGATGGCACGGACGATTTCCTGGCAAGGCTGGACCGCCTCACGCGCCAGACCCTGCTGACCCAACCGCAGGCCGATGCCGAGCCAGCCCAGAGCCAGGATTCTGCCCGTCTGGTGCAGCTGTTCCTCGGCGAAGGCCTGGACATCGTCATGGATGCCGAAGACATCCTCGAAGAGTGGTCCCGGAACCCCGAGCAACGCTCCTCCGTGGATACCCTGCGCCGGGAGCTGGCCCAGCTGAACCAGGGTGCGGCGGATGCCGGCCTCACCGATGTTGCCGACCTCGCGGCGGCGCTGAACGACGTTTACAGCGCTGTGGCCGATCACCAGCTTACGCCGGACCAGGATTTCTTTGAAATTGTCCATGAAGGGCATGAGCAGCTGATCAACCTGATGGATCAGGTCGCCGCCGGCTTGGCGACCGACTCCAACGAGGCATTGATTGAGCAACTGGGACAACTGGCGAGCAAAATCGCAGAGCCAGAGCCAGAGCCAGAGCCAGAGCCAGAGCCAGAGCCAGAGCCAGAGCCAGAAGAGGCTGAGCCGGTTGAGCAACCGGAGTCAAGCGACGATTGGGAGATGGACGACGAACTGATCGCCATCTTCCTGGAAGAGGCCGGAGAGCTGATCGACAGCACCGCCCAGGCACTGCAGGACTGGAGTGACAGCCCCGAGAACCTGGATATCCTGCGGTTGCTGCAGCGTGACCTGCATACCCTCAAGGGCGGAGCCCGCCTGGCTGACGTGCCGGCACTGGGGGACCTCTCCCACGAGCTGGAGAACCTGTTTGAGGGTCTGACCGAGCACCGGTTCAGTGTCAATGACACCCTGTCGGACCTGCTATTCCGTTGTCATGACCGCCTGGCCAGCATGGTCGATGCGCTGGAAGCCGGCGAGCCGCCACGTCCCGCACCGGACCTGATTTCGGAAATCCACGCGTACGTTGATGGTACTGACAGTGCCACGTCTTCTGCCTCTGCCCCCGCTGAATCACTAGAGGCGCCTGAAGCCCTGCCGGAGATGACGGTGGATGAAGAGGCCACCTCCGAACCGGCAGCGACACCGGAGCCAGAGCAGGATGAGCATATAGCGGACCTGTCCCACCTCGACCCTGAGCTGGTGGGTATTTTCCTGGAAGAAGCCTACGATCTGGTGAACTCCACCGGCAGTGCCCTGCACACCTGGAGTGAAGACCCGAGCAATCGCCAGGTGGCGGCCGAACTGCAGCGCGAAGTCCACACCCTCAAGGGCAGCGCCCGCATGGCCGGTGTGGAAGCGATTGGCGAACTGTCCCACAAACTCGAAGACTTGTTCGAGAAAGTGGCCACTGGCCAGCTGGAAGCCAGTGAGGACATGCTTGATTTGCTCTTCGCCTGTCACGACCGACTGGCGGAGATGGTCGAGCAAGTGGCCACCCAGAAGCCCTGCCCGCCAGCAAACGAGCTGATCCAGCAGGTGCAGGCGATTGTCCGGGGCCAGCCACTTCCGACAGCCCCGGCTGCGCCTGAGGCCCCGGAGTCACCGTCGGAAACACCAGAGCCCGCCGAACCCGCATCGTCGGGCCGGGAATCCAGTGCAGCAACCCCGGATCCGACAGATTTCGCCGGTGACGAAGCCCTGGCGGAAATGTTCCTGGACGAAGGCCGCGAAATTCACCAGGACATCGGCGACCTATTGGCCCATTGGCGCGAAGAACCCGAGGAGCTGTCATCCCTCAGCAGACTGTTGCAGGAGCTCCAGACGCTCAAGAGCGGTGCCCGACTGTCTGATGTGGACGCCATTGCCGACCTGGCCCAGGCCTGGGCCGAAGCCCTGAACCAGCTGGTGGATGGCGAGCGGGATCGACAACCTATGCTGGCCCTGAGTGAGCAGGCGGAAAATACCCTCAAGGCCATGCTTGATGCGCTGGAAGAAGGCGCCCAGCCAGAGCCTGCCAAAGAGCTGATCGCCGCGCTCAATCAATCTGGAGACGACGAGCCGCAAGCCAAAGCCCCGGCAGCGACCGCGGAGCCGGCGCCGGAAGCAAAGAGCGCAGAGAAGCCAGAGCCGGAAAAAACCGCCAAACCGGCGCCGTCACCGTCCAAGACGCCATCCAAACCCAAGCCGTCGAAACCGGCGGCCCGCAATGGCAAAGGCCAGGCGGCCAGTCAGGAAACCATCCGGGTGTCCGCTCCGCTGCTGGACGATCTGGTTAACCTCGCGGGTGAAACCAGTATTACCCGGGGCCGGCTGGAGCAGCAGAGCAGCGACTTCAGTTACACCCTCGATGAAATGGCCGCCACCATTGAGCGTCTGCGCGAACAGCTGCGGCGCATGGACATCGAGACCGAGGCACAGATCCTGTTCCGCGCCGAACAGGAGCACGGCCCGGATTATGGCGATGACTTCGACCCGTTGGAAATGGACCGCTATTCGTCCATCCAGCAGCTGTCCCGGGCGCTGACCGAGTCCACCTCGGATTTGGCGGACCTTCGGGAAACCCTGTCCGAGCGGGTACGGGACACCGAAACCCTGCTGGTGCAGCAGTCGCGCATCAACACGGAACTGCAGGAAGGTCTGATGAAGACCCGCATGATTCCGTTCACCTCCATGGTGCCCAGGCTGCGCCGGATCGTCCGGCAGATCAGCGGCGAGCTGCACAAGAAAGTGCATTTCGACATCCGCAACGCCGAAGGCGAGATGGACCGCAACATCCTCGAGCGCATGGTGGCGCCACTAGAACACATGCTGCGCAACGCCATCGACCATGGCATCGAAAACCCCGAGGAGCGGAAGCAGGCCGGCAAACCCGAATCCGGCGAAGTCGTCCTGTCGCTGTCCCGGGAAGGCGGTGATGTGGTGCTGCGCATGGCCGATGACGGTAAGGGCATTCCCGTGGAGGCAATCCGGGAAAAGGCCATCCGCCAGGGATTGATGGAGCCGGACGAAGACCTGTCCCGGCGGGAAATCCTGCAGTTCATCCTGCACGCCGGCTTCTCCACCGCCCAAAAGGTGACCCAGATTTCCGGTCGCGGTGTGGGGCTCGACGTAGTAGCCAGCGAACTCAAACAACTGGGCGGCAGCCTGGACATCGACTCCCGCGAGGGTCAAGGCACCACCTTTACCGTGCGCCTGCCGTTTACGGTCTCCGTCAACCGCGCCCTGATGGTGGCCACCGGGGAGGATTTCTACGCCATCCCGCTCAACACCATCGAAGGCATTGTGCGAGTCAGCACGTACGAGCTGGAAGAATACTACAAGCCCGATGCGCCGATGTACGAATACGCCGGCCAGCAGTATCGCCTGCAGTACCTGGGCGCCCTGCTGGACAGTGACCACCAGCCCAAACTGCAGGGCCAGGCACTGCCACTACCGGTGATTCTGGTGCGGGGCGCTGAGCAACCAGTCGCCCTGCAGGTGGATCACCTGATGGGCAGCCGGGAAATCGTGGTGAAATCCCTCGGGCCGCAGTTCAACTCGGTTCGTGGTGTCTCCGGGGCAACCATTCTCGGTGATGGTAGTGTGGTGGTGATTCTGGACCTGCCGGCCATGCTGCGCTCGGATGCCCTGGCCGAAAGCCAGCGTCTGGCCAGCCTGGAGAAAGCCCGGGAAAGCAGCCGGTACCGCGAACAGGTCACTACCGTCATGGTGGTGGACGACTCGGTTACCGTGCGCAAGGTCACCTCGCGCCTGCTCGAACGCAACGGTATGAACGTGTTCACCGCCAAAGACGGTGTCGACGCCGTGGCACAGCTGCAGGACCATCGCCCCGACGTCATCCTGCTGGATATCGAGATGCCGCGCATGGATGGCTTCGAGGTGGCCAGTTTCGTCCGCCACGACGAAAAGCTGCACGACACGCCGATCTGCATGATTACCTCCCGGACCGGGGAGAAGCACCGCGAACGGGCGCTGGCCATCGGGGTGAACGAGTACCTCGGCAAGCCATTCCAGGAAACCGAGCTGCTTGAAACCATCAAGCGGCTGTCCGGGAGCGAGTAATGTCCAGCCAGCCGGCAATCGGGATCGTTGCCGATGTGGTACTTCAGCGCCACCGGCTGCAGGAAGCGGCCGGCAAATTCGGCCTTGAGGTCTGTTTTTCCGGCGACCCGGACCGGCTGATTGGCTATCCGGAGTTTCCGGAGGTCGCCCTGTGGCTGGTCACCCTGCAGGACGAAGCCGACCACCCCGCGCTGTTTGACCATCTGCTGGAAAACACCGATGCCCCGGTGCTGTTCGGCGTCGACCCGGCCCCGGCCCCCGGGGCCAAGGACTACTTTCGCTGGGAACGCCGGTTGCTGAACAAACTCGAGCAGCAACTTGGCCAGCTCGAGAAGCTGGACACCGCCACCGACATGGAAGCCCTGGCCCAGGTGGCAGCCAGTGCCGGCAAGGCCCCGGCCCTGTCCAACTGGATTACCCCGGCGGCTCCCGACACGCCCGCCCGGGAAGTCTGGATACTGGGCGCGTCACTGGGCGGCCCGGCGGCGGTAAAAACCTTTCTGGACAACCTTCCGCCGGGGCTGCCGGTGGGATTTGTCTACGCCCAGCATATTGATAACAACTTCACCGACGTCCTGACCCGCATTCTCGGCCGCCACGCCCACTACACGCTGAAACCGGCGGAACAGGGCGCCCGTGTGTGCAACGGCGATGTCATACTCATGCCGGTCGAGCAGGAATGGAAGATTGCCGCCGATGGCGCCCTGACGGCGACGGACAAGCCCTGGCCCGGCCCCTACGGACCGTCGATTGACCAGGTGCTGCTGAATGTTGCCGACCATTTCGGCAAACACTGCCATGCCATTATCTTTTCCGGCATGGGCAACGACGGCGCCATTGCGGCCCCCATGCTCAGTGCCTATGGCAGCCGGGTGTGGGTTCAGGAAAGCACCAGCTGTGGCAACAGCTCCATGCCGGACTCGGTCAATGAAACCGGCTGCGCCAGCTTCCGTGGCACTCCGGAGCAACTGGCCGCCGAGCTGGTGCGCACGATTGAAAATCAATGTCTGCTGAAGAACAAACATCAACGGGATTCCGCCTGAGGTAATCGACAATGAAGGAAAACAGCCAATCCCTGCAATGCGTCCTGATTCCGGTCCACGGTCGGCAATTGCTGCTGCCCAACGTGTCCATTGCCGAAGTGGTGGATTTCGAAGGTACTGAAACCGGGGCGAACACACCGGACTGGCTGGTGGGCTTTGTTGAGTGGCGGGGCCTGAAGCTTCCGGTCATCTCCTACGATGCCGCCAACGACGGCCAGTTTGTGGTACCCGGGGAAAACCGTGGCCGCATCATTGTTCTGAACACCATCGGACCCGGCCACCGGAAATCACCGTTCATGGCCCTGGTGACCCAGGGCATCCCCAGCCAGACCCGACTGGAGGAAAGTCAGGTTCAGAAAATGGACGCCGAACCAGGCCCGGCGGACCTGATGCAGGTGGAGGTTGACGGCGATATTGCCTGGATACCCAATCTTGAGCACCTGGAATCCCTGGCCGCCAAAGTGATGGTGTAATCGGGCCAGCCCGGATCTGGCAGCGCCGGCAGCAAGTGTTATAATGTTGCAAATTCGCCGGAATCCGAGCTATGCCCGAACGTGCCCTGCCCTATCGCCCTCACAATCACGACGCCTGTGTCAGCCAGGCCCTGGCCGACGCCCGGACCATCTGCCGCGAGCAAAATGCCCGCCTGACGGCGATCCGTGAGCGGGTACTGGAGCTGATCTGGCAATCCCATAAACCCCTGGGCGCCTATGACATCCTCGCGCAGCTGGGAGCTGAAGGCCATAACGCCGCGCCACCGACGGTCTATCGCGCGCTGGATTTCCTGCTTCAACACGGTCTGGTCCACCGGCTGGCCTCGCTCAACGCGTTTACCGGCTGTTCCCATGCAGGGGAGAACCACTGCGGACTGTTCCTGATCTGCCATCAGTGCGGCACCGTCCTGGAATTGGAATCCGCACCCGTCAGCCAGGCCATTGATGACGCTGCCCGGGCCCAGGCCTTTCAACCTGAAGGAGTCACGCTGGAAATCAGTGGCCTCTGCCCCCGCTGCCGGGGCGAGGCAACTCCGGGAGCGCCCGGCCATGACTGAACCACTGGTCCAGCTGGAACAGGTGACCGTTGAGTTTGATGGCCGTCCGGTGGTGGATCGCGTCAGCTTGAAAGCCGGTCGGGGCGACATCATCACCATCATCGGTCCTAATGGCGCGGGCAAGACCACACTGATCAAGGCCGTCCTGGGCATCCAGAAGGTGCATCAGGGCAAGGTTTCGCTGGCGCCGGGCCTGGTCATCGGTTACGTACCCCAGCAATTGTTGCTGGAAGCCACCCTGCCGCTGAGTGTCCGGCGATTTATGTTGCTAAGCGGCCAGCCCCTCGGCGAATGCGAAACCGCATTGAAGCGTACCGGCGTACACCACCTGCTGGATGCCTCGGTACACCACCTATCCGGAGGTGAGAAACAGCGCCTTTTGCTGGCCCGGGCTTTGGCCCGCAAGCCCGACTTGCTGGTACTGGACGAGCCGGCCCAGGGCGTGGACATCAATGGCCAGGCCGCGCTCTACCAACTGATCCGGGAACTGAGGGACGACCTTGATTGCGGCGTGATCATGATTTCCCACGACCTCCACCTGGTGATGGCGGCAACCGATAAAGTTATCTGCCTGAACCAGCATGTCTGTTGCAGTGGTTATCCCGCCGACATTTCCCAGGACCCGGCGTTCATCGATACCTTTGGCCACCAGGTGGCCGATTCCCTGGCGGTGTATCACCATCACCACAATCACAGCCACAACCTTCACGGCGATGTGGTCACCCGTACCGGAGCCGATGGAGCCTGCAATCATGATCATCATTGACGCCGTGTTGGGGGACTTTTTCTGGCGGGCACTGATCGGCGGCCTTGGGGTCGCGCTGGTGGCCGGCCCGCTGGGCTGTTTTGTGGTCTGGCGCCGGATGGCCTATTTCGGCGATACCCTGGCCCATTCCGCACTGCTGGGCATTGCCCTGAGCTTCCTGATCAGTGTTCCGTTGAACCTGGCGGTGATCTTAACCTGTGTGGTCATTGCCCTGGCACTGGTGATGCTGTCACGCACCCGCGTGCTGGCAACCGACACCCTGCTGGGCATCCTGGCCCACAGCGCCCTGGCCATCGGCCTGGTCACCCTCAGCTTCATGCCGAATGTCAGGGTGGATTTGACCGGCCTGCTGTTCGGCGATCTGCTCGCCATGAACCAACAGGATCTGCTCTGGATCTACGGTGGCGCGGCCTTTGTGCTGACCCTGCTGGCTGTGCTCTGGCGGGGGCTGCTGATGAGCACCATTCACGAAGAACTGGCGCGGGTCGAAGGCATTCCGGTAGAACGCTTGCGGCTGGCGCTGATGTTGATGTTCTCGCTGGTCATCGCCGTAGCAATGAAGATTGTCGGGGTGTTGCTGATTACCGCCCTGCTGGTGATTCCGGCTGCGACCGCCCGGCGGCTGGCACGGAACCCCGAACACATGGTGGGGCTGGCCATTATCTTCGGTTTTGTCGCGGTGACCGGCGGCCTGACCCTGTCCTGGCACCTGGACACGCCGGCCGGGCCGTCAGTCGTGGTGACCGCCTTTCTGTGTTTCCTGCTGGTATACAGCCTGGCCCGTAAACCCGCCTAAAGCGGCTGTACCCGGTCCAGCACCCGCCCGGTTTCCACCAGCTCAAGAAATTCATCACCCATACGTTCGCTCTCGGCAATGGCGCGGCGCCAGGAATTTTCCCGGCCTGCGTTATCGCCGGCGTACCGCTCGAAATCTTTCCGGTCCGGCAACTTGCCATCGGGCAACGAGGCCAGGTACTCGGGCGACGGCGCCACCAGCAACACATCCTGCACTCGGGTCGGATCGCCCCGGCGCCAGGGCAGCGCCTTATCGAACCAACCTGGCACGATCTTATCTGTAAAGTGGGGGTATAACACGATGCCCGGCTGCTGCCAGGGCAGGTCCAGGTGGTAATCCAGCATGCCGCCATCCCGGTAAACCCCGGTCGGACCGCCGGGCAGATCCTGCACTCCGGACAAAATCATGGGGATGGACCCCGAAGCCAGCAACGACGGCATCAGGTTCTCCCGGGTCAGATCAATCTGGTGGCTGGTAAAATCCGCCAGCTCCGAAACGGGTGTGTTGCCTCGAGGGTCCCGCACGATCCCCCGCTCCATGAAACGGCTCAGGTGGCGCCGCCCCAGCACGTTGGCACTAACCGCCCCCATCAGCCCCAAGCCCAGCCGGCCCCGGGTGTCATCCGCCAGCAGGCCCAGGCTGCGAATCACCACAATATTGAGGCGATACCAGGGGTGTTGAAGAATGTACTCTTCCCGCCCGCCCAGAAGCTCATCCAGAAATTCGATGGCGCTGCGAGTGACATTTTCAGCTTTCATCCCTTTTTCGAAGCGTTGGCGGGTGTACATATCCGCCAACTTTTTCAACTGAGCGACCGGGTCGTCGGAAGAGGCAATGGCCGCAAAACGCCAGCTGCCCACGGACGCGCCCACCAGGGCCCGCTCCTGGGGAGCCCGTGGCAGCCATTCACCAAAAATGGCCTGGTCCAGGCCACTGATGCCCAGCCCCTTGGGGCCACCGGCCGCACCAGGGATCACGTGAATGTCGTCCGGGGTCAGTCTTTTCTGACGCAGTCGCTCCAGTGCCCGCCTGCCCGCGCGAATGGTCAGCGATGGTTTTGTCGTGTGTATTGCCGTCATTCAATATCCTCGGTTGCAGGGCGTCATCATGTCGAAAAATTCACTGGAGGGCCAGACATGGCGAAAGTGCGCAAATTGCCTTAAGCTTCGCCCTCTATCTGGCTCACACTTTCATTACTGGCTTAAGTATCCGGGAACAACCATGTCATTACCTGTCGAAGACCTTGCTGAACACTTCCGCGCCATTATTGATGGCCTGGGAGAGGACCCTGACCGAGAAGGCCTGCAGGACACGCCAACGCGCGCGGCCAAGGCCATGCAATTCCTGACCCAGGGCTATCAGCAGGACCTGGCCGAACTGGTCAACAACGCCGTGTTCGAGTCGGCCATGGATGAGATGGTGGTGATCCAGGATATCGAGCTTTACAGCATGTGCGAGCACCACATGCTGCCCTTCATTGGCAAATGCCACATCGCCTACCTGCCTCAGGGCCGGGTACTGGGGCTGTCCAAGTTTGCCCGTGTTGTGGATATGTATGCCCGCCGGCTTCAGATTCAGGAGAATCTGACCCGCGAGATTGCCGAGGCGATCGAGAACGTTACCGGCGCCAAGGGCGTGGCCGTGGTCATTGAGGCCCAGCACATGTGCATGATGATGCGAGGCGTCGAGAAGCAGAACTCTCGCATGAAAACCTCCATGATGCTGGGTCAGTTCCGCAAGTCCCAGGCCACCCGTACCGAGTTTCTAAACCTGATCAGCAATAACCGATAAATTGCCAAGGAGCTCGTTATGTCCCGCAAGAACCCGGTTCAGATCCGCGACATTCTCGAGTCCGTTCGCACCATTGCCCTGGTGGGCGCCAGTGAAAAAACGGATCGCCCATCCCACGAAGTAATGGCGTACCTGCAACGCCAGGGCTACCGCGTGATTCCGGTGAACCCACGGCTCGCTGGCCGGCAGTTGCTCGGAGAAACCGTCTATGCCGACCTTACCTCCCTGCCCGAGCCGGTCGACATGGCGGACCTGTTCCTCGCGCCTGAACGCACCGATACAGTGATTGATCAGGCCATTGTCGAAAAAATTCCGGTACTGTGGCTGCAAATTGGCGTCATCAACGAGGCTGGCGCCCAACGCGCCGAAGCAGCGGGCCTGCAAGTGATCATGGACGCATGCCCGAAACAGGAGATCCCCCGGTTGTCGATCCAGACACCCGCAGCCACGCTATAAACCGGTTATGAGAGAATTGAGATGTTTCGGTTAACACGTATGCCTGTTCCCCGTTAAAACACTCTGCCATAATCGACAAAAATCATAACCAGAGACCTCAACCAACCCCAGAGGTTGCGGAGAGCAATGTGGAAAAACCCGAAACGCCCCTAAGAATGTTCGTGCGCACAGCGATGAGTCCGGCCTTTCCTGTGGTGATCTTCGTGGTTTTTCTGGCCCTGGCCATGATGCTCCGCAGTGGTCTTGTCCGGCAGGACACCCTGCAAATCGAGCAGAACCTGGAAAACGAAGCCCGCGCCCTGGCGGGCACGCTGGAACGCGAATTCACCGTGCATGCCGAGGCCATCCGCCGCATGGCGAGCCGCATGGCCATTGCCGACAACTTTTCAGAGCGCCAGTGGCATGCCGACGCCCGCCACTACCTGGACGATTTCGGTGTTTACCAGGCGCTTGAATGGATTGACCGTGATTTTGTGATTCGCTGGCTCGAACCCCTGGCCGGCAATCAGGATGTCACCGGTTTCAACGTCGCCTTTAACCCGGAGCGCCGCCAGGCCCTTGAGCGTTCCATCCGCACCGGCAACTACGATCTTTCCGGCATCATCGAGCTGCGTCAGGGTGGAAAAGGCATGGTGGTTTACCACCCGGTTGGCGTGGGCGAGGATAATAACGGCTTCATCGCCGGTGTGTTCCGGATGGAAACCCTGGCCGAGCAACTGTTGACCAGCCGCACGCTGGAGCGGTTCCAGATTGTCATCCAATACGGGCGGAACTCGGTGTATCAACTGAATTCATCCGCCAATATCGCCCCAGGCTTGAGTGCTACCTTCCCCGTCGATCTCCCCAATCTTGATTGGCGCCTGACACTGCGCCCCGATCAGGACTGGGTTGCTGCCCAGCGCAGTGGCTGGCCCAACGCCACCTTCATCAGCCTGCTGCTGATGGGGCTGCTGACCAGCCTGACCACCCTGTTGGTACAACTGATTCTGCGCCGTAACCAGGCATTACTGAAAACGCGAAAAGACCTGGAACAGGAAATTGACCAACGCAAGGCCATCCAGACCGACCTGGAGCGCCTGGAATCCACCGACACGCTCACCGGTTTGGCCAACCGTCGGTTCTTCATGGAGGACCTGACCCACACTATAAACATTGCCGACCGGCAGATGCGCCAGGTGGCTCTGGTGATGATGGACCTGGACCGGTTCCAGATGCTGAATGATTCGATGGGCCATCAGTTTGGTGACGAGCTGCTGATCAAGGTCTCGGAGCGGCTGAATGAGCTGAGTAACGAGCGAATCCTGGTGGCCTATTCCGGGGGCGATGAATTCATGGTCTGCCAGCAACAGGTGGACGATCTGGATGATGTGATTCACCTGTTGGGCCAGATCAAGCAGTGTTTCCATGCGCCCTTTGAAGTTCATGGGGAAAGGCACAGCATTACCGCCACCATGGGTGTCGCCGTCTATCCCCAAAGTGGCCTGGATGCCGATACCTTGCTGCGAAACGCCGACATTGCGCTGTACCGGGCGAAAGAACACGGACGGAACACCTACCAGTTCTACACCGAAGGCATGCAGGAAAAAGAAGTCATGCGCCTGGAGCTGGACAAGGACCTGGACCACGCCCTGGAAAACGACGAATTCGTGTTGTTCTACCAGCCGCAGCTGGATCTCAGTAATGGGGAGATTCACAGCGTTGAAGCATTGATTCGCTGGCAGCATCCGCGCCGGGGCCTGCTGGCGCCGGGTGCCTTCATTCCGCTGGCGGAGGAAAGTGGCCGGATCAATGATATTGGCCGTTGGGTGGTGCGGGCCGCCTGTCGCCAGCTGGCGCGCTGGAAGGGCACACCCTACCGGAACCTGCGCATTGCCGTGAATCTGTCGGGGCTGGAACTGGACGATGACAGCCTGGTGGATTCCATACGGAATGCCCTGCATGAAAATGGCGTAGCGCCCTCAAGCCTGGAGGTGGAGCTGACCGAGGAAATCTTCATCCAGAACATCGAGCACAATCTCAATCAACTGTCCCGCTTACGCAAACTGGGCATTCACCTGGCCATTGATGATTTCGGGGTGGGCTATTCCTCCCTGGCATACCTGCGCGATTTCCCGGTGGATCTGCTCAAGATCGACCGCTCGTTCATCACCCATGTCACGCATCGCCATGACGATGCGGTAATTACCCGAGCGGTCATCAACCTGGCCCACAACCTGGGCATCCAAGTAGTGGCCGAGGGCGTAGAAACCGAAGGGCAGCTGAATTTCCTGCGCCATCACAGTTGTAACCTGGCCCAAGGTTTCCTGATCAGCCGGCCGATTCCGCCCCAGGACCTGGAAAAGGCACTGGAGAAAGGGCTTCTTACAACCGGTGTTCCGGCCAATTCCTGATTGTTTTTGGCGATGTCAGCCCCCAAACTACCAGTAAGGCAGGAAGCGGGAAGGCTTCCAAAAACCGCTGCAAGTACATCCATGTACGCTTGCTTTCAGCCATCCCTGGCTTCAAGCATTTTTGGAAGCCTTCCCGCTTCCTGCCAAAACTCTGTACTAACACCCATGTATAGGTGAGCCGTGGCAGCAAAGTACCTAACGCCAGAACAGGACGCCCAGCTCCGCCGCTGGGAACGCTGGAACCGTAATTATTTTATCTTTGCGTTTTTCGCGCTGATCGTCGTACTGGTGTTCAGTTCCCAGCTGGGAATTTCCTCAGGTGACGAATGGGGATCACTCGGTGTACTGCTCGCCATCCTCATCGTGCCCATTATCGTGCTGCAGCTGCGGCTGAAGTGCCCCGCCTGTGGCGCAAAAATCGGCTGGCAGGCAAAACTGCTGGCACCAGACCAATGCCGGACCTGTGGCACGTTTCTGCAGTCCAAAAAATCCTCTTCCTGATTTTCTTTCCTGGAACCTTTGACCTGTGAGTAACTCACAGGTTCTATTCTTCCTAGACAGGTGGTTTGGGAGATTGCCGCGCAGGTGTGGGTCATGCTTCCGAAAACCGCTGCGAGTACGTCCATGTACGCTTGCTTTCAGCCATCCATGGCTTCAAGCATTTTCGGAAGCATGACCCACACCTACGCTCTGCAACATCTGAGTTAGCTCTGATCCACCCAACGACTTGTTTGGGAATTCGAGATTATGAAAGTCAAAGACATCGCCACCGCCGCCAACGTAAAGCCCGACACCGTGCGGTTCTACACCCGCGAGGGGCTGCTGCGGCCGACGCGAAATCCGGAAAATAACTATCAGCAGTACGATGCCGAGGATCTTCGGCGCCTGCGGTTTGCCCGGAAAGCCCGGCAACTGGGGTTCTCACTACCGGAGATCCGGGAAATTCTGGAGCAGGCGGACGAGCATCACTCCCCCTGCCCCATGGTCCGGGACGTGTTCCAAAAACGGCTGGAGGCGGTGGAGCAGGAAATTGCCCAACTGGAACAGCTGCGGGAACGGATGGTATCCGCGCTGTCGGCCTGGGAGGACATGCCGGATGCCACACCAGACGGACACACCATTTGCCGGTTAATTGAACACTGGGACGATCCTTCAGAGGATTGTTGCCATAAGGAGCCAAGCGATGGATAAAGCAGTGACACTGAAAACCACGCTGAATATTTCCGGCGCATCCTGCCAGGGTTGCGCGAAAAAGATTCGTAACGCTCTGGAGCCGCTGGCTGGCAGCACCGAGAACGTTGAGGTGGACCTCGACAACCAAACGGTGGCACTACCCACGGGAGTAGATGCCAAAGAAGCAGCCCGCATCGTCACGGAGACGGGCTATCCAGCAGAGCCTGTTCAGACTGAGGATGAAGAAGACAGCGAGGGTCAATCCGAAAACGCGGAGAGTTGCTGCGCTTCAAAGAAAGCTTCGTCCTGTCACAGCAGTCAATCGGCAGAAAAAGAAGATACCGCCGACGCAAAGACCACTCCCGCGCAAAGTTCTCGTGATCAGCAGCGCAAAAATACGGATGCCGATGACCAGGTCGTGTTATCTGTTACCGGCGCCACCTGTGCGTCCTGTGTGAACACCATTGAAAAAGCGCTGATGTCGGTGCCCGGCGTCACCCATGCCCACATGAACCTGTCGGATAACACCGCTACCGCCACCGGCGATGCCGACCCGCAGGCATTGGTGGAAGCGGTGGAGAGCTCGGGCTATGGCGCCAGCGTGATCGAAAACGAAGACGAGGCCGATGCCCGCAAGCAGGAAGAAGACAAAAAGCAGTACAAGACCCTGCTGGTAAAGATGGCTGTCAGCCTGAGCCTCGGCCTGGGGCTGATGATCTGGGGCATGGGCATCGACACCATGATGGTGACCGAGGCCAACCAGCTTACCTGGATTAACCTGGGCATTCTCACCCTCGGTGTCATGATTGCCACCGGCCACCACTTCTACACCGGCGCCTGGAAGGCCTTCAAACACCACAACGCCAATATGGACACCCTGATCGCGCTGGGCACCGGAACGGCATGGCTGTATTCCATCATCGTGGCCAGCTTCCCCGAGGCCCTGCCGGAGATGGCCCGGCATGTGTATTTCGAAGCCTCGGCGATGATCATCGGCCTGATCAATCTGGGCCAGGCGCTGGAACTGAGGGCCAAGGGCAAAACCTCCGAGGCGGTGCGTCGGTTGCTGGATTTGCGCGCCAAGACAGCCCGGGTGATTCGTGACGGCAAAGAGCAGGACATCCCCGTTGAAGAGGTTCAAAAAGGCGACCAGATTCGTGTTCGGCCGGGCGAAAAGCTGCCAGTGGACGGTGTGATTGCCGAAGGCTCCACCCGCATTGATGAAAGCATGCTCACCGGTGAACCCATGCCGGTCAGCAAGGGCGAAGGCGATGACGTGTCCGCCGGCACCCTGAACACCCATGGCTCCATCATCTACGAGGCCACAAGGGTGGGCAGCGAAACCGCCCTGGCGCAGATCATCAAGCTGGTGAAGAAAGCCCAGGGGTCCAAACCGGCCATCGGCCGACTGGCCGACAAGATCTCTTCGGTGTTTGTGCCCACGGTCATGCTGATTGCCGTGGTTTCCGCCCTGATCTGGTACAACGTTGGGCCAGAGCCGGCGGTGGTGCACATGATGGTCGCCGCCACAACGGTGCTGATCATCGCCTGCCCCTGCGCCCTGGGCCTGGCAACCCCCATGTCGGTGATGGTGGGTGTCGGCAAGGCGGCCGAATACGGCGCGCTGATCCGCCAGGGCGATGCCCTGCAGACGGCCGGCAAGCTGGACCTGGTGATCCTGGACAAAACAGGCACCATTACCGAAGGCCGCCCGGCAGTCACCCACATACGGGCCAGCGACAGCGACGAAAACAAACTGCTGGCCCTGGCGGCGGGGCTGGAGCAGCATTCCGAACACCCCCTGGCCGAGGCCATCCTGGCCAAAGCCAAGGACGATGACATCGAACCATTGAAGGTCACCGGTTTTGAAGCCCTGAATGGAAAAGGCGTTCAAGGTGAGCACGAAGGCCAGCCCGTGCGCTTGGGTAACCGTCGCTGGCTGGAAGCCGAAGGCCTGGCGCTGGACAGCCTGGATGAAGCCGCACGAGGCATCACCGATGAGGCGGGCACGCCCCTGTTCCTGGCACGGGGCGAAACCGTGCTGGGCGTGATTGGCGTGGCCGATGCCATCAAACCCGATTCAAAAGCGGCGATTGAGCGACTGCACCAGGCCGGCATTAAAGTGATGATGGTCACCGGTGACATCGACGCCACCGCCAAAGCCATTGCCACCAAGGCCGGCATTGATGATTACCGAGCTGAAGTGCTGCCGGAAGACAAGGCCGAGGTGGTCAGCGAAATGCGCGGCAAGGGCTACACCGTGGCCATGGTGGGCGATGGCATCAACGATGCGCCGGCCCTGGCGGCCGCCGATGTCGGCTTTGCCATTGGCACCGGCACCGATGTGGCCATTGAAAGTGCCGCCATCACCCTGATGCGAGGCTCCCTGCACGGCGTGCCCGATGCCATCGAAATTTCCCGGGCGACGGTAACCAACATTCACCAGAACCTGTTCGGGGCGTTTATCTACAACTCCCTGGGTATTCCAGTGGCGGCCGGCCTGCTGTACCCGCTGTGGGGCATCCTGATGAGCCCCATCCTGGCCGGCGCGGCCATGTCACTGTCGTCCGTGACGGTCGTTTCCAACGCCAACCGGTTACGGTTGTTCCGTACCAGCCATCAACCGACAGCCAATGAGCAAAAGGAGTGAAACCAATGCAGGATTTACTGGTCAATCTGGGAGGTCTTGTTCTGATGGGAGCCATCATCTGGTGGTTCTGGCTCTCCGGCTCCGATTCAAAAATGTCTGAACATCAGCATCACTGAGGTAAACATGATGAAAAAGCATACCCTGGCCCTGGGCCTTACCGCCGCTCTCGGTTTCAGCTCCACCGCCCTCGCAAGCGAAGCTACCCTGCCGAGCGTTCATGTGTATAAGTCGCCCACTTGCGGCTGCTGTACCGCCTGGATGGACCACCTCAAGGAAAACGGTTTTGAGGTTACGGCCACCAACTCCAACAATATGGGCCAGATCAAGGCGGACGCCGGCCTGATCCCGGGCCTGGGCAGCTGCCACACAGCCTACGTGGGTGATTACGTGGTGGAAGGCCATGTGCCGGCCGAGGATATCAAGCAACTGCTCACTGAAGCCCCCATGGCAACCGGCCTGAGCGTGCCCGGCATGCCGGCGGGCTCACCCGGCATGGAAATGGGTAACCGACAGGACCACTACCAGGTCATCCTGTTCAACAACCGAGGCCAGACACGGGTCTTCGCCGAGCACAACTGATGAATCGGGGCGGGGACGGTGCATTTTGATGGTTTTTTGTCCTCAAAGTGCTCTCGGTGTTCTAGTATAGGGGTCTGAGACAATACGGACGTTGTAATAGGACCCCCTGTGAGCCTGAAAACTCGAATCCTCGCCCTGCTGACCGTGCTGATCATCATTGCGGCTTCCGCATCGCTGCTGGCGTATCGGGAGCTGTCCGCCAGCATTATCGAGCGCTGGGGCAAACAGGTTGCCGAAATCCAGGTGCGTTACGACAGTGCCCGGCTGCTCCAGTCCCTGGAGAGGGAAATTGGCCTGGCGCGACAGATGGCGCAATCCAGCGCCCTGCTTCGTTGGGCCGACAATCCCGACGATAAATTGCTCGAAGGCGCCGCCATCCGTCAAATGGAGAGTTACCGGGAAAATTTCCGAGACAACAGCTACTTTGTTGCCCTTCGGGAAAACGGTCGTTACTACTACAACAACGCTGACGATGAATACGCCAACAACCAGTTCCGCTACGTGCTGGACCCGGACGATCCCGACGATGCGTGGTTCTACCAGCTGATTGAAGAAGGCCGGGATTTCCACCTCAACGTTAACCCCGACACCGAACTGGGTGTAACAAAGCTCTGGATCGATGTGCTGATGCGCAATGCCGACGGCGACGTTGTCGGTATGGTGGGCACAGGCCTTAACCTGGACAACTTCCTTCAGGACATCGTCGACATCGGCCAGGAAGGCATTACCACCCTGTTCGTCGATTACAACGGCGCCATCCAGCTGTACCGGGATCGCAACTACATCGATTTTGCCAGCATCATCAAACCCGAAGGCCAGAAAAACACCGTAGACCTGTTGTTCGATCACCCCGAGGACAAACGCCAGATCCTCGGCATGCTGCAGATGCTGAAACAACGGGACGGCGAGAAAGGCGCCGTAGAAAGCGGCTTTGTCACCGTGGATGGCCGGAAACACCTGGCCGGAATTTCCTACCTGCCCGCCATCGGCTGGTTTGAAATCACCCTACTGGACCTCAATGCCCTGCTCTCACCCAATTATCTCTGGCCTCTGGTGGCGGTTTTCCTGGGCAGCCTCCTGGTTACATTGTTGGTGTTTCACCTGATCATCCAGTCACGCATTCTGAAACCGGTGATCAGCCTGGAGCAGGCCATCAACCGTGTGCGCGAAGGCCGCTTTGATCTGCCCTACCTGCCCAAACCCGACAATGAAATCGGCCGGCTGGTGGATCATTTCGAAAAAATGACACACACCGTCCATGACACCACCCGCAACCTGGAAGAGAAGGTCGCCCATCGCACGGCTGAGCTGCACCGGCTGGCGCGGGTGGATGCCCTGACCGGCCTGAAAAACCGGCGCGGGCTGGACGAGGTGGTCGCTGACGAAATCGAACGGGCAACCCGGGAGCAAAAAGGGTTTGGTTTGATCTGGCTGGACATCGACAACTTCAAGGACATCAATGACAGCCAAGGCCATCAGGCCGGCGATGATATCCTGTGCCGGGTAGCGCTGTGGCTGAAGGCGACGGTCCGGCCCTATGACCATCCCGGTCGTTGGGGTGGGGATGAGTTTGTGGTGTTACTGTCGCCCTGCGACGATGAAGTGCTTGAGCAGACCAGCAATCGTATCCGCTTGGCGGTTGAGCAGGAGAGCCTGAAAACCGGCATGCCGGTGACGGTGAGTGTCGGCGGCCACCTTTGTCAACCGGGTGAAGACAGCGACACCATCCTTCGACAGGCAGACCGGGCGTTGTATGCCGCCAAGGAGCGGGGCCGCAACACCGTCTGCATCACCCACTCCGACGAAAGCATCGCTTCTTCGGAGGGATAGCGGTTCCGGGCTGAAGTGTAGAACCGGCGCTTTGTAATAAGGTATCTGACGACGGGTTCCAGAACCGTTATACTCCGCCAGACATACATTTTTTCAGCCAGGTTCCTCTTCCATGCTCAACGCCGACGCTCTCAGTCAATTGCGCCAGCTCAAAACCGACATCAAGGAAAACAAGGTGGTTTTCCCCGGTACCGTGAAGGCCACCAACGGGCGCTTCGGCTTTGTTGCCCTCGACGAGGGACGGGACGTGTTTCTGCCACCCGAAGAAATGCAGAAAGTGCTCCCCGGCGATCGGGTCAACATCACCGAGCATACGGCGGACAAAGGCAAAACCCAGGGCGAGGTGGACGAATTGCTGGAGTCCCACCTGACCACCTTTGTTGGCCGCTACCTGGTCAAGGGCAAGGGCCATTTCGTGGTGCCCGAGACGCCGGGCATCAACCGCTGGATTTTCATTCCGCCCAAGGAACGCATGGACGCCGAGCCCGGCGACTTCATCTACTGCCAGATCCATCGCCACCCGTTCAAGGATGGCAAGGGCCAGGCGAAGGTGCTGCGGGTCATCGGCAAGGCCGGAGAGCCAGGTATTGAGCGTGCGTTCACCCTGGCCAACTTTGACCTCGCAGACACTTGGCCAGAAGCCGTGCAGAAACAGGCTGACAGCCTGGACGAAGGCCAGGTGGTGGCCGCCAGCGAGGGCCGGGAAGACCGTACGAATAAGCCTTACGTCACCATCGACAGCCCCGGCACCCAGGACATGGACGACGCCCTGATGGCCACGCCCAACGCCACCGGCTGGAACCTGTCGATTGCCATTGCCGACCCCGGCGCCTTGATCGAGCCGGGCAGCCCGGCCGAGGAAGAAGCCTTCAACCGCGCCACGGCCATCTATTTCCCGGGCGAGCCCCTGCCGATGCTGCCTGAAGGCATCAGCACGCGCCTTTGCTCCCTGATGCCGGACACCCCGCGCCTCGCGCTGGTGTGTGACCTACAGGTCAACAACGACGGCAGCCTGGGCGACTACAGTTTTCATCAGGCCACCATCCGCTCGAAGGGCAAACTCAGCTACGACTTGGTCGCCCATTTGATTGAGGGCCGGGAAGACGACGAGATCAAGGCACTGCCCGAAGACGTTACCAACAGCCTGGACCAGCTCCACCAGGCCGCCACAGCCCTGCGTAAGTGGCGGGCCGAACACGCCCTGCTGAACACCGACCGCCCGGAATTCCGCCTGCGTCTGGATGAAAACAAGCGCATCCGCCTGATCGAACCGGCGGTCCAGAACGAAGCCCACCGGCTGGTGGAAGAATGCATGGTGGCCGCCAACCGCTGCGCGGCGGACTTCCTGCAAACCCAGGGCGAAGGCCTGTTCATCCAGCACCCCGGCCTGCGCGACGACCGCGCCGACAACATCCGCAAACTGCTGGAGAGCTACGCCCCCCACCTCACCGAGGTGGACGCCGGCTCCGCCGAAGGCTTCAAGACGTTGATGAAACACAGCGAGCAGGTGGAGGCCGAGGTGCCGGTGAAATCGATCCTCTCGCGCCAGCTCGCCCGGGCCGAACTGGGCTTCGAAGCCGCGCCACACCAAGGCATGGGGCTGGCTGCTTACACCACCTTCACCTCACCGCTGCGCAAGTTCTCGGACTTCTACGTGCACCGGCTGATCCAGGCGGCACTTTGGAGCAAGCCCATGAAGGCCCTGAACAGCCAGCAACTGGAAGCCCTTCAGGCTGCCCAGTTCCGGGCCCGCCAGGCAGCCAACACCCTGGAAGCCTGGCTCAAGGCCGATTACGCCAAGAGCCTGCCGGAAGAGCCCATGGAAGGCACCATCAGCCGCACCATGCCCTCCGGTTTCTTCGTACGCCTGGACAGCAACGGCCTGGAAGGGTTTGTCAGTTGCAAGGACCTGGACGGCAAATACAGCTTCGACCCGGTCACCCTGCGCCTGGTGCACAACAAGAACGGCCGCATCTTCCAGCTGGATCAGCGGGCGACCGTCAGCTTTGCCGGCGTGGACGAGGAACGCCGGCAGATCAACTTCAAGCTGATCAGTGTTGAGGAAGTCCCGCCAACGCCTGAGGCAACTCCAAAAGACTCGTAATCACCGCCGAGGGCTCAATCCCCCAGTCCTCGAACACCCGGGCGGCATCGCGCTTCACCCAGACAGCGCCAAGCCCCGCCGCCCGGGCACCAATCACATCCCAGGCGTTACTGGACACCAGGCAAAGCGGGCCGTCCCAGGCCCCGGTGGCCCGTCGGGCCCAGGTGTACACCGCCGGGTCGGGTTTGAAGCTTTTCACGTCATCCACCGACACCAGGCCATCAAACTGCGCCAGCAAGTCATTATGCCCCAGCACTTTCTCCAGGGCCGGGTAACTGCCGTTGGAGAACGCATACAGCGGATACTGGCCACGCAGTGCCTTCAGTGCCGGCAGGGCATCCTCAAAGGCCGGCAAGGAAAGATAAGCCGCCATCAACTCATCTTCCCTTGCCTCGGCAAGGGCCAGACCGTGGACAGCCATTGCATACCGCAATGCCTGGCGGGTACACACACCAAAATCCTCATACACCCGCATCAACCCTTTGCGGAACGCGAATTCCAGCTGTTTTTCCCGCCACAGCATTGCCACTGCAGGTGCATGGTCTCCTGCGTCCACCGTCAGCAAATCCGCCATGCCCATGGGGTCGACCAGCGTGCCATACACATCAAAAGCCAATGTCATTGCCATATCGAACACTTTCCTCTTATTGAGCCACTTTACCCTGTTGAGCATAGACACTAATGGCGCTTACCCTGATCAATCCAGTGCAAAGTCATCCAAAGTAAGCTAAACAGAGTAGTTATCAGAAACGTTTTAATACCCACAAGGAGTCACTTATGCCTGCAAACGTTACCCTGGATGGCAATCCCATCGAAATCAGCGGCAAACTCCCGCAGCCTGGTGAAAACACGCCCCCGTTCACACTGACCACCAGCGGCCTGGAAGACGTCAAACTTGACCACTGGGCGGGCAAGCGCAAAATCCTCAACATCGTGCCCAGCGTCGATACCGGCGTGTGTGCCGCCAGCACCCGGAAATTCAATGAAAAAGCCGGCAACCTGGAGAACACCGTGGTGCTGGTCATCTCCGCCGACCTGCCCTTCGCCGCCTCCCGTTTCTGCGGTGCCGAAGGCCTGAAAAACGTGGAAACCCTCTCCACCTTCCGCAACTACAGCTTCCAGCAGGACTACGGCGTCGCCATCCAGACCGGCCCCCTCGCCGGCCTCTGCGCCCGCGCCGTGATTGTCCTGGATGAAAACAACCAGGTACTGCACAGCGAGCTGGTGAACGAAATCAAGGAAGAGCCGGATTATGAGGCGGCGTTGAAGGCGCTTTAATCTGAAAATTGAGGAAGGCAAGAAAAAAGTATAAATAGGCCGGCGGGCCTGGCCCGCCGGGCATACCTCAAGCTAAAACGCACAAAGAGAAAGAGCTGTTAGAATCCCCACCTGAATTCTGACCAGAGCACCTCATAAACGTGCAACACCCCCAGACCAACACGTCCCTGGCCCGCCAGCTCTATAGCATGACCTGGCCCATGCTGTTCGGCGTACTCTCCCTGATGACCTTCCATCTCACCGACAGCGCCTTCGTCGGCCAACTGGGTGGCGATCCACTGGCCGCATTGGGCTTCACCGTGCCCATGCAGCAACTGGTCAGCGGCATGTACGTGGGCCTTGGCATTGCCACCACCGCCATTATTTCCCGTACCCTCGGCCAGGGCGAAGACCTTCGCGCCCAACGGCTCGGCGGCCTGGTGATCACCATCGGTGCCTGCCTGGCATTGACCCTGTGCCTGTCGGTCTGGTTGCTGCAAAACATCATCCTGGACCTGCTCGGCGCCGAACTCGCCCTGCGTCCGGTGATCCGCGGCTACTGGGCTCCCTGGCTGGTATCCGCCTGGACCGGCGCCATGCTGTATTTCAGCTACGCCGTCTGCCGCGCCAATGGCGACACCCGCCTGCCCGGCTACATGATGATTTTCACCAGCCTGCTGAACATCGCCCTGGACCCGCTCTACATCTTCGTTTTCGGCTGGGGCTTGCCTGGTGCCGCCTGGGCCACCATCACCGCCTTCGGCATCGGCGCGATGATCACCTACCCCACGCTGGTCCGTCGCCAGTGGCTGCGTCTTGATCTGCTGCAATTGAAGCTGCTGGCCGCCATCCGCCAGCTGGGCGGCATCATGGCACCGGCCATGGTCAGCCAACTGATGCCGCCGGTATCCGCCATGCTGGCCACCGCCCTGGTGGCGGGGTTCGGCTCTGCCGCCGTGGGCGCCTGGGGCCTGGGCACCCGCCTGGAGTTTTTCTCCATTGTCGTGGTCCTGGCCCTGACCATGTCCATGCCCCCCATGGTTGGCCGTCTCCGGGGTGCCGGCGATCTGGAAACCATCCGCAAGCTCGTACGCCTGGCCGTGCGCTTTATCGTGGTCTGGCAGCTGGCCATCGGCCTGATCTGGCTGGCCGCCTCGGGGTTTGTGGCGGAACTGTTCAGCCGCGATGCCCAGGTCCAGGAAGTCCTGTTTGACTACCTGATCCGGGTCCCCCTGAGCTACAGTGGCTTGGGCGTCTGTATCCTGATGGTATCCGTCAACAACGCCCTGGGTATGCCCATGCGCGCGCTGCTGATTTCCACCCTGCGCCTGTTTGCCTGTTATCTGCCATTATTGTGGGTGGGCAGCCGTTTGGGTGGGCTGACCGGCTTGATGACCGGCGCCCTGGTAGGCAACCTGCTGGCAGGCGCCAGCGCCTATCTGCTCTATCGACAGGGGATGTCCCGATTGCGCCAGGAGGCTTGATCACAAAATACCGCTGAGGCTTTTATGGAAATTCGACCCGCAGCCACGCTGGCGCTATGCCGCGACACCTCCCACGGCATGGAAGTGTTGTTGCTGCAGCGTACCTGGAGCGCGACCTTCCTGCCCGGCTACTTCGTGTTCCCCGGCGGTGCTGTTGATCAATACGAAGCCCACGGTCGCGAGCATCTGGCCGGGCTCCAGGATGCGGATGTCAGCCAGATCATGAGCCTGGATGAAGGCGGTGCCGATTACATGCTGGCCGCTGTGCGGGAATGCTTCGAGGAAGCAGGGGTTCTCCTGGCCGACACCACAACGGGCGAGCCGATTCACGCCGTCCACCCGGCCCGCCAGCAACGCCAGGCGCTGTTCGACAACGAGATGTCCCTGGCGGAGCTGTGCCGCCAGCACGAATTGACGGTTTCCCTGGACCAGTTGGCGTACCTGGGCCACTGGATCACGCCACCCGGGCCACCCAGACGCTTCGACACCCGTTTTTTTGTTGGCGTTGCTCCGGAACACCAAACCGCCAGTCACGATGGCCAGGAAACCATTGATCATGTCTGGATCACCCCGGAACAGGCATTGGCGGACCACCGGTCCGGGCAGCGGAAAATCGGCATCCCCACCCTGCGGACCCTGCGGGTGCTCAGCGAGTTCGGCACCACCGGCGAACTTATGCGCTACGCCATGGCCAATCCGCCGGAGCCCTATCCCACCCAGGCCTGGCCGGCGGTCAAGAAAGGCAAGCCGATCCTGCTCGAACCCAATGCCCCGGCCTATGACGAAGCGGTCAAAATTGATCCCGAGGGCGAAGGCACCACACACGCGGACATTGTGCCGGGCGAACCGGTCAATATCGCCGCCGGCGTCACACGCCTGACCGCCCCCAATCCCGGCGTCATGACCGGCCCGGGCACCAACACCTATCTGCTGGGCCACAAGCGGTTCACGGTGATTGACCCCGGCCCGGTAAATGACGCCCATATCGAGAAAATCCTGGAGCTGACCGGCGGTAACATTGAGCAGATCCTGGTCACTCACACCCACATCGACCATTCCCCGGCGGTGCGAGCACTGAAAGACCGGTGCGACTGCCCGGTGCTGGGCTGGCCGGCACCGGATGGCATTGAACACGACCGCACCTTCGAGCCGGATGGGGAGCCGGTGCCAGGGACATTGATCGGCACCGGAGCCGGCAACCTCAAGGTTCTGCACACCCCCGGCCACGCCGCCAATCACTTGTGTTACCTGTTGGTGGACCAGGGCCTGCTGTTCTCCGGTGATCACATCATGCAGGGCACGACAGTGATCATTAACCCGCCGGATGGCGACATGAAGGCCTATATCGAATCGCTCCACGACCTGCTGGCGGAATCCATGCGCCACATCGCGCCCGCCCATGGTTTTCTCATGGCCCGCCCCGAAGTTGTGATTGACCACCTGATCACCCATCGCCTGTCCCGGGAACACAAGATGGTGCGAGCCCTTGAGGAAATCGCGCCTGCCTCGCTCAAGGACCTGACGGCGAAGGCCTATGATCATTTGCCACCGTCGATGCTGGCACTGGCCACCCGCTCCGCGCTGGCGCACCTGTTAAAGCTGGAGGCCGAGCACCGGGTCCATCGCAAAGGGGAGCTGTGGCATCTTCATCAGCAGCACTGACGCGCTTACTAACGTTTGGTAATCCAAATTTACAGGGCAGCCATGGAGTTCACGCCTGGTTGAGGGTTAACCTTCAGCCCATTGTAAGAGCCACCATCAGAGGGGTTATGCTTTTCCAGAATCGTGTGCTTCACACCTTGTCGACTATCGCACTGTTCCACTTTGTGCTCGCAACTCCTGTAGCTCTGGCCGAGACAGCGACAGAGCAGCCCGAAGTCCGTGATGACGGACCAACGGCGCCGTCAGAGCCCTTGCCCGAAGACGAGAACGTGCAGGATGTCGTGGACTCCGAACCACGGGCGGGCGATGTCGCGCCGAACATGGACCTGAAAGAGGTGCAGCCACTTCCGGAAACCCAACCCGAGCCGGAAACGCCACCGGAGGCCGACGCCACCACCAGCGTCGAAACCCCCTCGGCGCCCGCCAAGACATTCACACTGTTGGGGAAAAAGGTACTGCCGGGCACTTCCACCCGCCTGGCCTGGTCCCCCGGTATCCAGATCGCAGGCCTGTCGCAGATGACCCCGGTGCTGGTGGTCAATGGCGCCCACGCCGGCCCCACCCTGTGCCTGACCGGCGCGATTCATGGGGATGAACTCAATGGCATTGAGATCATCCGCCGCACCATGTACGACCTCAACCCGGACAAACTGACCGGGCGGGTCATTGGCGTACCCATCGTCAATCTGACTGGCTTCCAACGGGGCAACCGCTACCTGCCAGACCGTCGGGACCTGAACCGTTACTTCCCCGGCCATCCGGAAGGCACCCTGGCCGACCGCATGGCCCATTCCCTGTTCCAGAACGTGATTCGCCACTGCGACATGCTGGTGGATATCCACACCGGTTCCCTGAAACGGGCCAACCTACCCCAACTGCGGGCCGACATGAACCACCCGGAGGTGGCCAAATTCACCCGGGGGTTCGATGGCATGGCAGTGGTCCACAGCAGTGGCTCCGACGGCATGCTGCGCACGGCGGCAACCGAAGCGGGTATTCGCACGGTGACCATGGAGGCGGGTGAGTCCCTGCGCATCCAGGAGCATCAGATCAAGGCCGGCGTGAACAGCCTCAACAGCCTGATGGAAAAACACGGCATGATTTCCCGCATGTTCGTATGGGGTGATCCGGAGCCGGTCTACTACGATTCCACCTGGGTTCGCGCCGATCACGGGGGCATCCTGTTCAGCGACATTGAACTCGGTGACAAGGTATCCCGGGGGCAGATCATCGGGTACGTGGCTGACCCGATCACCAACAAGCAGCACCCGATAAAGGCCACTGCGGATGGCCGGGTGATTGGCATGGCGGTGGATCAGGTGGTGATGGCCGGCTTTGCCGCTTACCACATTGGTACCGAAGCCCAGGTGCCTGGGGAATAGCATGCCGGCGCCGCCACGTTCCTATCCACCAAGTTCCTATCCACCACGTGTCTATGCCCTCGCCTACGTTGGACTGGTACTCACGCCCCTGTTCTGGGCCGGTAATGCCGTGGTGGCACGGGGAACGGTGGAAAGTATTCCCCCACTGTCCATGTCTTTCTGGCGCTGGGTCATTGCCCTGGCCATCCTGCTTCCCGTGGGGCTGCCGGGGGTCTGGCGGCATAGCGCGGTGATCCGCCAGCGCCTGGGCTCATTGCTGGCCCTGGCGACCTTCAGCGTGGCGGCGTTCAACTCGTTACTGTACTACGCGGCGGTAACCACCACCGCCACCAACATTGCCCTGATCAACGCCACCATTCCCATTTTTGTCGCCCTGCTGGCCTGGCTGCTACTGGGCGATAAAACCCGCCCGTTACAAATTCTGGGTATCGGTCTGGCGTTGCTGGGCATAGCCACGGTGGTGGCGCGGGGTGATCTGGCCGTGCTTACCGGCCTTCAGGCCCAGCCGGGAGACCTGATCATGGTGGCCGCCGTGTTCAGCTGGGGGCTGTTTTCGGTACTGCTCAGGCGCCAGGCAGTGCCGTTGCCAGCGCTCACCTTCCTGACCATGCAGATCCTGCTGGGCACGCTGATCATCCTGCCTTTCTACCTGCTCGATGTGTTTTTCTTCAGCGGCGGCTTTGAGGTGTCCCGGCAAACAGCGCTGCCCCTGGCGTACTTCGCGATTTTCCCCGGCATCCTGGCGTACGGGTTCTGGAATCACGGGGTGCACACCATCGGTCCGGGGCGTGCCGCCATTTTTATGTACCTGACGCCGGTGTTCGCAGCGGTCCTGGCAGGCGTCTTTCTGGATGAAACCCTGGGCATGGCCCACGTGATCGGCGGGCTACTGATCCTGGCCGGCCTGATCCTCGCAACCCGTCCCGGACGCTCACAACTTCCCGATCAACGCTGACGGCGGGCCAAAGCCGCTTCAATCTGTTCCAGCACCTGCCTCAGGGTGGCCAGTGGGCAGCCGATGTTCAGTCGCATAAAACCGCTGCCCGGTTGTCCGAAGGAGATCCCCGGATTCATACCCACACCGGCGTCCTGCACGAAAAACCGTTTTAGCCCGGCATCGTCCAGCCCCAGCTCGCGACAATCCAGCCAAATCAGGTAGGTGCCCTCCGGCGAATCTGTATGAATGCCGGGTAACCGGCGGTCAACAAACGCCTGGACATAATCCCGGTTGGCCCGCAGATAGACCATGAGTTCATCGAGCCATGGGCCACCTTCACGGTACCCGGCCTCGAAACCGGCAATACTGAACGGGTTGCACTGGGGCAGGTGCATGGAAGCGAAAACCCGCTTCATGGCCTGGCGGCGTTCGGCATCCGGGATTACCAACGCGGACAGCCCGAGACCGGGCATGTTGAAACTCTTGCTGGGCGCAACGGCGGTCACAATGGCATCGTCCTCGCCGGCCAGGGAAGCCAGCATGGTATGGCGGGGCTTGTCGGGAAACACCAGATCGCAGTGAATTTCATCGGAAATCACCACCAATCCGTGCTTGCGGGCAATGGCCAGCACGTCGGACAATTCCTCGGCCGACCACACCCGACCGACCGGGTTATGGGGGGTGCAGAGCATCAAAATACGCGCTTCCGGCCGGGCGGCGCATTGCTCAAGGTGGGCCAGGTCCATGCGGTATTGGCCGGTTTTATCGTCCCGGACCAGCGGGTTCTCGATCACTTCACGGCCGCTGTCCCGTACCGAGCTGAAAAACGGCGGGTACACCGGCGGCTGGATAATCACCCCTTCGCCCGGCTCGGCGTAGGCCATGCAGGCCGCATGCAGCGACGGCACCACGCCGGGGGCCATCAACACCCAGTCGCGCTCTATTCGCCAGTCATGGCGCTCGGCGAACCAGTCGATCATGGCCTGGTACAGGCTCTCCGGAAACAGGGTATAGCCGTACACCGGGTGCTCAGCCCGCACCTTCAGTGCCCGGGTGACCGCTTCCGGCGCCGCGAAATCCATATCCGCCACCCACACCGGCAGAATGTCCTCACGGCCAAACACGGCCTGGCGTGCGTCGAACTTGACGCTCTGGGTGTGTTCACGGGAAATCGGCCAGTCAAACGCTGATGTCACGGTGCTCTCCTGTTGCTTTGGCTCGGGTGCCGCTTTGGACTTGCCCGCCGGTTGGTTAATTGCGAACCTAGGCGCTTTCACAGCGGCCCGTCCGGAACCTTTTATGATCGCCCAGATACTGTCAACGATGCTACCGGTGTTTCTGATCGCCGGCTGTGGTGCCCTGTACGGCCGTTACCGCACGCCCGACATCCAGGGCCTGAACGTCCTGAACATGGAGCTGTTCGTACCCATGCTGGTGTTTGCGGTACTGGCCGACCAGCAGGCGCCTCTCCAGGATTATGGCTGGCTGGCCCTGGCCGGCACGGTGATCGTACTGGGCTCGGGGGTGATTCTCTACCCGCTGGCCCGGGTACTGAAGCTGAACCTGAAAACCTTCCTGCCGCCCATGATGTTCAACAACACCGGCAACATGGGCATCCCCCTGCTGGTGCTGGCCTTTGGCGAAGAAGCCCTGCCGGCGGCCATTGTGTTGTTCATCGTGGAGATGCTGCTGCATTTCTCCGTGGGTCTGCACATCCTCGACCCCCACACCCCCATTCTTCGCCGCCTGCGACTGCCCATTGTCTTTGCCAGTATCGCCGGGCTGGCGGTCAACCTCAGTGGCGTTGCCCTGCCAGACTGGCTGATGGAAGCACTGACCATGCTGGGCGAGGTATGCATCCCCCTGATGCTGTTCGCCCTGGGGGTGCGCATGCTTGAGGTGGACTTCAGCGACTGGAAACTGGGCCTGCTGGGCGCCATCGCCTGCCCCGCCAGTGGCCTGTTGCTGGCCTGGCCCATGATCGCCCTGCTCGACCTGCCCCCGCTGCAGGTGGCCAGCCTCTGGGTGTTCGCCGCCCTGCCCCCGGCGGTGCTCAACTACATGGTGGCCGAACAGTACCAACAGGAGCCCCACAAGGTGGCATCGCTGGTATTATTGAGCAACCTGGGCAGCCTGGTGGTGATGCCGCTGGTGCTGGCTGTGGTGTTTTCTGCAGGGTACACCTGATTGACGGGCATGAGAGTAAACGGGTGGGCCCGCCCGTTTGCTCGGCCCCGGATTACAAAGGAAAGTAAAAAGATGTCCGAAACGGTTGCCGTGGTCCGCGCCACCCGCCCCAATTTCCTGATTCTGGCCCCTCTTTGTGCAGGCCTTGGCCTGGCCGTGGCCTGGCAACAGAACCAGCCACCGGCCCTGCTGGACACTCTTCTGGTGTTCATGGGAGCGGTACTGGCCCACGCCGCCGTCAACCTGCTCAACGAATACGAGGACTTTGTCTCCGGGCTGGATGACATTACCCGGCGCACACCCTTCTCCGGCGGCAGCGGCGCACTGCCCGAAATTCCATCCGCCGCCCGTCGGGTGTTGATGGCAGGATTGGGCGCCCTGGCGCTGGTCATCGGCATCGGCCTGTACTTCCTGTCGCAGCGCGGCCTGCCCATGTTCGTACTGGGTGCGGCCGGCGTGGTGCTGGTGCTCACCTACACCCGCTGGATCACCCGTTCGCCCCTGCTGTGCCTGCTGGCGCCCGGCATCGGTTTCGGTCCGGTGATGGTATTGGGCAGCCTGATTGCCCTGGGCGCACGGCTGGATGCCACCGCCCTGATCTGCGCTACCGTGGCGCTGTTGCTGGTCAGCGAACTGCTACTGATCAACCAGATTCCAGATGCCGAGGCGGACCGGCAGATCGGCCGCAAGCACCTGGTCATAACCCTTGGCCCGCTTCGCGCCAGCCGGATCGTAGCGGTGCTGTTGCTGGCCAGTTACGCGCTTATCGCAGTGGCCGCCGGTGCTGGTCTTTTGCCACCCTGGAGCCTGCTTGCACTCCTGCCTTCGCCGGTTGCCGTGTGGATCAGCTGGCGCCTGCCCACCATAGTGGACCAGCCAGCAGCTCTGAACCCAGTGCTGGGGGCAAACGTAGCAGTCTTGCTGTCTACCCTCGCGCTTCTGGTCATTGGACTCAGTCTCTGAGGCGGAACACGCTGACCCGCGAGCGCAACTGATCGGCGAGCACAGCCAGGTCGTGACTGGAGCCCGCCACCTGGTCCGAGCCGGCGGAGGTCTCAATGGTGGCGTCGTGGATTCTCGCGATATTGCGATTCACTTCCTCGGCCACTGAACTCTGCTCCTCAGCGGCACTGGCAATCTGCGCGTTCATATCGTTAATGGACGACATCTCGTCGCGAATCCGCGCCAGCGCCGATTCTGCCTCCGAGGTTTTCGCCACGGTCTCGCGGGCCAACTCCCGGCTGCTTTCCATCTCGCCGGACGCTGTTTCCGCACCGGTCTGCAGTTGTCCGATCATGTCCTGGATTTCCCGGGTGGATTCCTGGGTACGGGAGGCCAACGAGCGAACTTCATCCGCCACCACCGCAAAACCGCGACCGTGAGTGCCGGCACGAGCGGCCTCAATGGCCGCATTCAGGGCCAGCAGGTTGGTCTGCTCGGCAATGCCGTTGATGACTTCGATAATCTTCTCGATGTTGGCGCTATCTTCGGACACTCGATGCACCGAACTTGCCGCCTCTTCGAGCTTGTCCGCAAGGCGGGTAATAGAAGCTGCCGTGTCACTGACCACCCGATTACCGGTTTCCACCTCTCCATCGGCCTTGGTGGTGGCCGTGGCGGCGTTGGCGGTAAATCCGGCCACTTCATTCACGGTGGTGGCCATTTCGTTCACTGCCGTGGCCATCTGTTCGGCTTCCTCGGCCTGGGTGCGAATCTGCTTGCTGTTGTTGTCTGAGGTTTTCTCCAGCTCACCAGAGGCGGTGGACAGCTCTTCCGAGGCAGAACGCACCTCCCGGATGATGCCGGTCAATCGATCCATGGTCTCCACCAGAGCCCCCATCACGCTGTCGGGATACCGGGTATGGAGCTCCTGATCCAGTTGGCCATCAGCCAGACGCCTGATAACGTCCGCCACCTCCTCCGGCTCGGCACCGAGAATTCGCTTCAGTTTCCGGATGATGACAAAGGCCACCAGCACACTCACTATCACGGCTACCAGGGTGAGGCCCATGATCACCGAGTTAAAACCACTGGCAGCCTCACGAACATCGTTCAGGTCGGCGGCAGCATCGTTTTCCTGGTAGTCGATAAAAGCATTCACCCGATCCAGCCATTCACTGTAGGCCGGAGACACTTCATCCAGCAGGAACTGCCGGGCCGCTTCCGGATTGTCATTGCGCCGGAGCCCGATCACTTCCTCGGTCAGGGACAGGGTCCGATCCTCAATGGCCTGGATGGCCTCCAACAGCTCCCGCTCCTGCTCTGTCGCACCCCGCTGCCGGAACATTTCCGACATTTTTTCCGCGTTTTCCAGGTACATGGAGGCCAGCCGTTCAATATCGCCAAGGTGCTTTCGCAAATCAGCATCGTTGTTCACGAGGACAGCGTCCCGGATGGCAATGGCCCGATCATGCACACTGCCCCGAAAATTGATCGCATAACGCTGCTTGAGCGCGGCTCCCTGATTAACCGATGTCAGCGTCTTGTCGATGAACCCCACCTGCTGGTTGCCCACCACGCTGACGATCACCATCAATAGAACCATGACCCCAAAACCAAGGGCCAGGCGTTTTGCCACGGTCAGCTGGCCAAACATAGACACACTCCAGATCTGTTTATTGTGAAGTCATGTTTACGATTGGCATAAAAAATGGATTTTGAAGTTTTGAAAGTTTTTGTAAATGAAAATCTTCATTACTTCCAAGTTGCTGTTCATAAAGCGCTATGGCTTGCAACCGTCATCACTTTGGCCGATGGTTAGGGAATCTGCCTGTTTTCTTTCACGATATGGAGGCTTTCCATGAGCGTTCTGTTTCTGGTGCTCACCGCCTTGGTGCTGATCTATTTCAGCATTGGCGGCAAAACCGCGGCACTGGTTCTGTCGGCTGCCACTTTAATCGGCGTTGCCCAGGACGGCTGGCACGTCGTCAGCTTTGTGATTGGCGGCCTTCTTCTGGCCCTGGCACTGCTGGTGGTTCTGCCCGGTGACTTGCGTCTCGACAAACTCAGCCGCCCGCTGCTGGGCTGGGTTCGCAGCCGCCTGCCCAAACTCTCGGACACCGAACGCGAAGCCCTCAATTCCGGCTCCGTGGACTGGGATGGCGAGCTGTTCTCCGGCCAACCGGACTGGAACAAGCTCATGGATTACCAGCCCGCCCACCTGACCAGCGAGGAACAGGCCTTCCTGGACGGCCCGGTGGAAGAGCTGTGCGGGATGCTTGATGACTGGCAGATCACTCACGAAGACTACGACCTGCCGGAAAAGGTCTGGCAGTTCATCCGGGAAAAGGGCTTTTTTGGCCTGGTGATCCCGAAGGAAGACGGCGGCATGGGCTTCTCCGCCACCGCCCACTCCGAAATCGTGATGAAGATCTCCACCCGCAGTGTCTCGGCGGCCGTCACCGTGATGGTGCCCAACTCCCTGGGGCCGGGCGAACTGCTGATGCACTACGGCACGGATGACCAGAAACAGCACTACCTGCCACGCCTGGCCGGTGGCCAGGAAATTCCCTGCTTTGCCCTGACCTCGCCGGTGGCCGGCTCCGACGCCGGCGCCATTCCGGACAAGGGCATCGTCTGCAAGGGCGAGTGGAACGGCAAGGAAGTACTGGGCCTGAAAGTCACCTGGAACAAGCGCTACATTACCCTGGCGCCGGTCGCCACTCTGATTGGCCTGGCCATCAAGGTGTATGACCCGGAGCACATGCTGGGCGAACTGGACGAGATTGGCGTGACCTGCGTACTGGTTCCCAGGGATACCGACGGCGTGCACGCCGGCGCCCGCCACCTGCCCATGAACACGGTGTTCATGAATGGGCCCACCTGGGGTGACGACGTGTTTATTCCCATGGAGCAGGTGATCGGCGGCCAGGACATGCTGGGCAAGGGCTGGAAAATGCTGCTCGAATGCCTGTCCATCGGCCGTTCCATCTCCCTGCCCGCCCTGGGCACCGGCGCCGGTAAACTGGCCAGCCTGGCCACCGGTTCCTACGCCTTCACCCGCGAGCAGTTCGGCCGTTCCATCAGCCAGTTTGAAGGTGTTCAGGAAGCCCTGGAGCCCGTCGCCGGCTACACCTACATGATGGATGCCGCCCGCCTGCTGACTTGCGGCATGCTGGACCGGGGCGTTCGGCCCTCCGTGCCCTCGGCGGTGCTGAAATACCGCAACACCGACCTGATGCGGGAAGTTATCAACCATTCCATGGATATTGTGGCTGGCCGAGGCGTCATCACCGGCCCCCGCAACTTCCTGGCCCGCGCCTATCAGGCGGTGCCCATCGGCATTACCGTGGAAGGGGCGAACATCCTCACCCGCAGCCTGATGGTGTTCGGCCAGGGTGCCATTCGCTGCCATCCCTTCATTGTTGAGGAAATCGAAGCAGCGGGGATGGAAGACCCGGACCGGGCGGCTAAAAAGTTCGATGGCATCTTCTACCGGCACCTGGCCCACACCACCCGCAATGCCCTGCGGGCGTTCGTGCTGGGCTTGACCAAAGGCTGGCTCGAAGGCGTACCGCGCCAGGGCGACATTCAGAAGTACTACCGCCAGTTGGCCCGCTTCTCCGCTGCCTTCGCCCTGATGACCGATGTCACCCTGCTGTCCGTCGGCGGTGGTCTGAAGGCCCGGCAGCGCCTGTCCGGCCGGATGGCGGACTGCCTGGTACACCTGTACTACGCCACCGCCGTGATCAAACAATGGCACGAGGAAGGCTATCCCGACGACCAGCGGGACCTGGTGGAATGGAGCCTGGAAACCTGCCTGCGGGATCTGCAAGGCGCCATGCGTGACGCCATCATCAACTTCCCGGTCCCGGCCCTGCGCTGGCCCTTGCGCCTGCTGGTGTTCCCGCTGGGCGCCACCGGCCTGAACGGCCCGGGCGACAAACTGGGCGCCAGGGTTGCCGCCACCATTGTGGAAGACACCCCGGTACGCCAGCGCATCAGCCGGGGCACGTTTATCAACCCCGATCCACAGGACCCACTGGGGCGGGTGCTGAACGCCTACAAACTGGCCAACGAAACCGCCGATTCAAGAAACCGTCTGCACGAGGCCCTGCGTAACCGGGACGAAGACGAACTGGGCGGGATTGATCTACTAATGGGCCACGAGCGCAAGGAACTGGTGGACTGGGCCTGCGCCCAGGGCGTTGTGAAAGCGGACGAATGCCCGAAACTGGAAGAAGCCTTAACCGCCCTGTATGACGTGATCCGAGTGGACGCCTTCGATGCCGAGGGCCTGAAAGAGCTCTCCGACTGCGCTCGCGGTAAGCGGCGGGTGGTGGAACGTCAGGCCCGACAATAGCGGGCCTGACCAACCGGTGCCCGAAGAACCCCGGGCACCGGCATTTCAGTGACCATTCTCCAGGATGTCCACAATCTCCCGGGTTTCCTTGATAATCGTGTAAACCCTATCTTCAATATGGACCCGCTGACGGTGCGGACTGATGTCGTAGACCCGCCCGTAATCCAGATAGCGGTGACCCAGATGATCCCCAACGTGGATCTTCTTTTGCCACCCCGGCGGCAAGGGTTCACCCCGCTCCACCTTCTTTTCCAGGCCGGGCGGCAGGCCCTGTTGAGTCGGCGGTTCCGCCAGAACCGAAAGCGGCAATGCCACTGCCACCACACACAATGATCGACGCAACCATTTCATAACAAACTCCATTCACTATTTGCTGGCAGAGTACAAACAAAACCGCCGTAAAACCTGAAACCGGGATTACAGTTCTGACACCCAATCCTCGAGCTCATTCACTGCGCAACCCGCCCCGGATGGCCTCGTTCACCAGCCATCGCCGCAGCATCTGAATCCCCCTTTCCCGTCGCCGACTCGTCTTCCAGGCAAAGTAGAACTTGTCCCCGGTAATCACCGAATGGGTCGGCAAGCGCACGAAATCCGCCGAATCCTTCCGGGTACTGAGCATGTAGTCGTTGGTCAACGCGATCCCCTGATGAAACCGGGCTGCTTCCAGAGCCAGAAGCATGTGACTGAAATGCTGAATGCGGGCACTGTCAGGAATCGACTCCCCCACCTCCCGATACCAGGCCTCCCAGTCACCGGCGGCTTTATCGAAAATGCTGTGGGTCGACAACAATGGAAACAGCGCCACGTCCTCCGACGACAGCGGCGGTTCATCCCGCCCCTCCGGCTCTTCCCGACCCAGCTCCCGCCGGATGCGCTGCCAATAATCCTGACTGCACACCGGAAACAACCGCTCCGTGTACAAATGCTCGTAACTGTAGGCGGGGACGGTGGGATGAATGGTAATAAAACAATCCGCCACCCGCTCCGACAGCACCGGATTCTCGCTGCTCATCTCCAGCGCCAGATCAATCTGCGGATGCAACCGCTGTAACTCCGGCAACCGGGGCACCAGCCAGCGCACGGCAAACGAACTGAACACCGACAGCCGAATCCGCGACTGTTCATGCCCCAGCAACTGCTCACTGGCCCGCTCCACCTGCAACAGCGCGGAACTGATGGCATCAAAATACTGCCGCCCTTCGTCCGTCAGCGTCACCGAACGCCCGGACCGCCAGAACAGTTGCTCACCCAGGTAGGTTTCCAGCTGTTTGATCTGGTGACTGACGGCGCTTTGGGTAATCGACAACTCCCCGGCAGCGGCGGAGAAGCTTTTCAAGCGGGCGACGGCTTCAAAAACGGGCAAGGATTTTAGGGGTGGCAGCTTCATCTATCTAATTTTCTAATGAGGGACTAATAACGATCATTTTATCGGATATTAGCAGCTCTTTAGACTGTGCACCGGGATATGAGGCGCCGGTCTGGCTTTCCCTCCGAAAATGCTTGAAGCCATGGATGGCTGAAAGCAAGCGTACAGGGATGTATTTACAGCGGTTTTCGGAGGGAAAGCCAGACCGGTGGCCGGCAACAAATTCACAGGCTAGGGGAGATAAAAGAGGTGTCAGGAAAAACCGTCAACAGCGCCATCCTGCTGCTGGTCATTGGCAACGCCATGGCCATTGGCTCGGATGTATTCATCAAAACCCTGGAACCGGGCGCCCCGATTTTCCAGTTTGCCTTCATGCGCTGCCTGCTGACCCTTCTGTTCCTGCTTCCTCTCGTCGGCAAGTTGAATCGCCGGCACCTCTTTGACGGCCTGAAAATCCACACCATCCGCTCCCACGTGCACCTGGCCGGCATCGTCTGCATGGTCATCGCCCTGACCAACCTGCACCTGGCGACCGCCAACGCACTGTTCTATGGCGCTCCAATCCTGGTCATGGTGCTGTCCGCCTTTATCTTCCGGGAAACCCTCACCCCGTTGAGCATTACCGCCGTCTTCAGCGGATTCGCCGGCATTATCGTCATCCTGCGTCCAACGGAGGTGAACTGGGCTGTGCTGGCCGCCCTGGGTTCCGCGCTCGCGCTGTCCGTGAACGCCGTTATGGTTCGCCAGCTGCCCAAAACCCAGAGTACCGTGCACAAACTGTTTCTCAACTATCTGCTCATCGTTCCGGCAGCCGCCGCCTTGGCTTTGTGGGAAGGCGCCAATTGGGACGCCGGCCTGCTCATTAACGCCGCCGGCTCCGCCTTGCTGATTCTCGGCTACAACATCACCGTACTTTTGGCCTACCACCAGGTGGACGCCAACCTGGTCACCAGCGCCGAATACACCGGCCTGATCTGGGCCGTGGCCATAGGCTGGATCTGGTTTGGCGAAGTACCGGATATCTGGTTTATGGTGGGAAGTCTGATGATTGTCGTGCCATTGGTACTGATCGGCCTGCGACAAAAGCAGCGTCAGAAATTAGTATAAATTTTTTTCAGATTTAGCTATAAATACCTATGGCTATGGTACAGTCGCCTTTTGTTATAGACACAACCCCAAAAAACCAACAGTAACTCGGAGCTGCTATGTCTACTGCTTCCAGAATTCGTTGTGCTGATCTGAACGATCGCATCATGAGCGCCAAAGAGGCCGCCGCCCTGATTCCCAACGGCGTAAACGTTGGCATGAGTGGTTTCACCGGCGCGGGCTACCCGAAAGCCATCCCCCAGGCCCTGGCCGACCACATCCGCGAGCAGCGCGAGCAAGGTACCGAATACAAAATCGGCGTATTTACCGGCGCATCCACCGCTCCGGAACTGGACGGTGTTCTGTCCGAAGTCAACGGCATGTCCTTCCGTATCCCATACCAGAGTGATCCCATCGGCCGTAAGAACATCAACGAAGGCCGCATGGACTACATGGACGTGCACCTGTCCCACCTGGGCCCGGACGTTGCCGCCGGCTTCTACGGCAAGCTGGAAGTGGCCGTGATCGAAGTGGTTGGCATCACTGAAGAAGGCCACCTGATCCCGTCTTCCTCCGTGGGTAACAACAAGACCTGGATCGACGTGGCCGACAAGGTCATCCTCGAGGTGAACCACGGCCAGCCGGCCGGCCTGGAAGGCATGCACGACATCTACCAGGAAGATTTCCTGCCGCCGCACCGCCAGCCGATCCCGGTTATCAAGGCGGAAGACCGTGTAGGTACCCCGTACATCAAGTGCCCGAAAGAGAAGATTGTGGCCATCGTTGAGACCAACTCAACCGACCGCAACTCCCGCTTCAGCGAGCCGGACGAAGCGTCCAAGCAGATCGCCCAGAACATCCTCCAGTTCTTCGATGACGAAATCAAAGCCGGTCGTCTGCCGAAGGAACTGCTGCCGATCCAGTCTGGTGTGGGCAACATCGCCAACGCCGTACTGGCTGGCCTGAACGACGGTCCTTACAAGAACCTGACTTCCTACACCGAAGTACTGCAGGACGGCATGCTGGAAATGCTGAAGTCCGGCACGCTGAAGATGGCCTCCTGTACTTCGTTCTCCCTGAGCCCGGAAGCCAACCAGGAACTGGCCGAGAACATCGAAGAGTTCAAAGACCGCATCATGCTGCGTCAGCAGGAAGTGAGTAACCACCCGGAAGTGATCCGTCGCCTTGGCATCATCGCCATGAACGGCATGATCGAAGCCGACATCTACGGCAACGTGAACTCCACTCACGTTATGGGTACTCGCGTGATGAACGGCATCGGCGGTTCTGGCGACTTCGCCCGAAACGGCTACCTGTCCATCTTCATGACCCCGTCCCTGGCTAAAGGTGGCGCTATCTCCACCATCGTGCCGATGGTTTCCCACGTGGACCACACCGAGCACGACGTGCAGATCATCGTAACCGAGCAGGGTCTGGCTGACCTGCGTGGCCTGTGCCCGCGTAAGCGCGCCCTGGAAGTGATCAACAAGTGTGCGCACCCGGACTACCGTGACCGCCTGCTCGACTACTACGAGCGCGCCTGCAACAACGGTCGTGGCCAGCACACCCCGCACAACCTGGCCGAAGCCCTGAGCTGGCACGAAAACTTCGAAGAAACCGGCAAGATGTAAGAACCGACCGGTTCGAACATCCCGTCGAAGTAAAAAGCCGCAACCCTCCGGGGTTGCGGCTTTTTCGTATGCGCCATGGGATTTTCTTGAGTTGAGTCAACGGTGTTACGCCGGTTTCCGCCAGCGCAGCCATTTCTTGCGCTAAATCAAGATCCCGGACGCCATGAGGATTACATTACGGTCATAGATTATTCATACACGAGGAGTAAAGGCTATGTCCCGTAGTTTCAAAGTAGGCGTTCTGGCAGCAGCAGTAATGGCAGTAGCTCCGGCTGCTCAGGCGTTTGAGGCAGGCAATTTTGTAGTACGTGGTGGTGCTGTGCACGTGGCGCCGGATGATTCTAGTGAGTCTATCTACCTGAGTGACGGAAGCCCTTTGATTGCAGGCGTAGACTCGAAGGTCACCGTAGATTCAAATACTCAGCTCGGTCTTCGTGCAACCTATATGTTCACCGAAAGCTTGGGCTTAGGCATCCTGGCAGCTACCCCGTTCAAGCATGATATCAATGGTGGTGGAGATATTTCTGGTGACGTAAACTTGGGTGAAACCAAGCACCTGCCACCAACTATTACCCTGCAATACTACCCGATGTCGAGCTCTTCAGCGGTTCAGCCTTATGCCGGTATCGGTGTTAACTACACCACCTTCTTCGAGGAAAAAACTTCTTCGGATCTGGAAACCAATGTTGGCTTGGATTCGGGTTCCAGTGAGCTTGAACTGGACGATAGCATTGGCGTAGCTGTTGAGGTCGGTGTTGACTACATGCTGAGTGACAACTTCGGCCTGAACGCTGCAATGTGGTGGGCTGATATCAATACGGATGCAAAAGTTACTGGCACAGTTAGCGGTACAGCTGTTGAAACTAAAGAATTCGAAGTAGAAATCGACCCGATGGTCTACATGATCGGTATGACCTACAAGTTCTAAGAATCCCCGTACCCCGGCAGCCTCCGGTCTGTGGGCTGCCAAGGTGCGTTCTCCTGTGCGGGGCCTCTGGCCCCGCCTTTTTATGTCTGGAGAACCGGGATTAGGTCATTAAAAAAAGGGCAGGGTTTTAAAACCCTGCCCTTTTTTGTCATAACAGCCAGCTATCAGGCGCTACGGCGCTGCTGAGATGGCCGGCCTCTGCCCTGCCCCTGGGCAGCGCCACCACGTCCGCGACCTGGGTTGCCACCGGCCGGTTTCGGGCCAAAGCTTCTACCTTTGCCACCCTGCGGCTTCCGGTTACGGGCCTTGCTCGGGTCAGCCTTGGCCTTTGGCTTCAGCGGCAGGTTGTTCTTCGGCTCAAAGCCCTCAATTTCCGTGCGCGGCAGCTGCTTCTTGATCAGCCTCTCGATACCCGCCAACTGTTTGCCTTCATCGGCACTCACCAGTGACAGCGCATGGCCACTCTCGCCGGCACGGCCGGTACGGCCGATGCGATGCACGTAATCCTCCGGCACGTTTGGCAGCTCAAAGTTCACCACCTGCGGCAGCTGCTTGATATCCAGGCCACGGGCCGCGATATCGGTGGCTACCAGCACGCGGACTTCGCCTGCCTTGAAGTTGCTCAGCGCACGGGTACGGGCACCCTGGGACTTGTTGCCATGAATGGCGGCGGCGGTAATACCGTCGCGCTCCAGCTTCTGGGTGAGACGATTGGCGCCGTGCTTGGTGCGGGTAAACACCAACACCTGTTCCCAGGCATTATCGCGCACCAGCTTGCTCAGCAGACGGGTTTTCTCACTCTGGTCCACCGGGTAAACCGACTGTTTTACCTTCTCCGCCGTGGTATTACGGGCAGCTACTTCCACCTGAACCGGGTTATGAAGCAAACCTTCGGCCAGCTTGCGGATCTCGCCGGAGAAGGTGGCGGAGAACAGCAGGTTCTGGCGCTTGGGCGGCAGCATCGCCAGGATCTTGCGGATGTCGCGGATAAAGCCCATGTCCAGCATACGGTCGGCTTCGTCCAGCACCAGGATTTCCACTTCGTCAAAACGCACGGCGTTCTGCTGGTAAAGATCCATCAGGCGACCCGGGGTAGCCACCAGCACGTCCAGCCCCTTGCGCAGCTTCATCATCTGCGGGTTGATCTTCACACCGCCGAAAACCACGGCCGCTTTGGTGGGCACGTATTTGCTGTACAGGTTCACGCTGTCGTGCACCTGGGCCGCCAGCTCGCGGGTCGGCGCCAGAATCAGCGCGCGGGGGCCTTTGCCGGTGCGCGGCTTTTCCGCCAGGCGCTGCAGCAATGGCAGGGTAAATCCGGCGGTTTTACCGGTGCCGGTCTGGGCCGCGGCCATGACGTCTTTGCCAGACAATACCGCAGGAATGGCCTGCTGCTGGATGGGAGACGGGGTTTCATAACCCTGATCGGACGTGGCACGGACCAGCTGCTCGGACAAACCGAGGGAAGAAAAACTCATATAAGGTACTCTTGATTGTTCTGCCTCCACGAACACCGGAGCGGCGAATGCGGGCAGAGCCATGAACATTCATGGAATAAAAAGACGACTACGGTCACGCGCCGAATACGGGGTGACGTCCTCTGGAAGGTCGTTTGGATAGTTCGCAAGGTGGCTTTTTGCCAGAAACTGCGGAATCCTTAGAGGCAGGATGCGGGCACGATAACAGAGCGCCCCGAGAATAGCTACGCATGTTTTTAATAAGCATGCTTTTGTTTTTCAGTGAGACAGGAACTCCTACCTACCCTGTTGGTCATTAACGTTGGTATCCACCTGTCACCCATAACAAAACGGAGAATCCATGCTCAGCGTTGGCATAGGGCCGGTCAGTTTATCCATCGAACACATTCTTCTGATACTCGCCTTCGGCGTTGCCCTGTTGGTGGGCGCCATCACCGGCCGAAAGCAGAAAACGCCCGTTGCCGGCAGTCTGGCCGATATTTTTCTGGTGGCTCTGGTATCGGCCCGTATCGGCTTTGTGGTTCGTTATTTCGAGCACTATCAAAATGATTGGCTGGGCATGGTGGATATCCGTGACGGCGGCTTCGACGTGATTACCGGTGTGTTGATCGCACTGGTCTTCACCGGGTATCGGATGTGGCGTCAAAGTACCCTACGAAAGCCTCTGAGTGCCGCCCTCGTTGCCGGGGCCGTGACATGGGGCATCACGTTTGGCGCCATTGCCCTGATCCATCAGCAGACCAGCGGTTTGCCAGACGTCGAATTGGCGGAGTTGAACGGGCAACCCGCCAGCCTGGCCGCCATCGCCGATGGCAAGCCTCTGGTGGTCAATCTCTGGGCCACCTGGTGCCCGCCCTGCATTCGGGAAATGCCGGTTCTGGAGACCGCTCAACAGAACTACACGGATATCCGCTTCGTGTTTGCCAACCAGGGGGAACATGCCGAAACCATTCGCCGCTTCCTGGAAAAGCAGTCACTCAATCTGGACCATGTGGTGAGCGATCAAACCGGCAGCTTCGGGCAGGTCGTGGGCAGTCACGGATTACCGACCACACTTTTCTTCAGCGCCGAAGGCCAGTTACTGGACAGCCATATGGGCGAGCTATCCAGGGCTACCCTTGTCGAAAAACTGGAGCGCTTTGATCCGGCGTACCTGAACGAAACAACACCGGTAACTACCCCATAGCGGCGATGGCGGCATGGTAGAGGGCCTTCCAAGCTCAAACGGTTCCAGAAAGAGGCACCGCCAGAGCTACTACTGAATGATCTCTGGAAACCTCTTGCGCAGACGGTGGAGACGAACAATCGTGATGCCGTTAGTCACCAACACCATCGCCTCGGCCAGAATGCCCCCGATCGAGCCGATCACAATGTTGTTCAACATCCAGGAAAACGCCGCCAGCCCCAGCACGACCCGCAGCGGAATGCCCCGCAGCATGAACATGCCCACGGTGCCGAAGACCATGGCCATGACCGGGAAAATATCGGTTATCGACTGCCAGGTGGCCCAGGCCGCCAGCCCGCTCACTACCAGCATGCCCAGCATCAGCCACCAGTTGCCCTGAAAACGACGGGCCAGCGCAATGCGGAGGATCACCAGAACGGTCAGGGCCGCCGCCGTCCAGCTCTGGAACGAGGCGAACATCAGCACAAATGCCACATTCGCGGAGATCAGCAGCACCATCAGCCGATCATCGTTTTTGTTGGCGAACCCGGCAATGCAGAAAGCCAGGGCCACAAGGCCAAAAAACTGGCCCAGCATCTCTGCGATGGTCATGGGAAAGGGTCCTTTCACGAATTTGGCATTCAGACTGCCACAATAGACAATCTTGAGCTATGTTGCCGCTCGTGCGACATTGCATTGAAGCCCCATTCCACTCTCTGCAACGGAAGGCCCAGCCATGAAAACCGTTTTCTCGCCCGAACATCGCCGCCGCGATGTAAAAACCGAACTGGATGGCGGCCTGCTGATCGCTCCTCACGAAAAGCCCTCCCGGGCCGAGACCATCCTGGCGCGGGTGAAAAACCAGGCTCTGGGCGAGATACTGGAGCCGGAGGAGTTCGGGCTGGAGCCGATCAAGCGAGTCCACACCCCCAATTACGTGGCGTTTCTGGAAAACTGCTGGCAGGAGTGGCAGGCCGATGGCAAACAGGGTGAGGCCATTCCTGTGTTCTGGGCCGGGCGAGGCATGCGCCACCGGGAACCGAAAGACATTGATGGTCGCCTGGGCTATTACAGCATGGGCGCCGACACCTCCATCTCTGAAGGGACCTGGGAGGCGGCATGCGCCTCCGTAAACGTTGCCCTCACCGGCCAGAAGCTGGTGGCAGAAGGCGAGCGCGCCGTCTTTGCCCTGTGTCGACCTCCGGGGCACCACGCCCATGCCGACCTGTTCGGCGGCTACTGCTTCTTCAACAACGCCGCCATTGCCGCTCAGGCATTCCGGGACCAGGGTTATAAGCGAGTGGCTGTACTCGATGTGGATTTTCACCACGGCAATGGCACCCAATCCATTTTCTACCACCGTAACGATGTGCTCACCATCAGTCTGCACGGCGACCCGGATCTGGTTTTTCCGCACTTCCTGGGTTTTGAGGATGAAACCGGCGAAGGTGAGGGAGAGGGTTATAACCTCAACATCATCTACCCACCCGGCACCCCCTTCAGTGTCTGGCGCCAGGGCCTGGAAACAGCCTGCCGGCGCATCGCCGATTTTGGCGCGGATGCCCTGGTGGTTCCGCTGGGAGTGGACACCTTCGAGGACGACCCCATCTCGTTCTTCAAACTCACCTCCCCGGATTACCGGACCCTGGGCCAGCGCCTGGCGCAACTGGGCCTGCCAACCCTGTTCACCATGGAAGGCGGCTACGATGTGGATGCCATTGGCGTCAACGCGGTAAACGTCATGCAGGGGTTTGACGGCCAGGCATAAAAAAACCGGCGTCCGCTTGCGCAGACACCGGCGAAGGGGGGCCTGAGGAGAGTCAGGCCCGTGTGAACAACTTACTCCGCGGAGTTGCGGATGATGAAGTCGAAGGCGCTCAGGGCCGCCTTGGAGCCTTCACCCATGGAAATCACGATCTGCTTGTAGGGCACGGTGGTCACGTCGCCAGCCGCATAGATGCCCGGAACCGAGGTTTCGTTACGGTCATTTACGATAATTTCACCGTACTGGCTCAGCTCAACCGGACCACCTTTCAGCCATTCGGTGTTCGGTACCAAACCGATCTGTACGAACACGCCTTCCAGCTCCACGTGGTGCTCGTCACCGGTCTTGCGATCTGTGTAGTTCAGGCCGCTGACCTTGCCGTTTTCACCGACAATCTCGGTGGTCTGGCCGGAGGTGATGATCTTCACGTTGTCCAGGCTGCGCAGTTTGCGCTGCAGTACCTCGTCGGCCTTCATTTCATCGCCGAATTCGATCAGGGTCACGTGGCCGACAATGCCGGCCAGGTCGATAGCCGCTTCCACGCCGGAGTTGCCGCCGCCGATCACCGCCACGCGCTTGCCCTTGAACAGCGGGCCGTCGCAGTGCGGACAGTAGGCCACGCCCTTGTTGCGATACTCCTCTTCACCCGGCACGCCCATCTGACGCCAGCGGGCACCGGTGGACAGCACGATGGTTTTGGACTTGAGCGACGCGCCGTTGGCCAGACGAACCTCGTGCAGGCCGCCCTTTTCTTTCGCCGGAATCAGCTCCTCGGCGCGCTGCATGTTCATGATGTCCACATCGTATTCGTTAACGTGCTGTTCCATGGCCGCGACCAGTTTCGGGCCTTCGGTGTAGGGCACGGAAATCAGGTTCTCGATGCCCATGGTGTCGGCCACCTGGCCACCGAAACGCTCAGCGGCAATACCGGTGGAAATGCCTTTACGGGCCGAGTAAATCGCCGCAGACGCACCAGCCGGGCCGCCGCCAATCACCAGCACTTCGAACGGATCGCGCTCGTTGATTTTCTTGGCTTCCTTCGCCGCTGAATTGGTGTCCAGTTTGGCGACAATCTCTTCCAGGGTCATACGACCCTGCCCCCAGGATTCACCGTTCAGGAACACGCTGGGCACCGCCATCACTTCGCGACGCTCCACTTCGTCCTGGAACAACGCACCATCGATGGAGGTGTGCTTGACCTTCGGGTTCAGGATGCTGATCAGGTTCAGCGCCTGCACCACATCCGGGCAGTTCTGGCATGACAGGGAATAGTAGGTTTCAAACTCCAGATCCTCGTCCAGATCCTGAATCTGCTCGATCAGCTCCTGAGACGCCTTGGACGGATGACCACCCACCTGCAACAGGGCCAGCACCAGCGAGGTGAACTCGTGGCCCATGGGAATGCCGGCGAAACGGACGCTCACATCGGTGCCCACACGCTGGATGGCAAACGACGGACGACGCACACGCTGGTCGCTTTCGGTGCGCAGGCCGATCTTGCTGGACATCGGCTCAATTTCTTCCAGCAGTTGCTTCAGTTCCTGGGACTTGTCGCTGTCGTCATACGCCGCCACCAGCTCAATCGGCTGCTGCAGCTTTTCCATGTACGCCTTGAGCTGTTGCTTAATGTTCGCATCCAACATGTTCGGTCTTCCCCTTTATGTCATTAATCTAACTAACTGAATTCGAAAGATTTGTATCTTGAAGATGGAAGTAAGATAAAGGCTGACTATTAAAAGCTCAAATTGATTACGACGAAACAATCAATAGCCACTCTCTATCCAACTCTATAAACCTATTGCCACAATCGAAAAAGGCCCGCAATGCGGGCCTTTTCCTTAAGCATTACCGTCAAAGGTACGCTTAGATCTTGCCTACCAGGTCCAGAGACGGAGCCAGTGTTTCTTCGCCTTCTTTCCACTTGGCGGGGCAAACTTCGCCAGGATGGTTGCGAACGTACTGGGCAGCTTTCACCTTGCGCAGCAGGTCGTCTGCATCACGGCCGATGCCTTCGGCAGTGATTTCCATCGCCTGGATAACACCATCCGGGTCGATCAGGAAGGTAGCGCGGTCTGCCAGGCCCTGGCCTTCACGCATCACACCGAAGTTGTTGGTGATGGTGCCGGTCTGGTCGCCTACCATGTAGTAGTTGATCTTGCCGATGGTCTCGGAAGCGTCGTGCCACGCTTTGTGGGTGAAGTGAGTGTCGGTGGACACAGAGAACACTTCCACGCCCAGCTTCTGCAGCTCTTCGTACTTGTCGGCCACGTCGCCCAGCTCGGTCGGGCATACGAACGTGAAGTCGGCCGGGTAGAAGAAGAAGATGGCCCACTTGCCTTTTACGTCCGCTTCGGAGATTTCCACGAACTCGCCCTGCTTGAAGGCAGTGGCGTTAAACGGTTTGATTTCGCTGTTGATAATACCCATGTAGAGCTAACTCCTGTTTATGGATGTACAGATCGATGAATTGACAGGGACGAAATATACCGCCTTTTTGAATTTGTCGAAAATTGATAATTTCGACAATTAAGATAGCTCTTGCCTATTACTTGGTCCGGCAGGCCATCCAGCTACTTTCGCCCGGAGAAAACGTTGCGCTGGTCAGGATCTTGGGGCTCAAGTCTGTAATTCAATACCGTGGAAAACCCATACAAGACCTTCGGTGATATACTGCCGGGATCGATCCACCGGAGCAGACAGGGAGTTTATTTGCGTTCTATCCGGGCTTTTACCGCAGTTGTAATGATGATACCCGGCACCGCCAGTGCCCTGTCACTGGATGAGGCATTGGTGATCGCCCGGGAACAGGCCACCACGCTGCAAACCCTGGAGGCCGAAACCCGCAAGGCCGAAGCTCAATACACTCAAACTGCCCAGGCGTTTTTACCCACCCTGAGCGCCGACGCCAGCTGGTTGCGGGCCGATTCCAGCCTGATCACCGGTGTACCGGTACCTGACCAGACCAGCCCCACCGGCCTCAGGCAAGCCGATCTCGGCCCGGTGGAGGGCACCGTTACCGGCGTACAACTGGTGCAGCCGGTTTTCAACGCCGATGCCCTCAAACAACGGGAAGCCGCCAGCCTGAAACTGGATGCCCGGCGCCAGGCCCGGCAATGGGGACAGCAGGCCCTGCGCCTGGAAGTGGCGCGCCGTTACTTCAATATCCTGCGCCTGAAAAGCCGGCAAAACGCCGCGGAACAAGCCCGAGACGCCGCCCGGCAGGCTGTACAGATGGCCGAGGGCAGTTATCAACAGGGCATGGCCGCCCGACTGGATGTGGAGCAGGCCCGGGCCGAACTGGCAGCGGCACAGGCCCGAATCAGCCAGGCCAAAGCCGCCGCCCGGGAGGCCGAATATCAGCTGAAATCCCTGCTGGGCATGGCCCCCCGCGAGCCACTGACACTGGAGACCGGCTTACCGCAACCGGCACCGCCCATGGAGACCGGACAAAGCGCACCGCGCAAAGACCTGGAGGCCCGCCAGCTGGCTGCCAGGGCCGCCGACCAGCAAACCCGCGCCACCGAGGCGGAGTGGCTGCCCCGGGTCAATCTGCTGGCCCGCCAGCAATGGGCCCACGGCAACGAACTGCTGGACGACAACGCCGATGGCTGGCTGGTGGCCGTGAACCTGCAATGGACCCTGTTTGATGGCCTGGGCCGTCAGGGCCGCATTGCCGAAGCCCGGGCCGATGCCGACAAAATCCGCACCGAACTGGAAAAAGCTCGCCGGCGAATAGACCGGGAACAGGCCATTGCCGCCAGCCAGTGGCAGGCCGGCTTTCGCGCCTGGCAGGCTGCCCGCAAGTCGGTGGAGGCGGCGGAAACAGCCGCCCGCCTGGCCAGCCGCCGCTATCAGGAAAACCTCGGCTCCATGACCGACCTGCTGACCGCCCGGGCGCGGCTTAACCGGGAACGAGCCACCTTGATTGACAGCCGCTATCAGGCGGTGCTGGCCGCCATGAACCATCACCTCCAGCACGGCCGCGATCCACTTCTGGCGTTAGGGAATAGCTACCAATGACCGTTTTCACCCGGGCCCTTTGGCTCAGCTCCTTACTGGTTCTGGCCGGTTGTTTCGGCGAAGCCCCTGAACCAGAAGCGAACACAAACACGCCGACACCGGAAGTCACGGTGGCCGAAATCCGGCCCTGGCAAAACGGCGCCACCCGCACCCTGCCCGGCGTGGTTCGCCCGGGCAAGCGGGCCGTGATCAGCACCCGCATGTCCGGCACCCTGGAGACGGTCAACGTTGAACCGGGCGACACAGTGGCCGCCGGCCAACCCCTGGCTACCGTCGACTCCCGGGAAGTGGAATCCGCCATCCGGGCCGCCCGGGCCAATGTCCAGGCGACGGAATCGGCTCTGAGTCAGGCCCGGCGTGAACATGAACGACTGCGACGGCTATATGGGGAAGATTTGATTGCCCGGGTCAAAATGGAACAGGCGGGCGTCCGGGTTCAGGAGTTTGAAGCTCGCCTGCAAACCGCCAAAGCCGAATTGCAGAGCCAGCAAAGCAACCTGGATTACACCCGGCTGACCGCCCCTTTCGATGGCGTGGTAGCGGAAACACTGGTCGACGCCGGCAGCTTCGTTGGCCCCGGCCAAGCCCTGATGGTGCTGGAGGCCCGGGACACCCTGCGCATCGACGTGCCAGTTTCCAGCCGGATTGCCAACAGGCTGCTTCCCGGACAGCTGGTATCGGTTATTGCGGGCGAACAGGGCCACACCCTGCCCGCCCACCTGACCGGCGTTATCCCGGCACTGGACAAAGAAGCCACCGGCCAACGCCTGAGACTGACGCTGGACAGCAAACAAGGCGCGCTGGCCCCGGGCCAGGTGGTCACCGTACTGGTGCCCGCGCCGGATGAACGCACGGTCAACACCCGCAACTGGGTGGCACTGCCAGAAAGCGCGCTGATTCGCCGGGGTCAGTTGACAGGCACCCTGGTGCTGGAGCAACGCGGTAATGAAACCGCCGTGCACCTGAAATGGATCAAGACCGCCAACCCGCCGGCCAACGGCACCGACAAGATTCCGGTCACCGAAGGCCTGTCTGAGGGCGAACAAGTGGTACTGGAGCCGTCAGCGGACCTGCAGGATGGCCAGACGGTCACGGTCAAAGCAGCCGGAGCAGACAATGGCGAGCGATAAACCCGGGCTGGCCGGGCGCATTGCCCAGCGTTTGCTGGTCTCCCCCATTGTTCCGCTGTTTGTCATCGCCTGCCTGTTGCTGGGCGGCTATGCTCTGCTGGTCACGCCCCGGGAAGACCGCCCGGACATCGACGTGCCCACCGCCACCGTGCTGATTCCCTGGCCCGGTGCCGGTGTTGAACGTGTGGACAACCAGCTGGCCCGAAAGGCCGCCGGCTGGGTTCGTGAGCTGGAGACGGTCAGCGAAGTGCGCAGCAGCAGTTCCAGTCACGCGGCCCTGTTGTCGGTGGAATTCAAAGCGGGCACCCCGAAAAACAAGGCCTATTCCCAACTGGACGAGCTGTTTGGCGCCCACGCCACCGAACTGCCGGCCACGGCCGGTTCACCCACCATTGAAACCTTCGGCGAATCGCGGCTGGTGGTGCTGATGGCCACCCTCAGCAGCAAAACCGTGGGCCCCAACGGGCTGGAAGACATGGCCACCGAGCTTTCGGCAGAGCTGCTGCGAATACCCGGCGTACGGGATGTGCAGCGCTTCGGGGGCGACAAGGCCGCTATCGAAATTCTGCCGGACCCGGCGGAACTGGCGGCCCGCAGGATTCCCCTGAATCAGCTGGCCGAGGCCGTGGCCGGCGCCAACCGGCAGGTTCCCACCGGCCGCCTTGAGGGCAGCCCGGTGACCGACCTGCAGGCCGGTCTCAGCCTGGATAACCTGGACCAGCTCGGGCGAATACCCGTGGGCCACGACGGCGGCGGCCCGGTCTACCTGGAACAGGTGGCCCAACTGCGCGCCGGGCGGGTGGAAGAGAACCAGGCCGTGCTGCACTGGCAAAAAGGCTTTTCCGCCCCCTACCCGGCCGTCACCCTGGCGGTCACCACCCTGGCCGGGCACAACGTCAGTGACATCACCGAGACCATCATTGAACGGTTACAGACCTTCAGCGACGACGCCCTGCCCTCGGATGTGCACCTGGACATCACCCACGACGCCGGCGCCGATGCCGCCAAACGGGTGTACAGTGTCCTTTCCCAACTGCTGAGCGGCACCCTGGTGGTAGTGGGCATTATCTGGCTTGGCCTGGGCTGGCGCGCGGCAACCATCATCGCCATCATGATGCCGGTGTCCCTGGCGGTGGTGCCCTACCTGTACAACCACCTTGGCTTCACCCTGAACCCGGTGTCCATTGCCGCCATGATCCTGGCCATCGGCATTCTCTCGGACGACGCGGTGGTGATGCTCGAAAACGTGGCCCGGCATTTCCAGCGGGCCGGCGAGAAAACCCGGGAGCTGACCGTCAACGCCATCGACGAAGTGGGCAACCCCACCATCCTGGCGGACTTGCTGGTGGTCGCCACCCTGCTGCCCACCGCCTACATCACCGGCGAAATGGGTCAGTACGTGCGGGCGATTCCGATCGGTGCCTCCGCCGCCGTGCTGTTCTCCCTGCTGGTAGCCCTGACCATTACCCCCTACTTCGGCTATCGCCTGTTGAAGGTAAAACAAACCGGCAACAGTGCTCCACAGGATGACGAAAACACCCATGAGAGCAGGTTTGTAGCCAGTTACCGGCAGTTGATGGCGCCTTTCCTGAACTTCGCCTCACTGCGCTGGCTGTTTTACCTGGGGCTGATTGTCCTTCTGCTGGCCAGCCTGTCGCTGGTGGCCATGCGCGTTGTCCAGATCGGCCTCACACCCCTGCTGGACCGGAACGTGTTTGCGGTGGATGTGGAGCTGCCGGCCAGCGCCACCCTCACTGATTCTCTGAGCACCGCCTCAGACCTGAACCGGAAACTGGCTCAGATACCGGAAGTGCGCGGGGTCACGGTGTATTCCGGCCTGATGGCACCGATGATCTATCCACCGGAAACCCTCACCGCACCCGAGCGCAAGGCACCGAGGGACCTGATCCTGCACGTCAATCTGGTGCCCGAAGAAGAGCGCGAGCGCCAGAGCTACCAGATCAACCGGGAGATCGCCCAACAACTGGACGACTGGCTGGAGCCCCACAACGCCACCGGCCACATCGGCCGCATTCCCTCCGGCCCCGCCAGTGACCGGGCCATTACCGCCGAGATCTACGGCCCGGACCCGCAAAACCGCCAGGCCGCCGCCAACAAGCTCGAGCAATGGCTGGCCGAACAGGACGGTGTGATTGCCACCAGCCAGAGCCCGACCGCCGCCCTGCCGCGACTGAACCTGCACGTGGACCCCGAACGCGCGGCCACCTTCGGCGTGGTGCCGGCGGAGGTGACCCGCACATTGCGCCTGGCCATTGCCGGCGAAACCCTGGGCGACTGGGCCAGCCACGACTACGGCCGCGACCCGATGCCCATTGTCCTGCGCCTGGACAAGGCCGACCGGGATTCCGAACAGGCCATCCGCAGCCTGTATGTCATCGGCCGGCAGAATCAGCCGGTCTCTCTCGAATCGGTGCTGGATTTTGAACACACCGGTGGCGACCAGGCCCGTTTCCGCCGCAACCTGATGCCGGTGACCACCGTGTTTGCCGACCTGGACCGCTCGGTGGCACAGCCCACGGCGGTTCAGATGGAATCGTTCAGCAGCGACCAGTGGCCCGATATCGACGTGCGCTGGCTGAACCTGCCGGACAACACCCGGGAAACCACCGGCTACTGGTCCGGTGAATGGGAAATGACCCGGGATGTCTACCGGGACCTGGGTGTGGCCGGGCTGGTGGTGATGGTGCTGATTTACGTGCTGCTGGCCGGCTGGTTCCGCTCTTACCGGCTACCGGCGCTGATCATGCTGCCGATCCCGCTGATTTTCATCGGCGTGATTCCGGCCCACTGGCTGTGGGGCATCAACATTGCCGGCACGGGCGTACTGGGGGTCATTGCGTTGGGTGGGATCGTCACCCGCAACGCCATTCTGCTGGTGGACTTTATTCAGCAGCGACTGGAGGAAGGTATGGAATTAAAAGAAGCGGTAATTCAGGCCGGCGCCCAGCGCACCCGCCCGATCCTGCTCACCGCCGCCACCGTGATGTTCGGCAGCGGTGTGCTGATTTTCGAACCGGCCCTGGAGCCGCTGGGGCTCACCCTGGCCAGCGGGGTGCTGGTGTCTACCCTGCTGACACTGGTACTGGTTCCGGTGCTCTACTTTCATGCATTCAGAAACAGCCACCGGGCCAATTCTGAATAACAGGCACAAAGAAGCCGGCAAGGGCGCTGCCCACTGAACAGCTCCCTTGCCGGCTTCCGTTACTGCCTGGATCAGCTCACCAGATCCACCCGGTGGAAATCCAGAATATTTTCCTCCGGTGACGCTTTAATGGCGGCCACTTCCTTACGCTTCTTCAGCAGGATATAGGCGAAGCAGCTGAAGTAAAGGGCAATCACCAGCGCCCCAACCCACTGGATGCGCAGGAAGTCCAGCTGGAAAAGCATGGTCAGCCCGATCATGGCCACCAGGTTGAAGATCACGTAGTTCACCCGGCCCAGGCGCTGGGCGGTCAGGTTCAGGTTGTCGGTGTACAACCGGATCAGTGAATCCAGCGAGTTGATCACCATCAGCACCCCGACCGAGATCATGGCAACGTTGGTGAACGCGGCAATCTTCAGCCCCTCGGCGTGGTAGTAGTACAGCACGCTGAACCACACACCAATGGCGATTGACGGCACCACCAGCATGGCCAGAAGCAACTGCCAGGTCTTGATACCGGACACAAAGCGCGCGGTGAACTGGCCAATCATGATGCTCCAGGCGAACCACCAGAACAGGTAGAACTCGTGGTAGTCGTTAATCGGCAGTACGAACTGGTGCAGGTTGCCGAAATAGTCTCCCAACATACCGGCCGTACCGAAGAAATCCCCCGGTGAGCCCTGCCCCAGAACGAAGGCCCGGAACCACATGCCCACAATGAGAGCGATGAACAGAATACTGGAGCCCACGCTCAAGATACGCACGTACTTGATCTTCGAGCTGGAATACACTGCTAGCGCAATCGACAGGAATACGATCACATAGAATGCCGGCACCACCCCGTCGTCACTGCTCAGCTCGGGCAGGTACCACGGCAGGTTCGCCAGCAGCAGATAAGCGGTGAACGCACAGGTGCCGATGATCACCACGTTGTTGATGAACTTCACCACCGGGATTTCAAAGAACTGCACCCTCGGCTCAATGATCGCGAAGTAGAAACAGGTCAGGAAATAGAAACCCCAGATCAGGAACGCCCAGAAGCCAAACTCAATGGCCAGCGGGTTGGCGAAACCGTATTCCGGGTTGTCAGCCACATTGCCGTAGCCGCCGAACTCGGTCAGCGGGAACATGATCAGCCCCACGTCCAGACCGGAGGTGAACAGGATGGCAATGAAAACGAGCGTGCGAACCGGCGTCACGCCGATGCACTGCATGTCCCACCATTTGTACAGAATCAGGGCAATGGCGGCGAAGGTAAAAATCAGACCAGACGATAACCAGAGTGTCATGCGCTCAGCCTCCGGTTGGTGTTACTTACTATAATGCACAGCATGGGTGTTCCTCCTCTACTCAATTGATTTCGAATCGGACACAAACCCAGGACTTGCCTATCCGGCGCCCGAGAACGGCACAAGGCCGTTGCGCTGATAGGGAAATCCTGAGGGCTTGCTACCCGGGCGCGTTGCGCACCCGGGGTAGGATCACGGTCGCGGGATAGCTAGGGGTGCGCCCGTTTGGCCTGGCCAGGGCGTTGGTGCACTTGCCACTGGGCGTCCATGTCGACCGGTGCGGCCGAGGCCGGCAGGGGCTCCCTGCCCCGAATGAGGTCGGCGGCCCGCTCGGCCACCATGATGGTGGGCGCGTTCAGGTTGCCGTTGGGAATGGTCGGGAAGATGGACGAGTCCACCACCCTTAGATTGTCGATGCCGTGCACCCGGGTGTCCGGGTCCACCACCGCCAGCTCGTCGGTGCCCATCTTGCAGGTGCAGGACGGGTGATAAGCGCTCTCCACCGCCTGGCGCACGAAGGCATCGATGTCTTCGTCGCTGGTGATGTGTTCACCGGGCTGAATTTCCGCGCCCCGGTAGGCGTCCATCGCCGGCTGGTTGATGATCTCCCGGGTCAGGCGCACGCAGTCACGGAAGCCTTCGCGGTCATCCTCGTGTTGCAGGTAATTGAAGCGAATGCGCGGTGACTGCTTCGGGTCCGCCGACTGCACGTGCACAAAGCCCCGGCTTTTGGGCTTGTTGTGGCCAATGTGCAGTTGGAAACCGTCCCCGGAAAACGCTTCCTTACCGTCGTAGCGCATGGCGGCCGGCAGGAAGTGGTATTGCAGGTCCGGCCACTCCACGCCCGCCTTGGAGCGGATAAAGCCGCAGGACTCGAAGTGGTTGGTGGCGCCCAGGCCGTCCTTTCGCAGGATCCAGCGCACGCCGATCTTGAACTTGTTCCACCAGTCCAGCTTGCGGTTCAGCGATACCGGCTGCTTGCAGCGGAACTGGAAGTAGAACTCCAGGTGATCCTGCAGGTTCTCGCCCACGCCGGGCAGCTCGTGCTGAACCTCGATACCCGCCTGCTTCAGCACCTCCGGGTTACCAATGCCGGAGAGTTGCAGCAGGTGCGGCGAACCGATGGAGCCGGCGGACAGAATCACTTCTTTGCCAGCCCGGACCTCATGCACCTTGCCACCCTGTTCGTAGCGCACGCCGGTGGCGGTCTTCCCCTCCAGCAGCACCCGGTGCACCTGGGCGTGGGTGACCACGGTCAGGTTGTCCCGGGCCATGGCCGGGCGCAGGTAAGCATTCGCCGTGGACCAGCGACGACCGTTTTTCACCGTCATGTGCATGGGGCCGAAGCCTTCCTGGCGGGCGCCGTTGTAATCCCGGGTCTCCATGTACCCGGCACCCACACCGGCCTGAACAAAGGCCGAGTACAGTGGGTTCTGCATGTTGTTGCCGTTGTTCACACCCAGCGGACCCTCGCCGCCCCGGTAGTCATCACCACCAAAGGCCCAGGTTTCCGCTTTTCTGAAGTAGGGCAATACGTTGGCGTAATTCCAGCCGGTCGCGCCCTCGGCTTGCCACTCATCGAAATCCCGGGCGTGGCCACGCACGTAGACCATGCCGTTGATGGATGAGGAGCCACCCAGCACCTTGCCCCGGGGGCAGTGCATTTCGCGGTTGTCCAGATAGGGCTCCGGCTCGGTGTGGAACTGCCAGGCGTACTTTTTGGTGTTCATGGGAATGGACAGGGCGGTGGGCATCTGGATAAAGATGCTCTTGTCGCTGCCGCCGGTTTCCAGCAGCAGCACCCGGTTGTTCGAGTCTTCGGTGAGCCGGTTGGCCAGCACACAACCGGCCGAGCCCGCACCCACAATGATGTAGTCGTATTGTGCTTCTTTCATACGCGTACTCCTCTGTGGCCTGCGGGGTTAAAAGGGCGCATCGATATCTTTCATGCCCACGTACACCGATTTGATCTGGGTGTAGTGGTCCAGGGTCACGCGCCCGTTTTCCCGGCCGATGCCGGAGAGTTTGTAACCGCCCACCGGCATTTCCGCCGGCGATTCGCCGTAACTGTTGATCCAGCAGATACCCGCCTGGATCTGGTGAATCACCCGGTGGGCGCGGCGGATGTCGTTGGTGAACACGCCGGCGGCCAGGCCGGTGTCGGTGTCGTTGGCCCGGGCGATCACCTCGTCTTCATCGCGGAAGGTGAGCACCGACATCACCGGCCCGAAGATTTCCTCCCGCACGATGGTCATGTCGTCGGTGCAGTCGGTGAAAATGGTCGGCTCCACGAAGTAACCACCTTTGGAGTCATTGGGCTCGAACGCGCGGCCGCCGTGGCTCAGGGTGGCGCCCTCGGACAGGCCCTTGGCGATGTAGTCCAGCACCAGTTCCTGATGTTTTTTGGAGACCAGGGCACCGAAGTTGGTGTTCGGGTCCATGGGGTCACCCGGCAGGATGTTCTTGCGGGTGCGCTCCAGCAGGCGTTCCATAAAGGCTGGATAAAGTGCCTCGTGCACGAACACCCGGGTGCCGTTGGTGCAGATCTCGCCCTGGGTGTAGAAGTTGCCCACCATGGCGGCGGAGATGGCGTTCTCCAGGTCGGCGTCATCGAAGATGATCAGCGGCGACTTGCCGCCCAGCTCCATGGTCACGTCTTTCAAAGTGGAAGCGGAGGCTTCCATCACCTTACGGCCGGTGCCCACCTCGCCGGTGAACGATACCTTGGCAATGGCCGGGCTGTGGGTCAGCCACTGCCCCACTTCGGCGGCGCCCTGCACCACGTTGAACACGCCCGCCGGCACACCGGCTTCGATGAAGATTTCCGCCAGCTTCACCGCGCCCATGGGGGTTTCCTCCGAGGGCTTGAAGATCATGGCGTTGCCGGTGGCCAGCGCCGGCGCGGATTTCCAGCAGGCAATCTGCAGCGGGTAGTTCCAGGCGCCAATACCGGCACAGATACCCAACGGCTCCCGGCGGGTGTAATAGAAATCCCCGCCCAGGTCCTGCTGGTTGCCTTCGATTGACGGCGCCAGGCCGGCGAAAAATTCGATAGCATCGGCGCCGGTAGTCACATCCACGGCTTCCGCTTCCTGCCAGGGCTTACCGGTGTCCTCCACTTCCACGGCCGCCAGCTCGTCATTGCGCTCGCGCAACATGGCCACGGCCTTGAGCAGGATCCGGCTGCGCTCGACCATGGGCATGGCGGACCACTGGGCAAAGCCCGCGCGGGCGCTTTCAATAGCCGCCTGCTGAATGGCCTCGTCGGCCACTTCCACTTCGTAGATCACCTGGCCGGTGGCGGGATTTACCACTGGGAAGGTTTCACCGGTGGTGTTGGCCAAAAACCGGCCGTGGATAAAGTTACGAACGACAGGAACCGTTGCTGCTTCAGACATAATCCGGAAAACCCCTCAACTGGGTGACTTCAGGCCTTGTGGGCCGTTTGATTCAATTGGCTCAGGCGCGGGCCTGGGCCAGTGTCTCGTGGACAAACTTCTTGCACAGACGCTCGCCGGCCTCGAAGTGCTCGGACGGATCGGCACTCAGCGCACTGCGCAGCCAGAAACCGTCAATCAATGCCGCCGTCTGCCGGGCCGCCTCCGTGGCGCTGTCTGACGACAGCACCTGGGCGAAGGAATACCGCAGGTTGCTGTACAGCCGGGCATTGTTGATCTGCTGCAACCGGTGCAGACCCGGCTCGTGCATGGCCCGGGACCAGAAGCTCAGCCAGGTCTTGGCTGCCAGCGCCGAGCGCTGGAATTCCGAGAAGTTGGACTCGATGATGCAATCCAATCGCTGCTCGGGAGAGCCATCGGTTTTTGCCATGCGCTCCAGCAGTTCCCTGCCCAACTGGTCCAGCAGGTGGCGCAGGGCTGCTTCAATCAGCCCCTGCTTGCCGCCGAAGTAGTGACTGATAATCCCCGATGACATCCCCGCCCGCTTGCTGATGCTGACAATGGTGGTGTTCTGCATGCCCAGCTCGGCGATCGACTCCATGGTGGCGTCGATCAACTGCTGGCGGCGGGTGTCTTTCATTCCGACTTTTGGCATGGCAACTCTCTGATAATCCTTTATTTTCTGACGCCCAGCGGGCTAAATCTTCAGGCTTTCTTTTATTAATTGAACGTTCAATTAATAAAAAGGTTACAGAAAAGAATGACCGGTTTCAAACCAACTAAACTGAATAAGGGTGAAGAAAACGATCGGAAGCGACCTCATAGCCACAACAAAGTCTTCATGCGAGTTATCGGTGACGATTCCATCAAGTAGCGCACCCTCACTTTATGTTCTAAAGTTATTCATACATGTCATAACAAGAATAGGAGCGACTGATGGCCACTATCGTGATTGTGGGTGCCGGCCTGGGCGGCATGCCCATGGCGTTCGAGATGCGCGAACTGGCCCGAAAAACCGATCGCATCGTGATGATCTCCGACAAGGACTACTTCCATTTTGTGCCCTCCAATCCGTGGGTGGCGGTGGACTGGCGCCAGCCTGACGACATCAAGATTCCCCTGGCCGGCGTGCTCGCCAAACGCAACGTGGAGCTGATCGTCGACACAGTCACACGGGTGGACCCGGACGGCCACAAGGTGATTCTGGCGGACGACTCCAGCGTCGAATACGACCACCTGATCCTTGCCACCGGGCCACGGCTGGCATTCGATGAAGTGGAGGGCCTCGGGCCGGATGAGGGATTTACCCAGTCCATCTGTCATGTGGACCATGCCGATAAGGCCCGCAACCGCTGGCAGTCTTTCGTGGAGAACCCCGGCCCTGTGGTGGTCGGCGCGGTGCAGGGCGCATCTTGCTTTGGACCGGCCTATGAGTATGCCTTCGTGATGGACCGGGACCTCCGCCAGCGCAAAGTTCGCGACAAAGTCCCGATGACGTTTGTGACGCCGGAGCCTTACATCGGCCACCTTGGCCTGGGCGGGGTCGGCGACAGCAAGAGCATGCTCGAATCGGAACTGCGCCAGCACCACATCAACTGGATCTGCAATGCCCGTGTCGAGAAGATCGAGGACGGTCTGATGCATGTGGTGGAAGTGGATGAGGAAGGCAACGAGAAAAAGAGACACGAACTGCCCTTTGACTATTCCATGATGCTGCCCGCCTTTACCGGCATTGAAGCCGTGCAGGGTATTGAAGGACTGGTGAACCCCCGTGGCTTTATCATCATCGACGAGCATCAGCGCAACCCCACTTACCCCAATATATGGGGCATTGGCGTTGCCGTGGCCATTGCGCCTCCTGGCAAAACACCGCTGCCTGTGGGCGTCCCCAAAACCGGCTTCATGATTGAAAGCATGGTGACAGCGACCGCCCACAACATTCGGTCAGTGCTTGATGAACAGGAACCGGAAAGCGAAGCCACCTGGAACGCCGTCTGCCTTGCCGATATGGGCGACACCGGCATTGCGTTCGTAGCCATTCCCCAGATTCCGCCACGCAACGTGAACTGGATGAAGAAGGGCAAATGGGTGCACTACGGCAAGATCGCCTTCGAGAAGTACTTCATGCACAAGGTGCGTGCGGGCACCAGCGATCCGGTCTATGAGCGCTATGTGATGAAGACCCTGGGCATCGACAGGCTCAAACCCCACTGAGCCGCGCTGCCTATCAGCCATTGACCGGTTCAGGCAGCCGGTCTTTTCAGAGGCGGATGGCTTTGCGATTTACGAGGATGGACTATTATGGGGAGTGGGTGATGGCTTACCGTCGCTATCCATCAGAGTGATCCCACGGAGGGCCGCAGCGTGGCACCACAAGAAAGCGTCATCGTTTTTTATGATGAGCGCATGCTCGCCCACTTTCCCGACACCAACGCGGAGTTCTTGCCGGGCCGGTTGGACAAGCGGGTACGTTCAATTCTCTCGGGACTTTATATTCCGTGGAAGTACCCCGAACACCCGGGCCGGATTACCGCGGTCATGGAACTGCTGGCCAGGGAACCGATACCCGGCGTCAGCGTTGAGCCGGGCAAGGCAGCAACGCTTGATCAACTGAGCCGGGTTCATACCAAATCCTTTCTGGACGATATTTTCTCCCTACGCAACCAAAGTGCCTGGCTGGATGTAGACACCACGGCCGTGTCACCGGGCAGCGTACAGGCCGCCGAAGTGGCTGCGGGCACCTCCATCTCAGCCGTGGAGGCCGTGGTTGAGGGCCGCACACGCAGTGCCTTTGCCGTGGTACGCCCCCCCGGGCACCACGCCGAACCCGTCCGGGCGAGAGGATTCTGCCTGTTCAACAACGTGGCCATTGCGGCCTCTCATGCCCAGAACGCACTGGGTTGCAAACGGGTATTGATTGTTGACTGGGATGCCCATCACGGTAATGGCACACAGGATATTTTCTGGGCCGATCCGAACGTGCTGTTTTTCGACCTTCACCGGGCCGCGCCCTTCTACCCCGGCACCGGGGCACTAACCGACGTAGGCGCTGGTCGGGGCGAAGGCACCACCGTGAATGTGCCCATGCCCGGCGGCGCTGGTGATGCCGCTTACCTGAAAGCCCTTCGGGAGATCCTGGTGCCCGCCGCCGATTACTTTGAACCCGACCTGATTCTGGTGTCCGCCGGTTTCGATGCTCACTGGTTCGATCTGGCGCTCAATGTGTCCTATGAAGGATTTGCCGCGATGACCGGCGTTGTCCAACAGATTGCTGACAAACATTGCGATGGCCGGCTCGCCATGATTCTGGAGGGTGGCTATAACGTGGAATCCCTGTCCCGTGGTGTGCATTCGGTACTGAAGGTACTCGCCGGCGAGACACCCCAAGAGCCCAGGGTTTTCGGCATTGAAGAGGTCGAGAACGCCATCGCCTTCCATAAGAGCGCCTTTGACGCCGGGAACATCAGCGAGTAACCGAGCACAACACCATTCGGCGGGCATGGTGGCCGGACAGCTATTGCTTGCGGCGATAATCCGGGTCCGTCCAGCACAGGGGCAGCGATTCACCGGAGGGAAACGCCAGACCAACCTTGGCGTAAAGCTCGGGGTCCTGGCTCTCTTCACCGTAATGCAGGCGACCTTCAATCCGGTCCACGTGGGGGTCAAAGAGAGACGCGGTATCCAGCACCTCAATCAGGTGCCCGTTGCTCTTGTCGGCGACAAACATAATCACGCTCCTTTTCCGGATTCGTTACTTTAAACGTAACAGAGAACCGGGCAAAGCGCATAACGGGAGGGAAAAGAGTACTTCGAGGAAGAAAAATACAGCCCCAGGGCAGGCCAAAGCCCACCCCGAAGCCGCTTAACCGCTTACTTCATTTCGGAAACGATCTTGAAGGTATCGTTTGCGATCACGAATTCTTCGTTGGTCGGGATAACGAAGATGCGTGAAGAGGAACCGTTGGTGGCAATGTCACGGGCTTCCTTGGAACGCTTGTTGTTCTTGACCGGGTCGATGACCAGGCCCATGGCGTCCAGGCCGGCACAGACTTTTTCACGGATCAGCGCGGCGTTCTCGCCGATACCGCCTGTGAAGCACAGTGCGTCGATGCCATCCAGGGCGGCCACGTAGGAACCGACGTACTTCTTGATGTTGTAGGCCACCATGTCCACAGCCAGACGGCAGCGGTCGTCGCCATTCTGCATGCCTTCGAGCACTTCACGCAGGTCGGAGGACTTGCCGGAAATGCCCAGGATGCCGGATTTCTTGTTCAGGATGTTCAGCGCGTCGTCGATGGTCAGGTTTTCCTGGCGCATCATGTACTGCAGCGCACCGGCGCCGATATCGCCCGCACGGGTACCCATCATCAGGCCCTGGACCGGAGTCAGACCCATGGAGGTGTCGATACACTCACCGTTCTGAACGGCGGAAACGGACGAGCCGTTACCCAGGTGGCAGACCACGACCCGGGTGTTGTGCTTCTTGTCCAGCATCTTGCGCGCTTCGTTGGACACGAAGAAGTGTGAGGTGCCGTGGAAGCCGTACTTACGGATCTTGTGCTTGGAGTACTGGTCATACGGCAGCGCGTACATGTACGCGTAGTCCGGCATGGTCTGGTGGAACGCGGTGTCGAACACAGCCACGTTCGGCTTGCCCGGCATCAGCTCGCGGCAGATTTCCATACCCATGATGTTGGCCGGATTGTGGAGCGGCGCCAGCGGGATCAGCTCTTTCATTTCGTTGATAACTTCGTCGGTTACCAATACGGAAGCGGAGAACTTCTCACCGCCGTGCACGGCGCGGTGACCGATGGCCTGGATTTCATCGGTGGAGTCAATCACCTTGCCTTCACCGGTGGTCAGGGTCCGAAGCACGGACTCGATCGCCTCTTTGTGAGTCGGCATATCGACGTCCATCTTCAGCTCACGGTCGTCGCCAAACTCATGCTTCAGAACACCGTCAAGACCGATCCGCTCACAGATGCCGGCGGCCAGGGTTTCTGCGGTCACCGGGTTCATCAGCTGATATTTCAGTGAGGAACTGCCCGCATTCAGGATAAAGACCAACATATTCTGCTTCCTCTGAATTTTTATAGTATGTCGTTAACGTAATTACTTGACCTGGGTTGCAGTGATGGCAACCAGGTTGGCGATGTCATCAACCGAGCAGCCCCGTGACAGATCGTTCACCGGCTTGGCCAGACCCTGGATGATCGGGCCATGGGCAGCGGCGCCTGAGAAGCGCTGAACCAGCTTGTAGCCAATGTTGCCAGCCTGCAGATCCGGGAAAACGAGTACGTTGGCGTGACCGGCCACCTCGGAACCCGGTGCTTTCTTGGCGCCAATGGCTTCAACAATGGCGGCATCCGCCTGCATTTCGCCATCAAACGGGAAGTCCACATTACGCTGCTCCAGCAGGCCAACGGCTTCCTGAACCTTGTCGACCAGCGGATGCTTGGCGCTGCCCTTGGTGGAGAAAGACAACATGGCCACTTTCGGATCGATACCCACCACGTTCTTGGCGGTGGCGGCGGTGGCACAGGCAATGTCCGCCAGCTGTTCGGAGTTGGGGTCCGGCAGAACCGCACAGTCGGCAAACAGGATCAGGCCGTTGTCACCGAACTTGCCGTCCACGGTTTCCATCACGAAGCTGGAGGACACGGTGTTGATGCCCGGCGCGGTCTTCACCACCTGGATCGCGGCTTTCAGAACGTCGGCAGTCGGAGCGCTGGAACCGGCCACCAGGCCATCGGCGTCGCCCAAACGGACCATCATGCAGCCGAAGAAACGCGGCTCGGTGGTCATGATTTCCCGGGCTTCTTCGACAGTCATGCCCTTTTTCTTGCGCAGCTCAACCAGCTCTTCAACGTAGCGGTCCAGGTGCTCAAAGTTGTTGGGGTCGACAATGGTGGCGCCGTCAATGTTGGCGTTGCAGGAAGAAGCGTCGGCCTTGATGGTATCTGCGTTACCAATCAGAACCACATTGGCGGTCTTTTCTGCCAGCACCTTCTCGGCCGCCTTCAGCACCCGCTCGTCATCAGTTTCCGGCAGAACAATGGTCCGCAACTGAGACTTCGCTTTTTCTTTGATGCTTTTAATCAAACCCATGTCATTCACCCTTTTCAACTTTGTATTTGTGAACTTTTAAATTTTGACCAAGGCATAGGGAGACTTGTGAGCACCCGGGCCGAAGAGCCAGCACTGACGACGAATGACCAGTCTAAGCAAACAACCCCGAAAAGGCCGTTACCAAGGCTAGTGATCGTGCCAAAGTGGTGCATCCCTTATGGTAGATCTAACAGGTATAAGTACTAGAAGCATAAACGTCCCTTTCTGGAGCGGTCAACAGGCGATAGGTAGTACATTTGGCCAATCGTCAATCGGGGTTTTCCGCATACAAAGGTGATGGCAGGCCTCCGGAATTGTGATAGTGTACTAGTACATGAATACACAACACCTGAACGAACTGCTCGAGCACCTGGAAGAAATGCAGGCCGAAGGCGCGCTGGAGACGGCCCTCCGTGACCTGCTGACCACCTCCGAGCTGACCGAAATCTGCAACCGCCTCCAGATCCTGCGCAGGCTGGAGGCCGGCGTGCCCCAACGTGAAATCGCCCGGGAACTGGGCGTGGGCATTGCCACCGTCACCCGGGGCGCCCGCGCCCTGAGAAACAAACAACCCAAGCAGAGCCCGCAATGAGTGAAACACCGGCCCGCATCACCCTGCCGCGCAAGCCACATTATGTGACCCTGGCGGCCGACATCGATTTCTTCGGCCTGTTCAAGAAGATCGAAAAACGCTTCGACAACTGCTTCATGCTGGAGTCACTGGGCGAAGAAAGCCACATGGCCCGCCACTCCATCATCGGTTTCGACCCGGAGCAGATCCTCTGGGCCACCGAGGGCGAACTGCACATCCAGGAACGCAATGGCGAGGTGAACAGCTACGCCAGCGACAACCCCTACTACCTGCTGCGCGAGATCGTGCCCCAGGACATCATCTCCCGGAAGTACGCCGGCGGGCTGACCGGTTACATCGGCTACGACTGCATGAACTACTTCGAGCCGACGCTGAAACTGCAACACAGCGAGATGTTCGATGTGTTCCGGTTCGGGGTATTCAAGGACGGCCTGATTCTCGACAAGATGACCGGCGAAGTCATCTATTTCCATTACGATCACAGCCGTATGGCGCTGATCGAGGACATTCTTGCCGAACCCGCGGTGGCAAACGGACCGCTGAAAGTCACCGCCAACGGCGAAACCATGAGCAAGGAAGAGCACGCCAAAGCGGTGATGAAGGTGAAACAGGACATCATCGACGGCAAGGTGTTCCAGTGCGAGGTGGGCTTCAAGAAACGCTTCCGCCTGGAAGGTGACACCATCAACCTGTACGAGCAGCTGCGCGAGGTGAACCCCTCGCCGCAGATGTACTACGTGAAGTTCGGTGACCAGAAGCTGATCGGCGCCAGCCCCGAGCTGCTGTTCCGCCTGCGCCAGGGCGAAATGGAAACCTTTCCGCTGGCCGGCACCACCAAGCGCGGCGCCAATGACGTGGAAGACACCCAATACGCCCGCACCCTGCTGAACGACCCGAAAGAGATCGCAGAGCACAACATGATTGTCGACCTGCACCGCAACGACATCGGCCGGGTGGCGCGCTTTGGCACCGTAAAAGTCCGCAGCCTGATGGACATCAAGCGGTTCAGCCACGTTCAGCACATTTCCAGCGAGATTGTCGGCATTATTTCCGAGGATCACGACATGTTCTCGGCCCTGGCCAGCAACTTCCCCGCCGGTACGCTGACTGGCGCGCCCAAGATTGAGGCCATGAAGATCATCGATGACCTCGAGTGCGACGGCCGTGGCCCCTACGGCGGTGCCGTGGGCCACTTCTCGTTCAACGGTGACTGCACCTTCGCCATCCCCATCCGCACCGTGTTCGCCAAGGGTGAGGACGCCTACGTGCAGACCTGCGGCGGCAACGTGTACGACTCCAACCCGGAGGACGAATACGAGGAAATCCGGCGCAAGTTCGCCGGCACCAAGAAGGTCCTGGACAAGTTCAGCGCGGAGGGCGAGGCATGAAGGTTTACATCATCGACAACTACGACTCCTTCACCTACAACCTCTACCAGTACATCGGCGAGCTGCTGAGCACCGAGCGCCACCGGGGCCGCCTGGAACACTTCGAGATCGTGGTGAAACGCAACGACGAGGTGACCTTGTCGGATATCCGTGCCGCAGCGCCGGACCGCATCATCATCTCCCCGGGCCCGGGCTCACCCGAAGACCCGGCCTACTTTGGCGTGTGCGCCGAGGTCATCCGCGAACTCGGCCCGACCACCCCCCTGCTGGGCGTTTGCCTGGGCATGCAGGGCATTGTGCACGTGTTCGGGGGCAAGGTGGTGAACGCGCCACTGCCCATGCACGGCAAAATCAGCCCCATCAGCCACACCGGCGAAGGCGTGTTCACCAACACTCCAGACCAGCTGGAGATCATGCGCTATCACTCACTGATGGCCGAGGCCGAGAGTCTGCCCGAGTGCCTGAAAGTGACGGCGGTAGTGGGTGACCTGCCGGTGGATAGCTTCGACGACCACACGCGCATCCACCAGGGCGGGGATTTCGAGATCATGGGCGTGAAACACAAGGACCACCCCATTCACGGCATCCAGTTCCACCCGGAATCATTTGCCACTGAAGGCGGTAAGGAATTGATTGCCAACTTCCTGTTTGGGGCCTAGTGTCCCGTCTGGCTAATTCCTTGGCCAGACGGGACACTAATCCTTTCCGGGTTCCCCGACGGCCGGCTCGTCGTCATCGGGCGACTCATAGCCAGCCGCCTCGGTAATGGGTTCGCCCTCTTCGTCCTGCAGCTGGTAGTCGTAAGCCGCCTGCAGGCCGGTGTCCTCTTCCTGCTCTTCTTCCGGCTCGTACTCCAGGTAACGCGGGTAAAGGGGTGAAAGCATGGCCACCATAATGCCCAGCACCGCAAAGATGGCAAAGCCATCAGCGTAGCCAAGCCTGTCCACCAACAAACCAACAATGGGGGACCCCGCTGCCTGGCCAAGCGACACCGCCATGAACGGCAACACCGGCCCCATGGACAGCCGCCCGGGCAAAAGGCGAATACCCGTCATCAGGTACAGGCCGGTAAGACTCATGTACGCCAGGCCAAATACCAGGGCCGAAAATACCGCAATCACGATCTGCCCGGGGCTGGCCGCCAGCAATGCCAGGCTGGAGGCCAGCATCATCAGCATCAGTGCCTGAGTGATGGGCGGGTTGTTGCGGTCAGCCAGATCCGCCACCACGGCACCGCCAAGGCCGGCGACACCCACACCCAGCCACAGCCAGCCGGTGGAGCCGGCGGGCAAGGCTCCCAATGTGGAGGCGAGATCCGGCGCGAAAATCCAGTAAGCCGCGGAGACAAAGCCCATGGCAAACGCAAACAGAGAGAGCCGGAATAACTTCCACCACTGCTGTGCGCTGATCGGCGGGTGGGCCGCATTAGCCGGTGTTACCCGCGACACGGAGGGGATGAAGAGCCAGGTGGCCACCAGACCGGCGACCGCCAGCACGGCAAAGGCCATGTAGGCGTAACGCCACTCACCTGCCATGAACAGCACCGTCGGCACCGCCACCGCCACACCAATACTGGTACCCGCATTCATCACCGAACTGACCCGCCCGTGCACGGAACGGTCCACCAACGCCTGCATGGCAGCCGTCAGCGCCGGCATCATCAGCCCGGTACAGACACCGCACGCGACCACACCCACGCCGAGCGAGACCGCGCCCGAGGCCTGGCTGATCAGCCCCAGACCCACAGCCCCGAAAACACCAGACACCATGGCCGTGTTGCGCGCGCCCAGACGCTCAGCGGAAAGTGGCGCAACCAGGGTGGCAAGCACAAAACTGATCAGCGGCAGCGCGCCGATAATGCCGACCACATAGGGGGTTAATTCCAGATCGGCCCGAATGGGCGGCACGAACAAACCAAACGCAAAACGCGCAAGCCCGTAACTGATCGCAATCAGCGCCGCGCCCAGAAGCGCAAACGTGGTGCTGGTAGGAACCTTCATGCCACCTCCGCCAAGCGGCCGTTGAGGATTCGAAGCCGATCAAATTGACCGACTTCGGCACCAAGGAGTGTGGCAGTTACCTTCGGGGTTTCTCAAGTTCCCCCATGCCGTGAGTGACTAAAGGCTTTTACCTCGTATGACACGAAGCAGAATCACCACGATCGCAATGACCAGGAGGATATGAATAAATCCACCCATGGTGTACGAGCTGACGAGTCCCAAAAGCCAGAGGACGACCAGGACAACAGCAATGATCTCAAGCATGTTGCTTCTCCTTTTCCATGGCGTGGCGAGTCGTAATCCAGCATTTCGCTGTCGCCTTGCCGCAATCGCTGAGGACGCAGTGATTGCGCGAATTTGACCGCTTCATAATGACGATCTTTCCCGGGAAGTCTCTGTCCAGGAGCCCACCGGAAAGCTTAGGTCACCGCGTGAGTTGCTGCCATGTCGCTGCACAAAGTCTTTACCGCCTGGTAACGTTCTCTCACCGCCCGACGGTCCTGGGCTTCGGGCAGCTCCTTTCTAGCTCCTCGAGCGATCATCGCAGCGTGCCGCAAGAGCGCCGCGCGATCCTCGGGCCGATGGGCGAACCCCGCGACCACGGCGATCGTTTCCAGCAGGCGGAGGGTGACCGCGGTGCTGGCGCGGCTATGTTGCCGGATCTGATGGAATGCCGCGTCCAGGATTTTCGGAAATGTATAATTAGGCGCAATCACCCGAAGCTGATTCTGGCGGTCATGGCGATAAGGCGACGGCATGTCTCGTGATGCCAGACGACACATCGCCGACCCCAGGTGGTCGACACAGGTGATCGCCGTGAACGGGTCGTTCACCCCTGTCGAGAGGGCCCGGACCGCAATCTCCACCAACTGATTCACCGAGAACTCGATGTCCTGGTCGGCAGTCCGCTGGTGGCCAAGAACGAACAGAGCGTGGACCCGATCCGTGAGCCGGTCAGTCACCCGGCTTGCCGGCCAGATCCGCGCCAGCGGACAACTGGCAACAACGTAGTCTCCAGGCCTGTGCTCCAGTCGAACGATCAGGTCCTCGTCTATCGCCAGCGCAAGCAGGGCCTCCTCGTCGATAAACTGGAGGTAGCCGTCGCCTTTCGCGCCGACCGGCCGAGCCTCCTGCTCGAATGCCGCGAAGAACTCCGTGTCGGGAGGCTCGGCCGGGACCTGTGGTGCTCCCTGTCCGGTCTGTTCCGGGAAGAGCCGGTTGACCCCCTCGATCAGTTCCTCACCCGTTTTCGCTACGACTTCATTGGCCTGAATGGATACAGACACGTGATGGATAAAGTAGATGAACACCCCCACGCTCGCCGCCGCCAGCAGAACACCGAGGGTGACCGACAGGTGTGGGACGAAGCCGAACTCCTCCCCGCGACGGATCATGCGCAGAACGACCAGGCAATACAGGAACGTGGCGATGAATGTGCCAAGGACCACCTGTGTGGTGGTGTCACGCATGAAACTGCTCAGCAACCGAGGGCCCAGCTGAGACGAGGCCAGCGAAAGAGCGACCAGAGTCATCGAGAAAACCACGCCGGCAATGGTGATCATCGATCCGGCGACGATCCCCAGAACGGCGCTCGCCCCCTCGGCGCCACCGGTGAACGTCCAACCCAGGTTGCGTACCAGCCACTCGGTTACCGGCTCGTCCAGGGTGACGCTGACGATGGCCAGCACCACGGCCAGGCCGGCCATAAGCGTCGGAATGAACCAGAAACCGGAACGCACGCGATTCCATAGCTTGAAGAATATCCCTTTCACCGCTTCGGCACCTCGTTCATTCGCGTGTCATTGCTCGCCGGCAGCCGCCAATAGCGTGTCGCCCGGTTGCTGTCCGGTCCTACGCCTTGTTTAATAGTAGTTCCGTCCCCACATAGTAGCTAGATCGATGCTTCCGCCTGCGGGCCGGGTATCGTTCCTTCTTCACACAACCACCTCCGGGACCGAGCACTATGGGAATCCTTCAAAAACCGTTTCGACAGCGGACTGTCTGGCAGCTGACATCGCTGATGGCACTGGTTTTGTTACTCAGTGGCTGTGGAATCAACAACATCCCCACCTACGATGAGAAAGTAACCTCTGCCTGGTCCCAGGTGGAAAATCAGTATCAGCGCCGAGCCGACCTGATTCCCAACCTGGTGGAAACCGTCAAGGGCTTCGCGGCACAGGAGCAGGAAACCCTGACCGCGGTGATTGAAGCCCGCTCCAAGGCCACCTCGATTCAGGTGGACGAAAGCATTCTCGAGAATCCCGAGAAACTGCAGCAGTTCCAACAGGCCCAGGGTGAGCTGAGCAGTGCCCTGAGCCGCCTGATGGCGGTGTCTGAACGTTACCCGGACCTGAAATCGAACCAGAACTTCCTGGCCCTGCAGTCGCAGCTTGAAGGCACGGAGAACCGGATTGCCGTCGCCCGCCGGGATTTCATTCAGGCGGTGGAGCGCTACAACACCGAACTGCGCACCTTCCCGGGCAAGATCTGGCACAGCATCCTGTACAGCGATCTGGAGCCCCGCGCCAACTTTGAAGCCACCACGGACAATGCGGAAGACGCACCAGCGGTGGATTTCTGATGGTTGTAGTGCCACGCAAAAGTCTGCTGCTGACGCTACTGCTGTTGCTCCCGGCGACCGTCTGGGCCCAGTCAACGCCGGAATTTCCGGAGCTGACCGGCCGGGTGGTCGACCGGGCCGACATGCTCTCCCCACAAGTGGAAACGCGCCTGACCCAGATGCTTGAAGCCCACGAGCAGGCCAGCACCGAACAGGTTGTGGTGGTTACCCTGCCCGACCTGCAGGGTTATCCCATTGAGGATTTCGGCTATCAACTGGGCCGGCACTGGGGTATTGGTCAGGAAGGAGAGGACAACGGCGCCCTGCTGATCGTGGCCGAGGAAGAGCGTGCCATTCGCATCGAAGTGGGTTATGGCCTGGAAGGCCGGCTTACCGATGCCCAATCCTCGGTGATTATCAGCCAGGCGATCAGCCCGGCTTTCCGCCAGGGTAATTTTGAAGCCGGCATCTTCAACGGCGCTGCGGCCATGATCCAGGTGCTCGGCGGCGAGCCCCTCGCGGTTCCCCAGGGTCAGCAGTCACCCCGTGCTGCCCAGGAAAAGCCCAATGCCGGCCTGGTGGGGCTGATATTTCTCGGCATGCTCGGCGTGGTGTTCTTTATCGGTAGTCGCGGTGGCCGTGGCGGGCGCGGTGGCGCAGCCCTGGTCGGCGCGGCGCTGCTTGGTGCAGCCATGGGCGGTCGTGGTGGCGGTGGCGGCTTCGGCGGTGGTGGTTTTGGCGGCGGCGGAGGCGGCTTCGGCGGTGGCGGTGCTTCCGGTGGCTGGTAATTCCGCTTTGGTATCCGCGCGCGCTGAATCCTCTCACCTGCATATGAGAATCACAGAATCATGACATTACTAAGCAAAACCGATCAGCAAGCCGTAACCGCTGCCATCAACGAGGTAGAGCGGCACACCGACGCCGAACTGGTCACCGTGCTGACGGCCCAGTCCGACAACTACAGCTATATCCCGCTGCTCTGGGCCGGGATCCTGGCACTACTGGTACCGGGCATTGCCAACTACTTCGGTAGCTGGTTCGGAGCGGACGTACTGTTGCTGGTTCAGTGGGGTACGTTCATCGTGCTCAGCCTGCTGTTCAAAATGCCCAGCATCAACACCCGGCTGATTCCCCGGCAGGTGCGTTACTGGCGAGCCTCCAACCTGGCACGGCGCCAGTTTCTGGAGCAGAGCCTGCACCATACCGAAGGCGGCACCGGCATGCTGATCTTCGTCTCGGAAGCGGAACGCTATGTGGAGATCCTGGTGGACCAGGGCATTGCCGATGTTCTGGATAACCAAGTGTGGGAAGACATAGTGGCCGACTTCACCGCCAAGGTGCACCAGGGCCAGACCCGGCAGGGCTTTCTGGACTGCATTGAAGCCTGCGGCAAGCTCCTGAAAGAGCACGTACCGGCGACCCACGAGCGCAACGAACTGCCCAATCACCTGGTGATTCTGTCGTAATAGCAACGGCGGCTGGTTATTGGTCACCACCAGTCATCAAAGAGCACCGGATGGTCATTTACTCATCAAGTAATCCGCTACCGCCTGATAGGCGGGCAGCGAGGTCGGGTCAATCCGGGCATTTTTCGCCACGGGAAACGATGCCAACCTGACAATCACCATATCGGCGGTCGGGTCCACATAGATGGTTTGCCCGTGTACGCCCCGGGCCGAGTAAGCGCCATGCTCGTTATGCAGCAGCCACCACATGCTCCGGTAACTGCCACCCTCCAGCGTGTTATAACCGGCCTTGGCAAATACCGCCTTGTCGCCACCCGCCCGAATGTTGTCAGTGACCCTTTCAGGAAACAGCTGCTCGCCATTCAGTTTGCCGTCGTTCAGCATCAGCAGCCCAATACGCCCCAGATCCCGTAAACCAGCACTCAGCCCGCCACCGGCAAACGGGGTGCCCTTGGCGTCCACCGTCATGTAGCCGTCCTGCTCGGCGCCCATCTGGCTCCACAGCCGCTCCGAAAGCAGTTGCGCAACACTTTTGTCCGTCACTCGAGAGATAATCCAGCCCAATGCATCCGTATTGATGGTCCGGTAACCGAAGGCTTCGCCATGAACGCCATCCTGTTTCACGGTTTGCAGGTACTCAAAGTAACCGTTGGGGCCCTCGTAGCCCTCGGGTTTCGGCAACGGGCTCGCGGCCCGCGAATACTGCCAGATGTCCGCTTGAGGGTCCGAGTAATCCTCGCTGTAATCCAGCGCCGTGGTCATGTCCATCACCTGGCGCACCGTCGCGCTCCCGAAGGCGCTGTCCGCCAGCTCCGGAACAATGGCCGAAACCCGCGCGGTGTCGTCCAGTTGCCCCTCGACCACCAGAATCTCCGCCAGCAGTCCGGTCATGGATTTTGTCATCGACATGGCGGCATGCTTGCCAGTTTCGTCCAGGCAACCGGAGTAGTGTTCGTAAACCACCCGGCCCTCATGCAGGATGAGCATGCCATCGGTGTAGTTCACCGAGAGCGACTCTTCCCAGGTCATCGGTTCCCCGCCGCCCATGGGCGTGAAGGTCACCGCATCAATACCATCATCGAGTGCATATTCCAGCGGCACCGGCGCGCCAATGCCCCGGCTCACCTGTTTGGTGGGCATCAATTCCCGGATGTGGCAGACTGTCCAGCGCATTTTTGGGAAGCTGAAGAAATCCGATTCGGGCTGCATGATTAGTTTTTCAGGTGGCGGCGGGAAGCCCGTCATCCAGCCCAATTGCCGGGGGTCCGATGCTTCGGCGCTCATATAGGAATCCGTTTGAGCGCAGGCTGGCGCCGCAGGGCCCAATGCGGCGAGAAATCCTGCAAGCAGGGGGAGTGCGATGGGAGTCAGGCGCTTCATGGTGCTTCCTCTTGGCCCGTCCGGGCCCTTAGCCAATCCTTGTTTGCGCTGATCGAATCAGCGCTCCAGCCCGTGAAGTATAGTCTTCACAAACGGCGCCTTGCGCTTTACGTACACATCCTGATCATCCACGCCTTCGGCCAGAATTGCTTTCTTCTGGCGCTCGTAGTCCGCGCGAACCTGTGGATTGGCCAGTAGATAATCCCGGTAGGCGCGTTGGCGTTGGTGTTCCTCGGAATCCTTTTGAATCACATGGGCGTGAATCAGGTACTTTCGGCCTTCAAACAGCACTGCGCCATCCTTGCGCGGGCGCTCCGGGGGGAAGGGCTTGGTGGATACCTGGTCCTGAAAGCCCAGCGCTTTCAGGTGATCGACCGCCGCCTGCAACTGGCCTTCCGGATACAGCACTGACAGATCAATGATGCCCTTGCCACCAACCCTGGCGGAGGTGGAACCGAAGTGCATCACCTCGATCTCGCCCGTTTCAATAAAGCGGATCAGCGCCTGGGCGACGGCCAGATAGGTTTCCGTCCAGGGTTTGAATTCGGCCTTTACCTTTTCATACGGCAGGATTTCCATGAATCACACGCTCCTTTCTTACAGCCAGCCTCGCAACTTGGCGGCAAGGTAAGGCGCCAGCGCCGTGACTGCAAGCACCACGGGCCAGAGGTTACCGCCCTTGAAGGAATAGGCTGCCAGCATCACCGGCCACGACTTACCCTGAAAAAGCCCGAAGGAGAATTCGAACACCAGGGTCAGCGCCAGCCAGCCAAAACCCACCAGCCAATACTGAGCCGAACCGCGTGGTTGTAACCAGGGGAGCGACAGGTAAGTTACCCCCAGAATCAACGCCGACAACAGCAAACCACTCAACACCAGGGAGGCAGGGGGACCAAGCCTGGGCATGAGAACAAACTCACGCAGAAAGCCGTTGGCCATGGCCAACATCAGAATTGCGGCCCAGATAACCAGTGCCTTGAGGGCAAGCGAGACCGTCATGGTTGTGTCAGCCCTGGTGACGCTCACGCAGCAGTGCGTAGACCTCATACACCGCTGCTATTTTCTGTTCATCAACAGACAAGTCTTTCGCATGGCCCTGCTCCAGCCGCTCCAGCAGCTCCGGTGGCGCATTACGCTGCAGCCAGCCCTCCACCACACGCAACAACGCCCGCTCATCCGGCCCGCCAATGTTCGGCCAGTACATGTAAGGCACCAGTTCCGGGTTGCGCATGTAGAACGCCGGGTACACCTCCGGCTCAAAGTCTTCTCTGGCGCGGAAGCCAAACATGAACGGATCGCCCGCGTTATCCACAAAGGTGGCCGACACCGAGCCTGCCTCGGTGGTAATGCTGGCCTCACGGAGGGTAATCGGCTGCTCCAGGTCTGGCAGCGCGGTGATGTAATACTGGAACACGATGCCGACGAACAGCAGAAGAATCAGAGTGGCCAGGGCGATGGACTTTTTCATGAACGGGTCAAAGCTCGGTTTGGGTGGGTTTCAGGCATCGGACTTTTTCGCAATGTACACGCCATAGCTGACGAACGCTTTGAATTTCTCGTAGAGTTCTTCCCAGCCCCAGGGTTACTCGGCCTCGGCGGCTTCGTTCAGCAGTTCCGGCTTTTTCAGAGCCTTGGTGAACAACTCTTTTTCTTCGGCAATGGCCAGGGCGCATTGCTCTGCCAACTCTTCAGACAGCCCCCCGACCTTGCGCTGCAGGAAGGTGATAATCTCTTCGGAAAGTTCCAGAACCTTGTCCCGGGCATCGGCTTCTGCTTTGGACGCAAACAACATTTTGTCCGGGTTTTTCAGTGCCATGTCCAGTCCGTCCCTCTCGGAATAGTAGAGTGCTTTTACGCCCATGATATGCCATCGCCTCCGGGGTCATGATGGTTGGTAAAACCGTTAATGAAAGCGCAGCCTATCACAAATACTGAACATTTATACAGTATTTTGATTCACTGTTCTGTACTCTCAAGCATCGGACTTTTTCGCAATGTACACGTCATCCAGTGGCCGACGGGGCGGGGCGTGACTGCCATCTTCCGGAAACCCAAGCCTGAGCAGAATCTGGGCGAACGCCTCCTGATCCAGCAGCTTTTGGAGTTTCGGGCGCAACGATGCCACCTGGATGGGTTGGTTCAGGTAAGACGCCTGCAAGCCGTGGGTATGCGCGACCAATAGCACCCTCTGCAACGCCTGGCCCGCCGCCAACCAGTCTGACCTGCTATCACCCTCCGTACCCAGAACCGCCAGCACCGGTGATTCATCCGCCAGTTGATGATCCTTGGCTCCCACACTTTTGCCCATATTAAACATGCGGACAACGGCCCGGGCCACGGGCACCACCAGCCCTGGCACGGTGAGCCCATCGCCCTGACGGCGAGGATGCATCCAATTAGCCAACTCCCGGCGCCAGTCGGGGTCGGCCCACTGAATGGCATCGCCCTCAGCGACCAGTTCCGCCACCTGGTGACGCTGCGCTTCGGTTTCCAACAGCTTGAGCTCACAACCGCTCTCGGAAGCAGCGGCAACCAAAGCATCAAGCGTTACTCCCGGCACCTCCCGGGGCGCGAAACGCTTCCGGTAAGTCCGGCGGGTTTCAATGGACAGGAACAGCCCCGTTTTAGACAAGGATTCCACCCCGCTCGGCTGAGATGCCCCGCCTGACTGGAAAGAGACCTCCGCCAGCCGGTCGCCATCATCCTGGGCCGGGCTCAGATCCACGGAAACATCAAAGCCTTCGCGAGCCGCCGCCACACGCAAATTCATCAGCGCACAGGCGCAGCTGATGGTCAGCTCCCGGTCGTCCGGATCGTTGGCGGGCAACGCCCGGGTTCGGTCGGCAAAGAGGGAGACGGCGCCCTCGGTGATCTCAAACCGCCAGGGCTGGGTGTTATGGCTGGAGGGGGCAAGGATGGCGTAGCGCAACAGGGAGCGAATCTGGTCTTTGGTAGGGGGCAGTTTATCGGGACCCATAGCGATTGCTCCTTTTGCGCACAACGGCTTACATCATCAATCAAGTTTACAGCTTAGCTCAATTGCTGCGATTCCGATCATGACGCACATCGATGACCAAGCGCGGAGGGCTACTCAATTCACGGACCTGATAACGATTCGGCGACTCGACGCCGAAGACCCATGTCACCACCGCCTCGAAATCACACGTCAGCTCCAACTCCCAGAGCACCGGCAAGTTTGGCATGCGCTCACGATTGGCAACCGTCGGCTGGCCCTCCTCAGTGTGCGCCTTTGCCGGGTACATCCGAACCTCAAGCCAGCCATCCCCGGCCAGAGGCGTGACCTTGCCGGAACCGCACTTGCGAACAGGCTGGTCAATGTACTCAATGTGGTAGCCCGGCACCCGCTCATCAAACTCAAAGACGACCCGGTCGAAGCCTTCGTGCAGACCGGTACGAACGTCGACAAGCTTTGCGGCGGGCTGATCCGGCCGTGACCGGTCGATAATGCCGGCTGTCCATTCCGATAGATAAACGGCGCTCGGCTCGTCATCGCCAGGCGGCGACTCGTTTCTCCCGTTCGCCGCATCGTTTTGCATGGCTGGGGATTCTGTTTTGCCTTTCTCGGCCGTGGGACTATCCGGCAAAGAATCGTTCTGGGCACAGGCGGCAAGGAACAGCATGGAAGCGAAAACAAGCGCGATTCGGAGCGATGAAAAGTCGCAAAGACGGCAGCTCGACAGCTGATTGTCAATTCTTTGTTTGTACGGTATTCTGACCATGAACAACATCCTGTACAGGTCCAAAATCATGGATGCCATTAGTTATACAGCCGCCAGAACCAACCTGGCAAAAACCATGGAGCAGGTCTGTGAAGACCATTCTCCCGTGATCATCACCCGAAGCAAGTCCCAGTCCGTGGTCATGATCTCGCTTGAGGACTACGAGGCGTTGCAAGAAACCGCCTACCTCCTCCGCGCCCCCAAGAATGCCCGCCGTTTAATGGAATCCGTGGCGGAGCTCGAGCAAGGCCATGGTCAAGAAAAGGAACTTCTTGAATGAAACTGATCTTCTCCGAGAACGCCTGGGAAGACTATCTGTACTGGCAGAAAACCGACAAAAAGACCCTTAGCCGAATCAACAAACTGATTAAGGAAACGACGCGGGAGCCGTTTGAGGGCGTCGGAAAACCAGAGCCCCTCAAACACAGCCTGGCCGGTTATTGGTCTCGGCGAATCAACGAAGAACACCGAATGGTTTACAAGGTCACGGATGACGCCTTGCTTATCGCCCAGCTTCGGTATCACTACTGATTGAGCGCTCAGACAGTAAGAAACAGCATGGAAGCTTAGCTACTCAGCCTCCAGCACACAGTCTATCTCTGTCTCCACCAGCCACTCCGGATCAATAAAGCGGCTGACTTCAACAAACGTGCAGGCCGGCCTTATCTCGGAAAACAGCTCCCCATGGGCTCTGGCCGCCTCCTCCCAGCGGGATATGTCCGTGAGCATGATGCGAGTACGGATGATATCCGCCGGGCTGCCGCCTGCCTCACGAATAGCCTGGATCGACAGTTCCAGACAATAGCGGGTTTGGCCGTACACCTCGCCCACGCAGGTGGTTTTACCGTCTTTGATGGGGGCGGTGCCGGAGACGGAGATCATGTTCCCGACCCGGCATGCGCGGGAGAAGCCGATGGGGGCTTCCAGGGGGGAGCCTGCGGTTATTGGTTGAATCCACGATCACAGTCACCTGTTAGATTTTTCTAATTTCTCAGCATCTTCAAAAAACATTTTGGGTGTCCAGCCTTTTGTAAGGCCTGACAACACAAACTCATCCAACATGTCCAAACCGATGTCGGCTGCAGGCTCTAATACTTTGGCCACACTAGCGCCCCCAAGTGCTCCAGCAGGACCTGCTACCAACATGCCGACACCAGCTCCAACAGCAGACATCGCTACATTTTTTGTAATTCTTCCTGTTATTGTTTGGAAGAAGCCTTTTGCGCTGGCAATTGAATCTACATACTCCTTAGTTATATCTATAGCATCTTCTGAATTGCTACATTCAGAAAGCCATGTTCTAAATTTTTTTGAAGAACTCTTATTTCTCAATTTAACGATTTTATTAAATGGTTCTGATATTCTTGGATAGAGACTTCGAAGGTCTGGCATATTCTCCAGCTCAGCAAGCTCATTGAAATTACCTTGAAGATCTGCCGCCTCATGTATCTTTTTGTTCGATTCATTAAATAGTTGATAGAATTCAAAACTAGAATAAGAAGACATATTAGCTTTTAGCAAATGTGAATATTGAAGTATATCTTCTGCACAACTACGTAATTTTTTTCTTGAATCTTTATCAAGATCTCTAAATGAGCAATAGTCTGGGGATAGACCATAGTATTCAAGCTTTCCACTTTCAAAAGCTGAACGAGATATAGCTACGGCATTACCTGATAGAGACGGATCTGGCAAAGAATATCGATCTCTTACTTTACGAATTATGTTCCTTTTGTCTGACTCTCTTGGTTGTTTTGTCATCCAGTTAAAGCCTAGTTTTATAGATTGTTCTGGATCAGAGTGTGCCGGAGAGCTTAAGGCACCAGACTGAAGTGGGTCTATACCTGGAATATCGTCGACCATGTATGTGACCATTTGATTCCATAATATGAAGTCAATTGCATCTTGATCTAGTAGAGCTTCAAAGTTCTTTACTCCAAAATTATTTATAAGAATCGCAAGAGGAATATTTTCTCCATAAACCTTGAATGATGTTGTATCAAACAACAGAAAGCTCTCAAATAATTTGGCATCCTTATTTTTTGCCTGAGCAATAAAATCTATTGGCGAAGGATCTGGAATGCCAGGGGTCTTTACCAAAAACTTTCTAGAAAAGTCATTTAGCTCTGTATCGTATATTTTTGTTTTCATATAAATCTAACGCCGAATTCAGCGGCTCGTCCGCTGGAATGCATTGTTATGCATCGCTGCCCAAAAAGTTGGAAAGGTAATTAGCAAACTCTTCGCGCTCGCCTACCCCACTCAGGTTCATCTCGTTTAGGAACGTCATGAGTTCCTCTTTATTGAAACGCTTCGCTGCAAGCACTTGATGCAAATAGAATATAGATATTCCTTGGCTCGCTGTTTTTCGCTTCCTGTCGCCGCTACCAATATCGCTAGCTCTACAAAGTATGAAATCTTCGTTTTCAATTAGCTCTTGTTCCAATTCTGATATAGACTCTATACCGAAATATTCAAGATATTTTACGTGTCGCCCGGCATCACCTTTATCAAGCGGCTTCAGGTCAAGAGATGCTAACTGAGCAACCTTTTCATCGAGCTCCTTGAGCTTCTGGCTTCTATTCACATATTCGAAGATAGTAACGGCATCGATACCTATGTTCTCTGGGTCCTTTCCTATGTTTCTTCGAATCGCATTTTCGTAACCTATAAGATCATCCCTTATCTGGACAAACTGGTCATCAGCTAGCTCGAGCAAACCGGCCAGTCTCGAGAACTTTCGACGAATCGGTTTCGGAACCTCAACTTTAGCCTTGTAGCCAATATCATGCTCTATTTCGGCCCAGGTATGCTGCAAAATTGAACGAATTTGGATTTCGAATTTAAAATCAGCAAAGCGCTTATATTCGAGAAGCTTACTTCTTTCTGGCTTTATGCTCACAACGTAGTGCAAAGAGAGGTACCCAAAACGATCAGGGTCAAGTATCGATCTTTTATCAACCGAGTTTTCGATATCAACGTTAAATTCGGTTTCAATTATCTCCGCAATCTTGTCAACCTCGTCGGAATAGTGGGTTATTATGCGGATGCCAACAATATCAGTTATCTGATTGAGCGAATCATATTTGTCTTTTTTCTCTATCTTTCTAGCAATGCTAGTTCTTTCTTTCACCCTAGAGCTAATCGAATGAGGCGATACTCCAGATGAAGCGATAAGAACTCCTATAAGAGAGCTCATTGATGCCGCTAGATCGTCATATAGTCCCCGATCCCGGTCATATTGTTCTAGCATTTCTGTGTATTCCAAATCTTAGTTCCTTAATTCTTGGATCGCATAACAGCGTAATTCAACGAACACGTTCGCCTATCCCGCATTCGCATAATTCCAAAACTTTCCGAGAGAGGAAAAAGCAGTTTCTTCGGAGAAACAATCACATAACCCCCATCCACCACGGCTAAAGCAGGAGTAATGCGCCTTGTCTGGAGCCAACCCTGCTCACTGTTCCGGGCGTATGACCACACCCGATTCCATCACTGCCTCCAACCCTATCAGATGGTTACCGGAATTTCGCCGGTCTGTTGCGAGCATGTTCGTCTAACTCCATTGGCTGAAGCACCACCGGCCCTAACCAAAGAGTAACCCTCGGGAAATGGTATCCGCCCGCTCCAGCCTTTACTGTGCCTGACCAACATTTGGCAAAAGGAGACAGAAACATGAACAAGATGACGCTTGGTGCATTGCTGGTGGTATCCACGCTTGGCCTCGCCGCCTGTGGTTCCGAGGAGGAACAAGGCTCGGAGTTCGAGCAAGCTGCGGAAAACACCGAGGAAATGGTGAACGATGCCGGCAATGCGGTCGGAGAAACCTACGAGGAAACCACCGGCCAGGACGAAGGCGCCCTGGGTGAATTGCAGGAAGGCGCGGCAGAGGCTGGCGAAGAAATCGGTGAGAGCGCCGAAGAAGCCGGTGAAGAAGTCGTGGAAAGCGCCGAGGAAGCAGGCGATTCCATTGAAGAAGGTTACGACGAAGCCACCTACTAAACCCCGCTTCGCCGCAATGCCCCTCCCAGCGCCTGAAAGTAGGCGCCAAGCGCCCGGTTGATCCGGGCGCGTTCTTCTCCCTGTGGATACAACCCCAGTTTGGCTTCGTCAGTCTCTTTCGTGCCGCGTACCAGGAAGGCGTTTTTGCAGGTGGCGTCCTGCACGAAGGCTTCGAAGGCGCGGGCGCAGAGTTCTTCCGGTTGGCTGAAGTAGTGGACGCCGGCGGCTTTGTCCGCTTTGGCGGAGGTTCGGAACAGCTCGCTGGGCTGGTTGCCGGTGGAGTCCAGCAGCACGGCGCGGTAGCAGGCCTCGAGGCGTTCGTTCAGCGGATGGGCCACGATGTCTTCCCGGGTGAGCCAGAGTTTGGAGCCGAAGGCGCCCGGTTCGGTGTCTGTGAATAGCTTGTCGGCGATGTAGTGATCGAAGGCGTGGAACCATTCGTGGGCGATGCTGCCCGGCCCGGCGTTCTTGGCCAGCGAGAAGGTGCGGGTGGCCGGGGTGTAGTGGGCACTCACTCCGGGCCGGCCGCCGGTGCCGTATTGCAGGGCCAGGGTACCGCGCAGGGAGATCAGGCTTTCGGTGCCGCCGAGGATGGTCATCAGGTCGCACAGGGCGTCGTAGAAAAGCGCGGCACTGCGCTGCTTCTCGGGTTCGGTGACCCAACGCCCGATGTCGATGCTGCGAAACCCGAACCGGCGGCGCACGTCCAGGAAGGTTACGGGGGCTCCGGCGCGGTGGTCCGGCCCCCGACGATAGAATTGTCTGGCCATGGCACTATTTTACGGGCTATGGACCGGGTTGTCTCAGTGCCCGGCCCGCGTCAGGCCTTCACCGCATTGGCGCACTGGCCCGTTTCTTCCCATTCGCTGAGGTTACCCAGGGTGGTGTGGGCGATGCTTTCCAGCGCGTCGTGGGTGAAGAAGGCCTGGTGGCCGGTGATCACTACGTTGGGAAAGGTCAGCAGCCGGGCGAACACGTCGTCCTGCAGCACCAGGTTGGAGAGGTCTTCGAAGAACAGGTCGCCCTCTTCTTCGTACACGTCCAGCCCCAGGTAGCCGATGTGGCCGGATTTCAGGCCCTCGATCACGGCGCCGGTGTCCACAATCGCGCCCCGGCTGGTGTTGATCAGCATTACCCCGTCTTTCATCTTGGCCATGGCTTCGGCGTCGATCAGGTGGTGGGTTTCCGGGGTGAGCGGGCAATGCAGGGTGATGATGTCGGATTCGGCGAACAGCTCATCCAGGGGTACGTATTCCACGCCCACCTGCTCGGCTTCCGGATGGTGTCTGGGCGCGTAGCCCAGCACCCGGCAGCCAAAGCCGCGCATGATGCGGGCCACTTCCACGCCGATCTGGCCGGTGCCGATGATGCCCACGGTGCGCCCGCGCAGATCAAAGCCCAGCAGGCCGTCGAGGGCGAAGTTGCCCTCGCGGATGCGGTGATAGGCCCGGTGGATCTGGCGGTTAAGGGTGAGCATCAGTGCCACGGTGTGTTCGGCCACGGCGTAGGGGGAGTACGCCGGCACACGCACCACGGCCAGGCCCAGGCGTTCGGCGGCTTTGAGATCGACGTTGTTGAAGCCCGCGCAGCGCAGGGCAATCACGCGGGTGCCGCCGGCCGCCAGCTTTTCCAGCACCGGGGCGTCTACCTGGTCGTTAACGAACACGCATACGGCGTCGAAACCCTGGGCCAGTGCCGCCGTGGTTTCGTTCAGGCGGGTTTCCAGGAAGGTCAGCTCGTGCTGGTGGGCTTCCTGGTTGGCCTGGCCGAGGAACTGTTCGTCGTAGGGTTTGGTGCTGAAAACGGCGACTTTCATGGGCTTACCACTCCAACTGGGCACCGGTCTGGTACTCGATCACCCGGGTTTCAAAGAAGTTCTTTTCTTTACGTAGCGTAGCCTGCTCGTCCAGCCACGGCGAGACGTTTTTCGCACCGGGGAACGGCTCTTCCAGCCCTACGGTTCTGGCCCTGCGGTTGGCCACGAAGCGGAACTGCTCGGTGTGGTACTCGGCGGAGTAACCCAGTATGGGGTCGCGCAGGATGTAGTTGGCGTAGTCGGTTTCCCTGGCTTCGGATTCGTCCCACATGTCGCGCACGGCTTTGGGGTCGAGGGTGATGTTTTCTTCTTCCAGGATCTGGTTGACGACTTTCAGGCCGAAGGAGAAGTGCATGGCTTCGTCGCGCAGGATGTACTGGAGCTGTTCGCCGGTGCCGCGCATGAGGCCACGGCGCTGCAGGGCGAAGATGGGGCTGAAGCCGTTGTAGAACCAGGCGCCTTCGAACACGGCGGCGAAGAACAGGTAGGACATGACGAATTCGTGCAGGTCGTCCCGGTTGCGCAGGTTCAAATCGGAGCGCATGGCGGCGTCGAGGCGGCGGTTGGCCATCTGGATTTTGCCGTGGATTTCGGGCACCACGCGGTAGCGGTTGTAGATTTCGCTCTGGTCGAGGTTGAGGGTTTCAATGCAGTGCTGGTAGGCCCAGGTGTGCATGGATTCTTCGTACACCTGGCGGGCCTGGTAGATCTGCAGTTCCGGGGCGCTCATTTTTTCCATGACGGCCAGGCCGATGTTGCGCATGGCGAGGATGTCGGAGGTGGTGAGGTAGGCCAGGACATTTTCGTACACGTGTTTTTCGGCAGGGCTCAAGCGGTGGTGGTAGTCGTGGACGTCCTGGGCCATGTTGACGTCCAGCGGGGTCCAGTGGTTTTTGTTGGCGTTCATGAAGTATTCCCAGGCCCAGGGGTATTTGAACGGTGCCAGCTGGTTGATGTCGGTGTCGCCGTTGATGACGCGTTTGTCGTCTACGTTGACCGGGGCGGGGCCTTCCGGAGTGGCTTGCGGTGTTGCTTTTGGTTCGTCGTCCCAGTTGAGCATGGGGTTTCTCCTCTTAAAGAATTTGTTGGCCACGGAATCCACGGAAGAACACGGAAAAAGCAAAAGACGAAGACGTTATTGGCCACGAAAACCACGAAAAGACACGAAATCCCCCCTCTCCGATACGTCGGACCGCCTGTCCCTCTCCCACGTTGGGGAGAGGGAATGTTTGGCGAAGCCTTTTCGTGTTCTTTCGTGGATTTAGTGGCTAAAAAATCTTTTCATCTTTTCCTTCCGTGTTCTTCCGTGGGTTCCGTGGCTAAAAAAAATCAGTTACTGACAGGCCTCACAATCAGGCTCGTCGATGGAACACACCTGCGGCTGTGGGGCAGCCACGGGCGCGGTTTTTTCGGCGCCGGTGGCGCCCAGGGAGCGCAGGTAGTAGGTGGTTTTCAGGCCGCGTTCCCAGGCCAGTTGGTAGAGCGCATCCAGCTTTCTGCCGTTGGGTTCGGCCATGTAGAGGTTGAGGCTCTGGGCCTGGTCGAGCCATTTCTGGCGTCTTGCGGCGGCTTCCACCAGCCACTGGGGGTCGATTTCGAAGGCGGTGGCGTATCTTGCCTTGAGTTCGTCCGGGATGCGGTCGATTTGCTGCACGCTGCCGTCAAAGTATTTGAGGTCGTTGACCATAACGTTGTCCCACAGGCCTTCGGCTTTCAGGTCGCGTACCAGTGAGGGGTTCACCACGGTGAACTCGCCGGAGAGGTTCGATTTCACGAACAGGTTCTGGTACGCCGGTTCGATGGACTGGGACACGCCCACGATGTTGGAGATGGTGGCGGTGGGGGCGATGGCCATGACGTTGCTGTTGCGCATGCCGTTTTTGGCGATGAGCTCGCGCACCGGGGTCCAGTCCAGGGTGGTGTCGGTGTTCACCGCCAGCTCCCCTTCCCTGCGGTTTTCTTTGAGCAGGTTGATGGAGTCGATGGGCAATAGGCCCTGCTGCCACAGCGAGCCTTCGTAGGTTTCGTAGGCGCCGCGTTCACCGGCCAGGGTGGCGGAGGCCCGGATGGCGAAGTAGCTCAGTTGCTCCATGGACTGGTCGGCGAACTGCACGGCTTCGGGGCTGGAGTACGGCAGGCCCAGTTGGTAGAGGGCGTCCTGGAAGCCCATGAGGCCAAGGCCCACGGGGCGGTGTTTGAGGTTGGAGTTTTTTGCCTGGGGCACGGCGTAGTAGTTGATGTCGATGACGTTATCGAGCATTCGCACGGCGGTGTTTACGGTTTTCTCCAGGCGCTGCACGTCCAGCTCGCCGTTGTGGATGTGGGCAGCCAGGTTCACGGAGCCCAGGTTGCACACGGCAATTTCATCGCTGCTGGTGTTGAGGGTGATTTCGGTGCACAGGTTGGAGCTGTGGACCACGCCCTGGTGCTGCTGCGGCGAGCGCAGGTTGCAGGGGTCTTTGAAGGTGATCCACGGGTGGCCGGTTTCAAACAGCACGGTGAGCATTTTGCGCCACAGTTGTTTGGCGGAGACTTTCTTGAACAGGCGGATCTCGCCCTGCTCGGCCAGTGCTTCGTAATGCTCGTAGCGTTCGCGGAAGGCGTTGCCGGTCAGGTCGTGCAGGTCCGGCACGTCGCTGGGGGAGAACAGGGTCCAGTCGGCGTCGTCGCGCATGCGTTCGATGAGCAAGTCCGGCACCCAGTTGGCGGTGTTCATGTCGTGGGTGCGGCGGCGTTCGTCGCCGGTGTTCTTGCGCAGTTCCAGGAATTCTTCGATGTCCAGGTGCCAGCTTTCCAGGTAGGCGCACACGGCGCCCTTGCGCTTGCCGCCCTGGTTCACGGCCACGGCGGTGTCGTTCACCACTTTCAGGAATGGCACCACGCCCTGGCTTTCGCCGTTGGTGCCTTTGATGTGGGAGCCCAGCGCCCGCACCGGGGTCCAGTCGTTGCCCAGGCCGCCGGCCCATTTGGAGAGCATGGCGTTGTCGCGGATGGCGCCGTAGATGCCTTCCAGGTCGTCATCCACGGTGGTCAGGTAGCAGGACGACAGCTGGGAGTGGCGGGTGCCGCTGTTGAACAGTGTGGGCGTGCTGGCCATGTAGTCGAAGCTGGACAGCAGCTCATAGAATTCGATGGCGCGGCCGTTGGGGTCGTCTTCGCGCAACGCCAGGCCCATGGCCACGCGCATGAAGAACACCTGTGGCAGTTCCAGGCGGGCCTTGTTCCAGTGCAGGAAGTAGCGGTCGTACAGGGTCTGCAGGCCCAGGAAACCGAACTGGTGGTCGCGCTCGGGTTTAAGGGCATGGCCCAGGGCTTCCAGATCGAAGGCGGCCAGGGCGTCGTCCAGTAATTCGTAGCGGATGCCAGCGTGAATAAAGGCATTCAGGGCCTGTGGATAGAGTTCCGCCAGCGGCAGGTCTGTGGATAACCCGAGTGCGCGGGCGTTTTCAAGGCGCAGCTGCTCCAGCAACAGGCGGGCGGTGACGGCGCTGTAGTCCGGCTCGCGCTCGATGCGGCCACGGGCGGTCATGATCAGCGCGGACAGCACTTCGGTTTCTTCAATGCCGTCGAACAGGTTGCGCAGGGCATCGTCCACCAGCGATTCGCCGTCGATACCGTCCAGGCCCGTGGCGGCCTGCTCCACCTGCTGTTTCATCAGGCCCAGATCCAATGGCGCGATGCTGCCGTCGGCCTTTTTCACGGTCAGGTGCGGGTGGGCTTCCACCGGCTCATCAAGGGCGCGCTGGCGGGCGTGTTCTTCGCGGTACAGCACGTAGGCGCGGGCCACTTTCTGTTCTTCCGCCCGCATCAGGGCCAGTTCAACCTGATCCTGGATGTCTTCGATGTGAACTTTGCCGCCGGCTTGCAGGCGGCGGCTGATGGCCTGAATGACCTGCGCGGTGACTTGCTGAACGGCGTTGTTGATGCGGGCAGAACCGGCGGCTTTATCGCCTTCCACGGCCAGAAAGGCTTTGGTGACGGCGACGCTGATTTTCGACGGGTCAAAGCCAACAAGGGTGCCGTTGCGTTTGATGACCTGGAGGGCTTCGGTTTGGGTGTGAGCGGCAGGCTGAGATTCAGCCAGGGTAGAGGCGGACATCGCACTTCTCCTTTAAACGCGTTGGTGGTGCAAACTTCGCGTTTAAAGAAGGTGGGTTGGCCACGGAATCCACGGAAGAACACGGAAAAAAGAAAAGATAAAAAGATTTTTTAGCCACTAAACCCAAGAAAGAACACGAACAAAGATTAACTGACTAAAGAAGTCTTTGTTTTTACTTTCGTGTTCTTTCGTGGATTTCGTGGCCAATAAGGTCTTTGTCTTTTGCTTTTTTCCGTGTTCTTCCGTGGATTCCGTGGCAAAAAATCCGGAACCCGCCTGCTCACCTTTAAAGCGCGAAGGTGCAGTGTCTATCCCTGGCAGGTCTTCGGACTCAGGGGCGTGAACCTGGTGGTTCGGCCTTGCGTGGCGACTTCCCGACTTGGAGCCCCTGGTTACCTCCTGAGTCGCCTCTGGCTTCCAGAGCGTTTCACAATCAAGGCGCGACTTTGCAGTAAGGCTGGTGGCCTTTCAAAAAGTCGCAACGCCGAGTGTGAAGCGCTCTGGAAGCCCCGAAGGGCGCGCTCTGAAAGTTGCACCTGCTGTGTTGCGACTCTTGCCAAGGGCTCCGGCCATTGGCGGCGAGCCGCGCCTTGCATCTGCAACTTTCAGAGCACGCAGAGACGATTCAGGAGGTAACCAGGGGCTCCTTATCAGTGTCTTTGTGCCACGCTCGTTCCCCAATACCGCTGCGCGTCAGTTCCGGATTCTCACCGGATTCCCGACTACCGTTTGAATAAGCTGATCAGCATATGATCGCAATATGTGGTAGTTAACCAAGGATTGATTCACTATATAGAGAGGAAAAGCCGGAAACAAGCTCCGGCTTCAACAAGGCTCACAGGGCGTGAGTCACCATGTACAAACCAACGCCGCCCATCACCACGGTGTACGGCAGTGCCATCACCACCATCTTGCCGTAGGACAACCGCACCAGCGGCGCGATGGCCGAGGTCAGCAGGAACAGGAAGGCCGCCTGACCGTTGGGGGTGGCCACGCTGGGCAGGTTGGTGCCGGTGTTCACGGCTACCGCCAGGGTCTCGAAGTGGTCGTAGCTGATGGCGCCGGCTTCCAGGGCCTGCTTCACTTCGCTGATGTACACGGTGGCCACGAACACGTTGTCGCTGATCATCGAGAGCAAGCCGTTGGCAATGAAGAACATGCCGGGTTGCTCGCTTTCAGGCAGGCTGAGTACGTAGTTGATGATCGGTGAAAACAGGTGCTGTTCGTGGATCACGGCCACAATGGCAAAGAACACCACCAGCAGGGACGTAAACGGCAGGGATTCCTGGAAGGCCTTGCCAATCTGGCCCTCGTCGGTAATGCCGGTGAAGGAGGTCACCAGGATGATCACCAGCAGGCCAATCAGACCCACTTCAGCGATGTGGAACGCCAGGCCACACACCAGGATGACCGCCGCCACCGCCTGAACCCACAGGGCAGCCTGATCGGCCTTGGTGCGCTGGGCACGTTCGTTCTCCGCGAACTCTTCCAGCACCCGGCGAACCGGCCTGGGCAGGCGGCCGCCGTAACCAAACCAACGCAACTTTTCGAGGCCCCAGCAGGTGGCAAGGCCGGCAAGCAGGACCGGCAGGCTAACCGGTGCCACGTTCATGAAGAACTCGCCAAAGTTCCAACCCACTACTTTGGCAATCAACAGGTTCTGCGGCTCGCCCACCATGGTGGCCACGCCACCCAACGCCGTACCGATGGCGCCGTGCATCAGAAGGCTGCGCAGGAACGCCCGAAAATCTTCCAGGTCTTCCCGATGCAACTCGATCACTTCCTCATCGCTGTTGGCGTTATGGTCCTTGTGCTGGTAGCCCTTGCCCGAGGCCACCTTGTGGTACACCGAGAAAAAACCAACGGCCACGCTGATGATCACCGCCGTCACGGTAAGCGCGTCCAGAAACGCGGATAACACAGCCGCGGCACTGCAGAAGAGCAGGGATAACGCCGATTTTGACCGCACGCCAACGAGAATCTGGGTAAACGTTACCAGCAGCAGTTCTTTCATGAAGTAGATGCCCGCCACCATGAACATCAGCAGCAGGATCACCGGGAAGTTGGTGAGCACTTCCCCGTAAACGGCATCTGGCGAGGTCAGGCCAATCAACAGGGCCTCCACCGCCAGCAACCCGCCCGGCAACAGGGGGTAACACTTGAGAGCCATGGCGAGCGTGAAAATGAACTCGGCAATCAGCAACCAGCCGGTAAACCCGGGGCCGAGGACATACATCACGATGGGATTGGCAATCAGGAATAGCAGGATGACCTGCTTGTACCAGGCCGGCGCTTTGCCGAGGAAATTACTGGCAAAGCCGGATATAACGGAGTTGGCCATTGCACGACTCTTTCTGAAGATGACAGCGACAGAAGTATGCGGCGGAAATCCACAGACTTCCTTGATAAATGTGCATCGGACGTTGGCCGAAGGTCGCGGGGAGCGATCTGGAGTCAGAAAAGAGAGGGCGCGGTCGCCCGGTGCGGGCGTATTATAGCGAACAAAACGATAGCTTGCGATGTTTGAAGGTTGCGCCCTCTTTTAAAACTTATTCAGAAGGAATCGGAGGCATTGATTGCCTGGGTTGATCCACAATGATCAGCTCGTCCAGGTCAAATCCCTTGGCCCGGGCGGTGTCTTTGAAGTCATTCAGTACCGCGTCACTGACCTGGGGCGTTCGCGCCATCAGCCAAAGATAATCGCGGTTGTAACCGGTGATGTAGGCACGTGTGTAGTCGCTATCCAAAGCGAACACCACGTAGGAAGCATAGAAAGGCCCGAAAAAAGACACCTTCAGGTGCCCAGTGCCGCTATCCCCCACGAACACCGCCCTACCCTCGGCTTCTTCCCATTCGCCGGTCTCGGCGTTGTAGCCCCGGTTGATGACCCTGATACTGCCATCGTCATTTTCGGTGTATTGGGCGGTGACCTGGCTCAGGCCTTCTTCAAAGGAGTGGTCCAGGCGGGCGATTTCGTACCATGTGCCCAGGTAGCGGTCTTTGTTGAAGCCGGTAACGGGCTCGATGCCCTTGGGGGTGCCGGTGCAGCCGGCGAGGAATACCAGGCAGGTTATCCACAGCAGCGTTTGTTTCATAAGCTATCCTGCTTTGATGAAATTTGACGCCTGATTGTACGAACAGCGTTGTGATTGGTTTTATGCTAAGCGTAGCAGTGTTCACTGACCCACCAAGGCTCTGCGATCGCGTCCCTGCGATCACGGGTGGCGGGCAATCAGAACCGGTAAGTCAGTGAACCGGTTACTTCGCGGCGGGTGCCGTAAGTGGCTGAGCTATCAAAGGCCGTAGCCACGTACTTCTTGTCCAGCAGGTTCTGGGCGTGGAGCCCCAGCGCTATCTGGCCCAGGTCGTACGTCACGGAAGCATCAACCAGGGTGACGTTCGGCACTTCCAAAGCTTCGTTGTTGCCGTTGAACAGCGCACCATAACTCTTGCCGATGTAGCGAACCCCGGCGCCCAGGCCCAGGCCGTTCAGGACACCGCCATGGAAAGCGTATTTACCCCAGAGGGCTGCTTCATGCTCGGGTGTGTATTCCAGGGGTTCGCCTTCTTCGACCGGGTTGCTGGCACTGGTGATTTCAGCGTCCGTGTAGGTATAGCTGGCGATCAGTTCCAGGTTCTGGAAAACCCGGCCACGGGCCTCCACTTCAACACCCCGTGAATTGGCTTCGCCTTTCTGTTCGTCGGCATAGGTCGATGGATTGGTGGTCAGGTAGTTTTCACGGGTAAGGTCGAAATAGGCCAGAGTGAGCAGTGTGCTGGGCGTCGGCTGATATTTGACCCCTGCTTCATACTGATGCGCGGTTTCCGGCTCGAATGCATTGCCATTGGCGTCTGTCCCGACGTTCGGGAGGAAGGATTCCATGTAGCTCAGGTAGGGAGCCAGGCCGTTGTCGAACTCATAGGTGACGCCCGCTCGGCCACTGAATGCTTCATCGCTAACCTGTGTGATTGCACCCGTCATATTATTAACAGTGGTCGTGCGAGCCCGGTCAAAGCGACCACCCAGCGTAATCGTCCACTGCTCGATGCCTATCTGATCCTGAAGGTAAACGCCGGTTTGCTTCAGCTCGCTATCCTTGGAGCCATAAAGCGGTGCATCCGGTACAGGCGCTCCATAGTCGGGATCAAAGATATCCAGTTCACTGGCCGCAATAAAGTACTGGCGGGAAGTGACATCAACATCCTGATGATCTATCCCGGCCAGCACCGTGTGTTCCGCCAAGCCGGTGTGGGCTTTGACCTCGATCTGGTTATCCAGGTTGAGCCCATCAACCCGGCCGAAGCTGTCGTAGCGGGAACGGGTGATGGTGCGTTTATCCGCTTCTAGACCCGTGGTGTAGATGGTGCGGTCGTCTACATCATTCCGGTAATCCCGGACATGCTGGCGAACCGTCACCTGATCACTGAGGCGATGCTCGAACTCATAGCCAATCGCGCTTTCACGGCGCGTATATTCGTCATAGCCAGGCTCACCGGTAAAGCGGTTATCGGGAATCTCACCGTTCGGGTTGTAGTCCAGGGTACCTTCCTGGGGATAGCGTTGGGAGGGCTGGGTATCGTCATACTGCCAGTGAGCCAGCACCGTCAGGCGGGTGTTCTCAGTGGGTTGCCAGGTCAAACTCGGAGCCAGGTATTTTCGATCATCATTGACATAATCAACCTGAGTTTCACTGTCACGGATCAGGCCAACCAGCCGAAGCGCCAGGGTATCACTGTCATTCACAGAGCCGCTGAGATCAAACTGGCCCTGCAACAGCTCATTGGTACCCGCTTCCACCCGAACTTCCCGACGGGTTTCAAACGTCGGACGCTTGGAAACGTAATTCACCAAACCACCGGGCCCGGCCTGGCCATACAAAACGGAGGAGGGTCCTTTCAGAACGTCGATGCGCTCTGCGCCATAAGGTTCCAGACTGTAGCCGGCAGCGAAGCCCGGGTTGGCCAGCTTCAGGTTGTCGCGAAACAGCCCGCTGGTGGCCACGTCAAAACCCCGGATCCGCAGGAAAGTGGTACGCGGCTCAAAACCAAAGGTTTCGCCACGGACACCGGCGGTGTAACGCAAGGCCTCCCCCAGATTGGCGGCGTTCTGGTCACGCATCTCATCGGCCGTCACGGTGCTGATGGACTGGGGTGTTTCGGTAATGTCGGTCGCTGTTTTGGTGCCGGTTACGGTTGCTTGCGGTGTATAACCGTCAATGGGGGCCGTACCCGTGTCGGGTGCTTCATCGGCCGACACTTCAATAGCCCTCAGTTCGGTCACGGGCTCCTCCTGAGCAGCGGCGGAAAAGGAAAGCAGACTCCCGGCGATCGCCAGGGCCAGGGCTGAGGGTTGAAACGCGGGACGGCGGTTTGCTATCAGGTTCATCGTGTTACTGCTCCAGAAAATACCAAGGTGTTAGCCGAACAAACAATAATGCGAATTATTATTATTTAATGGCTGTATTTGGTATTTGAAACAGCAAAAAACCTTTGCGGAACGCTAAAGCTGACGTATTTTTGGTCGATTCCGGGGCGAGGTTCCGAACTGACGGCGATAAGCCGTTGCGAAATTCGTGGCGTATTTGTAACCCACTCTGTGGGCAGTCTGTTGAACACTGAAGCCTTGCTCCAGATACTGATGAGCAAGTTCCAGGCGGCATCGACGCCAATAGTCAAAAACAGACACACCGTAGGTCATCCGGAATTTTGCCCGGAGACCACTCTCGCTCATGGCGGCGAGCCGGGCCAGGTCCTCCAGGCGATGCGCTTTGTCCGGGGAAAACTCCAGATGCTGCCTCACCAGTTCAAGCCGCTTCTGCTGTTGTTCGGGCACTGGTGGGAGAACCGGGCTGGCACCTCTTTGTTCCGGTATGCCCAGACCGGCCAATTGCAGGGCAAGTCCTTCCAGAATCAGGTTCTGTCGGGCGTTGGACAGGTTCGACTCGTCGCTTTCCCGGAGCTGCTGCTGTAACACTTCAGGAAGACGCCAGCTATGCAAAGGCTCCCGGGCATGGGACAAAAGCTCGTGTAACACGGGTGACGCCCCTCGCCCCACCTTGGCTCCCGCCGGATCAAAAGCCAGCGTCATGGTCCGCAGTCGCTGCTGGCTCGCCTGGACGGCATGCAGAGCATACTCCGGATGCAACTGCATGGTTACCGCACTACCAGCATCCAGATACCTTTCCAGTGCTCCGATATTCAGACGAACATTTCCCTCCAGCACCACCAGAATCAACAACGGCGCGTGGCCCAGTGACACCGATTCATAGTGCTGACGGATGCAGAGATCGGAGAAGGTGAAGCGGAAGCCGGAAGGCAGGCTGTGCTCGGAGATCCGGCCTTCAGCGATGACGGTCTCGTCAAACCCGGCACCTGTGCTCGGTGCGTCAGGGAAGCCGTATTCAATGTCGTAATGCTGACCGAATTCAAGAAAATCCCGAATTCGGTAGTGCCGGGCTTGGCCAAGGTCGGTCGGAAATGGGCTTGAGCAGCCATCGGCGCCGGTTTCGGGATTTTCAGAGCTCATAGATAGGTCTGGTCTGGGATTGCCAGACTCATTCAATACTAATTCCTGTCTTCCATCCACCCATTGAACACTTCAACGCTCATCGGGCGGCCAAAAAAATATCCCTGGATACTGTCAACGCCCTGAGCTGCCAAGAACCGGAACTGCGCCTCCGATTCCACACCTTCTGCCAGCACGTTAACGCCCAGGCTATGGCCCAGCGCCAGAACTGCCCTGAGAATGGCCACGTCGAAGTTGCCCTCCGGCAGACCATCGACGAAGGCCTTGTCGATTTTGAAGCAGTTAACCGGCAAGTGCTTGAGATGCGCGAGCGAGGAATACCCCGTGCCAAAATCGTCAATAGACAGTTGCACACCCATGGCCTTGATCTCATTAAGCAGGTCAACCGTTTGTTCGTTACGCTCCAGAGCGCCTTCGGTAATTTCCAGTTCCAAAACAGAGGGAGGCAGACAATACCTTTTCAAAAGTTCGCCGACACGCCGTACCAAACCAGGCGTCAACTGTTGAGGCGCAATGTTTACGGCCACCCTGGGCACTTCTACCCTCGTTTCGCGCCATTTGGCCAACTGCTCAAGGGCTTTGGTTAATACCCAATCCCCGACCAGCTCGATCATCCCCAACTCCTCCGCCAGCGGGATAAAATCTCCGGGTGGAATAAAACCTTTGCGGGGATGATTCCATCGTACCAGTGCCTCGACACCAATTAACGCGCCTGTCTGGCTGCTCACCTGTGGCTGGAAATGCAATATCAACTCATCTTTCTGCACAGCCCGGTGTAACTCACTGGCAATCTCGAATCGACGATGGGTACGGTCCGCCAGGGTAGGCGTAAACAGCTCAATATTCGCGGGGCCTGACTCCTGGGCTCTGACCAGAGCTGTTTCCGCAGCCTGGATAAGGCCTTTGGCGGTGTTGGCGTCTTCTGGAAAAAAGCTGATGCCGGCGCAGACCGAAGGTATCAATTCATGGTTCGGCAGCAGGAATGGTTTGGACAGGGCATGAAACAAGTCTTGTACCACCCCCTCGATGCAGTCCTTGTCCTCGATGGGCGTTAGCAACATGAACTCGTCGGCTCCCCAACGACAAAGGGTAGCGTCAGCAGGTTTGGCGTCTGCCAGCCGACCAGCAACGACCTTCAGATACTGATCTCCCACATCGTGGCCCTGAGAATCGTTGAGAAGCTTAAAGCTGTCCAGATCCAGAAGCACGAAGGCCAGGCCATGACGGCCTGCGATGGCGGCGTCGACACGTTCCTCACTGCTCTCCAGGCAATACTGCCGGTTAGGCAGGCCCGTAAGGGTGTCGTAGTTTCTGGCCAGCCGTAGGTTTTCCTCGGCCTGCTTGGCCTTGGAGTTGTCTGAGAAAACCCACACGTAATTACGGGTTTTCCCGTTTTCGTCCCTTACCACTGAAATACTGGCCCAAGAGGGAAAAATCTCTCCTGTCTTGCGGCGATTCCAGATCTCTCCTTCCCAGGCTCCCCGGGTACGTAGACGCTGCCATAGCTCTTGATAAAAACCAGGAGTATGGCTATGGGAATTAAGGATGGAGGGCTTTTGCCCCATGACCTCATTCGCCTCGAAACCGGTGATCTCGCAGAAGGAACGATTGACGGAAAGAATCCGCACATCCGGCCCGGTAATCACCACCGCTTCCGATGTCTGATTCAGCACCACCTCGTTGGTAATCCCGGATTGCTCGGGATGAGCCAGTTGGTCGTGTCGCCGGAAAACCACCAAAAGCCCCGTCAGATGGTTATTCAACCGCAAAGGAATACACTTGTAGCCCACCGGCAGCAGTCGCCCGGACTTAAGCTGAAACTGGTCCGTAGCGGTCTCCCTTTCCTGCCCCATCTGCAAAGCCTTCAATAAAGGGCATTCATTGTCGGCATAAGCAACTCCCTGTCGGTTGGATGGCCGCAGCACTTCCCGGACGTCAGCACCAAGCAATTCATCCTCACTCTGGTAACCCAACAATTGCACACCCGGTGAGTTGATATAACTGATCCTACCCGACTCGTTTAGGCTCATAAGCCCGTCCAGTTTTGCATTGAGCCGCAATGCATTGCGCTGATGAAGGTCCTCCAGAGCCATTTGGTAATTATGGCGCTGGGTCACATCGTGCATGGTTAATAACGCAGGTTGGGCATCGATCTCGCCACCAGCGGATTTGCGAATATCGATTTCCGCCCACACGCATCGACCATCCGGGTGCAGGAAACTCAGAATCAACTGTTCGGAGCGACCGGTTGCGGGCAGGGTGGCCCACAACCGGCGGAATGCCTCGGCGTCGTCATCCTGCAGAAGTTCAGCAAAAGCCAAGCCTTCAAGGCTGGCAGCGTTTCGCCCGATGATCTGTTCACAGGCCGCCGAGGCGTAGGTCACACGGCCCTCGCAATCAAGGCGCACTATCATGGTGGTTGAAAGCTCCACCAGGTTGCGAAAATTCTGTTCCTGCTCCTGTAAGGACTGTTGGCTGATCTTTCGGATAAAAGCCTGTGCCAGGTCGGCGGCCATTTCAACTTGCAGCTGGGTCCAGGGCGCGGATTTGTTGTGGTAGGTCTGGGTCCAGTTTTCGAAGGACTGGCGGGGGGAAATCCGGTAGCCCTCATCGGTCCGGCTCAGTTCCTTGTGGGGTTTTCCCGCCCAATGTCGTATGTGCGTCACCCTTCCACGACACCAGAGCACGTAGTTTTCCAAGGCATTGTCCAGCGGCGAGAGCAGAATACCGCTGGCACTGTCGGCGTACTCTGCCGATTCCGGATAAATGCCAGCCAGCTCATCAGTATGGAACACCTTTTCCGGTTCGTGCTCGCGCAGCAAGGCCTCAAGCTCGACCAGCTGATCAGCGGAAGGTGTGCGGCCATAGGCGTACCGGCAACCATTGCTAACCAACACCACGCCGGTCGCCTCAACAATCGACATCAGCTCATTCGTGGTACTTTCTGGCAGCTCGGCAAGATTGCTCAGCGGCACGTCCAGTAGAAACCGGTTGACCCGCTCTTTGAGTCTTTTTTCTTCGTGGTGCTTGAGATCCGAGAGCTTAATGGAAATGGTTTTACCGATGAGTTCGTAGAGTTCACGTTCGCACAGGGTCACCGGTTTGGGGTTTTTATGGTGGCACGCCAACATGCCCCAGAGTTTGCCATCCTGGATCAGGGAGATGGTCAGGGTGGCTGTTACGCCCATGTTCCGCAGGTACTCCAGGTGGACGGGAGACAGTGACCGGTAGGCAGAATAGGTCAGGTCCAGTGGAGCCCCAGAGCCGCCCTGTTCCGGCTTGTGGATGCCCGCGGGCACGGCGTTCACATCAGCAATCACCCGGGTCAGATTACGGGTATACAGGGCCCGGGCCTGGGCTGGAATGTCGGAGGCGGGGAAGCGGTTACCCAGATAGCTCCGGGTTTGTTCCGAGCGGCTCTCGGCGATGACCTCACCATCCCAGTTGCTGTCAAACTGATACATCATCACCCGGTCGTAGCCTGTGGCCAAACGCACCAGTTCTGCAACTTTGCTGGTGTAGGTGCCAAGATCCTGCTCGGCGTCCAGCTGCCACAGCAAGTCCCGGGTAGGCACGAACATCTGGCTGAACTGTTCACTCTTGTCGGGTTCCGCAACTTCCAGCTCAACCACCCAAGTTGACCCATTAAACGAAATGGCGGCGTCGTGGGTGGCGGTTCCCGCTGGCGTATCGAGAGTCAGCCTCATGACCGCAGAGGAACGCCAGTCCCCCAGCCCCTCCAGTGTCCGGATTTTCTGTGCTGTCTCTGGGCCAACGAAATCAGTGAACAATTTCCCCAGCAGGTCGGCCCAAGGCACGGCAAACAGCGTATGGGCATTGTCGCTGCAATAGCGAATGATGAATTGTTCATCCAGCCCCAACAAAACACCGTAGGGTTGCACCGAGCCAACCAGGTGAATCTTCTCGCTCTCACAGTGCGCGAGGGCCTGCTGTAAAACGGTGTCTTTTTCGGAAATGGTGTCTTCGTATTCAGGAGACGTGGGCATCCAGGTAGGCCTCAAGCTGTTCAAAGATGTAGCGGGCGTAGTCACAGGCCATGGCCTGCTCCTGCCGGGAAGCGAGGGAGTGGTTGGCGAACTGGCTAAATGCTTCCCAAAAGGGTTGGGTTTGTTTGCCGTAACCGTTAAAGAAGCGGGCGCCACTATTACGGGTAATGCCCAGGTTGCGCAGTAAGTGTTTACTGATGACCTGTCCACCCAGCGTTGATCCTTCCAACGGGTACATTAAACCGATCACTTCAGCCTGGTTCCGGGGTGGCAGCAGTTCGACCGTGCCGGGTTCGTTCTCCTGGCATTCAGACGTCGGTCCAAAACACTCCAGATCCCGGACCAGCCATTCTGTCTTGTAGCGGCCGCTATAGTTAAAATCTGCCACGCCGTCAGCGAGCGCGTTCCGGATCAATGTTTCTGCCGCCTGATAAAAATGCCAATACAACCGGAGAATGAGCGTGTAGGTCTGGGTGTCCAACGAAGGACGGGTGACGAGATTTAGAAGTGGATGGCGATTAAGGCGAACGTGTGCCTCGTGGGTGGCAGCACGCAGCTGCTGGCTCAAGGATTGTTGCGATAGTGCTGGCGTCATCCTTTGCCCACCTTCTGACTGGCTGATTTCCTTAGAGAATACTGCCGCCGCTTCCGGCTGTCATGGGGGACACGAAGCCAACAAATCCTTTCCGATGCTGGTTATGACTTGAATCAAGAACGGTGACCTTACTGCCGAATCTTCGAGTTCTGGCTGGGCTTAATGTAGGGTCAGGGGCAGTTGTTTTGCCCATTGCTTATACTCAGCCAAGGGAAGTGGCCTTGAGTAATAAAAGCCCTGAGCGAGATCCCCTCCCAGATCAGTAACAATCTTCCTTTGTTCCTCTGTCTCAATACCCTCAACGGTAACTTCGAGTTTTAATGCCTTGGCCATAGAGATCATGGATTCCATAATTGTGCGGGCATCTTCACTGACTTCCAGGTCGTTGACAAAAGCTCGGTCTATCTTCAAACCCGATAACGGCAGATGGGTAAGGTACTGGAACGAAGAATACCCAGTGCCAAAATCATCCAAACTCACCTTGAACCCTTGATTACGCAGACTCCTGACCGCTTCCTTCGCTTGCGTTGGATCCTGGATCAGTGCCCCTTCTGTGATTTCTATTTCCAGAGATTCCGGGTTTACGCCGTATGAAGATACCATCCTCCCCAGATCCTCGATCAAAGACATGTTCATCAAATTGTTGATCGCGAAATTTACGCTAACCGGCTTAAGGCCCTGTGATCTGATATTTTCGCACGCTTTGGCGATCACGAATCGCGTGACCGGGTCTATCAGGGTTGTGGTTTCTACTTTTGGCATGAAGAGCCCTGGCATAACCATTTTGTTTTCATGGTTGAACCAGCGTAACAAGGCTTCTGAACCGACGTGTTCGCCCGTTTCCAGGCATATCTTGGGTTGGTAAAAGAGCTCGAATTCATGATTGGCCAGTCCATCGCGCACCCGGGCTATGAGTTGTACCCGCTCTGCGGTTTTCTGGTCGAACATCGGATCGTAACGCCGGTAGGGAACATTATTCTCAATCGCTACAGACAAGCCGGTTCTCGCGCGATTAATGACAGTTTCCGCATTTTGATCGTTATCCCTAATCAGATAACCTCCGGCAACAATCTGAACACGCAGCGGAATGCCGTTAACGATCGCTTCTTCTTCACCAACTCTCTGAGCAATATCAAAAACGGAGCCCATTTCCTCTTGGGAGCCTGCTTCCTCCTGAGATTCTACGTGAAATAGGATTGCCAGCTCCGATTTGCTGAAACGGTAAACTTGATGAGGCATCTTGATATTTCCGCCGATTCGCTTAGCAAGATCTTTGACCACCTTTTCAGCGGTGTCGGCGCCCATGGCCTGCAGAATTTCCCATAGGTCCTGCATCCGAAGCAGAAGGATTGCTGATGAAGGAGTCTTACCCTGATTCGCCCTTGCAAGTAACCCTTCCAGATCTCGAATGAGTGCAGCTTGTGTCCGAAGACCGGTTTTGTAATCAATTTCAAGTGCCAGAAGGCGACGTTGATTGGCTTGTTTCAGGTTTTGAAAAAGCCCTGCGGAGAAAATACCGATAATCAGGAAAAAGACGATGCGTATCAGCCAGTTTTCTGTTGATTGGAAGGTATAGGTAGAGACGTCCAGAGGCATCAATGGACCAATGAGCAGTCCTCCTGTAATTGCTCCGAGAATTGCTCCTGCTACCCCAAACCATACAGCTGATAACAGTATCGGCAGCAGTATTACATAGGGGAACGCATAGCCTGTACCTCCAGTGGCATACACAATCCAGGTTCCAGCCACCAGAAACGCCAAAATGAATAGCGCTCTAAGTATTAATCTCGAAAACTCGGTCAGTTTTGGCCATTTCTTTGAATGCCATGTGCTTTCAAAGGTGGGACTGTAGCTACTAAGCTCTTTATTCATTTGACCGCCTTGTCAAAAGTTCAGTCTTTACATCGATAATCCATTCATAGTCAATGGCGTGGCCAAAAACTGAAAATTGCAGTTTTTTATCGTTATTATTCGAAGTCGATCACTATTGGGAGCCTAGTTCAAAAATCACCATCGCCCTGTAAAAAAATGTTAAACCATCCGCTATCTTGCAGTTTGCTTCTCGTTCAACGTCTACTGCTTTCGATCAGCTCTATCCCCCAATTGTGCATATACTCCTAGGGTTATTCTTTCGAGACCAGCAGGAGGTTCCATCGTGCCGACACCCAGTCGCGAGCAGCTTCTGAAGGACCACCAGCCATCTGCGGTGCGTACCCGTCTAGCGAGGCCGATGAAGGCATCGACGCTACCTGATGCTGTACTTGGAGGTATTGACGGCTGCGTCACCACTTTTGCTGTGGTATCCGGTGCTTTCGGCGCAGGATTCTCGCCCAAAGTGGCATTAGTACTGGGTTTCGCAAATTTAGCGGCTGATGGCTTCAGTATGGCGGTGAGCAACTATGAGTCTGGCCAGGCACAACTGGCTCAGATTGCCAGTGCTGAACAGACAGAACATCATCATATTGCCTTGGTGCCAGAAGGTGAGCGAGAAGAGATCCGGCAGCTATTCCAAGCGAAAGGGTTCGAGGGAGAACTGCTTGAGCAAGTGGTCGAGGCTCTTTGTCACGATCCAGAGGTGTACTACAACGACCATCCCTACTCTACCGTCACGCTCTTCGCCAGATTCCTCGGCTGATCCACATCAGTGCCTTTCAATACTGCCACATGATAAGACAGCAACTGCAGCGGCACGGTGTACACAATCGGTGCGGTGATTTCGTGCACTGGCGGCAGCTGCATCACGTGCACGCCTTGCTCGGGCTTCACGCCAGCGGACTTGTCGGCGAACACGAACAGTTCGCCACCCCGGGCGCGCACTTCTTCCAGGTTGGATTTGAGCTTTTCCACTAGGTCGTTGTTGGGCGCCACGGTGACCACGGGCATTTCGCTGTCCACCAGAGCCAGCGGGCCGTGTTTGAGTTCCCCGGCCGGGTAGGCCTCGGCGTGGATGTAGGAGATTTCCTTGAGCTTCAACGCCCCTTCCATGGCCACGGGGAAGTGGGAGCCCCGGCCGAGGAACAGGCTGTGGAATTTATCCATGAAGGCGCGGGACATCTCTTCGATGCCGCCATTGAGGGCCAGGATGTCGCTCACCTGCCCCGGCACCTGGTGCAGGGCGCTGACAATGTCGGCTTCTTTTTCCGCGCTCAGGCCGTTATGGCGGGCCAGGGCCAGGGTGAAAATCAGCAACGCCGTGAGCTGGGTGGTGAAGGCCTTGGTGGAGGCCACCCCTATTTCCGGGCCAGCCTGGGTCATGATCACCAGGTCGGATTCACGCACCAGGGAGCTACCCGGTACGTTGCAGATGGCCAAGGCGGCGCGGAAGCCAGCCTTCTTGGCCTGGCGCAGGGCCGCCAGGGTGTCGGCGGTTTCGCCGGACTGGGAAATGCACAGGAACAGGGTGTCCGGCTGGATCACGTGCTTGCGGTAACGGAACTCGGAGGCCACTTCCACGGAACAGGGCACGCCGGCCAACTCTTCGATCCAGTACCGGGCCACCATGCCGGCATGGTACGAGGTACCGCAGGCGATGATCTGGACGTGGCGTACGTTATCCAGAAGGTTGGCGGCCTCGGTCCCCAGAGCCTGTTCCAGTACTCGGGAATCGGTCACCCGCCCTTCCATGGTGGCCTTGATCACTTTCGGTTGCTCGTAAATTTCCTTGAGCATGAAGTGGCGGTACTCGCCCTTGTCGGCGGAATCGGCCCCGTGCTCGAAACGGCTGGTTTCCCGCTCAACCGGTGTCCCTTCGCGATCGTGAATCTCGATGCGGTCTTTGCGAATATCGGCAATGTCGCCTTCTTCAAGGAACATGAAGCGGTCGGTCACCGGCAGCAACGCCAGCTGGTCAGAAGCGATAAAGTTCTCGCCAATACCCACACCAATCACCAGTGGGCTGCCTTCCCGGCACACCACCAGATGATCCGGTTCGTCGGCGTGGACGACCGCCAGGGCGTAGGCACCCCGAAGGCAGGGAATGGCACTTTTTACGGCGTCGTACAGCGAGCCCTGTTCACGGTAATTTTTCTGGATCAGGTGAGCGACGACTTCGGTGTCGGTCTGGGAGGTGAATTCAAAGCCATCGGCTTTGAGCTCGTCACGCAGTTCCTGGTAATTCTCAATGATGCCATTGTGAACGATGGCCAGGCCGTCACCCGACATGTGGGGGTGGGCGTTCAGCTGGGAGGGTTCACCGTGGGTGGCCCAGCGGGTGTGGGCAATGCCCAGGTGGCCGTTCAGCGGATTGGCTTCCACGGCTTCGGCCAGGGCCGACACCTTGCCTAATTCACGGGCACGCTGCGCGTGTGGCCCGCCATTGATGACGGCCATGCCCGCGGAGTCGTATCCCCGGTATTCCAGGCGACGCAGTCCTTCCAGAAGAATGCCCTGGACGTCCCGCTCAGATACCGCTCCTACAATCCCACACATGCTGTCTTCACCTGTTGTTGTCTGTCGTTAGGCTTTCTTCGGCCGTTCCCAGCCTTCGATGTTGCGCTGCTTGCCCCGGGCAATCGCCAGTTCGTTGTCGGCCACATCGCGGGTAATGGTGGAGCCGGCACCAATGGTGGCGTCCACCCCCAGGGTGACCGGGGCCACCAGCGCCGAGTTGGAGCCGACGAACACGCCGTCGCCCATCACCGTCTGGTGCTTATTGGCCCCATCATAATTGCAGGTGATGGTGCCTGCACCCACATTCACATGACGGCCCATTAAGGTATCGCCCACGTAGCTCAAGTGGTTGATCTTACTGCCCTCGCCCACCACGGCTTTTTTGGTTTCCACAAAGTTGCCGACCTTGGTATCGGCGCCCAGCTCAGTGCCTGGACGCAGACGGGCAAACGGACCTATCTCGGCATTGGTGCCAATGGTGGCCCCCTCAATAACGGAATGGGCCTTGATGGTCACGCCATCGGCGATGGATGCATCCTTGATCACGCAGCCAGGGCCAATGGTGACGTTGCTGCCCAGGCTAACGTTGCCCTCAAACACAACGTTTACATCGATCCACAGGTCATTGCCAATGGTCAGTTCGCCCCGAACATCCACACGAGCCGGGTCCGCCAGGCTGGCGCCTTCGGTCATCAGGCGCTCGGCCTGCTGGCGCTGGTACCAGCGCTCCAGTTCAGCCAGTTGCAGGCGATTGTTCACACCCTGCACCTCGAACGGATTGAGAGGCTGGGAAACCGTCACGCCCAGGCCGTGATCCACCGCCATGGCAATGATGTCAGTAAGGTAGTATTCGCCCTGGGCATTGCTGTTCGACAGCGTCGGCAGCCAGTTTTTCAGGTGTCTTGCAGACACGGCCAGGATGCCGGTGTTGACCTCTTTGATCTCCTGCTGCTCGGCGGTGGCGTCTTTTTGCTCCACGATCGCCTGCACCTGGTCCGCCTGGTTGCGAACGATGCGGCCGTAACCGTGGGGATGTTCCATGTCCACGGTCAGCAGCGCGAGATTGCTTTCATCAAGGTCCGCGACCATGGATTCAAGCGTCGCCCGGCTGGTCAGCGGCACATCGCCGTAGAGCACCAGTACCCGCGCGTCGTCCGGCAGGTCGGGCAGCGCCTGGGCCACGGCGTGTCCGGTGCCCAGCTGTTCGGTTTGCATCACCCAATTCACCGAGCCATCGTCGAGTGAGGCCTGCACCTTATCGGCACCATGCCCAATAACCGTGTGAATTTTTTCCGCGCCCAGCTGCCTGGCGGTGTCTATGACATGGTGCAGCATCGGTTTTCCAGCCACCGGGTGCAGCACCTTGGGCAGTGCGGACTTCATCCTTGACCCCTGGCCGGCGGCCAGGATCACAACGTGTAACGGACTCATGGGGCGTCACGCTCCGTGATGTTGGGTGTCTTTAAAAACGAAAAAACCGCGTCCCGGCGAAAGCCTCTCTGTTTTCGGTAAAAAACAGAGAACCTTACACCCGCGGATGCGGTTCATAGTCAGGCCACTCCGGGCACCGACGCAAGCCCTGCTTATCGCAGGTTCTTGCGCAGCTTCTGGATGGTACGCAGCTGAGCGGCGGCTTCTGCCAACTCGGCGGCGGCCCGGGAGTATTCGAACTCGCCTGTCTTGTTCGCCAGTGCCTTTTCGGCTTCTTTCTGGGCTTCCAGCGCTGCGGCTTCGTCCACGTCTTTCGCACGAACCGCAGTATCAGCCATCAGGGTCACAAGGTTGGGCTGCACTTCCAGGTAACCCCCGGAAACGTACAGAATTTCCTCGCTACCACCCTGCTTGATGATCCGAACCGCACCCGGCTTGAGTGCGGTCAGGAGCGGGGCGTGGCCAAGCTGGATGCCAAGCTCACCCTCGGTGCCGGTAGCGATCAGTGTCTCTACCAGCCCGGAGTAGATTTTTTCCTCGGCACTTACGACGTCACAATGTACGGTCATAGCCATATTTTACGCCTCTTGCGTCGAAAAAGAGAGAAGGTTTTACTTACCTTCTTTCTCTTTCATTGCCTTAGCCTTCTCGATTGCTTCCTCGATGGTACCGCACATGTAGAACGCCTGTTCCGGCATGTCGTCGTAGTCACCGTTGAGGATGCCTTCGAAGCTGCTGATGGTCTCTTTCAGAGACACGTACTTACCAGGCGCGCCGGTGAATACTTCAGCAACGTGGAACGGCTGAGACAGGAAACGCTCGATCTTACGGGCACGGGCAACAGTCGTCTTGTCTTCTTCAGACAGTTCGTCCATACCCAGGATGGCGATGATGTCCTTCAGTTCCTTGTAACGCTGCAGAACGTTCTGAACACCACGGGCCACGTTGTAGTGCTGCTCACCAATCACCAGCGGATCGAGCTGACGAGAAGTGGAATCCAGCGGATCGATCGCCGGGTAAATACCCTTGGAAGCGATGTCACGGCTCAGTACAACGGTTGCGTCCAGGTGCGAGAAGGTGGTCGCCGGAGACGGGTCGGTCAAGTCATCCGCCGGTACGTATACCGCCTGGATGGACGTGATGGAACCATTCTTGGTGGAAGTGATCCGCTCCTGCAGCTGGCCCATCTCTTCGGCCAGAGTCGGCTGGTAACCTACCGCAGACGGCATACGACCCAGCAGTGCAGATACCTCGGTACCGGCCAGGGTGTAACGGTAGATGTTGTCGACGAACAACAGTACGTCACGGCCTTCGTCACGGAACTTCTCGGCCATGGTCAGGCCGGTCAGGGCTACGCGCAGACGGTTCCCGGGGGGTTCGTTCATCTGGCCGTAAACCATCGCTACTTTATCAAGGACGTTGGAGTCCTTCATTTCGTAGTAGAAGTCGTTACCTTCACGGGTACGCTCACCAACACCGGCGAATACGGAGAGACCGGAGTGCTCTTTCGCGATGTTGTTGATCAGTTCCATCATGTTTACGGTTTTACCTACGCCGGCACCGCCGAACAGGCCAACCTTACCACCCTTGGCGAACGGGCAGATCAGGTCGATAACCTTGATACCGGTTTCCAGCAGGTCCGCAGAGGCTGCCTGGTCGGCATAGCCCGGTGCTTTACGGTGGATGGACCACTTTTCCTGCTCACCGATTTCGCCCTGCTCGTCGATGGGACGACCCAGAACGTCCATGATGCGGCCCAGGGTCTCGGTACCAACCGGTACGGAGATCGGGCTGCCGGTGTTTTCTGCTTTCAGGCCACGCTTGAGGCCTTCTGTGCTGCCCATGGCGATGGTACGAACAATGCCGTCACCCAGCTGCTGCTGGACTTCCAGAGTTGTTTCACCACCTTCAAGCAGCAGTGCGTCATAAACGCTTGGCACGGCGTCACGTGGGAATTCCACGTCGATAACCGCGCCAATGATCTGAACGATGTGTCCGCTACTCATGCTCGGTTCCTCGTTATCTAATAGTCAATAAAACCAGTAGGTCTGTGAGCGTTATCCAACAGATGCTGCGCCGCTCACAATTTCCGAAATCTCTTGTGTGATCGCCGCCTGACGGGCCTTGTTGTAGGCCAGCTGCAGGTCATCAATGATGCTGCCAGCATTGTCGGTGGCGCTCTTCATAGCGATCATCCGGGCAGCCTGCTCACAGGCCAGATTCTCTACCACACCCTGATACACCTGGGACTCGATATAACGTGGCATCAGCCCGTCCAGAATCGGACGTGAATCCGGCTCGTAAATATAATCCCACTGGTGACCGATCTCTTCTTCCTCATCGCCTTCAGGCAGTGGCAGCAGCTGCTCCGCCCTCGGGGACTGGGTCATGGTGTTGACGAATTCGTTGCTTACGAGATAAAGGCGGTCAATCTTGCCTTCCTCGAACGAATCGAGCATCACCTTGACGCTACCAATCAGCTTGTCCGCACTTGGGTTGTCACCCAGGTGGGTTACGGCTGCCACCACGTTTCCGCCGTAGTTGCGGAAAAACGAGGCACCCTTCTGGCCAATAGCGCAGATATCGGTCTCAACACCTTTCTCTTTCCATCCACGCATTTCCTTCACGAGCAGCTTGAACGCGTTGCCGTTCAGGCCACCACAAAGGCCGCGATCGGAGGAGACCACAATGTAGCCAACCCGCTTGACGTCGCGTTCCTGCATGAACGGATGGCGGTAATCCTTGTTGGACTTGGCAATATGTCCGATTACCTGGCGCATCTTTTCGGCGTATGGGCGGGTCGCCTGCATACGCTCCTGAGCTTTACGCATCTTACTCGCGGCCACCATTTCCATGGCGGACGTGATCTTCTGCGTGCTCTTGATGCTTCCGATCTGATTACGTATTTCTTTTCCGACGGCCATAAGTCACTGCCTTTTCAAGTTAGACACTCAAATGCACCATCAGGCCCGCTCAAGGCGGGCCCGGTGGATTTACCAGCTCTGAGTGGTCTTGAATTTTTCCAGAGCAGCTTTCAGACCAGCGATGATGTCGTCGTTGTACTTGCCATCAGGACCGATCTGTTCCAGCAGTTCTTTCTGCTCAGAACGCATCCAGTCAAGCAGCTGGGCTTCAAAAGCCACAATCTTGTCTACATCAACATCGTCCAGGAAGCCTTCGTTCGCTGCGAACAGTACGGTACCCATTTCCGCAACAGACATCGGGCTGTACTGGTTTTGCTTCATCAGCTCGGTAACGCGCTGACCGTGCTCCAGCTGCTTACGGGTTGCTTCGTCGAGGTCGGAAGCGAACTGGGCGAATGCCGCCAGTTCCCGGTACTGGGCCAGAGCCAGACGGATGTTACCGCCGAGCTTCTTCATGATCTTGGTCTGGGCTGAACCACCTACCCGCGATACCGAGATACCCGCGTTCATCGCCGGACGGATACCGGAGTTGAACAGGTTGGTTTCCAGGAAGATCTGACCGTCGGTGATGGAGATCACGTTGGTCGGAACGAATGCGGAAACGTCACCAGCCTGGGTTTCGATGATCGGCAGTGCGGTCAGGGAGCCGGTCTTGCCTTTCACTTCGCCGTTGGTCAGCTTTTCAACTTCATCGGCGTTGATCCGGGACGCACGCTCCAGCAGACGGGAGTGGAGGTAGAATACGTCACCCGGGAAGGCTTCACGGCCCGGCGGACGACGCAGAAGCAGGGAGATCTGACGATACGCAACGGCCTGCTTGGACAGGTCATCGTATACGATCAGAGCGTCTTCGCCGCGGTCACGGAAGAATTCGCCCATGGAGGTACCGGCGTACGGCGCCAGGTACTGCATGGAGGCCGGATCGGCTGCACCAGCTGCAACGACGATGGTGTGATCCATCGCGCCATGCTCTTCAAGCTTACGGACAACAGCAGCAATGGAAGACTGCTTCTGGCCGATGGCCACGTAGATACACTTGATGCCGGTGTTCTTCTGGTTGATGATCGCGTCGATCGCAACAGCGGTCTTACCGATCTGACGGTCACCGATGATCAGCTCACGCTGACCACGACCGATCGGAACCATGGTATCGATCGGCTTCAGACCAGTCTGAACCGGCTCATCAACCGACTGACGTGCGATTACGCCAGGCGCGACCTTCTCGATCGGAGAGGTTTCGCTGTTGCCCAGCTCGCCCTTGCCGTCGATCGGGTTACCCAGACCGTCTACAACACGGCCCAGCAGTTCACGACCAACCGGCACTTCAAGGATGCGACCGGTACAACGTACTTTCTGGCCTTCGGCCAGATCTTCGTAGTCGCCCAGTACTACCGCACCAACAGAATCACGCTCCAGGTTCAGCGCCATGCCGTAAGTGCCGTTGGCAAATTCGATCATCTCACCGTACATAACGTCGGCGAGACCGTGGATCAATACGATACCGTCAGATACTGACAGGATCGTACCTTCGTTTTTAGCTTCGGAAGAGATATCGAGTTTCTCGATTCTCTTCTTGATGATGTCACTGATCTCGGATGGATTCAGTTGCTGCATGCCTTTGTCCTCAAACCTTGTGCTGAAATCAGGAGCCCAATGCCTTGGCCATACGGGCCAATTTGCCACGGACTGAAGCGTCGATAACCAGGTCGCCTGTGCGTACTACCACACCACCGATCAGAGACTGATCCACGGCGGCTTCAAGCTCAACCTTGCGCTCCAGCTTTTTGGACAACGCGTCGATGAGTTTCTGCTGCTCGTCGGCCGACAGTTCAAATGCGGTATTCACTGTCAGGTTGACGGATTTTTCTAGGTCCGCACGATACAGACGGAACAGATCAGAAATTGCCGGCAAAAGGGCCAGACGCTTGTTTTCAGCAAGAATCGACAGGAAGTTTCTGAGTGCTTCCGGCAGCGGCTCTTCAAAACAATCCGCGAAGAGTTCCGCTTTGCGCTGCTCAGAGAGGCCAGGGTTGGCCAGGATGTTCTTTACCTCTTGGTCAGCCGCAACCTGTGCTGCAAAAGCCAGCGCCTGATCCCACTGATCAATGGCGTTCTGGTCCTTGGCGGCAGCAAAGACGGCTTTCGCATAGGGTCGGGCTAACGTTATAAGTTCTGCCATGATGACCCTCTTTTAGAGTTCTGCGGCCAGCTTGTCCAGCATCTCGCTGTGAGCTTTGGCGTCTACAGAGGTTTCCAGAATCTTCTCGGCACCGGCGATGGCCAGAGTGGCCACTTCTTTGCGCAGTGCGTCGCGAGCCTGAACACGCTCCTGTTGAATTTCCGCCCTGGCCTGCTCAATGAGCTTCTCGCCTTCCTTACGAGCGTCGTCCTTGGAGGATTCGACGATCTGGGCGGCACGCTTGTTGGCCTGGTCAATCAGGGCTGCAGCTTCTTCCTTTGCCTTCTGCATTTCCTTTGCGGCCTTTTCCTGCGCGAGCTCGAGATCAAGCGAAGCCCGATCAGCGGCAGAAAGACCGTCAGCAATTTTCTTCTGGCGCGCTTCCATGGCTGCCGTAATCGGCGGCCATACATACTTGACGCAGAACCAGACGAAAATAGCGAAGGCAATCGATTGCCCTATCAACGTAAGGTTTATATTCACGGCAATATACCTCTTGCTATTCGTTGCGTCCTGGTGTCCGGAAAGTCAGGCGCTGCAATGGTCAGCGCCCTTGTCTCTACGGCTTTGATTAACCAGCAACAACGAAGATCAGGTACATAGCGATACCAACACCGATCATGGGAACCGCATCAAGCAGACCAGCCATGATGAAGGCTTTGGTTTGCAGCTGGTTGCCCATTTCCGGCTGACGAGCAGTAGATTCGAGCAGCTTGCCGCCCAGCAGGCCGAAACCGATACCGGCGCCCAGGGCACCCAGACCGATGATAAGCGCAGCTGCGATAAATACCATTTCCATTGAAGACTCCTCAGTTTTTCAGATAGTTAAGGGTTTAGTGCATTAAGGGTTTTTATTAGTGATCTTCGTGCGCTGCGCTGAGGTAAACCACAGTCAGCGTTGTAAAGATAAAGGCCTGCAGCGTAATTACCAGAATGTGGAAGATCGCCCAGGGAACGTTTAGGGTCCACTGGATCCACAGCGGCAACAGCGCAATCAGGATGAATACTACCTCACCGGCGTACATGTTACCGAACAAACGCAGTGCGAGACTGACCGGCTTGACCACCAGCTGCAGAACCTCGAGCACCAGGTTGAACGGTATCAACGACCAGTGATTGAACGGCTGCAAAGACAGCTCCTTGGAGAAGCCACTAACGCCTTTAACCTTGAAGCTGTAAAAGATAATCAGCAGGAACACGCCGATCGAGATGCCGAAGGTACCATTGGGATCGGTGGTCGGTACAATTTTGAAGTATTCCAGACCCAAAGCGTGCGCGATTGATGGGATGTAGTCCACGGGAATCAGCTTCAGGGAGTTCATCAGGAAAATCCAGACGAAAATCGTCAGGGCCAGCGGCGCAACCAACGGATTCCGCGCGTGGAAGGTATCGCGAACGATGCCCTGAATAAACTCAAGGGTCATTTCGACCACATTCTGCAAACCACCCGGGGTGTCGGTTGTCACCCGTTTAGCAACAAAACGGAATAGCCCGAGGAATAGAAGACCCATGGCAAGTGACCAGCCCATCGTATCCACGTGGATAGCCATGAAGCCCATATCCGAAGCTTCCTGCGCGGTGCTTGCCATCGTCCATGTGGACTCCTGAAGCACCGTGCCGTCGGCCCGTTCATAGCCTTCCGGGAGCTTGCCGTAGGTAAGGTTGGTAAGGTGGTGTTTTATATACTCTACTGGGGTATCAGCTGCCATACTGCTCTCATCCAGTTATCGCTGTGGTCGTGGCCGAATGAGCCAACGCAGAACGTTACCCACTACAACCATCACAGCAAAAGTGAATAACAGAGCCGGTACATGGACTGGCTCCATTAAAGTGAAAACGGCCGCAAAAAACACTGCGGTAAGGGCGAGCTTGATGCTCTCGGCCCTGAAAATATTACTCACCGCCAGACTCATCTGGCGCGCGCCCTGGTAACGATAGGCGCGATGCGCAAAGTAAGCGTTTGGTATGACAAAAATAAGACCGCCAACCAGAGCGGAATAACCGGCCAAACGACTCACCAGTAACCACCACAGCAGGCTTAGAATGCTCAGTACTGCCATCTCTATGGTGAGCCATTGCTTCAATGGCACGTATGTGATGGCTTTGCGATAGCGAGTCATGTCACCTGCTGTTGAATCAAGCGCGCGGAATTATATGGGTTAACCGTAATGTGTTCAATACAATCTGTTCGAAAAAATGCTCAAAAAACAGGCAATCTTCTACAGTCAATTAGGTAATTTCACACAAGTTGTGTCGGTCTCATAGAGCCACAACCACATCTGGTGGTTCACCCTCAATACAGGACTTTAGGATGAGGGCTCACGCGGCGGGAAATGTTACTGGATGTGGTCAAGAATCCCGTCCAGTTCATCCAACGAGCTGTATTCGATCACCAGCTTTCCCTTCCCCCGCTTACCATGAGCAATGGAAACTCGCGCACCCAAACGGTCCGACAGGTCATCCTGAAGAGCCCGGATATTGGGATCAAGGGCTGGCTTCTCGGTTTTTTCCGCATCGGACGGCTGGTTCTGGAAGCGGCGCACCAACGCTTCGGTCTGGCGCACCGACAGGGACTTAGCCACCACCTGTTTGGCCACCTGCATCTGCTGTTCCGGCGGCAAAGTAAGCATGGCCCGGCCGTGGCCCATTTCCAGATCGCCGTGCTCAAGCATGGTCCGCACGTCTTCGGTCAGGCCGATCAGGCGCAAGAGGTTGGTAATGGTGGTACGGGATTTACCCACCGCCTCGGCCACCTGATTCTGGGTCAGGCCGAACTCGTCCTGCAGGCGCTGGAGCGCGAAGGCTTCTTCGATGGGGTTGAGGTTTTCCCGCTGGATGTTTTCGATCAAGGCCATGGCAATCACGGCCTCGTCCGGTACGTCCCGGATAATGGCCGGAATACTGTCGAGTTCGGCCAGCTGGGTGGCCCGCCAGCGGCGTTCACCGGCAATCAACTCGTAACGGCCTTCGGCCACGGCGCGCACCACCACCGGCTGCATCACACCCTGCTGACGAATGGAATCCGCCAGCTCCTGGAGCGCGGCCGGGTCCATGTCTCGGCGGGGCTGGTAGCGTCCGCGCTGGATCAGGTCGATGGGAATCTCCCGCAACTCACCGTCGTGGTTGGTGGACGGCTCATTGAGATCGACTTTGGAGTTCTGCAGCAGTGCTCCCAGTCCGCGTTGGCCCAAGCCTCGTTTCTTCGGCGCCATGGTGTCTGTCATTCTTCCTGTTGAAATGATGTGTGCACAGTTGCCCTCGGGCAACGCATGTTACACCGCTACGGCGGTCGCTGTCTTTTTCGACCCGTGGCGGCGAACCATTTCCCCGGCCAGGGCCAGGTAGGCGATGGCGCCCTTGGAGGCCCGGTCGTATTTCAGTGCCGGCAAACCGTAGCTGGGAGCTTCGGCCAGGCGCACGTTGCGGGGAATCACCGCCCGATAGACCTTGTCACCGAAATATTCACTGAGCTGGCCGGAGACATCCAGCGTCAGGCTGTTGCGGGGGTCGTACATGGTGCGCAGGATGCCTTCGATCTGCAGGTCCGGGTTCACGGTCTCGCGGATCTGCTCGACGGTGCTCATCAGCGCCGCCAGACCTTCCAGGGCGTAATACTCGCACTGCATGGGAATCAGGATGGAATCCGCCGCCGACAGGGCATTCACGGTCAGCAGGTTCAGGGACGGCGGGCAGTCGATCAGGATGTAGTCGTAGTTGTCCCGCAGGGTGTTCAGGGCCAGGCGAAGGCGATGCTCCCGGCCGATCTCGTTCATCAGCTCCACCTCGGCGGCGGTCAGGTCACCGTTGGCCGGCAGCAGGTCAAAGTCCGCCTCGCTGACGGTCACCACGGCCTCGGCCGGCTGAGCGCGCTTGGTCAACACATCAAACCCGGACAGTTCCATGGCGTTTTTATCCACACCGCTGCCCATGGTGGCATTGCCCTGGGGGTCCATGTCCACCAGCAACACGCGGCGCTTGGTGGCGGCAAGCGACGCCGCCAGATTCACGCAGGTGGTGGTTTTGCCCACACCGCCTTTCTGGTTGGTCACTGCGATTACGCGCGCCATGCTTCGCCTCCTGTTGCGGGTTTAGCGGGATGAGTGTGCCCGACGAACCACCAGTAGGTGACGTTCGCCGTCCGCGCCGGGAACGGTCAGGGCCTGGCTGGATTCTACCTGCCAACCGGCCGGAAGGGCAGACACTTCATCATCCGGATACTGACCTTTCATGGCAAGGAACTCGCCGTTTTCCGCCAGCAATGGTCCGCACCAGTTCACCAGGTTCTCGAGCGCGGTGAAAGCGCGGCTGCTGATCTGGGAAAATGGCCGCTCTGGCCGGCAATCCTCGGCCCGGCCGTGAATCACCTGGACATTGTCCAAGCCCAGTTCCAGCACACACTGGTTCAGGAACCGGGTTTTCTTGCCGTTGCTGTCCAGCAGCGTAAAACGTTTGTCCGGGAACACAATGGCCAGGGGAATACCCGGCAGCCCCCCACCGGCGCCCACATCCAGCAGGTGATCGGTGCTGATCCAGGGCATAATGCTCAGACTGTCGAGCAGCTGGCGCGAGACCATCACCCGTTCATCCCGCACAGCGGTAAGGTTGTAGGCCTTATTCCATTTATTAAGCAGAGCCAGAAAAGCCAGCAGTTGCTGCTGCTGGCTATCGCTCAGGGAAAGGTTCATCTGTGCCAGCCCGTCCCGGAGCTGGCCTGGCCATTGTGGATAACTCATCTCAGGCACTCTGCTTTTTCAACAGGTCCCGCTTTTTCAGGTACACCAGGATCTGGCTGACGGCCGCCGGGGTTACCCCCTGGATGCGTGAAGCCTGGGCCACGGTTTCCGGGCGAACCTCCTTGAGCTTCTGCTTGATCTCGTTGGACAACCCACCAATGGTGTCGTAATCCAGGTCAATGGGCAGAGCGGTGTTCTCGTTCTTGCGCAGGCGCTCAATCTCGTCTGACTGACGGGAGATGTACCCCTCGTACTTGATCTCGATTTCCACCTGGTCCGCGACGTTCGGATCTTCGGCCCGCTTGGCGCCAATCTCCGCGACGTGATCGTAGACAATTTCCGGCCGACGCAGCAGCTCCGCCAGGGTGTGGTCCCGGTTCATGGGCTGCTTGAGGTACTGGTTGGCCCGCTCGCCGGCCTCGGTGTTCGGGTGGATGCGGGTGGTTTCCAGGCGCTCGCGCTCACCGGCAATGCCTTGGCGCTTGTCGCTGAACTTCCGCCAGCGCTCATCATCCACCAGCCCCAGCTTGCGACCGGTCTCGGTCAGGCGCAGGTCGGCGTTGTCCTCACGCAGGATCAACCGATACTCGGCACGGCTGGTGAACATGCGGTACGGCTCTTTGGTGCCCATGGTGATCAGGTCGTCCACCAGTACGCCCAGGTAAGCCTCATCGCGACGCGGATACCATTCTTCTTTCTCTTGCGCGCGTAGCGCAGCGTTGATGCCCGCCAGCAGGCCCTGGGCGCCGGCTTCTTCATAGCCGGTGGTGCCATTTATCTGTCCGGCGAAATACAGTCCCTGGATAAACTTGGTTTCCAGGGTATGGCGCAGATCCTGTGGGTTCAGGTAATCATATTCGATGGCGTAACCCGGGCGGGTAATGTGGGCGTTCTCGAAACCCGGAATGGAGCGCACCGCCGCCAGCTGGATATCGAACGGCAGGCTGGTGGAGATGCCGTTCGGGTACAGCTCGTGGGTGGTCAAGCCTTCCGGCTCCACGAAAATCTGGTGCGAGTCCTTGTCGGCAAAGCGATTTACCTTGTCCTCGATGGACGGGCAGTAACGCGGGCCCACGCCTTCGATTTCCCCGGCAAACATCGGTGAACGATCAAAACCGCTGCGGATAATGTCGTGGGTCTCTTCGGTGGTGCGCGTCACGTAGCAGCACACCTGCTCCGGGTGCTGACAGCGGTCACCAATGAACGACATCACCGGCGTGGGGTTGTCGCCCCATTGCTCCTGCATCACCGAGAAATCCACCGAGCGGGCGTCGATGCGCGGCGGCGTGCCGGTTTTCAGGCGGCCGACATTGAACGGTAGTTCGCGCAGGCGCTTGGCCAGGGCGTTGGCCGGGGCATCGCCGGCACGACCGCCCGAATGGTTCTGCATGCCAATGTGGATAACCCCACCCAGGAAGGTACCGGTGGTCAGCACCACGGTCCGGGCACGGAAACGGATGCCGGTCTGGGTCACCACGCCGGTCACCTGGTCGTTTTCCACAATCAGGTCATCGGCGGCCTGCTGGAACAGGGTCAGGTTGGGCTGGTTTTCCAGCGTGTGCCGAATGGCTGCCTTATAAAGCACGCGGTCGGCCTGGGCACGGGTGGCACGCACGGCCGGCCCCTTGCGGCTGTTCAGCACGCGGAACTGGATGCCCGCCTGGTCGGTGGCCTGGGCCATGGCACCGCCCAGGGCGTCGATTTCCTTCACCAGGTGGCTCTTGCCGATGCCACCAATGGCCGGGTTACAGGACATCTGCCCCAGGGTTTCAATGTTGTGGGTCAGCAGCAGGGTTTGCGACCCCATGCGCGCGGCCGCCAGCGCGGCTTCGGTACCGGCATGGCCGCCGCCAATAACAATGACATCGAAACGGGTCGGGAAATCCACTCTTCACCTCGGAAATCGGGCTTTAAATAAGGGTATAAAAACAGGGGCGGCGAGTATAACGCCTAGCCCGGGAAAATGCAGTTAAAATGTGCAAATTTTAACCAGAAAAGGCGGTAGCGGAAAAGGCTTTGACGGCCAGCCTGAAGCCCAACGCGCCCTTTGGGTGTCCACGGGTGCGTAAATACCGAAACCAACGGGTTATCAGAGGGTTGTCAAAAAGTATTCAGAAAAGTTTTCAAGAAACTTATCCACATGACTGATCTGTTTTCAGCACCACCATAACAACGATAACTCACTGTTATTTAAAGATTCATTGATTATTACCCAAAGGTTATCCGTAGGTTTTCCCAATAATTATCCACAGCCAATCAACCCTAAAGCGAAGACTGGCTGTGGCGGGCCTCAGGGCTGTTTCTGGATCACCAGAACCACTTCCCCGACTTCAATCCCCCACTTAGTCATGGAGGTTTCATTAATCAGCGTGTCCGGCGTGACCAGATACATCCAATCGTCCATCCGTACATCCAGGGTGTCATCGCCGTAGGGCACCCGAAGCACGTAGTTCATGTGGATGGCATTGCCCTGCCAGCGCATGGTGCCCGGCTCCACCACGTCACCGGCGGTGGCGTGGTAGCTGTTACCCTGCGGTTCCAGGGTCCAGACCCGGGTTTGCACCTCGCCATCGCTGAAACGGAACACCTCATCCAGCGTGCCCACGCCATTTTCATCCCAACTGGCCTGGATATCGGCATCAAACGTGCGGATCACCTCGCCGGAGAAATCCTTGACCACTCCACGGGCGGAAAGTTCGCCCCGGAAAAACTCATCCGGTACCAGTTGCGGACGGGCGTCTCGGTAATCTTCCAGAGCCGGGCCGGCACAACCGGTCACCAGCGCCACCATCAACAGTATAAGACCGGACCGCCAGACACCACCGATGGACAGTGAAACACGGGGCTTTTGCATGACTTTTACACTCCCTGAATTTGCTGAATACACACAGTGCCATGGAGTGTTTTACGCCGCCCCTTGAAATCCCGATTAACACCCCTACGTTGTGGGTGCAGATTCACTTTTTATCCATAAACTCCACGAGGTTATTTTTCGCTGCCCGGAAGGCATCGGGCGGCCGTATGGCACAAGCTAGACATATAAAAGAAGGAGGTTCGAAGATGGAAAATCGTACTGACGACTTTTATCCCACCCGACTGGAACGCCCTGTTCCCAGCTTTGAACGCAAAGACCCGGTTGTCCACAGCCAGGGTGAAACACGCACCAACGGCCCACTGACCGAAACCGAACTGGCCCGGTATGAACGGGACGGCTTTCTGGTCTTCAACAACTTCCTGGACAAGGAAACCGTACAACGATTCCGGGATGACCTGCGTGCCTATGAAGACGATGACAGTATCCTGCGCTCCGAAGGCACCATTACCGAACCAGGCAAACAGGAAATCCGTTCAATTTTCGGTATTCATGAGCTGTCCGACCGGTTCGACAGGCTGACCCGCGACCGCCGTATCCTGGACATGGTGCGCCAGATTCTCGGAGGTGATGTCTACATTCACCAGTCACGCATCAACTACAAGCCCGGTTTCCACGGCAAAGGCTTTAACTGGCATTCAGACTTTGAGACCTGGCACGCCGAGGACGGTATGCCGCGCATGCGGGCGGTCAGCTTTTCCATTTCCCTGACCGACAACAACCCGTTCAATGGCCCACTGATGCTGGTGCCCGGCACCCACAAAACCTGGTTCCCCTGTGTGGGACGCACGCCGGAGGACAACTACCAGTCGTCCCTGAAAAAACAGGAACTGGGCGTACCCAGTGACAAGGATCTGGACCAGATGATCCGGGAAAACGGCATTCAGACCGCGACCGGGGGCGCCGGTTCGCTGATCATTTTCGACTGCAACGTGATGCACGGCTCCAACGCGAACATGTCGCCCTGGCCGCGCAGCAACCTGTTTTTCGTCTATAACAGTGTGGAAAACCAGCTGGAGCAGCCGTTCTGCGGCAATCGCCCGCGCCCGGATTTCCTCGGTAACCGCACGAATACCGAAGCTCTGGTGCCGATTGAATCGCCGGATTTGCGCAAAACCGGTTAACAACGCTGGTTTATCCCGGGCTTCAACAAGCCCACCCCAATAACAAAGGGGAAGCCCTCGGGCTTCCCCTTTTTCTTTTTCAGGTTATCCACAGGCCGGTCAGTCGTCGTCGGACAGGCTCAAGCCGCGATTGGCGCCCTTTTCGCCATTCAGGCTGATCATCCGCGTCTTGCTGATGCGGTGGCGGTAGATTTCCCGCAAGTATTTAATGGCTTTCTTGACGTTCGACCGACTCAGACGGATATCGTTGATGGAGACAAAGTTGTCCTGGTCATGGCACATCTCCCGGTACTTTTTCTCATACATCGGTTTGATGGCGTACCAGTTCGTATCCAGGATCTTGGCCGGGTTCTCGAACTCGTTGAGCATGCTATCGATCAGCTCTTCATCCAGCTCCGGCGAGCGGATGAAATCGAGCATGGCCTCATCCAGGCTGTCGTCGTAGCGCACCTGGTCGTTGGCGAAGCAGCGCTTGATGTAAGCAACGATCAGGGTCAGGAAGTCGTCACTCAGGCACGGGCTTTTCACCACCAGAGTGGTCAGGGACAGGTTGGCCGAGGCCCCGATCACCAGTGCATAGCGCTTGAGAGTGGTGTTCGGGAAGAGTGCGTTCAGGTGCGTCTTCAGCCGGTTCAGGTCCATGTAGGACAGTTTGTAGTCCTTGGGCAGAGACACGATGGAGACAATCGATGAACAGTTCTTGAAGAAGTGCAGGTCCTTGAGATGGTTGGCATCGTAACCGGATTCCTTGTACTTCTTCAGCGCCTCGCGGTAACGGGAGGCCTCGATCGGCAGCAGGCTCACCCCTTCGATGGCCTCGGTGACCTTATTAAAGTGTGGCAGGTCGATGGACCGGAAGAACAGGTCGTCGATGTCCAGACGGGACTCGCCATTGATGCTCCGGAACTCGGTTGCATGGGCATCCGTGGGCACGACTGATTCCGCGTAAGCCACTGCCACGGGACCGGCCAGGCTCATGAACAGGTCGTTGGCATCCAGGCGAATGGTCTCGCCGATATCCACACCGGCGCGACGGAAATAATCTTCATCATAATCCGTGGTCACCGCCTGGGCGGTGAGGATGTTGAAGATCTGCTGGGAGATGTACTGGTTGGCGTACTTCTCCATGGCGTTGACGTCCACATCCCGGATCTTGCCCTCATCCTGCTGCTCGGCGTATCGCATGATGTCGTTGGAAATCAGCATCATGGCGTTCCACGGCCGGATGCGGTGCATCATGTCGGCATCGCGGGTTTCATCGGCGTCGAAGTTGTAGGAGAAATCCCACTCCTCGGCCAGGTATTTGCACAACAGACGGCCGGCGTTGATGTGCAGGGCCTCGGACATTTCGATCCGGTTGTCCTGGATGTTGGGCAGGATGCAGATGCCGCTGGTGAAGATCGGCTCGAACACAAAGGAATGGTCGCGGTTCTCCAGCTCCCGGTCTTCGAGTTTCGGGTCAAACGTCTTGCGCATGTAGGAATACTGCTGCGCCAGACCAAACTCAGAGGCCATACCCGAACCGGTACCGCCACCGGCACTGAAGATGTAGAAATACAGCCGGGACTGGTTGGCCTTGATACCACAGGAATCAATCAGATAGCTGTGGATAAACTTCCATTCCTCGTTGGAGAAATGATCGGTGTCCTTGTTGAGGATGATCCGCGCCAGGTACTGGCCCAGGATCGGTGCGTTACCGGCGCCCCCGGCATGAACCTCCGACAGGTCCATGATCTTCATTTTGTTGTAGTCTTCCAGGAAGGTGCTTTCGTCAGCCCTCCGGGAGAAACGAATACGCCCTTCGATGTCCTTGTCCAGATCCCCCAGCATAACCATGGGTTCGATCAGGAACACCGGCTTGACCGTGTTGGACGTCGGCAGGTTCAGGCTCTGGCGAATCCAGCGCATGGGCCCGATTTCTTTCTCCCGGCTGCGGCGCTCCTCGTTGTCCAGCTCCTGCAGGTAATAGGAACGGGCGCTGTGCACCAGCTCGGCCACATCCAGGGCAATGTTGGAGCCACAGCGGCCAAGGCCGATCAGGCACACTGACGGGAAGAACTGCTGCTTGCCTTCTTCTTTCTGGCTGTCGGTGAACACCCGCGGGAAAACCGACTCCCGGAGGTAATCCAGGTTGGAAAGAATCTGGTCCAGGTCCCGCTCGGTAAAGTACATGTAAGAGTCTGGCGCCTGACTGTCGGCTGATTTCGCGGCCGGGGCCTTGGAGGTTTTGCGACTTGAGCTACTGCTGCTCTTGCTTTTTGAGGTGCTCCTGCTGGTAGTGGCCTTCTTGACCACCCGGGCTTCCGATGCCACGGCGGAACTGTTGTCCGCTCCCCTGTCCTGATTGCTTTTCTCGATGCTCTCGTCCATATCCGCAGGGTGCCTGTTACTCATGTCCGTAGTCCGGCCTGTGCATAAATGTCAAAAATTTAATACACAAGATACCAATGGATCACAGAATAGCCAGCGGAAATAGGCTTTAAAAACCCCACGGTTACAATTTTAAACACTCAGGACGTGGTGCCGGACACACTCGGAACTGGTCATCAGCTCGCTGTTTGTGTCCGGCTACAGAAATCAGGCGGCCTGATTTCGCGCCGTGTTGGTGACCGATTGGTCAATGTCCCGCAGCAAGTGCTCGTCGGTCTGGCCGATGGGCAAATCGTACGTAATGGTCGCGCCATAGGCGTTCGGAGCATGGGGATCGTTACGGAGCTTGTCGAACACCAGCAAACGAGTGCCCAGGTAAAAGCCCTCGTGCAAATCGTGGGTCACCATGAAAATGGTGATGCCGATCTCGCGCCAGAGTTGCAACAGCAGCTCGTGCATGTCCTTGCGGATACCGGGGTCCAAGGCGCCAAAGGGCTCGTCCAGCAGCAGCACCCGGGGCCGCATGATCAGGGACTGGGCAATGGCCAGGCGCTGCTGCATGCCGCCGGACAACTCATGGGGCCACTTGTTGGCGGACGGTCCCAGGCCAACCAGCTCCAGCATGTCGTCCACTTTCTTCAGTGCTTCGGAGCGGGCACTGCCAAACAGCTTTCCCAGGACTGGTTTCTGTTCAAGCTCCAACCCCATCAACACATTCTGGCGCACGGTCAGGTGGGGAAACACCGAATAACGCTGGAACACGATTCCTCGGTTACGGTCCGGCTCGGCGGGAAAGGTTTCACCCTCCAGCAGCAACTCGCCCCGGCTCTGGCTCTCTTGCCCCAGCAGCATTTTCAGGAAGGTGGATTTGCCGCAGCCAGACGCCCCCACAAGGGTGCAGAACTCGCCCTGCTCCACTTCCAGGTTCAGATTTTCCAGCACGACCTGGTCGCCGTACTCCTTCCACAGTTTGTTGACGCTGATAAAACTCATCAGTGACCTCCGACGTTGTACCAGGGAAACAACCTGCGGTTGGCAAGTCGCAGACACTGGTCGATGACAATGGCGAGAACGGTGATCCAGATGACGTATGGCAGGATCACATCCATGGCGAGGTAACGGCGCACCAGAAAGATCCGGTAACCCAGGCCCTCGGTGGAGGCGATGGCTTCGGCGGCAATCAGGAACAGCCAGGCCGGCCCCAGGCTCAGGCGAACGGCGTCGATGAGTCGTGGCAGTACCTGGGGCAACGCCATGCGGGTCACCACCTGCCAGCTGTTGGCGCCGAGGGTCTGGATCTTGATCAGTTGCTCGGTGGGCAGCTCACGCACCCGCTGGGCAACATCCCGCATCATGATGGGGGCGGTGCCGATGACAATCAGCATGACCTTGGACAACTCGCCCAATCCGAAAATAATAAACAGTATGGGCAGGATGGCCAGTGGCGGCACCATGGACAGAGCCGACACCAGCGGCGCCAGGTTGGCCCGCACCAGCGGCAGCACCCCGTTGGCCAGGCCCACCACCAGGGCCATGAGTGCGGCGACACCCACGCCCATGCCCAGACGTTCCAGACTGGCCAGGGTATCAACCCCCATCAGGTAATCACCGCTGCGGCGGTCTTCCTGGAAGGCCATCCGGTCCACGGCCGCGGTCATCTGTTCCAGACCCGGCAGCAGTTTGTCGTTGGGGTTTTCGGCCAACCTCTGTTGCGAGGCGGCGCCGTAGATCAGTAACAGGATAATGAAAGGCAGGATGCCCAACGCGGTGGCGGTCAGCCGGCCAGGCGTGCGGTTTATCAATCGCATGATCTTTCTCCTCTGGTCACAGAACACGGCCATGGAATCGCGTGCAATCCAATCTCCCGGGCTTTTGTCCCGCCGTGTAACCCCGTCCAGAGGTCGGTGACTCTCGGACCAGCCATCCGGGAAACTGATTGATTTCGCCGGACCGGAACCCTAGTCACCCATTGAGTCCGTTTGTCTGGCCGCACGTGATGCGGTGTTGCTGTGAACGGATATGGGTCTTCTACCCCATTGAGAGGGGCCAACGACACAGACTCTGCAGGCACTGTGCCACTGCTGTAACCTCCGCCAATTCCAGGCTTTTTTACCCGGAAAGTGCCGATTTTATGCACTTGATCGGTGCGTTTGGCCCATTTCTGCCTCACGACAACGCACCGTTTTCCAGCAACTCCGATGCCGCCGCCAGTATTAGTTGATGGCTATCCGGCTCGCGCCCAGGGCCGCCTGCCACATGGCCCCAGTCCGAGTCCAACGGCTGGCAACGGCCACCGGGCATGGCGGCGGTGTCAGCACGGGCATCGGTGGTGGTGAAATACAGGTCGGTCTCAGACGGCATCATGAGAGTGGGCATTACCAACCGGCCCAATGCTTCCCGGTAATGCCCCTGAAAAAAGGGGTTGGCGCTGATGTCCGCGGTTTGCCAGGTAGCGAGCACCGCCAACAGGTCGTTGGCGTCCTGTCGCAGGTGGTCCTTTTCCCAGAACACCAGCAAGGCTTCCAGCGAGTCAAAACCCTGCTGGCGATACCCTTCGTTACGGAAAAACGCCTGGGAATAGGCCCAACCGGCGTAGACCCGGGCAAAGGCTTTCAGACCGCGCTCGGGAGGCTTGCTGTAACGGCCTTCCCGGAAAGCCTGGTCGCAAGTCAAAGCCGCCTTCACCCCTTCCAGAAAAACCTGGTTATGGGGGTAACAACGGGCTGTCGCACACACCGCCAGCACAGCATCCACCCGCTCCGGAAACAGGCAGCCCCACTGCAGCGCCTGCATGCCACCCATGGACCAGCCCATCACCAGTGCCAGGCGGGCACCGCCAAAAACCTCATCCAGCAACCGTTTTTGCAGCATCACGTTGTCGTACAGGCTGATCCGGGGAAATCCCGGGCCCGCCTGGGCACCAACGGTATTGGAAGGCGACGAGGACTCCCCGGCGCCCAGCATGGCCGGTATCACAATGCAGTATCGCTCCGGGTCCAAAGGGCCACCCCGGCTCACCCACGGGTGGTTGCCGGCAGCCGCACCACCGTAGTACGTGGGTAACAGCACCAGGTTGTCTTTTGGTGCATTCAGGCGGCCTATCCGATGGTAGCGCAACCGGGCATTCTGCAGGATTTTACCGCTGACCAGGGGCAGCGGTCCGGCCAGAAAATCGTCTATAACCCATTCTGAATCAGTCACTTGAAACTCCTTTCTGCCGTTACCGGCGTGGTTTCCGGATTCATTTACATACATGCTGGCATGTACGTTGAATGAAAGATCCGTGCCAGACACGCATACCGAAACGCCCGTCCAACCGGGCCGAGATGAGGACAAACGACATGACTGAACTGACCGATACCCAGGCCCTGAAACAGCAACTGACCGAGGCGGGCGTGAAATACACCATGGCCAGCTATGTGGATATCCACGGGGTGAGCAAGGGGAAATTCGTACCGGTGGCCCACCTGGGCCAGATGATGGAAGGCTCGGAGTTATACACAGGCGCGGCGCTCGACGGTGTGCCCCAGGACATCTCCGACGACGAAGTCGCCGCCATGCCGGATGCCGCCAACCACGCCATCTGCCCCTGGAACCGCCAACTGGCCTGGTTTCCCGGCAATCTGTACCTGAATGGCCAGCCTTTCGAGGCCTGTTCCCGGAATATCCTGCTCCGCCAGTTGGAGGCCGCCAAAACCATGGGTTACCGCTTCAATATGGGCATCGAAACCGAGTTCTTTGTCTTTCGGGACACCGAAGATGGCGGTTTTGCCCCGGTCAGTGACCGGGATACCCTGGGCAAGCCCTGCTACGACCCCCGCAGCCTGATGGACAACCTACCGATCATGGACGAGCTGGTGGACGCCATGAATGAGCTGGGCTGGGATGTTTATTCCTTCGACCACGAAGACGCCAACGGCCAGTTCGAAACCGACTTCAAGTACGCCGACGCCCTGACCATGGCCGACCGGCTGGTGTTCTTCCGCATGATGGCCAATGAAATCGCCCGCAAACACGGCGCCTTCGCCAGCTTCATGCCCAAACCCTTCAGTGACCGCACCGGCAGTGGCGCCCACTACAACATGTCACTGGCCGATGCCCGGACCGGGGAAAACCTGTTCAAGCCCAACGGCGACGATACCCACAACTGTGGCATCAGCCGCATTGCCTACCAGTTCATCGCCGGGGTGCTCAAACACGGCGCCGCCATCAGTGCGGTAATCGCCCCCACCGTGAACAGTTACAAGCGGCTGGTGCGCCAGGGCAGTATGTCCGGCTCCACCTGGGCGCCGGTGTTCATGTGCTACGGCTCCAACAACCGAACCAACATGATCCGGATTCCAGGCGTGGGCGAGCGTATCGAGTGCCGGGCCGCCGACATTGCCTGTAACCCCTACCTGGGTTCGGCGCTGATTCTGGCCGCCGGTCTGGAAGGCATTCGGGAAGGACTGGATGCGGGCGCCCCGCACCACGAGAACATGTACAACTACAGCGATGCCGACATTGCGGCACAGGGCATCGAATACCTGCCGCGCAATCTGGGTGAGGCTGTTGAGGCCTTCGAGGCGGACCCCCTGGCCCGCGAGGTGTTTGGGGATGACATGTTCCGGGCGTTCGTGGACTTCAAGAAAGACGAGTGGGAGAGCTACCACAACCACGTTTCGGAGTGGGAAATCCAACGTTACCTGAAGATGTTCTGAAGCCTGGACAGGGCCGGGAGGCTATTCGCTTCCCGTGCCTGTCGACACAATCCCCAACAGATGCCGGAACTGACGCTGGAAAAACGGGATCTGCTGTTTCAGTGAAAACAACCCGGGCGCAAACAGCCAAGTCTGGGTGATACCCATCAGGAAGGTGTAACACAGCAGCCCCAGGTCTTCGGGCTGCTCGTCGTTTTCCAGCTGGCCCTTCTCCAGGGCTTTACCCGCCAGCTCGCCAAACAACGCGACGATCGAACTGGTCAGTTCCCGCTCCCGTTTCAGGGTGCGGCTCATGGCGTCGGTGAGTTCGGTCTTGTTCAGCAGGATTTCAAACGACTGCCGGTAGCGCCGGTCATTGGCCAGCAGTGACAGCCACTGCTCCAGGAAGTGCTCCATGGCGGCCACCGGTTGGTCGGCCATGCTTCGGCATTCATCCACCAACGCTTCCAGGGGTTCCTGGGAATAGGCCAGCACCGCTTCGTACAGGTCGTCCTTGTTCTGGAAGTGCCAGTAGATCGGCCCGCGACTGCAACCGGCTTCTTTTGCGATACGGCTCAGGGTCGTCAGTGAATAGCCGTCCCGGCTGAACAGCGTTAATGCTGCTTCCAACACCGTCTGGCGGGTTTTCTCGGCCTCTTCCTTGGTTCGACGCATTGGCATTTTTCTCGTAAAAAAAGGGCACGACTATCGTGCCCTCAGGTTCCCAACGAAACAAGCGGTGCTAGAATCAGATATCACCGTCGGCCGCCATCTGCATGTAGTCATCATTGAAGCGCAGCTTCACGTTGCCGGAATCACCCATCACGGTGCCATCCGGGAACTCGATGCCCACGAAGTCCGGGCTCATGGCGCCCTGCCCCAGCAGGCCCTTGTTGAAGGAGAACTGACGCACGCTGTCCATGGCCTCGAATGCCTGCTCGCTGTTGATAAAATCCACCGACATCTTCGGCTCCCAAAACATCTTCATACCAGCCAGTTGGGCTTCGTAGCCTTCCTGATCGGTGCCTGACAGCTCACCCAGATGGGCGCGGGCTTCTTGGCCCTTCTTGTCGTCGGATTTCAGGATGCTCATGGTTTCATACCAGGCACCCACCAGGGCCTTGCCCAGTTTTGGGTTATCTTCCAGGGTTTCGGTGCTGACCAGAGTCAGGTCCTTGATGTGGCCAGGAATCTGGCTGGAATCGAACAGCTTGGTGGCATCCGGGTAGGATTCCACTTCACTCAGCAGCGGGTTCCAGGTGGCCACGTGGCGCACGTCGTCAGTCTGGAATGCCGAAACCAGGTCGGCGTCGGAGATGTTGACCACGTCCAGATCCCGTTCACTCAGACCCACGCTTTCCAGCGCACGGGCCAGCAGGTAGTGGGACACGGACAGCTCCACCAGGTGCACGGTTTCGCCTTCCAGCTCTTCGATGGAGGTGGCGTCCTTGGACACCAGGCCGTCATTGCCATTGGAGTAGTCACCCACGATCAGGGCGGTGGTGTCCAGGCCGGAAGCCGCCGGGATCGAAAGGCCGTCCATGCTGGTGGCCACCACGCCATCAAACTGGCCGGCGGTGTACTGGTTGATGGATTCGATGTAGTCGTTCACCTGCACGATATCCACGTCGATATCGTACTTGTCCGCCCACTTTTTCATGATGCCGCTGTCCTCGGCGTACTGCCAGGGCACCCAGCCCGCGTAGATGGTCCAGGCAATGCTGAACGAATCCTTTTCCTCGGCCATTGCGGCGGGTGACAGGGCGGCCGCCAGCACACCGGCGACCAGGGGTTTGCAAAGGTTACGTGTTTTCATGGTTTCTCTCCTCGGGCCTTGCCCGTCTGGTCATTACCTAACGTTTTTTGTGTGTCAGCTTGGGAGTTCTTCGACGATCACCACCGGCGCTCCCGGGGCGACGGCCTGGCCGGCCTCCCGCCGTACTTCAATCACCTTGCCCGCCACCGGACTCAGCAACTCGATTTCCATCTTCATGGACTCCACCACCGCCACCGGGCGCTGGGCGTCAATCACGTCGCCGGGTTTCACCAGGCACTCCCAGACATTGCCGGCGACGTGGCTTTCAATGGCGTGCTGGCCGGCTGGCAGGTCAGTAATGTCGTCCTCGCCGGTGTCTTCAATTGGGGCTTCGGAACTGAAGTTGATCTGGCCGGATTCAATCCAGCGCTGCAGTTCCTCGTCGAAGGCCTGCTTGCGGTGATCGGTAAAGCTCTGTATTTCGTCCTGGTTGTCGGCCAGGAACCGCTCGTAATCCTTGAGGTTGAACCGGGTTTCCTCTACTTCGATGGGGTAATCGCCGTTGGGGAAATCCCGGCGGATCTGCTGCAGTTCCTCGGCGCTCACCTCGTAGAAACGGATCTGATCGAAGAAGCGCAGCAGCCACGGCTGGCCCGGCTGGAAGTACTCGGTGGTGCGGTAACGGTTCCACATCTGCAGGGTGCGCCCGACAAACTGGTAACCGCCCGGCCCTTCCATACCGTAGATGCACAGGTAGGCGCCGCCGATACCCACCGAGTTTTCGGCGGTCCAGGTGCGGGCCGGGTTGTACTTGGTGGTCACCAGGCGGTGGCGCGGGTCCAGGGGGGTGGCCACTGGAGCACCCAGGTAGACATCGCCCAGGCCCATCACCAAGTAGCTGGCCTCGAACACGGTCTTCTTGACCTCGTCGATGCTCTCCAGGCCATTGATGCGGCGAATGAATTCCAGGTTGCTCGGGCACCAGGGCGCGTCCTTGCGCACCGACTGCATGTATTTGTTGATGGCCTGCTGGCAGGCTTCGTCGTCCCAGGACAGGGGCAGATGAACAATGCGGGCCGGCACGTCCCACTCCGGCTGTTTCTCCAGCTCTTTCTCGGCGCGGATCAGCAGGTCCAGCAGGTCACGCTGGCCCAGCTTCTGGCTGTCGTAATGCACCTGCAGGGACCGGATGCCCGGGGTCAGTTCCAGAATCGCCGGGTGGTCCCGCTCCCGCAGCCAGAGCATGAGCGCGTGGGCCCGGAAGCGCAGGCGGATGTCCAGCTCCATGTCGCCGTATTCCACCAGCACGTAATTGTCCCCGGCGGCCCGGTAGACCACGCCGGTTTCGTGCTCCCGGCTGCTCAGGGCATCCAGAATCGGGGTCTGGGGCTGGATCGGGCTAATCCGGGCACTGGCACCGGTCAGCTTGGCAATGGATTCATCCAGCGCCTGGCGCAACACCACCGCCTGTTCCTGATTGACCGGCACAAAGCGGACTTTATCCCCCGCCTTGAGCTGGCCGAGTTTCCACAGGTCGGCGCTGATCACGGTCACCGGGCACACAAAACCACCCAGGCTGGGGCCGTCCGGGCCCAGAATCACCGGCATGTCGCCGGTGAAATCCACGGTGCCCACGGCGTAGGCGTTATCGTGAATGTTGGAGGGATGCATGCCCGCCTCACCGCCGTCACTGCGGGCCCACTCGGGTTTGGGACCAATCAGGCGAACGCCGGTGCGGCTGGAGTTGTAATGGATTTCCCATTCACTGTCGAAGAAGGTCTGGATGTCCTGCTCGGTGAAGTAGTCCGGCGCCCCGTGGGGGCCATAAGTCACGTGCAGATCCCAGGTCTTTCCGATGGCCGGTTTCAGATCGTTCGCCACCGAGGTGGCCTTCACCGGCTCAGCCTCGGCCAGCGCCAGCACATCCCCGGCCCGCAAGGCCCGACCACAATGACCACCGAACTGGCCCAGGGTGAAGGTGCTGCAGGAGGTAAGGTATTCCGGGCAGTCCAGGCCGCCCCGGAACAGGACATAGGCCCGGGCGCCGTCGGCAGTGGTGGCACCCAGCTTCAGGGTGGCGCCGGCGGGTACATCCACGACCTCCCAGAACTTCACCGGCTGGTCGTCCAGGGTGGCGTCCAGCTCGGCGCCCGTCAGCACGATCTGGGTCGCCCGGTTGAACGACAGCACCGGCCCTTTCAGGGTGATTTCCAGGCCCGGCGCGCCTTCCGGGTTGCCGAGCAGGCGATTGCCCAGGCGGAACGAATAGCTGTCAAACGGCCCGGAAGGCGGCACGCCGATTTCCCAGTAACCGATGCGGCCCGGGTAGTCCTGGATGGTGGTCAGCGTGCCGCCGGTGAGGACATCCACCGTGGCGGGCTGGTAGTCGAATTCGTTGAGGGTGCGGGTAAACAGGCGGCCCTCGACAAAGCTCGGGTCGGCCAGCACCTGCTGCACGTAGGCCAGGTTGGTTTCGATGCCATACAGGCGGCTGTCACCAAGGGCGCCAAGCAAACGGGTGCGGGCAGATTCACGGTCGGATTCGTGGACAATCACCTTGGCCAGCATGGGGTCAAACAGCGGTGAAACTTCGGTGCCCGGCTGAATCCAGGTATCGATACGCAGGCCGTCGTCTTCCGGCCAGTCCACGTTGGTGAGTAGCCCGGCCCCGGGCTGGAAGTCCTTGTTCGGGTCCTCAGCATAGATGCGGGCCTGAATGGCGTGGCCCGAGGGGTTCAGGTGGCGATCCAGTTCAGGCAGGTCCGCCAGGGTACCCATGCCCAGTTCCACCATCCAGCGTACCAGGTCCACGCCGTAGACCTGCTCGGTGACACCGTGCTCCACCTGCAGCCGGGTGTTCACTTCCAGGAAGTAGAATTCGGCGGTGTCCGGGTCGTAGATGAATTCCACGGTGCCGGCACTGCGATAGGCGATGCTCTCCCCCAACTTGCGGGCGGTTTCATGCATTCGCGCCCGGACGTCCTCGGTCAGACCCGGCGCCGGTGCTTCCTCGATCACTTTCTGGTTGCGCCGCTGGGCGGAGCAGTCCCGCTCACCCAGGGCCAGTACCTGACCGTTGCCATCACCAAACAGCTGGACTTCAATGTGGCGGGCGTGTTCCACGAACTTTTCCAGGAACACGCCGTCATTGCTGAAGTTGTTCTGGCTCAGGCGCTGGACCGATTCGAAATTCTTTTCCAGGTCCTCGGCGCCGTAACAGCGGGACATGCCAATGCCGCCGCCGCCGGCGGTGCTTTTGAGCATCACCGGGTAGCCAATATCGCTGGCCGCTTTCAGTGCGTCGTCCAGGTCGGTCAGCAGCTCCGTGCCCGGCAACAAGGGCACACCGGCCTCTTGGGCCAGGGCACGGGCGGTGTGCTTGAGCCCGAACTGCTCCATCTGCTCCGGGGTGGGCCCCAGGAACACCACGCCTTCGGCTTCACAGCGGCGGGCGAAATCCGCGTTCTCGCTAAGAAAGCCGTAACCTGGGTGAATGGCGCCGGCGCCGCTCTGGCGCACCACCTCAAACAGTTTGTCCTGGTCGAGGTAGGTCTGGGCGGCGGTACCCTCCCCCAGTGGCCAGGCTTCGTCGGCCTGACGCACATGCAGGGAATCTGCATCGGCCTCGGCGTACACGACCACCGAGCCAACGCCCAGCGCTCGAAGTGTACGAATTACGCGACAGGCAATGGCGCCCCGATTGGCGATCAGTACCTTGTCGACGGGTCGGTTCAGCTCCATACCAGCACCTCGATCGGCGTGGGGTTCCAGCCATTACAGGGGTTGTTGAGCTGCGGACAGTTGGAAATCATCACCAGCACATCCATCTTCGCTTCCAGTTCCACGTACTTGCCGGCATCGGAAATGCCATCGGCAAACGTCAGTCCGCCATCGGCGGTCACGGGCACGTTCATGAAGAAGTTGATGTTGTGGGTAATGTCCCGCTTGGTCATGCCCAGCTCTTCGTGCTCGGTGACCGCCACCAGCCAGCTGTCCCGGCAGGCATGCATGCACTTTTTCTCCAGCGCGTAACGGGTGGTGTTGCTCTCCGCCGCGCAGGCGCCACCGAGGGTGTCGTGCCGGCCGCAGGTATCGGCGGTGATTTCCAGCATCGGGTTATTTTCCGAGGACATCAGTACAGAGCCGGCGGTCAGGTAAACATTGCCCTGCTCGCGGATGGTGTCCATCACGCTGTAGCGCTCGGTGGGGTTGTGGGCGTTGTAGAACAGGGTGTCGGCGGCCTGGTTACCTTCCAGATCGAGAATCCGCACGGTCTCGCCGGCCTTCACCACTTTCAGGAAATACTCACCAGCGGGAACGGTTTCCCGGAAGCTGGCATTTTCGGGGTTCAATTCGCTTACCTTGATCATGTCCGGCCTCCCTCACAGGAACGAGTGGTACAGGGCGTTATTGGCGAAGGCGCGGGTGGCCTCCGGCGACGAGGTCTTGCAAGGGTCGGCATCGGTGACGGGGGCCGCCTTGAAGAGCTGGTAACGCACGGGGTGGCTTGGGTATTCCGTGGCCGGGTTCATCGGGTGCGGGCAGGTATGCAATACCACGATGGTGTCCATCTCAAACCGCAGGTCGACGGTGGCACCGGCGTGGGAATGGTTTTCGGCGAACGCCATGTTGCCCTCGTCGTCGGTGTGCACCTTACTGAACCAGTTCAGGTTGGCGGTGAGGTCTTTCTTGCCCAGCCCGTACTTGGCCAGTTCGTTGAGAAAGCTGCTGATGCCGTTGCGGTGGTAGTGATTGTGAGCCTGTTGATAAGTCTTCCGACCCCAACGCTGTTCCACCAGCTCGGCGTTGCAGGTACCGCTGACGGAATCGTGCCAGCCCAGGTCGTCACGGATGATGGACGCAAAAACCCGCCCCATGTCCGACATGAGCACGTGGCCCTTGGTGAGCAGGAAGGTGTGCTGGTTCTTGAGGGTATCCGGCATGTTGTACCGCTCGAGGAGATTCTCGAGGTTGTACATCAACATACCAACGTTGGCGCCACCGGTTTCGTCAATCAGGCGCAGCACGTGGCCGCGGCGCATGATGAAGGACCAGTGGGATCCGCCGGGAATCAGATCGTCGTAGAGGGGAGCTGCCGTTTCGAGCATGGCCTTTTCCTCCTGGCTGGGCGTTTCAAAAAAACGAGAGGCGTCAGTAACTGAACGATCCTCCCGGGCTTTTGTCCCGCCGTGTAGCCTTGGAAAGGCCGTCAACTCTCGGACCAGTCGTCTGCGGTAGTGGGCAGACCGGAACCCTAGTTGACCATTTGTCAGATTGTTGCGCTTTGATGGTGGTTTCAGAAACCAACGTCTCGCTGCGTGGTTCTAACCAATCAAGGTTTGTGCCATTTTAATTCAAGCAACTGATATTTCTTGAAAATATGGCCTTTCAGGTGGGAATAAAGGAGAAATACACGGCGAGTAATATGCCCGCCGTTGGTGCAGTCGAACCGCGATGGTGCAGGTTCAGGATCACTTCCCGATACAGAAAGAACTGAAGATCTTGCCCAGCAATTCGTCCGGGGTCAGATGCCCGGTGATCTCACCCAATGCGTCCTGGGCGGCGCGAAGATCCTCGGCGAGCAATTCACCGGCGCCATAGCCATCCAGCTGGGTCTGGCCCTGAAGCATGGATTGATGGGCCCGTTCCAGAGCATCCAGATGCCGGCGACGGGCCAGGAATCCGCCCTCGGTGCTGCTGGCAAAGCCAATACATTCCTTCAGGTGATCCCGAAGGGTATCCAGGCCGTCGGCGGATTTCGCTGCCAGACGAATGACCGGGGCCGACTGGCCGGGCTCGGCCGAAATCCCCACCGGCTCACCGGACAGATCCACCTTGTTGCGAATTACCGTGACTGGCGCGTTTTCCGGTAACTGGTCAATAAAATCCGGCCAGATTTCGTGGGGCTCGGTTTTGTCGGTGGTGGTGGCATCCACTAGAAGCAGTATCCGGTCAGCCTTGCGGATTTCATCCCAGGCCCGGGCAATGCCAATCTGCTCCACCTCATCCGGGCTCTCCCGCAACCCGGCAGTATCGATGATGTGCAGGGGCATGCCATCGATGTGGATATGTTCTTTCAACACATCCCGGGTGGTGCCTTCAATGGCGGTCACAATAGCGGTTTCCCGGCCGGCGAGGGCGTTCAACAGACTCGACTTGCCGGCGTTGGGGCGGCCGGCAATCACCACGTTCATGCCATCACGCAGGATGGTGCCCTGCTCGGCTTCGGCCAGGATCGCCCGCACCTGGTCGATCAGCCCGGCGAGATCGCCGGCCACCTTGCCGTCGGCCAGGAAATCGATTTCCTCCTCCGGGAAATCGATGGCTGCCTCGACGTAGATGCGAAGATGGGTGATGGCATCCACCAACTGGTCAATGCGCTGGGAGAAGACACCCTGCATGGAACGCACGGCGCATCGGGCCGCCTGTTCGGAGCTGCTTTCAATCAAATCGGCAATGGCCTCGGCCTGGGCCAGATCCAGCTTGTCGTTGAGAAACGCCCGCTCGGAGAACTCGCCTGGCCGCGCCAAGCGAGCGCCCTGGTTGCAGACCTCCCGCAATAGCAGATCCAGAATCACCGTCCCGCCATGGCCCTGCAATTCCAGAACGTCTTCGCCAGTAAAGGAATGCGGATTAGGGAAAAACAGACCCAGCCCTTCATCAATCAGTTCGCCCTGGCTGTCGATAAATGGTCCGTAATGGGCGTAACGGGGCTTCGGTTCAAAGCCCAGCATCTGGCGGGCAATGGCACCCGCTTTGGGGCCGGAGACCCGGACAATCCCCACTCCGGCCTGACCCGGGGCGGTGGCAATGGCAGCAATGGTGTCAGTAGCTGGCTGCATGAGACCTATCCTGGATAAAAACAACAAAGGCTCCGCAAGGGAGCCTTTGAGTGGTGACAGTGACTGACGGTGTCAGTATTTCTTGCCTGCGGTTTCCGCTTCGATCTTGCGGGTAATGTACCACTGCTGGGCGATCGACAGAACGTTGTTGGTCAGCCAGTAGAGTACCAGACCGGCCGGGAACCACAGGAAGAAGACCGTGAACACCAGCGGCATGGCTTTCATCAGCTTGGCCTGCATGGGGTCCGGCGGTGTCGGGTTCAGCTGCATCTGGATGAACATGCTGGCACCCATCAGGATCGGCAGGATGAAGTAGGGGTCCATCTGGGACAGATCGTTAATCCACAGGAAGAACGGCGCGTGGCGCAGCTGGACGGCTTCAAACAGCACCCAGTACAGGGAGATGAACACCGGCATCTGCACCAGGATTGGCAGACAGCCACCCAGCGGGTTGATTTTCTCCCGCTTGTACAGCGCCATCATTTCCTGGGACATGCGCTGACGATCGTCGCCATACAGTTCCTTCAACCGGGTCAGTTGCGGCGCAACCGCGCGCATCTTGGCCATGGAACGGTAACTGGTGGCCGACAGGTGGAAGAACACCGCCTTCACCATGACCGTCAGCAGGATTATGGCCACACCCCAGTTACCCACAAGACCGTGGAACCACTGCAGGATGTAGAACAGCGGCAGGGAAATAAAGAACAGCCAGCCGAAGTCCACTGTGCGGTCCAGATTCGGAGCCAGGGATTCCAGGCGTTCGATGATCTTGGGCCCAACGTAGGCGGTGGCGCCGATTTCGGCGGTTTCACCCGGCGCTACAGTAGTGGCGGGATAGACAAAACCCATCACATGCAGGTCGCCGCGACGAGTGGTCTGGAACTGAGCCGACTGGTTCGGTTCCGGCACCCAGGCGCTCAGGAAGTAATGCTGCAGGAAGGCGAGCCAGCCGCCGGTTACCTGCTGGTTCAGGCGCTCTTCGGACAGGTCATCGAAATCGTATTTCTCGTACGGATCTTCCGGGCTACTCACCACCATACCCAGATAGGCTCGAATGCCCATGCTGGCCTGTGAAGTGGGGTCAGGCGCCTGATCACGAACGATCTTGCCGGTAAAGTTACCGGTCCAGGCATTGTCAGACTGGTTATCAATCAGGTAACGAACATCGATCTGATAACTGTCACGGCCCAGTTCATAGCGCTTGGTAATGGTAACGCTATTGTCGGTGGTGTAGGTCAGATCAATCTGAAGCTGGTCCTGGCCTTCTTGAAGCGTGTATTCACCACTGTTTGCATTGAATACCGGCGTCCTGGCAGCGTTGCGGCCATCCGGCCCATCCTGGCCAATCAGGCCACTTTCCAGTACGTAGGTCCGGTTAGCGGTGTTGGTCAGCAGCTTCAGCGGTGCCTTGCTGTCCAGGGACTTGTCGTAGTCCAACAGGGAACTGGACACCAGGTTGCCACCCACCCGATCAATCTTGAGCTCATAGACATCGGTTTTGACCGTAATGTAACGATCAGCGATCTCTCGGCCATCGTCAGACGATGCGGTATTCAGACCACCGGTTTCCGGTGTGGAAAATTCGTCCGCACCGGATGCTGCGCCACTTTCGGGCAATACCATGCCATCGGTTGTGCTCTTGCTGGTGCTTGCGCTTTCAGTCTGGGCAACCTGTTCCGTGGCTGGCTGGTGATAGTCCTCGTTCCAGGCAAGGACCATCAGATAGCTGACAATCGCAAGACCGGCAAACAAAACGATGCGTTTGATATCCATAAACTTAGTGTCTGGTCTGAGTAGTGGAATGGGGGCGTTCAGTCTGATGGCAGTCCTGTGGTTCACAGGTTGCTACAGACGTGTCGGTTCCTGGTACCGGATCATAACCGCCTTCAGCCCAGGGGTGGCATCTCAAAAGACGGGCACCTGCCAGATAACTTCCCTTGAGCGCACCATGATGCTGAATGGCTTCGACGGCGTATTGTGAACAGGTGGGATGATGTCGGCAATGGCTCGCCATCATCGGACTCAGTGCGTATTGGTAGAAACGGATGGGCAAGAGCAGAAGTTGACGCATTAACTCGTACCTCGAGGCTTTGCGTCTGAGTGTTCAGACGAAATCTGGCGGTACTTTTTTTTCACTCGTTGCCAGAGTTCATTCAGGGACGACTGCACGGTCGTGTTGTCCAGACGATTGAGTCCCTGGCGGCCCAGAACGACGATGTCGAGCCCGGGGAGGTCCTGCTGGTGTCTGAACGTTTCTCTGACCTGGCGTTTTATCCGGTTTCTCTGGACGGCCAGTCGCAGATTTTTCTTCGAGAAAATCAAACCGATCCTGGCATGGCCCAGTTGATTGGGCGTAGCCAGGATCAGAAAATTCCTGTGCGGAACTTTCAGAGCTACGTCATCAAAGACTTTGCTGTAATCCGAAGGCTTCAGAAGCCTGTGAGATTTCGGAAACCCCAAAGTCTTCATGAGGTAATCCCGCAGTTACGCTGACAGACGTGCACGACCCTTGGCACGACGACGGGACAGGACCTTGCGACCGTTTGCAGTCGCCATACGGGCACGGAAACCGTGAGCACGCTTGCGCTTCAGGACGCTCGGTTGAAATGTTCTTTTCATGGTGAAGTTCTCACAAATTCGTCAATGGACTTTGATCGTTGGCTGAAAAACAGACAGCCAAAACAGGAGCGGCATTCTAGTCAAATCCCGGGGCAAGTTCAATGTTTCTGGCAAGGGAGGTTGGTATTTCTGATCTGAGCAGCGCAGGCGATGACGAATCATAAAAATCAGTAGGGTTTTTTAATTCTTTTAAGGATTATTTATTACTGTTATTAGGCAGGCTGTTTTCTGTGAATAAGCCAATTTTATGGCATAAAAACAGATGGTTGGGCTATTGATAAGGGTCTTGATGACTGGCGATGAGCTCTGTGGAAACTCGAGGCAGGAAATGTGTAAAAAACGGCTTCGGCGAAAAAAACGGAGTTGTTCATGGTTCGGTGCAACGGTTTCACACAGGGTTGGGAACGGGGTATGCACACCACCCTGTGGGTAAGTTTTTTTGACATGATTTTCTGTACACAAGGCTGTGTATATATCCACAAGCCAATGAAAGAAAACATAAAATATTTCCACAGGCTGTTCATGAAGAAGATTGACGGCCTTTTACTGGTTACGCTCTCGGGGTAGAATTCGTGGTCATCTTGAGCGTCCCTCCCCGGGTTGTATGGCGCGGGAACAGCGATTTTCAGCAACAGGCGGTTTGTCGAGCAGTATGTGGCATCAATGTCTTGAAGTACTCCGGGACGAGTTCCCGGCACAACAGTTCAATACCTGGTTGCGTCCTCTGCAGTCTGATCTGCGGGAGGGGCAACTGATGTTGTTCGCGCCGAATCGCTTCGTAATGGACTGGGTCAACCAGAAGTATCTGCGCCGTATAGAGGAAGTATTGAAAGACCTGAACGGTGGCCAGGCCCCGCGGGTGGTGATGAAAGTGGGGTCGGCACCGAAGGAAAGCGAGCCGGTGGGCCGCTCTGTCGACAAGCCTGAACAACCCTCGGCGGTTGAGGAAACAGGGCGCACCGTCACCGAGGAGGAAAAAAGTGTCGCGGCGACGGTGCCGGCGGCAACCACCGCACCAGCCTCACCGGAGCGGCGGCGCAATCAGCAGCGTCGCGATGTTCAGGTGGAAGGCGATATCAAGCACCAGAGTTTCCTGAACGAAAGCTTCACCTTTGAAACTTTTGTGGAAGGTAAGTCGAACCAGCTGGCCCGGGCGGCGTCTATGCAGGTGGCGGAAAATCCCGGTGGCGCCTATAACCCGTTGTTCCTCTATGGTGGTGTGGGCCTGGGTAAGACCCACCTGATGCACGCCATTGGTAATGAGATCGTGCGTCGCAATCCCGGCGCGAAAGTGGCCTATTTGCGTTCGGAACGTTTTGTGGCGGACATGGTCAAGGCGTTGCAACTGAATGCCATCAACGAATTCAAACGCTATTATCGGTCGGTCGATGCCCTGTTGATCGATGACATACAGTTCTTCGCCCGCAAAGAGCGCTCCCAGGAAGAGTTTTTCCACACTTTTAATGCCTTGCTGGAAGGTGGGCAACAGGTGATCGTGACCTGTGACCGCTTCCCGAAAGAAATCGTGGACATGGAAGAACGCCTGAAGTCCCGTTTCGGTTGGGGCCTGACGGTGATGGTCGAGCCACCGGAACTGGAAACCCGGGTGGCCATCCTAATGAAAAAGGCGGAGCAGGCGAACGTCAAGCTCAGTAGCGAAGCGGCGTTTTTCATCGCTCAGAAAATCCGTTCCAACGTCCGGGAGCTAGAAGGCGCGCTTCGTCTGGTGATAGCGAATGCTCACTTCACAGGTTCGGAAATCACCCCGCCGTTTATTCGCGAAAGCCTCAAGGATCTGTTGGCCCTGCATGAGAAGCAGGTTAGCATCGACAACATCCAGCGCACCGTGGCGGAGTACTACAAGATTAAAGTGGCGGATCTGCTGTCCAAACGCCGGACCCGCACCGTCACCCGGCCGCGCCAGGTGGCCATGTCCCTGGCCAAAGAGCTGACGAACCACAGTCTTCCGGAAATCGGGGACGCCTTCGGGGGGCGGGATCACACCACGGTCCTGCATGCCTGCAAGAAAATTGTCGAACTCCAGGAAACCGATCCCGGTATCCGCGAGGACTATCAGAACTTCATGAGACTGCTGACGACCTGACGGAATCGGGTCGTTGCCAAACATTCACTTCCGATAACAGAAACCGAGTGCCATGAAACTGACAATCAGCCGTGAATCCCTGCTCACCCCGCTGCAAAGCATTGCTGGCGTGGTGGAAAAGAAACAGACCATGCCGGTGCTGTCGAACGTGTTGCTGGAGGCGGAAGACAACACGCTGACACTCACGGGTACCAACATGGAAGTGGAGCTGGTGGCCCGGGTTACCCCGGTGCACGTGGACCAGCCCGGTCGCATCACCGTGCCGGCCCGGAAACTGGCGGACATCTGCCGGGCGGTCAGTGACGAAGCTCCGATTGATATGGCGCTGGAAGGAGATCGGTTGCACTTGCGGGCGGGTAACTCCCACTTCACTCTGTCCACCCTGCCTGCCGAGCACTTCCCGAACGTGGAAGATGAGGAAGAAAGCTTCCGTTTGGAGATGTTCCAGAAAGATCTTAGCCAGATGCTGGATGCCACGGCTTTTGCCATGGCCCAGCAGGACGTGCGCTATTACCTGAACGGCCTGTTGCTGGAGGTGGATCAGGGTCACGTTCGTACCGTGGCCACCGATGGCCATCGACTGGCCATGGCGCATCAGGATATGGAAACCGGCTGCCCGGAACTGCGTCAGGTGATCGTGCCGCGTAAGGGCGTGCTGGAACTGGCTCGTTTGCTGGACGATGTGGAATCGCCGGTGACCCTGGTGATTGGGGATAACCACCTACGGGCTACCGTGGGCAGCTACACCTTCACCTCCAAGCTGATTGAGGGCAAATTCCCGGACTACAACCGGGTGATCCCACGTGGGGGCGACAAAGTGGTGTTGGCTGACCGGGCTACCCTGAAAAACACCCTGCAACGGGCCGGTATCCTGTCCCACGAGAACATTCGCGGTGTCCGGCTGAATCTTTCGTCCGGTCAGTTGCAGGTATTTGCCAACAACCCGGACCAGGAGCAGGCTGAGGATGCGCTACCGGTGGATTATGAAGGCGAATCGCTGCAGATCGGCTTCAACGTGGGTTACCTGGTGGATGTGATGAACGCCCTGGACGATGACCAGGTCAAGATCACCCTGTCCAACCCGAACAGTAGTGCGTTGATTGAGTCGGAAACCGATGTCGGCTGCCTGTACGTGGTCATGCCCATGCGTCTGTAAGCCGGAATTTCAGGCACTTCATGGCAGTGGTGACGGATGGCGTCCGGGGCGCGTTACGAATTGGCCAGACCCTATCGGTGCTCGGACGTACGGGCGTAGACTGGCTGCGGGGGGATCGGCCGCCCGCACCCCGGATGCTGCGCCAGACGTTTGAACGTCTTGGCGCTACCTACATCAAGCTGGGACAGTTCATTGCCAGTTCGCCCACGTTGTTCCCAAAAGAGTATGTGGACGAGTTCCAGTATTGCCTGGATAGAACCCCTAGCCTGCCCTTCGGGGAGATCCGAAAGCTCATCGCACGGGAACTCGATCAGCCGCTGGAAAACGTTTTCAGCCACATCGAGCCCATCGCCCTCGCCTCGGCGTCCATTGCCCAGGTTCATGGCGCCCGTCTGGTTACCGGTGAACGGGTGGTGATCAAGGTCCAGAAGCCGGGCGTGGAAGCGACCCTGGGCACCGACCTCAACTTTCTTTCCCTGTCTGCGCGAATCATCGACACCCTGGCGCCGAAACTGTCCTGGGCCTCGCTTTCCGGTATTGCCCGGGAAATCCAGCAATCGATGATGGAAGAGTGCAATTTCCATCAGGAAGCGGCCAATCTGAAAGCCTTCCGTCGGTTTCTGGAATTGACGGACAACCAGGCGGTGACTGTCCCCAGGGTTTACGAACATTGCAGCAGCCGGCGCATATTGACCATGGAGCGTTTCGACGGCGTTCCGTTGACGGATCTGGATAGCGTTCGACAGGTCACCGCAGACCCGGAAGGCACGTTGATCTCGGCGATGAATACCTGGTTTTCCAGCCTGACTCGCTGTGAATTTTTCCACGCCGATGTCCATGCCGGAAACCTCATGGTGTTGAGGGATGGCCGCGTGGGCTTTATCGACTTCGGCATTGTGGGGCGGATACGACCGGAGACCTGGCAGGCGTTGCGCGATTTTGGCAGTACTTTCCTGACGCAGGATTTCAACGGCATGGCAGATGCCATGACCCGGATTGGGGTAACTGGCACCAATGTGGACCGCCAAGCATTGGCCTGTGATCTTCAGCGCCTGGCCCAACAGGTGGAAAGCCCTTCTGAAAACCCATCCCGGGTGGAGGAGGACGTGAACGAGCTGTTGATGGAGGTCGTGCGTGTGGGTGAGAATCACGGTCTGCATTTCCCACGGGAGTTTGCATTATTACTGAAACAGTTTCTCTATTTCGATCGTTACGTGCATATCCTCGCGCCGGGAATGGATATGCTCAAAGACGAACGATTGACCCTCATGCATTGAGGCTTTTCATTTTATGGCGCTTGTAAAAATCCAGACCCAGCATTTCCGGAATCTGGCGCCGGACACCGTCTCGTTTTCCCCTTCCTTTAACCTGATTTATGGTGCGAATGGCAGTGGCAAGAGCAGTGTACTCGAAGCCATTGGTTATCTCGGGCTTGGTCGTTCATTTCGTGTTTCCCGTCATCAGGCAGTGGTGGCCCACGGGCAGCAGAAGTTGACTGTATTCGGTGGGCTTGACCAAGGGCTCGAAACTAATCCGATGGCCGATGAGGCTGACCCGGAACGGCTCGCCCATCGTCTGGGGATCTCCCGGGATGTAGGACAAAAGGAAACCCTGCTGCGTGTGGACGGCGAAGCCGTTCGCAACCTCTCGCTGTTGGCCATGCACCTGCCGGTATCGGTGATTGACCCGGGGGTGTTTGATATCGTCGCCGGTGGCCCGGGGAAACGAAGGCAGTTTCTGGATTGGCTGGTGTTCCACGTGGAACCTTCTTTTTCCATGCTTTGGCAGCAGTGCCAGAGAGTGACATCACAGCGGAACAAAACGCTCAGAAATGGTAGACTGGACGAATCCCTGCTCCGGGTATGGGACGCCCAGTACAGTACCCTGGCTGAGAAGCTCAGTGACGCCAGAGCCGAGGTGTTCGAACGGTTTAAAGTGGCGTTTGATGAGGTTCTTCAGGAGCTGGACGCAGGTTGGGCGCGGGGCCTGAAAATGGATTTCTATCCAGGTTGGGATCGCTCCAAGCCGCTGACCGACGTGCTGCTGGGACACCGGGAGCAGGAGTTCCGGATGGGCCACACCCTGTATGGGCCGAACCGGGCGGATATTCGCCTTAAATTGGGCGGTCGACCCGTGGCTGAAACCTTTTCCCGGGGCCAACAGAAAGCGTTGGTGATTTTGATGAAAATCGCCCAGGGGAAGGTTCTGAGCGACCAGGGAAAGCAGGTGACATTTCTGCTGGACGATATCAACGCCGAATTGGACGTGCGCCATCGGCAAATGTTGGCCCGAAAACTACAGGCCCTGCGATGCCAGGTGTTTATTACTTCGATTGAACATCCGGAGCCAGAGGTGCTTTGGCCGGAAGGCGATGCACCGGAATACAGAATGTTCCACGTGGAACATGGCAAATTGACGGAAGAAAAAACCGGGGAACCCCCTCAGGAGTCTCATTAATGAGTGAATCGAACTACAATTCCTCCAGTATCAAAGTCCTCAAGGGACTGGATGCGGTGCGGAAACGCCCGGGCATGTACATCGGCGACACCGATGATGGCACCGGCCTGCATCACATGGTCTTTGAATTGGTGGATAACTCCATCGATGAGGCGCTTGCGGGCTACTGCTCGGAAATTGGTATTCGAATCCACCCGGACGAATCCATCACCGTTCAGGATAACGGTCGCGGTATCCCCGTGGATATGCACGAAGAGGAAGGTGTCTCGGCGGCCGAAGTTATCATGACCGTTCTGCACGCCGGCGGTAAGTTCGACGACAACTCCTACAAGGTGTCCGGTGGTCTGCACGGTGTGGGTGTTTCCGTGGTCAACGCCCTCTCCTCTACCCTGACTCTCACTATCCGCCGGGACGGCAAGGTGTACGAGCAGTCCTACGAGCACGGCGTGCCGAAGGCGCCGCTCACGGCGGTGGGCGATACCGATGCCTCCGGCACCAAGGTCCATTTCATTCCGTCACCGGAAACCTTTACCCATATTGAGTTCCATTACGACATCCTGGCCAAGCGTCTCCGGGAACTGGCCTTCCTTAACCGGGGCGTGCGTATCCGTTTGACCGACGAACGTTCGGGCAAAGAGGAAGTCTTTGAATACGAAGGCGGCCTGCAGGCCTTTGTGGAACACCTGAACACCAACAAGACACCGATCAACCGCGTGTTCCACTTCGACTACGAGCGCGAAGATGGCATCGCCGTGGAAGTGGCGATGCAGTGGAACGACGCCTTCCAGGAAAACATCTACTGCTTCACCAACAACATTCCCCAGCGCGACGGCGGCACTCACCTTGCCGGTTTCCGCGCCGCCCTTACCCGCTCTTTGAACAACTACATCGAGCAGGAAGGTCTGGGCAAGAAGGCCAAAGTGCATACCTCCGGTGATGATGCCCGGGAAGGTCTGACCGCCATTATCTCGGTTAAAGTCCCTGATCCGAAGTTCTCCTCCCAGACCAAGGACAAGCTGGTGTCTTCGGAAGTGAAGACCGCCGTCGAGCAGGAGTTGTACCAGAAGTTCGCGGATTACCTGCAGGAACAACCGAACGAAGCCAAACTGATCGTCAACAAGATGATCGAAGCGGCGCGCGCCCGGGAAGCAGCCCGAAAGGCCCGGGACATGACCCGCCGTAAAGGCGCTCTGGACATCGCCGGATTGCCCGGCAAACTGGCGGACTGTCAGGAAAAAGATCCGGCACTGTCCGAACTTTTCATTGTGGAGGGTGACTCGGCCGGTGGTTCCGCCAAACAGGGTCGGGATCGTAAAACCCAGGCCATCCTGCCGTTGAAGGGTAAGATCCTGAACGTGGAAAAAGCCCGTTTCGACAAGATGCTGTCATCGGCGGAAGTGGGCACGTTGATCACCGCCCTGGGCTGCGGCATCGGCCGGGAGGAATTCAACCCGGACAAACTGCGTTACCACTCCATCATTATCATGACCGACGCCGATGTGGATGGCTCGCACATCCGCACGCTGCTGCTGACCTTCATGTTCCGCCAGATGCGCGAAATTATTGAGCGCGGCCATGTGTTCATTGCCATGCCGCCGCTGTACAAGGTGAAGCGTGGCAAGCAGGAGCAGTACCTGAAGGATGAAAAGGCCAAGGAAGCCTACCTGACCCAGACCGCCCTGGAAGGTGCCCAGTTGTTCGTGAACCCGGACGCGCCGGCCATCAAAGACTCGGCTCTGGAGACCATGGTTAAGGACTACCAGGCAGTGATGGCGATGATTGATCGCCTGTCCCGGGCCTATCCGGCCCTGGTGCTCCAGCAGATGATCTACAACAGCACCCTGTCGCCGGATGACCTGAAGGAAGAAGAACCGGTGGCTCGCTGGGTGGCCCGTCTGGGCGAAGGCCTGGATCTGGATACCCGCACCGGGACCAAGTACACCTTCTCCGTGACCCGTGATGAAGAACGCCATCTCTATCTGCCGAAGGTGACCATCTACGTGCACGGCATTCCCTACGAGCATGTGTTCGGCCATGATTTCTTCGAGTCGTCATCCTACAAGGCCATCGCCCGTCTGGGTGAGACTCTGGAAGGTCTGGTCGAGGAAGGCGCCTACATCCAGCGCGGCGAACGCAAACAGACAATCCTGTCGTTTGAGGGTGCCCTGGGGTGGTTGATGAAAGAAGCCCAGCGTGGCCTGAATATCCAGCGCTACAAGGGTCTGGGTGAAATGAATCCGGAACAGCTGTGGGAAACCACCATGGATCCGGAAACGCGCCGGATGATGAAGGTGACCATCGAGGACGCCATTGCGGCCGACCAGATCTTCACCACGCTGATGGGTGACGATGTGGAGCCGCGCCGGAACTTCATTCAGAGCAATGCCCTGGAGGTCAGCAACCTGGATATCTGATGGTTGCTGTTCTGACAGTCAGGCATAAAAAAACGGTGGCATCCGTAAGGAGCCACCGTTTTTTGTTTTTTGCCTCTGAGTCCGTGCCAAGCAAGGGGCAGGCCTTTCAAAAACACGCTGTAAATACATCCCTGTACGCTCGAGCTCCGCCCTTCAGCGCTTATTGCTCCTGCGTCGCGCTGAAGGTCCAGGGCAGGCCATCCTTGGCCAGCCCGTGAAGAGCTAGTCGCTCTTCACCCATGGCTCCGCACGGTTTTTGAAAGGCCTGCCCCTTACTCGGCACTCATCTACGCCCTGAAGCTTAACCCTGCTCCTTCTTCCGCTGCTTTTCCTTCTCTTTCTCCACCAGATGCGGCGCCATCACCTCTTCCAGTGTATGGCCGGTCAGCCGACGAATGGTGCGCCACAGGTAATAGAAGATCAGGATCATCATCACCATGGAGGGTATGGCGATCATCGGGTAGCTCACCAGGGTCATCCGGCCCAGCTCCTCGTTGAAGGCTTCGGTGCCGGACGGACTGACGACAATCCATTTGGCGAGGATGTAGTTCATGATCGAGGAGAACAGGAAGGTGCCGGCAAAGAAGTAGCTGGCCTTTTGCAGCCGCGCCTCGAATTCCTCCACGCCGCCCCTTTCTTCCAGCGACCGGTGGATTTTATCCACATCCAGTACATTCGGGTTATATAGCAGGGTGCGGACCAGCGGGTACTTGGTGCGGGTGGAGATCAGTACCGCCAGGCCGATGATGGCGGGTACCGCAGCCTCCTTGATGGCGAGCCAGCCGGCGTCCAGCTCCAGCAGGCCAATGCCGCCGGTGAGCCCAACACTGATCAGACCCAGCAGGGCAATGAAATTTTTCTTGTGGTAGCGAACCAGTTCAAACAAGCCCCAGCCCAGGGGAAACGCCAGGCCAATGATCAGGGCGTTGACACTACCCAGGTGCTCTTCCCCACTGAATTTCATCAGAATCACGGAGGGAATGACGATGCTGACCAGCAGGTCGATAAAGGGGCGGGGTTGATGGTCCGGGGTGGTGTTGGATGGTGATTGCGATGTCATTTAAATACCTGAGAAAAACAAAAGGCGCCGGAACCATCGGGCTCCGGGGGTGACCGGAGCAGTATACGATGATTGCGGCGCCTTTCGCGATCCTGTTAAAGCCTATGCTCTCAGGCTCCGGCTTCTTTCAGGGCTTCTTCCACGATGGCCAGGCCTTCTTCGAGAATGTCGTCTTCGATGGTCACGGGCATCAGGAAGCGAACTGTGTTCCCAAACAGGCCACAGCTGAGCAGGATCAGGCCTTTTTCCTTGGCTTTCTTGATCACCTCTGCTGCCAGGTCCGGTCTTGGCTTGTGGGAGTCCTTGCTTTCCACCAGCTCAAAGGCAGCCATGGCACCCAGGTTACGGGAGTTATGAACATGCGTGAACTGATCTTCCCATTGCTCGAACCGTACCCGGAGTTTTTCGCCCAGATGTTGGGATTTCTCCAGAATATTCTCCTCGGCGAAGACATCAAACACCGCGAGCGCAGCCGCACAGGCGGTCGGGCTGCCGGTGTAGGTGCCGCCCAGTGAGTTCGGCCCGGAGGAATCCATGACCTTGTCGGTACCCACGATGGCGGAAATCGGCATGCCGTCGGCCATGGACTTGGCCATGGTCATGATGTCCGGCTGAACGCCGCTGTGCTCGATGGCGAACATCTTGCCGGTACGGCCAAAGCCACTTTGGACTTCATCCACGATCATGAGGATGTCGTTATCGTCACAGATCTTGCGCACGGCTTTCAGGAAAGCAGGCGATGCGACATAGAAGCCGCCCTCACCCAGCACCGGCTCCAGCACGATGGCCGCCGTGTTGTGGGCCGGGGAGTCTGCCTTCATGGCCAGTTCCAGGCCACGCAGCGCTTCTTCCTCGCTGATGCCGTGATACGGTATCGGGAAAGGCGCACGATAGACCAGACCGGGCATAGGGCCGAAATCGGTCTGGTAGGGGGCGGCCTTGCCGTTCATTGCCATGGTCATGAAGGTGCGACCATGATAGCCGCCGGTAAAGCAGATGACGTTGGTCTTCTTGGTGGCTGCCCGGGCGATCTTCACGGCGTTTTCCAGTGCCTCGGCGCCCGAGTTGGCCAGCATGACCTTGGCATCGCCTTTCACCGGCGCCACTTCCGAGAGCTTCTGCGCCAGCTTTACATAGCCTTCATACGGCATGACCGTCTGGCAGGTGTGCATGACTTTATCCAGTTGGGCCTTCACGGCCTCAACCACTTTCGGGTGGCGGTGACCAATATTCAACACCCCGATACCGCCGGCGAAATCGATCATCCGTTTGCCGTCGGCATCCCACACTTCCGCATTCAGAGCGTGGTCAGCAAACTGGTTGTTAGGGCTGGCTGCCCCGGCTGCCACATAGCGTTCTTTGAGTGCCTGCAATTCTTTATTGCTCACGTTGTCGTTCTCCTGGGTTCAGGTTCACAAGTTTCCATTACAGTGTAGGTAGTCCGGTGCCAGGAAACAAACCGACTATCAGTCGTTTCCCGATCTTTCGGTCCGGAACTGAAGCTTCGCTAATCGCCGATAAAGTGGGTTCTCCCGCATCAATTCATCATGAGTGCCTACCGCCAGCAATTGCCCCTGGTCCAATACCGCAATGCGGTCCGCATCCCGGACTGTCGCCAAGCGGTGGGCGATGACCAGCGTGGTGCGCTCGGCGGTGAGTTTTGGCATGGCCTGTTGAATGAGGTGCTCGCTCTCAGCATCCAGTGCACTGGTGGCTTCATCCAATAACAGAATCGGTGCATCTGCAAGCAGCGCTCGGGCAATGGCCAGGCGCTGTTTCTGGCCACCGGAGAGCCCGGCACCGGCGTCGCCCAGCTGGGTCTGGTAACCGTCAGGCAGGGCCTGGATAAATTCATGAGCATGGGAGATGCGAGCGGCCTGCTCTACTTCAGTCTGGTTTGCTTCCGGCCGGGCGTAACGGATGTTGTCCGCGACCGTGCCATGAAACAGGGACGGGGTCTGGGGAACCGGGGCAAAACACCGCCGAAGATCGGTCAGGGAGAGATCTTCGGTGTCGATGCCATCGATCAGGATGCGCCCGGCATCCGGCTGGTAAAAATGCAGCAGGAGATCAAACAGGGTGGATTTGCCGGCACCGGAGGGTCCCACCAATGCCAGGGTTTCCCCGGCCCGGACGGTTAGGTTGAGATCCGACAGGGCCGGTCGTTCCGGGCGACTGGGGTAATGAAAATCCAGCCCTTCAATTCGGATCTCGCCCGCTACCGCATCCGGCAACACCCGGGATGCCTTTTCTCGCACAAATGCGGGCCGGGTCTGTAATAGCTCGAACAGCCGGGCGGCGGACCCGGCGGCCCGCTGCAGCTCGCCAATGACCTCACTGATCGCCCCGGCGGCGACCCCCACCAGCAGGCTGTAGAACACAAAGGCAGCCAGTTCGCCGGGCGTGATCCGACCGTGAATCACGTCCAGCCCGCCAATCCAGATGACGATCCCCACCGCGCCCATCACCAGGCCAATCACCAGGGTGGTCAACCAGGCGCGTTGGCGAATCCGGGCCCGGGCCACCTCAAACGCGTTTTCCGAGACGCTGGCAAAATGCCGGCGATCATGGGGCTGGTGGTTGAACGCCTGCACGGTTTTGATCTGGGTTAGGTTCTCCCCCACGTAGCTGCCCACATCGGCGACCCGGTCCTGGCTCAGGCGCGAAAGCTGGCGCACGCGCCGGCCGAAGAACAGTATCGGGGCGATAACGATGGGAAAACCCAACAGAATAATGCTCGCCAACTTGGCGTTGGTGACAAACAATAAGACCAGCCCGCCGATCAGCATCACTGCATTACGCAGGGCAATGGAGACGGTGGAGCCAATCACGGATTGCAGCACTGTAGTGTCGGCGGTAAACCGGGATTGGATTTCGAGCGCGCGGTTCTGTTCAAAAAAGCCCGGGTGGAGATCAATCAGGTGGTTGAAGACTTTTTTGCGCAAATCGGCAATCACCCGTTCGCCAATCCAGGACACCAGATAAAAGCGGGCGAAGGAGCCGAAAGCGAGCCCCAGAACCAAAACGAAAAACAGGCCGATGGCTTTGGAAAGGTTTTCCGGTGACTCGGTGGCTAATCCCTGATCCACCAGAATGCGTAAACCCTGGCCGAGGCCCAGCGTTACCCCGGCGGTAAACACGAGCGCGATCAATGCTCCGGCGACGGTGCGCTTGTAAGGGCTGATGAATTCCGCGATCAGCTTCAGGGCTTTGCGGTGTCGGCTGTTAATCATGTGCCTCCGGGGTGTGGGCTACTGTAAACTCGGGCCTCTATACGATTCGTATCTTTGACAGGACCTGTCAACCTACGGGTGAAGCACGTATGGCCGGGAACACTTTCCGAGACACGCTGTGAATACATCCCTGTACGCTCGGCAAAAGCCATCCCTGGCTTTTGACGGTCCCGGAAAGTGTTCCCGGCCATACGCGCCCCAACTTTGGAGTTACCGTTAACTGTGCGCGCCTACGCTGACAACGACTACCCCGCCGACCACAAACCGGACTGGAAAATCATCGCCGGTCTCTGGCCCTACCTGACCGAATTCCGAGGCCGGGTGGCGCTGGCGATTTCTCTGCTGGTATTGGCCAAGCTGGCCACGGTCGCCACGCCCATTGCCCTGAAATACATTGTGGACTACCTGGACCAGAACAGTGGAAAGGATTTGCTGCTGTGGATTCCCGTGCTGCTGGTGGTCGCCTACGGTTTGCTGCGTTTTGGTAGCACCCTATTCAGTGAGTTGCGGGATGCCGTTTTTGCCAGGGTGGCGGAAAGGGCCATGCGGCGGGTCTCGTTGCGGGTGTTCGAACACCTGCACCAGCGGGAACTGGGTTTTCACCTGGATCGCAAGACCGGTGGCCTGGCCCGGGATATCGAGCGGGGCACCAATGGCATCAGCTTTCTGCTGCGCTTCACCCTGTTCAACATCGTCCCCACCCTGCTGGAAATCCTGCTGGTGGCTGGCATTCTGCTGGTGGTGTTCAACGTGGGCTACGTGATCGCCATTCTGGTGGCCGTGGTGGTGTACGTGGTGTTCTCCATCAAGGTGACCGAATGGCGCACCAAATTTGTCCGCGAAGCCAACGCCCGGGACAACCAGTCCAATTCCCGGGCGGTGGACAGCCTGCTGAACTACGAAACGGTCAAGTACTTCAACAACGAGCGTTTCGAAGCCCAGCGCTACGACGCCGACCTCCAGGAATGGGAAGAGGCGCGCCTGAAAAACCGCCTGTCGCTGGCCACCCTGAACGCCGGACAGGCCCTGATCATTGGCGTCGCGATGATTGTGATCATGGCCATGGCGGTCACCGAGGTCGCCAATGGCGAGATCACCCTGGGTGATTTCACCATGATCAACGCCTATCTGCTGCAGCTGTTCATTCCCCTGAACGCCCTGGGTTTTGTCTACCGGGAAATCCGCCAGGCGCTGGTGAACGTGGAGCGGCTGTTCAACCTGCTTGGGGATAAACCCGTTATCGAGGATGCCCCGGATGCCCGAGAGCTGGCTGTGGATAAGGGAGAAATTCGCTTTGAACACCTGCACTTCGCCTACCGAAAGGATCGTCCAATCCTGCAGGATGTGGATTTCACCATCCCCGCCGGGCACAAGGTCGCGGTAGTGGGCGCCAGTGGGGCGGGCAAGTCCACCCTCGCCCGCCTGCTGTTCCGTTTCTACGATGTGGATAAAGGCGCGATCCGCATCGACGGCCAGGACATCCGCGACGTCACCCAGGACAGCCTGCGCGCCGCCATCGGCGTGGTGCCGCAAGATACCGTGCTGTTCAATGACACCCTGTATCGGAACCTGGCCTATGGTCGCCCGGATGCTAGCGAGGAAGAAATACACCGCGCCGCCCGCATGGCGCATCTGGAGCACTTTATCCACAGCCTGCCGGACGGCTACGACACGAAAGTGGGCGAGCGGGGTCTGAAGCTCTCCGGTGGCGAAAAACAGCGGGTGGCCATTGCCCGGGTGATCCTGAAAAACCCGCCACTGCTGATCCTGGACGAAGCTACCTCGTCACTGGATTCGTTGTCCGAACAGGCGATTCTGGGAGCTTTGAAAGAAGTCAGTCGCCAGCGCACGACTTTGGTGATTGCTCATCGACTTTCCACGATTCGGGATGCCGATACCATTCTGGTGATGGATGGGGGCCGGATTGTTGAGAGTGGTAGCCATAACCAGTTGTTGGCGACTGGTGGTCACTATGCCCATCTTTGGGAGCAACAGCATCGGGGTGGCGATCAGTAAGGGGAGGAGCCCTTCCAAAACACGCTCCTTCGGCACATCCATGTGGTGCTCGAGCTCCGCCATCCATGGCTCCGCACGGTTCTGGAAGGGCTCCTCCCCTCACTGTCGCACCAAGCTTGGGTGTTAGTGTTCTCCAAGCCTGAGCGCCAACCCGGAAGCCCGAACAACCCTTTGATTAACAGCCTCACTGAACACCTGCGCATCGCCGGTAATCAAACTGAACCAGTTCTTTGCCCGGGTAATGCCAGTGTAAACCAGCTCCCTTGTCAGCACAGGGCTCAGGCGATCCGGCAGTACCAGGCAGGTGTGGTTGAACTCAGAGCCCTGGGATTTGTGCACGGTCATGGCGAACACGGTTTCCAGTTGCTGCAGGCGGCTTGGGGAAATCCAGCGGATGCCGCCCGGGCTGTCGCTGTCCGGGAAAGCCACGCGCAGCACGAACGCGGGTTCGCCGTTGTCATCCTGACCCCAGGGCACCGAGAAGGTGATGCCGATATCGCCATTCATCAGGCCGAGGTTGTAGTCGTTGCCGGTAATCAGCACTGGGCGGCCGGCGTACCAGCCTTCGGCCCGGGGCAGCAGTTTTTCCGCCAGCAGGTGTCGGGCAATGCGATCGTTCAGGCCTTCCACGCCCCAGGGGCCCTTGCGCAGGGCGCACAGGATCTGGAAATCGTTGAAAGCCTCCAGTACTTCAACCGCCAGTGCGTCCCAGTCTCCGCGAGGGCTGTCGGCGGTCAGCGCGTGATGGTGCAGGCGTTTAAGGTACCGCCGGTAGCCTACCGGCGGCGGCAGAGTGCGGTTGTGGATAATCCGTCCCTCACCGGCATTAGAAAAGGCAGCCGGTGTGCCGGTGACCGCGTGCTGACACACCTGAGAAAGCGTGGCTTCCGGGTCCGACCGGGTGACGTGGCCGTTGAGCCAGATCACGTCATCGAAGGCGGCCTCCCGTGCCTGTACCAGCAGGGTCTGGTCCAGAGTACCGGTGTTGACGGCTTCAGCCAGCTGTTTTATTCCGCTATCATCCTGAAAACGATAGCTTTTTCTGAGCATGGCCACGGCCTGGTCCAGTTGCTGTCCGTTGGTGTCGATAAGTTCGGCGGGTACCGCCATGCCGGTCACCGCCCTTAGCCAGTCCGCGGTCTCCGGGGTGTAGTGGGCATCGGTGGCGCGCTGGCACAGCTCCCCCAGAATCGCGCCGGCATCCACCGAGGCTAGCTGATCCTTGTCGCCTAGCAGGATCAGTTGGGCCTTTTCGGGTAGCGCATCCACCACCGAGGCCATCAGGTCGACATCCACCATCGAGGCCTCGTCGATCACCAGGATGTCCACCAGCAGCGGGTTGTCCCGGTTGTGGCGGAATTGCCGGGTGTTCGGGCGGCTGCCCAACAGTCGGTGCAGCGTGGTGACCTTGGTGGGAATGTCATCCAGCACCACCTGCCCCGGCAGCTCGTTCAGCGGCAGGCGGCGCACCGCACCGCCAATGGATTCGTTCAGCCGGGCGGCGGCCTTGCCCGTGGGCGCGGCCAGGCGGATGCGGAACTTGCGCCCGGCCCGCTCCGGGTCTTCCCCGGCCACGGCCTGCAGTGCGGCCAGCAGGTTAACCACGGTGGTGGTCTTGCCGGTGCCCGGCCCGCCGGTGATCACCGAAAAGCGCTGCCGGGCAGCCAGGGCGCAGGCCAGCTTCTGGTAATCCACCACTTCGGTGGACTCAAACAGCGTACCCAGCGCCTGCGATAAAGTGTCGGTGACATCCGAGCCGGGATCGGACAACGCCGAAGGCAGTGCCAGACGGGTTTCGATGGCCTCGGCAATCCGCTGTTCGTAACGCCAGAATCGGCGCAGGTACAGCCGCGTGTCGTTCAGCACCAGCGGTGTGGATAACTCACCCCCACTCACCGCCCGCGAGGCGTTCAATGCCGACAGGCAACCGGCCAGTGTGGTGCTGGCCAGTACCTCACCCGGCGTGGCCGCTGCTGGCAGTGTGTCATCGGGAGCCGGTTGGTTGATCGTCCGGGCGTCCTCCGGTGGCAGCGCCAGGGTGTGGTTGCTGGCCTCCAACAGTGTCGCCAGATCGATACAGACATGGCCGCGCCCGACTTGGTGGGAGGCCAATGCGGCAAGCAGCAGCACCAATGGCTCCGGCGTTTCGCCTTGCTCCTGCGAGAGATCCCGGATCAGCCGGGCAAACCCGGTGTCCAGGGGGCGAATCCACTCGGCCTGTTGCCAGTGCTGCAGCAACGCTTCCGTGTCGGCCAGGCTGGCCAGAGGGTCGGGTTTCTCCGCAGCCATGTTCTGCTCGGATTGGCCTGTCATGGGGCTGTCCTCGCCCAAGTCCAGGGCGAACTGGTTGTCGGAATGTCGGGTCCGGCTCATGCGGCCACCTCCCCTTCGGCGGTGTTGCCATCAAACAGGGCGTCGAGTTGTTCGATCAGTGTTCTGGGCGGTTTGTCCACAAAGGCCCCGTTGCCGGGGGCTTCAATACCCCTCAGGAACAGGTACACGGCCCCGCCCACGTGCCGGTCGTAGTCGTAATCCGGCAGCCGCGCTTTCAGCAGGCGGTGCAGGGCCAGCAGGTAGAGCACGTATTGCAGGTCGTAGCGTTTGTCGAGAATGGCCTCGCCCATGGCCTGGTCGGTGTAGGCGCTGTCGCTCTCGCCCAGGGCGTTGGATTTATAGTCCAGCACGTAATATTGCCCGTTATGTTCGAACACCAGGTCGATAAAGCCCTTGAGCATGCCGTTGAAGCGCTTCTCCTCCACACGGGGCCGGTCCGCGCCGTTCAGCGTGTATTGGGTAACGAGCTGGTCCAGCCGGGTGATGGACACGTTGCGGCTTTCAAACCAGAATTCCAGTTCCGGTCGGAGGCTGGCCAGCCCGGCCAGTGAGCTTTGTTCGTCGCGGCCTCGTTGCAGGGTCAGGGGCGTGCGGATCAGGGCCAGCAGCCAGTGTTCCAGTGGCTCCACCCACTCGCTCCAGCCCCGGGTGCTGCAGCGGCGCGCCAGTTGTTGCCGCAGGGCTTCGGGGTTATCCACAACCCGGTCGAAGCCCTGCTGGGCACACCATTCCAGCAGTTCGTGGAGGAAGGTGCCGGGTGCAGCGCCTTTGGGAAACTGGTGCTGGTCGCGGACAGCGGATGTGGCCACAATGCCTTCTTCGTTTGTCTGCTGGGCGCTTTCTTCCAGCAGGTTCTGGGTCTGGGCGTCTTCTACCTCGCCGTTGAAGGCAATGCCGGTGCCGGCCATGTCTCGGTACTCAATCGCCGAGTAACTGGCAATCCACCAGTCTTCCCGGGCCTCGCGGGTGGATTCCAGTGCCGGGCCCAGGTCCTCCGGGGCTTGCTCGGTGAAATGTCGGGTCTCGGGTTCGGGCAAGGGTTCGATGGTGATTTCAGAGCGCCCCTCGGCCAGCGGTGTCAGGCAGTCGGTAATCGGGCGGCCACTGTCGCCGGCCACCAGGTAGCCTAGCCCACTTTCCGGCCAGTCCTCCAGTGCAGCCGCCCCCACCCAGGTGGCAAAGCGGGCGCGGGTCAGGGCCACGTAGCATTTGCGGATGTCTTCGCCCAGGCGCTCTTGGTCGGCGCGGGCGACATCGTCCGGCGTGGGGTCGAACACGGTCACCAGGCGGTCATCGGCATCGTGGTATCGCACGAAGGCCTGCTTATCGCTCTGGGCCCGGTAGGCGGTGCCGAACGGCAGGAACACCAGCGGGTACTCCAGGCCCTTGGATTTATGCACGGTGATGACCTTCACCAGCCCGGCGTCGCTTTCCAGGCGCAGGGTGCGGTTCTCTTCCTCTTCGTCGGCGGCGCGCAGAATCTGGGTGTAATGGTGTACCAGCGCGTGTTCGCCATCCAGTTGCAGGCTGTCCTGCTGCAGCAACTCGGCAATGTGCAGGATGTCGGTGAGCCGCCGCTCGCCGTCGGGGCGTGGCAGCAACCGGCCGGGCACCTCGAAGTCCATCAGGAAGCGGCGCAGCATGGGCAGCACGCCTTGCTGTTGCCATTGCTTCTGGTAACCCAGGAAGCGATCAATCTGCTCTTCCAGCACCAGTTCATCGGTGAGTAAACGGTCCAGCGCCTGCCAGGACTGGCCCAGGGTGGGCGTGGCCAGGGCGGCGCGAAGATAGCCCAGTTGCCGGGGCTCGGCGAAGGCCCGCAGCCAGCACAGGATTTCTGTCGCCTCGGCGGAGGTCAGCACCGAATCCCGGTCCGACAGGTACACGCTTTTGATGCCCCGCTGGCCCAGCGCGTCCCGGACCGCCTTGGCTTCACTGCCCTTGTTCACCAGCACGGCGATATCTTTGGGTTCCACTGGCTCCAGATCGCTCGGGTCCTCGGGCCGGGCGAAGCCGGCGTGCCCGGCCTGGCCCAGGGTCAGGAGGCGGGCAATCTCGCTGGCGCAGCTTTCCGCCAAGTCGGCGGTGGCGGCGCCCTTGGCCAGGCCCTTGGGCTGGCCGCTTTTGTCTTCCTCGTTGGATTCGTGGGTCCAGAACGTCAGGCTGGGCTGGGGCTCGCCTTTCACCGTCCACAGGCGTTTGGTGCCGTTGGCTTTCACACCCTGGAACGGCAGCTCGGAGGCTTCGCCCTGGCCAAAGAGGAAGGCCCCGGCCCGGCTGTGTTGGTCGCTGTATTCGAACACCCGGTTCACCGCCGCCACCATGGGCTGGGCGGAGCGGAAGTTGGTGCCCAGGGTGTAGGTGCGGTTTTTCACGCCCTGGCGGGCCTGCAGATAGGTGTGGATATCCGCGCCCCGAAAGGCATAGATGGCCTGTTTCGGGTCGCCGATCATCAGCAGGCAGGTGTCCGGGGAATTGGCCTCCACGTCATAAATCCGGTTGAAGATGCGGTACTGCACCGGGTCGGTGTCCTGGAATTCGTCGATCAGGGCCACCGGGAACTGCCGGCGAATGGTGGCGGCCAGCTGGTCGCCTCTTGGGCCATGCAGGGCCTCATCCAGCCGGGTGAGCAGGTCGTCAAAGCCCATTTCCGAGCGCTGCTGTTTTTCCGCCTCCAGCCGGTCGGCCATCCAGTGGCTGGCGTGGCGCAGGATGTCGGCCTTGGCGCTGGGCTGGCTGGTGGCGAAATCCAGCAATTCCTCAATGGCGTGGAACGCGGGATGATCCGGCGCTTCGCCCTCTCCTTTCAGGGTGTTGGCCAGCCCTTCCGGGGTCTGGTTTTTAAAGCCGGCCTTGTCCAGGCCTTCGGGCAACAGCTCGTTCGAGCTTGCCCAGGCCACCAGATTGTCCCAGGCGGTGACCATGGATTTCTTGCTGTTGCCGTGCAGGCGCTTGGCTTTTTGCAGGTCGGCCAGCAGGTCGAGCACGTCTTCCCGCCAGTCCGCCCAGGGGCGGCTCTTGAGCGCCTGGGACTGTTGCTCGCGTTGCTCGACGGATTGCTGGATGGCCGCATGCACGCTGGCCGGCGCTGTACCCAGACTGTCCGGGTCGTCCATCAGGTTGCGCACGGCCTGGCGCAGGTCTTCCGGGGTTTTCCAGTGGCTCAGGGCTTCGTCCATCCAGGCCGGAGGCAGCGGATAGACGAAGGTGCGCCAGTAATCCCGGGCGACGTCGTCCAGCAGGTCGTTCTGGTTGGTTTCCAGCGTCAGCTTGAACAGGCTGCCGCTGTCGAAGGCGTGTTCGCTGAGCATGCGGTTGCAGAAACTGTGAATGGTGGAGACCGCCGCCTCGTCCATCCATTCAGCGGCCAGCAACAGCTTCTTGCGGCAATCCGGCCAGGTGGCCGGGTCCGGGTAGCTTTCGTTGCGCAGCTGATAGATCAGGGCCGTTTCCGCGGGCGGTTCCGGGTCGTCCGGGGTGTCGGAGAACACCTCGGCGGCCTGGGTCAGCCGGGTGCGGATGCGGTCCCGCAGCTCCTTGGTGGCCGCCTCGGTGAAAGTGACCACCAGCAGGTTGGGCGGTAGCAGGTTCTGTAGTGGGCTGTCCTCCTCCTGACCGTGGCCCAGCACCAGGCGCACGTACAGGATGGCGATGGTGAAGGTTTTGCCGGTACCGGCACTGGCCTCGATCAGGGCGCTGCCGTTCAGGGGCAGGGCCAATGGGTCCAGGTTCGGGTTCGGGCTCTGGGCGAAGTTATCCACAGGCTGGCTCATTGTTCACTCCCGATCTGTTCCGCCGCCGATGTGCCCTGCTCCGCTTCCCAGAGCGGCACATAGAGGTCGTGCAGCAGGGCCTCGAATTCCCCGCTATCGAACAATTGTTCCGGGCTGTCGTAGGCGGCGCGCAGGTAGCCCGTGTCCCGCTCCAGGGCGGTGAGATAGGCCTGCTCGGCCTCGTCCAGCGCCCGCTGGTGATCGCCAAGGTATTTTTTGCTCTGGTAGAAACTGGTGATCCAGGCAAAGCCCGCCTCGCAGTGCAGCGGCAGGGTGCGGGTGGTGGCGGCCATCCACCGGCCAACAATGGCTTCCAGATGGCTGCGGGCGGCCAACGGGTCCATGGGCGCCAGGCGGAAGTCCCGGCCTTCCTCCTTGGCCAGTATGCGGGTCTCGAAGGGCCGGGCGGTGAGCTGGCCGGCCAGGTGAATCACCCAGTCCCGCAGCAGGTTGGCGTAGCGCACTTTCTTGCTGTAGCCGGAGCCCGTCAGTAGGCCGGACTGGGCCACCACCAGCCGACACAGCTGGCCTTCGGCGTTGCGGCGCAGGCCGTCGATCAGATCCACCACTTCCACTTCGCCCAGATCGTTGGTGAAGCGTTCATCAAAGCCGATGGGCTCGTCCACTGCTTCCGGCCATTCCGCCAGGGCCGTGCAGTAGCGACTGAACAGGTCCGGCAGGCGGCCGGACAGTTCGTTGCGCAGGCGGTGTTCGGTGACCCCCATGCCCAGATCGCCGCGCCGGGCCATGCGGTCCAGGCGGGCTTCCACCCGGTCGTACAGCTCCTCCTCGCTACCGGCCTTGAACACCGCGTGCTGGATCAGTTCGTTGTCCAGGCGCCAGCGGTCCAGGCCGGTCAGCTCGAAGTTTTCGTTGTCGGTGTCCTCGTCTTCCACATCTTCAAAGCGCACCTGCAGGCGGCGCTGGTAGAAGATGTCGATGGGCTTTTTCAGGAAGCCGGCCAGGTCGTTCAGGGTGATGGGTTCTTCCGGTACGTGGAAGGCCAGCGGTTCGTGTTGGTAAGTGATTACTTCCTCACCGTGGGCACTTCGCCATTCCCGCTCAAAGGTGAACAGGCGGCGGCTTTTCAGCACCTCGGCCAGGGGCTTGGGTTCGGTGTTGTCGCCTTCCCCGGTGCCGTTGGCTTTTGGGAAGTAGGCTCGGCTGAACGGCTGCAGCGGGTGCTGGGTGGTCAGGGCGTCGGTTACCGCGCTGTCGGGATTATCGTCCAACACCCACAGGCTGTTGAGGTGGTCCTGAAGCTGGCCAATCAGCACCGAGGCGGGGCGTTCGGAGTCGTCCTTGATGCTGCGCCCGACCCAGCTGATGTACAGCTGCTCCCGGGCGGACAGCATGGCTTCCAGGAACAGGTAGCGGTCGTCCTCCCGGCGGGACCGGTCCCCGGGCCGGTAGTCCTGGGCCATCAGGTCGAAATCCACCGGCGGTCGGGAGCGGGGGTAGTCGCCGTCGTTCATGCCCAGCAGGCACACCTTGCGGAACGGGATGGCCCGCATGGGCATCAGCGTGGCGAAGTTCACCTTGCCGGCCAGGAAGCGCTGGTTCAGCCCGCCCTCGTCCAGGCCGTCGAGCAGCACGTCCTTGACGATGTTCAGCGGCAGGGGTTGCTCGGCCAGTCCGGCGGCCAGGGCGTCCTCCAGCCATTGTTCCAGCTGGCGGCGGAAGCGGTTGAGCAGCAATAGGTCGGTGTCTTCCACCTTGTGGAAAAACTGCTCCAGCATGCCGGAGAACAGGGTTTCCCATTCCTGGGGCGTTCGGCTTTGTTGCAGGGCCTGCCACAGGGTTTCGAGCTGATGCACGAATTCGTCCAGTCGCCCCGCCAGATCCGCCTGCAGCCCGCCGATTTCCCCGTAGGGCTCTACCCCGCCCCAGGGTTCGTCCTCGCCCATGCCGTAACCCAGCAGCATGGCGCGCAGGCCGGACTGCCAGGTGTTGCGGTTGAGTTCGGCGGGCAGATCCAGGCTTTGCCGGTGTTTGCCATGCAGACCCCAGCGGATGTTGGCGCCTTCCACCCAGCGCCTGGCCAGGGGAATCTCGTCTTCGGTGATGCCGAAGCGGTCCCGGATGCCGGGCACTTCCAGCAGGCTCAGGATTTCGCTCACGCCAAACCGGCTGCGAGGCAGCGACATCAGGGTTTCCAGGGCTATCAGCACCGGCTCGTGGTGGCGCTGGCCCTGGTCGGAAATGGTGAAGGGGATATGGCGCCGGCTGCCGGGCTGGTAGCGGCCAAACACGGCCTGGATGTGGGGTGCGTACACGTTGATGTCCGGCACCATCACCATCACGTCCCGGGGGCGCAGCGCCGGGTCAGTGTTGAACGCGGCCAGCAGCTGGTCGTGCAGGATTTCGACTTCCCGCTGGGGGCTGTGGGCCTGGTGGAACACCAGCGAGTGGTCCTCGCCCGGGTCCAGGGTGCGGTGCTGGTCGCGGATTTCGGGCAGGGGCGTGAGGTTCAGGATGTCGTCCTGCAACTGGTGCAACAGGCAGGGCGACTTGTCGGTGCCGTGTTCGGAGAAAATGTCGATTTTCTGGTCAGGGGTCTGCAGTCGGTCCCGGTATTCATCGGGGTTATCGAACTCGTCCAGCAGGCGGATGTAGTCCCGCCCCTGCTTGCCCCAGGCGGCCAGCAGCGGGTTGGCGTGCTGGTGCAACTGGTCCGGGTCGTCCACGGTGGACAGGACCGGGTGTGTCGCGCCGCGCTTGCGCTCGGCTTTCAGCAGTTCCCGGTCGCTGATGATGTCGGCCCAGTAGAACTGGCAGGGGTTGTGGACACACAGCACCACCTGGCTGAAACGGCTGAGCACGTACAGCGCCTCCAGCGCCTGGCGCGGCAGGGAGGACACCCCGAACACCACGATGCGTTTGGGCAGCCGTGAAGGATTGGCGGGTTCTTCAAGCTGCTGGCCCTGTGTCATGAACCGGGTGTGAATCCGCGAACGGCTGGTATGGGCGGCCTCGCGCACGTCGCTCACCAGGGCGCGCCAGAGCAGCGGTTGCCACAGGTTCTCCGGGGCCAGCGGTTTTTCCTCACCCCGGGCGGTGATCAGCACGTCCCGGCCCTGCTCCCAGGCGGCCAGCCAGTCGGCGCGGAACACCTGGTACTGGTCGAACAGGTCCGCCACTTTTTCCGCCAGCTGGAACGTGCGAACGTCCGGGTCGCTGCCGTCCAGGAATCGCGCCAGAGGCAGGAAAGCCTCGTCCTGATCCAGCAGGGTGGGCAGCAGGCGATACAGGCGCCAGACCAGCCGGCCCTTGTCGAAGGGGGATTGCTCGGGCACTTCGGCATCGGACAGTACCGCGCGATAGGCCTGCCAGATAAAACGCGCGGGAAACAGGAAGTCCATACCGGCGGCAATGCCCAGGCCACCGTCCACCCCGTTGTCATCGCGTTTCTCCGCCAGCGCCAGCTTCAGCCACTGGGCGATGCCGTTACTCTGCACCAGGAAGGTTTCGCTCTGCAGCGGCGGCAGGGGGTTCTGGCGGCAGATGTACACCACCGCCCGGCGCAGGTCTTCCAGATGGTTGGCGTGAATGGCGTGAAAGCCGGGTTCAATAGTGTCGGTGTCGGGCATACCAGTGTTATCTTGAGCCGATTGTGGGATGCGGTACAGGTTACCGCAATCCCGGGAGTGATTGGTGAGTCAGAGTAACGAATTCATGCGACAGATGCGGTCGTATCCGGCAGCGGCAGACCTGGAAGATCCCCTCTATTATCTACAGAACATGGACACGCTGGTGGCCTGGGTCGTGGACCGTCACAGCGATCTATTGTCTTGCGCGGAGCGGGAGCGGCTGGCCGCATTTGCGGGCCTGGCAACCGGCGCCCGTGCCTTGCTCACCCGCCTGGTGATGCGCACCGGTGAGCTGTTCCGGGCCGACAAGCTGCGATACCCGGAACTGCCGGTGCCCGAGGCCGAGGCCCTGGTAATGCTGCAGCGGGACGGCTGGCTGGACAGCGATCCTGAAATCAACCCGGAGGAGTTGTTTCGGCTGTATACCCTGCCCGAGCTGCGAGCGGTATTTGGCCCCTGGCTGCAGCAGCAGGGTCTGCCCCGGACCCTGACCAAGGCGCAGCTTCGTGAGCGGGTGGCAGAAGCCTTCCCAGACTCCCGGTCTGTGCGGGACTGGCTGGCCGGCGGCGACCAGAATGGCCAGGCCAGCGTGGTGCGTGTTCAGGACATGGGCCTGTTTGATCGCATCCGCCTGATGTTCTTTGGCAACCTGCGCCAGAGCTGGACCGATTTCGTGCTGGTGGAGCTGGGCGTGCAGCAATTCGAACCGGTGCCCTTTACTCCGGAATCCCGGGCGTTCCAGCAGCGGGCCGAGGTGGATGCCTACCTGAAGATGCATTACTGCCGTGAACAGCTGGATGAGGGGGTGCCCGCTGCCGAGGTTTGGCCACAGGTGCCGCCGGCGCCGGATAACGCCTGGCTGGCCAGCCGCCGGGACCGGTTGCTGCTGGAGCTGGGCCGTCAGGCCGAACGCCAGGGCGACCGGGAGCTGGCACTGGCAGTCTGGGCCACCAGTGGGCACCGGGAAGCGCGGTTGAAGCAGCTGCGCCTGCTGGAGCGAATGAAACGCTTTGAGCAGGCCTGGACCCTGGCCTGCGAGTGGCGCACCGGTGAGCTGAGCGATGCCGAGGCCCAGGGCCTGGCCCGGCTGCTTAAGCGCCTGGCGCCGAAAGTGGGCGTGCCGGCGCCGCAACCGCCTGAAACCCCCGAGATTCCTCGCTTCACCCTGACCCTGCAGAAACCGGCAAGCGGCACCGTGGAATGGGCGGCCCTGGAGCATCTGACCACCGATGAGGCGCCGGTATTCTATGTGGAAAACACCCTGATCAACGCCCTGTTTGGTCTGCTGTGCTGGCCGGGGATTTTCCGACCCCTGCCCGGCGCCTTTTTCCATCCCTTTCACATCGGCCCGGCCGATCTCACCCGTGAGGACTTTGTGCCCCGGCGCCAGACGGCATTCGAGGAGTGTTTCCGGTTGTTGCGCCAGGGCGGGTACCGTGAGCGGATCCTGGAGACCTACCGGCTCAAACACGGCATTGCCAACCCGTTCGTGATCTGGCCGGTGCTGGATGAAAGCCTGCTGAGCCTGGCTTTGGACTGCATCCCGCCCCGTCACCTGGAACGGTTGTTCCGACGCCTGTTGAACAACATCAAGGAACACCGCAGCGGCTTCCCCGACCTGATCCGTCTGCTGCCCGATGCCCCCGACACAGACGCCCGTTACGAGATGATCGAAGTGAAAGGGCCGGGCGACCGGTTACAGGACCACCAGGTTCGCTGGCTGGCGTTCTTTGCGGGGGAAGGCATGCCCGCCAGTGTCTGCTACGTGCGCTGGCAGGAGAGCGAGGTGTCGGAATGACGCCCGGCGCTGAAAGCCAGTTGAAAGTGGCGGTGCGCACCCTGTGCGAGTTTGCCGCCCGCACGGGTGACCTGGATTTTCGCTACACGCCGGCACCCAGCGCCGAGGAAGGCATTGCCGGCCATCAGGCGCTGCAGGCCCGGCGTGGTCATGGCTATAAAAGCGAGTATTTACTGACTGGTGAGTGCTTGGGAATAAAGCTTTCCGGTCGGGCCGATGGTTACCATCCGCACAAGAACCGGTTGGAGGAAATCAAGACCCACCGGGGCGATGTATCGCGCATCCGTGAGCACCAGCGGGCCCTGCACCGGGCCCAGTTGCGGGCCTACGGCGCCCTGTTGTGTCGGCAGGAAAACCGCAAAAGCGTGGAGCTGGCCCTGGTCTATTACGACACCGGCCGTGACAAGGAAACCGCCCTGACCGAAACCGCCGGGGCCGATGAGCTCTGGCGGGAGCTGGAAACCCTGTGTGGGACCTACAAGGCCTGGGCCGAACAGGAGGCCCATCACCGTGAGCAGCGGGATGCGCTGCTGGCCACCCTGCGTTTTCCCTTCCCGGAGTTCCGCCCCCGCCAGCGGCAACTGGCGGAAACCGTGTACAGGAACTCCGTCGGCGGGAATACCCTCTTACTCGAAGCGCCTACCGGTCTGGGCAAAACCCTGGGCACCCTGTTCCCCGCCCTGATGGCGCTGCCCAGGGCCGGCCAGGACCGGCTGTTCTACCTCACCTGTCGCAACACCGCCCGGCAGCTGGCCCTGGATGCCGTGGACAAATTGCACGCCGCGCAGCCAACCGGACAGCCCTGGCCCCTGCGCACCCTGGAGCTGGTCGCCAAGGACGATGCCTGTGAACACCCGGACAAGGCCTGCCATGGTGATTCCTGCCCCCTGGCCAAGGGTTTCTTTGACCGGCTGCCGGATGCACGGGCCGAAGCTGCCCAGAGCAGCGTGCCACTAACCCAGGAACAATTGGCAAAGATCGCTACCGGTCACGACATTTGTCCGTATTTTCTGGCCCAGGAAATGGCCCGCTGGAGTGACCTGCTGATCGGTGATGTGAATCGGTTGTTTGATCAGTCCGCCCTGCTCCACGGTTTGATTCGCCAGAACAGTTGGAAAACCAGCGTGCTGGTGGACGAGGCGCACAACCTGGTGGACCGAGCCCGGGGGATGTACTCGGTGCAACTGGACCAGCAGCGGCTGTTGAAAACCCGGAAAACCGCGCCGAAGCCGGTGAAAGCCGCCCTGGATCGAACGGCCCGGGCCTGGCAGAGGCTGGTGCGTGACCATGGTGAACAGGACCAGCCGGTGTTCCTGGACAGCCTGCCGGCGCAATTGCCCGGTGCCTTGCAGGGCCTGGTGTCGTCGCTCACCGATTACCTGGCCGATCACCCGCCGGACCTGGCCCTGCAGGAGTTATTGTTTGAAAGCGTGGCCTTTCTGAAACTGGCGGACCGTTTTGGTGACCATTCCCTGTGTGAGTTCCAGCGCCCGGGACGGGGGCGGGCCCGGCTGACCATCCAGAACCTGATTCCGGCGGATTTTTTGACCGAACGCTTTGTCGCGGCCGACTCGGTGTTGCTGTTCTCGGCCACCCTCAGCCCCGGCGTGTATTACCGGGACCTCTTGGGCCTGCCGGAAGACGCCCGGTTTAGCGCCCTGCCCAGCCCTTTCACCGCCGATCAGTTGCAGGTGCACTTCACGCCCGGCATCAGTACCCGGCAGGCCCACCGGGAGGCCTCATTGGCGCCCATTGCCGATCTGATTGCCCGTCAGTACCGAGAGCGTCCCGGCCATTACCTGGCGTTCTTCAGCAGCTTCAAATACGCCCGGGACGTCAGTGACACGCTCGCCGCTCAGGCTCCGGATATTCCCCAACGCTCCCAACAACCGGGCATGAGCCCGGAACGGCGCAGGGAATTTCTGGCCGGGTTCCAGCAACCGGAGGGCTGTGTCGCCTTTGCGGTGCTGGGGGGCGTGTTCAGTGAAGGCATCGACCTGCCCGGTGACCAGTTGATAGGGGCCTTTGTGGCGACACTGGGTCTGCCGCCTTTCGATCCCTGGCATGAAATCCTCAAGGACCGGCTGCAACAGCGATTTGGCGAGGGCTATGACTACACCTATCGGATTCCCGGCCTGCGGAAAGTGGCGCAGGCGGCCGGGCGGGTTATTCGCACCCCAGAGGACCGGGGCGTGATCTGGCTTATTGATGACCGGTTTCTTCAGCCCACCATTACCCGGCTTTTACCCGGCTGGTGGGTTGGCTAGTGCCCCGCCTGTGGGTCACCGAACAGACGGCAAACGGCCGCCGCTTTACTTTCAGGATATGCCCGGTCAGCCAACTGTCGAGGCATGGCCCAACGGGGTCACTTGATACCTGATGTTGGCAGTAAACGGAGAATATACTATGAAACGCATAATGCGATTGGCCCCGATGCTCGCGGTGGCGATGCTGGTGGCTTTATTTGTCGGGTGTGCCTCCACAGAAACCCGTTCGGGCACCGGTGAGTACATCGACGATACGGTGATTACCTCCAAGGTGAAGGCCGCGATTTTCAGCGAACCAACGTTGAAGAGTGCGGAGATCAATGTCGAGACTTATAAAGGTGTCGTGCAGCTGTCCGGCTTCGTGAACTCTCGGTCCGATATCGATACCGCTGTCAACGTGGCCCGGAGTGTGAAGGGTGTTAAATCCGTCAAAAATGATATGACGCTGAAATAGCTTTCAGAAAGCGAATCTCTGATCCCGTGAAAACCTCGATGTGACGTTGGCTTACGTTCGAGGTTTTTCGCGCAAAGAGGATTCCAGGTTTTTTGTTTCAGTGATATCCACCAGGGTAATCACCACGCCGTCAATGACATTGTCCAGTCTTCGGTAAGGCATAATCCGGACTGAAAACCACCGGTGATCGGTGGTGGTAATCTGCTTCTCACTGGTGGCCAGGGTCTTCAGTGTCTGAAGGGCATCGTCCTGCAATTCGGGGTATTGGAGGGTGGTCGTCAGATCACTCAATGGGCGACCGATGTCGCTTTCACGCAGGCTGATAATGGCGGAAGCCCGCTCTGTGTATCGACGGACATTCAGCTCCTGGTCGAGGAACAGAACGGCAATCTCGATGCTGTTGAGAACGTTCTGCATGTCACTTTGGGCGAGTGCCAGGTCGTCCAGTTTGGTTTGCAGTTCTGTGTTTATGGTTTGCAGCTCTTCGTTCATGGACTGCATTTCTTCTTTTGATGTGGTCAGCTCTTCGTTAGCCGATTGCAGCTCCTCGTTAGTGGACTGAAGCTCTTCATTGGAGGTTTGCAGTTCTTCCCTGGTCCGTCTTTCCTGCTCTTTCAGACGTTCGATTTCCTGATAATAGTGTTCCATCTGCCCGGTTGTTCCGGAATTGGCAGGCTGGTTCTTTTTTCGGCGCGCCTGTGTCGTCGGGGAGGGAGTCTCGCGGAACACTACCATGGTCATGCCTTTTAGCGCCTCGGGCTTACTGAAAGCCTGAAGAGTCACGTCAACGTACTGAACGCAAGACTCGCCCTGAATCGACAAGCCGGTCAGCTCCACCGGTTCGGATTGGGTCGCGGCCTGTTTCAGCGCCATGTAAAGCGGTTCCCGCAGCCCGTCCCGGGCCATGGCGAGGATGTTCCAGTTGGCTTTCCCGGCGGCAGGTTCCAGATATTTACCGGTACGCCCGCTGATGTACACGATATCGGCGTCGCCATTCAGGACTACCGCCGCCGGTGCATAGACCTGCAGCAACACATGATCCGCGGCGGCTTGCAGGCTGTCGGTGGCCTCTTGTGGGAGTGAGGGGCGGGATGGCACGGGTGGTTCCTTGGGCAGATTCAACATGGGAGGGAAGGATTTTAACAGCAACTGCGAGTGGCGGGCGGATTCGTAGGGCTTGCTCTGGTAAAGCCGTAACTTGGGCTTTAACGGAGTGAATAAATGGCTCAGACGGCCAACGGTCTCCGAGCTGCCCAGCAGCAACAAACCTGTCGGGCGCAAGCTGTAGTGAAACAGTGGCAGTATCCGGCGCTGTAGTTTCACATCAAAATAAATCAGAAGGTTACGGCACGCGATCAGATCCAGGTTGGTGAACGGAGGGTCCAGAATGACGTCGTGCCGGGCAAACAACACCTTATCCCGAACGGATCTCCGTATCTGGTAGTGATTGTCGTGCTTGATGAAAAAGCGCTCCAGCCGAGCACTGGAAACGGAGTCCTCAATGCTCAGGGGGTACACCCCCCGTCGGGCCAGGGTAATGGCGTCCGGGCTGATGTCGGAGGCAAAAATCTGAAAGCTCGGTTCCCGGCCGGGCTCCAGATGGTCCATGGCCTCGGTAAAGGCAATTGCCAGGGAATAGGCCTCCTCCCCGGTGGAGCAGCCCACCACCCAGGCCCGCAAACAGTTGTCTGGCACTGGCTGGCAAAGCCGTTCGGGCAGCGCCTTTTTGATCAGGTAATCCCAGGTTTCGGGGTCCCGGAAAAACTCGGTAACGCCAATCAACAGCTCCCGGAACAGGAGCTGGACCTCCTGGCTGTTGTGGCCCAGGAACCGGGTGTAGGTGGCCAGGTCCGGGATGCCGTGGATGGCCATGCGGCGTTCAATCCGGCGATTCAGAGTGGTGGGCTTGTACAGTGAAAAGTCGTGCCGGGTCTGTTTCTGGAGTAAACGCAGAACCGGGTCAAGTTCCGTCAGTGAGGTGTGTGCAGCGGGCGGCTGCTTAGGGTGCGCGTCCGGTTCGGGAACGCGCTGGACATAGGACAGTATCTGAGCCGGCAAGTCGGCGGCGGGTGCCACAATGTCAGCACAGCCGGCGGCGATGGCGCTTTTGGGCATGGCATCGAACTGGGCTGATTCGGGCGCCTGCACCACCGTCAGTCCGCCGGTGGCCTTGATGGCCTGCAGGCCCAGCGTGCCATCGGAACCCATGCCCGAAAGCACAACGGCTATGGCCCGCTCATTCCGGGCACTGGCCAGGGATGAGAACAGCACATTGATGGGAAGGCGTAAACCGCGGGGCTCCGCTGGCCGATCCAGCTTCACGGTGTTTTCATGGACGCTCAATTCCCGGTTCGGCGGAATGACATAAACCACATCCGGCTGGATCGGCATGTTCTGCCGGGCTTCGTACACCGGCATGTCGGTATAGCGCTGCAGGAGCTCTGGTAATAGCGCCTTTTGGGTCGGGTCCAGATGCTGTACCACCAGAAAGGCCATGCCGGTATCGCAGGGCATGTTACGAAAGAAATCCTCCAGCGAGGCCAGGCCCCCGGCCGAGGCACCAATACCAACAAGACGCATCAGAGGTGTGTAGGCGTTTCGGTCAATGCCATAAGGATGTGGTCCCCCGCCGACAGTGTGCGTGTGGTGATGGCCAGCCGCCTGTGCCCGGCCAGCTCGAGAGAACCTTGTGGCAGTGCCTGGGCGTTGGGCCCCTGTGATTGAGCGTGTGTTAACAGTTGCGCCACCTCCTTTTCCTGGCCGGCTGCCAGCAAAGAGACCAGGGGTGTGCCGGTTAATGCCAGTGTGGATGTCCCCAGAACCACTTCCGCGGCCTGATTGGCCTCAACGATTGCGCCGTCGGAGGTGACCGTCAGAAACGCCACGGGGGCCTGTTCGAATAACGCCTTGTAGTAAGCCAGCCGCTCGGTGGCCTCCTGTTCGTTTTCCTGAAGCTGCTCGTATAGCAGGTCAATTTCCACCTGATAGGTCTGGAGCTCGTGCAGTAATTTGAGGGCATCGGCAGCAGAGTCGGGGGCATTGGCACGCTGATAAAGCAGTTGCAGGGCATCCACGCTGAGACTGCCGCCGTGGTTTGGCGGCGGGACACCTTGATCGATCAGGTTTCTGGCACTGCGACGCAGCCGTTCATGGCTTTCGGCATTCGGGTGTGCGTGCGTGTTGACCATGGGCCCTCCAGGAGATACACGGCTGAGAAACCGGCATTTGAGCTGATTCATTTGAGTCTACGCCACCTTCCGCCAGCGGCATAGCCCGTGTTTGGGATTGCAAAAAAACGGTTTTTTTGTGCGCTAGCGAACGGACGACCGGGCAATGGCCGCCCTAGTGTGGATACAACGGAGTATTGTCGACCAGGCTGGTCGGCGGTATCCGGGGCTGCCAAAGCCGCCTCCGGTAACTCCCTGGCATAAGGAGCCATGCGATGAAAACAGAACCAATCCGATGTGCTGTCAAACGCACCGGGCTTTTCTCAATCCTGATGTTTGTCACATTGACCCTGGTGGCCTGCGCCTCGGCCCCAGTGCCGCCCACCGAATCACTGAATGCCGCCCGCGACGCCATCGTCAGTGCCGAACAGGCCGATGCCCGGCAATACGCAGGCGCGGAGCTGGAAGAGGCGAACCGTCAGCTGACGGCGGCCATGAAGGCGGTCGACGCCGAACGCATGACCGAAGCGGATCGTCTGGCCAAACAGGCCCGTGTTGCGGCGGAACTGGCGGAAGCCAGGACGGAAGCCGCGAAAGCCACCGCCATCAATCGTGAAATGGGGCGTGGTGCCAAGGCGCTGGATGAAGAAATGCAGCGTCAGGGAGATCAACCATGAATATTCTATCGTTTTTGGAAACACTGCCTGGCAAAAAGACCGGCGCTGCTTTCATGCTTTCTTCGGTACTCCTGAGTGGCTGTGCCCTGTCGCCGGCCAGTCCGGAGGGTTCGGAGAGTGTTCGTGCCAAATTGACCGAGCTGCAGCAGAATCCGGACATGGCGAGCCACGCCCGGGTGGAGTTGCGTGACGCCGAAGCGGCCGTTGAGCTTGCCGAACAGCCGCTGGGGAGAGCCAACGAGGATCTGGCGGCGCACCGCATTTACATGGCTGACCGGATGGTGGAGATTGCCCGCGCCAAAGGCGAAACCCGCCTGAGGGAAAGTGAACGGCTTTCGCTGGCTCAAGAACGCGATGCCTCCAGACTGGCGGCCCGCACGCGGGAAGCCGACCAGGCGCATGCCGATGCGGAAAGTGCCCGCCGCTCACAGGCTCAGGCTGCGGCTTTCTCGGCCCGTGAAGCGGCTGAGTTGCAACAACAAATCGACACGCTTGAGGCCGAGGCGACCGAACGGGGGCTGGTCCTGACATTGGGTGATGTGCTGTTTGCCTCTGGCAGTGCGAATATCCAGGGTGGTACCAATCAAAACCTGGTGAAACTGGTGAACTTTCTCAATCAGTATCCTGAGCGCCAGGTCGTCATAGAAGGCCACACCGATAACGTGGGCAGTGCCGCCTTCAACCGGGATCTGTCACTGCAACGGGCCGAGTCTGTCCGGGAATTCCTGATCGACCATGGCGTGGATTCACGCAGGCTGACCGTCGTCGGCTTTGGGTACGAACGCCCGGTTGCTGACAATGACACCCCGACAGGTCGACAGCAGAATCGCCGTGTTGAGGTTGTCATAGAGAACGGGGAGTAGCGCCATGTGGGGGTATAGCGATCTTCTTAAAGCCTACACCGCCCACAAGATAGCTCGCAGGAAAATCGAGGAGCAGCTGTTTGACGAAAGGGAGCGAGCGAGGGTCACGCTCGACTCCATTGGTGATGGGGTGCTGAGCACGGACATCAACGGGCGAGTCTCATACATGAATGTGGTGGCCGAAAAGCTGACGGGCCATACCCGGGAGGAGGCTGTCGGACGCCCCCTGGACGAGGTTTTCCATGTGGTGGATGCCAACAGCCGAGAGAGAGCCTCTGACCCCGCCCGGCGAGCGATACAGTCAGACTGTGTTGTCGAATTGCAGGCGAACGTTATGTTGGTGGCCCAAGACGGTAAGGAATTGGCCATAGAGGACTCGGCGGCGCCCATCCATAACCGGGATGGGGTAATCGTGGGTGCGGTCATTGTGTTCCATGATGCCCGGTTTTCCCGGGAATCGACCGAACGCATGGCACACCTCGCACAGCACGATGCACTGACGGACCTGCATAACCGCACTGCCTTTTATGAACGGTTTGACCAGTCCCTGTCATTGGCCCGGCGCCACGGCAAACAAATGGGCGTGTTGTTTATCGACCTTGATAATTTCAAGATGATAAATGATGTTCTGGGCCACGAAAGCGGCGACCTGATTCTCATGGCGTTGGCCGGTAAACTGAAGGATTGTGTAAGGGCGGCGGATACGGTGTGTCGTTATGGCGGCGATGAGTTTGTGGTACTGCTGGCGGAAATAGCCCAGCCGGACCACGCTTATGCCGTTGCCGATAAAATACGCGAAGAGGCTGCTGTGCCAATGATCATCGAAGGCCATGAAATAGCGCTTCAGCTGAGTATTGGTGTGAGCGTGTATCCGGAGAACGGAGAGACCGCCAACACGCTGATAAAAATCGCGGACAGCGATATGTATCGGGTCAAGACACTGAATCGACATCCCGTTGCCCAGGGTATATCGCCGACTTTGAGATTCCGTTAACGTCGGCCTTACGTCAACAAGCGGGTGTCGGCCAGGCGGTCGGTCTCCCGTTTGACCACGGCGTAGCATTCACAGCAGAGCGCTTCGAGTTGTGGCCGGTCAATGACCGTGATCTTGCCACGATGGTACTCAATGACGCCCTTTTTCTGCAGTTTGCCCGCCGCCTCGGTAACACCCTCGCGTCGCACCCCCAACATGTTGGCAATAAGTTCCTGCGTCATGGTCAGGTGGTTGTCCGAAAGCCGGTCGAGGGATAGTAGCAGCCAGCGACACAGCTGCTGATCAATCGTGTGGTGTCGGTTACAAACGGCGGTTTGCGACATCTGGGTGATCAGAGCCTGGGTGTAGCGCAGCATGAGCACCCTCACCTCGGCATGGTTGTTGAAGTCCTTCCTGAGATCAGAGGAAGCCATGCGATAGGCGAACCCCTTGCTTTGGACCACCGTACGGCTTGGCGTGCTGTCACCACCCATGAAAACAGTGATGCCGGCAATACCTTCATTCCCCACCACGGAGATTTCCGCAGAGGCCCCGTTGAGCATCACATACAGCATGGAAATGATGCTGTTGGTGGGGAAATAGACGAAATCGATGGGTTGGTCCGATTCGTAAATCACATCACCCAGATCAAGCTCAACCAGTTTCAGGCTGGGGAAAATCCTTTTCTTTGCGGCGTCCGGCAACGCCGCCAGTAAGTGGTTCTCCTCGGGTTTGTGCCGTACCTCAGGCATGGCCTTATCCTTGCGGTTGCCGCCATTGTTGGTGGGGATGCCTTGAGGCTAGCACAAAAGATGTATTTTTGTTGCTTAGGCTGGCTCATCAGGCTTCCGGATAGGCTGTCCAGTCATCCAGCCAGGTGCTGCTGGCCCTTGGATTGATAGCGCCGGGGTAATCCGCCGATTCATCAAAGAATTCGCTCTTGGGTATCGTTTTGGAGATGACCCCCGGGGGCAGACCACGAGAGCGGAAGTGCGGCGCCAGGATGTTGCTGACTGTTGGATGCAACCCGCTGGCGGACATGAGGGTGTTCTTGTGGCTTGGGCCGGTCAGCCACTGAACCTCGTCAAAGCCGGCGTCGTCATCGGCTGCACCAATCTCGGTTGAGCGCCGGTCCAGGCCATTGTTGTTGGCCAGTACATTGTGGCTGAAAGTGAGGTCGCCGGATTCCACCAGCGCCTGCACCTCGTCGCGGGTGTCCATGACCTCGATGGCGTAACTGTCGATGATCATGTTGTGAAAGTGCCCGCCGGAGCCCTCACGCAGTAGAATGGCGCGATGTTTTTTCGCGGCGTTGCCATTGCCATACACCGTTACGTTGTAAAACGATGGTGCGGAGCGCGGCTGAGCGTTGTGATCGTCGCCATTGTTGTCGCCCTCGAAAGCGTGGTCGCCGGTGTCCGGATGCTGCTGGATCACGGCAAATTGCACCCGGCCCTGCCAGCCCCAGTCCCAGTCGATGCTGTCATCGGCCGCGCCGGTGATCAGGATGTTTTTCAGGTCGACGGTGCCGCCGAACATTTCAATGCCATCATCCAGTGCCCGGTGTACCTGCACGTTCTGGACGATGGTGTTGGAGCCGCAGCCGCCCAGGGTCAGGCCGTTGAGTTCGTTGTTCTTGTAGACCTCGAAGCCAGCGAATTCGATGCGGGTGTATTGCAACACGCCGCAGCTGTGCTCCTCGTCCGAGCCACCAAACCGGCCCCGGGCATCGGTTTCCGACAGCCCCTCGATGCGGGCATCGGTCTGGTTCACAGGCGCCTTGCCCAGCAGCACCACGCCACCCCAGTCGCCCCGGGCGCGCTCGCCCTCGGATTTTGCGCTGGTGAACACCACCGGTTCCTGGCGACTGCCGCGGGCGAACAAACGGGCCGTCTGAGCCACGATCAGTGCCGAACCGGCTTCGCCCTCGATGACCACGCCAGGTTCGATGGTCAACGCGGCGTTTTCCACAAAGATCTTGTCTTCCAGCACGTAGCGGTTGCCGGTTTCCCAGACGGTATCCGTGGTGATGTCGGTATTGATGCGAATGGCGCGGTTTTCAAAAGCGGTGAAGCCAGCGGCAATGGCGATGCCCACCACCAGGGTCGGCACCAACACCATGGCGCGTCGCCCCAGCCAGCTTCGGCGGGGCCGGCTGTCGGGTTCCAGCCTTTGTGTGTCCCGGCTCGTTGATTGTGCCAGCAGGGCCTGTCCGTTATCACTGGCCAGGATCTCCTGTGCCAGGGCCCGCAGTTCCGGCGTGCCGTTGGCTTCGACCCTTCTCAGTACGTCCGCGCGGTAAACCGGCTCTCTGAGCAGTACATTGAGATGCACGAAATCCACACCCGGACACTGGCCTTTGTCGACACGACGTTTCAGTTGCCACAGTTTCTCGACCAGGAAGGAGGATTGGTCTGACATGGCTTTTACTCCTTTAAAATGAGAGCTCTTTGATACCCCAGTCAGATGAAGGCTTTATGTCAGTGGCTTTACAGTGATGTGACGATTGCCGTGTCATGGAAATGCCATAACCGGCTGGTAGCTTGGCGGTGTCCCCCGTGGCGGGGAATGACTGCCTGTTGACCAACGCCGCTATGGCAGAGTTTGAGAATGGCTGGTAGGTTCGATTTTCCCCGGAATCCTGGTTTCCCGTTCAGCAGGGCGCAACTGGCCATGATTCTGCTGGGTGGTGTGATGGTGCTGTTTATTTGGGGCCTGTTCCTGTTCCAGGGGTCAGCCGCCCGCCAGGAAACCCTTGAGGCCCGGTTGGCCGAAAACCGTAATCTGGCACTGATTATTTCTGAAAACCTCAAGCAGATGACCGACCGGGCCCACGCCATGGCCTCCCTGGTGGACAGTGAGCAGGCCGCGTCGGCGCCGGAGCGGCTGTTAACTCTGCTGGCTAAAGACCCGGTGTTCAATCGCCTTGCCATCTACGGCTCCGACGGTGAACGGGTGTTCGCCAGCCACCCGGATTCAGCCCGGCCCAACATCCGTCGCTGGCTGGCGGCCATGGAGAATCGGTCGCTACAGCTGGGCGCCGCGCCGGTTCTACCCCTCAAGGCTGCGGATGACCGGGCCAGTGACAGCGGACCCCACTGGCGCCTGCCGTTCCTGGTGCCGGCAGACTGGGCGGACGATAGCGGGGCGACGCAATGGATCCTGGTGGAGCTGGACATCGGTTACCTGGCGGGGCTTCTGCAGCACGTGGAACTGGGCAAAGGGGCCTTTATCCAGGTGCAGGATGCCAACGGCGATGAATGGATGCGGGCCGACAGCAGTGGCGTGATTGTCGACGGGCCGCGTCTGCCAAAGGCAATCGTGCGCACCGAGCCAACGGCGCGCGTGAAGACCGGAGCCGCCACCCTTGAGCTGGCCGGCGAGTCCTACCAGTACGTCTATGCTACCCGCCCCAGCCATGGTTTCAGTATCGGTTTGCTGCAGCCGGTCAGCCACATACTGGCCCCCCTGCATCATGCCCAGCAGACCCAGCTGGCGGTCAACTCCTCCATGACACTGCTGGTGGCCTGTATCGTTATCTGGCTGGTGCGGGTGCTACAGCAACAGCAACGGGGTCTTCAGGCCCTGCAACTATCCGAGAACCGTAATCAGGAGCTGATCGAACGCCTGGCGGGAGAGCACGCCCGCAGCTCCCGGGCCGCGTCGATTGATCACCTCAGCGGTCTGTACAACCGTCGGCAATTTATGGATGTGGCGGCACAGGCACTGGCCCAGCAGCGCCGACGGCGGTGCCTGTCGGCGCTGTTATTCATCGACCTGGACCGTTTCAAATCCATCAACGACAGTCTGGGCCACCACGTGGGTGACCTGCTGTTGCAGGCGGTGGCCGGGCGCATCCAGCATCGCCTCGGGGAACAGGACATTGCCGCGCGGTTTGGTGGTGACGAGTTCGTTATCCTGCTGACCGGGGATCGGACCGAATCCGACATCGAACAGTGGGCGGCCGGCCTGGTACAGCACCTGTCTGCGGTCTACAAGCTGGAGGGCATGGAGATCAATAACAGCCCGTCGGTGGGCATTGCCATCTCCCCCCGGGATGGCCAGAACCTGGGTGACCTGGTGCGCGGGGCCGATGCCGCCATGTATTCCGCCAAGAAAGCCGGTCGTGGCCAGTACCGGTTCTATGATGAGTCGCTCAACCCCAACAACGAGATCGAGGAATTCCACCTGGAACAGTCCTTTGCCGACGCCCTGCGCAACCATGAGTTTGTGCTGCACTATCAGCCCCAGGTGTGCCTGGAGACGATGTCGATCATCGGGTATGAAACCCTGGTGCGCTGGCAGCATCCCCGCTTTGGCCTGCTGTTCCCGGACCGGTTTATTCCGCTGGCGGAAAAGACTGGCTTTATTCTGGCGCTGGGTCTGGAAGTGGTGCGCCTGGCCTGTGAGCAGCTCTCGGCCTGGCGGGATGATGGCGTTGGTGTGCACTGTCTGGCGGTGAATGTGTCCCCGATCCAGCTGGCACAGCCGAGTTTTTGTCACCAGGTACAGGACCTGATGACGGAATACGGCCTGGCGGCGGGCCAGTTGGAGCTCGAAATTACCGAAACCGCGATTCTCGACGCCCAGGCCATGGACAACCTGCACTGCCTGAAAGACGCCGGTATTCGCCTGAGTCTTGATGATTTCGGTACCGGCTATTCCGGCCTTGCCCACCTGGAGGCGGTCCCGGTCGACAAGCTGAAACTGGATCGCAGCCTGATCGCCCGCATCTGCAACAGCCATGACGACAGCCCGGTTGTCTCCTCCACCATCATCCTGGCCAAGCGCATGAACCTGGCAGTTGTGGCCGAGGGAGTGGAAACCCCGGAACAGTTGGTGCACCTGAAAGTGGCCGGTTGCGATATTGCCCAGGGCTACCACCTGAGCCGTCCCATGCCGGCCACCGATGTTCCTTCCTTCATCAATACCTTTAATCGTCTACAGGAGAGCGCATGAGCCTCAGGCTTCTGGCCCTGATGTGGCTGTGTCTGGGCACGCCCGTCTGGGCGGCGGGACAAGCCACGGAAAACTGCACCGCCGACCGGCTGCTGTTCACCATGATTCCCAAGAAAGACATGGACGAACAGCTTGTGGAATACCAGCCTTTGATCGCCCTGTTGCGGGAGGGCCTTGGGATGCAGGTGGAGGTGCTGCGTTCCAGCTCCTACGAAAGCGCCGTGGATGCCCTGGTGTCCGGAGCGGTGGACGTTGCCGTGCTTGGGCCGGCGGCTTACATCATGGCCAGAAGCCGGGATGCAGGCATTGAACCTTTCGCCTCCCTGGCGGTTCAGCCCGGCAGCTATACACCGGCCGGCAGCTTCTACTACTCGTTGTTGCTGGTGAATGCGGATAGCCCGAGCCGGCAACCGGCTGACCTCCAGGGTGCCCGGGTGGCGTTGACCGACCCGGCGAGTACCTCCGGAGCTCTGATTCCAAAGACCGAGTTTTCCGATGTGGTGAACCGATCGCTGCCCGCTTTTTTCGGTGGTCAGCTCTACGCGGGTGGCCATGACAAGGCCATGGACGCTTTGATTGCCGACGATGTGGACGCGGCTTTTGTCTCCAGTTCCCGGGTGGACGAATACGTTTCCCGGGGAGTCATCGGCGAGGACGGTTTCCGGGTGATCTGGCGTTCATCGCCCCTGCACTACGACCCGTTTGTGTTTCGAAGCGGGCTCTGCGATTCCCTGAAGCGGAAAATAGAAACCCTGATGACCACGCCTTCGCAACAACGCCGGGACTTCCTGGACAGCCAGCAGGCCACGGATATTACCCGGGTGGATCACTCGGATTATCGGCCGTTGGAGCGGTTGGTCGACTGACATGTTGGACCGGTATATCGGGTAGTCAGTGGGTCAATGCCCTTCTATAATCACTTCTATGAAAAAGCTGACCCTGAAATTAAATGATCGAACACCCGAGACGCTCTCCATGAAGCGTCTCGGCCAGTACATTGGCTGCCTCTCTGACATGCTGGGAGAGGTGGAGCATGTGCATTTTGATTCGATCGAAGAGGGCAGCGCCAAGCTGAACGTGGATATTGAAGACCTTTATTACCAGAAGGTGCTCACTCACGTGCGGGAAGTACCCAATGGCATGGGCACAAAAAGACAGCAATCGGCCTATCGCAACCTAGGGAAACTCATGGATCAGGATGGCACAGGAGGTGCGATTTTGAACGATACGGACACTAAAATACTGTCGTTTAAAAAACGTTCGGACGATGAGAAGCCATTGGTGGTAAACAAACCGGGCTCTGTCCAGGGGCGTTTGTACCGGGTTGGGGGCAAAGATGACACCATCCCGGTGAGCCTGGAAGGGGCTAATGGTGAAACGCTCCGTTGTGAGGCATCGATTGACATTGCCCAAGCGCTGTCGGCCCTGCTGTTCAAACAGGTTCGGGTTAGTGGGCATGGCACCTGGGAGCGTTCACCCGAGGGTGTATGGAAACTCAAAAAGCTCAGAATCGAATCTTATCAGGAGCTGGATACCGACAAGATTGGCGGCGTTGTAGGCCGGCTCCAGACAATTGGCGGTTTGAAATGGGTGGACATGGAAGATCCGCATGGAGTGGCCAGGGATTTGAGGGGCTGATTTGAGATTATTAGTTGATAACAACATCCTCATACAGATGCTCGCCCCGAACTCAACGGGGCTTACCCATCCAGATACAAAGAGTGCATTGGAGCGTGTTGATGAACGCGCCCAGGCATTCGTCGCGGAGGCAGAAAGGCAAAACGCCCTGATACTGATTCCTGCACCGGTCCTTTCGGAGTTTCTGATTGGTGTGGAAGTGCCCAGGTATCAGGACTTTCTGGATATCCTGAACGGCAGTGCCTGTTTTGAAATCGTGGACTTTGACACCGCCGCCGCTATTGAGTGCGCTCAGCTACCGGACCGCAAAGAGCTGGCCCAGATCTCACCGGAGCAGGTTGCCAGTAAGCTCAAGTACGACCGCCAGATTGTCAGTATTGCGCTTGCTGCCATGGCGGATGAAGTCTGGTCGCACGATGACTCACTCCGCAAAATCGCCAGCGCCAGGGGGTTAACCGTAAGATCGCTGGCGGATATTGAACCGCCCGCAGTTCAGGAACAGATGTTTCCACCCGACGTGCCGTGATGCCTGTTTCAATCCGGATTCTTGTTCCTCAAAGACTTTGAGAGATCACTTGAGATATTCCTCAACGCCTCCTCAATTTCCGAATCTAAGTGCACTTCATGGCGAGCTCCGATGCCATTCGCGAGTGCTTCCGGCATACCGACATGGCGGCCCAGCGGCATTTGTTGCGGCACGGTGTCATGCAGCTGATGCTGGCGGCCCGGGGCATGTCGAACCGCAAGCTCCAGGACCTTGGCCACAGTCACAACCGCAATAATTACGACATCAAACCGGAGTGGTACACCCTGTGGGAAGAAGCCTTGCTGAAGACCATCAGAGAGTATGACCCGCACTACACGCCGAAACTGCGCGAGGCTTGGCGAGAGATTCTCAAGCGGGGTGTCGATCTTATGCGTGGGGCTTACTGATGAGGTAGTGGGTGGAGGTGTCACTCAAAGAGAAAGCATTCCCGACCTGATGCAGCACCTGATATTGGTGCTGTTCCGGAGACATCTTTCGGTTTAAGAGCTCCAATTGGTCACTGGCTTTGCTCCTCAATCAGGCAAATAAATTCCCCAACCACCCGATATTGCTGATCTTGATGATCCGACAGTTCAATGGGCTGAAAATCGTTATCGTATGAGTTGGGTTTTAATTGAATGCGTTGGTGACGCCAGCCGTATTCGTCTTCGGTTTTGAAGCTTTCGTAAACCTTCACGGTGTAGCGTGAACCGGAGTCGGCATCAACGCTGTCGATGCACTCTACCAGTACGGTCTTGCCACTTCGGGAACCGCCGAGATCTGTCCGGAACAGGCAAAGGGCACCGTTCGGAATAACCCGGTTCATGGATTCACCGATCACCTGGCAGGCAAACATGTCCTTGCGCACCCGAACTCCCTCGGGCACCGCGACCCATTCCTCGTGTTTATCTGGGTCAAGATCACTTACATCATTGAGTGTACCGAACTCTCCTGCGGCGGCTTGCAGGTCGAACAGCGGCACGGCGTTCACATAAGGTTCAAGCTCGACCACGTTGTTCTCTTCAGGCTGTATCTGGCCAACGTTGTGAACCGGAATGTGCTGTTTGAGGTATTCCCGCAAAGCATCGTCACAAGCGTATATAAAGGTGCCACGAATCCCTCGGAGCATGATGGTGCGGTAAATGTTGATGATGTAATGCTGCAGCTCTGCCGGGTCTTTGATACCTTGCCTGCCGGTGCGATCATGGTAGTTGTCTTGCTCGATTACGATAGACTGGCTTTCCGGGTCATACCGGATCTCTTCGCCGAAGATAATGCCGGCGTAGTTCAGGTCGTAGCCCTGGGTGGTATGAATACAGCCTACTTCCTTGTGTGAGCCTGTTTTGTTAATCCAGTCAGTGTTGGTGCTGTTCCAGCGAAGCCGAACATCACCGATCACGATGTCATAGGCCTCACCATCTTTTTTGGAGGCCCAAGGCCAAGAATAGCCGGCGATTAGTCTGGACAGTCCAACCTGCTCCTCTTTCTCATGAATCGTCTGGACCATGTCACTGAGCGAATCAAACACTTCAAATTCGTAGTTCTTGGCGGTGAACACCTCGCCGTCATCAATACGACCATTCAGCAAATTATCCACAAACTCGACATATGGTTGCCCGGCCTTGACCCGAAATTGAGACAGCAACCGGTGTGTTGCCGAGCCCTTGGCAGATTTCAACCGCTGGAATACGTCGACATCGGCATCGGAAGGTTTGATGGACTGGCTTTCGTCGTAGAAAAAAATCGCTTTGTTCGCCTGCTTGCAAACCCAATCCACTTCACTGCAGGTGTGCTTGTCCATGCCCAAAGCCTCACAGGCTTTGTCAAAACTGCCGAAATATGCGCCCAGATTCTTGCGCTTGCGCAGACGGTGGGATTCGTCCACAAGTACAATGTCGTAGTGCTGTTTGGTCAGCTCGGACGGGCTGATCACCATGTTGGGGCTAAGCCCGGAAACGTGCTTGAACGCCTTCTTCAGGGTAGTCCGGAAGGAGGTCATGGGAACGACCAGCGCCATTTTTGGATTGGGTAAGGTCTGCCTGAGCGATGTCAGCAGCGATTTGATTTCGGCCTCTTCATCGGAGAATTCCCGCAGGCTGATCTGATGATCTTCTGAAGCTAGTAGCTTGAAAAGAAAAATGGCCAGGACAGACTTGCCGGTTCCAGCTCCCCCTTCCACCAAAATATTCTGGACATCGGGGTTGGTGAGCTCATGCAATATGGTGAGCAGCCCCTGACGTTGATCGAATGACAGGGATTTGTAGGGCGAATATTTGAAAATATCGGAGTTATCAAGATGGTCCAGGGTGCGCGACACAACACCCTTAGCAATCAACCGGTTCCAGACTTCCCGGAATACCTCTTCATAAAGTTCATCACGCTGGTAATAGTTGTGATCTGTCAGCCCCAGGTTACCGTTTAGCAGCGTGTATTTACCATCGGCCGCCATGTACTTGATCAGCATAGATTCCACATCAAGCGTGGCGGATTTGTTGAAATACTCGCTGGTAATCAAGTGAACCGCAGTCAGTAACCGCTTCTCGTCGTGTTTCAGGTGGGTGCTCATGCGGGTGAGCGTATCCGTGGTTTCACCGATATAGGCGCGCAGGTGTTTTTCATCACTGAGTACGTAGACCAATGGCCAGTTACCCGTGGCAAAGGCATTATCACGCAGATCATTGAAAGCGTGCTGACCAAATGGATAGCGCTGTACCTCTACCATCGGCGAGTGACTCATAGCTCGGTGTACTTCCTCGCAGTACCTTTGGCCTTGCTGACGGGGTATTTCTTCTCGTTCAGAGCAATCTTGTCGAGGACGATCTGTTCGATATCCAGATCGTAGCTGTCCGCCAAAAGCAGCGCGTAGGCGACGACATCGGCCAGCTCTTCCTTCACTTTATTGATATCGGCTTGTTCCGGTGATTTCCACAGGAACAGTTCGAGCAGCTCAGACGCTTCGATACTCAGGGCCAGTGATAGATCCTTCGGATTGTGGAATTGTTTCCAGTCTCTGTCATCCCGGAACTGACGTAGCCGGTCGATGGCCTCATTCATCAAAATACCCCTTCAATCATGAGCAGATTAACTAAGGATACAGAAATTCATGAGCTTAGGGTGAAGAACCCCAAATGAAACAGTGTTGGAAAACTAAAAAAAGAAAACAAGAAGGGAAAGTGGTCGGCGTGGCAGGATTCGAACCTGCGACCCCTTCGTCCCGAACGAAGTGCGCTACCAAGCTGCGCCACACGCCGAACAACGGCCGGTATTATACTCATTCGGCCGCTGAATGCTACCCCCTTCCCTGGGGAAATTTGTCCGTACAACTGCGGAGCCGGGGCTCCGCGCCCTGTTTTAGCCTGCGGTGGGCAGCAGGGAGATGTCCGCCACCCGCAGGAACAGGTTGCGCAGACGGTTGAGCAGGGCCAGGCGGTTGTTGCGCACGGCTTCATCCTCTGCCATCACCATCACTTCGTCGAAGAAGGTGTCCACCGGGGCGCGCAGACTGGCCAGGGAGCTCAGGGCGCTGGCGTAGTCGCCCTGTTCGAACAGCGGCACCACCTTGTCGGCCTGGGCGTCCACCTGTTCAGCCAGGGCTTTCTCGGCGGCGTCCTGCAGCAGGCCGTTGTCGACGGTCTCACCGATGCTGTCTCCGCCCTGTTTGGTCAGGATATTGGACACCCGCTTGTTGGCGCCGGCGAGGGCTTGGGCCTCGGGCAGCTGGCGGAAGGCTTCCACGGCCTTCACGCGGCGGTCGAAGTCCAGCGGGCGTGTGGGACGGCGGGCATGCACGGCCAGGTAGACCTCGGCGCTGATGCCTTGCTCGTCGTAATGGGCGCGGAAGCGCTCGAGCATGTAGTCCACCACGGTGCTGGCAGTGTTCTGCTCGGTCAGCACGGTGAAGTTTTCCTCGGCCCATTCGCACAGCGTTTGCAGGTCCAGCGGCAGTTCGCGCTCGATGATGATGCGCAGCACGCCCAGGGAGGCTCGGCGCAGGCCAAACGGGTCACGGGTACCGGAAGGCGGCTGGTTGATGCCGAACAGACCCACCAGCGAGTCGATGCGATCGGCAATGGCCACGGCGCAGCCGGTCAGGGTGGACGGCAGGTCGTCACCGGCAAAGCGCGGCATGTACTGCTCGTTCAGGGCCTTGGCCACATCTTCGTGCTCACCGTCGTTGGCGGCGTAGTACTGACCCATGATGCCCTGGAGGTCGGTGAACTCCAGCACCATTTCAGTGACCAGATCGGTCTTGGCCAGCATGGCGGCGCGCTCGGCCAGGGCCGGGTCGCTGTCGATAGCGGCGGCGATTTTCTTCGCCAGCGCAGCCACGCGCACGGACTTGTCGTAAATGCTGCCCAGCTTTTCCTGGAACACGATGGGCTTGAGCGCGTCGATGCGGTCTTCCAGACGACTCTTGCGGTCGGTGTCGTAGAAGAAGGCGGCATCGGACAGGCGCGGGCGGATCACCTTTTCGTTTCCGGAGATCACCTGGGCCGGGTCCTTGCTCTCGATATTGGCCACGGTAATGAACAGCGGCAGCATTTCGCCATCGCTGGCCACCACGTGGAAGTACTTCTGGTGCTCTTCCATGGAGGAGATCAGTGCCTCGGCGGGCACGTCCAGGAAGCGCTCCTCAAAGCGGCCCATCAGCGGCACCGGCCATTCGTTCAGGGCGGTCACTTCGTCCAGCAGGTCTTCGCTGATCACCGCCTTGCCGCCGGCTTCCTTCTCGGCCAGCTCGGTCACGCCCTTGCGGATCTGCTCGCGGCGCTCGGCAAAGTCCGCCAGAACGCAGCCTTCTTCTTTGAGCACCACCTCGTAATCGCCCGGTGTCGGGACAATCAGCTCTTTCGGGCAGTGGAAGCGGTGGCCACGGGTGGTGTTGCCCGGGGTCAGGTTCATGATCGGTGTGTCGATCACCTTGTTGCCAAACAGCATGATCAGCCAGTGCACCGGACGCACGAATTCGGTGCGGTGGGCGCCCCAGCGCATACGCTTGGGAATCGGCAGGCCGGCCAAGGCTTTGTCCACCAGTTCCGGCAGCAGCTCCACGGTGGGCTTGCCCTGCTCCACGGTGCGATAGACAACCCAGGCGCCCTTGTCGGTTTCCATGGTGTCGAGCTGGTCCGGGGTAATGCCCAGGGAGGTGGCGAAACCGGTCAGTGCCCGGGTCGGGTTACCGGAGTCGTCAAACGCCGCTTTTACGGCTGGGCCGCGTTTTTCCACGGCCTTGTCGGGCTGGGCGTCGGCCAGGTCACGGATGCGCACGGCCAGACGACGGGGCGCGGCGAACGCTTCCACCTTGCCAAATTCCACGCCGGCGTCCTCCAGGCCCTTGGCAATGCCCTGGGTAAAGGCGTCCGACAGAGGCTTGAGCGCTTTCGGGGGCAGCTCTTCGGTGCCCAGTTCAACCAGAAAATCCTGTGTAGCCATGGTTATGCGTTCCCCTGTTCCTGCGGTGCCTGCTTGGATTTCTTGCCTTTCTTTTTGGCGGCCTTGGCGTCAGCGGCCTCGGCGGCGGCCAGCACTTCCTTGCGCAGGGCCTCTGGGGCCAGCGGGAAGCGGAGTTTGCGGCGGCTGTCGAAGTAGGCCTGGGCGACGGAACGCGCCAGGGTGCGAACGCGCAGGATGAAACGCTGGCGCTCGGTCACCGAGATGGCGTGACGGGCGTCCAGCAGGTTGAAGGTGTGGGACGCTTTCAGCACCTGCTCGTAGGCCGGCAGCGGCAGGCCGGCTTCGATCAGGCGGGCACTCTCGCGCTCGTGGACATCAAAGCTGTGGAACAGGAACTCGGTGTCGGCTTGCTCGAAATTGTAGGTGGACATTTCCACTTCCTGCTGGTGGAAAACGTCGCCATAGGTGACCACGCCGTCCGGGCCCTTGGTCCAGACCAGGTCGTACACGCTGTCCACGCCCTGCAGGTACATGGCGATGCGCTCCAGGCCGTAGGTAAGCTCGCCGGTGACCGGGTAGCATTCCAGGCCACCCACCTGCTGGAAGTAGGTGAACTGGGTGACTTCCATGCCGTTGAGCCAGATTTCCCAACCCAGACCCCAGGCGCCCAGGGTGGGTGATTCCCAGTTGTCTTCAACAAAGCGGATGTCGTGCACCAGCGGATCCAGGCCCAGGGCCCGCAGGGAGTCCAGGTACAGCTCCTGGATGTTGTCCGGGGACGGCTTTAGAACCACCTGGAACTGGTAGTAGTGCTGGAGGCGGTTCGGGTTTTCCCCGTAGCGGCCGTCGGTGGGGCGGCGGCTTGGCTGTACGTAGGCGGAGTTCCAGGTTTCCGGGCCGATGGACCGCAGGAAGGTGGCCGGGTGGAAGGTACCGGCGCCCACTTCCATGTCCAGGGGCTGGAGAACCACGCAGCCGTGCTGCGCCCAGAAATTCTGCAGTGCCAGGATCAGACCCTGGAAGGTCTGGAGATCCGGCGCGGAGTTGTTGGTTGCCTTGTCTGTCACGACGGTTGCCTGCTGATCAGTCTGTGTGTGGCGCTCCGCTCTCGGAGCACTTTGAAATTCGAAACACGGAAAATTTGAAAACGCGCATTATACGCGGGCCGGCACGGTATTTCTAAGTGCCGGCCAGGTTCTTGTTTTGTCTGAGGTCAATCAGAAGAAGGTGAGGCCCACCTGGAACAGTTTTTCCACCTCCCGGATCCTGGATTTGTCCACCAGGAACAGGATCACGTGATCATCGGGCTGGACCCGGATGTGGTCGTGGGCGATCAGTACCTCGTTGTTTCGGACAATGGCGCCAATGGTGGTGCCCTCCGGCAAACTAATCTCATCCAGCCGCTTGCCGACTACCTTCGAGGAACGGTGATCACCGTGGGCAATGGCCTCGATCGCTTCGGCGGCGCCCCGGCGCAGGGAGTGAACGTTCACCACGTCACCCCGGCGCACGTGGGTTAGCAGGCTGCCGATGGTGGTCTGCTGCGGCGAAATGGCCACGTCGATGTCGCCGCCCTGGATCAGGTCCACGTAATCGGGGTTGTTGATCAGGGTCAGGACCTTGCGGGCGCCCAGGCGCTTGGCGAGCAACGAGGCCATGATGTTGGCTTCGTCGTCGTTGGTGACGGCGCAGAAGACATCGGTGTTCTCGATGTTCTCTTCCAGCAGGATGTCCTTGTTGGCGGCGTTGCCTTCCAGCACCACGGTCTTCTTCAGACGCTCGGAAAGCATCACGCAGCGGTCGTGGTTGCGGTCCAGGATCTTGACGTGGAAGCGGTTTTCCAGGGAGCTGGCAAGCCGGAAGCCGATGTTGCCGCCACCGCAGATGAAGATGCGCTTATAGGGTTTGACCAGCGGCTGCAGTTCGCTCATGACCGATCGGATGTGATCGGCGGCGGCAATGAAGAAGATCTCGTCGCCATCTTCAATCAGGGTGTTGCCCTGGGGCATGATGGCCCGGCCCTGGCGGAAGATGGCGGCCACCCGGGTATCGATCCGGGGCATGTGGGTGCGCAGATACGACAGTTCGTGGCCGACCAGGGGGCCGCCCTTGGTGGCACGAATGGCGACCAGGCGCACCAGCCCCTTGGAGAATTCCAGCACCTGCAGAGTGCCGGGGTATTCGATCAAGCGGGTGATGTGCTTGGTCACCAGGTATTCGGGGCTGATGGTCACATCGATAGGGAAGCCCCGGAGTTTGTCCGGCTCGGTGACCGCGTCGCGGTCGTAGAACAGTTCGCGCTTGGCCAGGTAGGCGTTGGCCCGCACCCGGCAGATGGTGGTCGGGGTCTTGTACAGCAACTTGGATACCTGGCACGCCACCATGTTGGTTTCGTCGCTGTTGGTCACCGCGATGATCATGTCGGCGTCTTCGGCGCCGGCATCCACCAGGATGGTGGGGTATGAGGCCGGTCCGTGGATCGTTCGGATGTCCAGACGGTCCTGCAATTCCCGAAGTCGGACGCTGTCGCTGTCCACGACGGTAATGTCATTGGCTTCGTTGGCAAGGTTTTCCGCCAGGGTACCGCCTACCTGGCCGGCTCCGAGAATCAGGATTTTCATGCTTCTGGTTTCTCCAACACAGCGTAGAAAAAGCCGTCGTGGCTGTTCGGGTCCGGTAACAGCTGTCGGCCGGCGGCCATGTTCCGGCCCCAGTCCGCATCAATATCAATCAGCCGTGCCTGTTCCTGCTGTTTCAGGAATCGCTCAATTATACGGTGATTTTCCTGCACAAACACAGAGCAGGTGGCGTACACCAGCCGGCCGCCGGGGGCCAGGATGTCCCACATCGCCTTCAACAGGCCAAGCTGGGTATTGGCCAGGGGCACGATGTCGGATTCCCGGCGTAACAGTTTGATGTCCGGGTGTCGGCGAATAACACCGGTGGCACTGCAGGGCACGTCCAGCAGAATGCGGTCGAAGTACTCTCCATCCCACCACTGTTCCGTGTTGGCGGCATCCGCCTGTTTCAGGGTAGCTGTCAGGTCCAGGCGTTCCAGATTTTCGTCAATCCGGGGCAGACGCTCGGCGGATTCATCAATGGCCACGACTTCGGAGAGTGCTGGTTCGGATTCCAGAATCGCACAGGTTTTACCGCCCGGGGCGGCACAGGCGTCCAGTACTCGCTGCCCCGGTTGCAGATCCAGCAAGGTGGTGCAAAGTTGGGCCGCTTCGTCCTGGACACTGACGGCGCCATCGGCAAACCAGGGCAGTAGGTCGACCGGTACCGGTTGTTGCAGCTGGATGCCATTCGGTGCGAAACGGGTGGCTTGTGCCTTGATTCCGGCTTCCTTCAATAAATTCAGGTACTCATCGCGACGAAACCGACGGGCGTTGACCCGTAAAGTCATGGGGGCCTGCTGGTTGTTGGCCTCGAGAATGGCCTGCCAGTCGTCCGGCCAGTTGTGGCGGAGTTTTTCCACTATCCATTGCGGATGGCTGAAGGCACTGCTGTCGTTGGCAGGCTCAGGAGCACCTTCCCGCTCGGCGCGGCGTAGTACACCGTTCACCAAGCCGGTCAGGTGCGGCTTGTCCAGGGCCTTGCAGGCTTCCACGGTTTCATTCAGGACGGCATAGGTGGCCTGCTCGCTGAACCGCAGTTGGAAAAGCGCCACCAGCATAAGGTGGTGGATGACGCGGTCGGGTTTGCGTAGGGGCTTTTTCAGCCGACTGTTGAGTTCGCCTTCCAGGCGATGAAACCAGCGGCAGGTGCCGTAGCAAAGGGCCTGAAGTTGGGGGCGTTGCTCTGGGGATAACTGGTTCAGGGCCGGTGGCAGGCATTGGCTCAGGGACTGGCCGTTTTCCACCGCCAGCAGGACCCGGGCCGCAAGGGCGCGCAGGGGCAGGGAGCGTCCGGCCATGGTCAGTGCAGCTCCTGGCCGGGCATGAGCACCGGCTTACCGCCGTTGATCAGGTCATTCACGCTCTGGGCGCGGGTGCCGGGCAGTTGTACCCGGGTCACTCGCAGGGTGCCGCTGCCACAGGCGATGTCGACGCCCTCCCGCTCGCGCTTGAGGACGGTGCCTGGCGCCTGGCCGCTGTCCTGATTCAGTGCCTCGGCCAGGTGAAAGCGAATCCGCTGGTCGCCCAGGTCGGTAAAGGTGCCGGGCCAGGGGTTGAAGGCGCGCACCAGTCGGGCCAGCTCGTCGGCACTGCGCTGCCAGTCCAGGTGGCCTTCTTCCTTCGACAGTTTGTGGGCGTAACAGGCCTCGTCATTATTTTGCGGCTCGGGGCTCAGTTCGCCTTTTTTAAGTTTCTCCAGGGCCTCGACAATGGCTTCGCCGCCCAGGTCAGCCAGGCGGTCGTGCAGGCTGCCACCGGTGTCGTCCGGCTGGATGGGGGTGGTGACTTTCAGCAGCATGTCGCCGGTGTCCAGGCCTTCGTCCATTTGCATGATAGTGATGCCGGTTTCGCTGTCGCCGGCGGCAATGGCCCGGTGAATCGGGGCTGCGCCGCGCCAGCGGGGCAATAGCGAGGCGTGGATGTTCAGGCAACCGTGGGTCGGGATATCCAGTACCGCCTTGGGCAGGATCAGGCCGTAGGCCGCGACAATCATTACATCGGGGTTGAGGCTGGCCAGTTCCTCTTGTGCTTCTGCCGATTTCAAGCTCAGGGGCTGGAACACGGGGATGTCCGAATCCAGGGCGACCTGTTTGACCGGGCCGGGCACCAGTTTGCGCCCCCGGCCGGCGGGGCGGTCCGGCTGGCTGTAAACGCCGACAATGTCATGGCCGGCCTGTATCAGGGCTTTCAGGGCAATGGCGGCAAAATCCGGGGTTCCGGCAAAAACGATGCGCACGGTGCTGGGTCTCTGTTGGTGTGGTCGTTGGCATACGAAAAGACCGGGTCGTAACCCGGTCCTGTCATGCTGGCTGAGTAATTGCGCGGTTTACGCGCTCTGCTTGTGCAGTTTTTCCAGTTTCTTGCGAATACGATTGCGCTTGAGCTGGCTCAAGTAATCGACAAACAGTTTGCCGTTCAGGTGGTCCATCTCGTGCTGGATGCACACGGCGAGCAGCCCTTCGGCCTCCAGTTCGAACTCATCCCCGTTACGGTCTTTGGCCGTAATGCGGCAGTGTTCGATACGCTTGATGTCTTCGTAAAAGCCGGGCACCGACAGGCAACCTTCCTGCATGGCTTCGAGGTCGCCATCCAACACTTCCACCTTCGGGTTGATGAACACCATCGGCTCGCTTTTGTCTTCCGACAGGTCCATGACGATTACCTGCTTGTGCACGTCGACCTGGGTCGCCGCCAAGCCAATGCCGCGGGCATCGTACATGGTCTCGAACATGTCGTCGATCAGTGTACGGATGTCGTCTGTTACCTCGTCCACCGGCTTGGCAAGGGTGCGTAGCCTGGGGTCCGGGTATTCAAGAATCTCTAGTATCATAGTGCCCTTTGTCTGGCCTGTGTTCTTAAGGCTGCCCCGATTCATCCATTTCTGAATCGTTGAATCCTTCTCTGAAAATGAGACAGGGAACAGCGCAGAATGTTTCGTTAACGCCTATTATCTGACAAATCGTCGATTGAGTACAAACTGATCAGTCGATAGTCAAAAACTTTCAACGCTCAGACATAATTCCGGGTGGGACAAAAAGATAACAACACAAAGCATAAGTCTTCTTCTATAGTAACGAAATTGGCAAAGTAATAAGATTCAAATGAAGTTCTCGATCAAGGACATGGACAATGAGGAAACTGTTGTACGCTCTGGCAGCCTCGATGCTGCTGTTCGCCTCCTGGGCCCAGGCCAATCCGGAACTGCGGTCTGATCATCCCGAGCGTTACACCGTGGTCAAGGGAGACACCCTTTGGGACATTTCGGGGCGTTTTCTGGACAATCCGTGGTACTGGCCGGAAATCTGGCACGTTAACCCGCAGGTGAACAACCCGCACCTGATTTACCCCGGCGACGTTCTGGCGCTGGTGTACATCGATGGCAAGCCCCGGGTGACCAAGGTGGCCAGCAACGACGTGGTGAAGCTGTCACCGAAAGTGCGCTCCGAACCGATCGAGACACCGATCCCGACCATTCCCCTGGACGCCATTGCCAGTTTCCTGACCGATACCCGCATTGTCAGCCCATCGCAGCTGAACGGTGCGCCTTACGTGCTTGAAGGCGAGGATGGCCGCATCATTACCGGTAGCGGTGATCAGGTGTATGCCCGGGGTGAGATTTCCGCTGACCGCGTGGGCATTTTCCGTCGCAGCAAGGAATTCGTGGATCCGAAGACCGGTGAGTTCCTTGGTCTTGAGGCGCGCAGTATTGCGGGCGGCAACATTGTGGCGGAGCGGGGCGACATCCTGACCCTGGAACTGACTCGCTCCCATGAAGAGGTGCGGATTGGTGACCGCCTGCTGGTCAGCGAAGATCGTCGCCTGACCACCAGCTTTGTGCCGAGCGCGCCGGACGCAGACATTGAAGGCCAGATGATTGCCGTGGATGGCGGTGTGACCCAGATCGGCCAGTACGATGTGGTTGCCATCAACCGTGGTGAGCGCGAGGGCATGAAGCCGGGCAATGTGCTGGCGGTGCTTAAAAGCGGCAACCTGGTGCGTGATCCGGTAACCGACGAGACCATCCAGCTGCCCTCTGAGCGGGCCGGTCTGCTGATGGTTTTCCAGGCCTATGAGAAAATGAGTTACGGTCTGGTGCTCCAGGCCACCCGCCCGTTGTCCGTGGGTGACAAGGTCGCCAACCCCTGAAGCGGTCCCGTTTGATGATTCCATGACCGGACAATGAGGTCCGGTCGTTTGTTCAAGGATGAACCATGTCGGAATGCCAATGGCAGTCAGCCAGTGAGACGCCCTGGCTGCTGCTTTCCCTTCTTCCCCGTTTTGGTCTCAAGCTGCGTGAGCGCATCGCCGCCCATACCGATGAGCTGACCGATCTCCTGTCCATGAACCCGGCGACCCTGCGCGCCATGGGCCTGGGCTCGGATGCCGTCGAGGCGGTGACCGCCTGGCAGATGGGAGACACCGAGCAACCGGTACTTGCCAAGGCCGGTCGTATTTATGCCCTGTGCCAACAGCAGGGTATGGAACTGGTTGGCCAGGGGCACGACCATTTCCCAGACGCACTCAAACACATCCACGATGCCCCACTGCTGCTGTACGGCTTGGGCGATACCCGCCTGTTGGTCCAAGACCAGATCGGCATTGTCGGCAGTCGCAATGCCACTCGGGCCGGATTGGATCACGCCCGACACTTTGCCGCCGAACTGGGCCGCCGGGGTTTGCTGGTCTCCAGTGGCCTGGCCCTGGGCATTGATGGTGCCGCCCACGCCGGCGCCCTGGATGCGGGCTTTCCGACAGTGGCCGTAATAGGATGTGGTCTGGACCGGCTCTACCCGGCCCAGCACCGGAAGCTGGCCCACCGGGTGATCGACAACGGCCTGCTTGTCTCGGAATACCCACCGGGAACCCAGGCCCGGGCAGCCTTCTTCCCAAAACGAAACCGCATCATCAGTGGCCTTAGCCGGGGCATTCTGGTGGTCGAGGCCGGCCTGAAAAGCGGCTCGCTGATCACCGCCAGGCTCGCTCTGGAACAGGGGCGGGAGGTGTTTGCCATTCCCGGTTCGGTCCACAGTCCCGTCGCCCGGGGTTGTCATCAGCTCATCCGTCAGGGAGCTGCTTTGGTGGAAACGGCGGACGATGTACTGGAAGAACTCGGTACCTGGTGGCATGAGCCTGGTGCCGGCACTGAAGACAGGGTGGTGTCGAAAGGGCCGGATTTGACTGCTCTGGATCAGCGGGAAATCGCGGTATTCGAGGCTTTGGGGTATGATCCCCAGTCAACCGATGCATTGAGCCAGGCAACCGGCCTGCCCGCGGATCAATTGATGCAGTCCCTGCTGTTACTGGAATTGCAGGGGCTGGCCCATGCCGCCCCCGGAGGCTACCTGAAAATCGCCTGAGCCGTGCATGCTGTCCGTTATTTTTACGAGCATTTGGGCGTGTTATGCAGGCGACATCCTCACTGAATTCATGGCAACGGAATACGGCCCGCCGGATCCTGCTGGCCGGCGGGGTGATTGCCTATCCCACCGAGGCGGTCTGGGGGTTGGGCTGTGACCCATGGGACCAGGCCGCGGTTGAGCGTATTCTCGCGCTCAAACAGCGCCCTGTTGAAAAGGGCATGATCCTGGTGGCCGCCTCGGTTGACCAGATTCGTTTTCTGCTGGACCCTTTGCCCGAGGCACTGCAGCGCGAAGCCATCCGTCACTGGCCGGGCCCGGTCACCTGCCTGCTCCCGGACGTGAACCGCCAAATTCCCGAATGGGTGCGTGGCCAGCACGACTCGATTGCCGTGCGCGTTAGCGATCACCCCGGGGTTCAGGCCCTGTGCAACGCCGCCGGCATGCCCCTGGTATCCACGTCCTGCAACCCCGCTGGCCGCCAGCCGGCCCGTTACAGCTGGCAGGTGCGCCGGTATTTTGGTTCGCAACTGGATTACGTCGTTCCCGGCGCCCTGGGCGGCAATCGCAAGCCCAGCCGGATTATTGATATTGTCACCGGAAAACAGTTTCGTTAGGAGCATTCATGTCACAACAGCCGGATACCGAAGCGGTTAAAGCGTATCTTCTCGGCCTTCAGGAAACCATTTGTCAGCGCCTGGAAGCGGTGGATGGCAAGGCACCGTTCATTCGCGACAGCTGGCAGCGTCCGGAAGGCGGCGGTGGCATCAGCCGGGTAATTGCCGACGGAGCTGTATTTGAGAAAGGCGGCGTGAACTTTTCCCACGTGATGGGCGAGACCATGCCGGCGTCTGCCACGGCTCACCGCCCCCATCTGGCCGGTGCACCCTGGCAGGCGATGGGCGTGTCCCTGGTGATTCACCCGGAAAACCCCTACGTACCTACTTCCCACGCCAACGTCCGGTTTTTCATCGCCACCCCCAAAGACGGTGCGCCGGTGTACTGGTTCGGTGGCGGTTACGACCTCACCCCCTACTACGGCTTTGATGAGGACTGCATTGAGTGGCACCGCACCGCCCGCGATGCCTGCGCGCCGTTTGGCGAAGAGGTGTATCCCCGCTACAAGCAGTGGTGCGACGACTACTTCTATCTTAAGCACCGCCAGGAGCCGCGCGGCGTCGGCGGTCTGTTTTTTGACGATTACAACACCGGGGACTTTGACCGGGATTTTGCCTTTATGCAGTCCGTCGGCAACAGCTATATCGAGGCGTACGAGCCGATTGTCCGCAGGCGCAAAGATCACCCCTGGAGCGAGCGTGAGCGGGAATTCCAGTTGTATCGCCGGGGCCGCTATGTGGAATTCAACCTGGTGTACGACCGGGGTACCCTGTTTGGCCTGCAATCCGGTGGCCGTACCGAATCCATCCTGATGTCCCTGCCACCCCTGGTGCGCTGGGATTACGACCGCCACCCGGAGCCGGGCAGCGAGGAAGCCCGGTTAACCGAGCATTTCCTGACCGCGCGTAACTGGCTGGAGGACGAACATGCATAACGAACTCTACGCCGTGGTGGGCAACCCCATCAGCCACAGCAAATCACCACGCATTCATAGCGAGTTTGCCAGCGAAACCGGCGAACCGGTGGAATACACCGCCATACAGGCGCCCCTGGATGATTTTTCCGGCACCGTGGAGCACTTTTTCGAGCGGGGCGGTAAAGGGCTGAACGTTACCGTGCCGTTCAAGGAACAGGCCTGGCACCTGGCCGGGCATCGAACCGCCCGGGCGCAGAAAGCCGGGGCCGCCAATACCCTGTACCGGGATCAAGAAGGTGTGCTGGTGGCCGATAATACAGATGGTGTCGGGTTGGTGCGGGATCTGTGCCATAACCACGGCGTCCGACTGGCCGGCGCCCGGGTATTGGTGCTGGGCGCAGGCGGTGCCGTGCGTGGCGTGCTGGGGCCACTGCTGGCGGAACGGCCGGCGTCCCTGACCATCGCCAACCGCACGGTCGTCAAGGCAGAGGCCCTGGTGGACCTGTTCGCCGAAGATGCCGGCACAACCCGGCTGGAAGCCTGCGGTTTCGAGCAGCCGGAAGCCGCCTTTGATGTCATTATCAATGGCACCAGTGCCAGCCTGCAGGGTGATCTTCCGCCACTTAGGGATTCGGTGATCGGGCCGGATACCGTGGTGTATGACATGATGTACTCGCTGACCACCACCACCTTCAACCAGTGGGCCCTGGACCACGGTGCGACGACTGTGTTTGACGGCCTGGGCATGCTGGTTGAGCAGGCGGCTGAATCGTTCGAGGTGTGGCGCGGGGTACGACCGCAGACCGCGCCGGTCATCCACGAATTGAGAACCGACTGAAGCCGGCTTCCGGCTCTCTGAAAAGGGTTTTGCATGGATATTCTTACGCTCGTTGGTCTGCTGGCCGGGACGCTGATCGTCATACTTGCCATGGTGGCGGACGCCAGTATCAACACCTTCGTCAATTTGCCGGGTCTGGCGATTGTTGTGGGTGGTACGTTTGCCGTCACCCTGATCAAGTTCCGTATGGCCTCGGTGTTAAGTGCCTTCAAGCTGGCCATGAAGGCCACCTTCACGGATCACTTGGCCCGCCCGATTGAATTGATCCGTGAGACCGCGACCCTGGGGCGGATTGTTCGCAAGGAAGGGCTGCTGGGGCTGGAAAACCACGAAACCGATGATGAATTCCTGAAAAAAGCCATCAACCTGTGCGTGGATGGCCACCCGCCGGAAACCGTGGAAGAGGCCCTGTACCAGGAGAGCGACCAGACCGCCGAACGTTACGAGGTGGCCGAGCGGGTTTTCAGTGGCATTGGCGAGTCGGCGCCAGCCATCGGTATGTTGGGGACCCTGGTGGGCCTGGTTCAGATGCTGAAAACCCTGGACGACCCCTCCACCATCGGTCCGGCCATGGCCATTGCCCTGCTAACCACCCTTTACGGCTCTTTTATCGCCCAGTTGATCGCCCTGCCCCTGGCTGAAAAGCTGAAGCTCAAGGCGGAAGATGAATACCGCAACCAGATGCTGATCATCACCTCGATCAAGAGCATCATGCGCGGCGAAAACCCCCGGGTCATGACCGAAATCCTCTCCTCCTATGTGACGCCAGAGCATCGTACCAAGCTGGATGAGCAGCAGGAGGCCTAGGTTTGCGAGCGATACGGCCTCCGCGAAAGAAAAGCCAGAAAAAGGGTAACCCGGACTGGATCGTCACCTTTGCCGATCTGGCCACCCTGTTGTTGACCTTTTTTATCCTGCTGCTGTCTTTTGCCGAGATGGATATTGAAAAATACCGCGCCATGGCGAACTCCATGTCGGCGGCGCTGGGCGGCAACGATAACGTTGTGGGCGAAGATATCGGCGGTTCCCCGGTTTCCCAGGTGCAGTCGGACGCGGTTTCATTGCCGGAACCGACAGAAACCTTGCAGCAAGAACCCGAGTTTATTGATGAACGCTCTGAGGACTCTTCGGAAACGGCGCCGATTCCTGGCGGTGTTCTCGATCTCGCCCAGCGCCTGATTCAGGAACTGGAAGCCGAAGTGGCCTCGGACGCCTTACACATCAACTACGACAAGGACCAGGTGGTCATCCGTTTCTCGGAAGATGCCACCTTCCCTTCCGGCAGCGCCAACATCAAACCCGACATGATCCCGATTATTGAGCGGGTGGTGGAAGTGGTGGGTAACTGTACCGGCGACATCGTGGTGTCCGGCCACACCGACGACCGGCCCATTTCCAGCAGCCAGTATCGCTCCAACTGGGATCTGTCGGCGGCCCGGGCGGTGTCAGTGGTGCACGAACTGGTACTGAACCGCGAGATTCCAGCCGACCGTGTTGTAGCCGCAGGCCGTGCCGAAACCCGTCCGCTGGCGCCCAATAACTCTCCTGAAAACCGGGCCCAGAACCGGCGGGTGGAGATCTCCATCCGCAACCCGGAATGCGACGAAGAGGCGCCCGCGCGGGACCTGCCCATCGAAATCCTGCCTTGACGCAACCGTAGGACACAAAAAAGGCAGTGCGCGATTGCCCGGCACACTGCCCTGGAGGTTCGAGTGGGTTGGGGACGTGCTTACTGCACGTCCACCTCAATGGCCTTTGGCTCTTTCGGTTCGGCCTTCTGGATAGTCAGGGTCAGCAGACCATCCTTGAAGTTGGCCTTCACACTGTTTTCATCCACGTTTTCGGGCAGCGTAAAGCGGCGCAGGAAACTGCCATAGAAACGCTCAATGCGGTGATGCTTCTTGTCGTCGGTTTCTTCCTCACTTTTGCGCTCGCCCTGGATGGACAGCACGCCGTCGTGCACCGTGACCTTCACATCATCCTTGTTCATGCCCGGCAACTCAGCCTCGATGGTGAAGGCTTGATCGGTTTCCTTGATGTCCACCGCCGGCGACCAGTCGCTGCGGCTGAACAGGTCCTTGCCTTCACGCTCGCCGCCAGTGCGGGCCAGGCCGAACATCCGGTTATAGCGGTTCATCAGATCATCGAATTCATTGATCGGATTCCAGCGGGTCAGATTGCTCATAGGGAACTCCTCCTTTTGACGATGACGAATCTGAGATGTTTATTCAGCTTCGATCGCGGAACAGCTCCATGCCGGTGGCGCCAGCCGGATGGGATCCGTGAACTTGTGCTATTCACGAATGTAGGATGCTTTGGCGGGTTTTCAAGGCCCCGACTGATCATTTTTTGATCTTTGTCAGCAGGGCCGGGGAAGGCCTTACTGCTCTTCGTTCAGGTATTCGTCTTTCAGTTTGACGTAGTTGGCGGCGGTGTATTTGAAGAAAGTCTTCTCTTTGTCGGTTAGCTCGCGCGCCTGTTTGCAGGGCGAGCCCACGTACAGATAACCGGATTCCAGTCGCTTGCCCGGGGGCACCAGGGTGCCGGCGGCGATGATCACTTCGTCTTCCACCACGGCGCCATCCATCACGGTGCAGCCCATGCCGACCAGCACGCGGCTGCCAATGGTGCAGCCGTGCAACAGGGCCTTATGGCCGACGGTGACATCATCCCCGATCGTCGTTGGCCAGCCGCCGGGGTTGTAGTCGCTGGCGTGGGTAATGTGTACCACCGAGCCGTCCTGGATGCTGCAGCGGTTGCCAATGCGGATCTTGTGCATGTCGCCACGGATGACCGTCATCGGCCACACGGAGCAGTCCTCGCCCATCTGCACATCGCCGATGACCACGGCGCTTTCATCCACCCATGAGCGTTCGCCAAATTGTGGTGTGATACCCTTGTGTGTTCGTACATTCGTCATTATGTATACCTTTTGACTGGCATCAATTGTGGGGGAAGGAGTCTTTGGCAGGAGGCCTTTCCAAAAAGCGCTCCTGCGGCACATCCCTGTGGCGCTTATGCTCCGCCATCCATGGCTCCGCAAATTTTTGGAAAGGCCTCCTGCCAAAGACTCCCCCAACATGGGAATGGCCTGAAAGTAACGCAAACACGAATAGCTGAGAAGGGCTTTATATGAACAACCCGCTTTTAACCGACGATCTGCTGCCGAAATTTGATCATATCCGTGTCGAGCACATGGAACCGGCGATTGACCAGATTCTCAGCGAAAACCGCATGAAAATTCCCCAGCTGGCCCAGCAGGACGATCCCACCTGGGACACCCTGGTCCAGCCCATGCAGGCGATGGAGAACAAGCTGGCGAACGCCTGGTCGGTGATCTGTCACCTCAACGGCGTGGCCAACAACGACGACTTGCGCCAAGTGTACAAGAGCTGCCTGGAAAAACTGACCGAGTACAGCACCGAAATCAGCCAGAACGCCGAGCTGTGCGACGCCTATAAGAAGCTGGCGGCGCGGGACGATTTTGACCAGCTGAGCGAAGCCCAGCGCAAGGCCGTTGAGAACACCCTGCGGGACTTCCGCCTGGGCGGTGTCGATCTGCCCGAAGAACAGAAGAAGCAATACGCCGAACTGTCCCGCGAGCTGGCGGACCTGTCCAACAAGTTCAGCGACAACGTGCTGGACGCCACTCAGCACTGGTACAAGCACATCACCGATGTGAACGAGCTGTCCGGCCTGCCGGAATCTGCGCTTGAGGGTGCGAAGCAGGCGGCGGAGCAGAAGGAGCTGGATGGCTATGTGATCACCCTGGACTTTCCCAGCTTCTTCCCGGTGATGACCTACGGTGACAACCGAGAGCTGCGTCGGGAAGTCTACGAAGCTTTTGTCACCCGTGCCTCCGATCAGGGACCGGACGCGGGCACCTGGGACAACACACCGGTGATGGCGGAGATCCTCAAACGTCGTCACGCCATGGCCAAACTGCTTGGCTTTGACAACTACGCGGAGCTGTCCCTGGCCACCAAGATGGCCCGCAGCGTCGAGGAAGTGTTGGACTTCCTGAACCAGCTGGCGGCGAAATCCAAGCCCCAGGCGGAGAAAGAATTTGCCGAACTGCAGGCGTTTGCCAATGAAGAGCATGGCGTTGACGAGCTGCAGGCCTGGGACGTGGGTTACTACAGCGAGAAACTTCGCCAGAAGCGCTACGATATTTCCCCGGAAACCCTGCGTCCGTGGTTCCCGGCGGACAAGGTGGTCGGCGGCCTGTTCCGCGTGGCCGAGAAGTTATTCAACGTACAGATTGAAGAAAAGCCGGAAGTGGAAACCTGGCATGCCGACGCCAAGGCCTACTGCATCAGCCGCGATGGCGAGCCGGTGGCCTGGTTCTACCTCGACCCCTACGCCCGCCAGGGCAAGCGGGGCGGCGCCTGGATGGCGGACTGCCGGGTGCGCTGGCGCAACCAGCGTGGCCAGCTGCAACTGCCGGTGGCCTTCCTGACCTGCAACTTCACCCCGCCGGTGAAAGGCAAGCCGTCACTGCTGACTCACGACGAGGTGACCACCCTGTTCCACGAGTTCGGTCATGGCCTGCACCACATGCTCACCCAGGTGGACGTAATGGACGTGTCCGGCATCAACGGCGTGGCCTGGGATGCGGTGGAGCTGCCCAGCCAGTTCCTGGAAAACTGGTGCTGGGATCCGGAATCCCTGGCGCTGATTGCCAGCCACCACGAAACCGGCGAGCCGCTGCCTAAGGACCTGCTGGACAAGCTGCTGGCGGCGAAGAACTTCCAGTCCGGCATGGCCATGGTGCGCCAGCTGGAGTTCTCCCTGTTTGATTTCCGCCTGCATGCGGAGTTCACCGAACAGGCGCCCACCAACCCGCTCGATATGCACCGGAAGGTGCGTGAAGAGATCGCGGTGATCGAAGCGCCCGAGTTCAACCGCTTCCCCAACGCTTTCTCCCATATCTTCGCCGGTGGCTACGCGGCGGGTTATTACAGCTACAAGTGGGCCGAGGTGCTGGCGGCGGATGCTTTTTCCCTGTTCGAGGAAAAGGGTATCTTCCATCCTGAAACCGGCGAAGCCTTCCTGGCCAATATCCTGGAGAAAGGCGGTTCCCAGGAGCCCATGGAACTGTTCAAGTCGTTCCGTGGTCGGGAACCTGAGGTGGACGCCTTGCTCAAACAAACCGGCATCAGCGGCAACAGTGACAGCGCCGCTTGATACAATGGTCACCGGTCATCGTAACGATGACCGGTGACGTAATCTGGAGTTGAATTATGGCAAGCCCCAAACGTTTCATCGCCGGCGCAATCTGTCCCCGTTGTGCGGAGATGGACAAGATCATGATGTTCACGGATGACAACGAGGAGCAGGTGCGCGAGTGTGTGGCCTGTGGTTTCACAGATGCCATGTCCGATCAGCCCGAACCGACCGCTGCCGAATTGCAGACCCGGGTGAACCAACGCGGCAACGAAGACGATCACACCGTCAAACAGGTGGTGTTCTTCAAGGCAGCCGCGGACGACGACTGAGGTTGGATTTTGGCTCTGTAGCCTGCTGATTTTGGTGGGAATCGGGGTTCGGGGGATAGGGTCCAAAACGGAAAACGGTGGTTTTCCTGAATGTTTTGGACCCTATCCCCCGAACCCCTTTTTGTGACTAATTTAAAATCGCTTTGGTGGTTTTTATCCACCTAACAAGCTGATTTCACTAAAAGTCCTGGTTTTAAATATCTGGCCGGAAAACAGAATCGCGTAAGTCCTTCAAAAGGCGTTATCACAAGAGATAAACGTGAGGGGCTGGTAGGGGGTGTCAAAACATTCAGGAAAACCACCGTTTTCCGTTTTGACACCCCCTACCAGCCCCTCACCACCCACCATCCCTGGCAGGCTACGCTTTAAAGGCTAACTCCCAGCTTCAAAGCACCATAGCCGCCAACCACCCAAAGCCCAACAACGGCAGGTTGTAGTGCAGGAAGGTGGGCACCACGGTGTCCCAGATGTGGTTGTGCTGGCCGTCGACGTTCAGGCCGGCGGTGGGGCCCAGGGTGGAGTCGGAGGCCGGGGAGCCGGCATCGCCCAGGGCACCGGCAGTGCCCACCAGGGCCACGATGGCCAGGGGGCTGAAGCCCATTTGCAGGGCCAGGGGTACGTACAGGGCCGCGATGATGGGAATGGTGGAGAACGATGAGCCAATGCCCATGGTGATCAGCAGACCGACGACGAGCATCAGCAGGGCCGCCAGGGGCTTGTTGTCGCCAATCACGCCTACCGAGCCTTCCACCAGGCTGGCGATGTCGCCGGTTTCCCGCATCACCTCGGCAAAGCCGTTGGCGGTGATCATGATGAAGCCGATCATCGCCAGCATTTTCATGCCTTCGGTGAACAGGTCGTCGGCTTCCTTCCACTTCACCACGCCGGACACGTTAAACAGCACAAAACCCGCCAGGGCGCCCAGAATCATGGAACCCAGCCAGAGCTGGACCACGAAGGCGACAACAATGGCCACCAAGGCCATGAGCAGGGTTTTCGGGTTGTACTGAATGTCTGTGCGCTCGGTCTTCGCAATGGCTTCCAGGTTGTAATCCCGGTTGCCCCGGTAGCTGAAGAACACCGCCACCAGCACGCCCAGAAGCATGCCCAGTGCCGGCAGCGCCATGGCGGACATGACGTTCAGGTCGCTGGCATCCACGCCGTTGTCGGCCACGTTGGCCAGCAGGATTTCGTTCAGGTAGATGCCGCCGAAACCCACCGGCAGGAACATGTACGGGGTGATCAGGCCGAAGGTGAGCACGCAGGCCACCAGGCGGCGGTCCATGCGCAGTTTCGCCATCACGTACAACAGCGGCGGCACCACCAGTGGGATGAAGGCGATGTGGATGGGCAGGATGTTCTGGGAGGACATGGCAATGGCCACAAGGAGGCCAATGATCAGGAAGCGGATGCCTTTGGCGGCGCCGTCGTCCTGGCGCCCCACCATGGCCAGCGCCCGGTCGGCCAGGGCGTGGGCCAGGCCGGATTTGCCGATGGCCACCGCGAAGGCTCCGAGGGTGGCATAGGACAGCGCCACGGTGGCACCACCACCCAAACCATTGTTAAAGGCATTAATGGTGGCGTCCAGGGACATGCCGGCGATGAGGCCGCCGGAAATGGCGCCGAAAATCAGGGCAACAACAACGTGAATGCGGCACAGGCTCAGCACGAGCATGATCAGGACCGCGGCAACAACGGCATTCATGGCAAACTCCGGGTAGGAATTGATGGCTTATCCGGCCCCTTGTGAGGGCCGGACGTTTGAAAAGCGCGGTAATTTGCAGGAAATGCCCGCCGGAGTCAAAGCGGATTGGTCAATTCTTGAGCTTGTATTTGCCCGGACCAAGGAAGATGACGGCAGCGGCGTTCAACAGGAAGAACAGCTGTAGTTCCAGCGCCAGCCCGCCGGAACGGCTCAAGGCCAGTAGCTCGTTGGTATGGGCCAGGACAATGGCGACGATCATGTTAATGACAATCAAGACTGCCCCGATGCGGGTCTGGTAGCCCAGGATGATCATCAGCGGTGCCACGATTTCACCGATATAAACGCCCCAGGCCAGCTCCGTGGGCAGGCCGTGGCTGGCCAGCAGGCCTTCGATGAATCCAAGCCCGTTGAACAGTTTGGCGATGCCGTGGAACAGCAGTAGTCCGCCAACCGTTAGCCGGACCAGAAGCTTCCCCAGGTCGGTATTTTCCAGCACGTTGTCTTCCCCTTGATGGTGAATCTGAACGCGAAGAATACTGATTTTTGGGGAAAGATTCAGTGATCGGCGTCAGCCACACGAGCCCAGGACAAAATGAATGTGGTTGCGAACCAGAAGGTTTTCCCAGTAATTACGCATCCAGTCCCAGGCCCGGTTGTTGACCTGTTCGATAAATGGTTCGAGATCCAGGTCGTAGAAATCCGGTGTGCCGGCAATCTGCATGACGGTCAGCGTGATGGCTTCGTCCAGTTCATTGGCGAAGGGCTCGCCGATCATCTGGTGTACAAGAAGGTTGGCCCGCACAGCTTCGAGGTCGAACAACTCACTGGCCCGGATAGAGCGGTTGTTGTCGTGCATCTCTTCCATCAGCCGGTGGCACTGATAGGCCCGGATCAGTAGGCCATCCAGTCCCTCGTACCGCAACAGTTGCGCCGAAGGCTGGGTGAAATAGCGAATGGCGGCATCGGTAAACGGTTCGAACAGGGATTTGCAGCCGGCCTCCGCCGCGCAGGCGTCAACACATTCGATCAGGCGCGGGGCCATTTCGATGTATTCCACCGCGAAGCGGAACAGGCAGTTGGGTGGTTGAGGGCAATCCACCACCACAGACGAAGGCAACCGAAGGCGGACGGCTTTCATCTGGCGGAAGAAGGTGCCAGAGCGAGCTTCCTGGCGCCTTGCCTGGTCAATAATCTCAAGGACAACCTGTGGTGTCATATCGGGTGCAGTCTTGCTCTGCGCTAATTGAGGTCGCAAGGCGCCTCCAGAGGTATCCGAACCGTTGGTTAATGGGCTGCTCCCGGTGCCGCCCTGTTGTTTAGGCACAGTGTAGCCAAAATTTGGAAAACTGCCCTGTAAGTGACAATCGTTCATGCTGGCGCTAATCGTAAATTTCCCGAAACCAGGTGCCGTTGCGGGTGTAACGCCAGGCTAGCCATCCCATGCTCGCGGCCCGGGCCAGCATCAGGCTGATCAGGGCGAGCCAGAGCCCATGGTTGCCCCAGGCGGTGCTTAGCCACCATACCGGCAGGAACACGATTAGTGCAGAAAACAACATGGTGTTCTGCATCTCCCGGGTGCGGGTGGCGCCGATGAAAACGCCATCCAACAGAAATCCCCAGACTGCGGCAAAAGGTAGCAGCCATAGCCAGGGCAGGTAGTGCCAGGCGGTGGTTCGTACTTCCTCAATACCGGTTAACAGGCTGATCAGCCAACGCCCGCCAAGAACAAAACCGATGGTCAGTATCAGAGCGCCCCAGAGGGACCAGCGCAGGGCGGAGGCGAACACCGCCCGGAATCGACGCCGGCTGCCCTTGCCCACGGCCTCGCCGATCAGCGCTTCGGCGGCGTTGGCGAACCCGTCCAGGGCGTTGGATATGACCAGCAGGAATGTGATGAGTACGGCGTTGGCCGCCAGGATGGTATCACCCTGGCGCGCGCCCTGGGCGGTAAAAAACGCCAGCACCAGCAGCAGGGCAATCGTGCGTACCATGATGTAGCGATTGACCCGGAGAATCTTCAGGTAATCGGCCAGCTGCCCGAACAGTTCCCGGGTCAGGCGCTGGCCTTCGGGCATGCGGCCAAGCACGATGGCCAGGCCGATGGCCGTGGCCCCGTACTCCGCCATGACCGTGGCCATGGCCACGCCCCGGCTGTTCCAGCCCAGCACGGTCACAAACAGAACATCCAGGACGATGTTGATACCGTTGGCGATGATCAGCATCACCATGGGGCCCCGGGGGAACTGGGTGCCGATCAGCCACCCCACCAGCGTGTACTGGCAGAGCACTGCCGGGGCGCTCCAGATACGGATGCCTGCATACTCCGCCGCCAATTCCGCCACGGCTGGGCTTGGATTCATCAGTTCGAGGCCAAGGGCAATCAGAGGCTTGTGGAAAAGGATCAGCAACAATCCGATGCCCACCGCCAGCACCAGTGACCGCAGCAGGAGCGCCACCTGGGCAAACGGATCGCGCTGGCCCCAGGCCTGTGCGGCCAGCCCGGTGGTGCCCATGCGCATGAACCCGAACGTCCAGTACAGGATACTGAACAGGTTGGCGCCCACGGCCACCGCTCCCAGGTATTCCGGGCTGTCCAGGTGGCCGAGCACGGCAGTATCCACCAAGCCGAGCAACGGCACGGTGAGGTTGGTCAGCATCAGTGGCCAGGCCAGTGCCCACAGGCGTCGGTCGATGGCCCCGAAGGCGTTGTTCGTCGTGATGTATTTCAAAATTCGGTCAATACCACGGGTTTATTTGTCGGTTTTTTAGTCATTTCTTGATCTGTGTCTATACTCGGATTTGATATAGCCGTTTTCGGGCAGACGCAAAAATCGACAAGAATAACACTCTGTGGAGACACAGTATGCGCGTGCAATCCAAACGGGCCCTCCGGATGGTCGCGGTGGCCGGCGTTCTAGTTCCCTCTGTGGGCCAGGCTGACTGGACCATGAACATGTCGCCGGGGGTAACCGGCACCAGCAATGACATCTTCGGCCTGCACATGACCATTTTGGGGATCTGTGTGGCCATCGGCGTGGTGGTGTTCGGAGTCATGTTCTGGTCGATCATTGCCCATCGCAAATCCAAGGGCCACAAGCCGGCCAATTTCCACGAGAACACGGTGGTGGAAATTCTCTGGACCATTATCCCCTTTGCCATCCTGGTGGCCATGGCGATCCCTGCCACGGCAACCCTGATCGATATGTACGACACCACTGACGCCGACGTGGACATCAAGGTCACCGGCTACCAGTGGCGCTGGCAGTACGAATATGTGGATGAGGAGTTCGGGTTCTTCTCGAACCTTTCCACTCCCATGGACCAGATCGAGAACCGCCAGGCCAAGGGTCGGAACTACCTGCTGGAAGTGGACAAGCCGCTCAAGGTGCCCGTGGGCAAGAAAGTGCGTTTCCTGCTGACTTCCAACGACGTGATCCATTCCTGGTGGGTGCCGGAGCTTGGGGTGAAGAAGGACGCCATCCCCGGTTTCATCAACGAGGCCTGGACCCGCATCGATGAGCCCGGCATTTATCGCGGCCAATGTACGGAGCTCTGTGGCAAGGGCCATGCGTTCATGCCGGTGGTGGTCGAAGCCGTGCCGGAAGAGGAATACCAGGCCTGGGTCGCCGAGAAGCGTGCAGCGGCCGAGCGGGAGCGGCAGCTGACCCAAAAGGACTGGACTCTTGAAGAGCTGATGGAGCGGGGCGAGAACGTTTACAACACCGTGTGCGCGGCCTGTCACCAGCCGGATGGCAGTGGCTCACCGCCGGCCTTCCCGTCACTTCGTGGTACCGCCGTTGTGACCGGGGATATGGCAGCGCACATGGACATCGTGGTGAATGGTGTCTCTGGCACGGCCATGCAGGCGTTCGGCGAGCAGCTCAGCGAAGTGGAGCTGGCGGCAGTGATCACCTACGAGCGCAATGCCTGGGGCAATAACACCGGCGAGATGGTTTCACCCAAAGAAATCATGGAATACATGAGCGAATAACGGGGGCTTTCATGAGCGCGGTTGCAGATACTCACAGCCAGGAACACCATCATGGCCCGGCTAGCGGGATCACTCGCTGGCTGTTCACCACCAACCACAAAGACATCGGGACCATGTACCTGATTTTCAGCTTCGCGATGTTCCTGCTGGGCGGGAGCATGGCGATGGTGATCCGGGCCGAGCTGTTCCAGCCAGGCCTGCAGATTGTGCAGCCGGAATTCTTCAACCAGATGACCACCATGCACGGGTTGATCATGGTATTCGGGGCGGTGATGCCGGCGTTCGTGGGGTTGGCCAACTGGATGCTGCCGCTGATGATTGGCGCCCCGGACATGGCCCTGCCGCGCATGAACAACTGGAGCTTCTGGCTGCTGCCCTGTGCCTTCCTGATTCTGGTGTCCACGCTGTTCATGCAGGGCGGCGCGCCCAACTTTGGCTGGACCTTCTACGCGCCGCTCTCCACCACCTACGGGCCGCCGAGCACCACCTTCTTCATTTTCGCGGTCCACATCATGGGGATTTCCTCGATCATGGGCGCGATTAACGTGATCGCCACCATCCTGAACCTGCGCGCACCCGGCATGACCCTGATGAAGATGCCCCTGTTTGTCTGGACCTGGCTGATCACCGCCTTCCTGCTGATTGCCGTTATGCCGGTGCTGGCTGGCGTGGTCACCATGATGCTGATGGACATCCACTTCGGCACCAGTTTCTTTGATGCCTCCGGCGGTGGCGACCCCGTGCTGTTCCAGCATGTGTTCTGGTTCTTCGGGCACCCGGAGGTCTATATCATGATTTTGCCGGCGTTCGGGGCCATTTCCCATATTATCTCGACCTTTTCACGTAAGCCGCTGTTTGGTTATGCCTCCATGGTGTACGCGGTGGGTGCCATTGCCCTGCTCTCATTCGTGGTCTGGGCTCACCACATGTTCACCGTGGGTGTGCCCCTGACCGGGCAGCTGTTTTTCATGTACGCCACCATGCTGATTGCCGTGCCCACCGGGGTGAAGGTGTTCAACTGGGTCACCACCATGTTCCGGGGCTCGCTGACATTTGAAACGCCCATGCTGTTTGCCGTGGCCTTCATCGTGCTGTTCACCATCGGTGGTTTTTCCGGGCTGATGCTGGCCATCGCGCCGGCGGATTTTCAGTACCACGATACCTATTTCGTGGTGGCGCACTTCCATTATGTGCTGGTGCCAGGCGCCATTTTCGGCATCTTTGCCGCCGCCTATTACTGGCTGCCCAAGTGGACCGGCCACATGTACGACGAAACCCTGGGCAAAACGCATTTCTGGCTGTCGTTTGTGGGTATGAACCTGGCGTTCTTTCCCATGCATTTCCTGGGGCTGGCGGGTATGCCGCGCCGGATTCCGGATTACGCCCTGCAGTTTGCCGATTTCAACATGGTCTCCAGTATCGGTGCCTTTATGTTCGGCGCCACCCAGATCCTGTTCCTGTTCATCGTGGTGAAGTGCGTCCGGGGCGGCGAGAAGGCCCCGGCCAAGCCCTGGGAAGGGGCGGAAGGTCTGGAGTGGACGGTGCCCTCGCCAGCCCCCTACCACACCTTTGCCACGCCGCCGGAGGTGAAATAACCCCGGCCAGCAGATTGGAGAGAGTCATGGCACAAGAACAGAGCTACTACGTTCCGGAGCAGAGCAAGTGGCCGATCATTGCCACGGTCGGTCTGGGGCTGACCCTCTATGGTGTGGGCGCGATACTGGTGAATGCCAAGCAGGGTGAGAGCACCACCTTATCCTGGTTGGTGTTCTTTGCCGGTGCCCTGGTGATGGCCTATATGCTGTTCGGATGGTTTGGCAGCGTGATCCGGGAAGGCCAGGCTGGGCTATACAGTGATCAGATGGACCGTTCGTTTCGCTGGGGCATGAGCTGGTTCATTTTTTCGGAAGTCATGTTTTTTGCGGCCTTCTTCGGTGCCCTGTTTTACGTGCGGGTGTTCGCGGTGCCCTGGCTGGGGGGCGAAGGGGACAAGGGCGCCACGAACATGCTGTGGGAAGGTTTCCAGGCCAGCTGGCCGCTGATCAACAACCCGGACCCGGGAGCCTACCCCGGTCCCAAGGAGGTAATTGGTGCCTGGGGCCTGCCCTTTATCAATACCGTGTTACTGGTCAGTTCTTCGTTCACCATCACCGTGGCCCACCATGCCCTGAAGGCCGGAAAACGGCAGAAGCTGAAGCTGTGGCTCGGCGCCACCATTATTCTGGGGCTGGTTTTCCTGACGCTGCAGGCGGAGGAATACGTGCATGCCTACCGGGAGCTGGACCTGACCCTGAATTCAGGCATCTATGGCAGCACCTTCTTCATGCTCACCGGCTTCCACGGTGCCCACGTGACCCTGGGTACGATCATGCTCATCGTCATGTTCCTACGGGTTCAGAAGGGGCATTTCACCGAGGATAACCACTTTGGCTTCGAGGCCTCGTCCTGGTACTGGCACTTCGTGGACGTGGTCTGGCTGGGGCTGTTTGTCTTCGTCTATATCATTTAAACCCGTTGGTCACGGGGTGGGGTTCAGTGTCAGGTTGCCGGTCCAGAGGGCGATGAGCACCACCAGTAACAGCAACACGCTGAGCGAGACCCGCACGGCCAGGGAATTGACCACACGGCGGGTTTTGCCGCCATCGCGAATCAGGAAGAACAGGCCGCTGAACAGGCTCACAATGACAGCCAGGAGCAGTATGACAATGGCAATTTTGAGCATGGGCCAATCCCTTGCTGGGACATTTCGGGCAGTTGGAGAATCTCCAGATAACTGGCTTCACTATAGCAAAGCTGCAACAAGGCACGGGTAATGGCACGGCAATGGCAGTTTGACTGGCGGTTGTTGCTGTTCACTGGCGTGTTTTTTCCGATCCTGGTGGGCCTGGGCATCTGGCAGCTGGACAGGGCGGAAGAGAAGGAAAAACTGCTGCGGGCCTGGCAGAGTCCGGCGCAACAGCGGTCATGGGCCGAGATGGTTGGCGAGGAAATGCGTGCTGGGCAGCCGGTCACCCTTACTGGCCGTTACGCAGACCCGGTCTGGCTGCTGGATAACCGCACCCGGGACGGGATGCCAGGATATGAAGTGCTGAGTTTGTTCGAACCTGAAACTGGGCCGGCTGTGGTGGTTAATCGCGGCTGGGTGCGTGCTGAACGTACCCGTGATGCACTGCCCCCCATAAGCACACCGACGCAACGGGTAACGCTGCAGGGCCGGTTGGCGCCCTACCCGGAACCACCGGTGCTGGCGGAATCGGAGCCGGTTACCGGCCCTTGGCCTCGGCGGGTGCAGGCCCTGCCTCGAGAGGTGGTGGCCAGTGAAGCTTTCCGGCCGGCGGCGATGATCATCCAGCTTTCCGATAGCCGCCTGCCAGGGGCCTTCCGGGCCGAGCAGGCACCGGATGTCATGGGGCCCAAGACCCACTACGGCTACGCTGCCCAGTGGTTTGCACTGGCCATGGCGCTGACTATATTGACAGTAGTGGCGAGTTACCGAAAAACCCCAGGAGCCGATAATGACAACAATGACGGCTAATGCCACACCGAAATCCGACCAACCCAGCCCACGCCAAATCCGGCGTGGTCGTCGCACCGCCCTGTTGTTGTTCGCAGTGGGTTTTGGCCCGATGATCGTCGCCAGTATCATGTATGTCACCGGCTGGCTGAATCCATCCGGGCAGACCAATCACGGTGCCTTGATCCAACCCCCGGTGCCGGTGCAGGAACTGAACCTTGAAACCGCCGACGGTACGCCTTTTTCAGACCGTTTTGGCGTCGAACAGGCCGACCCTCAGTGGCACATGCTGGTACTCGCGCAAGAGTGCGACTCACGGTGCGAGCGGCTGCTGTACCTGGCCCGGCAGGTCAATATTGCACTGGGCAAGAACGCTCCCCGTGTCAGTCGTTCGGCCTGGCTGGGTTCCGTGCCGGCCGACCTGGCAGGCAGCTGGCCTGAGGAATACCGCTTGATGGAACGCCTGCAACGGTCGGGTGCTGGCACCTGGCCGCAAGCCATTAACGCGGCCGGCCAGCCCGGCATTTTCCTGATTGATCCCTTTGGTAACGTGATGATGCGTTATGGCCCGGAACACACCGGCAAACAATTGCTGAAGGATCTCAAGCATTTGTTGAAGCTTTCCCAGATTGGCTGATGAGGCGCGGGCATGGCGACGTTGAATACTGAGCGCGAGGTAGCCCCGGCGACCCAGGCCTTGGCCCGGAAAATGGCCGTGTGGGCGATGGTTGCCTGCGCCTTGGCACTGGTGGTGATCACCTTGGGTGCCTGGACCCGGCTCGTCCACGCAGGCCTGGGCTGCCCGGACTGGCCCGGCTGTTATGGTTTCCTGACCGTGCCCCAGGGTGCCGACAATATCGCCATTGCCAACGCTCGTTTTCCGGACAGCCCGGTGGATGTGGCCAAGGGGTGGCCGGAAATGATCCATCGTTACGCCGCCGGCACCCTGGGCCTGTTGATATTCGGACTGGCCGCGACGGCCGTACGCTACCGCAAGTCAGGCATCCCCGTTCGTCTGCCTTTGTTCATTGCCGGCTTCGTGGTTTTGCAGGCGGCGTTTGGCATGTGGACAGTGACCCTGAAGCTGTGGCCCCAGGTGGTGGCCCTGCATCTGCTTGGAGGATTCACCACCCTGACCTTACTGTTCCTGCTGACGCTCCGATTGAGAAAGCGGGCCCGCTCTGGTCAGCCGTCACCGCCGTTCGGACGCAACCATTCTCTCACGGGCATTCGTCCCTGGCTTTATGGCGGTTTGCTACTGGTGGTCCTGCAGATTGCGCTCGGTGCCTGGACTGCGGCCAACTACGCCGCAGTGGCCTGTACCGATCTGCCCACCTGCCAGGGCCAGTGGTGGCCGGCGGGCATGGATTTCCGGCATGGCTTTGATGTTACCCAGCAGGTTGGGCCCAATTACTTGGGGGGGCAACTGACGGCCGATGGCCGGGTAGCCATCCACGTGACCCATCGGCTGGGTGCCCTGGTGGTGCTGGCGTATTTCACGGTGCTGCTGGCGGGGCTCTGGCGCCAGCGACGGGAGACCGGGCTGAGCCGGCCCCTGCAGTGGGTGGCTGCGGCCTTGATACTGCAGGTGAGTCTGGGGCTGGCCAATGTTCTTTTACACATTCCACTGGCCATCGCGGTGGCGCACAACGCCATGGGCGCGTTGCTGCTGGTGTCGGTGGTGCACCTGATCTGGCGCCATCACCAGTTACCGGAACTCAGGGCGAGTGTTGATAGCCCACCAGTCATCTCTAGGGAGGCGACGGCATGAACAATTCCACAAGAACACTGCCGATCCAGAAACCACTTCAAGCCCGCGGCCGGGCGATCGGCTGGCGGGATTTCCTGGAGCTGACCAAGCCGAAGGTGGTCGCCCTGATGATCCTGACTTCGGTGATCGGCATGTTGCTGGCCGCGCCCGGGGTGCCGGGCTGGCAGGTGCTGTTGTTTGGTAATCTGGGGATTGCCCTGCTGGCCGGCTCGGCGGCGGTGGTCAATCATATTGTCGACCAGAAAATCGATACCCTGATGGCCCGTACCCGTCGGCGCCCGGTGGCCACCGGGCGTATTTCGCCGTTTGAGGCCATTGCCTTTGCCATGGCGTTGGCCTGTGCTGGCATGGCGGTCCTGATGGTGATGGTCAATCAGTTGACCGCCTGGCTCACGCTGGCGTCACTGGTGGGTTACGCCGGGGTCTATACCCTGTTCCTGAAGCGGGCCACGCCGCAGAATATCACCATTGGCGGTCTGGCCGGTGCCATGCCGCCGTTGCTGGGCTGGACGGCCGTGACCGGTCAGGTGGAGGGCCATGCGCTGTTGCTGGTGCTGATCATCTTCGCCTGGACGCCCCCGCACTTCTGGGCACTGGCGATTCATCGCAAGGAGGAGTACGCCAAGGCGGGCATTCCGATGTTGCCGGTGACCCATGGCAATCATTACACCGAGCTTCATATTCTGCTTTATACGCTGCTGTTGCTGGCAGCCAGCCTGCTACCTTTTGTCACAGGCATGTCCGGCGGCATTTACCTGATCGGGGCGCTGATTCTGGGGCTGCGCTTTGTCTGGTACGCCGTCCGGCTGTTGAAGGACGATGATCGCCGGGTGGCGCTCAATACCTTCAAGTATTCCATCACTTACCTCATGGCGCTGTTTGTGGTACTTCTTGTGGACCATTTTGTGTTCTTCTGAAGTCTCCTGACAGTGCAGGGTCGGCAGGCGCCGGGGATACTTTTCTTCTGGAAAAAAGCAACTCGCTGCGCTCAGACATCTTTTTTCCGGCAGAAAAGCACCCCCGACCCCTACCTCCCTCAGAGTAAAGGCGTCGATTCATGGGTCGGTCTGTAAAATTAACCGTGGTCGTTTTGTTGCTGGTTGTCGCCAGCATTTTTTCGTTGGTTCTCTACCGCCAGATGCATCTGGCCAGCGCCGAGCCTGAACCCGCGCCGGACCTGGCGGAGTACAACGCCTATGTCTACACCGAGGGCCGGCCGCTGGCGGAATTTACGCTGACCAATGAGCAGGGTGAGACCACCACTCGGGAAGATTTGAAAGGCCGCTGGACCTTTGCCTTCGTCGGCTATACAAGCTGCCCGGACATCTGTCCGATGGCGATGACCACCTTGCGGCAGATGGACAGGCAGTTGCCGGCGGAACTGCCGCAGCCGCAGTACCTGTTGATCAGTGCCGATCCGGAGCATGACACGCCAGAGCGGCTGAAAAACTACACGGCGTTTTTCGGAGAACACTTCCATGGCCTGACTGGGGGTCTCGAGACGACCCGAGAACTGGCGAAGAGTATGAGCGCGGTGTTTCAGCACCGGAAGGAGGATGGGCAGTTGCTGGTGGATCACTCGGGGCACTTTGCCCTGCTGAACCCAGAGGCGGAGGTGCAGGCGCTGATCCAGCCACCCCACAATCCACAGCACCTGCTGAAGGCCTACGAGCGGATCTATCAATGGGCGCGGGCCAATCGGGAGCGCGCTTCGCAGGGGTGAGCGAACTCAATCGAAGGTCACACTGACAAGATTGTTAGCTTTGCATACACTGGCGGTTTTGGCTTAACGCTCCAACAATAATCAGGTATCTGCCATGACCTCACAGACCGCTCCGAACCCAAAGCAATTGTTCACCGTTCTGCTGGCCGGCGCCTTGGTATTGCTGGTGGTGCATACGCTGGGTCGGTTTATCTATACCCCTCTGTTGCCTTACCTGGTGGCGGACGGCCAGTTCAGTGCAGCCGATGGCGCGGCGGTGGCCACCTGGAATTACCTGGGTTACCTGATGGGTGCCATGGTGGCGATCAAGTGGCACCGCATTGACCACATCCGGTTCATGTTGCCACTGTTTCTCGTTATTCATGTGATCACCACCCTGGTCATGACCCAGACCGATAACCTGACGGTGATTTCCGCGGGTCGCTGGCTCAATGGTGTGGCCAACGGCGTGGTGTTTGTGCAGGCACCGGCGCTGATTCTGGAATGGCTGGTTCTGCGCAACCGCGCCACCATGAGTGGGCTGGTGTACATCGGCGTGGGTGCGGGTCTGTTGGTGTCCAGTGGCCTGGTGACGGGGACCTCCGACTGGCTTGAGGGCGCTGAGCGTTGGTGGCCAGCGGCCCTGTTGTCCATCCCGCTGGCGTGGTGGGGCGTGATGCAGTTGCGCAAGCTACACATTCCGGTGCGCGAGCATGACGAGTCAGGCAAGGCGGTGGTGAACACGCCGCTGATCGATCGGGCCAGTTCGCCGCTGTTTCTGTCCTACGCGGGCGCGGGGCTGGGTTATATCCTGCCAATGACTTTCCTGCCCTTGCTGGCCAAGCTGGAGCTGCCGGAGGGGCACGCCCTGCTGGACGGCACCTGGGTGATCGTGGCGCTGTTTACCATTCCCGCGCCCTGGCTCTGGAACAAGCTGGGCGCCCGGATGGGCGATCTGCCGGCGCTCAAGCTGAATTTCCTGATCCAACTGATAGGTGTGCTGGCCGCCGTGCTCTGGCCCGGCGCTATTGGACTGGTGCTTTGTGCCGCGCTGGTGGGGAGCACCTTCCTGGGCACGGTATTGCTCACCCAGCGCCTGGGCCGAGCCCTGCACCCGCACCAGGGGCCGCGCCTCTCGGCGGCCATGGTGGCGCTCTATGGCTTCACCCAGATGGTAGGCCCCTGGCTTACCAAGCAGTGGCTGGATGCCGGTGGCACCCTGGTGTCCGCTTTTGGCATCGGTGTGGCGGCGCTCGCGTTTGGCCTGCTGCTGGCCTTCTTCGTGCCCAAGCCGGAAGACTGGCACGCGCGCTCGAAATAACGCCGCATGCTGCCCATAGACGACATTCTCCCCGACCTTAAAGAGGCGCTGGACTCTAATAACACGGCCCTCCTCCAGGCGCCGCCGGGCGCGGGTAAAACCACCCGCGTGCCCCTGGCCCTGCTGGATGCGCCCTGGCGCGGTGACGGCAAAATCCTGATGCTCGAACCCCGCCGATTGGCAGCCCGTTCGGCGGCGCGGTTCATGGCTCGGCAGTTGGGTGAAAAGCCTGGCCAGACGGTCGGCTACCGCACCCGCCTGGATACGAAAGTCTCCTCCGCCACCCGCATTGAGGTGGTTACCGAAGGCATCCTGACCCGCCTGATCCAGAACGATCCCCTACTGGAAAGCTACGTAGCCGTGCTTTTCGATGAATTTCACGAACGTTCGCTGCAAGCGGATTTGGGCCTGGCCCTGGTTCGCGAGTCCCAGCAGGCCCTGCGGGAAGACCTTCGACTGCTGGTGATGTCCGCAACCCTGGACACCGCTCCGATTGCCCGGGTGTTGGGCGAGGTACCGGTGATCACCAGTGAGGGACGGGCTTTCCCGGTGGACGTGTATTACCGCCCTTTGTCCCGCAACGCCCGTCTGCCAGATCAGGTAGTGGCCGTGATCCATGAGGCCCTGCACGAGCAAACCGGTTCCCTGTTGGTGTTCCTGCCCGGGGCCGGGGAAATCCGCAGGGTCGCTCAACAGCTCTCGGGCCAGTTGCCGGACAATACCCACCTGGCGCCGCTGTACGGCAACCTGAAAAGCGACGAGCAGGATCGGGCCATTGCCCCCGCGCCTGAAGGGCGGCGCAAGGTGGTGCTGGCAACGGCCATTGCCGAGACGAGTCTTACCATCGAAGGGGTTCGGGTGGTGATCGATGCCGGCCAACAGCGCCGGGCGGTGTTTGACCCTAACAGCGGTATGACCCGGTTGGTGACTGGCCGGGTATCGAAAGCTTCGGCGGAGCAGCGCAAGGGCCGGGCGGGCCGAATTGAGCCCGGTGTGTGTTACCGGCTGTGGAGCGAATCCGAACAGTTCGGCCTGGTTGATTACACGCCGCCGGAAATCCAGGAAGCGGACCTCGCGCCCCTGGTGCTGGAGCTGGCCCAGTGGGGTGCCCGTTCCCCGGACCACGTGGCCTGGATCGACGCCCCGCCGACGGCGCACTGGGGCCAGGCCCGGGATTTGTTGCAGTGGCTGGACCTACTGGATGGCGACGGGGCGATCACCGAACATGGCAAGGCCGCCCGGGAACTGGGGTTGCACCCCCGCCTGGCGCACATGGTGTTGAAAGGCCGTGCCCTGAGGCTTGGACGATTGGCTGCTGAGCTGGCAGCCCTGCTCGAAGAGCGGGACTTGCTAGGTCCTGGCGCTGGCGCCGATTTGCACGAACGCATACGCGTGCTGCGCGGGGAAAGCCAGCCCCGGGGGCTGGACCCCGCCCGACTGAAAGCGATCCGTCAGGCGGTCCGGCGCCTGCATCGGGAGTCGAATGACAACGAACTGCCCACGGAAACCGAAGTGGGGCGTGTACTGGCCCAGGCCTACCCGGACCGCATTGCCCGGCGCCGCAAGGGTAGCCAGCCGCGCTATCAGCTCAGCAATGGCCGGGGTGCGGTGCTGCGGGACGAGGACCCCCTGGCCCGGGAAGAATGGCTGGTGGCGGCAGACCTGGATGGCCGGGCCCGGGAGGCCACCATTTATCTGGCAGCTGCGGTGAACCTTGCCGATCTGGAGGTGGACCTGGCACCCCACATTGCAGAGCGGGAAGAAGCGGCCTGGGATGACAAGCGCGGCACTGTGGTGGCCCGAAAGGTACGTCGGCTGGGCGCACTGGTGCTGGCTCAAAAGCCATTGGCCAACATTGACCCGGCCCTGATCCAGCAGGGGTTGCTGGACGCGATCCGCCGCAAGGGGCTGGCCAGCCTGCCCTGGACCGATACCGCCCGGCAATGGCAGGCCCGGGTAAAGCTGCTGGCCCGGGAATTCCCCGATGACTGGCCGCAGGTCACTGACGGGGCGCTGCTGGACGGCCTGGAAAGCTGGCTGGCGCCATTCATGGCCGGCATGCAGCGCTGGGCCGATCTGGCGAAACTGGATCTGGTCCAGGCCCTGAATGCCATGCTCGATTACCCACAACAGCAGCAGTTGGACGAACTGGCACCGAAGGCCCTGACCATCCCCACCGGGCAGAAGGTCACCCTGGACTACACCGCCGATAATGGTCCGGTGTTATCGGCCAAACTGCAGGCCCTGTTTGGCTGGACTCAAACCCCGTGTGTGGCGCGCGGCCGGGTGCCGGTCGTCATGCACCTGCTATCGCCCGCCCAGCGTCCGCTGGCGGTAACGGCCGATCTGGCCAGCTTCTGGGCCAACGCCTACCCCGAAGTGCGCAAGGACATGCGCGGGCGTTACCCAAAACACCCCTGGCCGGAAGACCCGTTCACGGCCCGGGCACAGCAGGGGACCAAGAAACGCCGTGCTCGCTGATCCGGCCGGTGATCAGGCGCACCGGGACGGTCTCGAAGTAGATGTTACGGGGCGTGATGTAAGAGCCCGTGGGGGCTCCCAGCTCTTCGCCGGGCATTTCCTCGAGGGTCACCGATTCCAGGGTGACAGAGCTGTGCTTGAAACTGTCGGCCAACACCCAGAACGGCTGACCCAGGTCCTTGGCCGCCAGGGCCAGGGGGTAGCTGCCGCTTTTGTTGAGAAAATGGCCATCGGCCAGCCAGGAGTCACAGCCGGTCACCACCAGGTCGGCTTTCGGTACGAACAGACCCATCTGGGCATCGGTGATGACGGTAACCGGCACGCCCATCTCGTCAAGCTCCCGGGCCAGCGTAAACCCTTCGTTACCGGGGCTGCCCTGGGTGCAGATCACCGAGAAGGCGCGCCCCTGTTGCACCAGCAACCGGAACAGGGCCACCACCTGGGAGCTGCGGCTGTGGGTGAACACCGTGGCCTGCTCGGGAACCAGCCGGGCGGCATGTTCCGCCACGCGTTGGTTGGCGGATTTGAGCTGTGCCAGCACCGACTCCACCACTGGCAGGGCCTCATCCGTGACCTGCGCTTCCGGGCTCCAGGCATCGAAGGCCCGCCGGCACCGGTCAATGGCATTGGCCAAGGGCACCATGCTCGGTCGCGCCCGGGCCAGCTCCTCTAGCAGTTGCTCCAGGTCCCCGCCCGTCACCTCATTGGTCGACAGCCACTGGAGCACCTGTTGTAACGCCGTGGTGGCCAGTTGGGCGGCGCCGGATTGAGTGTCGGTTCGCACGGTTTCGATAATATGCCGGGCTACACTATCCATCTCAGGCTCCGATTTTTGACGAAGGTACTCATGGGAGCCTAGCAGGAACTGCCCCGAACTTACTGGATGAGGGCGCGGCTCTTTTCCAGATACACGGCGCCTTGCTGTTTTACCGTGTCCGGGTCGGCGTACTCCGAGGCCTGGTGTACTTCTTCGAGCCGTTCGGCGATGTCGTCCAACTCATCATCGAGCTTGTCCAGGGCGTTCTCCAGGGTGTAGGTCAGCTGGTGCACTTCGTTCATGGCTTCCGGGGTCAGTTCTCCGGCCAGCACTTTCTCCAGTCGGTTGTTGTACTCCGAGACATTGGCGACCGCCTGTTCCAGGGTTTCCGAAGGTTCGCCCTTGAAGTGATCGTAGTCATCATCGGCCAGGGCGGGCATAGAGAACATCAGGACAGCGGCGATGGTGCTCAGTGTCAGGCAATATTTCATGGTCGGTTCCTCGTTTATGATTGACAATGCAAATTGTTATCGTTATCAGGACGTACTGCCATGAGATTGGTCAATTATCGGGCAGAAAATAGCGCTTGCCACGGTCCTTCAGCTGTATAAAATGCCGGCAATTTCATACCGTTCGGCGATCACCATGCACCTTGTTTCCTTTGACGTTTTTCGAACCCTCGGTTTTCCGGGCACCACCGTGCTCAAACCCGAACAATTCCTGCGTCACAAACCGCTGCTCCAGGAAGTGGACTGGGTGCTGTTTCCGGAATACTGGCAGCTCAATGCTTTGGTACACGGTCTCAAATGCCGTGTATTTCCCAGCGTTGCCAGCTATCGCATCGGCCACGACAAGGTGGAGATGACCCGGGCGTTCCAGGCCGTGGCGCCTGAGCACACGCCCTGGACCCTGATCGAGGCCAATGGCCCCCGGCAACGGGAAATGATCTGGGAAACCATGGCCCTGCCCTTTGTGGCCAAGCTGCCCAAGGCCAGTATGGGCGAAGGGGTGTGGCTGATTGAATCCCGGGCCGATTGGCTGAAGTACTGTGAAACCGCCAACGTGCTCTATGTGCAGGAGTATCTGCCCATCGACCGGGATGTCCGTGTAGTGGTGGTCGGTGACCGGGTGCTGACCGCCTACTGGCGTACCCAGGCGGAACAAGGCTTCTACAACAACGTCTCGAAAGGCGGCCGGATTGACACCCGTGAGGTGCCAGCCGCCGCCACCGATTTGGCCCTGCGCCTGGCCCGGGAGCTGGAGGTGGATCACGCTGGATTCGACATCGCGTTGGTTGAGGGCTACCCCTACGTGTTGGAATTCAACCGTCTGTTTGGTAACCAGGGGCTTGGGCGAGGCACGGAGCTTCAGGACGCCATCCTGGGTTATCTGCGCCAGCAGACCCCGACGGGTCCCTCCGGCCCCTCCCCGGTCTGGCCCCAGGCGGTCTAGTATTCGCCCCGTCCCTTCCTAAACTGATAGGGAAACTGGTAGCGTCCTTACCAGACAATGGGAGAGGAAGACAGAATGGCGCATCATCATCATGACGGGCAGGACAGTCAGCGCCGGCTGATCTGGGCCATCGTCCTGACGGGCGGTTTCATGGTCGCCGAAGTGATCGGGGGGCTGCTGTCCGGCTCACTGGCATTGCTGGCCGATGCCGGCCATATGCTGACCGATGCAGCCGCCTTGACCCTGGCCTGGTTTGCCGCTCGCATCAGCCGGCGTAGCGCCGATGCGCGGCGCACCTATGGCTATCAGCGGGTGCAGATCCTGGCGGCCTTCGTGAATGGCCTGACCCTGCTGGGCATTGTGCTCTGGATCACCATCGAAGCCGTGCAGCGGTTGTTCAACCCGGTCACTGTTGCCAGTGGCACCATGCTGGTGATTGCCACACTGGGGCTGGTGGTGAACCTGGTGGTATTCGCCATTCTCCACATGGGGGACAAGGACAACCTCAATATTCGGGGTGCGGCACTGCATGTACTTGGTGATTTGCTTGGCTCGGTGGCGGCTATCGTTGCAGCCGTGGTCATCATGACCACCGGCTGGATGCCGATTGATCCCCTGCTGTCGCTGCTGGTGGCAGCGCTGATCTTCCGCAGCGCCTGGAAACTGACCCGCGAGTCCGGCCATATCCTGCTGGAGGGTGCGCCGGATGATCTGGATGTCCATGAAGTGGAGCGGGATCTGGTGGCGATCCTGCCGGCTGTCCGGGATGTGCATCATGTGCACGCCTGGTCGCTGACGCCCGGCCACCACCTGATGTCGCTGCATGCCACTCTCGAAGAGGGCTCGGATCCCCAGAAAGCCCTGGTGGATATCAAGGCGGTCCTGCACGAGCGCTACGCGGTGGCCCATGCCACGGTCCAGATTGAAGCCGGGCGCCATTGCACTGACGGACACCGGTGCTGAGCCCCGAAATCCAGGCCTGAAAAACTGCCCCGGATGGGTATTTATCCGCATATCCGGCACCGGGAAAAAGCCCGATTATCGCGAAATCTCAGGGTGCTGCAGTGTTGTTGCTGTAGCACCTTTTTTTATGCCTGGTTACCCCGTGGAGGGATTCACCACCCATGACCCAAACCCCTAATGCCGACATTGCCGATTACTACTCCGCCGAGACCTTCAAGCGCATCAAGGATTTCGCCGACACGAAGGAAACGCCGTTCGTGGTGATCGACACCGGGACCATCAACCGACAGTACGATGAACTGGTGGAAGGCTTTCCCTACGCCAGCGTGTATTACGCGGTGAAGGCCAACCCGGCCCCGCAGATCCTGACCATGCTGCGCGACAAGGGCGCCAACTTTGATATCGCGTCGGTGTATGAGTTGGAAAAGGTCATGGCTCTGGGTGTGACAGGCGAACGTGTCAGCTATGGCAACACCATCAAGAAAGCGAAGGACATCCGCACCTTCTACGAGCAGGGTGTGCGACTGTTTGCCACCGACTCGGAGGCCGACCTGCGCAATATCGCAAAGGCCGCGCCGGGCTCCAAGGTGTATGTACGCATCCTGACCGAGGGCACCCTGACCGCCGACTGGCCGCTCTCGCGCAAGTTCGGCTGCCAGACCGACATGGCCATGGACCTGCTGATCCTGGCTCGCGACCTGGGCCTGGTGCCTTACGGTGTGTCTTTCCACGTGGGTTCCCAGCAGCGGGAAATCGGCGCCTGGGACGCGGCCCTGAACAAGGTGAAGGTGATTTTCGAGCGCCTGAAGGAAGAAGACGGCATTGAGCTGAAAATGATCAACATGGGTGGTGGCTTTCCGGCCAACTACATTGCCCGTACCAATGAGCTGGGGGTGTACGCCGAGGAGATTGCCCGTTTCCTGCACGAGGACTTCGGCGACGAACTGCCCGAGATCATCATTGAGCCGGGTCGTTCACTGATTTCCAACGCCGGCGTGCTGGTGAGTGAGGTGGTGCTGATTTCCCGAAAGTCCCGCACCGCCCTGCATCGCTGGGTGTTTACCGATGTGGGCAAGTTTTCGGGGCTGATCGAGACCCTGGATGAGTCGATCAAGTTTCCGATCTGGACGGAAAAAGTGGGTGAAGGTGAGGACTGTGTGATCGCCGGGCCAACCTGTGACAGCGCGGACATCATGTACGAGCACCACAAGTACCCGTTGCCCCTGAACCTGGCCATCGGGGATCGGATGTACTGGCTGTCTACCGGGGCCTATACCACGACTTACAGTGCCATTGAGTTTAACGGGTTTCCTCCGCTTAAGGATTACTACATTTAAGCGGGAGTCCGGCTAAGGGGAGTCGGGCCGGAGCAGGGTGTGTTTTCCCACAGGAAATCAAGAACTCGCTTTGCTCAGACAATGATTCCCTGTGGGAAAACACACCCTGCCGCGGCCTGCGGACTGGGGAGATGGATCTGAAAAGGATCAGCCTCTGGGCTGATCCTTTTTTTGTTTGAGGTCCAGGGTGAATGCCAGGGGTAGTACCAGCAGGCTGTAGCCAATCATCACCGCCATGGCGTGGCGGGTATCGCCGGTGACGTCCGCCAGCAGGCCGCCTAGCATGGGCACGGAGAAGGCCACGGTATAACCCACCAGGAAAGTGCCGGCGGACAGGCGGCCGGTGTCTTCGGAGCGTGCGAGCAGCGGTGGCAACGCCACCAGCAGGATCAGCAGGATGCCCGCCACGAAGCTCATCAGGGTGGCGCTGGCGATGGTCCACCAGCCTTCCAGCAGGATGGCACCGGCGGTGCCCAGGATGCTCAAGGCGGCCGTGGCGATGATGGCACTGCGTCTACCTACCCAGGAACGGGCCAGCTTCAGCATCATCAGCGAGGCAAACACCTGGGCAATGTTGTAATAAAACAGGGCGGAGGACAGTTTGTCGAAATGCCCCTGCTGCTCCAGCAGGTTGCCCATGTAGGCGTTCAGGCCGAAGAACATGGAGCCTGACAGCCCCAGCAACAGGCCCAGCTTGAGTGTGAGCGGGTTGTGCCAGTCCGGCAGCCAGGCGGTTTTCTTCACCGGCCTGGCCAGGTCCCTTTTGGGCAGGAACAGTGCGGCGGCCACCAGCAGCGCCGGTAGCGACCAGGCCAGCAATGTGGCGCGCCAGCTCTGGTCCAGCAGCGGCATCAGCACCGGCAGTGTGACCCCGGCGCCAATGAACTCGCCCATCAGCATGCCGTTCATATAGATGGCCGACCCCAGAGCAACGTGATGAGGTGCGAGCCAGCGCGGCAGCAACGCCGGTAAGGCCGGCTGCATCATGGCCACCCCGAGTCCCATCACCGCACTGGCCATCATCAGTGGCAAGGTGTCGGGAACCAGGGCCCGGCCAGCAGAACCCAGCACCATGATGACCATGGCAAGCGCGAGGGTGTTCCGGGGGCCAATGCGTGAGATGGCCAGTGAGCCGGGCATGGCGCCAATGGCGAGCATCAGGATGGGGATGGTGGTCAGGGCGCCAGTCAGTGCCTGGGTTAGTCCCAGTTCGTCACTGATGAACGGGCCCAGTGGCGGGGCCACCAGTATCGGGATGCGTAAATAAACACCGGCCAGCCAAAGCAACACCGCCACCGGCAGCAGGGTTGCTGGCGATGGCGGTGTGTTTGTGGCCGAAGGGGAAGCCACGGGTGCGGATCAGCTGTCGGAGGTGTCCGGCAGGTAGGCACCGTCTTCGTCGTGCACTTCGCGGCCGGTCACCGGCGGGTTGAAGGCGCAGATCAGGCGCATGTCCTCGGTGCCGCCACGCAGGGTGTGCTGGTCATGCTGGTCGAGTGCGTACAGGGTGCCGTCGGAGATCTGGTGAGTCTCGCCGGTGGCCTTGTCGGTGATGCTGCCATTACCGGCCACGCAGTAAACCGCTTCCAGGTGATGCTTGTACCAGAGGTTCAGCTCGGCACCCGCCGGGATGATGGTTTCATGGAAAGAAAAGCCCATGCCGTCTTTTTTCAGCAGCATGCGGCGGCTGGTCCAGCCCGGCCCGGAGACTTCGCGCTCGGTACCGATGATGTCTTGCACTCGTACAATTTTCATGCGCATTCCTCAGTTTGAGATGGAATAGCTTTTTAGTATAAACATTAGCTTGCGGTATTATTCAACCGCCACTGCCCATAAACCTTCATAGCCTGTTCCATGGCGGCGATCAAATTTTCCTGTTGTCGGGGCGTCAATGGCCGCTGTTTCCGCCCCTTGTCCAGAGCCCTCTGGATACTCAGCCGGTCCTCCTTTCCCAACCCTTCGAGCCAGTGGTGGTCGGTGGGCTCCAGTTCCAGCAGGTCCCGTCCGGCATGATTGCGTGAGGCAATATGCCACCAGTGGTTGATTGCCCGTCCCAGAACCACATAGCCAAACTGGGCGTCCTGGACGGGACCAAAGCTGGCGGTTTTCTCGCCATTGGTCAGGGGTCCGATTCTCAGGGTGGGCAGCGCCAGGCGGTTACTGTAGAAGTAGCTGCCAGCGGCGCCCACAAGTCCGCCCAGAAGTGCCCCGGCACCCATGGAAGAGCCGAAGGTCAGGGCATCAATGCCCGCCCCGCCCACGGCCCCCGCGCCAAAACCGGCCGTGGCCAGATAGGCCCGACTGACACCCCAGATCCGGCGGCTGTTCTCCGAGAATAGGTCGTGCTCGCTGTGCCACTCCAGCCCCGCTTCCTGACGCTGGATGTGCTGGTGCTGATACAGGCTTTCGATGTCTTTGCGCAGTCTCTGTTCCCGGGAGCGTTGATGCCGGTACCAGCGTTCCTGCAACTGTTGTTCCAGTTGTCGGTTGTCATCCGTCAGCGCAGGGTCGGTGAGCCGTCGCGACTGTTGGTGGCGCATCATGTCGACCAGGGCTTCGGCAATCAGCCGGGCGGCCTGGTGCTGGCGATGTTGTCGCTGGTCTTCGAGGTAATCGGTGGCACTGGCCAGGGCCTGCTCCCATTCCGGCTCAAGTTGCCCGAAAGCCTTTAGCAGGCTGAGATGTTGCGCGAACGGGGCTCGAACGGCGTCGAACCTGCGAACAACCTGGAAGAACTGGCCGAGAGCGGCCTGCCAGGTGTCGCTGTAGTCATTGCCGCCAATGCTGTTGATCAGTGCCAGGCTGGGGCGGCCGGTCCAGCGCAGGATGGTCATCTCGGCTTCGTGTTCGGCACTGTAGGGCACTGAGCCGTCCACCACGTAAATAATGCCGGCGCCATCCACGATGGGTTTGAGCAGTTCGCATTCGTCAACAAACCGGTCATCGCCGGCGTGTTCCGTTACAAAGGCTCGTACGGTTTCAGCCCGGTCAGACGCGCTGACGCTATGGGCCTCCAGCCACTGCAGTACCCGCCGGGGGCGCTGGAAACCGGGCGTATCCACCAGGGTGTATAAAGTCTGGCCGTCCACGGTCATCGGGTAGGCCTGCTGCTTTCGGGTAGTACCCGGTTCCAGGGCAATGGCAATGGCGTCGTTCTGGGACAGCGTGGCGACAACGCTGGACTTGCCCTTGTTCGGATGTCCCACCACGGCAAATACTGGCTCGCGGTTCATGATTGTGGCTCCGGATCGGTCTGGCCGGCTGGCAAGGCAACGGTGACAAAGCCCGATGGCTGCCGGTCCGCAAAACGCAGCCATGGGGCCAGCAGATGCGCCGCCGGCGGTTGATCCGGTTCGCCGGCCAGGGGCACCAGTGTGACCCGGGTGCGGTCGGGCCAGCGGGCTCGGGCAGCGGCCAGGAAATCGCTCAGCTCGCCGGTGGGAGGCTGCCAGCTGCGGGTCACCAGTACGATCTGGGGTTCCGGCATGTTAGCCAACTGCTGGTTTGTCTTGTCCAGAACCGCTTCGTCGTCAGATAGACTGGCGTTGCCTCCGGCCTGGAGACAGGGGTCCTGGATACCGGACAGTGACCGGGGCAATCCCTGCTCTCCGGCACCGGCCCAGCAGATGCAAAGGGCTGCCTCAGGAAGCGTGCCCAACTGTTTGGTAGTCTGGGTATCGGGCAGGTCCGTGGCATCGTTATGTTCGTTGCCGGTATCAATAACCGGGGTTTCCGTGCGGTACAGCAGGGACTGCATGCCTGGATGACGGGTCAGCAGACGTCGGGCCCGGTGATTGAGCAGTCCATGGCTGGCAATGAGCAGGAGCAGCCGGGGAAGCCAGGCCCAGACCAGCCAGACCATCACCAGAAAAGGCCACCATTGCCCCCAGCGTTCAGGCGTGGTGCTTCCAGCGTCCGGTGCAGCCCGGAAAAAACGCGTGGTGTCCACCAGTTCGGCGGAGGGCACCGCCGCGGGCCATAGCCAGCCCCAGGGCTGAGCCAGGGTGCTGACCAGGGTGTGATAACTGGCGCTGGCGGTATCGAGCGTCGTGCTCCAACCAAAGGCGAGGTCCTGGACCACCACCATCACCAGCAGGGTCAATAGGCCAGCGGTGGCGAAAGCGAGCCCTCCGGCCTGGGCGGCGCGGGCAGCCAGCAAGGGGTACAACGCAGCCCGTGTCGGACTGGGCGGACCTTTGAACAATTTATGGACCAGTCTCCGCCAGGGTTGCCAGCCTATCCAGGCCTGAATCGTGGTGACCAGGGCCAGCAGAAGCTGGAGTAGCACAAAGGCAAGGAAAACCGTCACATTGATGCGCTGGCCGCCTTCGTAGAACAGCAGGCCGAGCATGGTGATGACACCGAGCACGGCCCCGGCGGTCACAAAGCCGGCGCTGACGCGTTGCCAGGTCCGCAGCTCCCGGGTAACGGCTGGGTCCGGCTCGCCGGCGCCGGACAGCCGGTCCATTTGGGCAAGCCATCGGCGGACATCCGGTTCCACGCCCTGTTGCTGGCAGTCGAGGGCAAAGCGCCGATCACGCCGGTGCAGGAAGTTGGCTGGCTGGTCCCTGTCGCGCTGAATCCGGTTGTCGAATGCCAGCAGCAAGCGAAGGGGCGTGTCGGTCATGCAGAATCCCGGTGAATAAGTCAGCGAAAATGTACTTTGCTGTTAGGATATAAGTATTCATAGCTTTTAAGCCAGCCGGAACACGCCATGCCCCACCACTTGATGAACCTGCGCCATGTGCCCGACGACGAGGCGGATGAAATTCGCGCCCTGTTCGAGCAGCACGACGTGCGTTACTACGAAACGCCGCCAAGCCGGTGGGGCATCAGTATGGGCGGGTTCTGGGTGCATGACGACGACGAGGCACAGCGCGCACGGGAGCTTCTGGCAGACTACCAGACACAGCGACTGGCCCATCAGAGGGAAGACTTTGCCCGGCGCCAGCAGCGGGGCGAGACCGGCTTCTGGTATCACTTCCGGCAGCGACCGATCCCCGTTCTGGTCGCCGTGCTTGCCATTGCCGCAATCCTTGGCGTCTCGCTCCTGCCGTTTATCCACCTGGATTGATACCTTTTCCCAAACATTGGCGGTGGTCTGTTTATGACGCAGCTATTTACGAACAAGGACAACAAACACAAGACCGGCCTGACCCGGGAACTGATTGATGCCCTGGTGCCCCTGTTCGAGGAGGCCAGCGCCGGTGCGATTGCGGTGGACACCCAGTGCCGCATCACCTGGCTCAATCAAAGCTATGCCCAGTTGCTGGGCCTGGCCGATGCCGAGGGCGCCATTGGCCAGGAAGTCGGGCGGGTGATTCCCCATACCCGTATGCCCGAGGTGATTGCAACGGGCAAGCCCCTGTTGCTGGACATCATGGAGCACCAGCAACAGCAACTGGTGGTGACCCGTCTGCCGTTCTACGACGAAAACGGTCAGATTGTCGGGGCCGTTGCCTTTGTTCTCTATGACGACCTCCAGCCGTTGACACCCCTGGTTTCCAAGTTTCGCCGGTTGCACCAGGACCTCGCCGCTGCACGCAAGGCGCTGGCCAGCAAGTCACGGGGCACCCGCTACAACCTCACGGATTTTATCGGCGCCAGCCCCGCCGCCCTGGAAGTGAAACGACGGGCCCGGCTGGCCTCTGGTCGCGATGTGCCGGTCTTGCTGCTTGGGGAAACCGGGACCGGCAAGGAAGTGCTCGCCCAGGCCATTCATTCCGCCTCGGCCCGGGCGGAGAAGGCGTTTGTCGGGGTGAACGTGGCCGCAGTGCCGGAGAATCTCCTGGAAGCGGAGTTTTTTGGCGTCGCCCCCGGGGCATACACTGGCGCGGACCGGCGCTCCCGGGATGGCAAGTTCCAGTTGGCCAATGGCGGCACGCTGTTTCTGGATGAGGTGGGCGACATGCCTCTGCCCATGCAGGCAAAGCTGCTGAGGGCGCTTCAGGAAGGGGAAGTGGAGGCTCTTGGCTCCAACCGCGTGACGCCGGTGGATGTTCGGGTCATTGCGGCGACCAGCCAGAACCTGGAAGCGATGATTGCCGAGGGGCAGTTCCGTTCGGACCTGTACTATCGCCTGAACGTTCTTGAAATCTGCATCCCCCCGCTGCGGGAACGGGTGGCGGATCTGGGCGTGGTCAGTGAGGCGCTTCTGGGAGAAATCTGGGACGGTCACGGTCGACGGCGCGAAATCACGGATTCCGGCGTCGCGGCCCTGGCAAGCTACCACTGGCCCGGGAACATCCGGGAGCTGAGGAACGTGCTGGAGCGGGCCATGACCATGGCCGAAGCGGACGAATTGCTGGATGCGGATGCCATTTTCCGGGTGCTTCCCAGCAGCGCTGACAGTCAGCCGGCACCCGTTACCCAGGCCTTTACCCGCCCCCTGGCGCGGGTGGTGGCCGAAGCGGAAGCCGAGGCGATTGAGCAGGCGCTGGTTGCCTGCCGGGGCAATCGCACCCGTGCTGCCCGGTTACTGGGTATCTCCCGGTCCGTTCTGTACGAGAAACTGGCCAAGATGTCCTGATTTCCGGACGCTCGTCCGGAAATCAGGACAACTTCTTTTTAGAATGCCAGAGAATGTCCTGAATTCCGGACATATTTTTCTGTCGTTGTCTTTTTAATTTCTACAACGCATTGATCTGTAAGCGAAATCTATTGGTGGCACAGTGCCTGCTATTGTCCCCGAGGCGTACGTCAGAACAATGCAAATAAAAAAGACCGGCGCTCACTACTGGACCCAAAGAACTCACCGTCCGTCTGTCTCTGCATTGTCTGACTATACTCAGACCAGGCCTTCCTGGTTGTAAGCCGCAAGGTCAAATACAACAACAATGCTAGGAGACTTGCCAATGAAACTCCTCAAGACCCTCACCGGTGTTGCCGGTGCGATCGCCCTGACCACGGGTACCGCCATGGCAGACGATCTGCGCTGGAAAATGCCCGTCGCCTTCGCCACCAACCTCCCCGGCCTGGGCTCACCCGCCGCCTGGGTCGCCGACAACCTGACCACCGCCTCCGATGGCAGTATCCAGGTTCGTGTGTACGAGCCCGGTAAACTGGTGCCCCCGTTCGATATCCTGCAGTCCGTGTCCGATGGCAAGGTGGCCGCCGGTTACACCTGGATCGGCTATGACCAGGGTAAAGTGCCCGCCGTCCCGCTGTTCGCGGCTGTACCCTTTGGTATGAAGCCGTGGGCATACACCGGCTGGTATTACTACGGTGGCGGCCATGAAATGCTGCAGGAGGTGTACGCCAACAAGGGCTTTGATGTGCACGCCCAGCTGTGCGGCATTATCGGGCCGGAAACCGCCGGCTGGTACGCCAACAAGATTGAAACCCTGGATGACTACAAAGGCATGAAGATTCGCTTCGCGGGTCTGGGTGGCAAGGTCCTGGAAAAACTGGGCGCCTCGGTCACCATGATGCCCGGTGGCGAGCTCTACCAGGCACTGGAAAAAGGCACCATCGATGCCACTGAGTTCTCCATGCCCGCCATTGACCAGATCCTGGGCTTTGATCAGGTGGTCAAGTACAACCTGTTCCCCGGCTGGCACCAGCAGTTCACCGCGCAGTACATGCTGATCAATCAGGACGAATGGGATCGGACCACCGAAGCCCAGAAAGCCTTGATCGAAGCGTCCTGTACTGCTGCCACGACCCGTGGCCTGGCCGAAGGTGAATATAAGAACGGAGCGGTCCTGGCCGGCTTCCAGGAAAAGGGTGTTCAGGCCGACCAGATTCCCCGGGAAGTGCTCAAAGAGCTGAAGGCTGTGACCGAGGAAGTGCTGGAAGAAGAGGCTTCCAAGGATGCCGACTTCAAGCGCGTCTATGAGAGCCAGAAGGAGTTCATGGAAACCTACGAGGTTTGGGACAAGCGGGCCTACCTGCCGGCGGACCTGTAAGGGCCGGGGCGACCCTGAGGCGCCGGGCCCTGGTCCGGTGCCTCTGACCAAATCTGAATGGCCCTACGGGGCCATCCTTGTTTCAAAACGGTTTTCTGAGCGAGGAACGGTTGTATGGCGGTGTCTGGTAAAGGCTCATCACAACACGTGCGCGCATCGGTGTCTGGCGCCGACGAATATCTTCATAAACACACGGAACTGCCAACCACGATGGTCAGCCAGTGGATGGACCGTGTGATTTCCTTCATTGGCAAGAGCGCCTCCTGGTTCTGGGTTGTGGTCACCGGTGTGATCATCTGGGCGGTGGTGGGTCGCTATGCCTTCGGCCAGGGCTCGGTCATGCTTGAGGAGGTCCAGTGGCACCTGGCCGGTATGGGCTGGTTACTGGGGCTTGCCTACACCCTGGTGGTGGACGATCACGTCCGGGTGGATGTGTTACACGAACGTCTGCCCCTCAAAGGCCAGGCCTGGATTGAACTGTTTGGCCTGCTGTTTCTGTTGTTGCCGTTTCTGGGGCTGGCAGTCTGGGAAATGATTCCTTATGCCTACAGCTCCTTTCTTCAGGGCGAAACCAGCCAGGCACCGGCAGGGCTTCCCCATCGCTGGGTGCTGAAAGCCGTACTTGCCCTGTCCTTTGTGCTGTTGATTCTGGCGGCATTGTCCCGCCTGCTGAAGGTAACCGCCCTGCTGTTTGGTTTTCCAAAGCCCATCCGGGTTGGGTCCGCAGATAACAAGAACAACAAAGAGAGTGCGTCCTGATGGAGCTTGAAACCCTATTTGTTATTGGAATGTTTCTCACCTTCGGGGCCCTGTTGATGACCGGGTATCCCGTGGCCTGGGTGTTGGGTGGCACCGCGGTCATCTGGACCGTGATCGGGGTGGTGGCCGTCGAGGATTTCGGCGCCAATCTCTGGTTTGACTACCCCTCTTCCATGGGGCTGGTGCCCGAACGGATATGGAGTGTCGTCAGCAGCGAGACCCTGGTGGCGCTACCCATGTTCATCTTCATGGGCATCATGCTCGACCAGTCCGGTGTGGCCGAGCGGTTGATGAACAGTATGGTGAAGCTGTTTGGCGCGGTTCGGGGGGGCTATGCGGTCACCGTCATTGTGATCGGGGTATTGCTGGCCGCCACCACCGGGATCATTGGCGCGTCCGTGGTCTTGCTGGGCATGCTGTCGTTGCCCGTGATGCTGGAAAACAAGTACGACAAGGGCTTTGCCGTTGGCACGGCTTGCGCCACCGGCACCCTGGGGATCCTGATTCCGCCATCCATCATGCTGGTACTGATGGCCGACCGGCTGGCGGTGCCGGAAGCTTCCGTGGGTGATCTGTTCATGGGGGCGTTCCTGCCTGGCCTGCTGCTGGGCGCCATGTATGTGGCCTATGCGATCCTGCGGCCCCTGCTTCAGCCGCATGTGGCCCCCGTGCCCCCCGGCACCGGCAAGGTTTCGTGGCTGGTGGTGTGGGATGTGGCCAAGGCCGTGTTGCCAACGGCCGTACTGATCCTCGGTGTACTGGGATCCATCTTTGCCGGTGTGGCAACACCCACCGAGGCTTCTGGCGTGGGTGCCCTTGGGGCGCTGGTGTTGGCCCTGCTGTCCGGCCGTCTGAACCTGAAGGTGCTTAATGCCTCCCTGCAGCAGACCACACGGACAGCGGCGTTCATTTTCGCCATTTTCCTGGGGGCGACGGCCTTTTCGGTGGTGCTGCGAGGACTCGGCGGTGATGCGGTCATCGAAGACGCCCTGCTGGGACTGCCCTTTGGCCCTTACGGAGTGGTTCTCACCATCCTTTTTGCGGTGTTCCTGCTGGGCTTTTTCCTGGACTGGGTGGAAATCACCCTGATCATACTGCCCTTGGTGGCACCCGTGGTTCAGCATCTGGGCTTTGACCTGGTGTGGTTCACCATCCTCTTTGCGATGTGTCTGCAAACGTCCTTCCTGACACCGCCGGTGGGCTTTGCCCTGTTCTACATCAAGGGCGTGGCGCCGCCGGAGATCAAGGTGACGGATATCTACAAGGGCGTCGTTCCTTTCATCATTATTCAGCTGGTGGCCCTGGCGATCGTGTTCCTGGTCCCTGAGATCGCGACCTGGTTGCCCAGCGTGGCTTACAACTAAGGAGATAATAACAATGCGTCTGGAAAACAGGATTGCGCTGATTACCGGTGCTGGCCGTGGCATAGGCCGGGCCATCGCCGAACATTATGGCCGGGAGGGCGCCCGGGTGGCCGTGGCGGACCTCACCCTTGAAAGTGCCCGGGAGACGGTGGAAGCTATCGAGCAGGCGGGCGGCACGGCCATGGCCCTGGCCATGGATGTAACCGATGAGCAGGCAGTGGACGATGGCGTAAATGCCATTGTCGAGCAATGGGGCGGGCTGGACATCGCCCTGGCCAACGCCGGCATCCAGCACATCGACCCACTGGACAAACTGGCCTTCGCGGACTGGCGCAAGGTCATGAATGTGCACCTGGACGGGGCTTTCCTCGTGACCCGTGCCGCGCTTCGGCAGATGTACGCCGGCAACGGCGGCACCATGCTCTACATGGGCTCGGTCCACTCGGTGGAGGCTTCGCCCCTGAAGGCGCCCTACGTGGCCGCCAAGCACGGCATGCTGGGCCTGTGCCGCGCCGTGGCAAAAGAAGGCGCCGAGCACGGGGTGCGCAGTAATATCATCTGCCCCGGTTTTGTCCGTACCCCATTGGTGGACAAGCAGATCCCGGAGCAGGCCAAAGAGCTGGGCATCTCTGAGGAGGAGGTGATCAGCAAGGTGATGCTGAAAAACACCGTGGACGGTCAATTCACTACGGTGGAAGACGTTTCGGAGCTGGCCGTGCACCTGGCCGCCTTCCCGTCCGCCGCCCTGACCGGCCAGTCCGTTGTGGTCAGCCACGGCTGGCACATGCAGTAACAATCTGGAGAGACGGATGAGCACAACAGAACAATCCCCCGTGGTCTGGATGCCAACCGAGCAGACCATCCAGGATTCACGCATGGGGCAATTCAAGGCCTGGCTTGAACAAAAGGGCTTTGGTCCGTTTGACGATTACCACGCCCTGCATCAGTGGTCCATTAACGAGCTGGAGACGTTCTGGCAGAGCGTCTGGGACTATTCCGGCCTGGTATGCGACACTCCGGCTGAAAGCGTGCTGGGTAAGCGGGAAATGCCCGGTGCCGAGTGGTTCCCGGGCATGAAACTGAACTTCGCCGCCAACCTGCTGCGCCACGCCCAGGGTGAGCAGACCGACCGTGAAGCCGTGGTGGCCTACTGCGAAACCCGCCCGGTGCTGCGCAAGACCTACGCCGAGCTTAAGGCCGATACCGGTGCCCTGGAAGCCTTCCTGCGCCAGCAGGGGATCCAGCAGGGAGACCGGGTGGCCGGTGTGGTCACCAATGGTTATGAGGCGCTGGTGGGCATGCTGGCGGCAACCAGCATGGGTGCAGTCTGGAGCTCCGCCTCGCCGGATTTTGGCATTGGCGCCATCCATGACCGTTTCGGCCAGATCGAACCGACCGCCCTGGTGGTGGTGAACGGCTATGGTTACGGCGGCAAAACCTTTGCCCGCCAGCAGGAGTTTGCCGAGCTGGCGGCCAAGCTGCCCACCCTGAAAACCGTGGTCAGTATTCCGCAGTTGCCCCAAGAGCCGCCCGTGGAAGGTGACCTCGTTACGCCCTGGGACGACGCCCTCGCCACCGGTGCGGGCCAGGCACCGTCCTTCACTCCGGTGGGCCCGGATCATCCGGTCTACATCCTGTATTCCTCCGGCACCACCGGCAAGCCCAAGTGCATTGTGCATGGCACCGCTGGCTTGCTGGTCAACCACGCCAAGGAGCTCATGCTGCATGGCGATGTGGACCCGGAAGACCGGTTTCTCTATTTCACCACCTGCGGCTGGATGATGTGGAACTGGCAGGCCTCGGTGCTGATGACCGGTGCTTCGGTCATCACCGTGGATGGCTCGCCGGGCTACCCGGATCTCAATTTCCTGTGGGATACCGTGGCGGCCGAGCGGGTTACCCATTTTGGCACCAGTGCCCGGTTTATCGCCGGGTGTCGCAAGGCGGAGTTGCGCCCGGCCAGGAGCCTGGATCAGAGCCACCTGCGCATCCTCTTCTCAACCGGTTCCCCCCTGCTGCCGGAAGATTACGACTGGGTTTACAGCGATGGCGCCCCCGATGTGCTGCTGGGTTCCATCGCCGGTGGTACCGACATTTGTGGCTGTTTTGTGGGCAGCACACCGCTATTGCCGGTGCGCCGGGGTGAGATCCAGTGCCGTTTCCTGGGGGTGGATGTCATGGCCTACAGCGAAGATGGTCAGCCCCTGACCGAAGGCCGGGGCGAACTGGTTTGCCGCCAGCCATTGCCGTCCATGCCCGTGCGATTCTGGAACGATCCCGAGGGGGAACGCTACCGGGACGCCTACTTCAGCACCTTCCCGGGCGTCTGGGCCCACGGTGATTTCATTGAATTCACCGAACACGGCGGCGCGGTTATCCACGGCCGCTCCGATGCCACCCTGAACCCCGGCGGTGTGCGCATTGGTACCGCTGAGATCTACCGTCAGGTGGAAACCGTGGCGGAAGTAAAAGACAGCCTGGTGGTGGGCCGGCAGATTGACGGCGATGTGGAAGTGATGCTGCTGGTGGTGCCGGCCGATGGCCAGCACCTGACCGATGACCTGGCGAAGCACCTTCGCGGTCGCATCCGCGAAGGCGCCAGCCCGCGCCACGTGCCCAAGCACATCATCGAAGTGCCGGACATTCCCTACACCCGTAGCGGCAAGAAAGTGGAGCTGGCGGTCGCTCGCCTGGTGAACGGTTCAAGCAAGGCGGATAACCGCGATGCCCTGGGCAATCCCGAGGCGCTGGACCAGATTCGCGAGCATTTGGCCGAAGCCGGCCTGCTGCCGGAATAAGCCGCAAAAGTTCAGGAGTGCATGAAAAAATGGCGGGATTGTCAACAACTTGTTCGAAGACTCCCGCCATAATTTAGTGCCCGCCTAAATGAAAGAAAGTTTCGTAAATTTCCCGCATTTAACCGTCCTGTAACGGGAAATCAGGCAGTTTAGTCCGTTCTTATACTAAGATCGTAACCAAAATGTACTAAAAAATGGTATCTTAGTAGGACTATCAAAAGTTTCGAATTCAGTCATCGTTCAGGCCCAGCGCCCACAAGGCGGAAGGCCTGGCGATGACCGTCCCGAATCCACCCTTTAGCCTGAGGACGAAAATGACAGACTCCAAAGCCAAAATTGTCTACACACTGACGGACGAGGCGCCTGCTCTCGCCACCCGTTCCCTGCTTCCCATCCTGGAAACCTTCGCCAAGCCAGCCGGCATCGATTTTGAAACCAGCGATATTTCCCTGGCGGCGCGAATCCTGGCCACTTTCCCGGATTACCTGGAAGAAGGTCAGCGGGTACCGGACGCTCTGGCAGAACTGGGTGAATTCACCAAAGACCCGAACGCCAACATCATCAAGCTGCCGAACATCAGCGCTTCTGTTCCCCAGCTGAACGCCGCGATCAAGGAACTGAATGCCCAGGGTTATAAAGTACCCGCGTACACTGAAGAGCCGAAGACCGACGAAGAAAAAGACGTCAAGGCCCGTTATGCCAAAGTGCTGGGCAGTGCCGTAAACCCGGTTCTGCGTGAAGGCAACTCCGACCGTCGCGCCCCGGCCGCGGTTAAAGCCTACGCCCGCAAGCATCCGCATTCCATGGGTGAGTGGAGCGCCGATTCCAAGACCCACGTGGCGCACATGAACGACGGCGATTTCTACTCCGCCGAGCAGTCTGTCACCCTGGAAAACGACACCACCGCGCAAATCGTTTTCGAAAACGCCAAGGGCGAGAAAACCGTTCTGAAGTCCGAGCTGCCGCTGCTGGCCGGCGAAGTTCTGGACAGCACCTTCATGAGCAAGAAAGCCCTGCTCAAGTTCTTCGACGAGCAGATCGAAGACTGCAAGAAGAACGACATCATGTTCTCCCTGCACCTGAAGGCCACCATGATGAAGGTCTCCGACCCGGTGATCTTCGGTTACGCGGTGAAGAGCTTCTATAAAGAGCTGTTCGAAAAATACGGCGACCTGTTCGAAGAACTGGGCGTGACCGCCAACAACGGCGTGTCTTCCGTGGAAGAGAAAATCCAGCAGCTGCCGGAAGACAAGCAGAACGAGATCAAACAGGATCTGGCGAAGATCTACGAAGATCGTCCGGAAATCGCCATGGTGGATTCCGACAATGGCATCACCAACCTGCACGTACCGAGCGACGTGATTGTCGACGCCTCCATGCCGGCCATGATTCGCAGCTCCGGCAAGATGTGGGACAGCAAAGGCGGCATGCGCGACACCAAGGCCGTTCTGCCGGACCGCTCCTACGCGACCATCTACCAGGAAACCATCGACTTCTGTAAGAAGCACGGTGCGTTTGATCCGACCACCATGGGCACCGTTCCGAACGTCGGCCTGATGGCGCAGAAAGCCGAAGAGTACGGCTCCCACGACAAGACCTTCATCCTGAAAGAAGCCGGTATCGTGCGCGTGATCGCGGACGACAAGGTTCTGATGGAGCATCAGGTTGAGGAAGGCGACATCTGGCGCGCCTGCCAGACCAAGGACGTTCCGATCCGCGATTGGGTCAAGCTGGCGGTTAACCGTTCACGCGCCAGTGGCATGCCGGCCATCTTCTGGCTGGACAGCAACCGTGCCCACGATGCCGAGCTGATCAAGAAGGTGGAAACCTACCTGAAAGAGCACGACACCGACGGTCTGGACATCCAAATCATGGCGCCGGTTGACGCCATCAACTACACCATGGAGCGCATGATCCGCGGCGAAGACACCATCTCGGTGACCGGTAACGTGCTGCGTGACTACCTGACCGACCTGTTCCCGATTCTGGAACTGGGCACCAGTGCCAAGATGCTGTCCATCGTACCGCTGCTGAATGGTGGTGGCCTGTATGAGACCGGCGCCGGTGGGTCCGCGCCCAAGCACGTGCAGCAGCTGGTGAAAGAAAACCACCTGCGCTGGGATTCACTGGGTGAGTTCCTGGCTGTGGCCGTGTCCCTGGAAGAGCTGGGCGAGAAGCACGATAACGCCCGCGCCCGCCTGCTGGGTCAGACTCTGGACACCGCTGTTGGCCAACTGCTGGAGAACAACGAGTCTCCGTCCCGCAAGGCCGGTGAGCTGGATAACCGTGGCTCCCACTTCCACCTGGCCCGTCACTGGGCGGCCGCACTGGCCGAGCAGAACGACGACCAGGACCTGAAGGCCTTCGCCGCGAAATTCGCCGAGAAGCTGGAAGCGGACAAGGACAAGATCCTGGAAGAGCTGACCGTGATCCAGGGCAAGCCGGCGGACATCGGTGGTTACTACCACGCACCGGCCGACAAGGTCTGCGCGGTGATGCAGCCGAGTGAGACTCTGAACAAGATTCTCACCGAGTTTGCTGAAGCCGCCAAATAAGCGGCTGAAAAAACGGACAAGCGATCGAGGGCTTCGCCCTCGGACGCAGTTCCTGAAAACCCGGAACGCCAGTCAAGGCTTCCGGGTTTTTTTATGGCCTGTAAACGGCTCCTGATTTTTTCCGATTTCGCCTGCCCGTTGGAACTGGAGCATGGCAACGGGCGGGCCAATGATCTCGAAGATGACGGTCGATCCCACCACCAGGGGTAGCAGAAACGTCAATTCCGGCAGGCGCTCTGAAGCCGCCAGAGCCAGGCCGATGGCGACCCCGGCCTGGGGCAGCAGGCAAGCACCGTTGCGAAGGCGAATGTCCCGGTCGGCGTGGCATAAAGCGCCACCAACGTAGCCCCCTAAAAGACGTCCAGCTATCCTGGCCAGGATATAGACTCCGCCGATCAGTCCCAGCGCGGGTAATGCCGACCAATCCAGCATCATGCCCGCCAGAAAGAAAAAGATGGCCAGGAAGGGATCGGACAGGCCCTCGATTGAACGAAACGGACGAACGTGGTGTCGGGCGGCATTGGCAACGATGATTCCAAGCGTCATGGCGGTCAGCAGATAGGACACGTCCAGAAACCCGGAAATGCCGGCGGCCAGCAGCACAAAACCGGCTGATTCAAGCAACATGGGTTCCCCGGGCCGGATGCGACCGGTCAGCCAGGCCATCGGGAGACCGAGGATGATGCCGAGAAACACGGCGCCAAAGACTTCTCCCAGACCGTGAGTCATGTTGCCCTGAATAGCGACACTGTTGCCCATGGATAATTCCGCGAACACCAGCATGATGCTGAAAAGCAGGGCGCCCCAGGCGTCATCAATGGCCACCACCTGGGCCACAAGACGAGTGAGTGGGCCCCGGGCACCGGTTTCCTTGATAACATCAAGGGTCGCTGCGGGGTCTGTTGCAGTTGCGATGGCTGCCAGTAACAGCGATGCCGGCAGGTTTTCAGTAATCAACCAGATCGCCAGGAAGATGACCAAAGCGGTGATGAGCGTGACAGCGAGGCTGACAATAATGGCCTGGCGTCCCTGGCGAAGTTCGCGAAAGGACATCTGCTCACCCAGAAGGAAGCCCACCATGGCCAGGGTCAGCTCGGTGACAAAGCCGAAATTTTCATCAACATTGATGGGGACGAGATCCAGCATCTGGGGCCCCGACACAGCGCCCAGAAGGATCAGCAGAGTAACCCGCGGCACGTGTAGCCGCTTGCCGATTGAATGGGTGCCCAGCGCCAGCAGCAGAATGCTGCCCAGCAGAAGTAATTCCTTGGCATGAGACATCGGTTAATCCTGTTGAAGCAGGGCTCTGGCGATCGATGGGTTTTTCTCAAGACCCTCGACTCACTGTGCCAGAATGGCTACCTTGAACAATACTCCTTTTCAGATAATTGAGCGGAATGAATGATTGAGTCAAATCGGCCCGAGGATTTCGGGTCGAACTACCCCAACAACTTGGGTGGGTGCCGTCACCCGCTGGCAAGAGCGCTCTGGACGGTGTTGGTCTATCTTGTCGTTGGGCTACTGTGGATCGCATTTTCCGACCGCCTGGTGGAAATGCTGTTCCGGGATCCCGCCATGCTTTCCCAGGTACAGACCTGGAAAGGCTTCTTCTTTGTCCTGATAACGGGAGGAATCCTGTTTCTGGTTCTTTATCGGCAATTACAGAAAGACCGTTTTCTTCTCAATCTCCAGCATGGCCAACGTCTGGCCCTGCGCCACCGGGAACAACAACTGACGGTGCTAATGAACAATCTCCCCGGCATGGCCTACCGGTGCCTGTTTGATGATCACTGGACCATGTTGTTTGTCTCGGAGGGATCGGAGTGGTTAACCGGGTATAAGCCCGAAGAGTTGGTAAACAACCGGGTCAGGGGTTATGGCGAACTGATTGCCCCGGAGGATGCCGAGAAAGTGACGCAACGGGTGGCCGAGGCTGTAAAGGCAGGGCGACCTTTCTCGGTGGAATATTCTCTTAACCGAAAGGATGGCCGGAAAGTATGGGTCTGGGAGCGAGGGTGCAGTGTCGACGTGGCTGGCGGCCAGACCGTGCTGGAAGGCATCATCCTGGATATTTCCGACCGCAAAGCCCTGGAACGTGAGCTTGAGGAACTGGCGACCACCGACCCGCTGACCGGGCTGCTGAACCGCCGGGAATTTGGGCGGGTGCTGGAGGAGGAGCTGGAACGCTGTGCCCGTTACAAGCGCACCATGGCCCTGCTCTGGATCGACTTTGATCATTTCAAGGAAGTGAATGACACATGGGGCCATGCTGCCGGTGACAAGGTACTTTGCACCATAAGCCGCCTACTGGAGGACAACGTCCGCAGCGTGGACTCGGTGGCCCGGTTTGGTGGTGAAGAACTGGTGATTGTGCTACCGGAAATGGGGGCTCAGGAGGCCTGGGAAACGGCGGAGCGCCTTTGTTACCGGGCGCGGGAGACATCCATCATGTTGGAGTCTGGTCACGAGGTGAAGGTCACCATCAGTGTGGGGGTGGCGGTGTATCCTCAGCATGGTCGAACCTCGGCGGAGCTCTGTGCCTCGGCGGACCGCGCCATGTACCAGGCGAAAACCCTGGGCCGGGACCGCGTGTCGGCCCCGGACAGTGCCGAGCCGGTCGCCTGACCGGCTCGGCAGTTCTGCTCAGGCCACCTGCCGGGCAATCCAGGAGCCGTAACGGTTGGCCAGTGCTCGCACATAGCGGGCTTCGGCGCCGCTCAGGTTGGCCAGCACGCCGTTGAAAATCCAGCCCCTTTCATAAACGCCCAATACCCGCTGCTCGTCGTCCAGATTGACGCGCTGGTTGAGCTTCTTGCTGATGGCATCCAGCAGCGGCAGTTTCTCCGGGCGCTTGATGGGGGCATCCCGGTGGCTCATTGGCTGGTTGGCTGCGCGTGATGTCGGATGTCTTCTCATGATCTTCTCCTTGTCGTTTTGCGACTGCAAAAACAGAAAACCCCGGAGCCTAGTGTCCCGTCTGGCTAATTCGCTGATCTACTGCGAATTTACCAGACGGGACACCAGGGCAACCGGGGTCTGGCGGAGAAGCTGCCCCGGTCGCCGCAACGGCTCCCGGGACTGACCGAAAGCCGTTAGATGTCTTTCACCATGGCGTGCGCAGAGTGTCCCATCAGGGAGTTTGCGTCTGGGTAAATAGTTACTGGGGTCATCATTTGGCTCATAACGGCTTTTGGGTGTTCGGTTGAGGTACCAGTGTATAGGCAAACGCCGGGTTTGCAATAGCCCTCCAGCTTCGGCAAACGCGTACAGACCCTCGGGAAAGTCGAAGGCATAATTCCCGCCGTCACGTGTTTTACGTTGTGCTATCCGCGGTGCCGCATGGCAACGTCAGGATCTCTCCTTTTAACGCAGCCTCCGGGCTGCGTTTTTTTATGCCCAGTGTCGGGCCGTCGATTTTTCAAGGCAGGGATGGTTCTTCGGAGCAGGTCACACGCTGCCAGGTCTTGTGGAGAATCAGAGCGTCGTTGGCAGCCCGGTGTACCGGCAGGCCGAGTTCGCTGATAACCTGCTGTCGGACGCCCGACCACTGTTGCACCTGCCTTGGCGCCAGTAATGCGGAGATGGATTCCAGGGCGAACGCCGGTTTTTCGCCAGCGGCACGAAACAGCCGATGGAGCCAGAAGCTGTCGAACGTCCAGGCGTCACAGAATACCTGGGCTGGCAGTAACTCGTTGAGCTGGCGGGCCACATGCTGGGGAGGTACACCCTCCTGATCCAGCTGTTCCCGGGTAAGGCCGTGGATGTTTTCGGCGCTATCCGACCAGTCCGTCCAGCGGGCATGGGGACGAATCAGCCAGCTGTGCAGGGCACCATCCGGCAGGCACAGGCCAACCTCGATCGGATAGCTCTCGATGAGATTCAGGCTGGAGGCTTCAAAGTCGATAAATGCCGGGCTGATGTTAGAAGTCATTGCGCGCCATTGCTGGTTTTTGCTGCGTTTTGGTTCGAGTTTACCCCTGATCTGTCCAGGACGCGAACCCAAGTGGCGGCCGCACTGTTACAATGTGACCATTATTGCAAACTCTCTCCCTTGATTCGGGTGCTATCTCCATGGCTGACACCGTTGTTGTTATTTATTCCGGAGGCATGGACTCCTTTACCCTGCTCCACTTGGCCCGCGCCCGCGGCCTGAACGTGCATGCCCTGTCTTTTAATTATGGCCAGCGCCATGTGCGTGAGCTGGAGGCTGCAAAAGCCGTGTGCGAGACCGAGCGCATTCCCCACAAGGTGATCGATATCCGGGCGATGAGCGAGGTGATGTCCGGTTCCTCACTGACCTCTGACATCGACGTGCCGGAGGGCCACTATGAGGAAGACAGCATGAAAGCCACGGTGGTGCCGAACCGGAATATGATCCTACTGTCGCTGGCCACCGGCTATGCCGTTACCGTGGGTGCGCAGGCGGTCTGGTATGGCGCTCATGGCGGTGACCACGCCATCTACCCGGACTGCCGGCCGGAGTTTGTCGCGAAGATGGATGCGGTGTGCCGGGTTGCGAATTACGAGCCGGTGGGCATTGAAGCCCCGTTCATGCATCTCGATAAGGGGGAGATCCTGGGCGAAGGCCTGAAGCTGAACCTGGATTACAGTCAGACCTGGACCTGCTACAACGGGCGGGAAAAAGCCTGTGGCCGCTGTGGCTCCTGTGTCGAGCGCCTGGAAGCCTTTGCCACCCACGGTATCAAAGACCCGCTGGCCTACGAGGAACAGGCCTGATGTACCGGGTGAAAGAGGCCTTTTACACCCTGCAGGGTGAAGGCGCCCAGGCGGGGCGTGCCGCCGTGTTCTGTCGGTTCAGCAAGTGCAACCTGTGGACTGGCCGTGAGAAGGACCGTGCCAGCGCGGTTTGCAACTTCTGTGATACCGATTTCGTCGGCACCGACGGCCAGAACGGTGGGCGTTTCGACACGCCCGAACAGCTGGCGGAGCACATCCGCAAGCTCTGGCCGGAAGCGCCGGGCAACCCCTATGTGGTATGCACCGGGGGCGAGCCGCTACTGCAACTGGATGAACCGCTGATCGAGGCCTTTCACCAGGCCGGTTTCGAGGTGGGGGTGGAAACCAACGGCACCCTGCCGGCACCGGCTGGCATCGACTGGTTGTGTGTCAGCCCGAAAGCCGATGCGCCGGTGGTCATCACCGAGTGCGATGAACTGAAATTGGTCTACCCCCAGCCGCTGGCTCTTCCGGAACGCTTCGAGCACATCCGCGCCCGGCATTACTTCCTGTCGCCCATGGCGGCCCCGTCGATGCCAGAGCAAGGCGAGGATCCGGTACGCCAGAGTAATACCCGCAAGGCGACGAATTATTGCCTGGCCCATCCCCGCTGGCGCCTCACCCTGCAGATGCACAAGATCATCGGAATCGATTAAGCCCTTACCGGTCCAACCGGATGTCGGTGAACACCGGGTTGTGGTCCGAGGCCCGCCACGGGCCTTGTCCGCTTGGAAGTTCGGTGTACCCCAGTGCCCTGGGCTCGTCGGCATTGATGTTCCAGCTCCGGGCCCCGGTTACCTGGTCGACCAGCGTTGCCGAGCCCAGCAGATAATCCAGGGAGCCTTTCCGGCCCTGAAAACGGTAGCTGTGATGGTTGCACTCCCCTGGGGTGCAGGGATGGAAGCGGTGCACCAGGCTCTGGTAGCCGGCGGCTTCAAAACGCAACAGGGGGGCTTCCCGGGCATAGCTGTTCAGGTCTCCGGCAATCAGGGTGCCAGCCAGCTGCGTTTTTTTCGGCAGGGCTTTCAGCCAGCCCAGGATGGCCTGGGTTTCCTGGAGACGGCGCGGGTTATAACAGCCCTGACCATCGCCCTGCTCGGTATTGGGCCCGTCCGCGTTCCGGCAGGATTTGGATTTCAGGTGGGCGACCACCACTCTCAGAACCTTGCCCCGACCTGGCAGTCGAAAGTCCTGGGCCAGGGGCGGTCGGCCCTGATAGGCATAAGGCCCGGATTGTAATCGCCGCCCTTTGCCTTCCGGCGTTACCCGATCGCTTCGATAGAGCAGTGCGGTACGGATTCGGTCCCCACCCTCTTTTCCCGGCGTGGCAATAAAACGCCATTGCGGGCCCAGTGACTGACTCAGTTCGGCAATGGCACTGGCCTCGTCATAGCCGTCATTTTCCAACTCCGAGACCGCAAGAATGTGCGGACTTACCCGCTGGACAGTGTCGGTCACCCGGGCTTTCTGGCTACGCCACTGGGCAAGGGTTTTCGCGCCCCTGGCTGTGGGAAAGCCAGCGCCCTGCCCATCACCGTTGAAGTAATTGTGCAGGTTCAGCGCCATGACCCTCACGGTTTGCGTTGCGGCAGGCGCCGGCGGCTTGGGACGGGGGGTGCTGGCATCGAATACCGGTGTCCGAGTGGGCTGTAAGCGCCATTGGTCAAACCGGTAGTCGAGGATGCCAAAGAGGCCGGTTACCGTGTCACCAGCGCGCAGTGTGTTTTCGTAAGCCAGTCCGGTCGTTGGCCAGGGAATCGGGTCGGGTCCACGCACCGCCCGGCCATCGTCCAACGTTACCCGATTCCGGTGCTGGTCCCGGCTCCGGGCACGGGCTCTGGGGCCTGGTGGCAGGTATTCGGTTGGCGTTAACTGATCAGTGGCGGCCAGGGCCAGCTCGCCATAGAGCGCTAGGTTGTGGTTGTCGACAATGGTCAGCGGCTCCGGAAAGCGCACCAGCATGTTTTCCAGCGCTTCCGGCGGCCGTGGCCAGGGTAAGGCCAGTTTAATGGGTTGGGGAGGTTCGCCCGGGCCGCAAACGGAGAGATCCTGGATGTCCACCAGTTCGGTCAGCCCATGATATTCCTTGACGGTGCCGGTAACCCGCAGTCGCTGGCCCGGCCGGCCTTCATGCTTTTGAGTATAGACAAACAGGGCTTCGGAAGTGGCGGGATCGTTATCAGCTTCGGCGTCCGGCTGTTGCAGGTAAAAGCCGTGGAATCCATCGGGACCACGGGCATCGTGAGTCAGCACACCCTCTACGGTGACGGTGTTTCCGACCAGGGGTGACCGCGCGCCGCTGCCCTGCACTCGATGAATGCTGGTGGCGGGATCACCGCAATTGGCCCCTGCCATGGCAGGGGCCAGTGCGATAAGAAGAAGGCAAAGAGTGCGGGCAACGTTGTTCACCCGGAGAGTGTATCAAAGGCCGGCCAGGGCTTTGAGCGTTCTTTCCCGTTTGCTGCCAAAACCGACCTGATCCGGTTGCGCCAGTTCCACCTGTTGAACCAGGGGATTGGGGTGGCTGTTGTCCAGGGTGATACCCAACTGTGACAACACATAGGGCGTCAGGGCGGCCCGGCAGCGAACCTGCAGCAGACCGTTGTCCATGCCGAAGTCCCGGGCTATCACCTGCTGCTGGGCCTCGGTGAGGCGCTGATCCGGGATTATGTCGAGGGTTACCTGGCGCTGCCAGTCGTCATCCTCTTCCGCGCTGTGTCGGGACTTCTGCTGGAGCACTTCCGGGGCCGCGTGGAAACGGGTCAGCGCGAAATCCCGGAATTCACGGTTGGCCTGGCACCAGGCCCGGACATACCAGTTGTTACCGGTACAGAACACCGCGTGCGGCTCCAGCAGACTTTCGCTGGCCTCAGGACGGCTGAGCGAAACGTAACTGGCCCTGAGCGGGCGTTTCTGACGGGTGGCCATCACGACGTTGCGCATGGTCTCCGGTGCGATGTGGCGGGAGACACCCGGTATCACCGTATGGCCGGGCAGGCTCAGGTCGAGGTCCGTAAAGGAGTCACTCAGATCCTGTTGGCGGCTCAGCAGGTCGTGGTATTCCGCAACCTGGCCCTTGGTGACCACGGGCTGGAATTCAGGGGCTGGCACATACCCTTTCAGGTGTCGGTCATAGATCAGGTTGCCCGGCGCCAACTCCCGCAGGTAGGTATTGATGTCCTTGGAGGCCTGTTGCCGGCCGATGCCAAAGCTGTGACAGATGTGGTTGGTGGTCAGCCGACCTTCCCACAGGACGATGATCTCGATCAGTCTGTAACGAAGCAGCAGGTCCCAGCGAATGGGCCAGTCTGTCTTTTTCATGGCCAGGCGCTCATGTCCGGTGGATGGTGTGACGGCATGTACCGTTCGTGTTCAGTTATCAATGTGATTCTATTCAATGTAAAACATTGTGAAATGCTCTGCCATGAACCATTTGGCATTTCGGCAAATCCGTAGTAGCAGGCTACTGGTGTGCCTGCTTAAATACCGTCCAACAAGTTGCCTTCCAGCGGCAACCCTGCCCCGTTCATTCTTCCCTATTCACAGTATTTGCAGTTACATGCTTCGGAGCCACCAATGACCCGAATGGTCGCGTCCCTGTCCGCCCTGATTTTCAGCATTGTGCTGCTGGTCAGTGGTAATGCGTTTTTGATGACCCTGCTGGGCATTCGCCTGAGCATCGAGCAGATTTCGCCGGACGTCATCGGTTGGGTTCTGGTGTGCTACTCCATCGGCTTTGTGTTGGGCACCCTGTACGTCCAGAAAATCATTGCCCGGGTGGGGCATATCCGCGCCTTTGCTGTGTTTGCCGCCATGGCTGCGGTGGTTGCCCTGATGTACCCCATGGCGGTTTCCGCGCTGTTCTGGGGTGTGCTGCGTGTGCTGTCCGGCTTCAGCATTGCCGGTGTACTGGTGGTGATCGAAAGCTGGTTCTCCAGCCGGGCCACCAGCGCCAACCGTGGCGCCCTGTTTGCGGTGTACCAGATCGTGTTTTACCTGTCCGCGGCCGGCGGGCAATTGTTCGTCAACGTCGGGGACCCGGCCGACTTCCTGCCGTTTTCGCTGGCGGCGATTCTTCTGACCCTGGCCCTGGTGCCCCTCGCCCTGACCCGTATGGAAGCCCCCGTGATTGAACAGGCCCACCGGCTGTCAGTGTTCAAACTGGCCCGGCAGTCGTTCTCGGGTATGGCAGGTGCCCTGATCAGCGGCGTCATGATTGGCGGGTTTTACGCGCTTGGTCCGGTGTACGCCACTCTGGTGGGCCTGGATGTAACCCGAACGTCCACGTTCATGGCCAGTGCGATTGTGGCCGCCATGCTGCTGGCGTGGCCCCTGGGGCGGGTGTGTGACCGGTTTGATCGTCGTCGGGTGATGTTCTGGGTCTCGTTGTCGGCTGCTTCCGCGGCTATCGGGGTGGCGGTCTTCGGGGCCACGCAGCTGGCCTTGCTGACCGTCCTGGTCGGCCTGTTTACCGGCCTTTCGGCAACGCTCTATCCCATCGCCGTCGCCATTACCAATGACCGTATGGACAGCAGTGGTATTGTGGCGGCCAGTGCCACCCTGTTGCTGAGCTATGGTATCGGCAGCGTGATTGGGCCGATTACCATGGCCGAACTGATCAACCTCCTCGGACCTTCCGGGCTGTTCTATGGCAACGCGGGTTTCCTGCTGCTGCTGGCGGTGATTACCAGCTATCGCATCAGCCATACCGCGGATGTACCGGTGGCGGAGCAGGAGCACTTCGTGCCGACCATGCCGGAGGCCTCTTCGGTGTTGACCGAAATCGATCCACGCAACGAGGAATTCCACCAGATCCACGAAGTGGAAAGACCCGAAGAGGACGTGCGCCAGGCGGGCTAGTGTCCCGTCTGGTGGTGTTTCCGTTTACGCATCTGTTAATTTTTAACCGATTAGCATACTATTGGTGAATAACGGTAGAAGTATATTGATTGTTGGATTCCATGGCTGGCAGTGCTGCCAACCGGATGATGACCAGGAGTTGGAATCATGAGAGAGCAGTTCCCGTTTGCGGTGGCACGAGTAACCCGTCGCTGGCGCAAGATGCTGGATGAACGTCTCAAGGACCTGGGAGTCACCCAGGCCCGCTGGAGTACCATGTTCTACTTGCGTGCGGGCGGCGAAGGCCGTACCCAGCGTGAGCTGGCCAACCTGATGGCGATCGAAAACCCCACGCTGGTCAGGCTCCTGGACAGCCTCGAACAGCAGGGGCTGATTGAACGTCGCCCGTGCCCGAACGATCGGCGGGCCCGTCGCCTCTACCTGACGAAGGCCGGTGCCGACTTCATGGACGAGTTGACCAGTCGCGCCGCCACGTTGCGTGAAGAGATGCTGGACGGTATCTCTGATAAAGATGTTGAATGCGCGCTGAACGTCTTCAACAAGATCATGGAAAACGCGGAGAAACAGTCTTAGCGCGTTTTGGGGCATGGCGGCGCGGTGACTTGAGATCGCTGCACCAATCGCTTAGTATGCCCGCTCCTTCGGGGGAGTAGCCTTCGCGCTGAGAGAAACTCAGGCGAATGGTAGTCAACATACTTGGAGCTCAATCTCCATGGCTACCATGTTCCATACCGCACGGTTGGAATTGGCAAGACCCGGGGCAGATCACCTCCATAGGGCGGAAGGTGGGCTGTCCCGTGTCTGGTAGTCTCCGCCCTGAGGTATGTATGAATGGATGCTTTTCTCGCTTCTGCCCTGGCGGTTGCCATTGCCGAAATCGGTGATAAAACCCAGCTGCTGTCGCTTTTCCTGGTTGCCCGTTACGCCACCCGCACGCCCATCATCCTGGGGATCCTGATCGCCACTGTGCTCAATCACGCCTTGTCCGCGTGGCTGGGTGCCTGGGTGGCCCAGTGGATTCCGGAAAGCTGGTTGCCCTGGATTCTCACCGTCAGTTTCATCGCCATCGCGCTCTGGCTCCTGATTCCCGACAAAGACGACAGTGCCGACTCCAAATTCCTGGGCATGGGCGCGTTCATGGCCACCACCATTATGTTCTTCCTGGCGGAAATCGGGGATAAAACCCAGGTGGCCACGGTGGTACTTGCAGCAAGGTATACCGAGACGTTCTGGGTTATCATCGGTACCACGGTCGGGATGTTGCTCGCCAATGTGCCGGTTATCATGGCGGGGCGCTGGTTGATGGAGCGTTTGCCCCTGGCGACAGCGCGGATTTCGGCGAGTGTACTCTTTGTGATTCTGGCCATCGCAACGGTGTGGGCCACGTTGGTGAACTCATAGTGGGTTTGCGGGTCATCTAGTCAGGAAGGAACAGAAATTGGATCAGGTTGTTATGCGGTTGAAATGTGGTTTCGCGCTCTGCTTGAGTCTGCTGTGGGCAGCACCGGTGGCGCTGTCGGCCCAGGAATCTGCCTCCCAGGCCCAGGGTGGCTCGGAAGTTGAACCGAGTGAACAACGGGCGCCCCGGGTACCGACCTTTCAGGCCAGGGGCGACCTGGCAGGTGAGCTGCGGATGTTCACCACCGAGTACGAAGACACTTTTGCCGGCATTGGCACTGACCTGGCGCTGGGCTATCTTGAATTGGTGCATGCGAACCCCGGGGTGGATCCCTGGCTGCCGGGTGAAGGCACCACGATTACCCTGCCCCGGATGTATGTCCTGCCGGATACCCGGCGCGAAGGCATCGTGATTAACCTTGCGGAATACCGTCTGTACTACTTTTCTGAACAGGGGGTACAGGTTTATCCCGTGGGCGTCGGTACCGAGGAGAACCCCTCGCCACTGACCAACGCGGAAGTGACCATGCCACTGGAGTCTCCGGCCTGGTACCCGCCGGCCAGTATCCGCGCCGAATACGCGGCTTCGGGAGATTACCTGCCCCGCATGATTCCGCCTGGGCCGGGTAACCCCCTGGGTACGCATGCGCTGCTTCTCAGTGAGAAGGGGTACCTGATTCACGGCACCAACAAGCGGTTTGGTGTTGGCATGCCGGTCAGCCACGGCTGTTTCCGGATGTACAACGAGGATATTTCCCGGTTTGTTTACCAGGTCGCAAAAGGCACGCCTGTGCAAGTGATCCGGGAGCCGGTCAAAGTGGGTATTTCTCAAGGAGAGGTCTGGCTTGAGATACACCGCCCCGGTGAGGATTACCCGCCGGAAGACCGGGAAAAAGTCTGGCAGCAGGTGCTTGCTAAACTGGAAGAATTCCGGACCCGGCATCCTGAGACCCAGCTCAAGCGACGGGCCATCGACATTGCGGTTGACCAGGCTGACGGTATTCCGATGATGATTGGCGAAACACTGCCACGGATGGCGAGCGACGACGCCCCTGAGCGACAAGGCCAGGGCGAAGAGAATAGCTCGGATCAGACGCTGTATTTCTAGAGCCGGTTACTGACACAAGGTGCCGGCCACCGGAGGGAGAACGTGATGAGCCGAACCTTTGTAATGGTTAGTGCAATTCTGTTATTGGCCCTGTTGGTCGGGCAGCCCCATGCCCAGCAGGGGCAATCCGGTACCGCCTTGGTGTTGTCGGTCGAGGGAGCGATTGGTCCGGCCACCAAGGATTACCTCATCCGCGGTATTCAGCGAGCCGAGCGCCAGGGCGCGGAACTGATCGTACTGGAATTGGATACCCCCGGTGGGCTGCTTGAGTCCACCCGCGATATCATCAAGACCATCCTGGCCTCGGAAGTGCCCGTTGCCACCTACGTATCGCCCCAGGGTGCCCGGGCTGCCAGTGCCGGTACCTACATACTCTATGCCAGCCACATCGCCGCCATGGCGCCGGCCACCAACGTGGGTTCGGCTACCCCCGTCCAGATGGGTGGCATGCCCGGTTCCCCGGAACCGGATACTCCAGCGGATGCGCCTTCCGATTCCTCCGAACAGAGTCCGACCGATGACGCGGACAAGAAACGCGGTGGCACCGCCATGGAGCGCAAGATCCTGGAAGATGCGGTGAGCTACATTCGTGGTCTGGCCGAGCGTCATGGTCGCAACGCAGACTGGGCGGAAAAAGCCGTTCGGGAAGCGGTTAACCTCAGCGCCAGTGAAGCGTTGGAACTCGGTGTTATCGATGAGCTGGTGCCGGATTTGCAGACCCTGCTGGAGCGCATCGATGGGCGCACCGTGCGCCTGGTCTCCGGTGAGGTCACCCTGAACACTGCTAATCTGACGCTGGAACGGGCCAGCCCCGATTGGCGGACCGAGCTACTGTCGGTGATCACCGACCCGAACGTGGCCTATTTCCTGATGATCATTGGCTTTTACGGGATCGTGTTTGAGCTGGCCAACCCCGGTGCCATCGTGCCGGGGGTTATTGGAGCCATCAGCCTGATTCTGGCCTTGTTTGCCTTCCAGGTGCTGTCGGTGAACTACGCAGGCATGGCGCTGATACTCCTAGGGCTGGCACTGATTGTCGGCGAAGCCTTTGCGCCCAGCTTTGGCATACTGGGAGTCGGCGGTATCGTCGCTTTTGTGACCGGGTCGGTGATTCTCATGGATGGCAGCCACCGGGATATTTCACTGCCCACTATTGGCGGCACGGCGCTGGTAGCTGGCGGTTTTATCCTTTGGACCGTGACACGCTTTGTGGGCTTGCGTCGACGAACGCCGGTGAGTGGCGGTGAACACATGGCCCATGAGACTGGGGAAACGATGGATGACTTCAAGCCGGAGCATGGTCAGTACTGTGGGCATGTCCGGATATCTGGAGAACGCTGGAACGCCACCAGTCAGGTGCCAATCGCTGCCAATACACCTATCCGGGTGACGGCAATGAATGGGCTGACTCTGGTGGTAGGGCCCATGGACCAACAGGACCATGGGCCGGCGAACCATGAATGACTGACGGCAAAATCAAGGAGGCCGTATGAACCTGGGCGACTTTATTCCCTATCTGGCACCCATCGTGGTGTTACTGCTGATTCTCGGTTCGGCGATCAAGATCATGCCCGAATACGAGCGTGGCGTGGTGTTCTTTCTGGGCCGGTTCCAGGCGGTGAAAGGCCCGGGGCTGATCATCGTGATTCCGGGCATCCAGCAGATGGTCCGGGTGGATCTGCGGGTGATCACCCTCGATGTGCCCGACCAGGATGTGATCTCGAAAGACAACGTGACCGTTCATGTCAGCGCGGTACTGTATTTCCGCGTGGTGGACCCGGAGAAAGCCATTATTCAGGTTGAGCACTATGGCGATGCCACTGGCCAGTTGGCACAGACCACACTGCGCTCTGTATTGGGCAAACACGATCTGGACGAGATGCTGTCCGAACGCGACAAACTTAATGAAGACATCCAGGAAATCATTGATACCCAGACGGCAGGCTGGGGGATTAAGGTCGCGAATGTCGAGATCAAACACGTGGATTTGGACGAATCCATGATTCGTGCCATCGCGCGGCAGGCCGAGGCGGAACGTGAGCGTCGCGCCAAGGTCATACATGCCGAGGGTGAGCTTCAGGCCTCCAAGAAACTTGTTGAGGCCGCTAAGGTGATGTCTGCCGAGTCGGGCGCTATGCAGTTGCGTTATATGCAAACCCTCTCTGACATGAGCACCAAGAATTCCTCAACCATCGTCTTCCCAATGCCTATGGACATGATCCGGAATTTCATGGACCACTCGGTGAAACCTGCGGGCAGCAATAAACCGGCCGATGAGTCCTAACGGCGGGATGGGATTTCTTCAGACATAAAAAAGGCCGGATAACCGGCCTTTTTTAGATCAACGGCTGCCTTATTTCTGGGCAGAACGCTGCAGCATGCGCTTGGCACGCTCGTTGGCTTCGTCCGCGGACTTCTGTGCAGCGCGGGCAGCAGCGAGAGCTTCTTCAGCGGTCATTTGGGCCGCGTCAGCGTCGCTGGCAGCGCTGTTGGCAGTGTCCAGTGCTTTTTCAGCGGTTGCTTCCGCAGACATGGCGGTTGCATTGGCCTCGTCAATAGCAGCCTGGTTGGCACAGCCGGCAGTCACGGCAGTAGCCAGTGCAAAACCGGCGATCATCAGTTTACGCATGGTAAATCCCCTAATTGGTCGTATTATTTCCTGTAATTATGGAAGCCGGCTTGGACGACTTCCAGCAGCTCTGCGCGATAGACTTCTGCTACCAGAGTCGTAAAACAGTGTAAAACAGTCTGCGACAAAATGTTAACCAGAGATGGCTAAAATTTCTTAATCTCTGCCAATAACTTAATGCTTTTGTGAACCGGTCAGGGCTCAATTCGGATGGGAGTGCCGTTTTTTACCAGCGTCCAGATTTCATCCATGGCTTCATTGGAGACCGCAATACAGCCATCGGTCCAATCCAGACCGATGTAGGCAAAGGCCATATCCCCGGCGTTGTTCGGAAGCCCATGAATCATGATGCTGCCGCCGGGATCCAGCCCCCAGGCACTGGCCAGTTCCCGGTCCCGGGCGCTGGGATAGGAGATATGGATGGCCTTGTAGAAGTCACTGTCCGCCAGTCGCCAGTCCAGGGTGTAGTCGCCTTCGGGCGTGCGCTCATCGCCCTCCGACAGCTTGTGGCCCACGGGGTTGTCGCCCAGGGAAATGCGGTACTCCTTCACGGTTTTCTGATCACTGAGAAGATAGAGCCGGCGCTCGGTCTTACGCACCAGTACCTGGGTGATATCGGGCGTTGGCGCATGGGCGGGTTGGGAGGAAGTGGTCGGCATTCTGGGTTCCGCTTTGGCCAGGAGTTCGGTGGCGTTGGCCAGTATCGGAAACAGAAGCAGGGAAACAATTAAAGCAATGCGCATAGCCGGAAACCCTGTGCGCTTAATGGTCGGGGTGGTTAAAAAGCCGATTAAACTTTGTTCATGCAGTTTATCGCGTTGTACATGCACTGACCAGTTACCGTTGCATTTTCAGGCCGACTTTCGTGACCCGGTCCGCATCCGTGGCCCTGGCCACCAGGATAACCGGCCCCAGAGTAACCTTGTCGCCCACCACCGGATGGCCCTTGGTGCGCCGGGCGAAGCATTCCGCCAGTGTCAGCTCCGGCGGGAGATTGTCGAACTCAATGCCATACGCCTGTTCCACATCCCCCAGCAAGGCGTCACCGTTCAGTACAAAGTCACCGAAGAAGGCCCGCTCGGCCAGGTGCCTGGGTGCCTGGCGCCCACTCAAGGCCTTGCCGAGCTCGGTCAGTACCGCCGGCGTGGCGAACATGGCCACCGTGTCCCCGGCAGACACCTCCAGATCCTGGGTAGGTTGCAGGCACTGGCGTTTTCGAAACACGCCGGCAACGGCCGTGTTGTCCGGCAGACGCAGTTGCCCGAGTTTTTTCGGCTGTTGCCAGTGTTCGCCTCGCAACGGGAACAGCATCAGTTCGTGGTCACCGGCAGCCGGGGCGTCCAGAGGCAGGCGCCGGAATGGGGCTTCACTGGCCGGAACTTCCAGCCCGAGCTTCCGGGCCAGGGGGGCCATGGTTGTGCCCTGCACCACCAGCGAGACCAGCACGATGAAGAACGCCGCATGGAACACCAGCTGGGCGTCAGGCAGATCGGCGATGACCGGAAACAGGGCCAAAACGATCGGTACCGCACCGCGCAGGCCCACCCAGCTAATAAAACCCAGTTCCCGGCGGTTAAAGCCGAAGGGCCAGAGTGTCAGCCACACGGTGACCGGGCGGATCACGAAGATCAGCGCCAGCGCCAGGATCAGGCCCGCCCCGGCCAGGGGCAGCAGGTCCGAGGGGTTCACCAACAGGCCGAGGATCAGGAACAGGCACAGTTGTGCGAGCCACGCCAAGCCATCGTGGACCTGCAGAATCATTGGCATCATGCGCACACGCCGATTACCGATCACCACGCCGGCCAGGTAGATGGCCAGGAAGCCTGACCCCCCCAGAGCGTTGGTGGCCGAGAACACCACAATGCCAGCTGCGGCCACCAGCAGTGGATACAACGCCGGTGTCAGCCGGATGCGATTGGCCAGCTGCACCACCAGGAAGCCACCGAGCGGACCAATGATAATGCCCAGCCCGAATTGCTGGACCAGCATCCAGAGAGCGGAGGCGGCATTGTCCTGGCCATCCTGGCCGATCAGCATCACCAGCATCAGAGTCAGGAAGATAGCCATCGGGTCGTTACTGCCCGATTCGATTTCGAGGGTGGCGCTGACCCGTTCATTCAAATGCAGGCCCCGGCCCTGCAACAGGGAGAACACGGCGGCGGCGTCGGTGGAGGAGATGATGGAGCCGATCAACAGGGCCATCAGCCAGTGCAGGTCAAACACCCACCAGGCCACAAGGGCAGCGCCAGCGGCTGTCATGGCCACACCTATTGTGGCTAGTACCAGTGCCGGCCTGAGCCCGACCCGGAAGGTTTCCACCCGTGTGCGCATGCCGCCATCCAGCAGGATGACACCCAGGGCAAGGTTGGCCACCAGGAAAGCCAGCTCAAAGTTATCGAATACGATGCCCCCCGGCCCGTCCTCGCCCATTAGCATGCCCACCGCCAGGAAAATCAGCAGTACGGGCAGCCCTACCCGGCTTGAAAGCGGGCTGAGCACGATGCTGAAAACCAGCATCAGTGCGCCAATGAGGGTGTACGTGGGATCCATCAGGCTCCAGATTCAAGAAGTTGGCCCGAACGCGGTTTCGGGCCTATATTGCTGTTTATCAGTGGTTCCTTGGAGCCATTATGCAGGCGGGCGTAGCTCAATGGTAGAGCTTCAGGTTCCCAACCTGGTGACGTGGGTTCGATTCCCATCGCCCGCTCCAACTTATGGTTGGGACCTGGCCATCTAACACCCCGCCTTTCCGATGTGCCAGGCGGTTTGCGCAACCCCCTTACCGTTGCTAGCTTTTAGGTAAGTGCCTGAAATTCGCCGCTGTTAAGCAGTTGATGTTGTCAACTAATTGTAGCTACCTGAGAGAGGCGCATGTCGGAAAGCTTGGCAAGCAGCATCGTCGAGTACTGGGCCACAGGCTTCTTTATCCTGGCCGTGGGTGGCCTTTGCGCGTTTATGGTTGGCGCTTCCAGCCTGCTGGGCGGTCGCAGCCACAGTGTCAGCAAACCCCTGCCGTTTGAATCCGGTATTGTTGGTGCCGGCAGTGCCCGCCAGCGCTTTTCCGTGCAGTTCTACCTCGTCGCGATGCTGTTCGTGATTTTCGATATTGAAGCGGTGTTCCTGTTCGCCTGGGCCATTGTCATCCGGGACGTCGGCTGGACCGGGTTCTGGGGCGCTGCGGTGTTCATTTTCATCCTGCTGGCCGGTCTGATCTACGACAGCCGCACCGGTGCCCTGGACTGGGCACCAAAAGCGTAACGGGAGGAATGCCATGGCCTATACCCTGACCCGGGCCGAGGGCGCCCCGGGAGGCGATGCCCGCTATCCGATTGATCGTGGCGAAAAAACCGAGGACCCGATCAAGCAACAGCTCGAGCGCAACGTCTTTACCGGCAAGCTCAGCGAAGTGCTGAACTCTGCGGTGAATTGGGGCCGGAAAAATTCCCTGTGGCCCTACAACTTCGGGCTGTCCTGCTGCTACGTGGAAATGACCACGGCGTTCACCTCGCCCCACGACATTGCCCGCTTCGGCTCCGAAGTGATCCGGGCCTCGCCCCGGCAGGCGGATTTCATGGTCATCGCCGGTACCTGTTTCATCAAGATGGCGCCGGTGATCCAGCAGCTTTACGACCAGATGCTGGAGCCCAAGTGGGTGATCTCCATGGGCTCCTGCGCCAATTCCGGGGGTATGTACGACATCTATTCGGTGGTCCAGGGCGTGGACAAGTTTCTGCCGGTGGATGTCTACGTGCCCGGCTGCCCGCCCCGGCCGGAGGCATTCCTGCAGGGGCTGCAACTGCTGCAGGATTCCATTCAGGAAGAGCGCCGCCCGCTGTCCTGGGTGGTGGGCGACCAGGGTGTGTACAAGGCCGATATGCCCTCCCAGCGGGAAAAATGGCGGGATCGCCGTATTCAGGCCACGGAGTTGAGAACGCCCGACAAGCTTTAAGGAGCTGAGAGTAAAGACATTTGCCGTTGTTTCACCCACTGTCTGTCAGGAGCTGAACCACGCGCATGAACACAGAACCGACCGGTGATGAGCTGATCGAAACCCTCCAACGGGATTTCGGCGCCAGTGTGCTGTACAGCCAGCAGACGCGCACCGGTATGCCTGTGCTCTGGGTATCCCGGGAGGCCCTGGTCGACCTGTTGGGTTACCTGAAAACCCTCAACGCGCCCTTTGATCTGCTCTACGACCTCTCGGCCATTGATGAGCGCCTGCGCGGCCATCGCCACGGGCTGCCGGCCTCGGATTTCACCGTGTTCTACCAGCTGATGTCGATTAGCCGGAACCGCGACGTCATGCTGAAAGTGGCGCTGAGCGAAGACGACCTGAGCGTCCCCACCGCCACCGGTGTGTTCCCGGTGGCCAACTGGTACGAGCGGGAAGTCTGGGACATGTTCGGCATCGGCTTTGCCGGCCACCCGCACCTGGAACGCATTCTCATGCCGCCCACCTGGACCGGCCACCCGCTGCGCAAGGATTATCCGGCCCGGGCCACCGAATTCGACCCCTACACGCTGACCGTCGAAGGCCAGCGCACCGAGCAGGAAGCCCTGCAGTTTAAGCCCGAGCACTGGGGCATGGCCCGGGAGCGGGACGGTGCCGAATTCATGTTCCTGAACCTGGGGCCGAATCACCCGTCCGCCCACGGCGCCTTTCGGATTGTGCTGCAGCTGGATGGTGAAGAGGTGGTCGATTGCGTGCCGGACATCGGTTACCACCACCGGGGTGCGGAAAAGATGGCCGAACGCCAGTCCTGGCACAGCTTTATTCCCTACACCGATCGCATCGATTACACCGGCGGGGTGATGAACAACCTGCCCTACGTGCTGGCGGTGGAAAAACTGGCGGGCATCGAGGTGCCGGACCGGGTGAAAACCATCCGGGTGATGATGGCGGAGATGTTCCGGATCACCAGCCACCTGCTGTTCCTGGGCACCTACCTGCAGGATTTGGGCGCCATGACCCCCGTGTTCTTTACCTTCAGTGACCGGCAACGGGCCTACAAGGTGATCGAGGGCATTACCGGTTTTCGCATGCACCCGGCCTGGTACCGCATTGGTGGGGTGATGCAGGACCTGCCCCAGGGCTGGGAAAAACTGGTGCAGGAATTCCTGGACTGGATGCCGGCCCGACTGCGGGAATACGAGCGGGCGATGATGGAAAACGCCCTGGTGCGGGAACGGACCCGCAACATCGCTGCTTTCGATACCGCCCAGGCCCTGGCCTGGGGCGTGACCGGCCCGAACCTGCGCGCCACCGGCTGTAACTTCGACCTGCGCAAGCAACGCCCCTACTCCGGCTACGACAACTTCGAGTTCGACGTGCCCCTGGGCGACCGGGGTGATGTCTTTGACCGGGGGCAGGTACGCATCGAGGAAATGCGCCAGAGCCTGCGCATCATCCAGCAATGCGTGGACCACATGCCCGCCGGCGAGTTCAAGGCCGACCACCCGCTGACCACACCGCCGCCGAGGGAGCGGATGCTGGAGCACATTGAAACCCTGATTACCCATTTCCTGCAGGTGTCCTGGGGGCCGGTGCTCAAGCCCCAGGAATCCATGCAGATGGTGGAGGCCACCAAGGGCATCAACAGTTACTACCTGACCAGTGATGGCAGCACCATGAGTTACCGGACCCGGATACGGACCCCGAGCTTTCCGCACCTGCAGCAGATTCCCAGCGTCATGCGCGGTGGCTTTGTACCGGATTTGATTGCCCACCTGGGCAGCATCGATTTTGTTATGGCAGACGTGGACCGCTGATGATGGAACCGACACAGGCGTCGAACCAGCAGACCATCGCGACCGACGGCTTCCGGCTGCACCCGGAGGACGAGGCCGCCATCCGTGAGGAGGCCGGTCACTACGAGCAGCCCCAGGCCGCGTGTATCGAGGCGCTGAAAATCGTCCAGCGCCGCCATGGGTGGGTGCCCGACGAGGCCATCCCGGCCATTGCCCGGGTGCTGGGCGTGGGGCCGGCCAGTGTCGAGGGGGTGGCCACCTTCTACAGCCTGATTTTCCGCCAGCCGGTGGGCCGGCACGTGATCCTGGTATGCGATTCCAGCTCCTGTTTTCTCACCGGTTACGACGCCTTGCACCAGGCTCTGAGCGAGCGCCTTGGCATCGGCTTTGGCGAAACCACGGCCGACGAGCGTTTCACCCTGCTGCCGGCCTGTTGCCTCGGTGCCTGTGACGGCGGGCCAGCGATGATGATTGGGGACGATGTTTACGGCCCGGTGACCGGCGACGATCTGCCCGGCATTCTGGAGGCTTATCCATGAACAGCCAACGCCAGTCTTCCACGTATCGCAGCCGGATTCTGCAACCGGCTTCCGAGCGCCAGCCCAAGAGCCACCCGCTAACCTGGCGCCTGCGGGACGACGGCCAGGTGGTGGACCTCAAGGACTACGAATCGAAGGAAGGCTACGTGGCCCTGCGCCAGGTACTGGAGGCCGGAGACCCGCAGGCGGTGATCGCCACCATGAAGGAGGCCAACGTCCGGGGCCGGGGTGGCGCCGGCTTCTCCGCCGGCCTGAAGTGGAGCCTGACCATGCAGGGGCCGGACATGCCTCGGGGTTACATCGTTTGCAACGCCGACGAAATGGAGCCGGGCACCTTCAAGGATCGCCTGCTTATGGAGCAGCAGCCGCACCTGTTGATCGAAGGCATGGTGCTGGCGGCGTTCGCCAACAATGCCCGCTACGGCTATATCTTTTTACGGGGCGAATACAGCGAATCCGCCCGGGTGCTGGCGAAAGCCCTGGATGAAGCTCGGCGGGCCGGCTGGCTGGGCAGCGATATTGCCGGCAGCGGCTTTGATTTCGACATGGCCCTGCACACCGGGGCCGGGCGTTACATCTGTGGCGAGGAAACCGCCCTGCTCAATTCCCTGGAAGGCCACCGGGCCAATCCCCGCGCGAAACCGCCGTTTCCCGGCCAGTCCGGGGCCTGGGGCAAACCCACGGTGGTGAACAACGTGGAAACCCTCTGCAACGTGCCGGCGGTGATGCTGCGGGGAGCGGACTGGTACCAGGGCCTGTCCGGCGGGCGCACCGATGATGGCGGCACCAAGCTTTACGGCGCGTCGGGGTTGGTGAATCGGCCCGGGCTCTGGGAACTGCCTATCGGCACCAGCGGCCGGGAGGTTCTCGAGTTGGCCGAAGGGCTGCGGGACGGGCGAAAGCTCAAGGCCTGGCTGCCGGGCGGGGCCAGCACCGGCTTCCTGTTGCCGGAGCATCTGGACCTGCCGCTGGATTTCGACACCGTGGGCAAGGAAGTCAGCCGCCTGGGCACCGGGCTGATCACCGTGGTCACCGAGGACCAGAGCATGGTCTCGCTGATGCGCAACCTGGAGGAATTCTTCGCCCGGGAGTCCTGCGGCTGGTGTACCCCCTGCCGGGACGGGCTGCCCTGGGCCGTGCGCCTGTTGCGGGCACTGGAACAGGGCGAGGGCCAGCCCGGGGACATTGAACTGTTGGACAAGCTGGCGGCGGACTGTGGCCCCGGGCTGACCTTCTGTGCCCACGCCCCGGGGGCGGCCATGCCGCTGCAGACGGCTTTGCAGCATTTCCGGGACGAATTCGAGCAGGGAGTGCAACGTCCGAAGGGCGAAGCCCACGCGGATCCGATCCCGGTGGGGGAAGTATGAACCGATCACTGACTGGCAACGGGGAGTAATCGGCACCATGGCAACCATTCACGTGGACGGCCAGCGCTACGAGGTCAATGGCGCGCACAACCTGCTCCAGGCCTGCCTGTCCCTGGGCCTGGACATTCCCTATTTCTGCTGGCACCCGGCTATGGGCAGTGTCGGCGCCTGTCGCCAGTGCGCGGTGCGCCAGTACAAGGATGAGGACGATGACCGGGGCATGCTGGTGATGTCCTGCATGACCCAGGCGGCCGACGGCACCCGCATTGATATCGAGGACGAAGAGGCAAAGGCCTTCCGGGCCAGCGTGGTGGAATGGCTGATGATCAACCACCCCCACGACTGCCCCGTGTGCGAGGAAGGCGGACACTGCCACCTGCAGGACATGACCGTGATGACCGGCCATGACCGCCGCCGCTACCGGTTCCGCAAGCGCACTCGGCGCAACCAGTATTTGGGCCCGTTCATCGCCCACGAGATGAACCGCTGCATCACCTGCTATCGCTGCGTACGCTTTTACAACGACTATGCCGGGGGCACCGATCTGGGCGCCTTTGGCAGCAAGGACAACCTGTATTTCGGGCGCTACGAGGAAGGCACACTGGAAAGCCGGTTTGCCGGCAACCTGACCGAGGTCTGCCCGACTGGCGTGTTCACGGACCAGAGCCATTCCGACCATTACACCCGCAAGTGGGACCTGCAGTTCGCACCGAGCATCTGCCACCAGTGCGCCATGGGCTGCAACATCAGTCCGGGCGAGCGTTACGGCGAACTCCGTCGGATCGAAAACCGCTACCACGGCGACGTGAACGGTTATTTCCTGTGTGACCTGGGGCGGTTCGGCTATGGCTATGTGAACCGTAGCGACCGGCCACGGGTGCCGGAATGGAAACCCTCGGATGATGAACCGGCGGTGGAGCTGGAAGTGGACGACGCCCTGACGCGTATTGGCCAGGCCCTCGACGGCGCTCGCCGGGTAATCGGTATTGGCTCGCCCCGGGCCAGCCTTGAGAGCAATCATCAGTTGCGGGAGCTGGTGGGGGCGGAGAACTTCTCGACCGGCATTGAGGCTGGCGAACAGGCGTGCCTGTCGCGGATGGATGAGCTAAACCACAACTCTGGCCTGCCCACTCCCACCCTGCGGGAGGTGGAAGACCACGACGCCGTGCTGGTGCTGGGAGAAGACCCCATGGAAAGCGCCGCCCGGCTGGGGCTGGCCATTCGCCAGGCCATCATTGCTCCACCGGTGGATCAGGCCGCTAAACTGGGCATCCCGGCCTGGAACGCCGAGGCCCTGAAAACCCTGGCCCAGAACCATCGCCAGCCGCTGTTCATCGCCTACCCGGCGGCCACCGAACTGGACGGCATCGCCCGGCCCCGGTTGTCGCTGGCACCGGATGACATTGCCCGACTGGGATTCGCCGTGGCCCACGAGATTGACCCGACCGCGCCGGAGGCTCCGGACCTGGCGACAGATCTCCGGGAACAGGCCCGGGACATCGCCAATACCCTCAAGGCCGCCAAGCGGCCCCTAGTGGTCAGTGGGGGAGCGCTGGCTTCCCCCGCCATTATCGACGCCGCCGGTAATATTGCCCGGGCGCTGGCCCGGCGGGCGAGCCGGGGCGGACTGGTGCTGGTACGCCGGGAAGTGAACAGCACCGGGCTCTCGCTTATGGCTGGCCAGACACTGGACTGGGCCATGGACCAGCTGATCGACGGGCAGGCGGATGCCGTGGTGATCCTGGAGAACGACCTGTACCAGCGTCTACCTGCCGAGCTAGTGGACACGGCCTTGCAGCAGGCCGAGGTGCGGGTGGTGCTGGACCATCAGCGCACCCGCACATTGAATCACGCCAGCTTTGCCCTGCCGGCCGCCAGTTTTGCCGAGGGTGATGGCACGGTTGTCAGCCTCGAAGGCCGGGCCCAGCGCTTTTTCCAGGTGTTCGAGCCGGCCTACCTGCGACCCGAAGCGCGCATTCACGAAAGCTGGCGGTGGCTGCACGTGTTGGCGGCCCGGGGCCAACCGGCGGGCGCCGGTGACATCAGTCTCGACGAGGTCACCCGGGCCTGCGCCGACGCCTGTCCGACGCTGGCGGGCATTGTCGACGCCGCCCCCGACGCCAATTACCGGATAGAAGGCCTTCGCCTGGCACGGGAACCTCATCGTTACAGCGGCCGCACCGCCATGCGCGCCAATCAGTCGGTCAGCGAACCCCGGGCGCCCCAGGACCCGGACACCGCCTTCACCTTCTCCATGGAAGGCTACAGCGGTTACCAGGAGCCCCGCCAGCAGGTGCCTTTTGCCTGGGCGCCGGGCTGGAATTCGCCCCAGGCCTGGAACAAGTTCACCGACGAAGTGGGCGGTCACCTGCGCGGCGGCGATCCGGGTGTGCGGCTGCTGTCGCCACAGCCCGGCAGCTACCGGTACGCTGATCCGATGCCGGCAGACGGCGGCTCCGGGAAGGGTTGCCGGGCGGTGATCTTGCCCCGGCTGTTTGGGGGCGAGGAAACCTCCGCCCGGGCAGAACCGATCCGCCAGCGCATGGAGCGCCCCGTGCTGCACATGGCCATGGCGGACGCAACGCCGCTGGGAGCCGAACTGGGCGGGCTGGTAATGGTTTCCGGTGATAACGGTTGTGTGACCCTGCCCGCCCAGCCGGATACGGACTGGCCGGAAGGCCTGGTGGGCATTCCAGCCTGTTCCGCGCCGGGAGCCATCACCCGCGTGCCGGTAAGGCTGACTGCGGGCCCGGGCTCCACGCCCGAAGGCGCGAGGAAGTCATGAGCTGGCTCGGTCCGGAATTTCAGGCCATTGCCTGGGGCATGTTCCAGGCGCTGGTGATCCTGCTTGGCGCCGTGTTGCTGGGTGCGGTGATGACCATTGTGGAGCGCCGTTTCCTGGGCCTGTGGCAGGACCGTTACGGCCCCAACCGGGTGGGGCCCTTTGGCACCCTGCAACTGGTGGCGGACATGATCAAGATCTTCTTCAAGGAAGACTGGATTCCGCCCTTCGCCGACCGGCCCTTGTTTGTCGCGGCGCCGGTGATCGCCTTCGCCTCGCTGCTGCTGTCGTTCATCATCATTCCCATCACGCCGGGCTGGGGCATTGCCAACCTGCACATCGGCCTGCTGTTCTTCCTGGCCATGGCCGGCATCAATGTTTACTCGGTGTTGCTCGGCGGCTGGGCCAGCGGCAACAAATACGCGCTGCTCGGGGCCATGCGTTCCTCCGCCCAGACCGTCTCCTATGAGGTATTCATGGGCCTATCATTGATGGGGGTGGTGGCCCTGGCCGGTTCGTTCAACATGCGCGAGATTGTCGCCGCCCAGGAAGGACTGTGGTTCGTGATTCCCCAGTTTTTCGGTTTCTGCACCTTCCTGATCGCCGGTGTCGCCGTCACCCACCGTCATCCCTTCGACCAGCCGGAAGCGGAACAGGAGCTGGCGGACGGTTACCACATCGAATACTCGGGCATGAAGTTCGGGCTGTTTTTCATCGGCGAATACGTGGGCATGGTGCTGGTCTCGGCGCTGATCGTCACCCTGTTCTTCGGTGGCTGGCACGGCCCCTGGCTGCCGCCGATCCTGTGGTTTGCCATCAAGACCGGCTTCTTCCTGCTGCTGTTCATCCTGCTGCGGGCGTCCCTGCCCCGGCCCCGGTACGACCGGGTAATGAGCTTTGGCTGGAAGGTGTGCCTGCCACTCACCCTGATCAACCTGCTGGCAACCGGCGCGCTGATGCTGCTGGTTGCCCCGCAAGGCTGAGGAGGTTCTGGTATGGAGAAGGAAAAAGAGAGGGAGCAAGAGGGAGAAAAAGTTCCGTTCATCCGCTCCGTGCTCTGGCTGGTGCCGGCCACCTGGAGCCAACTGCGCACCCTGGGCATGGTGTTCATGCACAGTTTCCGCAAGCGCGAGACGGTGAACTACCCGGACGAGGAAGTGTACCTGCCGCCGCGCTACCGGGGCCGGATCGTACTCACCCGGGACCCGGACGGCGAAGAACGGTGCGTGGCCTGCAACCTGTGTGCGGTCGCCTGCCCGGTGGACTGCATTTCCCTGCAGAAGGGTGAACAGGAGGACGGGCGCTGGTACCCCGAGTTTTTCCGGATCAATTTCTCCCGCTGCATTTTCTGCGGCATGTGCGAGGAAGCCTGCCCCACCTCGGCGATACAGCTGACACCGGATTTCGAGATGGGCGAGTACGACCGGCAGGAACTGGTATACGAGAAGGAAGACTTGCTGATCAACGGTCCGGGCAAGGACCACGACTACCATTTCTACAAGGTGGCGGGCATGGCCATCGGCGGCAAGGACAAGGGCGAGGCCCTGAATGAGGAAGCGCCGGTGGACGTTCGTTCGCTGTTGCCCTGATTTTGGATAGTGCGGAGGCGAAGCCCATGGAGCTGGCATTTTATCTCAGTGGTCTGGTGGCGGTATTGGCCACCGTGGGTGTGATCACCGGCAAAAACCCGGTGCACGCCGTGGTGTATCTGATCGTCTCGCTGATAGCGGTGGCCATGGTGTTCTTTGCCCTGGGGGCGCCCTTTGCGGGGGCGCTGGAGATCATTGTCTATGCCGGCGCGATCATGGTGCTGTTCGTGTTTGTGGTCATGATGCTCAACCTGGGCCAGGGCCAGGATGCCAGCATGGGAGACTTGCGCAGGCCCCGGTACTGGCTCGGGCCTTCTGTGCTGGCCCTGGTCCTGTTGGGAGTGCTTCTGACCCTGATCGTGGGGGGCGACATGGCCCGTAGCATTGATGGCGAGTTGCTGACGGCCCGAGCGGTGGGCCTGACCCTGTTCGGCCCCTGGTTAGTGGTGGTGGAACTGGCGGGGCTGCTGTTGCTGGCCGCCCTGGTGGCCGCCTCCCATGTGGGACGGCGGTCGAACCCGTTACGGAACAGGAGTCGTCGCTGATGGCAGGAATTCCGATGGAACATGGCCTGGCGCTGGCAGCCATCCTGTTTGCCCTGGGCCTGGTGGGGCTGATGCTCCGGCGCAACATGCTGTTTGTGCTGATGAGCCTGGAAATCATGCTGAACGCGGCGGCGCTGGCTTTTGTCGTGGGCGCTACCGCCTGGAACCAGCCGGATGGCCAGGCCATGTTCCTGCTGGTGATTACCCTGGCGGCCGCTGAAGCGGCGGTGGGGCTGGCGCTGATGATCCAGCTGTTCCAGCGGCTGCGGTCCCTGAATCTCGATCTGGCCAGCAGGATGCGTGGATGATGGAGCTACCGGTAACCCTGTCGTTTGTTCTGCCCCTGATCGGCACCCTGATCCTGGCGCTCTCCGGTGGGCGTCTTGGGCCGAAGATGGCGGTTATGGTTGGAGTGGGCAGTGTCGGGCTGGCAGCGCTGGCCACCGCCTGGGCGATCGCGTTGCACTCCGGCGGTGAGCCCTTTGGCTATACGCTCTGGACCTGGATTGAGGTGGGCGGCTTCCAGCCCACCATTGGCCTGGCGGTGGACGGTCTGGCCCTGGTGATGATGGCGGTGATCACCGGCGTGGGCTTTTTCATTCACCTGTTCGCGGCCTGGTACATGGCCGGCGAGGCCGGCATCACCCGTTTCTACGCCTGGATGAACCTGTTTGTGTTCAGCATGCTGATTCTTGTGCTGGGCGATAACCTGTTGCTGCTGTTTCTGGGCTGGGAAGGCGTGGGCCTGTGCAGTTATCTGCTCATCGGCTATTACTACCACGACAGCGCCAACGGCCGGGCCGCGTTCAAGGCCTTCCTGGTCACCCGCATCGGCGATGTCTTCCTGGCCCTGGGGCTGTTCCTGATTTTCCGGGACCTGGGCACCCTGGACATCCAGCAGATCATGGCCCGTGCCGGTGAGGTCTGGTCCGTGGGTGATCCCACCGTCAGCCTGGTGGCCCTGCTGGTGCTGGGTGGCGCCCTGGGCAAGTCGGCGCAGGTGCCGCTGCACACCTGGCTGCCCGATGCCATGGCCGGCCCCACGCCGGTGTCGGCACTGATTCACGCCGCCACCATGGTGACCGCCGGGGTCTACCTGATTGCCCGGCTGCATGGCGTGTTTCTGCTGGCGCCGGACGTCTTGTGGCTGGTGGGGGTAATCGGTGCCGTGTCACTTCTGCTGGCGGCCTTTGCGGCCCTGGCCCAGACCGACATCAAGCGGGTGCTGGCATACTCCACCATGAGCCAGATCGGCTACATGTTCCTGGCGTTGGGTGTGGGTGCCTTCGATGCTGCTATTTTCCACCTGGTTACCCACGCCTTCTTCAAGGCGTTGCTGTTCCTCTCGGCGGGGGCGGTGATTACCAGCTGCCATCACGAGCAGGACATGGCCCGGCTGGGCGGTTTGCGCAAGCGCCTGCCGGTGGTCTATGCAGCCTTCCTGGTCGGGGGCGCCGCGCTGGTGGCTCTGCCGCTGGTGTCCGCCGGCTTCTACAGCAAGGATGAAATTCTCTGGCAGGATATGGCCGCGGACCAGCCCGGCTTGCTGCTGGCCGGGTTGCTCGGGGCATTGTTGACCTGCCTCTACACAGTTCGGTTGATTCTGGGCATCTTCCATGGCGAGCCCGGCAGTGACAACGCCCGTAACGCCACGCCGGGCACCAACTGGCTGACCCATCACCTGCCTTTGGGGGTGCTGGCGGTGCTATCCACGTTCCTGGGTGCCTGGGTGTATCCGCATCTGGGTGCGCAGTTTCCACCACCACCGGGCGAGAGTGTTGAAAGCGGCCATACTCTCCTGCAGTTACTGGCGACGGGCACCGTGCTTGCCGGGCTGGCCCTGGCCGGCTGGTTGTTCGTGGTCCGGCGCCGGTGGCTGCAGAAGCAGGTCAGTGATGGGCCGGGAGCCTTCCTGTGGCGGCTTTGGTACCACGCCTGGGGGGTTGATGCCGTTTATGACGGGCTGCTGGTCAAACCCTGGCAGTTAATGGTTCGCCTGCTGAGACGGGATTTTGTCTATCTGGCCCTGAACCTGCCGGCGGTGCTGGCGAAAGGCCTGAACCGGGGGCTGGTGAAAGCCCAGAACGGCCGGGTGCGCAGTTACGCAACGGCTATGGTCTTTGGCGCCACCGTGATTCTGTTGGCCCTGGTGCTGCTGCCGGGAGGTGTCGGATGATCCTGCTCTGGCTGATCCTGATCCCGTTCCTGGGTGGCATCCTGTGCTGGCAGGCCGACCGCTGGGGTGAACAGGCCCCGCGCTGGATTGCCCTGGCCACCATGCTGTTTGTGCTGGTGATTGCACTCTGGCTCTGGGTTACCGGTGATTTTGCCCTGCCGGCGGGAGCGCAGAACCAGTGGCTGCTGGAATGGCGGGCCGACTGGATTCCCCGGTTCGGTATCCAGGTGCACCTGGCCATCGATGGCCTGTCGCTGATCCTGATCGCGCTCACCGGCTTCCTCGGCGCTCTGGCCGTACTCTGCTCCTGGCATGAGATTGCCCATCGCATCGGGTTCTTTCACCTGAACCTGTTGTGGATCCTGGGCGCTGTGGTCGGGGTTTTCCTGGCCATGGACCTGTTCCTGTTCTTCCTGTTCTGGGAAATGATGCTGGTGCCCATGTATTTCCTGATCGCGCTCTGGGGCCACAGCGGCTCGCCCGGGCAAACCCGGATACGGGCGGCCACGCGCTTCTTCATTTACACCCAGGCCAGCGGCCTGCTGATGCTGGTGGCCATCCTGGCGCTGGTGTTCATTCACTTTGGCAACACCGGGCAGTGGTCGTTCAGCTATGAAGTGCTCCGCGAGACGGACGTCCCCGAGCCCATGGCCTACTGGCTGATGTTGGGCTTCTTCGTCGCTTTTGCGGTGAAGCTGCCGGTGGTGCCCTTCCACGGCTGGTTGCCGGGCGCCCATGCCCAGGCGCCGACGGCGGGCAGTGTCGATCTGGCCGGCATCCTGCTGAAAACCGCCGCCTATGGCATGCTCAGGTTCGGCCTGCCGTTGTTCCCGGAGCAATCCGCCGACTTTGCGCCGGTGGCCATGACCCTGGGGCTGGTGGGCATTATCTACGGCGCGGTCCTGGCCTGTGGCCAGCAGGACATCAAGCGGCTGATCGCCTACACCAGTATTTCTCACATGGGCTTTGTGCTGATCGCCATTTACTCCGGTTCCCAGCTGGCGATCCAGGGCGCGATTGTGCTGATGGTGGCCCACGCCTTTTCTTCCGCCGCGCTGTTTATTCTCAGTGGTCAGCTCTACGAGCGCATCCATACCCGGGACATGCGCTTCATGGGTGGTCTCTGGGGCCGGATGCCGGTACTGCCGGGCTTCACCCTGTGTTTCGTGGCGGCATCACTGGGCATGCCCGCCACAGCCAACTTCGTGGGTGAGTTCATGATCCTGTTCGGTACCTTCCCCAGTGCCCCGGTGGTCGTGGTGATTGCCAGTGTGGGCCTGGTGCTGGCGGCCATCTACTCGTTGATTCTGATGCAGCGGGTGCACTTCGGGCCGGCTTTTCAGGAGCACAAACTAGCCGGTCCGGACGCCCGGGAGTATGTGATGATGTTGACGTTGCTGGCCCTGGTGATCCTGGTGGGCCTGTATCCGCAGCCCCTGCTGGATGCCACCGCCAGTCTGTCGCAGGCCACCGCCGCCCTGTTTCCTGATGGCAGCCTGTCGGCATTGGCCGGGGAGGTGCGCTAATGCTGACAGCGGCTCATCTGGTCACACTCCTGCCCTTGATCCTGGTGGGTTCCACGGCGGTCATTGCCATGCTGGGCATTGCCTGGCGGCGTCACCACGCCGGTACCGCCCTGGTTTCGGCGGCCGGCCTGGTGGCGGCCCTTTTAACCTTGCCCCTGACCATCCCGGCCGCCAGTTCCCCACCCCTGATGCAGGTGGATGGCCTGGCGGTGATGGCGGGCGCCCTGGTGCTGGTCTCGGCGCTGGTGACCGTCATTCTCAGCCACCATTACCTGACCGGTTACATCGGGCCCCGGGAGGAATTCTACCTGCTGCTCCTGTGCGCCACGGCCGGTGCGCTGGGGCTGGTGGCCAGCGACCACCTGGCCATGCTGTTCATCAGCCTGGAACTGCTGTCCATGCCCCTGTACGGCATGCTGGCCTACAGCTTCCGCGCCGAGCGGTCATTGGAGGCGGGCATCAAGTACCTGCTGCTGTCAGCGGCGGCCACCGCCTTCCTGTTGTTCGGCATGGCGCTGATTTATGCCCGTACCGGGGCGCTGGATCTCGCCGGTATTGTTGGCGCCCTGGTCGACGCGCCGGATGCCTGGATGCTGGCCGGTGCCGCGCTCATGGTGGTGGGGCTGGGCTTCAAACTCTCGGTGGTGCCGTTTCACCTGTGGACGCCGGATGTCTATCAGGGTGGCCCGGCGCCGGCCACCGTCTTTCTGGCCACGGTCAGCAAACTGGCGGTGTTTGTGGTGCTGTTGCGCCTGGTGCTGGCCGCGCCGGTGTTTGCCAGCGAGTGGGTTCAGGGGCTGGTAACGGTTCTGGCGCTGCTGACTATGCTGGCGGGTAACCTGCTGGCGCTGTTCCAGGCCAACCTCAAGCGGCTGTTGGGTTATTCCTCCATCGCTCACTTCGGCTACCTGCTGGTGGCGATTGTGGCTGGCAATGCCCTGGCCATGGAAACCACGGGCGTGTATCTGGTGACCTACCTGGTGACCACGCTGGCGGCGTTCGGGGTGGTGACGCTGGTGTCCAGTCCGTTTGGTGGCGAGGATGCCGACGGTCTGCCGCTGTATCGCGGGCTGTTCTGGCGCCGACCCTACCTGGCGGCGGTAATGACCATCAGCTTCCTGTCCCTGGCGGGCATTCCCCTGACGGCCGGGTTCATTGGCAAGTTTTACGTGATAGCCCTGGGCGTGGCGGACGCCCGCTGGTGGCTGGTGGGTGGCGTGATCGCCGGCAGTGCCATCGGGCTCTATTACTACCTGCGCGTCATGGTGACCCTGTACCTGCCGGAGCCGGGCATGCGCCGCCGGGACGTGCCCAACGATTGGGGCAGCCGCCTGGGCGGCATGACCCTGATCGCCCTGGCGGTGATCATTCTCGTGCTCGGGATCTACCCCACGCCGATGATCGGCTGGGTGCAGCACCTGGCGGGTTGAGGTGGTTTAGCTACCGGACCCGGCGCTCTCCGTGTTTTGAGAGTTTTCTGGAGGGGGAAACTGGCATTGTTCACCGTCGGCCACCAGGTGAAGGTCCGCGAACAGGGCGCTGGCGCTGCTGCCAGTGTCGTCGCTGTCCGAGGCGATGGCCAGTTGCAGGGGCCGGTCCGGGGCGGTTTCGAAGAAACGCTGCAAATCCTCCAGCAGGTTGCGCCGCTCCTCCACCCATTGGCCGGTGTCCGCCGTGCCGCTGCGCAGTACCACCATTTGCGCGCGGTCGGTGTAGGCATTGGGCATGGTGGTGCCAACCGGGTGCTTGTTGTCCCAGACGTAGTTGATGGCCGCATCCGGCAGCTGTTCGCCGAACAGAGTCCGGCCCACCGACAGCTTCATCCGGGTGCCCAGGCTCATGGCACTGCTGGGCAGGTCGAAGGTCACGTACACCCGGGCGGCGTAATCGTCACCGGATTTTTTCGACATGTCCGCCTGTGACACCGGCTTATCCACCCACCAGCGCCAGCACAGCACCGGGGTTTGAGCCAGATCCGCTTCCAGGGGCCGGGCCAGTAACGCCATGCTCGCCTCCGAGGTGGCTTTCACCGCCGCAACGCCGCTCTGGGTAGCGCGCCGGTACTCGGTCGGGGGCAGGCCGTCGAAGGGCACCAGCTGCCACGGTTCCTGGGGCAGGGTGTCGTGGCTGCTGAAATCCCCCAGGGTGACGCTGTCCGGGGCGGCCGTTGCCGAAGTTGCCAGGGTGATGCCCAGTATCGGGCCAAGCAATGATGCCGGTCTCATGGATCGCTCCGTAGAAGTTGTGGGTGTGCCTTCTCAAGGTGGTGCAGATCGGTGGGTTCGTCCACATCGTTGAGCAGTTCGCTTTCCTGCCAGGACCAGCCAAGTTGCTGAAGGCGCTGGCGGGTCAGCGCGGCGACCTGGTCGGTGCTCCAGGGGATGTCCCGGAACAGTGAGTCGTCGAGGCGCGTCAGCCCAAGCAGTGAATAGCCGCCGTCCCTGACCGGGCACAGGCAGGCGTCATGGTCGGCCAGCGTGGCGGCCATGCTGGCCAGGCATTCGGCATCCAGGGCCGGGCAGTCGGTACCGATCAGCATCACCGGCGTGCCGCAGGCCAGTCCCCGCCGGGCGGCGGTGGCCATCCGGGTGCCCAGGTCGCCTAAGCTTTGTTGGCTCAGGGCCACCGGCTGATCGGGAGTCACCGGCGCATTTTCAACCAGGGCCTGCCAGTAGGCTGCTCCGGCGTCTGGCGCCACGCACAGTTCCACCGGGCCGACGTTGGCCGCGAAGGCCTGGCCGAGGGTGTACCGCAGCAGGCGATCGGCCAGGTCGGCCGCGCCCCCGGCGCCCAGGGCCGGCATCAACCGGGTTTTGGCAAAGCCCGGCCGGGGCTCCTTGGCGATGATAATGATTCGAACCGTTGTCATAGATAGCGTTCCGCCAGTTGTTCGGCCGGGGTGCCGCGCCAGTAGGCCCAGCGCAATTGCCACATCAGCCAGATGGTGCGCCAGCTGCCCCGGGTGTCCCAGCGCCGGCCGGAGGTGGTGACTTTATCCCGTAGACACACTGGTGGTGCGATTTGTTTCAACCGGCGGCTGATTTCCACGTCTTCCATCAGCGGCTGGTTGGGAAACCCGCCGACACTTTCGAAGGCATCCCGGGTCATGAACAGGGCCTGGTCGCCGGTGGCAATGCCGGTGAGCCGGGAACGGTGGTTCATGAACCAGGCGATGACCGGCAGCATTTTCGAGATGCCTTCAATGCATACGTCAAAGCGGCCCCAGCCAGCCGCCTTGTCGCCAATCGCGGAACGAAGCCGCTGATCGGCACCATCAGGCAATCGGGTATCGGCGTGCAGGAACACCAGATGGCGCGCCTGGCAGGCCCTGGCCCCGGCATTCATTTGCCGGGCCCGCCCCCGGGGCGCCTGGATGACGGTGAACCCCTGTTGGCGGGCCATGTCGGCGCTGGCATCGTCGCTGCCGCCGTCGGCAATGATCACCTCGACCCCCCGGTCGCGCCAGTGCTGAAGGTGCCCAAGCAATTCCGGCAGGGCATCCGCCTCGTTGAGTATGGGGACGACGATTGCCCAGTCGTTTGGGGTTGAGATCATGCGCGTGTCCGCAAACAGTGGTATTTGATTCATTACTCTACCATTATTGCCGGAACGACCCTTTGGATCACCATTGTTGGACCACCACCGTCAGGGAGTCACTGTTGAAACGACTGGTATTACTGGGCGCCGGACATGCCCATCTGATTGTACTCCGTGAATTTGCCCAATCGCCCCCGCCGGACACCGAGCTGATTGTGATCAGCCCATCGCGCTGGCAGTACTACTCCGGGATGTTGCCGGGCTGGATTGCGGGCCACTACCGGCTGGAGCAGTGCCGTATCGAGGTCGAGCCGCAGGTGTCGGCGGCCGGCGGTGAGCTGATTCTCGACAAGGCCGTGGCGTTGGATGCGGAACAACAGCAGCTTCGCCTGGAAGGGGGCCGGGCGGTGGATTACGACTGGCTGTCGATTGATATCGGCTCCGGCTCCAACCTGGCAGACCTGAACGGATACGACGACCCGCTGCTCAGCGTGAAACCCATCGAGCGTTTCCAGGCCCAGTGGCGGGAATTCGAGCAACAGAGCCAATCAACCGGCGCCGGCCATCTTGTGGTGGTGGGTGGTGGTGCCGCTGGCGTGGAGCTGGCGATGGCCGCGGCCAATGTGGTTCGGCACAACCATGAAGGCGGTGGCCGGGTCTCCCTGATTGCCGGGGAAAGCGGCCCACTGCCGGGCTTTAATGCCCTCATGCGCCGGCTGGCGGGCAGAAAGCTGGTGCGCCGGCGGGTGACGGTGATTGAACAGCGGGCGCGGGTCCGGGACGGCAAGTTGTCCCTGGCCGATGGCACCCGGCTGAAGGCCGGGCCCGTGCTTGCCGCCACCGGCGCGGCCGCAGAGCCGTTTTTGAAAGGCAGCGGCCTGACGGTGGACGAGCAGGGTTTTGTGCGGGTGGACGCCTGTCACCAGAGCCTTTCTCACCCGAACGTGTTTGCGGTTGGCGACACCTGCAGCCGGGAGGACGGTGCCCTGAACCGTTCCGGGGTGCACGCGGTGAAGGCCGGGCCCATCCTGGCCGATAATCTTCGTTCAGCGCTGGGCGGGGGAGCCCTGAAGCCCTTCCGGCCCCGGCGTTACTCGCTGTACCTGCTGGCCTGTGGCGACCAGACCGCCATTGGCAGTTATGGCCCGCTGACCTTTTCCGGGCGCTGGGTCTGGCGCCTGAAAGACCGAATCGACCGGAAATTTATCGAGGGTTTTTCCGCCGGGTGATCAGTGCAGTTTCAGTCGTGGCTGCATGGCCCGGCTGATCTTGTCCATCAACCAGATGATCGCCGTGCGCACGAAACCGTGCAGGGCCACCTGGTGCATCCGGTAGAGGGACACGTAGAACAGCCGAGCCACCTTGCCTTCGATGTACATACTGCGCCCGGACAGGTTGCCCATGAGATTGCCCACGGTGGTGTAGCGGCTGAAGTTGATCAGCGAACCGTGATCGTTATACACAAACGGCACGGCGGCTTTGCCTTCCAACCTGTTACACAGGGTCTTGAACAGGGCGTCGGCCTGCTGGTGGGCGGCCTGGGCTCTGGGAGGCACCGGTTGGTCAGACCCCGGTTGTGGACAGGCCGCGCAATCCCCAAAGGCAAAAATATTGTCGTCCCGGCTGGTTTTCAGGGTCTGGTCGACCACCAACTGGTTGGCACGGTTGGCTTCCAGACCAGCCAGGTCCGCCAGGAAGGAAGGCGCCTTGATACCGGCGGCCCAGATGGTCATTTCCGAGGGCAACTCGGTGCCATCCTTCATCACCAGGGTGTCCTTACGGATTTCGCTCACCGGCTGGCCAGTCCGCACCTGAATGTTCTGGCGCTGCAATTCCCGGGTGGCGCCGGAGGAAAGCCGACCCGGCAGTGCCGGCAGGATGCGGTCAGCCGCTTCAATGACGGTGATGGAGATGTCCGAGGGCTGCAGATGGTTCATGCCATAGGTGGGCAGCTCCCGGGAGGCCAGCCGCAGTTCCGCCGCCAGCTCCACCCCGGTTGCCCCGGCCCCGATGATGCTGATGTTGAGCTTGTGGGCCTGGCCCTGGAGCGCTTCGTGGTTTTTTCTCAGGAAGGCATTGAGCAGGAGATTGTGAAAACGCCGGGCCTGCCTGAGGCTGTCCAGGAACAGGCAGTGGTCCTGTGCACCGGGGGTTCCGAAATCATTGGCGGTGCTGCCCACGGCGATCACCAGGGTGTCGTATTGAATCCGTCGTTCCGGCACCACTTCGTGACCTTCGTCGTCATGGAAGGGGGCAATGACGATTTCCCGGCTGGCCCGGTCCAGGCCGCTCATCCGGCCGAGCTGGAACTCGTAGTGATGCTTGCGGGCATGGGCGCGGTAATTGATTTCGTTGGCACTGGCGTCCAGCGAGCCGGAGGCCACTTCGTGCAACAGGGGCTTCCAGACGTGAGTCAGACCGGCATCAACCAGGGAGATCCGGGCTTTTTTCTTTCGCCCCAGCTTGTTGCCCAGGCTGGTGACCAGTTCCAGACCACCGGCACCGCCGCCAACCACCACAATGTGATGAAGTTTTTCCATAACTGCCTGCCCCGAGCTTGATGTGGAAAGAAGAGTAGCAAGCTTAATGCTTCAGGCAGTAGGGTTCCAGCAGGTTCGCCATGTCGTCGGCCAGGTCGGCCAGTTGTTGCTCGGGCAGCCCGCGCTCGGCCATGGCTCGAAGCCCCATGATCTGGCTTTGCAGCAGGCGCGCCAGGCGGCTGCAATCGGTGGTCTGTGCCAGCTCACCCCGGCTTCTGGCCTGTTCCAGCAAACCGGTGAGTGTGGTTTCGATCGCCGCCAGAACCTCCCGTGCCTGATGGGCCAGGGTGTCGTTGGTGTGGCTGGTTTCCAGCAGGGTTTTAACGATCATGCAGGCCCGGGAGGGGCAGGCATCCTGCTGGCAGCTCATGGCGACATGGCGCAGGTACGCCTGCAAGCCATCCACGATGGACTCGTACTGTTGCATATGACCCGCCAGCTCCTCGCCACCCTCTTCGGCGTAGCGCGCCAGGGCTTCTGAAAACAGTCCGTCCTTGCTGCCAAAGGCGGCGTAAATACTGCCCGGGCGCATGTCGAGTGCCTGCTCGATCTGTTTCATGGAGCTGCCATGATAGCCCTTTTCCCAGAACAGACCGACGGCTTTGTGCAAAGCAGCGTCACGATTGTATTGAGGGTGTCTGGCCATAATTACCCCACGGGTAGTCCTGTTGAAGATTCATTCAATTATAACTTGAGTCATCGCTCAATAATAGCTAGGGTGAGCGTGTTGAGTGATTATTCAAGAAAGGAGTTGTTCCATGACTGACTTCAAACTGCACGAAAAATCGACCGCACCAGAGGGCTCCAAACCCCTGCTGGAAAATTCGGAAAAGGCCATGGGCATGATTCCCAGCCTGCATAAGGTTATGGCTGAATCTCCCCAAGTACTGGAGGCCTACCAGACCCTGCACCAGCTGGTGCTGGACAGTGCTTTCGACAACGATGAGAAAACCGTGGTCTGGCAGACCATCAACGTGGAAAACGCCTGCCATTATTGCGTGCCCGCTCACACCGGTATCGCCAAGATGATGGATGTCTCGGATGACATCATCGATGCATTGCGCAATGAGACCCCTCTGCCCAATGACAAACTGGAGGCGCTCAGAACCTTCACGCTGGCGGTCATGAACAAGCAGGGCAATGTCAGCAAGGAAGACCTGAAAGCCTTCTACAGCGCCGGTTACGGCAAGCGGCAGGTATTGGATGTGATTCTGGTGCTTTCCCAGAAAACCATGAGTAACTACATCAACCACATTGCCGAAACCCCGATTGACGAGCCGTTCAAGAAGTTTGAATGGAAGAAGCCCTCCTGAATGGGAGAGCAGAAGGCCGGGCGTTCCCGGCCCTTCTCTGAATCCCGCCCGAACCTTTGCTAATCTGTTGGTATCTGACAGCGTACACAGACAAAAAACCATTGAAGGAGAAAAACCGTGAAACTAGAGGTTCGAGGCGTTGAAGAAGGCAAGCCGGTTCCTGAGAAGTTTGCATTCGGGGTCTACAGCGAAGAAGACCACATGAGCTTTGGCCCCAACCGTAACCCGGAAATGGTGTGGGAAGGGGCGCCGGAAGGTACCAAAAGCTTTGTGGTGATGATGTTTGACCCGGATGTGCCCAGCAAGGCGGACGATGTGAACGAGGAAGGTAAAACCGTGCCCGCCGACCTTCCCAGGGTGGATTTCTTCCACTGGCTGTTGGTGGACGTGCCGTCGGATGTCAGCCGTATTCCCGAAGGGGAAGACAGCGACGGCGTGATTCCCAAGGGCAAGGACCCGGGCCCCGGCCCCATTGGCATTCGGGGGGTGAACAACTACACCCAGTTCCTGGCCGGCAACCCGGACATGGAAGGCACCTATGGCGGCTATGATGGCCCCTGCCCGCCCTGGAACGATGAAATCATTCACCACTACCACTACGAAGTGCATGCACTGGATGTGGAGAGTCTTGGCCTGGATGGTGAGTTCGACGGCGCCGCCGTACGGGAAGCCATGGCCGGGCACGTGCTGGCCAGCGCCCGGGTGACCGGCACTTACACCTTGAATCCGGATCTGCGCTAGGGCCAGTGCCGGAGGCCGTTGATTCGGCCTCCGGTCCGGTACCCCTCAAAGGAGTCCGTTATGATTGTTCGAGCCATGGTACTGGTTGGCCTGATGGCCGTGAGCCTGTTTGCCAGTGCCGCCGACGGCCTGGTTTCGATGAAAAGTTCACACTCCGCCCAGGCCACCATGGATCGGCTGGAAGCCATCGTTGAAGACAAGGGGCTGAACGTATTTGCCCGTATCGACCATGCCGCCGGGGCCGAGAAAGTTGGCGAATCACTGAGGCCAACAGAGTTGCTTATCTTCGGTAACCCGAAAGGCGGTACGCCGTTCATGCAGTGTGCTCAGTCGGTGGGGATTGATCTGCCACTGAAGGCGCTGGTCTGGGAAGACGATGCCGGCCAGGTCTGGTTGGGCTACAACGACCCGGCTTACCTTGCAAAGCGGCATGGGGTCGAGGAGTGCGCGGTGGTGCCCAAGCTGTCAAAGGCACTTGAGGGTATGACAAAAGCGGCGGTGGCGAAGTAACCGTTGCCCTGATGGTTTTTCGCACCCTGCGTTGATGGAAAGCCGCCAGTGTTTGCTGGCGGCTTTTGCGTTTCTGTCACCCGGCAATGATCTGGTTGATCGCCGGTTGTTCCATGGGCGTGCTCTGATAGCCACGCTCGTTGTAGCGGTCTGCCTGACCGCCCATGGCCATTGCCGTTGTTGCGGAAAAGGCCAGTGCGATTGCAGCAAGGGTCAGTGTCAGCTTTTTCATGATGTCGTACCTCTTCAGCGGTTTTTCTGCACCGTTTGTTGGTTTTTACGGTGCCCACAATCAATAGACGCCCGCCCCGGCTGATTTGTTACAGCGCAAGCGAAGAAACCTTTCAGGATTTCCATATTCTTTAATTTTATATTTCGCCGTGTTTTAATTACGCCTAATCGAATTTATAATGATTGCTCAAGAATTCATCGGGAGCGAAATCATGGTTAGGCTTATTGCAATTGCACTGGCCTTCGTCAGCAACCTGGCGTTGGCGGAGACAGACAAAACACCCCCGCTGGTGGATGCCGCCTGGTTGAAGGCCAATCTCGACCGGGACAATGTCGTGGTTCTGGATGTCCGCTCTGGCATCGATAACGGTGGTGACCGCAGCAGCTTCCAAAGCGCCCATATTCCCGGCTCCATCTACAGCAGCTACACCGGCGATGGCTGGCGTGAAAGCCGTGATGGCGTCACCGGCTTGTTGCCGCCCGTGCGCAGTCTGGAACGTTTGATTGGTGGCCTGGGTATTGGCAATGACGACACTGTGGTCGTGGTACCCGCCGGTACCGGCGTGACCGATTTCGGCAGCGCCGCCCGGGTGTACTGGACCTTCCGCGTACTGGGTCACGACGATGTGACCATTCTCAACGGTGGTTTCGCCGGTTGGCAGGCAGCGGCTTTTGACGTGGCCTCGGGGCAAACAGACCGCCGTGACTTTGCCGATTTCCGGGGTGAACTGCAGCCGGACTTGCTGGCCTCGCTGGAAGAAGTTCAGCAGGCCAGAGACACCCAGGCGCAATTGGTGGATGCGCGCCCTGCGGACTACTTCCGGGGCGAAACCAAATCCCCCGCCGCCAAGGGTCCGGGCACCATTCCCGGCTCGCGCAACCTGCCCCATAGCGATTTCCTGGGCCAGCAGAATGCCGTCTGGTACCTGAATGCCGATCAAATCACCGAGCGCGTCAACCGCGCCGAGCTGGATGCCGGCACCCGAACCATTGCCTTTTGCAACACCGGCCACTGGGCAGCCACCGACTGGTTTGTCCTGAGCGAGCTGGCTGGCTTCGAGGAAGTGGCGCTTTACGATGGCTCCATGGCCCAGTGGTCCAACGATTCGGACCGGCCGCTGCAGGTGGCCAAAAAGGGCCTGGGCAAACTGATGGATTTGTTTAATTAACAGGAGAGAACATGGCTGAGGCAGCCGCCGTTCAGGCTGGGGCGTCACAACCCGGCTGGCAGATTGATCGCTTCGTGGTGACCACGGCGCTGGCCGGCTTCGCCCTGGTGGGCGGACTGGTCTGGCTGGAAACCGCTCCCTTCATGGTGGCGTTGTTCGCCATCGGCACCGTATTGGGCATGGCGCTGTATCACGGCGCCTTTGGCTTTACCGCCGGCTGGCGCAACCTGGTGGTGAAAAAGCGCGGCGCTGGCATGCGGGCGCAACTGCTGTTGTTCGGCCTGTCGTCCCTGATCATGGTGCCGATGCTGCACAGTCAGGCCGGATTGATCGGCGCCGTGGCGCCGGTAGGCACCTCGCTGGTGGTGGGCTCTTTCCTGTTCGGCATTGGCATGCAGCTGGGTGGCGGTTGTGGTTCCGGCACCCTGTTCACCGTGGGCGCCGGCAACATCCGCATGGTGGTCACCCTGGTGTTCTTCATCGTCGGTACGGTGATCGGTTCCATGCACCTGCCCTGGTGGCTGGACCAGCCGGGCTTTGATCCGGTTCCGCTGGTGACTAGTCTGGGTTTGAGCGGCGCCATTATTGCCCAGCTGGCTGGCCTGGGGCTGGTGGCCTGGTGGGTGAATCGCATCGAACGCAAAGCCCATGGCAATATAGAACGCGATGAATTGCTGTGGAAATCCCAGGGCCACGGGGTACTGCGTACGTTGATCACTGGCCGCTGGCCCTTCACCTGGGCCATCCTGGTCCTCGCAGCTGGCAGCGCCCTGACCCTGGCGATCAGCGGCGCGCCCTGGAGCATCACCTTTGCCTTCAACGTCTGGGGTGCCAAGGCACTGGAAGCCGTGGGCGTGAACATGTCCCAGTTCGAATTCTGGACCTGGGACTACCCGGCCATTGCCCTGAAAGATTCCGTGCTCACTCACATCCCATCGGTGATGAACTTCGGACTGTTGCTCGGTGCCATGCTGGCCGCCGGGCTGGCCAACAAGTTCAATGAAGCCAGTCGCAACCGCCCGGAGGCCCGCCAGTTCATGGCAGCAGTGGTGGGTGGCCTTCTGCTGGGTTACGGCGCCCGCCTGGGCTTTGGGTGCAACATCGGCGCACTGTTCTCCGGCATTGCCTCGGCCAGCCTGCACGCCTGGATCTGGTTTGCCTGCGCTTTTGCCGGCTCACTGATCGGCATTCGCCTGCGGCCGTTTTTCCGGTTGCCCAACTGATGCGGGAGGATACCAGCATGCAACGACCGTACAGCCGGACCCGTATCCTGGTGGCACTGGCGGTTATCCTGGTGCTGATCATGGTGGACCACCTGAACAGCCCCACCTTCGCCTTCAACTCCGGTCAGGGCAATGTGCAAACCGCCCTGATGCAGCGGGATGAAAGCGCCTGTGCGCCCTGTGGGGCGCCCTGTCCCTCGACCAGAGACTGAACAGCCTAGCGGGTAATGATCGCACCCGTCATACCTGCCTGGATCGTCTCTTTACAGTGGAGTGAGCAGACCCTGCTATGCTGACACTTATCATTCCTCCCAATGTTACAAGCCAGACGGGGCACTAGGTTCCTTAATGTTGGTTTCAAGCCGAACGGGAGACAAGTCATGAACCAAGTCTGTGTGGTAATGGGCGTGGGCCCGGGCAATGGCCTAGCCCTGGTGCGGCGGTTCGCCAGCGAAGGCTACCAGGTGGCGATGCTGGCCCGCAGTGAAGACTACCTGGAGCAGCTTGAACAGACGGTCGAGGGCGCCCATGGGTTTCGCTGTGACATGATGGATCCGGTACAGATAACCTCGGTGCTTGAGGATATTGAAAGTAAACTCGGGCCGGTTTCGGTGATGCTCTACAACGCCGGGGCCGGCACTTTCAAGAATGTCGAGGACGCCAGTCTGCACGATTTCGAGGCCAACTGGCGCATCAACGTCCAGAGCCTGGTGGCGGCCACCAAGGCGGCGTTGCCCCAACTGCGCCAGCACGAAACCGCCAGCATCATCGTTACCAGTGCTTCCGCGGCGACCCGGGGCCGGGCCAACACCGCACCCTTTGCCTCGGCCAAGGCCGCCCAGCGCAGCCTGGCCCAGTCCCTGGCCCGCCAGCTGGGCCCGGAGAAAATCCACGTGGCCAATGTGGTGATCGATGGCGTGGTGGATTTGCCGCGCACCCGCGAGATGCTGCCAGACAAGCCCGACGACTTTTTCGTGCAACCCTCGGCGGTGGCTGATGCGGTCTGGACGCTCAGCCAGCAGGATCCATCGGCCTGGAGCTTTGAGCTGGATGTACGGCCGTTCGGGGAGAACTGGTAGCCAGCCGCGCTAAAGCCCCAGGGCCCTCGGCCTTGTCGGTGGCCCGGGTCAGGCCAGGTTGGTGGCCAGGATTTTCTTCAGGAAGTCTTTGGTTCGGGGGTCCCTGGGGTGTGAGAAGATTTCGCTGGGCGGGCCCTGCTCCACAATCCGGCCACCGTCGATGAAGATCACCCGGTCCGCCACGTCCCGGGCGAACGACATTTCATGGGTCACCACGAGCATGGTCTGGCGCTCGGCGGCCAGCTGTTTCATCAGCCCCAACACTTCCTCCACCCACTCGGGGTCCAGGGACGACGTTGGCTCGTCAAACAGGATCACCTCGGCACCGGCGGCCATGGCGCGGCCAATACCCACCCGCTGCTGCTGGCCGCCAGACATGGATGCCGGGTAGGCATCGGCTTTGTCGCCCAGGCCGATCTGATCCAGGATCTCGCGGGCCCGCCGGTAGGCCTTTTCTTTTGGCCACTTATCCACCACCAGCAGGCGCTCGGCGATGTTCTGCAACGCGGTCTTGTTGGCAAACAGCGCGTAGTTCTGGAACACGAACGCCGTTCGTCGGCGCATGGAGAGAATCTCGGCCTTGCTGGCGCGGGTGACATCCACCGTCAGGTCACCCACGGTCAGCGTGCCGGCGGTGGGTTGTTCCAGGAAGTTGACGCAGCGCAGCAGGGTGGACTTGCCGGTGCCCGACGGGCCGATGATCACCACGATCTCGCCCTTCTCAATGGTCAGGTCGATGCCATCGAGCACCACCGTCTCGCCAAAATGTTTGCTCAGTGAGTCCAGTTTGATCATCGGCTATAGGCTTTGTTCAGGCGGATTTCCAGGTAGTGCTGCAGCTTGGACAGCAGTTCCACCACGATCCAGTAGATGATGGCGGCCACGATGAACGCCTCAAAGTACAGGAAGCTGCCGGCCGCCTCTTTCTGGGTCGCGCCCATCAGCTCGGTGACCCCCAGGGTAAAGGCCAGGGAGGTGGCCTTGATCATGTCGATGAAATAGTTCATCAACGTGGGCAATGCCACCCGGGTGGCCTGCGGCAGCACAATCCGCCGCATCATCTGGCCGTTGGTCATGCCGATCGACAGGGCCGCTTCGGTCTGGCTGCGATCCACGCCCACGATGGCGGCCCGGATGGATTCGGCCATGTAGGCGGCGAAGTGCATGGTCAGGCCCATGATCGTGGCGGTAATGCCATCAATCACCGTGAGGGCGCTGACCAGTTGGGGCAGCCCGTAATAGAACAGGAACAGCTGCACCAGCAGCGGCGTGCCCCGGAAGAAGGAAATGAACACGATGGTCAGTTGGTTAAGCACCGGAATCCGCAGTACCCGGACCACCGCAAACAGGCAGGCCAGGATGAGCGCCAGTACCATTCCGATACCGGCCAATTGCAGGGTCAGGGGCAGATACCTGAGCAGGACCGGTATCAGCCCGATCATGTATTCGACGTCCAGTACGTCCAGTACGTCCATCGCTAGTCAGACCTCGTAAGCCCTCAGGGTCGGGTTATATCGGTACCGAACCACTGCTCTGAAATGGCCGCCAGGGTGCCGTCGTCACGGAGGTTTGCCAGGGCCTGGTTGACCTCGTCACGCAGGGCGCGCCCGGCCTCGGTGTCGCGGAACGGATAGGCATTGGTGATCTGGGAGAAGGGCGAGCCCGCCAGTTTCAGGGGCAGCGGCTTTTCCTTGATGATCTGGCTGGCGCTGACCCGGTCCATCACAAAGGCATCGACGCGGCCCAGGGCGGTGTCCCGCTCCAGGTTGCTTTCATAGGTCTTGATGTTGATTTCGTCGGCGTAAGGCAGCTCCCGTAGCAGTTGTTCAAAGTTGGAGCCGAGGTTTACCGCCACGGTTTTTCCCTTCAGGTCTTCCACGCCCTGAATCTCGGTGTTGGCTTGCTGGGTCACCACCTGGGCGCCGTCATACACATAGGGCTCGCTGAAGATATAGGCTTTCTTCCGTTCTTCGGTAATGGTGATCTGGTTGGCGACGGTATCGATGCGCCCGGACTCCAGCATGCCAAACAGCCCGGAGAAATTGGCGGTTTCAAACTGGATCTCCCGGCCCATTTCCTCGCCGATCGCCTTCATCATATCCACATCAAAGCCTTTGAGCTGGTCCTGCTCAACAAACGTGAAGGGAAAATACTGGCCGGACATTCCCACTCTCAAAGGTTCATCCTGGGCCAGCAGGGGTGCGCTGGTGAGCAGCGACATCATCAGTAACGTATTGATCAGTAATGCTTTCATAAGGCCTCCTTTGACAGGCAACGTACCTAAAGCATAGCCGTGGGAGAAAATCGGGCAATCATGACCCCGGCTGCTTACCAACGAGTGTTTCGATATCCCTGAAAATAGTCGTGGAATCGGTTACCCGCGCCAGCCAGCTCAGGGGCATGCCACGCTCACCACCAACGCCATGAATGACGGCCATGGCCGGCCCGATGATCCAGGCCCGGCCGCAGGAATCACCGCCGCAGTGGATGTTGGCTCGCACCGCCTCTGTATAACTTCCGGCATGGCCCAAGATATGAAAGATCACCGGCATGGCTTCGTTCAGATAGCAGGTGCGGCCAAAGGTGTCACCGGCGGCTATCGCATCCAGGCGATCACCGGACCGCGCCTTGTTCAGGTTGTCTGGCTCCGGCGCCTCGGCCGTGGCGGCGTCCAGAGCGTCTGGCATCGACCTGCCCTGATAAAGGGCGTCCAGAAGTCGCGCCGCGCATTTTGCCCAGGCAACGGCTTCCTCATTGTGGTTGGTGACGCGCACCGCCGCTTCCGTTTTTGCCAGCAGGTCCTCACGGCCGCAATAGCAGGCCACCAGTGGTGGCAGTTTGGACACGGCCGGCAGCTGCATGTCGTTGGCGCCACTTTCCGCTACCAGGTGACGGTCGATGGTTTCGGCCAGGTGGACGCCGGCTTCCTGGACCTCGGTTTCGTGATAGGTCAGATCAATGCCCTTTCGAACAGGCTCTGCCAGTTGATCACCCGTCAGGCGGCGGGTGTAGGGCAACACTTTTTGCACCAGCACACGCTTTTGCTGGTCCGTAAGATGGGCGGAAGTCGTGGCCCGCGCCTGTTCAATGGCGGTCTGTTCAATGGTGTCCAGGTTATTCAGGGTCACCCGGGTGGGGTTGTCGATATAGCCCTGCCATGTGCCGCCGGGGCCAAAATAGCTGCGGAAACGTCGTTGGTAGTCCCGGATATCAAGACAGCCGTCATTGGCCAGGAGACTGTCGGTCAATACCGCCGTGGCGGCCCCGTAATGGCTTATATCGCCAACCTGTTTGCCTTCGTGGGCAAAATAGCCGAGTCCACCTTTGAAATACTCGGCTTTCGGTGGCAGGAATTCGGGCTGATCACCACCAACTTCCCGAATGCGCTCACTGTTGTATAGCCAGTGCAGTCCAAGGCTGGCGGCATCGGCAACCCAGCCGCCGGCCAGGGCGGCGATTATCGAAGATCTTCCGTCGAGCGGCTTGGTGCTGGTCATGGGGAATCCTTGTTTGTCAGTCCTTCCGATACCTTGTCGACCAATTCGGCCAGGTTGTCGGACTCAAAAGCGGGGGCGCTCATGGCGGGATGAAAAACGCTGTCCTGCCGGCGTACCCAGCCGGCCAGCATGCCTGCGTTCATGGCCCCGTTGGTGTCCCATGCATGGGCGGCGATCATGGCCGAACGCCCGGTTTCGCCGCCCACGCCTCCCGGACATCCGGGTGAGCTTCTAGTTGGCCAAAAACCGGCAGAATCCGGTCGATCGCTGAGCCGGTTGAGTACACTCCAAGGTTGGTCAGCACAACCTCCAACGTTCCCCGGGCCATATCGATGAACGGCACATAGGTATCGGTGGCCGACACGGCAAACGCATCGCGTAGCAGTTGAGCGAAGAACAGGTCTTTGGTGTGCTCGGGCAAGCCGAGGGATTGGAAGGCGCTGGAGAGGGCGTCCAGCGAAAAGATGGTCTCGATGACGTCAAATACAAGAACGGGTTTTTCTGGATTCATCATCGGGTTTTCTCCCTACCATTCTGGAGGTGTAGCCAGCGTGCGAGCCGTGAATCAGGGCGGTGGCTGAGAGACCAGGGTAACCAAGCCATCACAACCAGAATAGCCAACCCCGCCACCACCGTCAGCACAGGACTTAGCTCAAAGGTGGTCCCAAGGCCGGCAAAGACCAGCGTCATTGGCAGCATGCCGAAAAAAGTGGCAAGGGCGAACCGCCAGGTGTGAATCGCGGTCACGCCGGCGGCATAGCTGATCAGGGCAAACGAGAAAACCGGAATCAGACGGGTCAGGAAAATGGCAATGGTCAAAAAGCGTTGAGAGCCGTCTTCCGCCAGAATCGGATTATCCGGGAAGTGGCGAAGGACGGCGTTGCGGCCCAGCAAGCGAGCGATCCCGAAGGCCAAGAGGGCGCCTATAAGGGCCCCGGTGGCTGCGATGAGTGTTCCTTTTATCAGGCCAAATGCCAGTCCCGCGGTCGCACTGATTGGCAACGTTGGAATGGGGCCGACAATCACGGCAATGACCATGAGCAGCATCAGCAGTGCGGGGCCTGTCGAGCCCTCCTGGTTTAGCCAGTCAGTCAGTGTTTGGGGTGTCAGACTTGCCGGCATGCCCAGAGCTTGGAGTAGCCACCAGGCGCCCGCCAGGGCAAGAACCACGACGGCTAGTAAACATGCTCGAAATATCATTGGGGAATTCCTGATTCGGGATTGTCTCCAGCCCATCGTGGGCATTGTACCCGCCCCTTGGACACGTTAGGAATCAGGTTGTTACAGAACTGGTTAACGGAATTGGAGCGGTCAGCGCAAGAAATGTCACCGCTGGTTGTAACAGTTGCCATTGTCGGGTGTCTGTCGGGATGAACGCGAGCAATAGCCCGGCAACAGCAGGCAATGGACAACCGGAACGGAGAGTCGGAACCATGACACGGCACTACTGGATGGGTGGCAACCGCTCCTATGAACAGGACCGCTTTTTCGAAGCGTCTCTGGACAAGGCGCAATGGCAAAGGGCAAAAAACGCGGAAGACTGGCAGGCCTGCTGGTACACCGGTATGCCGGGCCCGGAGTATTTCGCGAAGGTGGGCCCAGAGCGCAAGATCAACCACATTCCCGGCAATAACGCCCTGACGGTGAAAAGCCGACTGTACCGGAGCCTGGTGGACCTGCGGGATCGGGTAAGGCGTCAGGAAAAAGGCCCCGGGCCGCTCGGCGAGCGTCTGGATTTCGTGCCGCATGTTTACTCCATGCCCGAGGACTACCACTATTTTCAGCAGGCAGCCTGGGAAAACCCGGACAAGCGCTGGCTGTTGAAGCCCAAGAATGCCTCCAAGGGCAAGGGCATCCGGTTGGTCGAAGACCCCGCCGATGTGCCCATGGACGCCTCCTGGCTGGTTCAGGAATATCTGGAACACCCGCACACCATGCACGGGCGCAAATACGTGCTGCGCCTTTATGTGCTGGTGTCGTCCGTGACCCCCTTGCGGGTTTATGTCTATCAACAGGGCTTTGCCAAACTGGCGTCGCTGCCCTACAACGATGAAAACGCCGCCAACCCCTACAGCTACCTGACCAACCCGGACATCAACGCGCTCAACCTGGACGCGGAAGTGCCGGTGGAGTTTGTCGATTTCGACCGGTACCGCACCTGGCTGCGAGAGCAGGGCCATGACGACAACGCCCTGTTTGCCCGCATTGACGATGCCGTTGCCCTGACCTGCCTGGCCGCCCAGGAGCCCATGCGGGAGCGGTGTCGGGCCATTGGCGCCGACTCCCGGGGTTGTTACGAGCTGATGGGCATCGATTGCCTGATTGATGAGAATCTCAAGCCCTGGGTGCTGGAATGCAACCTCAGCCCTTCTCTAGAAGTGTGCGCCGGCCCCGACAGTGGCGGCCGGATTGAAGAATCCATCAAGGGTGGCCTGGTGGCCGACCTGGTGGAACTTGTTGGGCTGAACCAGCCCGCCATGGACAAACCGGATCAATCCCCCGAACAACGGGTGATTCAGCAGACCCGCAACGAACTGGGCCGCAGCGGTGGCTTCCGAAACCTGATTCCGGGCGTGGATCCGGTTCGTTACCTGCCCTACATGGCCTTGCCCCGTCTTGAGGACTGGGTGGTTGCCCAGGCGCTGTCGGAAAAACCGCTGCCCCAACCCGCCTTGGAGCGGTGGGTGGCCGAAGAGGTGGTGACCGAGGACCAGGTTCTGCTCTACGACACCCGCCTGGGTCATTTAAGCGCCCTGAACGAGACCGCGTCGCTAATCTGGCTGATGGCGACCGAGGGCGCCTGGCCGGACGCGATCGCCTCGACACTGGTTGAATCCGCGCTCCAGGCCCGGGCCGGCCCGCCAGACGCCTGGCCCATTCGCCAACAGGTCTGGAATACGCTGGCGGATTGGGCTGGCAACCGCTTCCTCGTGCAATCCGGTGGAAGCCAATCCAGTGACAGGCAGGGCGAACAAACGGTTGATGAGGAACGTGCACAGTTGCCGGTGACCTGGCTGTCCACGGTCCTGCAATCCGGTCGTGCCATGGTGCGCTTGCAGGTCGACAGCATGCCATTGCGTGAGTACATCCAACCAATGATCGAGCGGTTCCAGGTAACCGAACACCCAGCCCCGTACAGCCTCCCTGAGCTCAGTATCGTGCGGGATACACCGGGTTATACATTGATTCTGGATGGTGAGGTGGTTGCCTCCCGACAGTCCCTCAATCGAATACCCGAAGCGCTGTTCACCTGCCTGATGCGTGAGGCGCCGGGGCCCGGAGATATCGCCATGGATGCCGGGGTGCTCCTGACATCCAAAGAGGCCAACCAGGCATTGGTGGTTACCGGGGAACCGGCCGTGTGGGAAAGCCTGTCGAGCGCCCTGAATGCCAGTACCGGCCGCGGGTTGCTGCTGGGCGCTTATGATCGGGCCGAGCCACTGGCAATGTCGGAACTTGGAGGCCCGTGTTTTGTGCCCGCCATTCTGGTCTCCGTTCCTTCTGCGCGGAACGTTAGCGATAAGGGCCCGCGCCGGTTAACCGTTGCCGAGACGCTTCAATACCTGCTTCCGGCCTGTTGCGGGGTTGGCGGCCGGCCCCTGAATGCCGGTGAGTTTGCGTACCTGTCGAGCTGGGTCGAGTCCCGGGAGAGCTGGCTGGTGGATGCCCGGCAAACGGAAACCGCCACCCGGGCTCTGGAAAACATCGTCAGAACAGGAGGTGGCCACCATGACTTCGCCAGAGTGGAGGGTTGAGGTGGGTGTCAGCCCGATTGTTGAAGAAAACATCCAAACCCTGGCCCAGCTGATGACCTTTCTTGAGGAGCTGGATGAGTCTTTGTACCGGAAACCATCGGGTAGTCACGGCCAGCACAGCATCGGCAAGCACGTCCGGCACATCATCGACCATTACCTCACGTTTCTGGGGCTGGCGGATAACGCCGAGACGCTGGATTACGAGCACCGTCAGCGGGACGGTCTGCTGGAAACCGACCGACAGGCCGCAATCCATTGCCTGGTCGGTTTGATCCAGGAGCTGTCGCGAATGCCGCGGGATGAAACGGTGAACCCGCTGACGCTTGGGCACCACAGCGAGGGGCACGACCAGCTGTTTCCAAGCAGCATCGGGCGGGAACTGGTCTTTCTGGCCAGCCATGCCGTGCACCACATGGCCATCATCGGTTTGCTCGCGGAGCAGGCTGGTAAACGGGTGGAAGACGGTTTTGGTGTTAATCCCTCGACTCTCCGGCATTGGGCCCACCAGGACAAACAGAAACAGGCCGTGAACAAGGTGGTTGCCTGTAACAACGATGGCACTCGGGTGTCGGTGGTATGAGAGTGAGGCACTTTGCTCTCGTTTCGACAACAACAGGATGATCGGAGGACGATATGGCCGATGACAAACGAAAGGACTTATTGCGGAAACTGTCGCGAAACCTGATGGTCACGGTACCCATGATGACGGTGGTGGCGGTGGCCGGTTTCAGTGACAGCAACGCTTCATCATTTAGCTTGATTCCCTCCGCCGAGGCGGCGCAGGGCGAAGCGGAAGCTGAAGCCCAGGGTGAGGCCGAGGGCGAAGCCCAGGGTGAAGCCGAAGCTGGTCAGGCGGAAGCCGAAGGTGAAGCAGAAGGGCAAGCTGAAGGAGAAGGAGAAGCAGAAGGTGCCGCCGAGGGTGAAGGTGAGGCTGAGGGTGAAGCGGAAGGTGAGGCTGAAGGCACCTCCGCCAGCCTGAAAGAAGCGGTAAGCCGTCCGCAGGGGTATACCCCTTACCAAGGCGATGTGGCCAATCTTGTGGCACAGGGTGAGAAGCTGTTCAACGACACTACGCTGTCGTCCAACGGCCTGTCCTGCGCCACCTGCCACGCGGACGGGGCCGGTTATTCCGCCTCCTTCAAAAACGACTATCCCCATCCGGTGGCCATGGCCCAGAGGGATTTCGATAAGGAGGAAGTGTACCTGGATGAAATGGTACAGATCTGCATGGTTGCCCCCATGGCCGCCGAACCGCTTGACTGGGATGGCCAGCAGCTGGCGGCGCTGACCGAATTCATGCGCCAGGAACAGGAGGCGTTTAAAGGCCGGTAACGGCATTGTTGCGTTGCTTTGCCCGCTTTTGACCCCGAGCGGGCTTTTTTATGCCTGAGGATGGCGCTGTAACAAACAGAAACGTTTTGTGTCCCTCGGGTACCATTTCAGAACAACAAGGGGTTCCGGTATGAAATCGGTCGTTGAAACGCAGGGCCGGCTGGCGGGCGAAAACCAGCGGTCCAGGCAAAAAACGGGGACAGGCCAAGGGCTGGTTGGATGGTGGAAGCGCTTTGCCGGATGTCGGCTATGCCGCAACCTGACCGCAGCCTCGTTTGTCGCCATTCTGCTGATCGAGATGGTCATACTGGTCCCTTCCTATCGAAACTATGAAGAAGACCTGTTGCTCCAGCAGGTGGACGTGGCCGCGCAGGCTTTGACCACACTGCTCACCCAGGCGGAACCGGAAGCCCTGTCCCCAACCTCCCTGCAGCGTTTGATGGCGCAAAGTTCCCTGGAAGGTGTTGTGATCGAGGGCCACGGTAAACAGTTGGTCGCCGGTACCGCGATTAGCAACCCCGGCCCCGCCGGCGGCGGTCTGCGGGATCTGGCTCGCACGGATTCCGGTCATCTCGCGGTGGCCTGGGCATCCGGCACATTGGCGCAAGGCTACCGGGTTCAGGGTCTTGTCAATGTGAGTCAAATCCCGGGCGAACTGGTGGCCTTTGTTTTCCGGATTCTGGGGCTTTCGCTGTTGATCGCCGTTTTTGTCACCCATGGTTACCATGGCAGTGGTGGACCGGATGATGCTGTCGCCACTGTTGCGATTGCGGGGCAGGATCAGCCTGGCCGGCGACGATGCCGAGCACCCGCTTGAATATGTCCGGGCCCCGGAACGGTGTGATGAGTTCGGCGAGGTGGAGTCGGCTTTCAACGGCCTGCTTCGCCGCAACGCTTCCTATCTCTCCCGTTTGCAGGAGCTCAATAGTGAGCTGGATCAGTTGGTGGATGAGCGCACCCGGTCCCTGCGCCAGACCGAGCAGGAGTTGGAAATCCGCACTCTCTACGATCAGCTGACCGGTCTGGCCAATCGAAACCTGTTCGAAGAACAACTGAATCGGTTCTTTCAGCTACCAATGGCCCAGCATTCGCCGGCGGAGGCGCTGTTGGTCATGGGGCTGAACGATTTCCAGACCCTCAACGGCCTCGCCGGCCACGATACCGGTGATCGGGTATTGCAGGAAGTGGCGCGCAGATTGGCGGGGTTCAGCTTGGATCATGGCCACGTGGCCCGTTTGGGCGGCGATGTGTTCGGGCTTCTGGTCCAGGGTACGGATCACGAACCGGTGGAAACCCGAATCTCGAAAATTATCGAGGCTTGCGAGGCACCCGTCGTCATCAACGGGCATGCCCACGAGTGTGAATTCAGCGCCGGTGTGGCGGTGGCGCCCCTAGACGGGCAGGATGCCAGAACACTGCTCAGTCATGCGGAAATCGCCATGCACCGGGCGAAGAAATCCTCTGGCACACAGGTGCAGTTCTTTGCCTCGGAGCTGGGGGAACAGGTACAACACCGCCAGAACCTGGTGCGTGACCTGAAGCTTGCGGTTGAGCGCAAGCAGTTTGAGCTTCATTACCAGCCCCAACTGGACGATGCCCGTCGCATCGTTGGCTATGAAGCCCTGGTTCGCTGGCAACATCCGGATCAGGGGTTCGTTTCCCCTGGAGAGTTCATCCCCCTGGCCGAGGAAACCGGCCTGATAGGCGCGCTTGGTGACTGGGTTCTGGAACAGGCCGTGGCTCAACTGTCGCATTGGGCCGCTGAAGGCTTTAGGGGGCGTGTGGCGGTCAATGTCTCGGCCGTGCAACTTAATGACCCGAATCTGAGCCAGCGGATTGCCGAATTGCTGCATCGTTATCAAGTAAATGCCGGTCAGTTGGAGCTGGAAATCACCGAGACCGCGTTGATGGAAAACATTGATTGTGCCCTGTCCACCTTGCACCAGTTCCGGGCGCAGGGTTTGCTGGTGGCCGTGGACGATTTTGGCACCGGCTATTCTTCCCTGGCCTACCTGAAAATGTTGCCGGTTTCGCGCATCAAGATTGACCGGGCCTTTGTAACGGACCTGCCGGGCAATCACCAGGATGCGGCGCTGTGCCGCAGCATCATCAACATGGCTCACAACATGGAGTGTGAGGTGATTGCCGAGGGCGTGGAAACCGAGGCCCAGGCCACCTGGCTGACTGGGGCGGGCTGTGACGAGCTGCAGGGCTTTCTATTTGGCAAGCCTGCCGCCGCGCACGACCGTGAGCGGTTGGTCCGGGATTTTTAATAACGTGTGTAACAAAGGCCGGAGCTGTTGTGTCTGTTGGGGGAACACAAACCAGAGACAACGGAGTTCGCTACCATGGCTAAAGAAGTACTGCTCGCCCGCCCCCATCCATTTATTCGCAAGCCCATGACCGAGTTTCTGACCGGGCTGGGTTTCAGCCCGACTCAGGATGCGCCCCGCAGTCGCCCGGCTGCTGTCGTGGTTTCCAGTAGCGTGACCAGCGAACATGGTGCCTTCGAGGACGTTCTGGAAAGCGTGAAGAAGACCCACAGCGGCGTGCCGCTGATTGTTGCCACCCTGGTAAAGCCGGAGCTGGCGAAAGGCTCCATTGGCCGCACGCTGGCCAGTGTTTTTCCCGGTAAAAAGGTTGGTTATGCGGGCGAGGGCACCGCGGGAGATATTCTGGTGGTCCGCCCGGATGACCTGGCCAACAGCCGTACCGGTCAACTGTTTCGTCAAATGCTGAAATAACTATCGGAGGAATCGCAATGGCTCTGCCCGACCTGCTGAAAACGCCCGTTCGCACCTGTGCGGATGCCTGTGAACTGGCCGTGAGCCATGGCACGCCCAGGCGGGCCGCCAAACTGGCTTTGGTGGTGGGAAGTCTTCTGGTGGTGATTAATCAGTGGGAGGCGTTCAACGGGGCCGCGAAATTTGATTGGGTCAAAGTCGTGCTGACTTACTGTGTGCCCTACATGGTGTCCACTTACACCAGTGTCAGTAAGGACTTGCACCTTCGAAAGCAGGTCTGGGCCCTGCAGGAGTGAGGTCTGCGGCATTGCGCCGAGGGCCGCTCAATCGGAATCGGCTGGGCGGCCTTTTTTCTGTTCCAGCGCCTCGTGAACCCGCCGGTCGATTTCCCGGATAAACTCTTCATTCGGCTCGTTGCCACTGTGGGCCCGCATGAGCTCGGTGCTCATTCGAAGGTTGCCGATAAACGTGCGGCAATCGCTACACATCATCAGATGAAACTTCACCGACAGGTTTTGGCCGGTGTTCAGTTCTCCGTCGATATAATCACTGGCGATGCCCGCCAGATCCCTACACATCAGCATTCGCCGGTCTCCTGGAAGTGTTCGACCATCAGGAAGATTTTCTGCCTTGCACGGTGCAAGAGTACACGCAGGTTAGAGGCATTCACATCCAGAATGTTACAGACATCGGCGGATTTGTGTTGGTGCGCTTCGTACAGCATCAGGGCGCTGCGCTGGGTTTCGGGAAGCTTGCTCAGGTGTTTGTCCAGGCAGTCACTGAGCGCACCGTTCTCCAGGAGCGCCTCCGCGGTTTCTTCAAAACGCAGCCTGGGTGGCGTGTGCCAGCGGCCGGAAGCGTTGAACCGGTCGGCCAGGTCCGGGTCCAGCTGCTCCTGAAAATCCGTGGAGACTTCGCGTTTTGCTGAACGCAGCTTGTTCTTGCAGCGGTTGGCGACGATGCGGTGCAACCAGGTTTTCAGCCCCGAGCGCCCCTCGAACTTTTCGATGGCATCAATGACGGTGACCCAGCAGTCCTGAACCACTTCCTCGGCCGTTGAAGGGTCCAGGTAAAAGCGAGCCACGGCCAGCATGCCCGGGGAATAGGTTCTGACGGCCAGGTGATAGCTTGCCGGATCCTTTTCCTTCAGCTTTTCGATCAGTTCCTGTTCCGAATCGGTTACCCGCGCTGTGTCCATGTTCGTCTGACCCTTTGTTCTTTAGCAATTGCTCAAAAATTTTAGTTGATCGGCCATGTAACATCCAGAGCATTTGCGGGTCAGACTCAATCAATCCACTGGAATTGACGATAATCAAATCCCTGCTCCAGTGTGGGCTTAATCACGTCAAAGTAGGGCGAGGCATCAAAATCCCGGGGTGCGAACAGTGAGTGATGGCGCGTGCGGAAGGCTTCTTCCCGACGCCAGTCACTGTCCGGATCGTATTCCGGGCCATCGACCATGATTGGCAGGATGGGATAGCGCAGCAACTGGAAAGCCTCGGCAATGAAGGTGGAGCAGATGGCACGGGTGGGATCGCCGCTGCCCATTTCCAGCAGCGAGCGACGGTAGCGGGATGGCACGGGCGGAGTGGGCCAGAGGTAACGGGCCAGATCCCACACGTTCTTCAGATCGTATTGATGGCCAAGGCGACTGATGCAATAGGCCGTGATTTTCTCGATATCGCCGTCGCTGAGCCCCACGGGCCGGCAGATACGGGTATGGGTGTGCCGGTAGAACGACAGTGGCAGTGGCCGTATGCCTTCCTCCAGATCCGCCTCGATCAGCACGTGGGGTTCACCGCTCTCGCTGGTGCCAAGGCCCGCCTCCGGCCCCAGATACAGGGCCGCATGGGACCAGGTGGACTGGGTCAGGTATTTGATGGCGGTACTGATGCGGGTGTTGCCTTCCACCAGCAGCACGTCGCCCGGCTTGAGGGAATCCTGAAGGGCTTGCCAGGTTGAGGTACGAACCGAGCGTTGGGTGACTTGTTTGGAAAGATAGGCGGCCAGGTGCCGGGACAGCCAGTTCAGGAGCATGCCAATCCTCTGTTGATGTTGTGAGCTATAGGAGTATCACAGACCGAAAGTCCTTGGGACAGTGGTACGTTATACCCGGATTGGATCATCGTGAGTGATGTAACATCCACCGGTTATGAGTGTCCGTGGTACCAGAATACGACGCACCCTTTTATTAGAAGGCAGAAATATGAATCGAAACAAGTTGATACTTCTGGGAGCGATTGCCGTGATCGTTGCGCTTTTCGTTGGGCTGGACGGCCACAAGGTGCTGACACTGGAAAACCTGCAGGCGCACCAGGCCTCGGTGGCGGCCTGGATTGAGCAGAACCTGCTGGTGGCGGTCACCGGTTACGCGGCCTTGTACGTTGTGGTCACCGCCCTGTCGTTACCCGGCGCCACCATTATGACCCTTGCCGGCGGGGCCTTTTTCGGCAATTTCTATGGCCTGATAGCGGTTTCCATTGCTTCCACCATTGGTGCCTCGCTGGCGTTCCTGGTGGCCCGCTTTCTATTGCGCGATACCCTGCGTGATAAATACCGGGACACCATTGCCAAAATCGACCGGGGCATCGAAAAAGACGGCGCCTTTTACCTGGCCACTTTGCGTCTGGTGCCGGTGTTTCCGTTCTTCCTGATCAACCTCGCCCTGGGGCTGACCAGCATGAAGCTGCGCACCTACGCCCTGGTGAGCTGGGTGGCCATGCTGCCGGGCACCTTTGTGTATGTGAACGCCGGCACCCAGCTTGGACAGATTCAGTCCACCTCGGACATTGTCTCGGCCGATCTGCTGTTGTCATTTGCCCTGTTGGGCCTGTTTCCGCTGATTGCCAAGTTCGTGGTGGGCTTTCTGCGCCGCCGGCGGGTGTATGCCGGCTGGCGGAAGCCGGACCACTTTGATTACAACCTGCTGGTGATCGGTGGTGGTTCCGCCGGTCTGGTGTCTGCTTACATTGCCGCTGCGGTGAAGGCGAAGGTGGCGCTGATCGAGAAAAACCAGATGGGCGGTGATTGCCTGAACACCGGTTGCGTGCCTTCCAAGGCGTTGATCCGCAGCGCCAAGGCCGCCGATACCCTGCGCCACGCCAACCGTTACGGCCTGGAATCGGTGCCGGTGAAAGGTTCGTTCAAAACCATCATGGAACGGGTGCAGAGCGTCATCAAAAAGGTGGAACCCCACGATTCGCCCGAGCGTTACGAGCAGTTGGGCGTCGAATGCATTGCCGGCGAGGCGAGTTTTGTTTCGCCGTGGGAGCTACAGGTGCGCCTGAACGACGGCGGCACGAAACGGCTGACGGCTCGCAGTATTGTGGTGGCGACCGGCGGCAAGCCGGCGATACCACCGATTCCAGGGCTGGCGGACATGCAGCCGCTGACCTCCGACAACCTCTGGCAGCTGCGGGAGCAACCGAAGCGCCTGCTGGTGTTGGGCGGTGGCCCGATTGGCTCGGAGCTGGCCCATGCCTTTGCCCGGCTGGGCAGCCAGGTGACCCAGGTGGAACGGGGCGAGTGCTTGCTGGCGAAAGAGGATAGCGACGTGTCGGAGTTGATTCTCAAACAGTTCGAGGCCGATGGCATCGATGTCCGGTTGAATCACGCGGCGACGGAGTTCCGGATGGAAGACGGTGAGAAAGTGGCCTGCTGTGAGCATAACGGCGAGACGGTGCGTATTCCCTTCGACCAGGTATTGGTGGCTGTGGGCCGCGCAGCCAATACCGAGAATCTGGGGCTGGACCGGATTGGCGTGGAAACACTGCCCAATGGCACTGTTCCGGTGGAGGCGGACATGAGCCTTCGCTACCCGAACGTGTTTGCCTGTGGCGATGTCGCCGGGCCCTACCAGTTCACCCACGCAGCCGCCCACCAGGCCTGGTACGCGGCCGTGAATGGGCTGTTTGGTCAGTTCAGGCGCTTCCGGGTGGATTACCGGGTGATGCCCTGGGTGACCTTCACCTCGCCGGAAGTGGCCCGGGTGGGTCTGAGCGAAGCCGAGGCGAAAGAAAAAGGCATTGATGTCGAGGTGACCCGTTACGACCTGGACGACCTGGACCGGGCGATTGCCGAAAGCGACCAGGCCGGCTTTATCAAGGTGCTCACGCCGCCGGGCAAGGATAAGATCCTGGGGGCCGTGGTGGTGGGTACCCACGGTGGGGAGATTCTGGCGGAGTTCACCCTGGCCATGAAGCACGGCCTGGGGCTGAATAAACTGCTGGGCACCATTCACCCCTACCCAACCTGGAACGAGGCGGCCAAGTTCACGGCCGGGCAGTGGAAACAGGCCCATGCACCGGGTGGCGTGTTGCGCCTCCTGGCGAAATTCCACGCCTGGCGCTTGGGGAAAGATCGGGGCGAGCAGGATGCTCGTACCTGATACAGGCGATGGATCTTCGGCGGGTGCCTGTAACAACCCGGCCAAAGTTGTGTCAGAGTTTTAACGAAAGGCAATCACCAAGGAGCACGCATGCCCCTGACCGAGACAAGAGCGGAACGCAGCAAGCGCATTCCCGCTGTTGAAGTCCTCGAACCCCGGGCCCGGGACAGTTGGACCCACACCCGCAACGGCGATCCGCGTGGTTATATTGATGCGGACAAGCTGAAAGAGTTGTGGATCCACACCGGCACCGCCTGCAACCTCGCCTGTCCCTTCTGCCTGGAAGGCTCCCACCCGGGCGATGGCCGCATTCCCGGCATGAAGCTCAGTGATGTAAAACCGTTTATCCACGAGGCCCTGGACATGGGGGTGGAGCAGTTCTCCTTCACTGGTGGCGAGCCGTTCGTGATCCGGGATTTCGTGAACATCCTGGATTACGCCAGCCAGCACCGGCCCTGCTTTGTACTCACCAACGCCACCGAACCGCTGCACAAGCGGGAACACCAGGTGCTGCCATTGCTGGACAACCCCTACCCGATCCACTTCCGTGTGAGCCTGGATTTCCCGGACCGCGCCCGGCATGACAAGGATCGGGGCGAGGGCAGTTTCGAGCAGGCGCTGGATGGCATCCGCTGGCTGATCAACCAGGGTTTCCAGGTGTCCATCGCCCGGCAGACCGATTCGGATGAAAACCCGCAGGATGTGGAAGCCACCTTCCGGGCCATTTTCCGGGAGTGGGGTATTCCCGAGGACCTGTCCTTCACCGCCTTCCCGGATCTGGGCACCCCCGGTTCGGAAGACGGCAGCCCCGAGATCACCGAAACCTGCATGGAGAAGTACCCCACCAGGGAATCCCGGTCTCACTTCATGTGCACCTACACCCGCATGCTGGTGAAGAAGGGTGACCAGGTGCGTGTCTACGCCTGCACGCTGGTGGATGACGACCCGCAGTATGATCTGGGCGGCACCCTGGCCGAAAGCATGGACGAGCGCATTATGCTGCGCCATCACCGGTGTTTTGCCTGTTACCGGTTCGGGGCCAGTTGCTCCGCGCCTTCTTGAGCATTGTTTGGGGTCTGACACCGGCTTCCGGCCCAGGGGTGGGGGTTCCAAAACGGAAAAGCGTGGTTTTCCTGAATGTTTTGGAACCCCCACCCCTGGGCCGAAAGGCCTCTGTGCTAACTATTAAAATGATGGAATGGATAAATGACAGGTTTTGAGGGAGCGCTTTTTTGGGGATTCCTGCTGGTGTACGGCGTGGTGATGTACGTGTTGTCGCCCAAGAGTCGGAACCCAAAATCTTTCTACAAGGGCGCGGATGACCAGGGCAATCCGGTTGGGCAGTGGTCACTGACCGCCAGTATTTTCATCAGCTGGATTTTTGCCAAGTCGGTGACCAACGCGGCCAACCTCGGGGCGGCTTATGGCGTGACCGGCGGGCTGGCCTATGCCAGTTACTGGTTATCCATTCCGGTGGCCGGTTACGTGATTTACCTGATTCGTACCCAGACCGGCGCCCGCAGTTTGCAGGAATTTCTCACCTCCCGGTTCGGCCGGCTGGCCAGTCTGGCGTTTGCGGCGGCCATTCTGATCCGGTTGTACAACGAGGTGTGGAGCAACACCGCCGTGGTGGGCGGCTACTTTGGTCTGCCCGGTGACTGGGAGTACTACGCCGCCGCCATGCTGTTTACTATCTTCACTCTGGCTTACAGCCTGAAAGGCGGGCTGCGCTCGTCGATTTTTACCGATGTGATCCAGGCCTTTGTCTTTGTGTTCTTTGTGGGTGCCGTTCTGTTTCTGGTGGTGCCGGCGAACGACACCAGCGCGTTGCTGACCAATGGCGAGTTCCGGCTGGATGCCGGCTTTGATCTGTTGCTGGTGGCCCTGCTGCAGCTGTTCAGTTACCCCTTCCACGATCCGGTGCTGACCGACCGGGGCTTTGTGAACAAGGAAAAGACCATGCTCCGGAGCTTCGTGGTGGCCGGGCTGCTGGGGTTTGTCGCGGTGTTCATTTTCAGTCTGGTGGGTGTCCACGCACGGTTGAACGGCATTGATGCCATGGGCAACGCGCCGGCGGCGGTGGGGCAGTCGCTGGGGCTGGCGGCGCTGTTCTTCATGAGCGTGGTGATGATGACCTCGGCCGGCTCGACGCTGGACTCCACCTTTACCTCCCTGGCCAAATCGCTGGCGGTGGATCTGCCCCGGCTGGCGGGCAAGCTCGGCGAACGGTTGCCCAGTATGCGGGTGGGGGCCGTCGTGATGATTGTCTTTGCGGTGCTGGGCAACCTGCCCATGTTTGCCGGTACCGATATTCTCAAGGCCACCACCATTTCCGGCACCATGGTGATGGGGCTGGCGCCGGTTTTCCTGTTCTACGGGCTGACCCGCTGGTCGCCCTGGAGCTTCCACCTGAGTTTCTGGACTGGCCTGGGGCTGGGCGTGCTGCTGGCGGCGGGGCTGATTCCCGCCAGTTGGGCGATTGGTGACGGCAAATACGCCATGCTGTTGGGCGTGAACGCCTGGGGCTTTCTGATCTGTAGCGCCGGTTTCTTCCTGCCGTTGGCCCTGCGTCGGTTGGCGGGGCGGTCCCTGGCAGCAGGCGAGGTGTAGACGTGCCAAAAAATAAAGGTGCCATGACAGAAGGCCGGAGTTGCCCGCTGGCGTATCGTTACCGCCCGGAAGTGCTTTGCCATGATCCGGAGCCAGTGGCCGAGGATGTGCTGTACGTGATTGGCGGGCTGTACGGGAATGTTGAGGCGCTGGACGAAATCGAGCGCATGGCGGCGGAAGAGGAGCAGTTGGGGCGCCGGGTGCGGTTGGTGTTTAATGGCGACTTCAACTGGTTTAACGCCGACGACTCGCTGTTCCGAGAGATCAACCAGCGGGTTCTGAAACATACGGCCAGTCTGGGCAATGTGGAGTACGAACTGGCCATTCCCAGTGACAGCGCAGGCTGCGGTTGTGCCTACCCGGATTTTGTCGATCAGGGCGTGGTCGAGCGCTCGAACCGGATCATGACCCGACTGCGGGCTACTGCTGAGAATCACGGTGATATTCTCAACCGACTGGCGACCCTGCCCCGCTATCGCTGCCTGATATTTGGAGGCCTAAAGATTTTGGTGCTTCATGGTGACCCGGAATCGATGGCCGGTTGGGGCCTGTCCCGTGAGTACTTGTCAGACGGGAACGAAGGCATTGTGTCCGAGTGGTTCGTCAGGACCGGCGCGGATGTCATGGCCTGCACCCATACCTGCCTGCCCGCCATCTGGCATGGTCGGCTGGCGGGCCAACCCAAGGCGGTGTTCAATAACGGTGCAGCCGGTATGGGGAACCTGAATGGGGACACGCGAGGCCTGATCACCCGGATTGCCCGTGAGAAGCCGCATGTAACGCCTCTGGCGCAGCAGAGTATGGCTGGCTTGGAGCTTTCGCTATTGCCAGTGAACTTTAATGTCGAGGCCTGGCTGAGCCATTTTGACCAGATCTGGCCGCCGGGTTCCGAGGCTGCCGTGTCGTACCGGGATCGGCTTACGGCCGGAACGGGCGTTAACGCAAACCAACTGATCTTTCCTGGTTAACGTTGGTCCGGGACCTGGCTGGCGATCACCTCATTTTTGTCTATTCTTAAGGGTTGAGTAACCGCACTTGGGTGTCGCTGGGTGCGGTCAACTTGAAATATATTTCGTGGTCTATATAATTTCTCACCAACGTTAGGCAGCGAGTTGATCAATATGACATCAGAAGGCTCGAATACGACCGCCATCAAACTTCGCGTTCCCGTGAAAGATGATGGCTACAGACTCTACCAACTGGTGGCGGAATGCCCACCGTTGGACCCCAATTCGATTTACTGCAACCTCCTGCAGTGCAGCCACTTTGCCGAGACCGGCGTGGCCGCGGAGATGGACGGCGATCTGGTCGGCTTTATCTCCGGATATATTCCCCCCCAACAGCCTGAAACCGTGTTTGTCTGGCAAGTGGCCGTCCACGAGAAAGGTCGTGGCCAGGGCCTGGCCAAGCGCATGTTGAAGGAAATCGTGGCCCGTGATGTGTGCAAGAACGTCACACACATGGAAACCACCATTACCGAAGACAATGAGGCTTCCTGGGCATTGTTCCGCTCATTCGCCCGTGACATGGGAGCCGAGCTCACCTACCACGAGCACTTCGAGAAAGAGACCCACTTCGGCGGGCAGCACGACTCCGAGTTCCTGCTGCGCATTGGGCCTTTTACGAAGTCTGTCTGACAGCCCCCGGTACACGACTTTTCGTGACCAACTGTGAATTGGACTAGCCGGCAGGCCGCCCGAGGTGGGCCTGCCTTCAAGGCTTTAACCAACGCACGGGCGGGCTTGCAGCGACACCTTTATGACCCCCGCAAGCTCCCCGCGCATCTACCTCGAACCTAATATGCTAAGAGGCAAGACCATGGAACTTTTCAAGTCGACCGAATCCGAAGTACGTGTATATTCCCGTGCCTTCCCGGTGATCTTTAACCGCGCCAAGAACGCGCACCTGTACACCGAAGATGGCAAGGAATATCTCGATTTTCTGGCCGGCGCTGGCTCCCTGAACTATGGCCACAACAACGACACCCTGAAAAAAGCCCTGCTCGAGTACATTGAGTCTGACGGCGTCAGCCAGGGTCTGGACCTGTTTACCACGGCCAAGCACGACTTCATGGAGTCCTACAAGAAGCACATCCTTGAGCCCCGTGGCCTGAACTACAAGATGCAGTTCACTGGCCCCACCGGTACCAACTGTGTGGAAGCGGCCATGAAGCTGGCCCGCAAGGTGAAGGGTCGCACCAACATTATCTCTTTCTCCAACGGGTTCCACGGTGTGACCACCGGCGCGGTTGCCGCGACGGGTAACGAGCACCACCGTGGCGGCGTTGGCCTGCCGCTGACCGGCGTGGATTTCCTGTTCTACGACGGTTACCTGGGTGAAGACGTGGACACCCTGAAGATCATGGACAAGGTGCTGTCTGACAGCTCCTCCGGTGTTGAGCTGCCAGCGGCAGTGATTGTAGAAGCCATCCAGGGTGAAGGTGGTCTGAACGCCGCTCGTGCCGAATGGCTCAAAGGTCTGTCCGACCTGTGCAAGAAGCACGACATCCTGCTGATTCTGGACGACATCCAGGCCGGCAACGGTCGCACCGGTGAGTTCTTCAGCTTTGAATTTGCCGGTATCAAGCCGGACATCGTTACTGTTTCCAAGTCCCTGTCAGGCTATGGCCTGCCGATGGCACTGGTACTGTTCAAGCCGGAGCTGGACGTGTGGGCTTCCGGTGAGCACAACGGTACCTTCCGTGGCAACAACATGGCGTTTGTCACTGCCCGTGCCGCTGTCGAGACTTACTGGAAAGATGACGCCTTCGCCAACGAGGTGAAAGCCAAATCCGACGTTCTGGCTGAAGGTCTGCAGGCCATCTGCGACAAGTACCCGAGCGAATTCCGCCTGAAGGGTCGTGGCATGATGCGCGGCATTTCCGCCACCCACGCCGACCTGACCGGCCCGATCACCAAGCGTGCGTTCGAGAAAGGCCTGATCATTGAGACCAGTGGCCCCAACGACGAAGTCATCAAGTGCCTGATGCCCCTGACCACCAGCGAGGACGACCTGCGCCTGGGCACCAAGATTCTCGGTGAGTGTGTCGATGAAATCATGCAGGAAGGCGTCAACGAGGCGTCATAAGACGCCTATACTGTTTGACGGAACATTCATTCTGCACATAGCAAAGGCAACTACATGACTACGGCACAACATACCGTCGAGAAAATCGGCGGTACTTCCATGAGCAACTACGAGGCCGTGCGCGACAACATCATTGTTGGTAATCGCAATAAAGACGACCTCTACCAGCGCATTTTCGTGGTGTCCGCCTACGGTGGTGTGACCGACGAGCTGCTGGAGCACAAGAAAACCGGCGAGCCGGGCGTCTACGCCCTGTTCGCGGATGCCGAATCGGATTGGGCCTGGGGTGACGATCTTACCAAGCTGGTGAAGTTCCTGACCGATCTTAACGGCAACCTGTTTGAGGACCCCATGCTCAAGCAGCAGGCTGACCAGTTCATCACCGACCGTATTGAAGGCGTTCGGGGTTGTTTGATCGACCTGCAGCGCCTGTGCTCCTACGGCCAGTTCCAGTTGGAAGAGCATCTGCTGACGGTCCGTGAAATGCTGGCTGGCATCGGCGAAGCCCACAGTGCCTTCAACACCGCGCTGAAGCTGCAGCAGGAAGGCATCAACGCTCGCTTTGTGGATCTGACCGGTTGGCGTGACGCCGAGTTGCTGCCTCTGGATGAAAAGCTTAAACAGGCGTTTGATAGCGTGGACCTGAGCCGCGAACTGCCGATCGTGACAGGTTACGCCCAGTGTAAAGAAGGCCTGATGCGCACCTTCGATCGCGGCTACAGTGAGATGACCTTCAGCCGGGTGGCGGTGATCACCAACGCCCGCGAAGCGATCATCCACAAGGAATATCACCTGAGCTCGGCGGACCCGAAAGTGGTTGGCGAGGACAAGGTGGTGCCTCTGGGCCGCACCAATTACGACATCGCGGACCAGCTGGCGAACCTGGGGATGGAAGCGATTCACCCCCGTGCAGGCAAGGGGCTCCGACAGGATGAAATCCCGCTGCGGGTGATGAACACCTTTGAGCCGGAACACACCGGTACGCTGATCACGGGCGATTACGTCAGTGAGAAGCCCCAGGTGGAGATCATCGCCGGCGCCAAGGGCGTGTTTGCCATTGAGGTGTTTGACCAGGACATGCAGGGCGAGCCGGGTTCCGACCGCAAGATCCTGGACGTTCTGACCCGTTTCAAAGTGCGCTTCATGGGCAAGGACACCAACGCCAACACCATCACCCACTATGTGGACACCACGCTCAAGCACGTCAAGCGTGTGGTGAAGGCGCTGGAAGAAGAATTCCCGAATGGCGAAGTCAGCACTCGCAAGGTGGCACTGGTTTCCGCCTGCGGCAGTGACATGAAGGTGCCGGGCATTCTGGCCCGTTCCGTGAAAGCGCTGGCCGATGAGGAAATCAGTGTACTGGCCATTCACCAGTGCATGCGCCAGGTCGACATCCAGTTCGTGATCGACGAAGACGATTACAACAAGGCGATTGTTGCCCTGCACGGCTCGCTGATTGAACCCCACAATCACGAGTACGCCATTGTGGCAGCGTCTGAAACCACTTGATGTGGTGACGGTCAGTCAGTCCGGGCCTTTGTGCCCGGACTGTCAGTATTCCCTGTTTTTCTTCGGTTCAGCCATTGTGAACCAGATAAAACCACGCTCCCGCCGCGATCTGACAGGCCACCACGGTCAACGTCAGCCCCAGCCGTAACTTCAGATACCAGTCCGGCCAGTAGTGCCGCATCCAGCGCGCGTCCACCCAATAAAGCATCAGGTACGCCAGCGTGTACAGCACGATCTGATGGGAGGTTTGCAGCAGCAGACCAACACCCGCCGTGACGAAAAAGACCTGGCTCAGCAGCATGCAAACCATCGGAGACTGGGGGTAAGTGCGGTTCTCCAATTGCAGCGCAATGGGCCAGTACACCCCCGCCATGAACGCCAGTATTCCGGCACTGTAGATGTAGAACCACGTCAGAATGGCCACGCTTTTCGAGGGCATCAGGAACAGACTGGCAGCCCCGGCGACAAACGGCACAAGGCCAGCGAGGCCAACCAACATGGCCAATCGGGCAATAACGATCACGACGGTCGCCTCTGTACCTGAATGCGCATGGGCTCGATGTTCGCCGGCGCCATGCCCACCATTTCATGATAGGCGGAGGGGTGAACCACTTGGGTTTCCAGAATGAGGAACGGCGCCAGGGTGTCCTGAACCTGCCAGGCACTACGGAACAACTGGGTGTTGCCCTTGTGGTCCGATAACAGTTGCATGCCCCTGGGCCCATGCAGCCGGGCCATGTATTGTTGTCCTTCCAGTGAAATGATCTCCAGAAGATCGAACACCGGACGCTCAAGATTCCTGAGCTCATCGAGCGTTATGCGCACGTGAAACCTCCCGTTTTTTCAGGTCACTCTTAAGGTCACTCTTAAAAGTGCGTTACCGGGAAACTTACGAGTCAGGCGGTCAACAGGATCATTGCGCGAGGGCGCGGCATTCCTCATGAGCCGGACAGTACACCAAATGATCATTCACCATGCCGGTGGCCTGCATGAAGGCGTAGACGATGGTGGGACCGACAAAGTTGAAACCGGCTTTCTTGAGCGCCTTGGACATGGCAACGGATTCCGGCGTGGTCACCGGCACCTCTTCAAAGGCCTGCCAGCGATTCTGGATCGGCTGGCCGCCCACGAAGTCCCAGAGAAAGTCCGAGAAGCCGATGCCCTGCTCCCGCAGGGCCAGAAACCCCCGGGCGTTGCGGATGATCGAATCCACTTTCAGACGATTGCGCACGATGCCGGGGTCGGCCAGCAGCCGGGCCACGTCCTGATCATCAAAGCGGGCAATGCGTTCGGGATCGAAGTTGGCGTACGCCGCCCGGTAGTTTTCCTGCTTGCGCAGGATGGTGAGCCAGCTCAGGCCCGCTTGTTGGCCATCGAGGCAGAGTTTTTCGAACAGGGCCAGATCGTCGTACTCCGGTCGGCCCCAGACGGTGTCGTGGTAATGCACGTACAGGGGATCGTCTCCACACCAGGGGCATCGCTGGATTTGGGCCTCGGCCATGGGGTCACTCCAGTTCGTCAACGTTTGTTGCGGATGGTGCGATGGAACAGGGGTTCCCAGTCAACACTCAGTTCCTCGGCCGGCGCCAGTTCGTAATCATCGGGGGGCGGCTCGAAGAGCGTGATGGAGGGCCACCGTTGTGGGTCGTCGGGATTGTCGGTCTGGTACACCAGCGTCACCAGAAAACCTTCGACGTAGCAACAGCAGGTGGCCCAGGTCTGCTCTGGTCGGTCGCCATACAATTCAAAGTCCTTGCGGACTTCCAGGGTTTGCAGGTTGCCCGCGATGCCTCGACCAGTGGCTTTCAGCCAGGCTTCCTTGAGTGTCCATACCTGCAGGAACAGAAACGGGTCGTCGGCCCGGAACAGCCATTCCTGCTCCACTGGCGAGAACCAGCGGCGGGCCACCCGGTGCCACTCGGATTGTCGGCCGCCGGGCTCGATGTCGATGCCCAGGGCCTGACCACTGCTGGCGCAGGCCACCAGCCCCTGGCTGTGGCTCAGGGATAACTGAAGGCCGGGAGGATTATCCGAAGCTATCGGTCTCCCGCTGACCGGGCGGCAATGGCTTGGGATCTCCCCGCTGACCCGCCCCAGCGCCTGGCGGATGAGCCAGCGGCTGGCCAGGAAGTCATTGGCGCCGGCACCTGCCCGTCCGGCCAGGCGCTGGCGTTCTCCGGGCAGCAGCCAGTCCGGGGCAATGCCTGTGTTTGCCGTCAGACGGTGGCAGAGCCATACACGGGGTGTGTGATCAGGGTTGCAGTCGTTGGATGGACCAGGCATCGCCTTTCCTTACATATTCAAAACGATCGTGCAGGCGACTGGGCCGACCCTGCCAGAATTCGATACGCTCCGGGACCACCCGATAGCCGCCCCAGAACTCAGGCAGCGGCACCTCGCCGGCGCTGAATTTCTGCTTCATCTCGGCCACCTTCTGCTCCAGCAGGCCCCGGGAGGTGATCACCTTGCTTTGTTCGGACACCCAGGCGCCGATCTGACTGCCCCGGGGACGGGAGGCGAAGTAGCGCAGCGATTCGGCCTTGCTCACTTTTTCCACGGCACCCTGGATGCGTACCTGGCGATTCAAGCCAATCCACGGGAACAACAATGCGGCCTGGGGGTTTTCCTCGATTTCCCGCGCCTTGCGGCTGCCGTAGTTGGTGTAAAACACAAAGCCCCGGTCGTCGAAGTATTTCAGCAGCACCGTGCGCAGATCCGGCAGGCCATCGGCCCCGGTGGTGGCCAGTGACATGGCGTTGGGCTCCAGGATGCCGGCGGTACGGGCATCGTTGAACCAGGTTTCAAACTGGACCACGGGGCTGTTGTTGAGGTGTTCGCGATCCAGTCCCTCGCTTTCAAAATCCCGACGCATATCGCCGATGTCCATAACTGGAAGTCTCCGTCAGTGTCTACAGGGAGTGATACGTTGGCGGAGCATATCGGGTTCGCCGGTTTCTGTCAGGTCTGGCTGACAAGTTGCCCAATCGGACGCTATGCTTGCTAACAGGTATTAATTGGCACTATCGGATTGGGGAGTGGCGTGTGAGCGAGCAAAAAGCGAAACGGAGTCGCTGGTTACGGAACACACTGGTGGGCGTGGCCGTGCTCCTGGTGCTTTATGCCCTGGCAGGCTTTCTGGTGTTGCCCTGGTGGCTGCAAAAGACGGTGCCCGAGCAACTGGACCAGACCATGGGCTGGCAGGCCGCCATTGAGCATGTCAGCGCCAATCCGTTTGCCCTCACCCTGGAAGCCCGGGGCTTTGAGGCCAGCGACGACAACGGCGAGCAGGTGGCGGCCTTTGATCGCCTGGCGGTAAACCTCAGTTTCTTCCAGTTGCTGACCGGAGTGGTGGGCTTCCAGAACATTTATCTGGAAGCGCCGGATGTCAGGGTGGACCTGCTCGAAGACTACTCGGTCAATTTCGCCCGGGATTGGCGTGAAGCCAATCCGCCGCAGGATCAGCCCGAGCCGCCCGCGACTGAAGAATCGTCCGAGCCCGTTAAGCTTTACTTCAGCCAGGTTGCGATTGACGGTGGGAACATCCGGTTCCGGGATTTCACCCAGGGCGAGGTTGCCGAATTCCACATTACGCCCCTGGATCTGAGCATCAGTGACCTGGCCACTTGGCCCCAGGACGAAGGCGACAGCCGCTATTCCCTCATTGCAGCTGTGGAGGACCAGAGCATCGAATGGTATGGCTCCCTGGAGCTGGCCCCCCTGTCTTCCGAGGGGCGCGTGGAGCTGTCGGATATCCGTTACGACACCCTCGCCCACTTCCTGGCCCCGGTACTGCCTTGGCAGTTGCGTAGCGGCACTGTGTCTGTCGAATCCCGCTACCGGCTCTTCGCCGGCGAGAGCTTGCGTCTGGACACGGCTGAAGGCCGGCTGACCGCCAACGACATCGCGATGGCGCTGTCGGGTGACAGCGAGGAGCCTGCACTGACCCTGGCAGATCTGGAAATTGCAGGGGTCGGGTTTGACCTGACGAACCGTGAGGCGACCGTTGGCATGGTGTCTTTCGATCAGCTATCAGTGGCGGCCCATCGCAATGCCGGCGGCGAGATTGACTGGCTTGCGTCCCTGCCGAAAACAGAGGTCGACAGCGGGGCCGAGCAGTCCCAGGCCTCCACCTCGTCCCCCTTCCGCTGGAGCATCCAGGGCCTGGAGCTGAACAACAGTCGGTTGCAGTGGCGGGATGACGTGCCGCCCACGCCGGCCAATATCGAACTTACTGAGCTGAGTGCTTCGATAGGCGGCCTTTCCCATCGCCTGGACGAGCCGGTGTCGTATCGTCTTGCCTCAAGCCTGGCCAGTGGCGGGCGTGTGTCGGCCAACGGCCAGTTGACGCCCCGGCCATTCAACTTCGAGGCCGCGTTGTCCGGCTCGGACATTGCCCTGGCGGCCTTTGAGCCCTATGTGCGGATGAACGCCAACCTGGAAGTGGTGGATGGCAGCCTGGGCTTCGATGGCAACCTGGACCTGGATGACCAGACCGATCCGATGACGGGGACGTTTAGCGGGACGGCGGAAGTGGCGGGGCTTAACCTGCGTTTGCCGGATGAGAGCCAGTCATTGCTTTCCTGGGAAAGCATGCGACTGGCGCCCATTGAGTTCAATGTGAACCCTGCCCGGCTCGAGATTGGCACGGTGGTGTTGGCGCAGCCGGTGGCCAATATCGTGCGTTTGGCGGAAGGGCGGCATAACGTTCAAACCATCGCCAAAACCAACCCGGATTCGGGAGAATCGGCCAGCACACCGGAGCCAACCGACACAGGGAGCGACGACCAGCCGCCGTTCATTTTCCGTATCGGGGAATTACAGTTGCAGGAAGCGGCGCTGGCTTACACGGATCGAACCCTGGAACCGCCCTTCAGCACTACGTTTGATGCCCTCAACGGTTCCATTACCGGCATCAGTAACGTGCCGCCTCAACAGGGACGAGTGAACCTGCAAGGGCAACTGGCCGGCGTCGCGCCTGTTGATTTCACCGGTACCCTGGGGGCTTTGGGCACCGAAGACACCAGTAACCTAAAATTGACGATGCAGAACCTGTCGCTGCCGGTGCTGTCGCCCTATTTCGGCCGCTATGTCGGTTATGCCGTGGACAGCGGTAAAATGGAGCTGGCTCTTGATTACAGCATCACCGGCACTCAGTTGGATGCTTCCAATACCGTCATTCTGGATCAGATGAAATTGGGCCAGACTGTGGCCAGCGACCAGGCTGTGAACGCACCAGTGAAACTGGGCCTGGCCCTGCTCACGGATCGCCAGGGAGTGATTGAAGTGGACCTGCCGGTCAGCGGTGACCTGGCGGACCCGCAATTCAGTGTGGGTCAGGTGGTGATGCGTGCGTTTGTGAATCTGCTGGCCAAAGCCGCTGCCTCCCCTTTCACCATGCTGGGTTCGGTGGCCGATCTGGCGGGCTTCAGCAGCGAGGAGTTGGGTCACGTGGCCTTCGAACCAGGCACAACCGCCATGCCGGAGCAGGAGACCGCCAAACTGTCTGCCCTGGCCAGTGCCCTGCAGGAGCGCCCGGAGCTGTTGCTGAATGTGCGTGGTGCGGTGGCGCCCGAGGCCGACGGCCTGGCGTTGCTGAAAGAACGCATGGCGGCCCAGGGTGAAGAGACTACTGGTGAGGCCTGGGAACAGGCCCGGCAGGCCTACCTGGCCGGAGAGCGGCAGTTGCCGCCCGAAGCGCTGGGCAAGCTGGCCAGCCAGCGAGCCCTGGAAGTGCGCCGGATACTGGAAGACACGCACGGTGTTGCCGGTGAGCAGCTGTTCCTGCTGGATGCCTCGCGCCAGGCCGAGTTGACCGACAACGGGCAGGTGATTGTGCCCTTCACCCTGGATGTTCGCTAAGACCGAGGTTAAACACTGTATGCCTGCTGCCCCGCAACGCCTGGCCAGTCATTTCTTTGCCTATATTTCCCGCCTGCGCTGGATCAAGCGCTGGGGGCTGATGCGTAATGCCATTGACGAGAACGTGGCCACCCACTCCTGGGAAGTGGCCACCCTGGCCCACGCCCTGGCGCTGATCCACAATCGGCTCTGCGACGGTCAGGTGAACGCCGACCGTATCGCCGCAGCGGCCTTGTACCACGACGCCACGGAGGTGATCACCGGTGATATGCCCACGCCGGTGAAGTACCATTCCCGGGTCATGCGTGAGGCCTTCGGTGACATCGAGCACAAGGCCGAGGCGGAATTGCTGGCGTTGCTGCCCGAAGAGCTGCGGGAGGACTTCTCGCCCTATGTGCGTGAATCCCGGCTGGCGGATAACGAAAAGCAACTGATCAAATCCGCCGACCGGCTGTCGGCGTGGCTGAAGTGTCGGGCCGAGCTGCGGGCGGGTAACCCGGAGTTCGCGCCGGCGGAAAAACAGATACGGGCGCGGCTGGAGGAAGACGCACTACCCGAGGTGCTCTACTTCCTGGAAGTCTTCGCGCCCGGCTATGATCAACCGTTGGACAACCTGCTTGGTTGAGCGCCGCAACAATATGGAAACAATGGAGTATGTGTGAACTGCTGGCCATGAGCGCCAATACCCCAACCGACCTCTGCTTCAGCTTCACCGGCCTGACCCGGCGAGGCGGCGAAACCGGTCCGCACAAGGATGGCTGGGGCGTGACATTTTATGAAGGCAAGGGCGTGCGAAGCTTCCATGACCCCGATCCCAGCGCCAGCTCCCGCATTGCTGAAGTGGTGCAGACCCACCCGATCAAGAGCGAAGTGGCCATCTGCCACATCCGCCAGGCCAACGTGGGCGACATCTGTCTGGCCAATACCCATCCGTTCATCCGGGAACTCTGGGGGCAATACTGGGTGTTCGCCCATAACGGCCAGCTGTCGGATTTCCGGGCGGAGCCTGGCTTTTACGAGCCGGTGGGCACCACCGACAGCGAAGCCCTGTTCTGCGACATGCTTAATCACCTGCGCCAGCATTGCCATCGGGGCGATCCGGCAGAAACATTGGTGGAGCACCTGGTTGAACTGGCCAACAACTATGCCCGCCAGGGCGTGTTCAACCTGTTGCTCAGTAACGGTGACTGGCTCTTTACCTACTGCACCACCAAGATGGCCAGCATCACTCGTCGGGCGCCCTTCGGCCCGGCTCGCCTGAAAGACACCGATGTGACCGTGGATTTCGAGTCGGAAACCACGCCGGACGACATTGTCAGTGTCATTGTGACCGAGCCGCTGACCACCGATGAAAAATGGGATATCTACCAACCTGGTGAATGGCGCCTGTGGCGCAAGGGCGAAGTGGTGCTGTCCGGGGTGCGCTAAAAGCCATTAAGGTTTTGTTATTGGGGTTGGTTCAGCCTGGAATGGGGCCTATAAAGAACACAGGTCATCCATGACAGAACAGGACATTCCATGATTGAGCGAACGGACACCCACAGCAAACTTTTCGGTTATCTGCTCTGGATATTCGGTTTTCTGGGGTCGCACCGGTTTTACTACGGCAAGCCCGTGACCGGAACCATCTGGTTTTTCACCCTCGGGTTGTTCTTCGTCGGCTGGATCGTCGACTTTTTCCTGATCCCGTCCATGGATCGAGAAGCCGACCTGCGCTTCAGCAGTGGCGAGACCAGTTACAACATTGCCTGGCTGCTGCTTACCTTTGTGGGCGTGCTGGGGCTGCACCGCATGTACATGGGCAAGTGGATTACCGGCGTGATTTACCTGTGTACCGGTGGCTTGTTGCTGCTGGGCGTGTTGTACGATTTCTGGACCCTGAACGAACAAGTCTCCATCCGTAACGCTTCAGGGCGCCGGTGAACAGGTTGGCCCCGGGCCTGGGGCTAATCGGATTGGCGCCGCAGCATCTGCGCCGGCACCCGGTAGCGCTGGCCTTTCAGTGGCTCGGTGCTGTCCACGGTGCAGGTTTTCCTGTTCACCCGGACGATTCGCCCCCGGCGTTGCCGGGCCCCCTCGCCAAAACTGACCGCGTCGCCAACCTGCCATTGCCGGGCACTGTCCTCGGCATTGGGCAGGTCGAACGGGGTTTCAGAGAGCGCCAGACCCTCCTCCCGGGCGCGGTTTTTCAGGTAGTGTCGGACCTTCTTGGCTTGGCCTTCGGAGTGCAGGCGGTTCAATAGCGTGTAGAAAGATTGGTTGTGCACTGAGCCGTAATAACGCTGGCCGGCGCTGTGCTGCTGCAAGTGGGCGAATTCGTGACAACAGGTGTGGGCCAGCAGGTTGAGTGGGCTGACTTCGCCGCCAAAATACCCCAGGCGGTTAATTTCCCTGGTGGATAGCCAGCCCAGAGCGGAATCGGCTGACTGCTTCGCGATGATCATCCGAACGCCATAGGTGATCAGGTGCTGTTTCCGACGTGAATCGAACCGGTGGTAGGTCGCCTGGCCGGAGCCAACACGGCATTGCAGGTTCGCCTTTGAACGGCCAGTGCCTGCGGAGGGCCAAAGGATGTCGAGAGTGGCCTGGCACATAAGCTGGCCAAGTTGGTGGTATGACGTGTTCTGCATGCAAGCCTCTGGGTTGGGCTTTCTATGGTAACGTCGCGCCGGTGCTTCCTCAACGCAAACTGAACCGCACGGGCAGGGCGTAGGTGAAGCTTTTGCCGCGCATGCTCTCCGGCACTCTGGGCAGGGGCGCGGCCTGGATCAGCATGTCCTGGGCGGCGTCATCGAGCAGCCGGTGGCCGGAGCTGTCCCGCAGGCTGTGGTTGAGCAATGTGCCGTCACGGCTGAACTCGAAAACCACCACGGGTGTGCCTTGCTGGCCCAGGCGGCGGGCGCGACGGGGGTATTCGTAGTGGCGGGCCAGGTGTCGGCTGAGCTTGCTCAGGTAGCTGTCCACGTCCGAGGAATTGCCAGCGTTTTGCAGTTGCACGGCATTCTGGCTTTCGTCGGCCTCCGCTTCTTCACCGGCCGGCTCATTGGCAGGAGCCTGTTCAGCCGTCGTTTCAGCAACCTCGCTCTGCTCTGGTCGAGGCTGAGGTTCCGGTTCAGGTTTCTGCTCCGGCACGGGTTCAGGTTCTGGTACGGGTTCTGGTTCCGGTTCAGGCTCCGACAGGAGTTCAGCTTCGGGCGCGGGCTCTGGTACCGGTTCCGGCTTGGGTGTCGGGGTTGGCTTTGGCGCGGGCATTGGTTTCGGCGCCGGCTCAGGTTCCGGGGCTCGTTTGCCGGCCAGGCTGATCTTGATGGCCGGTGCGGTATTCACGGAATTGTCGCCGAGTACGGGCAACGTCATGGGCGTCCGTGGCGCCGCCCACACCAGTACCGTTGCGGCCAGGGCAACGGCCAAAAACAGAAAGAGCACCTTGGGGGTATGACCGGCCGGTTTCATGATCCCGGCTCCGTCAGCAGCACCACCTCGGTATAGCCTCCCTGCTCCAGTAACCGGAGCAATGTTTCCAGATCGGCCATGGTCAGGCCTGCATCTGCGGCAATCCTGAGGGAGTCGTCTCCGCCAGGCTCGTCGAGCGCCGCCAACAAGGTGTCGGCTTGCCGGGTTTTTCCATCGACCTGCCAGCTGCCATCGGCCTTGACCATCAGGTCGGCCTCCGGAGACCTTTGCTTTTCCAGTTGCGACGTGCCGGGCAGTTCCGGCAGCGGATCATTGGCCAGTTGCCCGGCCACGATGAAGAACATCAACAGCAGGAACACCAGGTTGATCAGCGGCAGCAGGGCATCTTCAACACGGTCCAGCAGGCCCTTGCCGGAAGTGCCGGGGGGTGGAGCCAGTTCGTTCATGAGTCGCCGGGGTCGCGTTTCCAGTGAGCCTGGATGCCGTTACTGTCCAGGGCGCTTAATGTCTGGGTGAAGCTGGCCAGCCTGGCCTGGGCTGCGGCACGAATGTTGGCTTCGGTGATGCCGGCATTGGCCAGGGCCGGCATGAGCTGGTCCAGGGTGTAGTTATTCTCCCGCCAGCGTACCGTGCCATCGGCATTAATGATCAGCTCCGGCAGTGGGTCGCCGGTGGCCGTGCTCCGGCTTTCGGTGTTGTTGCCCAGCTCCAGGTAGTCCACCGGCAGCAGTCGGGTGGTGAGCATGAAGAACACCAGCAGGATAAACACCACATCAATCAGGGGTGTTATCCGGATGGGCATGGGGCGGCTGGGTCTGGGATCAACCAGTTGCATGGGCGTATCGCGGGCCGTTGCCGAGGGAGTAGTTGCGTGCCTGCTCCTGGGGTTCCTCTTGCGGTGCCGGTGTGGGCTCCACTGTTTCCGCAATCACCTCGGCAGTGGTCAGAGGCGTTACGTTGAACACACTCACCAGTGCGCTGTTGATGTTCTTGTGAATGCGGCGCAGGCGGAATTCAATCCAGGCCGCCAGGGCTGCAAAGGGAATGGCTACCACCAGGCCAGCAGCGGTGGTAGCCAGGGCCTCATAAATGCCGCCACTGAGCTGGCTGGCATTCGCCCTTCCTTCGGTGGCGGCCATGGCGCTGAACGCTTCCATCATGCCCATGACAGTACCGAGCAGCCCCAGCAACGGGGCCAGGGCGGCAATAACTTCGATGATTTTTAGTGGCGCCTCGAACGGCTCCAGGGCGTTCTGGGCATCACGTACGGCGGTTTCCCGCACCGCGGAAATGTTGGAGCCTTGTTGGCAGGCGCTCATGGTGTCGGTCAGAAGATGCATCAACGGATTGGTGCGGTCCAACAGACCGGCATGCTGCCGGACGTCCCGGGGCCGGGCACTGGCCGGATCCGCCTGCCACTGGTTGAGCAGGTGACGCAATCGGCGGTTGAAACGTGGCGTATAAAACGTGCCGAAGAGCATCAGGTAAAAGAAAGTGACCACTCCGACGACTGCTAACGCAATGAGCACCATCATCACCGGGCCGCCCATCTCAACCAGTTGAGACAGTGGTCCCGGGGGCAAGAGGGATTCTGACGCCGCGCTTATGGAATTCATGACTCTGCAACACCTGATTATCGAAACGTGATCTAAATAGTAACGATTATCAGTAAAATTACAAGCCGGAAGTTTACTCGGCTGGCTGGTTTAACCCATCAGTCCGGAGGATAGGGCCGCCTGCCAGAGCAAGCGCAGTGCCAGCAGAGTCAGAGCAATGTTGAACACGAGGCTGAACCAGCGATTGCTCATGGTCGTGAGCAGATGCAGGCCGATCCAGGTGCCGGCGAAGCCACAGGCAATCATGGCCAGAATAAAAGGCAACCATTCTGAGAAAACAAAGCCAGCTACGGTGAAGACCAGGGCCTTGGGGGCGTGCTGCAACACCATGGCGGTGGCAAATGTGGCGACTGTACGGAACCGGTCGGTGTGGATCTGTTTAATAAAAGCTGCGACCAGCGGGCCGGTGGCCCCAACGAACAGGCTGATAAAGCTGGTAAAGGATGAGGCTATGAAAATGCCGGGCTTGCCGAATGAGGCCTTGGGCAGCTTGGGGCCCCAGCACAGGTAGAGCACAAACAGGGCAATGGTGAGCTGCCACAGGTATTCCGGCAGGTCCACCAGCAGCCAGGCACCCAGCGCCGCACCCACCAACACGCCCGGGGCGAAGGCGGCAATAACGGTCCAGTCGATGTGGTGGCGGGTCAGCGTGGCCCGTCCGGCGTTGGAGCCTAGCTGGATCATGCCATGAACGGGAATAATGGCGGCCGGCGGCATCCAGGTTGCCATTAGTACCAGCAACAGGACACCGCCGCCGGCACCCAGGGTGGCGGTGATCATGGAGGTAAGGGCTGAAGCCAGTAACAGGAAGATGCCCACGGACGGGCCGAGGGCATCCGGGAAAAACATCAGGTCCATGGAACTCCCCGGGACAATCACGTAGGCTGCCGAGTTTTCCGGGTTTGGTCCTGAATGTCCATTGGGCAAATGGCGCAGGTGCCAGGGGTTGTGATCCGTCCCCGCCGACTCCACGTTTATCTTTCCAACCGGAACAGGCTATGCTGTGAATGTGGGAATCTGGTTTCCCGCGACCCTGATGGCATCGAGGAGGCGAGCATCTTATGAACCAATCGATGGCAATCGACGATCTGGTATCCGTAGCCCAGGCTGAGGCCATGGGCGAGCTGGATGCCCCGATGATGGCAATAGTGCTCTCCGATGAGGAGAGCTACGATCTGCCTATTAACTCCCTTGAAAGCGATGCCGACAAGGCCCGCTGGGGCCTTATCCTGCGCGCTGCGCGCGAGCACGTGGAAGCCGATGCCGTGGCGGTGCTCTACCCGGCCTGGACCACCATTCGCCGCAAACCGGAGAACGACCAGCCAACCCAGGCCGCTGAAGCCGAAGTTCAGGAAGACGACTCGGATGATGATGGCGGCCCCATCGACACCCTGTTTGTCCAGCTGCACACCCGTGACCGGATCTACTGGCGTGGATTCGAGCAGATTCGTGATCCCCGGCACCGCCGTATTATCGGCTTTCGCCGCATCAAGGCGCTGTCCACGGATTATGACCGCGACAACGCACCGTCTGTCACCGCCTGGCTGGATACCCTGTTTGAACCGTTACCGAACGAGGGCGAGGAAACCGAAGTGGATCGGGAGCTGACCGATCTTCTGGAAGAACCGGAAGTGACGGCTGCGCTGTACCCAAGGCACATGCGTTCCCTGCACTGAGGTATTAACCGGACCCTGGTGTTAGCGCACGGACATCAGGGTCAGGCACAGCTGGGCATTCTGGATAAAGTGGGCAAAGGCGTCTTCCTGCTGTTTGGACGGCACGTAGCCCGCGGCCGCATTGTCGGCGTAGAACAGACCCACCAGTCGGCCCTTGGCCGTCAATGATCCCACCAGCGCCGGGACTTTCCCCAACCAGCGATCATAGGGCACGCCACTGGCTTGCTGGCCGGGTGTGTAGACGGCGCTGATGCCGTGAGGCAGCAGTTCGCCCAGTGGACCGGTGCTGTCCTTATTGATGACTAAATGCTCCCGCCATTTCTCCGTACCGCGACCGCCCACCTTGCGCGGTACCAGCTGCTGGCCGCTGCGGTCGGTCATCAGCAGGGCCACCCGCTGCATGCCAATGGCCCGGTGGATGCCTTCGATCACCAGCTGGCACACTTCGTTGATGTCCGGTTTTTCCGCCAGGGTCTGGGTCAGCTCCCGAAGAATCTCCAGTTGCAGGTCCGAGTCCACCGCCGGCGCCTCCATGACCTGCTCCGACGCCTTGTCCTGGTTACCAGGCATCAGCTCGGTCACTTGTGGAATGCCCAGCGACACCGCCACCCGGGTGGCTTCCTGGGCGTTGGCTTTGAGCTGATCCCGGATGGCGGCGGGAGGCGCGCCCACGTCCTTGCTCAGGCGATCGAGGATTTTGTCCATTTCCGCCCCGCTCCAGCCGTTCTCGGAGGCGCGGGCCATCTCTACGGTATTGCGCACCAGGCTGCTGGCCTTGGAGGTGGCGGTGCCGGGCGCCACCACTTCCTTGATGAAGGGGCCCAGGGCCCAGGCTTCCACCAGCCCCCGTGTAATTTCCGTGAACGTGGTGTGCAGGACCGCCCGCTGGGCCTCCACGGGCGACTCCTCCAGACGAAGACGCTCTTCCAGCTCGGCAGCCTGTTCGGTGTCGCAGGACCAGAACGCCAGTTCCCCGATGTTCATCAGCAAGGCGCCAATGAACACTTCCTCCAGTGCCTGCTCCTTGTTGCTTGGCAGCAGGCACCGGGCCTGCACGGCCGCGTGGATGGCCCGGGCCAGGCAACGCAACAGATGAGGGCGGTCGTTGCGTTTGAGCATCGAATCGACAATCAGCGAGGAGATGGCCATGGATTTGACCGAATCGAAACCGATCAGGGTGATGGCCCGGCTGACCGTGCTGACCTGAGTGCTGGCGCGGTTGTAGAAGACCGTATTGGACAGCCGCAGCACCTGGGAGGTGAGCTGAGCATCGTTGAGAATTACATTGGCCAGCTCGTTGACGGTGCTGTTCTCGCTCTCGGTCAGCTCACTGATCTGGCGTAGCGTGTTGGCCAGGACTGGCAGCTCCACTTTGCTCAGATAGGAAACCCATGCCTGGGTGGAGTTCATCCTTTGGGGACTCGATTCGGACGATCTGGTCACGGGGTCGGTGCGCCTTGATGATAATCGGTGGATGACTGTGAATGCCTGAGTTTAGCCGACACGGAGTGTTCGGGTCAGTTAGCCGTTAGTGTACGGACAACTACCCAGATATGCATTGGCCCGGGCGATTCGGGTTTGAGTGGCAAATAGGCTATAATCGCGCGTTTTAACGGCGCACCTGCAAGGCACTGATCGTGATTGTATTTGACCAGGTACAGAAGTCGTACCAGGTGGGCGGCCGGGCGATCCCCGCGCTGCATCCCACCAGTATGACCATCGACACCGGCGAGGTTTTTGGCATCGTCGGCCATTCCGGGGCGGGCAAATCCACCCTGGTGCGATTGATCAACATGCTGGAGCCGACCACCGACGGCCGCATCCTGATCGACGACGAAGACATTACCCGCTACAACGCCGCCGAACTGCGCGCGTTTCGCCGCAAAGTGGGCATGATCTTCCAGCACTTCAACCTGTTGTCCTCCAAAACCGTGGCGGACAACATCGCTTTTCCGATGAAGCTGGCGGGCATCTACTCCAGGACCGAGATTCGCGAACGAGTGGACGAACTGTTGGCCCGGGTCAGTCTGAGCGACCACGCCAACAAGTATCCGTCCCAGCTGTCGGGCGGCCAGAAGCAGCGTGTGGGCATCGCCCGCGCCCTGGCCTGCCGCCCGACCATCCTGCTGTGCGACGAGGCCACCAGTGCCCTGGACCCGCAAACCACACAGTCGGTGTTGAAGCTACTGGCGGACATCAACAAGGAACTGGGCCTGACTATCGTGCTGATCACCCACGAAATGGACGTGGTGCGCCGCGTGTGCGACCGGGTGGCCGTGATGGACGCCGGCGAAGTGGTGGAAATGGGGCCGGTGAGCGAAGTGTTCCTGCACCCGCAGCATCCCACCACCCGGGACTTCGTGTTTGAAAGCGAAAACGTCGACCGGGATGAGCTTCAGGAAGACCTGCAGAAAGCCGAAGGCCGCATCCTGCGTCTGACCTTCAAGGGCGAATCCACCTACAAGCCGTTGCTGGGCAGCGTGGCCCGGGAGTCCGGGGTGGACTTCAGCATCCTGTCCGGGCGCATAGACCACATCAAGGACACCCCCTACGGCCAGCTCACCCTGTCGCTGGTGGGCGGTGACCTGGACATTGCCATGCAGGCGCTCGAAGCCGCCGACGTTCATGTGGAGGTGGTACGCTGATGGAAAGTTTACTGAGTAACGTCGACTGGTTTGAAATCGGCCTGGCGAGCTGGGACACCCTGGTGATGGTGGGCATGTCCCTGCTGTTCAGCGTCATCATCGGCCTGCCCGTGGGCGTGCTGCTGTTCCTGTTCGGCAAGCGCCAGCTGCTGGAACAGCCCGTGGCCTACGCCGTGCTCTCGTTTGTGGTGAACGTGCTGCGCTCCGTTCCGTTCATCATCCTGTTGATCGTTATGATCCCGTTCACCGTCATGCTGATCGGCACTTCGCTGGGCGTGGCCGGTGCGATTCCGCCTCTGGTAGCTGGCGGTGCGCCCTTCTTCGCCCGCCTGGTGGAAACCTCCCTGCGGGAAGTGGATCGGGGCATCATCGAAGCCACCCAGGCCATGGGCGCCACGGTTCGCCAGATCGTATTTGGTGCCTTGCTGCCGGAAGCGCTTCCGGGCATTATCGCAGGTATCACGGTCACCGCGATCACGCTGGTATCCTACGCCGCCATGTCCGGCGTTATCGGCGGTGGCGGCCTGGGTGACCTGGCCATTCGCTTTGGTTACCAGCGTTTCCAGACCGATGTGATGGTGATTACCGTCGCCTTGCTGGTGATTTTCGTGCAGGTACTGCAGATGGTCGGTGATCGATTGGTGCTGTATTTCAGCAGGAAGTAAAAAAGATTCGTATAGGTCCATGGCTGGGAGAGGCTTCCCGAAAACCTTGAGCGCCATGGATGGCGCGAAGGAGCCCTACAGGGACGTATTCACGAGGCGTTTTTCGGGAAGCCTCTCCCAGCCATGGACCGTACTCCCAAGATAAAAAGCGTTTATTGGAACCCCCAAAGGAGCACAGAATAATGAACCTGAAGAAAACCCTGGTGGCCCTGGCCGCCGCTGCCACCTTTACCTCCGCTGCAACCGCAGAAGAACTGTCCGTGGCCGCTACCCCGGTACCACACGCCGAACTGCTGGAATTCGTAAAGCCGGCCCTGGCCGAGCAGGGCGTTGAGCTGGATGTGAAAGTCTTCACCGACTACGTGCAGCCCAACATCCAGGTGGACCAGAAGCGCCTGGACGCCAACTTCTTCCAGCACCAGCCGTACCTGGATGAGTTCAACGAAGGCCGTGGCACCAACCTGGTGACCGTCGCCGGCGTTCATATCGAGCCGTTTGGCGCCTACTCCAACAAAATCTCCTCCCTGGACGAGCTGGAAGAAGGCGCGGTAGTGGCCATCCCCAACGACCCCACCAACGGCGGTCGTGCCCTGCTGCTGCTCCAGAAAGCCGGCCTGATCACCCTGGCAGACGAAAGTAAGATCACCGCGACACCGCGTGACATTGCCGAAAACCCGAAAGACCTGGACTTCAAGGAACTGGAAGCCGCCACCCTGCCGCGCATCCTCGGCCAGGTGGACCTGGCGCTGATCAACACCAACTACGCGCTAGAAGCCGGTCTGAACCCCACCGAAGACGCGCTGATCATTGAAGGCGCCGATTCACCGTATGTGAATATCCTGGTGGCCCGTCCGGACAATAAAGACAGCGAAGCCATGCAGAAACTGGCCAACGCCCTGCAGTCCGAGGACGTGAAGAACTTCATCCTCGAAAACTACGAAGGGGCGGTAGTTCCGGCGTTCTAAGCCGAAACCCTCCCGGCGGGCATTGATGGCCCGCCAGCCATAAAAAAACCGGGCCGCCTGAGCAGCCCGGTTTTTTTATGCCTGAGAGGAACTGGTTAAATCAATCACCACTCCAGTTGGAAGTCGGGTCCGGCGTCATGCGCAGGTAAGACTTCACCTCTTTGTAGCCTTTCGGGAAGCGCTGCTTGATCTCGTCCTCGTCCTGCAGGGACGGCACAATCACCACATCGCCGCCACGCTCCCAGTTGCCCGGGGTGGCCACCTTGTGCTCATCGGTCAGCTGCAGGGAATCGATCACCCGCAGTACTTCATTGAAGTTACGACCGGTGGAGGCCGGGTAGGTGATGATCAGGCGGATCTTCTTGTTCGGATCAATGATGAACAGAGAGCGCACGGTCAGGGTGCTGTCGGCATTCGGGTGAATCATGTCGTACAGCTTGGAAACCTTGCCATCGTGGTCGGCGATGATCGGGAAGTTAACCGCGCAACCCTGAGTCTCGTTGATGTCCTTGATCCAGTCCTTGTGGGATTCCACCGGGTCCACGCTCAGGGCAATGGCCTTGACGTTACGCTTCTCGAACTCGTCTTTCAGCTTCGCGGTCAGTCCCAGCTCCGTGGTGCAGACCGGGGTGAAATCTGCCGGGTGGGAGAAGAGTACGCCCCAACCGTCGCCCAACCAGTCGTGGAAGTGGATGGTGCCCTCGCTGGATTCCTGTTCGAAATCCGGTGCGGTATCGCCTAAGCGCAGACTCATAGTGATTCTCCTTTACCTTGATGGAGGTGCTGAATGTGAAAATCTCTTTTTTGAACCGCTCTTTGTGATATTGGCGCTCCTGGCGCGGAAAACAAGTGCCTACTGGCCAGCGGCCTTTTCTTTATCAAAATACGCCCGACTGAGTTTGAAGACCACCGGGCTGAGCAGCAACAGTGCAATCAGGTTGGGGAGCGCCATCATGGCGTTCAGGGTGTCCGCAACCAGCCAGATGAACCCCAGGTTGACTGTAGCGCCCACCGGAATGGCGATGATCCACACCACCCGATAGGGAACGATGGCCCTGGTGCCGAACAGGAATTCGATACAACGCTCACCATAGAAGGACCAGCCCAGGATGGTGGTGAAGGCAAAAATGGCCAGGGAAATGGCGACGATGTAATTGCCAAAGCCGGGTAGGCCGGATTCAAACGCCAGCGAGGTGAGTGCGGCCCCTGTTTCGCCAGAGGTCCACGCGCCGGAGGTGATGATCACCAGGCCGGTGATGCTGCAGACGATGATGGTATCGATGAAGGTGCCCAGCATGGCCACCATGCCCTGCTTTACCGGGTCTTTGGTCTGGGCCACGGCGTGAGCAATAGGGGCGGAGCCCAGGCCCGCTTCGTTGGAGAAAATGCCCCGGGCGACACCAAAACGAATGGCGGCCCAGACCGCCGCGCCAGCAAAGCCGCCCTCGGCAGCCGACCCACTGAACGCGGAACTGAACACCATGGCAATGGCGGATGGAATCTCGTTGGCATTGATGGCAAGGACGATCAGGCCAATCAAGACGTAGGACACGGCCATGAACGGCACGAGCGCACTGGCCACCTGGCCGATGCGCCGGATGCCGCCAATCAGCACCATGCCCACCAGCACCATCAGGATCAGGCCGGTGATCCAGTGGGGCAGGCCAAAGTTGGTTTCCAGTACGTCCGCCACGGAGTTGGCCTGCACGGTGTTGCCAATGCCAAAGGCCGCTACAGAAGCAAAAATGGCAAATAACACGCCGAGCCAGGCCCACTTGTTACCCAGGCCGTTGCGGATGTAATACATGGGCCCGCCAACGTGCTTGCCACGCTCGTCCACCTCACGGAAGCGCACCGCCAGTACCGCTTCGGAATACTTGGTGGCCATTCCCACCAGGGCGGTCAGCCACATCCAGAACAGGGCGCCGGGGCCACCCAGGAATACGGCCGTGGCCACGCCAGCGATGTTGCCCGTGCCCACGGTCGCGGATAGGGCTGTCATCAGGGCCTGGAAGGGCGGGATTTCGCCCTCGTCCGCTTCACCACGGGCGCGACCACTCCACATCAGCCGGAAGCCTGCGCCCAGCTTCAGCACGGGCATCAGTTTCAGGCCAATACTCAGGAACAGGCCGACCCCAAGAATCATTACCAGCATGGGTGGGCCCCATACCAGCCCGTTGACTGCACTTACAAAATCGGAAATGGCTTCCATGGAATCTCCCCGGTGTGCCATGGATGGGTTACTGATGTGTGGCGCTGAGGCCTAACTCACTGAGTCTAGCGGGAAATGCAGCCATGTAAACCGTTAGTGTCCTGTCTGGCGAAGGAATTGTGAGACAGGCGTCAGGAGCGGGGTTTCAGGAGCGGAATCCCCAGAGCATGCTGAAGTCCATGGATGGCATGGTTTCGGGTTCTTCCGGCTCCCGGATCATATAGTCCATCAGGCTTGTGTCGCGCTCGAACGTACCGTTGTAGCGGTGGCCCCGTGGATTGAAGATGGCCTGGACGAAAGGCCCCCGGGATTTGTTGGCCCGGCGGGTGACCACGCCCACTTCGTTGTTGTCGAGCCGGACCAGCACGCCGGGTGGGTAATACCCCAGCACTTCGAGAAGGGCACGGGGCACGGCGGGCCGGAATTTGCCATCGGCCAGCGTGGACACCATTTTCCGGGCCTCGATGATGTCCATCCGGTTGCGGTAAGCCCGCTTGGTGATCATTGCCACGTAGCGCTCGGCCAGGGCCAGGATTTCCGCCTCCGGCAGGATGTCCGTGCCACTGAGATTTTCGGGATAGCCGGAGCCGTCGGCGTATTCATGGTGTTGGGCAATGATCTTGTGCAGCAACTTGTTGGTGATGCCGGCGGACTCCAGTGCCCGGATACTGCGGTCCGGGTGCTTCTGAATCACCTCACGCTGCTCGCGACTGAGAATGATGTTGGACGAGTTCAGCTTGTCCGCCACAGGAACCAGCGCCAGGTTGGCGCTTAGGGCCGCTGCGGTGAGTATGCGGGTGCGTTTGTTGTCCAGACCGAACTGCCGAGCAATGAACTGGCACAGGATACCGTAGAACAGGATCTGTTCGTGGATGTTGGGGTTCACCGAGTACAGGTGTACCAGCGCCAGGGTGGCGTCCGGCGCTTCCATGCAGGTGCGCTCCAGCATCCGGCTCAGGCCCAGCAGACGCTTTTCGGCCGATTCCTCGCGGGAGGTAATGGCATTGATCGTGGTTTCAAGCGTAATCAACAGCTGGGCATAGTCCGCGAACGGATTGCGCTGACGGTTGTCGTGGAATTCCTCTTCCTTGGGCAGGTCAATCTTGCGTGGCTTGAAGCGTCCGCGCTCGAACAGATGCTCCAGCTGGCTGTCCGTCTGAATCACATACCCCTGGCGCAACAGCACATTGCCGTCGGCGTCATAGACGTCCCACGGCAGAGGCCGACCGATAACGAGTGCCCCTGGGGCTATTCTTACGAGTGAAGCCAACGCGTTGTCCTTGGTGTTCAAAACCCTGGATGGTGTCTTGTTTTTAACTCATGGGTAACCGGAGATAATAGTTAAATCCGCCGGCGGTTGCATGTCAGAGTATGTCGTGTTTGCCGATAGAATTGTTAAGAATCGTATCTTGCTAAAGATGAATGTCCAACCTTGGTCTAAGCTTGGGATAAACAATAATACTATCGTCCAAAGCGACACATCATGTTATACCGGTTGAAGAACGATTTCCGTTTATCAATTATCACCTTACTGGGTGTCAGCGCGGTGTTCGGCGTGGCGCCTTTTGCGGTCCTGCGTTTTTTGCAGGGTAATTCCGTGGCCTTTGTTGTCGATGTACTGATCCTGGCAGGGGTGGCAGTGGCGGTGAACCACGCCTGGCGGACCGGTGATACCCGCCGTGCGGGCTTGCTGATGGCTTGCGTGGCGAGTTATGGCGCGGTGTTGGTGGGAGCTCTGGTGGGCGATCCGGGGCTATTCTGGCTATACCCGTGCCTGATCACCACTTTCTTCCTGACACACCCCCGGGTGGCTTTGGGTATTAATGTGTCTGCGGTCCTGCTGATGATGCTGGTCAGTGATGCCTTCCGTACCTATGAGCAGGCTTGGTCATTTGCAGCGACCGCCGCTGTGGTTACCGCCAGTGCCCATGTTTTTGCGTACCGAAACCGCAGTCAGCGTCGCAGACTCGAGCACCTGGCCACCATTGATCCACTGACCGGCGTGAAGAATCGTCGTTCCATGGATCATGAGCTGGACATGGCGGTTGCTGCTGCTGAACGCACCGGCGAGCCCCAAGCGTTGGTGTTACTGGACATTGACCACTTCAAGAGGATCAATGACCGGCACGGGCACGTGGTTGGCGATGGCATACTGGTTGACCTGGTGTCCCTGATCGACACCCACACCCGGAAATACGACCAGCTTTTCCGGTTCGGCGGCGAGGAATTCGTGCTATTGCTCCCGAGCCTTGGAAGACCGGATCTGGATGAGGTGATGGGCGGCCTGCACCGGCTGTTACGCCGGCGCATGAAATACCCCGGCGGGCTGGTTACCGTCTCTTTCGGCGTGGCCACATTGCAGTCGGGTGAAAGCGTGGAAAGCTGGCTGACCCGGGCCGATGATGCTCTTTACCAGGCCAAGGACGCTGGCCGGGATCGCATCGTGTATGCCGATGGCCCGGCTATCACCCCCGTTCCGGCGAGCGCCTGAGCCGGCACTTTCTATTACGCCCTTCCTCTCAGTCCGATGACTGCTGCATAGCGGTGTGATAGCTAAACAGCCGCCACCCCAGCAGCAGGCTGGCGGAGGTGAGCCCGGCGGTCAGCCCGATCCAGAAGCCGGCCGCGTCCATTGCCGGTGCCAGCCAGTCGGTAAAGGTCAGGGTGTAACCCAGGGGCAGCCCAATGCCCCAGAAGGAAAACAGCATGATGAAGAACGGAATGCCGGTGTCCTTGTAGCCCCGCAGGGCGCTGATACAGGTTACCTGGATCACATCGGCAATCTGGAACAGCGCAGCGAAGGCCAGCAGGCGAACGGTGACCGCCTGAACCTCGGTATCGCTGGTGTACAGGGCGGCAATTGGCCCGGAGAAGACAAACAGTGACGTGGCGAACACCAGGGCAATACTCGACGCAAGGATCAGCGAGCTGCGGGAGATCAGGCGGGCGGTGTCTGGCGCGCCCGCGCCCACCAGGAAGCTGACCCGCAGCGTCAGGGCCATGCCCAGGCTCAGGGGCAGCATGAACATCAGAGAGACCACATTCAGGGCGATCTGGTGGCCAGCGACCACCACCGGCCCCAGGGGGGCCAGGAACAGGGCAATCACCGCAAACATGCTGGCTTCGACGAATATCGTGAAACCAATGGGCACACCGATACGCAGTATGTAGCGAATGCCGCGCCAGCTGGGCCTGGCCCAATCGGCCAGCAAGTGAAATTGCCGGTAGGTGGCGCTGCGGTTCAGGTAAACCAGCATGGCAATGGCCGCCACGCTGTTGGAAATGGTAGTGGCCCAGCCACAACCCACACCACCCATGGCGGGCAGCCCCAGCTTGCCGTAGATGAAGATGTAGTTCAGCGGCAGGTTGACCAGCGTGCTGAGGACCGAAAAGGCCATGATCACCCGGGTATGGCCCAGGCCATCGGTCAGTCCCCGCAGGGCGTTCATCAGCAGCAGCGCCGGAATACCCCAGGCAAACGCGTCCAGGTACCCCTGGGTAATGGCGGCGGTGTTCGGTTCCAGCTTCAGGGTGGCCAGTATCGGATGCACGTTGGTGAGCAACAGCGCCATGATCACCGTGCCGCCAATGGTTATATAGATGCCTTGCCAGGTGGCCGGCATGATCTTCTCGAGCGTGCGAGCGCCGTTGTAGCCGGAAATGATGGGCTGCAGGGCGCCCAGCAAGCCCATGAAAAACAGGAATAGCGGCATCCACAGGCTGCTGCCGATACCCACGGCCGCCAGGTCCTCGGCGCTGGCGTGACCGGCCATGATGGTGTCGATGGCGCCATTGGCCATTTGCGCCAGCTGGGCAATCAGGATGGGGCCACCCAGGAGGGATAGGGTTTTCCATTCGGTCAGCGTGCGCCGTACCAGGGGCTGGCGGGTTTCCGGTAATGGCTGATGAAGTTCATCCATGGTGATCACGCTTTACTGGTGATGGAGTTCGCCCGTGGGCCTGGGGACCGGGCATGATACCTGAATATTTCGTGCAGACGAGCAATCGGGTATGGTAGCGGCCGTTTATTGCAGCGCGAGGTCGACATGGCACTACTGGTTCTGGTCACTATTCTCTGGGCGTTCTCCTTCAGCCTGATCGGCGAGTTTCTGGCCGGCCATGTGGACAGCGATTTCGCGGTGCTCAGCCGGGTGCTCCTGGGGGCGCTGGTGTTCCTGCCCTTTACCCGCTGGCGGGGTGTGCCGGGTGGCCTGAAACTGGGCATCCTGGTGACCGGCATGCTGCAGTTTGGCATTACCTACCTGTGCCTGTACCGCTCCTTTGGTTATCTCTCCGTGCCGGAGGTGTTGCTGTTCACCATCTTCACGCCGTTGTACGTCACCCTGGTGGACGATGCCCTGGCTGGCCGTTTCTCGCCGGTGGCACTGCTGGCGGCGGCGATTGCCACCCTGGGGGCCGGCATTATCCGCTACGACGGGTTGAGCGAAGACTTCCTGACGGGTTTCCTGTTGCTGCAAGTGGCCAATTTTACCTTTGCCGCCGGCCAGGTCGGATACAAGCACGTGATGGCGCACTACACCCTGGCCGTGCCCGGTTACCGTACATTCGGTTATTTCTTTTTCGGCGCCTTGATTATTGCCCTGCCCTCGTTCCTGATTTTCGGCGATGCCGGCAAGCTGCCATCAACGCCCACCCAGTGGGGCATCCTGGCCTGGCTGGGGCTGGCGGCTTCCGGGCTGGGGTTGTACCTGTGGAATCGCGGGGCCTGCGTGGTTGACGCCGGGACCCTGGCAGTGATGAATAACGCCCTGGTGCCAGCGGGGCTGTTGGTGAACCTGTTGATCTGGAACCGGGATGCCGACCTGCTGCGCCTGGCCCTGGGGGGTGCGGTGATTGCCTTTTCCCTGTGGGTAAACGCCCGCTTTCATCCCCGGGCCCGGTTGGCGGCGGTCCCCAAATAAACGCCGGGCTAAAGATCTGGATCAGGTGACCGTTACAATACGGTGACATGGCGTAACCGTTTCAGCATTTTAATGTTTTCTTGATCTGCGTAGGGTACGCCACCTCTAATCCAGTCGTTCCCCTTAATCCTGGCAATACCATGCGCAAGAACCTACCCGTCACCGAACGCGAGATCCATATCCCGGAAGGGATGCGTTTGATCAGTACGACCACCCTGAAAGGGGTGATCACCTACTGTAATGACGATTTCGAGACCATCAGTGGTTACACGCGGGAAGAGCTGATCGGGCAGGCCCACAATCTGATTCGTCACCCGGACATGCCGCCAGCGGTGTTTGCCGACATGTGGGAATACCTGAAGGCCGGCAAGGCCTGGATGGGGGTGGTGAAAAACCGGTCCAAGAACGGCGACCACTATTGGGTCAGCGCCTATGCCACCCCGATCTGGGAAGACGGCCAGATGGTGGGTTACGAGTCGGTGCGGGTGGCGGCCACCCGCGATCAGATCGCCCGGGCCGAGCGCCTGTACCGCAAGATCAACGTCGGTCGTCTGACCTCTGCCTGGCGCAATAAGGCGCTGTCCACCGGCCGTTCCGGCTGGCCATTCCTGGTGTCCATGGCCATCAGCCTGGGCGCGCTCTGGCTGGATTCACCAGCATTGGCGGCGGGCCTGATTGTGGGCTCAAACGTGCTGGCCTATTGGCTGGTGTTTAATTCTCTGTCAAAGCGACTTCAGAGGTTGCTGGATTTGCGCCCGGACGCCTTCCAGGATCCTATCGTTGCCCGTACCTACAGTGACGAGCGTGGTTTGATGTCCCGCCTGGCGCTGGTGCTGGTCAGTGAACGGGCGCGAATTCGTACGGCCCTGGCCCGGATAGATGACCAGGCCGAGCACCTGTTTGATCAGGCCAATTCCACCCATCGCCACATTACCGAGGGTGCGTCGGCCATTTCCCGGCAGCGGGCGGAAACCGAGCAAACCGCCTCTGCCATCAATGAAATGACCGCTTCCATCCAGGAAGTGGCGGAATCGGTCACCGCCAACGCCCGGGAAGCCGAGCAGGCCAATCGTCTGGCGCATCAGGGCAGTGATCGCAGCGGCGAAGCTCTGACCGCCATCGAAGAACTGGTTCAGCGGGTGCAGGGCATTGGCGAGTCCGTCAGCCAGTTGGGCGAGTCCACCCGTACGATCGGCGAAGCGGCTGATCTGATTACCGGCATTGCCGACCAGACCAACCTGTTGGCATTGAATGCCGCCATTGAGGCGGCCCGGGCCGGGGAACACGGCCGGGGGTTCTCCGTGGTGGCCGACGAGGTGCGGGCCCTGGCACAACGCACTCAGCAATCCACGGTGAAAATACATGAGGTGGTCGCTGATTTCCGCACGCAAGTGGACACCACCATTGCCGCCGTTCGCAGCGGCGAGGAGCTGGCCGGTAACGGGTTGAGCCGGGTTCGGGAAGCTTCCGATTCCCTGAATACCATCGTTGGATCGGTGGACTCGATCTCCGACAGTTTCATTACCATGTCGGCGGCCTTCGAGCAGCAGGGACAGGTGTCGGAGGAGATCAACCAGCAGATCGTCAACATCGCCGGTCTGGCTGACCAGAGCGACGACCAGGCCGAATCCGCCCGCCAGAGCAGTGACCAGCTAAGCGAACAGGCCCATGGCCTGAAAGATCTGATTTCCCGCTTCATCAGCCGAAATGGTTGAGTCTGAAATGATTTTCGGACGCTAGCCGAAAAAATCACCAGTCTATCCTCTGCCGGCACTGGAATAGCGGTCCCAGTGCTGGCAGAATCCCGCCCCAACTGCCTGGGTGCCTCTACCCGGCGCATATTCAATTCATGGCTCCCTGGCCAAAAGCACAGGAAGAAAACTCATGACTCAGTCCAAACCCGAACCAACCCACGGTTCCGGGGCGCGGGGACTCTGGTCGTCCAGACTCGCATTCATTCTGGCGGCAACCGGTTCCGCCGTGGGCCTCGGTAACGTCTGGAAGTTCCCCTATGTCACCGGTGAAAACGGTGGCGGCGCCTTCGTATTGGTGTACCTGATCTGCATCGCCATTATTGGCATTCCCATCATGATGGCGGAAGTGTTCATCGGCCGGAATGGCCGGCACAACCCCATCGCCAGTTTCCGCCTGGTGGCGGAACGCAACCTGGCCAAGCCGGCGTGGCGCCTGTCGGCCATCATCGGCATGCTGGCTGCCTTCATCATTCTGTCTTTCTATTCCGTGATTGGCGGTTGGGCGGCCTCCTATATTGGCCATGCCGCCGCAGGGGACTTTACCGGTGGCACGGCTGACTCCGTGGGCAAGATCTTTGGCGATTTGCTGGCCAGCCCGGTGCAGTTGCTGGCCTGGCACACGGTCTTCATGGCCCTGGTGATCTGGGTGGTATCCCGTGGCCTGAAAGGTGGTCTGGAACGGGCCGTGACCATCCTCATGCCGGCATTGTTCCTGTTGTTGTTGGCCGTGGTCGGCTACGCGACCACCACCGGTCACTTCGGTGAAGCCGTCAGCTTCCTGTTCACCCCGAACTTTGGCGCTTTGACGGTTAAAGGCGTGCTGGTGGCCCTTGGCCATGCGTTCTTCACCCTGAGCCTGGGTATGGCCATCATGATGGCTTACGGCTCCTACCTCGGGAACGACGTGAACATTGGCCGCACGGCCGTCAGCGTCGCCATCATGGACACCGTGGTTGCGTTGCTTGCGGGTCTGGCCATCTTCCCCGTCGTGTTCGCCAATGGCCTGGAAGCCGGCGCCGGCCCCGGTCTGATCTTCCAGACCCTGCCCCTGGCGTTCGGTAACATGCCCATGGGCAGTCTGTTTGGCGCACTGTTCTTCATTCTGCTGCTGTTTGCGGCCTGGACGTCGGGTATTTCCCTGCTGGAACCGGTCGTTGAGTGGGTTGAAGAGAAGACCAGTCTTGGCCGTACCGCGAGTGCCTCCTTGGCCGGCGGTGCCTGCTGGGCGCTTGGTATCGTCTCGATCCTGTCCCTGAACGTGTGGTCCGATGTAACGCCGCTGGGCATGTTTGCCGCGTTTGAAGGCAAAACCATCTTTGATCTGTTGGACTACTTCACAGCAAACATCATGCTGCCGCTTTCCGGCCTGTTGACCGCTCTGTTCGTGGGCTGGTGCGTGGCCCGGGAGTCCCTGAAGATGGATCTGGCACTGGATGGCGGGGCGTTTACCCTGTGGTTCAACCTGATCCGCTATGTGACGCCCGTTGCGGTTGTGATTGTGTTTATTTACAACCTGACCGCCTGATTCCCGAGTTTCAGGCAAACAAAAACCCGGCAACGGTTCGTTCCGCTGCCGGGTTTTTTGTGTCTGTAGGTTGAGGGTTTAGATCTTGAATCTGCCCACCTGGGTGCTCAGGCCATCGGCCAACCGGGCCAGCTCCTCACTGGCGCCGGACACCTGCTCGGTGGAAGCCGCGCTCTGCTCACCGACATCGCGAATGCGGGTTACATTCTGGTTGATGTCTTCGGCCACGGAGGCCTGCTGTTCGGCGGCGGTGGCGATCTGGCTGTTGTACTGGCGGATTTCCTCCACCGCATCGGCCATCTCGCGTATGGTGCCGCCGGCAATCTCGGCCCGTTCCAGGGTCTGCTCACCCAGCTGAATACTCTCTTCCATGGTTGTCACCGAGCCCTCGGTGCTGGTGACCAGGTTGTTGATCAGGGTTTCGATTTCTTCCGCGGAACTTTGCGTGCGCTGGGCCAGTGAGCGAACTTCGTCGGCCACCACCGCAAAGCCTCGGCCCTGCTCGCCGGCGCGGGCGGCTTCGATGGCGGCATTCAACGCCAACAGGTTGGTCTGCTCAGCCACGGATTTGATCACATCTAGCACAGTACCAATGTTCTGGGTGTCGCTTTGCAGGCCGCGCAGTTTCTGCATGACCGCGCCAATGTGGCCGTTCAGGTCGGTGACAAACTGCAGCGCCTCCTTACCGGCGGCATCGCCCTCATTGGATTTCTGGCTGGCGTGCTGAGCGGCGTTGAAGGCCGATTCCGCACTCTTGGCCACATCATTCACCGTGGCCACCATTTCGTTCATGGCGGTGGCGACCTGGTCGGTCTGGCTCTGCTGGTCGTTGACACCCTCACGGGTTTCCCGGGTGACGGCCGACAGCTCTTCGGAGGAAGAGGCAATGCTGGTGGAGCCATCATCGATTTCCTTGATCAGCTCCCGCAGGTTGGTGACCATGGTGCCGAAGGCGGCCAGCAGGTTGCCGAACTCGTCGCCGCGGTCGCTGTCGATCCGCACCGTCAGGTCTCCGGAGGCGACACGGTTGGCCACCTCCACGGTCTGGTTGATGGGGGTGGTGATCGTTCGGATCATGAACCAGGCAATCAGGGTGCCCGCCACCACCGCCGCCACGGCAATGGCAATCAGCTCAATGATGGCAAAATTGTATTGTTCTTCCATGCGCGAGACCTGGATTTCCTGCAACTCGACTGCCTTGTCGACCATTGATCGAGCGGTCTCTTGGAGTGCCTCTTCTGAGGCATCTACTGCCCCGGGGCGACTTTCCAGGTTGCGGGCCAGCTCATCCAGTTGTTTTTTGTAGATGGGGGCCTGCTCGGCGACAAAGTCAATGCGGGCGTCATTCTCGGCCGAGGCCAGTACCTTCTTGAGTGGCAGAAGGGCTTCTACGGCGTTATCCACCAGTTTCTCGGCGTTCTGGCGATACTGAGCGTCGCCGCGTAACTGGAAATTCTTCTCCTCCGTGCGGGCATCCAGCAAATAGGATTCGGCGGAAGAGGCCCCGGCAACGATCAGGGAACGCTGGTTGTAGGAGTCGAGGGTGGTAACACCAATAACGGCAACCAAGACGGTCATCAGGACCAGCAGGGCAAAGCTGACGCCGAGTTTTTTGCCAACCGATACGTTATTCAGCTTGGCTAACGACATGGCGGAATCCTTTTGGGATGGGAAAGAGGTTTTAAATCTATACGTAAAGGTTTACGGAAAGTTTACCGAGATCTTGAGAACAAACTGCGGGACTTGACGGATCTCAATGAAATCCCATGGGTATTTTTTTAAGAACGTCAGATTTTTCCGCCCAGCAGGATTCGAACAGCAGTGCAGGCGTCTTCCAGTTCGTCTTCCCGGGGCTCGTGCCCGCCAATCAGGTCGCTGTACACGCAGGATTCGGCGATGCGAATCATGAAATACGAAAGGCTCTGGATGTTCATGGGCGGGCTCAGGTGGCCCGCTCGAACCTCGTCTTTGAGCAGGCGGGTGTTCAGCTCCACGGTGCGGGTATGAAGGGTGGAGTGAGAGGAGGTGAGCATTTTCAACGCGTATTCCGGGTCCTGGTGCAGGAACTTGCGCAGGGGCTTGAAATGCAGGGCAGTCGTGTTGATGTATCGGTACACGCCGACAATGTAATCAATGCCCTCGCCAGGGGTATTGGCTCGAGCCTCTTTGTAAAGCGGTTCGTACAGCGACCAGAGGATTTCGGCAATCAGCAGGTCGCGGTTGCCCACCCAGCGGAACAGCGTGGCGCGGCCGATGTTCAGGTCATCGGCGAGGGCGGCCAGACTGATTTTTTCGCCTTTAAGCCACATTTTGCGGGCGCGGCGGAAGGCGTCCAGGGGCGTTGTCTTGGTGTGTTGTGGGGGCACTGACATCTCTGTTTGGAATTTGCGGGTATTCTAGCGGGCTCGGGCGGTTTTGCCTATGTGGCCTGAGAGTATTGGAGTGTCCTCCGTAGCCTGACCATTTGTGGTACGTGGCACAGGGATGGGCTTTCCAAAAACCGCTACAAGCTCGTCCATGAGCGCTTATTTCGGGCCATCCATGGCCCTCAAAATTTTTGGAAGAAGCGTCCCGCCCTTTGTGCCCCAGTACTCAGGTCACAGGCCTGAGCAGGCTAAACCCACAAATCTCCAACAGGTGTATCTGCACTAAAGTGGTGCAAAATCTGCGCCTGCAGCAACTCCGCCGTGGCGATGGCATCGATCAGGGCATTGTGGCCGGCATAGTGGGGCAGGCTGTAGCGCAGGCGGCTGTCGGCCAGGCGGATGGATAGGGGCTCGGCGCCCAGCAGGCGTTTGAAGAAGCCGGGGCTGCGGTCCGGATGCAGGTGGGCCTCGATGGCCATGGTGTCGATGACCGGGAAGCGCAGTTCCTCCTGAAGCCGCCACTGTAGCGCCTTGTCCAGAAACGGGCGTTCTATATTCCGGTAATGCACCACCGGAATGCGACCATTCAGGTAGCCAAACAAAGTGTCCAGCACCTCGCTTAAATCCGGCGCTTCTTCAATCTCGCTGTGAGTGATGCCGTGGATGGTTACCGACGTCTGGTGCAGTGGCAGTTGTGGCTTTACCACCTGATGCCAGGCCTTGCCCAGCTGGATGCCGTCCAGGGTAAAAGGCACCAACCCGACACTGACGATGGAATGTTCTTCGACATTCAGGCCGGTGGTTTCAAAATCCAGGGCCAGCAAGGGCACGTTCCGGATGGGCGTTTCCGGGTCGGGGCAGCCGGCTTCGTAAAAGCTGCGAACGAGGCTGCTTTTGGCCTCGGAGGCCAGGGTCTGGTAGCGCTCTGGCCAGGTGCCGGGAGGCAGCTCAGACATTGCGAACCCCTCCTGCGTTGTAACGGAAGCGCAGGAATTTCTGGGCGTTGCTGACCACCTGGAAGGCGTCTTTCAGGTGGCTGCGTTCGAACGGTGACAGGTCTTCGGGCCGCACGTTGTTGTCCGGCTCGCGATTTTCTTCAATGGCCAGGGCCTGGTGGCGAATGCGCACGATGGAGATAAATTCCAGGGCGTCGCGCAGGTTGCCGGCATCGTCCTCCATCAGCAGGGAGGTTTTCTCGATGTCGCGCAGGCGCTCGAAGGAATTTTGAGAGCGGCTGCCGCAGGCCAGGGCGTGCACCCGGATGAGATCCGACACCGGCGCCGTACCCCGGCGTTTGAGGTTGAAGCTTTTCTGGTGACGGCCGTCTTCCTCCAGCACAAAGGTGCGGAAAAAGCCCAGGGGCGGTGTGCGGTTCAGGGCATTTCGGGCCAGGAAGGTAAGGAAACGCTGGCTGTTGGAGGCCTTTTGGGCAATCAGGTTCTTGAGCTCTTCGGCAAACCGGGTTTCACCGTGGATGCCGTCCAGATCGAAGAAAATGTTGCTGTTGAGCAGGGCTTCGGCCTTGGGGTTGTCGATCCAGTCCGTGAAGTACTCTTTCCACACTCGCAGCGGTTGGCGCCACTTTACATTGGTGGCCATGATGTCGCCGGTGCAGTAGGTGTAACCGCACTCGGCCAGGCCGTCGGACACGAATTTCGCCAGGGCCTGAAAGTATTCGTCGTGCTCTTCGGGCACGAAGCTGTCGTCCAGCACCATGGCGTTGTCCTGGTCGGTCACCACCAGCTGTTCGTCCCGGGCCATGGAACCGAGGGCCATGAAACAGTATGGCACCGGCGGCGGGCCGAGCTTTTCCTCCCCCAGCTCCAGCAGGCGCTGGCTGAAACTGCGGCCGATGCCGGCCATGGCGCTGCCGATCATGTGGGAATTGGCGTCTTCGTTGACCATGCGCACGAAGCTGTCGCGGATGTCCAGGCTGAGCTTTTTCAGGCCTTTGACGTCCTGTTGGTGGTAGATGTTGCTGACCAGATACAGGCTGCTCTGGCTTTCGTACTTCACGATGTCCGACAGGGCGACCACGCCGCGAATTTCATCGCCTTCCATCACCGGCAGATGGTGCACGTTGTTGTGCAGCATGGTCAGCATGGCTTCGAAGATGTAACTGCGGGCGCTGATGGTGATCAGGTCTTCGGACATGATGTCGCTGATCGGGGTTTCCGAGGCCAGCGCGTTGGTCACCGCGCGGGTGCGCAGGTCCCGGTCGGTAATGATGCCCTTGAGCCGGTGCCTGTTGTCGGCGTCATCCACCAGAAGCAGCGCCGATACGCCGTTGTCGGTCATGATCCGGGCGGCTTCCTGCAGGCGCACGGTGGCCGGGGCGCAGATGGGCTGACGGGAGATTAGCCGGGTGACCTTGGCGGTCATCAGCTCGTTGGATTTTTCCTGGCGGGAGACCGCTGAACGCAGACGGCTGCGGTCTTCCACTTCGACAAAGTCGGCAAAGTTTTCGTCGTTTTCCCACAAAAACTGGAAGGTTTCGAAGGGGATCTTGTACACCAGCGTGTCTTCCAGTGCCCGGGCGGGGAAGCGCACCTGCTGGTTTCGCAGCAAACCGAACTGGCCGAAGATCTCCCCCTCGGTGACCCGGTTGTACAGTTCGCCCGAGCGCCGGTAGATCTCCACGGCGCCGCTGCGCACGTAATGCAGCCAGTGGTTTTGCTGTTTGAGTTCGAGGATGTTGGTGCCGGCCCGGTAGTAGGCTACTTCAATACTGCCGACAATACGTTCAAGCATCTCTTCAGGCATTTCATCGAAGGGCGGGTATTGGGCAATGTGATTGCGAATGTCGAGCAGTTCTGCCTGCATGAGCTCTCCGTGGTGGTCGCCGTAGTCCCTGATTTTGGGGTCGTTGTTGTCTTTGGCCAAACTATAGCAGCTGTCGGTTTTCATGGTGTACCTTTGCAGCCTTGGGGCAGCTTTGGCATAGGTGGGAGTTTGGAAGAATGATCAATAAGTTACTGGTGACCGGAGGGATTCGCTCCGGCAAGACAGCCCTGGCCGAACAGCGGGCCCAGCGGGCGGGCGGCGCCGTGGTGTACGTGGCCACGGCAACCGCCGGTGATGACGAAATGGCCCGGCGAATTGAGCGCCACCGCCGCCAGCGGCCGGACGATTGGGGGCTGGTGGAGGAGCCCATGTGCCTGGGTGAGGTGCTGGCGGATTTTCGCAAGCAGCCTTGTGAGCCACCGCTGCTGCTGATCGACTGTATGAGTCTGTGGATGAGCAACTTGCTGTTGGCCGGGGGTGAACGTTTTGCCGAGGAGCGCGAATGCTTTCTGGAGGAAGTGAAGGCTTACCCCGGCTCCTTGGTCGTGGTGACCAATGAAGTGGGGCTGGGGACAATCGGGATGGACGCCCTCACCCGTCGGTTTGCCGATGAACTGGGCTGGATGAACCAGGCGCTGGCCGAGCGCTGCGACGAGGTGGTGATGTCCGTGGCGGGGTTGCCACTGACGCTCAAGGGTTCGGCCCAGGAGTGAGGCTGAGCATGCTGCGGAAGGTGCCAAACTCGGATTGATCCACGCGGATACGGGTGCGACAGCCATAGGGCACGGCCAGGCCTGTGAAGGATCTTGCCAGGGGAATGCCCAGAATATCGGCCAGCACCATGCGGATAACGCCGCCGTGGCAGACCACCAGTACTTTTTGTCCGGCCAGGTGCTCCTGCCAGTGGTTAAAGGTGTCTGTTACCCGCTGGTGAAAGTCGGTTACCGGCTCGCCTCCCGGTGGAATGTGGTGGATGGCGTCCTGCCAGAATTTGTCCAGTTGGTCGCCATAGCGCTGTTGAACCTGCTCGGCGGTCAGTCCTTCCCATTCGCCAAAACCGATTTCCCGCAGGTTGTCTGCAATATGCAGCGGAATTTGGCGTTCTTCGGCGAGAGTTTCCGCAAAACGCCTGCACCGGGACATGGGGGAACTGACAATGACCTCCCAATGGTCCTTTTCGGTCACCGCCGCCTGCATCTGCTGCCAGCCTTTGGTGCTTAACGGGTCGTCCTTGCTGCCCCGGAACATGGGGCCCCCTTCGGGTTCGCCGTGGCGGATAAGGTCAATGACGGTGGTGGTATTCATTCAGGCTCCAGGCTTGTCGCTGACGCCGGCATCGGCAAAGGTCGCCATTTGATTATGCAGGGCGCAGGCTGTGCGCAACAGGGGCACTGCCACGGCGGCCCCACTGCCCTCGCCCAGGCGCATGCCGAGGTTCAGCAGTGGTTGAGCGTCCAGTGCCTTCAGTACCGATTGGTGACCCGGTTCGGCCGACTGGTGGCTGAACAGCAGCCAGTCACGAACGCCGGGCTGGATGTGGGTGGCCGCCAGGGCCGCCACCGAGACAATGAAGCCATCCACCAGTACCGGCACCCCGCGTGCGGCACAGCCCAGGATCGCGCCGGCCAGGGCGGCAATTTCAAACCCGCCGAGGGATGCCAGTACCGCCAGTGGGTCGCGGTTGTCGCCATGGCGATCCAGGGCGGTTTGCACCACGCGCGCCTTGTGGCTGACCCCCTGGGCGTCCAGGCCGGTTCCGGGCCCTACGAGGTCCTGCGGCCGGTGGTCCAGCAGTGCACAGGCCAATGCCGCCGCGCTGGTGGTGTTGCCGATGCCCATGTCGCCACCTATGAACAGCTGGGCGCGGTTGTCAGCGGCGCGCTGCGAGGCATGATCGCCGGTATTCAATGCGTTTTGCAGCTGATCGGCGGTTAACGCGTCTTTTTCGGCAAGATTTTCGGTAGATGGGGCGATAACCTGATGCAGCACACCGGGCAGTTCCGGCACCTCGCCCACGGTCCCAAGGTTGATGACTTCCAGCTCGGCGCCCAACTCCCGGGCCATCACGCTGATGGCCGCGCCCCCGCCGGCAAAATTGGCGATCATCTGGGCGGTGACGGCTTGCGGAAAGGCGGAAATGCCTTCCTCACAGACCCCGTGGTCACCGGCGAAGACGGAAATGTGCACTCGCTCCAGGGTTGGTGTGTCGCATCCCTGCAGTGCGGCAAGTTCAATCGCCACCCGTTCCAGGTCGCCCAATGACCCGGGGGGCTTGGTGAGTACTTGCTGACGGTCCCTGGCGCGCTCGCCGTGGAGCGCACTCGGTTTTGGGGGCGGCTGTGTGCAGCTGCTGGGCAGTGGCATGGTCATTTCCTGGTGACTGACAAAGCCAAAGATGCTCCTCCGGCGCGGTTTGGGTGTCAAGTTGCTCCGGGTGTCGGGTAGACTTCGCCCACTTCATTCAAGGAGCGTGGATAGTGGAAAACTGGGCCGTGCCGGTGATCGTCAGTATCGCGGCTGTCCTTCTCGATCATTTAGTGGGTGAACCCCGCCGCTGGCATCCCTTGGTGGGCTTCGGCAATCTGGTGGTTTGGGTTGAACGCTTACTGAATAGCCATCCGGAACCGCCTGCCCGTTCACTCTGGGTCGGGGGGCTCGGCGTATTGATCCTGTGCGTCCCGTTTGTAGGCCTGGCGCTGGCGGCGGAGGTGTGGCTGGATGGCTGGACGCTGTTGGTGACTCAGGTGGTGGTGCTGGCGCTGGCGGTGTCCCTACGGGGCCTGGCTGAACACGGTCGGGCGGTTGGCGAGCCCCTGGCCAGAGGCGATATGGACGAAGCCCGCCGACGGGTGGGCTACATCGTCAGTCGCGATGCGGCAGCGTTGGATGAGCAGGGCGTGGCTGCAGCGGCGTCTGAATCGATGCTTGAGAACGGCGCGGATGCCGTCTTTGCCAGCCTGTTCTGGTTTCTGGTGGCCGGCCTTCCAGGCGTGGTGTTGCATCGGCTGGTGAACACCCTGGATGCCATGTGGGGCTATCGCAACGCCCGTTTCGAGTATTTCGGTCGTTGTGCCGCCCGGCTGGATGACTTGATGAACTGGATTCCGGCCAGGCTGACTGCCCTGACCTACGCCCTGCTGGGAAACACCCAACTGGCATTGCGTTGCTGGCGGCGCCAGGCGCCCTCTTGGGACAGCCCCAACGCCGGGCCGGTGATGGCGGCAGGGGCCGGTGCCCTGGAAGTGACCCTGGGTGGACCAGCCCCCTATTGGTCGGGGGTAAAACAGCGACCCGTTCTGGGTGCTGGTGGGAAGCCGGGGGCGGGCACCGTGGAGCAGGCGATCCGCTTGGTCCAGCGGGGTGTCGCCCTGTGGTTTATTACTTTGATTCTGGCAGGACTGTTGGGGTGGCTGCTTTTCTGATGGGGCGATGCCGATGAACGAGAAAACGATGGTTGAGCCGGTACCGGAGCATGGCGGTCGACTCCGGCAGGCCGCCAGGCAGTGGGGCGTCCCCGAGAGCCAGTGGCTGGATCTGTCCACCGGCATCAACCCGAATCCCTGGCCTATCCCGGAGATTCCGGCCCCGGTCTGGCAGAGATTGCCGGAGGACGATGACGGCCTGCCCGAGCTGATCCGTCAATGGGTCGAAGCCCCGGCAGGAGCCGCGTGCCTGCCGGTGGCTGGCAGCCAGGCAGCCATTCAGGCCTTGCCACAGCTTTATGCTCCCTGCCGTGTCGGTATCCCGGTGCCCGGGTATCGGGAACACGGCTATTGGTGGCAACGGGCCGGCCATACCGTGGTCCCTGTACCGCTGGAATCGGTTCTGGAAAGTGACGAGTGGCTGGCCTCCCTCGACGTCCTGGTGTGGATTCATCCCAACAACCCCACCGGCCTGGCCCTGCCGGCCGGCCAGCTTCAGGAATGGCATCGGAGTTTGCAGGCCCGTGGCGGTACGCTGGTGGTGGACGAAGCATTTGTCACCCCAGGGGCTGACAGTCTCGCTACGAGTGTGGGTGTGAGCGGGCTGGTGGTATTGCGCTCGCTGGGCAAGTTTTTCGGGCTGGCGGGGGTTCGGGCCGGTGCGGTGATGAGTGATGACTCAGTGATTTCGGCATTGTCGCATCGACTGGGTCCCTGGGCCATGAGTGGTCCGGCCCGGTACCTGATGAAGCACGCCCTGCAGGATGTGGCCTGGCAGGCCCGCACTCGCGATTCCCTGCTTGAAGGCAGTCGTCGCCTGTCCCGCCTGTTGGCCGAAGCCGGCTTCGGCGAAAGTGCGGGAACCGAGCTTTTTCGCTACCTACCTCACCCGGATGCACTGGCCATTTATGGATCCCTGGCCCGACAGGGCATCCTCGTGCGACTGTTTGAACAGCCGCCTGCCCTGCGTTTTGGCTTGCCGGGAAGCGAGACCGAATGGCAGAGACTCGCCGCCGCGCTTTGCAAATGTCATTGACCAGACATTAACCGATTGTTAGCCTTTGCGCGCGTTTTCAGGTGCCCCGATGCAAAGCTGCCCGGGGTGAAACGGGAAACTGGTGCGCTCAGAGGCCCCTTTGAGCAAGTCCAGCGCTGCCCCCGCAACGGTAATTGAGTCAACCGCCATCGAACGCGCCACTGTGTCCGAGACATGGGAAGGCGATGGCCCGGGATGCCGCCGGCATCCACTCATAAGCCCGGAGACCGGCCTGTTAACACACCAAATGCTGCGGAGGGCGGCGACGGTGGGTGAAGGCCTGTGCATCCGGTGTGCCCATATTTCCTTTCTTCATCCCCGAACTCTCACCTCCGTGGCACGATCGTTAACCGTCGTGCGGGTGTAGCGCGACCTGATGGTGAGAAACAAATATGGGTATTACCAAGGCCACCCCGGCCCTTCTGTTTTCCGGTGCTTCACTGCTCCTATTGCCACTGGCGTCCGCCGTGGCCCAGGCCAACGAGTCCGAATCCTCCAATGCGTCTGACACGCTTGATCCGATCGTGGTGACCGCCACCCTTGGCCCGCGCACCGTGGGCGAGAGTCTGTCGTCGGTGACGGTGATTGATGAGGAGGAAATCCGGGAGAAAGCGCCCAATGAGTTCCAGGATCTGTTACAGGGGCAGCCGGGGGTTCAGGTAAAGACCAACGGTTCCTTCGGCAAGACTGCCAGTGTGTATCTGCGTGGGACCAAGAATGCTTCGACTCTGTTCCTGGTCGATGGTGTACGAATGCACTCAGCGACAGCCGGCGGTGCTTCGTGGCAATTCATTCCGCCCGAACTTGTAGAGCGCGTTGAAATTGTCCGTGGGCCAAAAAGTTCGCTGTACGGAGCCGATGCATTGGGTGGGGTCGTTCAGGCGTTCACATTGGACCCGACGGAAGAACGGGTAGGCTGGATTGAAGCCGGAGCCGGTAACTTCAATACCCAGAAGACCGCTGCCGGAGTGGGCGGCGTCTTCGGTAATACCCGAGTCAGCCTGAGTGGGGTTCATCGGGAAACCGACGGCACGGCAATTATCACTGATGGTGATGATAAGGGTTTCCGTAACACCGCTGGCGTGGGACGCGTGGCCCACTCATTCGAGAATGGCGGCGAAGCCAGCCTCATGATGTACCAGAGTGAAGGAAACACGGAATTCGCGGGCGGTGAAACGGATTTCAAGCTTCGGGCCACCAGCGCCAAAATGGATGTGCCGGTGACCAGTTACTGGCACCAGTCGGTTCAGTTCTCGGAATCCCGGGATGAAACAAAAACTCCGGCTTATGGCTCCGAGTTCAATACCCGCACCCGTACGGCCAGGTGGATTAACACCCTGACGTGGGATGTACATGAGCTGGCGTTGGGGGCCGAAACAATGAACGACGAGGTTGAGGGCACCACCTCGTTCGATGAAACCAGCCGGACCAACACCGCGTTGTTTGGCCAGTTACGCCTGAACCTTGGGCCATCGGATGTACAGGTAAGCTTGCGGGGCGACGACAACGAGGCCTATGGCACCAATGAAACCGGCGCCATTGCCCTGGGCCACGCATTTGACCGTTCCCACCGTGTTCGCCTGAGTTACGGCACAGCCTTTCGTGCCCCCACGTTTAATGACCTCTACTACCCGTATGAAAAATACACATATAGCTGGGGCACTTATGAATACGAAGGCAATCCGGATCTGGAGGCCGTGGAGTCCGAGAACTTCGAACTGGGCTTTGGGGGGAATTACCCTGCCTGGTTCTGGGATGTGGCAATTTACCAGTTGAACGTCGAAAACCTTATCGTGACGCGAGAGGGGCCCAGTGGCGTGAATTCGCCCCAAAACGTCGATAAGGCCAGAATCCGCGGCCTTGAATGGCAAAGTGGCTGGGAAAGCAATGGCTGGAAGGCCCAGGTCTCGGCAACACTGATGGACCCCGAGAACCGGAGCAATGGCAAGGATCTGGAGCATCGAAGCACCCAAACCTTCCGGTTCGACCTGAGCAAGCAACTGGGTACCTGGAACCTGGGCGGTACCTTTGTTGCGGCAAACCACCGTTATGACGACGAGGACAATGAAGAGCGCCTGCCGGGCTACGGTACCCTGGATCTGCGAGCTGGCTGGGCCTTTGCTCCGGGCTGGAATGGGAAGTTGTCCGTTGAGAATGTCTTCGACAGAGAGCGCAGGACAGCGAGTTATGGCTCAAGCGGCGATGAGTACTACATCACCGCCGGTCGTACCGCCATGCTGACGGTCCGTTACGACTTCCGTTAAGCCAATCAAACCGGATGGAGGTCGTCTCGTGAGCTCTCTGAGTAAACGGATGCAAGGCAGCGGGCTCTTTGCCTTGGCGCTGGTGCTGTGTGTGCTGGTTTGGGTGTCGCCTGGTGTCCGGGCCGCCACGGTCGTTGGCATTGTCTCCGACCGCTCCGCGGCGGAAATGGCGGCCGGTGCCCACCGATTCCTGGCGACCCATCCCGACCACGACGTGATCCTGCGAACCCCCGAGCAGATTGCCCGGCTGGACAACCGGGCCCTGGCTGCCCTGGTGGGTCGGGCTGACAGCCTTTTGCTGGCGGCGGTCTTCGGTGACCAGGTGGGCCGGCTGGAGCGGGTTATAGAGGCGCGCATGGCAACGCGCCGTTTCCCGGTACTGGCCGTCAATGGGGACCGGAGTCTGACGCGATTATCGCGCCTGGGTGGCCAGAGGCCGCTGGCGGAGATGGACGATGCCTCGCTCAATGACTTGATGAAGGCTCCGGAACCGGATGCCGATGTTCGCGCGCACCGGGACCGGCTGCGCCAACGGTTTCCGGCGCAGGCCGCCTGGCTGGCGGGGCGGGGGCTCTATCAGGGACGCACGCCGGAACATCTTGATGCCTTGCTTCGCTGGATGCTGGTACAGGCGGGCCAGAGCCTGAGCGTGCCCGAGTTGCCGCCCCGGGCCCTGATCCGCTACTACCGTGATAGCGAAGCCACCACCGATCCCGACGGGCTGAAGCTGGAACCCGGACCGGTGGTGGCGCTGCTGGATCTCGACAGCGGCGACCGCCCGGGCGACAAGGCCCTGCTGGATGCCGCCTGTGCCGCTCTGGAAGCTAGACATATCCAGTGTTTCGCCATTCTTTCCCGTTGGGGCGGCGCCAGTCTGGAAGCGGTCCGAACGCTGGACAAAGCCACCGAGCCGGCCACGCTGACCGGCATCGTCAGCCTGCAGGATTTCACCGTGGGTGGGGGTGAAGGCCGCCGCCCGGTAACCGAAGCGTTGATCCAGCTGAATGTGCCGGTGATCAAGGGGCTGCGTCTGGCTTCCCGGACAACGAACCAGTGGCGGTTGTCGGTGGATGGTATTCCAGCAGACAAAGTGCACTACAAACTGGCGATGCCCGAGTTGCAGGGGGTTAGTCAGCCCATGGTCCTGGCCACCGCCGAGCCCGAGACAATTGATGAACAAACCGGCGTGGCGCTGACATTGACCCGGCCAGTGGAGGGTCGCGTCCAGGCCGTCGCGGACCGGCTTAAACGCTGGCAGGTCCTGCGGGACAAGCCCAACGCGGAAAAACGGGTGGCCATCATTTATTACAACCACCCGCCAGGGCGGCAGAACATCGGGGCCGACAATCTGGACGTGCCCGCGTCCCTCTTTGAAATGCTGACTTGGCTGAAGGCCAAAGGGTACAAAACCGGCCCCCTGCCGGAGAGTCCGGAGGCGCTGCTGGACCAGATCCAGCAACGGGGCGTCAGCCTTCCGGACGATCCTCGCGGTCTGCGGGAAATGGCGGGCGAGGTTGCCGGCATGGACAGCCAGACCTACCAGCGTTACCTGGCGACCCTGCCGACGGTGGTGCAACAGGAAGTCGAGCATGGCCCGTTGGGGTATCTGCAAGAGCGGCTGGAACAGTCCCTGGCCATGGGTGAAAAGGAACTGGCAAGAGGCCTGCTTAACCGGGGCATTCGAGATCTCCGGCACCTGATCGAGCATGTCCAGCACCCTTCCCGTCGGCGGACCCTTGAACATCTGGATGACTACGAGAGGCTCTGGCAGAAACGCCTGAACGAGGGCGGCCAGCAGTCGGCCTTGCGGGCGAGCCGTCAGGCATTGGTCAGTTCCGGCATTCCCGGGCTCAAAGGCTGGGGCGAGGCGCCGGGCCAATCGATGGTGGTGGACGGCCGGCTGGTGTTCCCGGGCCTGCGATTCGGCAACGTTTTCGTCGGCCCACAACCGCCCCGGGGCTGGGAAGTGGACGAAGAGCTGCTGCACGCCAACACCACCTTCCCGCCCACCCATCAGTACGTGGGTTTCTACCACTGGCTGCGCGACCACTACCAGGCGGACGCCCTGGTGTACGTGGGGCGTCATTCCACCCGGGAATTCCTGCCGCGCCGCCGGGCCGGGCTGACAAACGACGATTACCCGGACCTGCTGGGCGGCGATCTGCCCTTGATCTACCCCTACATCGTGGATGGCGTGGGCGAGGGCATCCAGGCCAAGCGCCGGGCCCTGGGGGTGATGATCAGCCATCTGACGCCACCGCTGGCGGCCACTGAACTGTACGACGACCTGCTGGAGTTGCGACAGCTGGTGGAAACCTGGGAATCCGCCAACGAACCCGACAGTCCCACCCGTGAACGGGCCCTGAAACTGTTGCGGGAAAAGATCCAGGCCCTGGATATCGGCGCGGACCTGGAGCGGGAGATCGCCGGTGAAATGGGGCTGGCGGTGGAGGAGGTTTCGGTGGACGAACTTGCCCCCGACCTGCTAGTGCATGAGGCGGGCCATTACGTGACCGATATGCAGGAACACTTCATGCCGCTGGGCCTGCATGTGTTTGGCCGGGACTGGACCGACGAGATGGTCGACACCCTGCTGGCGTCCATGGCCGGCAAGGCGGGTACGCCGAAGCCGTCCTGGCGCCAGAACCTGGAGGTTTCCCCCGCACTGGAGCGTGAGAACTTTCTGGCGGCTCTGGATGGCCGCTTTGTGCCGCCGGGGCAGGGCAACGACCCGCTGCGCACACCGGAAGTACTGCCCACCGGGCGTAACTTCCATGCTCTTTCCGACGACCTTATTCCCACTCGCGTGGCTTGGTCGCTAGCCCAGGAGCTGGCCGTGAAAGCCGGGGGTGACAAAGACCGCAAACACGGCGACAGCGATGCTCTGGTGCTCTGGGCCTCCGACACGGTGCGCGATGAAGGCGTGATGATTGCTTTTGGCCTGAAACTGATGGGTATTCGACCGGTCTGGAACAGCCGGGGCATCGTCAAGGGACTGGAACGCCTCCCGGTCGGCGACGGAACCAAGACGCCGGCGCGTCGCAACGTGGTCTTCACCACCTCCGGGCTGTTCAGGGATCTGTACGAAAGCCAGCTGGTATGGCTGGATCTGGCCTCCCGCTATGCCCTGGCCGGCTCGGCCACAACCATACGCCAGGAACATCCTGAACTGTCCGAGGCCCTGGAGCAGGCCCTGTCGGTACTGCCGGTGACTATGAGCGAACCCGGCGAGGAACCCCTGGCCCTCAACGAAGTCGCCGCCCGCTGGGTGGCTGATACCCGGGAGTTGCTGGCGGCGGGAGCATCGGCACGCGACGCCGGCGCCCAGGCCGCGCACCGGGTATTTGGCACGGCACCGGGCGCCTACGGGACGGGCGTGAACCGCCTGGCTTCCCGCTCCGGCGCCTGGCAGGATCGTGATCAGTTGGGCAACGCTTACCGCCGGCGGATGGGCCATGTGTATGGCAAGGGACGCCAGGGAGAGCCCGCGCACCAGAGTTTTGACCGACAGTTGCAGAGCGTCAATCAGACCTATCTGGGGCGCGCCAGCCATCTGTACGGTCTGCTGGATAATGACGACGGCTTTGATTTTCAGGGTGGGCTTTCCAACGCGGTGGAGCACCTGCGCGGCGAACCGCCCCGGAACCGGGTGCTGCAGTACGCCGATCCCACCAACCCCAGGGTCGATTCGCTCGAAAGGGCCCTGGATGTGGAGCTGCGAGCCCGTAACCTGAACCCCCAGTGGCTCAAACCCCTGATGGAACACGGCTATGCCGGAGCCCGCACCATGGGCAGCGATTTTCTTGATAACCTCTGGGGCTGGCAGGTCACCAGCCCGCAGGTGGTGCGCTCGGGCATGTGGGACGCGGTCAACGATGTCTACATGCGGGACCGTCATGAACTCGGGCTGGATGCCTTCCTGTCGGAGGGGCACAATTTCCACGTCAAAACCCACATGCAGGCCATCCTGTTGCTGGCCGCCAAGCGCGGTTTCTGGGAAACGGATGTGTTTACCCGCAAGCGCCTGGTTCGTGACTTCGCCCGCAATATTGCCAATCACGGCCTGCCGGGCAGCGGCCATACGCGCCCCGACCATCCACTGATGGACTGGGTATCGGACCAGCTGGAGCCGGGCGAACGGGAAGCCTTTGAGGCGGCCCGCAAGGGTGGCGCACCGGCTTATCCGTCCATGCCGGCAGCCAACGACTGTCAGAATCCGAAGAGTCGAATCAACCTATGCTGAAAGCTGGCCAACTGTTACTGGTGATAAGTTGCCTCGTCCTGGCCCCAGGGGCAGGACGCCTGGCACTGGCTGAGCCAGTCTGCGCCCGGGACGACACCGGCGCCCGGCTCTGCCTGGGCCAGCCCGCCACCCGCATCGCCGCGCTGTCTCCCGGCGCCACCGAGCTGGTATGGGCCGCCGGCGCCGGTGAGCAGGTGGTGGCCGTGGTGGATTATTCCGACTACCCGCCGGCCGCCCGGCAGGTGCCCAAGGTGGGCAGTCATACCCGGCTGGACATGGAGCGGTTGCTGCAACGGCAGCCGGACCTGGTGATTGCCTGGGTCACCGGCAACCCCGCCGAACAGGTGCGGATGCTTGAAGACCTGGGCCTGCCGGTGTTTGCCATCGAGCCCCGCAGCTTTGAAGCGGTGTCCGATACCATCGAACGCCTGGCCACCCTGGCCGGCACCGAAGCGGCCGGCTTTGCCGAGGCCGAACGTTTCCGCCGGGGCATTGCCAGTTTGCGGGCTGAGTATGCCGACGCCGAGCCGGTATCGGTCTTCTATCAGGTCTGGGACGAGCCCTTGATGACGGTGAACGATGATCACCTGATCGGTGAGATGATCCAGTTGTGTGGGGGTGACAACATCTTTGGTGACCTGGAACGCCTGGTGCCCCGGATCAGCACAGAGTCGGTGGTGACCGGCAACCCCGAAGCCATCCTGGCCGGCGGCATGGGCGAGGAAAACCGTCACTGGCTGACCCGTTGGGAGGCGTTTCCGGAACTGACCGCCACCGCCCGGGACAACCTTTTCTTTATCCCGCCCTCCCTGGTGCAGCGTCCTACGCCCCGCATGCTCGAGGGCACTCGCCTGTTCTGTGAAAAACTGGAGGTGGCCCGTGCCCGGCGTGACTGACGGAGGCATCCGGTGACCCGTTCGCTCCTGCCGCCCTTACTGGTTCTGGCCCTGGTCAGCCTGCTGTCGATGGTGGTGTCCGTGGCCGTGGGAAGCGTCGCCCTGTCACCGATGGAGGTGCTGTCGGTGTTTTTCGGGAACGCCGAGCCGTTGCAGCAAACCCTCGTGCTGGAATTGCGTTTACCCCGCACACTGTCGGCCTTCGCCACCGGCGGCCTGCTGGCCGTGGCCGGGGCCCTGATGCAGGTATTGCTGCGCAATCCCCTGGCGGACCCCTACGTCCTGGGCCTGTCTGGCGGGGCTGCCGTGGGCGCGCTGTTGGCCATGCTGGCGGGGCTCGGCGGTTTCCTGGTTTCCGGCTCCGCCTTTGCCGGCGCGCTGCTTTCCACCTTCCTGGTCTTCGGCCTGGCCCACGGCACCGGCAGCTGGACGCCTTCACGCCTGTTGCTCACCGGCGTGGTGGTGGCCGCCGGCTGGGGCGCGGTGATCACCCTGATGCTGGCCATCAGCCCGGCCCGTGAACTGCCGGGCATGCTGTACTGGCTGATGGGGGACGTATCCTATGCCCGCACGCCCTGGCCCGGCCTGCTGTTCCTGCTGACGGTGTGCCTGATAATTGTGCCCCTGGGCAGAAGCCTGAACGTACTGGCCCGCGGGCCCTTGCAGGCGGCTGCCCTGGGGATTTCCGTGCGCCCCATGGAATGGCTGATCTACGTGCTGGCCAGCCTGCTGACCGCCACGGCCGTCACCATGGCCGGCAGCATCGGTTTTGTCGGGCTGGTGGTGCCGCACATGCTGCGCCTGGTGCTGGGCAACGACCAGCGCCTGATCCTGCCCGCCTGCGCCCTGGCCGGCGGCACCCTGCTGGTACTGGCCGACACCCTGGCGCGCATTGTCATTGCCCCCGAACAACTGCCCGTGGGCGTGATCACCGCCCTGCTGGGCGTGCCCACCTTCCTGTACCTGCTGTACCGGAGCCGCTGATGGTGATGATTAAACGCCCGACCATGCAGACCCTGAGTACCCGGAAGCTGGTGATCGACATTCCCGCCCGCCCGGACGGCTACCCGCTGAACCTGACCATCGAAGCCGGCCAGATCTGGGGCGTTCTGGGCCCCAACGGCGCGGGCAAGACCACCCTGCTGCACACCCTGGCGGGACTGAAGGCACCCCGGGCCGGTTCCCTGATACTGGACGACCAGCCCACGGGCACGCTGAAACGCCGGGCGTTTTCCCAGCAGGTAGGCCTGGTCTTCCAGGACCACCAGGATGGCTTTCCGGCGACGGTACTGGAAACCGCCCTGATCGGCCGCCACCCCTGGCTCTCCCCCTGGCAGATGGAAAGCGCCGACGATGTGGCGCAGGCCGAGCGTGCCCTAGAAGCCCTGGACGTGCTGCACCTGAAGGACCGTTTGGTCAGTACGCTTTCCGGCGGCGAACGCCAGCGCGTGGCCATCGCCACCCTGATGACCCAGGCGCCCCACACCTGGCTGCTGGACGAGCCCACGAACCATCTGGACTTACACCATCAGGTGGCGGTGATGAAACTGCTGACCGAAAGGGCGAAAGCCGGCAACGCCATCTTCATGTGCCTGCACGACCTGAACCTGGCCGCCCGCTGGTGCGACAACATCCTGCTGATGTACCCGGATGGGGAAGCTTGCTGGGGCTCGGCGGAGCGAATGCTGGTGCCAAGTGCGCTGGAGCGTTTGTACAACCAGGATTTGGCAACGGTGGAAGTGGATGGGGCGCCGTTTTTTGTGCCTAAAAGAGGCTGACATCAATTTGGGAGTATCGGCCGGCAGCGGGGAGCCCTTTCCGGGACACGCTGTGAATACGTCCCAGGCAGATTTTTGCTCCTGCAAAATCTGCACTTCCGCCGTCCATGGCGGTCGTAGCTCGACAAAAACATCCCTGTTTTTGACGGTCCCGGAAAGGGCTCCCCGCCACCGGCCGCCATACTTGAGGAGTTACGCTCACTTTATGAAAAACTGTGTTCCCGCAGCCATGATCACCGCCCCCGGCTCCGGCCAGGGCAAGTCCATGGTCACCGCCGCCCTGGCGCGCCTGCACCGTAATGCCGGCTTGAATGTGCGTGTCTTTAAACACGGCCCAGACTACCTGGACCCCATGGTGTTGGAGGTTGCCTCGGGCAATCCGGTGTACCAGCTGCACCCATGGATGACCGGCGAAGCCGAATGTCGCTGGCGTCTGGCCGAAGCGGCGCAAACCGCCGATCTTATATTGGTGGAAGGCTCCATGGGGCTGTTTGATGGAGACCCGAGTAGCGGCGACCTAGCCAAACTGGCCGGTATTCCGGCTCTCCCGGTGGTTGACGCCAAGGGCATGGCTCAGACCTTTGGTGCGATCGCCTTTGGCCTGGCCCGGTTTGATCCGGAACTGCCGGTGCATCAGGTGATCGCCAATAAGATTGGAAGTGTGTACCACGGCCAGCTCCTGAAAGAGAGTCTGCCGGAGGGCATCGACCTACTGGGTGCGATTCCCCGCAACGAGGCGATGGACATTCCCGATCGTCATCTGGGGTTAGTGCAGGCCAACGAGCTTTCGGATTTGAGCAACCGCCTGGACCGCGCCGCCGAGGTATTGAAAACCGCTGGTCTGGATACATTGCCCAGACCAGTCGAGCTCGCTGCAGAGCCCCCGGCACCGCCCGAACGTTTATTAGCTGGCCACCGCATCGCCATCGCCCGCGATGCCGCATTCAGTTTTATCTACCGGGCCAACCAAGATCTGCTGGAAGCCATGGGCGCGCAGCTGAGTTACTTTTCGCCGTTGGCCGATAACCAGCTGCCCGAGGCCGATGCTCTCTGGCTGCCGGGCGGTTACCCGGAGCTGCACGCCGGGACACTGGCCGCCAATACGCCGATGCTGGAAGCCATTCGTGCCTTTCATCAGGCGGGCAAACCGATACTGGCCGAATGCGGCGGCCTGATGGCCTGCGCTGAAACCCTGGTGGACAAGGAAGGCGGCGAGCATGCCCTGGTGGGTCTGCTGCCTGGCCGGGCCATCATGGCGGGTCGGCTGAAGGCGCTGGGCTTGCAAAGTCTGGACACGAACCTGGGTGATTTGCGGGGCCATACGTATCACCATTCCACCCTGGAAACGCCGTGGCAGCCGGTTGCCCGAACCCGCAAGCAGGCCGGCTCCGAAGGCGAGGCGGTGTATCGCCAGGGCACGCTGACGGCCAGTTACTTCCATGGCTACTTCCCCTCGGCCCCGGCCCTCGTGGCTGCGATTTTCCGGGGCGAATCCTTCGCCGTTACCCATTCATCATCCCAATAAGGAGTGCCCTCATGCGAGAGCGCGCAAAAGATCCCGAACGCCACGCCAAGCGCATGGCCGCCAAACAGAAAATCATGCAGGAACGCATTGCCCGCGCCCAGAACGAACAGGGTGTGCTGCTGGTTATGACCGGCCCCGGCAAGGGCAAGAGCAGTTCCGGCTTTGGCATGGTGGCCCGGGCCCTGGGCCACGGCATGAAAGTGGGCATCGTGCAGTTCATCAAGGGCGCGTTCAGCACCGGCGAAGAAGCGTTCTTCCGGGATTTGCCCAACGTGGACTACCACGTGATGGGCCAGGGCTACACCTGGGACACCCAGAACCGGGAGCAGGACGTGGCCTCCGCCAACGCCGCCTGGGACATCGCCGCCGCCATGCTGAAGGATGACAGCTACGACCTGATCCTGCTGGACGAACTCAACATCGCCCTGAAGTACGACTACATCGACCTGGACCGGGTGCTGGATGATCTTCAGGGTCGGCCCGAGATGCAGCACGTGGTGGTCACCGGCCGTCATGCCCCGCAGGAGTTGATCGACCTGGCCGACACCGTCACCGAGATGGGCGTGGTCAAGCACGCGTTCAAGGACCAGGGCATCAAGGCCCAGAAGGGCGTGGAGCTGTAAATGGCCACGCTGATGGTGCAGGGCACCACCTCGGATGCCGGCAAGACCACGGTGGTTGCCGCCCTGTGCCGGTGGCTGGCCCGCCAGGGGGTGTCGGTGGCGCCGTTCAAGCCCCAGAACATGGCCCTGAACAGCGCCGTCACCGTGGACGGTGGCGAGATTGGTCGCTCCACCGCCCTGCAGGCGCTGGCCTGTGGGCTGGAGCCTCACAGCGATATGAACCCGGTTTTGCTCAAGCCCCAGAGCGATTGCGGAGCCCAGGTGATCCTGCGCGGTCGCGTACACGGCAACATGGACGCGCTGGATTACCACGCCTACAAGGCCGAGGCGAAGGCCACGGTGATGGAGGCCTGGCAGGCATTGAACAGGCAATACGACGTGGTGATCGCCGAAGGTGCCGGCAGCCCGGCGGAGGTCAACCTGCGGGCCAACGACATCGCCAACATGGGCTTCGCCGAAGCGGCCGACTGTCCGGTGCTGCTGGTGGGCGACATCGACAAGGGCGGTGTCTTTGCTCAACTCGTGGGCACCCTGTCGCTGATTTCCGAGACCGAGCGGGCCCGGACTGCCGGCTTCATCATCAACCGCTTCCGGGGCGATATTGCCCTGCTGGAGCCCGGTCTGGACTGGCTCCGTGAACACACCAGTAAACCCGTGTTCGGGGTGTTGCCCTACCTGCACGGTCTGGTGATTGATTCGGAAGACAGCGTGGCCGCCGCCGGAACCAGTGAGGCGGGTGCGCTGAAAGTGGTGGTGCCGGTGCTGCCACGCATCAGCAACCATAACGACTTCGACCCCCTGCGCCTGCACCCGGGTGTGGACCTGGTGTTTGTCGGTCCGGACGAGCCTATCCCTCCGGCGGACCTGATCATCCTGCCCGGCAGCAAGAGCACCCGGCACGACCTGGCCTGGCTGAAACAGCAGGGCTGGCCAGAGGTCATTCGCCGACACCTGCGTTATGGGGGAAAATTGCTGGGGATTTGCGGTGGCTTCCAGATTCTGGGGCAACGGGTGGACGACCCGGAGGGCCTGGAAGGCGAACCGGGCAGCACCGACGGCCTGGGCTGGCTGGCCATGACCACGCGCATGGTGCCGGGTAAGCAGTTGCGTTACGTCTCCGGCCCACTGAACCTGGCCGCTTCAGGCGGGGAGAACGCGCCCATCATGCAGGGCTACGAGATGCACAACGGCGTCACCGAAGGCCCGGCTATGGCCCGGCCGGTGGCCCAGTTGGATGGCCGCCCGGACGGAGCCATCAGCGAGGATGGCCAGATTCTGGGCACCTACGTGCACGGCCTGTTCGACGAGCCCGAGGCCTGCGAGGCCTTTCTTCAGTGGGCCGGCCTGAAAACCGGCGATGCCCGGTCCGTGGATTACCAGGCTCACCGGTTGCAGCAACTGGATCGCCTGGCCGATCAGGTGGAGCAGTGTCTGGATACCGACGCATTGAAAAGGCTACTGGAGTTATGAGCGATCACGACCAATCCTTCACCGAGGCCCAGCGCGAGGGCCTGTACCGGGCCATCTTTGAGCGCCGTGACGTTCGCTCGCAGTTCCTGCCGGACGCCATTCCAAACGAGGTGCTGGCCCGCTTGCTGGAGTCGGCTCACCACGCGCCCTCGGTGGGGTTCATGCAGCCCTGGGATTTCATCGTCATCGACAGCGTGGATGTGCGCCGGCAAGTGCTGGACAGCTTCAACGCCGAAAACGACCGGGCGGCCGCCAACTATCAGGGCGAACGCAAGGAGCGCTACGAGAGCCTGAAACTGCAGGGCATTCTCGACAGCCCCATCAACCTGTGCATCACCTGCGACCGCAGCCGGGGCGGGCCGAACGTGCTCGGGCGCAACTCCATTATGGAAATGGACCTGTTCAGCACCTGCCTGGCGGTACAGAACCTGTGGCTGGCGGCCCGGGCGGAAAACATCGGCGTGGGCTGGGTCAGCATCCTGAGCCAGGAACGGTTGGCGGAGATCCTGCAATTGCCGGAACACGTCTACCCGCTGGCCTACCTGTGCCTGGGCTATGTCAGCGAATTCCTGGACCAGCCGGAGCTTCAGGCCAAGGGCTGGCGCTCGAGGTTGCCGCTTGAGGAGTTGGTGCATGGCAACCAGTGGGCACGGCCCCTGGAAAAGCCAGAGCTTGTGCAGCAACTGCAGGATCGCGGTAAACGCTCAGGTTGAAGCATTTGGCGTTAGCAGCCCCAATCCGGGTACGATAAGACCCAAATTGAGACCTTTCAGGATGTTTCATGAAGTTTTCAGCGTTTTACGACCAGGCACTGATTCGGAAAGGCGGTGAAGCTGCTCTGCAGTCATTACTTCCCTCCGTGGTGGAAAAAAGCCATCTGGCGGAAATCAGCGACGACCGTTACCTGTCCGAGATGACCCGCTGCATCTTCAAGGCGGGCTTCGTTTGGCGGGTGATCGAGAATAAGTGGGCCGATTTTGAAGAGGCCTTTAAGGGGTTTGTGCCGGCCTACTGGCAGCAGGTGCCGCCGGAGGTGTTGGAGGAACTGGCCAAGGACGAGCGCATCGTGCGCAACCTGCAGAAAATCCGAACCGTGCCGGAGAATGCCCGCATGATCATGGATGTGGTGAAGGATCATGGCAGCTTCGGCCGGTTTCTGGCCGACTGGCCCAGCACCGATCAGGCCGGGTTGCTGTTATACCTCAAGCGCAACGGCTGCCGGCTGGGTGGCAATTCCGCGCAGTATTTCCTGCGCCGCGTGGGCTGGGACGGCTTCATCCTGTCCCGGGATGTGGTCACCGCCCTGACCCGGGCGGAGATCCTGGATGCGTCGCCCACCAGCCAGAAGGGGCTGAAACAGGTGCAGGCGGCGTTCAACCGGTGGCATGAGGAAACCGGGCTGCCGTTCAGCCATCTGTCGCGGATTGTTTCGTTTACGGTGGATAACTAGGCATGAACTTAGGGGCGGATAGTTTGGGCGTGGCCCTTCCAAAACACGCTGTAAAGACGTCCATGTCCCGCTCGAGCTCCGCCATCCATGGCTCCGCACGGTTTTGGAAGGGCCACCCCCAAACTGCCGAGCAGACTATTGAGTACGCCCTCAAAGAAACAACAGCAAAACCAATTCACTCAGCACGACACTGGCCCCCAACGCATCGCCGGTATAACCACCCAACTGGCGTTTGAGATACGCGCCCCAGCACAGAGCCACCAACAGCACCGCCGCCAGGGTGCCGGTGATCAAGAAGGGCTGCCAGAATGAGAGAGTGCCCGAAAGCACCATGACAAAACCAACGGCGGCCAGCAGCCGGGCGGTGGAGAAGCCATCCGCCACCGGCTTGGACTTGCTCTTGTCCGGATCGGTCACATAGTTGAGTGTGGCCATCAGCAGCAAGGGGGTGAGCCTTGCGACCGCCGGGGCGGCCAGTAGCGCCACCCAGATCTGCTCGGCCTCGGCCAGCAACGCCACTTTCAGCAGCAGCGCCATCACCAGGGTTACCGTGCCGTAGGTGCCGATCCGGCTGTCCTTCATGATAGCCAGGCGTTTTTCCACGGTGTAACCCCCGCCCAGCGCATCCACGCTGTCGGCCAGCCCGTCCTCGTGGAAGGCGCCGGTCAGGAACAGGTGCACGATCAACACCAGGATAATCGACACCAGGGGGCTGAAGGCCAGGCTCAGCAGGCCGTACACGCACAGGTAAATGACGCCCAGCAGCAGGCCGACCAGGGGGAAATACAGGCTGCTCTGATTCATCAGGCGCTGGGAGTAGTCGATGCGGGCCAGCATGGGGATGCGGGTGAGAAACCCCACGGCCAGCCAGAAGGCCTGCCATTCGCGTTTAAAGCTGGGCTCGGTGGGCATGGGCGTCTCCGGAAATCGCTGAAAACGCCCATTGTACCGATTGAGAGGCGGTGATGAATCCAGTCAGTTCAAGCTGTTGCAGCTTTCAGAGTCAGGCCATGCGCTTCATGATGCGATCGCCCAGCATGTACTGGTGCGCAAGAGCCGCGGCCACGTGCAGGCCGATCATCACCCAGAGGGCATTGGCCAATGCCTCGTGCAGGTCTTCGCCGCTGTCTTCCAGCCATTCAATTTCCGGGCCGTAGCCAAACAGAGTCCAGCCAAAGAAAGTGACGGTTTCGCCCTCACCCAGAGAGGTTGCCAGGCCGGTCAGCGGCATCAGAACCATCAGTGCGTACAGTGCCAGGTGCCCCAGTCGCGCCATGGTGGCCCAGTGTGCCGGTGGTTGCATCCGTGAGCGATTGAGCCAACGCCAAAGGCCCCGGAACAGTACCAGGGCAAATAGGGCCAGCCCCAGACTCTGGTGCAGGCCCATCAGTGACTGTTCCGACACGCTGTGTTCCAGGGCCTCGAACCATACTTCACTGGCCAGCATGATCAGTAGCAGAACCGCCATGCTCCAGTGCAGGGCTCGGGCAACAGCCCCGTACCGGTTTTCCGTATCCATCATTGTCATCATCGATCTCCTTGATCACAGGCGGGGTGTTCCCCCAACCCCGCCTGTGGGTCTAAGTGTCAATCCCGGCGACCGCCACGAACCGGAGCGCCGTAGCGATTGAACTCCTGTTCACGCATCAGGTTGTCTTCAGCGTCGCGAAGCTGTACCACGTAGGTGCCGTCCTCGGTTTCATCCACAGACACGGTCACGCCAGGGCCAAACCGGCGCAGGGCCTGGCCGTAAGCCATGATGCGCATTTCTTCGGAGCTGTACTCTTTCAGGTCGGCTTTCATGCCGCCGCGGTTTTCCCGGTATTCAGAGCGCTCGCTTTCCCAATAATCGTCATCCGCGGACACCAGCAGTGGCGCGGTACTCAGTAGTGCTGCGGCAGACAGGGCTGCAATCGTCGTGGTTTTTTTCATGTAAAACTCCTTATTCTTTGAACCCATTGGACCGGGATGGGGTGACATCGCCGGTTGAGGGTTATTGGAACAGTGAAACGTCGCAGAAATGTCTCGAGGTGGCGGCGACTTTGTCGCAAATTGTCTCAGGGGTGCGGCGATGCGATATTTTTTGACAACCTTATTCCCAAGCCGCGAGTCCAGTTCCCTATAATCGGGGCACCGGTACAGAGATGGAGTTATCCGTGAACGCTTCTTCCACAATTCTGGTGGTCGATGATCACCGCGACATTCGCGATCTGGTGGGTCGTTATCTGCAGGAACATGGTTTGCGTGTGTTGCTGGCCGATGGCGGTGATGCCATGAAGCGTCAGTTAAGGGATCACACGGTCGATCTGGTCGTACTGGATATCATGATGCCGGGCGACGACGGCCTCACTCTGTGCCGCTACCTGCGGGAACACACCGAACTGCCGGTGATTCTGCTGACCGCCATGAGTGAGGAAACCGATCGTATTGTGGGGCTGGAAGTGGGCGCCGATGATTACCTGACCAAGCCGTTCAACCCCCGGGAATTGCTGGCGCGAATTCGGGCAGTGTTGCGTCGTGCCAGTGCCCTGCCACCCCAGCGAAGTTCGATGGCTGGCCAGTGCCTGCGCTTTGAGGGTTGGCAATTGAATGTTGATCGTCACCAGTTGACCGATCCGGACGGTGTGGAGGTGTCACTCAGCACGGCGGAATACAAACTGCTGCTGGCGTTTCTGGAGCACGCCGGCCGGGTGCTGTCCCGGGATCAGTTAATGGATCTCACTCTGGGCCGCGAAGCCGATGCTTTTGACCGCAGCATTGATAATCACGTTAGCCGTCTGCGCCGGAAAATGGACCCGGACCCGCGCCATCCCCGTTTGATCAAGACCATCTGGGGCGGTGGCTATCAATGGATTGCCGACGTTGAAGAGGCGCCCTTATGAGATTCTGGCCCCGGCGCGCAGCCGGACAACTGGCCCTGTTGCTGATCCTTGTGCTTCTGGTGGCGCAGGTGATCACCATTGGGATATTGGCGGGTGAGCGTCAGGGCGCCTTGCGCAGTGCCAGCCTGGAACATGTTCTGCAGCGGGTCGCCGATGCCTATACCCTTATTGATACCACCGATCCGGACCGCCAGGAGCGTGTGCTGCGGGCGCTGTCCAGCCCTACCTTGCAACTGTCCATCGATGCCTCACCCTTCCTGTCGGAGGATGGCGACTCGGTCATGGCCCGGCGTCTGGCCCAGGAATTTGACTTGCCCGACAACGGGGTGCGGGCGGCCATGGCGGCGGACGAGGAAGAATGTCTCCCTGATCGTTATCGTTCCCGTCGTGACGGGGACCGGGATGATGACTATGACCACGATGAGGATCATGACGAGGAACGTGAACACCACGACGATGACGAGGAGCGTCACGAACGGCGTGAATGCCCGCCCATTCTAACGGTTTCGCTGCCCCTGACCTCTGGCCAGTGGTTCAACGCCCGCGCCCAGCCGCCGGCGCCTTCCTGGCTCTGGCTCAAGGCCACCCTGACCAGTGTTGGCATTACCGCCGTGCTATTGGTGCTGACCCTGTTGCTGGCGATTCGCCGTATTCTACAACCGGTGAACGAGCTTAGCCGCGCCGCCCAGGCCTTTGGACGTGGCGAGAAAGTGGAGATGTCGGAGCGGGGGCCGGAGGACATTCGCGAGGTGATCCGCGCTTTTAACCAGATGCAGCATCAGGTCAGCAAGGCCCATGATGATCGCGCCCGCTTGCTGGCAGCGCTGGCCCATGACCTGAGAACGCCGATTACCTCCATGCGTTTGCGGGTGGAACTGTTGCCGGAGGGCGAAGACAAGGATCGATTGCTGGCGTCGCTCCAGGAGATGCAGCAGTTGGCCGAGGCCACGCTGGATTTCATTCGCGGCAGCGCCACCGAGCAGTACCGCAAGTACGATCTGGCATCGCTGCTGGACAGTCTGTGTGGCGATCTCCGGGAAATTGGTCTGGCGGTTGACCTGGAAGAGAGCCCGCGATGTGTCCTGCAGGGGCAACCGGAAGCCATTAGACGTGCGCTTCGCAACCTCATTGAGAATGCGGTGAATTATGGTCAGCATGCCGAGGTGACATTGCAGGCCACGGACCAGGAAGCCATCGTCACCATTACCGACCAGGGGCCGGGCATTCCGGCCTCTGAATATGAGCGGGTCTTCCAGCCATTCTATCGCCTGGAGCAGTCCCGTAGCCGGGATACCGGTGGTGCCGGGCTTGGCCTGGCGATTGCCCGCACGCTCATCCGGGGAATGGGCGGCGATATTGAGCTGGGAGCTGGTCCCCACGGTAAAGGGCTCCAGGTAACCGTCATTCTGCCCAAGGGGATGACAGGAAAAGCCTAAGCGGCAAAGTCTGCCAATGAAAGCTCCCTCTTGGTGGCAGCTCAGTAACGTCAGAAATCAGCGAGAAGCGGTTCTGACTGCCGGCAGCCAGATACGCACACACAGTCCCGATTGTCCGTCTGCCCGGCCGGCCAGCGATAACTGGCCGCCGTGCAGTTCGGCAATCCGGCGGGCAATGGCCAGGCCCAGCCCGGCACCTCCCCCAACACGTTGGTCGAGCCGGACAAAACGGCTCAGTGCCCGCTCCCGCTCCGTTTCGGGAATGCCCGGGCCCTGATCGCAAACGGTAATCGAATACCCCTCATCCTCTGCTGACAGCGTGGTGGTGACGGTGGTGTTTTCCGGGCTGTACTGGATGGCGTTGGCCAACAGTGAACGCATCAGGGTATTGGTCAGTGCGCTGTGGCAAGGCACCATCGCCTGTCCGTTGGTGTTGTCTTCCAGAATGGGTTCGATGTTTTTCTTCAGCGCCAGCGGTACGACATCCGCGATGCTTTGTTCGATCAGTGCCGACAGATTGTGTTGATCCGGGGTGAAATCCGTTCCGGCGTCCACCCGGCTCAGCAACAGCATCTGCTCAACCAGGTGCACCATGCGGTCTACCGCCTGGGTCAGGTTGCGGAATTGCTCGGGATTATCCGCGCAGGCCTTCTCCAGGTTTAGTCGCAACACAGCCAGGGGCGTGCGCAACTCATGGGCGGCATCGGCGGAGAAGCGCCGTTCACGTTCCAGCGCCAGGTTCAGGCGCTTGAGCAGGCCATTCACCGCCTGAACCAGCCCCGCCACTTCCTTGGGGGCCTGATGTGCATCCAGTGGGTGGATGTGCTCAGGGGCCATGTCACGCACCGGGGCTTCGAGCCGTCGCAAGGGCCTGAAGCTCAACTGGGTCGCCGCAATAACCGCCAGGGCCAGTAATGGTAATGCCAGGAGCAAGGGAAGGATGTTGCCGAGGGCAAGCTCCTCGCTCAGTTCCTGGCGAATGTCTTCCCGCTGGGCGGTACGTATCCAGAATCCGGTTTCCGGGTCATGCAGGGTGAAAGTGCGCCAGCGGTAACCCGTGGATTCGGTCCAGGTATAGCCCGGCTCAAGGCCCTCACTGTCATTCGCCTTCAGGGTGTCCAACAGTGGTTTGCCCTCGGAGGACCAGACCTCAAACGCCAGCTTCTTTTCATACTTGTGGCCAAGGGCGTTGGCGGTCACCTCTTCTTCCTCGCCATCAGCGACGGGGTCGGGCAGGCCGGTATCGTAAAGCTGCAGGGTGCCCCGCAGTGTGGACGACAGCTGGTCCATGGACTGGGTATCCACCAACTGTCGCACCACGCCCTGAACAATGCGGGTGCTCTGGGCCAGTTGAGCGTCAAACAGTTCTTCCAGCTCGTGGTTGCTTTCCACGTAACTCCAGCCGGCAGCCGCCGTGGCGATCAGCAGCACCGCCGAGGTGACCAGGAGTATCAGAGTGCGGGTCAGTGACATAGCGCAGCCTCGGCGGCCTGACTATCGAGAAGGTAGCCGACCCCACGAACCGTTCGGATGGTGCTTTTCCCAACCCGTCGGCGGAGGTGGTGGATGTGCACTTCCAGGGCGTTGCTCTCGGCGCCGGCTTCCCAACCATACAGTTGTTCTTCCAGCCGGCGGCGAGTGGCCACCTGGTCGGGGTGGCGCATGAGGTATTGCAGTATCTGGAATTCGCTCCGGGGCAAGGTAGAGATCTGGTTGTCCAGTATCAGCTGCCCGGTGTCGGTGTTCAGCGTCAGGCGGCCAACCTTCAAACCGGACAGGGATGGGCCGTTGGCACCGCGACGGGTCACCGCCCGAATCCGCGCCTTCAGTTCGGCCATGGCAAAGGGTTTGGTGAGGTAGTCATCCGCACCGGCGTCCAGGCCCTGCAGCTTTTCTCCCAGCTCCGAGCGGGCGGTTAGAATGATGATGGGCGTCTGGGACCCCTGGTTCCGGGCCTGCCGGACCACCTCCAGGCCATCCAGTCGGGGCAGCGTCAGATCCAGGATCACCAGGTCAAACGGTTCTTCCACGATGGCATTGACCGCCTGTTGGCCGTCATCCAGCCAGTCGACGGTGTTCTGATCCTCGCGGAGCATGTCGAGCATGGTCTGGGCGAGGGGGTGATCGTCTTCTACCAACAGTATTCGCATCGTTTGCGTCCCGTTTACCCTACCGTCCAAGAGTCTGCCACAGAAAGCTTAAGGCGAGCTTAAGAATTCCGCCTGATGTCGTTAAGGGTCGCTTAAGCCCGGGGCCCTATTCTGGCAATCGTGATGAAAAGGCATGAGGCCTTCGTTCGATTGCTGGAGAGCAGCCATGACCAACCCGATGACGATCTCAGTGAATTGCCCACCAGACTCCCCGGATGTGGTGCCCGTGTTCCGTTGCGCCGGCCGCTGGCTCAATGAAATCCAGGCTGGCACCGAAACCGCCGCGAAAACCACCGCCTTTATTCGCCGACGTTTCTTGCAGGCCTACGGGGCCGAGCCTGCTCTGCGTGTGCCAGGCCTGTTGGCGTTGACCACGGCCCAGGGCTCGTTACTGGCTGCGGTGGGTGTTCGTAGCGCCGGTCAGGAGCGCCTGTTTCTGGAGGATTATCTGTCCACGCCGGTGGAAGCTGTGATGCCGGCTCCCGGTCAGGATCGCAACGACATTGCTGAAATCGCGCATCTGGCGGGAGTTGAAGCGGGCGTGAGCCGATACCTGTTTGCGTCCCTGTCGCTGTGGCTGCACAACGCGGGCTTCCGCTGGGTGGTCTGTACCGGCACCGATCAACTTCGTAACAGCTTCCACCGACTGGGCATTCCCACCCAGGTGATTGCCAACGCCGACCCTGCCCGACTTGCCGACGGTGGCGCGGGCTGGGGACGTTACTACGAGCACCAGCCGGTGGTCATGGCCATTCGCGTGGCCGATGGTATTGCCGCATTGGAAAATGGCGGCTTGCTTCGACTGGTGCAGCCCGTGGCGTCTGCAACGGTCAACCACGCCAACGGAGGTGCGGTTTATGGCCACCTTGCCTGAACACCTCAGCGCGAAGGTACAAGAGCACCCGGACCGGGTGGCATTGAAAGGCGCTGCTGGTGAACTGAGTTACGGCCAGATGTGGCAGGCCGCTGGTGAACTGGCTCGGCAATTGAAAGACCGTGGTGTCCGCCGGGTGGGGCTGTGCGGTGACAACTCCGTTGCCTGGGTGCTGGCGGACCTGGCGTGCCTCCTGGCGGATGTGGTGTGCGTTCCGGTACCGGTGTTTTTCGCCCAGAACCAGATCGACCATCTGACCCGACGGGCGGCACTGGAAGCCATGTTGGTCAGCGACGTCTCGTCATCCAGAAATGCACAGGCGCTGGGCCACGGCGTCTGGCTGCAATCCCTGCCGGTCTTTCCGGCCCCGGCCCGGATGCCGGAAGGAACGGCCAAGATTACGTTTACCTCCGGCAGCACCGGCACACCCAAGGGGGTCTGTCTGTCGGCAAGCCAGATGACCGCCACCACTCTGGCGCTGAAAGAGCGTTTGAAGCACGTCGAGCTTGAGCGACACCTTTGCATCCTGCCGTTGGCCACCCTGCTTGAGAACATCGCGGGTGTATACCTGCCCCTGTTGATGGGCGCCACGGTCACCGTTGCCCCGTTGCAGAGTCTGGGAATGAACGGTAGCAGTGGCTTGTCGCTGGAACAGCTGGTGGCTGGCATTCAGCAGCATCTGCCGCATTCCATGATTCTGGTGCCGGAATTGGCCATGGCCCTGGTTCACGCGGCCGAACAGGGTGAATTGAAACACCATGATTTCCGGTTCCTGGCCGTGGGTGGTGGTCGTGTGTCACCGGCGCTGCTGGCGCGAGCCGGAGCGGTGGAACTGCCGCTGTACGAGGGCTATGGCCTGTCCGAATGCGCGTCGGTGGTGGCGCTGAATGTGCCCGGCGCGGCTCGCGTCGGTACCGTGGGCCGTCCTCTGAACCATGTCGAGGTCCGGGTGGATGAGGATCGCCGCATTCTGGTTCAGGGTAATACCCATCTGGGCTACCTGGGGGATGAGCCGGTCGCCGAACAGGATGACTGCTGGCTGGACACCGGGGATCTGGGGGCGCTCGACCCCGACGGGTTCCTCTCCGTCAACGGCCGGGCCAAGAATCTGCTGATCACCAGCTTTGGCCGCAATATCAGTCCGGAGTGGCTGGAGAGTGAATTGATCCAGGCGGTCGGTGCCAGGCAGGCCGTGGTGCTGGGCGATGGCGAAGTACAGCCGTTCGCCCTGTTGGTGATGGCCTGTGGCCGCCCTGTTGAGGCGGTGCATAACGCCCTGGTCCGCCTGAATGAACGCCTGCCGGATTACGCCCGATTGAGCTCTGTCTACATCCGTCATCAACCGCTGACGGCCGGGCAGGGCTATGTCACGGCCAATGGCCGACCGATACGTCACCGACTGCAGGCGGACTTGCCGGTGTTAATGGCAGACGCTTTATTCCTTTCCCTGAATGCTTCCGGAGCCGTGCCGTCGTCTCGCGCGGCTTCCTCCCATACCCGCAATACCCACTATCAGGAGTCCTGATCATGACTTTCTTTGAACAATTGCAATCTGAAACCGCCGAGGCCCGCGCCCACGTTACCAGTGCGCCCGTGATCACCGCCATCCGAGAGGGGCGCTTTAACCTGGAGGGCTACACCTGGTTCCTCACTCAGGCGTATCACCACGTCAAACATACCGTGCCACTGATGATGGCCTGTGGCGCGCAGTTGCCGGCGCGCCTGGAGTTTGTCCGCAAGGCCCTGGTGGAATACATCGATGAGGAATACGGCCACGACGAGTGGATTCTGGATGACCTGGTTGCCTGTGGTGAGGATCGTGAAATCATCCGCAACAGCCAGCCCGACACCAGCATTGAACTGATGGTGGCCTACCTTTACGACGCGATCCAGCGCGGCAACCCGGCCACCTTCTTTGGCATGGTGCAGGTGCTGGAAGGTACCTCCATAGAGCTGGCCACGCCGCTGGGCAAGGCCATCCAGACTCAGCTGGGCTTGCCGGACGAAGCCTTCAGTTACCTGTATTCCCACGGAGAGCTGGACCAGGAGCACTTCGAATTCTTCCGCAACCTGATGAACGACATCACCGATCCGGACGACCAGAAGGCCATCATTCAGGGTGCCCGCATGGTTTACCGGCTGTATGGCGACATGTTGCACAACATTCCCCTGGAAACCGGTACCAAGGAGCCTGGACATGAAGCTGCGTGACCGCACGTTTCTGTTGCTGGGTGCATCGGGGGGGATTGGCCAGGCGCTGGTCAAGCCCCTGCAGGCGGCCGGGGCGCGGGTGATTACCGCGTCGCGGCAACCGGAAAATCTTTCACATCAGTCGGGGGTGGCCACGGCCCACCTGGACCTGGCGGCCGAGGATCTCGATCAGCAACTGATCCGGCTGAGTGAGTCTTACCCCGATATTGATGGCGTGATCCATTGTGCCGGCCAGAATCGCTTTGCTGCCCTTGAGGATATGACGGTGTCGCAGATAGACGCCCAGATGGACGTCAACCTGCGCTCGGCCATGCTACTGGCCCGGCACTTTGTGCCCCGGTTCCGGCAAGCGGGCACCGGCGCCCTGGTATTTATCGGCTCCACCTTCGGCAGCATCGGCTTCCCCGGCTACACCGGTTACTGCGCCAGCAAATTTGGCTTGCGGGGATTCAGTGAGGCCTTGCGTCGGGAACTGGCTGACACGTCGGTGCAAGTGGTGTATGTCGCACCGCGCGCCACCCAAACCGCCATGAACCCCGGCGAAGTGGAAGAGCTGAACCGGGCATTGGGCAACAAGATGGACGCTCCGGAACAGGTGGCCAGCAACATTCTGGCGGCGATGCAAAAAGATGAGAGACGACGCTTTCTGGGCTGGCCGGAAAAAGCGTTCGTGGTGATTAATGGGCTGTTTCCGAAAGTGGTGGATAAGGCCATGTTGAAACAGTTGCCGGTGATCCACCGGTTCCTGAAAGGAGGTGTGTGATGATACGAACACTGATTCTGTCTTTATTGGTCGTGCTGACGACGCCGGCGTGGGCAGCGGATATGGCCTTGGAGCTGTCCGGCATCCAGTCACGCTGGGATCAAATCCAGTATCAAATGCCCGAGGCCAGACAGGAAGCAGCCTTTGAAAAGCTTGCCAGGGAAACCGAACAATTGGTGAACCGTTACCCGGACAAGGCCGAGCCGCTGATCTGGCAGGGCATTGTGTTGAGCACCTATGCCGGCGCCAAGGGCGGGCTGGGTGCCCTGGGTGTGGTGAAAGATGCCAAAGTCGCTCTGGAAAAAGCGATTGAGATCGATCCCGACGCTCTTAACGGCTCGGCCTATACTTCCTTGGGCAGTCTGTATTATCAGGTTCCGGGCTGGCCACTGGGTTTTGGCGATGACGACAAGGCAAAAGCCTACCTGCAGAAGGCGCTGGCGCTGAACCCGGACGGCCTGGACCCGAATTATTTCTTTGGGGATTTCCTGCTTGAGCAGGACGAACCACAAAGGGCCAGGGTGTATCTACAGAAAGCGCTGGCTGCGCCGGCCCGCCCGGGGCGGGCCATTGCCGACGCTGGCCGAAAACAGGAAGCCCAGGAACGCCTGGACCGGATTTGAGTCAGTATGACCGGCTACCTGGCTGGTCATACTCTATGATGGTGTCGGCTTATCGCTTCTATAAGAAAACAGCATTTCATCTTTATGCCGTTTACGTATATGCTTAGATCAAAATATATGATTCCTGAGCATTTGACGACATCCGAGGTGAAACGCCATGAGCCAGCCCATCGTCCAGCATTTCTTTGACGAACCGACCAACACCTTCAGCTATGTGGTGCGGGACCCGGACAGCCAGGCCTGCGCCATTATCGATTCGGTGCTGGATTTTGATTACGCCGCCGGCCGCACTGATGTGCGATCAGCGGACGAGATCATCGAATACGTGAAAGACCAGGGCCTGACTGTTGAGTGGATCCTGGAGACCCACGTGCACGCTGACCACCTGTCCGCCGCCCCGTATCTGCATGACAAGCTCGGCGGCAAAACCGGTATCGGTGCCAACATTACCGTGGTTCAGGATGTGTTCGGCAAGGCCTTCAATGCGGGCACTGACTTCGCCCGGGATGGCAGCCAGTTTGACCGGCTGTTCGAGGAAGGCGACACCTTCGCCATTGGCCATCTTGAAGGTCGGGTGTTGCATACGCCGGGTCACACCCCCGCCTGTCTGACCTATGTGGTCGGCGACGCCGGCTTTGTTGGCGATACCCTGTTTATGCCGGATTTTGGCACCGCCCGTTGTGATTTCCCGGGGGGCGATGCCCGCACCCTGTACCAGTCGATCCAGAAGGTGCTGTCATTGCCGCCGGAAACCCGGCTGTTCATGTGTCATGACTATGGCACACCGGACCGTGACGAGTTCCTGCATATGACCACCGTGGCCGAGGAGCGCCAGGCCAATATTCACGTGCACGAAGGGGTCAGTGAAGAGGAATTCGTGAAAATGCGCACGGAGCGGGATGCCACTCTGGATATGCCGCGTTTGATCCTGCCCTCGGTTCAGGTCAACATGCGCGCCGGTGAAATGCCGCCGGCCGAGGACAACGGCCAGGTGTACCTGAAGGTGCCCATCAACCTGTTCTGAGCCGCGCATGAACGTGAAACGCTATTTGCCCATTCTGGAATGGGCGCCGGCTTACGGTCGCGATCAGGCCACCAGTGATTTGGTGGCGGCGGTGATCGTGACCGTGATGCTGATTCCACAGTCGCTGGCCTACGCTCTGTTGGCGGGGTTGCCGGCCCAGGTGGGGCTGTACGCCAGTATCCTGCCGTTGGTGATCTACGCCATTTTCGGCACCAGCCGCACCCTGTCGGTCGGGCCGGTGGCCGTGGCCTCCCTGATGACCGCCGCAGCCCTGGCGCCGATTGCCGAGGCCGGCACCAGCGCCTACATTGCCGGTGCTGTTTTGCTGGCGGTGATGTCCGGCATCATGCTGACGCTGATGGGCGTGTTGCGCCTGGGTTTTCTCGCCAATTTCCTGAGCCACCCGGTGATCTCGGGCTTTATCACAGCCTCCGGCATTGTCATCGCGGCCAGCCAGCTCAAGCACATTTTCGGGGTGTCGGCCACCGGACATAACCTGATCGAGATTGTCCGGTCGATTGTCGCCGCGATTGGCGACACCAACAGCTACACCCTGGCGATTGGCGCCGGTGCCTGGGCCTTCCTGATGCTGGCGCGCAAGCGCGCCAAGCCTCTACTCAAAGGCTTGGGCATCAGACCCCGTCTCGCAGACATTCTGGCCAAAACCGCGCCGATCCTGGCGGTGGTGGCCACCACCCTGGTGGCCTGGTATTTCAATCTGGACGAAAAAGGCGTGCGCCTGGTGGGCGAGGTGCCCTCCGGGTTGCCCGAATTCACCCTGCCGCCGTTGGATACCGGCCTGTGGTCACAATTGGCCGTCAGTGCCCTGCTGATCAGCGTGGTCGGGTTTGTGGAGTCCGTGTCCGTGGGCCAGACCCTGGCGGCCAAACGCCGACAGCGCATTGACCCGGACCAGGAGCTGATCGGCCTGGGCACGGCCAACCTGGGCTCGGGGTTCTCCGGAGGCATGCCGGTCACCGGTGGCTTCTCCCGGTCGGTGGTCAATTTTGACGCCGGCGCGGAAACCCCGGCGGCGGGTGCCTATACGGCGGTGGGTATTGCGCTGGCCACCCTGTTCCTGACTCCGGCGATTGCCTATTTGCCCCAGGCAACGCTGGCGGCCACCATCATTGTGGCGGTGACCACACTGATCGATCTGCCTGCGCTGGGGCGCACCTTTCGCTATTCGCGCACGGACTTTGGCGCCATGCTGGCGACCATTGTGTTGACGTTGGGTCACAGTGTGGAGGCCGGCATTATTGCTGGCGTGGCCCTGTCGATCAGTCTGTTTCTGTATCGTACCAGTCGCCCTCACAGCGCCGTGGTGGGTCGGGTGCCTGGCACCGAGCACTTTCGCAACGTGCTGCGCCATGACGTGGAACTGTGCCCGAAAGTCACCTTTCTGCGGGTGGATGAAAGCCTGTATTTCGCCAACGCCCGGTTTCTGGAGGAAACGGTGATGGACCTGGTCAGCGAGGAGCGGAAATTGACCGACCTGGTGTTGGTGTGCCCGGCGGTGAACCTGATCGATGCCTCGGCACTGGAAAGCCTGGAGGCCATCAATGAGCGTCTGCATGATGCCGGCGTCAGGCTACACTTATCAGAGGTGAAAGGTCCGGTGATGGATCGCCTTAAGGGCACGGAGCTTCTTGAACACCTGAACGGCCGGATTTTCCTCAGTACCTATGAAGCCTGGCAGGCCCTGACTGACAAGGCGGACCCGGGAATCAGCCGGGCAGGGTGATCGGGTTGACCGAAACGGGGGTATGAATGACCATCCCGCAGATTTAGACGCCAGATACGGGTATGCCGCCATGGGTATGACTGAGAACTTGCTGTCCACCGGTCAGTGGCTGGTGACGGCGGTACTGTTTGTGCTGATTCTGGTTGCCGCTCTGCGCAGCATTGACTGGCAGGCCTTCCGCAAGGATCAGGCCCTGCAGCACTCTTTTTTTGGGGCCGCGGTGGTTCTGGGGTTTCTCTGGCAGTTGCGCGCGGGCATTTCTCCGGGACTGGCCATCCATATTTTTGGCGTGACGGTGGTCACCTTGATGCTGGGTTGGGGGCTGGCGGTCCTGAGCGGACTGCTGGCGCTGGTGATCACGGTGATTCTCGGCAAGGAACCGCCGATCATGTACGCCGCCAACGGCCTGATCACGGTCATGATCCCGGCGCTGGTGACCCACGCCATCATGCGCTGGGAGCGACGGCGCAACTTCCGCAATTTCTTTGCCTATATCTTTTTCTGCGGTTTTTTCGGCGCCGGTATTTCAGTGGCCACCGCCGGCCTGAGCATGTGCCTGTTGCTCTGGACCAGCGGCACCTACGACTTTGCTGAACTGGTGCACGAATACATCCGTTACCTGCCGCTGTTCATGCTGCCCGAGGGCTTTATCAATGGGGTCTTTGTGACGGGGCTGATGGTGTTTCACCCCGACCGTCTGACCACGCTGGACCAGCGGCGTTACCGTTGATGGCTGACCAGTTCTCCAGCCACGGCAGAACCTCGCTGGCCGGCATCGGGCGGGCGATGCCAAAACCCTGCACCTGATTGCAGCCCATTTCCCGCAGGGCGCGACCGTGCTCCATGGTTTCCACGCCTTCGGCCAGCACGACATGATTGAAGCGCTGGGCCATGAAAATAACGCTCTCGACGATGGCCCGGTCGCTGTCATCCGCGAGCATGTTCAGGATAAAGCTCTTGTCGATCTTGATGACATCCACCGGCAGGGTGCGCAGATGGGTCAATGATGAGAAACCGGTGCCAAAGTCGTCCAGGGCCACCTGCACCCCCAGTTCCCGGCAACGGGCCAGAACGTTGCCCGCCCGCTTGGTGTCTTCCAGGGCGGTGGTCTCAAGTACTTCCAGGGTGATCTGGCTGGGGCTGACTTCCGGGTGGCTCTTCAGATATCGCTTCAGGTACGCCTCAAAGCTCGGGTCCATGAGGTGAGCAGAGTTGATGTTTATACACACCGCCAGGTTCTGGCCCGCTTCCCGCCACAGGTTCATCTGATGAATGGCTTCCTTTAACACCCACTGGCCCATGGGTATCTCCAGGTGGCTGTTTTCCACCATTGGAAGGAACTGCCCCGGCGGAATCAGTCCCTTTTCCGGATGCTGCCAGCGGATCAGTGCCTCAAAGCCCATCACCGCACAGTCCGCCATGCGAACCTGGGGCTGGAAGTGCAGCACGAATTCATTGTTCTCCAGTGCCTGGCTGATTTCGGTCAGGCGCTCACGGCGTAGCCGGCGTGACGCGTGCTGGCCCGGGTCAAACACCTGGAACTGGTTCCGGCCCTTTTCCTTGGCCGCGTACATGGCCTGGTCAGCGTGGCGGATCAGGGCTTCGGCGTCGGTATGGTCGTCCGGGTAGAGGGTGATGCCCAAGCTCGCCGTCAGTGTCAGGTTGGTGTCATCATTGATTGTGATCGGTTCGCCCACGGCCGCAAGAATGCGCTGGTAGGTGACCTCGCAATGCTCGGACTGCAGCAGTAGCACGAATTCGTCACCACCGATCCGCGCCACGGTATCGCCGCTGCGCACGGTTCGGGAAAGACGCTCGCCAATGGTCCTCAGGGCATGATTGCCGGCTTCGTGGCCATGGAAATCATTAAGGGACTTGAAATTGTCCAGGTCCAGATAGCAGATGGACAGCGAATGGCCCTGGCGGTCGGCGTGGCCACAGGTGGTCCGCAGTCGTTCTTCCAGCAACTGCCGGTTGGGCAGGCCGGTCAGGTCGTCGTAGTTGGCCGCCCGGTCCAGCTCCTTGGCGTGGTTCTTGAGTGCGGTGATGTCCGAAAACGCGGCTATATGGTAACAGCGCCCCGGTTCCTCAAGGTGCACCCGGCTGATGGACAACAGCTCCACGAATTCCTCGCCGTTCTTGCGACGGTTCCACATCTCGCCGCGCCAGTGATCGTTTTCCTCAATGGCCTGCCACATGGACCGGTAATAATCCTTTGAGTGCCGGCCGGAGCTGAGAATGGAAGGGTTCTGGCCCAGGACTTCCTCCCGGCTGTAACCGGTAATGCGGGAGAACGACGGGTTGGTGTCGATAATCTGGTTGTGATGGTCGGTAATGATGATGGCTTCGTGGCTGCGGTCGAAAACACTGGCGGCGATCCGCAGGCCGCGCTCTCCATTTTTTCGGTCCGATATGTTGGTCTGGACCACCACGAAGCCTGGCGCCACGCCTTCGGATTCGCCAATGGGGACGCAGTAGGTGTGCACCCAATAAGGCGTGCCCTGGGCGGTGTAATGCAGCAGGTCTTCCTCGAAGGCATCGCCGTTGCGCACGCTTTGGCGGATGGCATCTATGGTTTCCCGGCAGGTGTCCGGCCCGGCCAGGATGGCTTCCGGGTCCTGGCCGGTGACAGCACTGAGGGTGTAGCCGGTGTGTTGCTCGAAAGACTGGTTAACCCACTGAATGCGGCCGTTGCCATCGAGCACCAGGACCATGTTGCGGGTGGCGGTGGCTACCAGCGCCAGTCTTTTGGGGTCGATGCCCGGGAGAGGTTGCAGGGGTTCTGGGCGTGGCGGCATAAACAAACGGTTCCTGCGGTTGTGATGGTATTAACGTCTCTCCTTCCTTGTGAGATTGCGTCGCGAGCATACTTCCATTGCAATTTTATTGCAGAATCGTGACGGGCAGCGGATGCTAACGTATCGCTTCAGACCAGAACATGTCGCCTGGGAGGCAATTTGTTGATTGGGGTCAATTTTGGTGCATTTAGGACGCTATGCACTCAGAAAGAGTCACTGCCGCCAGCGGGAGTGTTTCTGCAGTTTGCGTTGCAGTGTGCGCCGGTGCATGTTCAGAGCCCGCGCCGTGGCAGAAATGTTGCCGTTGTTTTCGTTGAGAACCCGCTGAATGTGTTCCCATTCCATTTCCTCGACGGATGGTGGCTCGGCCCGCAGATCCGGTGCGCCCTCTAGCGGTTCGAAGCCGCTGAGCAACTGGTTGACGGTGACCGGCTTGCACAGGTAATTCACCGCGCCCCGGCGCATGGCTTCGACTGCGGTGGCGATACTGCCATAGCCGGTCAATACCAGCACATCCAGTTCCGGGCATTGGGTAAGCAGCTCCGGCAGCAGCTGCAGGCCACTGTCGCCGGCCAGGTTGAGATCCAGGACGCAGCGATCCGGTTGGGTGGTTTTCAATATTTCGAGCGCCTGTTCCCGGCTATGGGCCTGGCTGCTGGTGATGCCATGGCGATCAAGCGATCGGGCCAGAATCTGGACGAACGCCCGGTCGTCGTCCACCAGTAGCCAGTGTTCCTGCTCTGCCATACTAGAGTTCTCCCGTTTTACCGGCAGCGACCGGAAGGTCAATCACCATGGTGGTGCCGTTGTCGTCGGCCCTTGCTCTCAGTGTCCCGCCCAGTCGCTGGATGGTGGCGTTGGACAGGAAAAGACCCACCCCCAGCCCATCACGCGATTCCACAATGTCTTCTCCTGGTGCTCCCTGCAGCGCAGCCTCAAGGCCATCGCCGTGGTCCTCAACCACCAGCTCCACGCGTTCTTCGGTGGTGCGCGCACTTACCTTCACCCAGAGCGGGCTGGCCGTCAGGGCATTGGCCAAAAGGTTCAGGATGGCCTGGTCGAGTGTCGCATCCACGGCCACCGGGGCAGAAGGTACGTTGTTCGGCCAGTGGATGGGGCCTGCGGGCCAAAGCAGCGTGGCGGATTCCCGCAGGCGGGCCACCCATTGCGGGAAGGACAGGGTTTCCCGCTGCGCGCCCCGGGCCTCCACCGCGGCTTTCGTCAGTTGCTGTAAATGCCCGGTGCACAGTGTCAGTTGTTGTTCCATCAGTTGCAGATCGTCTTCCACCGCCTTGGCGGCAGGTTCGTCCAGCTGATTGCGGATTTCATCCAGTAACAGGGTCACGGTATTCAGGGGGGTTCCGAGACGGTGAGCCACGGCAGCAGCCGACAGGCCGAGGGAGATGATCTGTTCGTCGCGCAGGCGGTTTTCGCGGAACTGGGCCAGCTGGCTTTGTTGCAGTCGTAGACGCTGCGCCAGCGTGCCCACGACGAGCAGAAGAATGGCAGCGCTCAGGGCAAAAGTGACCCACATTCCCCCCAGGTGCAGTTCCGCCAGGTTGCCCACATTGCCCTGGTGCATGTGGTTGCCGGACATCACCGGCGCATGCCAAAGCACCAGCACGGTATAGGCCGCGATGCCCGCCAGGGTCAGGGCGATGCTCTGGCTCAGGGGTACCAGAATGATGGCCACGGCAATGGGTAGTAACAACAAGGAGACCAGCGGGTTGGTATAGCCGCCGGTGAAGTACAGCCAGGCGCTGATCAGTGCGAGGTCCCCCGCCAGGGTCAGGGTGACGGCCAGAGAACGGGTTGGCGGCCGGCGGCTGAACCAGAGCCAGCCGAGAATCGAGAGCACGGCATAGAGCAGGCAAACCAGCAGGGCCTCGGCCCGGTAGGGCAAGGCGATGACCGTCTCGGCCACGGCAACGGCCACCAGCGTTGATGCAATGATTGCCAGACGCATGGCCAGCAGGTAGCGCGCCGCCTGTCGGTAGCCGGTTTGAGAGTGAGTGAGCCATTCCATAGCGCGATTCTAGCAGCATGCCCGGGCGAGCGGGTGAACCAGTGGCATTCTGTCGCAGGGAGAGGTATCTCGAAATGGGTGCGGCATTGTGTCTCAAGCCTCGGGGTTCCTGCCTTTTTATAATGCCTGCTCCTTGCAAATCATCTTCCTATATCAATACACAAGGATTTCGGCGTTATGATCAGGACCCCTCTGGCTCGTTGTATTGCCCTGGCGCTGACCGGGAGTGCTGTTGCCCCGGCGGCTCAGGCCCAGACCGAGGAAAGCATGTTGATTCGGGTGACCGAAGGTCAGTCGGCAGAAGCGGCAAGGCTGTCCGAGGCAGCTTTGGCCTCAGAGCCGGTCAGTCGGTTGGATAAAAGCCCCTCCGTCTCTCTTTCCCGCCTTGGCGGACGTGGGCTGGACCCGGTCATACGTGGCCAGAGCCAGGAGCGAGTGGACGTTTTGCTGGATGGCATGCGAGTGGAAGGCGCCTGCCCGAACCGCATGGATCCGCCCACCAGCCGATTGAGCACAGCCTTGCCGCAGGTGCTGGAAGTGCGCACCAGCAACCGTACCCTGCGCTGGGGGCCAATCGCCGGTGGTCAGGTGGTCGCGACCACCGCCGCCCCGGAATTCGACGGCAAGATCAGCACCGGCCATGTCACGGTGGGTGGCTCGGATAACGGCAATGGCAAGCTGGCCGCAGCCAGCGCGGCGGTGGGCAATGACGATGCCTATCTGCGTTTATCCGGCGGTTATGAAGAAGCCGACGATTATGAGGACGGCGATGGCGAGGAAGTTCGCAGCGCCTTCGAAAACACCGAAGGGCGCGTGGATGGCGCCTGGAAGGCTGATAACGGGTTTTATGTGAAAGGCTCGGCGAGCCGCCAGGAAGAGCGCGATGTGAAATACGCCTCGATGATGGATGCGCCGAAGACCGACACCGATATGTACAAACTGGAAATCGGCTCGCCGGTAGCCAATGGCGACTGGAGCCTGATGGCCTGGCAGGCGGATGTGGATCACGTGATGGATAACTTCAGCCTCCGTGAGCCCGGCATGAAAAAAATGGAAACTCTGTCGGAAACCCGCACACAGGGTGCCCGGTTGGTGGTGGACCAGACATTCGATTACACCAAGACGGTTGCTTTTGGTGTGGATGTTGAGAGCAACGAGTGGGATGCCACGCTCCGCGACGTCACCTCGGGAACGCCGTCGGTAGCGTCCTTTATGTGGCCCGGTGTGGAGCGGGACCGGATTGGTGTATTTGTTGAAGGGTTCCACCAGGTCCGGGCCAACACCAAACTCGGTGCGGGGGTGCGTTACGACCGGGTGGAAATGGACGCCACCGAGGCGGACCAGACCTATATGGGGGGCATGAAGAGCCCGGCCCAGTCCTATGCCGTGGACGATATCGAAGCCAGGGATGACAACCTCAGTGCCTTTGTCAGCAGTGAGTTCCGTCTGTCTTCGTACAACACGCTGGAAGTCGTGGCCAGTCACAGTGTCCGAAGCCCGAGCGTCAATGAACGCTATGTGGCCAAGGACACCATGATGGGTACCTGGATTGGCAACCCGGACCTGGATACCGAGAAGCACCACAAATTTGAGCTCAGTCTTAATGGCCAGGCCGATAACTGGCACTGGCGTCCGGCGGCCTGGATCGATGAAGTGGACGATTATGTTTACCGCTACGAACCGCAGAGCGGCGATATTCGCTACAAAAACATCGACGCCCGCCTGCTCGGCGTAGAAGCCGAACTGGGCTGGAGCAACGGTACCTGGAGCAGCACCGGCGCCCTGGCCAGCGTGCGCGGTACCAATAAAACCGAGAACAAGCCATTACCGCAGATTCCGCCGCTGATGTACACGCACACCCTGGCCTGGCAGCACCAGGGCCATACCGTTGAGGCTGAATGGCAACTGGCCCGTCGGCAGGATCGCATCGATGAGGAATCCGGCCTGGACCCAAGCGAATCCCCCGGTTACGGCATATTCAATGTGAACGGTATCCATCCGCTGACCGATTACCTGAACCTGAGCTGGGCGGTGGATAACCTGTTTGATAAGACCTGGGCCCCTCATGTCAGCCGCGAAGACACGGTGACGGGTGAGAGTTATCGGGTGAACGAGCCCGGCCGCACTTTCCGGTTGGCCCTCACGGCTCGCTGGTAAGCACTGGAACTGTCAGGTTGCCCGCTTTCATAGCCGGTGGGTGACTTTTTTGCCCCGCCGGGAACACTTGGTTTCCTGCGGGGCTTTTTTGTGTCACATCAACGTGTCACAGGCCTGATGGGCTATGCTTGAGACGTTGAGGTCTCTCTTTGTAGGGCGTTTTTCCGCAGGTGAATCTGCTGCTACTATGGGTATTGAGATGTAGTTATTAGCAAAGAACTATAAGGAATTAACTGCTCATGGGCATCCGACTGTTTGTTCGTGCAAGTTTCGCCATGGCCATTGTCTGGTTGACCGCAGCCGCAGCGGCCCAGGAACCTGAAAAGCTGGATGTGGTCGAGGTTCGACCCGCGCCGCTGCAGGAGATGGTGCACCTGGATGGCGTGATTGAAGCCGTCAAACAGAGCACGGTCTCGGCCCAGACCAGCGGCACCGTGGTTGAACTGCCCTTTGATGTGGATGATTCGGTCACGGCCGGCGACCTGATCGCCCGGCTGGATGACACTGAGCAGCGTTCACGCCTGAATCAGGCCCAGGCGGGCCTTGAGGAAGCCCGCTCGGGGCTGCAGGACGCCCGTCAGCAATACCAGCGTATCGCTGCCATTCGAGAGCGGGGGCTGGTCTCCCAGCAGGAATTCGATACCGCCCGCAACAATCTGAATGCGGCGCAGGCCCGGGTTGAGCGGGCGCGGGCTGCCGTTGAGGAGGCCCGCGAGCAGCTGGATTACACCCGCGTGGTTGCGCCCTACGGCGGGATTGTCACCGAGCGCCATGTTGAGATCGGGGAATCGGTCAGCCCGGGCCAGCCGTTGCTGAGCGGCCTGTCCCTGGAGCAACTGCGAGTGGTGGTGGACTTGCCACAACAATACGCCGACATAGCGCGAAGCGAAAAACGGGCCACCGTCACCCTTTCCGACGGGCGGGTGCTGGACACCGGCGAGATGACCTTTTACCCCTACGCCGACCCGCAAACCCACACCTTCCGGTTACGCATGCGCCTGACCGAGCCCAATGGCACCCTGTTCCCGGGCATGCTGGTGAAAGTGGGGGTGCCGGTGGCCACCCGCGAGGCGTTGTGGATTCCAGAGTCGGCATTGGTTCAGCGCAGTGAGCTACGTGCGGTATTCGCGCTCAATGAGCAGGGTCAGCCACGCCTGCGCCAGATCCGGGTGGGGGTTCATCAGGACAATCGGCTGGAAGTTCTTGCCGGACTCTCCGAGGGTGAGCGTGTGGTGGCCAACCCGTCCGTGCTGGTGGGCAGTAAGCGTTTGGCCCTGCCCGATTCACCGAACCAGGGTGGGGAGTAAGTTGCCATGAGTCAGGAGCTGCCCCCGGTTGGCCCGTCCGGCGCCATCGCCCGCGCGTTTCAGAACAATCACCTGACGCCCCTGTTGGCTCTGCTGGCCATTATCCTCGGTGTGCTGGCGGTGGTGATCACGCCCAAGGAAGAAGAGCCCCAGATCGACGTCACCATGGCCGATATTATGGTGGCCTTGCCCGGTGCCAGTACCCGGGAAGTGGAAAGCGTGATTGCCACGCCTGCCGAGCAGGTGATGAGTGAGATCAAGGGGGTGGAGCACGTGTACTCCGTCTCCCGTCAGGGCCAGGCGGTAATCACGGTGCAGTTTGAGGTTGGTATTGAGCGCCAGGAGGCATTGGTCCGACTCTACAATCAGGTGTACTCCAACCAGGACTGGCTGCCGCCCGGGTTGGGTGCGTCCCAGCCGTTGATCAAGCCCCGCGGCATTGACGACGTGCCGGTCATGACGCTGACCCTTTACGACCCGACAGGCACCCATGCAGGAGAGGAACTCACCCGTCTGGCCCACATGCTGGAGGTCGCCCTGAAGCGGGTGCCCGGTACCCGGGACATTTACACCGTGGGCGGCATTCCCGATCGCGTGGATGTTGTCTTTAATCCCGCCCTTCTGGCCGGCTTCGGGCTGACCACCGCCGATATTGCCAACGCCCTGAACGCGGCCAATACTTCCAGCCAGGAAAGCCGGGTCACCCAGGGCAATGTGTCCATCCCCGTGCAGGCCGGTACGCTGCTGGAATCGCTGGACGACGTGAAGCGGCTGGTGGTGGGCATGCACAACGGCGCTGCGGTGCACCTGGACGATGTGGCACAGGTTCGGCGTGGTGGCACCGTGCCCGACCAGAGTCTGCAGGTTGGCTTCGGGCCGGCTCATCCCGAAGCGGTGGGAGGTGAGCCCGGTGAAATTTATCCCGCAGTCACCCTGGCCATCGCCAAAAAACCGGGTGAGAACGCCATTAATATCACTACCTCGATCGAAGAGCGTCTGGATCAGTTGCGTAACCGTGCGCTTCCCCCCGATGTTGAAGTTCTGGTTACCCGCGATTATGGCCTGACCGCCTCCGACAAGGCCCAGAAGCTTATCTCGGACCTGATTTCCGCGACCCTCGCGGTGATGCTGCTGGTGCTGGCCTTCATGGGCTGGCGCCAGGCCTTGATTGTGGGCGTCTCGGTGTTAATCACCCTGCTGCTGACGCTGGTTTTCTCGTGGGCCTGGGGCTTTACCCTTAACCGGGTGTCCCTGTTCGCGCTGATTTTCTCCATCGGCATTCTGGTGGACGACGGCATCGTCATTACCGAGAACATCAACCGGCGTATCCAGAATACCCGGCGCTCGGTGAAGGAAATTATCCCAGTCGCGGTGGACGAAGTGGGTACGCCCACCATCATGGCAAGTTTGACCATTATGGCAGCCTTGCTGCCCATGGCCTTTGTGACCGGGTTGATGGGGCCGTACATGAGCCCGATTCCCATCAATGCCTCCGCCGGTATGGTGATGTCCCAGATTGTGGCCTTTGTGGTGGCGCCCTGGCTGGCGCTTCGCCTGCTCCGGCACAAACAGGGAGACGCCATTGAGGAAAATGCCGAGGCTACCAGCTCCGCCGACGGTGTTAACCCCAAGGCCCTTGCCCTGTTCAACGGCGTGTTAACCCCCTTTCTGGGGGAACACCCCTGGCGCCGTCGTTTCCTGGGGCTGGGCGTGGTGGCGCTCACTTTGGCGGCGGCATCGCTGCCGGTTTTCCTGGCTGTAATCCTGAAAATGCTGCCCTTTGACAACAAATCGGAGCTTCAGGTGGTGGTTGATATGCCCGAGCGGACACCCGTGGAGCAGACACAGCGGGTGCTGACGGAGATGGGCCATCACCTGGAAACGGTGGGCGAAGTGTCTGACTGGCAGGCCTATGCCGGTACCGCCTCGCCCATCAATTTCAACGGTCTGGTGCGCCAGTATTACCTGCGTAGCGAACCCTACCAGGGCGATATACAGGTGAACCTGGCCGGCGATGAGCAGCGCGACCGGGCTTCCCATGTTATTGCCCAGAGCCTGCGCGAACCGCTGACCGCGATTGGGGAAAAATACGGGGCGAAAGTGAAAATCGTGGAGGTGCCCCCCGGGCCACCGGTGCTGTCGCCGGTGGTGGCAGAGGTCTATGCCGCAGATGCGCAACGGCGTGCCGAACTGGCCAACCTGATAAGCGATGAAATGACCCAGGTGCAGGGGCTGGTGGATATCGATACCACCCTCGAGGCGCCCACCCGGCAGTGGGAAGTGGTGGTGGATCGTGACCGGGCAGCCCGCCTGGGCGTGTCCCAGGCCCAGGTGGTGAGCACGTTGCAGCTTGCCCTGGGCGGCGCCAATGTCAGCTTCCTGCACGACGACCAGGCCAAATACCCGGTGCCCATTCGGGTGATCCTGGGCGAGGGCGACAAAGCCCAGCCCTCGGCCCTGCTGTCGATCAAGATTCGCAGCCGCAGCGGCGAGTTGGTGCCCCTCGCCAGCATTGCCGAGGTTCAGGAGGCCGATTGGATGGGGGCGATCTACCACAAGGATCTGTTGCCGGTGACCTACGTAACAGCAGACATGGCCGGCGAGATCGACTCCCCGCTCTATGGCATGTTCCGCACGGTTGACCGCTTGAAACAGCATGGCGAGGCTCCTGAGCAGTATTTTATCCAACAGCCGGTATTGCCTGAGAAGGGCACCCTGAAATGGGACGGCGAATGGCAGATCACCTACGAAACCTTCCGGGACATGGGCGCGGCCTACAGTGTCGGCGTGTTCATGATCTTTGTGTTGCTGGTGGCCCAGTTCCGGTCCTACATTCTGCCGTTGGTGATCATGGCGCCGATCCCGTTGACGCTGATTGGCATCATGCCCGGGCACGCGTTACTGGGGAAGGAATTCACCGCCACCAGCATGATCGGCATGATTGCCCTGGCGGGCATCATTGTGCGTAATTCCATCCTGCTGGTGGTGTTTATCAAACAGTTGCTGGACGAAGGCATGGAGCTTGACCGGGCCGTGGTGCTGGCGGGTGCGGTCCGTATCAAGCCCATCGCACTGACTGCCATTTCGGCGATTGTCGGGGCCTACTTTATCCTCAGTGACCCAATCTTTAACGGGTTGGCCATCTCGCTGATTTTTGGTCTTCTGATGTCCACGGTGCTGACGGTCATTGTTGTGCCCCTGCTGTACTACACTTTGGCCCGCTGTCGTTGGCTGTGATCAGCGGGTGGGCCAGTAACGCTGCATTTCAAGGAACAGGAAGGAGGCGCTCCAGGTGATCAGCAGAAAACCGGTCAGCGCTTCGATGCCGGTCAGATAGCGCAACGGACCCAGAGCCATAATGTCGCCATAGCCCAGAGTGGTGAAGGTGGTAAAGGAGAAATAGGCCGCATCAAGCAGTGTGCCGTTGAAGTTGCCCTCCAGGTGGCCCCAGCCCTCGGCGTGATGCATGAAGTAGAATGCCGTGGCGAATACCCAGACCTGCAGGGCATGCGCAACCAAGCAACCGAGAACCGCAAACGTAAGCCGGAAGTGATGGCTGCGGCGCATTTTGGGCAGCATCCGGCTCAAGCGCATCAGTGCTTCGTTGTGGATGACGACCACCACACAGACCAAAAAACAGTTCAGAAGAGTCACGTTCAGCAATGTGTGATAACCGTTTTCCATTCAATGGGCTCTCGAGCGTCGGGTGGCGTTGCCGGCAAATCTGCAGTGGGTTAATCAGGGATTAACTGAAGATTGTATAGTAGTTCAGCGGTTAGCCGCACTCCAACCAACCAGAGTCACGCTTGTCCATGATCAAAAAACTGCTGCCCTTCTTGATTGTCGCCGCCGGTATTGCGGTGTTCATCACCCTCAAGGCGACCCGGCCGGAACCGCCCGAGGCTAGAGCCACCGAACGGAGCTGGCGGGTAGAGGTACAGAACGTTGAGCCAGCCAGGCATGTGCCCGTCTTGCGGCTGTACGGCGAGGTGGTGGCTCCGGAACAACAGACCTTCACGGCCACACTGGCCGGACGTATTGCCGAGAAATCCGTGGTTGAAGGCGAGCGGGTCGGGGAAGGCGCGCTGCTGATGGCCCTGGACACGGCCGACATTGAGCCGGTTCTGGCTCAGGCGCGATCACAGGTGGCGGATCTCGAAGCCCAGATTCGTTCCGAGCAGGTGCGTTACCAGAATGACCAGCGGGCACTGAAAAGCGAGCGGGCGATCCTGGATAATGCCCGGCGCCAGCATGAACGGGTCCAGTCTCTGGTTGCGCGCAACCTGGCCTCGCGGGAGGACCTGGAAGTGGCCACCGATGCCCTGGCCCGGGCCGAACTCACGGTGACCAACCGTGAACGCGCCATCGCCGAACATCCCGCCCGCCTGCAAAGTCTGGAAGCCCGACTGGCTCAAGCCCGCGCCAACCTGGCAGCGGTGGAACTGGACAGTGACCGGGCCCGGGTTCGGGCGCCATTTGATGGCATCGCGACCAATGTACAGGTTGCCGTTGGCGATCAGGTGTCACGCAATCAGGCGCTGTTTTCCCTGTACCCGGTCGAGGGGCTGGAAGTTCGGGCCCGCGTGCCGCGGGCGTTCCAGGACGAATTGATGGCGGCCCTGGCCCGGGGGGAAACACTGACGGCACGGCCCGAATCCGGGCATCCTTCCTTTGTGCTGACGCGCTTTGCCGGTGTGTCTGATCCGGCGGGTACCGAAGCGGTATTGGAACTGAAGGGTGACCCGGGAGGGCTGCGACCGGGTGGGCTGCAAACCCTGACCTTGCAACGCCCCGCCCGGGATAACACCGTTGCGATTCCTTTCAGTGCCCTGTATGGGGCCGACCGTGTGTATGTCATGACCCCCGATAATCGCATGCGGCAGGTTCGGGTGCAGCGCATTGGCGAGGCGGAAAGTGACCGTGGCGAGCGCCGGTTGCTGATTGCCAGCGACCAGCTGGAAGCGGGCATGCGCCTGATCACCACCCACCTGCCCAACGCCGTGACCGGGCTGAAGGTCGAGGAAGCCATACCGGCGGCGGAGCCGGCCTCATGACGCGCAAAAAAGGGGTTATCGGCTTTTTTGTACACCACCGTGTGGCTGGCAATTTGGTCATGCTGGTAATGCTGCTGGGTGGTGTGCTGGGGCTGATGCGCATGAACATCCAGTTCTTCCCCACCTTCGCCCTGGATGTGGTGAGCGTGCGCGTGGTCTGGAGCGGAGCCTCGGCCGAGGACGTCGAGCGCGGCATCACCGACCCGCTGGAACAGCGGCTGCGCAGTGTTGACGGTCTGAAGAAGATGACTTCCACCTCGGCTCAGGGGGTGGCCTCCATCAGTCTGGAATTCCACGAAGGCACCAACCCCATCCAGGCCGTGGACGATGTGCGCCAGCAGGTGGATGAGTTCAATAACCTGCCCGCGGATGCCGAGGAGCCCCAGGTTACCCGTGTGGAGCGTTACGAGCCGGTGGCCCGCCTGTTGCTGTACGGCGATGTGGATCGAAGTGAATTGCGGCACCTGGCCCACCGCTTCGAGGATGAATTGCTGGACCGGGGCATCGACCGGATCAATCTCCGGGGTATGCCCGAGCAGCAGATCAGTATTGAAGTTCCCGTGGAACGCCTGGAAAGCCTGGGCTTGTCACTGGAGCAGGTGGCGGACCGGGTGGCGTCGCTGTCCCGTGACCTGCCGGCGGGCATGATGGCCCAGCAGGACGCCACGCGGGAATTGCGCTCGGTGGAACAGCGGCGCAGCCCCCAGGCGTTCGAGACCGTGCCGGTACTGAGCGGGGACCGTATTCGCCTGCAGCTGGGCGATGTCGCGGTGATCCGCCAGGAAGCCCGGGATAACCAGACCGTGATGACTAATGAGGGTATGCCCGCAATTGAGTTGCAGCTACAGCGGGCGGAAAACGGCAACTCCCTGGCGGCGGCCCGGGTACTGGAATCCTGGCTGGCGGATACTCGCCCTACCTTGCCTCCGACCATCAAACTGGAGGTCTACGACGAGACCTGGCAGTTGCTGGAAGACCGCATTTCCCTGCTGGTCAGCAACGGCCTGAGCGGGCTGGTGCTGGTTATCGCCCTGCTGTACCTGTTCCTGCCCGGTCGGGTGGCGGCCTGGGTGGCGGTTGGTATTCCCACAGCTTTCCTTGCCGCCATGGGCGTACTCTGGCTGGTGGGCGGTTCCATCAACATGATCTCACTGTTCGCCCTCATCATGGCCCTGGGTGTGATCGTGGACGATGCCATCGTGGTGGGCGAAGACGCCGATGCCCACGCTCGCATGGGCGAGCCCTCCATCTACGCGGCCGAGGGTGCGGCCAAACGCATGGTCTGGCCGGTGCTGGCGTCCTCACTGACCACCGTGGCGGCGTTTATGCCGCTTCTGGTCGTGGGCGGTATCATCGGCAATATCCTGGGTGATATTCCCCTGGTGATGATCTGTGTCCTGGTGGCCTCGTTGCTGGAGTGTTTTGTGGTGCTGCCGGTGCACCTGCGTTCCGCATTCGTGCAGAAAAAACGGAAAGACGGAGACAGCGAGACCGGGCCAGCAATCAGCAACAACCCACTCGCGCGCCTGCGTGGCGGTTTTGAACAGCGTTTTGATGCTTTTCGTGAAGGGCCTTTCCGGCGTTTCTCCCGCTACAGCCTCAAACACCGGGGTGTTACCGTGGCAGCTGCCCTGGCCCTGTCGGTGGCGACTGTGGGTTTGCTCGCCGGAGGCCGGTTGGGGTTCAACTTCTTCCCCACACCGGAGCCATCGGTGCTCTACGCCAATGTCAGCTTTGTTGCCGGCACCCATAAAGGCACCGTGGCTGATTTCATGGAGCAAATGCAGCGCAGTCTCAATGAGACCGAGCGTGCGTTGGGTGGTGGCCTGATTCGTCACGCCGTGACCACTTACGGCGCCACCCAGGGCGCAGAAGGTAGTTCCCGCAACGATGATGAACTGGGCTCCATGCTTGTGGAGCTGGTGCCTTCGGACCAGCGTTCGGTGCGCAATACCCGCTTCATGGCCGAATGGCGGGAGCGCATGAACCTGCCGGCTGGCCTGGATTCCCTGAACATCAATGAGCGCCAGTCCGGTCCGCCGGGACGGGATGTGAATGTGCGCCTGACCGGCGACAACGCCGAAGAGCTGAAACGCGCGGCCGACGAACTGAGCCAGGCGCTCGGCGCCTTACCGGGCGTGCTGAACGTGGAAGACGACATGCCCTGGGGGCGCGAGCAACTGATTTATCAGGTCAGCGCCTTCGGCCAGGCCCTGGGACTCACCACCGTGGATCTTGGCCGCCAGTTACGTGCGGCCTTCGATGGCCGTATTGCCCAGATTTATCAGGATGGGCGGGATGAAATGGAAGTGCGCGTGCAACTACCTCGCGAGCAGCGTGAGCGTTACGCCACGTTGGAACGGATGACGGTGCGGGTGCCCGATGGCCGTTTTGTGCCCTTGACCCAGGTGATGAACCTGGATCATCGCCAGGGCTTCCAGGCCCTGCGTCACGCCGACGGCAAGCTGGCGGTGGAAGTGACGTCGGCACTGAATACCAGTGTGGCGACCACCGACCAGGTGCTTGAAAGCCTGCAGGCCGAAGCCCTGCCGGATATCGCCGCCCGCTACGGCATTCGCTTCAGCTTCGAGGGGCGGTCAGCGGATCAGCGGGAAACCCTGGCAGACATGAGGACAGGCCTTCTGATTGGCCTGGGGCTGATGTACGTGGTCCTGGCCTGGGTGTTCGCCTCGTGGTCCCTGCCCTTGATCGTCATGGCAATCATCCCTTTTGCTCTGGTCGGCGCCCTGCTCGGGCACTGGTTTATGGGCCTGCAACTGACCATTCTTTCCCTGTTTGGTCTGTTTGGGTTGTCGGGCATTGTGGTGAACAATGCCATCATCCTGGTGGCTTTCTATAATCACCACCGCCAGAAAGGCCATGGCATTACCGAGGCGTTGAACGAGGCGGCGGTGCAACGGGTGCGGGCCGTGCTGCTGACCTCCCTGACCACCATTGGCGGGCTGCTGCCGCTATTGTTCGAAACCTCCCTGCAGGCCCAGTTCCTGATTCCCATGGCGACCTCAATTGCCTTTGGGCTGGGGCTGTCGACCTTCCTGGTGTTGCTGGTTATTCCGGCCTTGTTGAGCTGGCTGGAGCAGTTCCGGGAGTGGCGGGCCCAGCGCCATGGTGAACATGCAGAGCCGCTGGGCGAGTAATGGTGTCCGCTAGCCGTTAACGGGCGGGTTTACCAGGTGAGTTCGCCCGTGGGCTCTTCTTCTGGAGCTTTGGGGTCAGTGGGCTGTTGAGGTTCGTTGGCCGGTGCCGGGGCTTCCTGCGTCAGGTCTATGATCGCTTCCTGCTTGCCCGGACGGTTGTTCACCAATTCCCGCAGCCGCATTTCCTCTTCCTTGAGGGGGCCGGCCATGTCGATGATGATTTCAACCCGCCGGTTCTTGGCCCTGTTTTCCGGGGTGGAATTGGGTGCGAGTGGTTCGGTGTCCGCAAGCCCGGTCACCCGAAGGCGATCGGCGCTGATTTCCTCTTTCGCAAGTAACACATTCGCCACCGCCGCCGCACGGGCGGCCGACAGATCCCAGTTGCTGTAGAAACGGTCGGTGTGAATAGGCAGGTTGTCGGTGTGGCCTTCCACGGCCAGGTCGCCGGGGATGCCCGCCAGCACTTCGGCCATATCCAGCAACATGCCCTCGAAATCCCAGGTCAACTGAGCCGAGCCGGAGGAGAAGGAGCCTTTTTCCTCAACCCGGATCACAATACGTTGCTGGTTCTCGGAGACGTTGATGCGCCCTTCCTGCATTGCCGGTTCCAGCACTTCCATGATGTCCGCCATATTGGCGTCCACCTGCTTCTGAATCTGGTCCTGAATCGCCTTTTCTTGTGCCCCTTCTATGACTCGCAGTTCCGGCTGCTCATCCGTGGTGGTCTGTTTGACCTGATTGACCAGGGTGGGTTCGGGGGGTGCAGGGGAGAATTTATCGAAAATCGGGCTGGTGCCTTTGGGAATTTCCAGGACCGGCGTGTCTCTCTGCACGCCAAAGGCCTGGGACAGCTCGCCGGCAATCTGCTTGAACTTCTGGGCATCGATCTCCGAGAAAGACAGCAGTAGCACGAAGAAGCACATCAGCAACGACATCAAGTCGGCGAAGGTGACCACCCATGCCGGTATGCCCGGCTTTTCCTCTTCCGGTAAGTCGTCCATGGTTTATCCCGTGGCCGCTTCCGTTTCGTTGTTTTTCTCCCGCTCGCCGGGTGGCAAGTAGCTGGAAAGCATTTGCTCGATGATTCGCGGGTTGGTGCCTTCCTGGATGGCGACCAAAGCATCAATGTACAGCGACTGCATGCGGGCTTCTTCGGTCATCCGCAACGACAGCTTGTCGGCAATGGGATTGGCGATCATGGTGGCAATCATGGCGCCGTACAGGGTGGTGAGCAGTGCCACCGCCATGGCCGGGCCAATGGATTTGGGATCTTCCATGTTCGACAGCATCTGCACCAGGCCGATCAGGGTGCCGATCATGCCCATGGCTGGCGCCACATCGGCCATGGCGGTAAAGACCTTGGTGCCGGAACGATTGTGATCCAGGGTCATCAGCCGTTCCTTGCTAAGCAGTTGCTTGATGGTGCCAGCGGTCTGGCCATCCACCAGCATCTGAATGCCCTGGGACAGGAAAGGCGAACCCACTTCCCGGTCTTCCAGCCCGAGCACCCCTTCCTTACGGGCGATCTGGGCGATCTCCACCAGCTCGTCAATGCTGTCCTGGGTTTCCGGCAACTTGAATTTGAAGGCGCGCACTGCCGCTTTAAAGGCCCAGAAAAACTGACCGAAACTGAACTTTGACAACACCACCAGCAATGTGCCTCCCACCACAATCAGCAGGGACGGGGGGTTGATGAACACGCCTGGGGAAGTGCCGAGAATGACAGCGGAGGCAATCAGGAGAATGGCGCCTGCCAGGCCAATGAGGGTGGCGAAATCCACGGTTACTCCATTAACAGAAAGGGTGGGGCTCGAGGCGCAGCATAATACCCGTTGCGCAATCGATGATCAATTTGTGTCCGTGTTGGAGGGAGAGTTCTGGAGTTCTTTCCAGGCCGCATAGCGGTGGAGATCCGATTCCACCAGCTTCAGGCAAAACGCCACCACGCTGGCATCGTCGAGAAAGCCCAGACCGGCCAGAAAGTCGGGGATGAGATCCAGTGGATTGAGTACGTAAATCAGCGCGCCGGCAATGGCGGCAATGGATTTCCAGGGCACGGCCCGGTAATTGCCCTGCCAGTAATCCCGCAACAGGGAAAACATCAGTTTGATGGCGGTGTTGAAACGATTCAGGTGGCCGCTGTTCCGAACCTTCTCTTCAATGGTTTTCTGCCGGGCCAGCAACGCCTCGAGGTCGGCCTGGCTGATTTTTGCCGATTCCCGGTTCAATTCTTTGGCGGCTATTTTTCGTGAGAACAGTCCCATGTTGGTGCCTCTGGTGCTCGCCTTCGCAGCGGCCGTGTCCCGCTTCCGGTGCAAGGGACACGGCGGCACGCATGGATAGACGGATACGTGGTTTACCGCTCCTGGAGCGCCTGCAGCACGGCCTTGGCAGCGCCTTCCGAGGATGCCGGATTCTGGCCGGTGATCAACTTGCCGTCCACCACAATGTGCGGACCCCAGTCATCGCCCCGGCTGTAGCGGGCGTTATTGTCCTTGAGCATATCCTCCACCAGGAAGGGCACGATCTTGTCCAGTTGTACGGCTTCTTCCTCGGTGTTGGTGAAACCAGTAACCTCGCGGCCACCCACCAGGTTCTGGCCCGGTTTGATGAACACGTTCCTGAACACACCCGGTGCGTGGCAAACCGCGCCGATGACTTTGTCCTGCTCATAGGCGGTTTTGATCAGCTCGGCGGATTTTTCATCGTTGGCCAGATCCCACAGGGGGCCGTGGCCGCCGGGATAGAAAATGGCGTCGTACTGGTTCATGTCCACATCCGCCAGCTTTTTCGTGCTCGCCAGCATCTCCCGGGCGTGGGTGTCCTGAGCGAACCGGCGGGTTGACTCGGTCAGGGCGTCCTCGGCTTCACTGTTGGGGTCGACGGGAGGCTGGCCACCCTTGGGCGAGGCCAGGGTGATGTCCGCGCCAGCGTCCTTGAACACGTAGAAGGGCGAGGTGAACTCTTCCAGCCAGAAGCCGGTCTTATGGTCGGTGTCGCCCATCCGGTCGTGGGATGTGAGAACCATCAGTATTTTCATGAGATCTAGTCTCCTCTGATTGGAGTCGGGAGTTTCTGCCGTTTATTGCTCTCTTTAAACCGACGTTGTGTTGGGTTGTGCGGATTTCAACAGGATACGGATAAAACAACTCCATGGATGCCTATGCCAACTACACTTAGAATGAGTTTTTGAAAAAGGACAGGGATTGCAGTTTTTATGACATATTTGTCCAAGAAAGTGTTTTTATATGCATTGCTTGGCTTGTTTTCCGCGGCAGCCTGGGGACAAACGGCCGATGGCGGAAACGAAGGGGCGCGGACCGTGGTTGTTGGGGTGGATCATTCCCCACCCTACCGGATTCTGGATGCGGGCCGACAATCGGGGCTGTATCTGGATATATTCAACGAAGTGGCAGACCGGCTCGGTTGGCAGGTGGAGTACGAGCAGGTTCCGTTTCGACGTATTCTGCTGCTGATGCAGGAGGGCAAGGTGGATGTCATGCTGGGACCGGTGCGCACGGAAAACCGGGCTGCCTACATGGCCTACGCGACGGCAGCTTTTCCCCCCGAGCGACGTCTGTTTTTCTACAGGGAGCCGGAGAACCGGGTCACCCAGTACAGTGACCTGTATGGCAAGTCCATCGGGGTGCTCGAGGGCGCCCGGTATTTTGAGCGTTTCGACAAGGACGACCAGCTAAAGAAGTCCACCGCGCCCCGCTATCAAAACCTGATGTTGATGCTGGAGAAAGGCCGGGTTGAGGTGGTGGTGGCGCCGGAGCTGGCGGGCATTTCGGCGGCCCGGGACGTGCAGGTCGAGGTTGAGGTTTCGCCCTTTAGCGTTCCGGGGGAGCGCTCCTGGATAGCGATCTCCAGGAAATCGCCCATTCTTGAATACGCCGATGAAATCGCCGAAGTGGTGGAGGCTATTCGGCAGGAAGGTCTGATGGAGCGCCTGGTCACCAAATATTCCAACCTTGCGGTCAAGTAGAGGCGGATCACAACGATTCGGGAGGTTTTTCTCCAGTCTGGGAACTTCGCTTGCTTATCGTTGTCATTGGGGCGTTGTGTTTTTGAGGCAAGGGAGTTGATATGACAACGATCCGTCTTTGGGATCTGCCCACACGTCTTTTTCACTGGCTATTGGTGGTGTCCGTTTTCGGCGCGGTCATTACCATGAAGCTGGGTAGCAGCTGGATGGCATGGCACGAGCGTTTTGGGCTGCTGGTTATCGGGTTGCTGGTGTTCCGGGTGATATGGGGCTTTCTGGGCTCCACCTATACCCGTTTCGGCCACTTTGTCCGTGGTCCGGCGGCGGTCATGGCGTATCTTCGTGGACAATGGCGCGGAGTGGGACACAACCCGCTTGGGGCTCTGTCGGTACTGGTGTTGCTTGGCCTTTTCGGCTTCCAGGCGGTGACCGGTCTGTTTGCCAACGATGATATTGCCTTTGAGGGACCTTTGGTGCCGCTGGTTTCCTCGGACTGGAGCGATCTCCTCAGTGGCTGGCACCGTCAGACGGAATGGCTGCTGTACGCTCTGGTGGCGCTGCATATCCTGGCGGTGCTGTTCTATTCCCACGTCAGGAAAGACGATCTGATACGGCCCATGGTGACCGGGCGAAAGCAGGTGGCCAGTGGAGTAGCAGTGGATGCAACCGGTGGCGGTTGGTTGGCGTTTTTGGTGGCGTTGACGGTCGCCGGCGGGGTTGTGTGGGTGGCCAGTGGCGGTCTTGTGCCGCCACCACCCCCACCACCCCAGAACCTGGGGTGGTGAACCGCGAGGCCGATGTTTACTCGGCGCGGAAGTTGTCGTGACAAGCCTTGCAGGTTTCGCCAACCTTGGCGAACTGCTGGGCGACGGCAGCCTTGTCGCCATTGGTGGCAATTTTCTGGAGCTTGTTCGCTTCCCGCACAAAGTTGACGGCCAATTCCTGAACCTTCATGGGTTCCTCAAAGAAATTGGGCTTGAGTCGGGTGTCTTCCGCACGGTCGTTGGCGCTGTCACGGCTGTAAAGCACGCTCATGCCGGAGTTGGCGACAGCTGCAATGGCATTGGCGGCCGCGGCAATCTGCTTTTCATCATATTCCACGGACTCATCAACCGCCTGAGCCTTGATTTTGCCCATGTTCCAGGCGGCAAACTCGTAGGCGGCCTGGCGCGTTTCAATCTGTTCCTCAACGCTCATCTGCGCAACGGCTGGCATGGCCAGTGCCGAGGTCAGCAAAGCGGCGGACAGTGCGGTCGTTTTCTTCATTTCAGATCCCTCTTGTCTCATCATATTAATCGTGGAAAGCCCGCAAGGGGGCGCATAAGCGGCCAATCCCTTATAGGCTCATTCCTGACAGCTATAAGAGCGTAAAGTTCAACCCGGAGAAAATCCACCATGGCAATCTGGACAGCAACCCCCACCCTTGAACAGATGACGGCGCTGAGCCGTAATACAGCGGTCAGTCACTTGGGTATTGAGTATCTTGACGTTGGTGATGATTACCTGAAAGGGCGCATCCCCGTGGACCAGCGTACCGTACAGCCTTTCGGGATCCTCCATGGCGGTGCGTCGGTGTTGCTGGCGGAGACCCTGGGCAGCATGGCGGCGAACTGGTGTGTCCGTGACAAGGGGATGATGGCCGTGGGGTTGGATATCAACGCCAACCACATTCGTCCGACGGCCAGTGGCTGGGTGTATGGCACCGCAAAAGCCTTGCACCTGGGTTCCACCACCCAGGTTTGGGAAATCCGTCTGGAGAACGAACAGGGCAAGCTGACCTGTATGTGTCGGCTGACCATGGCGATAACCAAGCGACACTGATAAAGTGATTGAGTTTATCAATCAGATTGTTGGGTTGTTTGGGAGACTGAAAACGTGATGCCCGAGGGCTGCGCAACTCGTTGGTTTGTGTTTCGCTGTTTCCGGTTCGCCCTTGTGCTGGCGGCCTTAGGTGCGTTTTCGTTTGCCCAGGCAGACGAGGATCGGTTGTGCGATACCCTGACGGTTGGTGGCAATCCTGAATATCCGCCGATGCTCTGGCAGCCGGTGGAGCAGCCGGGTTTCCTCACGGGTGCCGTGCCGGCCCTGTTACAGGAAATTGTGGCGCCATTGGGTATTGAGGTGGTTGTCCGGGATGTGGGGCCCTGGGCACGTGTGCTGCACATGGCCCGCCAGGGCAAGATTGACGTGGTGGCCGGGGCGTTCCTGACCGATGAGCGCCGAGAATACCTGGACTATACGTTGCCCCCTATCACGTGGCAGCCAACCAACATCTGGGTGCGCCGTGGCAAGGAGTTCAAGTACCGCTACTGGACGGATCTTCGGGGCAAACTGGGCAGTACCCTGATTGGTAACAGTTTTGGCCAGGACTTTGACGAATTTGCCGCACAGCATCTGTCCATCGAAGGTATCCGCACGATTGAGCAATCGTTCCGGATGGCCAGGCTCGGTCGCGTGGATTACGTGCTGTATGAGCGTCCGCAGGGGCGCATCAAGCTGGAAAAGATGGGGCTGGCTGATGAATTCGTGGATTTGCAGCCACCGATCAGTAGCGAACCTCTGTACTTTGCGCTCGCCAAAGAGTCAGCCTGTAACACCGAAGCGTTCCGGGCCGCCTTTACCCGGCGATTGGAGGCGGTTACCGGTCAGAGGCGAATCGACAGTCTGTTGGAAGAATACGCTGAAAAGTACCTGGCCAACGCCCCATAACCTTATTACCCGACAGCCGTTATTGCCCGGATGGCGGCGTCTCTGCAATGGTGACGCTGACCTGCCCACGCCCCCGCTCTTTTGACCGGTAAAGCGCCCGGTCCGCACGAACCATAAGGTCTTCCAGGTGTTGATCGCTGCTGGTTGCCACCGTCAGGCCAAAGCTGGCGCTGGGTTGAATCTGGTGGCCCCGGTAAGGCACGCGGGAGTCTCTGATCATTTGCAGCAGGCGTTCGGCCATGTCCGTGGCCCGGGCGATATCGGCCTCGGGCAGCAACAGGGCAAACTCTTCCCCGCCCATCCTGGCGGCGCAATCCGATTCCCGTGTGCGTTCACTCAGGAGCCCGGATATATGTCGAAGCACCTCATCGCCGGCCTCGTGACCGTGGGTATCATTGACCTGTTTGAAAAAGTCCAGGTCCATGGTGATCAGCGCCAGGGGTGTCTTGTAACGGTGGGCCTGGCTCAGCAACTGACGGCCAAATGAGAAGAACGCCCGACGATTATGAAGGCCGGTCAGCTCGTCGGTCAGTGCGGCCTGGCGTGCTTTCTCGTGGGCACGCTGGAGTTCCAGTTCCATTTCCTTGCGTTCGGTGATATCAGTGGCAATCTCCAGGCGCACAAGACGGCCGTCGGTCCATCGAATGGCCTGGTCCCGGCACTGGTACCAGCGATTATCCAGTTGGTTCTGGAATTCCCAGACATGCGGCCCGGCTGGTGAGCCGTCACCATTGATCAGCAGGTGGTTGGTGCAGAATTCGCACGGGCCGTTGCCATTCTGGAGCACCGCCCAGCATTTGCGTCCCTCGATTGTGCCCCAGATCTGCCGGCCATAGGCGTTCATGTAGAGCAGTTCGTGGGTGTCAAAATCGGCCACGTAAACCAGCGCATCCAGATTATCGAGGATGGCCTGAAGCCCCTCGGCGGAGGTGGTCTCGCTGGAACCCGCCAGGCCCTGGTGGGCCGGCAGGTTGAGGGACGGAATGTCGGATGTCATGTGGTTCCAGGGGGTTATTCGAACTCGGGCAAGTCAGGCTTGGCTGTCGGTTTGTCTGCTTCCAGCCAGGCGTCAAAGCCGCCGGCAATGGATTGTACATTGCGATAGCCCATTTCTTTCAGAGCCTTGGCGCTCAGTGCGGCCCGACCGGAGGTTTTGCAGTACAGCACAATCTTCATGTCCCGGTTTTCCAGTGACGGGTCATTGCTGAACTTGAACTCCAGCATGCCGCGGGAAATGTTGACCGCGCCCGGAATGTGGCCGTTGCGGTATTCATCCGCATCGCGTACATCCAGTAACAGATCGGCCTGCTTGATCGCCTCGTCGGCCTGTTGGGTTGAGATTTCTTCAATCTGTTGTTTGGCGTCTTCTACAAAGTCATGTGCTGTTTTCATCATGCCCCTCCTGTTGACTGGTCCAGCATGAACCAGATCGATCGATTATGCGAGTGTTGAACGCTCAGAGCGTCGACAGCCCCCGTATCAGGGCGGCGATGCCCGCCACGGCCGCGATTCCCAGAATCAGGGGGCGCAGCCGCTCAAACGGGACCCGGTGCACCAAGCGCCCGGATAGCCAGAATCCTGCGAGCACGCCGGGAAAGGTTGCCGCGAACATGATCAGCTCCTGACGCCCAAGATAGCCGGAAAAAAGCAGGGCTGTCAGACTGAGGAAGCTCGCAACCAGAAAGAAAGCTGACATATTGGCCCGGACCAGCGGCCCTTTTTGATTCTGGTATATCAGTGCAATGGGAGGACCGCCAATCGCCGTAATGGTTCCCATGTAGGTGGAGGCGGTGCCCGCAAGCACGCTGTTGGTCGCGTTCAGCCGTGGCTGCAGACCGCCAACACTCAAAGCCACGCCAGCCAGGATCAGGACGCCGAAAATCAGCTCAAAACCTTTGGGTGAGAGGATCGACAGGGTCAGGCCGGCCAGCACCACGCCAACCACTCCGCCGCCAATGGCAAAACGTACCTGGCGGACTTCCAGCGCGGCCCGATTGCGCACCAGCATGAAGATTGTCAGCAGGGTGGCGTTCAGGACCAGCGGTGCGGGCAGAAGCAGCGGGCTGATCAGGAACAGCAACGGCGCTGACAGCGTGCCAATGCCATAACCGGCAACACCCTGCAGGCAGGCTCCGGCGGCGATGGCCACATTGGCTAGAACAAGCTGGAGCAGGGTAACGTCTGGCAAGATGAATGTCCTTATAAAACGGGTAGACAGTGAAACAAACAATAGTCGGTTATCACAAAGACGATGAAAACCATTGGGTAGCGCAGCTTGCCTGCGGCCACAACCAGCATGTACGCCATGATCCGCCCTGGGTGAACCGGCCCTGGGTGACGACCAGGATGGGGCGCGAATCTATGCTCGGGTTCGAGCTGAATTGCAAGAAGTGCGACCAGCACGCACCTCCGGACGTTCGGCCTAGTGTTCCGTCTGGTTGATACCCAAGCCCCCCAGCGCCAGAATCTGTCGTCTCGTGTCCGTTTTTGCTCCACGAAGGTGTTCCATTAGATTCTGAATGGCGGCAGGCATGGTTTCCGGGGCCTGGTCCTGGAAGTGGCGAACCAGGTCAATCTGGACGCACAGGTCCTGGAAGCGACCGTAGAGCTCCTGGCGGTACTTGAGGTTCTTTAGAGCACTTTTCCAGTTTTGGGCGTCCAGCTCCATCAGGTAGCGAATGCGCTTAAGCTGTTTGCGCAGGCGGTGTATGTCTTCATCCGGCGAATCATGCAGCGTTTCAGCGGTGAGCCGGTTGAAGCTTTCCAGCCGATTTCGAACTGCCCGATTGATGTCTTCGGGGCGCATCCGGGCAGCCAGTTTTTTCAGGGTGCCGGAGTGAATGAAGTCTTCCCAGTCGTGCATGTCGGCTCGATAGGACTTGCTATCGAGATGCTCTACAACGGCATGGTGTGCCTTGTCGGCCTCACCCTGTGCCCAGGTGCCAAGGGCGCTGTGTAGCTCATCGTTGCCCTGGCAAAGATTGGGCAGGTCCTGCAGGAAAACGTGCAAGTCCCGAAGCTCGCTGGTGCTGCCTGCGTGCCGTTTGAGCGGTTTTGACGATCTGGCCAGGGTCTTGTTGTCGGTAACGTCCAGCAAGGCCTCGGCAATCGCCCGACTGCGACGTAAGGCAATGCGGAACTGGTGCAGGAATTCGTCGTCCAGGCCGGTTCTGACGCCTGACTCCAAATCCCGAAGTCGCTTTAATTGATGTTTCAGTTCGGCCTGGAGATTTTTTGCCGGCTCTTCACCTTTCGCGGCAATCCGTTTCCGGCTTTTGCGGCTGAACTCACGATAGCTGTAGTCCCGGGGCGTCAGGAAGGCCTCCAGTTTGCCCTTGCCTTTGCTTTTGGCCAGCTTGCGCCACGGTTGGTCTGGAAAAACGATGGATACGATGCCGGCGGTAGGTAGCCGGGCTGGCGGGTGCTTTAGAAGATGGCATGCCAGCTCCAGCAGGGCCGGGTTATGCCCGATTACCGTCACTGTATCCTGTTGGTCATCAAGGCTTTTAAGCCAGCCCAATAATTGTTGACAATCAAAGGTGTAGAGGGCGGCGTCGATGTGGATCCGGTTTTCAGGGAATTGCGGCGGCAACATCCCCGCGAGGGTGCTGCGGGCCCGGTTGGCGTCGCTTGAGTAGATATCCCCTCCGAATGCGCCACTACGCAGGAGTGCCAGATTTAGTGGTTCCAGTTGTTCCTTGCCTCGATCGTTTAGCGGACGGCATCGATCTTGCAGTCCTTCCTCCTGCCAGCTGGACTTGGCATGGCGAACCAGTAACAGGTGTTTCATGGCGCCCTCCTGCGGTGAGTGTCATGTAACTTTAGTCTGACACAGCTTAAAGTTGTTTACAGGTCTGCCGATAGCCTAATCGTACGTGACACTCGATATAGTCAGGCCTCGCGGCTGATGCGTCGACGACGCTGTGTAACCTTGAAGAACAATTGTTAACAAACTGGAATAGCCATTTGCGGGCAGCTGTGCATAATTCCACGGCCTGAAACATTGATCCGGAGCAAGAAACATGTCTTTCCTGAACAATTTCACAATCCGAACCCGGTTGTTGATCGGCATTGTGTTGCCGGTGCTTATCACCGCTGGCGTCATTGCCTGGATCACCGCCAGCCAGATCCAGGCCAACGGCCAGGAAGAACTTCAGCGGCTTGAGCGGGAGCTGCTTGCGACCCATAAGCAAGGGCTGAAGAATCTGGTGGAAACGGCGCGGGACGTTGTGCTGGAAGCGAAAAATAATGCCTGGTCCGAGGAAGAGGCCAAGGCCGAGGCGCGGGAGCGCATGCGCGCAGTCTCCTTCGACGAGACCAATTACGTCTTCGTTTACGATAAAGACCTGAACAATCTGGCGTACGCGCCGGATCCGTCCAAGGAAGGCCCGGTGACCAACCCGGATACCCGCAAGTTGCTCCGGAATATTTACAATGCCGCGGGCGGCGAAGGTTTCCACCGGTACGATTGGATGAACCCGGCCTCCGGTAACGTGGAACCCAAAGTTTCCTATGCCCGGATCATTCCGGAATGGAACTGGATGGTGGGTGCCGGCGTTTACGTGACGGACATTCAGAAGGTTCTGGCCTCGACCAAGCAGGAAATCGATGAAGCCATGACCCGGGCTCTCAGCTTCATCCTGATGGTGACCGTGGCGGTTATTGTCCTGTCGGTAATCATCGGCATGCTGGTAGGCCGCACCGTGACCGGGCCGATCCGTCAGGTCAGTGAGATGATGCGCGAGATCGCCGATGGCGATGGCGACCTGCGCCACCGCCTGCCGGAAGACGGCAACGACGAACTGGCGGTGCTGGGTAAACGCTTCAACCATTTCATTGTGAAAATTCAGGACACCGTCCGGGAAGTGGGTTCGACCACCGATCAAGTGGCCTCCGCGGCGGAAGAGCTGAGCAGTGTGGCCACGGAAACCCGTCAATCGGTGCAGGAACAGGGTAGCGAGACGGATCAGATTGCCTCCGCCATCAATGAAATGGCCGCGACCATCCAGCAGATTGCCGGCAACGCCAACTCGGTGGAAGGTGCGGCCTCCGATGCCGACCGCATGGCTCGTGAGGGTGGCGAAACCATCACCAGCGCTCAGAACTCCGTCAATCACCTGTCCGAGGAGATTGAAAACACCGCCAAGGGCATTGATGCGCTTGCGGAGAAATCCGGTGATATTCAGCAGGTGCTGGACGTGATCCATGCGGTGACCGAGCAGACCAACCTGCTGGCCCTGAACGCCGCCATTGAGGCTGCCCGCGCCGGTGAGCATGGCCGAGGCTTCTCCGTGGTGGCCGATGAAGTGCGCCAGCTGGCCAAGCGGTCCGCCGAATCCGCTGACCAGATCCGCGAAATGATCGATGGCTTCGTGGAAGAGTCCAAGGCCTCAGTGGAGCGTATGAGCCACTCCCGCAAGAGCTCGGAAGAGACCGTGGAGCGGATCAATCACGCCACCAATGCCCTGAATACCATCGTGAGCTCCGTGGGCCACATTCATGACCAGGTGACCCAGATTGCCACGGCGGCCGAGCAGCAGAGCCAGGTGGCCGAGGAAATCAATCAGAACGTGGTGCGCATTGTCGATGCCGCCCAGCGCAGTGATACCGGCGTGACTCAGACCAACGAAGCCAGTAATGAACTGGCGCGGCTGGGTGAGCATCTGCGAGAATTGGTTAACCAGTTCAAGTTCTGATTCGTAACGGGAGTTCCATGAGCATTCGCACTACCCTGCTGGCTGCCGCCGCCGTTGCTGTTTCGGCGGTCAGCAGCCCCGCTGTTTCCGAGGAAACCTACACCCTGCGCCTGGCCGAGACCTGGGGGCCAAACTCGCCGATTCTGGGCGAGACTACCCGCCACTTTGAAGAAATGGCGGAAACCATGTCCGGTGGGCGTCTTCAGATCCGTATCGACTCCTCCAACAAGCATAAGGCGCCTTTCGGCATCTTCGACCTTGTGCGCCATGGCCAGTACGACATGGGCCATACCGCCTCGTATTACTACAAGGGCGCCATTCCCAACGCCATGTATTTCACCACCGTGCCCTTTGGCATGCTGGCGCCAGAGCAGTACGCGTGGTTTTACTATGGCGGTGGCATGGAGCTGATGCAGAAGGTGTATGAGCCCTACGGGCTGCTGTCTTTCCCGGGCGGCAACACTGGCAATCAGATGGGTGGCTGGTTCAACAAGGAGATTAACTCCCTGGAAGACCTGAAAGGCCTGAAAATGCGCACCCCGGGCTTCGCTGGCGAGGTGATGTCCGAACTGGGCGTGGCGGTGACCAACCTGCCGCCGGGTGAGCTGTATACCGCTCTGGAGCGCGGCACGATCGATGCCCTGGAGTGGGTGGGGCCGGCACTGGATTTCCCCATGGGCTTCCACCAGATCGCCAAGTATTACTATTCCGGCTGGCAGGAGCCGGGTGCGGAGGTGCAGTTCCTGGTGAACCAGGAGACCTGGAACGAATTGCCCAAGGAGCTCCAGGAAATCCTGCGGGTAGCCATGCGTACAGCGGCCTACGACATGTACGCCAAAAGCACAAACGACAGTGCCGAGGCCTGGGACCGCATGAAGGAAGACTACCCGAACGTGGAGCACAAGGTGTTCCCTCCGGAAGTCATCAACGCCTTGCGTGAAACAACACACCGGCTGTTGAACGAAGAAGCGGAGAACGATCCGCTGGCCCGGGAAATCATCGCCTCCCAGCAGGAGTACCTTAGAAAAGTGCGCAAATGGACAAACATCTCCGATAAGGCTTATCTGAACAGCGTGGCTGATCAGTAGCCAGAAGCGGCTCAAGTCTTTTTGTTTGTTCCTGTTTCTGGAAAAATAGGCCGCTCATCCTATGGGCAGCGCTGATGAAACAGACATTGCTATCGCTGAGCGAGCTTACCAAGCATTTCGACGGCAAGACGGTGCTGGGCTCCCTCGATCTGGACATTCTGGACGGGGAGTTCATTACCCTGCTGGGCCCCTCGGGCTGCGGCAAAACCACCCTCCTTCGCCTGATGGCCGGGTTTGAGCATCCGGATGGCGGGACCATTACCCTGGCCGGCCAGGAACTGACCCACACGCCGCCAGAGCACCGGCCGCTTAACACGGTATTTCAGAATTACGCCCTGTTTCCGCACATGTCGGTGTTCGACAACGTTGCCTACGGCCTGAAAATGGAGAAGCGCCCCAAGGAGGAAATCCGCGAGCGGGTTCAGGAAGCGCTGGCCATGGTGCAACTGCAGGATTTCGCCAGACGCAAGCCCCACCAGCTCTCCGGCGGACAACAGCAACGGGTTGCCATCGCCCGGGCGGTGGTCAAGCGCCCGAGGATGCTGCTGCTGGACGAGCCCCTGTCGGCGCTGGATTATAAGCTGCGTCGTACCATGCAGGTGGAGCTCAAGCGCCTTCAGCGGGAACTGGGCATTACCTTCGTCTTTGTCACCCACGACCAGGAAGAAGCCCTGTCCATGTCGGATCGTGTCGCGGTAATGAAAGATGGTGAGATCCAGCAGCTGGGCACACCCCGGGAAGTCTACGAGCGCCCGGCCAATCTGTTTACCGCCCGGTTCGTCGGCGAGACCAACCTCTTCCCCGGGCTTGTAGAGAAGGCCAACGGCGACGACACAGTGACGGTGGATGTGTTTGGTCTCAAGCGGACCTTCGCCAAGCCGGATTTTCCCCTCCGGGATGGCCAGTCGCTGCATGTGCTCCTGCGGCCCGAGGACATTCGTGTGCTGTCTCCGGAAGCCAGTGACGGCGTGGCCGGCAAGGTGGTGGAGCGTAACTACAAGGGCAGTACCCTGGATTCCGTCATTCACCTGGACGACGGTACCGAAGTGCTGGCCTCGGAATTTTTCGACGAAGACGATCCCGCCTTCGATTACCGGTTGGGCGAACCGGTGCGGGTGAGCTGGGTCGATGGCTGGGAATGGTTGCTGCCGCAAGAATCCGCGTTCGCTGGCGAGGGAACCACGGCTGATGCGTAGCGCCCTGCAACAGCCGTTCAAGACGGCGGTGCTGGTGCTGGTCTGGGGCTGGCTGCTGTTCCTGGTGTTCACCCCCAACCTGCTGGTGGTGGGCGCCAGCGTCATGACCCGGGACCCGGGCACCTTTATATCACTGCCCATCACCCTCGATGCCTACCGGCAGTTGCTTAACCCACTGTATCTGGATGTTTTCCTGCACTCGTTGTATATGGCGAGTATGACCACCCTCGTGTGCCTGGTCATTGGTTATCCTTTTGCCTGGGCATTGTCGAAGGTGCCCAGACAGCGCCAGGTACTCTTGATCTTCCTGTTAATTGTGCCTTTCTGGACCAACTCCCTGGTCCGTACCTACGCCCTCAAGCTGATGCTGGCCACGAACGGCCTGCTGAATAATGCGCTGATGTCGGTGGGGCTGATCGAAGAACCCCTGAAGCTGCTTTACTCCGAGGGGGCGGTGATCATCGGGCTGGTTTACCTGCTGCTGCCGTTCATGATCCTGCCGCTGTATTCGGTGTTTGAGGACCTGCGTGAAGACTTGCTGCGGGCCTCCCATGATCTGGGCGCGGGGCACTTTGCCACGTTCGTACACGTTATCGTGCCTCTGACACTGCCCGGTGTATTGGCGGGGGTCATGCTGGTGTTGTTGCCGGCCATGGGCCTGTTCTTTGTGCCGGATATTCTCGGTGGTTCACGCAACCTGTTGGTGGGCAACGTCATCAAGAACCAGTTCCTGGATGCCCGTAACTGGCCGTTTGGGGCCGCCGCCAGTATCGTGCTGACCCTGACCATGGCTTTCCTGATGTTTGCCCACCGGCTGAGTAAACGCCGCATCGGGGAGGAAGGCGCATGACCCGTTGGCTGCCCCGCACCTACCTGACTCTGGTCTACCTGCTGCTGTATGCCCCCATTGCCGTGCTGGTGGTGTTCTCCTTCAACGACTCCCGTACCGGCTACGAATGGGGCGGGCTCAGTTGGCGCTGGTACGACGCGTTGTTCAGCAACCGCGCCATGGTGGAAGCGATGTGGAATTCCCTCTGGCTGGCCCTGTCCGCCGCGACCGTCTCCACCCTGATCGGGGCGCTCACCGCACTGGCGCTGCATCGTTACCGGTTTCGGGGCAAGAAAGCGCTTAATGGCATGCTGTTCGTGGTGATGATGTCGCCGGAAATTGTACTGGCCATTTCCCTGCTCGCACTTTTCCTTCTGGTGGGTCTTCAGTTGGGGTATGTCTCCCTCTTGCTGGCGCACGTCACCTTCTGCCTGCCGTTTGTGGTGATTACCGTCATGGCCAGGCTAAGTGGCTTTGATGAACGGCTGCCGGAAGCGGCCCGGGACCTGGGCGCCAACGATTTCACCATGACTCGCACCGTGTTGATTCCGGTGATTATGCCCGCGTTACTGGCAGGCTGGCTGTTGGGTTTTACACTGTCACTGGATGATGTGGTGGTGAGCACCTTTGTCAGTGGCCCCAGTTATGAAATTCTGCCCTTGCGTATCTACTCAATGGTGCGGGTGGGCCTGAAACCGGAGGTGAACGCCCTGGGCACACTGTTGCTCGTGTTTTCGATGGTCATGCTGATATTGTCGCAATGGATACTTACAAGGAGTAAGCAATGAAAAAGATCGCACTCGCCGGCCTGCTGGCCGTGAGCCTGACAGGTTGTGGCGGCTCAGAGGAACCGGAAGTCCTGAACCTGTACAACTGGTCGGAATACATGCCCCAGGAAGTGCTGGACCGATTCACCGAGGAAACCGGTATCCAGGTGGTCTATACCACTTACGACAGCAACGAGGCCATGTACGCCCGCCTGAAACTGCTTGATGACAGCGCGGCGTACGATTTGGCCGTGCCGTCCACCTACTACGTCAGCAAGATGCGCCAGGAAGATCTGTTGATGCCAATCGACCGCAGCAAGATCGAGGGCTTCGACAACCTGGACCCGGAACTGGTGGACCTGGATGTCGACCCGGACAACAAGTACAGCGTGCCATACCTGTGGGGCACCACCGGCCTGGCCGTGGACACCGCCGACGTTGAGGGCGAAGTGACCGCCTGGGCGGATCTCTGGGACGAGCGCTTTGAAGGCCGGGTGATGCTCACCAACGATATGCGGGAGGTGTTCCACGTGGGGCTGCGGGTGCTGGGTTACTCCGGCAACAGCACCAACCCGGAGGAGATCGAGGCCGCCTATGAGAAGCTGACCGAGCTGATGCCCTCCGTGCGCACCTTCAACTCCGACGCCCCGCGCATGCCCTACCTGGAAGGGGAAACCGATGTGGGCATGATCTGGAACGGCGAGGCGGTCATGGCCCAGGACACCATGCCTGGGCTTGAATACGTGTATCCGGAAGAAGGCATCATTGCCTGGCTGGACAGTTTTGTGATTCCGAAGAACGCCAAGAACCCGGAAGCGGCCCACAAGTTCATCAATTTTGTGCTGAAACCGGAAATCTCCGCACTGATCAGTGAAGAGATTGGCTACGCCACGCCGAACCTGGCGGCCCGGGATTTGCTGCCCGAGGAAGTGGCCAACAACCGGGCGAGCTACCCGAACGCCACTGACATGGTCAATGCCGAGTTCCAGACCGATATTGGTGATGACGCCCTGCAGGTTTACGCCAAATACTGGGAAATGCTGAAATCCGGCCAGTAACTCACTGTTGTCAGTCCGGCAGCAGCTGGATAGCACCACAATCGGGGGCCGAAAGGCCCCTTTTTTGTTAATGGCTGCACAAAAGCCGTTGTTCTGGCACCGGTTTAGGCCGTCCAGCTGTCGTTTTTTTGCACAAAGTGACAGGGTTTCTATACTCAGGGAGGAAACCAACAAAAAGGAGAGTGTCTATGAGCAAGGCCGTGAACGGAAAATTCCAAAGCATGGATCAGGCACGCAACACGCAGAACGATCTCATCGGCAGCGAAATTCCCCGGGATTTGATCTATATCGACGAGGCAGAGCAGACCATCCGGGTGATGCTTCCGCCGGAAGAGGCCCGGGAAGTGTATGAGATCTTTGATCGTCACGGCGTGACCCACGAATAAATCCTGACCCCGCTCTCAGACCTTCGCGCCGCCCGCACGTTAAAGGGCGGCCGAACGCCAGCCTCAACCCTGTCGGTGATACCCCGTGAAGTTTCTTTTTGAAGTCCGCGTCAAGGAAGGCCACACGGCGGAGGAGTACGCCGAGGCCTGGGTCCGGGCCAGTGAAATTATTCAGCAGGCACCAGGAGCCAGGGGCACCGAGCTGCATCGGAAAATTGGTGATCCCAATACCCTGATTGCGATTGCTTCCTGGGAAAGCAAACAACAGCGAGATGCAATGGAAAGCCAGCCCGCGCCGGAAGTGGATGCCATCATCCGGAGTGTCGCGCCCTATGTTGAAATAACACCGATTGGCGAGTTTGAAGATCCGGAATGGGTGGTCATGCCCCCGGGGCGGAAGCCCCGGGAGCCATAGGCCAGGCTAAACGACGAGCACCGGGCATTTGGCGTTGGAAGCCACCCGGTGCGAAACGCTTCCCAGAAACACACCGTCCTTGTCGCTGTTGGTACCTTTGGTGCCGACCACTATCAGATCGGCTTCTTTTTCCTTGGCAAAACGCACGATCACCTTGGATGGGCGGCCGGCTTTCACAAAACCGCGGACCTTGGTGGCGCCATGCTCAATGGCCAGCTCCTTGGCGTGATTCACGACCTCCTTGGCGTATTGAGACAACACCTTGTCCGGAATATCCATTTCATCCGGGCGCCCGATCGACAGGGACGCTTCGAACAGGCTGTGATGCTTATAGACGCACAGAATGAAGATCTCCGCCGCCGGGATCAGTTTCTGGAGCTCGATGGCCTTGTCCAGTGCCTTGAGGGACGTCCTTGAACCATCCACCGCCACCAGAATGCGATTGAACATAGTTTTCTCCTATTGTCAGTTAGCCTGGACTAGTCCCGAAAGGCAAAATCACGCAGGAACAGGGCGATGTCCGGGAAGGCAATCAACAGCCCGGCCGCTGCCACCAGCATGAAGATGAATGGCGGAGTGCCTCGAATCACTTCCATGTAGGGGCGTTTGAAGATGGCGATGGCCGTAAAGATATCGCAGCCAAACGGTGGTGTCGCCGAGCCAATGGCCACCTGCAGTGTGATCAGCACGCCCACCAGTACCGGGTCCAGGCCGGTCGAGGCCACGGCGGGGGCAAAGATCGGGGTCAGCACCAGGATCACCACAATCGGGTCCACGAACATACAGGCGATGAAGAAGGAGACGCAGATGGCGATCAACACGCCAACGGGGCCAGCCTCGTTAACACCAACCGCTTCCATAATGGCCTGGGGGATCTGGGCGAAGGAAATAATCCAGGAGAAGCCATTGCCCACGGCCACCAGAATGAAGACCACGGCAGTAATCAATCCGGTCGACTTGGCAATCTTGTGGATCTCGGTGAACTTCAGGGACCGGAAGACAATGAATTCCAGCAGGAAAGCATACAGCACGCAGACCGCCGCCGCTTCGGTGGGGCTGAAAATGCCGCCGTAGATACCACCGACAATGATGACCGGGAACATCAGGGGCCACAGGGCATCTCGTACCGACAGCGCGCGCTGTTTCCAGGTGGATTTTTCCTCGGTTGGCACGTTGTTCCGGTAGGCGTAGATCAGGCAGTAGATGGAGAACATGATCAGTATCATGATGCCCGGTCCGATGCCGGCAATGAACAGCTCGGCGATGGAGGTTTCGGAGATAACCCCGTAAATGATCATGCCGATGCTGGGCGGAATCAGGAACGCAATGTCACTGGCGTTGATGATCAGCGCCAGAGTGAATGGATCGGAGTAGCCGGCCTTGAGCATCTTCGGGCGCAGAGGTGAGCCCACGGCGACCACGGTTGCCTGGGTCGAGCCGGAGACCGCGCCAAAGAGCGTACAGGAGGTGGCGGTACTGATCGCCAGACCACCCTTCACGTGGCCAATGAAGGCCATGACCATGTTGATGAGACGGTCCGCTGATTGACCGCGCGTCATGATATCGGCGGCGAGAATGAACATGGGAACCGCAATCAACGACGCTGGCCGGATGCCACCCATCATCTGCTGGATGAAGGTGCCCATCTGGCCGAAGCCGTCAAACATCATTACAAAGCCGATCACCGCAGCGGTGGTCAGCGGAATCATCATCGGGAAGCCGAGAAGCAGCAGCCCGATCATGACGATCATCATTATAGTTGCCATGGTGTGTTTCCCTTAACCCTGGTGGTTTGCTGCTTCAGACTTCGGTTTCACTATCGGCATAGCCGTCTACCACGCCAGTGGACAGATAGACATCCTTACTGGTGAGGTTCTTGATCGCGGTCAGGAAATACTGGGTGCCGGTAATGGCAAAACCCACCGGCGCCCAGATGTAGATCCACCAGATTTCAAAGCCCAGGGCCGGCAGTATCCGTCCGCGGCTATAAAGCGTTTGTATGTACTCGAATGAGTGGTAGCACAGGAAAAACATCACCACCGAGGTAAACACCGCGATGAAGATCATCAGCACTCGTCTGGCCTTGGTGGGAAAGGCATCGTACAACGCCGACATGCGAATGTGGCGACCGTGCCGGGCAGCGTAGCCAATGCCGGCAAAGGTGATCAGTATGATCAGTATCCGGTTGATTTCACCGGAGAAAAACAGGCCTTCACCAAATACGAATCGCGCGATCACATTCACGCAGGTGTTGACCGCCATCAGGATCACGCCGAGCGACAGCATCAGCGCTTCAACCTTGGATATAAAGACATCGATGGTGCCCAGGAAACCGGGCAGGCCGGACTCAAAGTGGCCGGTATCGTCTTCGATCTCCGGGGATTTCTCGGACATGGATTCTGCTCCAGAACATGTCGCTCCCGGCGGGAAGTTCCCCGGCGGGGCGGGGTTAAAGCGGGCCAGGGCCGAGCCGGGAGGCTCAGCCCTGGCGTTCCTTCAGGTTCAGCTGTTGTCTTTCTGAACTTCTTTCAGGTCTTCCTTGAACTGGTTCAGCAGTTCTTTACCGCTTTCGCCAGTCATCTCAATGAACTTCTCCTCCACCTGCGGGGCACGCTCCTTGAAGCGCTGGATCTGCTCATCGTTCAGGCGGGTGACGGTCACTTCGTCGCTGGCTGCCTTGATCTTCTCAAGGGCTTTGTCGGCCAGGCCGTCAATGTGAACGATGATTTCCTCGAAGGCGTAGTCGGCGGCGTCCTGAATCAGCTGCTGGTCTTCCTCGGGCAAGCCGTCGTAGAAGTCCTTGTTGGCCATGGAGGCGGTGGTGAACCAGCCGTGACCGGTGAACACCAGGTTCGGAGACACTTCATACAGGCCGCCGGACTCGATCCAGAAAATCGGGTTTTCCTGGCCCTGGATCATGTTGGTCTGTAGCGCACCATAAACCTCGCCCCAAGGCAGCGGAGTCGGCGTGGCACCGAACGCGGAGTAGGTTTCGGACAGAAGCGGGTTGGTCATTACCCGGATCTTCTTGTTGTTGAACTCCTCGGGGCGGGTAACCGGCTCATCCACGGTAACCACCATTTCGCCTTCCGGGTACATCTGCAACAGTTCCAGGCCTGCGTCTGCGTACAGTTTCGGGAAGTCTTCGTTGATGGCGTCCGATTCACGGAAGAACTCAATCACCGTGTCCATGTCGGTGGGCATCAGATAGGGAATGAAGAAGATCTGTGCCTCGGGAATCAGGGAGCCGGTAAAGCCAGGCGACTGGTTAACGAACTGCAGGATGCCCGCCTGGGTCTGCTCCATGATGTCGTCGGATTCACCCAGCTCACCGAAACGGTAAACCTGCAGGGTGTGGTCGGAATTGTCTTCGATGTATTCCTTGAACGCGTAGGCGTAGACGTCCTGAACGTCGCCTTCGTATTCCTCGTGGGCGTACCGCCAGTTGTCGGCGTGTACCGCATTCGCGGCCGTCAGGCCGGCAAAGGCCAGGGCGGAAACGATGCCCAATTTACGAAACTTCGCTGTGCTGCTCATCGTAATCTCTCCGATCCATTTTTCGTTAAGTTGTTGTTACGTTTTTAAAGATTGGCAAAACAATGGCGGTTTCGCAAGAAAATGCGGAAAGAACTGGAATTTGATGGTGCTTGGGATGGGCTCGCAAGCTTATGAATTTTCGATTTATTCGGAAGGTAGGGCCAGGCTTGGCTGCCGGGGGAGGATGGCGGGGCTGTGAGGCAGGCGGCCGTATTGGCCGCCTGAAGAGCGTCAGGCTGCAGGGGCGTAGGAGTTGCACCAGCCATTCTGGTTGACCTGAACATCGGCAAACTTGGGATGACGACAGGTACCCCAGCCACCGGAATTCTCACCGGCCCAGAAAACACAGTTGGAGCAGTGCTGACCTTTCTGGTGGCGGGCGTTGTCGGTGGTGGTGGAATCGTTCACATAGCCCAGTGCGTGGCCATCTTCAGCGTGCGGTTTGGCTGCGTGGGCGTTGGATGAGCCCACGGCCAGGCCTGCCAGGGGAACGGCAGCGGCACCCAGTGCGGCGGTACGCAAAAACACTCTGCGGCTTTTATTGAAATCACTCATGGTTGGTCCTCTCTCATCGGTTTGGTTTTGCCAAACGGTCGCCCCACCCTGGCTTTCATTTTTACTAGGGGAGGGTCGCCTTTTCACCGTATCAAATTGGTTTGATAGCTTGCGAAGTGTGGCGGCTTCGAGGGACGATTATTTCCCATGTTTAATGCGCAGGTAATCATTCCGGTGTTGGTGCAGGCTTGGCGGTATTCGCTATTTATTGCCGTGGAGAATCGGTATTCTCGTGGGGATAGGCGATCCTTTGGAGGAGTTATCGTGTCCAATACAGGCTATTACGAGAACAACACCACGCTGGCGCAATATCTCGAATTCCACTTCGGAGAGTCCTGGCATGGTGAGACCAATTTTCCCAAAGAGCTTGCCGATGCCGCTGTCGCCGCGCTGGATGGCCGGCCTACCAGGCGGGCTCTGGATGTGGGGTGTGCCTGCGGTCGAACCACGCTGGAGTTGGCCCGGCACTTTGATCATGTAGACGGCCTGGATTATTCCCATCGTTTCATCGACAAATGCCGGGAGGTTATCCGCGACGGTGTGGCCCGTTACGCCCGTCCGGAGGAAGGAGAGCTGGTCAGTTACCAGGAACGCTCACTGGCCTCATTGGGCCTGCAGCCCTACACCAACAAGGTGGCTTTTCACCAGGGCGATGCCTGTGCTCTTGATCCGGAGCTTGGCGGATACGATGTGGTGGTGGCTGGCAACCTGATTGACCGGCTGTACAAGCCAACCGCGTTTCTGGACAGCATCCGCTCCCGTATCAACGATCTGGGGCTATTGGTGATTGCGTCTCCCTACACCTGGCTGGAAGATCATACACCCCGGGAGGAGTGGTTGGGCGGTTACCTGAAAGACGGCCAACCCTACACCACCCTGGATGGTTTGATCGCCACGCTGTCGCCCCACTTCCAACTGCTTGCGGGCCCCCGAAGCCTGCCGTTCGTGATTCGGGAGACCCGGAACAAGTACCAGCACAGCTTTTCGGAGCTCACCATCTGGGAAAAGCTGCCCGGTTAGCGGGCGTTGCCCCGGTTTTCACGGCGTAAGGCCCGTTCACGGCGGCGTTCGCTTTCGCTGTGCTCGGAAATGGCCCGTTGCACGAATTCGATGTGCCGGCCGGCAATGCCCCGGGCGTCGTCGGCACGTCCTTCGCAAATGGCTGCGTATAGCTTGCGGTGCTGCTCAATCAGTTCCTGGCGGGTTTTGGTTTCCCGGGCGTACATGCCGTTAATGCTGGTTCGAATATTGTTCTTGAGCATGTTGAACAGGTTTCGCATGGTGTGTAGTAGTACGGCGTTATGGCTGGCCTCGGCAATGGCCAGGTGGAACCGGGCATCGGCAATGCTTTCCCGTTCAGGGTCCTGTTGCGAGCCCGGTGTATTCTGGTAACAGGCTTCCAGTTCCCGCCAGGCCTGCGCCAGGTACTCCCGGTCAATCTCGGTGGCACGTTGGGCGGCGTAATAGGCGCTGTCTGCTTCCAGTGTGCGCCGGAACTCCAGCAGATCACGGTGAGCTTCCGGGTGGCTTTCCAGCAGCGTGATCAGCGGGTCGCTGAAGCTCGCGCCCAGGTTTTCGGTCACATAATTGCCGCCACCCTGCCGACTGTTCAAAAGGCCCTTGGCCGTCAATCGTTGCACGGCCTCCCTGAGAGAGGGGCGGGATACCCCGAACTGTTCGGCCAGGGCCCGTTCCGGAGGTAACCGCTGCCCCGGTTGCAGGGTGCCTTCCAGAATCATGCTTTCCAGCTGTTCCACAATGGTGTCGGCCAGCCGCTTTGGGGCAATCTGGTTGATGGGCATGCGTCGCTTTCCCTCAATGCTTGCAATTGGTCATACCAATAAATGGTACGCCATTCAGGCGCTATTTTGCAGTCTCTTGAATAATTTCTAGACTAAGGTCTTGAAGCCGACCTTTGACAGGCCGAGGCGGCTCAAATAATGTAGATACCCTATATCTGTAAAATGGTATTACCAATTATCGGGGTGCCAGGCATGCCCTGACTAAGCGGGCGACACCCACCTGTTAGCGGAACGCCCAGAGGCGATGACTGATGAGTGAACTGTTCTACGATGCCGCTCCCAACGCCACCCGTGTGGCCCCCGAGCGGCCGAACCCTAGAACCTACCCGGAAACGCCCGCCGAGGTGACGTTGTTTGGCACTTGTGTGATGGACCTGTTTTTTCCGGAAGCCGGCCTGGACGCCATTCGTCTGCTGGAGCGCGAAGGCATTCGGGTGCATTTCCCCCAGGAGCAGTCCTGTTGCGGCCAGCCAGCCTGGACGTCCGGGTACGTGAAAGAGGCCCGTGAGGTGGCCCGGGCCCAGTTGAATTTGCTGGATAATGGCCAGCCTGTGGTGGTGCCCTCAGGCTCCTGCGCCGGCATGTTCCGACAGCACTACCGGGAAGTCTTTGCCGACGAGCCCGAGACCCTGAAACGGGTCGAGGACCTGGCCGAGCGCACCTTCGAGCTGACCGAATTTCTGCTGCATGTGTGTCAGGTGCAGTGGCAGGATCTGGGCGAGCCCACGCAGATCGCCCTGCACACCTCCTGTTCCGCCCGTCGGGAAATGAATACCCACCTGCACGCCCGGCAACTGCTGGGCAAGCTCGAGAAAGTGGAACGGCTGGAACACGACCATGAAAGCGAGTGTTGTGGCTTTGGCGGCACCTTCTCGGTGCGCATGCCGGAGGTGGCCGGTGCCATGGTTCAGGACAAGACCCGCTCGCTGATGGATTCCGGTGCGGTGGAAATGGTCACCGCCGACGGTGGTTGCCTGATGAACATCAACGGCTCACTGGAAAAGCAGGAAGTGAGCTTCCGGGGTCGGCATCTTGCCAGTTTCCTGTGGGAGCGTGTCAGCGGGGAGAAAGCATCATGAGTCAACGCATACCGGTAACCGAGCTGGAGAGCAGCTTCCGCGGACGGGCGAGTGAGGCGCTGGCGGACAGCCAGTTGCGCACCAATTTCCGTACCGCCATGGATTCGCTGATGCGCAAGCGCGCCGATGCTTTTTCCGATGCCGACGAGCGCGAAGGTCTCAGGGAACTGGGTAACCATATAAAGGCCCGGGCCCTGTCACAGCTGCCGGACCTGCTGGAGCAGCTGGAGGCCAAGCTCACCGAAAACGGCGTGAAGGTGCACTGGGCCGAAACCACCGAGGAAGCCAACCAGATTGTCCATGGCATCATCGAAGCGAAAAAGGGTTCGCAGGTGGTCAAGGGCAAGTCCATGGTGAGCGAGGAAATGGAAATGAACGACTACCTGGCCGAGCGTAATGTTGAGTGCCTGGAGTCGGACATGGGGGAGTACATCGTCCAGCTGGACGGTGAAAAGCCTTCGCACATCATCATGCCGGCCATCCACAAGAACCGGCGCCAGGTCGCACGCCTGTTCCATGACAAGCTGGGTGTGGAGGAAACCGACGATGTCAACGAGCTGATCCGCATTGGTCGGCGCACCCTGCGCAAGAAGTTCATGGAGGCCGATGTGGGGGTGTCCGGTGTGAACTTTGCCGTTGCCGAGACCGGCACGTTGCTACTGGTGGAGAACGAAGGCAATGGCCGCATGAGCACCACCGCGCCCCCCGTACACGTGGCGGTGACTGGCATCGAAAAGGTGGTGGCAAACCTGCGCGACGTGGTGCCGCTGGTCTCCCTGCTGACCCGTTCGGCCTTGGGCCAGCCCATTACCACCTACGTGAACCTCATTTCTGGCCCGCGAAAACCCGACGAACTGGACGGCCCGGAAGAGGTGCATCTGGTACTGCTGGATAATGGCCGTACCCGCGCCTTCGCCGACGCCCAGATGCGCCAGACCCTCAACTGCATTCGCTGCGGCGCCTGCATGAACCACTGCCCCGTGTATACCCGAGTGGGTGGCCACACCTATGGTGAAGTCTATCCCGGGCCGATCGGGAAAATCGTGACCCCTCACATGGTGGGGCTCAAACAGGTGCCGGATCATCCCAGCGCCTCGTCGCTCTGTGGCGCCTGTGGTGAAGTCTGCCCGGTGAAGATTCCCATTCCCGAACTGTTGCAGCGACTGCGCCAGGAAAACGTGAAGAGCCCCAAAGAGCACCCTCAAGTGAAAGACGGCGGGGCGAAGTACTCGCGCACGGAACGGGCCGTCTGGCGAGTCTGGGCCACTCTGAATACCAGCCCGACGATCTACCGGCTCTTCCTCTGGGGTGCGACGCGCTTTGGCAAGTTGACCCCCAAAAACGTCGGTCCCTGGACCGACAATCATTCGGCGCCTGTCCCGGCCCGCCGAGCCCTGCACGATCTGGCCCGGGAGCACCTGGGTTCGCAAGGTATCAAAGGAGGCCGGTCATGAGCGCCCGGAACAGTATTCTGAACAGACTTCGGGCCAGTCTTGCCGGCACCGAACCCCGGCCCGATGACTTTGACGAAGCCTTGGTGACCGAGCCCTGGCAGTACACCCCCGAGAGTCGCATCCAGCGGTTGCGGGCGCTGATGGAAGCGGTGCAGACCGAAGTTCACCAGTTACCGGCTGATCAGTGGCCGGCAAAAGTGCAGGCGCTGCTGGAAAGCCGTAACCTGGCCAACATCCTGTACGCACCGGGTACCGCCCATGGCGAGGCGCTGGCGGAACATTGGCAGGCTCATGGTGCGCGACAGGACCTGATTGCCTACGACCGCCCGGTAGAGGAGTGGAAGGAAGAGCTGTTCTGGGAAGTGGATGCCAGTGTCACCGGCACCGTCGGGGGCATCGCGGCCACCGGGTCGCTGGTGTTGTGGCCGGATCGCCACGAGCCACGGTTGATGAGTCTGTTGCCTCCGCTGCATATTGCGCTGCTTAAGGCCAGCGAGATTGAGGATAACCTCTACGCCATCATGCAGAAACAGAACTGGTCGGCGGGGCTGCCTACTAATCTCTTGCTGGTATCCGGGCCGTCGAAAACCGCCGACATTGAGCAGGTATTGGCGTATGGGGCCCATGGCCCGAAGGAACTGGTGGTCCTCATCCTTGAGGACCAGTAAACGGCTTATTTGACGCCAAAGCCGCGTTTTTCGAGGAATTCCTTCATGTGGGGGCGAAGCTTGCTGGTGAACAGCGGCTTCAGCTCTTCGGACCAGGTACTGTCTTTCTTGCCGCCGGTTCTGGCCAGGTAATACTGGTGCATGGTGTCGTCAAAGGCGGCAACCTGCGCCTCATCCTGGCTGTCGTCGTAGTAGTCCTGCTTGAGGATGGTTTCCACCGGCAGGCGGGGTTTGACCTCTGGATTGTGGTCCGGGTAGCCAATGCACAGGCCAAACACCGGGAACACATGGTCAGGCAGTTTCAGCAATTCACAGACCTGTTCAGGGTTGTTGCGCAGCCCGCCAATGTAGCAGATGCCCAGATCCTGGGACTCCGCAGCCGTTACCACGTTCTGCGCCATCAGCGCCGTATCGATGCTGGCCACCAGCAGTTGCTCGGTCATGCCGCGAACCACATCGGCGCCGGCGCGCTCGGCGGCTTCGGTGGCGCGCTTCATGTCGGCGCAGAACACCAGGAACTCGGAGCAGGCCTTGATCCAGGGTTGGCCGCCAGCCAGTTCGGCCAGTTGTTCACGGTTCTCCGGCTTGGTGACACGGATGATCGTATAGGCCTGCACCTGGTTGGAGGTGGCGGCACTCTGCCCGGCCCGGATGAACTCTTCCAGGGCGCCTTCCGGCAGTGGCTGATCTTTGAACTTGCGAATGGAACGGTGGGATTTGAGAAGCTCGATGGTCGGGTTCATGGGTCCTCGTCTTCGTCAGGAAAAAGATAACGATAGCCTTGTTGTCCTGCAGGAGGCAAGGGAAGTGGGCCATGCGTCGGATATGGCCGTTACGCATCGGATGTTCTTCAGGGGCAAGCGGTTACTGGGAATGACTGCTAGTGTAGTAATATTGGTGGGTTAAGATCCAAGTAAAACAACAGGCAGGACCCCGTTTAATGTCGGAATCGGCGAGTGGAGCAACCTCTGCCCCCGCAGCGCGGAACAAAGTGATCATTGCCTACCTGCTGGTGATGCTGGTTCTGGTGGCGTTTGCCGCCGCCGTTGCCGTCCAGACCCACCAGCAGACCCGGGAAGCGGCCGTGAGTCGTCTGAACGCCCGGGCGGACCTGGCGACCGAGCTGGTCACCCAGGCCTTCATGACTTCCGACTTCGGCCTGCGCACCCTCGCGGGCTTTATTGAGCCTCTGGTGGGGCAGGCCAGCATTGTTCCCGGGAGCGGGCTGGAAAGCCTGGAGCAAACGCTGGATCAGAAGCGGAGTCTGCTGGAGTATCTGGACGGGCTGTTCGTCATGGATACCCAGGGGCGGGCACTGTACAGCTCCGAGAGCCTCCACGGTGACCAGGTGCCCGGCTGGTCGTTCCTGCGCCAGCAGTTAAGCGGGATGTCCGGCAGCCAGTTGATCACACCGCTCTATAAAGATCCCACCACGGGCCACTTGTCGATCTGGCACCTCCGGGCGCTTTATGCTTCCAACGGCGCCGCCACTGCCTATCTTGCTGCCAGGCAAACCCCGGAGCTGCTGACGTCATCCATGGGCCACCTTTCGTTGTCGGAGGGCCAGAGCCTGGCCGTTCTGGATGAGAACATGACCGTGGTTGGCCGACTGCCCGGTAGTCCCGACACCCTGCATACCGGCACCCGGGTGCAGGAACCCCATACCAGCGCGTTTATCGAGAGTGGCCAGGCCCGGAACCAGGTGCTGACCAGCTCCCCCGTTGATTCCGAAGAGCGGCTCTATGCGTTTCGACGGGTCAGTGGCGCGCCCTACATCGTTATTGTGGGCGAAAAAATGTCCGTGGTGATGCAGGGTTGGTGGCAGAACCTGTGGGTTACCGTGATTGGGGTCCTCCTGGTGGCCGTTACTGGTCTGGTGCTTGTGCGCCAGCTCCTGCGGCGCCAGGCCGCCGAGCAAGAGCTGATTGCAGAGAACCGTGAACGTCAGGCGCTTCAGCACTCGGCACAGTCCAACGAAGCCCGCTTGCGGGCGCTGATCCATTCCATTCCGGACCTGATTTTTGTCTTCGACCAGGAAGGTCGCTTTGTGTTTGTCCATGCCTCCGACGAGTCGATGTTGTTGGGACCGGTTGAAGAACTGCTGGGCGCCCATTATCAGGAGGTGTTGCCCGCGCAGCTGGCGAACCGGCTGGAAGCAACCAGGGAACAGGTGGAGCGAACCGGCGAGCCGGCGGACCTGGAGTACCAGCTGGACTACGAGGGAGAGGTGCGCGAGTTCTCCGCCAGGATCACGGTGCTGGTTGACCAGGAAAACCGCAACAACGGGTTCCTGTCGGTGGTGCGGGACGTCACCGAGAGCAAGATACAGGAAGCGGAGTTGCGCATTGCCTCCACCGCCCTTGAAACCCACCTGGGCATGGTGATCACCGACGAGCATGGGGTGATTCTCCGGGCCAACAGGGCCTTCACCAAGATCACCGGTTACGATGAGCACGAAGTGGTGGGCAAAACCCCGGCGGTGTTGCAGTCCGGGCGGCAGGATCGCGCCTTTTACCAGAATTTCTGGGCCAGGGTTAAGGAGAACGGCTCCTGGGAAGGAGAAATCTGGAACCGGAAAAAGAGCGGCGAGGTCTACGCCGAGTGGTTGACCGTAACCGCCGTCCGAGGCGAGGGAGGGCACGTTCTTAATTATGTGGGCACCTTCCACGACATCACCAAGCGCAAGGACGCCGAGCGCCAGGCGCACCGCCTGGCCTTCTACGACTCCCTGACCGGCCTGGCCAACCGGGTGTTGCTGGAAGACCGGATAGCCGAAGCGGTGAAAAGCAACGAGCGGCAGGAAACCTACGCAGCCCTTATGCAGCTGGAGCTGAATCAGTTCCGGGCCATTAACGACACCCGTGGCTATGAGGTGGGGGACCTGGTGCTGAAAACGGTGGCGGACCGGCTCGGTAAGCTGATGCGTGGCAGTGACACCCTTGCCCGCATCGGGGGCGACGAATTCGCCATCCTCCTGCTCAGCCTTGGCCCCACCGAGGAAGCGGCCGCCCGGGCGGCCGAGGTGATGGCAGATCAGGTCCTGAACCTGTTCGAGCACCCGGTGGCGGTGGCCGGACACAATGTGCCAATCAGCGTGAGTATTGGCATCACGTTGATGAGTGGCCACCAGACCCCATGGGATCAGCAGATCCAGCGCGCGGAACAGGCCACCCAGCAGGCCAAGCGGCAGGCCCGACAGCAGGGTGCCAGACCGGTTGCCTTCTTTGATCCGGAGATCCAGGCCCGGACGGTAGAGAACATTCTCCTGGAGGATGAGCTGCGAAATGCCCTGTCTGCCGACCAGCTGCAATTGTATTTTCAGCCCCAGATCCGTAACCCGGACCGGTTGCAGGGATATGAAGTATTGTTGCGCTGGCAGCATCCCGAGAAGGGGCTGATCTCGCCGGGCGTATTCATTCCCCTGGCCGAACAGAATCGCCTGATCGTGCCGATCGGTGAGTGGGTGCTACGCCGGGCCTGTGAGCAATTGGCGCGTTGGCAGGACGACCCGGTGAAGAAAGATCTCTACCTGGCGGTGAACGTCAGTGTCTACCAATTCCAGAACCGTCAGTTTACCGAGCAGGTGGCTGACATACTGGAAGAGACGGGCGCGCCGCCCCATCTGCTGGAGCTGGAAGTGACCGAGAGCCTGTTGATGGACGATCCCGAGTACATTACCCAGGTAATGAATGAGCTACGGGCCCTGGGTATCCGTTTCTCCCTGGACGATTTTGGTACCGGCTATTCATCGCTCAGCTACCTGAAGCGCTTGCCGCTGGACCAGGTCAAGATTGACCAGTCCTTCACCCGGGATTTGGGCGAAAACAGCGCCAGTGGCGCCATTGTTGACTCGATCATCGGGTTGTCCAAAGGCCTGGGTTTGCAGGTGATTGCCGAAGGCGTGGAAACAGAGGCGCAGAGGGAATGGCTGGTGAAACACGGCTGCCATCATTTCCAGGGTTACCTGTTTGGCCGGCCGGGGCCGTTGCCCGCCGACAACTGAGGGCGTCGGCGGGCAGTCAGGTCAGGCCGCGGTTTTTCCGCGATTTTCCGAGGCGTCCGTTGGCACGAGCGCCTGTGCCAGATCTTTCATATGTAGCGTGCCCACCTGTTCGTCACCGCGCATAACGCGGAACCTGAGGGTCATATCGCCACCGGATCTCCGGAGAACTTCCTCCAGATTGTCTTTCTCGGAGATATCACCGGCATACTCGGTTTCCTCGGGATCGGGTTTGCTCATGGTGGAGCGCACCCGCAGCACCCGTGCCCGGTTAATGTCACTGATGAAGTCGACAATGTACGGGTCGCCGGGGTGGAGGAGAATGTCCTGCGGGTCGCCCTGCTGAACCACTTCCCCTTCCTTGAGAATCACCAGATGGTCCGCGAGCTTCAGCGCTTCGTCGAGATCGTGGGTAATGAACACAATGGTTTTCTTCAGCTCTTCCTGAAGCTCCAGAAGCAGATCCTGCATGTCGGAGCGGATCAGCGGGTCCAGTGCCGAGAAGGCTTCGTCCATCAGCATGATCTGGGCATCGGACACCAGCGCCCGGGCGATGCCCACCCGCTGCTGCATGCCGCCCGACAACTGGTGCGGGTACTGGTTCTCGTTACCTTCCAGGCCGACACGGGCCAGCCACTTTTTCGCGTCCGTTTCGAAATCTTCGGTGGTGTAGCCGCGGATGTCTTTCGCCATGCCTGCATTCTCCAGCACGGTTTTGTGCGGTAGCAGGGCGAACTTCTGGAACACCATGGACATCCGCTCTCGCCGTAACTGACGAAGCTGTTCTTCCGTGTAAGTCATGATGTCATCGCCATCCACCTGGACCTCGCCGGCGGTGGGGTCGATCAGCCGATTGAGATGGCGGATCAGGGTGGATTTCCCCGACCCCGACAGGCCCATGATGACGGTGATCTCACCTTCATGGATATCCACATTGATGTCGCGCAGGCCCAGCACATGGTTGTGCTGCTCGAGCATTTCGGCCTTGTGCATGCCCTGGCGTGCGTATTCCAGGACGACGTCGGGGGTGGGGCCGAAAATCTTGTAGAGATTTTTGATGGAAATCTTAACGTTGCGTGTCATGTGCCTCACCTCAGTGCTCTCTCGACACGTCGATGCGTGCGAGGGATGCTTTGGTTACCCGGTCCAGGATGACCGCCAGAATCACAATGCCCAGGCCGGAGACCAGGCCAACGCCCAGTTCCAGGTTGCGGATGCCGCGCAGCACCAGCACGCCCAGGCCCGGTGCGGACACCAGGGAGGCGATAACAACCATGGCAAGGCTCATCATGATGGTCTGGTTAACACCAGCCATGATGTTGGGCAGGGCCAGCGGGATCTGCACCTTGTACAGTTTCTGCCGGGGCGTCATGCCGAAGGCATCGGCGGCTTCGATCACGTCTTTGTCCACCAGTCGTATGCCCAGGTTGGTCAGGCGGATGACGGGCACAATCGCATACAGAATAATGGCGATGCCATAGAGCTTGGATTCGGTCACGCTGAACAGGAAGATCAGCGGAATCAGGTAAACAAACGGGGGCAGCGTCTGCAGCATGTCCAATATCGGGGTGATGGTGCGCTGAAGACCGTCGCTTCGCGCCATGGCAATGCCAATGGGAACCCCGAACAGCACACAGAGGAAGGCGCACACCATTATGATGGCCAGCGTTTGCATGGCGTAGTCGTAATGGTCAATAAACGCCATCGCGACGATGCTGCCACCCACAAAGGCGACCAGTTTCCAGGATTTGGTGACCACAAACACGATGGCCAGCAGCACCGGAATGACAATCCACCAGGGCGTGTTGAGCATGGCGTAAAGCGCGCCGTCCAGGAACCAGCTGAGTGGCTGGGTCAGTGGATCAAGTACCAGGCTGAGGCTGTCCTTGATGGCCAGGAAGCCCTGCTCCAGGCCCTTGGTCAGTTCCCGTGACTGGGGAAAGGCGGCACAGGATTCGTTCAGCGCGTCCATGGACGGAAATGGCAATTCCCAGATGGAGGTGTCTTGCGTTTGCTTGCCACTGGTTTTGTTCAGCAGGTCGGCCATCGACATGGGGCCGCTGGTTTTGCCTTCGGAACACCATTCCTTGAGCCCGAGAGTTTCAAACAGGGGGTCGTAAGTTGCCATGGGCGGTCAGTGTCTCCTGCGCAGATCAGAAAAGCGTGATTGTGGGAGGATCAGTCCGGGGCGCAGGGGATACGCCCCGGACGGGGCAGGTCGATTATTCCAGGATATTGGCCAGCCGTTTTCTGGCGGAATCGTTCAGCCAGTTGGACCACTCTTCACTGTTGTTGCTGAGGAAGTAGACAGCCGCTTCTTCGCCGGTGGCATTGTTCTCATCCATCCAGGCCAGAATTGAGCTCATGGTGGCGGTCTTGAACGTCATCTTGCCGAGCATTTCAGCGACTTCCGGCTCACGCTCTTTGAAGTCGGTGGTGATCGAGGTCAGGACGGTTGCCGCCGGGAATTCGGAAACGCCGGGGTTGTCCGCATCCGGGGTCTGGTTTTTCTGATGCACGTCCTGTTTGTATTCACCCAGCTCGACACGGGTCATGTCGTACTTGCCGAGAGGTACGGTCGGGCCCCAGTAGTAGCCGAACCATGGTTCTTTGTTCTGAACGGCGGAGGCCATGGACGAGGCCAGGGTTTCGCCGGAACCGTGGTTAAAGACTTCAATGCCGGATTCTTCCAGATCCAGGGCGCGAATCAGGTTGTCGCTGACCACGCGGCAGCCCCAGCCGTCCGGGCAGTTGTTGAAGGTGCCGCCGACCAGTTCAGGATTGGCCATGACGCCCTCGATGGTGGTCAGTTCCGGATGTTCCTCGGCCAGATAGGTGGGGATCCACCAGCCTTCAACGCCGCCTGGGTTCAGTACCTTGCTGACCCGCTCAACTTTGCCCTGTTCTTCCAGGCGCAGGTAGGCTTCGCCGGCGGAGTTCAGCCACAGCTCGGTAATAATGTCCGGTTCACCGTTCTCGGCAACGGAAGTGACGGCCGGGACGGTGTCGGAGGGCACAATGGTGACGTCACAGCCGTAACCCTGCTCCATGATGAACGTGGCCACGTTGGTCACCACGGTGTTGGAAGCCCAGTTCATTTCGGTGATGGACACCTCGCCGCATTCAGCCTGTGCCACGGCAGGAATTGAGAGTGCGCACAGCATTGCAGCAGACGTAAGCTTTCGCATAGTCACTTTCCTCTTTCGGTTTTTTTATGATTGGAATGTCGTTCCGATAACGGGAAGCCGCGATCCGGGCGGATCGGGATAACTGCCATGTTTTGTTCACGAATGTGATGTGACAAACCAGTGAATCTCGGTTAATACCTACAATTAGGATAACGGACCACTGAGTAGTTGCAAGGGCGTATTCCGGATCCGCCTTTAACCAGACATGCTTGTGGTGTGGGGAGCAGGCCTACCCTCTTCGTTTTCTGTTTCACTATGTGCCCCCTGTATTGTTAAGATACAGAAATAAAATTATATCCCCCCTCTTTCCCGTGAAAATGTTTGCATGAAAGACGTTCCAGCTTCCCGTTTTTCCTTTGTGTTTTCTCTGCTCGTGGTGCTGTTGATTTTTGTGCCCAAGGTGCACGGTGCGGAAAAACACCTCGCCTATCTGGTGCCAGACGCACGGATCCCTTTCTGGAATATCATGGCAGATGGTATTCGGCATGAGGCGGCAGAGCTTGATTACCGTATCTCTGTTTACAGTGCGGAAAACCAAGCCAAAAAAGAACTGGAGTTCACCGCCAGGGCGATCCGGGAGGAGGTGGATGGCATCATTTTGTCGCCTACAAATTCTTCGGCGGCGGTCACTGTCCTGAAGCTTGCCGAGCAGGCCGGGATTCCGGTGGTCATTTCGGATATTGGTGCGGATGCCGATAATTACGTCAGCTACATAAAGTCCAATAATTACCAGGGGGCCTACGATCTAGGGGAGATGCTGGCTCTTAAGATGGAGGACAAGGGCTGGTCAAACGGCACCGTGGGCATCATCGCGATTCCGCAAAAACGGGATAATGGCAAGGCTCGAACCAGGGGGTTTCTGGATGCATTGGAAGAGCAGGGCATAGGTTCTGCCGGCATCTTTCAACAGTCCGATTTTTCCTACCGAGAAACCTACGATTTCACCCGCAAGTTGATTGCCCGTCACGCGGACCTTCGCGCTATTTGGCTGCAGGGCTCGAACCGATACCAGGCAGCCCTGGACGCCATGGCTGATGCTGGCAAAGCGGACCAGTTACTGCTGATCTGCTTTGATGCTGAACCGGAATTCCTGGACATGATCGCCAGCGGTGAGCTGGTGGGAGCTGGCATGCAGCAGCCGTTCCTCATGGGTGAAAAAGCCGTTGATACAATGGATCTTCACTTACATGGTCGTAAGGTCAAAAAAATTCAGCAAGTGGACGTGCTGCCGGTGTCGGGAAGGAATCTGGATCAGTGGTTGCCCCTGATCATGCGAAACGTGTTGGGTCACAGGATGGAATCGCAATGAACTCGACTGTGGCGGGAGATGACAGAGCGCCTTCCCTGATTGTGCGGGTAATGCTGGCGATGATTTCGGTGATCCTGCTGGTGTTTCTGCTGCACGCTGTTTACGTGTACACCTCACAGCGTGCCGAGATTATTGATGCGATGAGTGGCGACATCAACGAAAGCCTGCAGCGGTTGAGCGAAAATATTGCCCCGTTCATGGCCGCGTATTCCGTCAATGAATACGAGAAGCTGGTGGCCACGGAAACGGCACTGAAAGAGCATTTCGCCGTGGTGGTAAAGGACCGGAAAATGGGGGAGATCATCGGCGAGCCCTATTACGTTTCCGGCCGGGTTCGCTCAGAAGAGGGTGGGTACGTTGCCTATCAGAAAGACAATGCCGCGCTGAATGAGCGACTGGCGCAGGCCTACATGTCGGATACCACCACGATTACCAGCGCAGACAGGGAGGTGCTGGGGCAGGTGTCGGTATACGCCTCGAATGCGCCATTGGTTGCCAAGCTTCACAAGGTCATTGTTGAAGAGATCCTCACCATCCTCGTTTTGTCGGTGGCTCTTTCGTTGTTGTTGCTTGCCGTGTTGCGGCGTTACTTCCTGCGTTCGGTTCAACGGATTGATTCGGCCATCAAGCGCTGTGACGAAGAAGGCGTTCCCCTTCAGCCCGTGCCGGACCTGCGGTATCGCGAGATTCGTGGGTTAAGTCAGACGATTAATACGATGCTGGAATCCATCAAGGAGTCCCGGGCCAAGCGGGAAATCGAAAGTATCCGCCTGGAAAATACCATAACCGGTACTCATGCCGGCACCTGGGAGTGGAATGTCAGCACCGGGGAGACGGTGTTCAATGAACGCTGGGCGGAGATTGTTGGCTACTCCCTGGCGGAACTGGCGCCGATTTCCATTGAAACCTGGGCCAGCCTGGCCCACCCCGAAGATTTCAAGCGCTCTGGCGAACTGCTCGACAGGCACTTCCGGGGTGAATTGCCCTACTATGAATGTGAAGCCCGGATGCGCCATAAAAACGGGCATTGGGTCTGGGTGCTGGACCGTGGCTGTTTGATGACCCGGACCGACGACGGTGCGCCGTTGATGATGTATGGCACCCATCAGGACATCACCGACCGAAAAGAGGCCGAAAAGAAGTTGTCCATGGCCGCCGGGGTGTTCAAGTACGCCCGGGATGGCATCGTCATCACCAGCGCAGGGGGCACCATTCTGGATGTGAATGACGCGTTTACCCAGTTAACGGGCTATGCCCGCAGTGATGTCGTGCATCAGGATTACAGCCTTTTGTCCTCGGACCGGCACGCCGATTTGTTTTATAAGGCCATGCTTAAATCCCTGGACGAGGAAGGGGTCTGGAGCGGTGAGTATTGGATGCCCTGCCAGAACGGGGCGGCCTTCCCTTCCCTCATGACCATTGCCGCAGTGCGCAACGGTGACGGCGACGTGGAACACTACGTGACCCTGGTAGCCGACATATCCAACCTCAAGCAGAATGAGGACAAGCTGCGACTGATCGCCCACTACGACAACCTGACCGGCCTGCCGAACCGCATTCTTCTGACGGAGCGGCTGCGCCACGCCACCCTGGTGGCCCGGCGCCGGAAAGAAGAGCTGGCCGTGGTGTTTATGGATCTTGATGGCTTCAAGGAGGTGAACGATACCTTCGGTCACGCCGCTGGTGACCAGTTGCTGACCATTCTCGCCGACCGTATGAAATACGCTCTCAGGGAATGCGACACGGTGGCGCGCCTTGGGGGCGACGAGTTTGTGGTCCTGTTGCCGGACCTGTCTGGCAAGGATGACTGCCGGCAGGTTCTGGATCGTTTATTGGTCGCCGTGTCTGCCCCGGCTTGCCTGGGTGAAGGTCAGGTTCAAGTGTCCGCGAGCATCGGTGTCAGCCTTTATCCCCAGCAGCAGGATGTGGATGCCGATACCCTGCTACGCCAGGCGGACATGGCCATGTACCATGCCAAGCAGCATGGCAAAAACCAGTACTATTTCTTCCAGTCAGTTGATACCCCGATGCTGCCTGTTTTACCAGGGTAATCCATTAGCAAACCTCCCAATCAGAAATTCCGTGAGCACCTTGAGTTTGACCGAGCGCTGTTTGGCTTGCGGGTACACCAGCCAGACCCCACTGAACGGATAACGGTATTGCTCCAGCATGGACACCAGCTCGCCCCGGGCCAGTAATGGCTCCACGTAGTAGTCCGGCAGTTGTGCAATGCCCAGCCCCTTGCGCACGGCGTCCAGCAGGGCGGGGCCGGAGTTGGAGCGCCAGTTGCCGGTCACCTTCAGTTCCCGCCGTTGCCCGTTTTCGCTGAACAGCCACCAGGTGTTCGAGCCCTGCAGGCAGTTATGATGCGCCAGCTCGGCCAGGGTGTGGGGCATGCCATGGCGCTGTAAATAGGCCGGACTGGCGCATAGGTATTCCCGACGGTCGCACAGCCTTCTCGACAGCAGGGAGGAATCTTTCAGCGATCCCATGCGCACCGCCAGGTCATAGCCTTCGCTGACCAGGTCGGTTTGCCGGTTGGTCAGGTGCAGGTCCAGCTGAATGTCCGGGTAGCGTGTTACAAAATCATTCAGTGCCGGTGCCAGGAACCGCTCACCGAAGGTGGTGGCGCAGGTGACCCGCAGGGAGCCGGCGGGCTTTTGCTGGGCCTGGCGCAGTTCTTCTTCGGCACTGATAAACCCTTCCATCAGGCTGTGGCATTGCTGGAAGTAGGTTTCGCCGGCCTCGCTCAGGCGTATTGAACGGGTGGTGCGGTACAGCAGGGGTGTGCCCAGGCGTTTTTCCAGCCCGGCAACCTGCCGGCTGATGTGGGAAGGCGATACCCCGAGCCGGCGGGCGGCGGCACTGAAACTGCCTTCCTGTACGACGGCAATAAAGGCTTCGATGGCATCCCAGTGCTTCATGAGGGCTCCGCTTACCAGTGGTCTGTGTGAGATGCCCCTTCATACGTTAATTGTTGTTATGTGGCAACAATGCTTTGCCACCTGTGCAGCGATGAGTGGCGTGGGGTGGTATACACTGGGAGCATTGTTCATCCAACCGTTCTGGAGATGCCTGTTATGAAATCACGCGCTGCCGTTGCCTGGGGACCAGGCGAGCCACTGAGTATTGAAGAAATCGACGTCCAGGGCCCGAAGGCCGGTGAAGTGCTGGTGCGCATTGTCGCCACCGGGGTTTGCCATACCGATGCCTACACCCTCTCCGGCGCCGATCCGGAAGGCATTTTCCCGTCGGTTCTGGGCCATGAAGGCGCTGGCGTGGTGGAAGAAGTGGGCGAGGGAGTGACCTCCCTGAAGCCAGGCGACCATGTGATCCCGCTGTACACTGCGGAATGCGGCAAGTGCAAATTCTGCCTGTCCGGCAAGACCAATCTGTGCGGCGCGGTGCGCGCGACCCAGGGCCAGGGCCTGATGCCGGACGGCACCAGCCGGTTCTCCCTGAATGGCAAAACCATTCACCACTACATGGGCACGTCCACCTTCTCCGAGTACACCGTGCTGCCGGAAATCTCCCTGGCGAAAATCCAGGTGGACGCGCCGCTGGAGAAAGTGTGCCTGCTGGGCTGTGGCATCACCACCGGTATCGGCGCCGTGCGCAACACCGCCAAAGTGGAGCCGGGTTCCACCGTGGCCGTGTTCGGTCTGGGCGGCATCGGCCTGTCGGTGATCCAGGGCGCGCGCATGGTGGGTGCCAGCCGGATCATCGCCATCGACATCAACGAAGACAAGTTCGAGATGGCCCGCCAGTTCGGCGCCACCGACTGCGTAAACCCGAAGGATTTCTCCGACCCGATCCAGCAGGTAATTGTCGATATGACCGACGGCGGCGTGGACTACTCGTTCGAGTGTATCGGCAACGTGCAGGTGATGCGTTCGGCCCTGGAGTGCTGCCACAAGGGCTGGGGCGAGTCCATCATCATTGGCGTGGCCGGTGCCGGCGAGGAAATCTCCACCCGCCCGTTCCAGCTGGTGACCGGCCGGGTCTGGAAAGGCTCTGCCTTCGGCGGTGTGAAGGGGCGCTCCGAGCTGCCGGGTTACGTGGAAGACTACATGAACGGCAAGATCGAGATCGATCCGTTCGTGACCCACACCATGGGTCTTGAAGACATCAACAAGGCCTTCGACCTGATGCACGAAGGCAAGAGCATTCGTTCGGTCATCCTGTTCGATCAGTGAGGTAGCACATGAGCAACACCACCCCGGAGCTGGTGGCCAGCAACAAGTGTTTTGGCGGCTGGCTCAAGCGTTACAGGCACACCTCAACGGCAACCGGCACGGAGATGGTGTTCGCCATCTATCTGCCGCCGCAGGCGGAGACGCAAAAGGTGCCGGTGCTCTACTGGCTCTCCGGCCTGACCTGCACCGATGAAAATTTCATGCAGAAGGCTGGCGCCCAGCGCCTGGCGGCGGAACTCGGCATTGCCCTGGTGGCGCCGGACACCAGTCCGCGCGGCACCGACCTGCCTGGTGAGCATGAGAGCTACGATTTCGGCTCCGGCGCCGGCTTCTACGTGAACGCCACCCGCGAGCCCTGGTCGGCCCACTACAACATGTACGATTACGTGACCGAGGAACTGCCGGCACTGATCGAACAGCACTTCCCGGTCACCGACAAGCGCGCCATCAGTGGCCATTCCATGGGTGGCCACGGCGCGCTGGTCTGTGCCCTGAAGAATCCCGGGCGCTATGCCTCGGTCTCGGCCTTTGCGCCGATCACCAACCCGGTGAACTGCCCCTGGGGCGAGAAAGCCTTCAGTGGTTATCTGGGGGATGACCGGGAAAGCTGGAAGGCCTGGGATGCCTGTGAGCTGGTAGCCACGGCCAAAGAAAAGCTACCGTTACTGGTGGACCAGGGCGAGGCGGACAACTTCCTCGAAGAGCAACTGAAACCCGGGGCGCTGAAAGCGGCGTGCGAGGCGGCCGGCCACCCGCTGGAGCTGCGTCTGCAGCCCGGGTATGACCACAGTTACTTCTTTATTGCCAGCTTTATTGAGGAGCACCTGCGGTATCATGCCCGAGCTCTTGGCTGACCGGGGCCTGCTGTACAACGGTTAAAGAAAACCCGCCATTGGCGGGTTTTTCTGTTTGCGACTATGACTCCCTTCGCCTATATGTAGCATCCTTCCGATGATACCATGCCTTCCTCGTCTATATGTCGCTTCCCATTCCAGACCGTTTGGTGGCGTAGGTTTGCCGTTCGTTCCCAATGCAAGGATGTGAACTTGATGGATACTGTGGGGCTGCTGATTTTTGTGGCCGTTGGCATTGTCGTGCTGTTCGACTTCACCAACGGCTTTCACGATGCGTCCAACATGATCGCTTCGGTCATCGCCTCGCGGGCCATGACCCCGATCCAGTCCGTGTTCGTGGTGGGCGGCTTTACCTTTCTGGGGCCAATGCTGGGCGGCACGGCGGTGGCCAACACCATCGGCAGCTTTGTAACCCTCGATGAGCTGCCTGAGACCCTGTCCCTGATGGTGGTGCTTTGCGGTATTCTGGCGGCGACCGCCTGGAACTTCCTGACCTGGTGGCGGGGGCTGCCGTCGTCATCCTCGCACGCCCTGGTGGGCGGCATGTGCGGCGCGGTGGTGGTCTCGGCGGGCCCCGAGCAGGTTGTGTGGGGTATGGAGGCGCTTACTCGCGGCGAATTGACTGGGGTGACCAAAGTGCTTCTGGCTTTGGTGTTGTCTCCGATCGCGGGTTTCTGGGTTGGTTTTATTCTGCAGCGGATCACCCTGTTTCTGCTGCGGGCCGCCAGCCCGCTGGTCAACCGGGAACTGCGTGGGGCCCAATGGCTGACCACGGCCGGGCTGGCCTTTTCCCACGGCGCCAATGACGCCCAAAAAAGCATGGGCATTCTCACGCTGTGCCTGTTGCTGGCGGGGGACATTGACGAATTCCACGTCCCCCTTTGGGTGGTGGTGATCTGTGCCTCGGCGATTACTCTGGGCACCGTGCTGGGCGGCTGGAGGATTGTGCGCACCCTGGCGTTTTCCATCTACAAGATTCGTCCCCTTCACGCCCTCAATTCCCAGCTGACCTCGGCCGGCGTGGTCTTCCTGGCTTCCTTGATCGGTGCGCCGGTGTCCACCACCCATGTCGTCTCTTCCTCCATTATGGGCGTTGGTGCCTCCGAGCGGCCGAAGGCGGTGCGCTGGACCAAGGCCAGGGAAATTGCGGCAACTTGGGTAATCACCATTCCTGGTGCTGGCATTCTGGCCATGCTGGGGTATCTGGTGGTCTGGCTGGCAGGCCTGGCCCTGTGAATCTGACCTGATAACGTAGAAAGGAGTTCTCCAATGGCGCGAAAAGAAAGCGTTCTAAGCCGGCTGGTGGCAAAGGTGATCCCCAAGTCGCCGGATTTTTTCTCGCTGCTGGCCGAACAGAGTCGTCAGGTGCGCGGGACCATGGCGAGCCTCCATGAATATATGAACGGGCCTACCGAGGCCTTGGCCGACGAGCTGACAGAGGATGAGCACGCGGCGGATACCCTGAAAATTCGCAACCTCCATTTGCTGAACCGAGCCTTCTCGACCCCGATTGACCGGGAAGACATCTACCGGGCCATTGAAGAACTGGACTGGATCGTTACTCACAGCAAAAGCACCATTAATGAGTTGCTCGACTTCGGGGTTGCCCCGGACAAGCACATGCAGGCAATGCTTGATGAGCTTTTGCAGGGGTGCGAGGCCCTGGAGCGCGGTTTTCAGGAACTGGCCACCTATCCGGCCGGAGCTGAGAAAGAGGCTCACATTGCCCGCCATGCCCATCGCCGCATTGAGCGTTTATACCGCCACAGCCTCGCGGAGCTGTTTCAGGGTGAGGTCACCGTGGAGATGCTCAAAAAACGGGAAATTTACCATCACCTGATGGACAGTTCTCGCCGCCTCCATTCGGCTGCCAATGTGTTGCATGATATTTTGGTTAAACTGGTCTGAGGTTCCCGGATTCGTTGTCAGTGAAACAGAGGTCTGAAGCATGGAGTATGTCGGTACTGTCAGTAGTGCCGTGATGGCGCTTGTCTGGATTGTTTATTTCCAGCTGTTTTTCATCCAGTACAAACGCAACAACCGGCCCTACCTGGTGATTCACCATGCCCAGAACGAGAACCCCGACGCCCTTTGCCTGCTGGTGAATATGGGGAAGGAAACCGTCCACGTACAGTGCGTGCAGGTGGCGCTGTTTACCCGGGCCGGTGAAGAAAAAACCATGACGGTGACCGAGTACCGGCGAATCCAGGCCGATGATTCCAATGTCCATCAGGTGCTGCGCCAAGGGCCGCTTCAGCCCGGTGGTTACCTGGTTTTGGGGTCGTTCCGGAACATCATCCTGGGCCGCCGGAGTGAGGCGAGCGACACCGACTATTTGTTCGAGGATGTTGTCGATATGGAAATCCGGGCTGCTGTCATTCACGGCCCCAGCAAATATCCGGTCGGTGTCCGGCGAAGTTTTACGCTTCGGCATGAGGGCGGGCCGGAGATCTTCCCGCGAAACATTCACAGCGAACAGCTGGTGCGCCGCAAGGACCGGCACGAGGTCCGTCGATGGCTGGAAGCGGAACTTCGACCAGAGCGCAAGGGGCGTTCCGAGTCTGATAACTCCGACCAGTCCCAGTAACCCACCCCTGAAAATCCGGCATCCTGTGCTAGGCTTTCAGTGCTTTCGTCCTATATGTAACCGCATATGAGTGTTGACGAGAGGTGTATTGCATTTCCGAGCATGCCAAATGAACAGTAAATTTACTGTCGATAAGGAGGCACACAATGGAAGCAAAATCCTCAAAAGACGATTACGAGCAGGTTAAGCAGGACATTCAGGCCCTTCGGGATGACCTGGCCAAGCTGACCCGCACGGTTTCGGACAACCAGAAAAGCAATGCCAGCAGCCTGAAGGATGAAATCCGTCGCGAGAGCCTGGACGTTCTTGATCAGTTCCGGCACAAAGGCGACGAAGCGCTGCGCCGGGCACGGGACGCCGGTGACCGGACCGTTCATGACGTTGAAAGCAGAATTGAGGAGCGGCCGTTTCTGAGCATCATTGTCATGTTCCTGGCCGGTGTTCTGGTGGGCAAGCTCTTTGATCGCTGATCATGCTTGACTCACCCCAGGTCAAGAGAGCGGTTCGCAAGGCCGTTGCCGCCATTATCGGCTTTTTTCTGGCGATGGCTTTGCTTACCGCCCTGTTACTTACCGGGTTTTATCTGCTGGTACAGGCCGCGCTGCTTTCGCTTTCTCCCTGGCTGGGTGAAGCCGGTGCGCTATGGCTTGTCGGTTTTGTCTGCCTGTTGTTGCTGGCGCTTTTCTTCCTCCGTCTGGTACGCCCCGGACGCGCTTCCGACAAACAACGGAGATCTGAAGCTGGCCCGAAAACTTCTGGCATTGATGCCCTCAGGGATCTGATTCGTAAGAACCCCTGGGAGTCGGTATTGATGGCGTTTGCGGTGGGGATTGCCGAGCAGGGCGATGCCCGGCTGAGATCACTGTTGCTTCAGGGGGGCACTATACTGATGAAACAGGCTGAAACCCCGCCGCCGACCGCCCCCGATGGCAGCGATATGCCGGACCAGGAAAGCGGCGCACCACCGGAGCCAGAGGAAACGCATTAGCCCAGGTGCGGGCTCCGTTTTACCCCCTGAAATATTCGGGAGGTCTCAATGAGCAAGCACACCAGCCTTTTAAGCGATGCCCAATCGCGGACGGTGGATATTTTCGACCGACTGAATGTCGATGATGATGTGCGTCAGCAGCTCCACCAACCCAACCATATTCACCAGGCCTCCATCCCGGTCCGAATGGACAGCGGCGAGCTGAAAGTTTTCCAGGGCTGGCGGGCCCTGTACGACCAGAGCCGGGGCCCGGGCAAGGGTGGTATCCGCTTCCACGCCGACGTGAATGCCGACGAGGTGGTCACGCTCAGTTTCTGGATGATGCTCAAATGCGCGGTGGTCGATTTACCGCTGGGCGGCGCCAAGGGTGGCGTGCAGGTGGACCCGAAAACCCTTTCCCGGCTGGAGCTGGAACGCCTGTCACGCGGTTACATCCGCGCCTTTTACGATGTGATTGGCCCGGACCGCGACATCCCGGCCCCAGATGTCAATACCAACGAAATCGTCATGGGCTGGATGGCCAACGAGTACTCGGAAATCACCCGTAAACAGGTGCCGGCCATCATCACCGGCAAGCCCGTGGGTATGGGTGGTTCGGCGGGGCGAACGGCGGCCACCGGGCGGGGCGCGCTCCATGTTCTGGATGCCTGGGTAAAGCGTCATGGCAAGGACCCGAAGCAGATGACCGTCGCCGTTCAGGGCTTTGGCAACGCCGGCTACCACTTTGCCCGACTGGCGGCGGAGGCCGGCTATCGCATTGTGGCACTTTCGGATTCCCAGGGCGCCATCCATGCCGAACAGGGCCTGGACCCGGACCCTATCTGGCGCCACAAGAACAAGACCCGTGAGCTCAAGGGTATGGTGTACTGCGAATCCTCCGTATGCACCGAGAACGACGTGGACCGCATCAGCAACGAGGAGCTGCTGGCCCTGGAGGTGGATGTGCTGGTGCTGGCGGCATTGGAGAACGCCATCACCACGGAGAATGTTGACACCGTGCGTACCGACACCATCCTGGAAATCGCCAATGGTCCGGTGTCTTCCGATGCCGACAAGACCCTCCGGGAGCGCAAGGTGACCGTGTTACCGGATGTGCTGGCGAACGCCGGCGGGGTGATTGTCAGCTACCTGGAATGGATCCAGAACCGGACCGGCGACTACTGGTCCGAAAGCTATGTCAACGAGCGCCTCGAGGAGCAGTTGGTGGGCCAGGCCGAGCGCTGTTTTGACCGGGCAGACGAGGAGGATGTTGATTATCGCGTCGCCGCCTACCTGCAGAGCATCGAGCGGATCGCCACGGCCATCGCCAGCCGTGGCACCCAGCAGTATTTCAACGGCGAGTGACGCCGGCGTGTCAGCCGGGCCGATTACCCCGCAACAGTGTGATCAGCAGGGTAACGCCACCGGAGGCCAGCAGGGCGCCGGCAAAGGGAGCCAGCGTGGGCGCGCCACCGGGGAAGCTGGCGATGTGGATGGCTTCTTTAACGCTGCCGGTCAGGACCCAGTCCGGCAGGATGGCACCCACAAGGCCGGCCAGCACCCCAGCCATGGCGGCAGTGGGGGTAACCCGGGGCCACAGGCCCATCAGCACTGGAATGATGGCCGTTGCACACAGCAGGTCCGCAATCAAAAACAGACGCAGCACCGAAGCGCCCTGCAGAGCCACCAAAACCACCGGTACCATCAACGCCACGGTTAGCCAGCGGGCACCAGCCAGCGTCAGCCCGGCTTTCTCGGCCACCGCCAGGGAAGCAATGCCGTTCTGCAGGGTATCCACTGACGAGGCAACCAGAGTAACAGCCAACACCAGCGCGACAGCACCGAGCCACTGAGGCGCTTCATTGAGCAACGCGAAAAACGGAATGGGCGGTTGTCCCAGGTCCAGTCCCGCCATGGCCGCGCTCATGCCCAGGCCACCCACCACCGCGACCACCACAATGGTGGTGCCACCGCCGAGGATGGCTCCTTTCCAGAGTGAAGTGCTGTCACGGGCCGCCCAGACCCGCTGCCAATAGCCCTGGTGGAACAGGTTTGCTGCAGTCACGGCCAGTACCAGTGTCAGGGCGACGCTTACGGCACTCCAGAAAGGAATGCTTGGCATGTCGGCCGATTCAGCCGCCGAAGGCAGGTGTTTCCAGTCCACAAACAGCACCGCAGCCAGCAGCGCCATTAATAGCAATGCCTGCCAACGGTCGGTGGCGAGACTGGCCCGCAGGCCGCCCCAGGTGGTGTAAATCAGTGTGGTGACTGCCACGCCAATAATCACCAGGTCGCCGTTCAGCTCGGAGAGCAGGGCGGTGATGGAGCCGATCGCAGTCAGCTCCGCGGCCAGGAAACACAGCATGTAGAGCACCGAGACCAGAGACACCCAATGGCGCATAACCTTGCCGAAACGTTGCTCGGCAAATTCATTGATGCTCCGGCCCTGGGGCATTCGCTTGCGAATCAGCGGCCCGAGGGCGGCGAAAACAATAAAGGGCAGTGCCGCGCCCAGGGCGTAGCCTGCCAGGGCCACCGGGCCGACAAACGCGCCGACTTCCGGCGGCGCGAACAGAATCCAGGCGCCCATGCCGGAGGCCAGGAACGAAAGGCCAATGGTGGCCGCGCCCTGGCTGTTGCGGGCGGTCATGTAGTCATCAAGGCCTTCGGCGGTCCTGCGGGCGCGCAGGCCCAACCAACCAAACAGGCACAATGCCGCCACAATGGCGGCCAGGTGGGTCATCATCATGTCGTGCTTCCTCCGCCGGTATGAACCGGATCAGGTTCTTGTGTCCCGTTTGGGTCGGCAAATTAGCCAGATGGGACACCAGGGTCTGCCAATGGCACTCTCAGCCCCGGCCTCTGGCACTGGGACTCCCCTGTCGACTTGGTTGTGGGAGAGTGATGGTAAAGGTGTGAAGGACAAGGGGCAACTTGAAACAGGTTTCGGGTATCAACTGTGCTTCAGGTTGTTGCAGGGATAGCGGGCGCCGCACTGATCGGGTGCGCTTTTGGGAGCTGAGAGAGGGAAGGTTCGTCGGACTGTGTTCCGTGCTGGTTGTTTTATCCGGTTGAATAAAAAAGGAATTCCTGAACCGTTTATTTTTCTGGCACGGTCTCTGCAAAATCTACCACAGACGAAGCCTGCCCGGTTTCGTCAACACGACAATTTGATTCAGACGACGGCGTCTACTGGCATCTGCAGATTGCAGATAGCCGGTGGCGCCGTTTTTTTATGGCTGGCCTACGGGCCTGGTCAACCGATACAGGTCAGAGGAACACATTATGTCTTACATCATGCCTTCGGAATTCGTGACCAAAATGGTCGATGCGGGTGAATCGAAAATATACATGTCTACCCGGGACACGTTGATCCGGGCGTTTATGGCCGGGGCCATCCTCGCGCTGGCGGCAGCCTTTGCCATTACTGTTGCGGTCCAGACCGGCGTTTTCCTGATTGGCGCCATCCTGTTTCCCATCGGGTTCTGCATGCTTTATTTGATGGGCTTTGATCTGCTGACCGGGGTTTTCATGTTGACGCCCCTGGCCCTTCTCGATAAACGCCCCGGCGTTACGCCGGCCGCTATCCTGCGCAACTGGGGCTGGGTCTTTTTGGGTAACCTCGGCGGTGCGCTGACCGTCGCCTTCATGATGGCGTTCATTTTTACTTACGGTTTCAGCACCGATCCGGGTGCGGTGGGTGTCAAAATCGCCGGCGTAGGTGAAGCGCGTACTTTGGGCTACGCGGAATATGGTGCCGCGGGCTGGGCCACCATCTTTATCCGGGGCATGCTGTGTAACTGGATGGTCTCCATGGGTGTGGTGGGTGCCATGATCTCCACCAACGTGAGCGGAAAGGTGTTGGCCATGTGGATGCCGATCATGCTGTTCTTCTTCATGGGTTTCGAGCATTCCATCGTGAACATGTTCCTCTTCCCCTCAGCCCTGATCATGGGCGGCGGGTTCTCCATTATGGACTATCTCTGGTGGAACGAGATCCCCACCGTGCTGGGTAACCTGGTGGGTGGTATCGCCTTCACAGGCCTGACGCTTTATACCACGCACATTCGCACCGCGCCGAAGCGCCCGGCCCCGGCCACGATCAGCGACGCCGCACTGGCCCGCTCCAACTAAGCCGCCTCCCCCGGGACCATCCTGGCCGCCGCACCGGCCGGGGTGGTTTTTTCCGTTACAGGACCGCCCAAAATGACCACATCCCTTGCGATCTCCGCCGGCCACTTTTCCGAGGCAGGCCAGAAACCCGTGAACCAGGATTTCCATGGCATGCTGATGCCGGATAACCACCAGTTAATGACCAAGGGGATTGCGCTGGCGGTTGCCGATGGCATCAGTTCCAGCAGCGTCAGCCAGGTTGCCAGTGAGTCGGCAGTGGCCGGCTTCCTTAATGACTACTTTTCCACACCAGACAGCTGGTCGGTCAAGCATTCGGTTCAACGAGTGCTGACAGCCCTCAATAGCTGGCTTTATGCCCAGACTTCCCAGAGCCAATACCGTTTTGATCGGGACAGGGGCTACGTCTGCACCTTCAGCGCGATGGTGATCAAAGCGGCGACCGCGCACATTTTTCACGTGGGCGATGCCCGGATTTATCGGGTCCATCCCGGGGGGGTGGAACAGCTCACCACTGACCACCGGCTCTGGCTTTCCAGGGAAGAGAGTTGTCTGACCCGGGCGCTGGGGATTGGCCATCAACTGGAGGTGGATTACCTCAGCCTGCCAGTCCAGCCGGGCGACTGTTTCCTGTTGGCGACGGATGGTGTCTATGAACACATCAATGAACGGGCCATGGCGAAGATTGTTTTTGGCTCCCTGGATGACCCAGGGCTTGCCGCCCGTTGCCTGATTAAAACCGCCCTGGCTAATGGCAGCGAGGACAACCTGACCGCCCAGATAGTCCGGATTGAATCGGTGCCAAGCGAGCTGGACAGCGGTGAGCTGTTCCAGCAAATGGCGGACTTGCCGTTTGCGCCGGAATTGCAGCCGGGGCAACACCTGGATGGATACCGGATTCTGCGCGCGCTGCATGCCAGCAGTCGCAGCAATGTATATCTGGCCGTGGATGAGAGTTCCGGGCACCAGGTGGTGTTAAAAATGCCGTCCATGGAGCTGCGCGAGGACCCGGTCTATCTTGAGCAGTTCCTGACCGAACACTGGATTGCCCGGCGCCTGAACAATCCTCATGTTGTCCGCCCCTACCAGGCAGACCGGCCGCCGAGGTATCTGTATCTGGCCATGGAGTATGTCGAGGGCCAGACTCTGCGACAGTGGATGCTGGACAACCCCGGGCCGGACCTAGAAGCCGTCCGTCAACTGGTGGAACAGATAGTCCGTGCACTTCGGGCCTTCCACCGGCTGGAAATGGTGCACCAGGACCTGAAACCAGAGAACCTGCTGGTGGACCGGCGCGGCACGGTTACCCTGATCGATTTTGGAGCCACCCACGTTACCGGCCTGGAGGAATCCGGCCATCGGCCTCCTGGCGGCGGACCAAGGGGAGCGGCATTGTTCAGCGCGCCGGAGACATTTCTGGGGGAGCCGGGCAGCTGGTTGTCAGATCAGTTCTCGCTCGGTGTGATTACGTACCAACTACTGACCGGGCGTTTGCCCTATGGTCCCGAGGTGCCGAAGTTACGTAGCCAGTCCCAGTTGCGGCGACTGAACTACCAGGCGGTCCGCCAGTTTCGGGAGGATGTGCCAGGCTGGGTGGATTCGGCCATTGAGAAAGCGGTGCACCCTCATCCTCACCGGCGCTACCCGGCATTGTCGGAATACCTGCATGAGCTGCGTCATCCGGGGAAGCACGGCCATAGACGCTCCCGCGCGCCCCTGATGGAGCGGTGCCCCGTAGCCTTCTGGCAGGGTATGTCTGGTGTGCTTCTGCTTGCGCTATTGGCGAGCCTGGCGCTTGGCTGAACCCGTCATTTCAGCACATCTGCCATGGACAGCAGGGCGCGGGCTACCTCTGGCAGTTTTCGGCCTTGATCCATGGCCAGCCGACGTAACACCCGATGGGCTTCATCGTTGCTGATTTTTCGATGCTCCATCAAAAGCAGTACGGCTTTCTCCTGTGTTTTCCGGTCCTCCAGCGCTTCCCGGGCCCCCTGCAGTTCGTTGTCCATCTGCTGCAGGCGGTTGGTTTGCTCCTGCACCAGATGAAAAATCGAACGGCCAAACTGCTGGCCAACCCCATCGCTGGCCCAGGCCTCACCGGCGGGCTGATCCCTGACCGAATCACACAGCACTAGCATTGGCTGGGAAACCGGGGCCTGGGCGTCCAGAGACGCGATCAGCGTTTCCTGATGGGCCAGTGACTTTTGGGCTTCAGCAAAACGTTGGCTACACCGGGCATGGAAACAGCCTTCAACGGCATCCTCGACCCTTTTCAGTTCATCCATCCGTTCGGACATCAAACGGAACCAGCCATCTGCCAGGGCCGTGTCGAAAGACTTGTAGCGCCCAATCGATACGCCCAGTTGGCGGAGTTTACGGATTTCGTCCTCACGAGGATTGTCCCGAAGTTGCTGCCAGAGCTTCAGGGAGCCCTCGTCCGCAAAGCTGGTGAATACTTCAAAACAGCGTTCCTGTGATTCAATAAGGTGCGCCATGCGCTCAGATAGTGCGTGTTCAAAGTGGCCACTGGAAAAGCCGGCCGAACCCACTGCACGCTCCTGCCCGCAGAATTCCTTGCCGTTCATCAGGTGCACCATGGCAACCAGTGGTCCGGCAATACTGGGATCAACCGCCACATCGGCGGCCTCAAACACCACGGCGATCAGGCTGTGGATGAGCTGGCAATATTGCTCAGTGGCGTCGGGAGCTGTGATTTCTTTTGCCGCGACCCGGCTGCGTAGTCCGGGAAGTCCCTCAAGGGCATGAAGGGCGCCGGCGACCTGGTTGAGCAGGGTGGGACTGACCGGATGGCGGGTCAGTTCCTGGTGAATATCAGCCAGAGCCTGGTTGAATTCCTCCCGCAACTGGTCGGATCTGGAGGCCATGGTTTGGCGTTCTTCGGAGAATTTCTCGCCATCGGAACCCAGGAACACATTGGAAGCCCCTCGCTCACACTGCAGTGCGTGCACGAGGTTACTGATGCATTGCACCAGCTTCCCCATCTGGAGGAAATACTGAAGGTTCATGAGTTCGCAGCTTTTTGACGCGATCAGGTAATCCGCAGCATCGGGTGAAGTGTGCCCCTTGGCGCGCTTGGTGTTCATAACAGACTCCAGAGGCCGGTCGGCCCCGGTTGTGATAATCCTGTTGCCCTGGACCGTTTCCCAGACCGGTCCCTGGCCAGGACTCGAGCAATTACTGCGCCACTGTAATAAGCCCCGATGTTGTGCAGACTGCCCCGAAACAGGGCCCATTGGTTGGCTGGTTTCAAGTGGTGGAGCAGTGGGTGGCGTGTAACCTGCTGATTTTGCGGGTCTAGTAAATCTGGCATGAAGATCGCTATATAGCCTGTAAGGACGAACGTCCCGGCCACGGAACAGGCCGGACCACTTATACATCGTTGTTGGCACTGACGCCGGACCATCCTTCCCTCGGGAAGTGATGCTCCGGCTTTTTTTGTTTTTGCCGGAAAACTGGAGGACAGATCCATGAGCAAGAAAACCCTGATCGTCATCGGCAATGGCATGGTTGGCCACCATTTTCTGGAACAGTTTGTTGCCAGCCCGGCTGCCGGAGAATTCAATGTCCTGGTTTTCGGCGAGGAAAAACAACTGGCTTACGACCGGGTGCACCTGTCGGAGTATTTCAGCGGTTCCACCCATGCGGACCTGGCCATGGGAACGGCGGACTGGTATTCGGAACAGCGTATTGAACTGCGCCTCAATGAGGCGGTCACCGCCATTGACCGTGAAAACCGCACGATCACCACACCCAGGGGCGATTACCGCTATGACGAGCTGGTACTGGCCACCGGCTCCTATCCGTTTGTGCCGCCGATCGAAGGGCGTGAACATCCTCATTGCTTTGTGTACCGGACCCTTGAAGACCTGGACGCCATCCGCGCCAGTGCTGCGGACGGCAAATCCGGCGTGGTCATTGGTGGCGGTTTGCTGGGCCTGGAAGCGGCCAATGCCCTCAAAAGCCTGGGGCTGCAGGCCCATGTGGTGGAATTCGCCCCGCGCCTGATGCCCATGCAGTTGGACGCGGAGGGCGGCGCCCTGCTGCGCCACAAGATTGAAGAGCTTGGTGTACAGGTTCACACCGACAAGGCGACCACCGCCATTGCTGAAGGAAAAGACGCCCGTTTACGGATGAACTTCAGCGATGATACTCATCTGGATACCGACCTGATTGTGTTTTCGGCCGGCATCCGACCACAGGACACCCTGGCCAGGGCGTGTGGCCTGGAGATTGGTGAGCGTGGCGGCATTGTGATCAATGACCGGTGTACCACCTCCGATTCCCATATTCATGCCATCGGCGAGTGTGCCCTTTGGAATCAGCGGATCTTTGGCCTGGTGGCCCCCGGTTACACCATGGCCCGCACGTTGTCCTCGGTGCTCAATGGCGATGACGAGGCGGCTTTCACGGGCGCCGATATGAGCACCAAGCTGAAACTGCTGGGTGTGGACGTGGGTTCCATCGGCGATGCCCATGGCCAGAGTCCGGGTGCCCGCAGCATCCGCTTCAACGACGAACAGGCCGGCCATTACCGCCGGATGGTGATCAGTGAAGATGGCAAACGCCTGTTGGGGGCGATCCTGGTGGGCGACAACAGCCATTACGACACCCTGCTGCAATACGCCCTCAACGAGATCACCCTGCCGGAGAACCCGGAAACCCTGATCCTGCCGGAAAGCCAGGGTGGGGCTCCGACTCTGGGGCCGGATGCCCTGCCCGATACCGCCTCCATCTGTTCCTGTCACAACGTCACCAAGGGGGATATCTGCGGTGCCATCGACGCCGGTTGTTCGGATCTTGGCAGCATCAAGGCCGAAACCAAGGCCAGCACCGGCTGTGGTGGTTGTTCCGCCCTGCTCAAGACCGTGGTGGACAGCGAGCTGGAAAATCGCGGCGTGGAGGTGAGCAAGGACATCTGTGAACACTTCCCGTACAGCCGGCAGGACCTGTTCCATCTGGTCAAGGTGAATGGCATCCGCACCTTCCGCACTTTGATCAGCCAGTACGGTAAGGGCCACGGCTGCGATATCTGCAAGCCAACCGTGGCGTCCATTCTGGCCACCTGCTGGAACGAACACATCCTGGCCACCGACCATGTGCCGCTGCAGGACACCAACGACACCTTCATGGCCAACATGCAAAAGAACGGCACCTACTCCATCGTGCCCCGGGTGCCGGGCGGCGAGATCACCCCGGACAAACTGATTGTGCTGGGCGAAGTGGCGCGGGAATACGACCTGTACACCAAGATCACCGGCGGCCAGCGGGTGGACCTGTTTGGCGCGACCCTAAGCCAGTTGCCGGAGATCTGGGAGAAGCTGATTGCGGCGGGCTTCGAGACCGGCCACGCCTACGGCAAGTCCCTGCGAACGGTGAAATCCTGCGTGGGCAGCACCTGGTGCCGCTACGGCGTGCAGGACAGCGTGGGCATGGCGATCTTTTTGGAGAACCGCTACAAGGGCCTGCGCGCACCCCACAAGATCAAGATGGCGGTTTCCGGTTGCACCCGCGAATGTGCGGAGGCCCAGAGCAAGGACATCGGCGTGATCGCCACCGAGAACGGCTGGAACCTCTACGTCTGCGGCAACGGCGGCATGCGACCGCGCCACGCCGACCTGTTCGCCACCGACCTGTCCGATGACGAACTGATCCGCACCATCGACCGGGTACTCATGCTGTACGTGCGCACCGCCGACCGGCTGCAACGCACCAGCGTGTGGATGGAAAACCTGGAAGGCGGACTGGATTACCTCAAGGAGGTGGTGCTGGAGGACAGTCTGGGCATGGGGGCCGAGTTGGAAGCGCACATGGCCGACATTGTCAGCACCTACCAGTGCGAATGGAAAACCGCCGTGGAGGACTCGGAGAAACGCAAGCGCTTCCGCGAATTCGTCAACGAGCCTGAGAAGAAAGATCCGGTGCAGCAGTGGACTGTGGAGCGGGAGCAACGCCGGCCGGTTCTGGAGTCTGCCTAGTCTTCTAGCTTTGGGTTAGAGCAAGGCGCCATGGGGGGACTTTTCTGTCGGGAAAAACAACTCGCTTTGCTCAGACAATTTTTCCCGACAGAAAAGTCCCCCCATGCCACCTTGCTCACCGAGCCGTGGTGGTAACGCCTGTAAAAAAACAGATTGAGATCAGGAGAAACATCATGAAAGCACCAATCCGTTGGGACGCCGTTTGCACCGTGGATGACCTGGTGCCGGAATCCGGCATCGCCGTGTGGACCGAGGATGGGCCGGTGGCGGTGTTCTATTTGCCCCACCGCCTGCCGGCCCTGTTTGCCATCAGCCATCACGACCCGATAAGCGGTGCCAACGTGCTGGCGCGGGGTATTACCGGAGATCTGGAGGGCGAGCCGGTGGTGGCTTCACCGCTGTACAAGCAACACTTCAGCCTGCGCACCGGTCAATGCCTGGAAGATGGTGGTGTCCAGGTCGCTTCTTACCCGGTCCTCCTGGACGGTGAGCAGATCCGCCTGGGGGTCCCTGCCAAGGCTCATAAAACAGCGGACCAGTTGGCGGGCGTCAATCAGGCTGCGTCTACCTCGGTATCGAGCGGCGCCACCATATAGCGGTCGCGCCCCCCATCTTTTGCGGCATAAAGAGCCTCATCGGCCCGCTGCAGCAATCGGGTGCGGTCCTCGTTCTGGTCATGCAGGACCGCGATGCCGATGCTGGTTCTGAAGCTGACTTCCTCTCCGGTGGGCACCCTGACTTTGGTGTTGTGGCAGCCGTCGCGCACGGCATCCGCCACTTCGATGGCCTCAGCCTCATTCATGCCCGGCAGGACCATCAGGAACTCCTCGCCGCCAAAGCGCCCGGCCAGGTCCACCTTGCGCTTGGCGTTGTCCTTGAGGATTTTGGAAAACTGCTTAAGCACCAGGTCGCCGGCGGCATGGCCGTGGTTATCGTTGAAGCTCTTGAACTTGTCCAGGTCAAACAACAGCACCGACAGTGGTGTGCCTTTTTCGTGGGCCTCCGCGATGTCCCCGTCCAACTGATCCATCACCTGGCGGCGGTTGGCCAGACCTGTCAGGGGATCGCGGGTGGCCTGGCGGTAAAGTACCAGCAGCATGCTGAGCTGGTTCACCGATGCCCAGCCGGCAATGCAGCCCAGTACCGCCAACAACCACAGATCATTCAGGCCATCTACCAGTCCGAACTTGCCGGTTGAGAGCTGGGTGATCAGTTCCACCAGAATGACGAAGGTGGCAAAACCGGCCACCTCCAGGATGGTCAGCGGGAATATGGCGATCATGGTAATGATCATGAAGGGGAAGAATGCATACCCGGCAACAACTTCCGATTCGAAACCCTCGCCAATAAGTATCCAGTTGCTCCAGGTCTGGAACAGGGTGAGTACCACCACGAGTAACAGCAGACGAAACAGCGAGACCTCAAGTCGGTAGGGATGACTGAACCACACACCCAGTGCCAGGCAGGAGACACTGGCGGCAATACGACCGTAAGCGATGGTGCTGCTGACGTCTTCCGGGAGCAGCAGCCAGTCCACCAGAATCCAGGCGGTTTGGAGCACCACCAGAATCCAGGCAATTGTCCGCACCCGCGAATACAGGCTGTAACTGCGTGTGTGATTGAAATAACGCGAGTGTCGGCCCGCGCTCAGGAGATCATTCATAACTTCAAACATGCATCGTCCTAGTTGATGTCTGCCTTTGGATGCTCAAGTTTGCACCAAACCGCGGGTAGGGCAACGATTTGGATTCGGAATTGTTATTGAAGACATACGATGGCAGAAGAATGAACCGCCCGCTAGTGGCAGGCACAGCTGTTAATGATCCGGTTGATCGCGGTCAGTTTCGGGGTAGAGACCCGGGCCGGCGGTTCGGTAGTGAAGATGTAAATGGGGTACCCCAAAGGAGGAATTCCTGAAGCGCCAAGCGCCGGCTTACACTGCATCGCATCTGACATATTCGAGCGAGGATTCCTTATGGGTATCGGCGGTATCAGCATCTGGCAGCTTCTCATTGTTCTCACCATTGTCATCCTGCTGTTTGGAACCAAGAAACTGCGGAGCATTGGCACGGACCTGGGCGGCGCCATCCGTGGCTTCAAAAAGTCCATGAATGAGGATGGGAGCCTATCCAGTGAGCCGGAAGCATTGGACTTCCAAAACTCAGAGAAGGTGAGTGCCGAACAGAAGCACCGGGAAAGCCAAGGCTAAGTGCGACCACAATGTTCGACATCGGCTTTCTTGAACTGCTGATCTGCGGCGTGATTGCGCTGCTGATATTAGGCCCCGAACGATTACCGGGGGCAGCCCGCGCCGCCGGCCGATGGATCGGAGGCGCGCGCCGTATGGTTGGCGAGTTCACTTCGGAGCTGGACCGCCAACTCAAGGCTGAGGAGTTGCGCGAGCAACTGCGCCAGGCTGGTGATGTTGGCCTTGAAGACGTACAGGAGAGTGTCCGTGGTGCCCTGGACGAAGCCAAAAAGTACGAACGCATTATCATGTCCGACAACGACACCGGGCATGTCGGCAAGACACCTTAACGCCTTGTTCTGGCCTAATTCATGACCGCCAACAGCCAGCAATCGTCCCCCGAGCAGCAGGAGATGCCGTTGATTCAGCACCTGCTGGAGCTGCGCAGCCGGCTACTGAAAGTGGTGCTGGCCGCAGCGGTCTGTTTTGCCGCCATCTACCCGTTTGCCAACGAGCTCTATCTGCTGGTGTCAGAGCCCTTGCGCCAGTTGTTGCCGGGCGGCCAGACCATGATCGCCACGGACATTACTTCACCGTTTTTTGCGCCATTGAAGCTGGCGCTGGTGCTGGCGGTGTTCGTCGCCATTCCCTACATTCTGTTCCAGATCTGGAGCTTTATCGCACCGGGGTTGTACAGCCATGAAAAGCGGCTGGCGTTCCCGTTGCTGTTTACGTCCGTCGCTCTGTTCTATGCCGGGGCGGTGTTCGCCTACCTGGTGGTTTTCCCTCTGGTGTTTGGGTTCTTCACCGCGATCGGACCGGAAGGCATTGTGGAACTGCCGGACATCGACAGTTACCTGACCTTCGTGCTCAAGATGTTCTTCGCCTTCGGCGTGGCCTTTGAAATTCCCATCGCCACGGTGCTTCTCATTCTCTCTGGCGCCACCACGCCGCAGGCCCTTTCAGCCAAGCGTCCTTATGTGGTGGTGGCCTGCTTTGTCATCGGCATGATGCTGACACCGCCGGACATCATCTCCCAGACCCTGCTGGCCGTGCCCATGTGGGTCCTGTTTGAGTTCGGCATTATCTTTGGGCGCCTGGCCTCCCGTGAGACCGGCGCAGCGCCAGGAGGAAACGCATGAAATCGAGGAAGCAGCGACCACTAATCTATGCCTGCTCGGGCTGTTCAGACGTCGCCCAACTGGCCAATAACGCCGCAGTGCGTCTGGATCATGAGGGTGTATTCGAGATGTCCTGTATCTCTGGCGTGGGCGGACAAGTGCCGGCCCTGGTCAAGACGGCCCGATCTGGTCGTCCCATCACCGTGATAGATGGCTGTCCCCTGCATTGTGCCCGTGCCTGCCTGGAAAACATCGGTGTGGACCCGGAGCGCCACGTTCGCTTGTACGACTTCGGTTTCGGCAAACACTACGGCCAGAGCTATGGCGAGGAAGCCGTTGAAGAAGTCTGCCGGGTTATCGTCAGCGACCAGGACTGAGAGGCCTCGATACCGGGACCTTGCCTCCCGGGAGTATGCAAAAAGAGGTATTTGATTTGAAACTAATTCACATAGCATTAGAGAGCATCAAACATTTTGCTGGGGAGGTCATGTGACGCTGATTTTCAGGATTGCGCTGTTTCTTGTCCTGATGGGTGGCTTTTTTTCCTCCACAGCACTGCAAGCGGCGCCAGTTTCCGGGTACGAGCCGGTGGCCGGTCGTCAGATCATTGAAGACACCTTCCCGCAAGTCACCCGCTATCAACCACTGGAAGAAAACCGGGCGATCCAGGCCCTGTATGCCGGTGAAGAACTCAAGGGGTACGTCTACCAGAGCCTGGATTTTGTCCAGACGCCCGCCTATTCCGGCAAGCCGATCAACGCCGTGGTGGTTCTGGATCCCGAGGGGGAAATCCGTGCCGCCAAGGTTATCGAGCATCACGAACCGATCCTTCTGGTTGGCATTCCTGAGCGCAAAATGCACGAATTCACCGATCAGTACGTTGGCCTGCAGGCCGACCAGAAAGTCACCGTCGGCGGCACCTCGAACGAGCGGAAGGTTGCTGTCGATGGCGTTTCCGGAGCCACGGTGACGGTCATGGTGATCAATGAAGTGTTGATGCGCACGGCGCACCGGGTGGGTGTGGAAATCGGTGTGGTCGAGGGCGGCGCGTCGAACCGGCCGCCGATGGCGCAGGTCGAGCGTGGGCAGTTCCAGCCCCGCACCTGGGAAGAACTGACCGGAAATGGGGCCATACGCCGGCTGCGCCTGACCCGGGGCCAGGTGGACGATGCCTTTGAGGGTACGCCCGCCGAAGACGTCGACCGAGCCTCACCGGAAGAGCGTGATGAGACCCTGATCGACCTCTATGCCGCCTATCTGGATGTTCCCACTATCGGCCGCAACCTGCTGGGTGAGAACCAGTACCAGCGGCTGACTTCCGAGCTGAAGCCCGGCGAGCACGCCATTGCCGTCATGGCCAACGGGGATTATTCCTTCAAGGGATCGGGCTATGTCCGTGGCGGCATTTTTGACCGCATCCAGATTCGCCAGTTCGGTGACACCTTCAATTTCCGGGACCTGGATTACTACCGTCTGAGCGATGTGTACGCCGAGGGCATGCCGGACTTCAATGAAATGGCGATCTTCATCATTCGCCAGCAGTACAACTTTGATCCGGGCACCCCCTGGACCCTGGAACTGACCGTCAAACGCCAGACCGGCCCGCTCGATAGCGAGTTCCAGGTCTTTCCGCTGGAGTACCAGCTGCCGGACCAATACTACACCCGCCCGGAGCCCGTGGTTACCGAGGAAGAGTGGCTGGAGTCACAGCCCATGTGGGTGCAGGTCTGGTATCAGAAGCAGTTCCAGATCACCGTGCTGGGATTGGGCATTGCGGTTCTGCTGTTCATCCTGTTCTTCCAGGACTGGCTGGTGAAAAAGCCGCAGATGATGCGCTGGATCCGGCATGGTTTCCTCGTTTACACCCTGTTCTTCATCGGTTGGTATGCGCTCGGGCAGCTATCCATTGTCAACGTGCTGACGTTCGCCAACAGCCTGATCAGTGGCTTCAAGTGGGAAACCTTCCTGATTGATCCGATCATGTTTGTGCTGTGGGCCGTGGTTGCCGGCATCGTTCTGCTGTGGGGACGGGCGGTCTACTGTGGCTGGCTGTGTCCCTTTGGCGCACTGCAGGAACTGCTCAATGAAATCGCCCGCAAACTGAAGATTCCCCAGTACACCGTGCCGTTCGTCTGGCATGAGCGGCTTTGGGCCATCAAGTACATCATCCTGCTGGTGCTGTTCGGGGTGTCCCTGGAAGCCATGGGAACCGCGGAACAGCTGGCGGAAGTGGAGCCTTTCAAAACCGCCATTACCCTGCATTTCGCCCGCAGTTGGCCCTTTGTGCTGTACGCCGTGATTCTACTGGTGGTGAATCTGTTCACCCGCAAGGTCTATTGCCGTTACCTCTGCCCCCTGGGCGCTGCGCTGGCCCTGCCCACCAAGCTGCGGGTATTCGATTGGCTCAAGCGGCGCAAGGAGTGCGGCAACCCCTGCCGTCTGTGTGACAAGGAATGCGAGGTCCAGGCGATTCATCCCGATGGTCACATCAACTACATGGAGTGCCACTACTGCCTGGATTGCCAGATGACCTATTTCGATGACCACAAGTGTCCGCCGCTGATCGTCAAGCGACGGGGCAGACGCCGTGGTCAAAATGCTCCGGGGCACGCCGAGCAGATTCCGGTGGCTCAGGTTGAGTAAGCAGCAGTACCAAAAAACGAAAACCACGATAAGTAGAACGGAGTGGATGGCTATGAAAAAAAGAGATGAACTAACGAATGATCGGCCGGAACCGGCCGAGGGTGGCCTGAGCCGGCGCCGTTTCATGAGTGCCGCAGCCTTGGCCGGTGTGGCGGGTGCCTCCGGTCTCGGCACGGCAGTGATGTCCCGGGAGACGTTCGCTGCCGCAGCTGAGGAAGCACGCAACAATTGGCAGGTGCACCCGGGTGAGCTGGATGAATATTATGGTTTCTGGAGTGGTGGCCACTCCGGTGAGGTGCGCGTGCTTGGGGTTCCCTCAATGCGTGAGCTCATGCGGATCCCGGTATTCAACGTAGACTCTGCCACCGGTTGGGGCCTCACCAATGAAAGTAAGGAGATCCTTGGTGACAGTAGCCGTTTCTCGAATGGCGACTCGCACCACCCCCATATCTCCATGACCGACGGTCGCTACGATGGCAAGTATCTGTTCATTAACGATAAGGCCAACAGCCGGGTAGCCCGGATCCGTCTGGATATCATGAAGTGTGACAAGATCACCACCATTCCAAACGTCCAGGCAATCCATGGCCTGCGCCTGCAGAAGGTACCGAAAACCAATTACGTCTTCTGTAACGCCGAGTACGTGATCCCGCATCCGAACGACGGTAGCGATACCAGCCTGGAAAATAGCTTCACCATGTTTAACGCGCTCGACGCCGAGACCATGGAAGTGGCCTTCCAGGTGATTGTGGATGGCAACCTGGATAACACCGACGCCGACTACACCGGCAAGTACGCCTGCTCCACCTGTTACAACTCCGAGAAGGCGCTGGACCTGGCCGGCACCATGCGCAACGATCGTGACTGGGCGGTCGTGTTCAATATCGAGCGCATCGAACAGGCGGTGAAGAACGGCAACTACAAGACCCTGGGTGATTCCAAGGTGCCCGTGGTCGACGGTCGCCATGGCTCCGAACTGACCCGTTATATCCCGGTTCCGAAGAACCCGCACGGTTTGAACACCTCCCCGGATGGCAAATACTTCATTGCCAACGGCAAGCTTTCGCCAACCGTCACGATCATCTCTATCGATAAGTTGGACGATCTGTTTGATAGCAAGATCGAGCCACGGGATACCGTGGTGGGTGAGCCGGAGCTGGGCCTTGGGCCGCTGCATACCACTTACGATGGACGTGGCAATGCCTACACCACCCTGTTTATCGACAGTCAGGTGGTGAAATGGAACGTGGCGGATGCCATCAAGCACTACAACGGCGAGAAGGTGAACTACATCCGCCAGAAGCTGGATGTTCATTACCAGCCGGGCCACAACCACGCCTCTTTGACCGAGTCACGGGATGCCGATGGCAAGTGGCTGGTGGTGCTGTCCAAGTTCTCCAAGGATCGCTTCCTGCCCGTTGGCCCTCTGCACGCGGAAAACGATCAGTTGATCGATATCTCCGGTGAAGAAATGAAGTTGGTGCACGACGGGCCCACGTTCGCCGAGCCCCATGACTGCATCCTGATTCGCCGTGATCAGATCAAGACGAAGAAGATCTACAGCCGCGATGACCCGTTCTTCGCCTCTGCCCGGGAGCAGGCGAAAAAGGATGGCATCACTCTGGAGGCCGACAACAAGGTCATCCGTGATGGCAACAAGGTGCGGGTTTACATGACCTCCGTCGCGCCCCAGTACAACCTGACCGAGTTCAAGGTGAAGCAGGGTGATGAAGTGACGGTCTATGTGACCAACCTGGATACCATCGAAGACGTGACCCACGGCTTCTGCATGGTGAACCACGGTGTGAGCATGGAAATCAGCCCGCAGCAGACCGCGTCGGTAACCTTTGTGGCGGATAAGCCGGGGGTTCACTGGTACTACTGCAACTGGTTCTGCCACGCGCTGCACATGGAAATGCGTGGTCGCATGCTGGTCGAGAAGGCCTGATAGGCCGCTCGTTTGCCGGGGCTCCTTTGGGGGCTCCGGCTTGTTTCCTGAATTGACAGTAGCAAGCCAAGCTTCAGTGCAGTCATTTCTTTCTTAGAGAGACATTAATGCATTCACCTTTGCGTTATGGAGTGGCCCTGACCGTCGCTCTTTTATCGCTAACCGCGCATGCGGATCTACAGGAACAATTGGATGCCCTGGAACCGGGGGCCGCTTTTGAGCTTCCCGCCGGGCAGGTGCCATCGCTGGCCATTCGGGTGTCCGGGGTTAGTGTGTCCTGCCATCCCGACACCGTGATCGATGCCGGTGGGCAGGGCAGTGCCGTGGATATTATTGCCCGGGAGGTGACCCTCTCCGGATGTTTCGTCCGCAACTGGGGCAGCGATCTGAACGAGCTGGATGCGGGGATTTTTGTAGCCCGGGAAGCCCGTGGGGCAGTCGTCGAAAATAATCGCCTGCAGGGGGCGGCGTTCGGTATCTGGCTGGATGCAACGCCGGATGTCACCGTGCGCAACAACCGTATCCGGGGGGATGACAGCCTTCGTTCCCAGGATCGCGGTAATGGTATCCATCTGTTCAATACCACCGGGGCGCTGATCGAAGGTAATGACATCAGTCAGACCCGCGATGCCATTTACATCGAGACCTCCAATCACAACACCCTGCGCGGCAATGTGATGACCGATCTTCGCTACGGCATCCATTACATGTATTCCATGGATAATCTCCTGGAGAACAACGTAACCCGGGGGACCCGTACCGGCTATGCGCTGATGCAGAGCAAACGCCTGCGGGTGATCAACAACCGGTCCGAGAATGACGAGAACTACGGCATCCTGATGAATTTCATTACCCAGTCGGAACTGAGAGGCAATGTGGTGACCGGAGTGTCCCAGGGCCAGTCTGCCGGGGTCTCCATTGACGGTGCCGAGGGCAAGGCCGTGTTTATCTACAACTCCCTCTACAACACCTTCGAGGGCAACCTCTTCGCCAACAGCAATATTGGCATTCACCTGACCGCCGGCTCCGAGGATAACGAGGTGTTTGGCAACGCCTTCGTGGATAACCAGCGGCAGGTCAAATACGTGGCCACCCGGACCCAGACCTGGGCCGAGGAGGGTGCAGGCAACTACTGGAGCGACTATCTGGGCTGGGACCGGGACCAGGATGGCATTGGTGATGTACCCTACGAGCCCAACGACAACGTGGACCGGCTGCTTTGGAAATACCCGGAAGCGAAAGTCCTGATGTTTAGCCCGGCGGTGGATACCCTGCGCTGGGTGCAGGAGGCCTTCCCGGTGGTCAAGGCGGCTGGCGTCAGTGACCCGCACCCCCTGATGCGCATTCCCGAACCTCTGCAATCGGAGATCCGATGAACTGTTTTGAGCTGGATAAAATCAGCCACAGCTATGACCGGGAGACAGTCCTGAAGGACGTGACGCTCCAATTAAACCCGGGGGAAATCCTGGGGCTTTTCGGCCATAACGGTGCCGGCAAGACCACCACCATCAAACTGATCCTGGGCCTGATGAAACCCAGTGCCGGCCGGTTGTCCGTGCTTGGAGGCGAAGCGGGTGACCCGAAGGTGAGCCAGCATATTGGCTACCTGCCCGAGAACGTCATGTTCTATCCGCAACTGACCGGCCGGGAGATCCTGGCCCATTTTGCCCGCCTCAAAGGCGCGTCGTCCGCCCAGGTGCCGGAGCTGCTGGCGCAGGTGGGGCTGGCGGATGCCATGGATGCCCGAACCCGGACCTACTCCAAGGGTATGCGACAACGTCTCGGCCTGGCCCAGGCACTGCTGGGCAAGCCCCGGCTACTGATGCTGGACGAGCCCACGGTCGGGCTGGACCCAGTGGCGACAGCCGATCTCTACCGGTTGCTGCGACAACTGCGGAACGAAGGCACCGGCATTGTGCTGTGCTCCCACGTACTGCCCGGGGTTGAACCCTATATTGACCGCGCGGCCATTCTGACCGACGGCGCCCTGCAAGCCGTTGGCGACCTGCCATCGCTACGCAGGCAGGCGAACATGCCCGTTACCCTGGATCTGACTTGTGCGGGTGACGTTGGCGATGTGGAAAACACCGTCAACAGTGCCACCCGAGGCATGGAGACCGCGCTGCGGCGAGACGGCCAGCAATTGAGTGTGGATATCGCCCCGCACGGAAAGATGCCGTTGCTTCAGGAATTGCTGGCATCGGGAGCCATTGCCGACCTGTCGATCCATCAGCCGAGCCTGGAAGATCTTTACGTACACTTTATCGGTGCTGGCGGCCTTGCCCACCGGGGAGGGGCCCAATGAACGCTGTATGGACCATTGCCCGAAAAGAGTTGAGCGACAGCCTCCGTAACCGCTGGCTGGTGGCCATTTCCCTGGTGTTCGCCACCCTGGCCCTGGGCATTGCCTGGTTCGGCGCGGCGGCGGCCGGGCAGGTGGGCTACGCCTCCACGCCGGCCACCATTGCCAGCCTGGCCAGCCTGGGTATTTTCCTGATACCGCTGATCGCCCTGTTGCTGGCCTACGACGCCATCGTGGGCGAAGAGGAAGGCGGTACGCTGCTGTTACTGATGACCTATCCGCTCAGCCGCAGCCAACTGCTGCTGGGCAAGTTCCTGGGCCACGGCCTGACCCTGGCGTTGGCCACGGTGATTGGTTTTGGTGTGGCCGGGGCGGCCATCGCCCTGCTGGTGGAGGATGTGGCGATTGTCGGCCTGGCGAACGCCATGGGCCGGTTTATCGGCTCCACCATCCTGCTGGGGCTGGGGTTTATTGCGCTGGCCTACCTGGTCAGTGTCAGGGTGAGCGAAAAACCGGTGGCGGCGGGCCTGGCCCTGGCCATCTGGTTTTTCTTCGTGCTCATCTTCGACCTCCTGCTGCTGGGAGGGCTGGTGGCCAGCGAAGGGACCCTGAACCCGGAACTCATGCCCTGGCTGCTGATGCTCAACCCCACTGATATCTACCGCCTGCTCAACATTGTCGCCTTTAGCGGCAGTGAGCCGTTGAGCGGTGTACTGAGCCTGGGTTCTGATCTCCCGGTCGGCCAAGCCGGCCTGTGGCTGGCACTGGTAATGTGGTGCGCCCTGCCATTGGCCGCCGCCCTGCTGCTTTTCCGTAATCGTCGAATCTGAGAGGAACATAACCATGGCGTCTATATTAAAGCGAGGTTTCGGACTGGTGCTGGCAGCGTTGTTGCTGGCTGGCTGTACCCAGGAATCGGCAGAAACGACCGCCCGCCCTGACCCGGTGCAAATCGAATCCGGTGACGAGTGTCATGTCTGTGGCATGGCGATCACCCGCTTCCCCGGCCCCAAGGGAGAAGCTTTCCCCGAGGGTAGCGAAAAAGTTCACAAGTTCTGCTCCACCCGGGACATGTTCGCGTGGCTGTTACAACCGGAGAACAAAAACCGTGACCACACCCTGTACGTGCATGACATGGCCCGGGCGGACTGGAACCAGCCGGACGACCGCCATCTGGTGGATGCCCGGGAAGCCTGGTACGTCGTAGGCTCGGAAAAGACCGGCGCGATGGGGCCAACCCTGGCTTCATTCGCGAGCCAGGACGATGCCACCACCTTCGCCGGGGAGTTCGGTGGAAATGTCCTCGCGTTTCAGGACGTGACCATGGAGCATCTTAATCAGGGGATGTCGATGGGGGGTATGGGCTCCATGGATGGCGGGGCAGAAGCAGGCTCTGTTCAGCACTAGGAATTCCATGAAAAGCTCCGCGCTCGGAGAGACGTATGAACGCCGAAAGCAAGCCAGTCTTCCAGGAAAAAGAAATCTCAGCGTATGAGGCGATCGACGAGGCGCAAAAGATCGCGTTCGCCCCCTTAATTTTCCAGGCTGTGCGCTCCCTGCGTGAGCTTGGGATTTTAAAGCAACTGGAATCGCACCAAGAGAAGGGCGTTACTGCACAGAAGCTTACTTCCGAGCTGGAACTGTCACTCTATGGGGTTGAGACACTGTTGGAAAGCGGCATGAGTTGTGGTGTCGTTCATAGGGACCTGGATGGGCGTTTTACGCTTAGCAAGGTCGGCCACTACCTTCTTCATGATCCCATGACCCGCATTAACATGGATTTCAACCACGACGTCTGTTACCAGGGGATGTTCTATCTGGACGAGGCGGTTAAGACGGGTAACCCGAGTGGTCTCAAGGTATTTGGCGATCAATGGGAAACGCTGTATCAAGCACTGCCGCATCTGCCCGGGAAGGTGAAGCAGAGTTGGTACGCTTTTGACCACTTTTATTCGGATACGGCCTACCCTGCGGCCCTCAATATCATTCTTGCCGATGGCCCAAGAACATTGGTGGATATCGGCACTAACATCGGGAAATTCGCCCTGCTGGCCGGGCATCATGACCCTGACCTTCATATCACGATGGTTGATCTGCCGGATCAACTTCAAAATGCCATTCGCAATGTTGAAGAAGCCGGCCTGTCGGATCGCGTTACGCCGCTGGGGATAGATTTGCTGGACGAGGCCTCTACCGTGCCCGCCGGAGCGGATGTCTATTGGCTCAGTCAATTCCTGTCGTGCTTTGGCAAGGATGAAATTATCAGTATCCTGAGCCGCATAGCGGGCGCGATGGAGGACAACTCCACCCTCTATATCCTGGAAACCTGCTGGGATCGTCAGCAGCATAAAACGTCAAGCTACTCGCTGATCAACACCTCTCTTTACTTTACCGCTATGGCCAGTGGTAACTCCAAGATGTATCACTCAAGCGAGTTGATGGAGTGCATTGAAAAGGCAGGCCTGGAACTGAACTTAATCACTGATGATCTTGGGCTGTGTCATAGTCTCTTTGCTTGTAAGAAGGTGGATTAGATTCCCATCGTCACCTCGACGCCCAAATCGCGTTTGCGATTTGTATTCGGTCGCTTGGCGACCTCACCCCTTCGGGGCCGTCGTCACTGCGTTCTGACGTTCTCTCCGCCTGCGTGGCAGGCTCCGAGTCGAACGCAGGTTCTCATCAGGACTAACGAACAAACCAGAGTTTCACAAAAAAGCCCCGCACTTGGCGGGGCTTTTTTGTGGAATATGGCCCGCCCGTCAGGATTCGAACCTGAGACCTTCCTCCGGAGGGCAGCCCTTTACACGATTTGAACTGGCCGGCTTTGTTCTGAATTGGGGTAAATCGTTGTTCTGAAAAGGGGGAAGCAGAATTCTTGATTGCAAGACAGGACGTTTAAGACCACGCAACACCGCCGAAATAGGGCACATAGTGAGAAAATCAGAAGCGCCAACAATGACCCTTGGTCACAGCTAATTGCGTCAGTAAAATCCGACCGCCAAAACACGGAATTAGCATCACCCAATTTCAAGCCAGGTCTTTATAAGAGAATCTATCGCTTGCTTTGGGCGAGGAGGGTCACTCCCGCTTTTTTTGTAGAGATGGACACGATACTAGATAACAGCTGCTTTAGTAGCAATTAGTATCTCCAGTTACTAATTGCTACTAAAGCCAAGAATTGAACGCTGTCCTCCATCTCGACTACGTGTGGTGCTGTGCGGTGTATTCCCCAGATCTCCCTATTCTGACGTCGGTGGTGGGAAATAGACCGCGCTGTACCTACCACCCCTGAGTCATTCTGGGTGGGTGGCCACTAGTGGCAAGCAAAAGGCTGTGAATATTTCCTGCTGGCTTATTCTGAGCTGTGTGGAAGCAACTCTTGTCATTGGTCCACCGTTCCCAAGCCGCTTAAGGTATTTAAAGCGGGCGTAGCTTTTCGAAGGTGAAAGACGATGTAGTGGTCAAGATAGCCCGACCGACGCCACGAAGCCGTATTATGTAAACGCCTACAAGATAAAAGTGAGGTTTTCCAAAAAAGCTTAGGCCGTAAGTTCCATAATCTTTGTATGTTTGACCTGCCCCCAGTCTTTAATCCAACTGCTCCCTAGTAATGTCCGTTACTTTTGAATCAGTTTTTCCAAGTCGGAGAGCGGAGGCAAACTCCAAAGGTGTCTGATACCCCAAGGATGAATGCGGACGCTGCTCATTGTAGTCCAAGCGCCAGTTGCTGATTTTTTCTCGGGCGTGAGCGAGATCCCGGAACCAGTGTTCATTCAGACACTCATCCCGGAATTTTCCGTTAAAGCTCTCGACGTAACCATTCTGCATCGGCTTTCCAGGCTGGATGAGCTTCAGCTCAACGCCATGATGGTAAGCCCATTGATCCAATGCTCTTCCAGTAAATTCCGGCCCCTGATCGGTTCTGACGGCTTTCGGGTAGCCTCGGAAGGCTGCTATGGCGTCTAGGGTGCGCGTCACCTGTTCCCCTGAGATGCCCATGGCAACGGGAATGTCGAGGCACTCCTTGGTGAAGTCATCCACGATCGTCAGGCATTTGATCCTGCGGCCGTTTGCCAAGGAATCCATCACGAAATCCATGGACCATGTATGGTTTGGCGAATCAGGCAACACCAAGGGCTGCCGTTCGACCATCACGCCTTTACGACGCTTACGTTTGCGGACGGCCAGGCCTGCTTCCCGGTAAAGCCGATAAACCTTCTTGTGATTCACCTCAGCACCCTCACGACGCAGCAACTGGTGAACACGCCGGTACCCGAACCGGCGGCGTTCGAACGCAATGGCTTTGATGCGCTCTGTCAGCTCACGCTCTTCTGGAGAACGCTGAGACTGATATCGCATCGTTGCGCGGGATAACCCGACGAGTGAACAGGCTTTGCGCTCGGATATCGTCGTCTCCGACAGCATGGTGCGCACAGCCTCGCGCTTGTTCCCGACGGTCAGTACTTTCGGTTGAGAGCCGCCTTCAGAGCTTCGGTGTCGAGCATGGACTCGGCCAGCAGTTTCTTGAGCCGGGCGTTCTCTTCCTCCAGGGCCTTCAAACGACGGGCTTCAGAGACTTCCAGGCCGCCATACTTCTTGCGCCAGGTATAAAACGTCGCGTCCGAGATGTTGTACTTCCGGCACAGCTCTTTGACCGGAAGGCCGGCCTCGGCTTCCTTCAGAATGGGAATGATCTGCTCTTCGGTGAATCGCTTCTTCATGTTCATCGTCCTCTCTGGTGATGAACATTACTAAGATCACGATGGATTAGAAAGTTGGGAGCAGGTCATCCCCAGCGGGGATCGGGCCGTAATGGCGAAGGAAGGAAATTAGGCCATTCGATTGGCTCATCACTGTGAACTCCCTGGGCGACAGTGGTTGCTGTAATGCGAAGCTGACACGGTGGTATGGAACTGAGGCGATTGGAGGAGCGAAAGTAATCGGGGCATTTTTCGATTTTTAATGATCACTTCGTTGTCTCCCTGACAGCAATGCTAGGGTCCAGCTTTTGAACTAAATAGCAGTTATCCTAAAATCAAGACGTTAGTGATGATGACGTCAAAAGTCCAGAGGTTGGAGCCTCCTCCATTGCGTTAATTGGCGAATGGACAAGCTGGGCGCGTGAGACCATCGTCCTCCATGACGCTATCCAGTGGCCACGATTCATCAATCTTTAAATGTGAAATGTAGTCTTAAACAGACATAGAGCGGCGATTGGCCAATAGAGAAAATGCCTGCCGAGGTGGTTAGAGGGGGAGTGATTCTGGCGACGGACATCGTCAGTATTTTGTGTCCGAAAGGTGATGAGGGGTTTTCGTGCAATGGTCAACGTTGGCGGACTTCGAAAAAGCCTCGATGCGCCTTGGACACACCGTGGACACAATTTGGACACAGGCCCGATTTTTTGTGCCAATCAGGGCAAATTCGAAAGCAGGGCAGAAGTCATTGCCTGATTCGGAGCTTGGGTGAGTGCAGTTTTGCGAAACGGGTGAGACTGAGGAGGTCGTTGCGTGTAACGTGTTGATCTGCCATCAAAATGGCCCGCCCGTCAGGATTCGAACCTGAGACCTCCGCCTCCGGAGGGCGGCGCTCTATCCAGCTGAGCTACGGGCGGTTATCAACAAAATTGGCATGTTTGACCGTTGCCTTCGGTTCCGGATTTTTACCCTGACCCTTGCCTCCGGAGGGCGACGCTCTATCCAGCTGAGCTACGGGCGGGTGAAACAGAACGCCGGCGGCGTCAATTTCGAGTGCGCAATGTTACGTTGGGCGGCGGCGTCTGTCCAGCCCCCGGGCAGGTTGATTCGGTGTCTTACGGCAATTTCTGGACGGGCATCAGGGAAACCACGGCATCGCCGTTGGTGACGGTCACCTCCCCATCCTGAATATTGACTTGCAGATCCATGGAGCGTTGGGCCATATTGGCCAGTTCGGCCGTGTCTTCGGCGGGCAGGTCGATGACCTCAAGGTTGTTGAACCTGGCCAGTTTGCCGTGGTGTTTGTCCCACCATACCGGCACTGCCCGGCCGCCGTAGGTGTAGAGGACGACCTTCTCGGATCGGTTGCAGGCTTTGCGTACCCGGTCTTCGTCGGGCAGGCCCAGTTCAATCCAGAGTTCGATATCGTTGGTAAGCGTCTTCGCCCAGAGTTCCGGTTCATCGTCCGTGCTCAGGCCTTTGGTAAACTCCAGGGTGTCGCTTGCGTTCAGGGCAAAGGCCAGAACGCGGATCATCATGCGCTCGTCCGTTTCCGACGGATGGCGGGCGAGGGTCAGTGAATGGTCTGCATAATAATGCCGGTCCATATCGGCGATATGCAGGGTAGCTTTGAATATGGTGGCTTTGAGGGCCATGGAACGTCCTGTTAACAGTGGCTGTAAAGTAACAAGTGTAATGTATTTGGAAGGTGACGGGGCTTAGCAATGGTTTGGTTGTGGGGTTTTTTCGTTCTGGTGCTGTTTTTTCTGTTGGGCGAAGCCATCCGGGTGGTGGCTGGCCTGCCCATCAGTGGCGGTGTCATTGGCATGGTGCTGGTGACCTTGAAACTGATGATCCGTGGTGACATCACGGACAGCCTGGCGGCCGCCAGTCAGGGGCTGATTTCCGTGCTGGTGTTGCTGATCACGCCCGGGGTGGTGGGGGTGTTCTTTATTGCCGATCAGTTTTCCGGGCAGTGGCTCATCGTGGCCGTGGCGCTGGTGCTTGGCACTTTGCTGAGTGTGGCGACCACGCTTTGGCTAATGAGCGCCGTGGCAAAGGCGGACGAAAAAGGAGCCGGGCATGACTGAATCCAATGATTGGCTGGCACGCCTGATGGATGCGTGGCTATCCGGCCCTATGTTGTCGATTGGCCTGACTCTCGCTGCTTTTATTGCCGCCCAATGGCTGTTTGCCAAGTTCAAGCGCCCGTTGTGGATGCCGCCGGTGTTGATTGCGGCGGTGATCCTGGCAGTGATTGTCTGGGTCTCTGGTATTGGGCTGTCCGAATACCAGCAGGGCGCCCGGTGGCTTACCGTGTTGCTGGGGCCAGCAACTGTGGCTCTGGGCGTGCCCCTGTACCAGCAGATGCATCATATTCGCGCGCTGTGGCGTCCGATTCTGTTTACCCTGCCGGTAGCGGCCACCCTGGCCGCCGGTTACGCCCTGGGTATCGCCTGGCTGATGGGGGCTTCGCCGCTGGTACTGGCGTCCCTGGCGCCGAAGTCGGTCACGGCGCCGATTGCCATTGGCATTGCCAACGAATTGGGAGGCTCGGTTTCCCTGACCCTTGGTGGGCTTCTGATCACCGGGGTGCTGGCGTCCCTGTTTGTGGAATGGTTGACCCGGTGGCTGAAGATTACCGATGAGCGCATTATCGGTTTTACCCTCGGGCTGAATGGTCATGCCATTGCCACTGCCCGGGCCTTTGAAATCAGCCCCATGGCGGGTGCCTTTTCATCCCTGGGCATGGGGCTCACCGGGGTTTTCACGGCGTTGTTTTTGCCGCTGGCTTTCATGCTGGTGTCCTGAGGCCAAAAAATTGCACGAAGGGGTTGCAAACCGGCCTGCAAATGACAATACTTATCACTCACGTTGTTGGCGTCAGTGAGAAGAGCCTTATGTATGTTTGCCTTTGCCAAGGTGTGACCGACCGGGAAATTCGTGAAGCTGCGGAAAATGGTGTCAGTTCCATGCGCCAGTTGGGCAAGGAGCTGGGCGTGGGGCGCCAGTGTGGTCGCTGTGCCTGCACCGCCCGGGACATTCTGAAAGAGGCGCGCACACCAGACTATCTGGCGCTTGCGAACATGCTGGCCCAGCCAGCCTGATATTTTCGGTAGCCTGCCTGGTTGCCGCATCGCCGCTCACGCGCTCCCTTGCGCTGATGCAACCATGTACTCTCCCTCCGGAGAGGAATGCCTTTCCCAGTGGTCATTTTTTATCGTCGCAAAACCGTCTATCCTTGGGTATTAAACCCTCGTTCTGAAAAGGAAACCGGTCATGAAAGGCGATAAGAAAGTTATCCAGTATCTCAACAAAGCACTCGCCAACGAGCTGACGGCAATTAACCAGTATTTCCTGCACGCCCGCATGCTCAAGGACTGGGGCATCACCAAGCTGGCGGACAAGGAGTACGAAGAGTCCATCGATGAAATGAAGCACGCCGACCAGTTGATCGAGCGGATTCTCTTCCTCGAGGGCCTGCCCAACCTGCAGGATCTGAACAAGCTGCTGATCGGCGAAAACGTTGAGGAAATGCTCCAGTGCGACCTTAAGCTGGAAATTGCCGGCCGTGAGGATTATGTCGAGGCCATCGAGTACTGCGAAAGCGTCAAGGATTATGCCACCCGCGAACTACTCCGGGGCATCCTGGCGAGCGAGGAAGAGCATATCGATTTCCTCGAGACCCAGTTGGAGATGGTTTCCCAGATGGGTATCCAGAATTACATTCAGTTGCAGTCTGAGGCGGAATGATCTGACCCGCGGGAATGCAGGTTGGCGGTAGGGTTTTCTGAAACACGCTCCTTGCGGCACATCCCTGTGTCGCTTGGGCTCCGCCATCCATGGCTCCGCACAGTTTCAGAAAACCCTATCGCCAACCTGCTCGGGCATCTCAGAGTATCGCCGGTCTAAAGCCAGTCATTCACCATGATGCCGATGCCCACCCGTTCTATGCGGTGGTTGTAGTCGATCAGGCTCTCCCCGTAGCCGTTGTAGTACTGCACAAAGCCCTTCACCGTATCCCCCAGTGGGAAGCTGTAGCCGAACTCCACCGAGGTGCGGTTATCCTCCGAGCGCAGGTTATTCAATAACTTCAGCGACAATGTCTGGTCTTCAGACAGTTTGTACACCGCGTGGTAACTGGCGTGGCCCAGGTAGCTTTCTATATCCGCATTGTCATCGTTGTCGGAGCTTTCCGGTAACCGGTACCAGGGCCTGACCATGAATAGCCAGCGGTCGTAGCTGTAGGCAATACTGCCCATGATGCGGTTCCAGCTCCGGGACCAGGGCTCTGACTGGCCGTTGGATTGGTGGTTGAACCCCAAAGTAATACCACTCAGGGTACCGGGGCCGATCTTCCAGCCCAGCCGATGTCGCAGGAAGATTTCCGGTTCGTAGTTGGTTTCCCGGAAGGGGGCGGACTCGTTCTGGTTGTACACCTGCCAGAACGATTTCTGGGTGTAGCCGAACCAGAGTGTGGTGCGGTCATCGAACAGGCCGGTTAACAGCGGTATTTTGAAACTCAGCTGATATTTTGCCTCCTCGCTCTCCAGGGAATAGTCATAATCGATCGAGCCCAGTCGTGGGCTCTTCGGGCTCTGGTTCGGATCCCTGACCCAGCTCACCGGCAGTATGTAGTTGGGACGATGGGTCACAAAACTGTCGGTAAAGGAAAAAATGGCGCGCTCGGCTGACAGATTGCTATCGATCAGCGCGTCTGCGTTGACGTTTTCGGGGTCGGATTGGGTTGCCCTGGTGTTCTGAATCTGAGGTTCTGGCGGCGTCAGTGCATCGTAACAGTCCAGGCGTTGGCTATCGTTCTCGATCAGGGCGCAGTTGGCCAGCGCCTCCGCGTTTGGGGGCTCTGCGGCGGCGAAAGGTGCAATCGCCATCAGCAGCGTACCGCCTATCAGGCGGGCGAACGGTGTGTCCGGGGTGATTGGCACATGCGCCTCCTTAACCGGCATTCAGGCTCAGCCAGGTATTGATGATTCCGTAAGTCCACACGCCCAGCAGGGTGAGGGTGAGCAGGGCGAAAACAATTCGATGCCGGGTCTGGCGCTCTGGTGCTGCCGCCGCCACCCAGCGCAGGTACATCAGGCCAATAAAGCTGAGGAACACCCCAAGGCTGGCGATGGCGGGAACCATGAGCCAGGCAGAGTTAAGGGGCTCGCCCGCTTCCTGGCGGTTGCCAAACCAGGCCATTGAGCCAAGCAGCAGGACCAGGCTCGAAAACTCGATGATCAACAAAGGCTTGCGCATAAGGTTTTCTCATGGTGTGGCGTTAAAATGCCATGGTAACCGGAAAGGGTATTGGTACGCTCGCAAGCTACGAAACTGTCATTAATCTGGTTGAAATCAATTTCTCTTTGTGGGCTTTGGTTTTTTTGCGCGGTTTCAGCCGGTATAATGCGGCGTCCCAAAGATTATAACGCTCAGATGCGAGGTGCATTGTGAAGATGAAGAGAGTCCTGGCTGTTGTTCTGCTTGGTTTTGGCCTGGCTGCCGGCACAGCGCTGGCAAGTGTCGAAGATGAAATTCGCGAACGTATTGCACCGGTGGGTGACGTCTGCCTGCAGGGTGAAGACTGTGGTTCTGCCGCACCGGCGCCTGCTGCTTCAGCCAGTTCTGGTCCCCGTTCCGGTCAGGCGGTTTATGACGCTGCCTGTTCTTCCTGTCACGCGGCTGGCGTCGCTGGCGCGCCGGTTGTTGGTGACGCTGGTGCCTGGGGCCCTCGCATCGACAAGGGCATGGAGACCCTGACCAACCACGCACTGAATGGTTTTAACGCCATGCCGGCCCGTGGTGCGTGCGCTGACTGTTCCGACGAGGAAATCGTCAACGCCATCGAGTACATGGTTGAGCAAGCCCAGTAAGCTTCCAGCTTGTGGTAAAAGCCCCGCCTCCGAGCGGGGCTTTTTGTTTCCGGCCAGCTTAAACGCCCAGATCCCCCAGCAGGGCGCTGAGAGTGGCCTTGCCCTTCTTCTGGTTGGCCTCCTGGTCCAGGTCGCCTACCCCTTCCCACTTCAGGTCTTCTTCCGGTAATTCATCCAGGAACCGACTGGGGATGGTTTCCAGCTTTTCCCCGTACTGTTTGCGCGAAGCGGCGTAGGTCAGCGACAGGGTCTCTTTCGCCCGGGTGATGCCGACGTACATCAGTCGCCGTTCTTCCTCGATGTTGCCCTCTTCGATGCTGCTGCGATGGGGCAGGATCTCTTCTTCCAGGCCCATGATGAACACGTGGGGGAATTCCAGGCCTTTGGAGGCGTGCAGCGTTAGCAGTTGGACCTTGTCGCTGTCGTCCTCTTCTTCCTTTTGCTCCATCATGTCGCGCAGGATCAGGCGTGTGATGGCATCCTCGATGCCCATTTCATCCGCCGTGCCCTTGTCGTTGTCGAGCATGCGCTGGATGGACTCCACCAGGTACCAGATGTTCTCCATCCGCCGCTCGGCCTGTTTTGGCGTGCCGGAATGCTGGTGCAGCCACTCTTCGTACTCGATGTCGGTGAACAGCTGCTTGATCACCGGAATAGGGTCTTCGGAGAACAACCGTTCGCAGGTCGCATCCACCCAGTGGGCAAAGCGGCGCAGCTTGTCCAGGCCTTTTTCGGTGACGTGGGTTTCCGCCCCCAGGTCGCCCAGGGCCTTGAACAGGCTCACGTCCCGGGACCGGGCATAGTGGCTCAGCTGTTCCAAGGTGCGCGGGCCTATTTCCCGGCGGGGTACGTTGACCACCCGCAGGAACGCGGCGTTGTCGTCCGGGTTCACCATCAGGCGCAGGTACGACATCGCGTCCTTGATCTCGTTCTTGGAGAAGAACGACTGGCCGCCGGAGATCCGGTAGGGAATCTGGTAGGCCTGCAGCTTCATTTCCAGCAGGCGGGCCTGGTGGTTGCCCCGATAAAGCACGGCGAAGTCCCGGAAATCCAGGCCGTTCTTCAGTTTCTGGTCAATGATCTCGGTGGCAATCCGGTCAGCCTCTGCGTCCTCGCTGCGGCAGCGGATAATGCGGATTTCCTCGCCAATGGTGTGGTCGCTCCACAGTGCCTTTTCGAACACGTGGGGGTTGTTGGCGATCACCGTGTTGGCGCTGCGCAGGATGCGGCTGGTGGAGCGGTAGTTTTGCTCGAGCTTGACGATCTTCAGGCTGGGGAAGTCCTCTTTCAGCTGGGCCAGGTTTTCCGGCCGGGCGCCGCGCCAGGCGTAGATGGACTGGTCGTCGTCGCCCACCACGGTGAACGCGGCCCGCTCGGCCACCAGCAGTTTCACCAGCTCGTACTGGCAGATGTTGGTGTCCTGATACTCGTCCACCAACATGTAACGGATCTTACGGCGCCACTTTGCCAGGATGTCCGGGCAATCCCGGAACAGCTGCACCGGCAGCAGGATCAGGTCGTCGAAATCGACGGCGTTATAGGCCTTCAGGTATTCGCTGTAGTGCTTGTAGATGATGGCGATGCGCTGCTCCCGCTCGTCCGCCGCCTTGCTGTAAGCTTCGGCGGGGCCGCGCATGGCGTTTTTCCAGGAGGAGATGGTCATCTGCACATCGTTGAGTTCATCGCCGGCATCGGCGCTGGCTTCCCGCAGCATCAGGTCCTGCAGCAGCGCCTTGGCGTCTTCGGCGTCGAAGATGGAAAAGCCGGGGTGGTAGCCCAGGTGCGCATGCTCCTCGCGGATCATGTTCAGGCCCAGGTTGTGGAAGGTGGAGACGATGAGTCCCCGGGTCTTGCCCTTATCGACGATCTTGCCCACCCGTTCCTTCATTTCCCGGGCGGCTTTGTTGGTAAAGGTGACGGCGGCAATGTGCCGGCCGGGAATGCCCTTCTGTTCGATCAGGTAGGCGATCTTCCGGGTAATAACACTGGTTTTGCCACTGCCGGCGCCGGCCAATACCAACAGGGGGCCATCTGCGTATCGAACCGCTTCGTGTTGTCTGGGGTTGAGCTTGTTCACACTAATTTGACCAAACCGGGTGGCGGGGGAGGAAAATGTCGAGTGTCTATTCTACACCAGAGCGGTGTGCTGTACCTTGTTCAGGTATCGACTATGCTTGTTAACCAAATGCTGCCGTTGACCGACCCACGGATTTTGTCTGATGCCCCAGTCTCTGGATGCTGGAACTGACCAAGTGCGCCTTTTGGTGCTGACCCCTGAGTATGCCGATTTTCTCTGGCTGGTGGCCATGTTGTCGGACGATCCGGACATCAGCCCCGACGCTGTCTGGTGTCCCGACATTGTGGATTGCGATGATCTGGTGCGCAATGCCAGTTTTGACGTGGTGGTCTGGGATTGCGCCTTCCAGGACAGCTCGGAAGGCGCCTTCCTGCGATACCTGAGTGCGGTCAGCGATGACAGGCCGATTCTCGCGTTAGGCTCTGACAGCTGTGGGGAGAAGGCCAGTACGATCATTGGCTACGGTGCCGCGGATTACCTGAGCCGGCAAACCCTGGATCGCTGGAGTTTCTGCCGGGCCATCAAACACCTGTGGTACCGGGAGCAGCTGGCCGACTCTGCCCACAGCCAGTTGGGCCGGGAAGTGGCCAGTGGCTTTATCAACCGGGACCTGTTCTTTGACCGTCTGCGCCAGGCGATCCTCCGGGCCGAACGCGGGGAAACCCGTCTGGCGGTGTTGCACCTCAATATTGACGATTTCCGTAGCATCAACGAATCCTTTGGTTACCAGCAGGGCGACCAGCTGATGCTGGCTCTGGCCGACCGCCTGCGCGAACGACTCCGACGGGCCGACTCATTGATGCGCATTGCCGGTGACGAGCTGGCCATCATCGTTGAAAAGCTGGAAGACTCGCTGGATATCACCCGCATTCTTCGCAAATTGGTGGCGGCCCTCGACGAGCCCTTTACCCTGGGCGGCCAGAAAGTGCTGGTCAGCATCAGTATTGGGGTGGCCACCTACCCGGAAGCCGGCGAAAACACGGAGAACATTCTGCGCCGGGCCAATAGAGCCATGTTTGCGGCCAAGCAGGACCCCGGCACCAGCTACCGCTTCTATGATCGTCAGTTACATGTGACCGCCGGCCACCAGTTGCGGTTGGAAGCCGATTTGCGCAATGCCCTGCGGGGTGGGGAACTGGAGCTTTATTACCAGCCGCGGATTGACCTGGCCACCGAGGAGGTGCGGGGTGTGGAATGCCTGCTGCGCTGGAATCATCCGGAGCGGGGGCTGGTGATGCCCGACCAGTTCATCCCCGCCGCCGAGCGCAGCGGCCTGATTGTGCCCATTGGCTACTGGGTCATCGAGGAGGCCTGCAAACGTTTGCAGGAATGCCAGGAACAGGGCCTGCCGGCGTTGGTTTTTGCCGTGAACCTGTCCTTCAGACAGTTCCACGACCGGAAAATGACCGAAACCATCTTCCGCATCATCTTCAACAGCAACATCGACACCAGTCTGCTCGAGCTGGAGCTGACCGAAAGCGCCATGATGCACGACCCGGACTACGCCCAGCGTTGTCTGCGGGAACTGAACCAGCTGGGTGTCAGTTTTGCCCTGGATGATTTCGGTACCGGCTTTTCCTCCCTGAGCAACCTGCAACACCTGCCCATTTCCCTGGTCAAAATCGACAAGTCCTTTGTTCAGGACCTGGGTGAATCGGCCGACGCCGAACACATCATTCGGGCCATCATCAGTCTGGCCCACAGTCTGCGCATCAGTGTGGTGGCCGAAGGCGTGGAAACCGAAGGTCAGTTGGAATTCCTGCGCCACCAGCACTGCGACGAGATCCAGGGCTATTACTACGCCCGCCCCATGCCCTGGCAGGATCTGGTGCAATTCATTGACCAGCAGAATCAGTTCGCTTGCTTGCAGAACTGAGGCGCTGTACCTTTCTCCGTTAATCTGAATCCAGAGTGACTGACTGAGGTTGCATGAACAGTATTTCCAGCCGTATTGCCGACGAACTGGGTGTGCGCGAACAGCAGGTTAACGCCACCATTGCCCTGCTCGATGAGGGCGCCACCGTTCCTTTTATCGCCCGTTACCGGAAAGAAATCACCGGCTCGCTGGACGACAGCCAGCTGCGTAACCTGGAAGAGAGGATGCGTTATCTGCGTGAGCTGGAAGACCGGCGCAGCACCATTCTTAACAGTATCGATGAACAGGGCAAACTGACCGATGAGCTGCGTTCAGCCATCGAAGCAGCCGACACCAAGAACCGCCTGGAAGACCTGTATCTGCCTTACAAGCCCAAGCGCCGCACCAAGGCCCAGATTGCCCGGGAGGCAGGTCTGGAGCCATTGGCAGATGCCCTGTTTGACGACCCTACTCTGGACCCGGAAACCACCGCTGCGACTTACCTGAATAGCGAGGCTGGCATTGAGGACGCCAAAGCGGCCCTGGACGGCGCTCGCTACATTCTTATGGAACGCTTTGCCGAAGATGCGGAGTTGCTGGGTACCCTGCGGGATTTCATCTGGCAGCAGGCCAACCTGAAAGTCTCCGTGGTGGCGGGCAAGGAAACCGAAGGCGCCAAGTTCCGGGATTACTTTGATCACGTTGAACCCCTGAAAAAAGTGCCCTCGCACCGCGCCCTGGCCATCCTGCGGGGGCGTAACGAAGGCATCCTGGCGTACTCACTGGTGGTGGGCGACGAGGACGAGAATCCGCGTCAGCCGCACCCGGCCGAGCAACGCATTGCCGCACGCTGGAACATCCAGGATCAGGGCCGCGCCGCCGATAAGTGGCTGTCGGACGTAGTGCGCTGGACCTGGCGGGTCAAACTGGCGACCCAGATCGAAACCGACCTGATGGCGCAGGTGCGCGAGGCGGCCGAGGGCGAAGCCATTAACGTGTTCGCCGCCAACCTCAAGGATCTGCTGTTGCTGGCCCCGGCCGGCCCACGGCCCACCCTGGGCCTGGACCCCGGGCTGCGTACTGGCGTGAAAGTGGCGGTGATTGATGGCACCGGCGGGGTGTCCGATCATGGCGCGATCTACCCCCACGCCCCGAAAAACCAGTGGGACCAGTCCATTGAGCAATTGGCTGCGTGGTGCAGGAAATACAAGATTGAACTGGTGGCCATTGGTAATGGCACGGCTTCCCGGGAAACCGAGAAACTGGTGGCCGACCTGTGCAAGCGCTACCCGGAACTGAAGCTGGCCCGGATCATCGTCAGTGAATCCGGGGCTTCGGTGTATTCCGCGTCCGAGTTTGCTTCCCGTGAACTGCCCGACCTGGACGTGACCATCCGTGGCGCCGTGTCCATCGCCCGGCGCCTGCAGGACCCGTTGGCGGAACTGGTGAAGATTGAACCCAAGTCCATCGGCGTGGGCCAGTACCAGCACGATGTCTCCCAGGTGCAGCTGTCCCGAAGCCTGGATGCCGTGGTGGAGGACTGTGTAAACGGCGTGGGCGTGGACCTCAATACCGCCTCGGTACCTTTGTTAACCCGCGTATCTGGTCTGAATGCCAGTATCGCCCGTAATATCGTCGACTATCGCAGCCAGAACGGCATGTTCACCAACCGCAAACAGTTGCTGAAGGTGGCACGCCTGGGTGATCGCACCTTTGAACAGGCGGCCGGCTTCCTGCGTATCGCCAGCGGTGAGAATCCGCTGGACCGTTCTTCGGTGCACCCGGAGGCCTATGGCGTGGTGGAGGCCATTGCCGAGAAAAACGGACGTGATGTGGCTTCGATTGTGGGGGATGCTTCGTTCCTGCGCAGCCTGAACCCTCAGGACTACGTGACTGAACAGTTCGGGCTGCCCACCGTGAAGGACATTATTGCCGAGCTGGAGAAACCGGGCCGCGATCCGCGTCCCGAATTCCGCTTCGCCAATTTCGAGGACGGGGTGGAAACCCTGAACGACCTGAAGCCAGGCATGATCCTCGAAGGTTCCGTGACCAACGTCACCAACTTTGGCGCTTTTGTCGATGTCGGCGTGCATCAGGACGGATTGGTGCATATCTCGGCGCTGTCCCACAGCTTTGTGAAGGACCCCCGGGAAGTGGTCAAGGCCGGTGATATTGTCAAAGTGAAGGTCATGGAGGTGGACATTCCCCGCAAGCGCATTGGCCTGTCCATGCGCATGGACGATGAGCCGGGTGCCGAGGCGCAGGCCAAACCATCCCGTGACCGAAAGCCCTCTGGCGGCCGTCGTGCTCAGGCCCGCTCCCAGGGTGGGCAGGGTCAGAAAGCGCCCCAGGGCGCAATGGCCGGTGCACTGGCCGAAGCCATGGCGTCCGCCCGCAAGGGGCGTTAACCTGATTCCAGATTCAACCCGTGCCTGCCGTGAGTGGTTCCCGGCAGGCACGCCGACAGGAGTTCAACATGGCACAATCCCGCCACGCCCTGTTTCAGCAGGTGGCCGCAACTGACTGGGACGGCTTTCTCAAAGGGGTTGAAAAAGAAGGCCTGCGTGTGGATGGCAAGGGCTTTATTGCCCAGACGGCCCACCCCAAGGCGCTGGGCTCGACGCTGACCCACCCTCGCATCACCACCGACTATTCAGAAGCGCTGCTGGAGCTGATTACACCGGTGTGCACCAGCACCGATGCCATGCTCGAATCCCTGCGTGATATTCACCGCTTTGTGCAGCAGAACCTGGATAATGAGGTGTTGTGGGCCGCCAGCATGCCCAGCGAAATCGATGGCGACGAAAGCATCCGGATTGCCGAATACGGCAGCTCCAACAGCGGCATGCTCAAGCATGTGTATCGCCAGGGCCTGGCGGTGCGTTATGGCCGAATCATGCAGAGCATTGCTGGCGCCCATTACAACCTGTCGCTGCCGGACAGTTTCTGGCATAAGTGGCAGGAGCTGACAGGCAGCACCGAGACGCTGAAGGATTTCAAATCCGACCAGTATTTCTGGCTGATTCGCAATTTCCGCCGCCGCAGCTGGCTGCTGATGCTGCTGTTTGGTGCCTCCCCGGCGCTGGATAGCAGCTTTGTGGCGGGTGTGAAGCACAATCTGTCCCGTTTCGACGAGCGCACCTGGTACGGCGAGCATGCCACCTCCCTGCGCATGGGAGACCTGGGCTACCACAACAACGCCCAGGCCTCGCTGGATATCTGCTTCAACGAGCTGGAATCCTACAGCCGGACGCTGGAGCGGGCGATCCACACCAACTGGCCGGCCTACGAGGCCATCGGCACCCGCCGGGGCGATCAGTTTATCCAGCTCAACACCAACGTGTTGCAGATCGAGAACGAATACTACAGCGCGGTGCGTCCCAAACGCACCACCGAATCCGGCGAGAAGCCGATCCAGGCGCTGGACGAGCGTGGTGTGGAATATGTCGAAGTCCGCTGCCTGGACCTGGACCCCTTCTCACCGGTGGGTGTGAACCGGGAGCAGATCGATTTCCTGGACCTGTTCCTCCTGGATTGCCTGCTGTCCGATTCGCCCCGCATCAGCGATGACGAATGCGAACGGCTGGATGACAACTACAACGATGTGAATGCCTCCGGGCGCTGGCGGGAGTTGACCCTGTGCCGGGCCGGCGAGCGGGTGCCGGTCGGGCAGGCCGCCCACGAGCTGTTCGACCAACTGCAGCCGCTGGCGGAGTTGCTGGATGGCTGGGCAGGCAACAATACCTACCGTTCGGCGCTTGCGGCCCAGCGGGACAAACTGCAGGGAGCGGACTGGTCAGTGCCGTCGGCGCAGGTGCTGGAGGCGATGAGCGCCTCCGGTCTGGGGCATCGGGACTGGGTGCAGTCAGTGTCTGAGCAGCACCAGCAAACGCTGATCAATGAGCCGTTGTCCGCACAGAAGCTGGCGGACTATGAAGCCATGGCCCGGGAATCCCTGGCCCAGCAGGAGGCGATGGAAGTGGCGGACACTCAGCCCTTCGCCGAATTCCTGGAGGCTTACCTTAAAGCCTGAATGGGTAGCCCGGGCATCGTGCCCGGGTGTGCTTCAGCGCTGAACCACAAACTCCGTGAAGAAAACGCCGGCGACCTCCTCGCCGGTCTGCTGTTCCTCAAGCACCTGATTGATCCGGTTGGTCGCTTCCTGAACCAGTGTCTCACGGCCCTCCGGGGAGCTGACGAAACCCGGGTCGGTCTGCTCGCCGAATAACATCACCAGCTCATGGCGCAGCCGGGGCATGTGGGCTTCCACCGCTGGACGGGTGGTTTCTGTCGCGGCTCGGATGGTCACCGCGGCCTTCAAGTAACTGATTTTGGTTCCCGGTTGGCCGATGTGAGTGACAAACGCCGGTTCCATGGCGATGTAGTCGGTAATGCGCTCTTCGGCTTCCTCCTCGTTTTCGGCGTTTTCTTCGTCGTCCTGGGCATTGACGGGCCACGCAAGCACCGAACACAGAAGGAAAATCAGGGTCAGGATGCCGGGTCTTTGAATGGACATAGGATTGCGGTTCTTCATAGGTTAGGATTGGGTCTTTAATTTTTGCAGTCTACATGATGATTCCGGGGTGGCGTTTTGACAAGCAGATGGATATTCGGGCTCGTTTTTCTGGTGTGTACAGCGTTGCTTGCCACGGCCTTTTACATGGAATACGTCATGGGGCTGGAGCCCTGTCCGCTTTGTTGGCTTCAGCGTTTTGGATTCATGGGCGCCGCCCTGGTCAGTCTCGTTGCCTTTCTCCACGGCCCCAGGGACATCGGTAACCGGGTGTATGGGTTCTTTCTGATTGTTGCCGCCGGCGCGGGCCTGGGTGTGGCCGGTCGTCAGCTCTGGCTGCAAAGCCTGCCGGCCGACCAGGCCCCGGCCTGCGGGCCTTCCGTGGATTACATGCTGGATGTATTGCCCTGGTTTGAAGTGCTGACCACGGCCCTGAAAGGCACGGGCGACTGTGCCGAGGTTGTTTGGCGGTTCCTGGGGCTGTCGATACCTGGCTGGACAGCGATTTTCTTTGTCCTGCTGATCGTCGTTGGTCTGGTCACCATGTTCCGTCGTTACCGGCCGAGGAGTTGGTTGCTGCGCTGAAACAGTTGCGGCTTTGGGCAGGCATGGGGTAAGTTGATGCTTGCTAATAACAACCATATCGCAGTCGAGGGACCGGTTCGCGGTGGTCCGAGATTGAAAGGAGACGGGTGTCATGTTGGAGAATTGCAGGAATGCCAAGGAGCGTTGGGGCGGGGTCAGTGACCTGATTGATCGCTGGCTCAAGGAACGCCAGGAGTTGCTGGTTCACTATTGCGGCCTGTCCGGAGAAGCCGACCGGGAAGACCTGGAAGCATTGCAGCCAAAGTTTGTCCGTCTGTGCGAAGTTCTGGTGGACTATGTCTCTGCCGGACACTTCGAAATCTACGAACAGCTGATCCAGGAAGCCCGGGAATTTGACGACGGCGGGGTGGAGCTGGCTGCCCGGGTGTATCCGGAAATCGAAAAGACCACCGAAATAGCGTTGAATTTCAACGACCAGATTGATGACCAGCCACTGACCCAGGAACTGGTGGAAGAGCGTTTTGAGGCGCTGTCAGAGCTGGGTGAGGCGTTGGAAAGCCGGTTCGAGATGGAAGATGTATTGATCGACCAGTTGCATAACGCCCATGCCAGCAAGATGGAGTCTGCCTGAGCGGCCTGAACCGTCTGTCTGCAGGCATAAAAAAGCCCGGCAATGCCGGGCTTTTTTGCGTCTGGACGATGGAATTACTCGCCGTCCGGGTTTACCGCTAGCAGTTCCACATCAAAGATCAGTGTCTCGTTGGGGCCAATGGCCTGGTTGCCGCCAGCACCGTAAGCCAGGTCTGCCGGAATGTAGAGCTTGTAGCGGGCACCCTCGCTCATCAGTTGCAAGCCTTCGGTCCACCCGGGGATAACCTGGTTCAGGCCGAAAGTGACCGGCTGGCCGCGTTCCCGTGAGCTGTCAAAGACCTCGCCGCTCAACAGTTCGCCCGTGTAATGCACACGAACCTCGTCCTCGGCGGTCGGGCTCTGGCCATCGCCTTCCTCGATAATCTCGTACTGCAGGCCTGAATCGGTGGTCTGAACGCCCTCACGTTGCGCGTTTTCCGCCAGGAAGGCTTCGCCGGCTTCCTGGTTCTTGCGGGCCATTTCATCCAGCTCTTTCTGCTGCTTCTGCTGCATTTCCTGCTGGTAGGCGATCAGCGCTTCACGGATTTCATCGCGGCTCAGGCGCATGGTCTCGTCGTCGCCGGTATGGCCGTGCTCAATGCCTTGCAGGAACTGCTCCATCTGCAGGTCGGGCAGGTCATTGGTCATGCGCTCACCCATAACCAGGCCCATGCCATAGCTGACTTTCTGCGCCGTGGTCTCCAGGGGCGGGTTTTCCGGCTCTTGCTGGGCTGTGGTGCAGCCAGCCACAAGGCCGGTGATCGCGATTGCGAGGAAAGTTTTCTTCATTGCTGCATCCTTTATCGGGTTCATGAGTCGTTTTTGACGGGCTGGTCATCCAGTGAGAAGGGCGCGCGATAGGGGGCCTGCCAATCCGTCTCCGGGTTGCCCGGAAGATCCTGTCGTCGACCGGCGGTCCGGCCCTCAATGGCCAGCGCGTTCCATTGGCCATCTGCCGGTGGGGTATCAGCATAGTGCCAGTTGCCTTCGATGTCCTGCCACTTAAAAATGATTTCCGGTCCGTCGGTGGCAATTGGTTCCGGGATAAGTTGCTCGAAGGCAGGAATCTCGGAGTTAATCCCACCAAATTTGGGGGCAGAGACCTGCTCAGGGCTTCCAATCCCGAAGAAAATCAGTACCAGAAGAAGCCCGAGTGCCGGGAAGGCCAGGCGGATCAGCCATTTCATCATCATGATGAGCGTGCTCCGCTGGCCAGGTGATCGGCCAGAGTGGTGAGGATGGCCCGGACTGGCGGAGTGAGATCCTGCCCAGGGGCGGCTGCCAGCAGGTTGTGCTGGAGAAGCTCTTGGTGATCGACCCCGGCGTCGGTTTCCGGGGCGCTTTGGCTGAGGGTTGTCCAGGCCAGGGCCAACTCCGTTTTCTCCGCTTCAAGCTCCGCTTTGGCCAGCATCTCCCGCAACGGCCCGTGCTGGCTGGAATGCTTGGGAATCGATTTTCTGGCGGAGCGAATACGACCGGTTACACGGCCACGCCACTCTGTTACCTTAGCAGCCTCAACGCCGGCGAACCGCTGTTTTTTTTGCGCCAGCCAGCCGGCACACAGAATACGGGTGACGCTCCAGCCCTGGGCCTGCAGTTCCAGGCAGGCTTCCACCATCGCCGGATTTTGCCAGCAAGTCAGCGCGTATTGCCACAGCGGGTTATCGGTTGTCAGGGCATCCGATAGATCTAGTGGCTCTGGCTCCAGATGGGGCATGGCTGGACGCGTCCCTGGCGGCTTTTCAGTGATAAAAGAAATCTATGTTAACGATAACCGATCTCAGTTTACAACGAGGTGGCGTCTGGTTGCTAGAAGGCGTCAACCTTACAGTTCAGCCCGGGCAGCGGGTTGCCATTGTTGGCGCGAACGGTGCCGGTAAATCCAGCCTGTTCCAGTTATTGCTGGGGCAGCTGGCGCCCGAGCAGGGCAATGTGTCCCTGCCCGGTGGCTGTCGCATTGCCCATATGGCCCAGGAGTTTACGGCCTCTGGTCGCTCGGCCCGCGATTTTGTGCTGGACGGGGATTTCGAACTGAGGCGAATGGAGCAGGCCCTGGCCGAGGCCGAAGCTCGCGGTGATGATCATGAAGCGGCCCGAATCCATGGCGAGCTGGATGTGCACGAAGCCTGGTCCGCGCCCCGGCGTGCGGAGATGTTGCTGCGTGGGCTTGGCTTTGCCGACAGTGATTGCGATCGTCCGGTCTCGGCGTTCTCCGGTGGCTGGCGGATTCGCCTGAACCTGGCCCAGGCGCTCATGCGCCCCTCGGACCTGTTGTTGCTGGACGAACCCACCAACCATCTGGATCTCGATGCCTGCCTGTGGCTGGAGAACTGGCTGCGTCGCTATCCGGGCACGCTGCTGTTTATTTCCCACGACCGGGATTTCATGGACCGGGTAGCCACCCACCTGGTGCACTTTGACAACCGGAAGCTGGAACTCTACACCGGCAACTATTCAGCGTTTGAAACCCAGCGCAGCGAACGGCTGGCCCTGCAGCAGGCCAACTACGAGCGCCAGCAGGCTCGCGTTGCCGAGATTCAGCGCTTTATTGACCGCTTCAAGGCCAAGGCCACCAAGGCCAGGCAGGCCCAGAGCCGGGTTAAGGCGCTGGAGCGGATGGAGAAAATCGCGCCTGCCCACGTGGACTCGCCTTTCAGCTTCGAGTTTCCCGTTGCCGACAAGGTCTCCAACCCGTTGCTGTCGATCCGCCATGGGGTGGCGGGTCACGGCGAAACGGCAGTGCTGCATGATATCAATGTCACGCTGTTGCCCGGCACCCGGGTGGGCCTGCTGGGCCCCAACGGGGCTGGCAAATCCACCTTCATGGATGCCCTTCGGGGTGCCGGCACCCTGTTGTCTGGTGATCGCACCTGTGGCGAGCACCTGGCGATTGGCTATTTTGCCCAGGATCAGCTTGAAGCGCTGGATCTGGATGCCAGCCCGTTCCTGCACCTGCAGCGGCTGGCTCCGAAAGCTTCCGAGCAGAGCATTCGTAACTTCCTGGGTGGTTTTAACTTCCATGGGGATGAGGCGCTTTCCCCCATCCGCTCGTTCTCCGGCGGGGAGAAGGCCCGGGTGGCGTTGGCCGTGATTACCTGGCAGAAGCCGAACCTGTTGTTGCTGGATGAGCCCACCAACCACCTGGATCTGGAAATGCGCCAGGCCCTGACCATGGCGCTGCAGAATTTCGAGGGCGCCATCGTGGTGGTCTCACACGACCGGCACCTGTTGCGCAACACGGTGGATGATTTCTGGCTGGTTTGTGATGGCACGGTCGATGAGTATGACGGTGACCTGGAAGATTACGAACGTTGGCTGGCTGAGCGCCGGAAAGACGAGGAGGCGCCGCCCCAGCGTCAGGTGGCGGGAGAGCCCCGGGAACCTTCAGCGGGCACCGCATCAGTGACCCTGACCGCCGATGAGCGCAAGGCCCGCAAGCGCGAGGAAGCCGAACTGCGGAAGAAGCTGAGCCCCTTCCGTAAGCGTCAGGCCAGCCTGGAAGCGGAGATGGAAAAACTGCAGGCCAAACTGGGTGAGGTGGAACAGGCTCTGGCCGATCCGACCATCTATGATGACAGTAACAAAGAGCGCCTTAAAACGCTGCTGGGTCAGCAGGCGGAGCTCAAGCGACAACAGGAAGTTGTTGAAGGTGACTGGCTGGAGGTCAGTGAGACCGTGGAGGAAATGGAAGCAGCGCTGCTGGGGTAAAGCCAGCAGCACTGCGGATTACCGGGTCCGGACTTCCAGGGTGAAGTCCTGGCGGCTCAGGTATTCCTGTTCGTTCTGCAGGTCGGCCAGGGTCAACGGACGCTGGCTGAGCCAGTCTTTTGGAAGTTCAACAACCAGCCGGTTCTGACGTCCATCCAGCACCATGTCCGGTGGTGCCTCATGGTTGCGCGGGTGTTGCAGCAACACCGCCAGGCGAACCAGTACGCACAGGTGGCGCAGGCGGGAGCGGTCCTCGGGTTCAATGTCCTGGAACACGGCGGGTGAGAACTTGCGCCGGTGGCCGCGCACCAGCGTCGCCAGGTCTTTCTGGAACTGCTGGCTGAAACCCGGCAGATCGGAGTAGCGCAACAGGTAGCCGCCGTGCTTGTGGTACTGGCTGTGGGAGATGGTCAGGCCGATTTCGTGCAGGCGGCAGGCCCAGCGCAACAGGTCTTCGTCGTTGGCGGTGCGCAGGTCCCAGTGATCCGCCATCTGGTCCCAGGCGGCAATGGCGGTTTCCTCCACCGCAGCGCCGTGAACCTGGTCCACATGGTAGCGCTCCTGCAGGGCCGCGATTGTGCGCTCCCGGACGTCCTCGTGCTGAATGCGCCCGACAATGTCGTACAGCAGCCCCTCGCGCAGCGCGCCATCGGCGAAGGTCATGGATTTGATGTCCAGGGACCGGAACGCGGCCAGCAAAATGGCAAAACCGGCCGGGAAAATACTCTGGCGCTCGGTACGCACACCCAGATCGGCCAGCTTCTCGGCCTTGCCCAGGCTGATCAGCCGCTTGCGCAGCTCTTCCATGGCTTCGCGGGTGATGGTGCCGTCGGTGATTTTCAGGGTGGCCAGGACATTGGCAATGGCCTTGATCGACCCAGAGGAGCCAACGGAACTCTGCCAGCCAATGGCCCGGTAATGCTGGCGAATGTTAAGCAACTCCTGCTCGGCGTGGGTCACGGCCTTTTCCATCTGCCGCTTGGTGATCTTTCCATCGGGGAAGTAGCGGTTGCGGAAAGACACGCAACCCATGTGCAGACTTTCCATTTCCTGCGGCTCAAAGCGCTGCCCGATGATGAACTCGGTGCTGCCGCCGCCAATGTCGATGACCAGTCGCCGGCCTTTGTCGTCTGACAGCGTATGCGATACGCCCAGGTAGACCAGGCGGGCTTCCTCCCGGCCGGCAATCACTTCCACCGGATAGCCCAGCACCTCTTCGGCACGGGCGATGAATTCCTGCTTGTTGCGGGCCACCCGCAGTGCGTTGGTGCCGACAATCTGTACCGCCTCGGTGGGCATGCCCTGCAGGCGCTGGGCAAACCGGCCCAGGCATTCCAGTGCGCGTTGCTGGGCCTCTTCGGTCAGGCAGTTGTTCTCGTCCAGCCCCGCGCCCAGTTGGACCTTTTCCCCCATCTTCTCAATGGTCCGGATCTCGCCATGGACCAGGCGGGCAACCACCATGTGGAAGCTGTTGGAGCCCATGTCGATGGCCGCCAGAAGGTCGGGGGCAGGAGCAGTGTTCTCGGCATTCGTTGTGGCCGTCACGATGGTTGGCATCCTGTGTGGCGTGAACTTGGCGGTACTATAAGGGAACTTTGCGGGGGCTGTCAGCAAGTGGCTACGGTCATTACTGATACGGATCAAACAGGAAGTCCGTACAAGTCACTTCACATCCTGATCGGCAATCGCGTAAAGTAGTTGGCTGATGTAAATCGGGCGGTGGTTACTTTGGTGTGCCATCACAACCGCCCGCTACAGTCCACAGCGACTCCGGCATGGCTGAACAACAGGCCCCGGAGCGCCTGAATCAGGAAAAGGTAATGAGCGGAAATATCGTTAATGTCACCGACGCTTCCTTTGAACAGGATGTGCTGAAATCCGACGTCCCGGTACTGGTTGATTATTGGGCCGAGTGGTGTGGTCCGTGCAAAATGATCGCGCCGGTTCTGGAAGAAATCGCCGACGAATACGAAGGCAAGCTCAAGATCTGCAAACTCAACATTGACGAAAACGAGCAGACGCCTCCCAAGTTCAATATCCGTGGTATTCCCACGCTGATGCTGTTCAAGAACGGCAACGTGGACGCCACCAAGGTGGGTGCCCTGTCCAAGTCACAGCTGGCCGCCTTCCTCGACAGCAACCTCTGATTTGCCAGGTTGCCCAAAACCGCCCCCAGGCCTGGCCTGCGGGCGGTTTTTTATTGCCTGCATGCATCACTGCTCATTTTCGTGCTCAAACCTTGACATTCGCCTGCAAGGTGGCTGATCATGCCTCTGCCCGGCGGACGTTTGTTCCCATTCTCTGGCTTCAGCATACTTTCCGGCATCCATCATCACCGGTTGCTCTACTCGGCCAGCATTCAGTTTTAGCGTTTTATCAGTTCAATGCGTTCAGGGGCGCCCCTGTCATTCCACAAGACGTTTATTACTTCCATTCCTGAAAATCCAACAAACTATGAATCTTACTGAACTCAAGCAGAAATCTGTGCCCGAATTGCTCGATATCGCGCAAGAGATGGGCCTCGATAACCTCGCCCGTTCGCGCAAACAGGATGTAATTTTTACCATCCTGAAAAAGCACGCCAAAAGTGGCGAAGACATCTACGGCGATGGTGTACTGGAGATTCTGCAGGATGGCTTCGGCTTTCTCCGTTCCGCCGATGCCTCCTACCTGGCCGGTCCCGATGACATTTACGTCTCGCCCAGTCAGATCCGTCGTTTCAACCTGCGCACCGGCGATACGGTTGCTGGCAAGATTCGCCCGCCCAAAGACGGCGAGCGTTATTTTGCCCTGTTGAAGGTTAATGAAATTAACTTCGACAAGCCGGACAACGCCCGTAACAAGATCCTGTTTGAGAACCTGACCCCGCTGTTCCCGGACGAGCGCCTGAAGCTGGAAGCCGGTAATGGCAGTACCGAAGACCTGTCTTCCCGGGTTCTGGATCTGGTGGCGCCGATTGGTAAAGGCCAGCGTGGCCTGATCGTGTCTCCACCCAAGGCTGGTAAAACCCTGCTGATGCAGAGCATCGCCCAGTCGATCACCCGCAATAACCCCGAGTGCCACGTGATGGTGCTGCTGATCGATGAACGCCCGGAAGAAGTGACCGAAATGCAGCGCACCGTGCGCGGCGAAGTGGTCGCCTCCACCTTTGATGAGCCGCCGGCCCGTCACGTTCAGGTCGCGGAAATGGTGATCGAAAAGGCCAAGCGTCTGGTTGAGCACAAGAAAGACGTGGTGATCCTGCTCGATTCCATCACCCGTCTGGCCCGTGCCTACAACACCGTGATTCCGTCTTCGGGCAAAGTTCTGACCGGTGGTGTGGATGCCCACGCCCTGGAAAAGCCGAAGCGTTTCTTTGGTGCGGCGCGTAATGTGGAAGAAGGCGGCAGCCTGACTATCCTGGCCACCGCGCTGGTGAACACCGGCTCCAAGATGGACGAGGTGATCTACGAGGAGTTCAAGGGCACCGGTAACATGGAAGTGCACCTGGACCGCAAGATCGCGGAGAAGCGGGTCTATCCGGCCATCAACATCCGCAGCTCCGGCACCCGCCGCGAGGACCTGCTGATGTCCGAGGCCGAGCTGCAGCGCATGTGGATTCTGCGCAAGCTGCTGCATTCCATGGAAGACGACACCGCTTCCCTGGAGTTCCTGCTGGACAAGCTCAAGGACACCAAGACCAACGAAGAATTCTTCCTGTCCATGAAGCGCCGTTGATCGTTGATGAAATACAGCGACCTGAGAGACTTCATCGCCCAGCTTGAGAAGCTGGGCGAGCTCAAGCGCATCAGCGTTGAAGTCGACCCCCACCTGGAAATGACCGAGATCTGCGACCGCACGCTACGGGCGGGCGGTCCGGCTCTGCTGTTCGAAAATCCCAAGGGTTACGACATGCCGGTACTGGCCAACCTGTTTGGCACGCCCCGGCGGGTGGCCATGGGCATGGGCCAGGAGGACGTCAGCGCCTTGCGGGAAATCGGCAAGTTGCTGGCGTTTTTGAAGGAACCCGATCCCCCCAAGGGCTTCAAGGACGCCATCGAAAAGCTGCCCATGTTCCGCCAGGTCATGCGCATGAGCCCGAAGGTGTTGCGCTCGGCGCCGTGCCAGCAGGTGGTTGTCGAGAAGGACGATGTTGACCTGTACCAGATTCCCGTCCAGCACTGTTGGCCTGGCGATGCCGGCCCATTGGTAACCTGGCCGTTGGTGATCACCCGTGGCCCCGAGAAGGAGCGCCAGAACCTGGGCATTTACCGCCAGCAGGTTATTGGTCGTAACCGCCTGATCATGCGCTGGTTGAGCCACCGTGGCGGCGCCCTGGACTACCAGGAATTCCGCAAGGCCAATCCCGACAAACCTTACCCGGTGGCCGTGGCCCTGGGCGCGGACCCGGCGACCATCCTGGGGGCCGTGACCCCGGTGCCGGATTCCCTGTCGGAATACGCCTTTGCCGGTCTGCTTCGCGGTAGCCGTACCGAGCTGGTGCAAGCGGGGTTGAGTGACCTGCAGGTGCCGGCCAGTGCCGAGATCGTGCTGGAAGGCTTTATCTATCCGGACGATACCGCCCCGGAAGGTCCGTTTGGGGATCACACCGGCTATTACAACGAAGTGGACGAGTTCCCGGTGTTCACCGTGGAGCGGATCACCCGCCGCCGGGATGCCATCTATCACAGTACCTACACCGGCCGTCCGCCCGATGAGCCGGCTATTCTGGGTGTTGCCCTCAACGAAGTGTTCATTCCGATCCTGCAGAAGCAGTTCCCGGAAATTGTCGATTTCTACCTGCCGCCGGAAGGCTGTTCCTACCGATTGGCCGTAGTGACCATGAAGAAGCAGTATCCCGGTCATGCCAAGCGGGTGATGATGGGAGTGTGGTCGTTCCTGCGCCAGTTCATGTACACCAAATTTGTGATTGTGGTGGATGACGACGTGAACGCCCGCAGTTGGGAAGACGTAATCTGGGCCATGACCACCCGCATGGACCCGTCCCGGGACACGGTTTTGGTGGACAATACGCCTATCGACTACCTCGACTTTGCCTCCCCGGTCTCGGGCCTGGGCTCGAAGATGGGTCTGGATGCCACCAATAAATGGCCCGGCGAAACCGACCGGGAGTGGGGCGCCGCGATCACCATGACCGACGAGGTGAAGCAGCGGGTCGATGACATCTGGGACAGCCTGGGTATTGAAATTCCCGTCTCTCGCCCCGAGTGATACTGCATTAAATTTCGATCGGTAAACACCAGGGTGCTTGTGTGCCCTGGTGTTTGCCGGCTTTTAACTGGAGATTCCCGCCGTTATGGCTTCAGGAAACAATCAACCCCGCGAGCATCAGGCCCGGGTCGTCGATGTACGTTCAATCAGCCACGATGTCTATCAGGTGGAACTGGAACTGCCTGATCGGGAACAGGTGTCGTTTTATGCCGGTCAGTACCTGTCGGTGAACCTGCCGGATGCGGATCCCTGCTACTTCTCCATTGCCAGCAGCCCCTCGGCAGAACACATTGAGCTGCAGATCCAGGCATCGCCGAAATGGGTGTCGGCCCAGAAGGTGATTGACGCCCTGACCTCGGGGGAAGATGTTACTGTCAGCCTGCCCAACGGCAAGGCCTGTCTGGCGAGCCTGCCGGAAAAGCCGTTGCTGCTGGTGGCGGCCGGCACCGGCTTTGCCCAGATGAAAAGCCTGGTGGAGTACCTGCGGGAGAACGGTTTCTCCCAGCCCGTTAAGCTGTTCTGGGGCGTCCGTCGTCACGAGGATATGTACCTGCGCTCGCTGGCCCAGCAGTGGCATGACGACTGGTCAGCCCTGACCTTTGTGCCCGTGGTCAAGGACGATGAAGACAACGATTGGGAAGGCCACCACGAGCCCCTGGTGCGGGCGGTGCTTGCCTCTGGCATGGATTGGCAGAACGTGGAAGTGCATGCCAGTGGTTCGCCCACCATGGTTTACACACTGATGGACGCACTGCTGGAGCATGGTTTGTCGGAGCAGGCGTTCTTTTCTGACGTGCTGGAATACGCGCCTCGCACTTAAACCTTATTCAGGACGGGCGATACGAATAAAAAAGGCCGGATGCCTGTTTTCAGCATCCGGCCTTTTTTGTGGGCGTTGGGAAAGCCCGGATTCATGCCTTGGGCATGGGCAGTTCCGGCAGGCCGTTATCGGCTTCCAGCCCCTGCATCATCAGCTTCAGGCTCGCTTCCTCATGGCCCATGCTGGCGTTCAGGCGGCTTAGCTCGGCCAGGGTTTCCCGGCTTCGGCGCAGTTTCAGGCTGGTGTGAAAGTACTCCCGCGCCTTGCCCCAGAGTTCATTGCGCAGGCTCAGGCGGCCCAGCGCCAGCAGCAGCTCCGGGTTATTTGGCCGGTCCTTGAGCCATTGCTCCGCGACCAGTAACTGCTCGCCGATGTCCTGGCCCTTGATGCGTCCATACAGATTCACCAGTTCATCGCTCCAGTTGTCCTGCAGGATCTTGCGGATCAGGGTCTCGGCCTGGGCCTCGTCGCCGAGGCGAGCCAGCAGACGTGCGTAATCACGAACAATGTTGTCGTCGCGGCGCAGGGATTTGGGCAGCTCGTCCCAGACCCGGGTCAGCGGAGCCAGGGACGCGTCCGGGTCTTGCTGGCGTTGACGCTCGCAGTCCTCGGCGGCCTGTTCCAGCAGGTTATGCCAGGTCTGGCGTTCCAGGTCGCTGAGTTCGGCTTCGGTCAGTACGCTGCGCTTGCGCAACTCGGGGATCAGTTTGGCCAACTCCCGCCAGTCCTCCAGGCGCAAATAGGCGTTCTTGAGCAACTTCAGCACAAAAGGATGGTGGGGGGATTCCTTGCGCAGTCGCAGCAGCGTGGCCAGTGCCTGCTCCAGGCGATTGCCCGCGAGTTGCAGCTGGGCCTGGGTCAGGCCCACCGCCATGCTGGAGCCCGGGGTGCTCTCAAAGGCCTTGCGCAGTAGTTCATCGGCGCCTTCGTGATCGTCGGTTTCAAAGGCCGCCTGGGCCGCCGCCAGGTAGTTGATCAATGGCGTGTCGGCGTTGTCGGCCGAGCGGGTCAGCAGTTTGCGCGCCCGTTTCCACTCGCCTTCGGCCAGTGACAGCAGGCCCTCGGTGGTCCTTCGACGGGCGCGCCGCTCGTTGCTTCGGGAAATCCAGCCGGCCACCATGCCGGTGCTCTGGCGCACGCGCCGAAACGTGTTGTACAGGAAGACGCTGAGCCCCATCAAGACCAGAACCAGCCCAAGGCCGACCCAGAAATTGGTTTCAATCAGGTAGTTGCCCAGGCTGACCCGGATATAGCCCAGGTCGTAAGCCAGGCCCAGGGACAGCCCGGTACCGACTAGCAGTGCGACCAGGATGATCAGCAGCAGGCGGATCATGATTGCTCGCCTCCGTTGCTGTTGCCGTTACCGTCATTGTTACCGCTGTTGTCGGTGCGCCCGGCCAGTCGTTCTTTCAACAGTTCCAGGGACTTGCTGATATCCGGCAGCTCCGGGTCCACGTTGCGGTCGGCCAGCTCGGTTAGGGTTTGGCTGAGCCCCCGAATGGCGGGCGCGGTGGCGTCGTACCAGTCGTTTACGGTGTTGCGTGCCTTGGTCAGGGCGCGTTCGTACAGGGCCTGATTGCCGCGCAGCACGGCCATCTCTGCCTCTTCCAGCATCAGTTGCAGATTCAGGCGCGCCCAGGCGCTCTGGTCCGGCGAGAGCAGGGGTTTAACCGGTTCGTCCATGCGACGGACCACGACCACCTGCTTCAGGGTGTCCAGGAACCGGTTCCAGCCCCGGGTGAACATGTTGCCATCGTCGGCCGGGTCGGTTTCGCTGTCGGCCAGGGAAAGGGTCGGCGCCCGATCATGGATCAGCGCCTGGTCGGTCAGGTCATGGACGCTGGCGATGGCGGCCTCGAGTTTCAGGTACAGACCGGTGCGGTCTACTCCTTCAATGCCCTTGAGGGACTGAATCTCACGGGCCAGTTGTTGGCGTACGGCATAGACGCCGACGTCATCGGACTCCGCCAGGACCTCATCGGCCGACTCCAGGGCCGACAGGGCACCGCTAATGTCCTTTTCAATCAGAAGCCGTTGGTTGGCAATGCGCAGCAGGTATTCGGCTTCGGCCAACAGCCAGTCGGTGCGGGTGCGGTTGCCGGCTTCCAGCAGTTCCCGTGCGTTGTGATCAATCTGTCGTTGTTGCGTGGCGATCAGCTCGCGCTGTTCGGCCAGGCGGTTCTCCAGCGCCTGCAGGCGATTACTTTGCTGGTTGCCCCGGTCCCCGTACAGCTCTTCGAGTTGGGTGGTGTCAGCCTGCAGATCCGAGATCGTTTGCAGGGTGGCTTTGTGGGTTTGCCACTGTTGCCAGTTCCAGGCCGCCAGGGCGATGGCGAGGAGTAATGCCAGTGCGGCTACCAGCCAGACCGGCCAGAGCCGTCGGGTGTCTGTGGCGGTTTGTTGGACGGGGGCGGGCAGATTCTTGGGTTCGTCAGTCACGGGCATCCTTACTTGGTTTTCCGGTGTTACCAGCTTCCAGAGCAAGCCGGGAAGCCACGCTGATGACCAGATCCGGATCGGCCAGGCCGTCGGGCACGAACGGATGCAGGAAGCCGGCTTCCCGGGCCTGGTCAGCCACCCGCTGGGCAGGCACCACCAACAGCGTCTGGTACAGGGCTGTCAGGTGGTCCGGGCTGGTTGTCATCAGATTGTTCAGGGTTTCACCGGAAAGCGCAACGATCACTTCCGGGCGGAACCCGTTAAAAATTTCGTCAATCGTTTCTGAAGGATAGTACGGTCGGAAGCGTCGGTACAGTGGCAGGACCGTTACCCGGGCGCCGCGCCGCTCCAGTGTCTCTCGGATAACTTCACGTCCGTGTTCGCCCCGGGCCAGTAACACTTTCTCGTTTTCCAGAGTCTGAAGGGATGGCAGCGCCAGCAGAGCCTCGCTGGTCCAGCCTTCGGCGGGCCGGCGCGGGCGCAGGCCGTGGCGGGCGAGCTCAGCGGCGGTGCCGGCGCCTACACCGTACCAGTGGATGCCAACGGGCAGTTGGGGCCACCACTGGTCAGCTTCTTCCAGCAGGCGTCGCGCGGCGTAGGGACTGACGGCGATTACGTGGGTGAAGTTGTCCAGTTCCTGCAGGATGCCGCGCTGTTCCGGGGTTTCCGGCAGTGGCTCCCGGGCCATCAGGGGCAATAGCCGCACCTCGGCACCCGCCTCTTCAAATGCCCGGGCCAGGCGCGAGGCTTCCGGTTCGGGGCGGCAGATCAGGACCCGCCGCCCCCGCAGGTCAGCGTGGCTGTTGGTTTCAGGTGGGCGTGTGACCATAGATTTCCGCCAGTACCTTGTCGGCGCCCATGTTCAGCAGTTCTTCGCCCAGTTCCCGGCCCAGACGTTCGCCCTCGGTCCGATGCACCCGGCCTTCCACGCGGAAGATTTTCGAGCCATCGACCGCGCCCACCAGGCCACGCAGCCACAGCATGTCGTCATCTTCCAGCAGGGCGTAGGCGGCAATGGGCACCTGGCAGCCACCTTCCAGGCGACGGTTCAGGGCGCGCTCGGCTTTCACCCGGTCGGCGGAATCCTGGTGGTTCAGCGGCGCGATCAGTTCCAGCAGTTCGGTGTCGTCAGTGCGGCACTCGATGCCAAGGGCGCCCTGACCAACCGCCGGCAGGGAAACTTCGGCCGGTACGCAGTAGCGGATGCGGTCGTGGAATTCCAGGCGCTTTAGGCCGGAGCTGGCCAGGACAATGGCGTCGTATTCGCCGGCGTCAAGCTTGGCCAAGCGGGTGTTGACGTTGCCGCGCAGGACCTTGACCACCAGGTCCGGGCGGTTGGCGCGCAGTTGGGCCTCGCGGCGCAGGCTGGCGGTGCCGACCACGGCGCCTTCGGGCAGTTCGTCAATGGTGTTGTAGTGGTTGCTGACGAAGGCGTCGGTCGGGTCTTCGCGCTCGCAGATGGCCACCAGGCCCAGGCCTTCGGGGAATTCCATGGGTACGTCTTTCATGGAGTGCACGGCCAGGTCTGCCCGGCCATCGAGCATGGCTTCTTCCAATTCCTTCACGAACAGGCCCTTGCCGCCAATCTTGGCCAGGGGCACATCCAAGATCTTGTCGCCCTGGGTCTTGATCTTCACCAGCTCCACGGTGAGGTTGTCGTGCAGCCGTTCCAGCTCGGATTTGATGAATTCTGCCTGCCACAACGCCAGGGCGCTGCTGCGGGTTGCAATGCGAAGGGTTCGTGTTGACATAGCACTCACTGTCGTTGGGAAAATGTGTTCCAAGGTTACCTTGTGACTGGAAAAAAGTCCCGCTTGGAGGTGGATCTATCTCTTTTGGGGGAGAGCCAGCGGGAGGGCCTTTCCGGGAACCGCTACGAGCACCCGCAAGCGGGTCCGGCCAGCAATCACAGATTGCTGTCGCTACGCGGCACGCGAAGCTTTGCTTCTAAAACGTTTGCTCCGCCCATGTGCGCTTATCTCAGGCCATCCTTGGCCTTCGAAATTCCCGGAAAGGCCCACCCGCTGGCTCCGGAACTATTGTGAAACGAAACCTCATCCATGCATATTGTTTATTGCCGTTCGAGCCACTGGCGAACATGGGCGGCATGCCTTCGGCTGACCGGTAACCGGGCATCGGTTTCTTTCAGCGCCAGTACCGGCCGGCCTTCGCTGTCGCGTTTGAGAGCCTGGATGAACGCTACGCCGGCCAGGGTGTGGCGGTGGATGCGCAGGAAGTGGGCCGGGTAGGCCTGTTCCAGTTCTTTCAGGCTATAGTCGCACAGGGTTTCGCCGTGGCGATGCACCAGAGTGACGTACTTCTGGTCGGCCTGGCAGTAGAGGATGTCGGCCAGGTCGATCAGTTCGGTGCCGCGGTGGCTGCGCACGGTGATTTGTTCGGATTCCGGCGCCTGGCGGTTTTCCAAGGCCTGGCTTTGCAGTCGATTGGTTTTCTCCGCCCGCGCCAGGGCATCGGCCAGTGCTTCCCGTCGGATGGGTTTGAGCAGGTAGGCGGTGGCGTTGACGTCAAAGGCTTCCAGCGCGTGCTGTTCGTGGGCGGTGCAGAATATCAGGGCCGGCGGGTTGGGCTGTTGCATCAGCTGCCTGGCGGTGGCCATGCCGTCCATGCCGGGCATGTGGATGTCCAGCAGGAGGATGTCGGGCTGCAGGGTTGCCGTCTGGCCCAGGGCGTCGTCGCCATCCACGGCCTCGCCGCACACGGTGTAGCCGGGCAGGGCGTCGATCAGGCGTCCCAGGCGCTGGCGGGCGAGCGGTTCGTCGTCGGCAATGAGGACGTTCTTGTCGGTTCTATCCATGGTGTTTCACTTCCTGGCCAGGGTCTATCGCTTCCTGGCCGTGATGTCCGGAGTCCTGGCGGAGGTCTTGCCGGGGCAGTCGCAGGGTGACGGTATGGGTGCCATTATGGCGACTCTGTTTGAGTACGGCGGTGTCGCCGAAGACTGCCGTCAGCCGCGAACGGGTGTTGCTCATGCCCACCCGGTGGCCCTGGTGTGAACCGTCGAGGGGACCTGGCTCCGGGTTCTGGATCAGCACATACACAAACGCGCCCTTGGCGTAGGCCTCCACCCGGATGGTGCCACCGTCGGAGCGGTGCTGGATACCGTGGTGTACCGCGTTTTCGACCAAAGGCTGAAGGCTCAGTGGCGGTATGGCCTGGTTCTCCAGGCCCGGGGCGATGGCCCATTCCACCTTCAGGCGTTCACCCAGGCGCAGGCTCTCGATGGCTAGGTAACGCCGGCACAGGTCGAGTTCCCTGGCCAGGGGCACTTGCTGGTCGTTGGTGCGCAGGCTGGCGCGGAACAGTTCGGACAAATCCAGTACCGCGTCTTCGGCCTTGTCCGGGTCGCTGGCAATCAGGCTGGCGATGCTGTTCATGCTGTTGAACAGGAAATGGGGCTGGATGCGCGCCTGCAGGGAAGTCAGCTGCGCCTGCATTTGGGCCTCGCGCTGCTGTTGCCACTGGTGCTGCAGGTAAAAGTAGCGAAGCACCATCAGGGTGATCAGCGTGGCCAGCAGCAGTTTCTTGGCAATGCCCTGCCAGTCCGGACCGCCGGGGGCGGGGTGCAGGACCCGGTCGGCAAACAGGCTGAAGGCCAGGACATCGAGCAGCACAATGGCCAGAATCGTCAGGGTGGCGCGGCTGGTGGCCAGGCGCGCGAGCCTGGGGCGCAGCAGGCAGATCAGCGCGGCGCTGGTCAGGGTGGTCCACTGCACGAACAGCGACAGCAGGCCGAAGTAGCTCCAGTCAATCCAGCCCCGCGGGGCCTGGACGATGGCCAGGACCAGCACCAGTAGCTCGCTGGTGACCAGCATCAGGAAGACCGCCCGCACCCGGCACAGGTCCGGCACGTAGAATTCCCCGGGGTTAAGGCGTTTGTCGGTGTTCAGGGGTGTCTCCTTAATGGTGGCCACAATGCTATACTGCGACCACTTTTTGCTCATCCATTCATTTACGCATCGCCGGTGGCGCGACACTGGCGTGACAGCAGGAAAGATAGACCATGACGGATCAGAAAAACTCTGACCAGGCCACATCCTCCGAAAAACCCTGGGGCGGCCGTTTCAGCGAACCCACCGATGCCTTTGTTGAGCGCTTTACCGCCTCGGTCGGCTTTGACCAGCGTCTGTACCACCACGATATTACCGGTTCCATTGCCCATGCCACCATGCTGGCTAAAGTCGGCGTACTGACCGATAAGGAGCGGGACCAGATTATCGAAGGGCTGAACGGCGTCAAGGCGGACATCGAGGCCGGGCGTTTCAACTGGTCCGTCAGCCTGGAAGATGTGCACATGAACATCGAGGCAGCCCTGACCGAGCGCATCGGCATTACCGGTAAGAAACTGCACACCGGGCGCAGCCGCAACGACCAGGTGGCCACCGACATCCGTCTGTACCTGCGTGACGAAATTGATGTGATTACCGAAGAACTCACGCGCCTGCAGAATGGCCTGTTGGACCTGGCCGAGCGCGAAGCCGACACCATCATGCCGGGCTTCACCCACTTGCAGACCGCACAGCCAGTCACCTTCGGTCATCACCTGCTGGCCTGGTACGAAATGCTGGTGCGCGATGGCCAACGCCTGCAGGACTGCCGCAAGCGGGTCAACATCATGCCCCTGGGCGCCGCCGCCCTGGCCGGCACCACCTATCCGATCGACCGTAACCTGACCGCCGAGCTGCTGGGCTTCGACCGGCCCACCGAGAATTCGCTGGATTCGGTCAGTGACCGGGATTTCGCCATCGAGTTCTGCAGCTTCGCGGCATTGCTGATGACCCACCTGTCCCGCTTCAGCGAAGAGCTGGTGCTATGGACCTCGGCCCAGTTTGATTTTATCGACCTGCCGGATCGCTTCTGCACCGGTTCCTCCATCATGCCCCAGAAGAAAAACCCGGACGTGCCGGAGCTGGTGCGGGGCAAGACCGGCCGGGTGAACGGCCACCTGATCAGCCTGCTGACCCTGATGAAGAGCCAGCCGTTGGCCTACAACAAGGACAACCAGGAGGACAAGGAGCCGCTGTTCGATACCGTGGACACGGTGAAGGGGTGCCTGAAGGCCTACGCGGACATGATCCCGGCCATTCGCTCCAAGGCCGACAACATGCGCGTGGCGGCGAAGAGCGGCTTCTCCACCGCCACCGATCTGGCCGACTATCTGGTGAAAAAGGGCGTGCCCTTCCGCGATGCCCATGAAATCGTTGGCAAGTCAGTCGCTTTTGGTGTCGCCGAAGGCCGGGACCTGTCGGACATGACCCTGGAAGAGCTGCAGCAGTTCTCTGATTTCATCACCGAGGACGTGTTTGATGTGCTGACCCTGGAAGGCTCGGTGCAGGCCCGTAACCACACCGGCGGCACTGCGCCCGATCAGGTGCGGGCGGCGGTTGCGCGCGCCCGCGCGGCAGCCAAGTAATGACAGGGTAATGGCGGGAAGTAACGACAGGTTGGAGGTCATTTGACGGTTCAGGCGCTGCCCATTGTCCTCGATTTCGAGGAAGGCATTGACCGCAAGACGTTGCAGCGTCTGCGTGACCGCTTTTTGTTGGTCAATCGTCAACGTTGGGAGCGCGCCTGTTCCGCACTGACCTGGCGCCAACAGGTGGTACTGGAAGTGCTGCCGCTGGTGTTCCATCTAAATCATCCTTCCCTGCCCGGGTACCTGGACGGCAGCTGTCCCATGGGGCTGTCCGGGTACACCCCCTCAAAGTCCACCCTCAATGCGGCCCGCCGCGTGGCCCGAAGTTTCTGCTACCGGGATAAAGGGCTGCGCCACCCGGACATCGACAGCCTGTTTCTGATGGGCAGTCCCGGGACTCTCGGCCACTCGGTGGCCAGTGATCTGGATGTCTGGCTGTGTCATCGCGCTGATTTGTCCGCCCAGGGTGTTCGCAGCCTCGAGCGCAAGGCGGACAAACTCTCGGCCTGGGCCGCCACCCTGGGCGTGGAACTGCACGTATTTGTGTTCTCGGCCAGTGACTGGCGCGCCGGGCGGCAGCAGGCGGAGGTAACCGGTGAGAATTGCGGCAGTGCCCAGCATTATCTGCTGCTGGATGAGTTCTACCGCACCAGCATTCACCTGGGCGGCCAATACCCGATGTGGTGGCTGGTGCCGGTGGAGTCTGAAGCCGATTACGACGAATGCCGCCGCCGACTGGTGGACTGCCGCTTCATCAAGCCCCACGAATATATTGATTTCGGGCCGGTGCCCGCCATTCCCCCGGAGGAATTTCCGGGGGCGGGCATTTGGCAGCTGTACAAGGGGATCGACGCCCCCTGGAAAGCGATCCTCAAACTGTTGCTGATCGAGTGTTACGCCACCGACCGGGAACAGCCACTGCTGTCTGCCAACTTCAAGCAGGCAGTGCACCAGGGACAGCTGGATGTGGATGCCCTGGATCCGTACGTCATGATGTACCGGCGCCTGGAGAACTGGCTGCTCAATCAGGATGCGGAAAGCCGGCTGGAACTGGTGCGCCGCAGCCTGTACCTGAAAACCGGTTTGCCCCTGACTCGTGCCGGCATGGTGGGCGACCAGTGGCGCATCGACATGCTGCGACGGCTGGTTGAACACTGGCAGTGGGATGACAGCCAGCTGCGTTCCCTCGACGACCGTCAGAACTGGCGGGCCGAGGAGGTGATTGGCCTGCGTCGCATCATTGTCAGTGAGCTGACCCACAGCTATCGCCTGTTATCACGTATGGCCCGGGAGCAGGGCACGGACGCTGCCATCAGCCCCCACGACATCAACCTGCTGGGCCGAAAACTGTACGCCGCCTTCCAGCGCAAGGCGGGCAAGGTGGAGCTGATTAACCCCGGGCTGGTGCCCTCGCTGGCCGAGGAAAACCTGTCGTTTCATCACCAGTCGGAGCAGGGCCGCGACGGCGAAGGCTGGTTGCTGTTCCGGGATCTGGAAGATCCATCCGATGCGTTCTGGAAGCCGGTTATACGTCGTTCCGGAAACCTGGCGGAACTGCTGGTCTGGTGTTATTGCAACGGTCTGCTGGGACGAGCCACTCGCCTGAATGTGCGGGCCGGTACCAGCGTTGCCAACGTCCTGGAAGTTCGCGAAATTCTGGATGTTATGCAGGCCTTTCTGCCGATGCCCTTGCCGCCGGCCTCGCGCCAGGCGCTGTCCCGGGCGGTGCGCCCCCTGAAGAACCTGCTGCTGGTGAATGTGGCCACCGATCCCCAGGCGCACCTGTCGGAAAAGGGGCTGCACAAGCTCTCCGCCCGTAACGATTCTCTCGGCTTCAGTGGCGGCCATGACAATCTGGTGTCCACCATCGATCAGGTGGCCCTGAACAGCTGGCAGGAAGTCAGCGTGCAGCACTACGCGGCGGGCGACACCCTGATCCAGTGCCTGAAAAACGTATTGGCCCAGGTGGCCCAGAGCCCGGCGGAATTGCCCGAGATCCAGGTGTTTGCCTCCAGTAGAGGGCATGGCGCGGCCATCGCCCGGCGCCTGCAGGAGCTTTTTGGTGATGTGCTACGCCAGTTCTTTGCCGGTGGTTACGGGCCGCACTCGGTGCGCTACCTGATTGAAATGGACCGGCGCTATTTCCTGCTGCAGTTCAATGGCCTGGAGCCGAGCTTTGCGGTATTGAACAATCGCCAGGCCCTGATGGACGCGTTACTGCAGCCCCAGGACCGCTACCTGCCGATGGTTCCGGATCGTCACGCGTTGCAGGACGAGCCCGAGCTCAAGGCAGTGTGTGAGGCTTCGGAGCCGGACAGCCTACAGGTGTTCTGGTCCCTGAGAGCCGGGATTGGGCGGCTCTGGGTGGTGGATGAGTGTGGCAGCATCTGGAGTCGGAGCTTGCGTGTTCAGCGCCGCAGCCACCTGCTTAGCCCCCTGCTGCGCTTCCTGGACAGCTTGCTGGAGCGTCGCATGCTGAGGCAGTTGGATATGGCCGGCCCGGTGGGCGGCATTCAGTGCCATGAGCTGGTGCGCCGGGGTGGGCGCTGGCAGGCCGTTGCCAGGCCCGACCAGCAGGCGGGCATCGCCTTGCCCGGTTTTGAGGTGCAGGGTGTGGGTGTGCGCCAGGGGGATGGTTCGCTGAAGTTTGATATCTACTGTCAGGACCGGGAATTCACCGCCGAGGAATACGGGGAGCAGCTGATTCCCGCTGTGGCCCACTACATCCGTTCGCTGCGCCGCAGTAACGAACCCTACCCCATTTACCTGACCGACCTGCACCTGCCGCATGATCTGGAGCCGCAGCAGTACCAGCGCGATATCCAGACCTGCCAATACCTGCATTACCGCAGCCTGCTGGAAGACGCCCTGAACCGTCAGCTGCGTTAGCGGTGCGCCCCGGCTGTCGGTTATACTGCCGGCATCAATCATTCAGGGGTAGGGATATGCAGGTTGTAGCAAGGTATCGCCCGGTTGTCGTCGCCGTCACCATGCTGTCTTTGATGCTGGCCGGTTGTGGCCAGAAAGGCCCGTTGTACCGGGATGCCGGCACACAGGCTGGATACGCCAGTGAGGCACAACCGCAAGCGCCGCGTTAACGACGTCTGTCCTATCTCGCCCCGGCCGGAATTTCAGGAACAACATGGATCATTTCAATTACCGCGATGGCGAACTCTTCGCCGAAGACGTGCCTGTCAGTCGCATTGCCGAGCGATTCGGCACGCCAGCCTATATCTATTCCCGTGCCACCCTGGAGCGCCATTATCGCGCCTACGACCAGGCCCTGGGCGAGCACCCGCACCTGGTGTGCTATGCGGTGAAGGCCAACAGCAACTTGGCGGTGCTCAACGTGCTGGCCCGCCTGGGCGCGGGCTTTGATATTGTCTCGGCTGGCGAGCTTGAGCGGGTGCTGCGGGCCGGTGGCGACGCCGGCAAGGTGGTATTCTCCGGTGTTGGCAAACAGGAATGGGAAATGAAGCGGGCGCTGGAAGTGGGCGTGCGCTGTTTCAACGTGGAATCCGACACCGAATTGGACCGCCTGAACAAAGTGGCGGGCGAGCTGGGTGTGAAAGCGCCGATTTCCCTGCGGGTGAATCCGGATGTGGATGCCGGCACCCACCCCTACATCTCCACCGGCCTGAAAGAAAACAAGTTCGGGATCGACATCGCCGAGGCGCCGGAGGTCTATGCCCGGGCGGCGGCGATGCCGAACCTCGACATCCACGGTGTGGACTGTCACATCGGCTCCCAACTGACCTCGGTGTCTCCTTTCCTGGACGCCCTGGATCGTGTGTTGGCGCTGATCGACACCCTGGCCGAACAGGGCATTAGCATCCGTCACCTGGACATGGGTGGGGGCTTGGGCGTGACCTACGAGACCGAGCAGCCGCCCCAGCCGGCGCAGTACGCTGAGGCGCTGATCGAGCGCCTGGGTGATCGCAAACTGGAATTGATCCTGGAGCCGGGGCGCTCGATCGCCGCCAACGCAGGCATCCTGGTGACGCAGGTGGAATTCCTGAAGTGCACCGAGCACCGCAATTTCGCGATTATTGATGCTGCCATGAACGATTTGATCCGCCCGGCCCTGTACAGCGCCTGGCAGGCTATTATCCCGGTCAAGCCTCACCAGCACGGCGAAGAAAAAAGCTGGGACCTGGTGGGCCCGATCTGCGAAACCGGGGATTTCCTGGGCAAGGATCGCAAATTGCGTCTGCAAGCCGGTGATCTGCTGGCGGTGCGCTCCGCCGGAGCCTACGGTTTTGTGATGGCCTCCAACTACAATACCCGCAACCGCCCGCCGGAATTGATGGTGGATGGTGACCAGGTGCATGTGGTGCGTCGCCGGGAAACCCTGGAAGATCAGTTGGGGCCGGAAAGTTGCCTGCCGGAATGAAGGGGAGCCAAGCATGAGTCAGAACAGACGCAATGCCGGTCCGCTCCTGCGTTTCACCAAGATGCATGGCCTGGGTAACGATTTCATGGTGGTGGACGCCATCAGTCAGCCGTTCCGTTTGCGCCCGGAACGGATTCGTGAGCTGGCGGACCGGAACTTCGGGATCGGGTTTGATCAGTTGCTGGTGGTTGAGCCGCCGGGCCTGCCGGATGTCGATTTCCGCTATCGTATTTTTAACGCCGACGGCTCGGAAGTGGAACAGTGTGGCAATGGTGCCCGATGCTTTGCCCGTTTCGTGCGTGATCAGCGCTTGACCAACAAGCGGTTGATCCGGGTTCAGACGGCCAAGGGCGTGATTGAGCTGGAGGTCGGCAAAAACGGCCTGGTGCGCGTCAATATGGGCGTGCCTGAATTGAACCCGCCTGCCATTCCGTTCGCCGCAGACTGCCGCAAGGACGTTTACACCGTGGATGTGGGGGAGCAGGTGGTGGAACTGTCGGCCATCTCCATGGGCAATCCCCATGGCGTGCTGGTGGTTGATGATGTGGATACCGCGCCGGTCAGCACCCTTGGCCCCGCGCTGGAAAAACACCCGCGCTTTCCCTCCCGGGCCAATATTGGCTTCTTGCAGATTATTGACCGGGGCCACGCCCGGCTCCGTGTTTTCGAACGTGGGTCCGGCGAAACCCTGGCCTGCGGCAGTGGCGCCTGTGCCGCCGTGGTGGCGGGGCATCTCCGCGGTATGCTCGATAGCCGGGTGGAAGTGGAGCTCCGTGGTGGCCGGCTGATCATCGAATGGTCGGGTGAGGGCACCCCTGTTATGATGGAAGGCCCTGCAACCACGGTGTTTGAAGGACAATTACGCCTGCCCGGGGAGCCCCATTCGCGCCGCCGGAAACCCTTAAAAAGGTCCTGACAACTCAGGAGAAAACAATGACAGAATCAACGGCCCGCCAGAAGGTCGAGGAACCAACCCGGGAGCAGGTGGTGGAATACCTGCGTAACCACCCGGACTTCTTTGTCGATCAGGATGAGCTTCTGCGCAGTCTGACCCTCCCCCACGACAGTGGCCAGGCCATTTCCCTGGTGGAGCGCCAGGTGCACCTGTTCCGGGAACAACGCGATACCCTGCGTCGGGAGATGGTGGAGCTGGTCTCCATCGCCCGGCATAACGACCGCCTGTTTGAGAAAAGTAAACGTCTGTTGTTGCAGGTGATCGAGGCGAAGACCCTGAACGAAATGGCCGCCGCCGTGGACGACAGCCTGCGGGGCGACTTTGGCCTGGATGCCGCGTCTATCCTGCTGTTCAGTGATACGCCTGATCGGGTCCGCGCCGGGCAGGTCCAGGGTGCCCTGCACATTGTGGATGCCAGCGAAGCGCAGCGTCGGTTGGGAACCCTTCTGGAGGGTGATCGGGCCATTTGTGGCCATTTCCACGAAGAGGAGCGTAGCTTCCTGTTCCCGGACCGTGATGAACCCATTGCCTCCGTGGCCATCATGCCCCTGCGCCATCAGGGGTTGGTCGGCGTGTTTGCGGTTGGCAGCTGCCAGTTAGGCTATTTTGACCAGAACATGGGGTCGCTGTTTCTTAGCTACATCAGCGATACACTCAGCCGGTTACTGCCGCCCATGTTAAAGCAGCATGACACCGCCGCGCCGGTGGCTGGCCTGGCCTCGGAAAGCGACCCCGCTTGAGGCCGGCCATGGTCACCGCCCAAACGTTGCCGGAGACGCTGGCCGCACCACTGGCCGGCTTCTTCCGCTACCTGGCCTCGGAAAAGCGCTATTCGCCCCGTACCTGCGAGCATTATCAGCGGGACCTGGGGCGCCTGGCGGCCTGGCTGGAGCAACAGCAACTGACCGCCTGGGCGGACCTTTCCATCCACCATGTCCGCCGCTATGTGGCAAACCTGAGTCGGGACGGGCTCAGTGGTCAGAGTATTGCCCGTCACCTGTCCGCCATTCGCCGGTTCTATGATTTCCTGTTACGTGAGGGCATGGCCCGGGATAACCCGGCGCTGGACGTCCGTGCCCCCAAATCGGGTCGTCGCCTGCCAAAAGTGGCGGATGTGGATCAGATCCAGCAGCTGCTGGATGCGCCCCCGGAGGATCCGCTGGAAATACGTGACCTGGCGATGTTTGAGTTGATGTATTCCTCCGGGCTGCGACTCGCGGAGCTGGCATCGCTGGATCTGTCTGCCCTGGATCTGTCCGGCAGAGAGGTCCGGGTGCTGGGTAAGGGCAGCAAGGAGCGCCTGGTGCCGATTGGCGGCAAAGCCGTGGATGCCCTGAAACGGTGGCTGGCCGTGCGTGGGCAATACACCGGCGAGGCCGAGCCGGCAGTGTTTGTCAGTCAGCGGGGCGGGCGCCTGAGCCGGCGCAGCATACAGGACCGGTTGGCACGCTGGGGGCTGCGTACCGGGGCCGACCAGCGCCTGCACCCACATCTGCTGCGCCACTCCTTTGCCAGCCACATGCTGGAATCCAGCGGCGACCTGCGTGCCGTGCAGGAATTACTGGGCCACGCAGACATCGCGACCACACAAGTCTATACTCACCTTGATTTTCAGCACCTGGCCCGGGTTTATGACAGAAGTCACCCCAGGGCGCGCCGCCGGTCTGGCACAATAGAACCCCGCAAATCACCCGACCCGAAGGGTCACTGACGGAGTGCTTCATGGCATCGGAAGAATCCTGGAAGGATAAATACCTTCGGGAACTGGATGAGTCAGAACGCAAGGAAAAACAGTGGCAAGCCGAACGTAACGTGCTTGAACGCATGCTGGTGCGCACCAGTCTGGCGTCCGAGGGGCAGTCGGATCAACTGGATGATTTGCTGGGCCAGTTGCGGGATGATTTGCGCAAGCAACAGCTGGATGTTGAACGCTGGCGAACACTTCAGGACGAGATTGACCGGCAGATCACCTTGCTTGATGAAAGCCAGCCCCGGTCTCCCCAGTCGCCAGAGACGCCGAAAGAGGAGCCAGATGAAGGCATAGAGCTCGCTGTTGATAGCCAGCATCTCCGGATTGCACGGCGGGTTGGCCAGCTGGTGGGCCAGTTGCTGCAACAGGTGTCCCTGGAACCCAAGGTGGAGGCGCACGCACGGGGCCTTCAGAAAACGTTGCTGGGCAGCAACGACTGGTCCGTGTTACGGGAGGGGCTGGACCAGGTGGCGAGCCTGGTCATCGAAGCGGTCACCCGCAGTCAGCGCGAATTCGAAGCCTTCCTGAAGCGACTGGACGAACGCCTGGAAACATTGCGCCAGCACTTCTCTGATCAGACCCAGATGCATGAGTCCCGGCAGGACGATACCGCCACCCTGGACCGGGAGATTCGTGATGAGCTTGATCGGGTGGGGCAGGATATCGCCAATAGCCAGGATCTGGGCACCCTGAAGCAATCGGTTAGTCAGCGGTTGGAGTTCATTGGTAGCGCCATGGAGCGCTTCCGAAACCGAGAACTGGAACGGGAAGAAATGCTGGCTGGCCAGTTGGAAGCGATGCAGGAGAAAGTCGCGGCCATGGAAGCCCACTCCGACCAGATGCAGGCACAGGTGCGCAAGGAGCGGCAGCGGGCCATGACCGATCTGCTTACGCAGCTGCCCAACCGGGAAGCCTGGCAGGAACGGCTGATGTTCGAGTTCAACCGTTGGCAGCGTTACCAGAAGCCGCTGACGGTTTGCGTGATTGATATTGATCTGTTCAAGCGGGTCAATGACTCCTATGGCCATAAGGCCGGCGACCGCGTCCTTCAACTGGTTGCCCGGGAGCTGCGTACACGGTTAAGGGAAACCGATTTCATTGCCCGCTACGGCGGGGAAGAATTTGTCCTGCTGTTGCCGGAAACCGAAGCCGAGGCGGCTCGGACAGTGGTGGATCAATTGCGGGAGCGGGTGGCTGGATTGCCCTTCCATTTCGGGGGCGAGCCGGTGAGTGTGACCTTTTCGGCGGGGCTGACGGAGTTCCGGGAAGGCGATGCGGTGGAGTCGGTCTTTGATCGTGCCGACCGCGCCCTCTATCAGGCCAAGGACGCGGGGCGGAATCAGACCACCAGTGCCTGAGCGGGGTTAGTGGCGTAGCTGAGCATCCAGCTCATCGATGATTTCGGCCCAGTCACTGTCTTCTTCCAGACCTTCCTCCAGAAAGTGCGACTGACTTTCCGACCAGAACGGCGCATCCTGAATCGCGATCTCCCTGGGCAGTGGTGAATGCCGGCCAATAAAGTCTTCAATGCTGGCTTTGTCGGAAGCCATGCCGAGTTGTTCGAACAGAGTGCTCAGGGTGTGTTTGCTTGTGTCCATGGAAAAGCCTCCTTTGGCTTTGTCACAAAATGAAATTTTCCGTGCATGCAGGTATCGTTTGCTGAAACTGTAGTAAACCCGCCGAGGATATCCAGTGCCTTTCCGTTCTTACTTACTGTATTGCCTGTTTTTCCTGATTTTTCAAGGGCAGGCGATGGCTCAAGCCCCCCAGGACACACCGTCCCCTGAATCTGGCGAAGTGTTGGAGGCATGGTTGCCCGACAGGGACGCATTGCGGATTGGGCTCTCCCAGCAGCAGGTGCCGCTGGTCTTTGAGGCCGGAGACAATGGCCTGGCCGGTATCTGGATTGATTACCTTGAGGCGCTGTCAGAGCAACTGCCCGTGCCCCTTGAACCCTATGTCGAGGACAACCCCGAAAGTGGCGGGGTGATGTTGACCACCCGCATTCCCGGTGCCGAACCGCCCTCTGGCATGCGTCATACCCGGCCGCTGATGACCCTCACCTATGGTGTGTTCGTGCGTGTTGGCGATGCGGCCGTGCGTAGCGTGAAAGACCTCGAGTCGGCCCGGGTCGCGATCGTTGCGAATGACCCCAACCAGTTCCCCTTGCTCAAGGCCGTGGACAGCTTTACGCCGGTGCCCGTAAACAGCGTCAGCGAAGCGGTCGGTCAACTGCAGTCGGACCAGGCGGACGCCTTTGTCGGGCCGATACCGGTGGTGGCGGACTACCTGGATTCCGCTTCCATGAAAGACATTGGCCTGGCGCTGGAGTTGGCTAAACAGCCGGTGGATGTGGTTCTGCAGGTGCCCGAAGACCAGCCGCGCCTGTTCCGGATGCTGGACCAGGCGGTGGTCTCGCTCGGTGAGCAGGCACACCAGAGCATTGAATCCTCCTGGTTGCAGGGGGAGGTTCCGACACTGGACAACCAGGCCATGGCTCTGGACCTGTCAGACGAGGAATGGCTCCGTAACCATCCAGACCTCAAGGTGGGGCTGCGCCGGGATTGGCCGCCTTTTGAGTTTGAACAGGATGGCGAGGCGGCCGGACTGGTGGTGGATCTGGTCGGTCGTCTGGAGAAGGACATGGACATCCGTTTCAAGCGCGTCCCGGTGAACAGTCGCTCCTCGGCGGAGGAAATGCTGAAATCCGGGGAAGTGGACGTAATTCCCGGCATGTCCCGCACCCCCAGGACCGAGGAGGATTTCCTGTTCTCCCGGGCCTACATTACCGTACCCATTGCCCTGGCCACCCGGGACACCGGGCGTTTCATTGGTGACTTGCGGGAGGTTCGTAACGAACGGGTGGGCGTGGTGAACCGCCAGGCCAGTCACGACTACCTGCTGATCAATCATCCGGAGCTGGATCTCTATCCCCAGGAAACCGTGGAAAAAGGCTTGTTGGCGCTGTCCAACGGAGACCTGGATGTGATGGTGACCCACATCCCGGCCGTGAGTTACACCGTCGCCCGCCTGGGGCTGTCGAACCTGCGCATCACCAGTGTCACACCCTACGAGTACGACCTGCGGCTGGCGGTGCGCAAATCCAGCCCTGAGCTGCACCGAATCCTGAACAAGGCCCTGAACAGCCTGCCGGATTCCGAGACCGAAGCGGTCTACAATCGCTGGATTGATCTGGATATTGAACAGCGCACCGATTACACCGTGGTGCGCCGGATTGTCCTGATCGCCATCGTGGTGGTGCTGATGTTCCTGTACTGGAACCGTAAGCTGTCGCTGGAGGTGGATGAACGAATCCGCTCGGAAAACGCTCTGCGCCGGAGTGAGGACGAGCTGCGCGCCGCCAAGCTGGAGGCCGAACGCCTGGCCCGGCAGGCCGAGGCGGCCAGCCGGGCCAAGAGTGAATTCCTGGCCAACATGTCCCACGAGATTCGTACTCCGATGAACGCGGTGATCGGCTACAGCGATTTGCTGTTCAACAGTGTGAAAGACCCCCAGCAGCGCAACTACCTGAACGCCATTCGGGCAGGCAGCCGGAGCCTGCTGATGCTGATCAACGACATCCTGGACCTGTCCCGAATCGAGGCCGGCAAGATGCGGCTGGACTTTACCCCGGTCTCCATCCGCCGCCTGCTCAGCGATGTCCGGCATATCTTCGATCTTCGGGCCACGGAGCAGGGCATTTCACTGGAGGTCAGCGTTGTGTCCGGCATGCCGGATGCGATGATCCTGGACGAAACCCGGTTGCGACAGGTGCTGTTCAACCTGGTGGGCAATGCCATCAAGTTCACCCACGAGGGTGAAGTCACCGTAAGGGCCCAGGCCGAAGAGCTGGAGCGCCCCGGCGGGGAAAGCGACGAGGCCGGAGAGACCCGGCACTATCGCCTGGTGATTACGGTTTCCGATACCGGTGTGGGCATCGCTCCTGACCAGCAGGAGCGTATTTTTGACGCCTTTGAGCAGCAGGAAGGGCAAAGCTCCCGGCGGTATGGGGGCACCGGCCTGGGGCTGGCGATCAGCCGCAAGCTGGTGGAAATGATGGGCGGCGAGCTGACAGTTAAAAGCGCCCAGAACGAGGGTTCCACGTTCACCCTGGTTCTGCCTCGGGTGGAGGCCACCGTTGAGCAGGTCGAGGACGAGGGCGCCCCGAAGGAATCCGATCGCCTGTTGGCCCAGACCATGAGCCTGCGTGAGCGGGGCTGGCTGCGGGAAAAATTGGCCCAGGACTTTGGCAACGAATGGCAGGAAGTCCGCGAGAGCGGTGATCCCGAGAAAATGAAGGATTTCGCCCTGCGGGTCATGGAGTGGGGCAAGCAGTACCGATCGTCCTCCGCCACCCGTTACGGCGAGAAACTGCTGGCGGACGTGGAGGCGTTCAACCTGGATGCGGTGAACGCCGCGCTGGATGCCTTTCCGAACTTGCTTGGGCAGCGCTGACCGTTACAGACAATCAAACTGGGAGCGGCGGTCGAAGGCAACCGAGACCATGTCGTAGCCGGAATCGGAGAGTGAACGGATCAATTCCCGGTTTTTCAGCAGGGCGGTGCAGACTTCATGAATGCTGGCCTGCAGTTGCTGGCCGGTGGGCTGCTTCTCGGTGAACCGGAAATCCACGATCAGGTATTTTCGCTCCACCGCTGCGGACTCCGGAATGTCTTCACGCTCGACGCTTTCGTAGCCGATGTAGTCAGCCGTACCCGGTTCAAAGACCTGGCTCATCAGCAGGTCCAGGTTTTCTGCGCGGGCCTGTGCTGCGGGCCAGGTCAGTGCCATCAGGGTGACAAGCAGTGAAGTTGTGATGCGCATGATGTCGTCCTGTGAGGGCGATGGGGCCCTGTGTAACTGTGTGTAACGTCTCTGTCGTAAGTATGGCAGAGAGTGTCGTATTTTACTGCAGATTTTCAAGTAGTTTTTCACCTCTGTTTCGCCCGTGTATTTCAGCTATCATGGGAACAGAGCCACCGGTTAACGCGAACGAGGAAGAAGCATGTTCCAGCTTGTGTTCAAGGGCGAGTGCACATCCGGCACCGAGACCCAGACTGCCCGCCGTAATGCCCAGGCCCTGTTCAAGGCCAGTGTCGAGCAACTGGATCGCATGTTCAGTGGTCAGCCGGTTGTGATTCGCAACAAGCTGGAACAGGCTCAGGCGGAGAAGTACCGCGCGGTGCTGGAAAAACACGGTATGGTGGCCTATGTGCAGCCAATGCCAGGCACGGAGGCGGAAAAAGCGCCCGAGCCGGCCTCAAAACCGGCACCAGCCCCTGCCCCTTCAGCGGAGTCAGCCCCCCCAAGCGCGCGCCCGGAGTCCTCGCCGGCTCCAGCGCCTGCGGCCAAAGGCAAGTCGGTTGAGGTGGAGCCGGGCGACCGTTTGCCGGTGGCCGGTGAGAAGGTGGACGACATCCTCGCCGGTTCCGGCCTGACTCTGGACCCCGCCGGGGTCACGCTGGCTGAGGCGGAGGAAGAGCAGGCGCCCATGTTCGAGCATCTGGATGAGTGGAGTCTGGCCCCGGCCGGTTCCGATATCGGCGTGGAGCGCGACTTGCCGCCGCCAGTGGTGCCCGACGTTTCCCACCTTTCCCTGGCCGATGATGATTCGAAAAACAGCTGAGTCTGACGGTCTCTTTTCCCCTGCCTTTTCATTCTGGTTGCTGGTGTGCCTGGTCTCTTTCCTCTGGGCACCGGCAACCTCTGCCCAAAACCATGAGCGCCCGACCGTTGGCCTGGTCCTTAGTGGTGGTGGCGCAAAGGGAATGGCCCACGTGGGCGTACTCCGGGTGCTGGAGGAAATGCATGTACCGGTGGACCTGATTGTCGGCACCAGTGCCGGGTCCGCCGTGGGCGCCCTGTATGCCACTGGCATGTCGGTGGACGATATCGAACGCCGGTTCCTGGAGCTGGATTGGCTGTCCAGTTTTCAGGACGACCCCGGGCGGGTTTATAAGCCCGTGCGTCGTAAACAGAACGACTGGCGCCTGCCCCTGATCCCGGGGCTTGGGGTTCGTTCGGATGGCTTTCACATGGGTGGTGGGCTGATCGCCGGCCAGAACCTGGGCCTCATCCTGAACGAGCTCACTCGCAACGCTGCCCTGGTGAATGACTTTGATCAGCTGCCGATTCCTTTCCGGGCGGTGGCCACGGATCTGGAAACCGGGGTGGAGGTGGTGATTGCACAGGGCAATATCTCTGAGGCAATTCGCGCCAGCATGAGTATTCCAGGAGTGTATGCGCCGGTCCGGCGTGGTGGCCGGCTTTTGGTGGATGGCGGCGTCGCCAATAACCTGCCCGTGAGCGTGGCTCGCGATATGGGCGCGGATGTCGTGATTGCCGTGGACATCACCGACCCCTTGATGAGCGCCGAGGACATTCAGGAAGCCTTTTCCGTTGTGGGGCAACTGACCACCCTCCTGACCCGCCGTAATACCGATGATCAACTGGCCCTAATGAGGGATCGGGACATTCTTATTCGACCGGAACTCAAAGGCTACAGTTCGGCGGACTTTTACGATGGTCCGGAATTGTTTGAGATTGGCGCCACGGCGGCCCGCGAGCAGGCCGTGGCCCTCAATCGCCTCAGTGTCTCCGATCAGGAGTGGCAACCAGAGCGTACGACGCTGACAATCGAGCAGTGGCGGCAGAAACCGGTGGCCGCTATCCGCTTCCACCAGGGCGAACGGCTGGCCAGTGAATTCCTGCGCGAACGCCTGCGCCAGCGAATCGGCGAGCCTCTGGACATCGCGCAGCTCGAAGCGGACCTGAAGCGCATCTACGGTCTGGGGTATTACGAGAGCGTGACCTGGTCACTGGCCCCTTCGGAAGCTGGCGCGATCCTGACCATCCAGGCCCGCGAGAAAAGCTGGGGCCCCAATTACCTGTCGTTCGGACTGAACTACGAAGACAACTTCAATGGCGATACCCGTTTCAACCTGGCGACCGGCTTGCGAATGACCGAACTCAACCGCCTGGGTGCCGAGTGGCAGACCGGTGTGCAGCTGGGAACCCAGCCCTGGGTGCGAACCCAGTGGTATCAGCCGCTGGGCTACGGCTATGACCAGTTCGCCGTGGCTGGGCTGGAGTATAACCGCGACGATTACAGCATTTACGAGAACGGTGAACGTATTGCCGAAATAGACGTTACTTTCCGGCAGTTGGATCTCGCCCTGGGTACGGAGCTGGGTGGTAATGCCGAGGCCCGCCTGGGGTATGTCCGTGGCATTGCCTCGGTGGAGGATAATATTGGCCAATTTGTGGCCCCCTCCGACGATGTGCATCAGGGCTATTTAAGCCTTCAACTGGTGCACGACTCACTGAACGATACCTTCTATCCAACCGCCGGGGCGTTCGCCGGCATCCGCGGCCGCATGGATCGCCCGGGTCTGGGGTCCGACCGGAACTTTGATGCGGTTCGTGCCATGGCGCTGGGTACCGGCAGCTGGCGGCGTTTTAATCTCACCGGCCTGGTCTGGGCGCGGAAGATCACCAAGGGGGAGGCCGGGCTGGAAAACCTGGCCCGGCTGGGTGGCTTCCGCCAGCTCTCGGCCTACGCCCCTGGCGAAATTACCGGTAACGACGCGGCCCTGCTGTCCGTCTACGCCCGCCGGGAGTTTGGGGGTCCGGTGGTGCCCTGGTTTGCGGGGGTGGGATTCGAGACCGGCAATGCCTGGGATAGCATGGACCAGGCCAAGTGGTCCGGCCTGGTTCGCTCCTGGAGCCTGTTTGCCGGTGTCGATACTTTCCTGGGGCCGGTGCAGTTGTCCGGTGCCTACAACAACGAGGATGAGTGGACCGCCTATCTCAATATCGGCTTCTCGTTCACCCAGTTGTTCTACTAGTCAAAGCAGCGGGGCCAGTAGCCGGACGGCCCGGCAGCCCAGCCTGAAGAGCAGGGAGCGTTCTTTGTAGTCCCCCTCTGTCATCAGCTTGGCGTGAGCCAGGTCTTCTTTGAGCATGCGCTCGACATCCCCGACAAATGCTTCACTGGTGGTGACAGCGGTAATCTCGAAGTTCAGTCGCATGGACCGATTGTCCAGGTTGGCTGTGCCGATGGCGGTGTAACGGTCGTCCACCAGTACCACCTTCTGGTGCATGAAACCGGGCTGGTAGCGATAGATGCCGATGCCCGCCTGGCAGGCCTGTACCAGATAGGAATAGGCGGCGATGCGTACCAGCTGGCTGTCGGCCTTTTCAGGAATGAGGATGCGCACATCCACGCCCCGAAGGGCGGCCAGCTGGAGGGCGTTCATGATCTGGACGTCGGGAACAAAGTAGGGCGTCGTCAGCCAGATCCGCTCCCGGGCATTGTTAATGCAATTGAGGAAGAACAGGCTGCAGGTTTCCCAGGTGTCGGCCGGCCCGGTGGGAAAAATCAGGACTTTCTCTCGCCCGTGGTCACTCGGTTGGGGCGACCAGTCCAGTTCCGGACGCAGGTCACTGGCCCAGTTCCAGTCTTCCAGCCAGGCCAGTTGCAGGCCGGTAACCGCCGGCCCCTCGATGCGGCAATGGGTGTCGCGCCAGGGTTCCTGGTCCATGGCGGTGCCCAGGTACTCATCGCCCAGGTTAATGCCGCCCACGAACCCCACCTGACCGTCACACACCAGCAGTTTGCGATGGTTCCGGAAGTTGATCTGGAAGCGGCGCGTGCGCAGGTTGCCCGCTCCGAACGAGGCAATCCGGGCACCGGCGGCGGCCAGTTCTTTCAACCAGCGCCGGGACAGGAACACGCTGCCGATGTCGTCATAGAGCAGCCAGACTTCGACCCCCTGGGCCAGTTTGCGCTCGAGGATTGATTTAATGCGGTATCCCACCCGGTCGGCACGGACAATGTAGAACTCCAGGAGGATGTAATGCCGGGCGTCCTCCATGTCGTCAAACAGTGCCTGGAAGGTGGCTTCACCGTCCTTGAGCAGGGTGCAGTGATTGCCGTCTGTGAAGGGTTGGCGGTTGAGCTTGCAGAGCACCTCGAGCTCGTCACTCAGGGTGCCCCGGGGCTGGCCCCGAATGGACGTGGTCTGCTGTTCAAACTGGTCAATCAGGGTGCTGATGGCACGATCGCCCATGCGCCGGGCTTTGACGTAGCCACCAAACCGGTTGCGCCCGATCAGCACGAACAGCGGCACAGCTACATAGGGTAAACCCAACAGGGCAATGATCCAGGCCAGGGCGCCCTGGGCGGTGCGATAGGTCAGCAGGATGCGGTAGATGCAGGCCATCGCGGCCAGGTAAAGGCCGGCAACAAGAATGGCAATGAATGAAAGATCCCCAAACATGGACCGGGTTCCCGCAGTGATTGTTAGGTCTGCAGTCTTTGTACCCCAAGGCTGACCCGTACGCAAAGCCAGGCAGGGCGACAAAGGCGGATTTCCCCTTGCCAGCGGGGCTGGCGGTGGTAGTGTAGCCGTTTCCAATGTTTGACCGGAGATTTCGGCCCATGAGTGTTGAACTCAACTACCGTATTACCGGCGCGGGCGAGCCACTGATTGTCCTGCACGGGTTGTTTGGTTCCCTGGATAATCTGGGGGGGATCGGCCGCCGCCTGGAAGATGGCTGGCAGATTCACGCCCTGGATCTGCGCAATCACGGCAACTCGCCTCACACCGAGGAAATGAGCTATCCGGCGATGGCCGAGGATGTGGTGGCGTACATGGACGCCCAGGGACTGGAAAAGGCCAGCATCCTGGGCCATTCCATGGGCGGCAAGGTGGCCATGCAGGTTGCCCTCGCGCACCCGGAACGGGTTCGTTCGGTGATCGCCGCCGACATTGCACCGGTCAGCTACGCGCCACGGCACGATGAGATCCTGGACGGCCTGAACAACCTGGATCTGTCGATTGTCGCCAGCCGCCGGGATGCCGACCGGCAACTGGCCGAGTACGTCGAGACACCCGGCGTTCGCCAGTTCCTGCTGAAGAATCTGGAGCGCATTCCCGACGATGAACAAACTGACGGCCAGCAGCGCTTCCGCTGGCGCCTGAACCTGCCGATCCTCGATGCCTGTTACGCGAACATTGCCGCGGCTCCGGAAGGGGAGGGGCCGTTTGAAGGCCCGGTGTTGTTTATCAAGGGCGGTGATTCACCCTATATTCAGAAGAAGCACGAGCAGACCATCCGGTCCCTGTTCCCGGCTGCCGAACTCCGGGTCATTACCGGAACCGGACATTGGCTGCATGCGGAAAAACCGGATACTTTCGCTGCCCTGTGTCGACGTTTCCTGAGCCAGTGAGGCTTGGTGCCACCGGCCTGGCGGCGGAGCCTGCAGTGTCGGTGGACAGGCCTTATCTGCTAAGGTGAAGACACCCGCAAACGGTCCACGGACTCGCAATGCATAAACAGGTCTGGCGCGCATGATGAAATGGTTGCTGATTGGCTTGCTGGTGGTTTTCCTGCTACTGGGAAGCTTCCTGCTGACGCCCTCGCCGGTGGATAGCCAGGCCTGGAACCCACCGTCTCCACCGGCCATGACGGGGGTGCTGGCCCCCAATGAACGCCTGCGTCTGGCCGACCTGGTCGCGCGCGGGCAACTGACCGGCCCTGAAGATATTGCGGTTTCTCCCCGGGGTGACATCTACACAGGTATGGCCGACGGCCGCATTGTTCGGGTCAGCCAGGATGGCCGGGCCCGGACCTGGGTGGAAACCGGGGGGCGTCCACTAGGCCTGGCGTTTGACCGGCAGGGGAATCTGATCGTGGCCGATGCCGACCGCGGGCTGCTGTCGGTTACGCCGGACGGCGAGGTGACCGTCCTGGCCCGGGAGGCTCGGGGCACCCTGTTTCGTCTGACTGACGGGGTGGATGTCGGCCCCGACGGCCAGATCTATTTCACCGATGCCAGCTCCCGTTTCCCGATCTCGGAATACGCCTACGACTTGCTGGAAATGCGCCCCCATGGCCGGCTGCTGCGTTACAACCCAGAGACCGGAAAGGTCAGCGTCCTGCTTGATCACCTGCATTTCCCCAATGGTGTGGTGGTCTCGCCAAACGGCGACTATCTATTGGTGGCGGAAACCTGGAAATACCGCATTCTGAAATACGGACTGAAGGGCCCACACGAAGGCCAGGCGGAAGTTTTTGCCAGTAACCTGCCCGGTTTTCCTGACAATCTGGATGCCGACAGTGAGGGGCGGTATTGGGTGGCCTTTCCCTCGCCCAGGCATCCAGAGATCGACGCACTGCACCGCAAGCCCTGGCTGAAAGACCTGGTGGCCCGGCTACCCGCATTTCTGCAGCCAGGCATGGCCTCCTACGGTCTGGTGATCGCCTACAATGAGGCGGGGGAGCCCCTGATCAGTTTGCACGACACCCGGGGTACCCACCTGCGGGCGGTGACGTCGGTAACGCCCAACGGCGATACGCTATACTTTGGGTCCCTGGACAATGACCGAATCGGCCGCTTGCCGTTTAAAGCCATCCCCGGCCTTGGAGACTGAACAATGAGCCATGCAACGGAATCAAACCGAATGCGCCACGTGGTTTACGACCGCTTCGGTGGCCCGGAAGTACTTCAGACAACGGAGGGTGACGTGCCTGAACCCGGCATCGGTCAGGTGCTGATTCGGGTACACGGCGCTGGTCTGAATCCCATTGACTGGAAAACCCGGAAAGGGCTGGGCTTCGCCGCCCGGCAGATCGAATCGAGCCTGCCCTGGACGCCGGGTTATGACGTGGCTGGTGAAGTCGTCGCCGTAGGCGAGGAAGTCACCACCCTGGCGCCTGGCGACAAGGTGATGGGGCTGATTGGTTTTCCCACCGGGGGTGGCGCCTATGCCGAGTATGCCCTGGCCCAAGCCGATGAACTCTCGATTGTGCCGGAGGAACTGGACCTGGTGACCGCTGGTGCCGTGCCGCTGGCGGCACTGACCGCCTGGCAGGCGCTGTTTGAAATGGCCCGTCTGGAATCGGGACAGAAAATCCTGATCCTGGCCGGCGCGGGTGGTGTCGGGCATTTTGCCGCTCAGTTTGCCCTGGAGCGGGGTGCCCATGTGATCGCCACGGCGTCGTCGGCCAACCGGGACTTTCTCGCCGAGCTGGGCGTTCATGAAGTGATCGATTACCACAGCACCGATGTTGCCGACGAATGTTATGGGCTGGACGTGGTGCTGGATCTGATCGGGGGTGATACCGGCAAACGGGCCTTGCATACTCTGTCCGAAACCGGCGTTCTTGTTACGGTGCCAACGGTGACCGCCGATGACGTCGTCAGTGAGGCGGAGGCCATGGGGCTTCGGGCCCACGGCATGACCGTGCGCCCGGACAGCTTCCATCTGGATGAAATTGCCGAGTTGATCGAGGACGGCGATGTGAAGGTTCACATCGAGGAAGTCTTTCCCCTGGCCGAGGTGGCCGCCGCCCACGAGCGCCTTGAATCCGGGCATGTGCGGGGCAAGCTGGTCCTGGACTGCCGTTAATCAGCCGGCCTTTCCGTGTTTTCCGGGGAAGAGGCTGACGATTCCGGCTTCTTCTCCCGTTCTTTTTCCTTCTCTTTTTCCTTGCGTTCCTTCTGAGGCTGGGGTGGGACCAGACTGATCAGTTTCCAGTCTTCTTCCGGCTTCAGGTCTTCCATGTCCCGCACGGCCTGAATGTGCTTCCGGCCATCAATGGCAAACAGCACCAATGCCTGGTTGTGGTACTGATCCAGGAATTGCTGGTAGCTGAATTCTTCCCGCAGGTTGGTGGTTTTCACGGTATAGCCCTGGCTGACGAGGCTGGCAAGCTTGGCGTAACTGACACTGTTGAACAGGCCCCGGGTACGCTGAATCTTGCCGGCGGTCTGCAGGCGGGCGCGCTGGTCCTGGTCGCCCTCGGAGAGGCTGAAAACCGAATCATCGCCAAACCAGTCCAGGAAGTGATAGGTGGCCAGGGAGTTAAGCTGCTTGTAGGGCGACAATATCAGAACATTGCCAATGCCGGTCAGGTCCATGTGGGTGGCGGCGTGTTCTGACACCGGGTTGCCGAAATACACCGGCATGTTCTTCATGCGCGCCTGGCGCACGTTTTCCCAGTTGGTATCGGTGAGCATCACCGGAATTTCGTGCTTGCCCAGGGCTTCGGCAATCAGTCGCGCCACCGGGTTGGCGCCCAGGATCAGGAACCCGTGGGCCGGAGGCTCCTGGACGTTCAGCAGTTTGGCAATGGGGCGGGCGGTCAGGCTTTGCAGGGTCACGGTGGCAATGATCAGCATGAACACTAGGGGAACCAGCGCATTGGCGCCGGCAAAGCCCACCCGTTCGAGCTGGATCGCAAACAGGGCCGATACCGCAGCCGCCACGATGCCACGCGGGGCAATCCAACTGAGGTAGAGCTTCTCCCGCCAGTTTAGCGAGGTGCCGATGGCCGACAGGAAAATACTGGCGGGCCGTGCCACCAGGATCAGGCACGCGAGCACGGCCACCAGCCCCCATCCCAGTCCGGCAATCGAGGCGAAATCGATCCGGGCGGCCAGGATAATGAATAGCGCGGAGATCAGCAGGACACTCAGGGATTCCTTGAATTCCAGGATGTCCTCAACCGGCACCTGCTTCATGTTGGCCATCCAGATGCCCATCACGGTCACTGTAAGCAGGCCTGCCTCGTGGGCCAGCTCGTTGGACAGCACATAGACCCCCAGCATGAAGGTGAGCGTACCGGCGTTGTGCAGGTATTGCGGGAGCCAGTGTTTACGCAGCGCCAGCCCATTGAGGTAGCCGGCGGCCGCGCCAATCAGGAAACCCACCATCAGGGTCTTGCCGAAAATATAAAGCGCGTGGCTGAAGACGTTGCCCTGGCCCCAGGACACAATACCCTCAAACACCAGCACGGCCAAAAGCGCGCCCAGGGGGTCAATGATGATGCCCTCCCAGCGCAGGATGTTGGCGATGGTGGAGGTGGGTCGAACGGCACGCAGTAGCGGCGCGATAACCGTGGGGCCGGTCACCACGGAAATGGCGCCAAACAGTAGGGCTACCTCCCAGGGCACCTCCAGTATCCAGCGTGCCGCCAGGGTGCCAATGGTACTGGTCACCAGCGCGCCCACCGGAATCAGGTTGCGTACCATCTTGCCGTGGCTGCGTATTTCCTCGGCCCGCAGGGTCAGGCTGCCCTCAAACAGGATGATGGCCACCGCCAGGGAAATCATGGGGAAGAGGATGTCGTCAAAGACCGCTTCGGGGTTGAGGAAGCCGGTCACCGGTCCGGCCACAATGCCGCCAATCAGCAGGAACAGGATGGCCGGCATGCGCATACGCCAGGCCAGCCATTGGCAGAACAGGGAAATCACGCCGATGCTGGCGAGTATCATTGCCGTGCTCACAGGCATAGATCAGGTACCGTGTTGATGTTCTATGAGTTCGCCCGCCGGGCAATACGGTTCAGCAGCCGGGCAGCGGCAAAGAAACCAAAACTGGCGGTTACCGGGCTGGCAGCGCCAAAGCCGGAGGCGCAATCGAGCCTCACCGGCCCGTCGGTTGCAGGCTTCTGGTGACAGACCTCGCCATTGCCGGCCGGATAGGTCAGCTGCTCCAGGGAGTATATCGCCTCAATACCAAAACGCCGCTTCGGGTTTCGGGAGAAACCGTATTCCCGCCGCAACGTGTTACGCACCTTGGCCAGCAATGGATCCTGGGTGGTTTTGCTCAGGTCCGCCACCTGGATCTGGGTCGGGTCCATCTGGCCGCCCGCGCCGCCGGCGCAGACCACCGTGATTTTCCGGCGCTGGCAATGGGCCAGCAGCGCCGCCTTGGCTTTGACGCTGTCGATGGCGTCCACCACCCCGGTCATGTCGTCGGTAATCAGTTCCTGAACGTTTTTGACGGTCAGAAAGCCAAAATGCACACGAATATCGGCGTGCGGGTTAATGGCCTTGAGCCGCCGGGCCATGGCATCGGTCTTGGTCTGGCCGTACTGACCATCCAGGGCGTGTAGCTGCCGGTTGGTATTGGACACGCAGATGTCGTCCATGTCGATCAGCGTCAGGGTGCCGATGCCGTTGCGGGCGAGGGCTTCGGCGGCCCAGGAGCCCACGCCGCCAAGCCCGACAATGGCAATGTGAGCGTTGCGGAAGGCCGTCAGTGCCTGGCGGCCATAGAGTCGTTCAATGCCGCCAAAACGGAAGTCATAATCATCGGCTGTCATGCAAGGTTCGTACTCTCAGGATGCAAAAGGCCTATTGTAGCAAGAGTGTGATTCATTCCCGTAATTCAGGAGGCAGGTTTTATGGCGACGGTTATAGCGGGCATCTCCGGGGCCATCGGCGCGGCCCTTGCCGAATATTACCTGGAGGCGACAGATCAAACGGTGATTGGCCTGTGCCGGGACCCCGGGCAGGTGGGACAAAAACTGCGAGGCCATCCCCGTATCGAGCTGATTGCCTGGCGGGCCGAGGGCACACCGGATGGCTCGCTCAGGGATCGTCTGACCGACAGCCTGGCGATGGGGGATGTGGTGGAAAACCTGATCTACGCTGCCGGCCTGTTGCACGACGACGCCATGTTTCCGGAAAAGCGCCTCGAAGATCTGGAAGCAGACCACCTGCTGCGGGCGTTTCAGGTCAATGCCCTGGGCTTTGGTCTGCTGGTGCGGGAACTGCTGCCCCTGCTGCGGGGTAAGCACCTGAAGCGGGTGGCGGCGGTGTCCGCCAAGGTGGGGTCGATATCCGATAATCATCTGGGCGGCTGGTACGCCTACCGATGCTCGAAGGCGGCCCTGAACATGTTGGTGAAAAATCTGTCGGTGGAGTTGCCCCGGCGCTGTTCCCCTATTGCCTGCGTGGCACTGCATCCGGGGACGACCGAGTCCTCACTGAGTGAGCCTTTCCGTCAGTCACTGGCGAAATTGACGGTGCACGAACCCGCCGAGACAGCGGGCAACCTCTATGCGGTGCTTTCCAGCGTTACCGACGCCGATAATGGGCGGTTTATCAATTGGGACGGCAGCGATCTGCCCTGGTAAGAGGCCCGGCTGACGGTCGGCCGGCAGCCGGGAATCAATGATGAGCGAGAGTTCAGCGGATGAAGGGGTTTAGCAGCCGGGTGAAGGTGCCGGTCAGCTTCAGCGGTGCGCTCAGGACCGACAGAGTGATGCAATCTTCATTGCCAACAGCCACGGGCCGGTGCTCATCGTGCTCGTCCAGTGAGACAAAGTCCCACTGATTGAATACACCGTTCTTGTCGCTGAAGGCACCCTGCAGGATCACGGTTGTTTCATCGCCCTTGTGGGTATGGGCCGGCGCCTTGCCACCAGCTACCAGCTTCTGCAGTACGACACGCTCGCCCTGGCCCGGGAATTTGTCGGTGATGTCGAGCACACTGACGTCTCCCAGCTGGCGTTTCCAGGGCAGGTCGTTGATGTCCTGGCCCAGCAATTTCTGCAGGGGGCTGGCCTTGGGGGCTTCGGCCACCGGGCTGGTGTCTTCAGGCGCCTCGTCGATACGTGCCATCAGCTGCTCGAAGCTGGTATCGGATACCGAAACCTTGGGCTGCTGATCCATCATGACCGCACCCAGGCTGTCGAGGGTGTCCACCCGGCCACGACACTCGGAGCATTGCTCCAGGTGCAGCCGGATACACAGCGCCCGCGGCTCGCTCAGGTTGCCTGCGCTGTATTCCATCAGGGTAAGGCTGTCAGGATGATGCCGGGTCATACGTTCTGGTCCTGCAAGATCACTTTCAGTTTGTTCAATGCCAGGCGCACCCGGCTTTTTACGGTGCCGAGTGGAATGCCCAGCTCGTCAGCCACCATCTGGTGGGATTTATGTTCCATGTACACCTTTGCGATGACGGTAATCTGTTCTTCGGGCAGCTGGCTCAGGGACTCCCGGATACGGCGCTCAGACATTAGCCGGTGCAGCGAGGTGACGGGTTCGTCTTCGTTTTCGCCGGGAATCTGCCACAGATCCTCGGTTTCCACGGCCATCTCGGCATTTCTGCGCTGCAGTTTTCGGAGCATGTCGATGCGCTGGTTTCGGGCGATGGTGAATATCCAGGTGGAGGCCGCAGCCTTGCGCCAGTCATACAGGCAGGAGCGCCGCCAGATGGAGATGAATACTTCCTGAACCAGCTCTTCCGCGTGGTTGGCGATGCCGTTGGAGATCGCGTAGTACTTGATTTGCGGAGCAAAGTGCTCGAACAGGGCCTGGTAGGCCGCCCGGTCCTGATTTTTGCCCACTTTCTCCAGCAAGGCACCCCAGGGGTCTTTGCGGCCCTCGGGCTTGGCTGGTTTTTGATCCAGTGTGGTCACCGGACGCTCCTTGACGGTCGCGTGTGTTGAGCGCTTTATAGCAATCATTTTATTCACTCATCGCAGATTTGTCAGTGCAGGGATTTACGCCCTGTTGCAATAAGTGGATCGCTCTCGCGCACGAAAATTTCAGCAGTGATGTATCAGTTTGCTTCACTACTCAAGGTAAGTGTAGCCGTCCAGGCCCTCGGCCAACTCGGCCAACAGGGTCTGGCTGAGCGCCTTGGGAAGTTCGCTGTGGGCAAACTTTTCCCGGTAGGCGGTAAGCAGGGTTGCCGGTTCGAAATTCACATAACGCAGGACCCGGGCCACGGTATCACCTTCCACGGTTTCGGTGACGGCATAGTGGCCATCACTGTTCAGGCGCACGTCCACGGAATGGGTGTCACCAAACAGGTTGTGCATGTCCCCCAGGATTTCCTGGTAGGCGCCGGTCATGAAAAAGCCCATGAGCAGTGGGTCGTCTGCCCGTTCCTCGGGCAGGGGGAGCGTTGTCTCAATGCCCTGGCCATCGACGTACTGGTCGATCCGGCCGTCGGAATCGCAGGTGATGTCCTGGATGACCACTCGCCGGTTCAGTGGGCGGGTCAGACCATTAATCGGCATCACCGGGAAAATCTGGTCAATGCCCCAGACATCGGGCAGCGACTGGAAGAGGGAGAAATTGACGAACAGCTTTTCGGCCAACTTCTCATTCAGCTCATCCAGAATTTCCCGGTGCACGCGGTTGGCGGTATCCAGTTGGCTGTGTAGCAGGCGACAGGCCACGGTGTACAGATTTTCCGCTTGAGCCCGGTGGGCCAGCGACAGCAGGCCATGAGCAAATTGGGCATGGACATCCGCCATGGCGTGCAGGATGTCATGGTAGATCTCCGCCAACGAGCGAGAGGAGTGTTCGTCCCGCAGGCTTTGCAGGTCGCGCCAGAGATCATGCAGGGGCGCCGGAGCGTTGGAAGTCGGTTCTTCTGACGGCCGTTGATCGGGTTTTTCCTGATCGATGATGTTGGTGACAAGCACCGAGTGATGGGCGGTCAGAGCTCGGCCGGACTCACTGATCAGGTCCGGGTGAGGAATGCCCTGGCGGTCGCATTCCGCCTGCAGTACGTGCACTACATTGTAGGCGTATTCGGCGACACTGTAATTCATAGAGCAACTGCTGCGCGAGCGGGTGCCCTCGTAATCCACGCCCAGGCCACCGCCGATGTCCACTGTGCCAATCGGAGCGCCCAGCTGGCGCAGTTCGGTGTAGAACCGGGCGCACTCGCGCAGACCGGTCTGGATGTCCCGGATGTTGGCGATCTGGGAGCCCAGGTGGAAATGCAGCAGTTGCAGGGAGTCCAGTGCATTGTGATGACGAAGGGTTTCAACCACGTCCAGCACCTGGCTGGCGGACAGGCCAAACTTGGATTTCTCGCCCCCGGTATTTTGCCAGTTACCCTTACCAATGGTGGCCAGGCGGGCGCGCACGCCAATCAATGGCGACACTCCGAGTTTCTCGGCCTCTTCCAGAATAATCGGCAGTTCTGACTGCTTTTCCACCACAATGAAAACGCGGTAGCCCAGTTTCTGGCCGATCAGCGCCAGGCGGATGTACTCGCGGTCTTTGTAGCCGTTGCACACGATGGTTGAGCCGGCCTTGCCGGTCAGTGCCAGCACGGCCATGAGTTCCGGCTTGCTGCCTGCTTCCAATCCCACCTGACCGGCAGAGGCGGCTGGTTCGGCCGCCAGCAGTTCTTCCACCACGCGGCGCTGCTGGTTGACCTTGATGGGATAGACGGCGGTGTATTTGCCCTGGTACCCCTGCTCGGCGGTCACCTTGTTGAATGCGTTGCACAGGCGATTGACCCGGTCATGCAGGATGTCGGTGAAGCGAATCAGTACCGGCAAAGCCACGCCCTGTTCGGTCAGTGTCCGGATCAGGGCCGGCAGGTTGATGTGGGCGTCCGTTTGGCCCCGGTCCGGTCGGATTTCCACCTCGCCGCTGGCGTTGACAGAGATATAGCCGTCGCTCCAGTGGGCAATGTTGTAGACCTTGTGGGCAGGCTGGGCTGCGGAGTGAGGCATGGTTGCTATCCTGTTCATTGGAAACCGGGCGCGCGGCGTTTGGCTGCATTGTAGGAGCTGGCCGCTGGCCCTACAATACGCCGCCCGCAAACGGCAGGGCCCGGCGGTAATCGCACACACTGAGAGGCAGACATGACAGCATTGAACGACGGTTGGTTTACCGAGGTTTTCCAGGATCAGGGCACCGCATTTTCCCTGCAGGTCAAGCGTAAGCTCCATGAGGAGCAAACGCCGTTTCAGAAGCTTGAAATTTATGAAACCGAAACCTTCGGCAACCTGATGGTGCTCGATGGTTGTGTGATGCTCACCACCCGCGACAATTTTCTTTACCACGAGATGATGACCCACCCGGCGCTGTTTACCCACAAGAACCCGAAAAAGGTGGTCATCATTGGCGGCGGCGATTGCGGCACCCTGAAAGAGGTATTGAAGCACCCGGGCGTGGAAGAAGCCTGGCAGGTGGAAATCGACGAGCGGGTAACCCGGATGTCCGAGAAGTACTTCCCGGAATTGTGCGAAAGCAACGATGACCCCCGCGCCAATTTCTTTTTTGGTGACGGTATCCAGTGGATGCGGGATGTCGAGCCGGGCAGCGTGGATGTGGTGATCGTCGACAGTACCGACCCGGTTGGCCCGGCGGAAGGCCTGTTTGCGCTCGATTTCTACCGGGACGCCATGGCGGCGTTGGGTGAAGGCGGCATCATCGTCCAGCAGAGTGAGTCGCCCCTGCTGCACACCGACACCATTATCAAGGATATCCACGGTGACATGCGCAAGGCGGGCCTGGACCACGTGCAAACCCTGGCGTTCCCGCAGCCGGTCTATCCCACCGGGTGGTGGAGCTGCACCATGGGCAGCAAGGAAAACCCACTGAAGTATTTTCGGGAAGAGGATGCCGTCAATCGCCCCTTCGTGACCCGCTATTACAACCGGGGCGTTCATCAGGGCGCGTTGGCCATGCCCCAGTTCATGGTGGATGCACTGGAAGATGAGGTGCGCCCGGAAGAAGGCTGATCACCAGCTTCAGTCAGTCCCTGGCCCAGCCTGGTTCGGGGTGCATAAAAAAAGGGGTGCCGGTATCGGCACCCCTTTTTTGTTTTGCTGTTTGCCAGCGATTTACTTGCTGGAAACAAACTCCGGATAGGCTTCCATACCACACTCGGACAGGTCGACGCCTTCGTACTCGTCTTCTTCGGAAACCCGAATGCCCATGACGGCTTTCAGGATGCCCCAGACGATCAGGCTGGCCACGAATACCCAGACAAAGATGGTCAGGGCACCGATGATCTGGCCGCTGAAGGTCGCGCCCGGGTTGGTAACCGGTACCAGCAGCAGACCCAGCAGACCACACACGCCGTGCGCGGAGATGGCACCGACCGGATCGTCAATGCGCAGCTTGTCCAGAGTCACGATGCTCAGTACCACCAGCAGACCACCCAGGGCACCCCACAGAGTCGCTGTCAGAGCGCTCGGAGTGGAAGGCTCGGCTGTGATCACAACCAGACCGGCGATGGCGCCGTTCAGCAGCATGGTCAGGTCGGCCTTGCCGAACATGGCGCGAGCGGTAATCAGGGCCGCAACGGCACCACCAGCAGCGGCAGCGTTGGTGTTCAGGAATACCATGGCCACGGAGTTGGCGCTGGCGATGTCGCCCAGTTTCAGAACGGAACCGCCGTTGAAGCCGAACCAGCCCATCCACAGGATGAAGGTACCCAGAGCCGCCAGCGGCAGGTTGGCACCCGGGAAGGCCCGGATTTCGCCATTCGGGCCGTACTTGCCCTTACGCGGACCAAGCAGCAGCACACCAGCCAGGGCAGCCGCAGCGCCGGCCATGTGAACGATGCCGGAGCCGGCGAAGTCGCTGAAGCCCAGGTCGCCCAGGTTGAACATGCCGAACACGTCAGCACCGCCCCAGGTCCAGGCGCCTTCCAGCGGGTAGATGAAGCCGGTCATGAATACGGCGAAGATCAGGAAAGACCACAGCTTCATGCGCTCAGCCACGGCACCGGATACGATGGACATGGCGGTAGCGACGAAGACCACCTGGAAGAAGAAGTCGGAAGCGGCAGAGTAGATGGAACCACCCTCGAAGCCACCGTCACGGGCGGCAAAATCACCCAGGATGCTTTCGACATTGATGCCGGCGATGCCGGAGAGGAAGTAGCTGCCGCCGTACATGATGGCGTAACCGCACACCAGGTACATGATGCAGGAAATGGCAAACAGGGCCACGTTCTTGGTCAGGATTTCAGTGGTGTTCTTGGCGCGCACCAGACCGGATTCCAGCATGGCAAAGCCTGCTGCCATCCACATAACCAATGCACCGCACACCAGAAAATAAAAGGTATCTATAGCGTACTGCAGGTGAAAAAGATTGCTTTCCATGGGAAGCCCTCCGCACAAGGCTTGTCAAATCAGAAATTTTTGCGTTGGCTGAGAATTATTATGTCTGTTATCAGACTGCTTCTTCGCCGGTCTCGCCAGTCCGGATCCGGATGGCCTGAGCCAGCTCAGTCACGAAAATCTTGCCGTCACCGATCTTGCCGGTGTTGGCTGCTTTGGTGATCGCTTCGATGACCTGGTCCAGCAGATCGTCGCCAATGGCGATTTCCACCTTCACTTTGGGCAGGAAGTCCACCACGTATTCTGCGCCACGATAGAGCTCGGTATGGCCCTTCTGCCGACCGAAGCCTTTTACTTCGGTGACGGTAACGCCCTGAACGCCAATCTCGGAAAGTGCCTCACGGACATCATCCAGTTTGAAAGGCTTGATGATTGCTGTCACAAGTTTCATTGCTGTCTCCTTGATAAAGCCGTCCCAACAGGTGGGCCCTTCGGCCAGTTGTTGAGTTCGGGATGCTGCTACCTCGCACGTCAATTGTGCGGATTGCGTACTTAGGCTTTAGCATCGGGTGTGCCAACGCAAAAAAGTTCTTTTAATACAGTTGCTTGACTTAAAGCGGTTCTATTTTAGCGCAGTTGCGCGCACCAATGTGGGGCGCGGTGTCAGCCGCTGGCTTAAAATAGAGCAGCCCGCCTGGTCCCGAGCTACTGCAAAGCCGTGTGTTGACAGTATGGCACCGGCACCGCTGTGATACACTGTAAAAACATGATGTTGTCAGCTTCAATCTGTGGCCGGCAACGAACGCATACCGACAGAAACCCGCAATAGAGGTGTCTCATGAAAGGGCCGCAGGATATTTTTGCCCAGCTACAGGGCCAGTTCGGACAGTTTGTCCCTGACATGGCCCGGGCTGCCCGGGACGATGTGGAAACCCAGGTTCGTGCCAGTGTGATGGCGGTTATGTCCCGTCTGGAGCTGGTCACCCGGGAGGAATTCGATGCCCAGCAGGCCGTTCTGGAAAAGACCCGCGAGAAAGTCGAGCTGCTGGAAAAGCGGGTAGCCGAGCTGGAAAGCCGCACCTCCTCATCCTGATCGTCAACACACGTTGAAGGCCGGGCAAAGGAACTCTGCCCGGCGCTATCTGCTCATCACCACGGAAGGTTGTCATGCTTGCCATTGTTCATTCCCGCGCCAGCGTCGGGGTCAGTGCCCCTGCCGTCACCATTGAAGTGCATCTGTCCGGCGGATTGCCGGCACTTTCTATTGTCGGCCTGCCGGAGACCGGCGTCCGTGAATCCAAGGACCGGGTCCGCAGTGCCCTGTTGAACGCCGGCTTTGATTTTCCCGCCCGCCGGATCACCATCAATATGGCGCCGGCCGACCTTCCCAAGGAGGGTGGTCGCTTCGACCTGCCCATCGCTCTCGGTATCCTCGCTGCTTCCGGGCAGATCCCCGCTGAATCTCTGAATGATCTGGAATGTATCGGTGAATTATCCCTTGATGGCGCCCTGCGCCCATTAAAAGGCGTGCTGCCAGCGGTATTGGCCGCCCGGGAGGCTGGTCGGTCATTGCTTCTGCCCCAGGACAATGCCGCCGAAGCGGCCCTGGCCAGCGACGGTGACGTGCTGGCGGCGACCCACCTGTTGACGGTTTGCGAACACCTGTCCGGCCGGGCAAAGCTGGTGCCTGTGCCCCGTGCCGAGGATACCGCTTTGACGGGAGCTGGAGCTTCAGGCCCGGATCTCGCGGATGTCCGGGGCCAGCAGGTGCCGCGCCGGGCGCTGGAAGTGGCAGCGGCTGGCGGACACAACCTGCTGTTTTTCGGCCCTCCAGGCACGGGTAAGAGTATGTTGGCGAGCCGGCTGCCGGGCATTCTGCCTGCGCTGGCGGATGAAGCCGCGATGCAGGTGGCCAGCGTGCACTCGGTCGCGGGGCATGCGGTCGAGGCCGGTGCCTGGCGCCGACCACCATTCCGGGCGCCACACCATACGGCCTCGGCGGTGGCGCTGGTGGGTGGTGGGAGTAGTCCCCGGCCCGGAGAAATTTCCCTGGCCCATCGTGGCGTGCTGTTTCTTGATGAGCTTCCGGAGTTCGACCGCCGGGTACTGGAAGTGCTGCGCGAACCCATGGAAAGTGGGGAAATTGTGATTAGCCGCGCCGCCCGGCAGGTGACCTTTCCCGCACGCTTCCAGGTGGTGGCTGCCATGAACCCCTGCCCCTGCGGTTATCACGGGCATCCGACCATCGAATGCCAGTGCACACCGACTCAGGTGATGCGCTACCGCGCCAAGATATCCGGCCCGTTGCTGGATCGATTCGATTTGCATGTGGAAGTGCCCGTACAGACGGGTGACGTCCTGCTGGCCAGCGGGGAGCAGGGTGAATCGAGTGCCTCGGTACACGAGCGGGTTATGGCGGCTCGTGCCGCCCAGGATGCCCGGGGCGTGCTGAATGCGGCCCTGTCCGGGAAGGCTTTGGATAGCGCCTGTGCACTGGATGCGGACAGCCAGCGTTTGCTGTCTTCGGCCATGGAGCGTCTGGGATTGTCGGCCCGTGCGCTGCACCGGATCCTGCGTGTGGCACGCACGCTGGCGGACCTGGAAGGCAAAAGTGATCTGAAGCGCCAGCACCTGATGGAGGCCCTGGGTTATCGCCAGCTGGATCGACAGCAGGGCCAGAGCTCGGTGATTTCCGCCTGACCGGCGGGACTCTGTTAAACTGTCACCAAATTCCAGACAAGACCAACATCCGCTGTGGCGGTTGAGGATGACAGATGACCGATCAGACAGATAATCGAGAGTCTTCCGGTGAGAACCCGGTAACGACCCGCCGTGGTGTTCGCAGCTTTGTGTTGCGCCAGGGCCGCATGACCGAAGGCCAGAAAAAGGCCTATGACCGCCTGTGGCCGAAGTACGGTTTAACCCGTGAGGATGGCATGATTGATCCGCGCCAGGTGTTTGGGCGCGACAACATGCTGAACCTGGAAATCGGCTTTGGCATGGGCCGCTCCCTGGCGGACATGGCCGAGGCAGCGCCAGAGCAGGATTTCATCGGGGTGGAAGTGCACCTGCCGGGTGTCGGCGCCCTGCTCAAGGAAGTCGAGGAGCGCGGGCTCAAGAATGTGCGTGTGTACAGCATCGATGCCAACGATGTGATCGACCTTTGCCTGCCGGAAGCCTGCCTGGACCGGGTCATGGTGTTCTTCCCGGATCCCTGGCCGAAGAAAAAGCACCACAAGCGTCGTCTGGTGCAGCCGGAGTTCGTCCAGCGCATCCGCCACAAGTTACGGGTTGGCGGTGTATTGCACCTGGCCACGGACTGGGAAAACTACGCCGAACATATGCTGGAGGTTATGAACGAAGCCGAAGGTTTCGCCAACACCCAGGAGCAGGGCGGTTATTCGCCTCGCCCCGAGGAGCGGCCGATCACCAAGTTCGAGAAGCGGGGTGAGAACCTGGGCCACGGTGTCTGGGACCTGCTGTTCTACCGCACCAACTGATTCGCTGGGCAGGGTCACTCCAGACCGGAAGGCTGGGGTGGCGACCGTTGAACGGTTTACTGGCTGTGGCTGAGAGGGTGCCGCCGTGCAGCCCGGATCACCACCAATCCGGCGGCGCCCAGCACAAACCCGGTGTACTTGAGTAGCGCCAGTATGGCAGCGGTCAGGCTCAAGCCATCGGAGGGCGGGTTGAAGTTGTTCAGCAGCACGATGTTTTCAATGACATCGCTCAACCCGGCCACGACAAACAGGGTGCGCACGCCCCGGGCAATCATGCGCTCGCGAATGCCGGGCCGATCCCGGGTGAAATGCCGGGTCAGCTGCAACAGGGCCGCCAGGTAGGTAACCACAAACAGGAAATCCAGCCACAGGGCCACTTTCGCCAGGGTGAGGGTGTCGCTAGGCCAACTGAGGAGGATGGCGTGAGTCTGCTCGGCGCTGCCAGCCAACTGGAAGCTGATCAGGCCTTGAGGTGCTGCCCCGGTCTGTAATGGCTGGTTGACGACCGTCATGGCGATCAACAGGGCGACGGCCAGAACCATGGAGATCTTCATGGGCAGGCGCATGGGCAGGTTGGGCAGCCAGGTTGGTCGTGGATGGTCCTTCACAGAAAACGCTCCAGCAAACTGTTCAGATAGCGCTGACCCTGCTCCGTGGCCTGAATGCGGTCCCGGGTCAACAGCCCTTGATTCCTCAGTTCTTCAAGTTTTACCGCAATGGATGATAACGGTAAACCCGTACGTTCACAGTATAGTGACTCCTCCACGCCTTGCCTCAGGCGTAGCGCATTCATCATGAATTCCAGGGGCCGGTCTTCCGGTTTAATCTCCTCTTTGCCAGCGGTACGGGAGCCGATTCGGTTCAGGTAAGCGTCGGGCTGGCGGGTTTTCCAGTAGCGCAGGAGACGCCCGTCTTCCAGGCTGACTTTGCCGTGCCCGCCTGCGCCCAGGGCGAGGTAATCGCCAAAGGTCCAGTAGTTCAGGTTGTGGCGGCTCTCACGTCCGGGCAGGCTCCAGGCCGAGACTTCATAATCGCAAAAGCCCTGGCGGTGGAGATACGCCGCGCCCGCCTCGTAAATATCCCCCAGACGATCATCGTCCGGGATCTCGGGCGGTCGGGAGAAAAATTCGGTGTTGGGTTCGATGGTGAGCTGGTACCACGACAGGTGGGTGGGTTGATAGCTCACCGCAATCTCAAGATCCCTCAGCGCCTGCTCCGGCGTCTGGCCTGGCAGGCCGTGCATCAGGTCAATGTTGAAGTTGTCGAAGCCGGCGCTCCGGGCGCTTTTGATGGCCTTGCGCGCGGCCTCGCTGTCGTGGATCCGCCCCAACGCCTGTAGATGCTCGGGATTGAAACTCTGAACGCCAATGGACAGTCGATTTATGCCGGCTTCCCGGAATTCACGAAAGCGTCCGGCTTCCAGCGTGCCGGGGTTCGCCTCCAGGGTGATCTCGGCGTCTTTGCGAAAATCCAGCCGTTGGCGCAATTGTGCGAACAGTTGGTGATAAAACTCCCCGGACATCAATGATGGCGTGCCCCCGCCGATGAATACGCTCTCAATGGATCGTCCGCGTACCAGTACCAGATCCTGGTCCAGGTCCGCGATCAGCGCGGCCAGGTAGTCGGATTCGGGAATTTCGCCACGGATGGCGTGGGAGTTGAAGTCACAATAGGGGCATTTGCGCACACACCACGGCACATGGATATACAAGGACAGGGGAGGACATACCACCGCCGGATTGCTGGCCGGCGTGGTTTGGGGATCAGGCATTGGCCTTCAACTGCTCCAGCAGGCTGGCCAGTGCCCGCCCGCGATGACTGATGCGGCCTTTCTGTTCGCGGGTCAGTTCGGCGGCACTCCGAAAGTATTCGGGCGCCAGGAAAACCGGATCGTAACCGAAACCGCCTTCGCCCGTGGGCTCGAACAGGATACGACCGGGCCAGCGACCGTGGCAAATGATCGGTGTGGGGTCATCGGCATGGCGCAGATACACCAGTACGCAATGGAACTGAGCCGTCCGTTTTTCCTCGGGTACGCCTTCCAGGGCGGCCAGCAGGGCTTTCACATTATCGGCATCGCTGGCCTGGGGGCCGGCATAACGCGCGGAACGCACCCCCGGTTGCCCATCCAGTGCATCCACGGCCAGGCCACTGTCATCGGCCAGGGCCGGCAGGCCGGTCTGGCGGGCAGCATTCCGCGCCTTGAGGATGGCGTTTTCCACAAAGGTAACGGCCGGCTCCTCTGCTTCTGACACCCCCAACTCGCCCTGGGCCACGGGCTCAAAGCCCAGTGGGGCAAGCAGATGGTCCAGTTCGGCAATCTTGCCGGCGTTATTACTGGCGATAACGAGTTTTCGGCTCATGGAGTCAGTCTTGGAACAGTGTGTGGGTAAAGCGCACGGGCAGTTCATCCTTATGGCCCGTCGGCTGTGCGGTCACGTTGAAGGTCATCATGTCGCCGGACTGGTATTGGTACTGGGCAATGAAATATACGGCATCCCCTTCCTTGATGCGACGGAACGCCAGGAAGGTGGTTTGTTGGATGTCGTTGGAGACGCTGCCCTCAATCTGACCGTTCACCGGTTTGAGTTGGCCGTTCTCTGCCTCACGCATGATCGCGATGTTAACGACACCGATGCCGTTACTGCGCTGCAGGTCATTGGCCCGGGCCACTTCGGGGGCCAGGAAGGTGCTTGGGAACACGCTCCAGAGAACTGTGTATTCACCAAAGTCCTTTTGATCGGCGTGTGCTTGGAAACTGGCGAGTAGCAGGGCGGCCAGCGTGAATAGCAGCGCCTTTGCGTGATGAGTGATCATCATGATTCCTCCCGTGTAATGCGATAAATGGCAATTTCCCCGAGCAGGTTGGGCCAGGCCCTGGCCAGCCAGCTGTTCTGGTGCTGACCATCCACCACGCGTCGGGTTTTGATCCGAATGCCTTTTTTCCGGCACAACGCCTCGAAATCCTTGAATGTACACAGTCGGATATTTGGCGTGTTGTACCATTTATAAGGTAGTGCATTTGATTCGGGCATTCGACCCGAGAGCGCCAGGCCCCACCGCAGGCGCCAGTGGGCAAAATTGGGGAAGGTCACAATACCTTCGCGACCGACCCGGAGCATTTCCTCGATCACCATGTCCGGCCGGCGAACCGCCTGCAGGGCCTGGGTCATCAGGACGATGTCGAACATGCCATCGTCAAAGTTCTCCAGGCCCTGGGTGTCCAGGTTCTGTTCGATAACGCTGACACCGCGCCCCATGCACGTTGTGATGTGGTCCGGATTAATTTCAAGGCCAAAGCCGGTGGCGTTGCGCTCGCGCTGCAGGTAATCCAGCAGCGTGCCGTCGCCGCAACCCAGGTCAAGCACGTGCTGGCCCGGGCCCACCCATTGCTGAATGATTTCAAGATCCGGTCTCATGCGCCCACCTCCCGTGCAACCCGGTCCATGTAAGCGGTGAAGACGTCGGTGTACCTGGGGGTGGGAATCAGGAAGGCATCGTGACCCCAGGGGGCATCAATCTCCGCGTAGCTGACTTTCTTGCGGGCCGAGATCATGGCATTGACCATTTCCTCTGAACGGGCTGGGGAGAAACGCCAGTCGGTACTGAACGACAACACCAGAAATTCACAGCGCGCCGGCGCCAGGGCCTTGGGCAGATCCCCATGGGTGTCCCAGGCGGGGTCGAAATAGTCCAGTGCCCGGGTCATCAGCAGGTAGGTGTTGGCGTCAAAGCTTTCTGAGAACCGCTCCCCCTGATAGCGCAGGTAGCTTTCCACCTGGAATTCGGCGCCAAACCCAAACTTGTAGGCTTCATCCCGAAGTTCCCTGCCGAATTTTTCACCCATGGAAGCGTCGGACAGATAGGTGATGTGCCCGACCATGCGTGCGAGCATCAGGCCCCGGCGGGGGATGGCGTCGAAATCATAGTAACGGCCGTCGTGAAACTCCGGGTCGGAGGTGATCGCCTGCCGGGCCACTTCGTTGAAGGCAATGTTCTGGGCGCTCAGTTTCGGGGTGGAGGCGATGACCACCGAATGGCGCAGCCGGTCCGGGTAGCTCAGACTCCACTGCAGTGCCTGCATGCCACCAAGCGAGCCCCCGACCACGGCAGCCCATTGCTCAATGCCCAGGCGATCGGCCAGTCGGGCCTGGCTTTCCACCCAGTCGGTCACGGTAATAACCGGGAAGTCCGGGCCATAGGGCTTGCCGGTGTCCGGATTTGCCGAGGCAGGGCCCGTGCTGCCATGGCAGCCCCCAAGGTTGTTAACGCTAACGACGAAAAAGCGGTTGGTGTCGATGGGCTTGCCTGGGCCAATGCAGCTGTCCCACCAGCCGGGTTTGCGCTCATCCATGCTGTGGTAACCGGCGGCGTGGTGATGGCCGCTCAGGGCGTGACAGATGAGGACAGCGTTGCTGGCGTCGTTGTTCAGCTCGCCGTAGGTTTCAACCACCAGGTCGTAGCTGTTCAGGGTCTGGCCGCAGGCCAGTTCGATCGGTTGATCAAAATGCAGGGTTTCGGGGCTGACAAGGCCCACGGAATCCGGGGGCAGGGAATCGGGCATGGGTGTGATGGGTTCCTGGTCCGGTCCACGAATATCTGGCCAATGGCCTCAAAGTTGCGCGAACGCGCGCAAGCCGGTCAGTTTAAAGCCGGCTGCCGGTGGCTGCAACCGGCAGCCGCTGGAGCTACACCGCGCCAGTGAGGTTGACCACCTTCTGCTCAACCGTGCTGGGTGGCGGCTTGCGGATCTGTCGGCTCATGGCGTTGGTCATGGCCAACTGCCGTTGTAGGCCGGCGATGGTCTTGTCCAGCCGCTCCCGTTCAGTGCGGCTGTTGCGGTCGGCCTCCACCATTTCACGCAGACGGCGGATTTGGTGTTCCAGCATCTGTTTCTGTTCCAGGGAATACTGCATTACCGGCAACAGGGCCTGCTGTGGCCACCGTTCGACGTCTTTCCTGGCGCGTTCATGCAGCTGGCGCGCCTCGCTGACCATAACGTTGAAGAAGCGCCGAACCAGTACAGATTGCTCGGTCAGCACGTTCTTGGGGCTGATACGGAAGCGCCGTGCCTTTTTACGCAGGTCCCGGACGGCGATCATATGTCGTCCCACCCGCAGTGGTGTTGGCGCCAGGTGATGGGTGCCATGGTGTTCGTTGTATCGGCTGTAGATGCCGGCGGCCATTTTCTCGGCCAGGTGGGCTTCACTCAGCAGGTTTGCCATGTCGTTTTCGATCAGCTCGAAGAACTGCTCCATGGCCCGGTTCATGCCGGCGGTGGTCCAGCTTTTGGACATCATCTTGCGGACTTTTTCGGCGTGGGCCTCGAACCGGTCCTCGTCAAGGATCTTGGCCAGGATGTCGCCCTGGGAGTCCATCAGCCGCCGGGAAGAGCGAAGGGTGATCAGCTTTTTGTTGTAAAACTCATAATCCTTCTGGGCGCGTTCGGCCAGGCGCCGAAGGGTGGCTTTATCCGTGGTTGCACCGCTGAAGGCTTCCCGCTCCTGCTCCAGGCCATCGAGGCGGGCCTTGAGGTTGGCCTGGCTGTTCTGCAGCATGCCCAGCAGATCGCTGATCAGGTTCTGGGTGATCAGTTGCTCTTTATACGTGAGAATGCGCTGGACAATCAGGTTTTCCAGTTGGTCCAGGTTGGAGCGGGCAAACAACGCCTGGTCTTGGCGAACACGACCCAACAGGGCCTGTTTGGCAGACAGTGGAATGACATCGCGATGGTTGATGCCCAGGTGATCGGCGGTCTCACCACGGATGCGTTCAATGGCGGTGGCCGTGTATTCCTCGCCCTGAAGGTCGTCCCAAAGCACGTCAATCTTGTTCAGGACCGCGAAGCGACCCGCACGGTGGTCGGCGTCCCGGGTATCGATGTGCTCGCTCCAGAGCGCCATGTCGCTGGCGGTAACGCCAGCATCGGCGCTGAGGGCAAAGATGACGGCGTGGGCCCGGGGCAGCATGCTGTAGGTCAGCTCCGGCTCCGAGCCGAGGGCATTGAGGCCCGGCGTATCCAGAATACGCAGGCCCTGTTCAAACAGGGGGTGGCGGATGCTGATCAGGGCATGTCGCCAGGCCGGTACAAGCACCTGGCCCGGGTTTTCCCGGTCCTGGTCCAGCATGGCTTCGTTGAACCCCAGGTCCCGGGCGTAGTCCGGCGAGACGCTTTTGGTGCGAGCGACTTCGGCCAGTACGTCCCGCATGAGGTCGGGTTGGTGCTCGTCCAGCTCAAAACGTTGCCAGCGTTCCGGCTGTTTGCGCAGTTGCTGCAACGACAGCTCGCCTGTCCGGGTTTCAATGGGCAGCAGGTTGAGGTAGTTCTGTCCCTGCTCCCGGTCGAAAAACAGCTCGGTGGGGCACATGGTGGTGCGGCCCGCCTGGGAAGGCAGCATCCGCTGGCCGTACCCGGAGAAGAACAGGGCGTTGATCAGCTCCGTTTTGCCCCGGGAGAATTCGCCCACAAAGGCAATGGTCAGTTCGTCTTCGAGCAGCAGCTCCACCCCGTTGCGGATGCGCTGTCCAATATCGTCCGAGAACAGGTCATTGTTCTGCAGCCAGAGCCGGTAATGCCCCATCTGCCGGATCAGGTTTTTTTTCCACTGATGGTAGGCCTCAACCTGCCGTGACAGTGTTCCCTGTTGTTGCATCGGACGTTCCTTCTTCTATTTCGACATTGCCCCGGATTACATGCCCAGGCCAAGAGAGCCCATGCCTGCCGCGATTTTCATGTGATCAATGGCGACAGTAATCACGTTCAGGATCAGAAAAACAATGATCGGGGACAAGTCCAGGCCGCCCATGGACGGCATGATGTTCCGTACCGGGCGCATCACCGGTTCGGTCAGCTGTGCCACCAGTTGGATTGCCGGGTGTCCGCTCTGGGGTGCAATCCAGCTCACGATGACCACCGCGATCACCGACCAGAAGTATATCTTTACAATCAGGCTGAGAACGTTAAGTACCGCCCAGACCAGTAAAGTCAGCGGATTCACCATGGGAATGCCGCCGTTCAGGGCCACCAGGATCAGGAAGAAGGTGAGTGCCTGGATGATTACCGCCAGCACCAGGGAGGCGCCATCAATGCCTCCCAGGCCCGGGATGATGCGACGCAAGGGGCGTAGCGGCGGGTTGGTGGTCTTGACCACAAATTGGGTGATTGGGTTATAGAAATCAGCCCGTGCCAGTTGCAGCAAACAGCGCAACAACACCACCGTCATATAGAAGGTGGAGGCGATCGCCAGAACGGTAATGACAATGTCTGCCAGCATTTAGCGGTGTCTCCGTGATCGTTTACTGTTTTTTGGCCAGTTCTTTGGACATTTCCTGGGAGCGCTTGAACGCGGCGCCATAGGCTTTTTTCACCAGCTCGCGCAGCCCACCGTCTTCGAAGGTGTGGATGGCCTGTTCGGTGGTGCCGCCCGGTGACATGACATTGCGCTTGAGTTGTGCCGGGTCGTGCTCGCTGCGACCGGCCATCTCGGCGGCACCCGCCATGGTCTGGATGGCCAGCTCGCGTGCGGTTTCCGGGGCGATGCCGGCTTCGGTGGCGGCGGATTCCAGTGCTTCGAGCATCAGGAAAAAATAGGCGGGGCCACTGCCGGAGAGGGCGGTGACCGCGTGCAGCAGGTTCTCATCCTCCACCCACAGCGCCGAGCCGATGCTTTCGAACACCGTTTGGACCATCTTTTTCTGCTTGTCTTTCACCTGGCTGTTGGCGTAAAGGCCTGCGGCCCCTTTACCCACCAGGGAAGGAGTATTGGGCATCACTCGAACCAGGGGCAGGCCACCGCCAAGCCACTCGTCCAGGGTGTCCGCGGTCAGGCCGGCGGCAATCGAAACCATCAATGGGCGGGTATTCTGCACCACCGGGGCGATGTCCTGGCAGACTTCGGCCATCACCTGGGGTTTTACCGCCAGAACCACCATGTCGGCCTGCTGGGCACAGTAGCGATTGTCGGTGGTGACGCTGATGCCAAAGCGCTTGCGGATAGATTGAAGGTGGTTGTCGTCAGGGGCGCTGACCCAGATCTTGTCGGCCTGAAAGCCGTTGTCGAGCATGCCGCCAATGATGGCGCTGGCCATGTTGCCGGCGCCGATAAAGGAAATGGTCGGTGAAGTACTCAAGGTTCACTCCTGAGCTTGGTCGATTAATGGGTTATCTCGGCATCATAGCAGGAACCGCCGGCTTCAGCCTTGTGCCTGTTTGGGTGGCCGTGCTCCAAATAGCGCGGTACCCACGCGCACCCAGGTGGCGCCTTCGGCGATGGCTAGGTCCATGTCGCCGGACATGCCCATGGAAAGGGTGTCCAGGGGGCCAGCGTCCGGGTACTGCTGTTTGAGCGCGTTCAAGGCATTGGCGAGCCGGCGGAAGCTCAGACGCAATTCGCCTTCCGGCTGGTCAGGGTCCGGGATGGCCATCAGGCCCCGCAGGCGGAGGTTGGGCAGCTCGCCGATCGCAGCCACCAGGTCCGGCAACTGATCCAGCGTGCAGCCGGATTTTGAGGCCTCATCATTAATGTTCACCTGCAGGCAGATGTTCAGCGGAGGTAGGCCCTCGGGTCGTTGCTCGCTCAGTCGGCGGGCGATTTTCAGCCGGTCCACGCTGTGTACCCAGGCAAAGGACTCGGCAATCTGTCGGGTCTTGTTGGACTGGATCGGGCCGATGAAGTGCCATTCCAGGTATGGTAAATCCTGCAGCGCTTCGATCTTGTCCAGCGCTTCCTGCAGGTAATTTTCGCCGAATGCGATTTGCCCGGCCTCTGCGGCGGCACGAAGGTCTTCCGGCGGGCGAGTCTTGCTGACTGCCAACAGGCTCACACTGCCGGGCTCCCGCCCGGCGGCCAATGTTGCTTTTTGTATGCGTCGGGTTACGCTCCCGATGTTGTCTGCTATGCTGCTCATACTGTGAGTTTGCCGCTTCTGGACCAAAAGAAAAAGCCCTCCGAGGAAACCTATGGATATTACTGAACTGCTTGCCTTTTCGGCGAAACAGGGTGCGTCGGATTTGCACCTGTCTGCCGGTTTGCCGCCGATGATTCGTGTTGATGGCGATGTCCGCCGGATCAACCTCCCGCCCATGGAGCACAAAGAAGTGCATGGGCTGATTTACGACATCATGAACGACAAGCAGCGCAAGGATTACGAGGAATTCCTGGAAACCGACTTTTCCTTCCAGGTCCCCGGTGTGGCCCGTTTCCGTGTTAACGCCTTTAACCAGAATCGAGGCGCCGGCGCCGTATTCCGGACCATCCCCTCGAAAGTGCTGACCATGGATGATCTGGGCATGGGCCAGGTTTTCAAGGACGTGTCTTCGGTTCCCCGTGGTCTGGTCCTGGTGACAGGCCCCACGGGTTCCGGTAAGTCCACCACCCTGGCGGCGATGATCGACTACATCAACGACAGCCGTTATGAGCACGTACTGACCATCGAAGACCCCATCGAATTCGTGCATGACTCGAAAAAGTGCCTGGTGAACCAGCGGGAAGTGCACCGTGACACCCTGGGCTTCAACGAAGCCCTGCGCTCCGCCCTGCGGGAAGACCCCGACATCATCCTGGTGGGCGAATTGCGGGACCTGGAAACCATTCGCCTGGCCCTGACCGCTGCCGAAACCGGCCACTTGGTGTTCGGCACTCTGCACACCACCTCCGCCGCCAAGACCATTGACCGGGTGGTGGACGTGTTCCCGGCGGAAGAAAAATCCATGGTCCGTTCCATGCTCTCGGAATCACTGCAGGCGGTTATCTCCCAGACCCTGATGAAGAAAATGGGCGGTGGCCGGATTGCCGCACACGAGATTATGCTGGGCACCCCGGCGATCCGGAATCTGATCCGCGAAGACAAGATCGCCCAGATGTACTCCTCTATTCAGACCGGTGGTTCCCTGGGTATGCAGACCCTGGACCAGTGTCTGGAGCGGTTGCTGCAGAAGGGTCTGATTTCCCGCGAGGCGGCGCGGGCGAAGGCGAAGATGCCGGATAATTTCTAATCCCCGGTTGTTGGCTACGAAGGGAGGCCAGCAACCTAGTTTGCGGGTGAGGCAGGTAGTCCTTCCCGGGACTGTCTGCAGCATGGATGCTGCAGTCAAGCGTACAGGGATGTATTCACAGCGTGTCCCGGGAAGGACTACCTGCTTCACCCTTGCTCAAGGGTTTAATAAACAAAGTAGGTAAAACCAAATGGAATTCGAAAAACTGTTACGGCTGATGGTAGAAAAAGGTGGTTCGGACTTGTTTATCACCGCAGGTGTGCCGCCCAGCATGAAAGTGAATGGGAAGGTCCTGCCCGTCACCAAGAATGCCCTGACGCCGGAGCAGACCCGGGAGCTGGTGTATGGCGCCATGAACGACAAGCAGCGCGCCGAATTCGACGAGTCTCACGAATGCAACTTCGCCATCAGCGCCCGGGGCATTGGCCGTTTCCGGGTGAGCGCCTTCTTCCAGCGCAACCTCTGTGGCATGGTATTGCGCCGCATTGAAGTGAAGATCCCCAACGTGGACGATCTTTCGTTGCCGGAGATCATCAAGGAACTGGCCATGACCAAGCGTGGCCTGATCATGTTCGTGGGCGCCACCGGTACCGGTAAGTCGACTTCCCTGGCGGCCATGCTGGGGCACCGGAACCGGAACAGCCGTGGCCACATCATCTCCATTGAAGACCCCATCGAATTCGTACACCAGCACCAGGGTTGTATCGTGACCCAGCGGGAAGTGGGCATTGATACCGAAAGCTTCGAAGTGGCGCTGAAAAACACCCTGCGTCAGGCTCCGGACGTTATCCTCATTGGTGAGGTGCGGACCCGCCAGACCATGGAATACTCCGTGCAGTTCGCCGAAACCGGCCACCTGTGTCTGGCCACCCTGCACGCCAACAACGCCAACCAGGCCCTGGACCGGATCATCCAGTTCTTCCCGCCGGAGCAGCACAACCAGATCTGGATGGACCTCTCGCTGAACCTGAAAGCTATCGTGGCGCAGCAGTTGATCCCCACACCGGACGGCAATGGCCGCAAGGCGGTTATCGAAGTGCTGATCAACACCCCGCTGGCGGCGGACCATATCCGCAAGGGTGAAGTACACAAGCTCAAAGAGCTGATGAAGAAGTCGAACGAGTCCGGCATGCAGACCTTTGACCAGGCGCTGTACAAGCTCTACTCCGAAGGCTCGATCACCTACGAAGACGCCCTGGCCCACGCCGATTCCGCCAACGACCTGCGTCTGATGATCAAATTGGGGGCGGACGCAAAGGGAAGCGACCAGCTTTCCTCCTCGGTGGATAAGCTTTCCATTCAGGACGATTAACCCGCGCCAAGCCATTGAAACAAAAGTTAACAAAAATAGTTCAAACGTTCGTTTAATTTGGTTGTGACGGCGAGGAAATGGTGCCTATACTCAGCGTGAAACCGTTTAAGGAGTCGTTATGAACAACAAGTACAATACACTCGCTAAAGCTGTCCGTTTCGCAACCCTGGCGGCCATTGCCACACCGGCTACCGTCATGGCGGGGGGCTTTTCCCTTAACGAACAAAGTGCCGCGACCTCCGGCTACGCCAACGCCGGTGCCGCTGCGCACGCTGAAGATGCCAGTACCGTTTTCTTTAATCCGGCGGGTATGAGCAAGTTGTCGGGTACCAATGTGTCGTTTGGTGCTTCTGTGCTGGATATTGATGCGGAAGCCAAAAGCGGGTCTCAACAAACCACTGATCAAACTGGACAACCAGTGAACGGAAGTCGCGGCGGGGATATCGCAGATCCGGCCGTATTGCCCAGTCTCTTTGTGACCCACGAAGTGAGCGATTCAATTGATGTGGGCTTTGCGCTGCATGCACCTTATGGCTTGGCGGCCGATTATGATGATGATTTCGAGGGGCGGTACTTTGCCGATGAAACTGAGCTATCGGTAATTTCTTTCTCTCCATCAATCTCCGCGAGTAATGGCGAGGGCCTGTCGATGGGGGTCGGCATGAACATCATGTATGCTGAAGGGAAGCTGACAAAGTTTGTCGATAACAGCTATATCAGGTATGTCGCCGGTTTAGCAGGTGGTGCAGCACCTTCTGGTGATGGCTATGCTGATGTCCAAGGTGATGACGTCGGTGTCACCTTCCGAGTTGGTTTTCTTTATGACTTGTCGAACAAGACGCAACTGGGGTTGAACTTGCAAACCGGTACCGAGCTTGAGCTCGAGGGTGATGCTAAGTTCACAAATGTGGGAACATCCGATACTCTCTCGACTGGTGAGTTCAACTTCAAGCAGGATGCCAAAGTTCCTTTGGACATCCCGGAGAGCGCCAGTTTCGGTATTAGTCATCGCCTTTCAGACGACGTGACTTTGTTGGCAGGTGCCACCTACGCACGTTGGAGTCGATTTGAAGAGTTGGATGTCGTTAACAGAAATGATGGCACAATAATTAGTCACGTAACTGAGAAGTGGCAAAATACTTGGCAGTTTAATGCTGGGGGCATTTGGCAGGCGACGCCTCAATGGAAACTTAAAGCGGGCTATGCGTATGATGAGTCGCCTGTAGGCGATTATGTCACTGCTCGGATTCCCTCCCAAGATCGTCACTGGTTGACGCTCGGCACCCAGTGGAAAGATAAGCAAGACGGCTGGACAGTTGATGCCTCTGTTGGCATGTTGATTTTCGATGGCGATGCCAAAGTTGATGAAAATAACTACAGCCACGATAACCCATCTCAGGTGAAGACATTAGGCGAAGGGACGGCTCTAGCCTCAGAAGATCAAAGCAACTATCAAGGTGAATACGACCTCAGCGCCTGGAGCGCTGCCCTCCAAGTCAGCAAGGCTTTCTAACAGAAGTAACCTTGCCCAGTGGCTGACCGCCCCGGTCAGCCGATCACCTGTCCCCGGTAAATCACCTTGTTATGCCGGGGGCGGGGTGGTTCCCCCAACGCTTCTTTCTGTATGCCGCCCTCATCATCCGCGATGGGTTGGCCGCGATACGTTTTCTTCGGTGCGTCACTCGCCATGGACTGGTCCAGTTCCGGTACCCGCTGTTTCAAAGCTTCCCAGGTGTGAACCAGGTGGCGTGATCGGGTTTTCTCGGCGTAGTCGGCCAGTTGTTCTTCCAGGTCGTCCTGGTTCAGGTGCAGTTTGATGCCGAACTCGGACTGGATCAGGCGCCGGCATTGGTGAACGAGTCTCAGAAGTTCCGGCTCGAACAACCAGGTGCGTTCGTGGGTGGTGGAATTCATGACGGGCCTCGCATTGCCTCAGCTTTAAAGGGCGTTTGCCCTGATACTGTCGGCAAAGCAGGTTCCGTGCCGTTTATTGCAGCCAGTGGATACTGGTCTCGGACGGTGTGGCGAAGCAGAAGGCGCCCTGTTTCCGTACAGATTGGGTGATTTTGCACGGCAACAGGGCGCAAAGGACTGGCTAAGAGGTATCCTAGTGGGCTTCGTCCCAGTTATCGCCGACACCGGCGTCCACGACCAGGGGTACATCCAGGTCGGCGGCCGCCGACATGCGGTCCACCAGCCCCTTACGGACCTTTTTCAGGGCACTTTCCCGTACTTCGATGATCAGTTCATCGTGTACCTGCATGGTCATGCAGGCATCGTCCGGGTGCTCGCTGCGCAGCCAGTTGTCCACCTCAATCATGGCCCGCTTGATGATGTCGGCCGCCGTACCCTGCATGGGGGCGTTGATGGCGGTGCGTTCGGCGGCCTGTTGCAGCTGTTTGTTGCGGGCGTTGATTTCCGGCAGGTACAGGCGCCGGCCAAACAGGGTTTCCACGTAGCCGTCGTCATGGGCCTGTTTGCGAATGTTGTCCATGTACTTGAGAACGCCCGGATAGCGCTCGAAGTAGCGGTCAATGTAGTTCTGCGCGGTACTGCGATCCACCTCCAGCTGGCGGGACAGGCCAAAGGCGGACATGCCATAGATCAGCCCAAAATTGATGGCCTTGGCACTGCGGCGCTGGTCGGGGGAAACCTCGTCCAGGCTGACACCAAAGACTTCGGCGGCGGTGGCCTTGTGGATATCCTCGCCGTGCTCAAAGGCCTTCAGCAGTCCTTTGTCGCCGGACAGGTGCGCCATGATGCGCAGTTCAATCTGAGAATAGTCCGCCGCCAGCAGTTTGTGGCCTTCCGGGGCAATGAATGCCTGACGGATGCGGCGGCCTTCCTCGGTGCGAATCGGAATGTTCTGAAGGTTCGGTTCGGAAGAGGACAGCCGCCCGGTTGCCGTCACGGCCTGATGGTAGGAGGTATGAACCCGGCCGGTGCGCTCATGAATCAGCTTTGGCAGGGTGTCGGTGTAGGTGGACTTGAGCTTGCTCAGGCTGCGGTGTTCCACAATCAGTCGTGGCAGTTCGTGCTCGTGGGCCAGCTCCTGCAGCACCGGTTCGGCGGTGGACGGCGCGCCCTTGGGGGTCTTCTTGATCACCCGCAGGCCGAACTTGTCGTACAGAATCGCCTGCAGCTGTTTGGGTGAGCCCAGGTTAAAAGCCTCACCGGCGACCTCGTGGGCCTCTTTCTCCAACTCGGCCATGCGTTCGGCCAGCTCCTGGCTGTGGGTGCGCAGGGTGCTGGCGCTGATCAGCGCGCCCCTTTGCTCCATGCGCGACAGCACCGGCACCAGCGGCAGGTCAATGTCCCGGTACACAGAGTCGAGTTTGCCGGTTTCCTTGAGCCTGGGGCTCAGAGCATGGTGCAGGCGCAGGGTGATGTCTGCGTCCTCGGCGGCGTAGGGGCCGGCTTTTTCCAGGTCGATCTGATTGAACGTGAGCTGCTTTGAGCCTTTGCCGGCGATGGATTCGTAACTGATGGTCTGCTCATCCAGATAGACGCGGGCCAGGCTGTCCATGTCATGGCGGGTGGCCACGGAGTTATAGACGTAGGACTCCAGCATGGTGTCCTCGGCAATGCCTTCCAGGGTAATGCCATGGTTGGCAAGCACGTTCTTGTCGTACTTCAGGTTCTGGCCGACCTTTTTCTGCTTGGGGTCTTCCAGTAAGGGCTTGAGCTGTTCAAGGACGGTCTCCCGGTCCAGCTGATCCGGGGCGCCCATGTAGTCGTGGGCCAGGGGCACGTAGGCGGCTTCGCCGGCTTCAATGGCGAAGGACACGCCGACCACCTGCGCGTCGATATAGCGCAGGCTGGTGGTTTCGGTATCGAAGGCGAACAGGGCCGAATTTTTCAGGCGTTCCAGCCACTGGTCAAACTCTGCCTGGTCGGTGACTACGGAATAGCGCTTTTCCGGCTTCTCTGGCATGGGAGAACCGCTATTCTGCTTCGATTTACCATCGGAACCGCTGTTACCGTTTTCCAGCTCACCCACCCAGGAGCGGAATTCGTATTCCTTGAACAGGTCCAGCAGCTGGTCGTCGTCCTGTTCCCGGTCGGTCAGGTCTTCCAGGCCAAACTCCAGTTCCACATCGGTGCGGATGGTCGCCAGTTCCCGGCTCAGGGGCAGGATGTCTTTGGCCTCGCGCAGGTTCTCACCGATCTTGCCTTTGATCTCGTCCGCGTGTTCGATGAGGTTGTCCAGATCTTTGTAGGTCTGCAGCCATTTGACCGCTGTTTTGGGGCCGCATTTGTTCACGCCGGGTATGTTATCGACCTTGTCACCCACCAGCGCCAGGTAGTCGACAATCTGGTCGGCCGAGACGCCAAATTTGTCCACCACACCGTCGCGGTCCATGGCGGTTTCGGTCATGGTGTTGATCAGGGTGACGTGGTCGCTGACCAGCTGCGCCATGTCCTTGTCGCCGGTGGACACCACTACGTCAATGCCTTTGCTGGTGGCTTCATGGGCCAGGGTGCCGATCACATCATCGGCTTCCACGCCCGGCACGATCAGCAACGGCAGGCCCATGGCCTTGACGATCTCGTGGATGGGTTCGATCTGTACGGCCAAATCGTCCGGCATCGGTGGGCGGTTGGCCTTGTACTCTTCGTACATTTCGTGACGAAAGGTTTTGCCCTTGGCATCAAACACCACCACGACCTTGGAGCCGGGGAAATCCTGCTCCAGCCGGCGTAGCATGCTGATTACCCCTTTGATGGCGCCGGTGGGGTGGTTCTTGCTGGTGGTCAGTGGCGGCAGTGCGTGATAGGCGCGGAACAGGTAGGACGATCCGTCCACCAGAACCACGGGTGGGGTCTTGTTGTCACTCATGTCGAAACGGGTCCGGATTCTGATTGAAGCGTGGGTTGGCTTGTGCAACTCTGTAATCATGGAGCTGTTCAGCGGCTCCCTATAAACGTTGGATCAAAGGGTATCACGAAAATGAAACGAATCGCCTGTTCTGCTCTGCTGCTTGGCTGTGTCTCGGTGCCGGCCATGGCTCAGGATGAAGGTGCACTGGATACCACGCCGGTGGAAACGCCAGATGAGCCGGTGGTTATCTCGGATTATCAGCCTCCGGCCAGCGATACGCAGATCGTGATTCGGCCCGGCGAGGACAAGGTGTTCTATGAGTACCGCGTGAATGGCCAGCTGATGGAAATCAAGGTGGTGCCAGAGGTGGGGCCGGAGTATTACCTGGTGCCGGCTGAAGGCGGTGGCTGGATTGAGGACACAGAATCGGATCTGTTGATCCCCAGTTGGGTGATTTTCCGCTGGTAATTGACCAGGCCCGAGGCCACGGGATCGACTACGGTGAATCATTCTCCGGGGGGTCAAGTGGCAGCGTGCGTTGCTCGCCGGTCACTTCCTCGAGCCGTTTGATGTCCGCTTTGAACTCGTCTTTCATATCTTCAATCTGACGGCGCTGGTTCTGGATTTCCCGCTCCACGTCGTCAATCTGCGCTTCCAGGCGGCGAATCTTTTCCAGTGACGCCTCGGGCACTTCCCGGCCCGCCCGCTCCATATCGGCGGCGCGGCTTTGTTCGTTATTCAACTGGCTGGATATGACGGAGATGTTCCCGCGTTTCAGCTGAATCATCCCCTCCATTTCACGGACTTTGCGGTGCATTGCCCGCACGGCCTGATCCGGGTGGCTGTAGCGTTCCAGCAATTTCTCGTCTTTCTGACGCTGAAGTTCCGCTTGGCGCTGGCGCTCCTTTTCGGCTTCCCGGGCAGCAATTTCTTCTGCCGTTGGGGCCGGGGGGACGGTTTCCACGACCCGGCCGTTGTTACCCAGGATGTCGTAGCCGCGCTTGGTGGCCTCCTGCGGGATTGTGTTGCTGATCACCATTCGCCCGTTTTCATCTTCATAGCGGTACATGCCCGCCTGCGCGCCGGTTGATGCCAGCATGCCAATGGTGGTCAGCAGGGCAATGGCGGAAGAAACAATCGGGCGATGCTGCATGCCTTAAACTCCGTAACGATCCCGGTAGGCCGCCACGTTCTCCGCATGGCCGGCGAATTCCGGATTGGCCTTCAGGTAATCCAACACCTGTTCCAGACGAATAATACTCACAACGGGGATGCCGAATTCTTTTTCGACTTCCTGGATGGCGGAAAGCTCGGCATTGCCCTTTTCCTGGCGATCCAGTGCAATAAGAACGCCTGCAGGCTCGGCACCCGCGGCGCGGATGATATCGATGGACTCGCGAATGGCGGTGCCGGCGGTAATAACGTCGTCAACAATGAGCACCTTGCCTTCTAATGGTGCCCCGACAATGTTGCCGCCTTCGCCATGATCTTTCTTCTCTTTGCGATTGAATGCAAAGGGTTTGCTGTTACCGTCTGTAGCGAGGGCCATGGCGGTCACGGTGGCCAAGGGAATGCCCTTATAGGCTGGCCCGAAAATGATGTCATAATCCAGCCCGCTGCGTTCTATGGCGGCGGCATAGGCTTTGCTTAATTGCAGCAGGTCGTCGCCGGTGTTGAACAGCCCGGCGTTGAAAAAGTAGGGGCTGGTGCGCCCGGATTTCAGGGTAAATTCTCCGAAACGCAGCACATTCCGCTGGATGGCAAACTCGATAAATTTTTGCTGATAGTCGTGCATGGCAAGGGTTCTGGCGGGGTTTCAACTTTAAATAGAATGTAAAAACGGTATCATACACACAAAGCGAATCAGGGAACACGTATGCGGGTAGTATCAATCAGTGTCAATGGTCTGGCCCGGGCTGTTGAAAACGGTTTTTTTGACTGGCTGGCCGACCAGGATGCGGACGTGGTCTGTGTTCAGGACCACCGCATGCGCGCCTACGAGATTGAAGACCAGAACCTGATTCCCGAAGGCTATGAGGCCTATTTCATTGATGGTGAGCTGAACGAGCACGGCGGTGTGGGGATTTACACCCGTCACTTCCCCAAGGCCATCATGTACGGCTTTGCCAATGAGCAGGCCGACCGCGAAGGGCGTTTTATCCAGGCCGATTTTGACAAGGTTTCCGTGGCATCGGTGCTGGCCCCCTGTGCCCTTGGCCGCGAAGAAGAGCTGACCGGCGAGGATGACCTGACGGTGCTGGACCACAAGGATGAGTTCATGGAGGCCTTTGGCGTCCATATGCAGAAGACCCTGCGCAAGCGTCGGCAGTTTATCTTTGGCGCCAACCTGCAAACCGCGCATCACGTGACCGACGCGAGCCCGCTGTATCACCGCATGGATTTCTCCGGTTTCCTGCCCCACGAGCGTGCATGGCTGGACCGTCTGTTTGATGAAATGGGCTGTATTGATGCGTTCCGGGAGATCAACAAGCAGAGCAATCAGTTTACCTGGTGGCCGGAGCAGGTGGAGGGGCCGAGTAAGGCCGCCGGCATCCGGGTGGATTACCAGCTGTTGACGCCTGGCATTCGCAAGACCATCCAGGATGGTTGGATTGATCCGTCTGCGCGGTTCTCTGATCATGCGCCGGTGGTGATGGACTACGACATCGAAATCGGGTTTTAGTATTTCCTGCCGAATATAGCCTTTCTGGCTTGTGGGGGAGGCGCCATTGCGGGCGGCCTTCCCCAGAACCGCTACAAGCACATCCCTGTGCGCTTATTTCAGGCCATCCCTGGCCTTCGAAATTCTGGGGAAGGCATCCCGCAATGGCTCAAGCAATACCGTGCAGGCACCTTGGTGCATGTCTTTAGGATTGGTGTGAAGTAGCGAGCCCGGGCGGGGAAACCTTTCCGGGACACGCTACAAGCACATCCATGTGCGCTCGACTCCGGCCTTCCCTGGCCGGAGACGGTCCCGGAAAGGTTTCCCCACCCGGGCTCGCGGGAGTCAACTCCAGAGAAGCTAACTCCCAACTACAGAAATCAGCCCTCCAGAGCTTCCTTCTGAATCGAAAACAAAGTGTCGCTGGCATTGCGGGCCAGGGCCAGCATGGCGTCGAGTTCGTCCTGCTGGAACGGCGCGCCTTCGGCCGTGCCCTGGATTTCGATGAAGCCACCTTCATCGGTCATGATCACGTTCAGGTCGGTATCGGCCTCGGAGTCTTCCGGGTAGTCCAGATCCGCCACCGGCGTGCCTTTGTAGATGCCGACGGAGATGGCGGCAATCATGCGCTTGAGCGGGGACTTCTTCAGGCGGCCTTCGGCCACCAGGTAATTCAGCGCGTCCACCAGCGCCACGCAGCCACCGGTAATGGCGGCGGTGCGGGTGCCGCCGTCGGCCTGGATGACGTCACAGTCGATGGTAATGGTGTGCTCGCCCAGCGCTTTCATGTCGACGGCCGCGCGCAGGCTGCGGCCGATCAGGCGCTGAATTTCCACGGTGCGACCACCCTGCTTGCCACGGGCGGCTTCGCGGCCCATGCGGCTGCCGGTGGAGCGGGGCAGCATGCCGTATTCGGCGGTGATCCAGCCTTTGCCTTCTCCGCGCAGGAAGGGCGGTACCTTGTTTTCGACGGAGGCGGTGCAGATCACTTTGGTGTCACCGAATTCCACCAGTACCGAGCCTTCGGCGTGGCGGGTGAAGTTGCGGGTAATGCGAACGTCTCTGGGTTGTTCCGGTGTTCTGCCGCTTGGTCGCATAAAATATCCTGTCATTGTTCATGGGTGTCCGGCCACGGGGCCGGGCGAATTTTAAAAGTCTGCCAGTATAACATGGAGTGAAGGTTCGGCTGGCGATAGCCGGTAAAGGGTTCGCCGCTTTCCGCCCGGCCCTGATAGAATCCCGTTTATTGTCTGAAGAAAGGGAGCTTTTATGATTCGCAGCATGACTGCCTTTGCCCGTAAGGAAGCCCGGGGCGACTGGGGTACCCTGACCTGTGAAATCCGCACGGTGAATCATCGTTACCTGGAGCCGTCTTTTCGTTTGCCTGAACAGTTGCGGGAGCTGGAAACCGGTTTCCGCGACCGCCTTCGCCAGGGGCTGAAGCGGGGCAAGGTGGATGTGTCCATGCGCTTCCAGCCGGTGGAGACGGATGCGCAGAATTTTGAGGTAAACGATGACCTGACCCGGGCGCTGAATGAGGCGGCCAACCATGTGAATCGTATCCTGGATAACCCGGCTCATATCAGCGCCCTGGATATTCTGCGCTGGCCCGGAGTGCTGTCGATGCCGGAGCAGGATTTCAGTGAAGCCAAGGCCGCCGCCGGCGATCTGTTTGCGGAGACGGTGGATGAGCTGGTAACGGTGCGCGAACGTGAAGGAGAGCGGTTGCGCCCGCTGTTTGACGACCGGCTGAAGGAAATGTCCGCATTCGTGGCCGAGGTGCGTGAGCGCATGCCGCAGCTGCTGGAGGCCCAGGCGCAAAACATTCGTGACCGCTTCGCCAAGGCGCAGGTGGAGTTGGAAGAAGACCGCCTGGCGCAGGAAATGGTGATGCTGGCCCAGAAGAGCGATGTTGCGGAAGAGTTGGATCGGCTGGACGCTCACGTCACCGAAGTGTCTGACACCCTGCAGCGGGATGACGCCATCGGGCGGCGGCTGGATTTTCTGATGCAGGAGCTAAACCGCGAGGCCAATACCCTCAGTAGCAAGAGCATCGATGCGGCGGTCACGCGCATGGCGGTGGATCTCAAGGTGTTGATCGAGCAGATGAGGGAGCAGGTGCAAAACCTGGAGTAAGCCTTTCGTTGAGCCGTGGTTTTACCGGAAGTGGACTGGTAGCCTGCGCACTGAGGTGCGGATGCCGGTTAAACCCCGTATAATCGCGCGTTTTCTGAGGGGGTGTTGGCCCCGTAACACGTTTCTATTAGGTGATCGGGAAGAGTAAGCCATGAATCATGCCGGTGAGCTGGGCACCCTGTATGTAATTTCTGCACCATCCGGGGCGGGCAAGACCAGTCTGGTCGCCGAAATGCTGCGCCAGGATGCCCGCTTGGGGGTTTCCATCTCCCATACCACCCGGCCCATGCGCGAGGGTGAGCAGGACGGTGTGAATTACCACTTTGTTGACCGGGGTGAATTCGAGGCGATGATCGCCCGGGGAGACTTCCTCGAACACGCGGATGTTTTCGGCAATTACTATGGCACCTCTCAGGTTTGGGTGCGCGAAACTCTGGCCAAGGGGCAGGATGTGATCCTGGAGATCGACTGGCAGGGTGCAGAGCAGGTGCGCCGGTTGATTCCCGAATGTGTGGGAATCTTTATCGTGCCACCATCCGCCGAGATCCTGCGTGAGCGCCTGATTGGCCGGGGCACCGACGCGCCCGAGGTGATTGAGCGGCGCCTGGCCGAGGCCGAAGAGGAATGCCGCCACGCGATCGAGTTTGATTACCTGGTGGTCAATGATGATTTCGAGCAGGCTCTGTCAGAGTTACTCTGTATTGTTCGCACCCAGCGCCTGAGCATGGCCAATCAGCGGGTGCGCCACGAGGGCCTGCTGGCGGAGCTTTCCGGTCGTCGGTGATGGCGTTTTTTCTGTATACAAAATGAGCCGTGGGCAGTACACTACACGGTCTTTCACCAGTATTTGTTATTTTCGGGGAACATAATGGCACGAGTTACCGTTGAAGATTGTCTGGAAAACGTAGATAACCGCTTCCAGCTGGTCATGCTGGCAACCAAGCGCGCGCGCCAGATCGCCACCAAGGGCGCTGACCCCATGGTGCCGGAAGAGAACGATAAACCAACGGTTATCGCGTTGCGTGAAATTGCAGAAGGCAAGGTCACCCGTGATCTGCTCAAGGAGCAGGAAGAAGACTAAGTCTTTGCCTGCTGGTCTGGCCTAAAGCGGGCGCAGGCACGTCGAAGGCATTGAAATCTGCCTCCGCAGTTTATAGTGTATTCTATAGCAACCTGCTGGAAGGACACGGAAAGCCCGGATGCATGCATTCGGGCTTTTTTCGTTCCAGCGCTCAGAGATTTGGTGGAGGCGCGGTGTCGAGAGAGGCGACGGTAGAAGACCTGACCTCAGTGTTGGGTTCTTATCTGGATAACAACCGTATCAATCAGGTACGGAGGGCGTATTATTACGCCGAGCAAGCCCACGAAGGCCAGATGCGCAAGAGCGGTGACCGCTATATTACCCACCCGCTGGCCGTTGCCGGCATCCTCGCCAACCTGAAGCTGGACCATCAGAGCCTGATGGCCGCGATGCTCCACGATGTGATTGAAGACACCGGTATCCCGAAGGACGCCCTGGCCGAGCAGTTTGGTGACGACGTGGCCGAACTGGTGGACGGCGTCTCCAAGCTTACCCAGATTGAATTCCGCACCCGGGCCGAAGCCCAGGCCGAGAACTTCCAGAAAATGACCCTCGCGATGGCCCGGGACATCCGTGTGATTCTGGTTAAGCTGGCGGACCGGCTACACAACATGCGCACTCTGGGCCCCATGCCCTACGAAAAGCGCTTGCGCATCGCCACCGAAACCCTCGATATCTACGCCCCCATCGCCAACCGGTTGGGTATGCACGCGGTGTGTACCGAGCTTGAGGATCTGGGCTTTTCCGCGCTCTATCCGATGCGCTCGAAGTACATTGCCAAGGCCGTGGACAAGTTGAGGGGCAGTCACCGGGAAATCATCGATGACATTCGCGGCAAGCTGGAGGAAAAGCTCGAGGAGCGAGGATTGCCCGGCAAGATCATGGGCCGGGAGAAGCACTTGAATTCCATCTACAACAAGATGAAATTCAAGCACAAATCCTTCCATGAGATCATGGATGTCTACGCCTTCCGCATCATCACCGAGACCGAAGACGACTGCTACCGCATCCTCGGCGCCGTGCACAGCCTCTACAAACCTCTCCCCGGACGCTTCAAGGACTATATTGCCATGCCCAAGGCCAACGGCTACCAGTCGTTGCACACCACGCTGTTCGGCATGCATGTAAATATCGAGATCCAGATCCGTACCGAGGAAATGGAGCATATTGCCAATAACGGCATTGCCGCCCACTGGATGTACAAGAATGAGGATTCCGGGGTAACCACCGTGAACCAGAAGCGGGTGGACCGCTGGGTGAAGGGGCTGATGGAAATCCAGGAGCGGGCCGATGACTCCATGGAGTTCATCGAGCACGTGAAAGTGGACCTGTTCCCGGACGAGATCTATGTGTTCACCCCCAAAGGGCGGATCATGGAGCTGCCCAGTGGTGCGACGCCGGTGGACTTCGCCTATGCGATTCACACGGATATTGGCAACGCGGCGGTCGCCTGTCGGATCAACCGGAACCTGGCCTCCCTGAGCCAGCCGTTACAGAGTGGCCAGACCGTGGAGGTCATTACCGCTCCGGGCGCCCGGCCAAATCCGGCCTGGTTGAGCTTTGTGGTGACTGGTAAGGCGCGCAGTAGCATTCGCCATGCCCTGAAAACCCGCCAGCGGGCTGAGTCCCTGGAATTGGGTCGCACGTTGCTCAAGCGCTCCCTGAAAGGCTTTGGGGCCAAGCTGAGTGATATCAGTGATGCCCAGAAGCAGCTGGTGGTTAACCACAATCAGGTGAACAACTTCGATGATCTGGTCAGTGACATTGGCCTGGGCAACCGCATGGCGTACCTGGTGGCCCGGCAACTGGTGTCTGGCACCGAGGGTATGGAACAATCGCCCGCCAACCTGGAAAACACGGGCGATGGTAAATCGAGCGCGGTGACCATTCGGGGAACCGAAGGTCTGCTGGTGAAATTTGCTTCGTGCTGCAAACCGATTCCGGGCGACCCGATTGTGGGTGTCATGGATTCCGGCAACGGCATGGTGATTCATTCCGACACCTGCTCCAAATTGCCCGAGGGCGATGAAGAACGAGCGAAGCTGACCCACCTGAAATGGGCCAAGGACATCACCGATGAATTCTCGGTCGAGCTTCGAGTGGAGCTGGAGCGACAGCGCGGCGTGATTGCCGAAGTGGCCAATGCGGTGGCCATGGCCGATGGCAATATTGAGCGGATTGGCGTTGAAGAACAGAACGCCAAATTCGGTATCGTGAACCTGGTGGTGCATGTGAACGGCCGTCGCCATCTGGCGCGGGTGATGCGCCGGGTTCGTAATATTCGTGCGGTTACCCATATTGGTCGGGTACGCCACTGATCGCCGGCAGTTGACAGTAGCGGCACCAAAGGGTGAGCATTGCTGTTTTGGCAGAGAGGAAATTGAAGGTCATGACCAACAAATCTGTTATCCAGACCGAAAACGCGCCGCAGGCAATTGGCACCTACTCCCAGGCGGTCAAGGCCGGAGACACCGTGTATCTGTCTGGCCAGATTCCGCTGGATCCCGAAACCATGGAAGTGGTGGCCGGCGATTTCGCCGCCAAGACCCGCCAGGTGTTCGAAAACCTCAAAGCGGTTTGTGAGGCTGCTGGCGGTGAGCTTAAGGATATCGTCAAGCTGAACATTTACATGACCGACCTGGCCAACTTCGGCACGGTCAACGAGATCATGGCCACCTACTTCCAGGAACCGTACCCGGCCCGTGCCGCCGTGGGTGTGGCGGCACTGCCCAAGGGCGTGCCGGTGGAAATGGAAGCGGTGATGGTGCTCAGCTAAGGTTGCTGATCATCTCCCGGTATCCCACCTTGTAGTCGGGGTACCGGAATTCAAAGCCGCTATTAAGCAGGCGCTGATTGTTGCAGCGCTTGCTGCCGGCTCTCCCTCCTTTTCGCGCACCTTCCTCCGGTTCCTTGCACGGCACCTGCTGCCGGACCCAGTCCACCACTTCATCCAGGCGCACCGGCTCGCAATCGCTGGCGATGTAGAGCTCTTCGATGGCGTGGCCGGACAGTGCCTGTTTGGCCAGCCAGGCGATGGCATGGGCGGCGTCGTGCTCGTGAATCCGGTTGCTGTAGGGTGCGGGAGGCTGCGGGTTCATCCGGCCCTCAAGCACTTCTTCCAGAAAACGCTGACGGGTGGGACCATAAATGCCGCTGAAACGCACGACCGTGGCCGGGTGCCGGCTGTTCAGTGCGGTCTGCTCGCCCTGGAGGATTTGCTGGCCACTGAAGCGGTCCGGCTCCGTGGGGCTGGTTTCGTCCACCCAGCTGTCGTCGTCCTGGGCGTAGACGCTGGTGCTACTGACAAAAAACAGCCGCGTCAGTGGTCTGTTGCCGATCGCCTCCAGCAGGTTCTGCAAACCGGTAACATATGCCTGGTGATAGCCCGCCTCATCGTAACTGGAGGGCGTCAGGCAGTAGATCACCACATCCAGTGATTCCGGCAGCTTGCCTTTGAGGGTCTCGGGCTGGGTCAGGTCCGCGCCGATACCAGTCACGTCAGCGGGCACCCTGTCGGGGTTTCGCCGCAAGCCGTAGACCTGCGCGTTGTCTGTCAGGGCAGAGGCTATGGCGCCGCCCAGCTTGCCGCAGCCGGCCACCAGAATTTGTGCGGGTTGATCCTGATCTGTCCTTGTCATAGACAATTTCAATCCTTATGCTTTGGCTGATAAAGTGTTTGAAAACATTGTCCGTTTCAGTTGACCGGAGCTTTCCATGACTCTCACCGAGTTACGATACGTTGTTACTCTTGCCCGGGAAAGGCATTTTGGTCGCGCCGCAGAGCGCTGTCATGTCAGCCAGCCGACCCTAAGTGTGGCGGTTAAGAAGCTTGAAGACGAGCTGGGTATTCCCCTCTTTGAACGTAGCAAAAGCAGCATCCGCGTAACCGAAACCGGCCAGCGCATTATTGAACAGGCTCAACGGGTTCTGGATCAGGTGGGCGTCATCCGGGATATGGCCCAGGATGGAAAAAACCAACTGAACTCGCCGCTGAAAGTCGGTGCCATCTACACCATCGGCCCCTACCTGTTCCCGCACCTGTTGCCGGAACTGCGGCGTGCGGCACCGGAAATGCCGCTGTATATCGAAGAGAACTACACCGCCAACCTGCGCCAGAAGCTTCGCCACTCGGAACTGGATGCCATCATTGTGGCACTGCCGTTCGATGAACCCGAGGTGGTGACCTTACCGCTCTATGATGAGCCTTTCGTGGTGCTGCTGCCGGCCGACCACCCCCTGACTGAGAAAGATCAGGTGACGCCTGAGGAAATGGCCAAGGAGCAGTTGCTGTTGCTGGGCCCGGGCCACTGCTTCCGGGATCAGGTGCTGGAAAGTTGCCCGCCCTTGGTCGAAGCCATTACCAAGCGGGCCGATGCCGGCCGGCCGGAGCTGGTGACGGAGGGGAGTTCACTGGAAACCATTCGACACATGGTGGCCTCGGGATTGGGTATTACTGTATTGCCGTTGTCCGCCGCCACCGCCATGAAGTACCAGGAAGATATTCTGGCGGTCAGGCCGTTTGCCCCGCCGGTTCCCTTCCGCACGGTGGCTTTGGCCTGGCGCGTGACCTTCCCTCGGCCCAAGGCCATCGATGTGCTGTCGCTGGCGGCCAGCCAGTGCCGGGTGATCGAGAAAGCCAGGGACGATACCCCAGCGGCGGCCGAAAGCGCCTGAACGCCCCATGACGTCGCTGGAGGACATCTGTGTAACCCAGCTCAAGGGCGTAGGCAGCGCCCTGGCCGGCAAGCTGGAAAAGCTGGGCATTCGCTCGGTGCAGGACCTTCTGTTTCATCTGCCGCACCGTTACGAAGACCGCACTCGCGTGGTGCCCATTGGCAGCCTGCGGATTGGCGATGTGGCGGTGATCGAAGGCGAGGTCATGAAAGCCGATCTGGTGATGGGCCGGCGCCGGAGCCTGCAGGTTACCCTGAAGGATGACAGCGGCTTTCTGGTGCTGCGTTTCTTCCACTTCAATGCCAGCCAGAAGAACCAGTTAAGCGAAGGCGCCCGGGTCCGTTGTTTCGGTGAGGTTCGTCCGGGCCGGGCAGGCTTTGAGTTTTACCACCCGGAATACCAGGTAAACCCGCCGCCCATGCCTCCGGCCAACCAGGCCACCCTCACACCCGTTTACCCATTGACCGAAGGTATCCAGCAGCCGCGGGTGCGCAGCCTTTGCCAGCAGGCCCTGGGTTTTCTGAACCGATTTCCCATCAAGGACTGGCTGCCGCCCGAGCTGCTGGCGGATTACCAACTGCCGTCGATTACCGAAGCGGTTCGACTGGTGCACTCTCCCCCGGCCGGTACTCCGGTCCACCTGTTGATGGAGGGGCGTCACCCGGCTCAGCAACGACTGGTGATGGAAGAGCTGTTGGCCCACCAGCTCAGTCTGTTGCAGGTTCGCGAGCAGATACAGGCGCGGGAGGCGCTGCCACTGCTGCCCACCGGTGATTTGTCTGAGCGTTTCCTGGATCAGCTGCCGTTCAGCCTTACCGGAGCCCAGCGCCATGTGATGAGCGATATCCGCCAGGATCTCAGCCAGCCTTTGCCCATGTTGCGCCTGGTGCAGGGTGACGTGGGGTCGGGTAAAACCGTGGTGGCCGCATTGGCGGCTTTGCAGGCCATTGGCGCGGGCGCCCAGGTGGCGCTGATGGCCCCGACCGAGATTCTGGCCGAGCAGCACTATCAGAATTTCCGCAGCTGGCTGGAACCGCTGGGCATCCGCCTGGCCTGGGTGTCAGGCAAGGTGAAGGGCAGGGCGCGGAAGGAAGCCCTGGCGGCCGTGGCCGGTGGTGACGCCCAGGTGGTGATAGGCACCCACGCCCTGTTCCAGAACGATGTCGAGTTCCAGAGACTCGCCCTGGTGATTGTTGATGAACAGCACCGTTTCGGGGTTCACCAGCGCCTGGCCTTGCGGGAGAAAGGCGTGGGTGGTTCACTGGCGCCCCATCAGCTGATCATGACCGCGACGCCGATCCCCCGGACCCTGGCCATGAGCGCCTACGCCGACCTGGACACCTCGGTGATTGACGAGTTGCCCCCGGGGCGTAAACCCATTGAGACCGTGGTGGTGTCTGACAGTCGCCGGGATGAGATCGTTGATCGGGTGCGTCAGGCTTGCCGGGAGGGGCGCCAGGCCTATTGGGTCTGTACCCTGATCGAAGAATCCGAGGCCCTGCAATGCCAGGCTGCGGAAGTGACGGCGGCGGAACTGGCCGACCGGTTGCCGGATCTGAAAGTCGGGCTGGTGCATGGCCGGCTTAAGGCCGCTGAGAAGGCCGAGGTGATGGAGTCCTTCAAGAACGGCGAACTGGACCTGCTGGTGGCCACGACGGTGATCGAGGTGGGTGTGGATGTGCCCAATGCCTCATTGATCATTATCGAAAACCCCGAGCGGCTGGGCCTCGCGCAGTTGCACCAACTGCGTGGCCGGGTTGGCCGGGGAGAGCAAGCCAGTTATTGCGTACTGCTTTACCATCCGCCACTATCAAGTAATGGCAAGGCCAGACTGCAGGCCTTGCGGGACAGCCAGGATGGCTTTTTTATTGCGGAGAAGGATCTGGAAATACGCGGGCCGGGGGAGGTGCTGGGCACCCGACAAACCGGAATGATGCAGTTCCGGCTGGCGGATTTTGAAAGAGATAAAGGCTGGATTGAGCCGGTCAGGGAAATGGCGCCAGGCTTGATGGCCCAGTCACGGACGGTGGAAGCGTTGATTCGCCGTTGGCTGGGAGAAAATATTCGGTATGGAGAGGTATAATCCTGTCGCGTAAGCGCAAAATTTTGAGGTGATCCTATGCAGCTGCCGGTTGTCATTCAGGAGTCCCTGGCAGACAAGGCTAAGGCCGTATCCCTGCGGAGCATTAGTCAGATTGATCCAAAGCATGCATTGCGGATGGTGCTGCTCAGCGATGGTGAAGGCAAGCTACAAGCCATTTGCCGGCGAGATGACCTGCTGGATCTGGAAGCCCTGAATAAACAGCTGGGGCGAAATTTACGCATGATGCCCATCGGCGATCAGGTGCGCACACGCCAGCGGGTGGGGCTGACCGATCTGCCGGCCATGCCGTCCCTGACAGGATGGCCCTCGGTGATCGACAGCCGGGTGGATGAGCTGGATTACGTGGCTCTGGAACTGGCGGACCAGCAGTTGGCGGCCGTGATGCCAGCGGCGGACTTTGCCGAGCTGACAGGCAAAGCGATCCGGAAAAGCTTCGCAGTGGATACCGACTCGATCTCGGTAAACCTGAGTAATCCCAAGGCGGACCGGGAACAGCTACATTCCGCGATAAATCGTTTCACCGGTCTGCGTATCCAGCAGCGCCTGGAAGATACCCTGGAGCTGCCACCATTGCCGGAAACGGCGCAACGCATCATCCATTTGCGAGTGAACCCCAATGCGGTCATGGGGGATCTGGTGGACATCGTTGAAAGCGATCCAAGCCTGGCCGCCCAGGTGGTCAGCTGGGCGTCGTCTTCATTCTACGCCGCCGCCGGACAGGTTCGGTCGGTGTACGATGCGGTGTCTCGAGTATTGGGTTTCGACCTGGTGATGAACCTGGCGATGGGCCTGTCTCTGGGCCGCGCGCTGCGTCAGCCGGATGACCATCCGGATGGGTATGTGGACTACTGGCAGCAGGCTATCTGGCAGGCCCAATCCGCCGGCATCCTCGCCGGTATGATGAAAGGGCCCCGCCGCCCGGTATTCGGTCTGGCCTATCTGGCCGGGCTGTTGCACAACTTCGGGCACCTGGTTCTGGCCCAGGTCTTTCCTCCTCATTTCCGGCTGGTGTGCCGGTCGCTGGAAGTTAATCCAAACATCGATTCCAGTGTGATTGAGCACAAGCTTCTGGGTATCACCCGGGAGCAGATTGCGGCCCAGCTAATGGAAAACTGGGGCATGCCGGAGGAGGTGAGCACCGCCATTCGCTATCAGAAAAATCCGGCCTTTGACGGCGAGCACCATGCCTACGCTCGGGCGCTGTGGCTTGGGCGCCAGTTGCTGACCGATAAAGGCATTGCCCTGGGGGCAGGCGAGCCCATTCCGGACGCGGTGTTTGAAGAGCTGGGCCTGAACCGGTCAAAAGTGGACGAGCGTTTCGAAGACCTGGTTCAAAGCAAGGACAGTGTCATGGCGATAGCGGGCATGATGAATCAGGGATCATAAAAAAACCGGCCCTGAGGCCGGTTAGGTCCACCCGCATATAGCAGTGTCATCAAAAAACTCGTCAGGAGAAAACAACTCAGGAGCTGGTTGTAAAGATACTGGACAGCTCCTGATTGAAATATAGCCAATATTTGGCAAAAAGAAAGTCGCGACGTCAATCAAATCGATAATGCCGAAGAGTGGTGGCTGCCTCCCGGATTTCTTCAGCGAATTCCTGCTCCACCTCATGCCGCTCCTGGTCAAGCTGGGTAAGGGTTTCGGAGTCCGTGTTCTTCCTGGCCCGGTGGGTGGGCATGTGGCTGATTTTATCATGGACCTGCTGGAGTACCCGGAATGGCGGCTTCTCCAGCAACTCCGGCGCCACGTGTTCCAGTAGCCCTTTCAATCGCAGGCAGGCCTCGGAGTATTCAACCTGGTCAGCTTCCACCGCCATGGCGATCACCCGGATACTTTCCACCATCTCGTCCCGACGCCGGGCCTGGAACTCCTGGGTTTTCTTCTCTCGCAGCCGCTGTTCCGACAGCAGGCGGGATTGTCGCCAGATATAGACCAGAAGCGCGCCAATAACCACCAATGCGATGGCGATAAACACCAGTTGAAGGCCTCTGGGCATGATTGCTGTCTCCGTTGTGTCGTCTGGGCGGGTTCGCCAAAAAGGTATGGCGAACTTTGACATCTGCGGTTGGGGCTTTCAACAGAGAATAGCTGTGGAGGGAATATCAGGAGAGGTCAGGTAAAAACCACCCCGGCTTTGGGCCGGGGCGGTATTTTGCCAAGCACTCAGGCTGTAACGGTGGCAGCCGCGCGACGGCGACGGGCCAGGCCAAGGCCCAGCATGCCCAGGCCGAGCAGCGCGATGGAGCCGGGTTCCGGCACATAAGTCGGGGCCTCACTGTCGTAGAAGGAAATGTGAGACAACCCCTTCTCATCCGGAGTGAACCAGGTGCCCTCGGTAACCACCTCGGCCAGGTTCAGGCAGGCCAGGGTATAGGTGTTACCGGAACAGGTCTCGGTATCGGCGTCGTCAATGTACCAGAACAGGTTAAATCCGTTGCCTGCCTTGGCAGCCCAGTAGCGAACACCCGGGTCGTCCTCGCCCATGGTGTAGCTCCAGTTACCGGTGGCATCGCCGTCAATAGTGATCTCGCTGCCGTCGAAACTGGTGAAGTCACTGTTTAATTCTTCGACATCGCCATTCGGTTTGTACTTTGCGATGAGCGGTGAAATCTGAATGGCTGTGCCGGTTTCATCATTCACAAACACCGTACAGGTGGTGCCCTCTGTACCGCCAAAGTAACCCGAACAGTCGTTGCCGTCGACATCGCCACTTCCATCAAAATAATGGTATATCAGTCCTGCGGATGCAGGCATCGCAAACAGGCCAATGGCCAGCGCTGCCGCGATAGAAATCATACGTTTCATGGTCATACCTCCAGATTGTCCTTTCCGGCGAACCGGCTCCACTGTCAACTCGGTGCCTGATGGTCCTTATGCAGCAGTGTCTATTCTGGAGACTGCATAAAATCTGCCACTTTTTAAGTGGCTGATAAATCGGGTCTTATTTTGGGCTGGTTTTCGAGTGTGTAAAAAAGCTGGACGCTTGAACCTCCCGGCACAGCCCCGACCTTGACACGGAGAGGTAGCCCCCTAATATAGCGCGGGTCGTCGGTCGGTTATTTCACGGGCTGCAGCGGTGAACGTCTGCTTTTCTTACTCAGGATGCTACCGCGAATCACGTTTTATATTTCATCAGTAACAAGGTGCATCCATGGCTGTGGCCTTACCGCCTGAGCTGGAAATCAAGCTCAACAAACTCAGCATCAAGAAACCATTCATCAACCGGTTGCTTGCTGTGATCTTCATGCCCTTTATTTCCCGCAGTGGCCTGAAGGTGAATTACGACCCAAAGAACTTTTACGCCTACCTGCCCAAGAAACGCTTCAATTCTAACTGGTATGGCACCCAGGCGGGGGCCGCCATTCTGGGCAACAGCGAACTGGCGGCCGGTTGCTACCTGTTTCTGCGAACCGAAGGCGAGTACCGTATGGTCTGTACCCGGCTGGACTATCGCTTCCTGCTGCCAAGCACCGACCCAGTGATCTACAAAGTCGAGCTTGATGAGAACGAACTGGAAGAGAAAATCGCGGCTGGCGGCAAATTCATGATGGACTTGACCATCAAACTGTACCGGGCCAAATCCAAGTCCACCACCGGCAAACGCATCGGCTCGGGCCATATCAGTTTCAAAGTCTGGCCGGTGGGAGGCTAACCGTGCCGGCCTCACTGCAGCAGGCGTTTTACCTTGCCTCCTCCTGGCTCTGGTGCATTGGCGCCTTCCTGCCGGTGCTCCTGCTACGTGACTACGGATGGATTACGCTGACCGGCTTCACGCTCGCCAACGTGATCGGCGCCGCCGCCTTTGGCTGGGTGATGACCCGCAACCGCCAGCCCGCGTTCCTGGCCAAACACCGGTGGATGCTGCAGGTGTTTTCCCTCGTCACCATCGCCTTCCAGCTGTTTTTCGTGGTCTGGCTCAGCGCGCTGGTGGGCTGGTGGCTGCTGCCGGTGATGCTGGCACTCGTGGGCCTGTTCTATCGTGCCGACGGCGTGATTGGCTGGGTGGCCGTGGCCCTCTTTGTCCTGTCCATGGCCCTCTTTGGCGGTTACCTTAACGCCGAGCCTCCCCTGGCAACGATCACCCCCCAACCGGGCTGGTGGCACACGCTCATGCCCCTGGTGCTGGGCTTCGCCCTGTCGCCCTACCTGGACCTGACCTTCCACCGCGCCCTGGAGCGCAGCCCCAATCCCCGATTGAGCTTCACCCTGGGCTTTGGCGTGTTCTTCCTTGCGTTGCTGCTCTTCGTTTTCGCCTACAGCGGCGGACTGAAGGCCATGGCGGCCGGTAAGGGCTCCCTCGATGTATCACTGCTCTGGCCCGTGATTGCCTTCATCCTGATGCAGACGGCTTTCACCGTGGCCGTTCACCTCAAAGAAGCCCAGCGCCAGCACCCCAAACCCTGGCGCTCTCGCCTGGTGCTCTATGGCGCCTATCTGGTTGGCCTCTCTGTGCTCCTGGGGCTTGGTACAACGGCTAGGGTGCCCTGGCTGGACCTTCCCATGACCGAACTGCTCTACAAGGGGTTCCTGCTGTTCTACGGGCTGGTGTTCCCGCTCTACCTGCTGCTGGGCAAGCGCCGGGCTTACTTCTGGGGTGCCTTGCTTGTGGCGGTGGCGCCTTACAGCATGGGCTTTTTGGTTGGGGGTGAGACCCTGGTTGCGCTGAGTGGCAGTATGGCCGTTGTGGCTGGCTTTGTGGTGGTGCGGTTCGTTCGACGTAGCGACCGCATTACGGGGTAAGCAGACAGAGCGTTAGAGGGTTTGGATTGCCCGGGGAAAGGTTGGGGAAGGTTCATGCTAACAGGAATGGTGGGCCCAGCTGGACTCGAACCAGCGACCAAAGGATTATGAGTCCTCTGCTCTAACCAACTGAGCTATAGGCCCTTTTTTCAAATTGCCCGGGAGGGGCAGAAGCGGGCGCCATTATACCCATGAGAGGGGGCGCCCGCTACTGTGTTGGCAGCTTAGGCGCTGCCCTGGTCGTCGATGAAGCCGCGCAGGTGATCGGAGCGGGAAGGGTGGCGCAGTTTGCGCAGGGCCTTGGCTTCGATCTGGCGGATGCGCTCACGGGTTACGTCGAACTGTTTGCCAACTTCCTCGAGGGTGTGGTCGGTGTTCATTTCGATGCCGAAGCGCATGCGCAGTACCTTGGATTCGCGCGCGGTCAGGCCGGAGAGCACGGAGCGGGTGGCTTCGCGCAGGCCTTCGGCGGTGGCGGAATCGACCGGTGACAAGGCCTGGATGTCCTCGATGAAATCGCCCAGATGGCTGTCTTCGTCGTCGCCGATCGGGGTTTCCATGGAGATCGGCTCCTTGGCGATCTTCAGCACCTTGCGGATCTTGTCTTCCGGCATTTCCATGCGCTCACCCAGCTCTTCCGGGGTGGGCTCGCGGCCCATTTCCTGGAGCATCTGGCGGGACACGCGGTTGAGCTTGTTGATGGTCTCGATCATGTGCACCGGAATCCGGATGGTGCGGGCCTGGTCCGCGATGGAGCGGGTGATGGCCTGGCGAATCCACCAGGTGGCGTAGGTCGAGAACTTGTAACCGCGACGGTATTCGAACTTGTCCACCGCCTTCATCAGGCCGATGTTGCCTTCCTGGATCAGGTCCAGGAACTGCAGGCCGCGGTTGGTGTACTTCTTGGCGATGGAAATAACCAGACGCAGGTTGGCCTCAACCATTTCTTTCTTGGCACGGCGGGCCTTGGCCTCGCCGATGGAGACGCGGCGGTTGATTTCCTTGATGTCGGCCACGTCCAGGTCCACTTCGGTCTGGACGTTATGGATGCGCTTTTGCAGGCGGACGATGTCATCCAGGCGCTCACCAATGGCTGCGGCATAGGGCTTCTTCATGCCGGCGATTTCCGGCGCCCATTCCAGGTCGGTTTCGTTGCCCGGGAACCACTTGATGAAGTCCTTGCGTGGCATTTTGCACTCGCGCACGCAGATTTGCATGATGGTGCGCTCGTTCTCACGAACCAGGTCGTTGGTGGAACGAACCACATTCACCAGCTCTTCAAAGGCTTTGTTGGCCAGCTTGAACGGCGCGAAGACTTCGCCCAGTTCGTTCAGGGCGTCCTGGGTTTTCTTGTGGCCACGGCCATGCTTTTCCAGGGCGGCGTCTGCAGCGGCCAGCTTTTCTTTTAGCAGCTCGAAGCGCAGGCGGGTTTCTTCCGGATCCGGACCGTTATCGCTTTCGTCTTCGCTGTTGTCGCCGTCATCATCGCTGTCGTTGTCAGACGCGGTGTCGGTGGCCGTTTCTTCCGGCATGAAGGGCTCCGCGCCGTCTGGGTCGAGGAAGCCGGTGACGATGTCGCTGATGCGGCCTTCGTTCTCGATGATGCGGTCGTAAGCCTGGATAACGGTGCCGACGGTGCCGGGGAAGTGGGCCACGGCGGCCATGACATCGCGGATGCCTTCTTCGATGCGCTTGGCGATAACGATTTCGCCTTCGCGGGTCAGCAGCTCCACGGTGCCCATTTCGCGCATGTACATGCGAACTGGGTCGGTGGTGCGGCCGGCGTCGGTTTCAACGGCGGCGAGCGCGGCGGCGGCTTCAGCGGCGGCGGCTTCGTCGGCGGTGGAATCGCCTTCGGTCATCAACAGGGTATCGGCGTCCGGTGTTTCTTCGCACACCTGGATACCCATGTCGTTGATCATCCGGATGATGTCTTCTACCTGATCCGGATCCGCGATGTCTTCCGGCAGGTGGTCGTTTACCTCGGCGTAAGTCAGGTAACCTTGTTCCTTGCCCCTGGCGATGAGGTCTTTCAAACGTGATTTCTGCGAATTGCCTGACATAGACACCCTGTGAACTCGCTTCTATAAAGGAAAAAAGTTAAACAGCCATTATAGCTGTCGCGTAGTTTTGCTGCCACCAAACGTTTAGATGGTGATCAGTCGCTATGGTTTCAAGTTATAACTGCCCAGCTTCGGCTTTTACTGACCGCCGCTGAGCGTTCTCAGCTCTTCCCGTTCCTCGGGGCTGAGCTTGGCCAGGTTCCGGAGCAGGGTTGCCAGTCGTTGCTGGCGCGCGGCTTCTTCGTTCGGGGTGAGCAGTTCCCTGGCGGCTGCCAGGGTGCTGTCCCGTGCCGGGATGTGCTCCAGTCCGTCGAACAGGTTGTAGAACCGGTCGCGGGCCTGTTTATCCATTGCCAGACCCGCCACCAAAGCTTTGCGAGTCTGTATGTTGTTGTCCTGTAGCCATCGGGCCAGTTGGCCGGCCCGGGGCAGTTGTCGGGTTCCTTCGGCCAGCGCGCTGACTTCGCGGGCCAGCTCGGGCGCTTCCAGGAGCGCCAGGCACAAGGTGTTGTCCTTGCTAAGCTTGACCTCCACCCGCTCTTCGGTTGGGCGCTGGCTCCGTTCGCCGCGCCAGCCCCGGTATTTCTGGCCGGGGCCTCGGTTCTGCCACTGGTTGCCATTTCCGCACAGCCGTAACATTTCCTGCCACATAGCGTTGCGCAGCGTGGTGCGGGGCATCTTGTTCAACAGTGGCTCTGCCCGGGCTCTTAGCTCGCTCCGGCCTTCAGGCAGTTGCAGATCGAGCCCCTCGCTCTGCCGGTCGAACAGGTAGCGTGAGAGCGGGGTGGCGCTTGCCACGCGCTTCTCAAACGCCTCCTGGCCCTCCTTGCGCACCAGTGTGTCCGGGTCTTCGCCATCCGGCAGCATCAGGAACTGCAGGTGCAGGCCGTCGGCCATCAACTCCAGTGCGTTTTCCATGGCCTTGTCGGCCGCTCGGTAACCGGCCTTGTCGCCATCAAAACAGAAGACGATGTGGCGTACGTGCCGCAGCAGCGCCTTCAGGCTGTCCTGATTGGTGGCGGTACCCAGTGTCGCCACTGCGTAGTGAATGCCGTGTTGCGCCAGGGCAATGACGTCCATGTACCCTTCAACCACTAGCAGCCGGTCCAGCTGGCGAATGGCCTGCCGGGCTTCGTGCAGGCCGTAGATCTCACGGCTTTTGTGAAAGACATCGGACTCCGGGGAGTTGATGTACTTCGCCTTGTCATCGCCCAGGGTGCGGCCGCCAAAGGCGACGGTTTTGCCGCGACTGTTCCGGATCGGAAACATGACCCGGTTGCGGAATAAATCCCGAGGCCGGTCGTATTTGTTGGAAACGGTGCCGGTTTCGATCAGCGGTGCTTTCAGGTCTTTCGGAGCGGCGTCAAACAGTGCCGTGCCGGTGCCCGGGGCGAAGCCCAGCTGGTATTGCTGGATGATGGCGTCGTCCAGCCCACGTTGTTTCAGGTAATCCCTGGCGTAGGCGCCTTGTTGGCTGGCCAGGGCTGAATGATAAAAACGGCTGGCGAAATCCAGTGCGTCGGTCAGCGTTCGGGCCTGCTGGATGTCTTCCTGGGCGGCGCGATCGTAAGGCACTTCCAGGCCGGCCAGCTTGGCCAGTTCTTCAACCGCTTCGGTAAAACCCAGGCCTTCGAACTCGCGGACAAAGCTGATGGCGTCGCCGCTGGCCCCGCAGCCAAAGCAGTGATAGAAACCTTTGTCGGGACGGACATTGAACGACGGTGTTTTCTCGTCGTGAAACGGACAGCAGGCCTTGTAGTTGGCGCCGGCTTTTTTCAGGGTGATGCGGGATCCGATCAAGGCTGCCAGATCGGTGCGATCAAGCAGGTCTTCCACGAATCGTTGAGGGATCATTCCGCTCATCTTGGCTCCACATCGCCCAGGTGCCCTGGAAGTCGGCTTTCGCCATAGCCAAAAATGCCGCCGAAGCCAGGCCCCGGCGGCATTTTCAGTATACCGAGAGAGGCGCGGGCCTCTGCCGGTAATCAGTTACTGCGCTAACGCTCGCCTGAACTCAGTACAGACGTTCGAATTTGCGCTGCTCCCGCTGAAGCTTCTTGAGATGACGCTTAACGGCGGCAGCTGCTTTACGCTTGCGAACAGCGGTCGGCTTTTCGTAGTGTTCACGACGACGTACTTCAGACAGTACACCGGCCTTTTCGCAGGAACGCTTGAAGCGACGCAGTGCTACGTCAAACGGTTCATTCTCTTTCACTTTAACAGCTGGCATTCGAAAATCACCTACCTGATAGATTCGGTTTCAATTTGTTCCACCCGGAATGATTCGGGCGGCTCGATTCCTGGTCAGATTGGCTAAAACTCGACCAGCGAATGATTAAGGTCGGCAATGATAGCGGCTGGGCAAGTTCAGGTCAATCATTGTTCAGCGAAACTGACGGAGCCTTTCGGGTTTCTGCTAAAATGCCGGCTTTCCATTTCTCAGCCCGTGGATAAACCCTGACTATGCTGATTCTCGGTATTGAAACCTCCTGCGATGAAACTGGTGTGGCCCTGCTGGACGATGAGCAGGGTCTGCTGGCTCACGCCCTTTACAGCCAGATTGATCTGCACGCGGATTATGGCGGTGTGGTGCCGGAATTGGCGTCGCGGGATCACGTGCGCAAGCTGTTGCCCCTGTGTGACCAGGTGCTGGCCGAGGCGGGGAAAAAACGCCAGGACTTAGAGGGCATTGCCTACACGGCGGGCCCTGGCTTGGTAGGCGCTCTAATGGTGGGTGGTTCGGTGGCTCATGCCCTGGGGTTTGCCCTGGGCATTCCCGTGCTGGGGGTTCATCACATGGAGGGGCACCTGCTGGCGCCGATGCTGGAGGATAATCCGCCGGCGTTTCCGTTTGTGGCCCTGCTGGTGTCCGGGGGGCATACACAGTTGGTGCGGGTGGACGGCATTGGCGAGTACGAAATGCTGGGTGAATCGGTGGACGACGCCGCTGGTGAAGCCTTCGACAAGACTGCCAAAATGCTGGGTCTGGATTATCCTGGCGGCCCCCGGGTGGCCGCGCTGGCCGAGAAAGGCCGGGAAGGGCAGTACCGGTTCCCGCGCCCGATGACTGACCGGCCGGGTCTGGATTTCAGTTTCAGTGGCCTGAAGACGTTTACCCTGAATACTGTGAATGCCGCGAAAGATGAAGGGCAATACGACGACCAGGTGCGAGCAGATATCGCCCTGGCTTTTGAGGCGGCAGTGGTGGATACCCTGACCATCAAATGCCGTCGGGCACTGGAGCAAACCGGCTGCAAACGGCTGGTGATTGCCGGGGGAGTCAGTGCCAACAAGCGTCTGCGCGCGGGGCTGGAGAAGATGGCGGAGAAACAGAAAGCATCGGTCTATTACGCCCGTCCGGAGTTTTGTACCGATAACGGGGCAATGATTGCCTACGCCGGTGCCCAGCGCCTGAGGGCGGGGCAGCGGGATGGCGAGCGGATTGTCTCCGTGCCGCGCTGGCCGATGAATACCCTGCCGCCGGTGAACCAGCCCCGAGCCAATGGCCTGGTGGATTAAAGCCCGGTTTCTCGTCCCTGGGCCAGGCGGATCAGGTTGTTTCGGTGGCGCACTACAATCAGCAACGCCAGTAAGCCGAACAGGGGTAGGGTCTCGGGTTCGAGCAGGGCGCTGATCACCGGGCCGCTGACAATGGCAATGATTGAGGCCACGGCGGAAATGCGCCAGCGCCACATGATCACCAGCCATAGGGCGGCCATGATCAGCGTGGTTAACGGGGCGAGCGCCAGGCCGGCCCCCAGGGCCGTGGCCACGCCCTTGCCACCCTTGAAGCGGAAGAAAGCCGGGATCATGTGCCCGGTGACTGCGCACAGGGCCACCATGGCCTGCACCAGGATCGAAAAATCCGCCAGGTGCGCCAGCCAGACCGGCACCCACCCCTTTAGCGCATCCAATCCCAGCGTAATGGCGGCGGGCTCCCAGCCGCCCACCCGGTAGACGTTGGTGGCGCCCGGGTTACCCGAGCCCAGAGCCCTGGGGTCCGGCAATTTCAGGTACCGGCAGACCACAACCGCAAACAACACCGAGCCCAGCAGGTAGGCGGCGATGCAGAGCAGGACAATGAGAATCGGGTTGCTGTGTACATCCATGGTCTATTTGGGGTGGCGCAGACGCCAGCGGGTATTCTGTGAGAAAATCGTGAGCATTAATTGCCACAGGAAGGCCCTACACTAGCCGGTACCTGTGCACTATTCAATCAGCCTTGAGTGTGAGACATCGGGAGTCCGGTTTGGCAGACAGCGTATTTATTGACGGCCTGGCGGTCGAAACGGTGATTGGCGTTTATGACTGGGAACGGGAAATCACCCAGCGGTTGCTGGTGGACCTGGAGATGGCCTGGGATAACCGAGTGCCGGCCGCCAGTGACGATGTGGCCGATGCCCTGGATTACGCGGCGGTCAGTGAGCGGGTGACTCAGCGCTTGCAGGCCCTGAAGCCGGAACTGCTGGAAACCGCCGCGGAAGTGCTGGCGCAGATGTTGATGGAGGAGTTTGGTGTGCGCTGGTTGCGACTGACGCTGAACAAGCCCGGCGCGGTTCCGTCGGCACGGAATGTCGGTATCCGCATTGAGCGGGGCGAGCGTCCGTGAGCAGGGTGTACATCAGCGTTGGCAGCAACATTGAGCGCTACCGACATGTGACGGCGGCGCTGGATGCGTTGTCTGACTGGTTTGGTGAACTGCTGATATCGCCGGTCTACGAGACCGAACCGGTGGGGTTTAACGGTTCCAATTTCCTGAATCTGGTGGTCGGCATCGATACCGACTGGTCGGTGGGGGAGTTGAACCGCCGCTTCAAACAACTGGAGCGGGATAACGGTAGGCAGGTGAATGCGCGCAAATTCAGCCCGCGTACGCTGGATCTGGATATCCTGACCTACGATGATGCCGCCGGCACCGTTGACGGTGTGTCGTTGCCCCGGGCCGAAATTCTCAAGAATGCTTTCGTGCTGCAGCCCTTGGCGGATATTGCACCCGATGAGCGGCACCCGGTATGTGGGCAGTCCTACCGCCAGTTGTGGCAGTCGTACGATCAGGAGCAGAGCCTTTGGCCGGTTGCCTTCAACTGGCAGGGGCAGCTCATCTCAAGGCCGGTTGGCTGCGCGGAATAAGTTGATCAGGTTGTCGGTGGCGCTGTCGCTGTCCGCCGTGGCCTGCGCACCGTCCGTCAGGCGGGGCAGGATTTCGTTACCAATCTGCTTGCCCAGCTCCACACCCCACTGATCAAAACAGTCGATGTCCCAGATAACGCTCTGGACGAAGGTGCGATGTTCGTAAAGGGCGATCAACGCGCCCAGCGTCTTGGGCGTGACCTTGTCCATCAACAGGATGTTGCTTGGCTGGTTGCCGGGAATGACCTTATGGGGCGCCAGCGCTTCTGCCGCCGCTTCTTCCATGCCGCTGTCCAGTAGCTCCTGTTTGGCTTCTGCTTGGGTCTTGCCCGCCATCATGGCGCGGGCCTGGCTCAGACAGTTGGCAAACAGGTTGGCGTGGTGTTCGTTCACCGGGTTGTGGGATTGCAGCGGGATGATGAAATCCGCCGGTACCAGTCGGGTGCCCTGATGAATCAGTTGGTGGTAGGCATGTTGTCCATTGGCGCCAACGCCACCCCAGAGGATCGGCCCGGTGGCGTAATCCACCGGCTGGCCCTGCTGGGTGACCCGCTTGCCGTTACTTTCCATGTCCAGTTGCTGCAGGTGGTCGGGCAGGAACTGGAGGTACTCATCGTAGGGCAGCACGGCGTGGGTTTCGGCGCCCCAGAAGTTGTTGTACCAGACACTGAGCAGCGCCATCAGCACCGGCAGGTTCTGCCCGGTGGGCGCCTCGGCAAAGTGCCGGTCCATTTCATGGGCGCCCGCGAGCAGGGCGCGGAAATGCTCCATGCCCAGTGTCAGCGCGATGGGCAGGCCAATGGCGGACCATAGGGAATAGCGGCCCCCCACCCAGTCCCACATGGGGAAGATGTTGTGCTCATCAATGCCAAAGTGTTTGGCGTCTTTGATGTTGGTGGTCACCGCCAGGAAGTGCTGGGCAATGGCGGCAACGTCGCCACCGTGAGTAAGGAACCAATCCCGTGCCACCAGGCTGTTGCTCAGGGTTTCCTGGGTGCGGAAGGATTTGGATTGCACCAGGAACAGGGTAGTTTCCGGGTTCAGTTTCTTCAGGGTTTCCTGGATGTCGGTGCCATCAATATTCGCCACAAAGTGGCACTTCATGCCTTCACGGGCATAGGGTGCCAGTGCTTCGACCACCAGTTTGGGACCCAGGAAGGAGCCGCCAATGCCAATGCTGACAACGTCGGTAAAGGGCTTGTCGCTGTAGCCGGTTCGCTCACCCTGGTGTACGGCTTTAACAAGCGTTTCCATGCGTTCCAGGGTGGCCTGGATTTCCGGTACTACGTTCTGGCCGTTCACCCGCACCTCGGAACCCGCCGGCTGCCGAAGGGCGGTATGCAGGGCCGGGCGGTTTTCGGTGGGATTGACGATGTCGCCACGAAGCAGGGCTGCGCGACGTTCTGGCAGGGCGCAGGCATCGGTAAGGGCATCCAGTGCCTGGAGCACGTCATCGGTCAGGCGGTTGCGGGAGAAGTCCAGCGTCAGTCCTGCGGCGGATGCCAGGTAGCGCTGCGCACGCTGAGGGTCGCGGTCGAACAGGTCGCGCAGGTTTGTTTGCGCCAATTGGTCCCTGAGTGCGGTCAGCGCCCGCCACTCTGGCCGCTGGGTCAGCCCCTGAAGTGTGTGCGGCATCAGCGTGTCCTTTTTATGATTCTTTGTTAGCAGCTCTTCAACATCTTTGGCTGATGGCTCTCCAACGCCTTCGTTGAAGACTCGTTCCCTGTCAGCGGCTGAGGGAAAGGTTGTCGATCAGCCGGGTGGTGCCCAGGAAAGCGGCAACCAGAAGCGTCAGTTCCCGATCTTCGTCGGTAGCGGGCTTCAGGGTCTGGCTGCTGACAATGTTGAAGTAGTCAGGGCGCAAACCCGCTTCTTCCAGCACGCTCTGTGCTTCCTGTTCCAGCGCCTGAAAATCGGAGCGGCCCTGTTGCAGCTGTTCCGCCACCCGGTTCAGTGTCTGGAAGACGATGGGGGCTGTCGCCCTCTCTTCTTCCGACAGGTAACCGTTGCGAGAGCTCTTGGCCAGGCCATCTTCTTCACGCACGGTAGGCGCACCCACCACATTGACGGGAATCATCAGGTCGCGAACCATTTTCTTGATCACCGCCAGTTGCTGGAAGTCCTTCTCGCCAAACACGGCCACATCGGGTTGAACCATGTTGAAGAGCATGGCAACCACCGTCGCTACCCCTTCAAAATGCCCGGGGCGGCTGGCGCCACAATGGCCTTCGCTCACTTCCGGCACCAGTACTTTGGTCTGGCGTGCCATACCTTCAGGATAGACCTCCTCCACAGGCGGCGCGAATACCAGGGTGTTGCCGGCTTCGGCCAGCTTGTCCTGATCTTCCTGCAACGTCCGGGGGTACTTGTCCAGGTCTTCGTTGGCACCGAACTGCATGGGGTTCACGAAGATGCTGGTGACCACAATATCCGCTGCTTCGCTGGCTTTGCGCACCAGCGAAATGTGGCCCTCGTGGAGGTTGCCCATGGTGGGCACCAGGCCAATGGTTTTGCCCTGCTGGCGATAATTGCGCAGCATCGAACGCAGTTCTTTCAGGGAATGTACGGTTCTCATGCCTTGAACGTATGCTCCTCAGCGGGGAATGAACGCGCTTTCACGGCTTTGGCGTAGGCGGCGATGGCCTCCGGAATGGAAGCGGACTCCGCCAGAAAGTCTTTCACAAAACGTGGCTTACGGCCGGGCGTCAGACCCAGCATGTCGTAAACCACCAGGACCTGGCCATCGGTGTCGGAGCCCGCGCCAATGCCAATCACCGGGGCTTTCACGGCCTGGGTGATGCGGGCGGCCAGGGGAGCCGGCACGCACTCGAGCAGGATAACATCGGCCCCGGCGGCTTCGAGCTCGCAGGCATGTTCGATCATCGCCTCGGCGGCTTTTTCATCCCGGCCCTGGACCTTGTAGCCGCCAAATTTGTTCACGAACTGGGGGGTCAGGCCCAGGTGGGCACACACCGGCACGCCGCGTTCGCTCAGGGCCTCAATGGTGTCTCGCATCCAGTCGGTGCCTTCGAGCTTGACCATGTGCGCGCCGGCACGCATCAGTTCGGCCGCGTTGTCCAGCGCGTCAGCCACCGTGCCATAAGACATGAAGGGCATGTCGGCCATGATCAGCGAGCCTTTGTTGCCCTGGGCCACACAGCGGGTGTGATAGACCATGTCGTCCATGGTGACGGGGATGGTGCTGTCCTGGCCCTGGAGGACCATGCCCAGCGAGTCACCAATCAGGATTACGTCGACGCCCGCTTCACTGACTACCTGTGCGAAGGTGGAGTCGTAGGAGGTAAGAGCGGAAAAGGCTTCGCCCTTCTGCTTGTATTCCCTCAGGGTATTGATGGTAACTGCCATAAGATCCTTGCCTTTTGGGTGGATGGGGCGTCGTTGCCGGGATGGCCGGCGGTTATGAGGCCACTAGATTAATACCCGGTCTGGGCGGAAACAAGAGTATGGCCGAGGCATGGGTGCCCGTTCAGCTGCTAGCCAGCGGCGGCAGCTTGCGCAAGCCATTGTCTGGGCATTGGCCTCGCAACTCGCTGATGGCCTGCCCGTTTGGCAGCGTGAGATCCGGCGTCAGGTCCAGCAGCGGCTGCAGGGCAAAATCCCGGTTGGCCAGCTCGGCATGGGGCACGGTCAGGCGGTCATCCTGGATGCAGTCATCTCCGAACACCAGGATGTCCAGGTCCAGGGTGCGCGGTCCCCAATGCTGGAGGCGTTCCCGGCCATGGGCCTGTTCGATGTGTTGCAGGTGGTCCAGCAACTGGTGGGCTGTCAATGTGGTGACAAGGTGGACCGCGCCGTTGATAAAGTCCGGCTGGTCCTGCGGGCCCACCGGCCGGCTGGCGTAGAAGGGCGACTGCGCCACCAGGGTGGTTTGCGGCAGCATGGCCAGTTCGCTGATGGCCCGGGCCAGTTGTGCGGCGGGGTCCGCCAGATTGCTGCCCAGGCCAATGTAGGCGTCAGTGCTCATTGCTGTGGCCGTTTATGGGATGGTTTGCGTTTCTTGCGACGCTTGCGTGGGGCACTGGTGCCCAGTTGGGCGATCATTTTGGACTGCCCGGATTCGTCGGCATTCTGGAAATCCGTCCACCACTGGCCGAGGCCGGGTTCAATTTCACCAGCTGATTCGCGTACCAGCAGGAAATCGTAGGCGGCGCGGAAACGCGGGTGACAGAGGGTGCCGAACGCGCGCTTGCCTTGGCGCCGTGGCAGTCGCATCTGTAGCTCCCAGATTTCCTTCATGGGGCCGGAGAACCGTTTGGGGATGGCGGTGGAGTGCACCTGCTCTCCGATCACCCGGGCAATAGCGCCATGCAGGGCCGGTTGCACCGGGTCGCCATGGTCCTGGCGCCGCCGCCATTCAGCCTGGAGGGCTGGCCAGAGCATGGCGGCAAACATGAAGTAGGGGGTGACGGATTTGCCGCGGGCAATGCGGGCATCGGTGTTGCGAAGGGCCTGGCGGATCAGTTCGTCCGACTCACCGGCATCAATGGCCGCAGCGGTTTCCGGGAACAGTGGTGCCAGCAGGTTGTATTCCCGCAGCAGGTCATAGGTAACCTCCCCATGCCCGGCAGAGAGCAGTTTCAGCACCTCGTCAAACAGGCGTGCCGGGGGGATGTTTGTCAGCAGTGGCGCCATCTCCCGGATCGGCGCCCGGGTTTCCGGTTCGATTTCAAAGCCCAGTTTGCCGGCGAATCGAATCGCCCTGAGCATGCGCACCGGGTCTTCCCGGTAACGGGTTTCCGGATCGCCAATCAGGCGAATCAAGCCGTTTTTAAGATCCTGCACCCCGTTGGCGTAATCGATAACGGTGAAGTCCCGAATGCAGTAGTACAGCGCATTGATGGTGAAATCACGACGCAGCGCATCTTCTTCCTGGGAGCCGTATACGTTGTCTCTCAGAAGTTGCCCGTGTTCGGACGTCCTGTGTTCGTGATCGCTTACTTCGTCCTCCACGTCCTTTGCATTGCCCCGGAAGGTAGTTACTTCGATCACTTCCCGTCCGAAAATCACGTGCACAATCCGGAACCGGCGGCCAATCAGGCGGGAGTTGCGGAACAGGTCGTGCACTTCTTCGGGGGTGGCGTTGGTGGCAATGTCAAAGTCCTTGGGCTTGCCACCCAGAAGGATGTCCCGTACGCCGCCGCCCACCAGGTAGGCTTCATACCCGGCTTTATTGAGGCGATGCAGCACTTTTTTGGCCGGCTCGCTGATCATCGAGCGAGAGACATTGTGCTGGTCTCGCGGGATCTCCTGCCGCTGGTATTGTCTGGCTTTCTTCTTACCGTTACCGGGCATGAATGAGCGTATTCTTTCTACAAGTCGATTTGGCATGGAAGTCCGTGATTGCTCTGAGCAAAACGGGAAGTTTACCGGTTTGGACAGGATTTGCCCATGTCTGGAAGATTTCGGTTACGGAATCGGGCGCCACAGGCGGGAAAATGGAAGGGCCGATAATTAAAAGGCGGGTCCGCTTGCGCGAACCCGCCTTGAAATGATTGCCGATCTGCATTGTTTTTGTTTTTGCCGGGTTTTTTATTGTTGTTCCCGTTATTTGCCCTTTCCGGGCATTAAGCAGTGCAAACGGAAAGCTTTGAATACGCAGAGTGATCAGGGGCTGGCTGCAAGTTCAGGGTCAATGTAGCGCTGCCTTCAGGCATTTATTTTTCTCTACACGTTCCACTTACAACCGCCATGGGACCACTAAAAAGCATAGTACCCAAAACGCTCAGTTCGCTTACGCCCTATTTTTGTTTTTGTTACCGGGCGCTCGGTGCAGCTTTTTGTTCTTATTGTGTCGCTGCGTTGTCACTGTTGTTTTTGTTGTTGTGCGCTTAATAGTTTGCAGAGCGTGTGCCAGTTTTTGTAAATCGTTTAAAATCAGTGAATTAGTGTTTTGGTTGGGGTAAGTGTTACCCCGTATCCGAGGGGATGTGTTACTGGTGGGGCGGTGTTACCGGAGAAGTTGTTACCGTGAGGAACAGGAGGGTAACAGTGGGCGGGAGCCGTCTGGTCAGCTCCCGCTATTGCCTGATGTTTTTTTGCGAGGAATACCGAGCCGCTGCCGGCGTTCCCAGAGCGATTTCCGGCTGATGCCCAGTTTGTGGGCCAATTCGGTTTCGCTCATCCGGTCCTGGTTCTCCAGAACGTAGTGCTGGAAATAATCTTCCAGTGACAGGTCGTTGGCCGGTTCCGGTGTGGCTGGTGATGTGGCTTCGTTACCACCTTCGACGAGGGTTTCCGGAATAAACTCGTCGTCCGGTTCGCTGTCCAGGTCCAGGACGGCCGGGGTGATAACATCGCTGTCTGCCAGGATGGAGGCCCGTTCAATGGCATTTTCCAGCTCCCGCACGTTGCCCGGCCAGGGGTAACGTTCCAGCAGTTGCATGGCTTCGGGGTTGAGGTTGAGCGTTGGCCGGCCCAGTTTGTCGGCCTGGCGCTGCAGAAATCGCTGTGCCAGGCCCAGAATGTCCGCACGCCGCTCCCGCAGTGGCGGGATGCGGATCTGCATCACGTTCAGCCGGTAGTACAGATCTTCCCGGAACTCGCCGGTGCGGGTCATGGCCTTCAGGTTGCGGTGGGTGGCCGCAATCATGCGCACGTTCACCTTCCGGCTCTGGGTGGAGCCGACCCGGCGAATCTCGCTTTCCTGCAAGACCCGCAGCAGGCGTGCCTGGGCTTCGGCGGGAAGCTCGCCTATTTCGTCCAGGAACAGGCTGCCGCCATCGGCGGCTTCAATCAGCCCGGTGCGCGCCGATACGGCGCCGGTGAACGAGCCTTTCTCATGGCCGAACAGTTCCGACTCGATCAGGCTCTCCGGAATGGCCGCGCAGTTCACCGAGATTAACGGCTTGTTGGCCCTGGGGCTGAGCAGGTGCAGGGCGCGTGCGGCCAGCTCTTTCCCCGTTCCGGATTCGCCCTGAATGAGTACCGTGGATTCGGTCGGTGCCACCTTGCGAATCAGGGTGAAGACTTTCTGCATGGCTTCGCATTGGCCATACATGATGCCGGAGGGGTCGTTCTGCTCGCTGTTCGCCGCGCCGGTATTGCTGGTTTCGGTTGCGGCCGGAGTGTCTCCGGTCTTGCGGGCGAGGATGCTTTCCACCGCCGCCAGCATTTCGTCGTGGTCAAACGGCTTGGCGATGTAATCCACCGCCCCCATTTTCATGGAATCGACCGCCGAGCGCAGGCTGGCGTAGCTTGTCATGATCAGCACCGGGGTGTTGGGCGCCCGGTTGATCATTTCCGTACCGGCGACGCCCGGCAGTCGCAGGTCGGTGATGATCAGATCAAAGTTCTCCGGCTCCTGTTCTTCCGCAGCTTCCACTGAGACGGCGTCAGCGACCTCATAACCGGCATGTTGCAGTAATTTGCGCACGGCTGAGCGAATGATGTCTTCGTCTTCAACAATCAGAATGCGGGGCATAGGGCGTTCAGGACCTTTCGTTCGGGCTGCTGTTACCGGTATCGGCTTCAGGTTCGCAGGCTGGCAGGCGCAGCCTTACGCAGGTGCCCCGCCCGGTAACGGTGTTGGCGGGGCTTTCAACCTGAATGTGGCCGTAGTGCTCTTCAACAATACTGTAGACCAATGACAGACCAAGCCCCGTTCCCTTGTTGGGTGACTTGGTGGTGTAGAACGGCTCAAACACATGCTCAAGCTGCTCGGCCGGGATGCCTGAGCCGTCATCAATGACTTCGATAATAGCGGAGTAGCCGTCACTGTTTCCACTGATCCTTACGTTGCTGCCTTCCGGTGATGCATCCCGGGAATTGGCCAGCAGGTTGACGAAGACCTGCACCAGCCGCTGCTCGTCGCCCATGATGAAAAGGTCTTCCGGGCATTCGTTCAGGAAGTGGATGCCCATGCCCTTGTCGCTCAGGGACAGCAGGTTGATGGACTCGGCCACGCAGCGGTACAGACTCACCGGTTCATAGCGGTTGGCCTGGGCATGGTTGCCGGTGCGGGCAAAGTTCATCAGGGATTGCAGGATATTGGACACCCGCCGGGTCTGCTGCTGGATCTGGTCGGCCGTTTCCAGGATGGCAGGGTCGGTGGTCTCGAATTTCAGGTTTTGCGCCAGCGATGAGATGCCGGTCACCGGGTTGCCAATCTCGTGGGCTACCCCGGCCGCCAGCCGGCCGACGGAGGCCAGTCGCTCACTGTGGATCAGCTCGTCCTCCAGCAGGCGGGTTTCGGTCTGGTCCTCCACCAGAATGATGGAGCCGCCTTCCGGGTGGTCCGGGCCGCTGAGGGCCGCCTTGTGCAGGTTCAGCCAGTGGGGTTTGCCGCGCAGGTCCAGCCGGTGTTTATGCCGGTGCAGGTCGTCGCCGCTGTTGAAGTCTTCCAGGAGCAGGTACCAATGCTCCGGGAGGGCCTGCAGTCGGGCGCCCACCACTTCATCGGCAGGGATGCCGGTGAGTTCTTCCATGGTGTGATTCCACATCAGGATCTCACCATCATCGCCTACCGAGCAGGCGGGTATGGGCAGGTTCTGCAGTGTTTGCCGGTAATGCCGGCGCAGGTTGTCCAGCTCCCCGGCAAGGCCGGTGAGTTTGTTCTGGTAGTCCCCCAGGGCCCGTTCCACGTAGCGGATATCCTGACCGGTGTGCTCGGAGGTCACCGGCTTGAAGCCCAGGTGGCGCTTGACGATATCCCGGGCAATGGACGGCCCCAGCAGGCCGGACAGGTTGACCTCAATCTGGTCTCGAAGCCGGCGCAACTGGTAGGGGCGGAACTCGACGGCAGGCAGTCGAAGTTGTGACAAGGCGCGCTCTACTTCCCGGCGGGCAACGTGATTGCCAAGCGGATCGCTCAGCTGCTGGATGAATTCACTGGAGGAGGTGGCCTCCAGTTCCCGTCGTTGAGGCCGTGACAGCGCGCCGATGGAACAGGATTGGGCGGCGCTGGCCTCTTCCGGCGAGGTTTTGCTGAACAGGGAAACCAGGATGAATACGCTGGCGTTGATGGCCAGGCTGAAGAACGTGGACAGATGCCAGTCATCCTCAGATGGGCTGACCGGCAATTGCATGGCCTGGAGCAGGTCGGCGGTGTAGGAGAAGGGCAGAACCATGGTAACAACCCAGATCGCCAGACCCGTTAGCAGGCCTGCAATCAAGCCACGGCGGTTGCCCTGACGCCAGTAGATCACGCCCAGGGCGCCTGGCAGCAATTGCAGGGTGCCGGTGAGCGAGATGGCGGCGAGGATCTGCAAATCCAGGTACCGGCCGACCAGTTCATGGAACAGCAGGGCCAGGAACAGGATGATCGCAATCAGCAGGCGCTTGAGCCACTGCAACCAACGGTAGATGTCCGCCTGGTCGCGGGGCGTCTTCAGGGGCAGCACCACATGGTTCAGCATCATGCCGGACAGGGCGAGGGTGCTGACGATCATCAGCCCGCTGCCGGCAGACAGGCCCGCGATATAAAGAAACAGAGATAACTGGGGGACTGATAACGCCTGGCCAATGCCGATGGCAAACAAGGCTGGTGAGGTATCTACGGCCAGCGCCTGGCCACCCCAGGCCACCAGGGGCACCGGCAGGCCGATGAGAAGCAGATAAAGAGGGAAACCCCAGCTGGCTTTCGTCAGTGCCCCCGGTGAGGGGTTTTCGGCAAAGATCATGTGGTACATGTGGGGCAGCACAAGTGCCGAGGCAAAGGACATGACGGCCAGTGCCCGCCAGCTGCCGTTGTTGCCCGGGTCGATGGAGGGCTCAAAGGTGAACCAGCTCTGCAGGCCGCCCAACCCACCAAGAACTGAAAAAATAATCACCACGCCCAGCACCAGCATGGCGATGATCTTGACGACCGAGTCGAAGGCGATTGCCAGCACGAGGCCTTCGTGGCTGCCGGCGTTCTGACGTTGGCGGGCGCCGAACAGAATGGTGAACATGACCACCGTCAGGCTGAACATGAAGGCGATCAGCTTCGGGGAAGTTTCCGGCGCCAGCAGGCTGGCGGACAGGGTTACAGCCTGGATCTGCATGCTCAGCAAGGCCAGGATCGTCGCCCCTGAGCACAGGGTCACCAGGGTGCCGGCCCATTGGCTGCGGTAGCGGTATGCAAACAGGTCGGCCAGGGAGGTCAGCTGGTGGGCCCGGCTGATCCGGAGGATCGGGTTCAGCAGCACCGGCGCCAACAGGAAGGCGATACTGATGCCCAGGTAATAGGCCACGAAATCGTATCCGGATTCCATGGCCATGCCCACGGCACCGTAGATGGCCCAGATGCCAGTGAACACCCCGAGGCTCAGGGTGTAGACCAGTGGATGGCGGACCCAGGCACGCAGCCGGGCGGTCTGTTCGGTGGTCCAGGCGATGCCGAACAACAGTGCCAGGTAAGCAAAACTGGCCAACAGGAGGCCGGTAGCGTTAAGTGTCATAAGGGGATTGCCCGGAAGTCAGGGGAATGTGGTCCCGTCGCCAGTGAGCCTGGCCCCAGGCCAGAACGTCTTCGACGGAGCCCTTGGCCAGCTCCGCTGGCGGACGCTGACCAAGAGCCGTCAGTGCGGCCACAAGGTTTGCGGCCGGCCGGCTGTCGTTCAGCGCTGGGGCGTGGGTCTGCTTGCTGAGTTTCTGTCCCTCGGCATTCACAATCACCGGAATGTGGAGCCAGTATGGTGGCCGGGCGCCAAAGGCTTGGTAAATCTGTTGTTGTTGGGCCGTTAGTGGCAACAGGTCGGAGCCCCGAACCACATGGGTGATGGCCTGGTCAATATCATCGACGACCACCGCCAACTGATAAGCGTAAAAGCCTTCCTTGCGTTGCAGGACCGGATCATCCAGTTCGGCCCGCACTGCCTGTTGTTGCGGGCCCAGCAGTTCGTCCTGCCAATGGCAGTCCTGGTCTTCCAGGGCGAACCGCACCGCGCAAGGGGCGGTGTCAGGCGCTGGTGTGCCGTTCCTGCAATGGGCCGGGTGGTAACCGCCATTAGCCTTTAACTGTTTACGGGAGCATTCGCATCGGTACGCCTTGCCCCGTGCGAGCAACTGCTCGATGGCTTCCTGGTACGCGTCATGGCGGTGCGACTGGTAACGAATGGGCTCGTCAGAGTGCAGGCCGTGGCAGGCCAGGGAGCGCAGGATCTGGCCGGTGGCTTCCGGTGGTTCCCGCAGGGGGTCCAGGTCTTCGATGCGAACCAGCCAGTCGCCGCCCGCCTTTCGGGCCTCCAGCCAGCTGGCCAGGGCGGTCACAAGGGAGCCGAAATGCAACGGTCCTGTGGGAGAGGGGGCGAAACGCCCGCGGTACCGTGGTTGCTCCATAGAAACTCAATAAGCCGGCCAGTGGGACGGCCGGCTTTCGGTGTGCCGGAGATCAGATGCCGGTCTGGCGCTCGCGGATCTCCGCCAGGGTTTTGCAATCGATGCACAGGGTGGCCGTGGGGCGGGCCTCAAGGCGACGTATGCCGATTTCCACGCCGCACTGGTCGCAGAAGCCGTAGTCGTCCTTGTCGATGCGATCGATGGTCTTGTCGATTTTCTTGATCAGTTTGCGCTCACGGTCACGGGTCCGCAGTTCCAGGCTGAACTCCTCTTCCTGGGTTGCGCGATCACTGGGATCGGCGTAGTTTGCCGCATCTTCCTGCATGTGGTGCATGGTGCGGTCAACTTCTTCCATGAGCTCCTGCTTCCACTTCATCAGCAGGTCTTTAAAGTGCTGGAGCATCTCCGCACTCATGTATTCTTCACCCGCCTTCATTTCATAGGGGGTGAAATCAGTAAAACGTTCGCGTGGATGTTCTGCGGTATTTGCCATATAACCGGCCTCTTGTTTTGTACTTCACAAGAACGCTTTGCTTCCGCCGCGCCATTGCGCGGTTAACCCTGAATAAAGCATTCATCCTGAAACGGGAATTGGCGGAAAATAGCAGATAAGTTGCGAGGGTGCCAGCTTTGTGGCACTGACTTTAGTGGAGAGGATATGAAGTTTCCGGAACCATTGCTGGAGGGGCGGCTGACTCGTCGCTACAAACGCTTTCTGGCCGATGTGCGGCTGATGGACCAGGAGGAGGTCACGGCCCACTGCCCGAATACCGGCTCCATGCTGGGCTGCCAGCCTGAGAACGCTCGGGTCTGGCTGAGCCAGAGCGATAACCCCAAGCGCAAGCTGAAATACACCTGGGAGTTGGTGGAAACCGCTCCAGGCCAGCTGGCGTGCGTGAATACCGCCCGCCCCAACGCCCAGGCCCGGGCAGCGATTGAAGCGGGGTTGGTGCCTGAGTTGACCGGTTATTCGCAATGCCGTGGTGAGGTGCGCTACGGCGAGGAAAAAAGTCGCATCGACTTGCTGCTTTCCGGCCACGAGTACCGGCCCGACGCCTGGGTTGAGGTGAAAAACGTGACCCTGTCAGAAAACGGCCAGGGCTTCTTCCCCGATGCCGTGACCCAGCGGGGCCAAAAACACCTGCGGGAGCTGATGGCGCAAGTGGCCAGGGGCGACCGGGCGGTGTTGTTTTTTGTGGTGAATCATACCGGCATCCGGGAAGTGCGGCCGGCGGACCACATCGATGCCCGTTATGGACAATTGCTGCGTGAGGCCTGTGCCGCTGGTGTGGAAGTGCTGGCTTACCGGGCGGCTCTGGCCGGTGAAGACGGCAACCCTTCCGGACGGCTGGATTTGATCGAACCGGTGCCGGTATCTCTGCAATCCTCGACCTGATGCGTATGCCACCTGGCCCCGGGAGGCGACCGGGTGGCATCGGTAGTGATCTGGCCAGTTATTTCGGCAGAATGGTGTAGCGCATTCGGGTGCCGTGATTCAGGGACATGACGATTTCGTCCGCTTCCAGTCGGTGCGGAAAATAGCAGCCCGAGATTTTCGCACTGGCAATGCTGACCCCTTCCATGCGGGAGCGGGAAAAATCGATGCCGCGCAGATCAGCGCCCCGGAAATAGGCGTGGCGGAAGTCCAGCCCGGTGGCATCCAGCCCCCTCAGGTCGAGCCCGCGGAAATCGCCGTGGGCAAAGCTGGGCAGTTCGCTGAGCCCGGCTTTCTGCTGGTTGAAGGTTTTTACGTCTTCGCTTCTCAGCACTTCGTAAAGTGGGTGATCGATTTTGTGTAGTTCGTGCTCTTGAAACTCTTCCATTATCTGCTCCATGCAGGGCCGTCACATCCCCGAGTTTAGTTGTTTTATGGGTTACAAACCCAGATGCCGCCGGATTCGGTCTGCCACCGCCTCGGCAACGTGCTCCTGATCTGTGTGCAGGTGGATGGTATGGCTTCTTTCCTCCGCTGATAACGGCTCAAACCAGCTCTGCTGCGCATCCAGAAGCTCTTCGGTGGCTTCCGAGGCATCCCCTTTGCGTTCGCGTACCCACTGCCGGCGGAGTGCTTCGGGCGCTTCGCAATGCACCAGTAGGAAGGGGACGCCCTGGTCTTCGGCAACGCCCGCGAAAAGGGCTCGCTCTTCGTGTTTCAGGCAGGCGGCGTCAACAATCACTGACAGGCCATTGGCCAACAACTCGGAGGCGTGATCGGCCAGCGACTGGTAGGTCTTTTCGGTTGCTTCCGGGCTGTAGAGGTCGGAGCCCAGCCCGGATTTGCTGTCCGCCAGCGGTGCCAGGCCATGCAGTCGCTTACGTTCAACGTCCGAGCGCAGGCGGATGAGGTCCAGTTTCTGTGCCATGGCGGCACTCACGCAGGTTTTGCCGCTGGCCGACAGGCCGGTGGTGGCCAGCAGGTACCGGTTGGGGATGGCCTCGCAATCGTCCGCCAACTGAGCGTAATTACGGTAGCTCTGCATCAGCTTCGCCTTATCGTCCTCGCTCAGGCCCGGGTTGCCCATGGTGAACAGGGCAATCTTGCCCCTGACCAACGCCCGGTAGGCCTTGTACAGCGGCAGCAGTGACAGGCCTTCGAAGTCACCCCGATATTCCAGGTAGGTATTGAGCACCAGGTTGGCCAGTTCCGGTTCCTTACGGGATTCCAGGTCCATCAGCAGGAAAGCGAGGTCGTTAATCACGTCAATCCAGCGGAAGGGCTCGTTGAATTCGATACAGTCGAACACCGTGACCTGGTCTTCAAAAACGGTGATGTTGGCCAGGTGCAGGTCGCCGTGGCATTCGCGCACCAGACCGTTGGCGCGGCGACTGGCAATCAGGTCGCGTTGGCGTTCAAAAGTGGTGCGGGTCCACTCTTCCAGGTTGTCCAGTTGCTTGAGCAGGGCGGGGTCGTCCAGCAGCGGACGGATCTGGTCGAAATTCTCCTGCATGGCCGCGTAGACCGACTCCGGCGTGCCCAGGGGTTTGTCGTTCGGGATCGACGGCAGGCTGTCGTGGAATTGTGCCACCTGGCGCGCCAGGCTTGTCAGCAACTCCGGTGGCAGGTCGCCGCGCTCCTGGCGCTTGTCAAACAGCTCGTCCTGGTTGAACTGGCGCATGCGGATGGCGTATTCAAACGGTTCACCGGAGCCGCCGAGGTTGGGTTGGTCCGGTGTTCCGGTGATGGGCAGCACTTCCAGATACAGGTTCGGGGCCAGGCGGCGGTTCAGACGCAGTTCTTCCTCGCAGAAATGCTTCCGGCGCTCCAGAGTGGAGAAATCCAGGAAGCCAAAATCCATCGGCTTCTTGATCTTGTAGGCGTAGTCGCCGGTCAGGATAACCTGCGAAATATGGGTCTCGATGACCCGAAATTCATTTACCGGGTGGTCGTACAGTGCAGGGTCCTGCAGGGCCTGAATCAGTGTGTTTTCCGCGTTGGCGCTCACTCGTGTGCTCCTGGTTCACTGAACCTGTTGATTTTTATCGGCCTACTATAACGGGGTGATTACAGAAATAACACACAACAGACCTGCCGTTGCGGCTGCCCGGTTCGATATAATCGCGCCATGACTCGATCTCGTTCCTCCCGCAAGAAAACCATGGGCCGCAGTCTGCTGCGAATTTTGTTCCGCGTTGGCCTTCTGGCGACGTTCCTTTTGGCCGGCTGGGTGGTCTACCTGGACGCCCAGGTCACTGACCGTTTTGAGGGGCGCCGTTTTGAAGTGCCTTCCCGAGTGTACGCCCGCCCGTTGGAGCTGTACGACGGCGCCAGTGTCAGTGCCGCAGGTTTAACCCGTGAGCTGGAACTGGCGGGTTACCGGCGCGGCAGTGGTAACCGGCCAGGCTACTACCAGCGCAGTGGCCAGCGCTTTGTGATTCATACTCGTGGCTTTCTGTTTCCCGACGGCGAGGAGCCGGCCCGGCAACTGTCGCTTCGGGTATCTGGTGATCAGGTCAGCGGGTTTTCGGTGGTAAGCGGGCCGTCTTCAGCAATCGTTCGCCTGGAACCAGCCCGGATCGGCGGCATTTATCCGGCGCATCGTGAAGACCGGGTGCTGGTCCAGCTAGCGGATGTTCCCCAGCCGTTGATTGACGGCTTGCTGGCGGTGGAAGACCAGAACTTCTATGAACACATCGGCATCGCGCCACTGTCGATTGCCCGGGCGTTTGTCGCCAACATCAAGGCCGGGCGCATCGTCCAGGGCGGCAGCACGCTGACCCAACAGCTGGTGAAGAATTTTTTCCTGACCCGGGATCAAACGCTGGTGCGCAAGGCCAACGAGGCACTGATGTCGCTGCTTCTGGAATTCCATTACAGCAAGGACGACATCCTGGAGACCTATTTGAACGAGGTGTACCTGGGGCAGGCAGGCAACCGGAGCATCAATGGCTTTGGTCTGGCCAGTCAGTTCTATTTTGGCGAGCGGCTGAAGAACCTGGACCTGCACCAGATGGCCCTGTTGGTGGGCATAGTGAAAGGCCCCAGTTATTACAACCCACGTCGGCATCCGGAACGGGCAATGGCCCGTCGCAACCTGGTGCTGAAGGAGATGGCCGAAGCCGGATTGCTGGATGCCCGTCAGGCCGAGCAGGCGCAAAACCGGGCGCTGGATATCAGTGCCCAGCCCTCCTACAACGACAACCTGTACCCGGCCTACATTGATCTGGTGCGCCGGCATCTGGCGCGGGACTATCGGGACGAGGATCTGCGTAGCGAAGGCTTGAGAATCTTCACCACCCTGGACCCGGCCATCCAGCAGGCCTCGGAAACGGCCGTTCGTGACACCCTGCCCAAACTGGTGGGCAGCGAGCACCTGGAAGGGGCGCTGGTGGTGACTGGCAAGGACAGTGGCGAGGTGTTGGCCCTGGTGGGCGGCAAGGACCCCCAGTTTGCCGGGTTCAACCGGGCGCTGGATGCCCGTCGTCCCATCGGATCACTAGTGAAACCTTTTGTGTACCTGACCGCCCTGAAACAACCGGAGCGTTACACGCTGATCACACCGCTTCAGGATAAAGGTTTTGTGTTGGAGTTTGACGATGGTCGTCGCTGGCAACCCAGCAATTACGATGGAGAGGAGCGTGGAGAGGTACCCCTGCATCGGGCATTGTCGCATTCGTTGAACCTTCCAACGGTGCGGGTGGGCCTGGACCTGGGTATTCCGGCAGTGCAGGATACCCTCCGGGCCTTCGGCGCGCCGACGCCCATTCCCAATTACCCGTCAGTTTTACTGGGCAGCCTGTCCCTGACACCGGTCGAGGTCGCCCAGATGTACCAGGGCCTGGCCACCTCGGGGTTCAATACGCCGCTGCGCAGTATTCGGGAGGTGACCGATGCCAATAATCAGCCCCTCTCCCGTTACAGCCTGGAGGTAGAGCAGGTGGCCGATAATGGCGCGGTGCACCTGGTGCAATACGCCATGCAGGAAGCCATGCGCGAAGGCACTGGCCGTTCGGCCTATAACTGGCTACCGGAGCAATTGAGCCTGGCCGGCAAAACCGGCACCACCGATGATGGTCGTGATGCCTGGTTTGCCGGTTTCAGTGGCGATCTGCTGGCGGTGGCCTGGGTTGGCCGGGACGATAACCGGGGTACGAGCCTGACGGGTGCCTCGGGGGCATTGCCCGTTTGGTCTGAGATGATGGCGCGGGTCCCGCAATATGGCTTTTCGCCGGTGGTGCCCGATGGTGTTCAGTACCAGTGGGTGAATGTCGAGAAGCAGGCGCTGACCCAGGATCACTGCCCGAATGCCCGGTTCATGCCGTTTGTCACCGGTAGCGAGCCAGATAACGTCTATGATTGCGGCGGTGCCGTTGGCCGCCAGATACGCAGCTGGTTTGAAGGATTGTTTCAATGAATAAACGTGTTGTTGCCCGTCTCGGGGCCCTGTTCATCATGCTGACCCTGGCAGGGTGTGCCTCCCGAATGGGTGGTGAGTCCATTTACGTGCCCATGGGTGGTGAAGACCGGACCCAGGACGCACCAGAACCACCTCAGGCTTCCGAACCGGCGCCGGACGAACCTCAGGTGTGGCGCAAGAGCGAGCAGCCGGAAACAACTGAGCCAGAGACCCGCACGCCCAGTTACCGGGAATCCGGTGATCAACTGCCCGCGGCTGCCCTGGCGCTGATTCGTGACGCGGACCAGTACCTGCAGCGTGGCGATGCCGACGGTGCCTTGTCACGGCTGGAGCGTGCCCAGCGTATCGCACCACGGTCTCCGGAAGTCTATCTCAAGCTTGCACAGGCTTACGTACAGAAGGGTAATCTGGGTTCGGCGGAACAGTTTACCCTCAAAGGTCTTTCTCTGGCGGGTAACAATTCGCGGGTTCAACGGGCGGGTTGGTTGCTGCTGGCGGATATTCGGCGGGCGAGAGGTAACGTGGCGGGCGCTGCCCAGGCTGAGGAGCGGGCGGCAGCGCTCTAGTTTAAAACTCTCGATACCATCCCGGGGAGGGCCTTCCGCCCTTTCCCCGGGTGGGTATTCGGCAAGCGTTTACAGGGTCGCCATGACCTTTTTAGCCGCAGCAATGGTGTGATCAATATCTTCGTCGGACAGAGCCGCCGACACAAAGCCCGCCTCAAAAGCGGATGGGGCCAGGTAAACACCTTCTTTCAGCATGCCCTGGAAGAAGTGCTTGAAGCGCTCGGCGTCGCAGGCCATGACCTGGTCAAAACGGCTGACGCTTTCTGCCTCAGTGAAGAACAGGCCAAACATCGCGCCGGCGCTCTGCACGGTCAGGGGGATGCCTGCCTCGTCGGCCGCCTGCTTCAAACCTTCGGTCAGGCGTTGTACTTTCGCCGAGAGCTTGTCGTGAAAACCCGGTTCGGAGATGGCATTCAGGGTGGTGAGGCCAGCGGTCATCGCCAACGGGTTGCCGCTCAGGGTACCGGCCTGGTACACCGGACCCAGAGGCGAGATGTACTCCATGATCTCCCGCTTACCGCCGAACGCGCCGACCGGCAGGCCACCGCCGATGACCTTGCCCAGCGCGGTCAGATCCGGGGTGACGCCGTAGAAGCCCTGGGCGCCGCCCAGAGATACCCGGAAACCGGTCATCACTTCGTCGAAGATCAACACCGAGCCGTGCTCGTCACAGACTTCGCGCAGGCCTTCCAAAAAGCCCGGAGCGGGTGGAATGCAATTCATGTTGCCGGCGACCGGCTCCACGATGATGGCGGCCACTTGGTCTCCGATTTCCTTGAACGTTTCACGGACACCGTCGATGTCGTTGAAGTTCAGGGTGATTGTGTGCTCGGCCAAGCTGGCGGGAATGCCCGGAGAGTTGGGCACGCCCAGGGTCAGGGCGCCGGAGCCGGCTTTCACCAGCAGGGAGTCCACGTGACCGTGGTAGCAGCCCTCAAATTTCACGATCTTGTCACGACCGGTGTAACCGCGAGCCAGGCGGATCGCGCTCATGGTAGCCTCGGTGCCGGAATTCACCATGCGCACCAGGTCGATGGATGGCACCAGTTCACAGACCTTTTTGGCCATTTCGGTTTCCAGCGCGGTGGGCGCACCATAGCCAATGCCCAGGTCCACCTGCGCGTGCAGGGCGTTTTTGATGCGTGGGTCGGAGTGGCCGAGGATCATCGGGCCCCAGGAGCCGATGTAGTCGATGTAGCGACGGTCATCTTCGTCGAACAGGTAGGCGCCTTCGGCGTGTTTGAAAAACAGCGGCGTACCGCCCACGCCCTTGAACGCCCGTACGGGTGAGTTGACGCCGCCGGGAATGTATTTCTGGGCCTGTTCAAAAAGCGTTTCTGAATGGGTCACGGTAACTCCTGTCAGTCGGATAGTGAGAAAAGAGGGTGATGGCTGGCGAACAGGTGGGCAAACGCCCGGGCCCTGTGTTCGATCTGTTCCGGGGTGCCGCCGAACAGGCCGCCAACCACGGCCAGCAGATCGGCGCCCGCCTCGATCAAGGGTCTGCCGTTGTCCACGGTAATGCCGCCAATAGCGATGAGGGGCAGACCCAGGGTTTTCGCTTCGGTTAACACCGACGCTTCGGCAGGCGGTGCGCCGGGTTTGGTGCTTGAGGTATAAAAGCGCCCAAATGCCAGATAGTCGGCACCGCTATCCCGGGCCTTGCGAGCCAAGTCCAGGCGGTGGTGGCAGGTCATGCCGATGATGGCCTCGCTGCCTAACAATGCTCTGGCTTCGGTTAACGCGCAATCCTCCTGGCCCAGGTGCACACCATCGGCCTGCACGCGTTTGGCCAGCGGCGGATCGTCGTTGATCAGCAGCGGGACATTCGCCTGCCGACACAGTGAAGCCAGGTCGGTGGCCTGGCGCAGCCGTTCGGCCTGAGTGCCGGTCTTGTTGCGATACTGCACCAGCACCGCGCCACCTCTCAGGGCGGCCTCAACCGCCGGTAGTAATTCGGTATCCGGGGTCAGTTGTTCGTCGGTGATGGCGTACAGCCCAGGCTTTAGCGTTCCCACAGGATGCCCCGGTCAGGAACTTTCTGGCCCTTGCCGACGGTTAGCGCGTGCAGCAGGGTACGATGGACATAATTCTGGGCCTGGGAAATGGCGGCACGCGGCGACAGACCACAGGCGCGACCCGCCGCAATGGCGGCGGCCAGTGTACAGCCGGTGCCATGGTATTCATTGCTGCCAATACGCTCGACCTCCCATTCCATGGGTTCCGGCGCGTGGTTGAACAGCTTGTTGATAATGTGAATGCCAGTGCCGTGACCGCCGGTGGCCAGCACCGACTCACAGCCGGTTGCCATCAGGTTTTCGGCGGCGGTGGCAATATCATCGCTGCCGCCCAGCAGCGCCAGTTCTTCCCCGTTGGGGGTGATCATTTCCGCTTTGGGGAAGAGCCGGGTTTTCATCGCCTCCATCAGCTGGCTGTCCGCCAGGTCCCCACCACCGGCGGCCTTGATGACGGGGTCGGCGATGACGGGCACGCCTGGCAGGGTGTCCAGGAATTCCACCAGCACTTCGAGCACGGCCGCGTTGCCAAGGGCGCCGGTTTTCACCGCATGGATTGGCACGTCGCCTGCCAGGCAGGTCAGTTGCTGGCGAATCAGGTCGGGATCAACCGGCTGGGCGCCGTGAACATTGTTGGTGTCCTGGACGGTAAGGCAGGTGAGTACCGGCAGTGGGTGCGCGCCCAGGGACGTAATGGCCTGGATGTCGGCCTGAATGCCGGCACCACCTGAGGGATCAAGGCCGGACAAGACCAGAACGTGGGGGCGAGTGTAACGCTTGTTGATGACAAACCTCCTCAGAAAGGTCTTACGACCGCCAAAATAACCACCGCCAACAGGATGAAAACCGGCAGTTCATTGAACCAGCGGTAAAAAACGTGGCTTCGGGTGTTCTTGTCGTCGCGGAATACCTTCACCAGGTGACCGCAGTAAAAGTGGTACCCAATCAGGATGGCGACCAATAGCAGTTTGACGTGCAGCCAGCCCTGACTGAAGTAGCCCGAGACATTGTAACTGATCAGCCAGAGGCCAAAAATCACTGTCGCGATCATCGATGGTGTGGTGATGCCCCGGTAAAGCTTGCGCTCCATGATCTTGAAGCGTTCACGGCCCGGCTCGTCCTCGCAGGCGGCATGGTATACAAACAGTCGCGGCAGATAGAAAATGCCGGCGAACCAGCAGACCATGGAAATAATGTGAAAGGCTTTCACCCAAAGCATGTATCAGCTCCGTCGGTATTGGTAGTAACTTTCGATGTGGGACTTGAGGACAATGCCGTAGACCCGTTGAATCATGGGGGCCACATGGCGTTGCACGTAAAGTGCCTCGGCCTGGGTGGTGTCGAATTCCTGTAGCGCCTGCTCCAGCGTCGCTTGGTATTGTACAGGCGCTACGTCCCGGCGATTGGCGGGGATGGCCAGAAGATCAATGGCTTTCGGTGGTTCCCTGTCTTCTTCCGCAGCCTCTTTTTCGCAATCTTCCAGGTAACGGGCGAGGTCGACCGCCGGCAACAACGCCGTGGGACCTTGCTTGCCTTCCACCAATAACCATTTGGGTTCGGATTTCAGTGCCTTGCGGGCTTCCTCTGTGGTCAGTTCCCGTTCTGTACGGAAGATAGACCGGTCCATGATCGCGCCAACGGAAACGCGCCGCAGTGCCTGAATGACGGGTGAGTTCTGATAGCTCAGTCCCTGGCTTTTCAGGATGGTCAGGAACAGGGATTTTTTCCCAAACGCTTCACTGGTCACCAGGCTGGCGGTGGTGATGATCAGCATGCCGGGCAGGATGATGTTGGGATTGCGGGTCAGTTCCATCAGGGCCATCAAGGCGGCCAGGGGCGCTTGCAGGACCGCACCCATCATTGCCCCCATGCCCAGCATGGCATAGAAACCCACCGACGACGCCTGGTCGGGAAACAATTGTGCACCAACAAGGCCCATGGCCCCGCCAATAGTGGCGCCCATGAATATGGTCGGGCCGATGACCCCGCTGGGCATGCCCAGGCCAATGGTGAGCCCGGTCACCAGGAGCTTGGCTACCCCCACGCCAAGCAGCAACCAGAATCCCAACTGGCCATTGATGGTGTCGCTAACCGTGTCGTAGCCGATGCCCATGGTTTCCGGGACGAGTATGGCGAACGGCACCATGAGCAGCCCTGACAGGATGATTCGCAGAAGCACTGGGCGATGATGAAAGCGCCCCATCCTGTCCACGAGGGAAATGAAGCTGGCGGCGGCGATCCCGATAATCACCGCAATGACCAGAACCCAGGGGATTTCCAGCAGTGAATGCATGGTCAGGGGAGGAACGCTGAACGCCGGTTCGGAGCCATACACCGCCTGGGTCACAATCGCAGAGCTCACGGCAGCCAGGATGATGGGGGTGAAGCCAGCAATGGTGTACTCCATCATGACCACTTCCATGGCGAAAATAACCCCGGATATCGGGGTGTTGAACGAGGCGGAAATAGCGGCTGCACACCCGCAGGCGACCAGCGTGCGGATGCTGTTGTTGGGAAGCCGCATACGCTGGCCGAGCAGGCTTGAGAAGGCTGCCCCGAGATGCACTGCGGGGCCCTCACGGCCGGACGACTGGCCAGTGACAACCGTGGTCACCCCGGCAACAAACTGCACCATGGCACTCTTGAAGGAAATGTAGCCCTGGTGATAGTTGAGTCGCTCCATAATGTGCACGATGCCCACCTTCCGGTCGTGGATGGCCAGTCGATGCAGCAGTAAGCCAAGCGCGACGGCTCCGGTGAGTGGAAGGATGGCGCGGGTGAGAATGCTGAGTTCCTCGAAACTTTCGGAGTTGGCTCCGGGCAGGAAGTGCTCCAGTGGCCATTCAATGGCAAGGCGGAAAAGCAGAATAACGGCGCCCGTCACCAGTCCGGACAGCAAGCCAAGAACGGCCAGTTGGGGTAGGGCATCCACGCCGGAAAGTCTGCGCCGAAACACAGGGATCAGGTTTTCGGTAAACAGTTTCCTGATGTTACGCATGGACGCGGAATTCCGGTTGCGGAGCAATGGCCGATAAATCAAGGATTTCTAGCCCATTGTAGTCGCGCCCCGTTAGGGTGCAATAAGTCATTCGCGTAACATGGTAAACTAGTAGTGAAATACGACCAGACCACGTTGGAGAAGACAGTGATCAAGATAGGCATCGTTGGTGGTACCGGATACACAGGTGTAGAGCTGCTGAGAATTCTGGCAGTTCATCCGGAAGTTGAGGTTAAGTGCATTACCTCCCGTTCAGAGGCGGGGATGCCGGTGGCCGATATGTACCCCAATCTGCGCGGATATTTCGATCTGGTATTCTCCGAACCCGATCCCGCAGTGCTAGCGGGATGTGATCTGGTGTTCTTCGCCACGCCCCACGGCGTAGCCATGCGCATGATTCCCGAGCTTATGGCGGCCGGTGTACGGGTGGTGGACCTTTCCGCAGACTACCGCCTTAAAGATCTCGACACCTGGGCGCAGTGGTATGGCATGCCCCATGAAACGCCGGATTGGGTGGCGAAGGCCGTATATGGCTTGCCGGAGGTGGCGCGTGATGAGATCCGTCAGGCGCAGCTTGTGGCCAACCCAGGCTGTTATCCCACGGCCGTTCAGTTGGGCTTTCTGCCGCTTCTGGAGGCCGGCCTGGTTGATTCGGCGCGCCTGATCGCAGACGCAAAATCCGGCGCCAGCGGGGCTGGCCGTCAGGGCAAGATTGGTATGTTGCATGGCGAAGTGGGCGAGAGCTTCAAGGCCTATGGTGCGTCTGGCCACCGGCATTTGCCTGAAATCCGCCAGGGCTTGAGTGCCGCTGCCGGCCGGGAAGTGGGTATCACTTTTGTGCCGCATCTGGTGCCGATGGTACGAGGCATAGAGGCAACGCTGTATGCGGAACTGAAGAACGCAGCTGATTTCGAGCGCTTGCAGTCTTTGTACGAGACACGGTTCCAGGATGAGCCCTTTGTGGATGTGATGCCGTTTGGCAGTCATCCGGAAACGCGCAGTGTTCGCGGCGCCAACCAATGCCGTATGGCCCTGCATCGCCAGGAGCAGAGCAACATGGTGATCGTCTCCTCGGTCATCGATAATCTGGTGAAAGGTGCGGCTGGCCAGGCGGTTCAGAACATGAACATCATGTTCGGCCTGGACGAGGCGATGGGTTTGAACGCTCCGGCCCTTTTGCCCTAAGGCCTTTCGATGATTCAACATGTGTCGGGGGTGTCAGCGGGCGCCCGCCGTCACCGGTGGCGGTTTGGATTGCTGCTGGTGGCCTGCTCATTGGTGGCCGGGATGGTTGGCTATGCCAGTGGTTTGTCGGAACACGGTGAGCGTTTCTCCGCCCTGAGTGCGGACAACAGCGCGCTACTGGCGCAACTGAGTGATTTGCAGGACCGGCATGGCGAGTTACGGCTGGAGCTGATCCAGCTGGAGAGTGAGCAGGCAGTTGATGCCCAGGCACTGAAAGAAGCGCGGATGATGATCGGAGCGCTCGAAGCTCAGGTGGCGGAGCTGGAGTCGGAGCTGGGTTTTTACCGAAGCATCATGGCGCCTTCGAAAAGTGAGAAGGGCTTGCAGCTGGACGAACTCACCCTCACGCCAGTGGCAAACGGCAGCGCTTACGATTTGGCGCTGACGGTGATGCAGGTTGGTAACAATGATCGTTTTCGGTCGGGCAGGGTTGCGGTGACTGTGAATGGCACCATTGCGGGAAAACCGATCGATTTGGCACTTCATGCGCTGTCTGAGTGTTCGGATGGGGAAGGGGTTAAATACCGCTTTCGTTACTTTCAGAACATTGAATGCCGGCTGACGCTCCCAGACGGTTTCGTGCCTGAAATGGTCACGGTTGCCCTGAAGGCCCGCAGTCGCAGTGAGCCATTGCTTGAAGAAGCGAGGATGTGGTCGCAACTACTGGTTGGGGATTCTTCGAATAGTTGATTGTTTTACTCAGGAATACCATAATCACGGACGGATTATGATCGCCGGAGGCAAACCTTGAGTGTAGTGCAACAGCAAATGGCAGCGCCGTTCTTCTTCAGTGATGGGGCGGTGGCCAAAGTACGTGAACTTGTCGAGGAAGAAGGTAATCCCGAGCTCAAGTTGCGTGTGTTCGTAACGGGGGGCGGGTGTTCTGGCTTCCAGTACGGTTTTTCCTTCGATGAAAATCAGGAGGAGGATGACACCGTGGTTGAGCGCGATGGTGTCAAGCTGCTGGTGGATGCGATGAGCTATCAGTACTTGGTGGGAGCCACCATCGATTATCAGGAGGGGCTCCAGGGGTCCCAGTTTGTGGTCCAGAATCCTAATGCCACCTCAACCTGTGGCTGTGGCAGCTCCTTCACGGTGTAATCTCAGGCCGGGTAGATAGCGCCCAGCACTCGTTCCCCTTTGGCGCCGGTAACGGTTGGGATGTTGCCCGGCAGACCGTTCAGGGTCTGTCTGGCAAGCCAGGCAAATGCAACCGGCTCTACCCATTGAGGGTCCAGCCCGAGTTCAGCCGTGGTCCTCAGTTCCCCTCCTTTCAGGCCTTCTCTCAACCCCTCCATGATGAGCGGATTAAACGTACCCCCACCACAGGCGTAAATCGCCATAGTGCTATTGGTCGTTGGCAGCTGCTGGAGGATCGTGTCGATGGTCAGCTGCAGGAGCGTTCGCTGGACATCCTCGGGAGGTAAATCGTCGAATCGCTGAAGGTGGGTGCTGATCCAGTTCAGGTTGAAGCGTTCCTTGCCCGTGCTCTTGGGTGGTGTTTTCACGAAGTAGGCATCTGACAAAAGGTCTTCCAGGAGCTCTTCGTTAACCTCGCCTTCCCGGGCCCACTGGCCGTTTTCATCGTAATGTTTGCCGGTCTGATCGTAGCACCAGGCGTCGATCAGGGCATTGGCGGGGCCGGTGTCAAAGCCAGTGATATTATTTGTCTCGTCCGCGGGCAGCCAGGTCAGGTTGGCGATGCCTCCCAGGTTTAGAATGCAGCGATCCTGGGTCGCTGACCGGAATAGCCATCGATGAAAAGCGGGCACCAGCGGCGCTCCCTGGCCGCCGGCAGCGACATCCCGGCTGCGGAAATTAGATACGGTGGTAATGCCGGTGGCCTCGGCAATGATGGCGGGACTACCAATCTGCATGGAGAATGGCGCCTTGCCCGAGGGTTGATGGCGGATGGTCTGGCCATGGCTGCCAATACCGAGGATGTCGCTGGGATGGACTCCGCTCTGCTCAATCAGGGAGTTGGCTGCCTGGGCGAAATGCTGGCCAGTCAGTGTGTCCAGCTCGCCAAGTTCATCCGGATCGGCATGGTTGCGGATGGCCTGCAGAAGCCGTGCCCGGAGATCTTCGGGATAGGGCAGTGCGAGAGTTGATTGAATCTCCAGCTGGCCCTCGCCAAAAGATACCAGTACGGCATCAACAGCATCCATGCTGGTGCCGGACATCAGTCCGATCCAGAACCCTCTGCTCATTCGCTGGAAGCCATGGCAAGCTGGCGGGTGTGATCCCGGAACACGTCAAACTGGGCCAGTCGCTGGTCGACGGTCTGTTTGAACTGTGCCATTTCACTGCTCGGAATCGGCTTGGCGTCCGGTAGCTTAACGGTGCGGGAGTTTTTGGCTACGCCGTTGACGCGGAACTCATAATGCAGATGCGGGCCGGTGACCATGCCTGATGAGCCCAGGTAGCCAACGGTCTGCCCCTGTTTAACGCGAGTGCCGCTCTTGATACCTTTGGCGATGCCGCGCATATGGGCATACAAAGTGCTGATGTTGTCGCCATGTTGAATGACTACGGTGCGGCCGTAACCACCTTTCCAGCCGGCGAACTTGATCCGGCCGCTACCGGCCGCCTTGATTGGGGTGCCCGGAGGCGCTGCGTAATCGGTGCCTTCGTGCGGGCGAACCACATCGAGAACCGGATGCCGACGTTGCAGGTTGAAGGGTGAGGATACCCGGGCATTGATGGGAACCCGCAAAAAGGCTTTGCGCATGCTCTTGCCTTCAGGCGTGTAGTAATCTTCCTCACCATTGCTGTCCGTATAAAGAAGCGCTAGATGCTCGTCGTTCCGGTTAACAAACCGGGCTGACAATATGCGGCCGGTGTCAAACTTCTTGCCGTCGATAAACAGCTCTTCGTACACCACTTCGAACTGATCGCCTTTGCGAACATCGTAGACGAAATCAATGTCCCAGCCGAAGATGCCGGCCAGCTCCATGGTAAGGCGGTCATTCAGGCCGGCTTCCTTCGCTGATAGATACAGTGAACCGTCAATTTCGCCGGAGACAAAGGTAGGGCGAACCTCAGGTTCCCGGATCACGGTTTCGCCGGTGAAGCCCTCGTCCTCTTTGGTGATCTTGAGAGATTCAAGCAGGCTACGCTTCAGTTCAATGGCAACCAACTTATCTTCGTTGTCAGTACCAAAGCGAATGGTTTCGCCAGCATACAGGCGCTGCAGTTTCTCGGCTTCTCCCTCACCATGAATAACCGACAGCATGATTCCGTCGTTGAAGCCGGCCTTGCCGAACAGAGAGGACAGTGTGTCTCCGGATTTTATGTCGAATGCCTGCCAGTCAATGTCGGCTTTAGCGGGTTCCGCGTTGGCCAGAGATCCGGATTGGCTCTCCGCCGGGCGCCCCTGACTGTCGAGGTAGGCAGGATCTTGGGCCGGTAAATCGCTGGCGGTGATGTTCCCTTCCTGATCCAGGTTGATGGAGTAAGACATCCGCTTGGCTTCGACATCGGAGCTTGGGCTCATAAGCACCGCTGTGCTGATCACGGCGGTCGCCGCGGCGGCCAGGGTCAGGTGGAGTTTGGAAAAATTCTTGAGCACGGAGTCACCCATTTTAATCGATATACCAGCAGCTTGTAACGGCTAGTTAAGGCTTCTGATTAATTGTAGTCCATCAGATTACCGTATATGACGAAAGCAAGACAGTCTTCAACATTACGGTTCGCGTTCCCTGCGGTCGAATCCCTTTGGCTGACACTGCTATAATGCCGCGCCTTAATCATTCGGTCGCTCCAATAAGAGCTATTCATACATACTTTACCAAGGGCTTCCAGTAATGCGCAGCCTAGCTTCGCAGATTTGCGCATCAGGTCGCTTTGACAGGTACAACGGGGACACGAGTTCATGGCATCACTAGATGAAGCTATAGCCATTATCAAACGCGGTATCGACGAATTGATCCCGGAAGCGGATCTTGTGGAGAAGCTCAAAGAGGGGCGCCCGCTCCGCATCAAGGCTGGTTTCGACCCCACCGCGCCCGACCTTCATCTTGGGCACACCGTTCTTATTAATAAGCTGCGTCAGTTTCAGGACTTGGGGCATGAGGTCATATTTTTGATTGGTGACTTCACCGGAATGATTGGGGACCCGACTGGCAAAAGCGCGACCCGTCCTCCGTTGACCGAGGACGAGGTGCGCCAGAACGCGATCACCTATAAGGAGCAGGTCTTCAAGATCCTGGATCCGGAAAAAACCAGGGTCGTGTTCAATTCCGACTGGATGAACAAGATGACAGCGGCGGACATGATTCGCCTGGCTGGACAATACACAGTAGCTCGGATGTTGGAGCGTGATGATTTCGACAAGCGTTACCGGGCGGAGCAGCCGATAGCCATTCATGAATTCCTGTATCCCCTGGTTCAGGGCTACGACTCCGTGGCGCTCGAGGCAGACGTGGAACTTGGCGGTACCGACCAGAAGTTCAACCTGTTGATGGGGCGTATTCTTCAGAAGCATTACGGCCAGAAACCGCAGGCGATTCTGACGGTGCCCATTCTTGAAGGTCTGGATGGCGTTCAGAAGATGTCCAAGTCATTGGGCAACTATGTAGGTGTCAGTGATTCGCCGGGTGAGATGTACACCAAGCTTCTGTCCATGCCGGATGATTTGCTGTGGCGCTACTTTGAGTTGCTGAGTTTCCGGCCCTTGGCGGAGATTGAAGAGTTTCGGGCTGCGGTTGGTGATGGCGCCAATCCACAAGACTATAAGAAGGTATTGGCGGAAGAGCTCATTACTCGTTTCCATGATGAGGAAGCTGCAAAGACTGCGCACAAGTCTGCCGGCAACCGGGTGGCGCTGGGCGAGATTCCGGAGAATGTACCGGAAGTGGAAGTGTCACTGGAGGGGCAAGCCGAGCTTCCGACGCCGACCGTGCTTCGTTTGGCCGGGCTTGTAAAGAATGGCGCGGCTGCAAAAGATGTCCTAAAGCGAGGTGCGGTCTATATCGACGGTGAGCAGCTGGAAGGTAATAGGATGTTTGCCCTGGGCGATACCTGCGTAATTCAGGCTGGCAAGAAGAAGATCGCCAAGGTGGTGATTGTCGGTTGAGGAGCGGTCGGTCGATCTTTTTGAATCTTTTTTCAAAAGGTCGTTGACAGAAAAACTGCGGTCTGTAGAATGCGCATCTCTTTCGAGGGGCAGGCCGTTTAGGCGGAGTGTTCTTCGGCTGTTAACTGCCTGAAAGTTTTAGAGAAAAACGTTTTACAGTTTCTTTAAATTAGCGGTTGACAGGGTGCGAATTCGCTGTAGAATGCGCACCACTTCTGAGGCAGTCAGCCACGGCGACGGCTTCAGGGGTTGACCGCTTTTGGTCTTGAAGGAAAATCGGAGTTAGGCGCTTGAGTCGCTTCGAAAAATTCTTCAAAAAAGTGGTTGACAACAGCGGGGCGGCATGTAGAATACGCAGCCTCGATTGAGCAGCAGCTCAACGCTCTTTAACAAGTGAACCAAGTAATTCGTGTGGGCGCTGGCCGAGGTATTTCGGACACGAAATATCAGGACAGTGACTCGTCGAAATTGAGTTTTGTCTTGAGCAAGATTAAAGATCTTCGGATCTTGTATGATTTAAACTGAAGAGTTTGATCATGGCTCAGATTGAACGCTGGCGGCAGGCTTAACACATGCAAGTCGAGCGGTAACAGGGGGTGCTTGCACCCCGCTGACGAGCGGCGGACGGGTGAGTAATGCTTAGGAATCTGCCCAGTAGTGGGGGATAGCCCGGGGAAACCCGGATTAATACCGCATACGTCCTACGGGAGAAAGCAGGGGATCTTCGGACCTTGCGCTATTGGATGAGCCTAAGTCGGATTAGCTAGTTGGTGGGGTAAAGGCCTACCAAGGCCACGATCCGTAGCTGGTTTGAGAGGATGATCAGCCACATCGGGACTGAGACACGGCCCGAACTCCTACGGGAGGCAGCAGTGGGGAATATTGGACAATGGGGGCAACCCTGATCCAGCCATGCCGCGTGTGTGAAGAAGGCTTTCGGGTTGTAAAGCACTTTCAGTGAGGAGGAAAACCTTTGGGTTAATAACCCTGAGGCTTGACGTTACTCACAGAAGAAGCACCGGCTAACTCCGTGCCAGCAGCCGCGGTAATACGGAGGGTGCAAGCGTTAATCGGAATTACTGGGCGTAAAGCGCGCGTAGGTGGTTCGATAAGCGGGATGTGAAAGCCCCGGGCTTAACCTGGGAACGGCATTCCGAACTGTCGGGCTAGAGTATGGTAGAGGGTAGTGGAATTTCCTGTGTAGCGGTGAAATGCGTAGATATAGGAAGGAACACCAGTGGCGAAGGCGGCTACCTGGACCAATACTGACACTGAGGTGCGAAAGCGTGGGGAGCAAACAGGATTAGATACCCTGGTAGTCCACGCCGTAAACGATGTCAACTAGCCGTTGGGACTCTTGAAGTCTTAGTGGCGCAGCTAACGCACTAAGTTGACCGCCTGGGGAGTACGGCCGCAAGGTTAAAACTCAAATGAATTGACGGGGGCCCGCACAAGCGGTGGAGCATGTGGTTTAATTCGACGCAACGCGAAGAACCTTACCTGGCCTTGACATCCAGAGAACTTTCCAGAGATGGATTGGTGCCTTCGGGAACTCTGTGACAGGTGCTGCATGGCCGTCGTCAGCTCGTGTCGTGAGATGTTGGGTTAAGTCCCGTAACGAGCGCAACCCCTATCCCTGGTTGCTAGCAGGTAAAGCTGAGAACTCCAGGGAGACTGCCGGTGACAAACCGGAGGAAGGTGGGGATGACGTCAGGTCATCATGGCCCTTACGGCCAGGGCTACACACGTGCTACAATGGTGCGTACAGAGGGCTGCAAACTCGCGAGAGTAAGCCAATCCCTTAAAACGCATCGTAGTCCGGATCGGAGTCTGCAACTCGACTCCGTGAAGTCGGAATCGCTAGTAATCGCGAATCAGAATGTCGCGGTGAATACGTTCCCGGGCCTTGTACACACCGCCCGTCACACCATGGGAGTGGATTGCACCAGAAGTGGTTAGTCTAACCTTCGGGAGGACGATCACCACGGTGTGGTTCATGACTGGGGTGAAGTCGTAACAAGGTAGCCGTAGGGGAACCTGCGGCTGGATCACCTCCTTAAACGAAGCCGAATGCTTCGGTCAGAGTCCACACGAATTACTTGGTTCCTGTAAAGAGAGCAAAAGGGTCTATGCAGGCCCGGTCACTGCGGCGCTTATTTAGTGAAGCAGAGATTAGCGCTGTAGATTGTGACAGCTGACAAGGCGCAGGCTGAGAGAGTGAGGGAGCGTACACGCGTACGTGACCGATCGAACGAAGACTGCAACGCAGCTCAGGTGGCACAAGATGCAGTGATAATTGGGTCTGTAGCTCAGGTGGTTAGAGCGCACCCCTGATAAGGGTGAGGTCGGTGGTTCAAGTCCACCCAGACCCACCAGAATTTCACTGCTCGTCGTTGTTAAGGCACTTGCATAGCAGGCTATGCGGCGCACCTTAACGCCTAGATCAGTAAAATCCTGGTCTCTGAGACGATAGCAGAACGCCGGACAGGTTTCGTTGATCTAGGCGTAGCTTGAGTGAGTAAAGGAGTGACCCTCGATGGGTCATGACTGCTACGAACGAATGCTACAACGACGAGCAACGGAAGCTGGACAAGTTCTGGGGCTGTAGCTCAGTTGGGAGAGCGCCTGCCTTGCACGCAGGAGGTCAGCGGTTCGATCCCGCTCAGCTCCACCAATATATAACTGACTGACTTCGGTTAGCAGTGTACAGAAACAAGTGTTTCAACGACATGACGTTCGAAGCCCTTCTTTCTGATCACTGGGTCAGATTTGCTCTTTAACAAATTGGCGAGATTGAACACGAATATTTTTCTCTCATTATCTCCGAGAGAAGATGTTCAAAGTGATAGCGATTTCAAGCGTTATCCGGTGTTGTCGTTACGGTTGTTGATGAACAACCTTAAGTGACTGAAACCTTCGGGTGGCAGTTGTCTTGGGGTTATATAGTCAAGCAACTAAGCGCATACGGTGGATGCCTTGGCAGTCAGAGGCGATGAAAGACGTGGAAGCCTGCGATAAGGCTCGGGGAGCTGGCAAACAAGCGATGATCCGGGCATCTCTGAATGGGGAAACCCACCGACTTTCGGGTCGGTACCGTACAGTGAATCCATAGCTGTGCGGGGCGAACTCGGGGAACTGAAACATCTAAGTACCCGAAGGAAAAGAAATCAACCGAGATTCCCTCAGTAGCGGCGAGCGAACGGGGACCAGCCCTTAAGCTGAACAACTGGTAGGAGAAGGCTCTGGAAAGTGCCGCCATAGTGGGTGATAGCCCCGTATCCGAAACCTGAGTTCAGTGAAATCGAGTAGGTCGATGCACGAGAAACGTTGACTGAACATGGGGGGACCATCCTCCAAGGCTAAATACTCCTGACTGACCGATAGTGAACCAGTACCGTGAGGGAAAGGCGAAAAGAACCCCTGTGAGGGGAGTGAAATAGACCCTGAAACCGTATGCGTACAAGCAGTCGGAGCGGATTTATTCCGTGACGGCGTACCTTTTGTATAATGGGTCAGCGACTTATGTTTAGTGGCGAGGTTAACCGTTTAGGGGAGCCGTAGGGAAACCGAGTCTGAATAGGGCGAATGAGTCGCTAGGCATAGACCCGAAACCGGGCGATCTATCCATGAGCAGGTTGAAGGTGCCGTAACAGGCACTGGAGGACCGAACCCACTGTCGTTGAAAAGCCAGGGGATGACTTGTGGATCGGAGTGAAAGGCTAATCAAGCCCGGAGATAGCTGGTTCTCCCCGAAAGCTATTTAGGTAGCGCCTCGGACGAATACCACAGGGGGTAGAGCACTGTTTCGGCTAGGGGGCCATCTCGGCTTACCAACCCGATGCAAACTCCGAATACCTGTGAGTACTATCCGGGAGACACACGGCGGGTGCTAACGTCCGTCGTGAAGAGGGAAACAACCCAGACCGCCAGCTAAGGTCCCAAAGTACCAGTTAAGTGGGAAACGATGTGGGAAGGCTCAGACAGCTAGGAGGTTGGCTTAGAAGCAGCCATCCTTTAAAGAAAGCGTAATAGCTCACTAGTCGAGTCGGCCTGCGCGGAAGATGTAACGGGGCTCAAACTGGTCACCGAAGCTGCGGCTGCATACATTGTATGCGGGGTAGGGGAGCGTTCTGTAAGCCTGCGAAGGTGAGTTGAGAAGCTTGCTGGAGGTATCAGAAGTGCGAATGCTGACATGAGTAACGATAATGGGAGTGAAAAACTCCCACGCCGGAAGACCAAGGTTTCCTGCGCAACGCTAATCGGCGCAGGGTGAGTCGGCCCCTAAGGCGAGACCGAAAGGTGTAGTCGATGGGAAACGGGTTAATATTCCCGTACCTTGGATAGCTGCGATGGAGAGACGGAGAAGGCTAGGTGAGCCGGGCGACGGTTGTCCCGGTTTAAGCAAGTAGGCAGTGGACTTAGGCAAATCCGGGTCCACAATGCCGAGATGCGACGACGATTGCCCAAGGGCGAGAAGTCATTGATGCCATGCTTCCAGGAAAATCTTCTAAGCTTCAGGCTATTCAAGACCGTACCCCAAACCGACACAGGTGGTCAGGTAGAGAATACCAAGGCGCTTGAGAGAACTCGGGTAAAGGAACTAGGCAAAATGGTGCCGTAACTTCGGGAGAAGGCACGCTGGTGGTATGTGAAACCCCCGCGGGTGGAGCAGAAGCCAGTCGAAGATACCAGGCCCCTGCGACTGTTTATTAAAAACACAGCACTCTGCAAACACGAAAGTGGACGTATAGGGTGTGACGCCTGCCCGGTGCCGGAAGGTTAATTGATGGGGTTAGGATTCGTCCGAAGCTCTTGATCGAAGCCCCGGTAAACGGCGGCCGTAACTATAACGGTCCTAAGGTAGCGAAATTCCTTGTCGGGTAAGTTCCGACCTGCACGAATGGCGTAACGACGGGGGCGCTGTCTCTACCCGAGACTCAGTGAAATTGAAATCGCCGTGAAGATGCGGTGTATCCGCGGCTAGACGGAAAGACCCCGTGAACCTTTACTATAGCTTCACAGTGAACTTTGAGCATGCTTGTGTAGGATAGCTGGGAGGCTTTGAACCCGGGACGCCAGTTCCGGTGGAGCCAACCTTGAAATACCAGCCTGGCATGTTTGAGGTTCTAACTTGGTCCCCTTACCGGGGATGAGGACACTGTGTGGTGGGTAGTTTGACTGGGGCGGTCTCCTCCCAAAGCGTAACGGAGGAGCACAAAGGTGGGCTAAGCATGGTCGGACATCATGCGGTTAGTGTAATGGCACAAGCCCGCTTAACTGCGAGACAGACACGTCGAGCAGGTGCGAAAGCAGGTCATAGTGATCCGGTGGTTCTGTATGGAAGGGCCATCGCTCAACGGATAAAAGGTACTCCGGGGATAACAGGCTGATACCGCCCAAGAGTTCACATCGACGGCGGTGTTTGGCACCTCGATGTCGGCTCATCACATCCTGGGGCTGAAGCCGGTCCCAAGGGTATGGCTGTTCGCCATTTAAAGTGGTACGCGAGCTGGGTTTAGAACGTCGTGAGACAGTTCGGTCCCTATCTGCCGTGGACGTTGGAGATTTGAGGAAAGCTGCTCCTAGTACGAGAGGACCGGAGTGGACGAACCTCTGGTGTTCGGGTTGTGTCGCCAGACGCACTGCCCGGTAGCTATGTTCGGACAGGATAACCGCTGAAGGCATCTAAGCGGGAAGCCCCTTCCAAGATAAGATCTCCCCGGGCCCTCGAGGCCCCTGAAGAGCCGTTCAAGACCAGGACGTTGATAGGCTGGATGTGTAAGCGCTGCGAGGCGTTGAGCTAACCAGTACTAATTGCTCGTGCGGCTTGACTATATAACACCCAAGACAATTGCGGATAACGCAACGAGCCAAAAGCTCCGAAATCAACATCACGTTCTTTCTCGCCACCCAGTGATCAACGTTTTTGCCTGACGACCATAGCGGTCTGGAACCACCTGATCCCATCCCGAACTCAGAAGTGAAACAGACCTGCGCCGATGGTAGTGTGGTTCGCCCATGTGAGAGTAGGTCATCGTCAGGCTCCTAAATACAAAAGCCCCGGTCGCGCAAGCGTCCGGGGCTTTTTTATTGCCTGGAAAAACGGGTTTTGTTTTTTGGGACCGTCTGTTGTTTAATCCGTGTCTCCATTTCCCATTGGAAAGTTGTTCATGAAAAGCTCTTCCCTGCTGTCCTTGCTTGACGACCGTCAGGTCCACTCTGGAGAATCCCTCGCCAAAGCGCTGGGCGTTTCCAGAACTGCCATCTGGAAACAGATAAAAAAGGCTCAGGCGGACGGCGCAGAGATACGAACCATTAAGGGGCGGGGCTACCAACTGATCTCTGCTCTCGACTTTCTCGATGCGGACCATATCCTTGATGGCTTGCCTCCCTCGCTTCGGTCACAAATCGAGTTAGCGGTGCTGCCTGAGGTGGACTCCACCAATCGCGAGGTCGCAAAGCGCTTATCGACGGCTATTGGAACCACGCCTGTTGTATTGGCTGAGGCGCAGACAGCCGGGCGGGGCAGGCGTGGGCGTCCCTGGTCCAGTCCGAAGGCCGAAAACCTTTATATGAGCCTTGGCCTTACCCTCGCCGGCGGCTTCCTCGCGCTTGAGGGGCTCAGTCTGGTGTTGGGCGTTGCGGTGGCCCGAGCGCTCGAAGGAGTGGGTGCTCATCCTATAGGCCTGAAATGGCCAAACGATCTGTATGCCTTTGGCAAAAAGCTGGGTGGTATCCTGGTAGAAATTCAGGGAGAACTGCAGGAGGGGCGTGTCCAGGTTATAGCAGGGATTGGTCTTAATGTTCATATGAATAGATCTGAAGCGGTTGATCAGCCCTGGACGAGTCTTGCGTTGGCGTGGGATCGAGAGGACTGGCGCCGGTCCCAAATAGCAGCAGCCATGCTCGCGGAGATAAACAGCGCGATTAGACAGTTTGAGGAAGAGGGCTTTGCTCCGTTCCGAGAGCCGTGGCAAGCCCGGGATATTTTCCAGGACAAACCGCTGATAGCCCGGGATGGTGACTTGTCCGGTGTAGGGGGAGGTATTGATGCTGCAGGCAATTACCTCGTTATCAACGGCGATGAGTTGGTCGCCGTCAAGGCCGGTGATATCAGTTTGCGGATACAGTCGTGATACTCTTAATTGACTACGGTAACACCCGGCTCAAGTGGCGGCTGGTTTCCTCTGGGGGAATTGAGCAGGAAGGCGCCTCTACAGAGGGGCCTCAGGCCCTGCCGTCCGCGCTCGGCAACTTTGGGCGGGCGGTTACCCGCGTGGCCGTGTCCATGGTGGGGTCCGAACAGGCCATGGCGGCGCTCAGTAACACCTTGGAGAAGTTCACCACGGCGCCTATTCGGTTCTACTGGTCAGAGCGAGTACGTGATGGTTTGCGAAACGGGTATGTCGATGTCTCACGGATGGGAGCTGATCGTTGGCATGCCATGCTGGGGGCCTGGCAAGCCAGTCGGGCCGGTGTGGCAGTGGTTGATGCAGGCAGCGCCCTGACGGTCGATTACATTGCGCCCGATGGGCAGCACCTCGGTGGCTATATATTGCCTGGCCTTCAAATGATGCGGGAGAGTCTCCATCGGGGCGCTGCCAGGGTAGGCTTCGATGATGCCGTGTCCTTAAGTACCGTCCCGGGTACGAATACTTCTGACTGCGTTAACCATGGGTTGTCCTGGCTGAATGTTGGGATCATCGAGCACGTTGAACGAGATGTCACTGATCTTGGCCTTAAGTCGGTGGTGATTACCGGCGGTGATGCTGAGCGCCTGTTGGCGCTTGGTCTGAAGGGCGAGCATAGACCCGGGCTGGTGTTTGAGGGTCTGGCCTTGGTTGACCACGCGGAGGCCGCGCCATGAAATGGCTGGTGCTCCTTCTGGTGCTGGCCAATGGCGCCGTGTGGGTCGTCGCGAATCGCGATGCTAGCCGGCAGCGGGATACGGATGGCACCTTGCCAAGGGTTTCCAGTCTGAAGCCGTCTTCTGCTGCCGGGCAGTTGGCTAAGGGTTGCATCAAGTTAGGCTGGTTCGATGATCAGGAATCCGCCGAAACGTTTGCAGGCCGCCACGATCTTACCTATCGCCTGATTACTCAGGAACGAACACTGCCCCCGCTAAATTGGGTGCTGATTCCGCCGCAGCCAGAGGCCGCTGCCTATAACCAGCTTGCCGAATTAAGGGCGAGCGGGATGGAGGCCTGGCTTGTAACGCAGGGAGAATACCGCAATGCCATCTCCCTTGGGTTGTTCGAGTCCGACACTGCGGCGCAAATGGTTGCCGCTGAAAAAAAGCAAGAAAATCTGGATGTGGTACTGGCCAAGTTCACCCGGAATCGGATAGGATACGCCCTCGTTTTTGGGGTTGATTCAGAAGCAAAACACTTGCAGCCTCAAGCGGTTGAAGCGGAATTCGGTAAAAAATTCGAAATCTTCGAGTCTGTGCCTTGTAAAGGTATTGCAACGCCGAAAAAAACTCCGTAGTATACCGGCCTCGCTGATGAGGCGAATGTGAGCTGGCATAGCTCAGTTGGTAGAGCAACTGACTTGTAATCAGTAGGTCGGGGGTTCAACTCCCTCTGCCAGCTCCAGCTTAAGGTTTTAGTGGATCCGAGAAGTCGGGTCTGCGCGGGAGGGGTTCCCGAGTGGCCAAAGGGATCAGACTGTAAATCTGACGCGAAAGCTTCGCAGGTTCGAATCCTGCCCCCTCCACCATTATTGCTTGCGGGCATCGTATAGTGGCTATTACCTCAGCCTTCCAAGCTGATGACGCGGGTTCGATTCCCGCTGCCCGCTCCAATTTGGTTTTATGCTCATGTAGCTCAGTCGGTAGAGCACACCCTTGGTAAGGGTGAGGTCGGCGGTTCAAATCCGCCCATGAGCTCCACTATTGTCCGGTCAACGTTACGATCCTGATTGCCTGGGGGGATTGGTCGAATGTCTAAAGAAAAATTTGAGCGTAGTAAACCGCACTTGAACGTGGGCACCATCGGTCACGTTGACCATGGTAAAACCACTCTGACCGCTGCTCTGACTCGTGTATGTCACGAAGTGTGGGGTACAGGTTCTGCCAGTGCATTCGACCAGATCGATAACGCACCGGAAGAGAAAGCGCGTGGTATCACCATCGCGACTTCCCACGTTGAGTACGATTCTCCGACTCGCCACTACGCGCACGTTGACTGCCCGGGCCACGCTGACTATGTGAAGAACATGATCACCGGTGCTGCCCAGATGGACGGCGCGATCCTGGTTTGCTCCGCTGCCGACGGCCCCATGCCGCAGACTCGTGAGCACATCCTGCTGTCCCGTCAGGTCGGCGTACCGTACATCGTTGTGTTCCTGAACAAAGCGGACATGGTTGATGATGAAGAGCTGCTCGAGCTGGTAGAGATGGAAGTTCGTGATCTGCTGAGCCAGTACGAGTTCCCGGGCGACGACACTCCGATCGTTACCGGTTCTGCTCTGATGGCGCTGGAAGGCAAAGACGACAACGAAATGGGTACTACCGCTGTCAAGAAGCTGGTAGAAGCTCTGGACGAGTACATCCCTGAGCCGGAGCGTGCGATTGATCAGCCGTTCCTGATGCCGATCGAAGACGTATTCTCCATCTCCGGTCGTGGTACCGTTGTAACTGGTCGTGTTGAGCGCGGTATCGTCAAGACTGGCGACGAAGTTGAAATCGTTGGTATCAAGGACACCGTCAAGACTGTTGTTACTGGTGTTGAGATGTTCCGTAAGCTGCTCGACGAAGGTCGTGCTGGTGAGAACATCGGTGCCCTGCTGCGTGGTACCAAGCGTGACGACGTTGAGCGTGGTCAGGTACTGGCGGTTCCGGGTTCCATCACTCCGCACACCAAGTTCGAAGGCGAAGTCTACGTACTGAGCAAGGACGAAGGCGGCCGTCACACTCCGTTCTTCAACGGCTACCGTCCGCAGTTCTACTTCCGTACAACTGACGTGACCGGTTCCTGTGAACTGCCGGAAGGCGTGGAAATGGTAATGCCGGGTGACAACGTGAAAATGTCTGTTACCCTGATCGCTCCGATCGCCATGGAAGAAGGTCTGCGCTTCGCGGTTCGCGAAGGTGGCCGTACCGTTGGTGCCGGCGTGGTATCGAAGATTGTAGAGTAACCTTCGGGTTGCTCTACTGTAGTGTTGCACTGAGTTTCGGTGCAGGCCAGTAGCTCAATTGGCAGAGCAGCGGTCTCCAAAACCGCAGGTTGGGGGTTCGATTCCCTCCTGGCCTGCCATTTTTTAATCTCCGGATACATAAGCTGATTCCCATGGAGTCAAAAGCCGTTCAGTCGACCAGCCGTTTCGATTTGTTGAAGTGGCTGGTTGTTTTCGTTTTGGTTGCGGCCGGTGTGGTCGGCAACCTTTATTTTGGTGCCGAATCCCTGCTGTACCGGGTCGTGGCGCTGGTGGCTCTGGGTATTGTGGCTGCACTTGTGGCGTTGCAGACCAGTCGGGGTCAGCGCTTCGCGGTGCTTTTGAAGGAAGCACGAGTAGAGATCCGGAAAGTGGTATGGCCTACCCGGCCGGAATTGATTCAGACCACAGCAATTGTCGTGGTGTTCGTTCTGGTGGTGGCGCTTATTTTATGGGGTATGGACTCGCTGGTCAGTTGGCTGGTCGCCGGGTTTATCGGATAACGGGAGTGTGCAATGGCTAAGCGCTGGTACGTCGTTCATGCGTATTCTGGCTTCGAAAAGCATGTGATGCGCACTCTCAAAGAGCGCGTTGCTCTTGAGGGCATGGAAGAGAAGTTTGGCGACATCTTGGTTCCGACCGAAGAGGTCGTGGAGATGCGCGAAGGCAAGAAGCGCAAGAGTGAGCGCAAGTTCTATCCGGGCTATGTTCTGGTTCAGATGGAGATGGACGATGCCACCTGGCATCTGGTGAAGAACACTCCGCGTGTTCTTGGCTTTATCGGTGGTACCAAGGATAAGCCTGCGCCCATCACCGAGCGGGAAGCGGAAGCTATCCTGCAGCGCGTGGAAAGTGGCGCCGAGAAGCCGAAGCCGAAGACCCTGTTTGAGCCGGGTGAAATTGTTCGTGTTATTGAAGGACCGTTCGCGGACTTCAATGGCGTGGTCGAGGAAGTCGACTATGACAAGAGTCGCGTTAAAGTGGCGGTTCTCATCTTTGGTCGTTCCACTCCGGTGGAGCTGGAGTTTGGCCAGGTCGAGAAAGAGTAAGCGACATCTTGAAAGTTCAGCTCGCGCGCCACGGCGTCGCGGGCTTTTTGTGTCTGCACCAAGCAGTTTAATGAGCGGGGAGCCGAAAGGCGTTTGAACCCATAGGAGACATATCATGGCAAAGAAGATTGAAGCGTATATCAAGCTTCAGGTTGCTGCCGGTAAGGCCAACCCGAGCCCCCCTGTTGGTCCTGCGCTGGGTCAGCACGGTGTTAACATCATGGAATTCTGTAAGGCGTTCAACGCCAAGACCCAGGAGATGGAGCCTGGTCTGCCGATTCCGACAGTTATCACTGTATACAGCGATCGCAGCTTCACGTTTATCACCAAGACCCCGCCCGCGGCGGTTCTGCTGAAGAAAGCAGCCGGCATCAAGAGCGGTTCCGGTCGCCCGAACACCGACAAAGTCGGCACCGTTACCCGCGCGCAGCTGGAAGAAATCGTGAACACCAAAGAGCCGGACCTGACTGCAGCCGATATGGACGCAGCGGTACGCACTATCGCCGGTACTGCCCGCAGTATGGGCCTGAACGTGGAGGGCCTCTAACATGGCGAAGCTGAGCAAGCGTCAAAAGCTGATTCGTGAAAAAGTTGAGCCGACTCGCGCCTATTCCGTAGACGAAGCGGTTAGCCTGCTGGTCGAGCTGGGCCAGAACGTCAAGTTCAAAGAGTCTGTCGATGTGTCCGTAAACCTGGGCGTAGATGCACGTAAATCGGACCAGGTGGTTCGTAGCAGCACCGTACTGCCCCACGGCACAGGCAAAAACGTTCGCGTAGCCGTGTTCACGCAGGGCGCGAATGCCGAGAAAGCCACCGCCGCTGGCGCGGACGTGGTTGGCATGGACGACCTCGCTGCCGAAGTCAAAAAAGGCAACATGGATTTCGACGTGGTCATCGCCACTCCGGATGCCATGCGTGTTGTTGGTCAGCTGGGTCAGATTCTGGGCCCGCGTGGCCTGATGCCGAACCCGAAGGTTGGTACTGTAACGCCGGACGTCGAGACCGCCGTCAAGAACGCCAAGGCTGGTCAGGTTCGCTACCGTACCGACAAAAACGGCATTATCCATGCCCCGCTGGGTAACGTTGAATTTTCTGCTCAGAACATCAAGGAAAACCTTGAAGCTCTGATCGCAGACCTGAAAAAGGCCAAGCCTTCATCGTCGAAGGGTGTTTATCTGAAAAAGATCAGCATCTCTTCCACTATGGGTCCTGGCCTGACTATCGATCAGGGCTCCCTGAGCATCTGATTTACTGATCGGTAGTTACTTTGTAGTCATGGCGGAAGCCAAGGCTGTCAAAGACCGCAGGCCCCCAAAGGCTCCTGTTCCGCGGGAGCCAAAAGGGGTTAAAGAAATGCCTGCGCAGACGGTGTGAAGACGTTCTCTCTGAACCCAAACACCGTAAGGCGCCCCGCGAGGGGCAATAATGGGTTTGCCGGTGGAAGCCGGCGAAATCGAGGAGAAAACCAGTGGCAATTAGACTCGAAGACAAGAAAGCGATCGTCGCTGAAGTCAACGAGACTGCTGGTACTGCTCTGTCTGTGGTTTTGGCTGATTACCGCGGTGTCACCTCCGGTGACATGACCGCACTTCGTGCCAAGGCTCGTGCCGAAAATGTTCGCCTGAAAGTTGTTCGTAACAACCTGGCGAAGATTGCTATTAAAGGCACCGAGTACGAGTGCATTGAAGAAGCTCTGGTTGGCCCGACCATTCTGGCGTTCTCTATGGAAGATCCGGGTGCCGCCGCGCGCCTGTTGAAGGATTTTGCCAAAGAGAAAGAGGCTTTCGAAATCAAAGGTCTGGCTGTCGGCGGTGAGCTGATGGGCGCTGATCAGATCGATCGCCTTGCCAAGCTGCCGACGCTGCACGAAGCGTTGACCAAGCTGGCCGTTGTTACACAGGCACCAGTTACCAAGCTCGTACGCAGCCTGAACGATATTCCGGGACGGATTACGCGTGTTGTAGCTGCAGTCCGGGACGAGAAGCGCGACGCTGCTTGATTCCGTTGAAAACCATTTTTATATTTTTGGGAGAAAGTCATCATGGCTCTGTCTAAAGACGATATTTTGAATGCAATTGCTGAAATGAGCGTAATGGAAGTTGTTGAGCTCGTTGAAGCAATGGAAGAGAAGTTTAACGTTTCTGCTGAAGCTGCTGTTGCTGCCGCTCCGGCCGCTGCTGGTGGCGAAGCTGCCGCTGCTGAAGAGCAGACTGAATTTGACGTTGTTCTGACCGGTCCGGGTGAGAAGAAGGTCAACGTAATCAAGGCCGTTCGTGAACTGACTGGCCTGGGTCTGAAAGAAGCGAAAGAAATGGTTGACGGCGCTCCGTCTACCGTTAAAGAAGGCGCTTCCAAGGAAGACGCCGAAGCAGCCAAGACCAAGCTTGAGGAAGCAGGCGCTTCTGTTGAGCTTAAGTAAGAGTCGGCTGTTGATCGACACCGTGCGATAAGCATGGATAGGCTGGTGGCTCAGGGCCACCGGCCTTTTTCTGTTGTATATGCTATAGAGTCTGGTGAGCAATAAAGGTTGTTGTCAGTTCTATAACCTACAGCCAGAGTCTTATTCAAGACGGCGCGATATGCCGAGCAATTCGGCCCCGAAGCAGAACATTTATTGCTTCTTGATACCAGGTATCAGGTCTAACGCTGGGGAATGCAGATGACTTACTCCTATACTGAGAAAAAGCGGATTCGCAAAGACTTTAGTAAATTGCCTTCCGTTATGGACGTCCCCTATTTGCTGTCTATACAGCTGAATTCGTTCCGGGACTTCCTGCAAGATGAAGCCGCTCCAGAAGACCGCCGGGAAACCGGTCTTCACGCAGCCTTCAAATCCGTATTCCCGATTGTCAGTTACTCTGGCAACGCCGCGCTCGAGTACGTGAGCTACCGAATTGGCGAGCCAGTGTTTGATGTCAAGGAATGTCAGCTCAGGGGCGTCACCTACGCCGCGCCGCTGCGGGTAAAAGTCCGCCTTATCATTTATGACAAGGAGTCGTCCAACAAGGCGATCAAGGACATTAAGGAACAAGAAGTCTACATGGGCGAAATGCCCCTGATGACTGAAAACGGTACCTTCGTTATCAATGGTACCGAGCGTGTTATCGTTTCCCAGCTGCATCGTTCACCTGGCGTGTTCTTCGATCACGACAAGGGCAAGACCCATTCATCCGGCAAGCTGCTGTATTCGGCCCGGGTGATTCCTTACCGTGGTTCCTGGCTCGATTTCGAGTTTGATCCGAAGGACAGCGTCTTTGTTCGTATCGACCGTCGCCGTAAGCTGCCGGCGAGCATCCTCCTGCGCGGCTTGGGTTATACCTCCGAGCAGATGCTCGATATGTTCTTTGACACCACCAAGTTCTCTCTCGGCACCGAAAAGTGCAAGCTGGAGCTGGTGCCAAGCCGTCTGCGTGGTGACATTGCCACCTTTGATATCAAGGATCAGGACGGCAACGTTATCGTTGAGGAAGGTCGCCGGGTTACCGCGCGCCATATCAAGCAGTTGGAAAAAGCCGGCATCACCGAACTGGAAGTGCCGACCGAGTACCTCTACGGTCGTGTTCTGGCCAAAGACATGATCGATCAGTCCACTGGCGAAGTGCTGGTGGAATGTAACACCGAGCTGACCGAGGAAATTGTCCAGAACATCCTGGATGCCGGTGTTACCGAAATTGAAACCCTGTACACCAACGATCTGGATTGTGGCCCGTTCATGTCCGATACCCTGCGTATCGACCCGACCCGCACTCCGCTCGAAGCGTTGGTGGAAATCTACCGCATGATGCGCCCGGGCGAGCCGCCCACCAAGGAATCAGCGGAGAACCTGTTTAACAACCTGTTCTTCTCCGATGAGCGCTATGACCTGTCGTCGGTTGGCCGGATGAAGCTGAACCGTCGTCTGGGCCGTGAGGAAAGCACCGGCGAAGGTACGCTGACCCACGAAGACATCATCGATGTACTGAAGACCCTGATCGGCATCCGCAACGGCCAGGGCCAGGTGGACGACATTGATAACCTGGGCAACCGTCGTATCCGTTGCGTGGGTGAAATGGCCGAAAACCAGTTCCGCGTTGGTCTGGTTCGGGTTGAACGTGCGGTTCGTGAGCGTCTGAGCCTGGCGGAAAGTGAAGGCCTGATGCCTCAGGACCTGATCAACGCTAAACCGGTCGCGGCGGCTGTGAAAGAGTTCTTTGGTTCCAGCCAGCTGTCCCAGTTCATGGACCAGAACAACCCGCTGTCCGAGGTAACGCACAAGCGTCGTATTTCCGCGCTTGGGCCAGGCGGTCTGACCCGCGAGCGCGCCGGCTTTGAGGTTCGGGACGTACACCCGACTCACTACGGCCGCGTGTGTCCGATCGAGACGCCGGAAGGCCCGAACATCGGTCTGATCAACTCGCTGGCGACCTACGCCCGTTCCAACTCCTACGGCTTCCTCGAAAGCCCGTACCGGAAAGTGGTCGACGGTGTGGTAACCGACGAAGTGGTTTACCTGTCGGCGATTGAGGAAAGCAACTACATCATCGCCCAGGCCAGCGCCGAGACCGACGAGAACAAGCGACTGACCGACGAACTGGTTACCGTACGCCACCTGAACGAATTCACCGTGGCTCCGCCAGAAGCCGTGAATTTCATGGACGTGTCGCCGCGTCAGGTAGTGTCCGTGGCTGCGTCTCTGATTCCGTTCCTGGAACACGATGACGCCAACCGCGCACTGATGGGTGCGAACATGCAGCGTCAGGCGGTTCCGACGTTGAAGGCGCAGGTGCCGCTGGTAGGTACCGGTGTTGAGCGCACCGTGGCCCAGGATTCCGGCGTATGTGTAACTGCTCGCCGTGGTGGTGTGATCGAAAGCGTTGACGCAGCCCGTATCGTGGTTCGCGTTAACAACGAAGAAACCGAAGCCGGTGACGCTGGTGTGGATATCTACAACCTCACCAAGTACACCCGCTCGAACCAGAACACCTGCATCAACCAGCGCTCCATCGTTCGTGAAGGCGACATGATCGCCCGTGGCGACGTGCTGGCTGACGGACCGTCCGTCGATCTGGGTGAGCTGGCCCTGGGGCAGAACATGCGCATCGCGTTCATGCCCTGGAACGGTTACAACTTCGAGGACTCCATCCTGATCTCCGAGAAGGTGGTTCAGGAAGACCGTCTGACCACGATCCACATTCAGGAACTGACCTGTGTGGCTCGAGACACCAAGCTGGGTAGTGAAGAAATTACCTCCGATATCCCGAACGTTGGTGAAAGCGCGCTGTCCAAGCTGGATGAGTCCGGTGTGGTTTACATCGGCGCGGAAGTTGGCCCGGGTGACATTCTGGTGGGCAAGGTGACGCCGAAAGGCGAGACCCAGCTGACACCGGAGGAAAAGCTCCTGCGTGCCATCTTCGGTGAGAAGGCGTCCGACGTTAAGGACACCTCACAGCGTGTTCCGACCGGTACCCGTGGCACCGTAATCGATGTACAGGTATTTACTCGCGACGGCATTGAGAAAGATGCCCGCGCGTTGTCCATCGAGAAAGAACAGCTCGACAAGTACCGCAAGGACCTGAAAGACGAATACCGGATTGTTGAGGGTGCAACCTTCGAGCGTCTGATGGCGGCCCTGAAAGGCCAGGAAGTCATCAGTGGCCCGGGCGGCGTGAAGAAAGGCAGCAAGCTGGAAGAAAGCTATCTGGCCGAACTGCCGCGTGCCGACTGGTTCAAGCTTCGCATGAAGGATGAAGCCCTGAACGAGTTGCTGGAAAAATCCGAGCAGGGTCTGGAAGAGCGCAAGAAAGAGCACGAAGCGCGCTTCGAAGACAAGAAGGGCAAGCTGCAGCAGGGTGACGATCTGGCTCCGGGCGTACTGAAAATCGTCAAGGTGTACCTGGCGATCAAGCGTCGCATCCAGCCGGGTGACAAGATGGCCGGCCGTCACGGTAACAAGGGTGTTATCTCCGCGGTCATGCCGATTGAGGACATGCCGCACGACGAATACGGCACCACCGTTGACGTGGTACTGAACCCACTGGGTGTACCGTCGCGGATGAACGTTGGTCAGGTACTCGAAACACACCTGGGCATGGCTGCAAAAGGTCTGGGCGACAAGATCACCCGGATGATGGAAGAGCAGCGTAAGGTGGCCGAGCTGCGTGAGTTGCTGGACCAGATTTACAACCACTCGGACGAAGTGTTCAAGGTGGACCTGGACTCCCTGAGCGACAAGGAGATCCTGGAGCTGTGCAGCAACCTGCGTGATGGTGTGCCCATGGCAACGCCGGTATTCGACGGTGCCCAGGAGCGTGAAGTGAAGCGCATGCTGGAGCTGGCCGACATGGATACCAGTGGTCAGGTGACGTTGTACGATGGCCGCACCGGTGACGCATTTGACCGTCCGGTGACCGTGGGCTACATGTACATCCTCAAACTGAACCACTTGATCGATGACAAGATGCACGCTCGTTCCACCGGCTCCTACAGCCTGGTTACCCAGCAGCCGCTGGGTGGTAAGGCCCAGTTCGGTGGTCAGCGCTTCGGTGAGATGGAAGTCTGGGCGTTGGAGGCGTACGGCGCCGCCTACACCCTGCAGGAAATGCTCACCGTGAAGTCGGACGACGTAAACGGCCGCACCAAGATGTACAAGAACATTGTTGATGGCGATCACCGGATGGAGCCGGGAATGCCTGAATCCTTCAACGTTCTTGTCAAGGAAATCCGCTCGTTGGGTATCGACATCGAGCTGGAATCCGAGTGAGCCGAATTTTTTTGGCAGCGTGAGCGGGCACCTCGTGTGCCCGCCCGAGATTAACGCCATCCGGAGCTTTTACTGATGAAAGATTTGCTGAATCTTCTCAAGAGCCAGAATCAAAGCAAGGAATTCGACGCGATCCGTATCGGTCTTGCGTCGCCTGACATGATTCGCTCCTGGTCTTTCGGTGAGGTTAAGAAACCCGAGACCATTAACTACCGCACCTTCAAGCCGGAGCGTGACGGTCTTTTCTGTGCCAAGATCTTCGGCCCGATCAAGGATTACGAGTGCCTGTGCGGCAAGTACAAGCGCCTCAAGCATCGCGGTGTGATCTGCGAGAAGTGTGGTGTTGAAGTTGCATTGGCCAGCGTCCGTCGTGATCGCATGGGCCATATCGACCTGGCCAGCCCTGTCGCTCACATCTGGTTCCTGAAATCATTGCCGTCCCGCATTGGTCTGATGCTGGACATGACGCTGCGTGACATTGAACGGGTTCTGTACTTTGAATCCTTCATCGTTATCGACCCGGGCATGACCACGCTTGAAAAGGGTCAGCTGCTGAACGACGAGCAGTACTACGAAGCCCTGGAAGAGTTTGGCGACGAATTCGATGCCCGCATGGGTGCCGAAGCCGTCAAGGAACTGCTTGAAGATATCGATATCCAGGCGGAAGTGGATGCCCTGCGTGAAGAAATCCCGCAGACCAATTCCGAAACCAAGATCAAGAAATTCAGCAAGCGCCTGAAGATTCTTGAGGCGTTCCTGTATTCCGGCAACAAGCCGGGCGACATGATCATGACCGTACTGCCGGTTCTGCCGCCCGACCTGCGTCCGCTGGTACCGCTGGACGGTGGCCGCTTTGCCACCTCCGACTTGAACGACCTGTACCGTCGCGTGATCAACCGGAACAACCGTCTCAAGCGCCTGCTGGAGCTGAACGCCCCGGACATCATCGTGCGCAACGAAAAGCGCATGCTGCAGGAGTCCGTGGATGCGCTGCTGGACAACGGCCGTCGTGGTCGTGCCATCACTGGCACCAACAAGCGTCCGCTGAAGTCCCTGGCCGACATGATCAAGGGTAAGCAGGGTCGTTTCCGTCAGAACCTGCTGGGTAAGCGTGTGGACTACTCCGGTCGTTCCGTGATCGTGGTCGGTCCGTACCTGCGCCTGCACCAGTGTGGTCTGCCCAAGAAAATGGCGCTGGAGCTGTTCAAGCCGTTTATTTTCTCCAAGCTTGAGCACCGTGGCCTGGCGACCACCATCAAGGCCGCCAAGAAGATGGTCGAGCGCGAGGAAGGCGTGGTCTGGGATATCCTGGACGAGGTCATTCGCGAGCACCCGATCATGCTCAACCGTGCGCCGACACTGCACCGTCTGGGTATCCAGGCGTTTGAGCCGGTTCTGATTGAAGGTAAGGCTATCCAGCTGCACCCGCTGGTGTGTGCGGCCTATAACGCCGACTTCGACGGTGACCAGATGGCCGTGCACCTGCCGCTGACCCTGGAAGCCCAGCTCGAGGCCCGTGCGTTGATGATGTCCACCAACAACGTACTGTCGCCGGCCAACGGCGAGCCGATCATCGTGCCGTCCCAGGACGTTGTATTGGGTCTGTACTACATGACTCGTGAGCGTAAGAGCGCGCTGGGCGAGGACATGGTGTTTGCCGACGTAAAAGAGGCGCATCGCGCCTATGGTGCCGGCAAGGTGGACCTGCAGGCCATCGTCAAGGTTCGCGTTAAAGAAGTGACCTATGGTGACGACGGCGAGAAGATCGAGCAGCACAAGATTGTGGACACCACCGTTGGTCGTGCCCTGCTGTTCGATATCCTGCCGGACGGCCTGTCTTACGACATCGTGAACAAGCCGATGGTCAAGAAGGCGATCTCGAACCTGATCAATACCTGTTACCGTGATGCCGGTCTCAAGGATACCGTTATCTTTGCCGACCAGCTGATGTACATGGGTTATCACTACGCCACCGTATCCGGTATCTCCATCGGCTTTAACGATTTCGAGATCCCCCCGGAAAAATACGAGATGGTGGATGCCGCCTCCGAAGAGGTTAAGGACATCGAGACCCAGTACGCGTCCGGTCTCCTGACCCAGGGCGAGAAGTACAACAAGGTGATCGATATCTGGTCCCGGGCCAACGACAAGGTCTCCAAGGCCATGATGGAGCGTCTGTCCCAGGAGCAGGTGATTGGACCTGACGGCAACCCGGTGAAGGGTGAAGACGGCGAAGACCTCATGCAGGAGTCGTTCAACTCCGTTTACATGATGGCCGACTCCGGCGCCCGGGGCTCCCCCGCACAGATCCGTCAGCTGGCCGGTATGCGTGGTCTGATGGCCAAGCCGGATGGCTCGATCATCGAAACGCCGATCACCGCGAACTTCCGTGAAGGTCTGAACGTACTCCAGTACTTCATCTCCACACACGGTGCCCGTAAGGGTCTGGCGGATACAGCACTGAAGACTGCTAACTCCGGTTACCTGACCCGTCGTCTGGTTGACGTCTCCCAGGACTTGGTGGTGACCGAAGAAGACTGCGGCACCGATGAAGGCCTGCTGATGACGCCGCACATTGAAGGCGGCGACGTGGTTGTACCGCTGGGCGACCGGGTTCTGGGTCGTGTGACCGCCCGTGATGCGTTCACGCCGATCGACAAGGAAAACGCCGTGGTTCCGGCCGGCACACTGCTGGACGAGAAAGCGGTTGAAACCCTTGAGCGCGCCGGTGTCGACGAAGTCTGGGTACGCTCCGCGATCACCTGTGACACCCGTCACGGCATCTGTTCGAAGTGTTACGGCCGTGACCTGGCCCGTGGCCACGAAGTGAACGTGGGCGAGGCTGTTGGTGTTATTGCGGCCCAGTCCATCGGTGAGCCGGGTACCCAGCTGACCATGCGTACCTTCCACATCGGGGGTGCGGCAAGTCGGGCCTCTGCGGTCGACAACATCCAGGTGAAGCACGGCGGTACGGTTCGCCTGCATAACCTGAAGTCGATCGAGAAGAGCGATGGCAGCCTGGTGGTGATCTCCCGTTCCTCTGCATTGGCCATCGCCGATGATCAGGGTCGTGAGCGTGAGTGGTACAAGCTGCCGTATGGTGCCGTGTTGTCCGTGAAGAACGGCGATGAGGTTGAAGCCGGCGTCGTGGTGGCCAAGTGGGATCCACACACCCACCCGATCGTGGCGGAAGCCGAAGGTACCGTGAAGTTCGTTCACATGGATCAGGGCATTACTGTCCGTACCCAGACCGACGAACTGACTGGCCTGTCCACCATGGAAGTGATCGATCCGAAGGATCGTCCTGCGGCTGGTAAGGACATTCGTCCGGCCATCCAGTTGGTGGATGACAATGGTAACGACGTTGAGCTGCCGGGTGGCGGTGCCGCGATCTTCTTCCTGCCGGCCAACGCCCTGGTCACCATGGCCAACGGCGCCAGGGTTGAGCTGGGTGACGTGGTTGCACGTATCCCGCAGGAAAGCTCCAAGACCAGGGATATTACCGGTGGTCTGCCGCGGGTTGCCGACCTGTTCGAAGCCCGTCGTCCGAAAGAGTCTTCCATCCTGGCGGAGACCAGTGGTGTGGTGTCCTTCGGCAAGGAGACCAAGGGCAAGAAGCGTCTGGTAATCACGCCGCGTGATGCCGATCCGTACGAGGTGCTGATTCCGAAGCATCGCCAGCTGAACGTGTTCGAAGGTGAAACCGTTGAGAAGGGCGAAGTGATCTCCGACGGTCCGTCCAACCCGCATGACATCCTGCGTCTGCTGGGTGTGGTCGAACTGGCGAAGTACATCACCAACGAGATCCAGGACGTGTATCGTCTGCAGGGCGTTGTCATCAACGATAAACACATTGAGGTTATCGTTCGTCAGATGCTGCGCAAGGTGGAGATCACCGATCCGGGCGATACCACTCTGCTGTCCGGCGATCAGGTCGAGATCACCCAGGTTCTGGAAGAGAACGAGCGGGTAGAAACGCTCGACAAGGAGCCGGCGAAGTACCAGCGTCTGCTGTTGGGTATCACCAAGGCGTCCCTGGCAACCGAATCGTTCATTTCCGCCGCCTCCTTCCAGGAGACCACGCGGGTTCTGACCGAAGGCGCTGTCAACGGCAAGCGTGATTACCTGCGCGGCTTGAAGGAAAACGTGGTAGTGGGTCGTCTGATCCCGGCCGGTACCGGTCTGGCCTACCACAACGAGCGTCGTCGCAAGCGCGAACTGGAAGAGCAGGGCGTAACTGCGGCGGATGTGGAAGAAGCGCTGAGCGCCGAACTCAACCGCGAAAGTTGAGCCGGTGAAAACCACCTGCGGGTAGATACCTACCCGTAGGGTGGTTAAAAAGAGATCAGTCAGCTTGACTGACCCGGGGCGCGGGCTTAAACTTGCGTCCCTTAAATTTTACCCCCTTCACTGGGGGTAAGTTTCATTGGAATAGCTTTTTTTGGAGTTTGCTTACATGGCAACGATTAATCAGTTGGTGCGTAAGCCTCGTAAGCGCAAGGCAGCCAAGAGCGATGTTCCTGCTCTGCAGGCCTGCCCGCAGCGCCGTGGTGTGTGCACTCGTGTGTACACCACAACGCCGAAGAAGCCGAACTCAGCACTTCGTAAAGTGTGCCGTGTTCGTCTGACCAACGGCTACGAGGTTTCCTCATACATTGGTGGTGAAGGTCACAACCTTCAGGAGCACAGTGTTGTGCTGATCCGCGGCGGTCGAGTAAAAGACTTGCCGGGTGTGCGCTATCACACTGTTCGCGGTACTTTGGACACCCAGGGTGTGCAGAACCGTAAGCAGGGCCGCTCCAAGTACGGTGCAAAACGACCCAAGTCCTGATGTCCCGCACGGGTGTCTTTTATCGTTGCTTGTCAGAACGGTAAGAGTAAGGCTGAGTAGCAGTTTGCTATCTCAGGGGTTCCTGAAGACCTTTTAGATATATAAGGGCTTATCGATGCCTAGAAGAAGAGTTGCAGCAAAACGGGAAATTATCCCGGATCCGAAATTCGGCAGTGCACGTCTTGCCAAGTTCATCAACCACGTGATGGAAAGCGGTAAGAAATCCGTTGCAGAGCGCATTGTTTACGGCGCGCTCGACATTGTTGCCGAGAAATCAAAGGAAGAGCCGATCGACATGTTCGAAAAGGCCCTGGAAAACATCCAGCCGATGGTGGAAGTTAAATCCCGCCGTGTTGGTGGTGCCACCTACCAGGTGCCCGTAGAAGTACGGCCTTCCCGTCAAAACGCGCTGGCCATGCGCTGGCTCGTAGAATTTTCACGGAAGCGCGGCGAGAAAAGCATGGCGCAGCGTCTGGCGGGTGAAATTCTTGATGCCGCCGACAGCAAAGGTTCCGCTGTGAAGAAGCGCGAAGACGTGCATCGCATGGCCGAAGCCAACAAGGCTTTCTCTCACTTCCGTTTCTAAACAGCCGAGGTTTATATCGTGGCACGCAAGACTCCGATCAAACGTTACAGAAACATTGGTATCTGTGCGCACGTGGATGCGGGCAAGACCACTACCACCGAGCGGGTTCTGTTCTACACAGGTATCTCCCACAAGATCGGTGAAGTTCATGATGGCGCCGCTACCATGGACTGGATGGAGCAGGAGCAGGAGCGTGGTATCACCATTACCTCTGCTGCTACCACCACTTTCTGGCAGGGCATGGACAAGCAGTACCCTGAGCACCGGATCAACATCATCGATACCCCGGGGCACGTTGACTTCACTATCGAAGTAGAGCGTTCCCTGCGTGTTCTGGATGGTGCCGTGGTTGTGTTCTGTGGTTCCTCAGGTGTTGAGCCGCAGTCCGAGACCGTATGGCGTCAGGCCAACAAGTACGAAGTTCCGCGCATGGTGTTCGTCAACAAGATGGACCGTGCCGGTGCGGACTTTCTGCGCGTTGTTGCGCAGATCAAGGATCGCCTGGGCGCGAACTGCGTTCCCATTCAGCTGCCGATCGGCGCTGAAGATGAATTCGCCGGTATTGTGGATTTGATCCGTAACAAGGCAATTTACTGGAACGAAGCCGACGCTGGCGCGACCTACGAAGAGAAAGATGTTCCGGCGGACATGGTCGACGAAGTCGAGCAGTACCGTGAGGAAATGGTTGAAGCTGCGGCCGAAGCCAACGAAGAGCTGATGGAGAGGTACCTCGAGGAAGGCGAGCTTTCCATTGAGGACATCAAGAAAGGCCTTCGTATGCGTACCCTGGCCAACGAAATTGTTGTGGCCACTTGTGGTTCCGCGTTCAAGAACAAGGGCGTTCAGGCGGTTCTGGACTCCGTTATCGAATTCCTGCCGGCGCCTGACGAAGTTAAGGCCATTCGCGGTGAGGTCGACGACGAGGGTACCGAAGAAACCCGTCCGGTTGACGACGATGCGCCGTTTGCCGCCCTGGCGTTCAAGATCGCTACCGATCCGTTCGTGGGCACACTGACCTTCTTCCGTGTTTACTCCGGTAAGCTGGAATCCGGTAACGCTGTATACAACTCTGTTAAGGGTAAGAAAGAGCGTGTCGGCCGGATGGTGCAGATGCACTCCAAAGAGCGTCAGGAAATCAAAGAAGTACTGGCAGGCGACATCGCTGCTGCCATCGGCCTGAAGAGTGTGACTACTGGTGACACCCTGTGCGACGAGAACCACAAGATCATTCTCGAGCGCATGGAATTCCCGGAGCCGGTTATCTCCGTGGCGGTTGAGCCGAAATCCAAGGCTGACCAGGAAAAGATGGGTGTTGCTCTGGGCAAGCTGGCTCAGGAAGATCCTTCTTTCCGTGTTCGCACCGACGAAGAGTCCGGTCAGACCATCATCTCCGGTATGGGTGAGCTGCACCTGGACATCATCGTTGACCGTATGCGTCGCGAGTTCAAGGTTGAAGCCAACATCGGTAAGCCTCAGGTAGCCTACCGTGAGTGCATCCGTAAGCCGGTGGATGTTGAAGGCAAGTTTGTTCGTCAGTCTGGTGGTCGCGGTCAGTACGGTCACGTCAAGCTGAAGCTTGAGCCGCTACCGCTGGATGAAGAAGATGGCGAAAACTTTATCTTCGTGAATGAAATCGTTGGTGGTGTGGTTCCGAAGGAATACATCCCGGCGGTTCAACAGGGTATTGAAGAGCAGATGCAGAACGGCTGTCTGGCCGGTTATCCGCTGCTGCGCATCAAGGCAACCCTGTATGACGGTTCGTACCACGACGTCGACTCCAACGAGATGGCCTTTAAGGTTGCCGGTTCCATGGCAATGAAGAAGGGCGCTCTGGAAGCCAATCCGGCGCTGCTGGAGCCGATGATGAAGGTGGAGGTTGTTACCCCTGAAGACTACATGGGTGACGTAGTAGGCGATCTGAACCGTCGTCGCGGCCTTGTACAGGGTATGGAAGACATTCCGGCTGGCAAGCAGATCCGCGCCGAAGTTCCGTTGTCGGAGATGTTTGGTTACGCCACCGACCTGCGTTCTGCAACTCAGGGCCGGGCGTCATATTCCATGGAGTTTGCCGGTTATTCCGAAGCTCCATCGAACATTGCCGATGCGATCATTAAACAGGGTTGATTCCCAGAATTTAAGTAACAGGAAGAGGTGTAACCGTGTCTAAAGAAAAATTTGAGCGTAGTAAACCGCACTTGAACGTGGGCACCATCGGTCACGTTGACCATGGTAAAACCACTCTGACCGCTGCTCTGACTCGTGTATGTCACGAAGTGTGGGGTACAGGTTCTGCCAGTGCATTCGACCAGATCGATAACGCACCGGAAGAGAAAGCGCGTGGTATCACCATCGCGACTTCCCACGTTGAGTACGATTCTCCGACTCGCCACTACGCGCACGTTGACTGCCCGGGCCACGCTGACTATGTGAAGAACATGATCACCGGTGCTGCCCAGATGGACGGCGCGATCCTGGTTTGCTCCGCTGCCGACGGCCCCATGCCGCAGACTCGTGAGCACATCCTGCTGTCCCGTCAGGTCGGCGTACCGTACATCGTTGTGTTCCTGAACAAAGCGGACATGGTTGATGATGAAGAGCTGCTCGAGCTGGTAGAGATGGAAGTTCGTGATCTGCTGAGCCAGTACGAGTTCCCGGGCGACGACACTCCGATCGTTACCGGTTCTGCTCTGATGGCGCTGGAAGGCAAAGACGACAACGAAATGGGTACTACCGCTGTCAAGAAGCTGGTAGAAGCTCTGGACGAGTACATCCCTGAGCCGGAGCGTGCGATTGATCAGCCGTTCCTGATGCCGATCGAAGACGTATTCTCCATCTCCGGTCGTGGTACCGTTGTAACTGGTCGTGTTGAGCGCGGTATCGTCAAGACTGGCGACGAAGTTGAAATCGTTGGTATCAAGGACACCGTCAAGACTGTTGTTACTGGTGTTGAGATGTTCCGTAAGCTGCTCGACGAAGGTCGTGCTGGTGAGAACATCGGTGCCCTGCTGCGTGGTACCAAGCGTGACGACGTTGAGCGTGGTCAGGTACTGGCGGTTCCGGGTTCCATCACTCCGCACACCAAGTTCGAAGGCGAAGTCTACGTACTGAGCAAGGACGAAGGCGGCCGTCACACTCCGTTCTTCAACGGCTACCGTCCGCAGTTCTACTTCCGTACAACTGACGTGACCGGTTCCTGTGAACTGCCGGAAGGCGTGGAAATGGTAATGCCGGGTGACAACGTGAAAATGTCTGTTACCCTGATCGCTCCGATCGCCATGGAAGAAGGTCTGCGCTTCGCGGTTCGCGAAGGTGGCCGTACCGTTGGTGCCGGCGTGGTATCCAAGATCGTCGAGTAAGTTTACTTCGATGATCCGGAAAAGGGGCTGAGGGTTCAGCCCCTTTTCCGTATGAGTCGCAAAGTTACCCGACCGGGTCTTCAGCAGGGCTGTTGACACGGTTGGGTATTATGCATACAATGCGGCTCCTTTTTTTGAAGGTCGGCTAATAAAGTAGCTGCTACGAGTGGAGTTTGGTGCATCATGCAAAGCCAAAAAATTCGAATTCGGTTGAAGGCGTTTGATTATCGCCTGATCGACCAGTCCACGCAGGAGATCGTCGATACCGCCAAGCGGACCGGCGCTCAGGTGCGTGGCCCGATTCCTCTGCCGACGCGGAAGGAAAAGTACACGATTCTGATCTCCCCGCACGTCAACAAAGACGCGCGTGATCAGTATGAAATTCGTACGCATAAGCGTTTGCTCGACATCGTTGAGCCGACGGAAAAGACAGTGGATGCTCTGATGAAGTTGGACCTGGCAGCAGGTGTAGACGTTCAGATCAGCCTCGGCTAATACCGCCCGGTATTAGTCTGTGTAACTGTCACAGGCCATAGAGGGTGCGAGCCCCGTACACTTAAGAGGTGAAACATGGCAATTGGTGTTGTCGGTCGTAAGGCCGGTATGACCCGTATTTTTACGGACGAAGGGCAGGCATTGCCCGTAACGGTAATTGAGGTTGAGCCCAACCGCATTACCCAACTGAAAACTCTCGAAAACGACGGCTACCGTGCAGTTCAGGTAACCGTAGGTTCTCGTCGCTCCTCCCGTGTAACCAAGGCTGAAGCCGGACACTACGCGAAAGCTGGCGTAGAGGCTGGTCGTGGTATCTGGGAATTCCGTCTGGGCGAAGGCGAAGGCGAAGATTTGGCCGCCGGTGGCGAGCTGAATGTTTCCGTGTTTGAAGATGGCCAGGTAGTAGACGCTGTCGGTCAGTCCAAAGGTAAGGGCTTCCAGGGCGGCGTTAAGCGCTGGAATTTCTCCATGCAGGACGCTACTCACGGTAACTCCCTGTCTCACCGTGCCCCGGGTTCCATTGGTCAGAACCAGACTCCGGGTAAGGTGTTCAAGGGCAAGAAGATGGCCGGTCAGATGGGTAACGCACAGGTCACCGTGCAGAACCTGAAGATTGTCCGTGTCGATGCCGAGCGCAACCTGCTGCTGGTGAGTGGTGCCGTACCTGGCGCAACTGGCGGCGATGTTGTCATCAAGCCTGCAGTTAAAGCCTGAGGAGCGGTGCGATGGAATTGACAATTACTGGTAGCGGCAAAGGGATCTCTGTTTCCGACGCTGCGTTTGCCAAAGATTTTAACGAAGCTCTGGTTCACCAGGTGGTAACTGCCTACATGGCAGGTGGCCGTCAGGGTACCAAAGCACAGAAGACACGTTCCGAAGTTGCCGGCGGTGGCAAGAAGCCGTGGCGTCAGAAGGGTACTGGTCGTGCCCGTGCGGGTACTATCCGCTCTCCGATCTGGCGTGCTGGTGGTGTTACGTTTGCCGCCAAGCCCCGTGATTTCGAGCAGAAGGTCAACCGTAAGATGTACCGCGCTGCGATGCGGTCCATTTTCTCCGAGCTGGTTCGCCAGGAGCGCCTGGTTGTTGTTGACGATATCAACGTGGACAGCCCGAAGACCAAGGCTTTCACTGCCAAGCTGAATGACCTGGGCGTATCCAATGCCCTGATTCTTTCTGAAAGCGTAGAGCAGAACCTGCATCTGGCCTCTCGTAACATTCCGCACGTTGATGTGCGCGATATTGCGGGTCTGGATCCGGTCAGCCTGGTTGCCTTCGAGAAAGTCGTGGTGACTGTTCCCGCTCTGAAGAAGATCGAGGAGATGCTGGGATGAATCAGGAACGTATTTATCAGGTCCTGCTTGGGCCGCTCGTATCGGAAAAAGCCTCTCTGGCGGCAGAGCGTGGTCAGGTTGCGTTTCGCGTATCCGCTGATGCCACCAAGCCGGAGATCAAGAAAGCCGTTGAGCAGCTGTTCAACGTCACCGTAGAAGGTGTTCAGGTTCTGAACCGCAAGGGTAAGCAAAAGCGCACTATCCGCGGATTCGGCAAGCGTAATGACATTCGTAAGGCTTATGTAAAGCTGGCAGAAGGTCAGGACATCGATTTTCTGGATGTGGAATAAGGTAAAGGGGTCGTAATATGCCGATCGTCAAAACCAAACCAACATCTGCCGGACGCCGTCACGTTGTAAAGCTTTACAACCCGGATCTGCACACTGGGCGCCCCTACGAGCCGTTGGTAGAAAGAAAGAACAAGACGGGTGGTCGTAACAATGTAGGCCGCATCACAACCCGTCACACGGGTGGTGGTCACAAGAAGCACTACCGTGTCATCGATTTTAAGCGGACCAAAGATGGTATTCCTGCGGTTATTGAGCGCATGGAATACGATCCGAACCGCTCTGCGCACATCGCACTGCTGAAGTACGCCGATGGCGAGCGTCGTTACATTATCGCTCCCAAAGGTATGCAGATTGGCGATCCCGTGCGCTCCGGTATCGACGCGCCGATCAAGGTGGGTTCCACTCTGCCGCTCCGGAATATTCCGGTCGGTTCCGTGATCCACTGCGTCGAACTCAAGCCTGGCAAAGGTGCCCAGCTGGCTCGCTCCGCGGGCGCATCCGTACAGCTGGTTGCTCGGGAAGGTTCTTATGCAACCATCCGCCTGCGCTCAGGTGAAATGCGAAAGGTGCTTATTGATTGTCGCGCTACGTTGGGCGAAGTCTCCAACAGCGAGCACAGTCTCAAGCAGCTTGGTAAAGCGGGTGCATCACGTTGGCGCGGCAAACGGCCAACAGTACGTGGTGTTGCTATGAACCCAGTTGACCACCCGCATGGTGGTGGTGAAGGGCGTACCTCTGGCGGACGTCACCCGGTTACTCCGTGGGGTGTTCCGACCAAAGGGCATAAAACTCGTAAGAACAAGCGTACTGACAAGATGATAGTACGTCGTCGTTCGGCCAAGTAAACGACTACATAGAGGTAATTTGCTGTGCCACGTTCTTTGAAGAAAGGTCCTTTTATAGACCTGCATCTGTTGAAGAAGGTCGAGGCAGCTCTGGAAAACAACGACAAGCGGCCCATTAAAACCTGGTCCCGCCGGTCAACGGTTTTCCCAGAGATGGTAGGCCTGACCATTGCAGTCCACAACGGCAAGCAACACGTGCCGGTTTATGTCACCGAAGATATGGTTGGACATAAACTGGGTGAGTTCGCGGCAACGCGTACTTATCGTGGTCATGCAGCCGACAAGAAAGCTAAACGCTGATCTCGAGGTAATAGAAATGGAAGTAGCAGCCAAGTACAAGGGCGCTCGCCTCTCAGCTCAAAAAGCACGTCTTGTCGCTGACCAGGTACGCGGCAAGGCTGTTGAGGACGCCCTGAACATTCTGACATTCAGCCCTAAGAAGGCATCGGTGATCATCAAGAAAGCTCTTGAGTCCGCCATTGCCAACGCTGAGCATAACGAAGGTCTGGACGTAGATGATCTGCGGGTTTCCACCATCATGGTGGATGAGGGCCCGACGCTCAAGCGAATCCGAGCTCGAGCCAAGGGGCGCGCTGACCGTATTTTCAAGCGCACCTGTCATATCACCGTCAAGGTCGCCGACAAGTAGGAGATGCTCAGATGGGTCATAAAGTAAATCCAACCGGCATTCGCCTGGGTGTGATCAAAGAGCACAACTCAGTGTGGTACGCCGATAAAAAGGACTACGCGAACAAGCTTCTGAACGACATCGAAGTTCGCGCATTCCTGGGCAAGCGTCTGGAAAAGGCGTCTGTCAGCAAGATCGTGATCGAGCGCCCGGCTCAGAACGCCCGGATCACGATCCATACCGCCCGTCCCGGCATTGTGATCGGGAAGAAGGGTGAAGATGTTGATCGTCTGCGTCGCGAAGTAAGCGCCATGATGGGCGTGCCCGTACACATCAACATCGAAGAAGTCCGCAAGCCGGACCTGGATGCCAAGCTGGTAGCGCAAAACGTTGCCGGTCAGCTCGAGCGTCGCGTGATGTTCCGTCGTGCCATGAAGCGCGCGGTACAGAACGCCATGCGTCAGGGCGCCAAAGGCATCAAGATCCAGGTAGGCGGTCGTCTCGGGGGCGCTGAAATTGCCCGGTCCGAGTGGTATCGCGAAGGTCGTGTTCCGCTGCACACTCTGCGTGCAGACATTGATTACGCAACCTACGAAGCGCAAACCACCTACGGCATTATCGGCGTGAAGGTATGGATCTTCAAAGGTGAGATTCTTGGTGGTATGGAACAGGTCCGTGCTGACAAGAAAGCCTCTGGGAAGAAAGGTTCTAAGTAAAGGGGCACTCTTATGTTGCAACCAAAACGCACGAAATTCCGCAAGGTAATGAAAGGCCGTAACACCGGCCTCGCGCACCGTGCCAACAAGGTGAGCTTCGGTGAATACGGATTGAAGGCGACAACTCGTGGGCGTATAACTGCGCGCCAGATCGAGGCTGCTCGTCGTACGATGAACCGTCGGATCAAGCGTGGTGGTAAGATCTGGATCCGGGTTTTCCCGGACAAGCCGATCACCAGCAAGCCGCTTGAAGTCCGGATGGGTAAAGGTAAAGGTTCTGTCGAGTATTGGGTGGCTGAAATTCAGCCTGGCCGTATGCTGTACGAGATGGAAGGCGTGGCCGAAGATGTGGCCCGTGACGCTTTCACACTCGCTGCTGCCAAACTGCCGGTACAGACCACCTTTGTTAAGAGGACGGTGATGTGATGAAAGCAACAGAGCTGCGTGAAAAGTCAGTCGAGGAGCTGAACCAAGAGCTGATCGACCTCCTGAAGGAGCAGTTCAACCTGCGCATGCGTAAGGCGACAGGTCAGCTGAATCAGTCTCACCTTCTCGGCAAGGTGAAGCGCGACATTGCGCGCGTTAAAACGGTATTGAACGAAAAGGCAGGACAGTAACATGACCGAAGCTACCCAAACTGCCAGAACTCTCAGCGGCAAGGTCGTGAGCAACAAGATGGACAAGTCCATCGTGGTCATGGTCGAGCGTCAGGTGAAACACCCTCTGTACGGTAAGTACATGAAGCGCTCCACCAAGATTCATGCGCACGATGAAAGCAACCAGTGCAACATCGGCGACACAGTCACCATCCAGGAAACCCGTCCGGTCTCCAAGACCAAGAGCTGGGCCCTGGTGGAAGTCACCGAAACTGCATCCAAGGTGTAATTCGCCCGGAGAACAACCATGATTCAGACTCAAACAATGCTTGAAGTCGCGGATAACAGTGGTGCACGGCAAGTTCAGTGCATCAAGGTCCTGGGCGGATCTCACCGGCGCTATGCAGGCGTTGGGGATATCATCAAGGTGACCGTCAAGGAAGCCATTCCCCGCGGCAAGGTTAAGAAAGGCCAGGTCCTGAAGGCTGTAGTGGTACGTACCCGTAAAGGCGTACGTCGTCCAGACGGCTCGTTGATCCGCTTTGACGGCAACGCCGCAGTGCTTCTGAACCCTCAGGACGCACCCATCGGTACCCGTATCTTCGGACCGGTTACCCGTGAACTGCGTAATGAGAAGTTCATGAAAATTATTTCACTGGCACCCGAAGTACTTTAAAGGACCAGAGGCCGGTTATGAAAAAGATCAAACGCGATGACGAAGTAATCGTCACCACCGGGAAAGATAAGGGCAAACGTGGTAAAGTCCTGAAGGTTCAGGACGACGGCCGAGTGCTTGTTTCTGGGATCAACATGATCAAGAAGCACACCAAGCCAAACCCGATGCTCGGCACCCAGGGTGGTATCGTCGAGAAAGAAGCACCTATCCAGGTTTCCAACGTGGCTATTTTTAATCCGCAGACCGGCAAAGCCGATCGTGTAGGCTTCCAGGTTAAGGAAGACGGCACCAAAGTGCGGATCTTCAAGTCCACGTCTGAAGCCGTCGATAACCAGTAAGCGGTGGTGGTTACGATGCTTAACAGTAAAGAGCAGTACACTAAAGAAGTGGTACCTGCCCTGCAGAAGGAGTTCTCTTACAAGAACATCATGCAGGTGCCGCGGATTGAGAAAATCACCCTGAACATGGGTGTTGGTGAAGCTGTTGGTGATAAAAAGCTGATCGAAAACGCAGTTGCCGATCTGGAGCGCCTGGCGGGCCAGAAGCCGGTTATCACCAAAGCTCGCAAGTCCGTCGCGGGTTTTAAAATCCGTGAAGGTTGGCCGATTGGCTGTAAAGTGACCCTGCGTGGCGAGCGCATGTGGGATTTCTTTGATCGCCTGGTGCACATTGCGGTTCCCCGCATTCGTGACTTCCGCGGTCTGAACCCGAAATCCTTTGACGGTCGCGGAAACTACAGCATGGGTGTGCGTGAGCAGATCATCTTCCCGGAAATTGACTACGACAAGGTAGACAAGGTCCGTGGCCTGGATGTGACCATCACCACCACTGCTGATTCCGACGACGAAGGTCGCGAACTCTTGAAAGCCTTTGGCTTTCCGTTCAAGAAATAAGGAACGAGTGACATGGCGAAGGTTTCAATGAAGCAGCGTGAGCTGAAGCGCGAAAAAATGGTTGCGAAATACGCAGCCAAGCGCGCGGAGCTCAAAGCTATTATCAAGAACCCGAATACCAGCGATGAAGAACGTTGGGACGCACAGATGAAGCTCCAGCAGCTTCCTCGTAATGCGAGCCCGTCTCGTCTTCGGAATCGTTGCCAGGTTACTGGTCGCCCGCACGGTGTTTTGCGCAAGTTCGAGCTTTCGCGGATTAAACTCCGCGAATACGGCATGCGCGGTGACGTGCCTGGCCTGACCAAGTCAAGCTGGTAAGATAGGCCGCCTGACTTCGGTCAGGTGCCTGTTGGTAAGCGGTGCGGCAAGCCGCTGCACAACTAAAAAGATCAGGAGCCTCATACTAATGAGTATGCAAGACACGCTTGCGGATATGTTTACCCGTATCCGTAATGCCCAGATGGCATCGAAAGCCGACGTAACGATGCCGTCGTCCAAGATGAAGGCCTCCGTAGCCCAGGTCCTGAAGGACGAAGGTTACGTAGAGGATTTTTCCGTTTCAGCCGACGCTAAGCCCGAGCTGACCATCACTCTGAAATACTTTGGCGGCAAGCCGGTAATTGAAGAGATCCAGCGGGTAAGCCGCCCGAGCCTACGTCAGTACAAAGGTTCAGGTGAGCTGCCGAAGGTAGCTGGTGGTCTTGGGGTCGCGATTGTCTCAACGTCCAAGGGCGTTATGACAGACCGCGCTGCACGTGCTGCAGGCGTGGGTGGCGAAGTCATCTGCACCGTATTCTAGGAGATACACATGTCCAGGGTTGCCAATAATCCTGTCGTGCTGCCTTCCGGTGTTGAGGTTAAGCTGAACGGACAGGAAATCGACGTGAAGGGCTCCAAAGGAGCGCTTCAATTCACCATCCATCAGGCAGTTGAAGTAAAGCAGGAAGAAAACGTGCTTCGCTTCAGCGCTCGTGATGGCGCCAAAAAGTCCCGCGCTCTTGCAGGTACTACCCGCGCGCTGGTTAACAACATGGTTACCGGCGTGTCCACTGGCTGGGAGCGTAAACTCCAGCTGACGGGCGTAGGTTACCGTGCGCAGGCGCAAGGTAAGAAGCTCAATCTGACGCTGGGTTTTTCCCACCCGGTTGAATATGAGCTGCCCGAGGGTGTTACCGCTGAAACTCCTTCGAACACCGAAGTAGTCGTTCGCGGTATCGACAAGCAACAGGTTGGCCAGGTCGCTGCTGAAATCCGCGCGTTCCGTCCGCCAGAGCCATACAAGGGCAAAGGTGTGCGTTATGCGGATGAGCAGGTCAGACGCAAAGAAGCCAAGAAGAAATAAGGCGGGACTATGAGCGCAAATAACGAAAGACTGCGTCGCGCACGCAAAGTGCGCATGAAGATCCGTGAGCTGGGTACCGACCGTCTGTGCGTTCACCGCACACCGCGTCACATGTACGCCCAGGTTACGACTGCAGATGGCAGCAAGGTGCTGGCCTCTGCCTCCACGTTGGATAAGGATCTGCGCCAGGGTGCAACCGGTAACGTGGAAGCTGCCCAGAAGGTCGGTCAGCTGATCGCTGAGCGTGCCAAGGCAGCAGGCATCGAGAAGGTCGCTTTTGACCGCTCGGGTTACCGTTATCACGGTCGTGTCCAGGCTCTGGCCGACGCTGCCCGTGAAGCTGGCTTGCAATTCTAAGAGGTGGAGAAGATGAGCGTTAACGAACAGAAGGCGCCTGAGCTCCAGGAAAAGCTGGTTCAGGTCAATCGCGTCGCCAAGGTTGTTAAAGGTGGCCGTATTTTCGCCTTCACCGCACTGACTGTAGTGGGTGATGGTAAAGGTCGTGTTGGTTTCGGTCGTGGTAAGGCCCGGGAAGTTCCGGTTGCCATCCAGAAGGCCATGGAAGCTGCGCGCAAAAACATGGTAGACGTGGCGCTTGATGGCAACACTCTCCAGTACCCGGTCAAGGCACAGCATGGCGGCTCCAAGGTCTACATGCAGCCGGCTTCCGAAGGTACCGGTATCATCGCCGGTGGTGCGATGCGTGCGGTATTGGAAGTAACCGGTGTGGAGAACGTACTGTCCAAGTGTTACGGGTCTACCAACCCGGTGAACGTAGTGCGTTCCACCATCAAGGGTCTGCAGGCCATGAAAGCGCCTGAAGATGTTGCGGCCAAGCGCGGTAAATCCGTCGAAGATATTCTGGGTTGAAGTCATGGCGAACAATACGATCAAAGTAACTCTGACCCGCAGCCCGATCGGCTGTCAGCCCAAGCACAAACTGTGTGTGAAGGGCCTGGGTCTTCGTAAAATCGGTCACACCGTTGAGCTGGAAGATACACCTTCCATCCGCGGGATGATCAACCGGGTAAATTACCTGGTTCGGGTTGAGGAGAACTGAGATGCGTCTGAACGAACTTGCTCCGGAACCCGGTTCACGTCCGTCCGCCAAGCGCGTCGGCCGTGGTATCGGTAGCGGCCTGGGTAAAACCGGTGGCCGTGGTCACAAAGGTCTGAAATCCCGTTCCGGCGGTACCGTTGCTCGGGGTTTTGAAGGCGGTCAGATGCCGCTGGCACGCCGCCTGCCGAAGTACGGCTTCACATCTCGCCAGCAGCGCTATGTCGCTGAGATTCGCCTGAACGAACTGGCGAAGGTTGAAGGCGACGTTGTGGATCTGGATGCGTTGAAGCGCGCCGACATCGTCCGCGATGAAATCCGCGAAGCCAAGGTTATCCTGTCCGGCGAACTCGACCGCGCAGTAACCGTTCAGGGCCTTCGTGTCACCAAGGGCGCACGCGAGGCAATTACTGCCGCGGGTGGTAAAGTCGAAGACTAAGGCGAGTCGAGGACTAAATGGCCAAGACAGCATCCATGCCTGCGGGCGCCGGAAAAGGATTTGCAGAGCTGCGTTCGCGGCTCTGGTTTGTCTTCCTGGCATTGTTGGTGTACCGGATCGGTGCCCACATTCCCGTGCCTGGCATTAACCCGGACCGTTTGGCGGCATTGTTCGAGCAGAATCAGGGCACGATCCTGAGCATGTTCAACATGTTTTCCGGTGGTGCGCTTGAGCGCATGAGTATCTTCGCACTCGGTATCATGCCGTATATTTCGGCTTCCATTATCATGCAGCTCATGACGGCGGTCAGTCCGCACCTTGAGCAGCTAAAGAAGGAAGGCGAGTCTGGTCGTCGTAAGATCAGCCAGTATACGCGCTATGGTACGGTTGTCCTGGCCCTGGTTCAGGGCTTTGGTATTTCCATGGGGTTGGCCTCACAGGGCGTCACCTTCAACGACAGCTTCAGCTTTCACTTTGTGGCGGTGGTGTCGTTTGTTTCTGGCGCTGTGTTCATGATGTGGCTGGGTGAGCAGATCACTGAGCGCGGTATCGGCAACGGTATTTCGCTGTTGATCTTCACCGGCATTGTCGCCGGCTTGCCCGGCGCCATCGGCCAAACCCTGGAGCAGGCTCGTAGCGGTGAGATGAGCCTGTTGGTCGTGCTCGGTATTGGTATCCTTGCAGTTGCCGTCATTGGCTTCGTGGTTTTCATGGAGCGAGGGCAGCGGCGTCTGACCATTAACTATGCCAAGCGTCAGCAAGGTCGCCGGGTGTTTGCCCAGCAGTCCAGTCATTTGCCTTTGAAGGTCAATATGGCCGGCGTTATTCCGCCGATCTTCGCCTCGTCCCTTCTGTTGTTCCCGGCGTCCCTGGGGCAATGGTTCGGTCAGGGTGAAGGCATGGAGTGGCTGAGCAGCGTTTCCCAGGCCCTGGCTCCGAGCCAGCCGTTGTACATCATTCTGTTTGCAGCAGCAGTTATCTTCTTCTGCTACTTCTATACAGCGCTGATGTATAATCCCAAGGAAGTTGCGGATAACCTCAAGCGCTCCGGTGCGTTCATTCCCGGCATTCGCCCGGGTGAGCAGACCGCCAAGTACATCGATGGTGTACTGACCCGTCTGACGTTGTTCGGGGCAATGTATATTGCAGCAGTGTCTCTGTTCCCACAGTTCCTGATGGTTGCAGGTAACGTACCCTTCTATCTGGGTGGTACCTCACTGCTGATTGTTGTAGTCGTCGTGATGGATTTCATGGCTCAGGTTCAGTCACACCTGATGTCGCATCAGTACGAATCACTGATGAAGAAGTCCAATCTCAAGGGCTAGGTCGGAACGGCGGTAGTCGTTCCCTGAGAAACTGGAGTCGACAATGAAAGTACGCGCTTCGGTAAAGAAAATTTGCCGTAACTGCAAAGTAATTCGTCGCAATGGCTCGGTTCGAGTCATCTGCACGGAGCCTCGTCACAAGCAGCGCCAGGGCTGATCCAGCGGATCAAACCTGACATTGTTACAGGGGTTCGGAATAGTGGCGCTTGACTCGGAGCCGGGTCAAGCGCTATTATTTCGCGCCCTTTTTGTGGCGGAAAATTCACACAGCAAAGCTTTGAACGCGGAGTAATTTGGATGGCACGTATAGCCGGTGTCAATATACCCGACAACAAACATGCTGTTATCTCGCTGACCTACATCTTTGGTGTTGGCAAGACAACAGCCCAGAAGCTTTGCGATGCAACCGGCGTCAAGCCGGACGTCAAGGTCAAAGACCTTAGCGACGAGCAGCTTGAATCCCTTCGTACCGAAGTGGGCAAGTTTATCGTTGAAGGCGATCTGCGTCGTGAAGTACAGATGAACATCAAGCGTTTGAAGGATCTCGGATGCCACCGTGGTCTGCGTCATCGTCATGGCCTTCCGGTCCGTGGCCAGCGCACCAAGACCAACGCCCGCACCCGGAAAGGTCCTCGCAAACCGATTCGCAAGTAACAGGTAGGCAAACATGGCAAAGCCAGGTACACGTACCCGTAAAAAGGTGAAAAAGACGGTTGTTGATGGCGTCGCGCACGTACACGCGTCCTTCAACAACACTATCGTGACCATTTCGGACCGTCAGGGCAACGTCCTGTCCTGGGCCACTTCTGGTGGTTCCGGTTTCCGCGGCTCACGTAAGAGTACACCTTTTGCTGCGCAGGTAGCAGCTGAAAGAGCCGGTAATGCGGCTGCTGAATACGGCCTTAAAAACCTGGACGTAGAGGTTAAGGGTCCTGGGCCCGGACGTGAATCTGCGGTTCGCGCGCTGAACGCGTGTGGCTACAAGATCACCAACATCACAGATGTGACGCCGATTCCCCATAACGGCTGTCGTCCGCCCAAGAAGCGCCGCGTCTAACACAGGAGACAGTGAAATATGGCTCGTTATATAGGCCCGAAGTGCAAGCTGTCTCGTCGTGAAGGGACAGATCTTTTTCTGAAGAGCGGCGTACGCGCGCTCGACTCCAAGTGCAAAATCGAGACTCCGCCGGGTATGCACGGCGCGCGTCGCGGTCGTCTGTCCGAGTACGGCGTACAGCTTCGTGAAAAACAGAAAGTTCGTCGTATTTACGGTGTGCTCGAGAAGCAATTCCGTAACTACTACAAAGAAGCGGCCCGTCTGAAGGGTGCAACAGGCGAAAACCTGCTGCAGCTGTTGGAAGGTCGTCTGGATAACGTTGTATATCGCATGGGCTTTGGTTCTACCCGTGCGGAAGCTCGTCAGCTCGTCTCTCACAAGGCGATCCTGGTTAACGATAAGTCGGTAAACATTGCCTCTTATCAGGTTAAGCCGGGTGACGTTGTGAGCGTGCGTGAAAAGGCCAAGAACCAGCTGCGCGTTAAAGGCGCTCTGGACCTGGCTGCAAGCCGCGCACCGGTAAGCTGGGTAGAGGTTGACGCCAACAAGATGTCCGGCGTTTACAAGTCAGTTCCTGAGCGTACTGAACTGCCTGCCGACATCAACGAGAACCTCATCGTCGAGCTTTACTCCAAGTAAAGCCCAGTTAGCAACGATAGCAGATAGGGGCGTCTATGCAGCGTTCAGTACATGAGTTATTGACACCTCGTACCATTGACGTGAAAGAATCCAGCGCTAATCGCGCCAAGGTTGTTCTGGAGCCGCTCGAGCGCGGTTTCGGTCACACCCTGGGCAGCGCGCTGCGCCGGATTCTCTTGTCCTCGATGCCGGGCTGCGCCATTACTGAAGCGCAGATCGACGGTGTCCTGCACGAGTACAGCGCCATTGAAGGTGTCCAGGAAGACGTTATTGAGATTCTGCTGAATCTCAAGGGCGTCGCCGTGAAAATGAGCGGCCGGGACGATGCCGAGCTTACGCTCAGCAAAAAAGGCCCGGGCGTTGTGACCGCCGGCGATATCGAGCTGGACCACGATGTCGAGATCGCCAACCCGGATCACGTGATCTGTCATCTCAGTGAAAACGGCGAAGTGAACATGCGCTTGCGTGTGGCTCGCGGCCGTGGCTATGAGCCGGCTGATCAGCGTGGTCTGGAAGAAGACGAGACTCGTGCCATCGGACGCTTGCAGCTTGATGCCACATTCAGCCCGGTTCGCCGTGTTGCTTATGCGGTAGAGAGCGCCCGGGTTGAGCAGCGCACAGACCTGGACAAGCTGGTGATTGATCTGGAGTCCAATGGGACGATTGACCCGGAAGAAGCAATTCGTCGGGCGGCGACCATTCTCCAGCAACAGCTGGCAGTGTTCGTGGATCTGGATCATGAGAAAGAGCCGGAGCGTGTAGAGGAAGAGGAAGAAGTTGATCCGATCCTGCTGCGTCCGGTTGACGATCTGGAGTTGACTGTGCGTTCAGCTAACTGCTTGAAGGCTGAAAACATTTACTACATCGGCGATCTGATCCAGCGCACTGAAGTGGAGCTGCTGAAGACGCCTAACCTTGGCAAAAAGTCGCTGACCGAGATCAAGGACGTTCTGGCGTCCCGTGGTCTCTCTCTGGGTATGCGTCTTGATAACTGGCCGCCGGCAAGCCTTCGTGGTGACGACCGGGTTTTGGGCGGTTAATCGCCGATTAGTTTAAGGTAAGGAATCAGAGCAATGCGTCATCGTAAGAGTGGTCGTAAGTTCAACAGGACCAGTGCGCATCGCAAGGCCATGTTCCGTAACATGACTGCGTCACTGGTTGAGCACGAGCTGATCAAAACGACTCTCCCGAAAGCCAAAGAGCTGCGTCGGGTAGCAGAGCCGCTGATCACGCTCGCAAAGCAAGATTCGGTTGCGAATCGTCGTCTGGCGTTCTCACGCCTGCGTAACGATGCTGCCGTGGCCAAGCTTTTTGAAGAGCTGGGTCCGCGTTACAGCGAGCGTCCGGGTGGTTATCTCCGTGTCCTGAAGTGTGGTTTCCGTGCCGGCGACAATGCCCCGATGGCATTCGTTGAGCTGGTCGGCCGCCCGCTGGACATCGAAGCGGAAGAAGTGGACGAAGACGAGGATTAAGTTTCTCGTATCGGACACAGAAAAAACCGGGTTCCGAAAGGTTCCCGGTTTTTTTATGCCTCTATTATGAGTTTGACGAGGACGGACCAACGTCACCCCGTCTTCGGGGGTATTGGGTAGCCGGGCCGGATGCCTGGAAACCGATCGGTAGGGGCTTCATAATGATTAGTCAATTTCGAAGTTGAGGAGCGTCTCATGAAGGGGCATCCGGACGTGATTAAATCCCTGCGCGAACTGCTGAAGGGCGAGTTGGCCGCTCGGGACCAGTATTTCCTGCACTCCCGCCAGTATGAGGACGAAGGCCTGCAAAAGCTCTATGAGCGGTTGGATCACGAAATGCAGGAAGAGACCCAGCACGCCGACGCCATCCTGCGCCGGATTCTGTTCCTGGAAGGCGATGTGGACATGACCCCGCACGCGATTGCTCCGGGCGGTACCTTGGTGGAGCGCCTGGAGGCGGATCTCAAGCTCGAGTATCTGGTTCGAGACAACCTGGCCAACGCGATGGAGCTGTGTGAGTCGGTGGGCGACTACCAAAGCCGTGAGATGTTGCGGGTACAGCTCGAAGACACGGAAGAGGATCATGCTTACTGGCTTGAAAAACAGCTGCGGCTGATCAAGCTGATGGGTGAGCAAAACTATCGGCAGTCCCAGAGCAGTTAAATGAAAGGCGGCACTATGGCCGCCTTTCATTGCTTTCTTACTGCAGCATCGGTTTAAGGTATCGCCCGGTATGGGATGCCTCGTTCTCAGCCACTTCTTCGGGTGTGCCCTCAGCGATGATCTCCCCGCCGCCCGAGCCGCCTTCAGGGCCCAGGTCGACAATCCAGTCGGCGGTCTTGATCACGTCCAGGTTGTGCTCGATCACCACGACAGTGTTGCCGTGATCCCGCAAGCGCTGGAGGACGTTGAGCAACTGCTGTATGTCGTAGAAATGCAGCCCGGTGGTTGGTTCATCAAGAATGTACAGGGTCTTCCCGGTATCGCGCTTCGACAGTTCCTTGGCCAGCTTAACCCGTTGTGCCTCGCCACCTGACAGCGTCACCGCGCTTTGGCCAAGGCGAATGTAGGACAGCCCCACGTCCATCAGTGTCTGAAGCTTTCGTGCCAGGAAAGGTACCGCGTCGAAAAACTCGCGGCCTTCTTCCACCGTCATTTCCAGCACTTCGTGGATATTCTTGCCTTTGTAACGGACTTCCAGGGTTTCCCGGTTATAGCGCTTGCCCTTGCAGACATCACAAGGCACGTAGATGTCCGGCAGGAAGTGCATTTCTACTTTTATGACGCCGTCGCCCTGGCAGGCTTCGCAGCGGCCACCTTTGACGTTAAAGGAGAAACGCCCCGGCTTGTAACCACGGGAACGGGCCTCCTGGGTGCCGGCAAACAGCTCGCGAATCGGTGTGAACAGGCCGGTGTAAGTCGCCGGGTTGGAGCGAGGCGTTCGTCCGATGGGGCTCTGGTCAATGTCGATGACCTTGTCGAGGTGATCAAGGCCCTTGAGGTTCCCGTAAGGCGAGTGGCTGAGGGTCGTTGCCTTGTTGAGCCTGGTAGCCGCTACCGGGTAAAGCGTGCTGTTGATCAGCGTTGACTTGCCCGAACCTGAAACGCCGGTGATGCAGGTCATGATGCCCAGCGGCAGGGTCAGGGTGACGTTCCGCAGGTTGTTGCCGGTGGCGCCGGACAGCACGAGAGATTTGCCGTTACCCTTCTGTCGGGTTGGCGGTATGGCGATCGATTTTTCCCCGCTCAGGTATTGCCCGGTCAGTGACTGGCGGTTGGCAATGATGTCTTCTGGCGTGCCTTTGGCGACGATTTCCCCGCCATGCACCCCGGCCCCGGGGCCGATGTCGATGACATAGTCGGCGGCGCGAATGGCGTCTTCGTCGTGCTCCACGACGATCACGGTGTTGCCCAGGTTCCGCAGGTGGGTCAGCGTGGCAAGCAGGCGGTCGTTGTCGCGCTGATGCAGGCCGATCGACGGTTCGTCGAGAATGTACATCACGCCAACCAGGCCCGCGCCAATCTGGCTGGCCAGTCGAATGCGCTGGGCCTCGCCCCCGGAAAGGGTGTCGGCGCTACGTTCCAGTGTGAGGTACTGAAGGCCAACATTCACCAGGAACTGCAGCCGTTGGCGCACCTCTTTGAGGATTTTCTCGGCAATTTCCCCCTTGCGCCCCGGCAGACTCAACTGGCTGAAATAGTCATGGGCGTCGCCGACTGGGAGGTGTGAAATGTCGGCCAGGTTTCGGTCTTCGATAAACACGTGCCGGGCGGCTGTCCTTAGCCGTGAGCCGCCGCAGGACTGGCAGGGTTGGGTGCTCAGGTTGCGTGCCAGGTCCTCCCTAAGGCTTTGGGATTCGGTTTCCCGATAACGGCGTTCGAGGTTCGGGAGAATGCCTTCGAACGGGTGTGACTTCTCCATGATATGGCCGCGGGAATTCACGTACCGGAATGGAATTTCTTCGTCACCGGAGCCGTGAAGAAGAATGTTCTGGAAGTCTTCGGGCAATTCCTCCCATGGTGTTTCCAGGTCCTGGCCATAGTGGTCCGCGACACTGCCCAATAACTGGAAATAATACACCGCGCGGCGATCCCATCCCTTAATGGCCCCGGCCGCGAGCGTGGCTTCCGGGTTCTGGATGATCTTCTCCGGGTCGAAAAATTGTCGTACGCCCAGGCCATCGCAGGTGGGGCACGCGCCGGCCGGATTGTTGAATGAGAAAAGCCGGGGCTCCAGTTCGTTGAGCGAATAACCGCACTGGGTGCAGGCGTAGCGGGCGGAGAACGTATGTTCTTCGCCCTCACCGGTCATGGGAGCAACCAGCGCAATGCCATCGGTCATTTCCAGCGCGGTCTCAAAGCTCTCTGCCAGCCGCTGTTCAAGGCCTTCTTTTACCTTGAAGCGGTCCACCACCACATCAATATGATGCTTCTTCTTTTTATCCAGAGCGGGGATGTCGTCAATGTCGTAGACGGTGCCGTCCACCCGGAGCCGGATGAAGCCCTGGCTGCGCATGGTGTCGATCACCTGGTGGTGCTCGCCCTTACGGTCCCGGATCACCGGCGCCAGGATCATCAGTTTGCTGCCTTCAGGCATGGCCAGTACCTGGTCCACCATCTGGCTGACGGTTTGTGCTTCCAGGGGTTGCCCGTGATCCGGGCAGCGGGGCTCGCCTGCGCGGGCAAACAGCAGGCGCAGGTAATCATAAATTTCTGTAATGGTGCCGACGGTGGAGCGGGGGTTGTGGGAAGTGGACTTCTGTTCGATCGAAATGGCCGGCGACAGCCCCTCGATATGATCCACATCCGGCTTTTCCATCATCGACAGGAACTGACGGGCGTAGGTGGACAGGGATTCCACGTAGCGCCGCTGGCCCTCGGCGTAGAGCGTGTCGAACGCCAGGGAGGACTTGCCGGAGCCGGACAGGCCGGTGATCACAATGAGCTTGTCCCTTGGCATATCCAGGTCGAAATTTTTCAGGTTATGGGTGCGTGCGCCCTTGATCTGGATATGGTCCATACAACCTCGCTTGAAGAAAAAACAATCATTATATCGTGTTCCCCCCGCCCCAGCGAAAGCGGTAAAAACGCGGACCCGGCATTTAGACTGGCAAGTCCCGAATGCGGGGTGCTTCTGTTACAATGCGCGACCCGCGACCGACGGTCGTTCCATTCATCCATGCCGCACGGGACAAGATGAACGCGCTTGAAAAACGCTCAGTAATGGCTCTGGCTTCGGTGTACGCCATGCGTATGCTCGGCCTGTTTATGGTGATGCCGGTATTTGTACTGTTGGGCAGTGACCTGGCCGGTGCGACGCCGTTGCTGATAGGCCTTGCGATAGGCGCCTATGGTTTCAGCCAGGCTGTGTTACAGGTGCCTTTCGGGCTGTTGTCAGACCGGGTAGGGCGAAAGCGCATGATCTACATCGGCCTGATTCTGTTTGCGGCCGGTAGTCTGCTCGCCGGAGCCTCCGACACCATATACGGTGTTATCGCCGGACGGATTCTTCAAGGGGCGGGCGCGATAGCCAGTGTGCTGATGGCCTTGCTCAGCGACCTGACCCGGGAAGAGCACCGGACCAAGGCCATGGCCACCGTGGGAATATCCATTGGCCTGTCATTCTCGGTGTCCCTGGTGCTGGGACCCATGCTGGGATCGATCTGGGGCCTGTCCGGCATTTTCTACCTGACTGCGGTGTTGGCGTTGATTGCGCTGATGATCGTTGCACGTCTGGTACCCAAGCCGCATGATCACAAGATCAGTGCCGACACGCACCCGGCGCGGGAAATGTTGGGGCGGGTATTGAAAGATGGGCGTCTTCTGCGCCTGGATTTCGGTATTTTTGCCCTGCACTTTGTGTTGACGTCGCTGTTCCTGGTGTTCCCAACCATGTTGCAGGATAAGCTCGGCCTGGCAGCGACCTCACACTGGTGGTTTTACCTGACTGTGATGGTCACCTCTTTCTTCGCCATGGTGCCCTTTATCATCATTGGTGAGAAAAAGCGTAAAATGAAGCCGGTGCTTTGTGGCGCCATTGCTTTATTGTCGATTTCCACCGCGAGCCTGACGGTGGTGGGGCAAAGTCTTTGGGGTGCCTGGGGTGTGCTGTTTCTGTTCTTCATGGCGTTCAACCTGCTGGAAGCCAGCTTGCCCTCGCTGATCAGTAAGGAAGCGCCGGCTGCCAGCAAGGGCACCGCCATGGGCGTGTATTCCACATCGCAGTTTACCGGCGCTTTCCTTGGGGGCGCGCTGGGCGGCTTGCTGCTTCAGATGGCCGGCCTGGAAGGCGTCATCGGGCTGATGGTGATCAGTCTGGTGCTCTGGCTGCTGGTGGCGCTGACCATGCCGGTGCCACAATACACCACAAGCCTGACTGTCCCTCTGCATGAGGTGGCCGCTGCCCGCTTCGATGAAATCGACGAGAATCTTCGGAATCTGGTTGGCGTTAAAGATGTGGTCATCGTGGAAGATGGGGCAGTGGCGTACCTGAAAGTCGACCGGCAGGATTTTAACCAAGATCAGCTTGCGCACCTGGACTTTGTGCGGCAGGGTAATAACTCTTAAACACGGGATGCGTGCAAGGAAAGCAGGCATTCGGCAAACATAGATCAGGAGCAAACCATGGCACGAGGCGTAAACAAGGTCATTCTCATCGGTAACCTGGGGCAGGACCCGGAAACGCGGTACACCCCCAACGGTAATGCCGTTGTGAATCTTAATCTTGCCACCGATGAAAGCTATAAAGACCGTCAAAGCGGACAGCTGGTGCCGAAGACCGAGTGGCATCGTGTGGTCATGTTCGGCAAGATCGCCGAAGTGGCGGGGCAGTACCTGCGCAAGGGCTCCAAGGTTTACATCGAAGGTAAACTGCAAACCCGCAAATGGCAGGGCCAGGACGGCCAGGATCGTTACACCACTGAAATCGTCGTGGACATCAACGGCCAGATGCAGATGCTGGACAGCCGTGGCGGCAGCGAAGGTGCGATGAACCAGGGGGCTCCCCAGGGGCGGCCACAGAATCAGCAGTACAACCAGCAGCCACCGCAGCAGCCCCAGTCTGGCGGGTATGGCGGCAACCCGCAGGGCCAGCAACCTTCCGGTGGGATGCCGGAGCCGGTGGATGACTTCGACGACGATATCCCGTTCTAAAGCCGTTTTCCGCTTTGTAGAAAGCCCGTGCTCTGCGCGGGCTTTTTTGTAACGGGTGTGCAAAATTCTGTGAAATCCGTCATAAAACGTGGAGTTGGACAGAGTTTTTCACTTATGATGTAACCTCATGTAAAAATTGGCGGATTTCCGAGCATTATTTCCTGACGTTGGTCCGGCAATGGCATTCCAAACAACACCAAGGAAGACATGGCCCTGATCCCTGGCATCAAGCCCCTACAGCGATTATTCCGGCGTGGTTCGTCTGTCTCCCGCCTTTGTCTGGAGGTTCGGCCCGATGGCATCGCCTGGGCGGTGTCTCCCGGGACGCCAAGCCAGGCAGCCGGATTTGCTGAGTGCCTGCCAGCCAAGCGCCAGCAAACCCTCGACGAACTCGTCGCCAGTCATGGCTGGGCAAGCGCCCCCACCACCCTGATTCTGCCCATTGAGCAATACCAGGTATTCCAGGTGGAGCGGCCGGAAGGTGTAGAGGACTCGGAGCTGGCAGACGCCCTGAAGTGGAAACTGAAAGACTTTCTTGATTTCAGTCCCACCGAGGCTGTCTCTGATGTGTTTGCTTTCCCTGAGGACGCCAGCCGGGGCCGCGGGCCGCTGGTGAACCTGGTGGCGGCCCGTAAATCCCTGGTTCAGGAGCTGGTTGCACTGGTAAACAATGCAGACCTGAAGCTCCAGCAAATTGATATCGCCGAGCTGGCGTTACGTAACTTTGCCACCGGTCTGGATGCTGGTAATGTGGGTGTGGCCGTTGTCCATCTGCGGGATCGTTATGGTCAGATGGTGGTGTGTCGCGGCGATACACTTTACCTTTCCCGCCGTCTGGAGCTGTCGTACGACGATCTTCTGGATGCCTCCAAGCAGGAGGAGGCCGTTCAGGCTCTTGCGCTGGAGATGCAGCGCTCCATGGATTATTTCGAAAGCCAACTGGGCCAGGCACCCCCGGCCATCATCCGGCTGGTAGCGCGGGATTCCGTACTGCCGCTGACTTCCATGCTGGGGTCGTATATGGCGGCCGGTATTGATGCGCCGGACTGGTCGGCTTTTGCCCTGAACGAAGAACTTGATTCCCGCTGTCTGCTGGCCTGGAGCGCAGGCTTGAACCCTTCTCCCGGGAGGCGCAACGCATGAGGCAAACGGTCAACCTCTATACCGCCGAGCTGCGTCCCCGCAAACAGCATTTGAATACCCGCTCTGCCCTGGTGTTGATGGTCATGGTGGTTGTTGCTCTGGTGGGTATCATGGCCTATGGGCAATGGCAGAACCAACAGCTGCAGCAGAGAGCTGACAGAATTGATCGGCAAAATGGTCAGCTCAAGCAGGCCAATGAGCGCATGGCAGCAGAGGTGGAAGCCCGCAAGCCGGACCCGGAACTGGAAAAGGCCCTGGAGAGACTCACCGATACCATCGCCCGCCGGCAGCGCTTACTGGAGCGGGTGGATAGCCTGGCCAACAATAACCAGTCCGGATTTGCCAGCCGCATGGCCGCGTTGGCGCGGCAGGTTCCCTCCCAGCTTTGGTTGACCGCCATTCGTCTTGAGTCGTCCCCGGCCCGTCTGGGCCTGAAAGGCCGAACCCGCGTGCCGGAACGTGTGCCCCTGTATCTCGAACAGTTGGGGGAAGAACCGGTCTTTGCCGGCCAAACGTTCCGGGATTTCCAGTTGAGCCGGGCAGACGATGAGGATGCTTCTGGCGGCGACTGGGTCGCCTTCCGTGTCGCCACTGACCCCAGTGAGGAGGCGGATAATGAATAAGTTCCAGCAGAGGTTTGAAGCCGGAGCCGCCTGGTTTAACGAGCGGCCGGTGCGGGAACGCGCCCTGATTTTGGTGACCGTCTGTGTGCTGTTATTCGTGATCGGCTGGGAACTGTTGGTGACACCGGTGCTGGCGGAGAAACAGCAGCTGAACAATCGCCTCCAGACGCTCGCCACCACTCGGGACAACCTGCTGGGCGAACAGGAAACCCTGAATGCTCAGTTGGCCAGCGATCCATCGGCCGAGTTACGTAAACGACTGCAGACCCGCCAGGCCCGGCTTGATCGTCTGGACCAGCAGATCAGTGAGACCACCAACCAATTGATCGCGCCACGGGATATGGTGGCATTGCTCCGGAACATGCTGGCGGCGCAGGAAGAGCTGACCCTGGAATCGCTGGTGCTGCGTACACCCGAGCCAGTTTATCAGGGTGAGCCGCCCACGGAATCCGAGAACACCGAAAACAGTCAGGCACGGGAGCCCCTGCTTTACGCCCACGATGTCGAGTTGACGGTTTCCGGTAGTTATCTCGCCGTTCTTCAATACCTGGAAAAGCTTGAAACCATGGATGATCGCTTGGGTTGGCTGCAGCTCAATTACGAAGCCGGCGAGTGGCCGGGAGGCGAGGCCCGCATCCGGGTCAGAACCCTGAGCCTTGAAGCCGCCTGGCTGGGAGTGTGATGTGTTGATAAGAACCTTTTTTCCATGGTTGTTGGTCGTTGCCTTGATGGCGAGCAGTCCGGCCAACGCTCTGCAGGACCCAACCCGGCCACCAGAGGCCCAGCTGCCAAGTGTGCAGGCGGCGCCAGTCCGGGATCTGGAGCTCGGCTCCATACTGCTGGGCAACGCCCGGCGAGTTGCGGTGATCGAAGGAGTGCCCCTGCGCGAAGGTGAGAGCCACAACGGCATCCGGGTAAAGCGTATTTACCGGCACAAGGTGGAAATTCTTGATCAGGGCCAGTTCAGGGTGCTCTACCCGGCAACCCTGCCGCAGGTGCGGAGAAGCCAATGACGGACAAACGGATCACGATGATTACAATCAGACCCCTGGTAGCTGTAGTGCTTGGGTTTACCCTGACCGCCTGCAGCAACAATCCGATGATGCGCACCACCAATGCCACTTCAACAGATGTGGCGGATCAGATTGACCAGTCAATGGCAGAGGCGGAACGGCAGACGGTAAGCGGTCCGGCGGAAACTGCAGGCAACGCACCGACGCCAGCGGAGATCAGCAGCCAATTGTTACCGCCGCTGCAGAGCCCGCAACTTCAGGACGAGCGCTTTGACGTGAATGCCTCTGGCGTTCCCGCTGGCAGTTTTTTCGAGGCCCTGGTAGAAGGCACGCCTTATAACGTCGTAGTGCGCCCGAATGTGAACACGGCTGTTGATCTGCGACTGACGGACGTCACCGTGCCGGAAGTGATGGACATTGCGGCCGACCTCTATGGGCTGAACATTCGCAAGACCGGGCGCCTCTACCGGGTGGCGGCTAACGACGTCCAGACCCGCCTTTTCCCCATCGACTACCTGCATTTCAAGCGCAGTGGCAGTTCCGACACCCGGGTCAGTTCCGGGCAGGTCAGTAGCGCTCGCAGTAACGGTGACTCCGGAACCGGAGGCGATAACCAGTCCGGCGATACCCGCAATCTCGTGGGAACCGCCATTTCAACCAAGACGGAATCCGATTTCTGGCAGGACATCACCCGCGCACTGCAGATGATTGTATCGGCCGAGGATGGCCAGGTGGTGGTGAACGCCGGCGCCGGCCTGGTAATGGTGAGGGCCGGTACGACCGAGCTGGACATGGTGGAGGACTACCTGCGGCGCACTGAGCTGATCATGCAGCGGCAGGTGGTTCTGGAAGCCAAGATTCTGGAGGTTGAACTGAGTGAAAGCTATCAGCAGGGCATCGAGTGGTCGAACTTGCAGACGGTGAATTCAGGCTCCACGACCATTGGGGAAGACCTGGTGGGGCAGGCCATTCGCGCGGGCGACATTGGCGGTCTGTTCTCAGCGACCATCAACGGAAGCGATTTCAGTACTGTCATTGAGTTGCTGGGCCAGCAGGGGAACGTCCAGATTCTCTCCAGCCCCCGTATTTCCACCACCAATAACCAGAAAGCCGTGATCAAGGTCGGCACTGACGAGTTCTTTGTAACCGATATCGACTTTAACGACGACACCACGGCGGGCACGGCTACGGAAAGCACGTCAACGTCCGTCGAGCTGACGCCCTTTTTCTCCGGTATTTCCCTGGACGTCACACCCCAGATTTCCGAAGAGGGCAATATTACCCTGCACGTACACCCGGCGGTCAGTGAGGTGAACGACCAGCAGAAACTGATCACCGTGGGTGAGCGCGACGTGACCCTGCCACTGGCCCGGAGTACCGTGCGCGAGACCGATAGCGTTATCCGAGCCGAGAGTGGCCAGATCGTGGTGATCGGTGGCCTGATCCAGAACCGCAGCGAAGACAACAACGCTGCGGTGCCATTCTTCAGTGACATTCCGCTGGTGGGTGAACTGTTCAAGCAACGTAATTTTGATAGCACCAAGAGCGAGTTGGTGATCCTTCTGCGGCCCATGGTGTCCTCGCCGGGGCAGATGCAAGCGGACGTTCGCGCCACTCGCGAGCGCATGAGTGTGCTGCGGGATTTGCTGAACTCGACAGAATCCGTCAAGCCCCAACCTGAAACTGCGCCACGCTGATGTACGAGAGCCATTTCGGATTACAGGAAGCGCCTTTTGCGCTTACGCCCAATACCCGTTATTTCCTGCGGGCGCCCAGCCATTCCGAGTCCCTGGAATTGCTGCTGGTGGCATTGCGTCAGCGTGAAGGTTTTATCAAGGTGACCGGGGAAGTGGGCACCGGCAAGACCCTGCTATGCCGGCTCCTGTTAAACGAACTGGATAAAGAAGCCTGCACCGCCTACATACCGAACCCGCATTTGCCGCCGGAAACGCTCTACGAAGCGGTGGCTGAAGAACTGGGCGTGGACGTGGCCCGTTGCGCCAATACCCACCAGACGCTCAAAGCCTTGAACCAGCGGTTGATCGACCTGGCGATGGAGCAAAAGCCGGTGGTGCTGGTGATTGATGAAGCCCAGGCCATGCCGGAGCAGACCATTGAAGCGCTTCGCCTTCTGACCAACCTGGAAACCGAAAGCACCCGCTTGCTGCAAGTGGTCCTGTTCGGCCAGCCCGAACTGGATGTCGCACTGGGCAAGGACAGCCTGCGTCAGCTCCGCCAGAGGATTACTTTTCAGACCCGGCTGGCACCGCTGACCAAGGATTCCGTCGGCCAGTACATTCGTCATCGCCTGACCCAGGCCGGGTATAACGGTGGCGAGTTGTTTGCGCCTTCGGCGGTGAAGGTGATCTGGAAAGCCTCGGGCGGTATCCCGCGACTGGTGAACGTATTGGCCCACAAATCCCTGTTGGCTGCCTGGGGTGGCGGGAATGCACAGGTAAACCGCAAGCACGCCATGCAGGCCGTTCGCGATACCGAAAGTGCGCGTCCGGTCGGGTTCATGGGAGGCCGGTTATGAGCCTACTGAACGATGCCCTGAAAGCCGCTGAGCAACGCCAGAATCGCCCTCAGGTTAGCCGGGCTTACACCGGTCAGACGCAGGGGCAACCGACCAAGCGCTCGAAAGCGCCCCCGCTGGCGGTCTTGCTGGTTGTGATCCTGGCAGGTGGCGGTGTCGGCTGGTGGGTGATGGGCCAGCCGTCGGCGGAGGCACCCCAGCAAGCAACTACCGAAGCTCCGGTGCCGCCCGCTACGCCAGAGCAGATGGCTGAGGTTTCTGAGGAAGAGCCGAAGGCTGCGGCCTCGCTGCCCGAGCCGGAGTCCGTCCAGCCGGCTGCGCAACTGGCCAAGCCCGCACCAGAACCGGAGGCAAACGCTCCGGAGCCAGTGGAAGCGAAGCAAGAAATCCAGGAGACGGTTGCTCCAGAGCCAAAACCAGAGTCACCGAGACTGAAATCCGATCAGCCGGCAAAGCAGGTTGCTGAAACGAAGGCGACATCGACACCCGACGAGGCGGAAACCAGCCTCCAGGAAAACGCCCGGGTCCCGGTAAAACAGCCCCGTGAAACCCCGCAGGCCATTGACCACCGGACCAGCCGCGACCTGGAACGGTTGTTGGCCCGTGGCCGGACGACCGAAGCAGAGCAGCGTCTGATCGAACTGACCGCTCGGCAACCAGCACCGGAAAGCCGGGAAGTCTTTGCCAGACAAATGCTGGTCCAACAGATGCCCGCCAGGGCTCTCGACTGGCTACCGCAAAGCCTGGCCTCCGACCACGCCAGCCTTCGTCTTCTGAGAGCCCGCGCCCAGTTGGAGCAGGGTAGCCTTAAACAGGCCGTAACCACATTGCGCAGCCAGGTTCCAGCGGTAGATGCCTTCCCGGAATACCGGGTGACCCTGGCGACGTTATTGCAGCAGGCGGGAGAGCCTGAAGCGGCGGCGGGCCATTGGTCGGAACTGATCGAATACCAGAATAACCAGCCGGCCTGGTGGTTGGGACTGGCCATGGCGTTGGACGCCGCTGGGCAGACTAACAGTGCCGCCCGGGCCTATGTTCAGGCCGCGGCCATGCCCGGGCTGTCGGAACGGCTGGCCAGCTACGCCAGACAACGTTTGCAAGCATTACAGGCAGGATCATGAGCGCGGAACCGAAGAAAAAAATCCGGATCGGTGACCTGCTGGTCCAGAACGACGTTATTACCGAAGACCAGCTGAAAACCGCCCTTCGGGAGCAGAAAAATACCGGCCGCAAGCTGGGCCGCACCCTGGTTGAGTTGGGCTATGTCGAAGAAGACACCCTGCTCAACATCCTGTCGCGCCAGCTCAACGTACCGTTTGTGCAGCTTCGCCACTACCAGTTCAACAACGAGCTGGTGAAAAAACTGCCCGAAGCCATGGCCCGGCGTTTCCGTGCCATCGTGCTGGCCGAACAGAACGGTGAACTGCTGGTGGGCATGGCCGACCCGTTGGATCTGGTCGGTTACGACGAACTGGTCCGGGTGCTCAAGCAACCGGTCAAACAGGCCGTGGTGCGGGAAAGCGAACTACTCAGTACTCTGGATCTGGTTTACCGCCGGACCGATGAAATCGCCTCCCTGGCCGAGGAACTGGAAGACGAGCTGGACGATGATGCCTTCGACCTGGCCAACCTCTCCGCCGAATCGGAAAGCGCGGACGCCCCGGTCGTCAAACTGCTGCAGACCCTGTTTGAAGATGCGGTGCAGGCGCGTAGTTCGGATATCCACATAGAGCCGGACGAAACCGTGGTGCGTATTCGCCAGCGCATTGATGGTGTGCTCCAGGAACAGGTAATGAAGGAAAAGCGGGTGAATTCCGCGCTGGTGCTGCGCCTGAAGTTGATGGCTGGGCTGAACATTTCCGAGAAACGCCTGCCCCAGGACGGTCGCTTCAACATCCGGGTCAAAGGCCGCAGTATTGATGTGCGGGTATCCACCATGCCGGTCCAGCATGGCGAATCGGTGGTTATGCGTCTGCTGGATCAGAGTCAGGGCACATTGAACCTGGACAGCACCGGTATGCCCTCCCACCTGTTGGAACGTTTCCGCAAGCTGATCAAACGGCCCCACGGCATGATCCTGGTTACCGGCCCCACCGGTAGCGGTAAGACCACCACTCTCTATGGCGCGCTGACCGAACTGAACAAGCCGGAAGTGAAAATCATCACTGCCGAGGACCCGGTGGAATACCGCCTCCCACGCATTACCCAGGTGCAGGTGAACCCGAAAATCGGCCTGGAATTCGCGGGCGTGTTGCGCTCCGCCCTGCGTCAGGACCCGGACATCATCCTGGTGGGTGAGATGCGGGATCACGAAACGGTGGAAATCGGCCTGCGCGCGGCCATGACCGGCCACCTGGTGCTCTCCACCCTGCACACCAACGATTCCATCAGCAGTGCCATGCGCCTGATCGACATGGGGGCCGAACCCTTCCTGGTGGCCAGCTCCTTGTTGGGTGTGGTAGCCCAGCGCCTGGTGCGCCGCGTATGCGATAACTGCACGGAAACCTACGAACCCACGGAGCAGGAACTGATCTGGTTGCGGTCCTTTGACCTGGATCCGCTGGATATCGAAGCCGGGTTTGTGCATGGCCGGGGCTGCTACCAGTGCAGCAACACCGGCTATCGGGGGCGTGTGGGTGTTTATGAAATGCTGGAAATGGATGAAGACATGCTCGATGCCCTGCGCAGAAAGGATGTCTCCGATTTCACCCGGGCTGCCCGAAAGAGCGAATTCTTCCGGCCGCTGGGCCAGTGCGCCATGGACTATGCCCTGCAGGGGGTGACCTCCTTGCAGGAAGTCAGTCGCGTGGCGGCCACCGCCGAAATGGGTGTTTCCCTGGAAGAGGATGAATTGAGCCGGGATGCCATAGGAGTGGATTCCTGATGCAATTCAGTTACCGGGGCAAGGACAGCCAGGGCGCTGTCCAGCAAGGTTCCCTGAAGGCGGCCAACCAGGAAGCGGCCGCCAGCGAGCTGATGCGCCGAGGTATAACACCGCTGACCATCAAGGAAAGCCAGCAACAGCAGTCGGTTACCGAAAAACTCAATAACGTACCTCTGTTCCGCAAGAACGTCACACTGGACGAGCTGATCGTTTTCTGCCGGCAGATGCACGCGTTGACCAAAGCCGGCATCCCGCTGATCCGCACCATGCGCGGGCTGGGAGAAACCACCCGGTCACCGGTGCTGGCGGAGGTACTGGAGGACATTACCAACCGACTGGAAGGCGGCACTACGATGGCGACCGCCATGCAGGGCCACCCGAAAGTGTTTTCCGACTTGTTCATTGCCATGATCCACGTGGGCGAGAACACCGGCATGATGGATCAATCCTTCAAGCGTCTTTCTGAAATCCTGGAGCTGGAACGGGACACCAAGCGCCGGGTAAAACAGGCCCTACGGTATCCAATCTTTGTGATTGTGGCCCTGTTCGCCGCGCTCATGGTGGTGAACTTCCTGGTGATTCCCCGCTTTGCCTCGGTGTTCGACAAGCTGGGCGCGGATCTGCCGTTTCTCACCCAGGTGTTGGTGGGCACCTCCAATTTCCTGTTGGGGTACTGGCACGTGATGCTGTTCGCCCTGGCTGCCGCTGGTATTCTTATCCGGCAGTGGAAGGAGACCGAGAAAGGCCGGCTGCAATGGGATCGTTATAAGCTGAAAATTCCCATTATTGGCCCGTTGCTGGAGTTGATTACCCTGAGCCGATTCGCCCGCAACTTCGCCACCATGCTGTCGGCCGGCATGCCGGTGACCAGCGCCCTGAGCGTCACCGCCGACGCCACCGACAACGCCTGGATAGGCGAGCACATCAAGGAAATGCGCCAGGGCATTGAACGCGGTGAAAGCCTGCTGCGCACCGCCCGCAACAGCGGCATGTTCACCCCATTGATTTTGCAGATGATTGCCGTGGGCGAGGAAACCGGCTCGGTCGACGACATGCTCAACAACGTGGCCGACTTCTACGACGAAGACGTGGACTATGGCCTGAAACGCCTGGCTGAATCCATCGAGCCAATCCTGATTGTGGCCATGGGCATCCTGGTGCTGATCCTGGCATTGGGCGTGTTCCTGCCCATCTGGGATTTGGGCGCTGCCGCCATGGGGCGGCAATAACCCGGTATGGCCAACCGTATTGGTCATATTGGGGCGGACTATCGTAGCCGGTTCCAGTTGGCGCTGGCGGTGTGCCTGCTGGGTTTCGCCGTTACCTACCTGTTCAGTTCGCTGGAGCGGGTTACCGCACAGGCCGAACAGCAGGGCGTGCGGCTGATGCTTAACCAGTTTCGCAGCGCATTGGTGGTTAAAGGCGCCGAAGCCATGCTGGCCGATGAAAAACTGGAACCGCTGGCGGGCCTCAACCCGGTGCAGTTATTGGAGCAGCCTCCAATGAACTGGGGAGGTGACTGCGAGGGAACGGACATGGAACAGGAAGGTTGGTGCTTCCACAAAGAGAAACAAGCAGTGGTGTACACCCCCCGCTCGCCCGAAGCCAGGGCAGTGATCACCGGCGTGGATGAGGCCGGTACCGAGCCTCTGGCCTGGCGGGTGGAAGTAGACTACACAACCCCGGCCGACAACAAACCGCCCCGGGCGGTTGGCCTGAAATTGACCCGTGTAAAATCTGGTCAAATTAACCTTGACAACCGTAGGGATTAACGCGCTGTTGTGACACAATTCACAAAGATGTGAGGCTAAGGAACTGTCATGCATACAAAACAAAAGAACCGGGGCTTTACCCTGATTGAACTGGTGGTGGTGATTGCCATCCTGGCGATTTTGGCGGCGTTTGCTTTGCCGCGTTTTGCGCAGCTTTCGGAGCAGGCGCATCGCGCGAATGTCAGGGCCACATCCGGGGCGCTGGCGGCGAGTGTGGCATTGGTGAAAGCTCAGTGGGTAACAAATGGCTTTACAGCCGCCACGGACGATGTGGCCGGATTTGGTGAGGATAACGTCGATGTCAGCGATGAGGGCTGGGCCATTTCCACCGACGGCGCGAACCAGGCGAGCAATCTGACTGATTCCCGCTGCGTTGATCTGTGGAATGCCTTGCTGCAGTCCAATGCGCCGGGTGTTGCCACCTCAACCGGAACTGGGGTGGAGTACGTGGCTGCCGTCAATGGCACCTCCTGCGAATACACCTATCAAGAAGACGGCCTCACTGGCACCAACGCCCGACAGGTGATCTATAACGCCGACACCGGTGAAGTGACGACCAATAACGTTAATTAAACCTTACCGACTTTAAATAACCGCAATAGCACGGAGTAGTGAGATGGAAAAGATGATTCCAAATAGAAAAGAAAAAGGCTTTACCCTGATCGAATTGGTAATGGTGATTGTGATTTTGGGCATTCTGGCGGCGTTTGCTTTGCCGCGGTTTGCGGATTTTGGTGGTGAAGCCCGTGCGTCATCAGTAAATGGTTTGGCTGGAGCAATTCGTTCCGCCGCTTCGATTGCTCATGCACGCCAAGCAGCGGATAACGCTTCAGCCGGCACCTCCGTAACTTTGGAAGGACAAACCATTACCATGGTAGCGGGATACCCTACTGCTAATGCGGCGGGTATCGGCGCGGCGGCCCAAGTGAGTGCTGATTTCACAGCCTCTGGTGGTGGCACTGATGGTGGCGATGCAATCACGTATTACATTGCACCTGACGACGGCTCTACTAGTACGCCGAACTGTCGTGTGACTTACACTGCAGCTACTGCCGATGATCCCAGTACCACGGGCACGGACGAATCAGCTGCGCGTGATATTACCGTTGATGATGGTGGTTGTAACGGTTAACTCCACTCATTTAATTTGAAAGAGAAGCATATGGAAACCAGGAGGTGCAATTGTTCTGGTTTCACTATGGTGGAGCTAATCATGGTCATCATCCTGATCGGTGTGCTCTCCGCACTCGGCATCGGACTGTTCGCCAGAAGTTCTGCCTTCTCCCCCATGCTGGCCACCCAGCAACTTGCCTCCGCCACGCTGCTTGCCCAGCAGGCAGCGTTGGCGGGCAACTCCCTCAATACTGTCACCATTGGCCCGAACGGGGGTAACCTTGAATTCACTACTGGCGGATCAACTTTCGCCATTGATGCCAATGGCGCATCCATTGCTTACCGCCGAGTCAATCAGACCAGCGCATTTACCTCTATAGCTTCCTCCTACACAGTTGGCTTTGATGATATGGGGTGGGTCTCTTCCCCCAATGCCCGCGAACCTCTCGAATTCCGTATTTCCGGAGACAGTACCCATTTCATGTGTCTGAGTGCTTTGGGTGCAGTCTACCAGGGGCGTTGCGATGGCTCGTAATCGCTGCATTGTAAGGCTGCAACGCGGAGCAACCCTGGTGGAGCTGATCATGACCATCGTGATCATCAGCGTTGCGATTGCCGGGGTGGTGGGCGCCTTTTCCCTGATTGCCGGGCGCAGTGCGGACCCGTTGAACCAGAGCCGTGCCGTGGCTCTTTCACAGCTGTACATGGATGAGATTCTGGCGCAGAAATTTGCGGATGGCTCTCCAACAGGTGGTGGTCAAGCCGGCAGCAGCACCGAGGCCGACTGTGGAAGTATCGGCCCTGAGGGTGGGGAAAACCGGGATACGTTCGACGATGTTGATGATTACGATGGCCTGAGCGGCGCGTCACCTGAAAACAGCGAAGCATCTCCTCTGGCAGGTTACACGGGCTTCCTTGTGTCCGTTTCGGTGGTTTGTGCTGGCACGGAGGTGGGTTTTGCCAACGATTATCAGGCGAAACGTGTCGATATAACCATCGCCGATCCCTCCAACAATACCTACCTTTTCACCGCGTATCGGGGGAATTTCTGATGAACCCGCAGCGCGGATTTACCCTGGTGGAACTGGTGATGGTGATCATCCTGCTTGGTATTGTTGCCACCATTTCCGTGCAGTTTGTTGCCCTGTCCACGCAAGGGGCCATCGATGTGGGCGACCGGCAACAGAGGGCATTGCAGGGAGTGGTCATCAGCGATCAGATAACCCGTGAGATTCGCGGTGCCTTCCCGCTATCCGTTCGGACAAATGGCTCGTGCCTTGAATGGCTGCCTATTCTGGGAGGCTCCCGCTACCGGTCTCTGCCCACCGGTACGGGAGGCACTACGGTTGATATTTTCCCGTTTGGAAAAGTGATCCAGGCTGGTGCGCGTTTGATTGTTTACGGTTATGGCTCTTCCCAGAACAGCCTTTATGAGCCGGGGGTGGGAACGTCGGTGCCTGATCCTGGGCCGGTTTCCCCAGCTGTTGAACGGATAGAGCCAACAGATGATCAGGTAACTTTTGCCGGCGGTGAATCCCATCGTTTCCGGGAAAGGTCGCCAGAGAAAAGAATTTATGCGGTGGGCGACCGTATCAGTATCTGTCAGGGCCCAAACAGCAAATGGCTTTACCGCTACAGTAATTATCAGCACGGCACAGACCAGCCAACAGCCTCTGAGCTTGCTGCGAAATCCAGTCGCACCCGGGAAGTCATGAGTGCCAATCTGGTCTCCGGCAGCTTCAATTGGCAGGTGGCGCCCATATCGCTGCAACGTTCGGCGGTTGTCTATTTTGAATTTGAGCTCTTCACCCCGGACAGTGACGAGACCACACTCGTGAGCCAGGAGGTACAGATTCGCAATGTGCCATGACCGCTGTTTTCATCAACAAACCGGTGCCGGCCTGCCTGTGGCTTTGTTTATCGTCACGGTATTGTCGTTGCTGGTACTGGGCATGAGCCAGTTGCAGGAAGGTTCCGGGAAGTCCATCAGTTTGCAGATTCAGTCCCAGAGGTCGTTTTTTGCGGCTGAAAGTGGTGCCCAGGTCGCTGTGTCCCGGGTGTTGGCCGCCAACAGTTGTAGTGCGGCGCCCTCGAACCTCAATTTCTCTCAATCGGGGCTGGCGGCCTGCTCGGCGGCATTAACCTGTGCTCCCCTGGCGGCTGGCTCGCCTCAGTTGCTGGTCACCAGTACGGGGCAGTGTGGAAGTGGAGTTGAACAGGCCGAGCGAACTATAGAGGTGGTTATCCAATGAGCGTGCTGGCCAGGCTTGCCCGAAGTGGGCTCGGTTTACTCTTGTCGCTCACTATCCTGTTGCTGCCGGTAAAGGCCTTGGCAGAATGTGCCGCTGACTACGTGGGGCTGGCAACCATCAACGAGCTTTCCGATAAGGAGCAGTTCATTGAGGTGAAGATTCTCAGCTCGGCGATAGATGCCTCCACCTATTCGGACTGGTCTCTGGATTTCTGCTCCACTGACGGCAAAAAAAACAATCCGAATGTGCAATGCGCGTTCGATTTGCCTCTCTCAGGCGCTGGCATCGATACCGATGGTGAGCCCTGGCTGGTTCGCCGGGACTTGGGCGGCGCATCGGTTGACTTGGTGGGCATGGACGTTCGATTGAAGGATGCCAGCGGTCGAACCATAGACTATGTGAAAGTGGGGCCAGGTGCGGGAGATGCCCGCATCCCTGACCCCGACTGTACTGGCAGCGATCTGCCCTACGATAGCTATCTGCCGGTGGTTGATGGTCAGGCGGGCCAATTCGCTCGTCGCATGCCAGATGGTACGGGCGACTGGACGATGGCAGAGGGCGCATCCGATGGCAAAAGCACAGATAGTGAAACTAACGACGGTGATGCATCGGGGCCGGAGATCACGGTAAGTGGAGACGGTGTGTTTGCAGGGGGCACTCTGTCATTTGAGATTTCCCTGTCAGCGCCGTTGAATTCTGATACCTCCATTACGTTCTCAACGCGAGATGACTCCGCGCAAGCGCCGGGAGACTATCAGCCATACTCAGGGCAAACCGTCACTATTCCGGCGAATGTAACGACAGTGGCAGTGAATGTCCCGACTGTTGCCGATTCAGACCGTAACGTCGAGCGGATGTTTTTAGAGCTCACCTCCAGTACCGAGGGCTATATTTCCGACAATATTGCGATTGGTGAAATCTGGCCGAATGCGGTGGGGCTTTGGCGGTTTGAGCAGGATGGTTCGGACAGCTCTAGTAATGGTTTGAATGGATATGGCCTTAATGATTTCACCTATTCAAACGTTGATCCAGCACGCGGTGGTAACCCCGGAACCTGTTATTACGGAACCTATCGCAATCGGTTTTTCTGGGAGTTTAGCTGGTTCCGGATTCCGGATAATAGCTTGCTGGATTTGCCGGACGCCCTCACAGTCACTGCCTGGATTCGAAGAGATGAAACTGGAAGCGGCTATATCCTATCCAAGGGATCGAACTATCAGTGGGTTGCTGAAAGTGATGGTCGTTTCCGTTGGACATGGGATGGGGGCTCCCTGGAGACGGCTGCTGGCGTGCTGGGACAAGGACAATGGGTTCACATTGCAGTTACCTATCGCGATGGAGAGCAGACTTTGTATGTTAACGGTCAGGTAGAGTCCACGGCTAATTATCAAGGAGTATTGCCTACCAATTCAGATGATTTAACCATTGGGCTGGTGCCCAGTCTTGCGGCGTTCTTTCCAGCTACGCGTTTTGATGGCGCCGTGGATGAACTGCACGTCTATGGCGGTGCTTTGTCACCAGCAGCGATTTCCCGAATCTATAACCTGACGTATCCTTGTGGCCAAGCGCCGATATTAAGTTATTTCCAGCTGGAGGTGCCGGCTTCTGCCAGTGTTTGTGCCCCCATCAGTGCAACCCTTACTGCATACGATACTACCGGCAGTGTCATGACGGGCTACGAAGGGGAGGTGAGCCTATCCACGTCGTCCGGTCATGGTCGATGGAGTAGTCAGAATGGGGCCGGAGCGCTGAGCCCGGCACCGGATGATACCGATGATGGCATGGCTACCTATCAGTTCGCTCAAGCCGATGCCGGTGAGGTAGAGCTGGCCTTTTCCAATACCCATGCCGATACCTTAACAATCACAGCCTGGGACCAGGCTGCCAATGTCAGCGTAACTAGCAGTCCTATTGCATTTGCCGAGAATGCGCTCTTTATTGAAACCAATGATGTTCTGGGCGATGACCTGATCGCTGGCCGCAGCCACGCTTATGAGGTCAGCCTGCTAAAGCGTGATGCCGATGGTCAGGAATGTGATGTTGCTACCGACTACGAAGGTGTCCACGGTTTGAAAGCCTGGCTGGACCGTGAGACGGAAGATCCCGGGGGACAGGCACCCCAGCTGGATTCTTCTGAGGCCTCGCTGGCAACGACGCCGAGCACACAGCCATCGAGCAATAACTTCTCGGTGAGATTTACCGAAGGTGTGGGGAGTTTTACCTTAACGCCGCCAGATGTTGGTCGCTACACCCTGAACCTATTGGATGACACTAGCGGTTTCGCCCAGGACGTTAACGGAAACCCGCTACCGATTATTTCGGCCTCCGCCAACGCCCCCTGGACGGCTCGCCCCTTTGCCATTTCTGTGGAAGCGGTGGACAACCCGGGCGCTACGGATGCCACTGGTCCGGTTTACCGGATTGCCGGAGAAGACTTCACCCTCCGGGTCGGTGGCAGGCTTTATGACAGTGGTGATGATGGCGATGGTAATGGTGTTGCGGATACCGGCGCTAACCTGCTGGATAACGGCCTCGCGGCGTCTTTTGGCGTTGAGGGCGAGAAGGTCATCCTCAACCATCAGTTGATCGCGCCTGATCCGGCTAATGCGCCGGGGCAGCTGACAGGCCCCGACATCCAGGCCGCCGATTACAGTAATGGTCTGGCGGAAAGATCCGGCTTCCAGTTTGATGAGGTGGGTATCATCGAGCTGAGCGGCGCTATTGAAGATGGAAACTACCTAAGCGCTGGGGCCTCCAGGACCAGCCGAATCACCATCGCAAATGGGCCGGTTGGCCGGTTCCGGCCGGCATGGTTTGAAGTCTCTATTGACCCGGGGACATTCAGTAGCGTCCCGTTGGCGACAAGCAGAACCACATGCACCACGGCTCGCAGCTGGGTATACACCGGCGAGCCGTTCAGTTGGGGCATACCAGCGGAGGTTACCATTACTCCAAAAAACCTGAACAGTTCGACCGTTGAAAATTATGCCGGTACGCCATTTCAACTGATGGATCAGAACGATCTCAGCTTTGATCCATTCCCGGTGTCTGACAGCAGTGCCAACGGCGCGGACGGAACACCCCTGCAACTGGACGCTACGCTGGCACCGGCTTCTCTGGGAGCCGGTGGAGGGGGCGACCTGTTGTATACGTTCGCAGCGGGAGATGAATTCCGTTATCCGAAATCACTGAATGCCCGGGTGCCGGAGTTTACCCCGCAGCCTGTAATGAGCCTTTCTGACATTACTGATGGCGACGGTGTGACCGTGGCTGATCCAGCAACAGACCTTCCCAGAGAATTCACGCCGTCTGCGGCATTTGATATTCGTTACGGTCGGATTGGCCTGGAAAACAGCTATGGGCCGGAAAATCAGGAGCTGGCCATCCCCCTGACTGCGGAGGTATACACCAGCAGCGGCTTCGCCCCCCATGCCGATGAAACCTGCTGGTTTTATGATCTCGCCGAAGATGCAACGGTGGACCACAGCAACTCGGTGTTGGACAGTAGCCAGACTTCGGTGGTTGAGGTAAGCGATACCGAGCTTACCCTGGTCAACGCCCAGCCTCGGGTCTCGGGCAGTAATGATTACCGGCTCCGATTGTCAGCCCCGGGGCAAGCCGAAAGTCCCAACCAGAAAGGGGTTTATGTGGAGCTGGATGCTGGACCGGATTGGTTGAAAGACTATTGGGATGCGGACAACCCGAATACGTTAGTCAATCCCTATGCCTGGGCCACCTTCGGCGTCTACCGTGGCAATGACCGCATCATCTACTGGCAGGAAGTGTTGAACTGAGGCCGGGAAGGTCTCAGTCCTCATCTCCCTCCGGATGATCCAGCCCCAATTCGTTGATCTTCCGGGTCAACGTATTCCGCCCCCAGCCCAGCAGGATGGAAGCATCCCGCCGGCGCCCGCCGGTGTGTTTCAGGGCGGTTTCGATCATGATTTTTTCGAACTCGGGCACGGCGGTGTCGAGTATGCCTTTCTTGCCGCGTTTCAGTTCTTGTTCGGCCCACTTTCTCAGGCCTTCCTGCCAGGTCTGGCCGATGGCGCTGGTTTCAGTTTCGGCCTGGTGGCGCAGCTCGGGAGGCAGGTCGTCTACCAGAATTTCCCGACCACTGGCCATGACGGTCAGCCAGCGGCAGATGTTTTCCAGCTGGCGGACGTTACCGGGCCAGGGCAGGGTGGTTAGGTATTCTTCCGCTTCCGGGCGCAGCACCTTTGGCTCCACGGCCAGCTCTTCGGCGGCGCGCTTGAGGAAGTGTTTCATCAGGCGCGGGATGTCTTCCCGGCGTTCGGCCAATTTGGGTAGGTGGACCCGGATCACGTTCAGGCGGTGGAACAAATCCTCACGGAATTTGCCATCATCTACCAGCTTTTCCAGGTTCTGGTGTGTCGCTGCAATGATGCGCACATCGACTTTAATCGGGGTCGTGCCGCCCACGCGGTAGAACTCGCCATCGGCCAACACCCGCAGAAGGCGGGTCTGGGTGTCGCCAGGCATGTCGCCGATTTCATCCAGAAACAGGGTGCCGCCATTGGCCTGCTCAAAGCGGCCCTGGCGGGCGGCTGCGGCACCGGTGAAGGCGCCTTTTTCGTGGCCGAACAGTTCGGATTCAATCAGGTCTTTGGGGATGGCCGCCATGTTCAGGGCAATGAATGGGTTGCGTGCCCGTGGGCTGTGGTTGTGCAACGCCTGGGCCACCAACTCTTTACCGGTACCGCTTTCGCCGTTGATCAACACGGTGATGTTGGAATGGGAAAGCCGGCCAATGGCCCGGAATACCTCCTGCATGGCGGGGGCTTCGCCAATGATCTCGGCATTGCGCTGGGCGTTCTCTGCGGCGGGTTCCGTGGTGGCGCGCTTTTCCCGCGCATGAGCCACCGCGCGCTTGGCCAGGGCCACGGCTTCGTCAACGTCGAACGGTTTGGGCAGGTATTCGAACGCGCCGGTCTGGTAACTGGTCACGGCACTGTCCAAATCGGAGTGGGCGGTCATGATGATGACTGGCACATCCCGGTGTTTTTCCACTACCTGCGAGAGCAGCGTGATGCCATCAACGCCTGGCATGCGAATGTCGCTGATGATGGCGTCCGGCCGTTCGTGTTCCAGCCGGGCCATGATGTTCTCGCCATTTTCGAACACTCTGGTTTGCATACCGGCCTGGCTCAAGGCACGTTCCAGCACCCAGCGAATGCTTTGATCGTCGTCGATAATCCAGACGTTTGCCGGTTCGCTCATTGGTAGTCCTCCAGAGGCAGGAAGATGATGAAATCGGTTCTTCCAGGCTCACTTTCGCATTCCACCAGGCCGTGATGCTGGCCGATGATGCTTTGGGTAATGGAAAGCCCCAGTCCGGTACCCGATGCCCGCCCGCTGATCATGGGGTAGAAGATATTCTGCAGCAGGTCGGCGGGAATGCCGGGGCCGTTGTCGATGATGTCCACCCGGCACACGAGGCGGTGCCGGCGGTGGCCGATGGTGAATTGCCGTAAGGCCCGGGTCCGGAAGCAGATGGTCGCCGGACCGGTGGTCTCATTCTCGAAGGCCGCTTCCATGGCATTCCGGGCTATGTTCAGGAAGGCCTGGATCAGTTGTTCCTTGTCACCAGAAAATTCCGGCAGGCTTGGGTCGTAATCGCGCTTGAGCTGGATGCGGCCTTTGCTCTCGGCGTCAATGAGGGTACGCACGCGTTCCAGAACTTCGTGGATGTTGGTGGGTGCCTTCGATAGTGCCTTGTTCGGGCCCAGCATCCGGTCCACCAGGCTGCGCAGCCGATCGGCCTCGTTGATGATCACTTTGGTGTATTCGCGCTGGCCTTCGTCTGTCAGTTCGCGGTCCAGCAGTTGAGCGGCGCCACGAATGCCGCCCAATGGGTTCTTGATCTCATGGGCCATGCCCCGCACCAGGATCCGGCTGGCTTCCTGCTGGGAGATAATGTCTTCCTCGCGGGTGATGCGCATCAGGCGCTCGCGAGGCTGGATCTCCATCAGGAGCTCGGTGGGGTTGGTCGATAGTGGGGTGACGGAATAGTCCACGACCAGTCGTGAGCCAAACAGGACAAAGAATTCCGCTTCTCGCCGGGTGTAGGTTCGGCCATCCCGGGCGGCCTCATGGAGTGTTTTCAATGCACCTTCGGAGTCGATCAACACGTCGTTCAGCAAAAGCCCCTGACTGCGTGCAGAGCTGATCTTGAACAGACTTTCAGCGGCTGGGTTCAGGTACCGGATGCTGAGATCCTCGCCCAGCACAAGTACTGCCGTTGTCAGGCCGTCCAGAATGCCTTTGTAGCCATGGTGGGTCAGGGCTGGGGAGTGCGGTGACATAACGGATTCCGTTTTGGGTGCGTGTGTCGTCCTTCTTTGGTTTCTGTTTTGCAAAAACCAAACCAGCTTTTCTCAATCGTGAGCAGTGGCGTGGCCCAAGAGCAGGCAGGCACCGTCTGACAAGGCACGCCGGTGCTGTAGGTTGGTGCAACCTGTGAAATGAGCTAGACGGGCAGCCTGAGTTCGCCCCTTGGCTGCTCAGAGCATGGTCTTATTATAGTGCAATCGCACCGAAATGGTGCGGAAGTGTAAGGCTTTGGCTTAATTATTAATGACGGATGGGCGGTGCACGGTGAAGGTGATGGGGGTGCCGCTTTTTACCTGGACGCCTTGTTCATCGACGATATGCACGTTGGCGTTGTGGGTGCCCCGGTAGACATTCTCGACGGTAAGCTCACTGGTGCTGGTCTGGCCAATGGGCTGGCCGTCCAGAGTCACTTCGTATTTGTGGCCCGCTTGCAGGCCGGGCGTGCTATTCAGGCGGAAAGTGACATTGCCGCCGCCGCTGTGGAACGCCTGATTATTCTCCGGGTAGGAAAAGGACACGCTCTCGTAGGCAGCGCCTTCCTCTTTGACGATTTCCCGCAGTTCGTCCGATTTCTTGACGGTTTCCGGCTTGGGCAGGGTAATGGTGGTGACCGGTTTGATATCAACGGTCTCGCCGCCATCAATAGGTTCGTCGGAGTAAGTGACGTTGCCGTATTCGTCCACGTGGCGATACACCTCGGCATGAGCCGCTGTGGTGGTGACAGCCAGGAAGGCGGTTGCGAGTGCGAGACGTTTTTTCATTCCGGTAACCTGTGTTGCAATCCTTTTGCTCGATTATCGACGCGGTAGGGTGGCATTGCAACGGGTGGCCCCGGTGGTGTGGTTACATCTCGTTAAGGCCAAAAAAAGCCCCGCACGGGGCGGGGCCTTTCAGGCAAATGCTTTGCACCGTATTGGTGCGTTGCATTTAGCAGGAGTAGTACAGGTCGAACTCTACCGGGTGGGTAGTCATGTTCAGTTGCTCTACTTCGCCCTGCTTGAGGTCGATGTAACCGGCGATCATGTCTTCGGTGAACACGCCGCCGCGAGTCAGGAACTCGTGGTCTTCTTTCAGCGCTTCCAAGGCTTCCTGCAGGGTAGTGGCAACCTGCGGGATGTTCAGCGCTTCTTCCTTCGGCAGGTCGTACAGATCCTTGTCCATGGCATCGCCCGGGTGGATCTTGTTCTGGATGCCGTCGAGGCCGGCCATCATCAGGGCAGCGAAGGCCAGGTACGGGTTGGCCGCCGGGTCAGGGAAGCGAACTTCCACGCGACGCGCTTTCGGGCTGTTTACGTACGGGATACGGATGGAAGCGGAACGGTTGCGGGCGGAGTAGGCCAGCATAACCGGGGCTTCAAAGCCCGGAACCAGACGCTTGTAGCTGTTGGTGGCCGGGTTGGTGAAGGCGTTGATGGCCTTGGCGTGCTTGATGATGCCGCCGATGTAGTGCAGGGCCATTTCGCTCAGACCGGCATAGCCGTCACCAGCGAACAGGTTGTTGCCGTCTTTGTTCAGGGACATGTGTACGTGCATGCCAGAACCGTTGTCACCAACTACCGGCTTGGGCATGAAGGTGGCGGTCTTGCCGTAGGCGTGAGCAACGTTGTGCACGCAGTACTTCAGGATCTGAACTTCGTCCGCCTTGCGGGTCAGGGTGTTGGCGCCAACGCCGATTTCACACTGGCCAGCGGTGCCCACTTCGTGGTGGTGTACTTCGATTTCCAGGCCCATGGACTCCATGGCGGCACACATGGCGCCACGCAGGTCGTGCAGGCTGTCTACCGGCGGAACCGGGAAGTAGCCGCCTTTAACGCCCGGACGGTGGCCGATGTTGTTGCGGTCGAAGTCTTCACCGGAAACCCAGGCGGCTTCCTCGGAGTGAATGTGGTAGGACGCGCCCTGCATGTCCACGTTCCACTTTACGGAATCGAATACGAAGAATTCCGGCTCCGGGCCAAACAGTGCGCCGTTGGCGATGCCGGTGGACTTCAGGTATTCCTCGGCGCGAGCGGCAACGGAGCGCGGGTCACGCTCGTAGCCCTGCATGGTGGTCGGTTCCACGATGTCGCAGGTGATGTTAACGGTGGTTTCTTCGGTGAACGGGTCCAGCACAGCGGTTTCGTCAACCGGCATCAGGATCATGTCGGATTCGTTGATGCCCTTCCAGCCAGCGATGGAGGAGCCGTCGAACATTTTGCCATCGGCGAAAAAGTCATCGTCCACCTCGGTGGCCGGCAGGGTTACGTGCTGCTCTTTACCACGGCTGTCGGTAAAACGCAGGTCAACCCACTTCACTTCGTGTTCGTTGATCAGATCAAGTGTCTTGGACATTGTGCATGCTCCGTATGTGATTGCTTGTTCGTATGCCGGATCGTTCAGTAATGCTGAGCTCGATCGCTTTTGCTGGTTCGGGCAGCTTAACAGAAGCTGTTATCTCTTACCCGCCAAAAACGGCTGAAAAAGATATAGCAAGCTGCTTGCCAGTTTTCCCTGATTGCGCCACAAGAGCGCAGTTGCAAGGCTTTGGTGCGATTCTGGTCTTAAGCGACCTTCCTTATTAAGGAATAATGCACCTCGTTGGCGCACCATAGTGGTGCGAATAACGTGATTGTGCGCGATAACGGTGCGGCGCGCGGCGAAGATCCCGATGCGGTAGACCGACAAGAAATTCATATAACTGAAAGGTTAAACCGTGTACAATCGCGCACCCCTTATTTTCAAGCCGAGGCCCTGAGCCGAGAGCACATTTTGAGTTGGGCGCCAGTCAGGTGCGAACTCGCTATTCAATGAAGTGAAATCTCTTAATATGTCGAATGATATCAGTAAGCTTAGAAACGTAGCCATTATTGCCCACGTAGACCATGGTAAAACAACCCTGGTTGACCAGCTGTTGCGCCAGTCCGGCACCCTTGAGCGTAAGGAGCTCGAAAATGAGCGAGTGATGGACTCCAACGATCAGGAAAAAGAGCGTGGTATCACCATCCTGGCCAAGAACACGGCCCTGAAGTGGAATGACTACGACATCAACATCGTCGACACCCCGGGCCACGCCGACTTCGGTGGCGAAGTTGAGCGGGTTATGAGCATGGTGGACAGTGTTTTGTTGGTGGTGGACTCCATCGACGGTCCCATGCCGCAAACCCGTTTTGTTACCCAGAAAGCGTTCGATGCGGGCCTGCGCCCGATCGTGGTTGTGAACAAAATTGACCGGCCGGGTGCCCGTCCGGACTGGGTGGTGGACCAGGTGTTTGACCTGTTCGACAACCTCGGCGCCACCGACGAACAGCTGGACTTCCCGATTGTTTACGCCAGTGCCCTGAATGGTATCGCCGGGATGGAGCACGAAGAGATGGACGACAACATGGACGCCGTGTTCCAGGCCATCGTTGACCATGTGCCCGCCCCGGACGTAGACCCGGACGGCCCCTTCCAGATGCAGATTTCCCAGTTGGACTACAACAGCTTCCTGGGTGTTATCGGTATCGGCCGGATTATGCGCGGCAAGGTGAAAACCAACACCCCGATTACCGCTATCGACTCCAATGGCAAGAAGCGTAATGGTCGTATCCTGAAGATCATGGGGCATTCCGGTCTTCAGCGCGTGGAAGTGGATGAAGCCCAGGCGGGTGACATCGTGTGCATCAGTGGTCTGGACGAGCTGTACATTTCCGACACCCTTTGCGATCCCAACAACGTTGAGGCGCTCCCGGCCCTGACGGTTGATGAGCCCACCGTTTCCATGACCTTCCAGGTAAACGACTCCCCGTTCGCCGGCAAGGAAGGCAAGTACGTGACCAGTCGAAACATCAAGGAGCGCCTGGAGAAAGAGCTTCTGCACAACGTGGCTTTGCGCGTGGAAGAGGGCGAGTCTGCCGATAAGTTCAAGGTCTCTGGTCGTGGCGAGCTGCACCTGTCGGTTCTGATCGAAAACATGCGTCGTGAAAACTTCGAGCTGGCCGTGGGTCGCCCGGAAGTGGTTATTCGCGAGATCGACGGCGTCAAGCAAGAGCCGTATGAAAACGTGATTGTCGACATCGAGGAGCAGCACCAGGGCCCGGTGATGGAGCAGTTGGGTCTGCGCAAGGGTGACATGACCAATATGATTCCCGACGGCAAAGGCCGGATGCGCGTGGAGTATGTGATTCCGGCACGTGGCTTGATCGGTTTCCGTAACGCCTTCCTGACCATGACCTCCGGTACCGGCATCCTGACGTCCACCTTCAGTCACTATGGCCCCGTAAAAGAAGGCGCCATGGCCGGTCGCCAGAATGGCGTGCTGATCTCCATGGCCAAGGGCACCGCGATGACCTACTCGCTGGAAACTCTGCAGAGCCGTGGCAAGCTGTTCCTGGCCCCGGGCGATGAAATCTACGAAGGACAGCTGTGCGGCATTCACAGCCGTGACAACGACATCGTGATCAACCCCACCAAGGCCAAGAAGCTGGACAACATGCGTGCGTCCGGTAAAGACGAAGTCATTGGTCTGGTCCCGCCCATCAAGCACACCCTGGAACAGGCGCTTGAGTTCATCGACGATGATGAGCTGGTGGAAGTGACGCCCAAGTCCATTCGTCTGCGCAAGAAGCTGCTGACCGAGAACGAACGTAAGCGCGCCAAAAAGAGCTAAAGGCGTTTTTGGCCACGGAACCCACGGAAACCACGGAAAAAAGATTGAAGACTGGCCACGAAATCCACTAAACCCACGAAATAATGCATTAAAGCCCTTTCGTGTTCTTTAGTGGGTTTCGTGGCTAAAACTATTTTTGTCTTTGTCTTTTCCCGTGGTTTCCGTAGGCTCCGTGGCCAAATAAAAATCAGTTGCACTCAGGTTTTGCGGGTTATAGACTCTTGGTCGATTAATTTTGTGCAACCGGGCATTAATGATCAGGAACTGAATGAAAGGGCTGATCCAGCGCGTTACCCAAGCCAGTGTGGTGGTGGACGACCAGCAGATTTCTGCGATTGGTCCGGGCTTGTTGTTGTTATTGGGTGTCGAGCGGAACGACACCGTCAAAGAGGCAAAGGATTTGTGCCGAAAAATTCTCTCCTATCGAGTTTTTCCCGATGAGCGGGGCCGGATGAACGTTAACGTTCAGGATTCCGGTGGCTCACTCCTGGTGGTTCCCCAATTTACTCTTGCCGCTGATACCTCATCTGGTACGCGCCCGGGCTTTTCCTTGGCCGCTGCGCCCGATACTGCGAACGCGCTGTATCAGGACTTTGTCGCTCAGGCCAAGGCCGATTTAGGTGACGCGAGAGTGGGTGAGGGCGAGTTCGGGGCTGATATGAAGGTGTCGCTGCTTAATGATGGGCCTGTAACCTTTATGTTGGAAACTCGTGGGTAAAAAGGGTGAATGTGCCAAAAGATGACACAGGTTATATCTCTGCTTCATCAAGGTGCGTATATTTCGGTTTAGATAAGCTGGCGAGATATTTAGGCTGCCCGAGGTATTTGTAATTCGATGAAATAAAAGGGTTTTCTGGTTGTTGGCCCTGAATTTGTTGTCTAGGGAGTTCAAGGGCGCCGCCAGTGTCATAAAAGTGCAAGGTTTGGGTGGCATAACAAGCCTGTGTCTTTGCATCGGGAAGGCTAAAAAACAGCCATTAAAAATTTGCAAATGCACAGGTAATGTATTAAAACGGAACAATCATGCAGAGCTTTAAGAAAGCTTTGTAAGTGGTTGAGAGATAAGACTCGGCAATGCCCAGTCGGACAAGAATAAAAAATGTCGGCCTTGTTTTGGCAAGCCATGCCGATCACGAATCCGGTGGTGCGAGCTGTGCTGGCGCTGCCATGAAAAATCGGGATCTGAGCCCGTCGAAAACCTGAGTTAACACAAATAGGAAGACGCAACATGAAAAAGACAGTTCTTGCTTCTGCGATCGCAGCTGTATCCTTCTCTGGCGCTGCTATGGCGCAGGACGCCATGAATGCAGCCGATCTGGCCGCGAAAATGGACTCCATGCCGAGTGTTTACGGTAACATTCAGTACGTTGTTACCCACACCAACATCGATGGCGCTGGCTCTGAACTCGAGCACGCTGATAACGGCTCCACTCTCGGTGTGAAGCACGACCACGAAATCGCTCCGGGCCTGAGCGGCTTCTTCAAAGCTGAGCTTGAGTTCACCGCTGATGATAAGGCCGAGAGCAATGGCCTTAACGATTTTGATGAAGCCTACATTGGTGTAGACAGCGACAGCTTCGGTAAGGTCTGGATCGGCTCTGACGACTCCACCTACGAGCGTGCCATTGCCAAGATTGCCAACTTCCACGAAGTGGGTACTGGCGTTGACGGCAGCTACACCACTGGTGAAGGCGACCTGCTGCAGTACGAAACTCCTTCACTGGGCGGTCTGACCCTGGGCGCGGCTGTTCAGGTGAACGGCGATGGTGAGAACGATCAGAAATCCTACCCGTACCAGCTGGCGGCGATCTACAGCGTAGACGCCCTGGAACTGGCTTTCGCCATGGATTCAAACGACGGCGATACTCAGTACTCCAGCGATGATGCGGACATCAACGACGAAAACACCTACGGCCTGCGTGCTACCTACACCATGGGCGATTTCAGCCTGACCGGTGAGTACCAGACTCGCAAAGACGTAGTTGACGAGTTCGGCGTAATCGGTGTTTACGCTCTGGGTGCTAACCAGTTCTCCGTTGCTTACCAGATCACTGAAGACGATTCCGACGCCGCAACTAATGGCGACCAGGAGAGCGTAGTAGCTCTGCAGGCTCTGCATAACCTGTCCGACAACATGTACGTTTACGCTGAAGGCTACATGTACAACACTGATGGCGACTACGCCAGCACTGTTGCTGATGATCAGGACGAGAAGCAGGTTGCTGCTATCGGCGCCGTATACTACTTCTGATAAGCCAATCGGCTAATCAAGTAGCATAGAAGTACCAAAAGCCGGTGACTCAGGTCACCGGCTTTTGTATTTTAGGGCCAAAGAACTATCCGCATTTTTGAACCACCCCATTGGAGTCTCTATGGCCACAGAGCTTGAGATCAAACTCACTCTCTCCGAATCCGCCCAGCAACAGGCGTTGAACTGGTTGCTGTCTCTACCGCAAGCGGAGAAGGGGCCCCACAAAACCCTCATCAACCGCTATTTCGACACCCCCGATGCAGCCTTGAATCAGGCCCGCGCCGCGTTGCGTGTTCGTCAGGCGGGTGACCGTTATATCCAGACCCTGAAAACCCGGGGCGAGTTTGTAAACGGTGCCCATAACCGCCAGGAATGGGAATGGGAGTTAAGCGGCCCGGAGCTGGATTTGTCCTTGCTGGAACAAACTCCACTACACAACCAAATCGATCTTGCCAATCTGCAGCTGGCGTTCGAAACCAACTTCCAGCGCCAGGAAATCATGCTCACGGATGGCAATAACGCCATCGAGGTCGCCGTCGACGCAGGCCATATTCTCGGTGGGGGGCACACATTACCGCTCCATGAGGTGGAATTTGAACTCAAGGCGGGAGACGCCGATTGCCTGATGCAGCAAGCGTCAAAGCTGGCGGAGCAGGTGCCGGTGTTCCTGAATCTGGTGAGTAAGGCAGAGCAGGGGTATTACCTGGCCGGTATATACCACCCATCCCTGAGTGTCCCCGAGCACGCTGTGACAGCTACCGAATTCCTTCACCTGCTCAGCGTCAGTTGGCTGACAGGCGAGCCGGTCCGGTTTTCAGAATCATCGTTGGCCAGTCTGGCAAAGCGCTCCCAAGCCGCAGGGATGACGGAGCTGTGGAGCCAGGCCAGCAAGCTATTGCAGGGTGGTATAACGACTGCCGGTTTGCTCGAACGCCTGCCGGATTTGGGTCGACTGCAGCTTGCGTTGGCAGTAGAGAGCTAATCGTAAAGTGGCGCGCTAGGCGGGGTGTTTGTCCTCGCCCTTATCGCTCTTGGTTGTCTGCGGGCCTTCCAGCTCCTGGTCCCGCATGCGGCGCCATTGCGCCAGGAATTCCCGGTACCGCTCCAGCGCCTCTTTCACTACTGCAACATCCGGGGTTTCGCTCGACCTCACCAATACAATCAGTCCCTTGCCTTCCACCTCCTTATTGGTGTCCGGGTGGCAGATCACTTCGTCATCATGATCGATGTAGGCCAGGGCCGTACCGATGCCGTGGCGCACCAGGGCACTGACGATGTCGGCCCAGATCAGGTCGTCGAGTTTCAGGTCGTACCGGTGCGGGTGGTCGCGCTCATAGTTGAACATATCTTCCAGAACTTTCTCGGAGCCCGGAGCCACCACTGAGCGCACCATGATCTCGGGGTAAGTTCGGACGGGGCGAATGATGGTACGAATGCCCAGAGCCTTGAAGCGCTCCCGGTTGTGGTCGGTCACACACTCCACGGTGGTTCGATGCGCCAGGTTGGATTCCGATAACCGATGGGCGATGTCGAAGGTGAGGCTGTCGGATGAGGGGTCTGACTCATCGGCTGCCAGAACCACGATGTTTCTCGCACTTCCCGCGTGGACGGCTTTCAGGGCCTCAGGATCATTGCCGGCGCCGTGATAGTGCACAATGCCGCACTCCCTGAGTTCCGCCGGCATGCCCCCGGGGTATTGCCGGGTGAGTAGCATAATCGGTACCGCATGATATTCGGGCACCGACCGGATTTGGGAGGCGAAGCGCATGAAGTACTGTTCGCCGCCGGTTTTCGGAGTATTGATGATGACAATGTGGTCTTTCATTTTGTAGATCCAGCGCCCTTGGAGCATTTGTTCACGACGATAAAAGCGGTATTCAATCAGGTCACTGATGATGATGGTGATCATTGTGATCACCCCCACAAACATGACCAGCATGGTGCTGACACGACCGGCCACGGTTTGGGGCGCATAGTCGCCGTAGCCAACGGTGGTGGCCGTGGTCATGGTTAGCCAGATGGCTTCAAACAGATTAAGGTCTTCAACCGTCCAGATGACCAGTGTTTGAAGGATCACCATGCCGGCCAGCACGAAGAGCAGTCGCTTTACCCGAGTCAGAATGATTTGCCCCATGGGCATGTGAGTTTCATTGTGCTCAGGGTTCAGCGAGCGACGCAGTGGCAGCATTTGGCGATTGGCCTGTTCAGTCGTGAGTAAGTTCGTTATACAGTACCGGAAATATAACAGAGAGACAGCGGAGTGCATTATGTCTGAGCCTTGGAATGGAATGCCGGCAATACTGGCTGAAAACGTATCGGGTTGCTGGTCGGCGATATTTCCCGACCAGGTGCCTGAATGGTTGTTGGCCAGTGGTTTGTCGGAGAATGACATTGCCGAGGCTCTGGCCCGTAGCCTGTTTCTTCGGGAAGCATTGGAGCGCCACCCCGAGCAGATCCGCGCGGCCGTTGCATCCAGGCCGCTAACCGAGCCGACCACGGAGCAGTGGTTGCAGGATCGTTGGGGCGAGTTCCTGAGCAACGTCGACAGTGAGCCGGCTTTGCACGCAGCTCTGCGTCAGTTTCGACGGGAAGCGCAATTCCGCATTATCTGGCGGGATTTGATGCGCTGGGCCGATTTGCACGAGACCATGGCCGCCGCCAGTATGCTGGCCGACACCTGTATCGATGGCGCCCTGAACTGGCTTTACGACACGCTTTGCGAAGAGCTGGGCACGCCCTGGGGCGCCGACCCTGTCACCGGCGAAGACGCACCACAGAAAATGGTGGTGCTGGGCATGGGCAAGCTGGGTGGTCGGGAGCTGAACGTGTCCTCGGACATTGACCTGATCTTTGGCTTCCCGTCCAAGGGAGAAACCCGGGGTGGTCGCCGGGCCCTGGATAACCAGCAGTTTTTCGTCCGCCTCGGCCAGCGCCTGATCCAGGCGCTGGATCAGATTACGGCTGACGGTTTCGTGTTCCGGACTGACATGCGTTTGCGTCCCTACGGCCAGAGTGGTGCCCTGGCGCTCAGTTTCGCGGCATTGGAGACCTATTACCAGGACCAGGGGCGCGATTGGGAACGCTACGCCATGGTCAAGGCGCGAGTGGTTGCCGGCGACCAGCGGGCAGGTGAAGTGCTGATGGAAATGCTGCGCCCGTTTGTCTATCGCAAGTACATCGATTTCAGCGCGTTTGAGTCCCTGCGGGCGATGAAGGCGATGATCAGCCGGGAGGTTCGCCGTAAGGGCCTGGAGAACAATATCAAGCTCGGTAGCGGTGGTATCCGGGAAATTGAATTCGTGGTGCAGGCCTTCCAACTGATCCGGGGCGGGCGCGACCGGGAGCTTCAGCAGCGGGAGTTGCTCAATATCCTGAAGGAGCTTGAAGAGCTGGAGCTGTTGCCCTCTCCCGTGGTCAAGGAACTGCGGGGCGCCTACATCTTCCTACGCAACCTGGAACATGCCCTGCAGGGCATGGAGGACAAGCAAACCCAGATACTGCCCGACGATGAGCTGTCGCAGGCGCGGGTTGCCCGCATCATGGGTTATGACGATTGGAACGCCTGCCGGGAAGCGCTGGAGGAGCACCGCCAGAAAGTCGCGAAGCATTTCGCCGATATCATCGCCACTGAGGAGGACGATGAAGCCCCAGAGTCGCCGGTGGATGATGGCTGGTTTGAGCTGTGGCTGGCGGAAATGGACGAGCCGGCTGCGCTGCAGTGGCTCGAAGAGCAGGGCTTTGATCAGCCGGAGGCCAGCTACAAGCGCCTGAAAGAGCTGCGTGAGAGCCGTACCGTCCAGTCCCTGCAAACCCAGGGGCGCCGGCGCCTGAACCAGTTCATGCCTTTGTTGTTAAGTGCGTTGACGGAAGTGGAGGGCAGCTCCCAGACCCTGGAGCGGGTCCTGCAGCTGGTGGAAGCCATTCTGCGCCGGACCGCTTACATGGTCCTGCTGTTGGAAAACCCGGGCGCCCTCACGCAGTTGGTTCGCCTCTGTAGCGAGAGCCCCTGGATTGCCAGCTTGTTGGCGGACACGCCGCTGCTGCTGGACGAGCTGCTGAATGCTGAAAGCCTCTACAATCCGCCGACCAAGGACGAGCTCCAGGATGAATTGCGCCAGCAAATGTTGCGCATCCCCTACGAGGACCTGGAAGAGCAGATGGAGTCTTTGCGCCACTTCAAGAAGGCGCACATCCTGCGGGTGGCTGCCTCCGAACTGAAAGGCACGCTGCCCCTGATGAAAGTCAGTGATTACTTAACCTGGATTGCCGAGGTGGTGCTTGATCACGTAGTGGACGTGGCCTTCTCCAACCTCGTCAGCCGCCATGGCTACCCCCGCAGGGCTGACGGTTCAACCTGCAACACTGATTTTGCCATCATCGGGTATGGCAAGCTTGGCGGCATTGAGCTGGGGTACACCTCAGACCTGGACCTGGTGTTCGTGCACAAAGCCGATCCGCAACAGTCCACCGACGGTGACAAACCCCTCGACAATGCCGTGTTCTACACCCGGCTGGGGCAGCGGATTGTGCACATCCTCAATACCCAGACGCCGTCCGGGCAGCTTTATGAAGTGGACATGCGTTTGCGTCCATCCGGTAACTCGGGGCTGTTGGTCAGCACCCTGCAGGCCTTCGAAAAATACCAGCAGAATGATGCCTGGACCTGGGAGCATCAGGCCCTGGCCCGCGCCCGGGGCGTTGCGGGTTGCAAGGACACCCTGGCCGGGTTCGAGAAAATTCGTCATGACATTCTCTGCCAACCCCGCGATAAAGACACCCTGCGTGAGGAAGTGGTCAACATGCGCGAGAAAATGCGTAGCGCCCTGGGTACGCCGGAATCCAAGCAGAGCGAAACCTTCCATATCAAGCACGACAATGGCGGCATCATTGATATTGAATTCCTGGTGCAGTACCTGATGCTTGCCTGGAGCGCCGAACACCCGGAGCTGACGCAATGGAGTGACAATATTCGCCAGCTCGAGGAATTGGGGCGTGCCGGAGTAATGGAGGTTGAAGACACGGAAAAGTTAAGGGAAACCTTCATCACCCTGCGCTCCACCATCCACCGGCGGGCATTGCAGAACCTGAACAGCCAGGTTGAAGGCGATGCCTTCCCGGAGGAGCGGGCCTACATCCGCAGTATGTGGCAAAAAGTAATGCTTGATTAATGAGCGAAATGTATTTCCCCGGGCATTTCCTGCTAGAATGTCCGACCCCCGAAAACCGCATATTCAGGAGCAAATAGAATGTCGATGGCTGACCGCGATGGCGTTATCTGGCTGGATGGTGAAATGGTCCCCTGGCGCGACGCCAAAACCCATGTGCTGACTCACACCCTGCATTATGGTCTCGGTTGTTTTGAAGGCGTACGCGCCTATCACACCGACAATGGTCCGGCCATCTTCCGCCTGAAAGAGCATACCGACCGTCTGTTCCGCTCGGCCCACATTCTGAATATGAAAATGCCGTTCACCAAGGAAGAGCTGAACGAAGCTCAGTGCGCGGCGGTTCGCCAGAACAACCTGGACGAAGCCTACCTGCGCCCGATGGTGTTTCTTGGCTCCGAGGGCATGGGCCTGCGCGCCGACAACCTGAAAGTACACGCCATGGTCGCCGCCTGGAGCTGGCCGTCCTACATGTCGCCGGAAGCCAAAGAGCTGGGGATCAAAGTGCGCACCTCTTCCTACACCCGCCACCACGTGAACATCACCATGTGTAAGGCGAAGGCCAACGGTAACTACATCAACTCCATGCTGGCGTTGAACGAAGCCATCTCCGGTGGCGCCGAGGAAGCCCTGCTGCTGGATAACGAAGGCTATGTCGCGGAAGGTTCCGGTGAAAACATCTTCATCGTGCGCGATGGCGTGCTGCACACCCCTGAGCTGACCTCCTGCCTGGAAGGCATCACCCGTGCCACCATCCTCGACTTCGCCCGCGACATGGGCCTGGAAGTTCGCGAACGCCGCATTACCCGTGACGAAGTCTACATCGCCGAAGAAGCCTTCTTCACCGGCACCGCCGCAGAAGTGCTGCCGATCCGTGAACTGGACGGCCGCCAGATTGGTGAAGGCAAGCGTGGGCCGATCACCGAGAAGCTGCAGGCGAAGTACTTTGCAGCAGTGAAGGGTGAGTTGCCGGAGCATTCGGATTGGTTGACTTTGGTTAATGACTGAGTAGAAGAAATTCCCTGATTGATAGTGGGCAGCGCTCCAGGAAGCTGCCCTTCTTCTTTAAGCTTCCTGCTTTGCTACTTCCAACAGCCTGGTGCCCCCTATGTCAATTCTCTTTACCTTAGGGCTTTATCAAACTCGTAAGCCTGAGCGCTGGCAATCCAAGCACAAAGTATTTTTTTACTTGAGCCAGTCTTTGAGGTCGCTCGGGATTGATAGCTGTTTTCTATGTAATCCTGCATCGGTAAAAGAGCGCTTTATTGAAGGTGAGGCAGAGTACTTTTTCGAAGGTGAAAAAGATCTCGTTCAGTTGTTGGACGAAAAAAACGTAACCCACTTGGTTATTTGGGGGGGGCGAACAGACGCTGACGAACGTATTCGAGAAGAAGTTGGTGACCGTGTAAAAATCATCTATGGCGAGTATGGCTGGTTCCCTCAATCCCAGCATTGTTACTTTAGCCCTAATGGTACCAATGCAGATGCGGATCTTTGGAACGAGGGGTTAGCCGAGCATAAATTGGATTGTCGTCGCTTCCTTTCTGCTCGCCGAAAACTGCTATTCTCAATGTTGGGATGGCGAGGGATGGTATCCCCGCCGGAGTTTTTCCAGCAGCGCTTTTTTAATGTACAAAAGAAAATATTTGTTCCTCTACAGGATGAACAGGATACAAATATTATTCTTTCTTCGCCGGTCAAAACTATGTCGGCCTTTGTAGAGGGGCTGTCATTCACCTACCCGGATCACGAATTCCTGGTGCGTGCCCATCCAAGGGCCCATTATGAGTCACTTCCAGAATTGCCCAATGTCGAGTATCAGTCGCCAGCGGTAAATCCTTTTAAGAGTTATAAAGAATACGGTGGAGTGCTTGGTATTAACTCGACCATGCTGTTGCAGTTTGCTCTGCTTGGGTTGCCAGTTGCAGGAATTGGCGAAGGGGTTGCCTCCCATAGCGGCGTATATACCGACTTGGACTGGTACAACCTTCCACAGGATATCAGCTTACTTGGTTCAAACCCGGAGGATGCAGCAAAGGCTCTTGATTTTATTTTACGAATCAAGCAGTTGAGCTTTGATGAGCTAAAGAGGCCAAATAAGATCAAAAAGACATACCTCCATAAACTCTTTAGCACTGAGGCGTGTTAACTATGCGTGTTGATTTCTGGTTCCGGCGTTTAAGACTATTGCGATCATTAGCAAAGAAAAAGGTTCCTCGCGGGACAGTTGCAGCCTCTGTTCGTCTGCAAGAAAACGTTCGTATCTATATTGGGAAAAAGTGTAGCGGTTTCGAGATTGGCGAAAAGGTTCAGGTAAGGCGAAACTCAACGATTGAAGCTGGGGGGAAGCTGCTTATCGGCCCAGGAACTGTAGTTGGTGTTGGCAACTTTATCCAAGCTGATGGGGAGGTGGAGATCGGTCAAGGTTGTTTGTTTGGTCCTTCCGTCAAGGTGTTTTCTACATCACATGATTACGGTCGAGAAGGTCAACTTCACCAGCCTTTAAGTAAAGGGACTGTTCGGATTGGGAAAAATGTATGGGTCGGGGCCGGTTGTGTGATTTCGTCTAATGTCGTTGTTGGGGATAATAGCGTTATTGGTGCAAACTCCTTTGTTAATAAAGACGTGCCTCCCAATTGTGTGGTGGCGGGTAGTCCGGCAAAAGTTATAAAAGAGTTTTAGGCGCGATTTTGAATACTACACTGATAGTTGTTTCTTTTAATAGCTCAGAAGTGATTGAGCGCTGTCTTTCAACTGTTATCGATTCAGGTCAGTACTCTGTAATTATCGTTGATAACGGAAGCCCGGATGGCAGTGCAGCCGCATTGGCGACCCGTTTTCCGTCTGCTCAAGTGATAAGCCTCGACAGAAATATTGGCTATGGGCGAGCTGCAAACCGAGGTTTTGAGCAGGTAGAAACAGAATTTGCGCTGTTGTTAAACCCGGATATTGTTGGAGACTTGGAGAAGATTCAGCTTTTGGAACGGCGGATGGTCAGCCTACCTAATGATGTGGCCATCCTTGCACCTGCGGTAAGTCATAAGGACTACTCTGGAAAAGGAATTGTTGAGAGGGATTGGGTTATTGGTGCAGCTTTGTTGTTTCGTATGCGGTCTTTATTAGATCTAGGTTGTTTTGACGAGAATATATTTCTGTTTTCTGAAGAAACAGATTTGTGCCTGAGAATTAAAGAAGCAGGGAAGAAGATATTTCTGGATTCAGATGTCTATATTGAACACCTATCTAAGCAATCGAGCACTCCGAGTGCTGAGGTTGATTTCCTGAAGGACTGGCATTATGCGTGGTCAAATCAGTACTTAGCTGTAAAACATGGGTTTGCGCATGGCAAGTACCATCCTCGCAGGCGTTTGTTTATCTATGGGGTGAAGTTTCTGACGGCAACCAATGCCAAAAAGCGACAGAGGTATAAAGCGAGATATATGGGCGTGAGAGCTTTTCTATCCGGTGAGAAAGCGTTTTTAAGTGATGGCAGCCCTCAGCAATCGCATCGCCTTGGTTGAGGCTTGCCCATTTTCTGGTTCGTGATCTTGCCCCACTCGCCATAAAGTAGCCCGCTTAGTAAGCCTATAGGGGCCCAGAATACCAAGTAGATTTCCTGTGGGCTTGTCACGAGAGTGTCGGGGTCAGTGAAACATAGGCCGACGACGGTAGCTAGCATCCATAATGCAAGGTTTCGTTCCCGGTTGGCTTTTTTGAGCGCTTTTGAAAACAAGGCTAAAAACAAAGTTACAATCAAGGCGAATGCCAGTATTCCACCGTCGACCCAGGTAGAAAGAAAGAGGTTGTGGGGATGGTCGAATCTAGTCCCAGCTGCTTGTTTGATGGCAGTGCCAATAGTTGTTTCCGCTAGTGAAGACGCTGCTCCGATTCCTTTCCAGAAAAACGCGTCAATATTTCTTAGTGTCGCTTCCCAAATCTCTAGGCGATGGGATGTACCTCGGTTGATCATGCTATCGAAAATCCGGGGGGCACTTACCACGATTAGGACTCCGCCCAAGAGTAGAGCTGGAATAACCAATCGCTTGATGTCCTTAGAAAACATGATGATAAAAACAAGCCAAGCAAAGAGAGTAACGCCAAGAGGAGCGCGGCTTTGGTTGAGCATTGCGTAGAGGGTCACGGAAATAAGGGCCAAGGTGGCAAGCAAAAGATCTTTCTTTTGGCCGACTCGCAGACTAGTTAGTGAAACGACCCAAAGCATAATCAGAATGGAAGAGCTGGCAATAATATCATCCAGAAGCCCAAGCCCAGTTATTCGCTCGGGGTATTTTGAATTGATCATGTACAAAAAAACTGCGATTAGAACGCCGGCGATAAGTCCTGCTTGTATTGTGTATCCATGAGCCTGCTTTCGGTGCATTCCCAGTTTGGCGTAGAGGTGCAGGGCGGTGAAAAAGATCAGGGTTTCCAGAAACCAGCGAGAGTGGCGAAGAATTTCTTCAGACCGGTTGGGGATGTCGCTCCAGTACACTGAAAGGTAAAGTATCGTGATCAGGCCCACAGCTGACAGGTAACTGGGGGATTTGATGGAAGATCCTAGGGCTTGCTTTCTTAAAGCGAGGTATAGGGTCGCCGGAATCATTCCAACAAAGAAAAATGCCCGAAATAGATCGTCGAACTCCTGAGTAAGTCCTAGGAAAACAAACAATAGAAAGGATGCTTGTAGGGCTGCCTCAGCACCGTTTGAGTGCTTAGTGCTCTGGGCTATAACAGCTTCGTTCATAGGGGGCATATTTTTCAGTAGAGAGTGGGTATATCATTGAGCGCGCAATTATCGCTTATTTTTCGCCTTTATTCAGGAGTCGGTCGAATTTTTAAGCATAAATTTGAACACTTGAACATTACCTTATGAAACTACTGATAACCGGCGGCGCTGGCTTCATCGGCTCCGCCGTCATCCGCCACATCATCCAGAACACCCAGGACGAAGTGGTCAACGTCGACAAGCTCACCTACGCCGGTAACCTCGAGAGTCTGGCTAAAGTCAGCGACAGCGAGCGCTATGCCTTTGAGCAGGTCGACATCTGTAACCGCGCCGAACTGGACCGTGTACTGTCCCAGCACCAGCCGGACGCCATTATGCACCTGGCTGCAGAAAGCCACGTAGACCGTTCGATAGACGGGCCGGCTGATTTTATCGAAACCAACATCGTGGGCACCTACACGTTGCTGGAGGCCAGCCGGCAGTACTGGCAGGCACTCGAGGGCGACAAAAAAGCCAACTTCCGCTTCCACCACATCAGCACAGATGAGGTGTACGGTGACCTCCCGCACCCTGATGAAACCGATGCCGCCAAAGAGCATCTATTCACTGAGCATACGGCATACGCGCCCAGTAGTCCCTACAGCGCCAGTAAAGCCAGCTCAGACCACCTGGTTAGGGCATGGCGCCGAACGTATGGCCTGCCAACGCTGGTAACCAATTGCTCCAACAATTACGGCCCCTACCATTTCCCGGAGAAACTCATCCCGTTGATGATCCTCAATGCGTTGGAAGGAAAGCCGTTACCAGTCTATGGCAAAGGCGACCAGATCCGCGATTGGCTCTACGTCGAAGACCATGCCCGAGCACTGTATAAAGTGGTCACCGAGGGGCAGCCGGGTGAAACCTACAACATCGGCGGGCACAACGAAAAGCAAAACATCGACGTAGTCCACACCCTGTGCGATATCCTCCAGGAACTGCGCCCGCAGCAAGCCAGCTACCGTGACCTGATCACTACCGTAAAAGATCGTCCGGGCCATGACCGGCGCTATGCGATAGACGCCAGTAAGATTGAAAAAGAGCTTGGTTGGGTGCCCCAGGAGACCTTCGAAACCGGTATTCGCAAAACCGTTCAGTGGTACCTCGATAACCTGGACTGGTGCCAACGAGTGCAGGATGGCAGCTACCAAAGGGAACGCCTGGGGGCTGGGCAATGACTATTTTACTCTTGGGCAAAAATGGCCAAGTGGGCTTTGAGCTTTACCGAGCGCTGTCACCGTTGGGTAGTATTAACGCGCCAGCCAGGGAAGAGCTGGACCTGACCAACGAGCGGGCCGTAAAGGCCTATTTGGAAAGCGCTCAGCCGGAGCTCATTGTGAATGCCGCTGCTTACACTGCCGTGGACGCCGCAGAGCAGGACCAGCAAGCCGCTAAACGGCTTAATGCTGGTTTGCCCGAACAACTGGCCGAATACGCCACCGCCAACAGTGCGAGCCTGCTTCATTACAGCAGTGACTATGTGTATCCGGGGACTGGCAGTGAACCATGGCGGGAAGACAGTGCTACGGGCCCGCTAAGCGTTTACGGGCAGACCAAGCTTGAGGGCGATGAAGCGATCCAGCGCAGCGGATGCGAGCACCTGATCTTTCGTACCAGTTGGGTCTACAGCGCTCGCGGCAACAATTTCATGAAAACCATGTTGCGGCTGGCCCAAAGCAAGGAAGAGCTGAGCATCGTCGCGGATCAGGTGGGAGCTCCGACACCGGCACGATTGATTGCACAGGTGACCGCCCTGGCGATTCACGGCCAGTTAAAAACAGGCCTTTACCATTTGGCTCCCAGAGGAGAAACCAGCTGGCATGGCTTTGCCCAGGAAATTTTCCGGCAAGCACAGCGGGCCGGGGAAACCCTATCCATGGGCCCCGACAATGCCCGGGCTATCCCCACAAGCGACTATCCAACGCCTGCAAAACGACCATTGAACTCGCGGATGGCCCTGAGCAAACTGGAAAACGCCTTGAATATCCAGCTGCCGGACTGGCAAAGCCAACTGACGCTCACCCTGAACGAATACCTGGAGAAGTAAATGAAAGGGATCATCCTCGCCGGTGGCTCCGGCACCCGCCTTTATCCGATTACCCGAGGCATCTCCAAGCAGCTCCTCCCGGTGTACGACAAGCCGATGATCTACTATCCACTGTCGGTCCTGATGCTGGCTGGTATTCGGGATATTCTTGTCATCACCACGCCGGAAGACCAGGACGGCTTCAAGCGCCTACTAAACGACGGTAGCCAGTGGGGCATTAACCTGAGTTACGCAGTGCAGCCCAGCCCGGAAGGCCTTGCCCAGGCCTTCATTATCGGCGAGGACTTCATCGGCGATGACAGTGTTTGCCTGGTGCTCGGGGACAACATCTACTATGGCCAGGGCTTGAGCAAAATGCTTCAGAGCGCTGCTCAAAAGGAGCAAGGAGCTACGGTATTCGGTTACCAGGTGACGGACCCAGAGCGTTTTGGCGTCGTGGAATTCGATGACCAGCAACGGGCCATCTCCATTGAAGAAAAGCCAGCCAACCCGAAATCGGACTACGCCGTAACCGGTCTCTACTTCTACGATAACGATGTGGTTGAGATTGCCAAGCAGGTGAAGCCTTCAGAGCGTGGCGAGCTCGAAATTACCAGCGTTAATCAGGCCTATCTGGAGCGGGGCGACCTGAGTGTGGAATTGCTGGGCCGAGGTTTCGCCTGGTTGGATACCGGCACCTTTGATTCCCTGCACGACGCTGCGGGATTCATCGAGACGTTGGAAAAACGCCAGGGCCTGAAAATCGCCTGCCTGGAAGAGGTGGCCTATCGCATGGGCTTCATCGGTGAAGAGCAACTGCTGGCCGAGGCGGAAAATCTGAAGAAGAACAGCTACGGCGCCTACCTGAAGAAACTGGTTAAAACTTAATAAGCGATTTTTATGAATATTACTGACACCAAGATTCCCGCAGTCAAACTGATTGAACCCAAAGTATTTGGAGACGAACGCGGATTCTTCATGGAAACCTGGAATAAGAAAGCCTTCCGGGAAGCCGGCATTAACGAAACCTTCGTGCAGGACAATCACAGCCGCTCGGTAAAAAACACCCTGCGTGGCCTGCATTACCAGATCAAACAGCCCCAGGGGAAACTGGTACGGGTAACCCGTGGCGAGGTGTTCGACGTGGCGGTGGACCTGCGCACCAATTCGCCCACTTTCGGCCAGTGGGTTGGGGAATACCTTTCGGAAGAAAACAAGCGAATGCTTTGGGTACCGCCAGGCTTTGCCCACGGCTTTCTCGTGACCAGTGAGACGGCGGACTTTCAGTACAAGTGCACGGATTTTTATGCGCCGGAGTATGAAAGGTCCATCGCCTGGAACGATCCGGATATAGGCATTGACTGGGGCGCGGTTGCACCGTCCGAGTTGTTGCTATCAGGCAAGGATAGTAGAGGGTCAAGCCTGGCCAGTGCAGAGCCCGAGCTTAAAGAGTTTTACCATCAGTATCCTGTGTGATTGAAATTGCTACCCGGTGACGAGCTCTGTTGCCTTCCGGATGCGTGTGAGTGAGAAAATCACTCACGCATCCTGGCACTTTGCCCTGGAGCTTTTTGAGGGCGAGTCGCCGGGTAGAATTCGTGCCTTCTCATCAAAAGGTGTGTGTGGCGGGTGACGCTAAAAATGCCTTTCTCCAGAGAATGAAGTAGATAATAAAACCAGGATACCCTGGCCCTTTGTCTATTGGACTTGGCAATACTGCTGGGCGCAGCGTTGGCTTCGTACACCAGGTGAGGTTCAACACCGAACAGGCGAAGCCCGCCTTCCCAAAAGTGGTCATACATCTTGTCGATAGGCTCTTTAATCGTGCTGGCATGTTTCAGCACCTTTTCCATGCCTGTGCGATTCAGGTAATACGCTTGGGTTCCCAGCCAGCCTCGCTCCGGACGCACAAGTTGGTGGCTGCCATCTCCCAGGGGCTGGACAACCTTCCGCTTGCGGATTTTTAGTCCCATCAGCCGGACCATCTCTACCTCGGAAGGTAGAGTCGTGATCTCTCCCATAATCCGGGCGAAGTCCGGCTCAAGTTTAACATCATCTTCCAGAATACAGATTGACTCGAAACCTTCGTTCCAAGCCTTTTTAATCAGTCGCAGGTGTGAGAGATAACAGCCCACCTCAGGAGGGGTTAAGTCACACAGATGGCGCAGGCGAGTCCGGTGTTTCGCCAACTTTTCACCGGGTTCAAGGGCTGGCATAGCAGTGCGGCCATCCACGGCCTGAAAAAGGTTTGCCTCTAGTCCCTGGCTTTTCAGTGCTTGCTGCAGCTCCTGAACATTCTCTGATTCCGGTTTGAGAGTAATGATCCAGTAGCTAGTGTTCATTAAGGTTTTCAGTTACTTCTTGTGGATGGATTGGTAGAGATCGAGATATTGCCCAACAATGACGGACTCGCTGAAGTTTTGCCAGTAATGCTGGCTTGCGTTACGGGCAAGCCGGCCTGCTTCCGCCGGGTTGTCCAGAAGCTCGCGAATGGCTTCAGCCAGAGGTTCTGGTTTATCAACCGGGGTAATGACGCCAGTCTCGCCGGAGTCTATCAGCTCCCCCGGTCCTTGCGAGTTGGTGGCAATAATAGGGCATTCGTGCGCCCACGACTCCATGACGATAGACCCCAACCCTTCATGGCGTGAAGGGCAGACAAATAGGTCCGCCGTTTTCATCAGTGTGGTCACATCGTCACGCCATCCGAGGAACCGAACCCGGTCATCAAGGCCCAGTTCATGGCACTGTTGCTTTAGGGGCTGCTCCTCTGGGCCGCTGCCAGCCAGCCAAAGCGTTGCATCCGGGACCTTTGTTAGTGCCTGCAGCAGGATGTCGAAGCCTTTGTTTTCGTGAAGGCGCCCGGCGGCCAGAATCAGCGGCCTGTCCGAGGGAGTCTCGAAGCTGTCTCGGGGCAAGGGCTCAACCGGGGTTTCATCGGCAAAGTTCGGGATGTAAAACACCCGGTCTGCGGGCATGCCGCCCTGGATCAGGTGGTCACAGATACCCTTGGAGATCCCTACCCAATAATCCGCATGACGGTAGTATTTCAGGTTGTAGTAGTGCCCCAGACGACTTATCAGGGTGTAGTCACCGGGGGGCGTGGCAATGGAGGCCCGGTTCATCCAGGTCATGACGATGTCCGGATGAAATTCCCGAAGGGCGCGGTGGTAGCGCATGCGGTCCAGCAGATTCAATTGGCCCCCAAAGCGGAATCCTCTGGTGGGTACGCCTCCTGATTCCAATGCATCTATCCGGTGCTGATGTGCGCGAATGAATGCTTGCTGGTTCACTTTACCGGTGGCCTGCAGGCCCTTCACCAGACGAACGAAAAAATTTTCAGCCCCGCCGCGCTCCGCGCCGGCCAGCACTTGGGCTACGCGGTGGATTGTTTCGGTTGATTGGCTCATGAAGACGGTGAGTCCTCCTGTTCGCTGGCGTTGTTGTCTTTCTCCGCAGTCAATTCCGGGCGTCCGTCGTGCAGAAGGAGTCCGTGGTAACCAGGGAAGGTGTCTTGGCCCCGCTGCGAAAGTAGCGTGGTAACCCGTTCATGCAGGTTGGCGGTTTTGCGCACCACCTTCTTTTTTCGTTGGGCGGCAGGTAGCCAGTGGAATGGAATCAATCCGGCACTACCCAGGCCATCAATCACCACCAGCCTTGAAATAAGCCCTTCTTGCCTTTGCTGCACCACGATGTTGTGTAGCAGCAGGTCACGTGAAGGCACCATTTCCTGTTCCCATAACTGGCAAAGTTTATCAATGGCGCGTTGAGCCTCTTCGGTCAGGCCGTGGTCCCAGAGATATTTTTTAAGCGTCTGGGAGATGGCGCCGTCGTGGTCGCGGATGAGCTCCGACACCAGTCCCTTGCCATAATCGGTGTCCACAAAGCCAAAGCAGCGGCTGATGTGTTGAAACACCCGTTCCCCGTACGTGTGCATTAACTGCTGCATCACCAGGTATTCTTCCCGGTTATCGTCAAAGCTGGATAGCGGCTTTAGGTTTTTGGGGAAGCCTTTCTTGCGGCGACGCTCTTCCAGGGTGAAGTCCGGCCGCCGGACCTTGATGCATCTCTGGTCGTCTTCGGGATGCACAAAGCACAGGCGGTTACCGCCTTGGGCAAACGGTTCCTGTCCGGACAGAATCACGGTCATCGCTGACTGCCATCCAGGTTGATATCCCGGGCCCAGACATACTCATGTGAGAAGGGCTGCATCAGGGACGCTTCAACAATGTACTGGGCGTAAAGTCGGGAGTTGATTTCGGTATGGAAGAATTCCCGTGCCCGGGAAGCCCACAAGCAGCGTTTGGCATCGTCATGATGGAATTCGCGGATTTTGCCGAGCAGGTCTTCCTGGTCGTTGAAATAGACCACGCTTTCCGGTGGCAGAAGCTCATCAAATCGGGGGCCGCTGTGGGTGAACTGCAGGATGCCGTTACCCGCCAATTGCGCCATTCGGGCGGATGAATACCAGTAGTGACCCTCCTGACGGTTCAGGTTAAGGCCCATGCGGGTCTGTGCCAGCGCGCGGTCGTAGTCCCGTCCCCAGACTGGGGGCTCGCCAAAGCTGCCAAAGGTCTTGAAGTTCAACTCGTCACCGAGTTGGTCCTTCAGCCATTTGACCATTTCCAGGCGCTTGGTGAAGTTGGTGCTGTTGCTGCAGAACAGCAGGTCAATATCCAGGTCCGTGCGCTGGTCGTTGCTCATGCACTCGATGGCAGGGTCTACGGGGTTGGGCATGTGGTAAACCCGAGCACCCAGGCCCTCGAAGATATCCAGTTCGCGACGGCCGGTGGAAACAAAAATGGCATCGACAACCGAGGCCCGGTGCTTGATCCGCTCAACATTGTCCGGCACAAACAGGGGATCGTTGTTGCAGTGGGCAATGGTGATCGATGGGCGCCGCTTGCGGATTTCTTCCAGGGTCTCGTTAGTGATGATATCGCAATGCCCGGCGATGATCAGGTCGGGCTCAACGGCATCCACGGTTTCCAACAGTTTCTGGTTGGCCTTGTTTTTACCCAGGTCGCGAATACCCAGCGGTGCTTCGAAGGCTGCCACGTCCCGGTCACTAAAGACCGAAACATAGTGATCATTCTTGATCAGGCCGTTGGTCAGCTTCTGAGCCCAGCTCACCCGGGTCTGGCCGTACCGGCGCAGCTGCTGGTAGGCAATGTGTAGTACTCGCATGTCTGGCGGGTCCCTTGGATAATAAAACGATTATTGTACCAGCCGGCCTGGTCAGGGTCTTCAGCTGTGGGTTACAGCTCTGTGATAGACCTCAAGGGTTGCCTGTACCTGGTGCTCCAACTGAAACTCTGGATGCACAACAATCCGGGGATGCTGGTGCAGTTGTTCATGCACCCTGGCGGCAAAGGTTGTCAGGTCATCCGGTGGTACCAGGCCTTCGGGGAAACAGGCGGACAGCGACTCTGCCGCCCCGCCACGGTCGAAGGCGACAACCGGTGTGCCCACCGCCAGGGCTTCCGTGAGGGTGCGGCCGAAAGGTTCGGGTTTGTTCGACATATGGCAGACCACGTCGGCCAATCGATAGAACTCGACAATGTCCGAGCGGTGGCCGGTGAAGGTGATCTGCTGATCAATGCCAAGCTCTCTTGCCTGTGCTTCCAGTTCTGCCAGGTAACTCTCCTTGTTTTTCTCGGCGCCGCCAACAACAACGCCGTGTGCCTCTGGCTCGCGCTGGAGCAGGTCCGCCATCATGGTCAGGAACGCCTCCTGACCTTTCCAGCGGGTCAGCCGGCCGGGCATCAGGATCAGCTTTTTGTCTTCGAGCTGAGGGTGTTCCGAATAAAGCTGCTCCAGCCAGGCGGCATCGGGAGGTGCCGGGTGGAAGGCGCGGGTATCCACGCCGCGCTGAATGACGGTAATGCGTTCGGGGGCTACCTTGTAGTTATCGAGAATGTACCGTTCCACGCAGTGGGAAATGGCGATCAGATGCTGCGGTTTGGCCATGATGGCGCTGTAGGCGTTCACGGAATACATGCCGTGAAAGGTACTGACCAGGGCCGGGCGATCCTTTTCCGGCAGGCCCCTCCAGGCCAGCCAGATGATCCAGGCCGGGAGCCGCGAGCGGACGTGAACAACATCCGGCTTCAGCTGTTTCAGGAGTTGGCGCACCGGCAGTATCTGTCCAAATGAGGCCAGGGATTTTCGGTGGACCGGCATGGTGACGTGGCGGGAACCTTCGGCTTCCAGTTGATCAACCAGGCGACCGCCCGAGGAAAGCACGATGGATTCATGCCCCTGTTTGACCAGTTCCCGGGCGAACTCCACCGTGCCCCGTTCCACGCCGCCACTGTTCAGTGCCGGCAGGACTTGCAGTACTCTCATTGATCAAACTCCCTGAACTTTTTGATCACCCACTCCGCGGCACGGTCGGCTTCCCAAAGTTTGGGGGCATTGCCGGGTTCCGCCTGCATCAGTTGAGCGCGGTCTTGCCATTCAGTCACCAATCCATCGGCCTTTAGTGACTCCAGCCCCCGAACGACACGGCTGTTGTTGCGGGCTTGCAGATCCAGTAACCCGGTAGAGGTACCTGCGGTGAGTGCCTCATAAACCATGGACACGCTGTCTGGGGAGACCCAGGTGGTGCGTGTTTCCGCCAGTGTGTCGATCAGCCAGTTGGGACCGGTCTTTTCGTGGTGGTGGAATGTCACGTTGTTCCGCTGGATGTCAGTCAGTTGTTCGAGCAGGGCGGCTGGCGTTCGGCGTGAAGAGGTGACTGTCCAGTGCCAATCGCGGTATTCGTCGGCCAGGGTGCTGACCTGCCCTAAGATGGCTTCACCGTCCCATTCGTAATGCTCTGAAGGGCCCCCAAGCAAGATCAGGCCGTTTTGTGCTTCGACGGCCTGCTCTTGTGGCTTGATGGCGTTGAGAACACCTCGGGTGATCAGTACATCCGGGCGGTCCGGCGGGTTGTCGTGGGCCGGGATGATCGAAAGGTCTGGTTTTGCGAATGGAAGTGCCGGGCGCATCAGCACAACAGTCATTGCATCATAACGTTTGCGGCAGGCCAGCAGCAGTTTTTGGGTCTGGCTGCCGGCCGCGACGATGATGTCTGGCTTTGAGTGCTCGATTGCGGGAGTAATGCCCAGAAGCGCGCGAGCCCAGGAAACCGGGTATTTATGGGTTTCAACCCACACTAGCTGCGCCTCTGCGCGAGCCTCCAATCTCTCGGCAAGTCCCCGGAGTTGATTCTTATGGCCCGGTTTATTATCGGTCAGTAACCAAACGACAGGTCCACTGAGCTTTGGGGCAGCCATAATCAGTTTTTCCCGTTCTCTTTGTAGGGATTGGGGCGGCCCTCAGGCTGATGACGAAAACGCTTGTATTCCCACTGGTATTGTTCGGGAATGCGGCGGACTACGTTCTCCACCGACTGGTTCAGGGCGGTTGCCGCAGTGGTTGAATCCTGGTCGGCCAGGCCGGGTTCCGCTTCGGTGACTACCAGCCGATAACCCTGGTGATCCGGCAATCGTTCGGCGTAGCTTACCAGAACCGCAGCGCCGGTTTTCTGGAGTAGCTTGCTTGCCAGGGTCATGGTGCGAACTTCGGTGCCGAAGAACGGGGCGTAGGCGTTGGTTTTTCCCCGGGGGGACTGGTCCGGCAAAATGCCGGCAATGCCTCCTTCCTTGAGGATGGTGACCAGCCTGGAAAGCCCTTTACGGTCGCCGCGGACGAGCTCGCAGCCCAGCCGGCCCCTGACTTTGATCATGTAGTCCTCAAACTCGGGGATCTTGGGAGGGCTGTACAGCACCGCCATGTTGTAGCGGGCCGAAAAGTAAAGGCCGGCCAGTTCCCAGTTGCCCAGGTGTGGAGCCAGGAAGATCAGCCCCTTGCCGGAGGCCAGTGCCTGGTCAACCAGTTCAATGCCTTGGGTTTCGCGGATCTGGTCCAGGCATTTCTCCACCGGCCATTCCCACATCATGGGAATTTCCAGGGCAGTCATGCCCGTATGCATCAAAGACGTTCGGGCGAGTTCTGTCTGTTCTTTTTGGGAAAGCTCGGGAAAGCACAGCCGGATGTTGGTCTCGGTGACTTTTCTGGCATCGGCTCCCAACGCCCACGCCAGTTTGCCGCCCCAGGCTCCAAGACGCTGCGCCAGGCCCAGGGAGAGTGTGCCAACGACCTTAATGGGACTGATGATCAGATAGTATTTTAGCTTGCTCATGACCTTCCGTATTTGTCATCAAAGCGCACGATGTCGTCCTCTCCGAGATAGGAGCCGGACTGAACTTCAATAAGCTCCAGATCTATAACGCCGGGGTTTTCAAGGGAGTGAACCTGCCCGATGGGAATATAGGTGGACTGGTTTTCCGTGACCAGATAGGTTTTCTCTCCGTTGGTCACTTTTGCGGTCCCGCTCACAACAATCCAATGTTCTGCCCGGTGATGATGCATTTGCACCGAGAGCTTGGCGCCGGGCTTCACGGTAATGCGTTTGACCTGATAACGGCTGCCGTTGTCGATACAATCGTACACACCCCAGGGGCGATAGACTTCCCGATGGTTCATGTGCTCATGCCGGCCATCGTTCTTGATGGTTTCCACGATTTTTTTCACATCCTGCACATGGTCCTTGTGGGCGACCAGCAGTGCGTCTTTGGTTTCCACGATGACCAGATCTTTCACGCCGACGGTGCTCACCAGGCGGCTGTCGGCCCGAACCAGGGTGTTGGCTGTGTTTTGGGCGATCACGTCGCCGTTGAAGCTGTTGCCGTTGGTGTCTTTCTCACTGACTGCCCAGAGGGCGGACCAGGAGCCAATGTCACTCCAGCCGGCGTCCAGTGATACGACGGCGGCGTTGTCGGTTTTTTCCATGACCGCGTAGTCGATGGAATCTTCCGGGCAATCGGCAAATACGTTTTCGTTCACACGAACGAAGTGAAGGTCCTCGCTGGCATCATCCATGGCTGCCTGGCAGATGGCCAGGATGTCGGGGCGATGCTTCTTCAGTTCTTCAATATAGGTGCGGGCGCCAAACATGAACATGCCGCTGTTCCACAGGTAGTCGCCCGAGGCCAGGTATTCTTCGGCCGTCTTCTGGTCCGGCTTCTCGACAAAGCGATTAACCTTGAAGCTCTCCTCGGCCAGTGCCGGGCCTTGCTGGATGTAGCCATAACCGGTTTCTGGGTGCCCCGGCACAATGCCGAAGGTAACCAGTTTGCCTTGGTCGGCCAGTGGAATGGCGCGGGCAATGCCCGCCTGGAAGGCTGGCGTATCCTGAATAAGGTGGTCCGCTGCCAGTACCAGCATCAAAGGGTCTTCGTTTTCGTCGACGGTTTTTGTCAGCTGGAGGGCCGCCAGGGCGATGGCCGGCGCGGTGTTGCGCCCGCAGGGTTCCAGAATGATTCTGGCGTTGTCATGGCCCGCCTGGCGCATTTGTTCAGCGGCCAGGAACCGGTGCTCCTCGTTGCAGATGAGGGTCGGATCAGCTGCTTCCATGCCCTCCAGTCGCGCAACTGTCAGCTGCAGCATCGACAGTTTGTCATCGGTCAGTTTCAGGAACTGTTTCGGATTCAGTTGTCTGGACATCGGCCACAGGCGTGAGCCGGTGCCGCCGGCCATGATGACTGGATGGATCATTTTTTTGATGCTCCGGAACGTTTCTTGCGCTTTTTATTGTAGAAACCAGGATCATCCGGATCCGGTCGGGTCTTGAACCGCCGGTGCATCCACAGATACTGGTCGGGCGCTTTGCGAATTTCCTGCTCGATGAACGCATTGATGCGTGTGGCATCTTCCAGGTCGTCACCACTGGGGAAATTCTCCAGCGGTGGGTGAAAATAGATGTCATAGCCGGGCTTGTCATCGTGACGGAAGTGGCTGAAGGGCATCACCACGCAGCCACTGCGCTCGGCAATTCGGGAGGTGGCGGTAATGGTGCCCGCCGGAATGCCAAAGAATGGCGCGAAAACAATGTCCTTGCGGCCATAGTCCTGGTCGGTGGCATACCACACGGCGCGGTTCTGTTTCAGGCAGCGCAGCAAGCCGCGAAGGTCCCGGGCGCCCAGCACCTTGCCGTAGCGACGCTCACGGCGGCGGGTCATCACGGCGTTCATCAGCGGGTTGTTGTGGTCACGCTGCATGACGTCTGACTTTATATACTCGGTAGACAGCGAGCCACCCATTTCCAGGGTGCTGAAGTGCGCGCCCACCAGCAAGATGCCCTTGCCCCGTTCCAGTGCCTTATTAAAGTGATCCAGCCCGTGGATGTTGGTGATCTTCTTGAGCTTCGAGGTGTCTCGGAACCAGCCAATGCCCACTTCCATCAGGCCAATCCCATTGGCCATGAACGTGTTGCGAACGAGTGCGTTGCGCTGCTGCTCGTTGAGCTCAGGGAAGCACAGTCGGATGTTGGTTTCGGTAATGTGGCGACGGGATTTGGCAAACTTCAGAGTCAGAAGGCCAGCCATGCGGCCTAGCCACCATTGCAACCGCAGTGGTAGCTGAGCGGCAAGCCACATAGCCCCAATGCCCAGCCAGGTTGGCCACCATCTGGGGTGGAGGTAGGCTGTATAGTCTGTGTTTCTCGGGAGTTTGCGATGTTTCTTGCTCAAAATAGTAACCCTGGATCGACAAACGGTTTGTCGGAGGGCAAGATGCCCTGCGACAGAATAACCGCACTATGATAACGCATCGTTTCGCCGGGAGTCCCGCGTGTTGCTCTTCATTTATTCCCAATTAATCAGGTTGGCCCTGCCGTTTATATTATTCCGGCTCTGGTGGCGTGGCCGTAAGGCGCCTGCCCGGCGCAAGGACTGGTCGCATCGTTTGGGGTACGTGCCGAGGCTGCAGGGAACCGTTATCTGGGTACATGCTGTGTCTGTCGGCGAAACCATTGCGGCGGGGCCGTTGGTGAACCGTCTGCTGCAGCGTAACCCCAACGCGACCATTCTGATGACGGCGACCACCGATACCGGCCTTGCCCAAGCCAAGAAAATGTTTGGCGAGAGGGTGGCATACGCTTACGCGCCTTACGACACCCCGGGCGCCATTCGTCGCTTCCTGCGTCGGGTCAATCCGCGCATTCTGGTCATACTGGAAACCGAAATCTGGCCCAATATGATTGATCAGTGCCATCGCTTCGAGGTGCCTGTATTCCTGATCAATGCCCGCTTGTCGGAGCGCTCTGCCCAGGGCTACGAGCGTGTGCGTGGGTTGGCGGGGCCAATCATGAAAAAAATCACCTGGATTGCCGCTCAGGCTGAGAAAGACGCGCAGCGGTTCCGGCGCATCGGTGTGGCGCCGGAAAGCGTGGAAGTGACCGGCAGCGTAAAGTTCGACGTTGATATCTCGGAGGCAACCCGCGCGGCTGCCCTACGTTGCCGGCAGTCGCTGGGTAAGCGCCCGATTTGGGTGGCGGGCAGCACTCATTCCGGGGAGGACGCCCAGTTACTGGAAGCCCATCGGATCGTTCTCGAGCAGCATCCCGAGGCCTTGCTGATTATCGTGCCCCGGCATCCCGAGCGCTTTGACTCCGTTGCCCAACTGGTAACAGACAGCGGCTTTGAACTGGCACGCCGATCGCTTGAACAGAGTGCAGAGGGAGCCCAGGTTTATCTGGGCGACACCATGGGTGAGCTGATGATGCTCTATGGCGCAGGGGATATTGCGTTTGTGGGTGGCTCACTGGTTGAGCGCGGTGGTCATAACCCGCTGGAGCCAGCGGCCTGGTCCATGCCAGTGTTGACCGGCCCCCATGTGTTCAATTTTGAAACCATCTTTGAACGATTGCAGGCCAATGGCGGTGTTCGGGTTGTGCCAGGGGCGACGGAACTGGGGCATGCCATCTCCGGGCTGGCGACAGCGCCGGATGAGTGCCGCGCGGTCGGTCAGCGGGCGCTAGAGGTTGTGAACAGCAATCGCGGGGCTCTGGATAAGGTAGTTGAGGGCATCGTCGAGCGGTTGTAAGCCCGGGAGCTCTATCCTGAACGGGCAGGCCCCGGGCCATCTGTTATTGCATCGGGCTGTCCAGGGTCTGCTTGTCGTTTGCCAGGACTTCGATGCCTCGAGCGCCCTCACTGAGCCAATTGTTCAATTGCAGCAAGTCCTCGGGGCTCAGGGTGCCCGCCGCCTGCTTCAACTGGAGCGTATTGACGACATAGTCGTAGCGTGCGTTGGCGTAATCCCGCAGGGCCACGTAGTAGGCGCGCTCGGCATCCAGTACTTCCACGATGTTCCGCGTACCCACATCGTATCCGGCACGGGTGGCGTCCAGGGCGCTTCGGCGGGACACAATGGTCTGTTTGAGCGCGTTGGCGGTTTCAATGTTGTTGTTGACCGTCAGGAACAGGCTCCGGGTGTTGACCTGAACATCCCGCTTGGCGGTATTCAGATCCTGCTCTGCAGCCGTCACCAATGAACGCTGTTGGCGCACGCCGGCCTGGGTGCCGCCGCCGGAGTACAGGGGGACATTAAGGCTGAGACCAATGACGGCCTGTGTGCCTTCGCCCTGGGTGATGCGGCGGCCTTCGTAGTCGGTTTCGCCATAGGAGGCGTTCAGATCCAGTGTGGGCAAGTGGCCGGATTTGGCAACCTTCAGGTTGGCCTCGCTGGCATTGAGCTGGTAGAGCGCGGCCTGGATCGACCAGTTCTGTTCAATGGCGGTCGCTTCCCAGATGTTCGGGTTCATTGGTTCCGGGCGGGCCAGCGGGAAGTTCTGTCGCAGGTTGTCCAGGTCTTCCGGGTAGTCGCCGGTCAGGCGCGCCAACTGCTCCTTGGCGACATTCAGCTGGTTCTCAGCCGCAATACGCTGGCTTTTGGCGTCGTCGTAACTGGCCCGGGCTTCATACACCTCGGTAATGGCAATCAGGCCCACATCAAAGCGCTCTTGAGCCTGCTCGTACTGGCGCTGAATGGCGGCCTCGGTGGCCTGGGCCGTTGTTACCGTATCCTGGGCTCGCAGCACGTTAAAGTAGGCGGTCGACACATCCAGCATAAGCTGCTGTTGCGCCAGGTTGTACTGCGCCTCCGCGGCGTCTGACTGGAACTGGCTGGCATCGAACTGGAACCAGCGCTCTGCCCGAAACACCGGCTGCGTCAACTGGACCCCATAGCTCACCGTGCGATAGCTGTCGTCGCCAAGCCCGTTGTCGGTTTCAAGATCGGTATGGTTGCCTTCCGCGAACGCTGAGAGTTGCGGTAGCAGCGTGCTCTTGGTGACATCCGTGGCCGCTCGTTGGGCTTCCAATTGTGCTCTTGCCGAGGCAATGCCGGAGTCGTAAGACAGCGCCTGTTCATAGGTTTCCATTAGATCCAGGGAAAAAGCAGGTTGGGCTGCGAACAGGGTGATCAGTCCTGGGAGTAAGCGTTTCTTCATTTTATCTCCTGACAAGCTGTCTACGGGCATCCGTGATCCGGATTCAGGGCCATAAACCATTATGGACAATAATAGTCTCCGTCTCTACACTTGCTGATGTCGCCCATTTGTTGGGCGGAACAGACAAAGTATCGCGTCTTGACGGGGTGCTGGCTGTCTTCACTGGCAGCTGGCTGAGATTGCACTGCAGAACCCGCAACCTGATCCGGATAATACCGGCGTAGGGATTAAGACCAGATGAACAGCACCAGTGTGTCCGATTTCCGGGCGACAGGTGTGCTCCGTCATACGCGACCCGACCACCAAACGACCCGGGAGCACACAATGACGGACCTTCCTTCCTACCTCAGCGATTCCGCGCAAGTGGATTCAGCAGCAATCAAATCATTACCAAGCTCACGAAAAATATACGTGCAGGGTAGCCGACCCGATCTCCGCGTGCCAATGCGGGAAATTACTGTGGAAGACACGCCCACCGAAATGGGCGGCGAAAAGAACCCGCCGGTCGTGGTTTATGACACTTCCGGCCCCTACACAGATCCACAAGCCACCATCGACCTGCGCAAGGGGCTCGAGCCCATTCGTCAGGCGTGGATTGAAGAGCGGGGCAACGTGGAGCAGCTGGCGGACTACACCTCCGAATTCACCCGCCGGCGCATGAAAGACCCGCAGCTCGATCCACTGCGGTTCATGGACGAACGCAAGCCGCTGCGCGCGAAGCCCGGCAAGAACGTCAGCCAGATGCACTACGCCCGCCAGGGCATTATTACCCCGGAAATGGAATTCATCGCCATCCGCGAGAACATGAAACTCCAGGAAGCCCGCGAGAATGGCCTGCTGGATGACCAGCACCCCGGGCAATCATTCGGTGCCAACCTGCCGCCGGAGATCACCCCCGAGTTCGTGCGTGAGGAAGTGGCCCGTGGCCGCGCCATCATCCCTGCCAATATCAACCACCCGGAAACCGAACCGATGATCATCGGCCGCAACTTCCTGGTGAAGATCAACGGCAATATCGGTAATTCGGCGGTCAGCTCCTCCATCGAGGAAGAAGTGGAAAAACTCACCTGGGGCATCCGCTGGGGCTCGGACACGGTCATGGACCTGTCCACCGGCAAGAACATCCACGAAACCCGCGAATGGATCATCCGCAACTCGCCGGTACCCATCGGCACCGTGCCCATCTATCAGGCGCTGGAGAAAGTCGGTGGCGTGGCCGAGGACCTGACTTGGGAAATCTTCCGGGATACGCTGATTGAGCAGGCCGAGCAGGGCGTGGACTACTTCACCATCCACGCTGGCGTGCGTCTGCATCACGTGCCGCTGACCGCCAAGCGAACCACAGGCATTGTTTCCCGCGGTGGCTCCATCATGGCCAAGTGGTGCCTGGCCCACCACAAGGAAAGCTTCCTGTACGAGCACTTCGAAGACATCTGCGAAATCATGAAAGCCTACGACGTGGCCTTCAGCCTGGGTGACGGCCTGCGTCCCGGGTCCATCGCCGACGCCAATGACGCCGCCCAGTTCGGCGAACTGGAAACCCTGGGTGAACTCACCAAGATTGCCTGGAAGCACGACGTCCAGTGCATGATCGAAGGTCCGGGCCACGTGCCCATGCACCTGGTGAAAGAGAACATGGACAAGCAGCTGGAATGCTGCGACGAAGCGCCGTTCTATACCCTCGGCCCGCTGATCACCGACATCGCGCCCGGCTATGACCACATCACCTCCGGCATCGGGGCCGCCATGATCGGCTGGTACGGCTGCGCCATGCTTTGCTACGTGACGCCCAAGGAACACCTGGGCCTGCCCAACAAGGACGATGTGAAAACCGGCATCATCACCTACAAGATTGCCGCCCACGCCGCCGACCTGGCTAAAGGTCACCCGGGCGCCCAGATTCGCGACAACGCGCTCTCCAAGGCCCGTTTCGAGTTTCGCTGGGAAGACCAGTTCAACCTCGGCCTGGACCCGGACACCGCCCGCGCCTACCACGACGAAACCCTGCCGAAGGAGTCCGCCAAGGTGGCGCACTTCTGCTCCATGTGCGGACCCAAGTTCTGCTCCATGAAGATCTCGCAGGAAGTGCGGGATTACGCGGTGGAAAACGGCCTGGACGAAGTGACGGCGATTGATGCCGGCATGCAGGAAAAGTCGAAGGAGTTTGTCGAATCCGGCGGCAAGCTCTATGACAAGGTCTGACGGACGCGGTAACTTGCAGTAGCGCCATGCTTCCGGCTATCGTTCAAGGCCGAACACATAGCCGGAAGCCTCCATGCCCAAACCATTCCAGTTCAACGCCAACGACGTCACTGTCGAAAAACGCGAAACCGTCTTCCAGGGCTTTTTCCGCATGGACAAGCTCTGGCTGACCCACGCGCGTTTTGATGGCCGTGAAATGCCCACCTTCACCCGCGAACTGTTCGTGCGTGGCGACGCCACCTGCGTGTTGCCCTACGATGCCGAGCGGGATGAAGTGGTGCTGCTGGAGCAATTTCGCCTGGGCGCCCTGGGCCGGGACCAGTCGCCGTGGCTGCTGGAACTGGTGGCGGGAATAAACGAGGACGGTGAGGCGCCGGAAGAAGTGGCCCAGCGCGAAGGCGAAGAAGAAGCCGGGCTGACCTTCAGTCATCTCGAAAAAATCTGCGACTACCTGGTCTCACCCGGCGGCACCACCGAAATGGTGCACCTTTTCTGTGGCCAGGTGAGCACTGCGGATGCAGGCGGGCTTTACGGCCTGGAACATGAGCATGAAGATATCCGTGCCCACGTCGTGGCGGCAGAAGAGGCCATCGCCATGATCCGGGACGGTCGCATCAACAACGCTGCTGGTGTTATCGCCCTTCAGTGGCTGCAACTGAACCGTGAGCGGTTGCGTAAGGAGTGGGCGGCATGACCGAGTGGGTGAAACGGCCAAAGCCGTATGTGCCGGACCTTCGCCGGTTTGGTGCGCTCTGTGATGGTAACTACCAGCGACTGCGCAAGTTGCGGCAGTTGGAAGTTGCGGGCAATCCGGTGTGTGAGTTCGAGTTGCATCGCGAAAACCAGTACCTGGGGCGTGTGCGCGTTGAGCTGCTGCAAACCACCAAGTTCACCGAAACCTTGTTGCTGGAACAGGTTCATAACAGTGGTAAATGGCTGAACAATCCCCAGATGACTGTCCGGGTCTATCATGACGCCGCCATGGCCGAGGTCATCAGCTGCTATCGCCAGCGTCAGATTGCGCCGGTCAACGATTACCCCAACCGTTTCATGCATCATCCCGATGAAAAGGTGCAGGTGAATGGATTCCTGGCCGATTGGCTGGATTATTGTCTGCGTTTTGGGCACCTGCCCATGGAACACGCTGCCTGGACGGCGGGAGAGGGGCTTGATTAATCCACGGATGTGAAAGTTTGTTAAATTCATCCCTGTTCTGCCTAAAATGTGAACCATTCTTCATCCCCGCATGATCAACCCGGGCAAGCCTGTCGTACACTGATAACAAACCGCAACTGACTGCAACGAAAGAACACAGGCCAGGTATGACCCAAATTGAACACAATCCACCACTGCGGGTGCTACAGCTGACCGACCCTCACCTGATGGCTTCGGAAGAGGGCAGCCTCTTGGGGGTCAACACCCGGGACAGCCTGGACGCGGTCATTGCCGAAGCCCTTAAAGTGCACGGGAAGCCTGATCTGATCCTGGCCACGGGGGATCTCACTCAAGACGCTTCTCCGGAAGCCTACCGGTATTTTGGCGAGCGCCTGAAGGCATTTAACGCCCCTTCGGTCTGGATTGCCGGTAATCATGATGACGGTGAAACACTGGGTGCGGTGGCAGACGAGTTTGATGCCAATCGCCGCCAGCTGGTGCTGGGAGGCTGGCACTTTGTCATGCTGGATTCGTCGGTGCCAGGCAAGGTGTTTGGTGAGTTGGCGGATGCTGAGCTGGCTTTTCTGGACCAGGCTCTGAGCGAGTACCCGGAGCTCCCAACCATGATCTGTCTCCATCATCACCCGGTGAGTATCGGCTCCGCCTGGATGGACAAAATTGGCCTCACCAACCCGGAGCCCTTCTGGCGGGTTGTTGATCGGCACAGGCAGGTGAAAGTCGTGCTCTGGGGCCACATTCACCAGGATTTTCAGCGGAATCGCAACGGCGTGGAGCTGCTGGCCACCCCTTCCACCTGTATCCAGTTCACCTCAGGCTCTGATGATTTTGCGGTAGAACCCCTGGCGCCGGGGTATCGCTGGTTCGAGCTGCACCCCTCCGGCGATTGTTGCACGTTGGTCCACCGCGCCGAGCAATTTGAATTCACCCTGGACCAGAGCGCCGGCGGTTATTAGGTCAAGCAGCTATTCTGGGTATTGTCACATGGGCAGGGCTTGAAATTCGCCGGAATCGACCGGTTCGGTTAAACTGCGCGGAAAATTCCAACAGGGTGCAAGTCATGAGTGAAACGCCTGCAGATCTCAAATACATTGAAACCCACCAATGGGTGCGCGTGGCCGACGATGGCACCGCGACAGTGGGGATTACCGACTTTGCCCAGCAGCAGCTGGGCGATCTGGTCTTTATCGAAGTGCCGGAAGTGGGCGCAACCGTAAACGGTGGCGAAGAAGCGGCGGTGGCAGAATCCGTGAAATCCGCCTCGGATGTCTTTAGTCCAGTGACCGGCGAGGTGATCGCGGTAAATGAAAAGCTGGAAGACGAGCCCGAACTGGTCAACGATGACCCTTACGGCGAGGGCTGGCTGTTCCGTGTGAAGCTGGCGGATGCTGGCGAGCTGGATGGCTTGATGGATGCCGAAACCTATGCAGACCATGCGGCGTCGGAAGGTTAAGCCGATCTTCGCTGAAGGGGCTTTGCAGAAGATGGTGCAAAGCCCCGAAGGCATTTAGTCCCGCAGAGACATCACTTTCCAGCCACGGTCCCGTGCAATCTGCTCCAGAGTGGGGTCCGGGTCCACCGCCACCGGGTTGTCCACTTTCTCCAGCAGCGGCACATCGTTACGGGAGTCGCTGTAAAACCAGGCGCCCGCCAGGTTTTCGCCATGGCCACCGAGCCAGTCGTTGAGTCGTTCCACTTTCCCTTCCTGGAAGCTTGGCGTGCCCGCCACCTCGCCGGTAAAGCGCCCATTTACCAGCTCCGGCTCGGTGGCAATCAGATGCTCCACGCCCAGTTTTTGGGCAATCGGTTCGGTGATGAAGCGGTTGGTGGCGGTAATGATCATCAGGGTATGGCCCTGTTCGCGATGTTCGGCCAGAAGTTGTGCGGCCTTATCGAGCATCATCGGCGCCACTTTCTTGCTCATGAACGCCTCCCGCCAGGCTTCCAGCTCTTCCATGCTGTGCCGTGACAGGGGTTGGAGCACAAAGCGTTGATAATGGAAGATGTCGAGCTCGCCGTTGAGGTATTCCTGATAAAACCGGTCGTTAGCCTGTTTGTAGTCTTCGGCATCCACCATGCCTTCTTCCACCAGAAACTCTCCCCAGGCATGGTCGCTGTCGCCAGCCAGCAGGGTGTTGTCCAGATCAAAAATTGCGAGCGTCAAGCCACTTCCTCCCGTTTTTTAAAGGCTTTGATGCAAAGCGTCCAGTCTACCATGAACCGGGCCGTGCGGCTGCGTTTGCCCATGCCTTGGGTTTCTGCAAGAATGAGAGCAACTTGCACAATTATCGCCGGTTAAAAACTGACCGGCAGCCGACTATCAAGAGGACTGTGCCGTGATCGACTCAGACGGTTTCAGACCCAACGTCGGAATCATTCTGGCCAACCACAGGGGCGAAGTCCTCTGGGCAAGGCGAATAGGGCAGGACTCCTGGCAGTTTCCGCAGGGTGGTATCAAAGACGATGAATCACCGGAGGAAGCGTTGTACCGGGAGCTTGCGGAAGAAATCGGCCTGAGTGCCAGCGATGTGGAAATCATTAGCTGCACCCGAGGCTGGCTTCGGTATCGGCTTCCAAGGAGGATGGTTCGCTACCACTCGCACCCCGTTTGCGTGGGGCAAAAACAGAAATGGTTCCTGCTGAGGATGTTGTCGCCAGACGCGCACGTGCGCGTGGATGGCACCGATTCACCGGAATTCGACGGCTGGCAGTGGGTTAGCTACTGGTACCCGTTGGGGCAGGTGGTCTCATTCAAAAGAGAAGTGTACCGGCGCGCCCTGCGAGAGCTTGCGCCCCGGCTGTTTCACCACATGGAGCAGTGGCTCCGTAGTGGCGAGCAGAGCCGACGCCGGAAGGAAAATCATAAATGACGGACTAGCCCATGCTGAGCACCCTGCGAAACATAGTACAAGAGGTAAACGCGGCCCGTGATCTGAACGAGGCGCTGCGTATTATCGTCTCGCGGGTTCAGAAAGCCATGGGTACTGAGGTTTGTTCTGTCTATCTGGTGGATCCGTCTTCCAACCGCTATATCCTGATGGCGACCGAGGGTCTCTATCAGGAATCGGTAGGCAAGGTCAGCCTGGGCTATTCCGAGGGTCTGGTTGGCCTGGTCGGCGCTCGGGAAGAGCCGATCAATCTGGAAGACGCCCCGTCTCACCCCCGTTACCGTTATTTCCCGGAAACCGGTGAAGAGCGTTTCCGCTCGTTTCTGGGTGTGCCCATCATTCATCGGCGGCGCATGTTGGGTGTTCTCGTTGTGCAGCAGCGGGAGAGTTCCCGGTGCTTTGATGAGGGTGAAGAAGCCTTCCTGGTTACCGTTTCCGCCCAGTTGGCCAGTGTTATTGCCCATAGTGAAGCCACGGGTGCCATCAGTGGTTTGTCCCTGACCGGCGAACAAGCTAAGGATGTCAGTTTCAGCGGCGTGCCTGGAGCCCCCGGCGTGGCTATTGGTACTGGCACCGTGGTCTACTCCACGGCTGATCTTGACGTCGTGCCGGAAAAACCGACAGAGGACATTGAGCAGGAGTTGTCCCTGTTCCGCGCGGCGGTACAAACCGTGCGCGAAGACATTCAGCGGGTGGCCAAACGCTTGTCGTCACAGTTGAGACCAGAAGAATTGGCCCTGTTTGACGTCTACCTGAGCATGCTCGGCGATGAAGCGCTGCCCGGAGAGGTGGCCAATCGCATCCGGGAGGGTGTCTGGGCCCAGGGTGCTCTCAAGCAAGTGGTGCAACAGTATATTCGCCACTTCGAAATGATGGACGACCATTACCTGCGTGAGCGGGCCGTGGACATCCGGGACCTGGGTCGTCGGGTATTGTCACGGCTTCAGGAAGGCGAAGAAAAAAACGTGGAGTACCCGGAGCGCACAGTTCTGGTCAGCGAAGAAATTACACCGGCGATGCTCGGGGAGGTGCCGAAAGGTCGGCTGGTTGGTCTGGTTTCAGTGAAGGGGTCCAGCAACTCCCACGTGGCCATTCTGGCCCGGGCGATGGGGGTGCCAACCGTGATGGGCCTGGTGGATATCCCGGTCAATCAGTTGGATGGCAAAGAACTGGTCGTGGACGGCTTTGAAGGGCAGCTGTTTGCCTCGCCCTCTCCGGAGCTTCGGGCCTATTATCAGGAGATCTGCGACGAAGAGGACGAATTGTTCCGTGGCCTGGAAGCGCTGCGGGACAAGCCCTGTGAGACTACCGATGGCCATCGGGTGGCCTTGCTGGTGAATACTGGCCTGATGACGGATGTGGCGCGCTCTCTTTCCCACGGCGCCGAGGGCATCGGCCTGTATCGAACGGAAGTGCCGTTCATGATCAAGGACCGCTTCCCCTCCGAGCAGGAGCAGCGGGAATATTACCGGGAGCAGTTGGAGGCTTTCGCCCCCAACCCGGTGACCATGCGCACGCTCGATATTGGTGGCGACAAGGCTTTGACCTATTTCCCCATCCAGGAGGAAAATCCTTTCCTGGGCTGGCGGGGTATCCGGGTCACACTCGATCACCCGGAAATCTTTCTGGTGCAGGTGAGGGCCATGCTGAAGGCCAGCGAGGGGCTGAACAACCTGCAGATCATGCTGCCGATGATCAGCAACATTTCCGAAGTGGAGGAATCCCTGCACCTGATCTACCGGGTGTATCACGAGGTGCGCGAAGAAGGCTACCAGATCCACATGCCCAAGGTGGGCGTGATGGTGGAGGTACCTGGTGTGGTCTACCAGATTCGCGAGTTGGCTGAACGGGTGGATTTTCTGTCGGTGGGCTCCAACGACCTGACCCAGTACCTGCTGGCGGTGGATCGCAACAACCCAAGAGTCGCGCAGCTTTACCACTCTTACCATCCCGCTGTGCTCCAGGCGCTGGTGCGGGTGGCCCAGGATGCCCATTCGGTGGGCAAACCGGTGGGGATCTGTGGTGAGCTGGCCGGTGATCCGGGTGGCGCGGTGTTACTGATGGCGATGGGCTATGATTCCCTCTCCATGAACGCGGCAAGTCTGCCGAAAGTGAAATCGGTGATTCGTAATGTGAGCCGGGAATGGGCCATGCAATTGCTCGAGGATGTGCTGTTGCTGGATTCGCCCCACGTCATCAAAAGTTGCGTTGATTTGGCGCTTCGTAATGCCGGCTTTGGCCGCTACCTGCGCCCGGCTCGCTCCTCCACAGCGGCACTGGCGGATCAGGCTGGCAAATCGTAGGCGTCGATTCACGAGTCACGCGCATTAAAAAAGGCCGGAGGGTTTCCCATCCGGCCTTTTTTCTGGCGTTGGGCCGTTAAAGGATATAACGGCTCAGGTCTTCGTCTTCGGCCAGTTCGCCGAGCTTTTCGTCCACATAGGCCGCTGTCACTTCAAAACCGTCCCTGACTGTGTCACCCGCATCGTACGAGAGGCTTTCCAGCAAGCGCTCGAGTACGGTATGCAGGCGGCGCGCACCGATGTTTTCCGTGGTTTCATTCACTTTGTGCGCCACTTCCGCCAGGCGGGTGATGGCATCGTCTGCGAAGGTCAGTTTTACGCCTTCGGTGGCCATCAGCGCCTCATATTGCTGCACCAGGGAGGCGTCCGGCTCGGTCAGGATGCGTTTGAAGTCTTCCGGGGTCAGTGCCTGGAGCTCGACACGAGTCGGCAGGCGGCCCTGCAGTTCCGGGATCAGGTCTGATGGCTTGGACAGATGGAACGCACCAGATGCGATGAACAGGATGTGATCCGTGCGCACGGAACCGTACTTGGTGCTCACGGTGCTACCCTCAATGAGAGGTAGCAGGTCACGCTGGACACCTTCACGGGAGACGTCCGAGGACGTGTTTTCAGAACGCTTGGCCACCTTGTCGATTTCATCCAGAAACACAATGCCGTTTTGTTCAACGGCCTGGATGGCCTTCTGTTTGATTTCTTCCTCGTTGACCAGCTTGGCCGCTTCCTCGTCCCGGGCTTGCCTCATGGCGTCGGCCACTTTCATCTTGCGGGTCTTGCGCTTGTCGGAGGACATGTTGGAGAACATGCTCTGCAGCTGGTTGGTCATCTCCTCCATGCCCGGAGGCGCCATGATTTCCACGCCTGCACCGCCGCTACGCAGCTCAATCTCGATTTCCTTGTCGTCCAGCTCGCCCTCACGCAGCTTTTTGCGGAACAGCTGGCGGGTGGAAGAATCATTGCTGGTGCGCTGGCTGTCCTCGCTGAGATCCCGGGGTGGCGGAATCAGGGCATCCAGGATGCGCTCCTCCGCGGCGTCCATGGCGCGAGTCTCATGGCGCTTCATTTCCTTTTCACGAAGCATTTTAACCGCCATATCCGCGAGATCCCGGATGATGGACTCCACATCCCGGCCCACATAGCCCACTTCGGTGAACTTGGTGGCTTCCACCTTCAAAAACGGGGCATCGGCCAGTTTGGCGAGGCGCCGGGCAATCTCGGTTTTGCCCACACCGGTGGGGCCGATCATCAGAATGTTCTTGGGGGTAATTTCATCACGCAGGCTGCTGTCCAGCTGCATGCGACGCCAGCGGTTACGCAGGGCGATGGCGACGGCGCGTTTGGCTTCTTCCTGGCCCACGATGTGTTTGTTCAGTTCGTGGACGATCTCACGGGGAGTCATTGCAGACATGGTCGCTCCGGTCACTCTTTGGTGGACAGCACTTCCATAGTGCGGTTGTGGTTGGTGTAAATACAGATGTCAGCGGCAATATCCAGGGCCTTCTCGGTAATGTCATGCGCGCTGAGCTCGGTGTTTTCCAGCAGGGCACGAGCTGCGGCCTGGGCATAGGGGCCACCGGAGCCAATGGCGATCAGCCCCTGCTCGGGTTCGATTACATCGCCGTTACCGGTAATGATCAGGGACGTGGTCTTGTCGGCCACTGCCAGCAGGGCTTCGAGTTTGCGTAGGGCCCGGTCGGTACGCCAGTCCTTGGCCAGCTCAACGGCGGCGCGGGTCAGGTGGCCCTGGTGCTTTTCCAGTTGGGCCTCGAAGCGCTCGAACAGGGTGAAGGCATCGGCGGTACCACCGGCAAAGCCGGCAATTACTTTGTCGTTATACAGGCGGCGTACCTTGCGGACATTGCCTTTCATTACGGTGTTGCCGAGCGTGGCCTGGCCATCGCCGGCGAGGGCGACTTCGTCGCCTCGGCGGACGGAAACTATGGTAGTCATTCGGGCTCCAGTTGCCTGTTTGGAATGGTTATTCCGATGTTATGGAGGCAGCGGGGAGGAATTCAAGAGTGGAGTGACCTACTAGGCCTGAGGATTTGGTGCATGGCCAGGTTGAGGAAGGCTTTCCCAAAAGTGATCCTGGCGGCACATCCATGTGGCGCTTATGTTCCGCCATCCCTGGCTCCACAAATTTTTGGAAAGCCTTCCTCAACCCGGCCAGCTAAACATAGTGCTAGTCGCTTTTCAGCCTTCCTTGGGAATCTTCCGCACCAGCGGCTGGATGTCGATGGAGACGAGTTTGTCCACCGCCGAATTCATTTTGCTGCGGGACTTGAACGGCCCGGCGTTGACGCGGTACCAGACGCTGCCATTGTCCTGCTGCACTGTCTGCACGTGAGCGCGCAGGCCCTGGAAGGCAATTTCAGCACGCAGACGTTCGGCATCCTGCTGGTTGCGGAAGGAGCCGGCCTGGACCACGTAGTCGAAATCCTGGATGTCCGGGCCCGGAGCGTAGTCGTTGACTTCGGGGGGCTCCACCTCGGATTCCGGCAGCATGTCGTAGAAGCGGAATTTTTGCTCCTGCTTGTCCGGGGCGGCGGTTCCCGGTGCTGGTTCAGACTTGGCAGTTTGTTTGGGCTCACTTACCTGGGAGCTGGCGGGGCCTGAAGTGGGTGTTGTGGGCCCTTTGCCTCCAGGCAGGGTGTTCAGGTAGACGATAAAGCCGATGAAACAGCCGACAACGGCCAGAGAAAGAATCCACTTCAAAGACAAACTCCCGTGCTGGGCGGGTGCCGGGGCACTCGCCTTGGGTTTGGCGGCTTTTTTTGGGGTGGGGGCCGGCTTCTTTTTAGGTGAGGCGGCCCCTTTCCCGGTTGGCCGGTTCTTTTTGGCGTAATCCCTGGCCATGGTGCGCTTACATCTCCTCCGGCGCGCGTACGCCCAGAAGGCCCAGGCCGTTTTCAATGACCTGGCGCACGGCCAGGTACAGGCTGACCCGGGCATCGCGCAGGGCGGTGTCTTCGATCAGCACCTTGTGGGCGTTGTAGTGGGTGTGGAACAGGCCGGCCAGGTCGCGCAGGTAATGGGCGATGTGGTGGGGCTCGCGCTGGATTGCGGCATTGGCCACCAGTTCCGGATATTTGGCCAGCTGGTTGGCGATTTCCTTCTCTTCATCCAGGGCGAGGATGGAGAGATCACCCACGCACTCGTTCCGACCACGTTCCACTCCGGCTTCGGCCAGTTTGCGTAGTACGCTGCAGATGCGGGCGTGGGCGTACTGGATGTAATACACCGGGTTTTCGTTGGTCTGTGAGCGGGCCAAGTCGATGTCGAAGGTGAGCTGGCTGTCCACACGGCGCGCGGCCAGGAAGTAACGGGTGGCGTCGCGACCCACTTCGTCGATCAGATCGCGCACAGTGACGTAGCTGCCGGCACGCTTGGAAATTTTCACTTCCTCGCCGGAGCGTGTCACCATCACCATCTGGTGCAGGACGTAGTCGGGCCAACCCTGCGGGATGTCGGCTTTCAGCGCCTGCAGGCCGGCGCGCACACGGGTTACGGTGGAGTGGTGGTCGGCGCCCTGTTCGTTAATCACGGTGCTGAACCCACGCTGCCACTTGTCCAGGTGGTAGGCCACGTCCGGCAGGAAGTAGGTGTAGCCACCATCTTTCTTGCGCATCACGCGGTCTTTGTCGTCGCCGAATTCGGTGGTTTTCAGCCACATGGCGCCGTCCTGCTCGTAGGTGTAGCCGTTTTCCTGCAGGCGCTTGACCGTGGCTTCCACCTTGCCGTCCTCGTACAGGGAGGACTCCAGGAAATAGACGTCAAACTCCACACCGAAGGCTTTCAGGTCCAGGTCCTGTTCGCGACGCAGGTAGGCCACGGCGAATTCGCGGATGGCATCCTGATCCTCGGGATCACCTTTGGCGGTGACTTCCCGGTCGTCGGCGGTGACGGTTTCGCCAGCCAGGTAGGCGTTGGCCACGTCAACAATGTAATCGCCACGGTAACCATCAGCCGGCCAGCTTTCGTGTTCCGGGGTCAGACCTTTGACCCGGGCCTGGACGGACAGGGCCAGGTTGTTGATCTGGGCGCCGGCGTCGTTGTAGTAGAACTCCCGGGTAACGTCGTAGCCGTTGGCCTCCAGCAGGCGGCAGAGGCTGTCGCCAATGGCCGCGCCCCGGCCGTGACCGACGTGCAGAGGGCCGGTGGGGTTGGCGGAAACGAATTCCACCTGAACTTTTTCACCCTTGCCATTCTGGTTGCGCCCGAACTGTTCGCCCCCCGCCAGGATCTCTTCAACAATGCCGAAGGCACTGGCAGTGCTCATGAAAAAGTTGATGAAGCCGGGTCCGGCAATTTCGACCTTATCGACGGCCTTGCTCTCGGGCAGGTTGGCCACCAGGGCCTCGGCCAGTTGTCGGGGCGGGCAGCCGGCAGCCTTGGCGGCGGCCAGGGCGATGTTGCAGGCGTAATCGCCATGGGCCTTGTCTTTGGTGTTGCCTACCTGGGGGGTAAAGGTTTGGTCCGCGGGCAGGGTGCCTTCAGATTGCAGGGCGGCCAGCGCAGACTGGAGAAGCTCGGATACGGTCTCTTTCATGCTGTCAGACGACTCGGTTCACAGAAGAATGGGTGTCGGGCAGGGCGCCCGTTGGAAATAGAAGGCGGGTATTATCGCGGAAAGTTGGGGTGTAAGCAAAAAGCGCGGAAGGAATGTGGCCACGTGCTTTCAGCCGGTTTCCTGCGGGTCCACATCCACCATCCAGCGGGTGCTGCCTGGCAGCTTGCTCTGATCTAGATGGTGGCAAAGATAGGTGAGTTGTCGGTTCAGTTGCTTGCGGTGATTGCTGCACAGAATCAATTGCGCGCGGTGCCGGTTGGCTTTGCGGGCAATGACGGCTGGCAGCGGGCCCCAGACGTCAATGCCGGTCGTTTGCGCCATCGGCTTGATGGCGCCCAGCAGTTGCAGGCTGCCTTGCATGGTATCGGCTTCGGCGCGCAGCACGGCCATGGCCCGGAAGGGCGGGAGTTGCCCGCCCTCCCGCTCGGCCATTAGTTGGTCGGCGATGGTGGGATAATCGCCCCGGCAAAGGGCGTTGAGCAACGGGTGGTCACTGTGGCAGGTCTGGATCAGGACCTTGCCGGGCTTGTCGCCCCGCCCGGCACGTCCGCTCACCTGCAGCAGGGTCTGGATCATCTGTTCGGGGGCGCGGAAATCGACGCTGAACAGCCCGCCGTCGGCGTTGACTACAACCACCAGGGTGACTTTCGGAAAGTCATGACCCTTGGCCAGCATCTGCGTGCCTACCAGAATGCAGGGTTTGCCGCTGTTAACCTTGTCCAGGATGCCCTGGATGCTGCCCTTGCGCTGGGTGCTGTCCCGGTCCACCCGAACCACGGGGAATTCCGGGAAATGTTCGGCCAGGGTGTCTTCGGTGCGCTCGGTGCCCTGGCCGACTGGCTTGTAGTTCTCGCTCTGACATTTCGGGCAGTTAGCGGTGGCGGCCTGTTGGTGATCGCAGTGGTGACATCGCATGGCGCGGTCGCGGCGATGGTAGGTCAGTCGTGTGTCGCAGTGTGGGCATTCTTCAAGGTGGCCGCAGTCGAAACACATCATCACCGGTGAGTAACCCCGGCGGTTGACGAACACCAGTGCCTGTTCGCCCCGGGCCAGGGTATCGCTTATGGCGTTCAGGGCAGGGCGAGCCAGACCGGCCTCCAGCGGCCGGCTGCGGATATCCAGCAGGGACAGTTCCGGCGGCCGGGCGTTGTTGGCGCGTTCTTCCAGTGGGATCAGTTGGTACTTGCCCTGTTTGGCGTTGTGCCAGGATTCCAGGGAAGGGGTGGCGGAACCGAGGATGACCGGGCACTGATTCAGATGAGCACGATAGACCGCCACGTCCCGCCCCGAGTAGCGAAAACCCTCGCCCTGTTTGTAGGAGCTGTCGTGCTCCTCGTCCACCACGATGCAGCGCAGGTTGGTGAATGGCAGTAGTACGGCGGATCGGGTACCGATGAGAATGACCGGTTCACCGTTACGAATTTTCAGCCAGGTGCGCAAGCGCTGCCCGTCGTTCAGGGCCGAGTGCCAGACCACGATCCGGTCACCAAAATAACGCCGAAAACGGGCGAGGGTTTGTGGGGTCAGGTTGATTTCCGGCACCAGAACTAGTGCCTGCTCATCCGATTGCAGGTGTTCTTTCAGGTAGTGCAGGTAAAGCTCAGTCTTGCCGCTGCCGGTAATGCCGTAAAGCAGGCTGGCGGAGAACTTATCCGTCTGCTCCGGTAGTTTGCTGGCGGCTTCTCGCTGAGCTTCAGACAACCGTGGTGCGGGAAGACCCTGAGGCGGCGTCGTTGTTGAGGTCTTAGGTGTTTCCCCGGCGGCTATCAGGCCTTTGCCCTCGAGGTTGCGGAGTTGGGCGCGGGTGAAGCCCTGTTGCACAAGGTCGCTGGAAGTGATGCCCGGTTTTTCCGCGATGGCTGCCAGTAGGGCCTTCTGCTTATGGGCGTTGGCGGCCAGGGTGATGTCAGTCTGCAGGCAATGCCAGTGTTCATCGGCTTTTTCGCGGGCTGGGCGACCACGGCGCAGTGCGGGTGGCAGAGCAGTGAACAGACACTCGCCCAACGGGTGCTGATAATAATCGCTGGCCCAGGTGAGAAGGCGCAGTGTGTTTTCCGGGAGGGCGGGCCATTCTTCCTGAATGCCGGCAATGGGTTTGAGGGTGATGCCTTCAGGTGGCTCCACTCCGATTTCCACCACCAGTCCGGTGAGGGTCTGGCGGCCAAACGGTACCTTCACCCGCTGGCCTGCCCGGAGGTGCAAGTGACTGGGGATGGTGTAGTCGAACAGTCGCCGTAACGGGCGGTTGAGTGCGATGCGGGCAGTTGCGGGCCGTGTCACGGTATTTGCCTATCCTGAGAAAAAAGGCCGAAAACGGGGGTTAGCGCTGGGCGCGGGCGCTTGCTGTCGGCTGACGGTACTGAAGATACTTGCCTGGAGCCGGGTTTGTCAGTAAGATTCGCGGTCTGTTTATGGCCGGGCTTGATTGTGCACGGTCTTTTCAATGGATTCAAACATGCGGTGCCTGGCGCCAACGCTGGTTTTCAGCGGGTGATTGGGTAGCGGCATGACCGAAAGAGGTTTGCCATGAAAGAAGGTCTTCACCCCAAGTACGAAGAGATTTCCGTTAACTGTTCTTGCGGTAACAGCTTCAAGACTCGCTCCACCTTTACCCAGGATCTGCAGCTGGACGTATGTTCCCAGTGCCATCCGTTCTATACCGGTAAGCAGAAGGTAATGGACACCGGCGGTCGTATCGAGCGGTTCAACAAGCGTTTCGGTGGTCGCATCGGCGGCGGCAAGAAGTAATAAGCCGTACCGAAATGTTAGAAAAAGCGCCTACGGGCGCTTTTTTCGTTTTTGGGAAGCAATTTTTTCGATGTTGGCCAAATGCACTATTGACGGATGCATTTAGGCCTTTCGTGTGGGTTGTTGTTTCCAAATGTCCGGGCCATAATGGCTTTCCAGTCTGATGCTTTCGGGCTGGATCTAACTCTAAAACGTGACAAACGGAACAGTGGCAATGTCTCAAGATCTGAAAGATGCAGCCCTTGAATATCACGCCAAACCGCGGCCGGGTAAGCTGAGTGTTGAAATCACCAAGCCGACCCGCACCTCCCGCGACCTTTCCCTGGCGTACAGCCCCGGGGTTGCCGAACCGGTCCGAGAGATCGCGAAGGACCCCGAGAATGCTTACAAGTACACCGCCAAGGGCAACCTGGTGGCCGTGATCTCTGACGGCTCCGCCATCCTGGGTCTTGGCAATCTCGGCCCTCTGGCGAGCAAGCCGGTAATGGAAGGCAAAGGCGTACTGTTCAAGCGCTTTGCCGGAATCGATGTCTTCGATATTGAAGTTGATTCCGAAAGCCCGCAAGCGTTTATTGAAACCGTTGAGCGTATCGCCGATACCTTTGGTGGTATCAACCTCGAAGACATCAAGGCACCGGAGTGTTTTGAGGTGGAGCGCGCACTCATCGAAAAATGTAGCGTGCCCATCTTCCATGATGACCAGCACGGTACAGCAATCGTGACTGCAGCCGGCATGATCAATGCCCTTGAGCTGCAGGGTAAAAAAATCGAAGAGGCAAAGGTGGTTTGTCTGGGCGCCGGTGCCGCCGCCATTGCCTGCACGAAGTTGTTGATCAGTTGCGGGATCCGCCCTGAAAACATCTTCATGCTTGACCGCAAGGGTGTGATCCACTCTGGTCGTGAGGATCTTAACCAGTATAAGGCCATGTTCGCCAACGAGACGGACAAGCGCACACTGGATGATGCGATTGAAGGCGCGGATGTGTTCCTCGGCCTGTCGGGCCCGGACCTTCTGTCTGCCGATCAATTGAAGAAAATGGCGCCAAACCCGATTGTGTTTGCCTGTTCCAACCCGGATCCGGAGATCAGTCCGGAAGTGGCCCTGGCTGCCCGCGATGATCTGATCATGGCAACCGGTCGTTCGGATTACCCGAACCAGGTGAATAACGTGTTGGGCTTCCCGTTCATCTTCCGTGGTGCTCTGGACGTTCGTGCAACGGCCATCAACGAAGAGATGAAAGTGGCCGCGGTTCACGCGATCCGTGAACTGGCCAAGGAGCCCGTGCCTCAGGAAATCTGTGAGGCATATGGTGTGGAAAGCCTTGAATTCGGTAGGGAATACATCATTCCCAAGCCGATGGATGTGCGCCTCCTGGAAAAAGTGCCTGCCGCTGTTGCACGAGCGGCGGTGGATTCCGGCGTTGCCCGTAATCCGTACCCGGCGCATTATCCGCTGAAGTCCATGGACGACATCATCTGATCGATTGTTCTGGCTTCATAAAAAAAACCGGCGGAGATCCCGCCGGTTTTTTTTATGTCTGGCCCTCGCCAGCCAGAGGCTGCTAGAAGATCTGGCGGGAGAGGTCGTCCGGTTCCTCGCCGGCGCCATTATCATTATTGTTCTCCGGCGGCAGCGGGGCGGGGGCCTCCTCGGTGCGGAATAGTTCGAACACGCCGTCGCTGCCCGGTCGGGCCCGTTCACCGGTTTCCGGATCAATTCGGATGCTGACAATCCCGTTGGGGCGCGGCATGGTTTTGGGCTCCGTGCCTTCCAGTGCCACCTTCATATAATCGATCCAGATGGGGAGGGCTGTGGATGAGCCGTATTCACCGCGCCCAAGAGGGGCTGGCTGATCGAAGCCTACCCAGACGGTTGTCGCCAGGTCATGGTTGAAGCCGCTGAACCAGGTGTCTTTCTGCTGGTTGGTGGTGCCGGTCTTGCCGGCAATATCACTGCGATTCAGCGCCAGGGCGCGTCGGCCGGTGCCCCTTTCAATCACGTCGCGCATCATGGAGTGCAGGATGTAGACGGCTCGCTCGTCGGCCAGGCGACGCATGATGCGGGGGTTGTCACCATCATCGGCAGAGGCGGGCAGGGCCATGCCTTTGGTTTCCGGTAGTGCCTCCGAGTCGATTTGCGCCTTATTCCTGTTTTCGGCCAAATCTTCGCAATTATCATCGCAGAGAATGGTCTCGGGTGCTTCGTACACCACGGTGCCGTCGGACTCCTTGATGGTGTTGATCAGATAAGGCTGCACGTCGTAACCGCCGTTGGCAATGACGGCGATGCCGCGCGCCAGTTCCATGGGGGTCAGTTGGCCGCTACCCAGGGCCAGGGACAGGTCCTTCGGCATTTTGTCCGTGGGGATTTTCAGCTGCTTCAGGTAGTCCAGAGTGGTCTCCGGGCCCAGATCCCGTAACAATCGAATCGAAATCAGGTTGCGTGAGCGATAAAGGCCTTCACGCAGGGTGGTGGGGCCATAGAACTGCCCGGAAGCGTTCTGTGGGCGCCAGGCGGTTTCCAGCTCCGAGTCGTCAAACACGATGGGGGCATCGTTGTAGACGGTTGCAGGCGTTTTGCCATTGGCCAGGGCGGAGAGGTACAGGAATGGCTTGAAATTGGAGCCCGGCTGGCGTTCCGCCTGGCTGGCCCGATTGTACTTGCTCTGGTTGAAGCTGTAACCGCCGCTCAGAGCTTCGATGGCGCCGGTTTGGGCATCCAGTGAAATCAGGGCGCCTTCGACCCGGGGAACCTGGGCCAGTGCAACCTCGGGCCGCTCCTGGTTGTTGGGCGTATCCCCGTCATCGTTGGTAGTAGCCGGCGTATCCATGACCTTCACATAAACAACGTCGCCCTTTGAGACAACATCCGACGGCTTTTCCGGTGCCGGACCGGTGAGGTTTTCCGTGCGATGGCGTTTTGCCCATTCCATGGTGCTGAATGCCATGGTGGCCGGGCCCAGATCCCGAAGGTGTACCCGGGTGGTGCCCGCGTCATCGTCAATGCCAGTCACAACGGCGGGAATCAGGGATTCCACAGGAACGTAGTTGCGCATCTGGCTGGAGAGTTGTTCCTCCGTCATTCCATCGACATCAAAGCTGCCTATGGCGCCGCGGAAGCCATGCCGGCGGTCGTAAGCCTCCAGGCCGTTGCGCAAAGTCTCAGTGGCTGTTTGCTGTTTTTTGCTGTCGACGGTCAGAGTCACGGTGTAACCATCGGTATAGGCGTCCTCGCCAAACCGGCGGACCATTTCAGCGCGGGCCATCTCGGCCACATAGTCCGCATCCACCTCCATTTCCCGAGTGTTGTAACTGGCAGTGATGGGCGCCTGGATAGCGAGCGACCAGGCATCCTCCGAGATGTAGCCCAACTCTTTCATGCGGCCCAGGATCCAGTCCCTGCGTTTGAGTGCCCGGTCCGCATTTGCCAGGGGGTTGTAGGCTGAGGGGGCTTTGGGAAGGCCGGCAATCATGGCCATTTGGGCCAGCGAAAGCTCGTTCACCGGTTTGTCGTAGTAAGCCTGGGCTGCAGCTGCCAGGCCATAGGAGCGGTTGCCCAGGTAGATCTTGTTCAGGTACAGCTCGAAGATCGCGTTTTTATCAAGCTGTCTTTCGATCTGCAGAGCCAGCAGTATCTCGCTGAACTTCCGAATAAACGTCTGGTCGCGGGTCAGGAAATAGTTTTTGGCCACCTGCATGGTGATGGTGCTGCCGCCCGATTGAATCGAGCCGGTGGAAACCAGTTCGAACGCTGCCCGGGCCAGGCCCATGACGTCAACGCCAAAGTGATCAAAGAAGCGGGAGTCTTCGGCAGCCAGGAAAGCCTGAAGCTGCAGCTGGGGAACCTCTTCGATTGTGACAGGCTCCCTTCTCTTTTCGCCAAATTCTGCTATTAATTTGTTGTCATTGCTATACACCCTTAAAGGGGTTTGTAGCTTGACGTCCATAAGCTGTTGTACCGGCGGCAGGTTTGGCCGCAGGTACAGGTACAGGCTGGAGGCGACGATGATGCCGATGCTAAGGCCGGTCAGCATGAACCATGCGAAAATACGAGACGTGCGCAGCAAATAGGGCATTTTTTCCTGACAAATGTTGGATATAGGTCTATGATCTGAGAAATTACTTTAGATGGGAACTCGTTCCCTTTTAGAAAAAATCTCTCTGCAATTTGAAAAATTGCATTGTAGACTGAATAGCCAGAAAATTCTCTTACATAAAAAAACAGATGGGGCTCCGCTGAGATAATCGCCGTAACAGGGAGTGGTTCGGGGTTCCAGGGCAAGGTGTAGTTAACCAGTACAGGTGAGCGCGTGTTCGGATTACCAGGAAAAAAATCCAGTGCGGTGCTGGGAGTGGATATAAGCTCCAGTTCTGTGAAGCTTCTGGAACTCTCCAAACATGGAGACCGTTACAGGGTCGAAAGTTATGCCGTAGAGCCATTACCCGCCGATGCGGTTGTGGAAAAAAACATCACCAATGTGGAAGCGGTGGGTGAAGTCCTCAAGCGCGTGGTGTCGAAGTCCCGCACCAGCGTCAAAAATGTAGCGGTCGCGGTTTCGGGTTCAGCGGTCATTACCAAGGTCATCCAGATGGACTCGGGAATGAACGAGTTTGAGATGGAAGACCAGATTGCCCTGGAGGCTGACCAGTACATTCCCTACCCCCTTGACGAAGTTGCCATTGATTTCGAAGTGCAAGGGCCCTCCGAAGACAACCCCGAACGAGTTGACGTTCTGCTGGCGGCATGCCGGAAGGAAAACGTCGACGTCCGGGAAGACGTCATGGAAATTGCCGACCTCAATACCAAAGTGGTTGATGTTGAAGCCTACGCCCTCGAGCGTGCCTACGCGTTGATTGAGCCCCAGTTGGATTCTCAGGGCGAGGAACTGGTGGTCGCGGTGGTCGACATCGGTGCAACCATGACCACCCTGAGCGTGCTGGCCGAAGGGCAAACAGTCTATACCCGTGAGCAGATTTTTGGTGGCAAGCAGCTGACCGAGGAGATTCAGCGTCGTTACGGCCTGTCTGTGGAAGAAGCAGGCCTGGCCAAGAAGCAGGGCGGCCTGCCGGATGACTACGAAGAGGAAGTGCTCATGCCGTTCCGCGAAGCCGTGGTTCAGCAGGTAGCCCGGGCGCTTCAGTTCTTCTTCGGGGCCAGCCAGTACAACGTGGTGGATTATGTGGTGCTTGCCGGCGGTACCTCCTCGATTCAGGGATTGACCGAAATGGTGGAAGAGAAAACCGGCACCCCCACGCTGGTGGCAAACCCGTTTGCCAACATGTCGGTGGGTTCGCGAGTCAACGCATCGGCACTGGGTAACGATGCCCCCTCGCTGATGATTGCCTGTGGCCTGGCAATGAGGAGTTTCGACTGATGGCGAAGATTAACCTCAGGCCCTGGCGAGAAGAACTTCGGGCGGAAAAGCAGAAGCAGTTTATCGTTATGATTCTTGGAGCCGTCATTATTGCCGGCGGCCTGGTTTATCTGTGGAAGTCTGACATGGACAGCCGCATTGCCTATCAGGAATCCCGTAATGCCTACATTGAGCGGGCCACGCAGGAACTCAACAAGCAGATCAAGGAAATCGAGAACCTGAAGCGCAAGCGCGATGAGCTTCTGGCGCGCATGCAGGTCATTCAGGATCTGCAGGGTAAGCGTCCGGTCATCGTCCGTGTGTTTGATGAGCTGGTTCGTACCCTTCCCGATGGGCTTTTCTACACGGATCTGAAGAAAACCGGCGACAATATCGCCATCGTTGGCATGGCCGAATCCAACAGTCGTATCTCCAACCTGATGCGTCAGTTTGAGGAGTCTGATTGGTTCGCCAATCCCAACTTGTCCAATGTATCTGCGGCAGACAGTCGTCGGGCCGGTTATAGCCAGTTCAACCTCTCTGTGCAGCAAAAAACGCCAGAGCCCGAAGGGGAGGATAAGGAATGAGCCTCGCGGACTCGCTGAAAAAACTGAATGATTTTGATATCAACGATCTTGATCTCAACAATGCAGGGATTTGGCCGGCGCCGGTTAAAGCAATCGTTGCGTTGATCGTGTTTGGGTTGATCATGGGTGGCGGCTACTGGTTTTTCATCAAGGACCAGTACGCCCAATTGGAGCGTGTGGCGCAGAAAGAGCAGGAGCTCAAGCAGACCTACGAGCGCAAGGCCTATCAGGTAGCCAACCTGGATACCTTCAAGCAGCAGATGGAAGAGATGCAGGAAACCTTCGGTGCGCTGGTGCGGCAGCTGCCCAGCGAAACGGAAGTGCCAGGCCTGTTGGAAGACATCACCAATACGGCGCTTGGCAGTGGCCTGTCCTTGCAGGAGGTGGCGTTGCAGCCAGAGGTTCAGCGTGACTTCTATGCGGAATTGCCCATCAATATCCGGGTCTCAGGTTCCTACCACGAGCTGGCGTCTTTTGTGAGCAGCGTTGCCGGGTTGCCCCGGATTGTGACGCTCCACGACTTAACCATAAAACCAACTGGCGGGGATGGAGAGCAGCTTGATATGCAGGTTGTTGCCCGTACCTACCGCTACCGGGCTGGAGAGTGAGCATGACAGGAAAGCATGCAGGAAAAGCCTGGCTGAGTGTGTGTCTGGCCTCTTTGCTGGCGGCGTGTACACCAGACGACGGCTTCTCGGATCTCGACAAGTTTATGGCCGATACCCGAGCCAAGCCCCGCGGGCACGTTGAGCCTCTTCCTGAATTCAAGGCCTATGAGGCATTCAGTTACTCGGCGGCAGACCGGCGAGCGCCGTTTGAGCCACCGATGGATGTTCAACTGACCATGGTGGATGACCAGCCGGTCAGTGAGGTGGAGCCGGATCTGGACCGCCCCCGTGAGGTGCTTGAGAACTTCTCCATGAACGAACTGGAGATGGTCGGCACGCTGGAAAGCAAGGACGGCGTGATGTACGCGTTGGTGAAGGATGGTACCGGAGTCGTCCACAGGGTCCGTAAAGGGAACTATATGGGCCAGAATTACGGCCGCATTGCCGGCATTAGTGAGACTCGTATCGAATTGATTGAAATCGTTCCCAATGGTCGGGGCGGATGGGTTGAACGCCCGCGCTCCCTGTCTCTGGATGAAGGCTGAGGAGCGGTCAAAGGATGAACACAAGAACCATGTTTGTAGAAAAAGTATTGGGGTCGAGGCTAGCGATGTTCAAAAAACTCAAGGTCTGTGCCGGCGTCATCGCCGTAGGGTTATGGAGCAGCCTGGCCAGCGCGGTCACGCTGGAAGACATGTCTTTCACATCGCTGCCAGGGGAAGCGTTGGAGGTGGTCCTGAAATTTGATGGGACGCCGCCCGAAACGTCGGGTTACACCATAGAGCGACCGGCTCGTATCGCCTTGGATCTGCGAGACACCAGCAGCGGTCTGGATAAGCGCAGCATGTCTCTGGGAACCAGTAACGCCCAGAGTGTGACGGTGGTCGAAGCAGGCAACCGAACCCGCCTGATTTTCAACCTTGTCGAGTTGGTTCCCTACGAGACACGCCAGGAAGACAACTCCCTGGTCATGACCATTGGTGAAAATCCTCAGGAAGTGGCTGCCTACTCCGAGGAGCCGGCCAAGCCAACAGAAATGATGGTGGTGGCCGACACGGGTGAGGAACCAGCGGTTTCCTCTTCGAGTGCGGACAACGCCATCGCGGGTGTGGACTTCCGTCGGGGTAAAGACGGCGAGGGCCGGGTTATTGTGGACCTGGGTCGCAGCTCCGCTGCGGTAAACCTGGTCGAACAGGGTGGCCGTATTCGATTGTCCATGCCCGGTCTGGCTGTGCCTGAAAAACTGCGTCGCCGGCTGGACGTGACAGACTTTGCAACTCCGGTTACCCGCATCGACACCTTCATGGAAGATGGTCAGGCAACGGTGGAGATTCGTCCTGATGGCGCTTACGACTACATCGCCTATCAGTCGGGGTCTGAATTCACTGTCAGTGTTGAGCAACTGACCGAAGAAGAGGCCGAGGCCCGCCGGGAAGAGAAGTTCCCCTACACCGGTGAGCGCCTGTCTCTTAACTTCCAGGATATTGAGGTCCGTTCAGTACTGCAGCTGATTGCTGACTTTACGGGTCTGAACCTGGTGGCCAGTGACACCGTGAGCGGCAGTATTACCCTGCGGTTGCAGAACGTGCCCTGGGACCAGGCGCTTGACCTGATCCTGAAAACCAAGGGGCTGGATAAGCGGCAGATCGGTAATGTCCTGCTGGTCGCGCCGGCGGACGAAATCGCGGCCCGCGAAAAGCTGGAGCTGGAAACCGACAAGCAAATCGCCGAGCTGGCCCCGATTCGCCTCGATATTATCCAGGTGAATTACGCCAAGGCCGCGGATATCGTGTCGCTGATCCAGGCTGACAAAGAACTTATTTCCGACCGTGGCTTTGTGTCTTCCGACGACCGGACCAACACCATCAGTGTTCGCGAAACCTCAGAGAAACTCGATGAGATTCGCCGTCTGGTCGATACCTGGGACGTTCCGGTTCGTCAGGTCTCGATTCAGGCGCGCATTGTTCGGGCCCAGAATAACGTTTCCGAAGATCTCGGTGTTCGCTGGGGTGGTGGGGCCACCGCTTACGGTCAAAATAGTACCTTCTTTGGCACCGGCTCGATTGAAGGTAACGAAAGCTTCTGGAACGACGGAGAAGTTGTGACCCCCGATGCGTTGGCGGTCGACCTGGGTGTGAGTGCAGCTGGCACCTCCTCATTTGCTATTGGCTGGGGTGGCACGGATTTTCTGGTGGAGTTGGAGTTGTCCGCTCTTGAGACCGACGGTCGCGCGGAAGTGGTTTCCGAGCCCCGGGTCGTGACGGCTGATCGTCAGACCGCCACGATCAAGTCCGGTGAAGAGATTCCTTATCAGGAGGCCTCCTCCAGCGGCGCAACCTCTGTGTCGTTCAAGGAAGCTCTGCTGGCGCTGGAAGTAACGCCCCAAATCACGCCGGATGACAAGATCATCATGGATCTGGTGGTCAGCCAGGATTCCCGCGGCGAGGTTACTGCGGGCATCCCGTCCATCAACACGAACGAAGTGGCAACCCAGGTGTTGGTGGCCAATGGCGAAACCGTGGTCCTGGGCGGTATCTTCCAGTCAGAAGTGGCCACGCAGGTTACAAAGACGCCATTCCTTGGTGACATCCCGTACCTTGGTCGCCTGTTCAAGCGAACAGAAAAGATTGATGAGCGGGCGGAACTGCTGATCTTCATTACCCCGAAGATCGTTGAGACCGACCTGCTTCGCTAAGGGGTCTGTTCTTCAGAAAAGCCGCCGCACTGTTCGGCGGCTTTTTTGTGGGTGAAAGCGTGGCTGGCTTATGGAAACGGGCGCCCTGTGCTATTCTCACTCGCTTGAAATCACCTGAGCGGAAATTATGTCTTTGCCCAAACGTGTAGTTCTGGTTGGGCCCATGGGGGCCGGAAAAAGCACCATCGGCCGGATGCTTGCGAAGGAGCTTGGCTACCGGTTCCTCGATTCAGACCGTATTATCGAGGAGCGGTGCGGCGCCAATATTCCCTGGATATTTGATGTCGAGGGAGAAAGTGGTTTTCGTGAGCGGGAAACCGCGATGCTCAAGGAACTATCCGAAGAACCTGGTACCGTGCTCGCCACGGGTGGGGGCGCAGTGATGCGCTCCGAGAATCATGCCTTGTTGAAGTCGGACGCCATGGTGGTCTACTTGCGCGCCTCCATTGACCAGCAGATCGAGCGGACGCGGAAAGACCGAAACCGTCCGCTGCTGCAGAATGACAATCCTGAAGCAGTATTACGCAAACTGTTCGCCCTGCGTGACCCCATTTACACCGAGTTGGCGGACATCGTCATGCACACTGACCGGAAGAGCCCGCGGCTTGTGGTTCGGCAGCTCGTTAATAGATTGAATCCGAAAACGCCCCGGCACAAACGCCAGCGGCGCAAAGAAGGTCGTTCCTATGCAAAAGGTACTTCGTGAACTTACCGTAGATCTGGGTGAGCGTAGCTACCCGATTGTTATCGGCCAGGGGTTGTTGGGAGCCTTTGATCTGACACCGTGGGTGGTTGGTAGCCAGGTAATGATTGTTACCAACGACACCGTCGCCCCTTTGTATTTGGAAAAAGCCAAAGCCTGCTTCCCCGGCAAGGCAGTCGACGTGGTAGTGTTGCCTGATGGTGAGAAGTACAAGGACTGGCAAACCCTGAATCTCATCTTTGATGCGCTGCTGGAAAAGCGTCACACACGAAAAACCACCATTGCAGCGTTGGGCGGGGGCGTTGTCGGGGACATGGCGGGGTTTGCGGCTGCAACCTACCAACGCGGTGTCCCCTTTATCCAGATTCCAACCACTTTGCTGTCCCAGGTCGACTCTTCGGTTGGGGGGAAAACCGGCATTAATCACCCTCTGGGCAAGAACATGGTGGGCGCTTTCCATCAGCCGCAGGCGGTCCTCATTGATGCTGATACGCTTGGCACTCTCCCCCCTCGGGAAGTGTCTGCAGGCCTGGCTGAGGTCATCAAGTACGGTCTGATCCGTGATGAGCCGTTCCTTGAGTGGCTGGAACAGAACATGGATGCGCTTTTGTCGCTGGACGCGACGGCACTGGGCGAGGCCATATACCGCTCCTGTCAGTGCAAGGCCGATGTTGTGGCGCAGGATGAAAAAGAGGGCGGGTTGCGCGCCATTCTCAACCTGGGGCATACGTTTGGCCATGCGATTGAAACCTTTGCCGGCTATGGCAACTGGCTGCACGGCGAAGCAGTAGGAACCGGTATGATGATGGCGGCAGACCTATCGGTGAGGGAAGGGAACCTGACCCCGGAAGACCGTACCCGTGCCGTCAATCTGATTCGTCGGGCATCGCTGCCTTCCATGGCGCCGGACGGGATGACGTCCGAAGACTTCATGGGGCTTATGGCGGTCGATAAAAAGAACGTGGATGGTGCCCTTCGCCTGGTACTCCTTCGGGCTCTGGGCGATGCCTACGTGACTGCAGACGCCAGTGTTGATAACCTCCAGGCAACACTTCAGGCTTTTATTCGATAGGGATGGCGTGTGGCTCGAGACACTTTGAACAGTCTTGAAGATGGCGGGCTTTTCCCCCGTCTGCAACAACGCTATGCCTTGCGGGAAAATCCGCTGGAAATGGAGGCCCCGTTTTTTCCGGATGCCGGACGGCAACAGGCGTTGGAGTCCTTGCGCCACCTGTGCGGGTTTGGCGATATGGCGTTGGTGGTGACAGGGGCGCCTGGCTCCGGAAAGACGCGGCTGTTGGCCGAGTTCGCCCGCCACGAAGCTTCCCGCCTGGATATTCACCGGATACCGGTATCAGCGCTGGGCAGCAGTCTGGCGTTGGCGCGTGAACTGAGGAAAATGGCGCGCTCCGCCATTCCAGAGGATGCCGATGCGCGGGAAGCCATTCTGGGCTATTTCCGGTGGTCTGAAAACCGGGCCCAGCGGGGTCAAAGGCAAGTGCTTCTTGTGGATGACGCGGATCAGGGCGCTCCGGAAGCCGTGCAGATGCTTTTGGCAGGATTTCTGGCCGCTGACCGTTCCGTGGCGGCAGTTCCGGTTTTTACCGGCAAAGACGCCTTGCATTCCCTGCTGGCCGAGCCCGCTGAAACCGTACACGTCCATCATATTTCTCTCGCCCCACTTTCTCAGGCCGATATCCTTGCTTACCTTCGCCCACGGGTCGAGAGAGCGGGAGGCTCGGAAAAGCAGCTGTTGGCTCCGTCGAGACTGAAAAAAATCGAAGCCTTGAGTGGTGGCAGCTTTAGCGGCGTTCAGAAGGCAGCGCCCAGCGTCTGGCTGGATATGACCCCGGGCGGATCCATAAAGCCGGTTCGTGCGAAAGCTTCCCTGCCTTCGCTTCGCTCATTGCGCTGGCCGGCTCTGGCTGTGTTGTTGCTGGGTGGTTCCTTCTGGTTTGTTTCCCAGCAATACGATAATGCAGTGCGTCAGTCGGAGCCGCAGGCCGACAAGCCCAAGCCGGTGCGCAAGAGCATTACCATTGGTCCGGAGACAACTGTGTCGTCCCCGAGCGCTGCCGAGAGTGAGCCAAAATCGCTGCCAGAACCATCCCTATTGCCTGAAACGCAGCCGGCGTCCGGCGATGATTTGGAGCTTGAGCAGGCGAAGGGACAGGAGCAGTCCCAGGAGGGGCGTTCCGAGCCAGAGACGGTGCTTGCACAAGACGAATCGCCCCAGGCTGTTCCAGAGCCAGAGCCAGAGCCAGAGCCAGAGCCAGAGCCAGAGCCAGAGCCAGAGCCAGAGCCAGAGCCAGAGCCAGAGCCAGAGCCGGCCTTTGAACCCCAGAATGCCGGGGCGTTTGTGCCTTTGGCGGAACTGCGGCAACGGGACGGCTGGACGTTACAGGTAGTGGCCGGCCAGCTCGAGAAAACCGTCCTGAACGTCATGGCGCGTGCGCCGGCAGGGGCGAACCTTGAATACACGGTGGGAGAGCGTCAGGGCGAGCCCTGGTTCATGCTTGTCTATGGTCGTTACGAGACTAAAGATCAGGCGCGTGAAGCCGCGTCCAGCCTGCCTTCGGAGCTTGGTGTCAGCAATCCCTGGGTGAGATCTTTTGCCAGTTTCTGAGTGCTTCAGACGGGTGCAGTGAGCCTTTCGGGCGGTCCCGGTCGCCTGGAAATTTATTGCATAAATGGCATCAAATACGTAGAATCCGATCCCCCCTTTTTTAGGTGTCAGTACACTTAGTGCACTGTTTTGGTGCGCTGGCGACTGATGGCAAAGCATTTCTACGCGAGAGAACGCTTATGACAACAGGCTTGTATCATCCCGACGAATTCAGGGACAACTGCGGTTTTGGCCTGATTGCCCACATGAAGGGCGAGGCCAGCCATAAGCTGTTGCAGACGGCTATCGAGTCACTCACCTGTATGACTCACCGCGGAGGTATCGCTGCGGATGGCAAGACCGGCGATGGCTGCGGGCTGCTTATTCAAAGCCCCAGGGCATTTTTGCAAAAAGCGGCACAGGCGGCGTTTGGCAAAAAACCTGGCGACTTGTTTGCAGTTGGCCAGGTTTTTTTAGCCCCGGACGAGACCAAAGCCTCGGCGGGCCGTGCAGCGGTTGAGAAAAGGCTCGTAGAGCAGGGCCTGGAAGTCCTGGGCTGGCGCGAAGTGCCGGTGGACGACAGCTGCCTGGGGCCGATGGCCCTGGAGTGTCTCCCGCGCATCGAGCAGGTGTTCGTGGAACCCGCCGGTAAATCCGAAAAAGATTTCGCCATCAGTCTGTTTGTTGGTCGTCGTCACGCTGAACGCGATATGTCGGACGACCCAGAGTTCTACATTTGCAGCCTGTCGCATCGCACCCTGGCCTACAAAGGCCTGATGATGCCGGCGGATCTGGCGAACTTCTACAAGGACCTGGGCGATCCGGACCTGGAAACCGCCATCTGCGTTTTCCACCAGCGTTTCTCCACCAACACCATGCCGCGTTGGCCGCTGGCACAGCCATTCCGTTTCCTGGCCCACAACGGTGAAATCAACACCATCGAAGCGAACCGAAACTGGGCCATGGCCCGGGCGGCGAAGTTCAGCTCGCCCGACCTGCCGGATCTTCAGACGCTTCAGCCCCTGGTGAACCTCTCCGGTTCCGACTCCTCCAGCATGGACAACATGCTGGAAGTGTTGCTGGCGGGCGGTGTCGACCTGTTCCGTGCTGTTCGCATGATGATTCCGCCTGCGTGGCAGAACGTCGAAACCATGGATTCAGATCTGCGCGCGTTCTACGAGTACAACTCCATGCACATGGAGCCGTGGGATGGCCCTGCCGGTCTGGTTATGTCCGATGGTCGCCACGCCCTGTGTATGCTTGACCGTAACGGTCTGCGCCCGGCCCGCTGGGTGGTCACCAAGGACGACTTCATCACCCTCGCGTCAGAAGTGGGCACCTACAGCTACACGCCGGACGATGTCGTGGCCAAGGGCCGCGTTGGACCGGGGCAGATGCTGGTGGTGGACATCGAGACTGGTGACGTTCTGCACACCGACGACGTTGATCAGCGCCTGAAAACCGCCCAGCCTTACAAGCGCTGGTTGAAGGAAAACGCGCTGCGGGTGGAAACCACGCTGAACCAGGGCACGTCCGAGTTCAAGCTGATGGAGCAGGATGAACTCCTGGTCCACCAGAAGATGTTCAACGTGTCGTTTGAAGAGCGGGACCAGGTGCTGCGTCCGCTGGGCGAGAACGCCCAGGAAGCCGTTGGCTCCATGGGTGATGATACCCCAATGGCCGTGCTGTCCAGCAAAGTGCGCCACGTGGGCGACTACTTCCGCCAGAAATTCGCCCAGGTCACCAACCCGCCGATCGACCCGCTGCGCGAGTCCATCGTGATGTCGCTGGAGACCTGCCTGGGCGCCGAGAAGAACGTGTTCGAGGAAACCGCCGAGCACGCCGACCGGATGATCCTGACCACGCCGGTACTCTCGCCCTCCAAGTTCCTGCACATCAGCGAGAACGACCGTCCGGGCTTTGAAGTGGCGCGTATCTCCCTGAGCTATTCCCCGGATGTGGGCCTGGAACAGGGTGTTCGCCAGGTCTGCCAGCAGGCGGAACAGGCGGTTCGCGATGGCAAGATCATCCTGATCCTGTCCGACCGCGAGCTGACCGAAGGCGAACTGCCGGTCAACGCCCTGATGGCAACCGGCGCTGTTCACCATCACCTGGTGGCCCAGGGGCTGCGTTGTGATGCCAACCTGGTTGTCGAGACCGGTTGGGCGCGGGATTCCCACCACTTCGCCGTTCTGTTTGGCTTCGGTGCTACCGCCGTTTACCCGTACCTGTCATACCAGGTATTGAACGATCTGATCCGTACCGGTGAGTTGTTGGTTGATCCGATCGATGCCAAGAACAACTACCGCAAGGGCATCAACAAGGGGCTGCTGAAGATCCTGTCGAAGATGGGTATCTCCACCATCACCTCTTACCGAGGTGCACAGCTGTTTGAGGCCATTGGCCTGGCGGACAGTGTGGTGGACCTGTGCTTCAAGGGTGTGCCGAGCCGCATCCAGGGCGCTGACTTCGGCGATTTCCACAAGGACCAGGAGCTCCTGGCTGCCGTGGCCTGGAAGCCGCGCAAGCCGATTTCCCAGGGTGGCCTGCTGAAGTACGTACACGGCCAGGAATACCATGCGTTTAACCCGGATGTAGTCGGTGCCCTGCAGGACGCGGTGATCAGCGGCGACTATGGCCAATACCGCAAGTACTCGACCCTGGTGAACGAGCGCCCGGTCGCCACTCTGCGTGATCTGCTGGTGTTCAAGAAAGACCTCAAGCCGATTGATCTCTCCGAAGTGGAGCCGGTCGAGAACATCTTCCCGCGCTTCGATTCAGCGGCGATGTCACTTGGGGCGCTGTCGCCAGAGGCCCACGAGGCGCTGGCCGTGGCCATGAACACCCTGGGCGGCCGCTCCAACTCGGGTGAGGGCGGCGAAGACCCGTCCCGCTACGGCAACAACAAGCGCTCCAAGATCAAGCAGGTAGCTTCCGGCCGCTTCGGTGTCACTGCCGAATACCTGCGCAGCGCCGACGTCATGCAGATCAAGGTGGCCCAAGGCGCCAAGCCTGGTGAGGGCGGCCAGTTGCCGGGCGGTAAGGTGAACGAGCTGATTGCGCGTCTGCGTTACTCCGTGCCGGGCGTGACCCTTATTTCACCGCCGCCGCACCACGATATCTACTCCATCGAGGATCTGGCGCAGCTGATCTTTGACCTCAAACAGGTAAACCCGGAGGCGTTGGTATCGGTGAAGCTGGTATCCGAGCCGGGCGTGGGCACCATCGCTGCCGGCGTGGCCAAGGCTTACGCCGACCTGATCACGGTATCGGGTTACGATGGTGGTACCGCAGCCAGCCCGCTGACCTCGATCCGTTACGCCGGTTCCCCCTGGGAGCTGGGGCTGACTGAAACCCAGCAGGCCCTGCGTGCCAACGACCTGCGCGGCAAGATCCGCCTGCAGACCGACGGCGGCATCAAGACCGGCCTGGATGTGGTGAAAGCCTCCATCCTGGGCGCGGAAAGCTTTGGCTTCGGCACCACTCCGATGGTCGCCCTGGGCTGCAAGTACCTGCGTATCTGTCACCTGAACAACTGTGCCACCGGTGTGGCCACCCAGAACGAGTACCTGCGTGAAGAACACTTCAAGGGTACCGTGGAAATGGCCATGAACTTCTTCCGCTTCGTGGCGGAAGAAACCCGTGAGTGGCTGGCCAAGCTGGGCGTGCGCAGCCTGGAAGAGCTGGTGGGTCGTGTCGACCTGCTCGAGCGCCTGCCGGGCGATACCGATCGCCAGCAGAAGCTGGACCTGACCCGTTTGCTGGAAAACGAGCATATTCCGGCCGACAAGCCTCATACCTGCCAGGTTGAACGCAACCATCCGTTCGATCAGGGCCAGTTGGCCGAGCAGATGGTGAAAGACACCGCTGCTGCGATTGCTGAGAAATCCGGCGGTGCCTGGCACTACCGGGTAACCAACTGTGATCGTTCCATCGGTGCTCGCCTGTCCGGTGAGATTGCCCAGCGGCACGGCAACCAGGGCATGGTCAGTGCGCCGATCACCCTGGACCTGACCGGCACCGCCGGCCAGAGCTTTGGTGTCTGGAACGTGGGCGGCCTGAACCTGATCCTGGAAGGCGACGCCAACGATTACGTGGGCAAGGGCATGACCGGCGGCAAGCTGGTGGTCAAGCCGCCCCGCGGCAGTCAGTTCGAGACCCAGAACACCTCCATTGTGGGCAACACCTGTCTGTACGGCGCCACGGGCGGCAAGCTGTTCGCAGCAGGCACCGCGGGTGAGCGTTTTGCCGTGCGGAACTCTGGCGCCCACGCCGTTGTCGAAGGCGCCGGTGACCACTGCTGTGAGTACATGACCGGTGGCCTCGTGACCGTTCTGGGTGACACTGGCTACAACTTCGGTGCCGGCATGACCGGTGGCTTCGCCTACGTGCTTGACCGAAACAACACCTTCGTGGACAAGTACAACCACGAACTGGTTGAGATTCAGCGTATCTCCCGGGAAGACATGGAAGCGCATCGGAACCACCTGCGGGGCGTGATCCGTGAGCACATTTCTGAAACCGGAAGTGCCTGGGCGGAGCATATACTGGAAGAGTTCGACGACTACATCAGTCGTTTCTGGTTGGTGAAGCCGAAGGCCGCGAACTTGCGCAGCCTGCTGGCAAACACCCGAGCCCGCCCGGAGTAATCGGAGTAGCACTATGAAAGAACGTCTCAACAATGACTTTCAGTTTATGGAAGTAGGGCGGGTTGACCCCAAGAAAGTGCCTGCCAAGAAGCGAAAGAAAGAGTTCGGGGAAATCTATCACCCGTTCACGGAAACCCATGCGTCCTCCCAGGCACATCGCTGCCTGGAGTGCGGTAACCCGTACTGCGAGTGGAAGTGCCCGGTGCACAACTACATTCCGAACTGGCTGAAGCTGGTGTCGGAAGGCAACATCATGAAAGCGGTGGAGCTGTGTCACCAGACCAACTCCCTGCCCGAGGTCTGTGGCCGGGTGTGCCCGCAGGACCGTCTGTGTGAAGGCGCCTGTACCCTGAACGATGGTTACGGTGCGGTCACCATCGGTTCGGTGGAGAAGTACATCACCGATACCGCCTTCGCCCTGGGCTGGAAGCCTGACCTGTCGGGCGTGAAGTGGACCGACAAGAAGGTGGCGGTGATCGGCGCCGGCCCGGCCGGCCTGGGTTGTGCCGACATCCTGGTGCGTAACGGCGTGAAGCCGGTGGTGTTTGACCGTTATCCGGAAATCGGTGGCCTGCTGACCTTCGGCATTCCGGAATTCAAGCTGGAAAAAACAGTCATGACCCGCCGCCGCAAGGTGTTTGAAGAGATGGGCATGGAGTTCCGCCTGAACACCGAAGTGGGCAAAGACGTGCATCTCAAGGACATCATCGAAGAATACGATGCGGTGTTCATGGGCATGGGTACCTACGAATACATGAAAGGCGGCTTCCCGGGCGAGGACCTACCCGGTGTTCACGACGCCCTGCCGTTCCTGGTGTCCAACGTGAACCGTCGCCTGGGCTTCGAGAAGCAGGAAAGCGACTTCATCGACATGAAAGGCAAGCGTGTGGTGGTCCTGGGTGGTGGTGACACCGCCATGGACTGTAACCGCACCTCCATCCGGCAACAGGCGGAGAGCGTGACCTGTGCCTATCGTCGTGACGAGGCCAACATGCCGGGCTCCCGCAAGGAAGTGGCGAACGCCAAGGAAGAAGGCGTGAATTTCCTGTTCAATCGCCAGCCGATTGCCATCATTGGCGAAGACAAGGTTGAAGGCGTGAAGGTGGTTTCCACCCAGTTGGGCGAGCCCGACGAAAACGGCCGCCGCCGTCCGGAACCGGTGCCCGGTAGTGAGGAAGTGATCCCGGCCGACGCGGTACTGGTTGCCTTCGGTTTCCGACCGAGCCCCGAGCCCTGGTTCGAGGAGCAAGGCGTGAAGACCAACGACTGGGGCCTGGTAAACGCCCCAGAGGAAGCCGAGTTCGCGTTCCAGACCAGCAACCCGAAAATCTTCGCCGGTGGCGATATGGTTCGGGGTTCCGACCTGGTGGTAACCGCCATCTGGGAAGGCCGTCAGGCGGCTGAAGGCATCCTGGATTACCTGGATGTCTGATTAGCGGCTTGACCGTAATCAGAAGGGCGGCTTGCTGTGGTAAGCCGCCCTTTTTTATTCCTGCAAACGGGGTATCATTGCTCCCCAATATTTCATCATTTACCAAGACGCTGGATTGATTATGACTGAGCTGAAGAATGACCGCTTTCTGCGCGCCCTGATGCGCCAGCCCGTGGATCGCACCCCGGTATGGATGATGCGCCAGGCCGGCCGCTATCTCCCGGAATACCGTGCCACCCGCGCCAAAGCCGGTGATTTTCTCAGTCTGTGCAAGAACACACCGCTGGCCTGTGAAGTGACTCTCCAGCCACTGGAGCGCTATCCGCTGGATGCCGCGATCCTGTTCTCGGATATCCTGACCATCCCCGACGCCTTGGGGCTGGGCTTGTACTTTGAGACCGGCGAAGGCCCGAAATTCCGCAACGTGATCCGCTCCGAGGCGGATGTGGCGGCGTTGCCGAAGATGAATGCCGAGACCGACCTGGATTACGTGATGAACGCGGTGTCCACTATCCGCCGTGAGCTGAACGGTCGCGTACCGTTGATTGGTTTCTCCGGCAGCCCCTGGACCCTGGCGACCTACATGATTGAAGGTGGTTCCTCGAAGACCTTCTCAGAAGCCAAGAAGCTGATGTACGGCCAGCCGGAGGTGATGCATCGTTTGCTGGACCACCTGGCGGATTCGGTGATTGATTACCTGAACGGTCAGATCAAGGCCGGTGCCCAGGCGGTGCAGATTTTCGATACCTGGGGCGGTGTGCTCAGCCACTGGGCCTATGAAGAATTCTCCCTGCGCTACATGCGCAAGATCGTCGCTGGCCTGACCCGTGAAAGTGAAGGGCGGCACGTGCCGGTGATCCTGTTCACCAAGAACGGCGGACAGTGGCTGGAGACCATCGCTGACTCCGGTTGCGATGCGGTTGGTTTGGATTGGACCACTGACATCGCCAATGCCCGAGCTCGCGTGGGCGACAAGGTGGTCCTGCAGGGCAACATGGACCCGGCGATGCTGTATGCGCCGAAGGAGCGGATTCGTGAAGAAGTGGCCTACATCCTTGAGCGCTATGGTTCCGGTCCGGGGCATATCTTCAATTTGGGGCATGGCATTACCCCGGATGTGGATCCGGAGCACGCCGGGGCGTTTATTGAGGCTGTTGTGGAGTTGAGTCCGAAGTATCACAAGTAAGTTTGCTAGGAGTCTGCGGTCCACTGGTAGCCTGCGTGTTGGTTGCTAGGGTACTGGTGGGACGGCCTCCGAAAAACCGCTACGAGCACATCCATGTGCGCTTCTCTCAGGCCATCCATGGCCTTCGAAATTTTTCGGAGGCCGTCCCACCAGTACGCTAACCATACTGCGGCAATATCGCGACTGACCCGCCGAGGGCTAATTTGTTGTTGCTCAAGAATGGCCCTATCTTAGCTGGCTTCCTCTTCTCGTCGCGTCTATAGTTTGGACAAGGAACATGGACTGTCAGGAGCGTTATCTTGTCTGAAAAATCCCCCGAAAAACGCCAATTTCATCGCATCGAATTCGACGCCGCGTGTGAGCTGCACTGTGAGGAAGAAGTGTGGGAAACCGAGGTGTTGGATATCTCACTCAAAGGCGTTCTGGTGCGAAAGCCCAGAGGTTGGAATGCACAGCTGAACCACCCCTGTGAGTTGGTGGTTCACCTTGATGACCACGAACGGGCGATTGTGATGGCGGTGGAGTTAAAGCACGTGGAAGGCGATCACCTGGGCTTCAAGTGCCAGTACATTGACCTGGACAGCGTGACCCACCTGAAGCGGCTGGTGGAGCTGAACCTGGGTGATCCTGCGTTACTGGAGCGGGAATTTGCTCATATGCTGGACTGATAGTCCCGCGTGAGGCTTTAAAAGGCGATGACTGCTTAGTTAGAAGGGCGGCGTTAGATAACGTCTCAAAAAATTTTGAAGGCCATGGATGGCCTGAAATAAGCGCACATGGATGTGCTCGTAGCGGTTTTTTGAGACGTTATCTAACGCCGGCCCAGCACCAAAACTAAAAGGCTAGGGCCAAACCCTAAAGCTCCTCCAGCGCCGAAAGGGCATCCGAAAGCTTAGTCACCGGAATCACCTTCATACCATCCACCGGCTTGCGCGGTACATTGGCCTTGGGCACCAGTGCCCGGGTAAAGCCGTGCTTGGCGGCCTCGTAAATGCGTTCCTGGCCACTGGGTACCGGGCGAATCTCGCCAGACAGCCCGACTTCCCCGAAGATCACCAGATCCTGGGGCAGGGCGCGGTTACGGAAGGAGGAGACGACCGCGGCCAGCAGGGCCAGGTCCGCACTGGTCTCCGCCACTTTCACGCCGCCCACCACGTTCACGAACACATCCTGATCGGCCACGTGCATGCCGCCATGCCGGTGCAAAACGGCCAACAGCATCGCCAGTCGGTTCTGGTCCAGACCCACCGCGACGCGCCTGGGGTAACTGCCCTGGGCCATGTCGACCAGCGCCTGGATTTCCACCAGCATGGGCCGGGTGCCTTCCCAGACCACCATCACCACGCTGCCGGGCGCGGCATCCTCGCCCCGGTTCAGGAAAATCGCGCTGGGGTTTTTAACTTCCTTGAGTCCCTGCTCCAGCATCGCGAACACGCCCAGCTCGTTGACCGCTCCAAAGCGATTCTTGATGCCCCGCAGCGTCCGGTAACGGCTGTCGCTGGAGCCTTCCAGCAGGATGGAGCAGTCAATCATGTGCTCCAGCACCTTCGGGCCGGCCAGGCTGCCGTCCTTGGTGACGTGACCCACCAGGAACAGGATGGTGCCTGTCTGCTTGGCGAAGCGGGTCAGATAAGCGGCGCTTTCGCGCACCTGGGACACTGAGCCGGGGGCGGATTCAATGTCCGCCACGTGCATTACCTGGATACTGTCGATCACCAGAATTCGTGGCTTTTCGGCTTCCGCCACCTGTATCAGCCGTTCGACGCTGGTTTCCGACAGCATCTTTAAATCCCGGGTGGGCAGGCCCAGCCGATTAGCGCGCATGGCGACCTGTTGCAGGGATTCCTCACCGGTGACATACAGCGCAGGAGTCTTCTCGGCCAGTTGGCAGGCTGCCTGAAGCAACAGCGTACTTTTGCCCGCGCCCGGGTGTCCCCCCATGAGTACCGCTGAGCCTTCCACCAAGCCCCCGCCCAGCACACGGTCAAACTCTTTCATGCCGGTACTGATCCGGGGCTGTTCGGCCAGGCTGACGTCATCCAGGCTTTTAACCTCGGACAGGCTGCCGGCAAAACCTTCGAAGCGTGCGCCCCGGGCTCCCTTGGCAGAGCTGCCCGCGCCACGAACTTCGCTTACGGTGTTCCAGGCCTGGCAGGCGGTGCATTGGCCCTGCCACTTGGAATAATCGGCGCCGCACTCGGTGCAGACGAAGGCAGTCTTGGCTTTGGCCATGGTGGAATTCCTGCGGGTGAGGTGGTTGTTATGTGTCCACCCTCTGCCCCAGCCGCTCTCCCCTCAAGGGCGAGGGGGAGTGAGCGTGCGGGGAATTCTAGCCCCTCTCCTCTGGAGGGAGAGGGGGTGGGGAGAGGGGGAGCGAGTTAAGCGAGCTTTTTATACTTCATGCGCTTGGGCTGCATCGCAGAATCCCCTTTGCGCTTCTTGAAGTCCTCGTCGTACTCGGTGAAGTTGCCTTCAAAGTAGACCACGTCCCCATCGTCCTCGAATGCCAGGATGTGCGTGGCAACACGGTCGAGGAACCAGCGGTCGTGCGAGATCACCAGCGCGGAACCCGGGAAGTTCAGCAGAGCTTCTTCCAGGGCGCGCAGGGTTTCCACGTCCAGGTCGTTGGTCGGTTCGTCCAGCAGCAGCACGTTGCCGCCCTGCTTCAGCAGCTTGGCCAGGTGCAGGCGGTTGCGCTCACCACCGGAGAGGTCGGCAACCCGCTTCTGCTGGTCGCTGCCCTTGAAGTTGAAGCGCCCAACATAGGCACGGGAAGGCGTCTCGTAGTTGCCCACCTTGATGATGTCGTTGCCATCGGACAGCTCTTCCCACACGGTCTTGTCGCCGTCCAGGTCGCGCATCTGGTCCACATAGGCCAGTTCCACGGTTTCACCCACCACGATTTCGCCGGAGTCTGGCTTGTCGTAGCCGGCAATCATTTTGAACAGGGTGGATTTACCGGCGCCGTTACCACCGATGATGCCCACGATTGCACCCGGTGGAACGCTGAAGGACACGTCTTCGTACAGCAGGCGGTCTTCAAAGGCTTTGCTGATACCGTCAACCTCGATCACCTTGTTGCCCAGGCGAGGTCCGGGCGGGATGTACAGTTCGTTGGTTTCGTTACGCTTCTGGAACTCCTGGGAGCTCATTTCCTCAAAGCGGGCCAGACGGGCCTTGCTCTTGGATTGGCGGCCCTTGGCGTTGGAGCGCACCCATTCCAGTTCCTGCTTGACCGCTTTCTGGTGGGAAGCCTCCTGCTTGGCTTCCATCTCCAGGCGCTTCTCCTTGTTCTCCAGCCACTGGCTGTAGTTGCCTTCGAACGGAATGCCCTGACCGCGATCCAGTTCCAGAATCCAGCCGGCGACGTTATCTAGGAAGTAACGGTCGTGGGTGATGGCCACCACGGTGCCGTCGTAGTCGTGCAGGAAGCGCTCGAGCCAGGCCACGGATTCGGCATCCAGGTGGTTGGTGGGCTCGTCCAGCAGCAGCATGTCTGGGCCGGACAGCAGCAGACGACACAGCGCCACACGGCGGCGCTCACCACCGGACAGGACTTTTACCTTCTGGTCCCAGGGCGGCAGGCGCAGGGCGTCGGCCGCCACTTCCATCTTACGCTCGATGTCGTGGCCGTCTGTGGCCTGGATGATCGCCTCCAGCTCACCCTGCTTCTGGGCCAGGGCGTCGAAATCAGCGTCCGGCTCGGCGTAGGCGGCGTAGACCTGGTCCAGCTCGGCCAGGGCGTTGTGAACATGCTCGACAGACTCGTCAACAATTTCCTTGACGGTCTTTTCTTCGTCCAGCTCCGGTTCCTGGGGAAGATAGCCCACATTGATTCCGGGCTGCGGGCGGGCTTCACCGATGTAATCGGTGTCGACGCCGGCCATGATGCGCAGCAGGGTGGATTTACCGGCGCCGTTCAGGCCGAGGACACCGATCTTGGCGCCCGGGAAGAAGCTCAGGGAAATATCTTTAAGAATCTCCCGCTTGGGCGGAACCACTTTGCCCACGCGGTTCATGGTGTATACGTACTGTGCCATGCTGGCTGCGTCCTCTTAACGATTTGGCCACTGAATCCACGGAAGAACACGGAAAAAAGAAAAGATAAAAAAGATTTTTTAGCCACTAAACCCACGAAAGAACACGAACAAAGATTAACTGACTAAAGAAGCCTTTGTTTTTGCTTTCGTGTTTTTTCGTGGATTTCGTGGCCAATTAAGGTCTTTAGCTTTTGCTTTTCCGTGTTCTTCCGTGGATTCCGTGGCAAAAACAGAGTTTAACGCAGGCTACCGATGAACCTGCGCAAAAGTAACCACGTAAGGTAGCGAAACAGGCCTGCTATAGCAATTGAGATGGAACCGAAGATTGCGGTGTGCCGGTATCTGCGGACCCTATAAAGGATGATTTTCAACCCGATTTCGCGGTAGAATGCGTCTCCAAAATTTCCAGCGTTCGGGCGCGGTTGCACCGCCCGGGCCAGCCATTCAGACAGGGGCAGCACATCCATGTTTAATCGTGATATGAAAATCGCCGGTTACGACGACGAACTTTGGACCGCCATGGAGGCGGAGCGCAACCGCCAGGAAGTCCATATTGAACTGATCGCGTCGGAAAATTACACCAGCCCGCGCGTGATGGAGGCGCAGGGCAGCGTGCTGACCAACAAGTACGCTGAAGGGTACCCCGGCAAGCGTTATTACGGTGGCTGCGAGTTTGTCGACAAGGCGGAAGAGCTGGCGATCGAGCGCGCCAAGGAACTGTTCGGAGCCGCTTACGCCAACGTACAGCCGCACTCCGGCTCCCAGGCCAACTCGGCGGTGTTCATGGCCCTGCTCAAGCCGGGCGATACCGTGATGGGCATGAGTCTGGCGCATGGTGGTCACCTGACTCACGGGGCTACCGTGAACTTTTCCGGCAAGATCTATAACGCGGTCCAGTATGGCATCAACACCGACACTGGCCTGATCGATTACGACGAAGTGGAAGCGCTGGCCGTTGAGCACCAGCCGAAGATGATCATCGCCGGCTTCTCCGCGTATTCCCAAGAGCTGGATTTTGCCCGTTTCCGCGCCATCGCGGACAAAGTAGGCGCTTACCTGTTTGTGGACATGGCCCACGTGGCCGGCCTGGTTGCCGCTGGTGTGTATCCGGACCCGGTGCCCCATGCCCACGTGGTTGCCACTACCACCCACAAGACCCTGCGTGGTCCTCGTGGCGGCCTGATCCTGGCCTGCGATGATGCCGACCTGCAGAAAAAACTGAACTCCGCGGTATTCCCGGGCGGTCAGGGCGGCCCGCTGATGCACGTGATCGCCGCCAAGGCCGTGTGCTTCAAGGAAGCCATGAGTGATGAATTCAAGGCCTACCAGAAGCAGGTGGTCAAGAACGCGGCGGCCATGGCGGAAGTGTTCATCGAGCGTGGTTTTGACGTGGTTTCCGGCGGCACCAAGAACCACCTGTTCCTGGTCAGCCTGATCAAGCAGGACATTACCGGTAAAGACGCCGATGCCGCCCTGGGCCGCGCCCACATCACCGTGAACAAGAACGCCGTGCCGAACGATCCGCGCTCGCCGTTTGTTACTTCCGGCCTGCGTGTTGGCACGCCAGCCGTCACTACCCGTGGCTTTGGTGAAACCGAGTGTCGGGACCTGGCGGGTTGGATGTGCGATATCCTCGATAACCTTGAAGACGAAACCGTCATCAGTCGCGTTCGTGAGCAGGTCGAAGCCGTCTGTGGCCGTTTCCCGGTTTACAGCTGATCGTCGCTGAACGCTACAACCCGGTCGTGCTTTAGGCGCGACCGGGCGTTTCCTTGCCGGAGCTATTGCTATGCATTGTCCTTTCTGTGGTGAAGTTGATACCAAGGTGATCGACTCGCGCCTGGTGGCCGAGGGTGATCAGGTTCGTCGCCGCAGGGAATGCCTGACATGCCATGAGCGTTTCACCACCTTCGAAACCGCCGAGCTTGTGATGCCCCGTGTGGTCAAACAGGATGGCACGCGCCAGCCGTTTGACGAGGACAAGCTGCGGGCCGGGTTGATGAAGGCCCTGGAGAAACGGCCGGTCAGTATCGAGCAGATTGATGCTGCCCTGAACCGGATCCGTTACCGTCTGCGCGCCACCGGCGAGCGCGAGGTGAAGTCCATGCGCCTGGGCGAAGAGGTGATGACCGAGTTGCGCCAGCTGGACCAGGTGGCCTATGTGCGTTTCGCCTCGGTGTATCGCAGCTTTCAGGACATCAATGAATTCAAGGAAGAAATCGAACGGCTGTCGCAAGGTGACGGTGACGCTGCGGTTGATGTGGCGCGCGCGCTGGCCGATAAACCCGCAGACAAGGGCAAGGCATGATTCTGGACCGTGACCGGGCGATGATGGCCCGGGCTATTCAGCTGGCGTGGCGTGGGCGTTACTCCACTCATCCCAATCCCAGGGTCGGGTGCGTGCTTGCCCGGGGTAACCGGATTGTTGGGGAAGGTTGGCACGAGCGGGCCGGTGAGGCCCATGCCGAAGTGCGAGCCCTGAGCCAGGCCGGTGAGCAGGCTCGTGGTGCCAGGGCGTACATCACGCTTGAGCCATGCAGCCATTACGGCCGCACCCCGCCCTGTGCCAAGGCCCTGATCGATGCGGGTGTGTCCCAGGTGTTTGCGGCAAGCCTGGATCCGAATCCGTCGGTCTCCGGGCGCGGCCTGGAGATGTTGCGTGAAGCCGGCATTCGGGTGCATGAAGGTTTGATGGAAGAGGAAGCCCGGAATTTGAATCCTGGCTTCATCAAACGCATGACCACCGGTCGGCCCTGGGTACGCCTGAAAATGGCTGCCAGTCTGGATGGCCGGACCGCCATGGCCTCTGGGGAGAGTCAATGGATCACCGGCCCTGAAGCCCGTCGCGATGTCCAGCGCCTGCGGGCACTGAGTGATGCGATCCTGACCGGTGTGGGTACTGTGTTGGCCGATGATCCATCATTGAACGTGCGTCGTGAGGAAATGGCGGATATTGGCGAGGCTACTGAGCCGTCCCGGCAGCCGTTGCGAGTGATTGCGGACCGGGACGCCCGAACGCCATCCATGGCGCGAATCCTGCGTGGCGGCAACGTTCAGGTCTTCTGCGCCAGCTCCACGTTGGCCACTGGGCCTGCCCAGGATCTGGCTGCACTGGGCGTGAGCCTCACCGGGGTGGCCTGGAAAGATAATGGTGTGGACGTCGCCGAACTGCTGGATGCCCTGGGCGAGCTTGGCATCAACGAAGTACTGGTGGAGGCTGGCCCGACTCTGGCGGGCACCTTTATTGGCGAGAACCTGGTGGATGAGTTGTGGTTGTATCAGGCGCCGGTGTTCCTCGGCAGTACTGGTAGGCCCACCGCGCACTTACCCATTGAAACCATGGCTGACAAGATACAGTGGACGGTATTGGATCGCCGACAGGTGGGCGAGGATCACCGCATGATCCTGGCGCGCCGCTAACCGTTTAATTCATTTTTCCGGGCCAACAGTGGTCCCCGGGAAGGCAGGGTGCAGAACCGTATGGCACTGAACAGCATTGAAGAGATCATCGACGATATCCGTCAGGGTAAAATGGTTATCCTGATGGACGATGAAGACCGGGAAAACGAAGGCGACCTGGTGATGGCCGCCGAGCATTGCACGGCTGAGGCCATCAACTTTATGGCCCGCTTTGGCCGGGGCCTGATTTGCATGCCCATGAGCCGGGAGCGGTGTGAGCAACTGGAGCTGCCGTTGATGGTGCACCAGAATGCTTCCGGCTTCGGGACCAAGTTCACCCTGTCGATTGAAGCGGCTGAGGGTGTGACCACCGGTATCTCGGCCGCTGATCGTGCTCGCACCGTGCAAGCCGCCGTGGCGAAAAATGCCAAGGCTACCGATCTGGTTCAGCCGGGCCATATCTTCCCGTTGATGGCGGATCCGGGCGGTGTACTTAGCCGTGCCGGCCATACCGAGGCTTCCTGCGATCTGGCTGTTCTGGCTGACTGTGAACCGGCCGGCGTGATCTGCGAGATCATGAACGACGATGGCTCCATGGCCCGCCGGGAAGACCTGGAGCGGTTCGCCGAGGAGCACGATTTGAAGATCGGCACCATCGCCGATCTTATCCATTACCGCACCCTGAACGAGAAAACCGTGGAGTGCGTGGAAGAGAACGAGCTGGATACCGAATACGGCGTGTTCACCCTGCGCACCTACCGGGACAACATTCAGGGCGCCACGCACCTGGCCATGGTCATGGGGGATATCCACCCCGAGCAGCCGACCTTCGTCCGGGTGCATATTACCGATACCCTGCGCGACCTCCTGGGTGCACGGCGCAAGGATTCCCGTAGCTGGCCGCTGCACCATGCACTGGAGAAAGTGTCTGAAGAGGGGCATGGCGTCGTGGTGTTGCTCAACAGCGCTGAAGACAGCTACAACCTGGAAGACCGGATTCACGAGTTCTTTGATCGTGAGCAGGCATCCTCCGCCAAGGGTGGCTCTGGCGTTTACTTCACGGTGGGCACCGGGTCCCAGATTCTGCGGGATATTGGCGTTGGCAAAATGCGCCTTCTGAGCCCGCCGGTAAAATTCTCCGCAATCTCCGGCTTCGATCTGGAAGTCGTGGAATACGTGCCCTATTCACAAGACTGATTCATCCGGCTGTCCGGCTTGGCGTCGGACAGCCCGTAAAGGACAATGCAATGAACGATATTAAAGTAATTGAAGGTGATTTCACCCAGTGCAGCGGTCGCTACGCCTTGGTGGTTGGCCGGTTCAACGGTTTTGTGGTCGAAAGCCTGGTCGAAGGTGCCGTCGACACCCTGTTGCGTCATGGTATTTCCAAAGACGACATAACCATTGTGCGTGTGCCTGGCGCCTATGAAATGCCGCTGGCAGTCAAGCGCGTTGCTGAAACCACGGAATACGACGCCGTGATCGCCCTGGGCGCGGTGATCCGTGGTGGCACCCCGCACTTTGATTACGTGGCTGGTGAAGCTTCCAGTGGGCTGGGCGCTGTCAGCCTGGATTCCGATGTGCCGGTCAGCTTTGGCGTGCTGACGGTGGACTCCATCGAGCAGGCCATTGAGCGTTCCGGCACCAAGGCCGGTAACAAGGGTGCCGAAGCGGCCATCACCGCGCTGGAAATGGTCAGTCTGTTCAAGAAGTTGGGTGAGTAATGAGCGAAGCAGGCGAGAACACCCCACAGGCAGGAAGCAATAAACCCAAGGCCGGCGACCGCCGCCGTGCCCGGGCGCTGGCCATGCAGGGCCTGTATCAGCGGCATTTCAGCAAAACGCCGATTGCCGATATTGAAGCCGAATTCATGGTGGATAATGACATGAGTAAGGTGGACCTGATGTACTTCCGCGATTTGTTGCGCGGCGTGCATCGGGAGCAAGCGGAGCTGGACCGTTTGCTGGAGCCGTATCTGGATCGCCCCTTGAAGGAGGTGGACCCGGTGGAGCTATCCATCGTGCGCCTGGGCGCCTATGAGCTGAAGCATCGTATTGACGTGCCTTACCGCGTGGTGATCAACGAAGGCATCGAAATGGCCAAGCGCTTTGGTGGTACCGAGGGGCACAAGTTTGTGAACAGCATTCTGGATAAACTGAGCCGTCGCCTGCGTATGGCGGAAACCCGTCAGCGTTGAGTTATGGGCGAATTTGAGCTGATTCGCCAATTCTTCCAGCCGCTGGCCGCCGCTGGCGGCTCGAATCAGCTGTTGCTCGGCCCGGGCGACGACTGTGCCATTCAGCGAGTACCGCCGGGCCGGGACCTGGTCTTTTCCGTCGACACCCTGGTGGAGGGTGTCCACTTCCCTGAACGCTATTCCCCGTTCAACCTTGGTTGGCGGTCGCTGGCGGTTGCCACCAGTGACCTGGCGGCCATGGGCGCCGTGCCGGTGTGCTTCACCCTGGCGCTGACCCTGCCAGAAGCGAACGAAGACTGGCTGTCGGACTTTGCCGAAGGGCTCGCCAAGGCCAGTGCCGCTTTTGGTATTACCCTGGCCGGAGGTGACACTACGCGCGGTCCACTGACCCTGTCTCTCCAGGTTCACGGCACGGTGAAAGAGGGCGAGGCCCTGCGCCGGAGTGGCGCTGCTCCCGGTGATCTCATCTGTGTTTCGGGAACCCTGGGAGATGCTGGCGCAGCCCTCGCATTTCTGGGCGCTCCCTCGCCATCCGACATGGAGCGGGCGGTATTGGATCAATACCACTTTCCTCAACCTCGGCTAACCCTGGGGCAGCAACTGGTTGGTTATGCCTCGGCGGCCATCGATGTTTCCGATGGTCTGCTGGCCGATCTTCAGCATATTCTGGATGCCTCGAATGTGGGGGCTCGTATTCAGGTGAATAAGGTCCCCATGAGTGACGCGTTGCGGCAACTGGAGGGAAATAAGGCGGTGAAGCTGGCGCTGACGGCTGGTGATGATTATCAGCTGTGTGTCACCATTGCTCCCGAGCAATGGGCCAGGCTGCCTGGGTCGGTTCAGGCTGAGCTGACGGTGATCGGGCAGATCGAGGCCTCGCCAGGCCTGCGTCTCGATGGTGGGCAGGAAAACGTCCAGGCTCAAGGATTTGATCATTTCGGGAGGACAGTTTGACGGACCATGATCCAGCCCCAGAGCCTGAGGTGCCTCAGGCAATACTGCCACCGGGCTTTCTGAAAGACCCGGTTCACCTTCTGGCGTTCGGCTTTGGTAGTGGCACCGCTTCCCGCGCTCCAGGCACTTGGGGCAGTCTGGCGGCAATACCTCTGTGGTACCTGTTTGCCTGGCTACCGATGCCGCTTTACTGGGCGGTGGTGCTGATAGCCTGTCTGGTGGGTATCTGGCTGTGCGGGAAAACCGCCCGCGATCTCAAGGTTCACGACCACGGCGGCATCGTCTGGGATGAATTTGCCGGCATGTGGATTGCGCTTGGGCTGTTGCCGGACGACATTTACGGGGTATTGATGGCGTTTATGTTGTTCCGGTTGTTTGATGTTGCCAAGCCATGGCCAATCAGCTGGCTGGACGAGCACCTGCCGGGGGGCGTGGGCATCATGGTTGATGACATCATCGCCGGCGCCATGGCGCTTGTCTGCCTTTGGGGGATAGACATCTGGTTGATGCCGTTTATTGCCTGAAGGGCATCGTGAGCGGAATGGGTGTGTTGGGATAGCGGCTGTCAATGCAGCCGTCGTTCTTCAGGCAGCATCTCGACCACATGCAGGAAGCGCTTGAGCCCGATCTCCGCTCTTTGGCGGGAAGCAAATGGGCCACTGTCAAAGCCTTCACGGGTGGTGAAGTACCATTTGTTGCCAACACAGAAGAAACGGTTACTGCGGAAAGGAACCGGCCCGTCCTCTCCAGACCTGGGGTGCGTGTTCATGCTGTCTCCCGTGCCCGTTTTGGTTTACTCTTCGGGCAGCATCACGAGTGGGTGGAACCGAGCCGGTTTTGTTTTTGTGATAATTTTCTTTTTATAGGAGCTTAAAGAGTATGTGTCACGTTTCCAGATTGTTCAAATTCGCTGCCCTGATGATGAGCGTTGTCCTGGTGGGCTGTGCTTCATCCGCCGCGCGCATCAATACCTGGGAAGGTAGCCCGCAGGAAGCGGCCAACCCCGCGATACTGAAAGCTCCTGGAGCCATTCAGGTCAAGAGCGTGAATGGCCAGAACATGACCACTTATTTGATTGACGACCTGGCTCTGGATTATGGGCTTCTGCCGGGCAAGAATGAGGTGGTGTTCACCTACAAAACCATCTGGGCCAAGTCCGGAGTTGTCGAGAATGGTGAGTCCAAGGTACATACCATTGAAAGTGAGCCCCAGGTGGTTCGTTTTGACGCGGAAGCGGGCACGACCTATCAGTTTGCGTTCGAGGAACCATCCAACCGCCGTGAAGCGGAAGCCATGATGGAAGACTTCTCGGCCGATATCGTGACAGCGGGCGGCCAGAACGTGGCCAGTTCGACCCAGTGGGATGGCCAGTCCATCTTCCGCACGGCCCGCACCCCCATTCCCGAGGCTGCTGGAGAAAACGGCGCCCAGGTCGGCTCTACCCTGGACCAACTGAAGTCCATCTGGGCGGATGCCACGGAAGAGGAAAAGCGTGCTTTCCTGCGCTGGGCGTTTGAATAAACCTGATGGAAGACGCACAAGAGCCGGGCCATTGCCCGGCTTTTTTATGGCTATTCGGTCTGTAGCCAGTCACGTAGCGGCGCGTCGTTACTGAGTCGTTCCCAGAACCACATCAACGCCTTGCCTTTATCGTCGCTGTGCCGGGCCAGATGGACTCCGATGGGTGCGCGGGCTTCCACCACCTCTTTGGCCACCAGTGTGCCTTGGGCCAGTTGGTGCCGAATCCTGCCCAGGGGCAGCCAGCCGACGCCCAGGCCCGCTTCCTGTGCGGCAATCTTCTGGTCGATGTTGCTGACAGTAAGGGTGCGTTGGCGCCGGAAGATGCCAGCGTTTCCGGGTGGCAGTGAGCGGGACGTGTCGGCGGCCACGGCAGCCGGATACTGGGCTATTTCGGCTTCGGATAAGGGTTCATTGGCGCTGGCAAGCGGATGGTTCGCGGCCACTGCAAACACAAAGGGTACCTCGCCAAGTGGTCTGGTGGTAAAGGCGCCCGCCGGTTTGCTGATCTGATCAGCGGCGACAATTATGTCCACCCGCCGGCTTTGCAGGGCATCCCAGGTGCCCGCAAACACTTCTTCGACCAGTTGGACATCCACCGGCACCCCCAACTGGTGAAACTCTGCAATGGCGGGAAACAGGCATTCGGCGGGAACCAGAGAGTTAAAGCCAATCCGCAGTCGTGTCTCCCAGCCCTGGGCCACCTGGCGGGTCGTGTGGGCCAGGTTCTCAGCAGCCTCCAGCAAGGCCCGGCCTTCCTCCAGCAGATAACGCCCGGCCGGGGTGAGTGCAGCCTTGTGGCCGGACCGGTCATATACCTGGATATCCAGATCTTCTTCCAGTTTCTGGACGGTATAACTGATGGCCGAAGGCACCCGGAACAGCTCGGCTGCGGCCCCAGCGAAGCTGCCTTTCCGGTCAATGGCGTCCAGCACTTTGAGTGCGTCTATGGTAATGGCTGTATGCATGTTCGAATAATCTGAAAGGGTCTGCCAGAAATGCTTGCTATGAGCCTAGCAGGGGAGGGGGTAGGCTGTCCTCAGCTAAGAAATTTATTTGCCACGGAATCCACCGAAGAACACGGAAAAGAGCAAAGGCGACTTGCCACTAAATCCACGAAAGAACACGAAAAAATCAACAGCATAAAAACAAAGATCTCTGTTTTTACTTTCGTGTGCTTTCGTGGATTTCGTGGCTAAAAAATCTTTTTATTCCGTGTTCTTCCGTGTTCTTCCGTGTTCTTCCGTGGCCAAAAAGGAATCATTTATGGGTTTGTTAGTAGATGGCAAGTGGGTCGACAAGTGGTACGACACAGACAAGACCGGCGGCAAGTTCGAGCGCGAGGAAGCGGGTTTCCGCCATTGGGTGACGGCCGATGGGCAGCCCGGTCCGGCCGGCGATGGTGGTTTCCGGGCTGAAAGCGGGCGTTACCACCTGTACGTGTCCATGGCCTGCCCCTGGGCTCACCGCACCCTGATTTTTCGCAGGCTCAAGGGGCTGGAGTCCCACATTTCGGTGTCTGTAGTGCATCCGGATATGCTGGAAAACGGTTGGGAGTTTCGCCCCGAAGAGTCGGAGCACCAAGATCAGCTCTATGGGTCGTCATTCCTGCACCAGATTTACACTCGGGCCAAGGGCGATTATACCGGCCGGGTAACGGTGCCGGTGTTGTGGGACAAACAGCAGGAAACCATTGTCAGCAATGAGTCGGCCGAGATCATTCGCATGTTCAACAGTGCTTTTGACGACCTTGAGGGCGTAAACGCGGATCTGGATCTGTACCCCGAGGCTCTCCGTGAGCGGATTGATGGGGTGAATGAGCGGGTGTACCACACGGTAAACAACGGTGTGTATAAGTCGGGTTTTGCCACGGCGCAAGATAAGTATGAAGAGGCCTACACGGCACTATTCGATTCTCTGGACTGGCTGGAAGGGATTCTGGCGCAGCAGCGTTATCTGGTAGGCAGTCAGCCCACCGAAGCGGATTGGCGGCTGTTCACCACGTTGGTTCGTTTTGATGCCGTGTACTACAGCCATTTCAAGTGCAATCGGCAGCAGATTCGGGATTATCCGAACCTCTCTGGCTACCTGCGGGAGCTGTACCAGGTGCCGGGGGTGGCTGAAACAGTGGATATCGATCAGATCAAGCGCCATTACTACGTGAGCCAGCGGACGATTAATCCGACCCAGATTGTGCCGGTGGGGCCGGAGTTGGACTTTAGTTCACCGCATGGGCGTGAAAAGCTGGGTTGAGCATACTGAGAAGTTAGCACGTGAGCGGGGAGGTTAGCTCACCCGCGCAACAGCTACCTCGGTAAGAAGCTCCAGTGCCTCGCGGTGAGCCGATTCCGGCAGGCAGGTGAGCAGTTCCCGCGCAATCCGCGCCTGCTCCTTGGCCTTATCCATGGTGTATTCGATGGCGCCGGACTGGCGAACCGTTTCCAGTACTTTCGGCAGGTCATCCAGCCCGCCTTTGCGGATCGCCTGACGGATCAGCTGGCGCTCTTCGTCAGTGCCTGTGGCCATGGCCTGGATCAGCGGCAGGGTGGTCTTGCCTTCGGCCAGGTCATCGCCCACGTTCTTGCCCATGGTTTCGGCATCGCCCTGGTAGTCCAGGACGTCATCCACCAACTGGAACGCCATGCCCAGGTGCTTGCCGTAATCCCGCAGCGCCACTTCCTGCTCCTCGGAGGCGCCAGCCAACTGGGCTCCGGTGTGGGAAGCGGCTTCGAACAGCATGGCGGTCTTGTTGTGGATGACCTGCATGTACTGCTCTTCGGTGAGATCGGGGTTCTTCACATTCATCAACTGCATCACCTCACCCTCGGCAATCACTGCCGTGGCCCGGGACAGCACGTTCATGATGGGCAGGCTTTCCAGCTCCACCATCATTTCAAAGGCGCGGGCATAGAGGAAATCACCAACCAGCACGCTGGGCGCGTTGCCCCACTTGGCGTTGGCAGTGCTGCGGCCCCGGCGCATGTCCGAGGTGTCCACCACGTCGTCGTGCAGGAGAGTGGCGGTGTGCAGGAATTCGATGACGGCGGCCAGTTTCAGGTGATCGTTCGCCTGGTAACCGGCGGCCTGGCTGGAGAGCAGGACCAGCAGAGGGCGCAGGCGCTTGCCGCCGCTTTCAATAATGTATTGAGCGATCTTCTCCACCAGCGGAACATCGGAAGCCAGTCGCTGGATGATCAGGTCATTCACGCGGCTGAAGTCGTCCGCCACGGTGTCGTAGATGCGCTCGGTTGTCATCGGGTTTGTGGATCCCTTGCTGGTGGTGTCGTTGAGTTTTTGGGCAGGTCGCGGCAATGCTAGGTATTGCTGCCTACACTGTCAACTTGGGTCGCCTGTTGGCTTGTATTGAATGGCGGCTTCTCGTACAATCACGCGCCCAACTCATCCCAACCTGCGCTCCCTGCTATAGGGTTGCCAGAGCGCTTCCCTTAGAACCAGGTGGATAAGAGCAGGGATGGGTCAATCGCGGAGACTATTGAATGTACGCAGTAATTGTTAGCGGTGGTAAGCAGCACCGTGTGAAAGAAGGCGAAACTCTGAAGCTGGAAAAGCTGGAAGTTGAAACCGGCGGCACTGTTGAGTTCGACCGTGTTCTGCTGGTAGCCAATGGCGACGACGTGAAAGTCGGCGCGCCGGCTGTTGAAGGCGCCAAGGTAACTGCCGAAGTGGTTAACCATGGTCGTCACGACAAGGTTCAGATCATCAAGTTCCGTCGTCGTAAGCATTCCATGAAGCGTCAGGGCCACCGTCAGTGGTTCACTGAAGTTAAGATCACGGGTATCCAGGGTTAATCCCTGATATTACCCCCTAGATAAGGAGGCTGGTAATGGCTCATAAAAAGGCAGCAGGTAGTACCCGTAACGGTCGCGATTCCGAGTCGAAACGACTTGGTGTGAAGCGCTTTGGCGGTGAGACTGTTTCTGCAGGCAGCATCATCATTCGTCAGCGTGGCACCCGTTTCCACGCAGGTTCCAACGTTGGCATTGGTAAGGACCACACCCTGTTTGCGAAATCAAACGGCCAGGTGAAGTTCGAAACCAAAGGCCCGCAGAACCGTAAGTTCGTAAGCATCGTTCCGGCTGCGTAAGCAGCGGCGATCCGGTTCTTCGAACCTTGGGCGTTTCTGAAATCCTGATCCTGATATAGTTGGGAAATCGGAAACGCCCGGAGCCCCGCAAAGCTTCCCAGAGGCTGCGGGGCTTTTTAGTTTATGCGCGTTGCGCAAAGGGTTGATCATGAAATTTGTAGATGAAGCCACCATTATTGTCGAAGCCGGCAAGGGCGGCCACGGCTGCCTGAGTTTCCGGCGCGAAAAATACGTCCCCAAAGGCGGTCCCGACGGCGGTGATGGCGGTGATGGCGGCTCTGTCTATCTGGAAGCGGACGGATCACTGAATACGTTGATTGACTACCGCTTCCAACGTAAACACAAGGCACAGAACGGCGAGCCGGGTGCCGGCCGTAACTGTACCGGCACCAAGGCCGATGACCTGATCCTGCCGGTGCCGGTGGGCACCACGGTGGTGGATATGGACACCCACGAAGTGCTGGGGGATCTGACCCACGAGGGTCAGCGGCTGAAAGTGGCCCAGGGTGGTTTCCATGGCCTGGGCAATACCCGCTTCAAGTCCTCGATAAATCGTGCGCCGCGCCAGACCACCAAGGGCAGTGAAGGCGAGCTTCGCAACCTGCGCCTGGAGTTGAAGGTGCTGGCGGATGTGGGGCTGCTGGGTCTGCCCAATGCCGGCAAGTCCACGTTCATCCGCTCCGTCTCGGCAGCCAAGCCGAAGGTGGCCAATTACCCGTTTACCACGCTGGTGCCGAATCTGGGTGTGGTCAGCGTGCAAGCGCACCAGAGTTTCGTAATTGCCGATATTCCCGGTTTGATTGAAGGCGCTGCGGAAGGTGCAGGGCTTGGTATTCGCTTCCTCAAGCATCTGGTGCGCACCCGTTTGCTGTTGCACCTGGTGGATGTCGCGCCCTACGACGGCAGTTCGCCGGCTGAATCCGTGCGCACGATTGCACGCGAGCTGGAGAAGTTCAGTGAGACTCTGGCTAGCCGCCCGCGTTGGCTGGTGCTGAACAAGGTGGACATGATTGCCGAGCAGGATCGTGAAGCTCACTGTCAGGCCATTGTGGACGAGCTTGGCTGGGACGGCCCGGTATTCTGGATTTCCGCGCTGACCGGCGAAGGCACCAAGCCGCTGGTGCAGGCGATCATGCGCTGGATTGAAGAGCAGGCGGAGCAGGAAAAAGAAAACCCAGAAGTGGCCGAGCAGGAAGCCGAGCGTCGTCGCCGTATGGATGAAGAGGCGCGGGCCCGCATCGAGGCTGAAAAACAGGCCCGCCGGGAAGCCCGTCAGAATGATGATGACGACTTCGACGACGATGATGACGATGACGGCGTGGAAGTGGTCTACGCCCCTTACTAACGCGGACGAACTCCGGAGACCTTTGCACCACCATGACTGAACGAGCCCAGTTGCGTCAGGCCCGCCGCCTGGTGATCAAAATCGGAAGCGCCTTGCTGACCAATGATGGCAAGGGGCTGGATGAGGCCGCGCTGGGCCTGTGGGTGGATCAGATTGCCGAGCTGGTGGAAGACGGCGTGGAGATTGTCATCGTCTCCTCCGGCGCCGTGGCGGTAGGCATGAGTCGGCTGGGCTGGCACACGCGCCCGGACCAGTTGCACGAATTGCAGGCTGCCGCCGCTGTGGGGCAGATGGGTCTGGTGCAGACCTGGGAGGCCCAGTTCAAGCGCCATGATATCCACACCGCGCAGATCCTGCTGACCCACGACGACCTTTCTGATCGTAAGCGCTATCTTAATGGCCGCAGTACGCTTCGCGCGCTACTGGACGTGGGGGTTATCCCCATCGTCAACGAAAACGACACCGTGGTGACCGACGAAATCCGCTTTGGCGATAACGACACCCTGGGTGCCCTGGTCACCAATCTGGTGGATGCGGATGGGTTGATCATTCTCACCGACCAGGTTGGGCTGTTTGACAAGGACCCGCGCAAGCATTCCGACGCCACGCTGGTGACCGAAAGCCGCGCCAGTGACCCTGCCCTGGACGCCATGGCAGGCGGTGGCGCTGGTGCCCTGGGGCGCGGGGGGATGGTGACCAAATTGCGGGCCTCCCGCCTGGCGGCCCGCTCGGGTGCTTTTACTGTGATTGCCGGCGGTCGCATTGAGCGTGTGATTACCCGCCTGCGACAGGGAGACGTTATCGGCACCCTGTTGTTGCCTGAGCAGGGCCGGGTAGCCGCCCGCAAACAGTGGATTGCGGGCCACCTACAAACCCGGGGGCGACTCACGCTGGATGCTGGTGCGGTGAAAGGCGTGTGTTTGGGCGGTCGTAGCCTGTTGCCGGTGGGTGTGAAGATGGTGGCTGGCCAGTTCCGCCGGGGTGAAATGGTTTCCTGTGTTGATGAAAATGGCCGGGAAGTGGCGCGAGGGCTGGTGAACTACGATGCCGGTGAAGCCCGGGCCATTATTGGTCATTCCAGCGACCGGATCACTGAAGTGCTGGGGTACGTTTCCGATGAGGAGATGATTCATCGGGATAACCTGGTGATTGTGTGACGGCGATGATGGTTATCAGTTGATCTCCAGACACAAAAAAACCGGCCCGAAAGCCGGTTTTTTTGTACCTCGAATCGGTGCCTTACAGGGCCTTGATCCGGGTGTTCAGGCGGCTCTTGGTGCGAGCAACCTTGTTCTTTGCGAAGATGCCTTTGTTGACCATGCTGTCCATGATCGGCTGGGCTTCTTGCAGAGCTGCCTTGGCTTCTTCTGCGTTGCCAGCGTTGATTTTGGCTTCGACCTTCTTGATGTAGGTGCGGGCCATGGAACGCAGGCTGGCGTTGTGCTTGCGGTTAACCTCGTTCTGACGAGCGCGCTTTTTGGCTTGCGGGGTATTTGCCACCGTAAAACTCCTGAAATTCGTTGCTAGAAAAACTGAAACTGTTTAGATCGCGGGCGCGCCAAAAACAGCGCGTCGATATAAATGACGCGGAACTATGCCGCTGAATGGCTGAGATGTCAAGATCCGTGGGGGTCAATGCCTGTGTCTGGAAGGCTTGTGGTACACTCCTGCAACCTTCGAAACAGTGCTTTTACCCAAGGATAGGCGCTGTTATGTGGATTACCGAAGTGCCGCCCGGCATTAACCCTGATTTCCGGACCCGAATGCATGTCATCTCAACCCCAGCCGCCATCTCACTCCGACCCTGAAGGCCAGCCTCCGGTGAAACCACCGCCGGCAAAAGCGCCTGGGTTGTTGCGCTCTTCGAGCGTGGTGGGCTCGATGACCATGCTCTCCCGGGTGCTGGGTCTGGTGCGGGACATGGTCATTGCCCGTTATTTCGGGGCCGGGGCTGGTGCCGATGCCTTCTTTGTCGCGTTCAAGATTCCCAATTTCTTGCGCCGCTTGTTCGCGGAGGGGGCATTTTCCCAGGCGTTTGTGCCGGTATTGTCCTCTTATCGGGAAAAGCAGGATATTTCCGAGGTCAAACGGCTGGTCGATGCGGTCGCCGGTTCTCTGGGTCTGGTGTTGCTGGCGGTCACGTTGGTCGCGATGCTCGGCTCACCGGTGCTGACAGCGATTTTTGCGCCCGGCTTTCTGGACGATGAGGTGAAATTTGGTCTCGCCAGCGACATGCTGCGCGTCACCTTCCCGTATCTGCTGCTGATTTCCCTGACGGCTTTCGCCGGCGGCATCCTTAACAGTTATGACCGTTTCGCGGTCCCAGCCTTCACGCCGGTGCTGCTGAACTTGGCCATGATCGCCGCAGCGGTGTTCCTCGCGCCGGTGATGAAGGAGCCGGTGATGGCCCTGGCCTGGGGCGTGTTCATTGCCGGCGCCCTGCAGCTGTTTTTCCAACTGCCGTTCCTGATGCGCCTGGGGCTGATGCCGAGGCCCCGTGTGGATTATCGCCATGAAGGGGTCAGCCGAATTCTCAAGCTGATGGCACCGGCCCTGTTTGGTGTTTCGGTCAGTCAGATCAACCTGTTGCTGGATACCGTGCTGGCCTCTTTCCTGCAGACCGGCAGTGTGTCCTGGCTGTATTACTCCGACCGCCTGTCGGAACTGCCGCTGGGCGTCTTCGGCATTGCCATTGGCACCGTGATCCTGCCCAGCCTGTCCCGCAAGCACGCGGCGGCCTCGGCGGAGCAGTTTGCCGCCACCCTGGATTGGGCGGTCAGGGCGGTGCTGCTGATCGGCGTGCCGGCGGCGTTGGCGCTGGTTCTGCTGGCGGAGCCCCTGATTGCCACCCTGTTCCACTATGGCGAGGTGACCGACCGGGACGTGATAATGTCGGCCCAGAGCCTGCGCGCTTATTCGGCGGGACTGCTGGCTTTCATGCTGATCAAGGTGCTGGCCCCCGGTTTCTTTGCCCGGGAGGATACAAAGACGCCGGTAAAAATTGGTGTGATCGCCATGGTGGCCAATATGGCGTTCAACCTTGCCCTGATTGTGCCGCTGGCTCATGCCGGGCTGGCGTTGGCGACGGCCCTCTCCGCCTGGCTGAATGGCTTTCTGTTATGGCGCGGCTTGCGCAAGGAGGGTGCCTGGAGGAGTCAGCCGGGCTGGCCAAAGTTTTTGCTTCAATTGACCTTCGCCAATGCTGTGCTGGCGGCCGTCATTCTCTGGCTGAATGTTCCGGCCGCCGAGTGGTTCGCGGCGGGCGGCGTGCAACGGGCGCTGGATATGTCGGTGATTGTGGTGGCCGGGGTGGTGGCCTACTTTGTCGTGCTGGCGATGGTTGGCGTCAGGGTGCGACATTTCCGGCAGCCATTGTAGGCGGGTGATTTCTACACACCCGGCTCCTGAGGTATAATCGCGCGTTTTCTCACCAGTGCTTTGCCTCCGGGCACAAGCGCCCAAAGCCATCAGCCGGCAAGTGAAGGTTCATCGTACATGCGTCTGATTCGAGGCCTGTCCAATCTGCAGCGGCTTGCGGGGAACCCGCAGTCGCCGCTGGCTCATGGCTGTGTGGCAACCATTGGTAACTTCGATGGTGTTCACCTGGGCCACAAGACCATTATTGACCAGGTCCGAAGCAAGGCGTCGGAGCTGAATGTGCCGTCGGTGGTCGTTATCTTCGAGCCCCAGCCCCGTGAGTTCTTCCAGGGTAAAGAGGCACCGCCCCGGCTGATGCCGTTTCGGCAGAAATTCGAGGCGCTGCTGGCCGAAGGCGTGGATGTGGTGCTGTGCATCCAGTTTAACGAGCGCTTTCGCAGCTACTCCGCCATGGATTTCATCGAACAGATTCTGACCCGGGGGCTGGGTGTGTACCATCTGGTGGTGGGCGACGACTTCCGTTTCGGTTGTGACCGCGCCGGTGACTTTGCCTTGCTGGAGCAGGTGGGCGAGGCGCGCGGTTTTACCGTGGAGAATACCCGCACCGTCATGATGGGTGGCGAACGGGTGAGCAGCACCCGGGTTCGCAACCTGCTGAACGTAAATGGCCTGGAGCAGGCGGAGACTTTGCTCGGGCACCGGTATCGCATCCATGGCCGGGTGGTGTACGGCCAGCAGTTGGGGCGCACCATCGGTGCCCCCACCGCGAATATCCTGCTGCACCAGATGCCCGCGCTGCAGGGCGTTTATGTGGTGCGGGCCAGGACGGATGCAGGTGAATGGTACGACGGTGCCGCCAACATCGGGCTGCGGCCCACCGTGGATGGCAAGCGGCCATCACTGGAAGTGCACCTGTTTGACTTTGCTGGCACACTTTACGGCCAGCATCTGGAAGTGGTGTTCCGCCATGGTTTGCGGGACGAAGTAAAGTTCGACTCGATTGACGAGTTGAAGCAACAGATAGCCCGGGATTTCGAGCAGGCCCGGCGCTGGCTGGCAGACAACCCGTTGCCGGCCGGTGAAGACGGATTCTGATCCATCAGCCCTGCTGTTTCTGAAGTGACAGACTGACCAATAAGCTGACCAACGAGAGAGTGCGCACACAGACATGAGCGACTACAAGCATACCCTGAATCTGCCGGAAACCGCCTTCCCCATGCGCGGTAACCTGGCCAAGCGCGAGCCGGACATGCTCAAGCGCTGGCAGGATCTCGACGTGTACGGCAACCTGCGCAAGCAGCGTGAAGGCCGTGACAAGTTCATCCTGCACGATGGCCCTCCCTACGCCAACGGCAGCATTCACATCGGGCATGCGGTCAACAAGATCATCAAGGACATGATCGTCAAATCCCGTGGTTTCATGGGTTACGACGCGCCCTACGTGCCGGGTTGGGACTGCCATGGTCTGCCCATCGAACACAAGGTGGAGCAGGACATCGGCAAGGCCGGCCAGAAGGTGGACTACAAAACCTTCCGCCAGGCCTGCCGCGATTACGCCGCCAAACAGATTGAAGGTCAGAAAGCCGATTTCATTCGCTTGGGCGTGATGGGTGAGTGGGACAAGCCTTACCTGACCATGGACCCAAAAGTGGAAGCGGGCATTGTCCGGGCGCTGGGCAAGATTGTTGAGAAGGGCCACCTGGTGCGTGGATACAAGCCGGTCTACTGGAGTGTGGTGGGTCAGTCCGCACTGGCAGAGGCCGAAGTGGAGTACCAGGACAAGACCTCCACCCAGATTGATGTGCGCTTCACCGCTGTAAACCCGGAGGATGTGCTCAAGGCCTTCGGCACCAACGAAGGTGAGGGCGATGTTTCCGTAGTGATCTGGACCACCACCCCATGGACCATCCCTGCCAACCAGGCGGTGTCCATCGGTGCCGACCTGGAATACGCGCTGGTGCAGGTGGATACCGGCAACGGGCCGGAGCGCCTGGTCCTCGCCACGGACATGGTGGAAGGCATCATGGCGCGCTGGGGTGTGGAAGACTACAAGGTGCTGGCCAACGTCGCCGGCGCGGCGCTGGAAAAGCAGCCGCTGCATCATCCGATCTACGACAAGCAGGTGCCGCTGATCCTGGGCGAGCACGTGTCCCTGGACGCTGGTACCGGTGCCGTTCATACCGCGCCGGACCATGGCCTGGAAGATTTCGAGGTGGGCAAGGAATACGGCATCGACACCCTGAACCTGGTGAAAGCCGACGGCACCTATACCGAGGCGGCCGAAGAATTTGCCGGTGTGCACGTGTACAAGGCCGATGAGCCGGTGTGCGCCGCGTTGGAGCGTGAAGGAAAGCTGGTTCGCTCGGAAAAATTCCGCCACAGCTACCCGCATTGCTGGCGCACCAAGACCCCGCTGATTTACCGGGCCACGCCGCAGTGGTTCATCAGCATGGACAAGCTCAACCTGCGCGCCGATGCCCTGGAAGCCATCAAGGGCGTGCGCTGGGTGCCGGCCTGGGGCCAGAACCGCATTGAAGCCATGTTCGAGCAGAGCCCGGACTGGTGTGTGTCGCGCCAGCGTACCTGGGGCGTGCCCATCACACTGTTCGTGCACAAGGAAACCCAGGATCTGCACCCGAACACCCAGGAGCTGATCCAGAAAGTCGCCGACGTGATCGAAACCGACGGCATCGACGCCTGGTACGAACTGGATCAGGGTGAGCTGCTGGGCGCGGACGCCGACGACTACGAAAAAGTGACCGACACCCTGGACGTCTGGTTCGACTCCGGCGTGACCCACGACTCGGTGTTGAGGGTTCGCGAAGAGCTGGGCCAGTTCCCGGCGGATCTGTACCTGGAAGGTTCGGACCAGCACCGTGGCTGGTTCCAGTCCTCCCTGAAGACGTCCATCGCCATCAACGGCGTGGCGCCGTACAAGCAGGTACTGACCCACGGTTTCACCGTGGATGGCCAGGGGCACAAGATGTCCAAGTCCAAGGGCAACGTGATTGCGCCCCAGGAAGTCATGAACGAACTGGGCGCCGACATCCTGCGCCTGTGGGTGGCCGCCACCGATTACAGCGGCGAGATGACCGTATCCAAGGGTATCCTGAAGCAGACCGCCGACGGCTACCGCCGGATTCGCAACACCTCGCGCTTCCTGCTGAGCAACCTGAACGGTTTTGACCCGGCCCAGCACATGGTGGCCCCGGAGGACATGATCGCCCTGGACCGCTGGATGGTGGACAAGGCCCTGCAGCTTCAGAAAGAAATCCACGAGGACTTCGGCAACTACGCCTTCCTGCGGATTTACCACAAGGTGTACAACTTCTGTGAATCCACCCTGGGTGGCTTCTACCTGGACATCATCAAGGACCGTCAGTACACCACCCAGGCAGACAGCCTGGCGCGGCGCTCTGCCCAGACTGCGCTCTATCATGTCGCCGAAGCTCTGGTGCGCTGGATTGCGCCAATTCTGAGCTTCACCGCCGACGAGATTTGGCAGCACCTGCCGGGCGAGCGTGGTGAGACCGTGTTCTATGAAACCTGGTACGAAGGCCTGACGGAACTGCCGACGGGTTCCGAGCTGGGCCGGGACTATTGGGACGACATTTTTGCGGTGAAAGAAGCCGTCAACAAATGCTTGGAAGATGCCCGTGGCCGGGGTGAGATCAAAGGCTCCCTGACTGCGGAGGTGGAGCTTTACTGCGAAGGTGAATTGGCTGAACGGCTTAAACATCTCGGTGATGAGCTGCGTTTCGTGCTGATCACGTCCGAGGCTACCGTGAAGCCGGTAAGTGAGGCTGACGGCGCCGAACAGGCTGGTGTGGAAGGGTTGCTGGTGAAAGTAACGCCATCTGCCAACCCGAAGTGCGAGCGCTGCTGGCACCACCGTGAAGACGTCGGCCAGAACCAGAAGTACGATGACCTGTGCGGCCGCTGCGTGACCAACGTGGAAGGCCCGGGTGAAACCCGCGCCTATGCCTGATGAGCGGCCTCATAGGTATGGCCATGACTGAAGGTAAGGCGGGCAGCAAGCTTAAATGGCTCTGGCTGGCAGTGCTGGTGATCGCAGTGGATCTGGGCACCAAGGCGCTGGCCAGCGCCATGCTGACCTACGCCGACCCGGTGCCCGTGCTGCCCAGCTTCAACCTGACGCTGTTGCACAACACCGGCGCAGCCTTCAGTTTCCTGGCCAATGCCGAGGGCTGGCAACGCTGGTTCTTCGTGGCGTTGGCATTGATTGTCAGCGTGGTGCTGGTGACCTGGCTGCGAAAGCTCAAAGCCAATGAAACCTGGACCGCCATCGCCATCGTACTGATTCTTGGCGGCGCCCTGGGCAATGTCTATGACCGGGTGGTGCACGGTTACGTGGTGGATTTCCTGCACTTCTACTGGCAGGACTGGCATTTCCCTGCCTTCAACCTGGCCGACACCGCCATCACCATTGGCGCAGCCATGATGATACTCGACTTATTCCGCAAACCCGCCGACGGCGGCGATGCCTGAAGGAGTGATACACACTCATGAAAGATTTAGCCATAGATAAAGGTACCCGCGTAAAACTGAACTTCGCCCTGAAGATCAAGGATGGCGAAGTAGTGGATACCACGTTTGACAAAGAACCGGCCACCCTGGAAATTGGCGATGAGAACCTGCCGGAAAACTTTGAAGCCCTGATCATGGGTATGAAGGCCGGCGACCACGCCGCCTACGAAGTGAGCCCGGAGAAAGGCTTTGGCCAGCACAACCCGAGCAACGTGCAGAGCTTCAAACGCCACGAATTCAGCGCCGACATGGTGCTGGAACCGGGCGTGGTGGTGTCCTTCGCCGACGCCCGCCAACAGGAATTGCCCGGCGTGATCAGCCGGGTGGAGGGCGACGAAGTGGACGTGGACTTCAACCATCCGCTGGCGGGGCGTACACTGGAATTCGAAGTGGAAATTCTGGATGTAGAACCGGCTGGGCCGACGCACTGACCGGTACACTCTGACTTAGCGGGGTGTGGGGTTGGCCTTTCCGGGACTGTCTGCAGCAGGGATGCTGCAGTCAAGCTACATGGAAGTATTTACCGCGTGTCCCGGAAAGGCCAACCCCGCACACCGCGGGCGACGTACTCCAAAGGCAAGACAATGCAAATCAGACTGGCAAACCCCAGAGGCTTCTGCGCCGGCGTAGACCGCGCCATTGAAATCGTGAACCGCGCGCTGGACGTGTTTGGGGCGCCCATCTACGTTCGCCACGAAGTGGTCCACAACAAATTCGTGGTCGACAACCTGCGCGACCGCGGCGCCGTGTTCGTGGACGAACTGCACGAAGTGCCGGACGACACCCTGGTGATCTTCAGCGCCCACGGCGTCTCCCAGGCGGTACAGAAAGAAGCCGAACGCCGAGGCCTGAAAGTCTTCGACGCCACCTGCCCGCTGGTCACCAAAGTCCACATGGAAGTCATGCGTTACAGCCGCGATGGCCGCGAGTGCATCTTGATTGGCCACGAAGGTCACCCGGAAGTGGAAGGCACCATGGGCCAGTATGACGCCAGCAACGGCGGTGCCATCTACCTGGTGGAAGACGAGCAGGACGTCGCCAACCTGAAAGTGAAAGACCCGGCACGCTTGTCGTTCGTCACCCAGACCACCCTCTCCATGGACGACACCGCCCGCGTGATCGACGCCCTGCGGGAAAAGTTCCCCGAGATCGAAGGCCCGCGCAAGGACGACATCTGCTACGCCACCCAGAATCGCCAGGACGCGGTGAAACAATTAGCGAATGATTGCGACCTGATGCTGGTGGTGGGCTCGCCCAACAGCTCCAACTCGAATCGCCTGCGGGAGCTTGCCGAGCGCATGGGCACGCCAGCCTACCTGATTGACGAGGCCTCGCAGATTGATCCGCAATGGCTTGAAGACAAGTTTGCCATTGGCGTGACTGCCGGTGCCTCCGCCCCGGAAGTACTGGTGGCTGAAGTGATCAATCGCTTGAAAGAACTGGGCGGTGAAGAGCCGGAAGAGGTCTCCGGCCGGGAAGAGAACATCGTTTTCTCCATGCCCCGCGAACTGCGCATCGAGGCGGTCGAGGTTCAATAACCTCGGCTGCCCGCCCCGTTTGACCCGCATCACATTTCTGAAGTCTTCCCCTCCGTTTATCCCCGCAAACGCACCGCTTATCGTTTTAACGTGGCATCCTTGATGGATGTTACTTAACCTTCCGATACGTCTGAATGGAAGTGGATTATGCGCACAAAAGCCAACCAGGGTTTCACCCTCATAGAACTGGTGATTACGATCGCCCTGATCGGCATTATCGCCGGTTTTGCGATTCCCCAGTTCGGCAACATGATTGAACGTAATCGGGTGGTCTCTACCACTAACTCGGTGGTGGGACTGCTGAACTTTGCGAGGAGTGAGGCGATTCGGCGGAATGTCCGGGTGCAGGTAGATTTCAGTCAGGATCCGGTTGAAGCCCAATTGGTTTCCGACAGCTCTGTCATTCGTGTTATTGAGCCGCTAGCCGGAGACACCGCCATAGATTTGCGGACTCCCGGTGGCGCTTCGCCAACTGCTGTGATTTACCGTTCCAATGGAACTACCAACGCGCTGGAAGCCGGTGGGGTTGGTGAAGAGATTCTGGTTCGGGTCTGCTCCGGTGATGCCGATGGCAGTGAGATCGTGGTGGATCCAGGCGGAAGGCTGAATACAAGAGCACCAACGACAGCGTGTCCTTAGTGGATGTGCCCAGTGAGCTTTGGAAGCATTGATGATGAAAAAGACGTTTAACCGACAATCCGAGTCAGGCTTCACCATGATAGAAGTTTTGGTGGCTCTACTGATTCTCCTGATAGGCCTGCTGGGCGTGGTCGGCATGCAATACCTCTCACTGAAACAGGTGAATAACAGCCAGCTGCGTTCCCAGGTAGCAATACATGCACAGACCATGGTCGAACGGATTCGTGCCAACGATAACGATCCGTTGACCACGGCAGAGGTGAGCGCCTGGGAGACGGAGCTGGTACAGGATGTTCCCACCGCTGACGGGAGTGTTGCTTTTGCAACCACCGGTGGTGTCACGACTGCAACCGTTACCATTACCTGGGACGAGCGACAGCTGACTGACGATGTCGAGGAACAGACAATGACTGTAACCGCGAGGGTGGATTAATGACGAACTCACTCCAAAGGGGTTACACCATCATTGAGGTGATGATTGCCCTGACACTGTCTCTGATCCTGACCGCAGGATTGACTCAGATTTTTGTTGCAAACAGCCGGACGTTTAATGTGACTGAAGCCAGCTCACGTACGCAGGAAACGGGCCGGTTGGTGCTGTCCATACTCTCGCGGGAGATTCGGAATGCCGACTACTGGGGGTGTCAGGGATCGGAGGGGTTGCTGCAGGGTAATATCGAGAGTTTGCTGAACACCGGGACCGGGTTTAACACGGACCTGCTGTTGCGTGGCCTTGATGGAACAAATGCGTTTGGGCCCAATAATTCAGACATGCTGTCGTTGGGGGGGCTAGCCAGTAACTCCGCCATACGGGTAACTCAGCAACCCAGTGCCACAGCGGCCAACCTGAAAATTGATGATACCTCTCCGTTTCAGGAGAACGACATTCTGGTTGTGACCAATTGCCAGCGGGGCCACATGTTCCAGATTACCAATGTGAACTCAGCGAACGAGGTGGTGGTTCACAACACAGGTAATGTTTCTTCTGGCCCGGGAAACGCCTCCAAAAATATTGAGCCCAGTTACAACGAGGATCCCGATGGGGCGTCGGTGTTCCGTCCAAGGCAGCAGAGATTTTATCTGCGGGATAATGCGACGACGGGCAATCGTGAGCTCGTAACTGATGGAGTTTCCGTGCTCGGTTCAGGTAGCTCGGTAGGTACTCTGAGTTCACCGGTAGCGTTATTCGAAAATGTCCGTGATTTCCAGTTCCAGTTCGGCCGCGATACCAATGACGATGGGCAGGTTGATGCCTGGTCAGACCCGGGAGATCCCGATCAGGCGGATGAAACCATTGCTATCCGGATGAGCATTCTTGTGCGCTCTCCGGATGACGGAGTAACGGATGGGGCGCAAAGTTACTGTTATCCAGGTTGGTTGGACTGTGCGAGCGACAGCTCTCTGCTGACCACATCCGGGGCGTCTGACACATTCCTCTACCGTGTCTATACCACCACATCGGCCATGCGTAATCGGATCTAGGGGTTATGAGAATGCAGCTTGGATTTATGCATGAGAAACAAAATGGAGCAGCACTGATTCTCTCTCTGCTCCTGCTGCTTGTGCTTACGTTGCTTGCGCTTTCCAGTATGCAGGGAAGCGTGATGCAGCAGCGCATGGTATCTGGCTTGACGGGAGGCATACAGTCTCTGGAGATTGCAGAGTCGGGGCTGAGAGATGCAGAGGAAGTGCTGGAAACCATGAGTATTCCAACAGTGTTCAATATTCCCGCGATTTTTGACGGTACCAACGGCCTTTATGGCTCAGACGATACTCCGCCAGACTCTTTGAGTTACGACTGGGCAAACAGCACTGATGTGCGGGATGCCGATGCCATTGGCGGAGTTACGCCCCGGTACTTTATCCAGCATCTGGGGGACGCGGTCACCGAAGAACAGTTGGACGATATCGCCATTGGAAGCGCTGGAACCCAGAATGGTGGATCAACCGCGCAGGCGCAGGCATTCCGTATTGTTGTCTGGACGGGCGGGGAGTCCGGTGAAGCCCAGCGCGTTCTTGAAGCTCATTATGTAAGGAATATTTGATGACCATAGCGGCTCATCGGGAGGATATGGAATGACTGGTCAAAAGCGGTTTTTGATTTGTCTTACGGCTGGTGTTTTTGGCTTGCTACCGTTTTCGGGAGCCTGGGCACAAGATGCCGGCTCGAACAACAGCGTGACAGATCTGGCAGACCGGCCACTTTACCTGGCTGGTGGACGTGGTGTGCCTGGTAACTTGGTGCTGACGCCTTCCGTTGAGTATCCGACAATCCAGAGCTTGGCGAACATTGATGATAGTTACGACGAAACTACGGATTACGTCGGTTACTTTGATTCTGCCAAGTGCTACGAGTACAGCTATTCAGCCACAGAGTCGGAGCGGCATTTTTACCCGACTTCCATGGCTGGTAGTTTGCACAACTGCTCCGGAACCGATGAGTGGAGCGGGAATTTTCTTAACTGGGCGACCACGCAAACCATCGATCCTTTCCGAAAAGCTCTGACTGGTGGGTATCGGGTAAAGGATACGGCCACTGAGACCTGGTTGGAGAAAGCACGTCATCCGGGGCAAAGTGGCATTGATGAGCGTTCACTCAGTGGGGATGTTCTGGCTAGAGCTACACCGTTCACTGACACTGTTCATCTGAAGATTGAGGGGATGGGAACGTCTCTTCAATTTCGCCTCTTGAGTGATACCTTCGAGTCAATCGGTTCCTCTGACCTTAAAGCGTACAATCCAGCTAACTTTCCTTACGACGATGGAAATGCGGGCTCTGGCGATAATGATAAATACGCGTATCTGGCGTCAGTAAGGGTGAAAGTCTGCGATGAATCCGTGGGCTTGGAGGATAATTGCGTTGAATACGACCAGGCCTGGAAGCCAGAAGGGCTGATTCAACGGAATGTTGATAGTTTGACCTATAGTGTTTTTGGCTATCTCAATGACGATAGCAGTTCTCGTGATGGGGCAGTTTTGAGGGCTAACCAACGAGACGTGAGTAGCGAATGGGATCCCGGCACTGGCGTTATAGATACCAACCCCGACGGAGCCAGCGAGGGAAATAGCGGTGTTATCAATTATATCAACAAGTTTGGCCAGTTGAACAATAATAACCATAAATCCCTGGATCCGGTAAGTGAGCTTTATTATGCCGCGACACGTTACCTGAAAAATCAGGGTAACGTGCCTGCCTATTCAAATGATCTTACAGATAAGATGAAAGATAACTTCCCGGTTATGACTGACTGGGATGATCCGTTCCAGTATGAGTGCCAGGCCACAGCAATCCTGGGGATTGGCGATGCGAATACGCACGATGATGGAAATCTTCCGGGAACCAGTTACCGAGGGGATGAACCGACATTGCCGACGGAAGTTAGTGATGATGACACGGTAAATGTCACGACCATGACCAATCGCATTGGCGTTATGGAGCCTGGTCTGGATGGTACTCTGGGAGAGGGCCAGTTTACTGGTCGTCAGAACACCGCTTATATCGCAGGGCTGGCTTACGACAATCATATCAATGACATGCGCTCTGACTTGGATGGCGAGCAATTAGCGACCACACATTGGGTCGATGTGATGGAGAACGAGAAGCTGGAGTGCGCCACCACTAACCAATATTATCTGGCAGCCAAATATGGTGGTTTCACTCTTCCCGAAGATTATGACCCGGAACGCACGGAAGCTCTACCTGAGGAGTGGTGGACCACTGGCGATACGCTGGCATGTGGTAGTAGTAATTCCGGGACAATGACTCGTCCCGAGAACTTCTATACCGCTGGGGATGCGGCCAAGATGGTGGAAAGCCTGGGCAAAGCCTTTGACAGCATTGTCACGGACGCCATCGGCAGCTCAACCGGTGTAACTTTCAATACCGCCACCATTGAAGCCGACACACTACTGTTTGGCGCGCAATTCAACTCCGCAGACTGGACTGGCAATCTGTTTGCCACCGCCATCTTGCGGTCAGCTTCTGGCGACCCGATCATTGCCAGTAACTATAGCTGGGAAGCAGGAGCTGTGTTGGATGGGCGGAATCTGAATAGCAGTCCTCGGAATATTTATACATATGATGGTTCCGGTGGTATTGCTTTTACCGCCAGTAACCTGGCCAGCTTTACGCAGAAAATGCAGGACGATCTTGCCTACGGCGGCAATACGGCTGTTGCAGAGAATCGCATCAGTTACCTTCGGGGTAACACCGTTAGCGGGTATCGGGTTCGAGGCAGTCTGCTGGGGGACATCGTGAACTCCACGCCCGTGTATATCGCCGAGGCGACTATGGGGTGGCCGGAGTCCGATGCTTTTGGCACTGGCGAAGACCGATACTCGCTTTTCGCGTTTGCCCAGGCTGACAGAGACGGCGTTATTTATGTCGGTGCCAACGACGGCATGTTGCACGCCTTTGATGCTGACACGGGGGAAGAGCTGTTTGCCTACATCCCGGAGTTCGTGGCGTCCGCTGCTGATCAAGACGGTCTCCATTACTTGACGGACCCCACTTACAGTCACCGCTATTACGTGGACCTGACCCCGGTCGTTTCCGAAGTGAATACCCAGGGAGCCGGGAATACCGCGCAGGCTTGGCGTAGCGTTCTGATTGGTGGGGCTCGCACGGGCGCCAAGGGTATTTTTGCGCTCGACGTGACCGACCCGAGTGGTTTTGATACCGGCGCCAGTGATATTCCCATGTGGGAGTTTACCGCCGAAGACGATGATCGTTTGGGTTATATCATTGAGCCCCCAACGATTGCCCTCGCCCAATGGGGCAATAATGATTATCGATGGACCGTCTTCCTGCAAAACGGGTATCAGTCAACAACTGCCAGTACCGGCTTCTTCATGCTGGACATGGAAGGCGGGCTGGATGGAACCTGGACTTCGGGTACCGACTATATGTACGTCGAATTTGATGGTGGCTCTGATGCCAGTGGTCTGTCTCCAATTCGGCAAGTTGATCTGCAAGGCAACGATAAGATTGTTGACCGTATTTATGCGGGCGACCTCAAGGGCAATGTCTGGGTGGCCTCCTATGGCAACCAGGGGTGGGCCAGCACTTACGGTAGCAAGAATTCACCGGCACCTTTGTTCACAGCAACCGATGGAACCAACCCACAACCAATTACGGTAGCGCCCCTGGCGTTCCGTTATCCTAATGAAGAGGGTGCAACGGACGGCACACAACGCATTATGCTTGCCTTCGGTACAGGGAAGTATCTTGAGTTAAGTGACGTCAACGACACAGCGACGCAATCGTTTTATGGTGTCTTTGACCAAACCGGGGGGCTGGACCGCTCGGATTTGCTGGACCGCACCCTCACCAATGGCCAGGTGACGAGCGATGGTGTCACTTATGATGTTCGTTATTCCAATGGTGACACCTTTGATTCGACATCCTATGACGGTTGGTACGTGGACCTGATTGACTCAGGTGAACGAATCACACTTCCTGCCCAAATTCGTGACGGTTACCTTTTTGTGAACTCGCTGGTGCCGTCAACCAACCCTTGTGATATCGGCGGTGGCGGCTGGCTGATGGCATTTGGCCTGGACGGCAGAACCCCTGATCGCACCATTTGGCCCAAGGTCGGCACACCCATTGTTGGCTATAAGGTGACTGGCGGTATTCCAAATCAGACCAGCTTTATCGATGACTGGTCGTTTACCCCGCAGTCTGATGGTGAAATCCCAAAAGATGAGATTGATACCGGTGGCAGCTCCAGTAACTTGGGCCGTCGTAGTTGGCAGGAACTTTATGATTGATATTGGTGCGGTTGTCGCGGCTTGTTCGCCTTGACCGACTAAAACAGAGAGCAGTAAAAAAGGAAAGAGCTTTGATGAAAACCAGAGCCAATGCAGGCTTCACCCTGATCGAGCTGATGATAGTTGTTGCCATCATCGGCATCATCGCCGCGATAGCGTACCCGAGCTATCAGGGGTACGTAGAAAGCACCCGCCGCGGTGATGCCAAAGGGGCGCTGATGCAGTTCGCCAGTGCCATGGAGCGCTATTACACCCAGAACAATACGTATATTGGCGCGGATGGAGGCAGCTCAGCCATCAACACAACTAACACTTCGCCGCCGGCCAGCCTGTTCCCGGATGAAGCGCCGCTGGACGGCAGTGCCAAGTTCTATGATCTGTATATTTACGATCTTCAGGCGAACTCATTTATTCTTCGGGCGGTGCCGAAGAATGGTCAAGCGGGTGATGGTTTCCTCCAGCTTCGCTCCAACGGCGTGCGGGAATGGGATGCCGACGACTCTGGTAGCATCAGCGCTACGGAAGACACATGGTCTGAATGATTGACTGCAAGCGACCTGCAGCATTTCAGCTGCAGGTCACAGTGTTGCCGTTAGCATCCTCCAGCATCCCATCACCGTCTTCGTCCTCCGAAAGCCGAGGACGTCCTCCCATGTTGACCACAATCTGGGCCGCCAGATGGCTATCCTGGTCATCCGGGCACCAGACCATATTGCCAATGGCATAATCCGCCATGCCGGATGCAAAAAACCGGAAGTAGGGGCGGCTGGCCGTATTGGCGTCCCAGTCACCTCCATTTGTGAGATTGCTGATTCGCACAATATCCGCCTCATCTGCCAGTACCCGGTCAGCATTCGGGTCTCGGAATACTGTGATGGGTACGGAGTCCCAGCTGTCTGTGCATTTGTTGGCGTTATCGAGCGGACAGACGGTGACGGTTTGTTGGTCCATGATGGCGGTGTTCCTCGCGAGGTTGATAAGCCGAACCATGTCGCTGACAACGGAATGCCGCCGGGAGCTTTTCAGTAAGCTTTCCATGGAGGGAATGGCGTAACTGGCAATAACAGACACAAGTACGATGACGACCAGCAGCTCCACCAATGTGAAGCCGGCCATGGGCTTGGCAGGTTCCATAGACAGTTCCTTGTCATAGTTTTAACGGGCGGGCGTCCTGCCCACCTCAAGCATAGAGCAAAACTGGCGTCTTGCCCCTTTAATCCATCCCCAGCTTCTTCAACCGATACCGCAGTGCCCGAAAGCTGATCCCCAGGCGGCGGGCGGCGGCCGTCTTGTTCCAGCGCGTTGCTTCCAGGGCCTTCTCGATGGCTTGGCGTTCGATGCTTTCCAGATAGTCCTCAAGGTCGATTTCACCGTCAGGCACCAGGGCTTCATCCGTGTTGGTGGTAACAGGGCTTTCAGCTGGCTCTGCTGGCATGGACCCCGCTGGTGCTACGCCACCGTTAAGGTGGAGATCCTCGGCGCCAATCCGGTCGTCGTCACACAGTGTGAAGGCGCGTTCAAGAATGTTTTCCAGCTCCCGCACGTTGCCGGGGAACTGGTAGCTCTTCAGGCGTTCGATGGCGGCGGGGGTTAGTGTTGCTGCAGGGCATTCGTATTCCCGGGCAATGCGCTCCAGAATGTGGTTGGCCAGCAAGGAAATATCGTCAACCCGTTCCCTGAGTGGAGGCACGGCCAGTTCTATGACATTGATGCGATAGAACAGGTCCTGCCGGAAGCTGCCGTCCTGCACCAGTTCCGCGAGGTTTTTGTGAGTGGCGCTCAGTACCCTGATGTCGACGGGGATTTCCTTGGTATCGCCCACGGGTCTGACGGCCTTTTCCTGAATGGCGCGCAGCAATTTCACTTGCATGGCCAGCGGCAGATCCGCGACTTCGTCCAGAAACAGGGTGCCGCCATTCGCGCTTCGAAACAGGCCATCTTTATTCTCAACAGCGCCAGTAAAGCTGCCTTTTTTGTGACCGAAGAACTCGCTTTCCATCAGTTCGGACGGGATGGCGCCGCAGTTAACGGCAATAAACGGGCCCGAGCAGCGGGGACCCTGAAGGTGAATCATGCGCGCCACCAACTCCTTGCCGCTGCCGGATTCGCCGCTGATAAAAACGGGCGCTTGGCTGCGGGCCAGTTTGCGGGTCTGGTTGCGCAGTTTGCGAATCTGGGGGGAGTCACCCAGAAGCAAGCCTGGCTCGTCGGCATTGGTAGAAGCCTGTACCTCGGGTTCCGAGAGCTTCAGGGCGCTATTGACCAGTTCTCGAAGACGTGGGAGCTCCACGGGTTTGGAGACAAAATCAAACGCGCCGGCTTTGAGCGATTCGATGGCGGTCTCCATACAGCCGTAGGCGGTAATCACGGCTACCGGCGTATTGGGGACGTGTTGCTGTATCCAGTGCACCAGATCAATGCCGTTGCCATCCGGCAGGTTCATGTCGGTCAGGCACAGCGCGGGCTGGTGCTTCTCCAGCAGTGTCTTTGCGGTGGTCACGTCCGCAGCGGTGTGCGTGGTGATTCCCATGCGGGTGAGGGTGATCTCCAACAGATCACGGATGTCCGGCTCGTCGTCAACAATCAGCGCGGTGTGTGTGGTCATTGTCTGTCTTCGGTTCCCTGTTGAATGTCTAACGCCCGATAGCAGGGTTGCCTACTTCAGATCACGCGTCCTGGGTGGGCGAAGGTAATCCGGAATCGGCAGCCCGGTTGCTCATCGTCAACCAGTGAAAGATGCGCCTGATTGGCTTCGCAAAGCTCGCGGGCCAGGTAGAGGCCCAGACCATTTCCGGTTTTCTCCGTCGTGAAAAACGGCTCAAAGACGGAGGAGTGATGTTCTTTGGCAATGCCTGGTCCAAAATCCCGCACATCAACGTAGGCTCGCTCCCCATCGCTGGTGGCACCCGTTTCCAATTGTATCCTGTTTTCTCCGGTCTGCTCTTTGCTGTAGCGCAAACCGTTGTCGCACAGATTAACCAGAACCTGCTCTATCTGGCTTTTGTCAAAGCGTGCCACGGGTACCGGATCGTGAATGTTCAGTGCAATGTGAACCGGGGAACCATCATGGTCAGTTTGTCGGAATTCCGAGCGAAACTCCTCAAGCCATTCCGGAATATTCACGCGCTGGGCGTCGGCCGCCTTGCGGCGGGAAAGATCCAGCACGTTCTCGATAATGCCATTCACCCGCTTTGAGTGCCGGTGAATGATGCTCAGCATTTTCTGGTCACCCGCATCAAGATTGGGAGATTCATCCAGCAGCTGGGCGGCGTGGCTGATGGCGCCCAGTGGATTGCGGATCTCATGGGCGATGCTGGCAGTGAGCCGGCCCAGGGAGGCCAGTTTCATCTGTTGCGCCTGCTGGGTGATCTTGCTGAGGTCCTCGATGAACAGCAGGGTCTGGTCACCTTGTTCCTGGTCCAATTGGGCAAACGTTGCTTGCAGCAAGGGGGAGGTGGGGGTGGCCTGAAAAGGTTCGATGCGTTTGTCCGGGTTTTCCCGCCATTCCTGAAGGCCTTGTTTTAGTGGCGAGGGCAATGGCGTGGTGTGAGATAAGTGGGATGTCTTGAGTGTTGGGGCCCCAAACAGCAGTTCTTCAGCGGCGGCATTCATGAGCCGAACTTGCCCGAACTGGTCCAGCACCAGAATGCCGGTGCGCATGCGTTGAATAATCTGGCGATTGATCTGTTCCAGCTCGGCAATGCTTTTGGCCCGGCTATGGGCCAGGGCTTCACTGCGTATCATGCGTTTGGAAATGCTTTGCAGCACGACAGCAGTGGCAAAATAGAGAATGCCCAGCGTACCCGCACGCACAATGTCGTCGGCGGTTTCATTAATGGCCAGGACAGCCCAACCGGAGATGCCTAGAGAACAGATCGCGGCCAGAGCCGCATAAAAAGTCCCGAAGCGCGTGGGGTTAAGGATGTTGCCGGCGGCCACGGTGACAATCACCAGGTTGGCAATGCCGTTGGTGATGCCGGAACTGGTCAGTAACAGGAAGTGCAGTATCGCAATGTCCGCCAGAATGGACAGGCTGATATGCCGCTCCCGGGGCTTCAGGCCCGCCATCATCAGTAGCCCGATAAACACGTTTATGGCCAGATAACAGAAAATGCCGGCCTGATAGTAGTCTTCCCAGCGCAGGCGGCTATCGGTCGCGAACGGGTCGACGAACAGCAGGCCGGTCAGCATCAGGCTGATCACCAGCCGGTAGTGGTTGTAGATGCGGAAAAGGCGGATCTGCTGCATTCCGGCAATGGGGCCGAAAGGGGATCGAATCGTCTGTCCGGTAGGTGAGGGTGCGGCCATGGTGCTTTGTCTGCTCTTGATCGGAAGAAATTGCCGGCGTTGAGCAGGTATAATAGCGTTTTACCGGCAACAAGTTACAGGAGCCCGCCCCATGTTGGCAGCCGAGCAAGAGAACACCGAATTCACTACGACTCGCAAGCTCCGGGTGGTGATGGCCCAACTGGACTTTCTGGTGGGGGATATCCCGGGTAATGCCCAACGAATTATCGAGGCAACACGCCAAGCCTGGGAAGAGCACGAAGCGGATATCGTGGTGTTCCCCGAGTTGGCTCTGACCGGGTACCCGCCGGAGGACCTTTTGTTGCGGCCTAGTCTGGGGGTGCGTGTTTCCGAGGCTCTGGAACAACTGAAGCTGGCGGCTCTGGAGCCGGCGATCGTCGTGGGGGCGCCCTTGCGGAAGGATGGGTTGCTTTATAACGCTGCAGTGGTTATAGACGGCGGCGAAATCCAGGGGCGGTATCTGAAGCATTGCCCCCCGAATTACCAGGTATTTGATGAAAAGCGTTATTTTGCAGAAGGCAAAGAGCCCCTCGTGCTGGAGATTCGCGGTGTCCCCGTGGGCATCACCGTATGTGAGGATCTTTGGAAAGAAGGGCCAGTGGAGAAGACCGCTGCCGCAGGAGCAAATCTGATTCTGAACCTGAATGCCTCGCCCTACGACATCGACAAGCAGGCCCGCCGCAAGGCGCTGCTTGAGCGTAAGGCGGCGGAGAACCAGGTCGCCATTGTCTACGTCAACCTGGTGGGCGGCCAGGATGAGTTGGTGTTTGACGGCGGCTCCATGGTCTACGACCATTCCGGTGTGCTCGCCGCAGAGGCACCCCAGTTCGCCGAAGGGCTGTTCCCGGTGGATTTCCTGTGTGAGCACCACTGCCAGCCGGTCTCCCAACCGTTACCCGCAGAACCCTCACTGGAGAAAAACGTCTACAACGCGCTCGTAACCGGCGTGCGTGATTATGTGAACAAGAATGGCTTCAAGACCGTTGTCCTGGGCTTGTCCGGGGGAATAGATTCGGCGCTGACACTGGCGGTAGCCGTTGATGCCCTGGGAAAAGAGCGGGTACACGCTGTGATGATGCCCTTCCGCTACACCTCCAGTGCCAGCCTGGAAGACGCCGAGGCCGAGGCCCGGACATTGGGGGTTCAGTATGATGTATTTTCTATCGAGCCGATGTACGACAGCTTTATGGCCATGCTGGCGGAGCCTTTTGCGGGCACAAAAACAGACACCACCGAGGAGAACCTTCAGGCGCGTTTGCGAGGCGTGCTGTTGATGTCCCTGTCTAACAAGTTTGGATCGTTGGTGCTGACCACCGGCAACAAGAGTGAAATGGCGGTAGGGTATTCCACCCTGTATGGCGATATGGCCGGCGGTTTTGATGTCTTGAAGGATGTGCCCAAGACCTTGGTGTACCGGCTGGCCCGCTACCGCAACACTCTCTCACCCGCCATACCGGAGCGGGTCATAACACGACCTCCGTCCGCCGAGTTGGCTCCGGACCAGAAAGACGAAGACAGCCTGCCCGGCTACGACGTGCTTGACCAGATCCTGAATCTCTATGTTGAACGGGATTTCAGTGCCGAGGCAATTATTGCCGAAGGCTTTGCCAGGGAAGACGTGCAGCGGGTGGTTCGGCTGGTGGATGTCAACGAGTACAAACGCCGTCAGGCGCCGATTGGCGTGCGCATTACCGAGCGGGGCTTTGGCAAGGACCGGCGCTACCCGATCACCAATGGCTGGAAACCGGGCAGTTGATCACGACTGGCGGGTTTAGTTCCCGCCAATCAACCCGAAAGTGACGACGTTGAGCAGGGAGCGGTCCTGGCGTTTAAGACTTTCTGACTGATAGTTGCCGTTGTCGGCGAAGACGTTGCTGTTCGGGAAGTTCTTGCGCAGCGTGGCCAGTGAATCATCCGCGGCTTCGTCCAGATCAAGAGCCCGGTAGGTGTCAGTCATGATGATCAGGGCCTCTTCCACCGCCGGCGTTGACGGGTAGTTCTCCACCACATAACGGGCCCGGTTGTTGGCGGCAAGGTAGGCTTCGCGCTTGATGTAATAGCGCGCGGCGCGCAGCTCGAGGCCTGCCATGCGGTTACGAACAGCAATCATGCGTTGGCGCGCGTCGGCGGCGTATTCGCTGTCCGGGAACCGTTCCAGCAGTTGTGCGAAGTCTCTGAATGCCTGCAGCTGTTCGCCCGGGTTGCGGGCCGCTACGTCAATGGGCATGTAACGGGCTGCCAGGCCAAGATCGATGTTGTAGGACGCGAGACCGCGCAGATACAGTGCGTAATCCAGGTGCTCGCTTTGTGGGTTCAGGCGCATGAAGCGATCCGCCGCAGCCCGTGCGCCTTCCAGGTCCATGTTTTGATAGCGGGCATAAATCAGGTCGAGCTGGGCCTGTTCGGCATAGCGTCCGAACGGGTAGTAGGTTTCCAGTGCATCCAGATTTTGCTCGGCCTCGTTAAAGTTGCCCGAATTCATGGCCTCGCGTGCATTTTCGTAATACGTTTGCTCGGCCAGCACTTCCTCCTCTTTCTGCTGAGACGCACAGCCAGCGACCAAGGCAATGACTGTGGAAAGAAGCAGTAATCGGACAACTGATCTCATGCCGGAATCCCGTATAATGTTATGGTTTTGAATAGATGGGCCATTGTAACGGGGATACTTGTCCATGTGCAGTGCCAAACACATCTGCCCGGCCCAATCTGACTGAAAGGTAACCTATGTCATCCGAAAACCGCATTACCGGCCAATACGCCGTGCCACCCGAGCTCAGTGGCAAGCGCCTGGATCAGGCCGCTGCCGAACTGGTTTCCGAACATTCCCGGTCGCGCCTGCAGTCGTGGATCAAAAGCGGTGCGCTTACAGTCAACGGCAAAAAATGCAAACCCCGCGACAAGGTCATGCTCGATGACCAACTCGAACTGGATGCCGAACCCGAGGCCCAGGTGACCTGGGAGGCCGAGCCCATCAGCCTGGATGTGGTTTACGAAGACGAACACCTGCTGGTGATCAATAAACCGGCTGGTCTGGTGGTGCATCCGGCGGCCGGCCATGCCGCAGGCACCCTGGTGAATGCGTTGCTCAACTACGCACCGGAAGTGGAAAACCTGCCCCGCGCCGGCATTGTGCATCGCCTGGACAAGGACACCTCCGGCATCATGGTGGTGGCCCGTAGCCTGGTGGCTCACACCTCGCTGGTGGAGCAGCTGCAGACCCGCACCATGGGCCGGGAATACGAAGCCGTGGTGGTAGGAACGCTGACCGGCGGCGCCACCGTGGACGCGCCCATTGGCCGCCACCCCACCGACCGCAAACGCATGGCCGTGGTGCCTACTGGCAAGCCGGCAGTGACTCACTATCGCCTGGTAGAACGCTTTGCCGCCCACACCCACATCCGCTGTAAACTGGAGAGCGGGCGAACTCACCAGATCCGTGTGCACATGGCCCACGTTCGCCACCCGCTCGTGGGCGATCCGGTTTACGGCGGGCGCCTGAGACTGCCCAAGGGCACCAGTGATGAGTTGCGGGAGGTGCTGGCGGCCTTCAACCGCCAGGCCCTGCACGCCCAGCAACTGACTCTGGAACACCCGGAAACCGGTGAAATCCTGAGCTGGGAAGCACCGTTGCCCGAGGACATGGTCAAACTCATCGAAGCCCTGCGCAAACACGCCAAGGAGTTGGAGCAGAGTGCCTACTGAGGCAGTACCGGTGATCACCGCAAAGTGGCCAGCGCCCGCCAATGTGCGGGCGCTATGTACCATCCGGCAGGGCGGCGTCAGCCAGCCGCCCTGGGATAGCCTGAACCTGGGCGTCCACGTGGGCGACAACCCCGGAGACGTCCGGGAAAACCGCCACCGATTGGCCCAACAGGCGGTCCTGGAAGAAACAAATATTGGCTGGCTCAATCAGGTACATGGAACCGACGTTGTCGAACTTAGCCCCGACAACATCCAGACCGTGCCCGATGCCGACGCCAGCTACACCCGCCACCCCGGCATCGCCTGCGCCATCCTCACGGCTGATTGCCTGCCGGTTATCCTGGCTGATCGAGCCGGCACCGTCGTAGGCGCGGCCCATGCCGGCTGGCGGAGTTTGTGCGGCGGCGTGCTGGAAAACCTCATTGCCGCAATGGCCGTCGACCCGTCCGAGCTTGTTGCCTGGCTGGGCCCTGCCATAGGCCCACAAAAATTCGAAGTCGGCCCGGAAGTACGTGAAGCGTTTGTTGCGAACAGCCCCGAATCCGATGAGGCGTTTACTTCGGAAGGCGCTCGCCAGGGCCACTACCTGGCTGATATCTACCGCCTTGCGAGAATCCGTTTAATGGCGGCTGGCGTTACGGATATCCATGGTGGCGGCTTATGCACGGTTTCCGATACTGAGCGCTTCTATTCCTACCGCCGCGATGGCCAAACCGGAAGAATGGCCACCCTGGTGTGGTTAGATCGGGCGTGATGGCCGTCAAATTTCTGACGAATTTCCCTCTAACAACTTGAAGTCCCCCCACATGCCCCTACATTTAAGGGCAAAGCAAACCAATACCCGCATCAAAAGCAGGGTATTCAGCAGATATTTTGGGGAAGCAGCACCATGCGAATCGACAAACTCACCAGCAAACTGCAAAACGCCCTCGCGGATGCGCAGTCCATTGCCGTTGGGAAAGACCATAACTTCATCGAACCCGTCCACCTCATGCAGGCCCTCATGGACCAGCAGGGTGGCTCGATCAAGCCCCTGCTCAAACAGGTCGGGGTCGAGCCCGGTCGTGTCCGTCAGGCCATTGCAAAGGAAATTGAGAACTTGCCGGAAGTGCCGGGCAGCGCCGGCGACGTCTCCATGTCCAACGACATGGGTCGACTGTTCAACATCTCCGACAAACTGGCGCAGCAGCGGGGCGATCAGTTTATCTCCAGTGAATTGATGCTGCTCGCAGCGCTCGAAGACCGAGGCTCCCTGGGCCGTGTTCTCAGAGAGCAGGGTGTGGACAAAGCCGCGCTGGAAAAGGCCATCAAGGAGGTGCGCGGTGGAGAGAATGTGAATGACGCTGGCGCCGAAGAGGCCCGTCAGGCACTCGACAAGTACACGATTGACCTCACCGAAAGAGCCGAGGCCGGCAAGCTGGACCCGGTCATTGGTCGGGACGATGAAATTCGCCGCACCATCCAAGTGCTCCAGCGCCGTCGCAAGAACAACCCGGTGCTCATCGGTGAGCCTGGGGTGGGTAAAACCGCGATCGTGGAAGGCCTGGCCCAGCGGATTGTTGATGGCGAGGTGCCGGACGGCCTGAAAGACAAGCGGGTACTGTCTCTGGACATGGGCGCACTGATTGCCGGTGCCAAGTTCCGCGGTGAGTTCGAGGAGCGCCTGAAAGCGGTGCTCAATGAGCTTGCCAAGCAGGAAGGACAGATCATCCTGTTCATCGATGAGATTCACACTGTTGTGGGCGCCGGCAAGGCCGAAGGCTCCATGGACGCTGGCAACATGCTCAAACCCGCCCTGGCGCGCGGCGAGCTGCACTGCGTGGGCGCCACCACGCTGGATGAATACCGTGAGAATATCGAGAAAGACGCCGCCCTGGAGCGCCGCTTCCAGAAAGTGCTGGTCAGCGAGCCCAACGAGGAAGACACCATTGCCATCCTGCGCGGCCTGAAAGAGCGTTACGAGGTCCACCACGGGGTGGAAGTGACCGACGGCGCCATCATTGCAGCCGCCAAGCTTTCGCACCGCTATATCACCGACCGCCAATTGCCGGATAAGGCCATTGACCTGGTGGACGAAGCCGCCAGTCAGATCCGCATGGAAATGGATTCCAAGCCCGAGGCCCTGGATCGTCTGGAGCGTCGCCTGATCCAGCTGAAAATCGAGCGCGAGGCCCTGAAGAAAGAAACCGATGCGGCCTCGAAAAAGCGCCTGGAAGAATTGTCGGCGGTGATTACCGGTGTGGAGCGGGAATACGCTGACCTGGAAGAGGTCTGGAACACTGAAAAAGCCGCTCTGCATGGCTCCCAGAAGATCAAGAGCCAGTTGGAGCAGGCCCGGATTGACCTCGAAAACGCACGCCGGGCGGGGGATCTGGGCCGAATGTCCGAGTTGCAATACGGCCAGATCCCGGAACTCGAGCGCCAGCTGGACATGGCCAGCCAGGCGGAAATGATGGAAATGAAACTGTTGCGCAACCGGGTGACCGACGAGGAGATTGCCGAAATCGTCTCCAAGTGGACCGGCATCCCCGTGTCCAAAATGTTGGAGGGCGAGCGCGACAAGCTCATGCGCATGGAGGAAGCCTTGCATGATCGGGTGATTGGCCAGGACGAAGCAGTGGAAGCGGTATCCAATGCGGTACGTCGCTCCCGCGCGGGCCTCTCGGACCCTCATCGGCCCAACGGTTCATTCCTGTTCCTCGGCCCGACCGGGGTGGGTAAAACCGAGCTGTGTAAATCGCTGGCAGCGTTCCTGTTCGACACCGAAGAGGCTATGGTGCGTATTGATATGTCCGAGTTCATGGAGAAACACTCCGTGGCGCGGTTGATTGGCGCGCCTCCCGGCTATGTCGGTTACGAAGAGGGTGGTTACCTGACCGAGGCGGTTCGTCGTCGTCCTTACTCGGTGTTGTTGCTGGATGAAGTGGAAAAAGCCCACCCGGATGTCTTCAACATCCTGCTGCAGGTGTTGGAGGATGGCCGCTTGACTGATGGTCAGGGGCGCACGGTGGATTTCCGCAACACCGTGATTGTGATGACCTCAAACCTTGGCTCGGACATCATCCAGCAGAAAGCGGGTGAGGAAAACTATGAGGCCATGAAGAGTGCGGTCATGGAAGTGGTCGGCACGCACTTCCGGCCGGAGTTCATCAACCGTGTGGACGAAGTGGTGGTGTTCCATCCGCTGGCCAAGGACCAGATCCAGGGCATTGCCCGTGTCCAGATTGAAAATCTGGCCAAGCGCCTGAAGGAGCAGGACATGAAGCTGGATTTGGGTGATGACGCCATGCGGTTGCTGGCGGAAGTGGGGTATGACCCGGTGTACGGCGCGCGTCCCCTCAAGCGAGCCATTCAGCGGATGATTGAAAACCCCCTGGCCCAGAAGCTGCTGCAGGGGGAATTCGTGCCGGGTGATACGGTGCGGGTGCTCGTCGAGGATGACCAGTTGGTGTTCCAGAAGGCTTAAGCCGGGAACGCTGCAACGACTCCGGAGTGCTGGGCAGGCTCAGCGCTCCGGCCTTTGTTCCATCGGGCCGCAGTTTTCCTCGGCAATCTTCTCGAACTGCTGGCGCCGCTCTTCAATTTCCTCTGGCGTCAGGTAACGAATTTCGCCATCTTCCCCTTCAGTCCGGATCCGGGCGTTGCTCCGGATAATTTCCAGGTTGGAACGTGCCGTCGCACAGTTGGCTTCCCGTTGTTTGCGCTGTGCTTCCTGCACTGCGGTCTCGTTACGACGTTGCTGATCTTGTTGCTCCTGCTCTTCCATGGCATTGACCCGTTCCTGCGGGCTTTGCCGGTTGGAGCCGGAGCCTTTACTTGGCCGCACCTTGACCTGCTCCGCATTACCGCCCGTTGGCTGGCGGTCACCGAAGTGCGTGACTCCATTCTCATCCGTCCACTTGTAGACGGAAGCGCCGGTTGCAAGGCCTGGCGTTGCGCACATCATTAGTGCCAGCATCAGAATTTTTCGGTTCATTTGTCTGTCCGTTGTTGGTTTGCTTCCTGCCTTATCTTGCCACTGAAAAGTATGGCGTTTCTTCGGCCTGGTTCAAATCTCTTTTCATGGGCTGCTAGTAAGAATGCCAGACAACCGGAAAATAGTGGAGATAACCGGTGCCTGCTATTGACAGGGACTCAGGCCCTGTCAAAATTGCGGATTGCCTGAAACTGGGGGTAATACGGCAGGTAATCCCGAGCGCGTAGCCCCCGTTTACACCACACTGAGCGCGGCCCGATCCGCCGTGCGCTGGTTGTTGCGTAAGAGCAACCGATTGAATGGCCGTTCTCCGCAACCCTCAGGAGGGCGGTCGGCCAGGAGACAACCTCTTTAAGATCAGGTGTGGAGGAGCAGCCGGTTCCGCTTTCACAAGAAGCAGGGAAACCGAGAATCCAGGCAACCGGGGTGCACCCCGGCTCATTCACTCGTAGAAGAGGGTAGATATCGTGGAGTTATTGTCTGGCGCCGATATGTTGATCCGATCCCTTCAGGATGAAGGGATCGAATACATATACGGCTATCCGGGTGGTGCAGCGCTGCACATTTACGATGCGCTGTTCAGGCAGGACAAAGTCAAGCATATTCTGGTTCGGCACGAGCAGGCCGCAGTCCATATGGCGGACGGCTACGCACGGGCAACCGGAAAACCAGGTACCGTACTGGTGACCTCGGGTCCTGGAGCCACCAACACTATTACCGGCATTGCCACCGCGTTCATGGATTCCATCCCCATGGTGGTTCTGTGCGGTCAGGTTGCCTCGTCCCTGATCGGGGAGGATGCCTTCCAGGAAACCGACATGATTGGCGTTTCCCGTCCGGTCGTGAAGCACAATTTGAGTGTGCGTCATCCGCAGGAAATTCCGGAGGCGATTCGCAAGGCTTATCATATTGCGTCAACCGGCCGTCCTGGTCCGGTGGTGGTGGATATCCCAAAGGATATGACCACCCCCAATGAACGTTATGAGTATTCCTATCCCAAGAAGGTCAAGCTTCGTTCCTACAATCCCGCACTGCGTGGTCACTCCGGCCAGATCAAGAAAGCGGTTGATATGCTGCTGGCGGCCAAGCGTCCGGTTATTTATGCCGGCGGCGGTGTGATCCTGGGTAAAGCGACGGAACAGTTGACAGAGCTGACCCGTCTTCTGGGATACCCCATCACCAATACCCTGATGGGCATTGGCTGTTACCCCTGTTCCGACAAGCAGCACCTTGGCTGGCTGGGCATGCACGGCACCTATGAAGCCAACATGACCATGCACCATTCGGATCTGATCCTGGCGGTCGGTGCCCGGTTTGATGACCGGGTGACCAATGCCACCGAGAAGTTCTGTCCCGGTGCCCGCATTGTGCATATCGATATTGATCCTGCATCCATCTCCAAGACGATTGATGCTGATGTGCCCATCGTTGGCCCGGTTGATTCGGTTCTGAACGAGATGCTGTCGCTGGTCAAGAGCGCCAAGGAAAAGCCGGATGCCGACGCACTGGCCGCCTGGTGGAAACAGATCGACGAATGGCGTGCGTTCCACGGCATGCGTTATGAAGCCAGTGATGAGGTGATCAAGCCCCAGGAAGTGGTGGAAATGCTGAGCCGGCTGACCAACGGCGAGGCCTTCGTGACCTCTGACGTGGGTCAGCACCAGATGTTTGCCGCCCAGTACTACAAGTTTGACAAGCCGAACCGCTGGATCAACTCCGGTGGTCTGGGCACCATGGGCTTTGGTTTGCCTGCGGCCATGGGTGTGAAACTGACCCACCCGGATGACGAAGTGCTTTGCATTACCGGTGAAGGCAGTATCCAGATGAACATCCAGGAGCTGTCCACCTGCAAGCAGTACGACCTGCCGGTGAAGATCATTAACCTGAACAACCAGGCGTTGGGCATGGTCAAGCAGTGGCAGGACATGAACTACGAGTCACGCCATTCGCAGTCGTACATGGAATCGCTTCCGGACTTCATGAAGCTGGTGGAAGCGTATGGCCATGTGGGCATTCGCATCGAACGTAAAGAAGATCTTGAGCCCAAGCTCAAGGAGGCACTGGCCATGAAAGACAAGCTGGTGTTTGTCGATATCCTGATCGACCGCTTCGAGCACGTTTACCCGATGCAGGTGGCTCGTGGTTCCATGAAAGACATGTGGCTCAGCAAGACGGAGAGGGTGTGATCATGCGTCGAATCATTTCTGTTTTGCTGGAAAACGAGCCGGGTGCTCTGTCGCGGGTGGTTGGGCTGTTTTCCCAGCGCAACTACAACATCGAAACGCTGACCGTGGCGCCAACCGAGGATGAAACCCTTTCCCGGCTGACGGTGACCACCACCGGTTCAGACAAGGTGATTGAGCAGATCACCAAGCAGTTGAACAAGCTGATTGAGGTAGTGAAGCTGGTGGATCTGACCGAAGGCTCCCACATCGAGCGTGAGCTCATGCTGGTGAAGCTGAAGGCGACGGGCTCCCAGCGTGCGGAGATCAAGCGCACGGTGGATATCTTCCGTGGTCAGATCGTGGATGTCACCAGCTCGGTGTATACCGTTCAGCTGGCGGGCAGCAGCGACAAGCTGGACGGTTTCGTTCAGGCGGTTGGCACATCTGGTGTGCTGGAAGTCGTGCGCACCGGTGTTTCAGGCATCGCCCGTGGTGAGAAGGTACTCAGCCTGTAACGGCTGCTATTTCAGATTCATTTGAACATCATGGCCCGGCAGGGCCATAAACGATAAGAGGTTTCCATGCAGGTTTATTACGATAAAGATTGTGATCTGTCCGTTATCCAGGGCAAGAAAGTTGCCATTCTGGGCTTCGGTTCCCAGGGCCACGCGCACGCGTGCAACCTGAAAGAGTCCGGCGTTGACGTAACCGTGGGCCTGCGCCCGGGTTCTTCCTCCATTCCCAAGGCCGAAGCTTATGGTCTGAAGACTGCCGACGTTCCGTCCGCCGTGGCCGGTGCCGACGTAGTTATGGTCCTGACTCCGGACGAGTACCAGGCGCAGCTGTACAAGACCGATATCGAGCCGAACCTGAAGGAAGGCGCGACCCTGGCATTCGCCCACGGTTTTGCTATCCACTACAACCAGATCGTTCCGCGTAAGGACCTGGATGTCATCATGGTGGCTCCGAAGGCGCCGGGCCACACTGTTCGCACCGAGTTCGAGCGTGGCGGCGGTATCCCGGATCTGATCGCGATCTTCCAGGACGCTTCCGGCACTGCCAAGAACCTGGCTTTGTCTTACGCCAGCGGCATCGGTGGCGGTCGTACCGGCATCATCGAAACCACTTTCAAGGATGAAACCGAAACCGACCTGTTCGGTGAGCAGGCCGTTCTGTGTGGTGGTGCCGTTGAGCTGGTCAAGGCTGGTTTTGAAACCCTGACCGAAGCCGGTTACGCGCCGGAAATGGCTTACTTCGAGTGTCTGCACGAGCTGAAGCTGATCGTTGACCTGATGTACGAAGGCGGCATCGCCAACATGAACTACTCCATCTCCAACAACGCGGAGTATGGTGAGTACGTGACTGGCCCCGAGGTGATCAACGAGCAGTCCCGCGAAGCCATGCGCAATGCGCTCAAGCGCATCCAGAGCGGTGAATACGCCAAGATGTTCATCTCTGAAGGTGACCTGAACTATCCGTCCATGACCGCGCGTCGTCGTCAGAACGCTGCCCACGAGATTGAAGTGGTGGGTGAGAAGCTGCGTTCCATGATGCCGTGGATCACCGACAACAAGATTGTCGACAAGGACAAAAACTGATCGGGTTTCCGGTACAGTTTTACGAAGCGCGGCCCGAGTGGCCGCGTTTTTCGTTTATACTCCGCACAAATGCTTTCCGGAGTGATTGGAATGACCGAAGAAAAAAACGTGGCTGAAGAGCCAGAAACGTCCAAAAGCGATGACGCCGCCATTGAAGAAGGAGAGGTGGTGGAAGAGGAAGTGGTAGAGGGTGCCAGGGTCCGTCGGAAAGGCGTTTACCTGCTGCCGAATGCCCTGACTACCGCGTCCCTGTTCTCGGGTTTTTACGCCATCGTTGCCGCTGCTAATGGTGTGTACGACAACGCGGCCATTGCCATTTTTGTGTCCATGGTCCTGGACGGCCTGGATGGTCGGGTCGCGCGCATGACCAATACCCAGAGTAAATTTGGGGAAGAGTACGATAGTCTGGCCGACATGGTGGCCTTTGGTGTCGCGCCCGGCCTGGTGGCTTTTTTCTGGTCGCTGAATGCGTTCGGCAAGGTTGGCTGGGCTATTACCTTTATCTACCTGGCTGGTGCCGCGTTGCGGTTGGCGCGCTTTAACACTCAGATTGGTTCGGTGGATAAGAAGTATTTCGTGGGCTTGCCCAGTCCGTCGGCGGCTGCGTGTGTGGCCGGCCTGGTTTGGTGTTTTCATGGCTTCGAATCCAGTACTTGGCTCACGCTGTTGACCATGGTGGTGGTTGGCGGCACCGGTGTACTGATGGTCAGCAACATTCTGTACCCCAGCTTCAAGGACCTGGACCTGAAAGGCCGGGTGCCTTTCGCCGCGATTCTTCTTGTGGTGTTGGCGTTGGTAGTGATTGCGCTGGATCCGGCGACAGTGCTTTTTGCAGTTTTCCTGCTTTACGCATTGTCCGGGCCGGTGCGAGCGCTATTCAGGGGCAAGACTAGAAAAGCCTGAGAGCGTTCCGGGTAAGCAGGAAGGCGGTATCCAGGATTCTGGGTGCCGCCTTTTTGTTTGTCTTGTTTGATAAATAAACAGTTTTTGCGCATTCGACGGCTTCCGCATACGTGGAAACCGAAGCGGCAGAAGATTTTCCGAAAAGGTCGTTGACAGAATAACTGCGGTCTGTAGAATGCGCATCTCTTTCGAGGGGCAGGCCGTTTAGGCGGAGTGTTCTTCGGCTGTTAACTGCCTGAAAGTTTTAGAGAAAAACGTTTTACAGTTTCTTTAAATTAGCGGTTGACAGGGTGCGAATTCGCTGTAGAATGCGCACCACTTCTGAGGCAGTCAGCCACGGCGACGGCTTCAGGGGTTGACCGCTTTTGGTCTTGAAGGAAAATCGGAGTTAGGCGCTTGAGTCGCTTCGAAAAATTCTTCAAAAAAGTGGTTGACAACAGCGGGGCGGCATGTAGAATACGCAGCCTCGATTGAGCAGCAGCTCAACGCTCTTTAACAAGTGAACCAAGTAATTCGTGTGGGCGCTGGCCGAGGTATTTCGGACACGAAATATCAGGACAGTGACTCGTCGAAATTGAGTTTTGTCTTGAGCAAGATTAAAGATCTTCGGATCTTGTATGATTTAAACTGAAGAGTTTGATCATGGCTCAGATTGAACGCTGGCGGCAGGCTTAACACATGCAAGTCGAGCGGTAACAGGGGGTGCTTGCACCCCGCTGACGAGCGGCGGACGGGTGAGTAATGCTTAGGAATCTGCCCAGTAGTGGGGGATAGCCCGGGGAAACCCGGATTAATACCGCATACGTCCTACGGGAGAAAGCAGGGGATCTTCGGACCTTGCGCTATTGGATGAGCCTAAGTCGGATTAGCTAGTTGGTGGGGTAAAGGCCTACCAAGGCCACGATCCGTAGCTGGTTTGAGAGGATGATCAGCCACATCGGGACTGAGACACGGCCCGAACTCCTACGGGAGGCAGCAGTGGGGAATATTGGACAATGGGGGCAACCCTGATCCAGCCATGCCGCGTGTGTGAAGAAGGCTTTCGGGTTGTAAAGCACTTTCAGTGAGGAGGAAAACCTTTGGGTTAATAACCCTGAGGCTTGACGTTACTCACAGAAGAAGCACCGGCTAACTCCGTGCCAGCAGCCGCGGTAATACGGAGGGTGCAAGCGTTAATCGGAATTACTGGGCGTAAAGCGCGCGTAGGTGGTTCGATAAGCGGGATGTGAAAGCCCCGGGCTTAACCTGGGAACGGCATTCCGAACTGTCGGGCTAGAGTATGGTAGAGGGTAGTGGAATTTCCTGTGTAGCGGTGAAATGCGTAGATATAGGAAGGAACACCAGTGGCGAAGGCGGCTACCTGGACCAATACTGACACTGAGGTGCGAAAGCGTGGGGAGCAAACAGGATTAGATACCCTGGTAGTCCACGCCGTAAACGATGTCAACTAGCCGTTGGGACTCTTGAAGTCTTAGTGGCGCAGCTAACGCACTAAGTTGACCGCCTGGGGAGTACGGCCGCAAGGTTAAAACTCAAATGAATTGACGGGGGCCCGCACAAGCGGTGGAGCATGTGGTTTAATTCGACGCAACGCGAAGAACCTTACCTGGCCTTGACATCCAGAGAACTTTCCAGAGATGGATTGGTGCCTTCGGGAACTCTGTGACAGGTGCTGCATGGCCGTCGTCAGCTCGTGTCGTGAGATGTTGGGTTAAGTCCCGTAACGAGCGCAACCCCTATCCCTGGTTGCTAGCAGGTAAAGCTGAGAACTCCAGGGAGACTGCCGGTGACAAACCGGAGGAAGGTGGGGATGACGTCAGGTCATCATGGCCCTTACGGCCAGGGCTACACACGTGCTACAATGGTGCGTACAGAGGGCTGCAAACTCGCGAGAGTAAGCCAATCCCTTAAAACGCATCGTAGTCCGGATCGGAGTCTGCAACTCGACTCCGTGAAGTCGGAATCGCTAGTAATCGCGAATCAGAATGTCGCGGTGAATACGTTCCCGGGCCTTGTACACACCGCCCGTCACACCATGGGAGTGGATTGCACCAGAAGTGGTTAGTCTAACCTTCGGGAGGACGATCACCACGGTGTGGTTCATGACTGGGGTGAAGTCGTAACAAGGTAGCCGTAGGGGAACCTGCGGCTGGATCACCTCCTTAAACGAAGCCGAATGCTTCGGTCAGAGTCCACACGAATTACTTGGTTCCTGTAAAGAGAGCAAAAGGGTCTATGCAGGCCCGGTCACTGCGGCGCTTACTTTAGTGAAGCAGAGATTAGCGCTGTAGATTGTGACAGCTGACAAGGCGCAGGCTGAGAGAGTGAGGAAGCGTACACACGTACGTGACCGATCGAACGAAGACTGCAGCGCAGCTCAGGTGGCACAAGATGCAGTGATAATTGGGTCTGTAGCTCAGGTGGTTAGAGCGCACCCCTGATAAGGGTGAGGTCGGTGGTTCAAGTCCACCCAGACCCACCAGAATTATCCAGCTCGTCGTTGTCGAAGCACTTGCATAGCAGGCTATGCGGCGCCCTTCGACGCCTAGATCTGAATAATTCTTGGCAGCTTAGTTGGGGCTGTAGCTCAGTTGGGAGAGCGCCTGCCTTGCACGCAGGAGGTCAGCGGTTCGATCCCGCTCAGCTCCACCAATATATAACTGACTGACTTCGGTTAGCAGTGTACAGAAACAAGTGTTTCAACGACATGACGTTCGAAGCCCTTCTTTCTGATCACTGGGTCAGATTTGCTCTTTAACAAATTGGCGAGATTGAACACGAATATTTTTCTCTCATTATCTCCGAGAGAAGATGTTCAAAGTGATAGCGATTTCAAGCGTTATCCGGTGTTGTCGTTACGGTTGTTGATGAACAACCTTAAGTGACTGAAACCTTCGGGTGGCAGTTGTCTTGGGGTTATATAGTCAAGCAACTAAGCGCATACGGTGGATGCCTTGGCAGTCAGAGGCGATGAAAGACGTGGAAGCCTGCGATAAGGCTCGGGGAGCTGGCAAACAAGCGATGATCCGGGCATCTCTGAATGGGGAAACCCACCGACTTTCGGGTCGGTACCGTACAGTGAATCCATAGCTGTGCGGGGCGAACTCGGGGAACTGAAACATCTAAGTACCCGAAGGAAAAGAAATCAACCGAGATTCCCTCAGTAGCGGCGAGCGAACGGGGACCAGCCCTTAAGCTGAACAACTGGTAGGAGAAGGCTCTGGAAAGTGCCGCCATAGTGGGTGATAGCCCCGTATCCGAAACCTGAGTTCAGTGAAATCGAGTAGGTCGATGCACGAGAAACGTTGACTGAACATGGGGGGACCATCCTCCAAGGCTAAATACTCCTGACTGACCGATAGTGAACCAGTACCGTGAGGGAAAGGCGAAAAGAACCCCTGTGAGGGGAGTGAAATAGACCCTGAAACCGTATGCGTACAAGCAGTCGGAGCGGATTTATTCCGTGACGGCGTACCTTTTGTATAATGGGTCAGCGACTTATGTTTAGTGGCGAGGTTAACCGTTTAGGGGAGCCGTAGGGAAACCGAGTCTGAATAGGGCGAATGAGTCGCTAGGCATAGACCCGAAACCGGGCGATCTATCCATGAGCAGGTTGAAGGTGCCGTAACAGGCACTGGAGGACCGAACCCACTGTCGTTGAAAAGCCAGGGGATGACTTGTGGATCGGAGTGAAAGGCTAATCAAGCCCGGAGATAGCTGGTTCTCCCCGAAAGCTATTTAGGTAGCGCCTCGGACGAATACCACAGGGGGTAGAGCACTGTTTCGGCTAGGGGGCCATCTCGGCTTACCAACCCGATGCAAACTCCGAATACCTGTGAGTACTATCCGGGAGACACACGGCGGGTGCTAACGTCCGTCGTGAAGAGGGAAACAACCCAGACCGCCAGCTAAGGTCCCAAAGTACCAGTTAAGTGGGAAACGATGTGGGAAGGCTCAGACAGCTAGGAGGTTGGCTTAGAAGCAGCCATCCTTTAAAGAAAGCGTAATAGCTCACTAGTCGAGTCGGCCTGCGCGGAAGATGTAACGGGGCTCAAACTGGTCACCGAAGCTGCGGCTGCATACATTGTATGCGGGGTAGGGGAGCGTTCTGTAAGCCTGCGAAGGTGAGTTGAGAAGCTTGCTGGAGGTATCAGAAGTGCGAATGCTGACATGAGTAACGATAATGGGAGTGAAAAACTCCCACGCCGGAAGACCAAGGTTTCCTGCGCAACGCTAATCGGCGCAGGGTGAGTCGGCCCCTAAGGCGAGACCGAAAGGTGTAGTCGATGGGAAACGGGTTAATATTCCCGTACCTTGGATAGCTGCGATGGAGAGACGGAGAAGGCTAGGTGAGCCGGGCGACGGTTGTCCCGGTTTAAGCAAGTAGGCAGTGGACTTAGGCAAATCCGGGTCCACAATGCCGAGATGCGACGACGATTGCCCAAGGGCGAGAAGTCATTGATGCCATGCTTCCAGGAAAATCTTCTAAGCTTCAGGCTATTCAAGACCGTACCCCAAACCGACACAGGTGGTCAGGTAGAGAATACCAAGGCGCTTGAGAGAACTCGGGTAAAGGAACTAGGCAAAATGGTGCCGTAACTTCGGGAGAAGGCACGCTGGTGGTATGTGAAACCCCCGCGGGTGGAGCAGAAGCCAGTCGAAGATACCAGGCCCCTGCGACTGTTTATTAAAAACACAGCACTCTGCAAACACGAAAGTGGACGTATAGGGTGTGACGCCTGCCCGGTGCCGGAAGGTTAATTGATGGGGTTAGGATTCGTCCGAAGCTCTTGATCGAAGCCCCGGTAAACGGCGGCCGTAACTATAACGGTCCTAAGGTAGCGAAATTCCTTGTCGGGTAAGTTCCGACCTGCACGAATGGCGTAACGACGGGGGCGCTGTCTCTACCCGAGACTCAGTGAAATTGAAATCGCCGTGAAGATGCGGTGTATCCGCGGCTAGACGGAAAGACCCCGTGAACCTTTACTATAGCTTCACAGTGAACTTTGAGCATGCTTGTGTAGGATAGCTGGGAGGCTTTGAACCCGGGACGCCAGTTCCGGTGGAGCCAACCTTGAAATACCAGCCTGGCATGTTTGAGGTTCTAACTTGGTCCCCTTACCGGGGATGAGGACACTGTGTGGTGGGTAGTTTGACTGGGGCGGTCTCCTCCCAAAGCGTAACGGAGGAGCACAAAGGTGGGCTAAGCATGGTCGGACATCATGCGGTTAGTGTAATGGCACAAGCCCGCTTAACTGCGAGACAGACACGTCGAGCAGGTGCGAAAGCAGGTCATAGTGATCCGGTGGTTCTGTATGGAAGGGCCATCGCTCAACGGATAAAAGGTACTCCGGGGATAACAGGCTGATACCGCCCAAGAGTTCACATCGACGGCGGTGTTTGGCACCTCGATGTCGGCTCATCACATCCTGGGGCTGAAGCCGGTCCCAAGGGTATGGCTGTTCGCCATTTAAAGTGGTACGCGAGCTGGGTTTAGAACGTCGTGAGACAGTTCGGTCCCTATCTGCCGTGGACGTTGGAGATTTGAGGAAAGCTGCTCCTAGTACGAGAGGACCGGAGTGGACGAACCTCTGGTGTTCGGGTTGTGTCGCCAGACGCACTGCCCGGTAGCTATGTTCGGACAGGATAACCGCTGAAGGCATCTAAGCGGGAAGCCCCTTCCAAGATAAGATCTCCCCGGGCCCTCGAGGCCCCTGAAGAGCCGTTCAAGACCAGGACGTTGATAGGCTGGATGTGTAAGCGCTGCGAGGCGTTGAGCTAACCAGTACTAATTGCTCGTGCGGCTTGACTATATAACACCCAAGACAATTGCGGATAACGCAACGAGCCAAAAGCTCCGAAATCAACATCACGTTCTTTCTCGCCACCCAGTGATCAACGTTTTTGCCTGACGACCATAGCGGTCTGGAACCACCTGATCCCATCCCGAACTCAGAAGTGAAACAGACCTGCGCCGATGGTAGTGTGGTTCGCCCATGTGAGAGTAGGTCATCGTCAGGCTCCTAAATACAAAAGCCCCGGTCGCGCAAGCGTCCGGGGCTTTTTTATTGCCTGGAAAAACGTCTCGAGTCCGGAAGTGATATACTCTCGGCCATAACGACATCATAATTTTCAAGGGAGTCCCTGCAATGGCCGCAACCGATCATCTGGTCATTTTCGATACCACGCTGCGTGACGGTGAGCAAAGTCCCGGCGCGACCATGAACAAGGCGGAGAAACTCCGCATTGCCAAGGCGCTGGAGAAGCTGCGCGTGGACGTTATCGAAGCGGGCTTTGCCATCGCGAGCCAGGGCGATTTCGATGCCATCAAGGGCATCGCGGAATCGGTGAAAGATTCCACAATCTGTAGCCTTGCGCGTGCACTGGATAAAGACATTGATCGGGCGGCGGAAGCCGTCCGCCCTGCTGAACGGGGCCGGATTCACACCTTTATTGCCACCTCGCCCATCCACATGCAGCACAAGCTACAGATGCAGCCGGAGCAAGTGGTTGAGCAGGCGGTGAAAGCGGTCAAACGCGCGCGTAATCATGTCGATGACGTGGAGTTTTCCTGTGAAGATGCCGGCCGTTCGGAACTGGACTTCCTGTGTCGAATCATTGAAGCGGCCATTGATGCGGGCGCTCGTACTATCAACATTCCGGATACCGTTGGCTATGCGATCCCTGAGCAGTTTGGCGAGACGATTCGGCAGCTAATGACACGCATCCCCAATGCGGACAAGGCTATTTTCTCCGTCCATTGCCATAATGACCTGGGCCTTGCTGTCGCCAACTCTGTTGCGGCGGTCACCAACGGAGCGCGGCAGGTGGAATGTACCATCAACGGCTTGGGCGAACGCGCCGGTAATGCCTCTCTGGAAGAGATCGTTATGGCGATTCGCACCCGCCAGGATCTCTTTAATATCGATACCCGCATCGATACCCAGCATATTGTTCCGGCCTCGCGCCTGGTTTCCACCATCACCGGGTTCCCTGTGCAGCCGAATAAGGCAATTGTTGGCGCCAACGCTTTTGCCCACGAATCCGGTATTCACCAGGATGGCGTACTCAAGCACCGGGAAACGTATGAAATCATGCGCGCCCAGGACGTCGGCTGGCACACCAACAGTCTGGTACTGGGCAAGCACTCCGGCCGTAATGCGTTCCGGACCCGTCTGCTGGAGTTGGGCATCAAGTTCGAGACAGAAACCGAACTGAACGAAGCCTTTACCCGCTTCAAGGCGCTTGCCGATCTCAAACACGAAATCTTTGATGAAGATCTGCAGGCGATTGCCAGTGATACCCGCCAGAAAGAAGAGGTGGGTCCTTACGACCTGGTGTGCATGCAGGTGTGTTCGGAAACGGGCGTGATTCCCAAGGCCACCCTGACCATGACCATTGAAGACAAGGAACACACGGTTGAAGCCGAAGGCAGCGGCCCGGTGGATGCGACATTCAAAGCGATTGAATCCCTGGTGGATTCTGGTTGCAATCTCCAGTTGTACTCGGTGAACGCCATTACCAGCGGTACCGATGCTCAGGGTGAAGTGACCGTCCGCTTGGAGCGGGGTGGCCGGATTGTGAACGGTGTTGGCTCCGACACGGATATTATCATTGCCTCAGCTAAAGCCTACATTGAGGCCTTGAACCTGATTACCCGCGGCGCGGTACGTCAGCATCCACAGAGTGCGGACGTCTGAACTGGATAATTTGGCAGGATTCGGAGTGGATGTGATCGGGACTGAAGCGCAAAGGCAATTTTATCTGGCCGCTGCTGGTATCCGGATGTGGTATGCCCGGGAGGCTCTGCCCGGCGCTGCCCCAAGCCCCGATTACGACTTTGCGGAAGCGGAGACGGAACCGGTGTCCGTGCCAGAGCCAGGGCCGGCTCCCGTCCGGCCAACACAGGAGCCCGGAAAGGGCCGTGACCATATTGCGCGGCTGCAGTCCCTGATGGATGGGGAGTCGTCACCTCAGGAACGGTCCGTTGCCCGGGTGGCGTCCGAACAGGTTGAACCGGCCGAAAGGCAGGCCGAAGCTCCTGTCGAAGAAGCCGCCGTAGCGGCCGCCGGGAATCCTGCGGATACGCCTGCCATTCCAAACCTGACACTCCAGGTGTGGGTCGGCAGACACCATCTTCTACTGGCAACACTCTCTGAACAGACCAGTATGGCGCTGCAGCAGTCCCTGGCGGGCAATATACTGGGCGCTTTGAACGAAACAAGCCCCGAAGCGCTGGGCACAGTCCGTTGGCCCCTGTTTAATAATCTGAGTGTTGGCCTCAATAATCCCTCCCACCTGGCTGCCCTTCTCGCAGACCGGTTGCAGGGCCATGCTGATAAGACGGTGATTGTCCTGGGCGATGCCGGTGACTGGCTGATTGAAGCCCTGGGTCGGGAGCCGGATGTCCGGCTTTCAGCCGGCCTGGCGGCCCTGGCTGGCGATCCGGGGCTCAAGCGGCAATTGTGGGCCCTGATAAAGCCCTGTCGTCGCCCGTCATGATTGGCCCGGATTCCTTGCGAGAGCTGCCGCTGCAGGGGGTGGCAGTCAGGCCGCTGTTGCCCGGGGACCTGACCCGCGTGCAGGAAATCGAACGGCTTAGCCATTCCCATCCCTGGTCGGAGTCTGTATTCCTGGATTGTTTCCAGGAGAATTACAGGCTATGGGCCCTGGCCCGGGAAGAGTTGGTGTTGGGCTACGCAATTGTGAATTACATGGTCGATGAGGCTCATCTGCTGAATATCTGCATTCACCCGGATATCCGTGGCTGTGGCGCCGGTCGTTATCTATTGCGTCATGCCCTGGCCGAGGCCGCCCATGACGGAATGGTGATGATGATCCTCGAGGTTCGCGAAAGTAACCACGGGGCGACAGCGCTGTATCTCAGTGAGGGCTTTGAAGAAATTGGCCGCAGGCCTGGCTATTACCCCAACGGCGCCACGCGCGAAACGGCAAGGGTGATGTCCCTGAGGTTCACCTGAACCCGGCCTAGGCCGTATAATTACCGCTTTTCATCCATACCATTCAGGTTACCGTTTTTATGTCTAACCTTTCCCAGGAAGTGGCCAAGCGCCGCACCTTTGCCATCATCTCGCACCCGGATGCCGGTAAAACCACCATCACCGAAAAGGTGTTGCTGTTCGGCCAGGCCATCCAGAAAGCGGGCACGGTCAAAGGCAAGAAATCCGGCCAGCATGCCAAATCGGACTGGATGGAAATGGAGAAAGAGCGGGGCATCTCGGTCACTACCTCCGTCATGCAGTTTCCCTATGGCGGCAAACTGGTCAACCTGCTGGATACCCCAGGCCACGAAGACTTTTCCGAAGACACCTACCGCACATTAACCGCCGTCGACTCCTGCCTCATGGTTATCGACAGCGCCAAGGGTGTCGAGGACCGGACCATCAAGCTCATGGAGGTTACCCGGCTGCGGGATACCCCGATCCTTACCTTCATGAACAAACTGGACCGGGATACGCGGGATCCGATTGAGCTCATGGATGAAGTGGAGGAGGTGCTCAAGATTGCCTGTGCGCCGATCACCTGGCCCATTGGCATGGGTAAAAGCTTCAAGGGCGTCTATCATCTGCTAAGAGACGAGGTGATTCTGTACCACTCCGGCCATGGGCATACCATCCAGGAGAAGCGGATCGTGAAGGGGCTGGACAACCCGGAGCTGGACGAAGCCATTGGCAGCTATGCGGACGACCTGCGGGATGAGATCGAACTGGTAAAAGGAGCGTCCCATGAGTTCGACCATGAGGCATTCCTGAAAGGGGAACTGACGCCTGTGTTCTTCGGTACCGCACTGGGTAACTTCGGTGTCGACCACATGCTGGACGGGCTGGTGGAGTGGGCGCCATCGCCCCAGGGTCGTGAGACCGACGCCCGCAAGGTGGAGCCGGCGGAAGAGGGCTTCTCCGGGTTTGTCTTTAAAATACAGGCGAACATGGACCCGCAGCATCGTGACCGGGTGGCGTTTCTGCGGATCGTTTCCGGCCGCTACCAGCAGGGCATGAAGGCGCGCCATGTGCGTATTGGCAAGGACGTCCGCTTCTCGGACGCACTGACTTTCATGGCCGGTGACCGGGAGCACGCCGATGAGGCCTTTGCCGGCGACATCATTGGCCTGCATAACCACGGCACCATTCAGTTGGGCGATACGTTCACTGCGGGCGAGAACATGAAGTTCACGGGCATTCCGAACTTTGCTCCGGAGCTGTTCCGCCGTATTCGTCTGAAAGATCCGCTCAAGGCAAAACAGCTACAGAAAGGCTTGATCCAGCTGTCGGAAGAGGGGGCGGTCCAGGTCTTCCGTCCGCTCCAGAACAACGATCTGATTGTGGGCGCCGTTGGGGTACTCCAGTTTGACGTAGTGGTCAGTCGCCTCAAGAGTGAGTACAAGGTGGAAGCGATCTACGAACCCATCAACGTGGCCACCGCTCGCTGGGTCGCCTGCGACGACGAACGTAAACTCGATGAATTCCAGCGTCGGAACCAGGACAACCTGGCCCTCGATGGCAGTGATCGCCTGGCCTACATCGCCCCGACCATGGTAAATCTGAACCTGGCCCAGGAGCGTTATCCGGAGATCCAGTTCCAGAAGACACGGGAGCACTGACCCCGGGGAGGTAATGATGTCGACGCCGGTATTGTTTGACAGCCATTGCCACTTTGATTTTCCCCGCTTTGACGGGGTAAGGGATGATGAATGGGCGAGGGCCTACCAGCAGGGCCTTAGGGGGCTGGTGATTCCCGGCGTGCGCCGCCCGGATTGGCCCCGGATAGCATCGCTGGTTCGGCCGAAGTCCGGTATCTGGTATTGCCTGGGAATTCATCCGTGGTTCGTCGACGAGCATGATGAATCGGACCTCGAGCAGCTTGAGGAGCTGCTGAATTCAAAACCTGAAGGTTGTCTGGCGGTTGGGGAGTGTGGTCTTGATGCCCTGCATGGCGACCTGGAAGTCCAGGAGCTCTGGTTCCGCTTGCAGATTGACATCGCCGCCGGCCATGAGCTGCCGCTGGTCGTGCATTCGGTGAAGACCCACGATAAGGTGCATGGTATCCTGCGCGATAAGCACTGGCAGGGCCGGGCGCTTATCCATGGTTTTTCGGGCAGCTATCAGCAGGCTAAGAAGCTTGTCGACCTGGGCTGTTTTATCGGTGTTGGTGGTGTTATTACCCTCGAGCGGGCCAAAAAGACCCGAGACGCCATTGCCCGGCTGCCGGCTTCCGCCCTGGTGCTGGAGACCGATGCGCCGGACATGGCGCCGGCCGGGGTGGAGAAGGGGCAGAATTCCCCGGCCTTTCTGCCGGGCATTTTTCAGGCTCTGGTTGCTCTGAAAGGTGAAGGTGAACAGGTGCTTGCCGACCAGTTGTTGGCCAATGCCGCAGAGCTGTATGGCACCGATTCCCGGTTGCTGGCTCCAGAAACATAGGGGATTAGCGAAAGCAAAGAGGGTGGGGTTGGCTTTACGTTGGCCATCGAGTATACTTCGCGCCCTGGCTTTTCAAGGCGATGTCACTATCTCAGCCCCGAATAGTGTCACTGCCAACTAACAGGTATGAACCTCCTCCGGATGCCTTGCATTTACCGGTGGTGGTTTTCAACGTTTCTTTTATAGCGTTCAAGGCGGAATCAATGAAGACTCTGAGTGCGAAACCAGAAACAGTAAAACGTGACTGGTACGTTGTAGACGCAGCCGGCAAGACGCTCGGTCGTCTGTCAACCGAAATCGCCCGTCGTCTGCGGGGCAAGCATAAGCCTGAGTATACTCCTCACGTGGACACTGGCGACTACATCGTTGTTATCAATGCCAGCCAGGTGCAGGTTACCGGCAAAAAGGCATCTGCAAAGATGTACTACAGCCACACCGGCTTTCCGGGTGGAATCAAATCCATCAACTTCGAGAAGCTGGTAGACAAGGCTCCCGAGCAAATCATTCAGAAGTCTGTTAAAGGCATGCTTCCGAAGGGCCCGCTCGGCCGCGCCATGTTCAAGAAGCTGAAAGTCTACGCCGGCACTGAGCATCCTCATGCAGCTCAGCAGCCCAAAGAACTCGACATTTAACGGAAGGCGGATATGTCTGTAGCACAAAATTACGGTACTGGTCGCCGCAAATCATCCACGGCTCGGGTTTTCATCAAGCCGGGAAGCGGCAACATTTCCATCAACGGTCGCAGCATTGAGCAGTTTTTCGGTCGTCCGACTCTGCGCATGATTGTTCGCCAGCCGCTGGTGGTTGCTGAATCAACTGACCGTTTTGATATCAACATTACGGTTTCTGGTGGTGGCACCAGTGGTCAGGCGGGCGCAATCCGCCACGGTCTGACCCGTGCCCTGATGGACTACGATGAAACTCTGCGTCCGGCCCTGCGCGCCGCGGGTTATGTAACCCGAGATGCTCGTAAGGTTGAGCGTAAAAAGGTTGGTCTGCGCAAGGCGCGTAAGCGTCCGCAGTTTTCCAAGCGTTAATCGACATTTTCTGTCGATGGAAAGCCCGGCTTTTGGCCGGGTTTTTTTATGTCTGGACACCCTGAAAAATTTTGATCTGGCGCAGTCCTGGCTGGTCTGTAAGCCTTTCCGGCTTGTAAGCTTGGGGCAATTTCATTACCATTTCAGCGCTTACAATTTTGGGTTGTGAAGTCCTTTGAGATGCGCAGTGACGGTTTGCCCCGTCTGCGCCTCGCCTGATGGGAGAAAACCATAATGAGTAATGGCGACGTGAGCCAAGGCCGGCGCCGGTTTCTGATCGGTGCCACGTCTGTGGTAGGTGGTGTCGGCGTCGTCGGTGCGGCCGTTCCTTTCGTGCAGTCCTGGAACCCCAGTGCAAAAGCGAAAGCAGCCGGTGCACCGGTAACAGTCAATGTCGACAAAATTGAACCGGGTCAGCAGATCACCGTTAACTGGCGAGGCAAGCCAGTTTGGATTGTTCGTCGGACACCGGAAATGCAGGAAAATGTCAAGGCGATGACTCCCCGTTTGAAAGACCCGGAGTCGACGGAAGCTAGCCAGCAGCCGGAATATATCAGTGGCGCGCTGCGTTCCCTCAATCCGGAATTTGCGGTCATCGTGGGTATCTGTACTCACTTGGGCTGTGTTCCGACTTATCGCCCGGAAGTGGCGCCTGCGGATCTTGGGGAAAACTGGCTTGGCGGCTTTTTCTGTCCGTGCCATGGTTCCAAGTTCGATCTGGCGGGTCGGGTACTGAGCGGGCAGCCGGCTCCCTTGAATCTTGAGGTGCCGCCGTATCGGTTTGACAACGAATCGACCCTGACCGTTGGTCTTGACCCGGAGGCAGCGTGATGCAGAAACTGATTAATTGGGTGGATGACCGTCTGCCAATCGTTGATGCCTGGAACAAACATCTGGCGAAGTATTACGCGCCGAAGAACTTTAACGTGTGGTACTTCTTTGGCTCCCTGGCCATGCTTGTTCTGGTTAACCAGCTGGTTACCGGTATCTGGCTGACCATGAGCTACAACCCCTCCGCCGAGGGTGCGTTTGCCTCCGTTGAGTACATCATGCGTGATGTCGAGTGGGGCTGGCTCCTGCGTTACCTGCATTCCACCGGTGCGTCTGCCTTCTTCCTCGTTGTGTACCTGCATATGTTCCGCGGCTTGATGTATGGCTCCTACCAGAAGCCACGCGAGTTGATCTGGATCTTCGGTATGCTGATCTACCTGGTGCTGATGGCGGAAGCCTTCATGGGCTACCTGCTGCCGTGGGGTCAGATGTCCTACTGGGGTGCCCAGGTCATCGTTAACCTGTTTGGTGCGATCCCGGTCATCGGTGAAGACCTTTCCCTCTGGATCCGTGGTGACTACCTGATTTCCGGCATCACCCTGAACCGATTCTTCGCCCTGCACGTGGTTGCGCTGCCTATCGTCCTGCTCGGCCTGGTTGTGTTGCACATCCTGGCGCTGCATGAAGTTGGCTCTAACAACCCGGATGGTATCGATATCAAGAAGAACAAGGACGAGAATGGTATTCCGAAAGACGGTATTCCGTTCCACCCTTACTACAGCGTTCACGACCTTGTGGGTGTTGCTGTCTTCTTCTTTATCTTCTTCATTGTCGTGTTTTTCTTCCCGGAAATGGGCGGTCTGTTCCTCGAGAAGCCGAATTTTGAGCCTGCGAACGCTCTGAAGACCCCGGCCCACATTGCCCCGGTATGGTACTTCACGCCGTTCTACGCCATGCTGCGTGCGGTGACCGTTGACCTGTTTGGGCTGCCGGCGAAGTTCTGGGGTGTTGTGGCAATGGGTGGCGCAATCGCGATTCTGTTCGTGTTGCCCTGGCTGGACCGCAGCCCGGTACGCTCCATCCGCTACAAGGGCTGGATGAGCAAGGTCGCGTTGGCCATCTTTGCGGTCAGCTTTGTCATCCTGGGCTATCTCGGCCTGGTGCCGGCCACTGAAGGTCGTACCACTGTGGCGCAGATCCTGACCGTGGTGTACTTCCTGTACTTTATTCTTATGCCGTTCTATACGCGCATGGAGAAAACAAAGCCAGTTCCAGAGAGGGTGACAGGATAATGAGAAAGCTGATTTTTGGTCTCGTTTTCGCCATCCTGCCGGCCATTGGGCTGGCAGCTGGTGGCGCGGTTCCCCTGGACCACATGGAGCCGGATCATACCAACAAGGAGTCCCTGCAGCGCGGTGCCGCTTTGTTCACCAACTATTGCATGGGCTGTCACTCCATGGAGTATGCCCGCTACAAGCGCGTAGCAGACGATCTGGGAATTCCGGATGAGCTGTATGAAGAGAACCTGATTTTCACCGGCGCCAAGATTGGCGAGCTGATGAAAATCTCCATGAATAAGGACATGGCTGCAGGCTGGTTTGGTGCGCCGCCGCCCGATCTGACGCTGGAAACCCGTCTGCGTGGTGAGTCTTGGGTATACTCCTACCTGCGTGGCTTCTACAAGGACGACACTCGTCCGCTGGGCGTGAACAACGTGGTGTTCCCACTCGTTGGTATGCCTCACGTGATGGTGGAGTTGCAGGGTCTTTGCGCGGTTGAGCCGAACATTGGTGTTGATGCCAGCGTTGAGCCACTCAGTGGTAACGTGAACAACGCCGATGCCTGCCCCGAGTACGCTCTGGAAGGCTCCATGGACGGTCAGGAATTTGACCAAGCCATGTGGGATCTGACCAACTTCATGTCTTACATGGGTGACCCGGTCAAGGTTGAGCGCGAACGCTTGGGTATTTTCGTGCTGATCTTCGTGGCCATTTTCTTTGTCGTCGCCTACTTGCTCAACCGCGAGTACTGGAAAGACGTACACTGAAAATTAGGGTATAATCTCCCGCGCTGATACCCAGCGGGCCCGTTTCGGGTCCGCTGGTTTTTGCGTTTCAGGAATATTTTCGGTTTTAGAATCGTGAGGTAACTATATGGGCGTTGTGACCAAACGGTCATCAATGACATTTTTCTCGGATCCCGCCAGCCATTACAGCCACCGTGTCCGTATTGTCCTGGCCGAGAAGGGTGTTACGGTGGACATTGTGGATGTGGATCCAGACAATCCGCCGGCCGAACTGGCTGACCTGAACCCGTACAACGCCTTGCCGACCCTGGTGGATCGGGACTTGGCTCTGTACGAGCCAAACATCATGATGGAATATCTGGATGAGCGCTTTCCTCATCCACCCCTGCTGCCTGTCTACCCGGTTGCAAGGGCAAATAGCCGGCTCATGATTCACCGCATCCAGAAGGATTGGTGTGGTCTGGTGGACACTATCCTGGCCCAGCCTAATAGCAAAGCCGCCGAGGCCGCTCGCAAGGAGCTGAAAGAAAGCCTGCTGGCGACCGCACCGCTGTTCGGTGAGATGCCGTACTTCCTGTCGGAAGAGTTCACGATTGTGGATTGCTGCATCGCGCCCATCCTTTGGCGGCTGCCAGCAATGGGCATTGAGCTGAACGAAAAGCAGGCCAAGCCTCTGCTCAAATACATGGATAGCATCTTCGCGCGGGAAGGATTCAAGGCAAGCCTTTCCGATCTGGAAGAAGACATCCGAAGCTGAATTTCGACCTCCGATCACAGCGGCAGGAGTGGAAACCGTGTCAGACATGAGCTTTACCATGAACTCAAGCCGGCCCTATCTGGTTCGCGCCCTGAATGAATGGATCCTGGATAACGACTGCACGCCGTACATTGTGGTAGATGCGGGCGTTCAGGGCGTTCAGGTCCCTACCGAGCATGTGGCGAACGGTCAGATTGTGCTGAATATCAGCCCCGGCGCGGTACGCGGACTGGTGGTTGGCAATGGCGCACTTGAGTTCAGCGCACGGTTTGGCGGCGTTCCGATGCAGGTGTTCATTCCGCTGCAGGCTGTGGTTGCCATTTATGCCAAGGAAAATGGCGAGGGTATGGTGTTCGGCAGTGAGCCGGGCTCACCGGATCCTGATGGTACGGATGATCACGGTACGCCGCCGCAGCAGGAAGAGCGGCCGAATGGCAAGCCCACGTTGAAAGTGGTCAAATAATAAAAGAGCCGGTTAATCCGGCTTTTTTATTACCCGCCGAAAAGTTTCTGGTCAATCTGGTCGCAGATGGCGTTGATTATAACCATCAGCAATGGCGTGGCTTCATGGGGTGGAAGGTCATTCAGGGTTAATTCGTGGTCTTCCGGGTGCATCAGAGAGGTGATGTCGGACTTCTCCCGGGCACTAAGGACGACGACCTGCATTTCCCTGTCGTGGGCGGCCTGGATGGCTTGAATCAGGTTGGCTTTGTGGCCGTCATCGACGACCACAAAGAGTAAGTCTCCGGGCTTTCCAACCGCCTGAACCTGCCGGGAGAAAGTGTCGTTAAAGCGGTTCTCGCGGCAGATTGCAGAATAGGTTGTGGCATCCGCGCCGAGATTGATGGCTGGTAGAGCCGGTCGCTCCTGTTCCAGTCTTGAAAGCATCGCGGTACAGAAATACTGCGTCAGCACATTGGCATTGCCGTTGGCGCAGGCAATGATTTTGCCATCCCGCAGAAGACTACTGACACAGGCATCCGCCACACCTTCAATCAAAGGGGCTACGGTACTGGCAGCCTGGGCTGTCTGCTCCATGTGAGTGGCAAACCACTGATGAATCTTGTGTTCGGTATCGCTCATGATGCTGAATTAACTCGCCTGAATCGCATTTTTGATCCATTGTACGCGGTATCGGCTGGTTTCGCCGGGCGTGATGCCAATGACATCAATTCTGGTTGGTGCATCCCATTGTCCGTTGCGATGAAGGTAAAAAGCTGCGGCTCGCAAAAGGCGTTGCTGCTTATACCTGGTGATTGAGCTTGCAGGATCCACCAGGCCATCGGCTTTGCGAAATCGCACTTCAAAAAAGACCAGCACACCGCCGTCCAAGCCGATCAGGTCAATTTCCCCGCCCCGACTGTATACGTTGCGCTCAATAATGCTTACGCCTTTGCTCTGCAGGTAACGTGCGGCCACACCTTCGTAATGGGTGCCCCGGTCTCTGGCGCCTTCCATGGCGATATCTCACTTTGAATCAGGGGGCGGTATTGCCTTTCTTTTCCTCTGTTGTGTCTGGCATTTCCGTCAATACGGCTTCGCCATTTCGGAAGCTGGCCCAAAGCTGGTGGCGATGAATGCTGCCGTCCGGATCCATGGTCAGTGTCCCTGTCAGGCCGTCAATGCTGGCGTCTTCGATTTGACGCAACAGGGGGAGACGTTTGCTGATCTGCCAGGCATCAGCGCCCATGGCAAACAGTCGGCCCAGTTGGCCTTGTGTGTTGCTGAAGTGCTTTGAGGCCTCGTTTCTGAGTGCCAATTCCGGTTCAAGTACCCAGGGGATGTCGGTAAAGTTCACTTGGTTCAGGTCCCGGTCGCGAGAGGCGTTTGGGGTGCCCTCGTAGATGATAGATGGCGAATAGACAGGCAGGTCTCCGCCATAATAAAACGCAAACAGAGGGTTGAGCTGCCGTGCGATGGTGGGGGATGCCACCATGACAATACCTTCTGCATCCTGACGCCGCCGGGGCTCAAACTCCACATCCAGGCCAATGGTGCGCTCAACCTGAATGGCGCGGTTACGGGAAGTGGTAATGCCCAATAGGTCTGCAGTGACCGAGCGCAGGTTTTCATCGGGCATGAAGCGGACAATGTCCAGGGCGTCCACGCCGAGCTTCGCCATGCGGCCGAGCAGTGCGGCTTCCACCCGATCGCCCCAATCCCCGTGCGGAATCAGAACCAGCACATGCTGGATCTGTTGATTGGCCAACCGTTCGGCAATCTGGCGCGCTTCGTCTTCCGCAGACAGGCCGAATTGGTGGAGTCCATCCGGAATACGGCTTTTTTCAGGCAGGTAATTCAGGCCAAGAACCGGTATGGGCAGGGTGTTCATCCTGGATAGTTCGCCCAGGGCCTGTTTGTCCAGCGGGCCAATCACCAGGTCAGCCTGGGTGTTGCCCAGTTCCTGATAAAGTTCCGAAAACGAGCGTCCGCTGGTGTCGAGAATGCGAATATCGGTTTTGTCCCGATCTGCGGTGTCGTCGGTATAGTAGGCTGCCAGGAAGCCATCGCGGATTGCCTGCCCGGCGCTGGCCAGGCGGCCCTCAAACGGCAGGGCCAATACAATGTTTTCTGGCCGGGTTAAGGCCAGTTCCGCCAGCAGGCGCAGCTCGGTAGGTGGGACCTGTGCCGCGGGGTGGCTCGGCCAGTTGTTTTGCCATTGCCGGACCTTGCGCCCCTGGACGTCCAGGCTTGCGTCGCGGTCCTGAAGGGCGGTTGCCAGTTCAAGCCAGCCCTGAATTTCAAAACCGGTTGCAGTTTTCGTCGCTGCCTGCAGTTCGGTGGTATCCAGATCCTTGAAGTATCCCCAGATCTGGTCGTGCAACGGTTGAGGCTGGATGCTGCTCTTGAGTTGGCCTAGAAGGATCAACGATTTCGCGGCATCGAGATGCTGTCCGGCCAGCGCAAAAGTTTGAGACTGCAGCCGGGCAGCTCGGGCCATCAGTTCATCTGGATAAGCCAGGAACCCATCCGGTTCAAGCTGTTTGGCAAGATCTGATGCCCAGCGCTTGTCTTCAAGCGCGACGGCGCTGGCCATTGCCAGAAGTTGCCACTGCTTTTTCAACTCGGGGGACAGGCTGACCAGTTGGTTGTTGCGGAGCAGGGTCCGGGCATCGGCGTGATTTCCCTGGTCCTGGAACAGGTTAGCGGTGCGCAGAAGATAGCTCTGAGCCAAAGCCCGGTTCTCTTCATCCGCGGCCAGAGACAGCGCCTGGGCTGGCGAGTTGGCCTTGTGGCTTCCCAGATCGGTCGTTGCACAGCCGCTCAGCACCAGCGATAGCAGGAGCAGCATGGCCGGAATAGTGGGGGGGCAGCTTGGCTTTTTCATGGCAGGCTCGATCGTCTCCGGGTGAATGGGCTTGTGATGCCGCGAGTTCGGTGGCAAGTTTACCAGCTCCCGGCACAATTCACATGGCGTCCAGGTCATGAATTGGCTTTGTCGGGATTGCTTTTATCACACCCGGAGCTTGTTTTATGCCCAGCCCAGAGTCTCACAGTGAACGTCCAGGCGGCGTTCTATACGTGGTCGCAACACCGATAGGTAATCTCCAGGATCTTTCCGAGCGGGCTCAGCTGGTCCTGTCGCGGGTGGGCCTGGTGGCTGCTGAAGATACGCGCCATAGCGGACGGTTATTGCAGCACCTCGGGTTGAGCAAATCAATGCTGGCGCTGCACGATCATAATGAGCGTGACCGGGTGGCAAGAATCCTCGAGGCGCTTAAAGCCGGGCAGGATATTGCCCTGATCTCGGACGCGGGCACGCCGTTGATCTCTGATCCCGGGTACGTGGTGGTTCGGGAGGTCCGCGAAGCCGGATTCCGAGTTTCGCCAGTGCCCGGGCCGTGCGCATTAGTGGCGGGGTTGTCGGCCGCAGGTCTGCCGACTGATCGCTTTCTGTTTGTGGGCTTTTTACCGGCAAAGCGGAGCGGCAGGAGGGCAGCGTTGGAAGAGTTGCGGGAGCAGCCGGCCACGCTGGTGTTTTACGAATCTCCGCATCGGATCCTGGCCTTGATGGAGGATCTGGCCGAGGTGATGGGCGGGGAGCGTGAATGTGTCCTGGGTCGGGAGCTGACAAAAACGTTCGAGACATTCTACAGCGGGACGGCCCAGTCCGTCCGAGAGAGCCTTGAGGCGGATCCCAACGGCGCGCGCGGTGAGTTTGTGGTGATGGTGCACGGGGCGCCCCCTGCCGGGCCCAAAGAGGCCGGTGCCTTGGATGCGGACAGGCTGTTGTCACTGCTGGTGGCTGAATTGCCGGTCAAGAAAGCGGCGCGTATTGTGGCGGACGTTTCTGGTCTCAGTAAGAACGAACTCTATCAGCGCGCATTGGTCCTTAAAGATCAGTAATGTCTTGCAAGGGAGTGGCGCCGCGGGTATTGTCAGCCCCGAGCTCGCCAGACAGTCGCCGCCGGTTATGCCGGGGGAGGAAAGTCCGGGCTCCGCAGGGCAAGGTGCCAGGTAACGCCTGGGCGGCGCGAGCCGACGGAAAGTGCAACAGAAAGTATACCGCCTAAGCGCCTTCGGGCGCCGGTAAGGTTGAAATGGTGCGGTAAGAGCGCACCGCGTGGCTGGCAACAGTCCACGGCGATGGTAAACCCCACCTGGAGCAAGACCAAATAGGAGTCCAATGGCGTGGCCCGCGCTGGACTCGGGTAGGTTGCTTGAGGTCTGTGGTGACGCAGACCCTAGATGAATGACTGTCCAAGACAGAACCCGGCTTATCGGCGAGCTCGCTTTTCTTTTTATATCCAAAAAATCTTAGACCTTAGAATTGCTCTTCAGAGTCTATTGCAGGTAATTGTTTTTCCTCTCTTTCTCTTCCTGTCTTCAGGTTTATCCTAAATTACCCTTCCGTAAGTTGCTGTCCTAAAAGGAACTTTTGACTACACACCGAAGCTTGCTGAGCTTGCATTGTCTATTGCGGGTTTCTATAGTGTGCAGAAGTGGGAAAAAGTGGTTTCTAGTGGTTATTTGTGGATTTCAGCAGCCCGGACTCGGCATAAATGAATAATTTCCTTGGCAGTCATGCCATCAATATGGACGCAAAGGGTCGCATCGCGATTCCGGCAAAGGTGCGCGAAAAGCTCGTGCAGCTTTGCGGTGGCCGTATTGTGCTGACGGCAAATGCCGATGAAGACCGTTGTCTGTTGCTGTATCCCGAGCCGGAATGGGAACTCCTGCTGCCAAAAATTCAGGAGCTGCCAAATATGAATAAGGCGGTCCAACGGCTCCAGCGACTGATTCTGGGGAATGCCGCTGAGATGGAGCTGGACTCCAATGGTCGGATTCTGGTGCCGCCGACTCTGAGAAATCACGCCGGCCTGGAAAAGAAACTGATGCTTGTTGGTCTGGGCAATAAGCTGGAGCTCTGGAGTGAAGAGCGCTGGTTCGCCTGTGTGGATGCATCCCCCGGTGATGACGAAATGCCACCGGAAATGAAGGCGCTATCGCTATGACGGCGGAAACAGGATCAAAGGACGGTGAGGATTACCAACATCGGTCGGTACTGCTGGATGCCGCAGTGGACTACCTCGTCAATGATGAAGCTGGTCGTTATGTCGACGCCACCTTTGGACGCGGTGGTCATAGCCGCCTGATTCTCGGTCGGCTGGCCGGCGAAGGTCGATTACTGGGCATCGACAAGGATCCCCGGGCCATTGAAGTGGCGCAGGCGTTGTCGGATGTGGATTCTCGTTTCTCCTGGTACCACGGTTCCTTCGCCGATCTGACGCAGGCTCTCGATAGTCAGAACTGGCCGCAGGTTAACGGCGTGTTGATGGACCTTGGAGTGTCGTCCCCCCAGTTGGACGACGCCAGTCGAGGCTTTTCCTTTATGCGCGAGGGACCGCTGGATATGCGCATGAATCCCCAGCAGGCTCCCAGTGCCGCAGAGTGGTTGGCTCGTGCCGACGAAAAAGACATCGCCGATGTCATTTTCCGTTACGGCGAGGAAAGATTTTCCCGCCGTATTGCGCGTCTTGTGGTGGAGCGTCGCCAGGAGATGCCGATTGAAACCACGCGTCAGCTGGCGGAGCTGGTTTCCGAAGCGGTGCCCAAGAAAGAAAAGCACAAACACCCGGCGACGCGGACCTTCCAGGCAATCCGGATTTTTATAAACCGGGAGCTGGAAGACCTGGAGGCAGGGCTGAAGGCAGCGGTAGGTCGCCTGGCACCCGGAGGGCGGCTGGTGGTAATCAGCTTCCACTCCCTGGAAGACAGGGTGGTCAAGCGTTTTATGAGGGACCTGGCTCGAGGGCCGAAAATCCCGAGAGGGGTTCCGGTAACAGCGGATCAAGAGGCCTCTGGCTATCGGTTGATTGGTAAAGCCAGCAAGGCGAACCAGCAGGAAATTGACGAAAACGTTCGCGCCCGAAGTGCTGTCATGCGGGTGCTTGAGCGGAAAGCGGATTAAAAAGCGGATTCAGGGGAGCGCGACGCCATGGGTGCGGTAGCGATTGAACAACCAACGAAAACCAGTCGGATTAGCCGGCAAAAGGTGCGCGAGGGCTTTGCCACGGCCGTGCGAGTGTCTCGGCAGGTCTTCCAGGCAACCGGTGAAACCCGTGTGTTGATTACCCTGGCCCTGGTAGTTGTGATGACGGCATCGGCGATTGGGGTGGTGGTCAGCGCCTATGAAAGTCGCAAGCTTTTCAATGCGCTTTCTGGTCTGCAGGAACAGCGTGACGCTTATCAGCGGGAATGGAGTCAGTTGCTGCTGGAGCAAAGTGCCTTGAGCGCGCACGGTCGAGTCGAAAAGCTGGCTGCCGCGCGTTTCGATATGGTGGTGCCAGGGCGTGAAGACATTGTCCTGGTGCCTTTGATGTCACCGGTAGCAACCCGATAACAACGACACAACGGGGTCAGGTGATCAATGGCTGGTCAAGGAAACCAAAGCACAGGCTGGAAGCTGAGGCTGGCGTCAGGATTGGATGCCTGGCGTTTCGGTACGGTGCTGGGCGTGTTCCTGCTGGTCATGGCCGGCATTGGCTGGCGCCTGGTCGATTTACAGCTGCTTGATACCGAGTTCCTGCGTCAACAGGGTGACGTCAGGTCCATTCGGGTGGAATCCATTGATGCCCATCGGGGCGTCATTACCGATCGTTATGGCGAGCCTTTGGCGGTGAGCACGCCGGTTCAGACCGTTTGGGCCAATCCATCACAAGTGGACCCCGATGACCCTGGTCTGGCTAAGCTCGCCACCGTGCTTGATTTGTCAGAGGCGGGTTTGCGCCAGCGTCTCGAAAATTACGCTGGGCGTGAATTCATGTTCCTGCGCCGCAAAGTCCAGCCGTCCCTGGCCCAAGAGGCTTTGGAGCTTGGCGTCCCTGGCGTCTATGCCCGTCAGGAATACCGCCGTTATTATCCGGCCGGCGAAGTGACTGCTCATGTGGTGGGGTTTGCCGATATCGATGAGCAGGGCCAGGAAGGCATTGAATTGGCCTACAACAGCTGGTTGGTTGGAGAGCCGGGGCGTAAACGGGTTCTGAAGGACAATCACGGGCGAGTCATCAAGGACCTGATGCTGATTAAAGACGCGCGTCCGGGAAAAGACCTGAATCTGAGTATTGATCTGCGCCTGCAGTACCTGGCCTATCGGGAGCTTAAGGCCGTTGTCGAGGCGCATAATGCCCACGGTGGCACATTGGTGATGCTGGATGTCAGTACCGGAGAGGTGCTGGCCATGGTGAATCAGGGCTCCTACAACCCCAATGACCGTTCACAACTGGCGCCGGCCAATCTTCGCAACAAGGCCATTACGGATCTGTTCGAGCCGGGCTCGACAATGAAGCCGCTTACCATTGCCGCCGCACTGGAATCGGGTAAATACAAGCCGGATACGATTGTTGATACCTCCCCGGGTTACCGTCGCTTTGGCCGCTTTACCATCCGTGACCATCGCAACTACGGAGCGATGGATCTCGGCGAAATTATTGTCAAATCCAGTAACGTGGGCGCGAGTAAAATTGCCAACAACCTGGGTGGCGATGAATTGCGCACTTTCTACGCCCGGCTGGGTATCGGCCAGGGCACCGGCATTGGTTTCCCGGGGGAAGCCGTGGGAGTTCTGCCGGCGCGCTCGCAGTGGCGACCGGTGGAGGAGGCGACCCTGTCTTACGGTTACGGGTTGAGCGTTAACGCCCTTCAGCTGGCCCAAGCCTATATGGTGCTGGCCAACGGCGGTATCCGCTACCCCGTCAGCCTGATCCGTCAGGACGAAAAGCCCGAGGGTGTCCGGGTAGTGTCGGAAAAAGTAAGCATGGCGGTCCGCGAGATGTTGAAGGAAGCCGTGGCTCGCGGTACCGGCGGACGAGCCCAGCCGAACCTGTATACCGCGGGCGGCAAGACCGGCACGGTGCATCTGGTGGGCGCAAGTGGCTACGAGAAAGATCAGTACAAGGCCATTTTTGCTGGCATGGCGCCGATGGATAGTCCCCGGATTGTCACCGTTGTAGCGGTGGATGCGCCACAGGCCGGCGAATATTACGGTGGTGAAGTGGCAGCGCCGGTGTTTTCCCGTGTCATGGGGGACGCCCTGCGACTGCTGAACGTGAAGCCTGAGCTGGAAGTCAGCGGGACCAAAAGCCCGCAAGCGGCTGCCGGAGAGAGGGGTTAAGCCATGTGCATCACCTCCATCAGCACCTTGCTCCAGGGAATCGTGGTGGTTCCGTCGGTCTTTGATGTGACCGTCCATGGCCTGCAGACAGATAGCCGAAAGGTTCGACCCGGCGATGCTTTCATCGCCCTGGGTGGCGCTCGGTCAGCGCCTGAACAGTACGTTGAAGAGGCGATTGCCGCCGGAGCGACAGCGGTGCTGCTGGAAACGGAGCAGCCGGGCGAATGCCATGAGCATCACGAAGCCCTCATCGTTCCCGTGCCGGAATTGCGCAGCCAGTTGGGGCGTATCGCTACCCGATTTTTTGATCACCCATCACGGCATCTTCGGGTGATTGGCGTCACGGGCACTAACGGCAAAACGTCCGTGAGCCATTACATTGCCTTGTTGTTGCAGGCGACCGGCACACCCTCTGGGCTGCTGGGCACCCTGGGATATGGTATGCCCGGGAATTTGCGACCGGCGACCCACACCACGCCAGACGTGGTGCAGGTAAACCGGGAGCTAAGCCGGATTCTGGCCGACGGCGGCCGGGCGGCGGTTATGGAAGTCTCGTCCCATGCCCTGGACCAGGGGCGGGTAGACAAGCTGGCCATGACCGGGGCGGTATTCACCAATCTCACCCGGGATCACCTGGACTATCACGGCAGCATGGAAGCCTATGGCCAGGCGAAAGCCAGCCTTTTCCTGCGTGAAGAGCTGCACTTTGCCGTGATCAATTTTGATGATCCGTTTGGGCGCCAGCTCTATGGTCAGCTCGAAGGACAATGTGACCGCGTGCGTTACAGCCTGCACGAAGCCCAAACCGAGCTCTGGCTTAAACGGTTCACGCCGACAGCCACGGGGTTCCTGGCCCTGGTGGATGGTCAATGGGGCGAGTTCGAGTTGGAAGCGCCTTTGCTGGGAAGTTTTAACGCCAGCAACCTGCTGGCGGCGTTGGCAACGGTATTGATGTTGGGCGTGCCCCTGGAGGCAGCTACCAAGGCATGTACCCAATTGGCCCCGCCGCCCGGGCGGCTCGAACGTTTTTCTGGAACCGATGGCCGGCAGGTAGTAGTGGACTACGCCCACACGCCGGATGCGCTGGCCAATGCGTTGGCCGCCTTGCGCCCGCATACCCGGGGTCGTTTGATCTGCGTGTTTGGATGCGGTGGTGACCGGGACCGGGGTAAGCGTGCCGAGATGGCGCGGGAAGCGGAAACAGGGTCGGATGTCGTGATTGTGACTGATGACAACCCGCGTACCGAAGCGCCGGAAGCCATTGCCGATGACATTATCCGGGGCTTTTCGGGCACCGCAAAGTATGAAGTGATACATGGTCGGGCCCAGGCCATCGCGCGCGCAATTGGAATGGCCGGACCGGACGACGTGGTCCTGATCGCTGGCAAGGGTCACGAGGACTATCAGGAGATTAAGGGCGAGAAGTTACCGTTCAGTGACGCCGAGCAGGTTCATCAGTGCTTGCACCAGAGTGGAGGTGTGGCATGATGCGCGACTTTTTGTTGTCACAGGCCTGTCAGTGGTTGGAAGCGCGACCGGCTGGTGCCGATGCTGACCTGGATGCCCTGCGGTTTAGTGGCGTGTCCACGGACACCCGAACCGTGGGTGCCGGGCAACTGTTTGTCGCACTTCGGGGGGAACGGTTTGATGGCCATCAGTTCCTGGAACAGGCCCGCAGCCAGGGAGCCGTGGCAGCTGTGGTGGATGCAGCGGATAGCTCGGTGGCACTGCCTCAACTGGTGGTGCCGGATACATTGGCGGCCCTGGGGGCGCTGGCATCGGGAAACCGGAGCGAGAGTACTGCCCGACTGATTGCCATTACCGGCAGCAGTGGCAAGACCACGGTGCGCCAGATGACGGCGTCGATTCTGGAGCGCATGGGGCCCACTCTGGCTACCGAGGGCAACCTGAACAACCACATTGGCGTCCCGCTGACCCTGTTCCGGCTCGCGCCGGAGCATGCCTATGGCGCCATCGAGCTGGGAGCCAGCGGGCTGGGTGAGATTGCCTGGACCGTGGCCCTCGTGCGCCCGGAAGTGGCGATCCTGACCAACGCGGGTCAGGCCCATCTGGAGGGCTTTGGAAGCTACCAGAATATCGTGAGCGCGAAGGGCGAGATTATTGATGGGGTCCCGGAGCACGGGACTGCGGTGCTGAACCGGGACGATCCAGCCTTTGATCAGTGGCTGAAGCGGGCCGGTGGCCGCCGGGTACGCAGCGTATCGCTGGCGGGTCACCCGGATGCCGACTATCGCGCCGATAACCGACAGGTGAGTGAGCAGGGCGTGTCCGCCGATGTGCATGGGCCGAAGGGCTGGCAATTCCGGCTGGAGCTCCCGCTGGCGGGAGAACACAACCTGATGAACGCCATGCTGTCCATCGCCGCCTGCCGCGAGCTTGGGGCCTCGGACCAGCAACTGGCAGAAGGGCTGTCCGTCCTGACCCCGGTCAAAGGCCGGTTGCAGATCATCAAGGTGTCGGAACACCTCACGCTGATTGACGACAGTTACAACGCCAACCCGACCTCCATGAAAGCGGCGCTGGACGTGTTGGCCGGTTTCACGGGCACCCGGGTGGCGGTATTCGGCGCCATGGCCGAGCTGGGACAAGACTCGGAGGCGTTGCACAGGGAAGTGGGAGAGCATGCCCGTGTCAGAGGCATTGAACGTTTGCTGGCTGTGGGGCCGGGAAGTGAGGCCTATGCCGAGGGATTCGGGACAAAATCAGAAGTTATGCAGGACCATGACCAGGCCATTCAGGCGATCGGGGATACAGCTTCCGGCCCAATGACTGTACTGGTTAAAGGTTCTCGCAGTTCCGCCATGGACCGTGTGGTGGAAGGCATTCAGAACAAGGTGACAAATTCATGCTGCTCTGGCTGACAGAGATACTCTCACAATATTTCACGGCGCTGACGGTGTTTCAGTACCTCACCCTGCGCGCCATTCTGGGCGTGTTGACCGCGTTGGTGATCTCGCTGCTGATCGGGCCGTTCATGATCCGAAAACTCAGTCAGTACCAGATTGGCCAGGCGGTAAGGGACGATGGCCCCCAGACTCATTTGAGCAAAGCGGGCACTCCCACCATGGGCGGCGCGCTGATTCTTGTTGCCATTGCCGTTTCAACCCTGCTGTGGGCGGATCTGGGCAATCGCTACGTCTGGGTGGTGTTGCTGGTTACCCTGTTGTTCGGTGCAATTGGCTGGATTGATGACTATCGCAAGGTGGTCGAGCGTAATCCGCGAGGCTTGCCGGGGCGGTGGAAATATTTCTGGCAGTCGGTCATTGGCGCAGCGGCAGCCATTTTCCTGTATTTCAGTTCAGCAATGCCGCAGGAAACCTCACTGTATCTGCCGTTCCTGAAAAACGTGTCGATCACCATGGGGCCGGTGCTGTTCATCCTGCTGTCCTATTTCGTGATCGTCGGCAGCAGCAATGCGGTCAACCTCACCGATGGCCTGGATGGCCTGGCGATCATGCCCACTGTCATGGTGGCGGGTGCCCTGGCTATCTTTGCCTACGTGTCCGGGCACGCCCAGTTTTCCAATTACCTGTTGATTCCCCATTTGCCGGGTGCAGGTGAATTGATTGTGTTCTGTTGCGCGCTGGTGGGGGCCGGTCTCGGCTTTCTCTGGTTCAACACCTATCCGGCCCAGGTGTTCATGGGCGATGTGGGTGCCCTGGCGTTGGGGGCTGCCCTGGGCGTAGTGGCGGTCATTGTTCGTCAGGAAATCGTGCTGTTCATCATGGGTGGTGTGTTTGTGATGGAAACCATCTCGGTGATCCTCCAAGTGGCGTCGTTCAAACTGACTGGGCGCCGGATTTTCCGGATGGCGCCCCTGCATCATCATTTTGAATTGAAGGGCTGGCCCGAGCCGCGCGTTATCGTGCGCTTCTGGGTCATTACTGTGGTTCTCGTGCTGATTGGCCTTGCCAGTCTGAAAATCCGATAGGAAGTCGTTACGACTATGAGTCTCATTGTTTCGGATCGTCGCACATTGATCGTAGGGCTCGGTAAAACCGGGCTTTCCTGCGTGCGCTATCTGTCCGGACAGGGCCGTGAGATCGCCGTGGTCGACAGCCGGCAGAATCCGCCGGGCCTGGATGAGCTGAAGGCTGGTTGGCCCGATGTGCCTGTCCATCTGGGACCTTTCGACACTGAGTATTTTGCCAACTTCAATGAACTGGTTGTCAGCCCGGGCATCAGTATCGCCGAGCCGGCCATTGCCAGCGCCGCTGAGAAGGGCGCGATCATCCGTGGTGATATTGATCTGTTCGCCGAGGCCGCCGATGCCCCGATCATTGCCATCACGGGGTCGAATGGCAAAACCACCGTCACCACGCTGCTGGGCGAAATGGCCAAAGCCGCCGGTCGCAACGTCCAGGTTGGCGGCAACATCGGTACCCCAGCGCTGGATCTGCTGGGCCAGGGCGCGGACCTGTACATTCTGGAAGTGTCCAGTTTCCAGCTGGAAACCACCCACGAGCTGGGTGCGCTGGCGGCCACTGTGCTGAACGTCAGCGATGACCACATGGATCGTTATCCGGACAAGATGGCCTATTTCCAGGCCAAGCAGCGGATCTATAACGGCTGCCAGAATGCCATCGTCAATCTCGACGATGCCTTGAGCACGCCCATGGCCAGGGACACTCTGCGTTTCCTGTGTTTCGGTTTCAATCGGGTGAATCCGGATACCTTCAGCACCCGTGACGATGAGCACGGCACCTGGATCACCTTCGGCTTCGACAACCTGTTGCTGGACAGCGAACTGAAACTGCTGGGCCGCCATAACATCAGTAATGTCATGGCGGCGCTGGCGCTTGGTCATGCGGCGGGCCTGCCGATGTCAACGATGTTGGAAGTGGCCCGCAACTTCGGAGGGCTGCCACACCGGTGCGAGTTTATTCGCACCCTGTCAGGCGTGGAGTACATCAATGACTCCAAGGGCACCAACGTGGGTGCCACCGTGGCGGCGATTGAGAGTCTTGCACCGGCGGAGGGGCAAATCGTGCTGATTGCCGGCGGTGATGGTAAAGGCGCCGATTTTGCGCCGTTGGGCGAGGCAGTGGTCCACCATTGCCGCGCTCTGGTCCTGATTGGCCAGGATGCAGAGGCCATCGCCAAAGTGGTTGGTTCCTCGGTGCCAGTGATGCGCGCCGAAACCCTGGCCGAAGCGGTGACCCAGGCCGCAGGCCAGGCACGGGCAGGCGACCGGGTGCTGTTGTCGCCGGCCTGCGCCAGCTTTGACATGTTCAACAGTTACAGCGACCGCGGTGACCAGTTCCGCGCACTGGTGGAGGGGCTGTGATGCAAGCAACCGAGACGATGCCAGTGAACCGGGCGCCAAAGTTTGAGCTCCAGCCACTGACGGTACTGGTGGTGAGCGCCTTTGCATTGTTGGTTATCGGTGTGGTCATGATCTCATCGGCTTCCATGGATGTGGCGGCCGCCACCATGGGCAATGCCTATCACTACGTGCTGCGACAGGTGATTTTTGCCCTGATGGGCTGCGCAGCGGCGCTGGTGGCCGTCAATGTGCCGATTTCCTGGTGGGAGCGAAGCGGCTGGTTGTTGCTGGCTATTGGCATGGCTTCATTGGCACTGATGATGACCCCCCTGGCGCTGACCGTGAATGGCTCTACCCGTTGGCTGCCACTCGGGCTGTTCAACGTCCAGGTGTCGGAGATCGCCAAGCTTTGCCTGATTGCCTATCTCGCCGGCTATGTTGTTCGCCGTCGGGAGGAACTGATAAATACCTGGCCCGGCTTCCTCAAGCCGATACTGGTTCTGATCGTTGCGACCTTGCTGCTACTCATGCAGCCGGACTTTGGCGCGACGGTGGTTCTGGTAACGGCGTCGGCGGCCATGATCTTTCTCAGTGGCGTGCGCCTTAACCGGTTTGTGCCGCTGATTGTGGTGCTGGCGGCCAGTGGCGCTGGATTGGTGATCAGTGAGCCCTACCGGTTGAAGCGAGTGGTGAGCTATCTGGACCCCTGGCAGGACCAGTTCAATACGGGTTATCAACTGACCCAATCCCTGATCGCTTTTGGTCGGGGCGAATGGACCGGTGTGGGGCTCGGTAACTCCATCCAGAAACTGTTTTTCCTGCCGGAGGCGCATACCGATTTCATCTTCGCCATCATTTCTGAGGAGTTTGGTTTTCTGGGTGCATTGACCGTGTTGTTGCTGTTTGTCGCGTTGGTGGTCAGTGGTTTTGTTATTGCCCGGCGAGCGGAGAAAGCCAAGATGCCGTTTGCCGCCTGTTTCAGTTACGGCATTTCCATGCTGATTGGGCTGCAGGCCGGCATCAACATGGCGGTCAGCACGGGGTTGCTTCCCACCAAGGGGCTGACCCTGCCATTGGTCAGTTATGGCGGTTCGAGCCTGATGGTGACCTGTGCCTGCCTGGGCATTCTGGCGCGGGTGGAGATGGAGCGACTGGACAAGCAACGCATGGCCTCGGAGCAGGCGGGTAACCCGCGGGGAGGTGCCGTCTATGACTAATCCGCGTCGTTTCCTGATGATGGCCGGTGGCACCGGTGGTCACGTTTTCCCCGCTCTGGCTACGGCCCGGGCGCTGCAGGAGCAGGGGCACCAGGTCTACTGGCTGGGAGCCTCCGGTGGTATGGAAGAGCGATTGATCGGCGAAACCGACATCCCTCTTTCGCTGATCCACATTTCCGGTTTGCGAGGTAAGGGCAAGTTGGCCTTGCTGACGGCCCCGTTCCGCCTGATGCGGGCGTTGGGTGAGGCTTGGACGGTATTGCGCCAGATTCGACCGGATTGCGTGGTTGGCATGGGCGGTTTTGTCACCGGCCCCGGCGGTGTTGCCGCGTGGCTGCAAAGACGCCCATTGGTGATCCATGAACAGAACGCGGTGGCGGGCATGACCAATCGTTGGCTGACGCGGTTTGCTCATACCGTGCTGGAAGCGTTTCCGGACAGTTTTGGTAACCAGGTGGTGACCCGCTGTACCGGTAATCCGGTCCGCAAGGACCTGGCCAGCCTGCCTGGGCCGGAACAGCGGCTTGAAGGACGCTCAGGGCCTCTGCGGGTGCTGGTGATAGGCGGCAGCCTGGGAGCCCGGGTGTTTAACGAGCAGGTGCCCCAGGCGCTCGCGTTATTGCCCGAAGAAGACCGTCCGCAGGTCCGTCACCAGTGTGGCGAGCGCAACCATGAAGACGCGGAACAGGCCTATGAAAAGGCCGGCGTCGCTGCCTCGGTGGAGCCGTTCATTCGAGATATGGCCGAGGCCTATGCCTGGGCGGATGTGGTGATCTGCCGTGCCGGCGCGCTGACGGTCTCCGAACTGTGCGCCGCAGGCATTGGTGCGGTTTTGGTGCCATTCCCGCATGCCGTGGATGACCATCAGACCCGAAATGCCGAACACATGGTGAAGGCGGGTGGTGCGTACCTGGTGCCTCAGCCCCAACTGACGCCCGAAGTGCTGGCAGACACCCTGAAAGGGCTGGCCGGTGATCGAAACAAAGTGATGAACATGGCGATGGCCGCCCGCTCGCTGGCCCGCCCGGATGCAACGGAGAGAGTCGTGAATTACTGTCTGGAGGCCGCCAATGGCTGATGCAACCAATCCGCCGCTGGTCTATCAGGTGCCGGAAATGCGCCGGATTCGCCATATCCATTTTGTGGGTATTGGCGGCGCCGGTATGAGTGGCATCGCCGAGGTGCTGAAAAACCAGGGCTACGAGGTTTCCGGCTCGGACATCAAGGACAGTCCGGTAACCGGCCGTCTGCGGGCCCTGGGTGTGGAAGTGCAGATCGGCCACCGCGAAGAAAACAGCGCCAAGGCCGATGTGGTGGTGGTCTCTACCGCCGTGGCCTCAGACAACCCTGAAGTGTCAGCTGCCCGCAGTCGTCGGGTGCCCATCGTACCCCGGGCTGAAATGCTGGCTGAAATCATGCGCTATCGCCACGGCATCGCGATTGCCGGTACCCACGGCAAAACCACGACGACCAGTCTGATTGCCTCGGTGCTGGGAGAAGCTGGACTTGACCCGACCTTCGTCATCGGCGGCAAGCTCAACAGCGCCGGCACTAATGCCCAGTTGGGTGGTTCCCGGTACCTGGTGGCCGAGGCGGATGAAAGCGATGCCTCGTTCCTGCACCTGACGCCGGTGATTTCCGTGGTCACGAATATTGAAGCTGACCACATGGACACCTACGGTGGCGACATCGAAAAGTTGAAACAGACATTTGTCGATTTCCTGCACAACCTGCCGTTTTACGGCGTGGCCGTTATGTGCGTCGACGACGCCTACGTGCGGGAGATCATTCCCCGGATTTCCAGGGCCATCATCACCTATGGCATCGATAACCCCGAAGCAGACTACCGTGCTGAGGAGATTTATTCGGATGGTCTGAAAACCCGCTTCGTGGTTCGTCGCCCCGGCGGCCGCTCGGACCTCAAGGTTGAGCTGAAAATGCCGGGCCGACATAACGTCCTCAATGCCCTGGCGGCCATTGCCGTGGCCACCGATGAGGGCGTGGATGATCAGGCCATCTGCTCCGGGCTTGCGGGTTTCGCGGGCGTTGGGCGCCGGTTCCAGGTCTATGGCGAATACCAGATTGAACAGGGCAGCGTCACGCTCGTGGACGATTACGGCCACCATCCGACGGAAGTCCAGGCGGTCATTCGTGCGGCCCGGGAAGCCTGGCCGGAACGGCGCATCGTGATGCTTTACCAGCCGCACCGTTTCAGCCGCACCCGGGATTTGTACGAAGACTTTGTGCGGGTGCTGTCAGAGGTTGATGCGTTGTTGCTGATGGAGGTGTATGCCGCCGGGGAGTCGGCAATACCGGGCGCTGATGGCCGGGCGTTGTGCCGCAGTATTCGCCAGCGTGGCAATGTGGAGCCGGTTTTTGTTGAAAAGAACGACAACATCGAAAGCGTGTTGAGCAATGTTTTGCGCAATGGCGACCTTCTGATCACTCAGGGCGCCGGCGATATCGGAGGCGTCGCGGCACGTCTGGCCGCGGCAGGAGTAGCGAAAAGTGAGTGAAACCATTCATACCCATTCACAGGAGTATCAGGCACCGCCAGAGCTGGTGAAGGCCCTGGGGCGGGTGGCCGTGTTCATGGGCGGGGATTCCGCCGAGCGTGAGGTTTCGCTGAAAAGTGGCCGTGCGGTACTGAAAGCCCTGCAAGCGGCGGGGGTCGATGCCTTCGGCATGGATATTCAGGGCTGCTTGCTGCGTACCGTCGAGGCGCCGGAGTTTGACCGGGTATTCATCGCCCTGCACGGGCGTGGAGGCGAAGACGGCATCCTCCAGGCCATCCTGGAACAGGCTGGCATTCCGTATACCGGTAGCCGGGTGCTGGCCTCATCGCTGGCCATGGACAAGTTGCGCACCAAGTACGTTTTCCAGGGTTGTGGTCTGCCCACACCAGCCTTTCGTGCCATGACCTCGGAAGCGGAAGCTGAAAACATCGTGGCCAGTCTGGGGACACCGTTGAGTGTCAAGCCGGCTCATGAGGGCTCGAGTATTGGCATTCGCAAGGTGTCCAGCGTCGAGGAGCTGGTGGATGCCTACCGGGTGGCCGCTGAGCTGGATGACCTTGTGCTGGTGGAGCGCTGGATCGAAGGTCCGGAATTTACCGTCAGCCTGCTTCAGGATCGCGCCCTGCCGGCCATCGGCCTGAGCGCCAGTACGGAACATGCTTTTTACGACTACGACGCCAAGTACCTGGCGGACGACACCAACTACCGCATTCCTTGCGGCCTGCTGCCCGAGGACGAGCTACGGTTGCAGCAACTGGCCCTGGATGCTTTCCGGGTGGTGGGCTGCCGTACCTGGGGCCGGGTGGACATCATGCAGGATGCCAATGGCGACTTCTGGCTGCTGGAGGTCAATACCGTGCCTGGCATGACCGACCACAGCCTGGTGCCCATGGCGGCCAGTGCCGCCGGTATTAGCTTTGAAGAACTCGTGGTTCGGATACTGAAAGACACATTGTCGGAGAGCTGACATGTTGACAGCGCTGCTGGTGAGAACGCGGGCCGTGCCGCCCGATCCTCCCAGGCGCCGGGGAGCAACAACCCTGGGCCCGGAGCCGGACCGGTTTGGTCTGGTCAAGGCAGTGTTGGCGGCGGTGCCCTGGTTGAAAGTGGGTATTGGCGCAACCGTGGTTCTATTGGCGGCCATGCTGCCCTGGGCCATGGACCGGGCCTTGACGGCCATGGACCAGCAGATCGTGGCGGTGGATGTTCACGGTGACTTTATCGGCGAAAGCCGGGTAGCCATCGAGCGGGCTGCCGGCGAATGGGTGGGCAAGAGTTACTTTGCCACTGATCTGGAAGCCATTAAGTCGGAGCTTGAACAGCGTCCCTGGGTGGCCTCGGCCGCGGTCAAACGGGTTTGGCCAGGACGGCTGGAAATCGATATCCGGGAAAAGAAGCCGTTGGCCTACTGGACCGATGGCCGCCTGGTCAGCCGTTCGGGCGAGCTGTTTGCGCCGCCGAATCCCGAGGTGGCCGGCCGCTTACCGCGACTGGCAGGGCCGGACGAGCGGGTGCGTGAAGTGATTGCCATGGCCCGGACCATGAGTGAACGGTTGGTGGGGCATGGACTTGGCTTTGCGGGGTTGTCGCTGGAAACCCGGGGGGCCTGGACATTGACGCTTAACAGTGGCGTTGAGGTGGTATTGGGTCGCGACCAGGTGTCGCGGCGCTTTGAACGATTCATAACAGTGTACGAAAACCGGCTGGCATCGAGATTGAACGAAGTCAGTCGGGTTGATGCCCGCTACTCCAACGGTGTGGCGGTGCAGTGGAAGGCGGATGTGGCCATGGCCGCTCCGAAATCCTGATAACGATTATTACGAACCTGGGGTTTGGTGAAACACATGTCATCGGTTGAAACGGAAAACATGATTGTCGGCCTGGACATCGGTACCTCGAAAGTGGTGGCCATTGTCGGCAAACGCAAGATGGATGGCACCATTGAAGTGGTGGGTATCGGTTCGCATCCCTCCCGGGGCCTCAAACGTGGCGTTGTGGTGAACATCGAAACCACCGTGCAGGCCATCCAGAGAGCGGTGGAAGAGGCCGAGCTGATGGCGGGTTGTCGCATTCACTCGGTGTACGCGGGTATTGCGGGCAGCCATATCAAGAGCCTGAACTCGCACGGTATTGTCGCCATCCGCGACCGGGAAGTTACGCAGGCGGATGTGGATCGGGTGATCGACGCCGCCCAGGCGGTTGCGATTCCGGCGGACCAGAAAATCCTCCACATCCTGCCGCAGGAATTTGTCATTGATAACCAGGAAGGCATCAAGGAGCCCATGGGGATGTCCGGCGTGCGCCTGGAAGCGAAGGTGCACCTGGTGACCTGTGCCGTGAACGCCGCACAGAACATCGAAAAGTGCGTGAAGCGCTGCGGTCTTGAGGTGGATGACATCATCCTCGAACAACTGGCCTCCAGCCACGCCATCCTGACCGAGGACGAGAAAGAACTGGGCGTATGCGTGGTGGACATCGGTGGCGGCACTACTGACATTGCCGTATTCACCGGTGGCGCCATTCGCCACACCGCCGTGATTCCCATCGCCGGCGACCAGGTCACCAATGACATTGCCATGGCCCTGCGTACACCCACGCAGAATGCCGAGGAAATCAAGATCAAGTATGCCTGTGCGCTGACGCAACTGGCCGGTGCCGATGAGACCATCAAGGTACCCAGTGTTGGCGACCGGGCGCCGCGGGATCTGTCACGCCAGGCGCTGGCGGAAGTGGTGGAGCCCCGCTACGAAGAACTGTTCACCCTGGTGCAGTCGGAACTGCGCCGTTCAGGGTTCGAGGATATGGTGCCGGCAGGCATCGTGATTACCGGTGGTTCCTCCACCATGGAAGGTGTGGTGGAGCTGGCGGAGGAAATCTTCCACATGCCCGTGAGACTGGCTTGTCCGCAAGCGGTCTCCGGCATGACCGAAGTAGTCAACAACCCGATTTACGCCACCGGCGTTGGGTTGTTGATTCATGGCTTCCGGCAAATGGACTTGGGTCAGGAGCCACCGCTCAAGGGTGAGGATGCGCCCTCACTGGTGGAGCGGATGAAAGCGTGGTTTACCGGTCATTTCTGATCGCGGGCAGCGTGCAGTAAACGAAGGTATCTCGAAAAAACCATAACGATTGCAAAACCGGTCTGGATAGATCGGCAACAGCACGAAGGAGTAGGGGACATGTTTGAACTCGTTGATAATGCCCAACAAAACGCAGTTATCAAAGTCGTCGGTGTCGGCGGTGGTGGCGGTAACGCCGTGCGCCATATGCTTAACAGCGACGTGGAAGGTGTGGAATTCATCTGCGCCAACACCGATGCCCAGGCACTGAAAGACCTGGACGCCCGCCAGATCATCCAGCTTGGTGGCAACATAACCAAAGGTTTGGGTGCTGGCGCCAACCCTGAAATTGGCCGTCAGTCGGCCCTGGAAGACCGGGACCGCATCGCCGAAGCATTGAGCGGTTCGGACATGGTGTTCATCACTGCCGGCATGGGCGGTGGTACCGGCACTGGCGCCGCGCCGATTGTTGCCGAGGTGGCCCGCGAGCTGGGTATCCTGACCGTGGCCGTGGTGACCAAGCCGTTCCAGTTCGAAGGTGGCAAGCGCATGAGCGTGGCCGAGACCGGCCTGAAGGAGCTGGAAGAAAACGTCGATTCCCTGATCACCATCCCGAACGAGAAGTTGCTGGCGGTCATGGGCAAGAAAACCAGTCTGCTGGATGCCTTTGCCTCCGCCAACGACGTGCTGCTGGGCGCGGTTCAGGGTATTGCCGACCTGATCACCCGCAACGGCATGATCAACGTCGACTTCGCCGACGTGAAAACCGTAATGTCCGAGATGGGCATGGCGATGATGGGTACCGGCCACGCCACCGGCGAGAACCGTGCACGCGAGGCAGCGGAAGCGGCTGTTCGCAGCCCGTTGCTGGAAGACATCAACTTGCAGGGCGCCAAGGGCATCCTGGTCAACATCACCGCTGGCATCGACCTCAACCTGGGCGAATTCTCGGAAGTTGGCGACATTGTGCGTGAATTTGCCTCAGACTCCGCAACCGTGGTTGTCGGCACCGTGATCGATCAGGAAATGACCGATGAGCTGAAGGTGACCGTTGTGGCTACGGGCCTGGGCGGCGAGCGCGACAAGCCGACCAAGGTGGTGGACAACTCCCGCACCCTGGATGGCACCACCGATTACAACCAGCTGGATCGTCCGGCGGTATTGCGTCGTCGTGCTTCCACCCAGGGTAATGTGGCGCTGGACCAGAGCAAGGACAACGAAGAGCAGGGCGTGGACTATCTCGATATTCCCGCATTCCTTCGTCGTCAGGCGGACTGATAGTCTGGTCTTTTAAGGTTTGAAGGGGGCGAGCGACCATATCCGATACCTATTTCACAATTAAGTGAAAGTCATGTCGGTCAAATGGTACTCAGTCTCAAACTCTGCTATTCTCGCGCTCAAGTTTTTTGCGCCAAGAATATCGCTTATTTGTGACGGAATGATGAACCGATGATCAGACAACGGACACTCAAAAACACCATCCGCGCGACCGGCGTGGGCCTGCATTCAGGGGAAAAGGTGTACCTGACCCTGAAGCCGGCGCCGGTTGATGCGGGCATCGTGTTCCGCCGGACTGATCTCGACCCCGTGGTCGAGATCAAGGCCTGTGCGGAAAGTGTGGGTGAGACCATGATGTCGACGACACTGGTGAAAGACGGTGTCCGTGTCGGGACCGTGGAGCACCTGCTCTCGGCCATGGCTGGTCTGGGCATCGACAACTGCATTGTCGAACTGAGCGCGCCGGAAGTGCCGATTATGGATGGCTCCGCAGGACCGTTTGTGTTCCTGCTGCAATCCGCCGGCATTGCCGAACAGGAGGCTGCCAAGCGCTTTATCCGCATCAAGCGGGAAGTGACCATCGAAGAAGATGGCAAGGTGGCGACGTTCCTGCCGTTTGAAGGTTTCAAGGTGAGCTTTGGGATTGATTTTGACCACCCGGTATTCAAGGGCCGCGCCCAGACCGCGACGGTTGATTTCTCCAGCACCTCCTTTGTAAAGGAAGTGTCCCGCGCCCGGACCTTCGGCTTCATGCGCGACATCGAGAAGCTGCGTTCCATGAACCTGGCCCTCGGTGGCAGCGTTGACAACGCGGTTGTGGTGGATGATTACAAGATCCTCAACGAGGACGGCCTTCGTTACGACGATGAGTTCGTCAAGCACAAGGTGCTGGATGCGATCGGTGATCTCTACCTGCTGGGTAACAGTCTGATCGGTGAATTCCGTGGCCTGAAATCCGGCCATGATCTGAACAACAAGCTTCTGCGGAAGCTGCGGGCGGAAGAAGATGCCTGGGAAGTGGTTACCTTTGATGATGAGGCAACCGCCCCGATCTCTTACATGAAGCCCGTTTTGGCCGCTTCGGTATAAGGCAGGACGCCTTAGTTCCGGACATGGCTTGCGAGTTTTTCGAGAACCTCGCGTAACGCTGTATCCTTCGTGTGCCCGGCCTCCTCGTGGAGGAGCCGGGCATTTTCTTTACTGAGAGGTGTCTTTTCCGTTTTAGACCGTGCCCGGAAGCGGGGTGGGCTGACCTTGATGCGCACTTTCCAGACGTAACGGAAGAGTTCATTCTCCCGGATCTTCTCCATGATTTCGTGTTGCCGGAATCTCAGGCGTGTCGCCTTGCTGGCATTGTCCGTTGACAGCACCAACTCCCCGTCCTGACAGCTGACGAAACGCGTACCAACTTCCAGACCCTCAGGCAGTGCCGCCATGACCTGTCGCTCTGCTTCCTGGTGCAGTTCGGCCTTTGCCATCAATTGCTGAAGCGTTGACGAGTGATTGGCGTTGCGGTCGCCAAAGACAGGTTTCTGGTCAGAATGCTTGGACATAGTCGATGTTTCTCGACGAACGGTTGGTGTGTTGGGTACTATTTGGAATCTTTTTCTCAAGCATAACAGACCTGCCCGTCAGATGGGTGATCCAGAATGTCCCTGCCGGCAAGGTTGTGAGTCCACTATGAATACAGAAAACGTCCGTTTCTACACGCGCATTGCTGCATTTGCCGTAACCCTGGCCCTGCTGGCGGCACTGGGAGGATATGGTTTTGCCATCACCCAAGTTGCGCAGGAGCGGGCTGCCGAAGCTGAACAGCTGGCGGGTTGGCAGCAAACGCTGGAGCGTGAACGCTCGGAAGTGGCGCAACTGAAGCAAACCGTGCAGCAGCGAATTGACACACTGACGATGCGGGTGGGCCAGTTGCAGGGGCGCATGCTTCGTCTGGACGCCCTGGGTCAGCACTTCATTGACTCCGGCCTGGTGGCCGACAGCGAGTTCAATTTCGATCAGCCCGCCGCCGTTGGTGGGCCAGTCTCCGCCGGGCTTGCAGATCACTCCTTCAGCACTGGCGAATTGAGCGCCATGATCACGCAGATGGAGCGTCAGCTTGAAGACCGGGCCAGGCAGCTCCGGATACTGGACAAGCTGGTGTCGCGCCAGCAGCTCGAAGACCAGCAGTATGTTGAGGGCAGGCCGGTGACCTGGGGCTGGGTCTCCTCCAAGTATGGCTATCGTTCTGATCCTTTTACTGGCAGGCGCGCATGGCATGCGGGCATTGATGTGGCGGGCCGTGATGGCGGCGACGTAATTTCCGTCGCTGGCGGCGTGGTCAGTTTTGCCGGGGACCGCCACGGCTACGGTAACCTGGTGGAAATCAATCATGGGGATGGCCTGGTCACCCGTTATGGCCACGCCAAGTCGCTGGCTGTGAAAACCGGCGATGTGGTTGAAAAAGGGCAGCTGATTGCCCGGATGGGAAGCACCGGACGCTCCACCGGTCCACACGTCCATTTTGAGGTCATCCGCAATGGCCGCACCGAAGATCCGGAAAAATACATGCACCGCGCAAGCCGCTGATTCCGCCGTTTAATACCTACCTTTTTTCCTGTCGCCAAATAAGGTTAGAATGCTTGCTTCCCTCGTTTAACTGAAGAAGCAGTGGTCTATGTTCTCAAAACTTGCAACCAAGATGTTCGGCAGTAAGAACGCTCGTGAAATCAAGCGGATGCGTAAAGTTGTCTCGCGCATCAACGATCTTGAAGAAACCTTTGGCGCGTTGTCGGACAGCGAGTTGCAGGGTAAGACCGAAGAGTTTCGCCAACGCCTGGAAAAAGGTGAATCGCTGGACGCGATACTGCCCGAGGTCTTTGCCACGGTGCGGGAGGCCAGCCGCCGGGTGATGGGTATGCGCCATTACGACGTGCAGCTGGTCGGTGGTATGACCCTGCACGAAGGCCGGATTGCCGAGATGAAAACCGGTGAAGGTAAAACCCTGGTGGCCACTGCGGCGGTTTACCTGAACGCGTTGAGCGGTAAAGGCGTCCACGTGGTGACCGTCAACGATTACCTCGCCCGTCGTGATGCCGAATGGATGGGTAAACTCTACCGTTTCCTGGGTATGCAGGTAGGCGTTGTGGCCGCCGGCCAGCCCCAGGAAGAAAAGCGTGCCGCCTATCAGGCCGACATTACCTACGGCACCAACAACGAGTTCGGCTTTGACTACCTGCGCGACAACATGGCGTTCAGTATCGAGGACAAGGTCCAGCGTGGGCTGAACTTCGCCATTGTCGATGAAGTAGACTCCATCCTGATCGATGAAGCCCGGACGCCGCTGGTGATTTCCGGTGCCGCCGAAGATTCCTCCAAGCTGTACCAGGCCATCAACCAGCTGATCCCAAGCCTGGAAAAGGGTGAAGTCAGCGAGGAAGGAGAGGCCACGGGCGATTTCACCATTGATGAGAAATCCCGTCAGGTGGAGTTGACCGAAGCGGGCCATGAAAAAGTCGAGGACCTGTTGCTCAACCAGGGTTTGCTGCGTGAAGGCGAGAGCCTGTATTCGGCCGCCAATCTGAGCCTGCTGCATCACGTGCATTCGGGGCTGCGTGCGCATCACCTGTTCCACAAAGATGTGGACTACATCGTCCAGGGCGGCCAGGTGGTCATCGTTGACGAACATACCGGCCGCACCATGCCGGGACGGCGCTGGAGCGAGGGCCTGCACCAGGCCATCGAGGCGAAAGAAGGACTCAAGATCCAGGCCGAAAGCCAGACCCTGGCCTCCACCACCTTCCAGAACTATTTCCGTCTGTACGACAAGCTTGCCGGCATGACCGGTACTGCCGACACCGAGGCGTTCGAATTCCGCCAGATTTACGGCCTGGATGTGGTGGTGATTCCGCCCAACAAGCCGATTCAACGGGTCGATTACAATGATCTGGTCTATATGACCCAGGAAGAAAAATTCCACGCCATCATCGACGAGATCAAGTACGTCACCGGCGAAGGTCGTCCGGTACTGGTGGGTACAGCATCGGTGGACGCTTCCGAAGTGCTGTCAGCACTGCTGAAAAAGGTTCGTATCGATCACAAGATCCTGAACGCCAAGCAGCACGAATCCGAGGCTCACATCATTGCCCAGGCTGGTCGCCCTGGGGCGGTCACCATTGCCACCAACATGGCCGGTCGTGGTACCGACATCGTGCTGGGGGGCAACTGGGAGCACGAAGCCGCGCTCATGGACAACCCGTCCGACGAGCAGATCAGCCAGCTCAAGCAGGAATGGGAAGAGCGTCACCAGCAGGTACTGGAGGCCGGTGGCCTGCACATTATCGGTACCGAGCGTCACGAATCCCGCCGTATCGACAACCAGTTGCGCGGCCGTGCCGGCCGTCAGGGTGACCCGGGCTCCTCCCGTTTCTTCCTGTCGCTGGAAGACAACCTGATGCGGATCTTTGCGCCTGAGCGGGTGAAGAACCTGATGCAGGCCATGGGCATGAAAAATGGCGAGGCCATCGAGCACCGGATGGTGACCAACGCCATTGAAAAGTCCCAGCGTAAGGTGGAAGGCCGCAACTTCGACATGCGTAAAACGTTGTTGGAATACGACGATGTGGCCAACGACCAGCGGACAGTGATTTACAGCCAGCGCAATGAGGTGATGGCATCGGAAGACATTTCCGAAATGATCGACACTATCCGCGCGGATGTCGTGGATAACGCGATCAGTGACTTTATTCCACCCCAGAGCATGCCGGAGCAGTGGGATATAGAGGGTCTGGAAGCGCATCTGCAATCGGAAATGGCGATTGAACTGCCGATCCAGCAGTGGCTGGAAGAGGACGACAAACTCTACGAAGAGAGCCTGCGCGAGCGCATTCTTGAAGCCGTTGTGGCTGAATATAAGGCCAAGGAAGAGATTGCCGGCTCCGAGGCCATGCGCAAGTTCGAAAAGCAGGTGTTCCTGCAGGTGCTTGATACCCTGTGGAAAGAACACCTCTCCAACATGGACCATCTGCGCCGCGGTATTCACCTGCGTGGTTATGCCCAGAAGAACCCCAAGCAGGAATACAAGCGCGAGGCGTTCAACCTGTTTGAAACCATGCTCGATACCATGAAGCAGGATGTCACCCGGGTACTGTGCCACGTGCGGGTACAGAGCCAGGAAGAGATGGAAGAAATCGAACGCCGGCGCAAGGAAGAGCTGGAGCGGGAAATGGCCCGCGCCAAACTGCGCCACGACCAGGCCAGTGCGACGGATCAGGCAGAAGGCGAGGGAAGCGGAGGCCAGCAAGGCCAGTCAGCCACCCCGGAGACCTTCGTTCGTCAGGAGCGCAAAGTTGGCCGAAACGAGCCATGCCCTTGCGGGTCCGGCAAGAAATACAAACAGTGTTGCGGCAAGGTGGCCTGACACCGGCGTTTCACTAACTTGAGAACGGAACCCGCAAACAGCCAGCACCGCTGGCAGCTTGCGGGTTTCTTCGTTTCTAGATTTGCATAATTCGAGGAGACAGTCATGGCGGTAGGTCCAGGAACCTTGCCCGAATTTTTCCCCGTGCCTGGCGTACGCATCGGTATTGCCAGTGCCGGTATCAAAAAGGCCGGACGCAAGGATGTGGTGATTTTTGAACTGGCCCCGAGCGCGCGGGTCGCCGGCATCTTCACCCAGAACCAGTTCTGTGCCGCCCCGGTGGTGATCAGCCGTCGCCATCTGGCCGAGACAGCCCCCCGATACCTGCTGATCAATACCGGCAACGCCAACGCCGGTACCGGGAAACAAGGTATGGCCGACGCCGAGCGCTGCTGCCAGGCCCTGGCCGAGCAGGCCGGCGCCGATCCTGCCCAGGTCCTGCCATTCTCAACGGGTGTGATTGGGGAGCCTCTGCCGGTGGATAAGATTGTCAGCGCCTTGCCCGAAGCCCTGATCGATGTTCGTGAGGATCGCTGGGCCGAGGCCGCCAGTGGGATCATGACAACCGATACCCGGCCCAAGGGCGCCTCCTGCCAGGTGGACCTGGGCGGCCACACGGTGACCATTTCCGGCATCAGCAAGGGCGCTGGCATGATTCGCCCGAACATGGCCACCATGCTTGGGTTTATCGCGACCGATGCGGCTATTGAGCCGGGTTTGCTTCAGACCCTGGCCTCGGAGTTGGGGGAGAAGTCGTTTAACAGGATTACCATCGACAGCGACACCTCCACTAACGATGCCTGCATGCTGATGGCCAGCGGCCAGTACGGCGGCCCTGAAATTACCGCTGAGAGCCCGCAACTGCCTAAACTGCGCGAGGCCTTGCGGCAGGTATACCTGGACCTGGCCCACGCCATCGTGCGCGACGGCGAAGGCGCGACCAAGTTCGTGACCATTGACGTGTCTGGCGCTGGCACCCAGCAGGAGGCGCTGGATGTTGCCTACACCGTGGCGCATTCGCCGCTGGTGAAAACCGCGCTGTTTGCCTCGGATCCCAACTGGGGACGTATCCTGGCGGCCGTTGGCAGGGCTGGCGTGCCGGAGCTGGATTTGGAGGCGATCGAGATTTATCTGGGGGATGTCTGCCTGGTCCGCCACGGTGGTCGGGCCGAGGATTACTCGGAAGAGCGCGGGCAGGCGGTGATGGATCAGGAAGAAATCACCATCGACATCGACCTCAAGCGTGGCGACATCCGTGAAACCGTCTGGACCTGCGATTTCTCCCATGAGTACGTCACCATCAATGCCGAGTACCGCACCTGACCATGGCAGAGTCGACGGTGAAAGAGGTTCATGTTGCGGTGGCCGTGATTGTCCGGAATGGCAGGGTACTGATTGCCCGCCGCCCGGACCACGTGCATCAGGGTGGCCTGCTGGAATTTCCAGGCGGTAAGGTGGAGCCGGAAGAGACCGTGCAGCAGGCGCTGGTGCGGGAGATTGCGGAGGAAACGGGCCTCAGGGTGCCGCCTGAAAGCCTTCAGCCCGTCATCGGGATCCGTCATGATTACGGCGACAAGCGGGTATTCCTGGATGTGTGGGAAACCGACCGTGCCGAGGGCGAGCCAGAGGGGCGGGAAGGCCAGCCCATTGAATGGCGTAGCCCATCGGAACTCTCAGACCGTGACTTTCCCGCTGCCAACCGTCCTATCATTCGTGCTTTGCGCCTGCCTCACCGTTTGGCCCTGACTGGCCCGGTAACGGATACGGAGAGTGGGTTGACCGAACTGAAAGCGGCATTGGCTCGTATGAGTCCCGAACTGATGATCCTGCGAGCACCGGACCTTGATGCCGGGGCTTATCTCGGCTTCGCCCATCAAGCGGTGACAGTGTGTGGCGGTAAAGCCACGGATCTGCTGCTTCACGGTGCGCCGGAACTTTTGCAGTCGATACCCGGAGCCAAGGGTGTGCACTTGCCCTGGCGGGAGGCCGAGAGGCTCTCAGAGCGTCCTGTGCCAGCTGATGTCTGGTTGGGGGTGTCCTGCCATGACGCAGAGCAATTGCGTCATGCCGAGCGACTGGGAGCCGACTACGTGGTGCTGGGAGCCGTCCAGCCCACCGAGAGTCATCCAGGGCGCCCGGCCCTGGGTTGGCAGGCTTTTGCCGAGCTGGTGGCCCAGGCAACCGTGCCGGTCTATGGCCTTGGTGGGCTCGGCCTGGAAGAAGAGGAAAAGGCTCGGTCGCTGGGCGCCCAGGGCATTGCGGGCATCGGCTTCTGGTGGCGGTAATCCTGCGGATCATCCCCATGCCGGGTTAGCCCATGGTAGAATGCCTGGTCCCATTTGTTAGGGAGCCACCGATTAACTCCCTGGAACCACGAGGAAACACAGTGGCCGTTCGTTACATTGAAACCTGCCGTTTGCCCACCCCTTTCGGTGTCTTTGATATGCACGGCTTCGAAGAGCCGGATACCGGCAAGGAGCACGTGGCACTGACGCTGGGTGATATCAGCTCCGGCGAGCCTGTGTTGGCGCGAACCCATTCCGAATGCCTGACCGGCGACGCGCTCTACAGCATGCGCTGTGACTGTGGTTATCAGTTGGAGGAGGCCCTGCGCAGCATTGCCCGGGAAGGGCGGGGTATATTGATGTACCTGCGTCAGGAAGGGCGTGGTATTGGCCTGCTGAACAAGATTCGCGCCTATCACCTGCAGGACCAGGGCGCCGATACGGTGGAGGCCAACGAACGTCTGGGGTTTGCCGCTGACCTGCGTGACTACAGCATGTGCAAGGACATGCTTGACCACCTTGGGGTATCAGCACTGCGCTTGATGACCAATAATCCCAGGAAAGTCAAAGCGCTGGAATCGTATGGTATTCGCATTGCCGAGCGTATGCCCCTGCATGTGGGGCGCAATCCCCACAATGAAGGCTATCTCAATACCAAGCAGAGCAAGCTGGGGCACTGGCTCGAGACCCACCAGGACGACGACCCGTTTTAAGTTTGCCGCTATCAGGCGGGTAGGGCTTTCCGGGAATTTCGAAGGCCATGGATGGCCTGAGATAAGCGCACATGGATGTGCTTGTAGCGGTTCCCGGAAAGCCCTACCCGCCTGATAGCTTCCCTCAAAGGTCAGCCAGCCGATCCACAATCGCCTGCCCGATGCCCTCGGCGTCCAGCCCGCATTCACTGAGCAGTTCACCATGCTTGCCGTGATCGACAAACCGGTCGGGTAGCCCAAGCTGGAGCACCGGCACGGTGATGTCGGTGCCGTTTAGGTACTCGCACACGGCACTTCCGGCGCCGCCGGCAATGGCGTTTTCTTCCAGGGTCACCAGCAGGTCGTGTTCCTCGGCCAGTTCCCGGACCAGCGCTTCATCCAGGGGCTTCACAAAGCGCATGTCCGCCACGGTGGCGTTCAGGCCGTCGGCCGCTTCCAGGGCGGAATGCAGCAGGGTGCCGAAGTTCAGGATGGCCACCTGCTTGCCGTCGCGAACCCGGCGACCCTTACCCAACGGCAGAACCGTCAGTTCCTGCTGGATTTCCGTGCCCGGGCCGGTGCCTCGCGGATAGCGAACGGCCGCCGGTCCCTGATGATGCAGCCCAGTGTGCAGCAGCTGACGGGTTTCGTTTTCGTCCGACGGGGTCATGACCACCATGCCGGGGATGCAGCGGAGGTAGCTGATGTCGAAAGCGCCGGCATGGGTGGGGCCGTCTTCGCCCACCAGGCCTGCCCGGTCAATGGCAAACAGTACGTCCAGATTTTGTATGGCTACATCATGGATCAACTGGTCATAGGCCCGTTGCAGGAAGGTGGAGTAGATGGCCACCACCGGCTTGGCGCCGTCACAGGCCAGGCCGGCGGCCAGTGTAACCGCGTGCTGTTCGGCAATGGCCACGTCAAAGTAGCGATCGGGGAAGCGTTTCGAGAACGCCACCAGGTCCGAGCCTTCACACATGGCGGGCGTGATGCCCACCACCCGTGCATCCTGCTCGGCGGCATCGCACAGCCACTGTCCGAACACGTTGGCGTATTTGGGGCCGGGCGCGCTCGGCTTGGCCGGTTCCGGCTTGTGCGCGGGCACCGGCTCAATCTTGTTGATGGCGTGGTAGCCAATCGGGTCGGCCTCTGCCGGGGCGAAGCCCTTGCCCTTCGTGGTCACCACATGCAGGAATTGCGGGCCTTCGAGTTCCCGCAGGTTTTCCAGGGTTTCCACCAGCAGTGGCAGGTCGTGGCCATCAATCGGGCCGATGTAATTGAAGCCCAGCTCCTCAAACAGGGTGCCGGGGGCAATCATACCCTTGAAGTGTTCTTCGGTCTTTTTTGCCAGTTGCATTAGCGGTGGGGCGGCCTTCAGCACCTTCTTGCTGCTGTTGCGCATGTGATTGTAGGTGCGGCTTGCCAGCAGCTTGGCAAAGTAGTTGGACAGCCCGCCCACGTTTTGGGAAATCGACATGTCGTTGTCGTTCAGGATCACCAGCATGTCGGCATGCAAGTGCCCGGCGTGGTTGAGTGCTTCGAAGGCCATGCCGGCGGTCATGGCGCCGTCGCCGATCACGGCAATGCTCTTGCGCCCCGATTTCTGCAGGCGGGCGGCGATGGACATGCCCAGTGCCGCGCTGATAGAGGTGCTGGAGTGTCCGACGCCGAAGGTGTCGTATTCGCTCTCTGCCCGTTTCGGGAAACCGGCCAGGCCGCCCTTGCGCCGGATGCTGCCCATCCGCTCACGGCGCCCGGTCAGGATCTTGTGGGGGTAGGCCTGATGCCCGACATCCCATAGCAGGCGGTCAAAGGGGGTGTTGAACACATAGTGCAGGGCCACGGTGAGCTCGAGCACGCCAAGGCCGGCACCAAAATGCCCGCCGGTCTGGCCCACGGACCACAACAGGAAGGCCCGCAGTTCACGGGCAAGTCGCGGCAGGTCTTCTGCCGGTAGCTCGCGGAGTTGGGCCGGAAGCTCAATCCGGTCCAGCAGCGGCGTGTTGGGCCGCTGTGACGGGATTTCTTTGAATGTGTAAATGTCCTGCATCTGCTCGGGTCTTATGGGCTATCCGGTGATTGTATAGTCGGTTACGACAAGTGTGCGCTTTTGGCTCGGGATGGTTCAATGGCTGCGTGCGACCACGTAATCCGCCATCGTTCGAAGCGGATCGGCTTCGGGGCCAAAGTCCACCAGGCTGTCCTGGGCCGTGGCCAGTAGTTTGTGTAAGTGTTCCCTGGCGCCTTCGATGCCCAGCAGGGACGGATAGGTTGGCTTCTCCCGGGCCATATCGGAGCCCTGGGGTTTGCCGATTACCTCGGTGCTGCCTTCTATATCCAGCAGGTCATCCTGCACCTGAAAGGCCAGGCCCAGGGCGCGGGCGTAAGTGGTCAATGCCTCAAGCCGGTCTGCATCCGGTTCCGGGCTGCACAGAGCGCCCATGCGGACACTGGCTTCAATCAGGGCGCCGGTCTTGTGACGATGCATGTTCTCCAACTCGTGGAGGGTCAGCGCTTTGCCAACCGATTCCAGGTCGATGGCCTGGCCACCCACCATGCCCTTGTGGCCAGCGGCCTGGGCCAGCTCCCGGACCATGGCCAGACGCGCTTCGCTGGTCCGGTCATGGTCATTGGCCAGCAGGTCGAACGCCAGCGCCTGCAGGGCATCGCCGGCCAGGATCGCGGAGGCTTCATCAAAGGCAATGTGGGTGGTCGGCCGGCCACGACGCAGGTTGTCGTCGTCCATGGCGGGTAGATCGTCGTGGATCAGCGAGTAGGCATGTACCAGCTCCAGCGCACAGGCCGGGGCCAGTGCTGCTTCCAGAGCGACATCCATGGCCCGGGCCGCGGCCAGGCATAATGCCGGGCGTATGCGTTTACCGCCACCGAGGACGCTGTAACGCATGGCCGCCTGTAGACGCTCCGAGGCTCCGGCCTGCTCAATGCAGCGGTCCAGTTCGGCATCCACCAGCTCACGGCAGGTATTGAGGAATTCCATCGCTGCCTGGTTCTGTTCGGTCATTAGCTGGCATCATCCGGTGAGAAAGGGCGTGTTTCCAGACTGCCATCGCCGGTCTGCACCAGTTGCTCCACCCGTTGTTCGGCACTTTTCAGCGCCTGCTGGCATTCGCGGGTAAGTTTGACGCCCCGTTCAAAGGCGCTCAGCGATTGCTCCAGCGATAATTCGCCCTGCTCAAGGTTGCGTACGAGCTGTTCCAGCTCATCCAGGGACTTTTCGAAGTCGGCTATGGAGGTTGTCTTATTGTCACCGGCCATCGGGCCCTCCGGTCGGGTGGCAGAATTTTCGGAGATTATATCAGAGCCCGCGGGCTATCGCTGCCAGCCAAATTGCCGACATTCGGCTTTTTCTGCCATGGGCCCCCAGCTTTGCTCGGTCACCCGAACCTGTCCCTCGGCGCTGATGGTGAAGACGGTGGTGGCGCGGGTGCCATAGTGCTCACCGGTAATGAACGGCGATGACAGCAGGCGCTCGGTATCCAGACCCACGCCTGTATCCGGCAACAGGTGGTCGGGCGCCGGTGTCGGGTCCTGCAACAGCTCGATCAGTTCCTGATGGAGCTTTTCGGCACTGCTGTCGGCTGTGGTTACTGTTCTGGCCAGGGCCTGGCGCAGGCGCAGCAACTTGGGCCACGGAGTCTCTAGCAGATGATTGCTAAGCCCAAAAGCGCCCTGGTAGATGCTGCGGCCAGGGTGTGCGTCCCGGTTGCTATAATACCAGCCACTTTCTGCGTTCAGTTGAATCAGGTTGAAGCCGGCGTATTGGCTGGCTTGGTTGTTCAGGCTCTGGAACAGTTCGTGCCTGGGTTCGATCAGGGCGCGCAGGGGTAATTCGCCCCGGGAGCGTTCTGCAATATCGGTCATCCCTTCGCGAACGTTGGTCACGGCGCTGATGCGGCCATCTTCGGTGATCGCCAGCCAGGTGCCGCCCGAGCGCAGGTCCTTGCCAGCCAGGACTCTCGTGCCATTGTCTGTCCGCCACCAGTCCATGGACCGGGTCGGGCGATTAAAGACTTCGTCCCGATTGGCGGCAAGCACGAGCGGGAAGTGAGGGTTCTGACCAAGAGTGAAGGCAATCAGGCACATAAATCATTCGGGCGCTGGTTTGAGAAACGGCAGCGGTGAAGTGAAGTCGCCGCATGCGATGTGTATCATACCAGCCCTGACTCAGGCGGGTGTGGACACTTATGGATTTGTTAGCGGTATTTGCAGGTTACCTGGGACTGGGCGCTCTGGCTGGCGTGATGGCCGGGCTGTTTGGCATCGGCGGCGGCCTGGTGATTGTCCCGGCGCTCATTTTCAGTTTTGAGCTGCAGGGTATCAGCGAGGCGGTCAGCGCACACCTGGCGGTGGGTACCTCCCTGGCGACCATCGTGTTCACCTCCATCTCTTCCATTCGGCAGCACCATAAACATCAGTCCGTACGTTGGGATCTGTTTCGCCCGATGACGGTGGGAATCGTGGGTGGCGCCGTGCTCGGCGCCTGGACGGTCGCCTTCATGAGCGGCGACCTGCTGCAGATGGTTATCGGGATCTTTGCCATTTCGGTGGGTCTGAAGATGCTGGTGATGGTCAATCCCAAGCCCGGTCGAGATGTGCCTGGAAGCGCAGGCCTGGGCGTTGCCGGTGGCGGTATCGGCTGGGCGTCGGCGATTTTTGGTATTGGCGGCGGCACGCTCACGGTGCCTTATCTGACCTGGTGCAACGTGCGCATGCAGCAGGCCGTGGGCACGTCGTCTGCCTGTGGTTTGCCCATTGCCCTGGCGGGCGCCGCCGGCAACATGTGGACGGGCTGGTCGCATCCCCATCTGCCGGATTACAGCTTGGGATTTGTCTATCTGCCTGCCCTGTTTGGCGTTATCCTGACCAGCGTGTTTTTTGCCAGGGTAGGCGCCAACCTTGCGCACCGGTTGGACGCCAAACTACTCAAGCGCATCTTCGCCATTGTGCTCCTGGTTGTGGGGCTTCGTTTTATTCTGAGCTAAGAGGTTATTGATGCTTCAGCATCCACAGTTTGACCCCGTGGCGATTGCCTTGGGGCCGGTGCAGATTCACTGGTACGGCCTGACTTACCTCGTTGGTTTCCTGGCCGGGTGGCTGTTGGGGCGCATGAGAAGCCACAAACCCTGGTCGCCGCTTAATGAGCAACAGGTGGGCGATCTCCTGTTTTACCTGGCGCTGGGTGTGATTCTCGGTGGTCGCTTCGGTTATGTGATTTTCTATAATTTTGATGCCTTCCTGGCCGACCCGCTCTGGTTGCTGAGGGTTTGGGAAGGTGGCATGTCCTTCCACGGTGGGTTGCTGGGTGTGATGCTGGCGATGTGGTGGTATGGGCGCAAGACCGAAGCAGGTTTCTGGCGCCTCGCCGATTTTGTAGCACCCCTGGTGCCCATCGGATTGGGTGCTGGGCGTATTGGCAACTTTATTAACGGCGAGCTCTGGGGCAAACCCACGGACGTGCCCTGGGGCATGGTGTTTCCGCAGGCGCCCGACAGTTTGGCGCGTCATCCTTCCCAGCTTTACCAGTTCGCCCTCGAAGGCGTGGCCCTGTTTGTGATCCTGTGGTGGTTTTCGTCGAAGCCTCGCCCGAAAATGGCCGTCTCTGGCCTGTTCCTGATCGGTTACGGGGTATTCCGTTTCCTGGTGGAATTCGTTCGCCAGCCGGACCCTCAGTTGGGTTACCTTGCCTTTGGCTGGCTGACTATGGGGCAGGTGCTTTCCCTGCCCATGATCCTGGCCGGTGCCATGCTTATGTTTATTGCTTATCGGAGAAACGCCTGATGAAAGCCTACCTCGACCTGATGCAGGACGTCGTCGACAACGGAATCGACAAGGGAGATCGTACCGGTGTGGGCACCCGTTCGGTGTTTGGGCGCCAGTTGCGTTTCGACCTGAACGAAGGCTTTCCCCTGGTGACGACCAAGAAAGTGCACCTGCGCAGCATCATCTACGAGCTGCTTTGGTTTCTTCAGGGTTCCACCGACAATAACTGGCTGAAAGAGCGCAAGGTCTCCATCTGGAACGAATGGGCCCTGGAAAATGGTGATCTGGGACCGATCTACGGTAAACAGTGGCGCAGCTGGCAGTGCCCGGATGGCAGCACGGTCGACCAGATCAGTGAGGTGATCGAACAGATCCGCACCAAGCCCAATTCCCGGCGACTGATCGTCTCCGCCTGGAACCCGGCCGAATTGCCGGATGAAACCATCGGCCCCCAGGATAACGTCCGCGAAGGCCGCATGGCCCTGGCGCCGTGCCACTGCCTGTTCCAGTTCTACGTCGCCGACGGCAAGCTCTCCTGCCAGCTGTACCAGCGCAGCGCGGATCTGTTCCTTGGCGTGCCGTTCAACATCGCCAGCTACGCGCTGCTGACCCACATGATTGCCCAGCAGTGTGATCTGGATGTCGGTGAGTTCGTGCACACCTTTGGCGACTGCCATCTGTATCAGAACCACCTGACCGACGACATTGTTTTCGAGCAGCTGAAACGCGAGCCTCGGGCGTTGCCGAAACTGGTGATCAAGCGCAAGCCTGCGTCGATTTTTGACTACGAACTAGAGGATTTCGAATTCGAGGGGTACGAGCCTTATCCGGTGATTAAGGCACCTATTGCTATCTAGCCTTTGAGCTGAGGAGAGTCGCAGGCAGGTGGGAAGGGTGTCCGAAAAACGCTGTGAATACTTCCATGTAAGCTTGGCTCGCCATCCATGGCGGAGCATAAGCGACCCAGGGATGGGCCGCCAGGAGCGCTTTTTGGAAAGCCTTCCCCAATCCCTCGCTACACCCAAGTCAGCAGTAATGTATTTAAGGGCAGACTCCCAAATACGCGGACTTCTAAATAGGGAACACGAAATGAGAAAGGCACTCATCGTAGCCATGGCCCAGAATCGGGTTATCGGCCGGAATAACAAGCTGCCCTGGTACCTGCCGGGCGATCTGAAGTACTTCAAACAGGCCACCATGGGCAAGCCCATTATCATGGGCCGGAAAACCTGGGACTCCATTGGCCGGCCGCTGCCGGGACGGATGAACGTGGTGATTTCCCGTAATCCCGACTGGCAGGCACCGACCGGCACGACGCCGGCGGACTCACTGGACGCTGCCTTGGTCAAAGCCGAAGCCCAGGCCACACTGGATGGCAGTGAGGAAGTCATGATCATTGGTGGTGGGCAGATCTATACAGAAGCGCTGCCCATGGTGGACCGCATGTACGTGACCCTGGTGCACGCCGATGTGGATGGCGATGCCTGGTTCCCGGAAGTGAACTGGGACGAGTGGGAAGAAATTGGGCGGGAAGATTTCGAGGCGTCTGACAACAACCCCTATGACTACAGCTTTGTGGTGTATCAACGCCGCCAGTCAGCCTGACCGGCGGCGCTGAAAAGGCGCGGTTTTAGTCGCGCTTGGGACCTTTCCCTGAGGGTTTGCCGTTGGGCTTGCCCTTGCCGCCTTTCGAGAAACCACCGGGCTTGCCGCCCTTGCGGAAGTTCTTGCCCGGGGGGCCTTTACGGAAGTTTTTCTTGCCGCGTGGCGGTCCGTTGCGGTCCCGACGCGGCGCCGTGGAAATCTCTGGCAGGGCTTCGGGCTGCTTCAGTGGCAGCGAATCCGGCTGGGAGGCTTCCATCCAGCAAGCCAGGGCACCGGCGACGGCGGCCATGTCCATGTCGTTACGCTCGGCAATCTCGTCCAGCAGGGCGATGGCCTTGGCGGATCTCGGATCGTCGGTAAAGCTCAACAGTTGCTGTTCGAACTGCTCCACCCGCATCTTTTGCAGGGCATCCGGCGACGGCAGCTGGTACGGCTCCATCGGCGAATTGGTGGCGCGCTCCAGCGTGCGCAGCCAGCTGCGTTCGCGCGGTGTCACCAGCAGGATTGCCTTACCCTCACGACCGGCACGGCCGGTACGGCCCACGCGGTGGATGTAGGCCTCGGTGTCGTAAGGTACATCGTAGTTGATGACGTGGGTGATCCGGGGCACGTCCAGGCCACGAGCCGCCACATCGGTGGCCACGATGATGTCTTTCTTGCCGCGCTTTAGGTCTTCAACCGTCATTTCACGCTGACGCTGGTTCAAATCGCCATTCAGCGGCGCTACGGCATGGCCACGGGCCGAGAGCTTTTCGGCCAATAGCGTGGTTTCCGCTTTGGTGCGCACGAAAATGATCGACGCATCAAAAGGTTCCACTTCCAGGATGCGGGTCAGAGCATCGAGTTTGCGTTCGGCATACACCGGCAATACGAACTGGGAAATGCGCTCAACCGTGCGGGTTTCGCTTTGGATCTTCACTTCCGTGGCGTTCTTCAGGTAGGTCTGGGCAACCTTCTTGATCTGCGGCGGCATGGTGGCCGAGAACAGTGCGCGCTGACAATCGGCCGGGGTTTTTGACAGAATTGCTTCCACGTCGTCAATAAAGCCCATGCGCAGCATTTCGTCGGCTTCATCCAGCACCAGAGCTTTCAGGCTGCCCAGTTTCAGGGTGCCCTTGCGCAGGTGGTCCAGCATACGACCGGGGGTGCCGACAATCACCTGGGCGCCGCGCTTCAGGCCGCGAATCTGCGGCGAGAAATCCTGGCCGCCATAAATTGGCAAAACGTGAAAGTTGCTGAACTTGCTGGCGTAAGTGGTGAATGCCTCGGCCACCTGAATGGCCAGTTCCCGGGTCGGGGCCAGCACCAGAATTTGCGGCTCGGCAACCGAGGCGTCGATGCGGCTTAACAGCGGCAGGGCGAACGCGGCGGTTTTGCCGGTGCCGGTCTGGGCGACGCCAAGCAAATGGTTGCCAGCCAACAGGGCCGGGATGGATTGTGCCTGGATGGGCGAGGGTGTTTCATAGCCAACAGCGGAGACGGCTTCCAGTACAGCTGGATCCAGCCCCAGTTCGGCAAAAGACAATTCTGACATGAATGTACTCGGTATTCGAAGGGTATGGCATTGCGGGACAATGCATGATTTCAACGCATTATAGTCGCTTTAGCGCGGCTTTAACACGTTTAATGCGGTGGGCTGGATAGGTAATTGCCGGGGAACGCGGTGCCTGCTGCACTCAGCAGGCAATGTCGAAGGAACGTTCGGGGTTGTCGATGTGGGCCAGCGCGTCATCGCAGCAGTTGACGGCGCCGCAGTCGTCTGCGGAGCACAGTGCCAGGACGCTGCAATCAAAGTCCTGTTTGTTTTCACCCTGGTTCCGGAAGATCCGGGCGCGGGACAGGATGGAATGGCAATGGCCGCAAAGTAACGTGGGTACGGCGCTACGTTCTGCAAGAAGGGCCGTGTAGTAATTGTTGTCTGTCATAATAATCCTCCTTAGCTAACAGTACGGGCGAATTGTGACACTTCAAAGTCAGTATCAGCCCGTACACGCGTGTTTTTCCAGTCAACACTACGTATCAGTCGTCCGACCCGACCACCGGTCGCCGATTGGAACGTTTGTCTTCCCAGTCTAGCTCATCCGGGTCATACCAGCCGATGGCATCAAGAACCTTTTGGCGGGTATGGCCGGACAGCGTTGGCCACAGCGCCTCGAACGCTTCCAGCCCCAGCTCTCTCTGGCGTTGCTGCTTGCTGTTCAGGCGGCGAGTGATGGTCGGTAGCTTCAGAGCTTCGCCCAGTTGTCCCGGCACTTCCACTTCCTGGCCCATCACCTTTCGGCGATGAGTGCGGGCGGCCAGTATTTTTTGCAACTCGGCAGCCGCTTCCAAAGCGGTTTCGACGGTAAAATTCTCCAATAGTTCCAACCTGGCTGGTTAATTGGTGCACAATCAGCCATCTACTATAACCCGAAGTTGGCTACACCGGGCAAGCACCGTGGTAGGCTTGTGGGCCATCGGGTGTTTGCCTTACGCCCATTTTCAAACAGGATGCTCTGGAATATGTACGCGAAACTTGAGACACGGACCTTCCTTGCCATGCTGCTTGGCGTCTCCCTGGCCTTCGTGTTGCTGATGAAGCCGTTTTTCGGCCCGATTTTCTGGGCCGTGGCCATGGCCGTGATTTTTCATCCGGTGGAGCGCCTGCTGGAAAGGCGGCTGGGTGACCGGCCCAATCTCAATGCTCTAATCACCCTGACCATTGGCATCGTGATTGTGGTGATCCCGGTCCTGGGTCTTGGGGCGGCGTTGATTGCCGAGGGGATGGGGATCTACCAGAAGATACAGGCCGGTGAGATCCGCCCGGGCGAATACATTGACCAGATCAACGAGTCTTTCCCCGCGATTCAGGCGTTTCTCGCCCAGTTTGATGTGAACTTCAGTGAATTACGGGATCGTGCGGTCAGCGCGTTTCTTGGGGGTAGCCAGTTCCTGGCCAAGCAGGCCCTGGGTATTGGTCAGAATACCTTCCAGTTCTTTCTGGCCCTGGCGTTGATGGTGTATCTGACGTTTTTCCTGATCCGCGATGGCCAGAAACTGATTGAGCTGCTGATCCGGGCGTTGCCGCTGGGCGACGAACGGGAGCGTTTGCTGTTTGCCAAATTTGCCGAGGTAACCCGGGCCACGGTCAAGGGCAACCTGTTGATTGCGGTGATTCAGGGTGCGCTGGGTGGCCTGATTTTCTGGATTCTCGGGATTACCGGCGCTTTGTTGTGGGGCGTGGTGATGGCGGTGGTTTCTCTGCTGCCGGCCGTCGGGGCGGCGATTGTCTGGGTGCCGGCCGCACTTTACCTGGCCGCCATAGGAGAGACGATTCCGGCCCTGGTGTTGACCGCTTACGGTGTGGTGGTCATTGGGCTGGCGGACAACCTGTTGCGCCCGATCTTCGTGGGGCGGGATACCAAGATGCCGGATTACCTGGTGCTTCTGTCGACCTTGGGGGGCATTGTTGTTTTCGGCATTAATGGCTTCGTGATGGGGCCGTTGGTGGCAGCACTGTTCATGGCCTTCTGGGGCATCTTTATCCGGGAATTTGGCCATGAGGCCCATGTGGCGGCTCAGTCGGAGGCTGCCGCTCAGGATAAGGGGGTGTCCCGGGATCGTTAGGTTGCCCGGAGCCCGTTCCTTTGACCACAAAAAAGCCCGCCGGGATCTCCTGGCGGGCTTTTTTGATGGGGCGGCAATCAATCCAGTTTCGTCAGATCCCGCACCGCGCCCTTGTCGGCGCTGGTGGCCAGCAGGGCGTAGGCCTTCAGGGCCGCGGATACCTTGCGGTCTCGTGGCAGTTCCGGCTTCCAGCCCCTGGCGTCCCGTGCTTCACGACGTTGGGCCAGCTCGTCATTGCTGAGTTTAACGTCGATGGTGCGGTTCGGGATGTCGATCAGGATGGTGTCACCGGTCTCGATCAGGCCGATGGCACCGCCAGCGGCGGCTTCCGGTGATGCGTGGCCGATGGATAGTCCTGAAGTGCCGCCGGAGAAGCGGCCGTCGGTCAGTAGCGCGCATTCCTTGCCCAGGCCCTTGGATTTCAGGTAGCTGGTAGGGTAGAGCATCTCCTGCATGCCGGGCCCGCCCTTGGGGCCTTCGTAGCGGATAATGACCACTTCGCCGGATTTTACCTCGTCTTCCAGAATGCCTTTCACGGCCGAATCCTGGCTTTCGAACACCCGTGCCTTGCCCTCGAACACGTAAATACTTTCATCCACGCCGGCGGTTTTCACCACGCAGCCATCCAGGGCGATGTTGCCGTACAGTACCGCCAGGCCGCCCTCGGAGGAATAGGCGTGTTCCACGGAACGGATGCAACCGTTTTCACGGTCGCCGTCCAGGCTTGGCCAGCGGGTGCTCTGGCTGAACGCGGTCTGGGTGGGGATGCCGCCAGGGCCGGCTTTATAGAACTCGACCACGTCCGGTGACGGCGAGCGCATGATGTCCCAGACATCCAGCGCTTCCTTCATGGTCTTGCTGTGCACGGTGGGCAGGTCGGTGTTGATCAGGCCGCCCCGTTCCAGCTCGCCCAGAATGCCCATGATGCCGCCGGCCCGGTGCACGTCTTCCATGTGGTACAGGGGCGAGTTCGGCGCCACCTTGCAAAGCTGAGGTACGTGGCGGGACAGCTGGTCAATGTGGGCCAGGGTGAAATCCACGCCACCTTCCTGGGCGGCGGCCAGCAGGTGCAGGATGGTGTTGGTGGAGCCACCCATGGCAATGTCCATGGTCATGGCGTTCTGGAACGCCTCGAACGAGGCGATGCTGCGGGGCAGCACGCTGGCGTCGTTCTGTTCGTAATAGCGCTTGGCGTTTTCGACAATCTGGCGGCCGGCGTCCAGGAACAGCTGTTCGCGGTCGGCGTGGGTGGCCAGCAGCGAGCCGTTGCCCGGCAACGCCAGGCCAATGGCTTCGGTCAGGCAGTTCATCGAGTTGGCGGTGAACATGCCGGAGCAGGAGCCGCAGGTGGGGCAGGCGCTGCGCTCGTACTCTTCCACCATTTCGTCGGTGGCGGAGGTGTCGGCGGCGATCACCATCGCATCCACCAGGTCCAGTTTGTGCTCGGACAGTTTGGTCTTGCCCGCTTCCATCGGCCCGCCGGAGACAAAAATCACCGGAATGTTCAGGCGCATGGCGGCCATCAGCATGCCCGGGGTGATCTTGTCGCAGTTGGAGATACACACCAGCGCATCGGCACAGTGGGCGTTGACCATGTATTCCACCGAGTCGGCGATGATTTCCCGCGAGGGCAGGGAGTAGAGCATGCCGTCATGGCCCATGGCGATACCGTCGTCCACGGCAATGGTGTTGAATTCCTTGGCCACGCCGCCGGCCTCTTCAATTTCCCGGCACACCAGCTGGCCCAGGTCTTTCAGGTGTACGTGGCCGGGTACAAACTGGGTAAAGGAGTTGGCGACGGCAATGATTGGCTTGCCGAAATCGTCATTCTTCATGCCGGTGGCACGCCAGAGTGCACGGGCGCCGGCCATGTTACGACCGCCGGTGGAGGTGTAGGAACGATACTGAGGCATGGTGTGCGGTTCTCTCTTGCTGTGCGGTGAGTCAAAAAAAGACAGGATACCAGATTCGGCGCAGGTCGCATGGCTGTTTTGGTGGCATGCGCTTACACTGAGTAACAGTTGGGTCGTGATTTTTAACCAATGTTCGGAGAATAATCTATGGCAGACCGGCAAAGCCTCTCGCTGCGTCGCCTTAAGCAGTTCCAGCCCCTGAATCGACTGACGGATGACCAGTTGGTCTTGCTGGCGCATCGGGCAGAGCGCCGAACCCATAATGTGGGCGAACGGGTTATGGAGCGCGGAGTCCGGGATGGGCTGGAGTATTTTCTGATCACGGGGGAGGTTGAACTGGAGTCACCGGACGGCCGTCAGTTGACCATCGATGCCGGCACAGACAAGGCCCTTAACCCTATCGCCCGCCTGCAGCCACGTATGTATGACGTGACCGCAGTGGAATACTGCGAGTTTCTGGTGGTGGAGCAGGAAGTACTTGGCCAGATGCTGCGCTCGGCCCCGGCGCTGCAATCCGAGATGCAGTCCACTGATGCGGTGGATGATGAGACCGAGGAAAATCATCTGCTAATGGAGTTCTACGCCGAGCTCCGGTCCAACCAGGTGCGCTTGCCCAGCGTACCGGATGTGGCCTGGAAGGTGCGCCGGATCGTTGACCGGGAGGACACATCGGCCGGGGACGTCGCCATGGCGATCTCCGCTGACCCGGCCATTGCGGTAAAGCTGGTGCGGGCCTGTAACAGTCCGCTTTATCGCGGGCTTGGCGAAGTACACAATGTTCGCGATGCAGTGATTCGTTTGGGCATGCAGACCACCCGTCAGCTGGTCACGGTTTTCGCCATGCAGGAGGTGTTCAAAACACGGCGTGCCTCCCTGCAGGCTCATATGGAGCAGCTCTGGCGGCATTCCCGCGAGGTGGCGGCATTGTCCCGCGTGCTGGCAGAGCATGCCACGCGCATTGATCCGGAGCAGGCCATGCTGGCGGGGCTGCTGCATGACATTGGCGTAGTGCCGATTCTGGTCCAGGCCGAGCACCACCCCAAGCTGTTTGCCGACGAAAAGAACCTGCGGCATGCTGTGGCCGATCTGCGTGCCGATATTGGTTGTGCGGTGCTGGAGAACTGGTCTTTCCCGAAAGCGTTTGTCGATGTGGCCCGGTACGCCGAGGACTGGCATCACGAATGCCCAGAACCCGAACCGCAGCTGGCGGACGTGGTGATTATGGCCCAGCTGCACTCGATGATCGGCAGCGGCCAGAATGACCAGTTGCCGCCGTTTGAGCAGGTGCCCGCCTGGCAACGGCTGGGCGAGCTGGACCTGAATGCTTCCCGGAGCCTGCAGCTGCTTAGCGAAGCCCGTGAAAAAGTGGACGAAGTACACAAACTTCTGTCAATACGATAACGCTGCCGGAGCCTGTCGAGTTGTGAACCATGTGATCAAGGAAATTCCGCTGTTCCCCCTGAATTCGGTGATTCTGCCAGGGGGGCGTATTCCCATGCAGTTGTTTGAGCCCCGCTATCTCGACATGCTGACCCGCTGCCTGAAAGAGGATCGCGGCTTTGTGGTGGTTCTGCTGCGTGAAGGCACGGAGGTGTCGCTCAAGACCGACTTCTATGACGTTGGCACCTACGTGCGGATCGTGGATTTCCAGCAGCTGGACAATGGCCTGCTGGGCATCACGGTGGAAGGCGACCGGAAGGTCCGGATTCTGAAAAACGCCCAGCAGAGTGATGGCCTGAACCTGGGGGACGTGGAGCAACTGCCGCCTGAAGAAATCGCGGAGGTGCCAGAGCACCTGTACGAGCTCTCATCCGTGCTCAAGGCGTTGGGTCGACACCCTGCGATCCGGGAGTTGGATATGGATGTGGATTACCACGATGCACGTCACGTGGGCTGGCGCCTGACCGAGCTTCTACCATTGGAAAGCCACCAGAAGCAGCACTTGCTGGAGTTACAAAGCCCGCTGGAGAGGCTGGAACGTCTCCAGGCATTCCTCGAGAACCTGGAAGGATCCTGATGCCTAACCTGGCCAGGGACGATAAGCGGCAATGGCGCTTTGCCAGTGGCTGGCGAAGTGCAGGGCAATAAAGCCCAGCCATAACGCCAGGGCGACCCAGGTAAACACGTCCCCTTTCAGGGCGACCCGGTCATAACGGCTGTAGCTGGCCCGGGTGGCGCCGGTAATGGCCAGCCCCAATAGCAAGCCGCCCAGTACATCCGTGAACCAGTGGACTCCCAGATACAATCGACTGAGCGCCACGGGTATAAGAGGCAATGACAGCAGCAGGTAGGTTTGCCAGCGCTGTGTTTTACGGCTTTCGGCGGCAAGGAAGCTGGCAGCCAGGGTCACCACCACGGTGGCACCGGTGGTGTGGCCACTGGGAAAGGTCCCGGATTGTGGTGGCTTGGCGACAAGGGCCGGGCGGGGAATGTCGATACCGTTTTTCAGCACCATCACTGAAATCGTTGTGAACACGGCTGCGGCCGCAATATGGCTGGCGGCGGCGTAATAGCCCCGAAAACTCAGGGTAAGGGCGGCCAGGAGGGCCGCCATGAGCAGTACTGGCGGGTCGGCCAGCATGGTGATGGCGACCATTGGCAGATCCAGTACTGGCTGACGCAGCAGCCGAAACCACTCCAGCACCTGTGCATTGACCTTGGCCAGTTCCGGGCTGTGCGATGCCAGCAGCGCCAGAATCGTGAAGAGTGCGGCACCCGCCGCCGCCATGACCAGCGAAGGCAGTGGAAACTCGCCCCGGCGGCTCGGCCGTTCGTTGGTGTAAAGCCGCCAGAATCGATGGGTGGCGTCGTAGCTGACCATGCGCTGCTCAAGCCAGCGATACATCCGGCTACCTTCTCCGAGACCCAGTCCCAGCCTCAGGGCGACAACGTAGGTGACCAACAGGGTTGCGCCCGCAACCCCCAGAACCGGATAGAAATGTGGCGGGGGTTGAATCTCGCTGGCGACGGCCGTGCCCAGGGCATATCCCGGCATCACATAGACGATGGCCCAGCCAGCGGCGGACAGCACGTTAAAGGCGACAAACCTGGCCCACGACATATGGAAAGCACCGGCAATCAGCGGCATCACCGGGCGTATGGGGCCAACAAAGCGCCCAATGATCACGCTTTTACCGCCATGGGTCTGGAAAAAATGTTCCCCCCGGTCGACAACCCGTGGGTACCGGCTGAAGGGCCAGACCGAATGCAGGCGGCCTTTCAGGAGCCGTCCCAGCGCAAAGCTCAGCGTGTCGCCGACGACGGCACCAGTCCCTGCCCAGAAGAGAATCTCGGGCAGCGCCACGCCACCGTTGCCGGCCAGCATGGATAGCGCAAACAGCAGGGCGACCCCGGGCACCAGAATGCCGGCAATGGCCAGCGATTCGACGCAAGCAGTGGCAAAGAGCGCGAATGTCAGCCAGCCGGGGTGGGCGCTTACCCAGGCTGTTATGTTGGCCAGCCAGTCTCCGGTCATGCCTGCGCCGGTTCTCCGGGAATAAACCAGGCCGTATCCGCCCCTCGCTGACGTGCCTCGGTCATGGCCTGCAGGGCCCGGGCCTTCAGGATTGTTGCCTGGGTGTCGTCGCTGCTGCGAGTGGTGCAACCGAGGCTGATGGCCACCGGCCCCACCTCCGGCCATTCCTGCTCACTGATGCTGCGCCGGATTCGCTCGGCAATCACCCGGACCCCTTCCTCTGGGGTGAAGGGCAGTACCAGAAAGAACACGGTGTCATCACCGCTATAGAGCGAGTCGCCGGCCCGAATGATGTCGAACAGCTGGCGGGTAATGTTGCGCAACAGTGTTTGCAGGCCCTGGGTGCCATGCAGGGTTCGGATTTCCTCGGCATGGTCCAGGTCCAGGGCAATCATCGACAGGGGGTGGCCGGTGGCAATGGCCCGGCTGATTTCCTTTTGCAGGGTTTCATCCAGGAAACGGGGATTCTGCGCGCCGGTAACGGGGTCGGTCAGGGCCAGGTCTTTGGCGGACTCTGCCATATGGTCGTAATGCCAGGCATACCAGGCGGTGATGGCCAGCAAGAGCAGTAGACCACCGGTGAGGTTCAGTGCTGCTACCAAGGGGCGGGAGAACCAGGCTGCCAGAAGCACGGGGATCAACAGTGCCGCTGACAGAAGGAGACCGCGTCGCAGGGGCAGGATCAACAGGTTGAGTACTACCAGCGGTGCGGCCCAGTGGCCAATGCCCGGGGCGTCAAGGGTCACCACCGTCGCCGCCAGGCCTGCATTGATGAGTGTGAGAAGGATGGCGTGGCCCGGAGCTGATAGCTGATGTCGGCGGCAGATAACGGTATAGGCCAGTCCAGCCAGTAGAACAGTCGTCATCGCCAGGCCGATATAAAAGAGGTTATAGAAGCCGTAGCGCAGGTTCTGTACCGCGAGGATGGCGATAAACATGGCGGCCAGGCTGTAGCCACTGGCGTGGGTCCAGGTTCGGAGTCGGGTTTCCGTCATGGTCTGGCTCCCGTGCTGCCATTGTCCGGGGGTGCGTCGTGGCCAAAGGCCCGGGACCGGTCCCCCCTTTTTTGCTGGGCCCGGCGCAGGGCATTGACCGCGTTTTGCTGCAGGCTTTCGGCGTCGTCACCGATATTCAGGCCGGCAACGCCGCTGCTGGCCCTCATGTTCAAGCCATGGTTGGTCATCAACTGATCCAGGCCCGGGCGAAGGGTGTTAATGGTTTGGGTGGCTTCGGCTGTGTTCATGCCGGGCAGGATGATCAGAAACTCCAGGTTTCCGGTTCGGTAGTAGGTGTCGAAATCCCGTAGTTTTCCGTGCAGGTAGTGACCAATCCGGGGCAGGATCGCGAGAATGTCTTCTTCCGGGATAGTCTCACCTGGTGCGCCGTCCAATCCCAGGATGGCCACGGACAGGTTGCTGCCTTCCCGTTCGCTGCGCTGGATTTCCTTGTGCAGGTCAGCGGAGAGGAATTCCCGGCTGGCGGCCTGGGTCAGCTCATCGGTGCGTCTTAGCGGCAGGAGCTGACGGGATTTGTACTCACGCATGAACACCAGGATCATGGCAAGAAGGGTGGCCAGGCTCAGGGCGGCGAGCATTTGGTGGCGGTCGGGCAGCAGGATCTGCCACTGGGTAATAATCACGGCTGTCGGCAATATGATCGCCAGTAGGCCGGCAGCAATTGCCCCGGGAAAAATGGCAAAGGCGATGAGGGGCAGGGCATACAGCCAGTAGCTGAAGGACCAGAGCCCGAGCCAGAGAGCAGCCAGTACCAGCGGTGTCAGCGCCAGATAGACAATTTGATAAAGTCTGCCGGGCAGCGGTGGTTTAGTGACCGACTGGAGCATGGTGATGGTCCCTTGCTGGCGTATCCATTGATTATCGAAACCCGTGCAGCAATTATAATAGGCCTTTGGGGTGCGGACTTGAAACGCGAAAGGTAAAGTAACGGACCGAAATTGCAAACCGCAGAGATAATTAAGGGTACACCAATGGATGTTGCAGCCTATATGGCAGAGCTGGGTCAACAGGCCCGAGCCGCCGCGCGAGAAGTCGCCCGTTCCGCCACCGCCGTGCGCAATCAGGCCCTGCTGGCCACCGCCCAAGCGCTGGATGCGGCCCGGGAAGAACTGGCCCAGGCCAATGCCAAAGACCTGGAAGCCGGTCGTGCCAATGGCCTGGATGCGGCGATGCTGGACCGCCTGGAACTGACGCCGGCGCGCATCGATACCATGATCGAAGGTCTGCGGCAGGTGGCCACCTTACCCGACCCGGTGGGTGAAATCAGCGACATGACCTATCGCCCCTCGGGCATCCAGGTGGGCAAAATGCGCGTGCCCCTGGGTGTCATTGGCATTATTTACGAGTCCCGCCCGAACGTGACGGTGGAAGCCGCAAGCCTCTGCCTGAAGTCCGGTAATGCCACCATCCTGCGCGGGGGCTCTGAAGCCATTAACTCCAATCAGGCGATCGCCCAGTGCCTGATGCGTGGCCTGTCGGAAGCCGGCCTGCCGGAAACGGCGGTTCAGGTGGTTAAAACCACCGACCGGGCCGCCGTGGGTGAACTGATCACCATGCCCCAGTATGTGGATGTTATTGTGCCTCGGGGTGGCAAGGGGCTGATCGAGCGCATCAGTCGCGACGCCCGTGTACCGGTGATCAAGCACTTGGATGGCGTCTGCCATGTCTACATCGATAGTCATGCGGATCCGGAAAAGGCCCTGAAGGTGGCGGTCAACTCCAAGACCCAGCGCTACGGCACCTGCAACACCATGGAAACCCTGCTGGTGGACGGGGAAATCGCCGACGACATCCTGCCCCTGCTGGCCGAACAGTTTGATGCCAAGGGCGTGGAGTTGCGCGGTTGTGAGCGCACCCGCGCGGTGTTGGGCACCATCACTGAGGCCACCGAGGAAGACTGGCACGAAGAATACCTGGCGCCGATCCTGGCGATCCGGGTCGTCGATGGCCTGGATGCGGCGATTGATCACATCAACCGCTACAGTTCCCAGCATACCGACAGCATTATTACCGAGAACTACACCCGGGCGCGTCGGTTCCTGATGGAAGTGGATTCCAGCTCGGTCATGGTTAACGCGTCCACACGCTTTGCCGATGGCTTTGAGTATGGCCTGGGTGCCGAAATCGGCATCTCCACCGACAAGATCCATGCCCGGGGACCGGTCGGGCTTGAGGGCCTGACGTCTCAGAAATACCTGGTCTTTGGCGACGGCCACATCCGGACCTGATTGCATGCACGTTATCTACGGCGGAACGTTTGATCCGATCCATCATGGTCACTTGCGCCTGGCGCTGGAAGTCTGCGATGCACTGGCCGTGGCGACGATTGACCTGGTGCCATGCCATATTCCACCGCATCGCGGGGATACCGGTGCGGACTCACAACAGCGCCTGGATCTGTTGCAACTGGCCATCGCTGGCGAGCCCGCGCTGCGGGTGGATGACCGGGAGTTACGACGTGCCGGCGCTTCCTATACCGCCGACACTCTGCGACAGCTTCGTGAGGAGCTGGGGCCGGACGAGCCCCTGACCATGGTGGTGGGCACCGATGCCTTTGCGGCGTTTGACCGCTGGCGGGAATGGCAGTCCATTCCCGGGCTGGCTCACATTGTGGTGGTTCGTCGACCGGGAGCGGACCTGCCTTCCGGCAGCGAAGCGCAGAAACTGGTGAAAAGCCGGCGGGCCGACGAATATCAGGCATTGCACGAACAACCCTGTGGCCTGGTGCTGGAGCTGGATCCACCTCTGCTCGACATATCGGCCACCGGCATTCGAGAGCGTATCGCCGATGGCCGCTCACCGCGGTATCTCACCCCCGATTCGGTCTGGAACTCGATTCGCGCACAAGGGCTGTACGGTGTCTGCACCCGCGACAAGGTTTAGTGATACAATTGCGCCGAATCTAATATATCGGGCGGCCATCCTGGCCAGCGCCCGCACGACAGGGTAATTATGCAGGCAGAACAGTTGAAAGATCTGGTGGTCAATGCGCTTGAAGACATCAAGGCGCAGGATGTCAGTGTTGTTGATGTTCGGGACCGCACCAGCGTCACCGATTTCATGGTTATTGCATCGGGTACTTCCAGTCAGCATGTCAGGGCTCTTGCCGATTCCGTGGTGACAGACGCCCGGGAGGAAGGCGTGAAAGCCAGTAATGTGGAAGGTGGCGGCAGCGACTGGATTCTTGTGGACCTTGGTGATGTGGTGGTCCATGTCATGATGCCCGCCACCCGGGAGTTTTACGACCTCGAACGCTTCTGGCGTGATGCCCCGAATGTGGGTGCCGCCGGCAGCGAATAATTATGCGCCTGCGTCTGATCTGCGTCGGGCAGAAAATGCCCGATTGGGTTACCAGGGGATACAATGATTACGCCCGTCGGATGCCGCCGGAATTGTCCCTGGAGTTGACCGAAATCCCGATGGCTCATCGCGGCAAGAACCCGGATATTCCCCGGCTGATGCAACGAGAAAGCGATGCGATCCTGGCCGCCGTTGGCCAGCGTGACCGCGTGGTTGCCCTGGAAGTGGGTGGTCGCCCCTGGTCCACGGAAAAGCTGGCCAGCCAACTGGAGAACTGGCAACTGGACGGACAGGATGTCAGCTTTCTGGTTGGTGGGCCGGACGGGCTGGCAGAGGCCTGCCGTCAGAGAGCGGATCAGCAGTGGTCCCTGTCTCCCCTGACACTTCCTCATCCCCTCGTGCGCATCCTGCTTGCTGAGCAGCTTTACCGCGCCTGGTCCATCACCCGCAATCACCCTTACCACCGGGCCTAGGAGCGTTTATGGCGTGGGGTGAGTTCAAGGACACGGCGGGCGAGCGCCGGCTGTTCCAGCGCCGGGCGCTGGTGATGCTGGCCTTGGTGCTGCTGGTGCTTGGTGGCTTGCTGGGCCGCATGTATCAGCTGCAGGTGGTCGAGCATGATGTCTACACCACGCTTTCAGACAAGAACCGGGTGCAGGTGCAATCCGTACCGCCGCCCCGGGGGCTAATCTACGACCGCAATAACTTACTGCTGGCTGAGAATCGACCGGTTTTCAGTATCACCGTCGTGCCTGAACGGGTGGGTGACATGGAGACTACGCTGGCCGGCCTGCAGGACATGGTGACCATTTCCGAGGACGACCTGAAGCGTTTCCGGCGCCGCCTGGAAGAATATCGGCGCCCCTACGAGGCTATTCCCCTGCGCTACAACCTGAGCGAGGAAGAGATTGCCAAGGTCTCGGTGCGCCGGCATGAATTCCCCGGTGTGGAAGTGGAAGCCGAACTGGTTCGACACTATCCCTACAGTGAGTTGACCGCCCATGTCCTGGGTTATGTTGGGCGTATCAACCGGGAAGAGCTGCAGCGCATTGATTCGGTCAACTACGCTGGCACCAACTACATCGGGAAATCGGGCATCGAGCGCTTCTACGAAGACGTCCTGCACGGCGAGGTCGGTTACCAACACGTCGAGACGAACGCCCGTGGCCGAATCCTGCGGGTACTGGAGCGGGAAAATCCGTCGCCAGGTGAAGATCTCCAGTTGCACCTGGATCTGCGGCTTCAGCGCAAAGCCCATGAGTTGCTCAAAGGACAGCGGGGCACGATCATTGCGATTGAGCCGTCGACCGGCGGTATCCTCGCCCTGGCCAGCGTGCCATCGTTCGACGCCAACCAGTTTGTCACCGGGATTGATGCCAAGGCCTACCGTGAGCTCAGTACCAGTGTTGACAAGCCTCTGTTTAACCGGGCTTTGCGGGGCCAATATCCGCCGGGTTCCACGATCAAACCAATGATGGCGGTGGCGGCGCTGGACAGCGGTGTCACCACCCGGGACAAGAAAATCTATGACCCAGGCTACTATCAGCTCAATGATAACGGTCGTCGTTGGCGGGACTGGAAACGCACCGGCCACGGTTGGGTAGACCTGGTCGAGGCGGTGGCCGAGTCCTGCGACGTCTACTTTTATGAGATGGGCGTGGACATGGGCATTGATACCATGCATCGCTACCTGTCAGCGTTCGGGTTTGGCGAAGACGCTACGCTCGATGTAGCCGGTGCGCTGGAGGGCATTCTGCCGTCACGGGAATGGAAGCGGACCCATCGGGACGAGCCATGGTATCCCGGTGACTCGGTCAACATGAGTATTGGTCAGGGCTTTTTCCTGGCAACGCCGCTTCAGCTGGCCACCGCAACCGCGCTGATTGCCAACCGGGGGGAGTGGGTGGAGCCCCGGTTGCTGAAGGATATTCCGAGTGATCGCCCGGTTGAAGAGTTTCTGCCGGAGCGGACCCACAAACCTCTGGAGCTCAAGAACCCGGATGACTGGGAATACGTGGTTGACGCCATGGAAGAGGTGATGCACGGCCGTCGCGGGACTGCACGCCGGGCCAGCGCCGGGGCCAATTACCGGATGGCGGGTAAAACGGGTACCGCCCAGGTGTTCAGTCTCGAAGGGGCGGAGTATGAGGCTGAAGATGTCCGCGAACGTTTGCGCGACCACGCCCTCTTTGTGGGGTTTGCCCCGGCCAAGGACCCCAAGATTGCTGTCGCCGTGATTGTCGAGAATGGCGGTGGCGGCAGCGCGGTGGCAGCGCCGGTCGCGAGGGAGTTGTTTGATGCCTGGCTGGAAGAGCTTCCGGCGGAGGATCGGGCGGCAGCTGAAGCGGCGGATGCCGGGGAGGAGCAGTGATGCTGGGAGTTAAAGAAGGCGGCGAAGACCTGATCCGAAAACGCAGCATCTGGACCATGCTGCACATCGATCCTTTGTTGTTCCTGCTGTTACTAATGTTGATGGCCGGTGGGCTGTTCATTCTCTATAGCGGCGCGGACCGGAACCTGATGGTGGTGAAAGCTCAGGCCATCCGGTTTGGAATTGGCCTCGGCGTGATGCTTTTCCTGGCGCAGCTTGACCCTGCGGTGTTTCGCCGTTGGGCGCCGTGGTTATACCTGGCTGGCCTGGCTGGCCTGGTGGCGGTGCTGCTGGTGGGGATTGGCGCCAAGGGGGCCCAGCGCTGGCTATCCCTTCCCGGCCTGCCCCGGTTTCAGCCCTCCGAGGGCATGAAGATGGTCGTGCCCATGGCCACGGCCTGGTACCTCTCCCGTTACTACCTGCCGCCGACCTTCTCCAGGGTTATGCTGGGGCTGGTCATTGTGCTGATGCCGATGGCGTTGATTATTTTGCAGCCGGATCTGGGGACCTCGCTGCTGGTTGGCGCCGCCGGTATTTTTGTCGTGTTTTTTGCCGGCATCAGTTGGAAGTTGATTTCGGCCTTCTTTGCCATTGTGGCGGTTTCAACACCACTGATGTGGTTTTTCGTGATGAAGGAGTATCAGAAGCAGCGTGTTCTGACATTGTTGGACCCCCAGAGCGATCCGCTCGGCGCTGGCTGGAATATTATCCAGTCCAAGACCGCCATTGGCTCGGGAGGCCTGGACGGCAAGGGCTGGCTGCAGGGAACTCAGTCACACCTGGAATTTCTGCCCGAGAGTCATACCGATTTCATTGTTGCCGTGATGGCGGAAGAATTCGGTTTTATTGGCATGCTGACGCTCATAACCCTGTATTTCCTGATTATCCTGCGTTGCCTTTATATCGCCTCCACGGCCCAGGACTCCTTCAGTCGGCTGCTGGCTGGAGCCCTGACGATGACTTTCTTCATGTACGTGTTCGTCAACATCGGTATGGTCAGTGGTTTGCTGCCCGTGGTTGGCGTACCCTTGCCGCTGATCAGTTATGGCGGCACCTCGGCCATCACGCTGCTGGCGGCCTTTGGCATACTGATGTCGATCCAGACCCATCGCCGCATGATTGCGGCCTGATCATGGCGGGCCGGTAATGGCGGAGTTTGTCGGGAACCCGTTACAATACGGCCTGTCAGTATGGGCTGACCAATAGTGAATAGCGGGTTGCGAATGAACAGGTGGTTAATGGCAAAACAATGGGGAGCATTGCTGCTGGCGGTGATGACCCTGGTTGGTTGTGCCAGTTCACCGGAAACCGACCATTCGGCCCGTTACACCCTGAAACAGGATCGGGCCCCGGCCGGGGGCTTTGATGCCAGCGGTCTGGCCGATGCTGTTCCGCGCTATCAGGCGCCGCAGACGGCGGGCAATAAGTCGCCATACACGGTCTGGGGCAAATCTTACCGGGTCCTGGACAGTAACGATGGTTATGTGGCGCGTGGAATTGCCAGTTGGTACGGTGAAAAATTCCATGGCCATAAGACATCCAACGGCGAAGTCTTTGATATGTACGCCATGTCGGCGGCGCACAAATCCCTGCGCATTCCGGGTTACGCAAAAGTAACCAACCTGGATAACGGTCGCTCCGTGATTGTGCGCGTGAATGACCGCGGCCCGTTTCACGACAATCGCTTGATCGATTTGTCTTATGCGGCGGCAAAAAAACTGGGTTACCATGACCACGGAACCGCCCGGGTGGAAGTGGCAGCGATTACCGTTCGCCCGGACGGCACGATGTACCTGGCGGGTGAACCCTGGGAACCGGCATCAGAAAACGCAGTCACCCCGCCACTTAATGCTGGTATGGAAACCGGGGAGGTTGAACAGGTTCAGTCTCCTGACGAAACGCTGTCGGGTGAGGCCCTATTTGTCCAGTTGGGCGCCTTCAGCAACCGTGATCCTGCCCGGGCCTTGCTGGCGCGGGCGCAGAACGTGGTGGACAGTCCCATGCGTGTGAGGGAAGTAAGCACGGAGCGAGGCCGATTCCATCGGGTCCAGGTAGGGCCTTTCCCGAATGAAAGCGAAGCACGCTACGCCCAGACTCTTCTGGAATCACTGGGTTTCGGTCAGACCATTGTTTTGACCGATTCTCATTAAGCATCACCTGAACGCAGGTAGACGACGCAGTTCAAACCGACAACCAACGACATAACCAATGGCTTTCAAGATGATCACTCGCATTCTTTTACTGGCGCTTTCACTGACATTCCTGGCAGCCCAGGCCTCGGCTCAGTCCGTTTTGATCCCGTCGCCGCCTCAGGTTGCCGGCAGCTCGTGGGTATTGATGGACCCGCTGAGTGATCGCATCATCATGGAGCAGAACAGCGATGAACGTCTGCCGCCCGCCAGCCTGACCAAGATGATGACCGCCTATATCGTTGAGCGGGAACTGGACGAGGGGCGCATTTCTTTGTCAGACATGGTGCCGATCAGCGTCAAGGCCTGGCGCACGGGTGGTTCGCGCATGTTTGTCCAGGAAGGCACGGAAGTGTCGGTTGAAAAACTGCTCAAAGGGGTCATCATCCAGTCTGGTAACGATGCCTCCGTGGCCCTGGCGGAGTACATTGCCGGTAGTGAGGATGCGTTTGTTGACATCATGAACCAGCAGGCACAGCTGCTGGGGATGAAAAACACCCATTTCGAGAACGCCACGGGCCTGCCCGCCGAAAATCACTATTCCACTGCCTATGACCTCGCGCTGCTGGCCAAAGCGATTATTCAGGATTACCCCGAGAACTACGATCTCTATGCGGAAAAGCATTTCACCTACAACAATATCCGTCAGCCGAATCGCAACACGCTGCTCTGGCGTGATGAGAGTGTCGATGGCCTGAAGACTGGCCATACCGAAGAAGCCGGCTATTGCCTGGTGGCTTCCGCCAAGCGCGAAAATACCCGCCTGATCGCCACGGTCATGGGGACCAACAGCGCCGACGCGCGGGCTCAGGAAGTCCAGAAGATGTTGAATTACGGCTTCCGCTACTACCAGAGTGAGCTGCTTTTCCGTGCCGGCCAGGAATTGGTCGATACCCGGGTATGGGGTGGAGAACAGGATCAGGTGTCTGTTGGTATGGCGGAAGACGTCTACGTGACCATTCCGCGCGGCTCACGGGATTCGCTGGAATCGGTGGTGGACCTTGATTCTGTGATTAAAGCGCCCATTAATGTGGGAGACGAGCTTGGCCGGGTGTCGGTCACCCTCAATGGTGAAACCCTGGTGGACAAGCCCGCCCTGGCCCTGACCGAGGTGCCTGAAGGCGGCCTGTTCAAGCGTCTGTGGGACGCCATCAAGCTGTTCTTTGTACAACTGTTTAACTGAGGTTGTCGGTACTGTTAGCCGGTGACCGGGAGAAAAATGCGGCATGACTGAGCCGAAAGCCCCGAAAATCGAGTTTCCCTGTGATTACGTGATCAAGGTGATTGGCAACGCCGCGCCGGACTTCACCGAGTTTGTTGTGGAAGTGGTGGAGCAACATGCCCCAGGAATCTCTGAAACCGATATCACCGTCAACGACAGCAGCAAGGGCCGGTTCTCTTCGGTCCAGCTGAAGATCGTGGCGACAGGGGAGCGGCAGCTCAAGGCGCTGTTTGAAGACCTCAAGGCCAGTGGCCGCGTGCACATGGTGCTTTGATGCCAGATTTGATCGTCCGGTCCCTGGGGCAGCAACCGTACACCGAAACCTGGGAAGCAATGAAGGCGTTTACCGCCTCCCGCGATGCAGATACGGTGGACGAGCTATGGTGCCTGGAGCATCCCGCCGTGTTCACCCAGGGGCAGGCCGGCAAGGCTGAACATATCCTGCTACCGGGGGACATTCCGGTGGTGCAGGTTGACCGGGGCGGTCAGGTGACCTATCACGGCCCCGGACAGCTGGTTATTTATCTGTTGATTAACCTTTCCCGTCGTAATCAGGGCGTGCGTGCGCTGGTGGATTATATTGAGCAGTCTATCGTCGCCACGCTGGCCGGTCTTGGTATTGACGCCGCACCCAGGCCGGACGCGCCAGGGGTCTATGTGGATGGCGCCAAGATTGCTTCGCTGGGATTGCGGGTGCGTCGTGGTTGCTCCTTCCACGGGCTGGCGCTCAATGTGAATATGGACATGGAGCCGTTCAGTCGTATCAATCCCTGTGGTTATGCTGGCATGGCCATGTGTCAGGTCCGTGACTTTCAGGCTGGCGCCACGGTGGCCGACCTGGAGCGTCGCTTGGTTAAGGAGCTGGTGCAGCGCCTGGGGCATGAGCAGGTTATTCACTGCACCGACAGCCCTTCCAGCCTTTAGCCCACCGCTCAGGTAGCCATTGCGCCGGCCTTCAGCACCACCCAGATGACAAAGGCATAGCGCAGGCCTTTGCCGATAGCCACCAGGATAACGAAATTCAACCAGGGCACCCGCATGATGCCGCCCACAAGGGTCAGTGCATCCCCGCCAATGGGTAGCCAGCCCAACAATAACGACCACTGACCGTAGCGATTGAACCGGTTGCGGGCCTTATGCAGCTGCATTTCGCTGACTGGAAACCAGCGCCGGTCCTTGAACCGGTCCACCTGCCGGCCAATAATGCCGTTAACCACCGAGCCCAGAGTATTTCCCGCCGTTGCCCAGAACCAGAGCCAGAACAGCGAGTAACCCTGGCTGGCCAGGGTGCCTAGCAGCACTTCGGAATAGGCGGGCAACAGGGTGGCGGCGGCAAATGCGGTCAGGAAAAGCGTGAGATAGCTCATGCGAGGAATCGTAAAGCACTATCATTGTCATGGTAAGTGCTAATTTCCATTCTCCGTCAGGGCTGGCACTATTCCGGTATGATCTTAAACACTTATCTGTCTCAGGAGCATGTATGGAAACAGTAACCATTTATGGCCGCACGAGCTGTCCGTTTTGTGTGATGGCGAAGAATTTGTGCGAGTCCAGGCACATTCCTTTTACCTGGATCGATATGATTGAGCGGGGCATGAGTAAACAGGACATCGCTGATGAAATCGGCAAACCAGTGCACACCGTTCCGCAGATTCTGGTGGGGGATGAATACGTGGGCGGCTTTGATGAGTTTTCCGCGTATGTCCGCCGGAATGAGGCAGCGACCTCGCAGTAGGCCGACATAGCAGGTTCTTGATACGAAAAAAGCCCGGCATCATGGCCGGGCTTTTTAGTGGGCTGAAAACGGGCCTTTACAGCTCGAAGTCGGTCTTCAGCTTCTTCTCCACCAGCTGGTTTTTCAGCTTGGCCACCTTCGGCAGGCCGCCTTCAAACGGTGGGAAATTCTCGCCGGCAATCAGCGGCTTCATGTAATCCCGGCAGTCCTGAGTGATGGCAAAACCGTCATCGGTGATGTAGTGGATCGGCATTTTCTTTTCCTGGTTGGCCACCTCGCTCAGGTTGGCCTCGCCGATGGACCAGCGGTAGGGGTTGGTCTGCTCCCGGACGATCGTCGGCATCAGGGCCTGCTTGCCGGCCAGTGCCATTTCCACGGCGGCTTTGCCCACGGCGTAGGCCTGCTCCACGTCGGTGGCGGAGGCAATGTGGCGCGCCGAGCGCTGCAGGTAGTCAGCCACTGCCCAGTGGTACTTGTGGCCCAGAGCCTGTTTGACCATGTTTGCCAGGGCAGGGGCAACACCACCCAACTGGGTGTGGCCGAAGGCGTCCTTGGCGCCGGCATCCGCCACGAAATGGCCGTCTTCGTACTGCGCGCCTTCTGAGGCCACGACCACGCAGTAGCCGTAATCTTTCACGCACTGGTCTACGCGCGCCAGGAATTTTTCACGGTCAAACGCCACTTCCGGGAACAGGATAATGTGTGGCGGCTGGCCTTCGCCTTCACCGGCCAGGCCACCGGAGGCGGCAATCCAGCCGGCGTGGCGACCCATCACTTCGAGGATGAAGACCTTGGTGGAGGTGTCGCACATGGACTTGATGTCCAGGCTGGCTTCCAGAGTGGATGTGGCAATGTACTTGGCCACCGAGCCAAAGCCCGGGCTGCAATCGGTGAACGGCAGGTCGTTGTCGACGGTCTTGGGCACGCCAATACAGGTGATCGGATAACCCATCTTTTCGGCCAGTTGGGAAACCTTGAACGCGGTGTCCTGGGAATCGCCGCCACCGTTGTAGAAGAAGTAACCGATATCGTGGGCCCGGAACACTTCAATCAGACGCTCGTATTCGCGCTGGTTTTCGCTGATGTTCTTCAGTTTGTAGCGGCATGAACCAAATGCGCCGCCGGGCGTATGTATCAGGGCCTGGATGGCGTCGTCGGATTCCAGGCTGGTATCAATGAGTTCTTCTTTCAGGGCACCGATAATGCCGTTGCGACCGGCGTACACCTTGCCAATCTGATCCGGATGTTTGCGTGCTGTCTGAATAACACCGCAAGCACTGGCGTTAATAACAGCGGTGACACCGCCGGACTGAGCGTAAAATGCGTTTTTGATGGCCATTACGGGGTAAGCCTCCTGATGGTTCGACAATGGCGCAGATGATACGCCAAACTGCCCGTTTTTTCATGATCAGATCATCGCCCTTGACCCGGTCAATGGGATGATGGAGGCTTTGCAGGTTTCAATCAGGAGGCGGTACCTCAATGCACATTCATATTCTGGGAATCTGCGGCACCTTTATGGGCAGCCTGGCGGTGATCGCCCGGGAGCTGGGCCACAAGGTCACCGGCTCGGACCAGGGCGTGTATCCGCCCATGAGTACCCAGCTTCAGGCCCAGGGTATCGAGTTGATGGAAGGGTACCGGCCGGAAAACCTGCGACCCAAGCCCGACCTCGTTCTGATCGGTAACGCCATGTCCCGTGGCAATCCGGAAGTGGAGGCGGTGCTGAACCAGCACATTGATTACATGTCCGGCCCGGAGTGGTTGTCCCGGGAGGTGTTGCGCCACCGCTGGGTACTGGCGGTGGGCGGGACACATGGCAAAACCACGACTACCGCGATGCTATTGTGGGTGCTGGATCAGGCCGGTTTCGAGCCGGGCTATCTGGTGGGCGGCGTGCCCCAGGATTTTTCAGTCTCCGCCCGGTTGGGGAATAGCGACTTTTTCGTGATTGAAGCCGATGAATACGACAGCGCGTTTTTCGATAAACGCTCCAAGTTCGTTCACTACCGCCCCGACACTCTCATCCTCAATAACCTGGAATACGACCACGCGGATATTTTCGAGAACGTGGAAGCCATTGAGCGCCAGTTCCACCACCTGGTTCGCACCGTGCCCTCCCAGGGGCTGATTGTGCGCCCGGCCCGGGACGTCCATCTGGATAATGCCCTGGGTCTTGGCTGCTGGAGTTCCGTCCAGGACACGGCCATTGGCAGCGAGGTCGGGCACATGGCGGACTGGCGGGCCGAGCTCCTGTCGGAAGATGGCAGTCGGTTTATGGTGGTTCATCATGAGCAACCAGTAGCAGCGCTGACCTGGAACCTCACGGGTATCCATAACGTTCGCAACGCGCTGTCCGCCATCGCGGCAGCCCGGCACATTGGTATTACCCCGGACCACGCCGTGGCGGCGTTGTGCCGGTTTGGTGGTGTGAAGCGTCGCATGGAGTTGATCGCCGATATCGGTGGCGTTCGCGTGTATGACGATTTTGCTCATCATCCCACCGCCATCGCATCCACTCTCGAGGGGCTGCGCAATCGCGTGGGCGATGAGCCCATCCTGGCCATTGTGGAGCCGCGCTCGAACACCATGAAGCAGGGCGTGCACCAGCAGGCACTGATTCCCAGCACGGACGCGGCTGATCGGGTGTTGTGGGGCAACCTGACCGACATGGCCTGGTTGCCGGTGTTGCTCGAGGGCTGGCAGGAAGGGCAGGGTGCCGGTGACCACCACCGGGTGGAGGACTCCGTGGAGGCGCTGATCAGTAGCGCCTTGGAGCAACTCCCGGAAACCTGCCATATTGTGATCATGAGTAATGGCGGCTTTGGTGGCATTCATCAGAAACTCGTGGCGGAACTGGAGAAAGTGCGTGGCTGAATCACCGGCAGTGGTTAATCTGGCGTTCACCGGCGCCTCCGGCGCCCAGTACGGTCTGCGTTTGTTGCAGTGCCTGGTGGCCGCCGGATGCCGGGTGAATGTGATGGTCAGCCGTGCCGCGCAGGTGGTGATGGCCACCGAAACCGACTTTCGCCTGCCGGGCTCTCCGCCGGCCATGAAAGAAGCCTTCGATACCTTTACCGGTGCCAACGAAGGGCAAATACAGGTCTTTGGCCGGGAAGACTGGTTCTCGCCCCCGGCCTCCGGCTCCGGCGAGAAAGCTCCGCTGGTGGTGTGTCCCTGCAGCACCGGCACTCTCTCTGCACTTGCCACTGGCGCCAGTAATAACCTGATCGAACGGGCGGGGGACGTGGCCCTGAAAGAACGCCGCCAACTGATTCTGGTGTTGCGCGAATCGCCGTATTCCGAAGTGCACCTGGAAAACATGCTCAAACTCACCCGCATGGGTGCGGTGATCATGCCGGCCAGTCCGGGTTTCTATCACAAGCCGGAGTCGGTCGATGATCTGGTGGATTTCATGGTGGCCAGGATTCTGGATCATTTGGGGCTGGAGCAGGCTTTGGTGCCGCGTTGGGGGGAGTCTAAAGTCTCAACGGTGCAAGAGTAAGCGGGTAGGTCTTTCCAAAACACGCTGTGAATACGTCCCTGTAGCGCTCGTCCTCCGCCATCCATGGCTCCGCACGGTTTTGGAAAGACCTACCCGCTTACTCCCAAAGTTCGGGCGTAAACAAACAGACACAAAAACACAGCACAATAGCATAGCGCTGAGGTGTGTGATCGCTTGGAAAATGTGAGAAATCGAGGGAGTATTAAGGCCACTTCTTAGAGGGAAGAAGTGGTGCCGAGGAGAGGACTTTCTGTCCATGAATGTTAAGCCCTTATAATCAGTTCCTTACGAGTCCCGCCTCTCGGTTTGTGTACCAGCTTGATGTCCTGTTCAATATTGATCCTACCTTTGGTTAGTCCTGCAGTAAACCTGCACTACTGATTTCACCGTTGATTCAGTGCATTTGTTGAAGCTGTCCTCTTTGCTACATTGGTTGCGTCCACACATGCATATGGAGGTTCCATGAGCGGGCGTAAGTTGGGGCCATTTCTGGCCGTTATCACTTTTTTGCCAATAGCTATTATGGGTACGATTTCAAAGGAAACGGACTCCATGCCTTTGTATTACGCCACCACGATAATGTTCATCTTATGGGGCATCGGCTGTGTTCGGCTGGGAGATTACTTCAAAACTCTTTGGATTGGCCCGACCTACGAGGCAATGGAAAAAGAACTGGAAGGCTTGAGGTGCTTTCTGGAGTATCCGGCCAGTAAACGCAGGGTCGCGTTAGATCCTGAACTCAAAAAAAAGCAGGAGTCGAGAGCCCGAAAACTAGAGCAGAAGATGAGAGAGTATCGAGCACTTAAAAACTGAAATGGTGTACTTGCCAATCCGATTGTATCGGCAGGTTACGCTGTTCAGGACTAACTTTTTGCCTTTGTTGCCAAGTTAATTACCCACACCTTAGGGAGGGGCTTTTGCCTCTCCTTTCAGTGAACTGGTAATAAAGGAATACAAGCAATGTCCTACAACGAGACATACTCATTTGAAGAAGGCTTCGAGCTGGTTCAGAGAGAGCTAGACGGTGGCACACCCCCACCTGAAGAAGGCTCTACCGAACTACCCATAAACCGAATCCGGAAGAGGGATTCAGTGTTTCAGCCTAGGGATTTCGATAGTACCGCCGAAACAGAAAGCCATGTTGGTGCGTTAATGGAAGCGGCGAAGGCAGCACCAAACAACCGGCTGGACCCAATTACGGTCTGGTGGAGTGGCAAGCACTGGACAGTGTTGGACGGACATCACCGGCTCTTAGCCTATGCGAGACTGGAAAAGAAAGGGTTCAAGCAATATCAGCCGGAAGGTTTCCAGTCCGAGAGCTGGCGGATACCTGTTAGGCGATTTAAAGGGACACTTCAACAGGCATTGCTCAAGGCAACCGAGGAGAACTCTAAAGACAAGCTGTCCATGACCAAGGATGAAAAAATGAACAGGGCATGGCGGCTAACCGTTGCCTTTGAAGATATGTCCAAGAAAGCTGTAGCGAGGGCCTGTAAGATCAGTGAGCGGACGGTAGCCCGAATGCGTTCCAAACTGAAGGAGATCATGGAAGACGAGCCAGAAGAGTGGTACTCCGAGTGTCTGTCTATGTCTTGGCGGGAGGCCCAACAGCATGGAGAAAGTCACGATAAAGACTACGGAGAATCATGGCAAGAAAGGCTCGCCAAGGACTGGCAAAGGAGGTTCGGTAAGACCTTTGGGAAAAAACTTGCAGAACATTCAGAGATAACCGCACGGGCTCTTGAGCTGTATTCTGAAAGGTTGGCCGAAGAGCTGGGCCACTGGCTCCACAATCCGGATGAGGAGCTTGAAGAGGACTTCTGAAAGAATGCAGGGTAGGCGGTAACGGATGATTACCGTCTGTCAGATGTTTCCTTGAAAGGCTAACCGGCTCTCAATGGCTGACTAGAAAGCAACCAGTAGAGGTCTCTTGGATGGTCAGGCTGTGCCTTCCCTATGGTGTATGCTTGGCACGGTCTGGCCTATGCCATGGCACACCCCACAGGGTAGATAAGGGGGTATGGACGCGAATCGATTGGAATGTCTTTAATTTTCTGGTCAAATCATTTAGATGGTGGATGATTTTAATGGATGATGAACAGCTTTTTAAACTTATAGGTGAGTTGGTTTTTGAGTTTGGTTTTTTAGAGTCAAAGTTGGGAACCGTGTCGCATGTTTTATGTGGCAGTATTGATCAGTGGCCTATATTTGAATCATTACTGCCTACAACGGCTGCAACTGGCCAAAAATTGGATGCTATCGAGCGTTTGGTAAACTTGGTGTGTTCAGAGGATGACAAGAAAGAATGGTTTTTGCTCATTCAAGAGATTAGGGGGTTGTCAACTAGCAGAAATCGAATAGTTCATGGGGCCATAATTAGGGAAGATGGTGTTTATAAAGTTCTATATGGCAAAAAAACCAAAGATATTAAAGAGTCCATGAAGGAGTTCGATCTTGATCTGGGGTATCTAAAAGAGTTGTTAGATAGATTGAGGTCTAGACAGAGGCAGATTTCCGATTTTATCCAAGACTATCGCATACGGAAAGGAGAAGCGCCAGAGGTGCCTCTCAGTCAAGAGGTGCATGGTAGGCTTAGAATTTAACTATTGTAGGTTAGCTTTTTAATTTTTCAGGTCGAATTATAAAAAATTAAGTTTTATTTCTTCGGGGCTTTGCTGTTATCCCTGAAAGGCTACCTTTTGTGATTTATTATGAGCCTTGGGTCATGATGGCGACGATATAGCCGGCCACTCCAGCGCCAATGATCTTTGACCATTCTGCCAAAAAAATAAAAGCACTCCTGTATAACTTGTTTCGATTCCTTATGTCTGCTGCAATCATCAAGTTTATCCGGAAGAAATCTAAAAAAGATGAGCTGTAGCTTCCATAAATGCTTGAGCTTCTGACGTATAGAAAAAACAAGCTAATGCAGCGTTTTATTAACTTTTCTGTGACCGCATCGGGAGAAAGGTGGTGGTGCAGAATTATGTTATCCTCGTTTCTAGAGTGTCGACCTGATTTATAAGGGTAAATTATAAACGCCACATTACCGTTGCTTCCAAAGGATGCTACGAGCGCGGCTCCTTTTTCTACTTCAATCTTAGACGGCCTAGTATCTGTGTCTTTTTGATTCTCTACGACGCCAGTGGGATTTGGTGCTCCTGTTATTTGGACGGTTTGTTCGTTGTATGTTGTTTCATGCGTATGACAAGTCATAGGCAAGGGGTAGGAGTATTTTTCTGCAGAATCGCAAGCTTCTTTAAAATGCTTTTCTATTCGACCTTTGGCTACCAATCGCCAATTCAGTCTTCGTCGACGCAGTTCAAAAGCGCTTTTTTCAAGCTTTCTGGATTCTGAGATAAACTTTCTCAAGGGTTGCTCCCAGGAAAACTGATGAATTTTTATTATTGAGCTGTTCTTGATTTTATCATAAAAATTTTAGCTAGTGTTTGTCATATAAAAGAAGGTTAAAATTCCCCCGTATACCCTTCTGACTTGAAAAAATCCAAGCGGAAAAGCGGATAGACTGCATTCACACTTTATCGGTGGGTATCGCCTATAAGTGGGTGAATCCACGATGAAAGAGAAATTCTGTTAGATGATCGGAGGTTTCAAAAAGCTCATTATGCGAAGAAGGAAGTGGATAATCACTTCCATGGTGGGTCAAGTGTCACAGGCTGAAGTTAGCATGAAGGTGTGTCCATTTAAGTAAGCTTGTTGGACAAGGTTTCCTGTCGGCTGTCAGTCCTGATTCCTCCGTGTCTAGTTGAGTCCATATTGAAAAACTTGACATGATGTAAAGGTGTCTCTAGGGTTATGTGGACACGATGACGGACACAGGAGTTCTCACTATGCGTGGACAGCATGTAGCTTACATTCGGGTTTCCTCTGTAGATCAGAATACAGACCGCCAGTTAGAAGGCTTGGAGTTCGACGAGACGTTTACTGACAAGGTGAGCGGTAAGGATACCAACAGACCGGCTCTGTCCGACTGTCTACGTCATCTCAGGAAGGGAGACACCTTGCACGTTCACAGCATCGACAGACTGGCCAGGAACATGACAGACCTTATGACGCTGGTCAGTGATCTGACAGGGCGTGGTGTGGCCGTGAAGTTCCACAAAGAGAGCCTGACATTCACGGGTGAAGAGAATCCATTCCAGACCTTACAGCTCCAGATGATGGGTGCCTTCGCACAGTTTGAACGGTCAATGATTCGTGAGCGCCAGAAGGAAGGCATAGCCGCTGCTAAGAAGAAGGGCAAGCAGATAGGAGCCAAGCGGAAGCTCTCACCGGAGCAGGTGGCAGAGATCAACTCTCGGCTAGCCTCAGGGGAAACAAAGAAAGCTCTAGCCCATGAGTACGGGATCAGTAGACAGACGCTTTATGCTGCTCTGAGTGCTGTCTGAATGAGCTTCCTTTTGTTTTGCCCGTGTTTCCGGCGGGGGCTATTTTTTTCGTGTCTTCACGCCCTGCCGGAGAGGCTGTTTGAAGAACTTAAAGCCGTCACTTCCACTCGTGGGGAGAAGGTATTTTTCTGATCTCTTCAAAGAGTATTGGGACATCCGCTGGCCCGTAGCGCCCGTGATCATCTTTTGCTTCATGGCCAGCGAGGACACGAGCATGATCCCCATTTATGCTTGCCTTTCGACACTCCGAAGCCATCCAATGCCGAAAACTATGGTTGGGGCTTAGTCTCTTCCAATCTGCATTTGGAAGTTGCCGCTTGATCCAATCTCTTAGCTTGTTAGCGGGGGTTTTCGTCCTGTTGCCGTTTTGGTCTGCCCAGTCGCCGGGGAATAGATATTTTTCGCCCTCAGGTAACGAGCGGCAGTAATCAAGGAAACCTTCCCGAATGATTGCAGGGTGAAGCGGTACAGACCGAGTTGAGTTATCTGTCTTTACCCGTTTTGCTTCCCCTTCCTCTTGGCTGGCCTGAATGTTTATGTAGGTTATTCCCTCGGTGGAGGATATGTCCTTTCTTTCCAGCCAAAGCAATTCCGCAATACGAGCGCCCGTGAAAGCCGCCAGCCAAGGAATCCAACGACGAATGTTTGCGGTTTCCTGTTTGGTTCGTTTGCTCGGCTTTTCTCTTGAGGCCAGTAGAATTGTTTTTACTTGTTCGCGGCTGTACCCCGTGATTTGAGTCTTTTGTCTCTTTACCTTGATTCGGTAGGTGGGGTCGTCTTTGAGTCGCTCGCGATCAATGGCGAACTTGTAAATCGCAGAGAGAGCGGCGATATAGTTGTCGCTGACAGTCTTGCCCGTTAAGGGTTTGCCCCTCGGCGTTGCCTTTTCGTCTCCTGCAATGAGTCCGTCAGCAAAAGCTTGCACATCCCTTCGTGTTATCTGTGCGGCAGCTCTATGTTCAAAGAACTGATGCGCTCGATCTATGTAAGCTCTCCAGCCATTAACCGTGCTTGGGCTCAATTCAGGGCTCGCTTTCACGTAGTCCCCAAAAAGTTCCGGTAGTGTCGCCTGATCTGGCAACTCTGGTTGTTCGGTAAATTCAGGTGGGTGCCGGTGAGCATTACCAAAGAGTTGTGCGGATGCGGCTCTGTACGCTTCTAGGTATGCTCGGAAGCCCTCTAGCCCGATTAAATGATAGAGACGATCAGGAGGTGTAAGCCGATGTTTTTTGAGAGTGGGTGCAATCCATTCTTGACCAGCGGCGGCTTTCCGTCTGTCGGCCTCATGCTTGTACTCTGTTTCGGTAAGGCCTTTCGGAAGGTTTTTCTGTAGAGACTCTGTCAGACGATCTTGTTCTAGCTGTAAGGTCTCCCAATCCCACCCTTGGTTGATTGCATCCGCTTTGATCTTGGAACGGCGATCCCTGAAATGCTCTCCAACAAGACGGCTTACGTCAGTGGAGTCCATGTAATGGGAGCGTCTGGCGTCGCTAATGATCTGATCTATCTCAGCGCAGACAATGGGGGCCAGTCGTCGGGCTTCCTTGGGATCGGTTGTTCCGAGCGAACGCTTAATTTCGGTTTGACCGACAACGGGCTTGAGTTCTCTGGGAACGCGTTTACGAATCCAGAATTTTCCGCTGTTTTTCGGACGATAGGGAGAGCACATACGAAGACTCACGATTAGCCCCTGTGTACCAGTAATGTGTACCAGCGGGAAGCGTAAGTGACTGATTAAAGAGTAACTTCTTGATTCGGAAGGCCATTCAAAAAGAATGGTGCCGAGGAGAGGACTTGAACCTCCACGGGGTTGCCCCCACTAGCACCTGAAGCTAGCGCGTCTACCAATTTCGCCACCTCGGCAGATGACTTGTTGAGGTGTGCCCCTCAACCGATGGCGCGTACTTTAAGGATTCCTTTCGGGCCTGTCAAACACTTTTTTCAAAAAAGTTTTCATAAGGTTGTAAGGGGCTTGATGAGTTAATCAGAGGCTCCCTAGGTAAAAACCGGTTCTGGTTAGGCAGGTGAGACATCCCAACGTTATACTGGGACAAATTATGAATTTTGCCGCACTGTTGCGGCCAACCAAGAAGGATCCGAATGGTTTCCCGGAAGAAAGAAAACAAAGACCCGAACGCCGAGCTTGAGGCCCGGAAATACGACAACCCGGTACAGAGCCGGGAGTTCATTCTCCAGCACCTGAAAGAGCGGGGGGCGCCAGCCACTCACGAGACGCTCTGCCAGGAGTTCGGGCAGACTGAGCCAGACAGTATTGAAGCCATCCGTCGTCGGTTGATCGCCATGTGCCGCGACGGGCAGTTGATCTGCAACCGTCGGGGTGCGTATCTGCCGCTGGATGAGGCTGAACTGGTTACAGGCCGCATCGTCGGCCATAAGGATGGGTTCGGGTTCCTGATCCCGGATGACAAAGGCTCCGATCTTTTCCTGACCGCCCGGCAGATGCGCCAGGTGTTTCACGGTGACCGTGTTGCCGCTCGGGTGGACCGGGTAGATGACCGCGGCCGTCGAGAGGGCGTGATTGTCGAAGTGCTGGAGCACAAGACCCAGCAGATCGTCGGGCGCTTTTTCAAGGAAAGCGGTATCGCCTTTGTGGTGCCGGAAAATGCCCGTATTAACCATGAAATCCTCATCCCGGATGAGCAGGCCGGCGGAGCCGTGCACGGGCAGTATGTGGTTGCGGATATCCTGCGCCAGCCCACCATCCGTACCCAACCGACGGGCCAGATTGTGGAAATTCTCGGTGAGCACATGGCGCCGGGTATGGAAATTGACGTAGCCATCCGCTCCTACGACATTCCTCACAACTGGCCGACAGAAGTGGGCGAGCAGGCGGCTTCGATTCCCGAAGAGGTGGAAGAAAAGGACAAGCAGAACCGGGTGGATATCCGGAACATGCGTCTTGTGACCATTGATGGCGAAACTGCCCGGGATTTTGATGACGCCATCTATTGCGAGCCGCGCCCGCGCGGCGGTTACCGGCTGGTGGTGGCCATTGCCGATGTGTCCCATTACGTGCGTCCGGGCTCGCCTCTGGATGAAGAAGCGGTTCGCCGTGGTAACTCGGTTTACTTCCCGGACCACGTGGTGCCCATGCTGCCGGAAAAGCTTTCCAACGGCCTGTGTTCACTGAACCCGGGCGTGGATCGTCTGTGCATGGTGGCGGACATGACCATCAGCGCCGCCGGCAACCTCAGTGGCTACACCTTCTACCAGGCGGTCATGCGCAGCCATGCGCGACTGACTTACAACAAGGTCAGCGCCATGCTCGAGCACCCGGATACCGAGGAGGGTTACCGGCTGTGTGAGCATTACGCCGATCTGCTGCCGCATCTGCACAATCTTTACGATCTGTACAAGCAGTTCCGCAAGGCACGCACCGAGCGTGGCGCCATCGATTTCGAAACCACCGAAACCCAAATAGTCTTCGATGCCAACCGCAAGATTGAAGAAATCGTGCCGGTGCACCGCAACGATGCCCACAAGATTGTCGAAGAGTGCATGTTGTGCGCCAACGTGGCCACGGCCCGTTTCCTGAAAAAGCATGAAGTGCCGGCACTTTACCGGGTGCATGAAGGGCCGGGTGAGGAAAAGCTCCAGAACCTGCGCCTGTTCCTGGGCGAGCTGGGCCTGCAACTGGGTGGTGGCGACAAGCCGACCTCCGCGGATTACCAGCAATTGCTGGCGGAAGTGGCGGACCGGCCGGATGCCAACGTCATCCAGATGGTCATGCTGCGCTCGCTCAGTCAGGCGGTGTACAGTCCGGAGCAGAGTGGTCACTTTGGTCTGGGCTTCGCCAGCTACACCCACTTCACCTCGCCGATTCGGCGCTACCCGGATTTGATTATCCATCGCGCCATCAAATCCCGGATTCACAAGCCGGAAGTGAAGAAGGATGTGGTGACTCCGAAAGTGACCGATCCGGAGCTGGCGCATTACCCCTACGAATACGCCGATATGGAGCGGCTGGGTGAGCAGTGCTCGATGACCGAGCGCCGCGCCGATGACGCCACCCGCGATGTGGAAGCCTGGCTCAAGTGTGAGTTTCTGCGGGATCACGTGGGCGACGAATTCGATGGGGTGATCGCGGCCGTGGTGCCTTTCGGGATTTTTGTGTCCCTGTCCGATATCTATATTGAAGGTCTGGTGCATGTGTCGTCCCTGAGTGGCGATTATTTCCACCATGACCCCATCAAGCACCGGTTGATTGGTGAGCGGACCGCCGTGAGTTTCCGTCTGGGTGATGAGGTTCGTGTGCAGGTTGCCCGTGTCGGCATGGAAGATCGCAAGATCGACCTCGAGCTGGTCAGCGAGCCGAAACACAGAGAAGGCGACCGGGAAGCGCTGGATATTGCCCGGCGCGATGTCAGTGACAAAGGTTCACGTGGCAAAAAAGGCAGTCGTGGCGGCAAGAAGAAAGCCGGCGGCTCCCCTGGCGGCCGCTCCGGGGCGAAGTCCGGTGGCCAGCCCAACGCCAAAGTGCCACCGTCCAGCGCCCGGGAAAAACTGGTCGCCGAAGCCGCCAAGCAGGCCCGGAAACCGGCCAGGGGCGGTGGCCGGAAGGGCAAATCCGGTAAATAAGCCCGGTTACAGAAACACCAGATACAGGAAAGGTCAGTGTCTCAGGAATATATTTTTGGCTGGCACGCGGTAGACGCCGTGCTCAAGCGTGAGCCAGAGCGGCTTCAGCGGGTCTGGATCCAGACCGGTCGGCAGGACAAACGGGCCAGGTCAATCACCGAAAGCCTGGATAAACAGGGCGTACGCTGGCAAGTGGTGCATCGCAAGGAACTGGACGAACGGGTTTCCGGGGTGCATCAGGGTATTGTGGCGGCGGTGGCTGCCAGTAAGCAGTGGACCGAGGACGACCTTCTGGCACACCTCGGGAGTGCCGGGCAGCCGGCCTTTTTGCTGGTGCTGGATGGCGTGACTGACCCGCATAACCTTGGGGCCTGTATGCGTACCGCCGATGCGGCGGGCGTTCAGGCGGTGGTTGTGCCCAAGGACAAGTCCGCGAGCCTGACACCCGTGGCCCGAAAAGTGGCCTGTGGGGCGGCGGAAACGGTGCCCTTTGTGCAGGTAACGAATCTTGCGCGCTTTCTGCGTGAAATCAAGGATCAGGGCGTCTGGCTGATTGGCACCGCCGGCGAGGCGGACGCCACAGTTTACCAGGCGGATTTCAAGGGCTCCGTGGCTCTGGTGATGGGCGCCGAGGGCAAGGGCATGCGCCGGCTCACCCGCGAACATTGCGATCAGCTGATCAATATTCCCATGGCCGGGCACGTGGACAGCCTGAACGTCTCCGTGGCCACCGGGGTCTGTCTGTACGAAGCCGTGCGCCAGCGCCAGGGTTGAGCACTGATTAAGCCTTGCACAACCCGGCCCGGGCGCCTAGAATATGCCACCCCTATTTTTAGGGGTGGTTTTGTATTGCCTGTGTTCAGGCAAGCCAAACCCCGCTTTTGATCAAGCCTTTTTAAAAGCCTTATCATAAAAGCAGAAATAAAACGGACAGCCTGGCTGTCTACTCCTTGCCTTCATGCTCTGGCAGTGCTGCCGGGGAAGAAGGCTGTATAAACCGTAGGGAGAACTCATGCGTCACTACGAAATCGTATTTATGGTACATCCGGATCAGAGCGAGCAAGTGCCCGCGATGATCGAGCGTTATACCGGCGTCATCACTGAAGATGGCGGCAAGGTACATCGCCTGGAAGATTGGGGCCGTCGTCACCTGGCTTACCCGATCAACAAGATTCACAAGGCTCATTACGTGCTGATGAACGTTGAATGTTCCAAGCCGGCCATGGATGAGCTGACTCACAACTTCCGGTTCAACGATGCCATCATCCGCGAGATGATCCTGCGTCAGGACGAGGCTGTTACCGAGCCTTCCCCGATGAAAGCCGCGGAGTCCCGCGAAGATCGTCGTGAAGAGCGTCCTCGTCGTTCTGCCGAGTCCGATTCTGGCCAGAAAGCCAAGAGTCAGGGCGAAGAAGAGTAATTAACCGGAGTTAAGGAGTTATCTAATGGCTCGTTTTTTCAGACGTCGTAAGTTCTGTCGTTTCACGGCAGAAGGTGTCAAGCAGATCGATTACAAGGATCTGGACACCCTGAAAGGCTACATCACTGAAACCGGCAAAATCGTGCCCAGCCGCATCACCGGCACCAAAGCACGTTATCAGCGTCAGCTGGCTACCGCTGTCAAGCGTGCCCGCTACCTGGCACTGCTGCCGTATACGGATAGCCACGACCACTAAGCACTGACAGGACTCGGGACCATGCGTGCACTGGCACAGTATGTAATGCGCGGTCCCCTTCAGGCCGGCGGGGTTGCAGCAGTCACCACTGCGGTACCTCTGTTGTTCTGGATTGGCGCGGCAGTTGTCGGCCTGGTTGTTCTGCGACTGGGCCTGCGTCAGGGGCTGAATATCGGCCTCTGGGCACTGCTTCCGGCATTGGGTTGGGCTCTTTATGGCCAGGATCCGACGGCCTTGGTGGTGTTGTTGCAGACAATGTTGATGGCGCTGATCCTCAGGACCTCGGGGGCTTGGGAAAAAGCGCTGTTATCCGGCGCCTTCCTGGCAATACTGACCGGGCTGATGCTGCCTCTGATGTACCCGGCATTACTGAGCGATCTGGTTCAGTCGGGTATTGAGTTTTACAAGCAATACAACGCCGAGATTGCCCAGGAGCTGGGCAGTGACCTGGAGCTGATTATCCGGGACACCATGACCGCCAGTATGGCGGGCACCTACTTCGCCACCGCAGTTGGTATGACCATGTTGGCGAGAGGGTGGCAGGCAGCCCTGTACAACCCGGGCGGATTCCGCAAGGAATTTCACAGTCTGCGGTTGTCACCGGTCATCGCCGTGCTGTGCGCAGTCACGATGATGATCGGGCCGGTGTTGGGCCTCAACTCATTGTTGTTGGCCTGGGCCGCGGGAACGCCTCTGTTCCTGGCTGGCCTGGCACTGGTTCACGGTGTGGTTGCTCGTAAGCAGTGGAACGTGCAGTGGCTGGTCATGTTTTACATTGCCCTGTTGCTGTTGGGTCCGAGTCTGATGATGCTGTTGTTGGTTCTGGCTTTTGTGGATAGCTGGCTGGACATCCGCAGGCGTATCAAGCCTGACGGATCGGCTGAATAAAGCACGAAGAGGTTAACGAGATGGAAGTTATTCTGCTCGAGAAAGTAGCAAACCTTGGCTCACTGGGTGACAAGGTAAAGGTAAAGGCCGGTTACGGTCGTAATTTCCTGCTGCCGTACGGTAAGGCTGTGCCTGCCACGGAAGCGAACATCAAGGCGTTCGAAGAGCGTCGTGCCGAGCTGGAAAAAGCCGCTGCCGAGAAGCTGGCCGCTGCCCAGGCTCGCGCCGAAGCTCTGGAAGGCACTTCTGTAACCATCACCTCCAAGGCTGGTGAAGAAGGCAAGCTGTTCGGTTCCATTGGCGTGCGCGACATCGCAGACGCGATCACCGCCGCTGGCACCGAAGTTGAGAAGAGCGAAGTTCGTCTGCCGGAAGGCCCGATCCGGGTGACTGGCGAGTACGACATCGAGCTGCAGCTGCACACCGACGTGGAAGTAACCATCAAACTGGCGGTTGTTGCCGGTTAATCGGTTGCCCCACCAGATGGTGGTTGCATAGCCTGCTGAAGCGTCCTGTTTCAGCGGGCAGAAACGGGCCCGAACCGGAGACGGTTTCGGGCCCGTTGCTTTCTGGTATTCTTGTACCTTTCAATTTCATTCCATGCCTTCCCGGCGATATCCTTGCCAGGCTGGCAGCACCTGAAGAAGTGTGTCCATGGCCAATCCAACCCTGAAAGCCGAAGCTGTCGATCTCGAGACCAGTCGCATCAAAGTGCCTCCCCATTCGGTTGAAGCCGAACAGGCGGTGCTGGGCGGTCTGATGCTGGACAACCGCCGTTTTGACGAAGTGGCGGAAATGATCTCTGCCTCGGATTTTTATCGACAGGATCACCGGCTGATTTTCGGGGCCGTGGAGCGGCTGGCCAGCGAGAGTGAGCCGCTGGACGTGGTCACCCTGACCGAATTCCTGGAACGGGCCGGGGATATTGAAGATGCCGGTGGCCTTGAGTACCTGGCCCAGCTGGCAGAAAAAACCCCCGGCGCGTCCAACATCAAGGCCTACGCCGAGATCGTCAAGGAGCGCTCGATCCTTCGCCAGTTGTTGGAAGTGTCTGGCAAGATTTCCGATTCCGCCTTCAATCCGCTGGGTCGCAAGAGTAGCGAGATCCTGGACGAAGCCGAGCGTAGCGTGTTCCAGATCGCCGAATCCCGCACCAAGGAGGGCTCCGGGCCAAAGGCGATCAATCCCATTCTGGCCAACGCCCTGACTCGCATTGAAGAGCTGTTTGAGTCTGGCGACAAAACCACCGGCCTGACCACCGGCTTCAAGGACCTGGACGAGCAAACCTCGGGCATGCAGCCGGCGGATCTGATCATCGTGGCGGGTCGTCCTTCCATGGGTAAGACCACGTTTGCCATGAACATTGTGGAGAACGCGCTGATCACCACTGGCACGCCAATCCTGGTGTTCAGTATGGAAATGCCAGCGGATGCCCTGGCCATGCGTATGCTGTCCTCGCTGGGGCGCATCGACCAGACCAAGGTCCGTAGTGGTAACCTGGAAGAAGACGACTGGCCGCGCCTGACCTCGGCCGTGAGCCTGTTGAAGGACAAGCCCCTGTATATCGACGACACCCCCGGCCTGAGTCCCACCGAGATGCGCTCCCGTGCGCGCCGTATTGCCCGGGAGAACGACGGCAAGCTGGGCCTGATCATGGTCGATTACCTGCAGCTGATGCGGGTGCCGGGCAATACCGAGGGCCGGACGGCCGAGATTTCTGAAATATCCCGATCCCTGAAGGGCCTGGCGAAAGAGTTGGCCTGCCCGGTGGTCGCCCTGTCGCAGTTGAACCGGAGCCTGGAGCAACGGCCCAACAAGCGCCCGGTGAACTCGGACCTGCGGGAATCCGGCGCCATCGAGCAGGACGCGGACGTGATCATGTTCGTCTACCGGGATGAGGTGTATAACGAAGACACCCCGGACAAGGGCATTGCCGAGATTATCATCGGTAAGCAGCGGAACGGCCCCATCGGCACCACCCGTCTGGCCTTCATTGGCAAGTTCACCAAGTTTGAAGACCTGGCTCATGGTGACTACGGCGATTACGGTGGGGATTACTGATGGCCCGCCCCACGGTTGCCCGAATCCACCTTGAGGCGATACGCCACAACTACCGACTGGCAAGCCGGATGGCCGGTGAAGCCCGGGCCATGGCGGTGGTCAAGGCTGATGGGTATGGCCACGGCATCCAGGCGGTGGCGCATGCCCTGGCTGATGATGCCGGCAAGTATGCCGTAGCCTGTCTTGAAGAGGCCCTGGCGATTCGGGAGGCGGGTCTGACGCACCCGGTGGTACTGCTGCAGGGCGTGCATCAGCAGTCGGATCTGAAAGACTGTGTGCATGAGGATTTTGAGCCGGTATTGCACAGTCCGGCCCAATTGGCCTGGCTATCGGCAAGCCCGGAGGCGCCCCGATTCTGGCTGAAGGTGAACACCGGCATGAACCGCCTGGGCTTTCGCCCGGAAGAGCTTACCGATGTCTGGTCGGGTCTGAAAGTGGCTGGTCATGATAGCGGTCTGCTCGGATTTGTCACCCATTTCGCCTGCGCAGACCAGCCCGATAACCCGATGACCTCCCAGCAGACCCTGTGTTTTGAGCGGGCCACGGCTCCGTGGCCGGAGCTGATGCGCAGTGTGGGTAATTCCGCCGCACATTTCCTGGAAGGGCAGCCGCTGTACCAATGGAGCCGCCCGGGCATCATGCTGTACGGTGGTTCTCCGATGGAAGGAAAGACGGGGCTTGAGCTGGGCCTGAAGCCGGCCATGACCCTGGAGGCTCCGTTGATTGCCACCCGTACCGTGCGAGCCGGAGAGTCGGTAGGCTATGGTGCCACCTGGACCGCCGACAAGGACACTTGCATGGGTATGGTGGCCATCGGGTACGGCGATGGTTACCCGCGCCACGCGGGAACCGATACGCCTGCGGCGATTGGTGGCCGCCGCATCCGGCTGTTGGGCCGGGTGTCCATGGACATGCTGGCGGTGGACCTGTCATCAGCTCCAGACGCCCGTGAGGGCGATACCGTGGAGCTCTGGGGCGGCACTGTCAGCGTTGACGAAGTTGCCACTTGTGCCGGTACTATTGGTTATGAGTTGCTGACCGGCGTTACCGCGCGGGTTCCGAGAATTTATCAGTAAGCCGCATTTCACCACTATTCCGGAGGCATTGTTTCGGCGTGCATGTACTAGTTGTTCACGATTATGGCCCACTGGGGAAGGTGCTTCTGGAGCGGTTGCGCAAAACCCATTTGCGGGTCAGCCCGTTGCTGGTCAGTGACCCGGCCAAGGCGGGCACCGGCGCCCTGGATAACTGGGTGCCGAAAGATGTGGATCTGATCGTGAATGCCTTATGGCTGGATGATCCCGAGCAGGCTGAGCAAAACCGGGAGCAGACCCATCAGGCCGCGTTCGCTTTGCCGCTGGCGCTGGCGGAATACGCCCGTGAGCATGGCATGGCGCTGCTTCAGTTGTCTTCCTGCTACGTGTTTGATGGTCGGAAGCAGGGTGCCTATATCTCATCCAATCCCGGGCAGCCGATAAACGAACTTGGCCGCTGGCAATGGGAGTGCGAGCAGGCGTTGCGCACGTCTTTGACTCGTCACATCATTCTGCGCACGGGCTGGAGCCTGGCGCGGGTGGTTCGCAAGGTGCACGATTGTGCCGTTGACTCCGGCGTTCTGGCTTTGCCCGGGCGCTGTCGAGGCCAGCCAGTGGCGGTATACGACCTGGCCAGGGTGATGGCCGCCATTGTCCTGCAACTGGATTGTGGGGCGGAAGTGTGGGGTACCTATCAGTACGCCGGCGCCGAGGAAATCAATCTTTATGAGCTGGGGCTGGAGGTCGTTGGCATGCCCAGTGTTCCGGAAAGCACCCGGGTTGTGGATGATGTGCCGGAGTGGGGGCATCTGGAGCCAGTGAATACCACCATGGTGTGCAGCAAAATCCGGAACACTTTCGGCATCAAGCAGCTTCCGTGGCGCAATTGGCTCACGGAAGAAGTAAAGATGGTCTGTCAGGGGCAGTAGTTTTACTGACCCTGACGAGCGAAGTCTCGCGTAACCACTTGCAGCGCATCCACGTCCAGTAGTTCCACTTCCCGCCCGCGGGCGCGGATGATGCCCTGGTTCTGGAAGCGGGTGAAAACCCGGCTGACGGTCTCCACGGCCAGGCCCAGGAAGTTGGCGATGTCGTTGCGGGCCATGGGCAGGCTGAAGTTGGTGGCCGACATGCGCCGACGGCGGAAACGGCTGGACAGGGACAGCAGCAGGGCGGCGATGCGCTCTTCTGCCGTATTCTTGCTCAGCAGCATGGCCAACTGATGGCTGTTCTGGATTTCCTGGCTCATCATCCGGTACATGTGGTGCTGCAGCTCGGGCAGCTTGCCCGTCAGTTCTTCCAGTTTCTCGACCGGAAACTCACACACACTCGTACGCTCCAGCGCGCGGGCGGTACAGGCATAGGTCTCACTGCTCATGCTGTCCAGCCCAACCAGTTCACCCGGCATGAAGAAGCCAGTGACCTGTTCTTCTCCGCCCTCGGTAATGATCGAAGTCTTGATGGAGCCACTCTTCACCGCAAAGCACGACCGCACTGGCGTGCTCTGGTCGAAGATATGCTCGCCCCGATTGTAGATCTTGCCCTGCTGGACGATGTCTTCGAGCCGGTCGAGATCGTTTTCTTCAATTGCCAGGGGGAGGCAGAGATTGCTCAGGCTGCATTGATTGCAGGCCGCTTTGAGGGGAGATGCTTGCTGGAGTCGAATTGCCTGGGCCATATTTGATGAACCATCCGCGTTGATCCATATCACACCCGACGGTTGGCGGTCAGGTGCGTCCACGTTCCTTGAGAGCCTGCGCTCGGTGATTGCTATCATCCCTGAGAGTTCGCGCTCTGGTTTCTATCATCCCTGTTACCTTGACCGAGATCAAGTATCTTGGAGTTCTTCCAGCTCCCTTTCAACCAGCGCTGGTGTTTCCAGGGAGATGCGTCCGAGAGTGCCGGACCGGAATTCGTTAAGCAACACTTCCGACACTTTGTGCAGGTTCGGTACGCCGCCGCGCCCCAGGAAACGGCGTTTGACGGCGATGGCATCCATCAGCGCCAGGCCGTCACGGGGAGTCTCATCGAGACCGTAGCGGTTCACAACCAGCTCCGGGTAGTGGGCCACCAGAAAATCGGCCTCGAACAGGGCCACATCTTCAAAATCGAGCACCGCGCTTCGGATGGCGCCGGTAATCGCCAACCGATAGCCACAGGCCTCTGGTGAGAGCTTGGGCCAGAGAAAGCCCGGGGTGTCGTATAGCAGGATATTGTTGGGCAGTTTGATGGCCTGCTGGGCGCGGGTAACGGCTGGTTCGTTTCCGGTTTTTGCCACCGTTCGTCCCGCCAGGGTATTGATCAGCGTTGATTTCCCGACATTGGGAATGCCCAGAATCATCACCCTCAGGGCGCTTTTCTCGCGGTCATGATCCGGCGTCATTTCCTGGGCCAGGTCCAGAATCGCCAGTGCTTCCCGGCGCTGGTTGTGGGTCAGGGTCAGGGCCCGGACCCCGCGCTCGCGCTCCAGCCATTCCAGCCATTGGCTGGTGACTTCCGGGTCGGCCAGGTCGCGCTTGTTCAGTACCTTGATCAACGGCGTGTCGCCACGCAGGGAGGGGACCAGCGGATTTTCGCTGCTGAACGGGATGCGGGCGTCAACGACCTCGATGATCAGATCCATCTGAGGCATGACTTTTTTGATCTCCTTTCGGGCCTTATGCATGTGCCCGGGAAACCAGTTGATGGCCATGGTGGTGCTCCGCTGCCGGTGAAAAGCGCCATTATGCAGGGGAATGACCAAATTTTCACATTTATTGGAACCCGCCTGTGCTGCGGCCTGAAGCCAACTATGCTGGGAAGGAAGGGGCACGAAGGCCGAGGTTGGGGTGAAATCACGTTCCGTAATGTTTTACGGTGTGTGTCTGACATTAATAAAGCCAATACACGGTGGTGCCTGCCACCCGAGTGAACGGAGACGAATATGAAACTTGTGAAGATCCTTGGTTCGGCCCTGATTGCCCTGAGCCTGTCCACCAGCGCATTTGCACAGCAGCAGTCAGGCGGCCAGCCGGATCAGGTGTCACAGCTGGCACAGATGGTGGGGCTGTCCGATGATCAGCAGACCGAGATTCGCGACATCATGCAGGAAATGCAGGGCGAAATCCGTGAGCTGCGCCAGACCGCGCAAACGCTTCAGAAGGAGCTGCAAGGCGAGATCAAGGAAGACTACGACGCGGATGCCATTGAGGAAAAAGCCGATGAGCTGGGCGAAGTGACCGGCAAGATTGCTGGCCTGTCCGCGCTGATGCAGGCTCGCGTCGATGCGGTGTTCACCGAGGAGCAGCGCGCTGAACTGGACCGTCGCATGCAGCAGATGCGTCAACAGATGCAGCAGCGTCAGCAGATGATGCAGCAACAGCAGCAGGGCCAAGGCATGCAGTAAAAGTCTGCGCCTGGCGCCAAGCCCGCCCGAGCTCCGCTCCGGCGGGTTTTTTTATGCCTGCCCGAACGGCTTGATCAGCACGATCAGTCGCGGCAGCAACGTCAGCGCGCCCAGCAGGGCCATAAACATGGCAAAGCCGGTGAACAGCCCGAAATAAATGGTCGGGATGAAGTTCGATAGCATCAGGATCGAGAACCCGACAATGATGGTCAGGGAGGTAAAGAACATGGCCTGGCCAATGCTCCGATGGCAGCGGTGCATGGTGGCCAGGTAATCGCCATCTTTGGCGAATTCGGTCTTGAAACGATGGATGTAGTGGATGGTGTCGTCCACCGCGATGCCGACGGTGATGGCCGCCACGGTGATGGTCATCATATCCAGGGGAATGCCGAGCCAGCCCATCAGGCCCAGTACCGAGCCGGCCGCAATCAGGTTGGGCGCGAGCCCAATCAGTGCCAGGGTGAGGGAACGGAACAGGATCAGGAACATCACCAGGATGGCGCCGAACACCACGCCAATGGTCTTGATCTGGGAATCGAACAGGCTTTGCAGCATGTTGTTGTACATGACGGTCATGCCGGACAACAGTACGCGATCCTCGTCGTAGCCCAGTTTTTGGGTGAGATGATGGCGGATCTTGTCCAGCAGTTCCTGACGCTTGAGATCAGGGTTGGTCTCAAGGATCCGGATGCTGAATCGTGCCTTATCGTGTTCTTCGGAAATGTAGGGCGTCAGCAGTATGTCTTTCAGGTCTTCTGGTACGGCAGCGGGCACGAAGGCCAGCTCCAGTGCGTCCAGCGGCTCGCCCTGGTTAACCTGTGCCAACAGGGCCAGCGTGGTGTTGATCGACAGAACCTTGCCAGTTTCCGGCAGGCTGTCCAGATACTCGTGTACCTCTTCCAGCTGCTGCATTTTTTGATAGGTGTACCAGGTGTCCCGGTATTCCTCGTCACCACAGTCCTCCACAAACGGATCACAGTCGCTGGCAAAGGGATCGCCACCCCCATTTTCCGGGGCCGGTTTGTCGGTGATCACCACATCCAGCGGAGTGGTGCCGCCCAGACGATTATCGATGGTGATCATGCCCTGGTGGATTTCAGTGCTGGGTTTGAAATAGTCAATAAAACTGTTTTCCACGGTAAGGCGGTTCAGGCCAATTACACAGAGTGCTGCCAGTACCCCGGCACCAACCAGGACTGTGCCGCCAAAACGTTCTGTGAAGCGCGCAAAGGCGTCTGTGAAGGGTATCCGGTTGGAAGCCACCCGTTCGTCAACAGGCGGCGGCATCAGCCGTAGCAGGGCCGGAAAGACCAGGAACGTGATCAGGAAGGCCACTGTCAGGCCCAGGGTCATCATCCAGCCAAAATCAATCACCGGTCGAATGCCGCTGAAGGTCAGGGAACCGAAGGCCACGATGGTGGTGATGGCCATGTAGAAACAGGGCTTGATCATGGCCATCAGGGTGCGGTGCAGGATGTCCCGGGGGGCGGCTTCCGGTTCGTCATGCTGAAACTCCCGATAGCGCACGATCAGGTGGATGGTCAGCGACAGGGTCATGATCAGCAGCAGGGAAATGAAGTTGGACGAGATTACCGTCACCGGCCACTGGGCCCAGCCCAGGAAACCCACCATCAGCCACACCGTAAAGCCGCAGCACAGAAGCGGAACCAGCACCCAGCGCCACTGGCGGAAGATCAGCGCCAGGGTCAGTAGCAGGAAGGCCAATACCCCCAGGCCGAACGTGGACAGGTCGTTTTTGATAAAGCGGATCATGTCGGCCACGATCATGGGCACGCCCGCCAGATGAATGGTGGCCTGGTCACGGTAGCCGTCAAGAATAGTACGCACCTGGGCAATGGTCCGGTCGCGCTCGTTGCCCATCTGCTCGGTAAAGTGGATGAATTCGTTGCTGACCCGTTCCAGTTCGGCCTGTTCGGCTTCGCTGGCGTTGCCGGCCCGCACTTTATCCCGTAGGTCGTTACGCTGGTTCAGCAGCTCGAAGTATTGCTCCGGAGTTGGCAGGTTGACCTGTATAGCCGTCGTCTTGGCGTTTTCGCCAATCAGCAGGTTGGGGTAGAGGGGGTTGTTCAGCAGTGCCTGACGAGCGGTCTCCGGGGGCACATCGTCGGCGTCGATGGTTTTGATTTCGCTGTCGACCGTGTCCAGAGTGAGGTCGGGGCTGTGCAATAACGGCACGCTGAGAATGCTGTTGGTGGAACCCACGGCTTCCACCGCCGCCAGTTCATCCCGCAGGGCGGCGAGTCGGTCGAGGCCGGTCTGGCTGAACAGTTCGTGGTCCGGTGTGTAGGTCACCACCAGGAAGTCGTCGGAGGTGGTGAAGATGCGGTTTACCTGGCGGTACTGTTCCAACGAGCGATCGTTTTCGAGAACCAGGGATTCCGCAGAGGCGTCCAGCCTGAACTGGCCAAACCCCAGAGCGGCGGCGGCCAGCAGCAGGCTGAGAAGAATCAGTACAAGCCACGGATGGGCAAGAATAATGCGATCGTAAAAGGCACCAAGGCGGTCCATGAATGATGTCTCTGCGGGTGGAACGAGGTGCAGAGTTTGCCACAATCCTCAGTGAACTGTGACCTTTGACGACGCATTATCCAGGGATTCGATCAATTGCTTCAGTCGTCGGGCCATATCCGCGCTCTCTGACAGTTCGGTGACCATGCTCTGGGTGGTGTCCCGGATACCCTGGATGTTGGCCAGGACTTCGTCGGTGCCCGAAGTCTGTTCGGACGAAAGGTTGGCGATTTCCTGGTTCGTCCGGTTGATGCGACCGACCACTTCGTTAATGGCCTCCAGAGCTTGCCGGCCTTCCTCGGATTCTTCAACACAGCGGTTGGCGTCTTCGGAACTGCCGGTCATTTGATCCACGGCATCGTTCATCGCGGTGAGTAGCCGGTCCAGGGTGGTCTGGATCTGGTCGGTGGAATCCTGCACCCGGCGCGCCAGGTTGCGGACTTCGTCTGCGACCACGGCGAAGCCGCGGCCCTGCTCACCGGCCCGGGCGGCTTCGATGGCGGCATTCAGTGCCAGCAGGTTGGTCTGCTCGGCAATGCCCTGGATTTCGGTGATGGCGTGGCCGATTTCCTGGCTGTTCTCGGCCAGTGATTCCACGCTGCTGGCGGAATTGCGCACCACATCGGCGAGTTTCCGGATGCTGTCCGCACTCTGGCTGACGCGCTCGCCACCGGAGATAGCGGTTTCCCGGGCTTCGTGGGACAGGGTATTGGCAATGCCGGCCTGTTCGGCGATGCCGACGAAACTTTGCAGCATGGTTTCAATGACTTCGGCGGATCGATCCGCGCCTTCCTGCTGTCGGCCCAGGTCGTCACGACGGGCTTCGGCGGCCTCGGTCAGGGCCTGAACCTCCTGGTGCAGCCGCTCGGTTGCCTGCTTCATGCTCTTGACCACCTCTTCCGTGCGATCCTGCATGGCGTTGAAGGCGCTGGCCATCTGGCCGATTTCATCATTGGAGTCGACATGGGCGCGCTGGCTCAGGTTGCCGCTGGCCTGGACTGACACCATGGTGTCTTTGAGTCGGTTGACGTGCCGTTCAATAAAGGAGATCAGGAGTTGTGAGCCGGCCATCTCCAGGCCCATCAGGATGGCGATCACCATCGCGAAACCCGGCAGGGTATCGGCCACGACCGTCATCCAGGGACGTTCCGTGTAATCAGCCATGACATAGGTGGAATAGAGGGCCAGCAGGCAGAGCACCGCCAGGACCACAATATTCAGCAACCAGAACTTGTACTTCAGCCGGATATTCCGCAGCAGAGACAGCATTAACTCGCCTTATTATTCTATGGCCTTGACCGGAATCTGCATGGCATTGGAGGACTCAGGGACCTCCGGTACCGCCAGGCCGAGATTGTTTTTATCAAAGACTTTATCAGCCCGGTAGCTGGAGCGCACCATGGGGCCTGAGGGCACTTCCATGAAGCCTTTTTCCAGGCCAATGTCGCGGAAGCGGTTGAATTCCTCCGGGGTGACGTAACGCTCGACCGGCAGGTGGTTCGGGGTGGGGCGCAGGTACTGGCCCAGGGTCAGGATGTCTACGCCGATGGCGCGCAGATCGTCCATGGTTTTCAGGATTTCTTCTTCGGTTTCACCCAGGCCCAGCATGAGGCTGGTCTTGGTCAGTACGTCCGGCCGGTGTTTTTTGGCATGGGCCAGCACGTCCAGGGTTTTCTGGTAACCGGCGCGGGGATCGCGCACGCGGCGGGTCAGGCGCTCGACGGTTTCCACGTTCTGGGCGAACACATCCAGGCCAGAGTCCACCACCTGTTCCACCAGCGGCATCACGGCGTCGAAATCCGGGGTCAGGGCCTCCACCGCTACTTCCGGGGTGCGGCGTTTGATGGCGGACACGCAGGCGGCGTAATGGCCGGCACCGAAATCTTCCAGGTCGTCCCGGTCGACCGAGGTCAGTACGATGTAGCGCAAGCCCATGAGTTCCACGGACTTGGCGGTGTTCTCCGGCTCTTCGTGATCCAGCCAGCCCTTGGGGTTACCGGTATCCACCGCGCAGAATTTGCAGGCACGGGTACACACCGAGCCCATCACCATGATGGTGGCGGTGCCGGCGGTCCAGCATTCGCCGATGTTCGGGCAGTGGGATTCCTGGCACACGGTGCTCAGCCGGTGTTCGCTGACGTTTTTCTTGACGGCATCGTAGCGTTCGCCGCCCGGCATGCGCGCTCTCAGCCATTTCGGCTTGCGCTCCAGGGGCTTGTCTTCCGTGCTGCCTTTTTGCTTGACGCCGTCCTTGATGGCGGAGAAGCCGTGCTCGTTACGGAATTTGGAACCACTGGTAATGCGGGGCTTTGCGCTGTCGCTCATTGGCCAGACACTCTCAAATTAAGGCATGGATAACCTTAGAGAATAATCCGCGGGCAGTGTAGATACAAGGCAGGTAAGGGGAAACACGGTGTCTGCCGGGCACGACATCCGTCGTACCCGGCCCGGCCGAATCAGGCCTGCGACTTGTCCAGGGCCTGGGTGATGTCGGCAATGATGTCGTCCACGTGTTCAATACCGATGGACAGGCGCACGAGGTCTTCACTCACGCCCGCGCTCTTGAGCTCGTCGGCATCCAGCTGGCGGTGGGTAGTGGTGGCCGGATGGCAGGCCAGGGATTTGGCATCACCGATGTTCACCAGGCGCAGGATCATGTCCAGGGCGTCGATGAACTTCGCGCCGGCCTCACGGCCGCCTTTAATGCCGAAGCTCAGAATACCGGAGGCCTTGCCACCGCAGATTTTCTCGCAAGTGGCCTTGTAGGGGCTGTTGGCCAGGGCTGCATAATTTACCCACTCAACGGCCGGGTGATCCTGCAGGAACTGGGCAACCTTCTCGCTGTTCTCGCAGTGGCGCTCCATGCGCAGGGCGAGGGTTTCCAGGCCCTGCATGATCAGGAACGAATTGAACGGCGACAAGGCAGAGCCGGTGTTGCGCAGCGGCACCACGCGGCAGCGGCCGATGAACGCGGCTTCGCCCAGGGCTTCGGTGTAGACCACGCCGTGGTAGGACGGGTCCGGCTCGTTGAGCATGGGGAACTTGGCGGCGCTGGCTTTCCAGTCGAACTTGCCGGAATCCACCACCACGCCGGCGACGGTGGTGCCGTGACCACCGATGTACTTGGTCAGCGAGTGGATCACGATGTCTGCGCCGTGCTCGAACGGGCGGCACAGGAACGGGGTGGCCACGGTGTTGTCGACAATCAGCGGAATGCCGTGCTTGTGCGCGATGTCGGCCCACTTCTGGATGTCCACCACATTACCGGCCGGGTTGCCGATGGACTCGCAGAACAGGGCGCGGGTCTGGTCGTCGATGGCTTTTTCCACGGCGTCGTAATCGTCGTGGGTGACCATGCGGCACTCAATGCCCTGGTTGGGCAGGGAGTGGGCGAACAGGTTGTAGGTGCCGCCGTACAGCTGGCTGGTGCTGACGATGTTGTTGCCCACTTTGCAGATGGTCTGCAGGGCGTAGGTGATGGCGGCCATGCCGGAGGCCACGGCCAGCGCACCCACGCCGCCTTCCAAGGCGGCCATGCGCTCTTCGAGCACACTGTTGGTGGGGTTCATGATGCGGGTGTAAATGTTGCCCTGCACCTTCAGGTCAAACAGGTCGGCACCGTGCTGGGTGTCGTCGAAGGTGTAGGAGGTGGTCTGGTAAATCGGCGTGGTGGCGGCCTTGGTGGTCGGGTCGCTCTTGAAGCCGGCGTGCAGCGCAATGGTTTCCGCTTTCATTTCAACAATCCTTGCTGGTGGACATTTGGGGCGTTGTAAGTAGAACTACTCAGTATGCCACAGAGAGCGGAAAGCACGCATAGTTTCAGGGGTTATCAGGTTATAAGCGGTGCTGTCTGTGTGCTTTGGTGTGGGGTAGACGCAAGCAGGCGGGTAGGCTCTTCCAAAACACGCCCGCGAGTACGTCCATGTAGGGCTTGACTGCAGCCATCCCTGGCTGCAGACAGTTTTGGAAGAGCCTACCCGCCCGCTCGCTGATTCTCAGTTACACCAGCGCTCCGTAGGTCAAGGCGCGAAGTTCCTGGCGCACTGGGTAAGCCCTTGATGGAATCAGTTGAGTCATGAAGATCAGCACCATGTCCTCGCTTGGGTCCACCATGAAATGGGTGCCGGCCAGGCCGCCCCAGCCATACTCGCCTTCCGAGCCAATGGTGTGGGAGGCCGGTGCGTCGGTTTTGACCGAGAAGCCCAGCCCGAAGCCGGTTCCGGCGTAGGGTGTCTCGCTGAAGCCACCGATGGACATCGCCGGGAGATCCTGGCCGCCGGGCAGGTGATTTCGGAGCATGAATTCCAGGGTTTTGCGGCCGATGATGCGGGCGCCCTGGTATTCGCCGCCCTGGCAAAGGGCCTGGGCGAAACGGAAGTAGTCGTCGATGGTGGACACCAGGCCGCCTCCACCGGAATGGAAACGTGGCGGTTTCAGGTAGCGGGAGCGCTCCGGGTCGTCCTGGAGTTTCATGGTGTCGCCTTGCTGGTACAGGTAACAGGCGGCAAAGTGGTTCTGCTGGTCCGGGCGCACGTGGAAGCCGGTTTCGGTCATGCCCAGCGGTTTGAAGATGTGTTCTTCGAAGTACTCGTCCAGCGGTTGGCCGGAGAGCTGTTGTACCAGATAGCCCAATACATCGGTGGAGACCGAGTAGTTCCAGGCGGTGCCGGGGCTGAATTCCAGTGGCAGCTCGGCCAGCCGCTCCACCAGTTTGTCCAGCGTCAGGATCGGGCTGCCATCCAGTTTCAGTTTGCGGTAGGCGGCATCCACCGGGGTGCGCTCGGTGAAGCCGTAGGTCAGCCCCGAGGTGTGGGTGAACAGGTCCCGAATGGTCATGGTGGTGGTCGCCGGCTCGGTTTCAAAATCCGGGTAATGACCACTCTTGAACACCCGCAGGTCTTTCCATGACGGGATGTACTTGTGCACTGGGTCATTGAGCAGGAATTTGCCCTGCTCGTACAGCTGCATCATGGCGATGGCGGTGACCGGCTTGGTCATCGAATACACGCGGAACACGGTATCGCGCTCCATGGGCTGCTGGCGCTCGACATCCCGCAGGCCCTGGGCCTGGCACCAGACCACCTGGCCATGGCGGGCCACCAGGGTGAGGGCTCCGGGCAGTTTGCCGGGCTGGATGTATTTTTCGTCCAGGTGGCGGGTGATGCGTTCAAGGCGGCTCTTCGAAAGGCCGGCAACAACGGATTCAGGCATGGCAGTTTCCTGTAAATCAGGCATAAAAAAAGCCCGACTCTTTCGAACCGGGCTTTTAAGAATACTGGTAGCAAGGGGCGGAGTCGAACCGCCGACCCCGGCATTATGAGTGCCGTGCTCTAACCAACTGAGCTACCTTGCCATTTCGCTTTGGGCATCGCCCCAAACGAGGCGCGTATTTTCGGCATTTGGCCCCGAGCTGTCAAGGCTTTGGGGCCAAAAAAATCCCGAATAATTAGACGTTAAACCGGAAGTGGATAATATCGCCGTCCTGGACGATGTAATCCTTGCCTTCCAGGCGCCATTTGCCCGCATCTTTGGCGCCCTGTTCGCCGTTGTGGGCCACGAAATCCTCGTAGCTGACCACTTCGGCGCGGATGAAGCCACGTTCGAAATCGGTGTGGATCACGCCGGCCGCCTGCGGGGCGGTGGCGCCGATGCGCACGGTCCAGGCGCGGACTTCCTTCACGCCGGCGGTGAAGTAGGTCTGCAGGCCCAGAAGCTTGTAACCGGCGCGGATAACGCGGTCCAGGCCGGGCTCTTCCATGCCCATTTCATCCAGGAACATGGATTTCTCGTCGTCTTCCAGCTCGGAGATTTCGGCTTCCAGCTTGTTGCAAATGGGCACGACCACGGCGTTCTCTTCGGCGGCGATGGCCATGACTTCGTCCAGGTACGGGTTGTTCTCGAAGCCGTCTTCGTTAACGTTGGCGATGTACATGGTGGGCTTGACGGTCAGCAGGCACAGTTCACGGATCAGCGCCATCTGCTCTTTGTCCAGGCCCATGCTGCGCACGGGTTTACCTTCGTTCAGCACCGGCAGCAGTTGCTCAAACATGGCCAACTGGGCCTTGGCGTCCTTGTCGCCGCTCTTGGCCACGCGCTGGACGCGTTTGATGGCCTTCTCCACGGTGTCCAGATCGGCCAGGGCCAGTTCGGTGTTGATCACCTGGATGTCGGAGGTTGGATTAACCTCGTTGGCCACGTGAATCACGTTGCCATCGTCAAAGCAGCGAACCACGTGGGCAATGGCGTCGGTCTGGCGGATGTTGGCCAGGAACTGGTTACCCAGGCCTTCGCCCTTGGAGGCGCCTTCCACCAGGCCGGCGATATCGACAAACTCCATGGCGGTGGGGATCACTTTCTGGGGTTTGACGATTTCTTCCAGTTTGTCGAGCCGTGGGTCCGGCATGGGCACCACGCCAGCGTTGGGTTCGATGGTGCAGAAGGGGAAGTTTTCCGCGCCGATGCCGGATTTGGTCAATGCATTGAACAAGGTGGATTTGCCGACGTTGGGAAGGCCGACAATGCCGCAGTTAAATCCCATGGAATGCCTCTGCTGGTGCTGAAAATTTGCGCGGATTATACCGGGCTAATGGTAAGGGTGCGAGTAGGGCTGGCCGCTATGCTCAGGCGACGGGCTTGAAGCTGTGCAGGCGGTTCATGGCCGCTGCCAGGTTGCCGCCGGCTGCCTGGGGCAATACGCGGGTAATCTCGTCAAACACGGCGTGCAGGTCTTCGGTTTCGCGTTTGCCCAACCGGCCCAGTACGTAACCTGTCACTTTCCGACTGTCGCCGGGGTGGCCGATGCCGATGCGTAAACGCTGGAAATTGTTGGTGCCCAGGTGAGCGATGGTGTCCCGCAGACCATTATGGCCGCCATGGCCGCCGCCTTTTTTCAGCTTGGCCGTGCCGGGCGGGAGGTCAAGCTCGTCATGAGCGACCAGGATCTGTTCGGGAGAAATCTTGAAGAAGTCCGCCAGGGCCTTGATGGCAAGCCCGCTGCGGTTCATGAAGGTGCTCGGATTGAGCAGGTGCAGGTCCAGGCCCTGCCAGTGGATGCGGGCATAGAGCCCGTGGTACTTCTTGTCCGGACGGAGCGTCTGGCCCGCTTCACGGGCCAGCGCTTCGACGAACAGGGCACCGGCGTTATGGCGGGTATTCTCGTAGTCGGGGCCCGGGTTGCCCAGGCCGACGATCATGACAATATCCTGTGCCATTGCTCAGTGCCCCCGGAGGATTACTCCTCGCCGCCTTCTTCGCCTTCGGCTTCTTCGCTGTCGTCAGCCTTGGCGCCTTTCGGCTTGTGCACAGACACAACCGGCTGGTCGTGGTCTTCACCCTGCATCAGGGCGGCGGAGCGAACGCCTTCCGGCAGCTTCAGGTCGCTCAGGTGAACCACCTGGTCCATTTTGACGTCGTTCAGGTCAACTTCGATGAACTCAGGCAGGTTCTGCGGCAGACACACAACTTCCACTTCGGTCATGTTGTGGGAGGCAACGCCACCTTCAAGCTTGATAACCGGTGCAGACTCTTCGTTCAGGAAGTGCAGCGGTACCTGGACGTGGATCTCGTGGTCCTTGTCAACGCGCTGGAAGTCAGCGTGAGTCAGGATTGGCTTGTACGGGTGACGCTGCAGGTCCTTCAGGATCACGCTTTCTTTCTTGCCGTCCAGATCAATGGTCAGAACGTGGGAAAAGAAGGCTTCGTTTTCCAGGGACTTCTTCAGCTCGTTGTGCCAGATGGCAACCGGAGTTGCATCTTTGCCGCCACCGTAGATGATGGCCGGGATTTTACGCTCCTCGCGACGCAGGCGGCGGCTCGCACCCTTCCCCTGGTCGTCACGAGGAAATGCTTCAATTACGAATTCCTGAGACATGATACTTACCTCGTTGTTCATTCAGGTGGCCCGCGACCAGGCGTCTTCCTGAATGAGTTTCTGAAAAGGCCGAGTTTTTCGGCCGACTAAAACAATCGGGAGCCCTGGTGGGCTCCCGATCGGAAAATTGCTTTTACGTCTGATACTTGGGCTGTGCCCAGATCACTCGTTTTCAAACATGGCGCTGATAGATTCCTCGTTGCTCACGCGACGAATGGACTCGGCGAGCAGCCCGGCCATGCTGACGGGGCGGATTCTATCACACTTTTTCACCTTGTCACCCAGCGGGATGGTATCGCAGACCACCAGTTCGTCGAGATCGGAGTTGCTGATGTTCTCGATGGCCGGACCGGACAGTACCGGGTGGGTGATGTAGGCGACCACGCGGGAGGCGCCGTGCTCTTTCAGGGCGTTGGCGGCCTTGCACAGGGTGCCGGCGGTATCGACGATGTCGTCCACCAGGATGCAGGTTTTGTCTTTGACGTCACCGATGATATGCATTACCTGGGACACGTTGGCCTTCGGGCGGCGCTTGTCGATGATGGCCAGGTCGGCGTCGTCCAGGCGTTTGGCTACGGCGCGGGCACGGACAACGCCGCCAACGTCGGGTGAAACCACCACGAAGTTGTCAAAGCGCTGGCGTTCGATGTCTTCGAGCAGTACCGGTGTGGCGTAGATGTTATCCACGGGAATGTCGAAGAAGCCCTGAATCTGATCCGCGTGCAAATCAACGGTCAGTACACGATCCACGCCGATGCTGGAGATCATGTCCGCAACAACCTTCGCGCTGATGGCAACCCGGGTAGAGCGTACCCGACGATCCTGGCGGGCGTATCCGTAATAGGGGATAACGGCGGTGATTCGTGTGGCGGAAGCGCGGCGCAGGGCGTCGGCCATCACGATCAGTTCCATCAGGTTGTCGTTGGTCGGGTAGCAGGTCGGCTGAATAATAAAGACGTCGTGACCACGAACGTTCTCGTCGATTTCGACGGTGGTTTCGCCATCACTGAAACGGCCAACAGTGGCCTGACCCATGGGGATATGGAGTTTCTTGGCAATATCCTGGGCAAGTTCAGGGTTGGCATTGCCCGCGAAGATCATCAATTTGGACACGTCTGTATCCTTCTCGGTATCGGCGTTGGATTCAGAAGAACTCGAAGAAAGGTGGCTGGGGTGGCAGGATTCGAACCTGCGCATGACGGGATCAAAACCCGTTGCCTTACCACTTGGCGACACCCCAGTATCGTGCTTCTTTGGCATCATGTCAGCTCTGTCAGCTTCTGGTGTAGCGGTGAATAGTTCACCCCTTTAGCTACGAACCCCGTGATGCCGGAGGGTTTGCTTTCCCAGATGATCCGCGCTGCGGATTCTGTCGGGAAACGTCCAAAAATGCAAGCCCCGGTTCCGGTTAATCTTGCAGGTCCGAATTGTGAAAGCCAATCAAGGCCTTGGCGAACCTCCGGATACAGTTTTTTAACTACATCCTCACAGTCGTTTCGGTACCTCGAGGCGTCTCCCTCAAAAGCGGGGCGTATTGTGATTTTCGGGGTGTCTCTTGTCAACCCTTCCTGTGAAAAAATCTTTCCAGTGTTAATTTCACAGTCTGGCTTGAGCACCACAAACCAGTTCTCCTTCGGTTCCGCGGGGGTCAGTTTTTCGCCCACGCCTTCGGCAAACGCCGCTCGGCCGCGGACAAAGACCGGCACATCGGCGCCCAGCCCCAGGCCGATCTCCGCCAGTTCATCGTCACTAAGGTTCAGCTGCCAGAGCCAATTCAGGCCCACCAGGGTGGTGGCGGCATTGGAGCTGCCACCGCCAAGTCCGCCTCCCATGGGTAGGCGTTTGTCGACACTGATGGTGACGCCTGGTAATGGCTTTCCGGCTCGTGCGGCCAGTGTCCTGGCGGCCCGGATAATCAGATTGTCTTCGTCTGCCACGCCGGGGATGGGCTGCTCCAGACGAATGTCGGGGCCGTCTGGTGTCAGGGTGAAGGTGAGTTCGTCGCCATAGTCCAGGAACTGAAACAGGGTCTGTAACTCGTGATAGCCGTCAGGGCGTGTGCCAACGATATGCAGGAACAGGTTCAGTTTTGCCGGTGAGGGCAGGGTAATGCTGGGGTGCAAGGATTACTTCTCCTCTCGCCAGTCTGCGATGACCACCCGAACGCGTTTGTCACCTTTGAGGGCGGTAATGCGTGCTGGCAGCTCCGGTTTGTCGGGCACGAATCGACGCCATCGATCGTAGCGGATTTCCCAGCCGTTCTGTTCGATGATGGCCAGTTGGTTATTCTGGTCGAACAGTAGCCGATGCTCTGTGTCCGGTGCCGGCAGGCCCCGGAGCCACCACCCCAGGCTGTCTACCGGAAGTTGCCAGCCGGTAGCCTCGTTCAACAGCTGTTCCGGATTGGCGGAGCGGTAAGTGTCGCCGTTGCTCAGGGTCAGCTCGATATAGCCGGGAGCGCCTTCGATACGGGTTGAGCCCATGCCCAGAAAGGAAGAAGACAGGCTCAGCTCGTACTGGTTGCCGTATTGTTGCCAGCGGTTGATAACGGCGCTACCACTGTCCGAGGGCTGTTTCACCGCCATTTTCCCAGACAGCACCCAGTGGTCAAAGGCGCGGATCTGGCGGGTCCGCTCGGCCCAATTGGGTGGCTGCTGGTCCGTCATGCCCTCGGGCAGTGGTTCCAGCTGTATGCTGGTGCAGCCGGCCAGGGTGGTGATGGCAAACAGAAGGGCCAGCGCCAGGTTGTGTCGGCTTGTCATTCCTCGCCCCCGGCGCTGGTTAGCCGGTTGATGGTTTCCAGCAGGATGTCGTGGTCCGGATTTTCGTCCAGGGCTTCATCCCACACGATGCGGGCCTGGTCGCGGTTGCCGGTCACCCAGAGTACTTCACCATAGTGGGCGGCCACTTCCGGGTCGGGGAATGCTGCCCATGCCTGCGCCAGGTACTCCAGCGCGCCCTGGTAATCCCCCTGGCGGTAGAGCACCCAGCCCATGCTGTCGAGAATGGCCGGGTTTTCCGGGTCAAGGCTCAGGGCTCGCTCTATATACTGCCGGGCTTCTTCAAGGCGTTCGGTTCGAATGGTCAGAATGTAGCCCAGGGCGTTAAGCGCAGCGGCGTTATCGGGTTCCAGTTCCAGAACCTGGGTCAGATCCTGTACCGCCTTGTCGGTGTTGCCCTCGGTATCCAGCAGCATGGCTCTGGAGTAGCGTATGTCGATGTTATTGGGGTACTCCTGCAAGGCCATATTCGCCGCTTCCAGTGCCTGGCTGGGACTGCCGTGTTCCAGCAGAAGGTTTACCTCCACCAGCCAGAAGCGTTCGGCAAAATCAGGATGCCGGTCCCGCAGTGAGCGAATGTGGCTCCGGGCCTCCTCCAGGTTGCCGTTTTGGGCTTGCAGACTGCTGGCCCGCGCCAGCGATGGGAAGAAGAAGTTGCCCTGTTCCACGCTCTGGTAGTAGTTGATGGCCTGCTCGGTGTTGCCGGCTTCTTCTTCGATGCGTCCCAGGTAGTAGCTGGCCTGGTCCGCGTAGTGGTCCTGTTCGATTAAGCGTGTAAGCTCTTCCCTGGCGACGTCGGGTTCATTGTTTTCCAGAGCGACCAGGCCAAGTGAGAGGCGCAGATCGGGGTTGTTTGGATAGCGGTCCACCAGGCGCTGGAACTCATCCTGGGCCGCTTGCAGTTGGTCTTCATTCAACAGCATTCTGCCATAGAGTGTGCCCATCGGCTGGCTGGCCGGGAATCGCCGGGTGTTGGTTGTCAGGTAATTGAGCGCTTCGCGTTTGCGGCCCACCTGGTAGAGCAGGTCGGCCTTGAGGATGATGGCCGGTTGAAAGTTGCGGTGCCGGTCCAGTAGTTGGTTGAGGCTTTCCAGTGCCTGCTCGGGACTGCCGGTGATTTTCTGTAGCAAGGCAATGCTGTAGTCAAGCTCCGGAGTGTCCGGGTGGCGTTCGGCCAGCTGCTGGTAAAGCGACAGCATTTCCTGTTGCTCTTCGTAGGGCAGTGACGCGGACATGGCCGCCAGGCTGTCAAAGTTGGCATCTTCGCCCTGGTCCATGAGCGTTTCCATGTGGGAAAGGGCGGCTTTCATGTCGTTCTGTTTAAGGGCCTGGATGGCGGCCAGGCGGTGGGCGTCAACGCTTTCTGGCGCCACTTCCAGCCACAGGTCTGCCAGTTCCTGCTGGGCGGAATCGGCGCCCAGGGATTGGGCGATGCGTGCGGCGCGGGCAATGACGCCTGTGTCCCGGGATGTGCGCGCTGCCTGCAGATAGTTCGCCAGGGTGACATCGTAACGACCACGTTGGCCGGCGATCTCAGCGGTTAGCAGTTGGTACAATACTTCCGGCTCGAACTCTGCGTATTGGGCCTCTTCGCTGTTCGCGCCGACCGACGGTTGGATTTGAACCTCTTTGGGTTCGGGGGTGTTGGGTTCGTTGCCAGACAGGCTGGCGCATCCAGGGAGAGTCACCAGGGCGGCGCCCAGCAGGCAGGTGGCCAGATAAGGGGAGAACTTGTGCATGCAACTTCCCGTCAGTGGTTGGCAGGCCCCGATTCTGTCCCGGACTTGAGGTAGATCGGGTTGCGTTAAATATCAGGCTTCTATAATGGCATAAGGATGTGAGCTTGCCCAACCTGTCCGCACTTGCCGAAGTCGCTGGGTTTTTCGGGTGGCAGCTAACTCCGCTCACCGGTAGAATACGGGTGAATGTCCATGACTGGCACAGGATTTTCCGACCGCAAGATGGCTTTGCTGACACTGGGAATCAATCATAAAACCGCACCCGTTGAAATCCGCGAGCGTGTGGCCTTCACACCGGAACGGTTAGGCGAAGCCTTCTCCGAACTCCGGGCAGCCTCTGGTGCCAGTGAGGCTGCCATTCTGTCTACCTGTAACCGCACCGAGCTCTACCTGGCGGGCGATGACGACTGCGCCCCGGCGGTATTGCGCTGGATGGCGGGTTTCCATGACTTGGACGCGGCCGATCTTGAAAGTGTGGTTTACGTGCACCGGGATTCCGACTCCGTTCGGCACATGATGCGCGTGGCCGCTGGCCTGGATTCCATGGTGCTGGGCGAGCCCCAGATATTCGGCCAGTTGAAGGACGCCTACGCGGCGGCGCGGGAACACGGCGCCACGGGCAAGTTCCTCTCGCGCCTGTTCGAGCAGACCTTCTCCGTGGCCAAGCGCATTCGCACCCAGACCGCCATCGGCGAGAACCCGGTGTCGGTGGCTTATGCGTCGGTTAGCATGGCGCACCACATCTTTGCCGACCTGTCACGCAACAAGGCCTTGTTGGTAGGGGCTGGGCAAACCATTGAACTGGTGGCCCGGCACCTTTCGGAAGCAGGTGTGAAAGACTTTGTAGTGGCCAACCGGACCCTGGAGCGGGCCCAGGGCTTGGCCGAGACCTACAATGGTAAGGGTATTCTGCTGTCAGAGATTCCCGAACATCTGGCCGATGTGGATATTGTGATTTCTTCCACGGCCAGCCCGCTGCCCATCCTGGGTAAAGGTGCCGTGGAGCGGGCCCTGAAAAAGCGCAAGCACCGGCCTTATTTCATGGTGGATATTGCCGTACCGAGGGATATCGAACCAGAAGTGGGCTCACTGGCCGACGTCTACCTTTATACGGTGGATGACCTGCGCCAGGTGATTGAAGAGAACCTGCGCTCTCGTCAGGGCGCCGCGCGCGAGGCGGAAAACCTGGTCGCCAGCGGTGTTCAGGACTTCCTGGACCAGCTGCGCGCCCTGGATGCGGTCTCTACTCTCAAACTGTTCCGGCAGCGGGCGGAAATTCTGCGGGACATCGAAACTGAAAAAGCTCTGAAAGCCCTGCGCAACGGCAGCGATCCTGAAACCGTGCTGCGCGCCATGGCGCGGGGCCTCACCAACAAACTTCTGCATCAGCCTTCCGTGCAGGTGCGCAAGGCCATGTCCGAAGGTCGCTCGGAAGTGACGGAATGCCTGCGTGAGCTGTATCAGTTGGACGCCCTGGAAGCCGACGAGCCCACCACCACGGAAAAATTATGAAGTCTTCCATACAATACCGCCTCGAACAGTTGGTTGACCGGTTCGAGGAGGTCAGCGCGCTATTGTCCGATCCGGCCACCATTGCCGACCAGAACAAATTTCGTGACCTTTCCCGTGAATTCGCCGAGATTGAGCCGGTGGTCAAGTGCTTCCAGGCCTGGCGTCAGTCGCTGGCCGACATTGAGGCCGCCGAGGAACTGACCAAGGATGGTGATGCCGAGATGCGGGAAATGGCCCAGGAAGAGCTGGCCGGCGCTCGTGCCCGAAGTGAAGAGTTGGATGAAGAGCTGCAGCGTCTGATGCTGCCCAAGGACCCCAACGACAGCAAGAACGTGTTCCTGGAAATCCGCGCCGGCACCGGCGGCGATGAAGCCGCGATTTTTGCCGGTGACCTGTTCCGCATGTATTCCCGTTATGCGGAAAAGCATCGCTGGCAGATCGAAGTGCTGAGCGAGAGTGAAGGGGAGCACGGCGGCTATAAAGAGCTGATCGCCCGAGTGGTGGGCGACGGCGTATACGGCACGCTGAAGTTTGAATCCGGCGCGCACCGGGTACAGCGCGTGCCGGAAACCGAATCCCAGGGCCGTATCCACACCTCGGCCTGCACGGTGGCGGTAATGCCCGAGGCCGATGAAACCGAAGCCGTGGAAATCAACAAGGCGGATTTGCGGGTGGATACCTTCCGGGCCTCCGGCGCTGGTGGCCAGCACGTCAACAAGACCGATTCGGCCATTCGCATTACCCACCTGCCTACCGGACTTGTGGTGGAGTGCCAGGAAGAACGCTCCCAGCACAAGAACCGGGCCAAGGCCATGAGCCTGCTGGCCTCCCGCCTGCGCAACATCGAGCAGGAGAAACAGCAGAAGAGCATGGCTGAAACCCGAAAAAGCCTGGTGGGCAGTGGCGACCGCTCAGAGCGGATTCGCACCTACAACTTCCCACAGGGCCGGGTGACCGACCACCGCATTAACCTGACGCTGTATAAACTGGACGAAGTGATCGCCGGTGATCTGGATGCCGTCGTGGTGCCGTTGCAGCACGAGCACCAGGCCGAACTGCTGGCTGAACTGGCCAATGAGCAGTGAGCCCCAACTGACCTCCCAGGCCCTGATAACGGCGGCCATGGAGCAGATTGGCGGCGACTCCCCCAAGCTGGACGCCGAACTGTTGCTGGCCCACGTTACCGGCCTGACCCGGACCAGTTTTATCGCCTGGCCGGAGCGAGAAATCTCCGAAGCCCAGGCCCGGGAGTTTCAGGCACTGGTGAACCAGCGTGCCGAGGGCCAGCCTATTGCCTATCTGTTGGGCGAACAGGAATTTTGGTCACTGCCACTGAAAGTCAGTCCCACCACCCTGATCCCACGCCCCGATACCGAATGCCTGGTGGAAACCGCTCTGGAATTGACGTTGCCTGAGTCCGCTCGAGTGTTGGACTTGGGTACGGGCACCGGCGCCATCGCCCTGGCTCTGGCCAGCGAACGATCCCAATGGCTGATCACGGCCACGGATCGTGTGGCCGAGGCGGTGGCTCTGGCCCGCCAGAACAGCGAACGGCTTGGGCTGTCCATCAGCGTTTTGCAAAGCGACTGGTTTTCACAGCTCCCGCCCGGAAGCCGGTTTGATCTGCTGATCTCCAACCCGCCGTACATTCCGGCAAGCGACCGTCATCTCAGCGAGGGCGATGTGCGTTTTGAACCCACGTCGGCTTTGGTATCCGGTGCCGACGGCCTCGACGACATCCGCTTCCTGATCAACGAAGCCCCGCACTGGTTATCCGATGACGGCTGCTTGATGCTGGAGCACGGCTACGATCAGGGCGAAGCCGTGCGAGGACTCTTTGAGGGTAGCGGCTGGCGGGCCGTTGAAACCCGTCGGGATTACGGCGGCAATGAACGCCTGACCCTGGCCATGAAACCGCCCGCAGACCGAACGGAGGCAAGTCCATGCTGAGCGATGAAGAACTGTTGCGCTATAGCCGCCAGATCCTGATGCCCGAATTCGACATTGCCGGCCAGGAGAAGCTGAAAACCGCTCGCGTGCTGGTGGTGGGGGCCGGAGGCCTGGGCTGCCCGGTGGCCTTGTACCTGGGCGCTGCCGGCGTGGGCCACCTGACCCTGGTGGACGACGACACCATCGAGCTGGCCAATCTACAGCGCCAGATTGCCTTCGAGCAGCAGTGGCTGGGTGAATCGAAAGCCGAACGCCTGGCCGGCCGGGTACGGGAGTTGAATCCGGAAGTCTCGGTAACACCGGTCAACCAGCGTGTGGCGGGTGAAGATCTTCAGCGCCTGGTGCAGGATGCTTCCCTGGTGCTCGACTGCACTGATAATTTCGCCACCCGCTTCGCCCTGAATCGGGCCTGTGTGGCGGCCAGAGTCCCGCTGGTTTCCGGTGCGGCCATTCGTGGGGAAGGGCAGCTGTCGGTTTATGACACACGTCAGCCTGAAAGTCCCTGTTACCACTGTTTGTATGAAGAGGAAGGCAGCGAGGAGCTGACTTGTTCAGAGGCCGGTGTCATCGCCCCACTGGTGGGCATGATCGGCTCAGCCCAGGCCATGGAGGCCATCAAGGTCATCAGCGGTGTCGGCGAGCCTTTGGTGGGTCGCCTGTTGATTCTGGATGCCTGGCAGATGCGGTGGCGTGAGATGAAGTTGGCCAGGGATCCTGGATGCCCGGTGTGTTCTGGCTGATATAGGCGATCAGACTCGCGGGATGGACAGTCTCAGGGATGCCTGACGCCCGTGAAAGTCTCCCTCTCTTATCTATTTTTTCTTGTTATTTCGTGGGTTTAGTGGAAAAGATTCTTTGCATATTTGTCTTTTTTTCCGTGTTCTTCCGTGGATTCCGTGGCCAAAAAATCAGTCATCTTTAAGCGCCTGAAACCGAGCAATCGCCTCCTTCCGGCTCTCCTTTAAATCCACAATCGGCCGCGGATACCCCTTGGGAATCACTCCGCCTTTCCGACCCGGCTCATGAATCCGATTGTTATCCAGCTTCGCCAACTCCGGCACCCACCGGCGGATGAATTCGCCCTCGGGGTCAAAGCGCTCGCTTTGCGTGACCGGATTGAATACCCGGAAATAGGGCGCCGCATCGGTGCCGGTTGAAGCGCTCCATTGCCAGCCGCCGTTGTTGGAAGCCAGGAAACCATCCACCAGGTTCTGCATGAACCACGCCTCCCCAAATCGCCAGTCGATGAACAGGTTTTTGGTCAGGAACATGGCCGTGACCATACGCAGGCGGTTGTGCATCCAGCCCGTGGCTTTCAACTGGCGCATGGCGGCGTCGACAATGGGAATGCCGGTGCGGCCGTCTTTCCAGGCCTCGAAATTTTCGCCGGGGCGGTTCCATTTCAGCGCCTCGGTTTCCGGCTTGAAGGCCCGGTGCATGCTCACCCGTGGGTAGTGGTAGAGGATGTGAATGTAGAAATCCCGCCACGCAATCTCGTTGATCCAGGTTTCAATGCCCTTGCCACCGCCGCCGACCTGCCGGGCGGCGATCAGGCATTGGCGGCCGGACAGCACACCGTTGGCCAGGTAGGGTGACAGCAGGCTGGTGCCGTCCATGGCCGGGAAGTCCCGATTGTCTTTGTATCGGGCAGCTTTTTGGGCGACAAAATGCTCCAGCTGATCGTGCGCGGCCTGCTCACCAATGGCGACCAGTGGTTCAGGCGCCTCGGTGAAAGGCTCGGGCCGGGTGTTTGTCTGGTTGGCTTTCACCGCAGGCCCCACGGCTTTGGGTGCCGGGTACACCGAGGGCTGACTTTCCTCGATCCACGCACGCCAGCGCCGGGAAAACGGGGTGAATACGGAATAGGGCTCGTTTTGCTGAGTCAGGATGTGCCCCACCGGCGCCACGGTCTGGTCACGGTACTTGTGGCTTTCAATGCCTTGCTTGGCCAGCCGGGCATGGGCCTGCTTGTCGCGCCGGCGCTCGTTCACGCCGTATTCCTCATTGAAGTGAACCTGTTGTATGCCGTGCTGGCGACAAAGCTCTTCCAAAAGGTCGAGGCTGTCGTCGAACCGTTGGCCGGTTTGGAAATGCAGCGGAATGCCGAGTTGCGCCAGTCCTCGGGCCACGGCATTGGCGTGTTCCAGGACAAACTGCACCCGCGCCGCTGACCAGTCATGTTCCTGCCACTGCCCGGGAGTGATCAGAAAACAGGCATGCACGGGCTCCCCCGAGGCACAGGCGGCAGTGAGTGCGGGGTTGTCGGCAATTCGCAGGTCGTTGCGGAACCAGACCAGTTGTGTCATCGGGTCATCCGTGTTTGTAAATAGTGGTGGTAAGGGTAATTACAGTTACAAAATCATTGGCTTATATATTCGCTGGAACCCCCGGATTGGATTATAGTTGAATGAAAGAGCCTGACTTGAAAAGGAGTCTCTCCCCGGGCATGACTGAACTAGCCGAAAGCCAGCGCGATGGTGTCTGGGCACACCGATATCAACTGGCTTCTGGCCAGACACAACGACATCAACTGGGTCAGATTCGGCTATGGCTCACCCTGCTGGACATGGAATGGCAGGTGCGCTACGAGTCGTTGCCCGCCGATGCAGACCCGCTGACCTGGCATGAGACCGTGGGTCATTGCCAGCCATCGTCTGACCTCCCCCTGCAACGTTTTATTCGACCGGCGAACGACCAGAATCTGGTCCAGTACCTGCCGGCCATGGCTCAGTTGCCCACGGTGATCCGGCCCTATCAGCCACTGACCATTCCGGCGGGCGGCCGTTGCGTGTTGTATGTCGGTACCTCGCTTTGGATGCAGATTTTACTCGGTGAACAGCAGCAGGTGCTGACAGAATTGCCCCTGGCGACACCGTCCAAAACCTGGCTGGGCGCCAACACCATGCAGGGAGAAATCTGCTACGCCTCGGCCACCTATGGCCGCTTGGTTCTGGAGGCGGTACCCATACGACCCTGGCGGGCGGTGACACCGGTTACCATCAATAACCGGCGGACGAAACCGCTGTTGCTGGAGCGCTTCAACCTGCCCACACCGTTATTGTCACTGCACCGCAATGAAAGGGGACAGCTGTGGACCCCGGGTGTTGTGGTGGAATGTGAGACGGATATGAGCTCGGCCAGTTTGCGTATAGAGCCCAGGGTAACGGCGGCGGCCGGTGACTGTGAGCTCATCGCTCCGGCCCGTGAAAAGCTGGCCAAGGGGCGAAGTCTGGTAAGGGCCTTTGACCACATATTCGGATAATAGCCGGGAGCAATGGCCGTGTTTGATGAACTCCAGAATACGTTGATGCAGATTGTCGGCAGCATTGCCTGGGGGCAATGGCTGGCGGCTGGTTTTCTGTTGCTGTTGGGGATTGTGCTGGGCACCCTGGTGGCCCGCAGCGCCGGAAAACTGGCCGAGAATCGCATCTCCCGGCACCACCAGGTGATGATCCGGCGCCTGGTGTTTTATCTGGTCTTCATCATCTTTGCCATGGCGGCCTTGCGCGAGGTCGGCTTCTCCCTGCAGGTGTTGCTGGGCGCTGCCGGTATCCTGACGGTCGCCATTGGCTTTGCCTCCCAGACATCAGCTTCCAATATTATCAGTGGCCTGTTCCTGGTCATGGAGAAACCGTTCGAGATTGGGGATCTTATTGAGGTTGACGCAACGGTTGGGGAAGTCGTGGCGATCGACCTGTTAAGTGTGAAGCTGAGAACGCGCGACAACCTATACGTGCGTATTCCCAACGAGACCCTGATCAAGACCCGGGTTGTTAACCGTTCACGCTTTCCCATCCGCCGGGTTGATCTGGTGATCGGTATCGCCTACGCCGAAGATGTGGAGCGGGTGAAAGAGCTGTTGTTGTCTCTGGCAGAACAGAACACGGTGTGCCTGGAAGAACCAAAACCCTTTGTGTTGGTGACCGGTTTCGGAGCCTCTTCCGTGGACTTGCAGTTTTCCTTTTGGGTGGTGCAAGAAGTGTTTCTGGAAGGCCGGGGAACCATGATGATAGAAATCAAAAAAGCCCTGGACCAGGCAGGGATTGAAATTCCATTCCCCCATACCAGTGTCTACGCTGGCAGCCATTCGGCGCCATTCCGTATCCAACTGGTGGACCCGGAACCCACGCAAAACAAGGATCGACTGGATGCCGACCAAAAAAACTGAAACCATAAAAACTATCTACCCTGATCGGACCAAAACCAAAGCCGCATTGGGCTGGCGTGAATGGGTGGCTTTGCCGGACCTCGGCATTAATCGCATCAAGGCGAAAGTGGACACCGGGGCAAGGACTTCCTGTTTGCATGCCTATCGCACCGAACCCTATACCGAGAATGGTGAGCGCAGGGTCCGGTTCTGGGTGCATCCGATACAGAATGATCTTCATCAATCCATTGAGTGTGATGCCAAGGTGCTGGATGAACGCACCGTCTCGGATTCCGGTGGCCACAAAGAAGAGCGTCTGGTGATTGAAACCACGCTTGTGGTGGGCGATTTGAGCTGGCCGGTTGAAATGACCCTCACCAACCGTGACACCATGCGCTTTCGTATGCTGCTGGGGCGCACCGCCATGGCTGGCCGCTCCGAAATTTACCCTGAAGCTTCGTATCTTGCCGGCGAACCGGTACTGAGGACCTGATCTATGAAAATTGCCGTACTGTCCCGAAACAAACACCTCTACTCGACCCGTCGCCTGATGGAAGAGGGCGTTAACCGGAGCCATGAGGTTCGGGTGATTGACTGTTTGCACTGTTCCATGAACATTACCTCGGCTGATCCCCGGATCAGCTATCACGAGGAATACCTGGAAGATTACGACGTGGTGATTCCCCGAATCGGTGCATCGGTTACGTTTTACGGGACGGCGGTACTGCGCCAGTTCGAGATGATGGGCGTGTTTCCGGTGAACGAATCGGTGGCCATTACCCGCTCCCGGGACAAGTTGCGCTCACTGCAACTGCTGGCCCGCAAGGGCGTCGGCATGCCGGTGACCGGCTTTGCCAACAAACCGGACAACGTGCCCGAGTTGTTGCAGATGGTGGGCGGCGCACCGGTGGTGATCAAGCTGCTTCAGGGCACCCAGGGTATCGGCGTGGTGCTGGCGGAAACCCGCAAGGCAGCTGAAAGTGTGATCGAGGCCTTTATGGGCCTGAAAGCCGACATCCTGGTACAGGAATTCATCAAGGAAGCCGGTGGTGCCGATATCCGCTGTTTCGTGATCGGTGGCAAGGTGATTGCCGCCATGAAACGCCAGGGCGCCGAAGGTGAGTTCCGCTCCAACCTGCATCGTGGCGGCTCGGCTTCGCTGATTCGCATTACCCCGGAAGAGCGCCGCACCGCCATTACCGCCGCCAAGGCCATGGGCCTGAACGTGGCGGGCGTGGATTTGCTGCGCTCCAGCCGGGGCCCGCTGGTGATGGAAGTAAACTCCTCGCCTGGCCTGGAAGGCATTGAGAACGCCACTGGCAAGAACGTCGCGGGCATGATCATCGACTGGACCGAGAAAAACTACAAACCCTGGAAAACCCGCACCAAGGGCGGTAGAGGTTAATTAGCATGGCCAGAGCGCCTTTTGAAATCGCTGGTACCCAGATCAAGGCCGGCACCCGGCAGACGGTGGAAGTGCCAGTGGCCAAACTCTACACCCATACACCGCTGCACATTCCCGTGGAAGTGGTGCATGGGCGCCGTGATGGCCCGGTGATGATGGTGTGTGGCGCCATCCATGGCGATGAAATCAACGGCGTGGAAATCATCCGCCGAGTGCTGAAAAACACCGCCCTGCGGCACTTGCGAGGCACGCTGCTGGCGGTGCCCATCGTCAACATTTTCGGCTTTGTGCAGCGCACCCGCTACCTGCCCGACCGGCGCGACCTGAACCGCTGTTTTCCAGGTACGGAAAGCGGCTCGCTGGGCGGGCGTATAGCCTACCTGATCCGCAGCCAGATCATGGAGCAGGTCACGCACATTATCGACCTGCACACCGGGGCGATTCACCGGTTCAATCTCCCGCAGATCCGGGCTGAGCTGAAAAAGCCGGAAACCGCCCGCATGGCGGAAGCCTTTGGAGCGCCGATTATCATCAACGCTGGTCTTCGTGAAGGTAGCCTGCGGGCCTACGCGGACTCCCAGGATATCCCGGTAATTACCTTCGAAGGGGGTGAAGCGCTACGTTTCGACCAAGTGGTGATATCGAGTGGGGTGAAAGGGGTGGTTCGGGTGATGCGCGCCCTGGAAATGATTCCCGCCAGAAGAGGCCCGAAAGCGCCGAAAAAACGCTCGGAAACGGCCGCCAGTTCCCAATGGGTAAGGGCGGATATCGACGGCATCATGCGCCCGGTGGCGCGTCTGGGGCAGAAAGTGAGCAAAGGCCAGCGCCTGGCCATGGTCGCTGACCCCTTTGGCGAGACCGAAGTTGCGGTGACGTCGCCCTGCGCAGGCATTGTTATATGCGTGAACAACCTGCCGCTGGTGAACGAGGGCGAGGCCATCTACCACATTGCCCGCTTCGATGAGCTCTCCGAAGCCGAGAAAGCCATGGACTACTTCCGCAGCTCTTATGAAAATCAGGTGGATGAAGACACGGTTGTACCGGCCCATCCGTGGGATGAAGGCTAGCATTGAGGAGGCGTCATGATCTGGCACCAGAACACCATTAAACTGGCCCCGCGCTCCCGGGGCTTCCATCTGATTACCCGGGATATTCTGGAACAGGTGGACATCGCCAACTGCGAGGTGGGCGTGCTGCACCTGTTCATCCAGCACACCTCCGCCTCCCTGGCGATCAACGAGAATGCCGACCCGGACGTGCGCGGCGACCTGGAACGCCACTTTAATGTAATGGTGCCCGAAGGCGCCGACTACTACGAACACACCCTCGAAGGCCCGGACGACACCACCTCCCACATCAAGAACGTGATCATTGGCCCGTCCCTGACCATTCCCGTCACCCACGGTGAATTGGCGCTGGGTACCTGGCAGGGTATCTACCTGTGCGAGCATCGGAACAGCGCTGGGAGTCGGCGGGTGGTGGCTACGTTGCAGGGGCGTTGGTAACGGTCGTCAGGTCGTATCACTTTTTCTACCCATCTACGCTTTCTGGATGGGTGGATATCCACACATTGTTTTATCTCTGTTCTCAGGCTGATTAGAGTAAGTACCTGTTACGTCAGTACTTACCGAAGCTGGCCCGCTCCTTGCTGTTGTCTGTGCAAGCCGTCCAAAGACGGTTGCTTTGAGCACCCGACAACCAAAATCACATGGGAGCACATTTCTATGACACTCAAGACCATTTTGGCAGCGGCCGTTGCCACTACCGTGATCGCCAGCCCGGCGATGGCCCAGGACAAATCCGATTGGCCGAGCAACTTCACCGTGGGCACCGCCAGTCAGGGCGGCACTTACTTCGCGTATGGCTCTGGTTGGGCCAACTACATGTCCGAAGTGCTGGGCATTTCCGGCGGTGCGGAAATCACAGGCGGGCCGATGCAGAACATGGCGCTGGTACACACCGGTGATCTGAAGTTTGGCCTGACCACCATGGGCCCGGCCCGTGAATCCCGCGAAGGCAAGAGCCCGCTGGCACCGGGAATGCAGATGGACAACGTGTGTGCCATGTTCCCCATGTACCAGACGCCGTTCTCCATCACCGCCCTGAGCAGTTCCGGCATTGAGTCCATCTCCGAGATTCCGGATGGCGCCACCATCGGCTTCGGCCCGGCGGGTTCCACCTCTGACACCTACTTCCCGCGCATGATGGAAACTCTGGGTGTGGACTTCGAGCGTCGTAACGGCAGCTGGTCCGACCTGGGTGGTCAGCTGCAGGATGGCCTGATCGATGTCATCGCCTTCGCGGCCGGTATCCCGATCCCGGCGGTCAGCCAGCTGGAAGTGCAGACCGATGTAAACATCATCGGCATGAACGACCAGGAAGCGGAAACCATCGTTAACAACTTCCCGGTTTCCGAGTTCGTTATTCCGGCCAGCACTTACCAGTCGCTGGAAGAGCCTTCTCGCGTGGTGTCCATGTGGAACTTCGCCATGGCCAACTGCGATGTGCCGGAGAGCATGGTCTATGAAATGGTGAAAGCGACCATGGAGAACAACGACAAGATGGTCTCCATTCACAAGGCCGCCACCACTTCCGTTCCGGAAAACTATGACAAGAACAACGTTCTGCCCTGGCACCCGGGTGCAGCTCGCTGGTTCAACGAAAACGGTTATGAAATTCCGGAAGACAAGATCCACAACTGATTATTGTGTGATCGCGTAAAGGAGGCCGCCCACCCGGGCGGTTTCCGCACTCCGCCGGCCTGAGTCGGCTGGGCTTTTCCGCTAGCAGGTTGCAACATGTCTACTGAACACGAAATCGAACATTCGCCCCGGGTGATCGAGGACGAAGATCACATCCTCGCTCACGATGTCGATGAAGAACCGGTCGAGCCCAATCGCCGGTTGTTTGAAGGCTGGCTGCTGAAGCTGGTCACCCTTCTGACCATCGGCTATTCCGTTTTCCATCTTTACACGCTGAATATCGCGCCGCTGGAGACCTGGTCTTTCCGGATTCTGCACGTGGCCGGCGCCCTGATACTTGGCTTTACTTTGTACGCCGGCGCCCGTTTTGCCACCGCCGAGGAAGGCGGTGTTCGCCATCGCTGGACCACCTGGATTGCCGGCGTGGCGATGCTGCCGGCCCTGTATGCGCTTTACCAGGGGTTTGCGTTCCTGCAGATGATCAACGACGGTGCCATGCGGATTGCGCCCGAGCTGGAAACCTGGCACTACGGCTGGCCCCTGTTGGCGGCAACCACGCTGGGTATTCTGGTTTCCTGGTTCCACCAGCGGGACCGCTCCCGTTTCAGTGTGCCGGATCTGGTGCTGATTGTGTGTTCGGCCGCCGTGGCCACCTATCTGCTGGTGATTTTCAACACGCCGGTGCGTATGTCCACCGGGACCTCTTTCGCGCCCGTGGGTATCTCCTTTGCGGCGGTTGCCGGCAGCGCCCTGATTCTTGAGATGACTCGCCGGGTGGCGGGCATGTCGCTGGTGGTGATTGCCGTTGTTTTCCTGGTGTATGTGTTCGCCGGCCCCTATCTGCCGGGCTTTTTGGGCTACCCGGGGCTGTCGGTGCAACGCTTCTTCAGTCAGGTCTATACCGACGCAGGTATCCTTGGGCCGACCACCGCTGTGTCATCCACCTACATTATTCTGTTCATCATCTTTGCGGCTTTCCTGCAGGCCTCGAAGGTGGGTGACTATTTCGTGAACTTCGCCTTCGCCGCTGCCGGTCGCTCCCGTGGTGGTCCGGCGAAGGTGTCGATTTTCGCGTCAGGCCTGATGGGCATGATCAACGGCACCAGTGCCGGTAACGTGGTGTCCACCGGTTCGCTGACCATTCCGCTGATGAAGAAGGTAGGCTACAAGAAAACCTCCGCCGGCGCGGTGGAAGCGGCTGCGTCCACCGGTGGACAGATCATGCCGCCGATCATGGGCGCGGGCGCGTTCATCATGGCGGAAATCACCGGTATTCCCTATACCGAGATTGCCATTGCCGCGATCATTCCGGCCATCCTGTACTTCGCCTCCGTGTACTTCATGGTGGACTTCGAAGCCGCCAAGACAGGCATGCGTGGCATGCGCGAGGATGAGCTGCCCAAGCTCAAGCGCCTGCTGAAGCAGGTGTACCTGTTCATTCCCATCATCATCCTGATCGTGGCCCTGTTCCAGGGTTATTCGGTGATTCGTGCCGGTACGCTGGCCACCGTCTCCGCCGCCGTGGTGAGCTGGCTGTCGCCCAACAAGATGGGCATACGCCAGATCCTGCACGCGCTGGATATCGCCTCCATGATGGCCATCCAGATCATCGTGGTGTGTGCCGCCGCCGGCATTATCGTGGGTGTCATCTCACTCACCGGTGTGGGCGCGCGCTTCTCCGTGCTGCTGCTGGACGTGGCCCAGGCCAGCCATCTGCTGGCGCTGGTGTTCGCCATGTTCATCTCCATCCTGCTGGGCATGGGCATGCCGACAACCGCCGCCTACGCCGTGGCCGCCTCGGTGGTGGCGCCGGGTCTGGTGCAGCTGGGTATTGAGCCGCTGACGGCGCACTTCTTCGTGTTCTACTTCGCGGTGGTGTCCGCCATTACCCCGCCGGTGGCCCTGGCCTCCTATGCAGCGGCGGGTATCTCCGGTGCCAACGCCATGGCAACCTCCGTGGCCTCGTTCCGGATTGGTATTGCGGCGTTCATCGTGCCCTTCATGTTCTTCTACAACAGTGCATTGTTGATGGATGGCAGCTGGTTCGAAATCGCCCGTGCCCTGGTCACCGCCACCTTTGGTGTGTACCTGCTCTCTGGCGGCGTGATGGGCTGGATGTTCAAGGTGCAGGCCGCCTGGCCGGTGCGCATTCTGCTGATCGTGGCTGCCCTGCTGATGATCGAGGGCGGGTTGATCACCGACGGCGCCGGTATTGGTGCCGCCGTGCTGGCCTTCCTGATTCAGCGCCAACGCCGGGCCAAGTTGGCCCCGGCTGAGGCCTGATCAAGGCGCGCCGGCAGGCTGGCTTGTGTCCGCCTGCCGGTAGCGCTAGTCTGGCGCTTTTTTCCGGAACTCCCTGCCATGCCGTTGAGAATTGGTGCCTCTGTACTGTTTATTGCAACCCTTGCGGTGTCCTGGGTGCTGGGCGGCTACGTGGGTTACCGTCAGGTTGAGCAGGAAAGCCTGGAAGAATCCTTTCGGTATCGGCAGCTGGTGGCTAACGAGCTGAACCGATACCTCCCCATCCCCGAACTGATGGCCGAGCATCCAGTGATGGAGCAGGCCCTTCTGAATCCAGACGATTCCGAACTCATTCTCGCGGCAAATCAGGAAATGCAGCGCATGGCCACTATTGTGGGCAGTTCGGATGTGTATCTGATGAATGCTGGTGGATTGACCATTGCCGCCAATAATTATCAGGAGCGCGACAGCTTTGTGGGTCGCCGCTTTGATTTCCGGCCCTATTTTTCCGAAGCCATGGCAACCGGCGATTCTGCGGTCTACTTCGCTCTGGGAACCACATCGGGAATTCGCGGCTTGTACTTTTCCCACCCTGTGCGGGCCGCCAATGGTGACCTGGTCGGGGTGGTTGCCGTTAAGGTGCTCGTGCATGAGCTGGAGTCCCAGTGGCACCGCCCCGCAGCCAAACGGGATGCAGAGATGGTGGTGCTCGACAGGGCCGGGATCAGCTTCCTGTCCAGTCGTGATGATTGGCTGTACCGAGACTTTTCCGGCGGCCATAACGGCGCCTTGCCCCTGGAAACCCGTCGGCGATACCCCGACAGGGAGCTCCGCCCCATGCGGATTGAACAGCAGGCCCGGCCTTGGGGGCTCTCAGAGCAGTCGGAACGCATTCGCCTCATGACGCCGAAAGGGCCGAAGGATTACCTGAACACAGAGACGCCTCTGCCGAGGCTGGACTGGACCCTCCGGGTGATGGTGTCCACTGACCCGGTGCTGGTCTCCCGCGTGGGCTTCATGCTTGCCGGCACGGCCCTGTTTTTCGGTGTGTTGCTGGCCTGGTTGTATGTTCGCGAACGTTCGCGGCGGGAGGCCGAGCTGGCACTTCGCGGAGAACAGTTGGAGCAGCGTGTGGCCGCGCGTACCCGTGACCTGGAATATTCCAACCAGCAATTGCTGGGAGAGATCCGGGAACGGGAGCGCGCCCAGAGTGAGTTGCGGGAAACCCAGCAGGAGCTGGTCCAGGCAGCCAAGCTGGCGGTGCTCGGGCAGATGTCCGCCGGGCTGAACCATGAAATGAATCAGCCGCTCACGGCCATCCAGACCTACGCCCGCAACAGCCGCCGCTTCCTCGAGAAAGGCGCCACCGAGATGGTGGATGCCAATTTGGCGGAAATCGTCATGCTGTGCGACAAGCTGGCGGAGCTGACCCGCCAGTTCAAGGTGTTTGCCCGGAAATCCGAAGGCCCGCCCACGCTGGTGGATCTGCGCCAGTCGGTGGATGCGGCCCTGAAGATTATTTCCGCGCAGAAGAGCAGTGAGGGTGTTGATATTGAATGGCGTCGCCCGGAGGCCCCGGTGTGGTGCCATGGAGACCTGATCCGTATTGAGCAGGTGCTGATCAACCTGCTGGCCAACGCAGTGCAGGCGGTTGAAGGCCAGGCAGAGCCCGCGATCAGGATTGATATTGAGCCCCTGGATGGTTTCTGGCGCTGTTCGGTGCGGGATAATGGGCCCGGATTGCCGGCCAATACCGAACAGCTTTTTGAACCCTTTTTCACCACCAAATCGGTGAAGCAGGGGCTGGGCCTCGGGCTGTCCATTTCCCGGCAGATCGTCGATGCCCTGGGAGGTAGCCTGACCGGCCATAACCGTTCCGACGGATCAGGAGCGGAATTCGTACTTACCTTGCCCAAGCGGGAGACAGAGTGATGACACAAGCGTCCGTCATTTTTGTGGATGATGATGCCCATATTCTCCAGGCGCTGGCCCAGAGCCTGACCTTGGAGGACCTGCCGGTCGCCTGCTTTGAAGACGCGCCTTCGGCGCTCAGGACAATTACGCCCGAGTACCCCGGGGTGATCCTGTGCGATTACAACATGCCGGAGATGGATGGGCTGGAGATGCTGGAGAAGGTGCGGGCTGTGGATGACAGCATCCCGGTGATCCTCCTGACCGGCCAGGGCGATATCAGCACCGCCGTATCAGCCATGCAGAAAGGCGCCTACGACTTTATCGAGAAGCCGTTTGATCACGACGAGCTGATCGAACTTCTGCGCCACGCCCTGGAGAAACGCCACCTGGCGCTGGAGAACCGGCGCCTGAAGGCCCAGTTGCGGCAAATGGCCCGGCCGGGCCCCCGTATTTTTGGTGAATCTCAGCCCATGCAGCAGATGATGGCAACCGTGCAGTCGGTGCTGGATATCTCCGCCAACATCCTGCTGCATGGCGAAACTGGTTCCGGTAAAGATGCACTGGCCCGCTACATCCATGAAAGCAGCCCCCGAAGTGCCTATAATTTTGTGGCGATTAACTGCGGTGCGGTGCCTGAGAACCTGATTGAAAGCGAACTTTTTGGTCACGAGGCGGGGGCCTTTACCGGCGCCGAGAAACGTCGGATTGGTAAGATCGAACACGCCCACAAGGGCACGTTGTTCCTGGATGAAGTGGAAAGCATGCCCATGTCGCTGCAGATAAAGCTGCTCCGGGTGTTGGAGGAGCAGCGCGTGGAGAGGCTGGGCAGCAACCAGGTTCAGGAAGTGGATGTGCGCATCATCGCTGCCACCAAGGCGGACCTGAAAAAGCTCAGCGACGAGGGCGAGTTCCGGGCCGACCTGTACTACCGCCTGAATGTGGTAAAAGTGGACATCCCGCCGCTACGTGAGCGCAAGGAAGATATCCCGCTGTTGTTCCACCACTTCGTGCTGGTGGCCGCCGCCCGTTATGATCGCGAGAGCGTGCCGCTGGATGCCGGCCAGGCCAGCCGGTTGATGGAGCGGCCCTGGCCGGGCAATGTGCGGGAGCTGCGCAACCTGGCCGAACGCTACGTGCTGCTGGGGCCGGCTGCCCTGACGGAAGGCGAATCCGCCGATGGCGCCAGTATCACCAGCCGCCAGACGCTATCGGAGATGATGGACAGCTTTGAGCGCTCGGCCATCATCAGCGCCCTCAATGCCTGCCAGGGCAGCATCAAGGACACCATGGTGCAGCTGGGTATTGCCCGCAAGACTCTGTACGACAAGATGAAGAAACATGGGCTGGACAAGGCCCAGTTCAAAGACTGAGCCTTGTCCGGTGAGGCTTGTTCAAAGGTTGGCTTCGGCGTACTCGGCGAGAATCGAGCGTGGCACGCCCTGCAGGTGAATGTGCCCACCGTGCTGGAAGCCCTTGAAGCGCTCGGTCATGTAGGTCAAACCGGAACTCAGGGGGCCCAGGTAGGGGGTGTCGATCTGTGCCAGGTTGCCCAGGCAGATGACTTTTGAGCCGGTGCCGGCCCGGGTGATGATGGTTTTCACCTGGTGTGGGGTCAGGTTCTGGCACTCGTCGATGATCAGCAACGTATGCTGGAAACTGCGCCCACGCAGGTAGTTCATGGATTTGAAGTGCAGCGGCACCTTGCTGAGGATGTAGTCCACGCTGGCGGTCATGTTCTCGTCGTCCTCGTGCAGGGCCTCGAGGTTGTCGACGATGGCGCCCAGCCAGGGCTCCATTTTTTCCGCCTCGGTGCCCGGCAGGAAGCCGATGTCTTCGTCCAGCCCCTGGGTGGAACGGGTGGCAATGATGCGCTTGTAGGCCTTGCTGGCCACGGTCATTTCGATGCAGGCCGCCAGGGCGAGGATGGTTTTACCGGAGCCGGCAGAGCCGGTCAGATTGATCAGGTGGATGTCCGGGTCCATCAGCAGGTGAAGGGCCATGGCCTGGTAGATGTCACGGGGCATCAGGCCCCAGACTTCCGCGTTCAGTAAGTCGTGCTGGTGCAGATCCTTGATCACCAGTTGGTCCGGTGACACGTCGGTCACCTGGCCGATGAAGCCCTGCTCATCCAGAACGAACTCATTCACGTTCATCTTGGCCAGTTCACCTTCGCGCTTGAGCAGGTGCTCGGTGACGCCCTCTCGCTGCACCGTCTCCACTTTCTCGATGCCGTCCCAGAACGAGCCGGGAAATTCCTTGTAGCCCTTGGGCAGCAAGTCAATGTCGTCCAGCAGTTGGTCGTTGTGGTAGTCCTGGGCCTCGACGCCAAAGCCACGAGCCTTCAGGCGCATGTTGATGTCTTTGCTGACGAGGATGATGTCCCGCGACTTGTGTTTGTTCTGCAGTGAGGCCAGGGTATTGATGATCTTGTTGTCGTTCAGGTGCTCGGGCAGGGCATGGTGCACACTGTGATCGGTGTTCATGATGATTGAAAGCTTGCCCAGGGGTTCGGCCTTCTTGCCCCGCAGGATCGGCACGCCTTTCTCGATCTCCCCCGGCGTGGCATCGCCCAGCAGGCGGTCGATGGTGCGAATGGCCTGGCGACAGTCGGCAGCCACGGCCTGCTTGCCGGATTTCAGGTTGTCGAGCTCTTCCAGAACCGTCATCGGAATGATGACTTCGTGTTCTTCGAAATTCAGGAGGGCGTTGGGATCGTGGATCAGGACGTTGGTGTCGAGGACATACATCTTACGGCGAGCTTGCGGTGCTCTTGGCATTGGCGGCGCTACCTCTTTCCCTTCGGGCTGTTATGTAAAAGCTTAGCCACTCCGTGGCCGGTCGTCATCCTTGGGGGCACACTACCGGATTATTTTTCCGGGAGTGTGACATTCAGCTCCAGGACCGAGCAGTGGTCGTTACGGTCGACATCCACCTGTACCATGTCGTCGCTGATCTGCACGTATTTGCGGATGACTTCCACCAGCTCCTGTTGCAACTGGGGCAGGTAATCCGGCTGTGCCCGCTGGCCCCGTTCATGGGCCACGATGATCTGCAGGCGTTCCTTGGCCACACTGGCGGATTTGGGCTTTTTGCTTTTGAAATAGTTGAGAAAACTCATGCCTAGGCCCCTTTGAACATGCGGCTGAAGAAGCCTTTTCTCTGGGCGGTGAGGAAACGATGCTCGCGCTCTTCACCCAGCAGGCGGGCTACTGCATCCTCGTAGGCCTGACCAGCGTCGCTGTCTTCCTCCAGGATCACGGGCAGGCCCTGGTTGGAGGCGTTCAGCACCACCTGGCTTTCGGGAATCACGCCCAGCAGCGGAATCGCGAGAATTTCCTCCACGTCCTGCACCGACAGCATTTCGCCCTTGTCCACCCGCTCCGGGTTGTAACGGGTCAGCAGCAGGTGCTCCCTGGCCGGCTCCAGGCCGTTTTCCGCGCGCTTGGACTTGCTTTGCAGAATGCCCAGGATGCGGTCGGAATCGCGCACCGAGGACACTTCCGGGTTGGTGACCACAATAGCCTCGTCGGCGTGGTAGAGGGCCATTAGGGCGCCATGTTCGATGCCGGCGGGAGAGTCGCAGACGATGTAGTCGAAGGTTTCGGACAGCTCGTTGATGACCTTCTCAACGCCTTCTTTGGTGAGGGCTTCTTTTTCCCGGGTTTGGGAGGCCGGCAGGATGTACAGGCCGTCCACCCGCTTGTCTTTGATCAGGGCCTGGTTGAGGGTGGCTTCGCCCTGGATCACGTTCACGAAATCATACACCACACGGCGTTCGCAGTTCATGATCAGGTCCAGGTTGCGAAGGCCCACGTCGAAGTCGATCACGACGGTTTTCTGGCCGTGCTTGGCCAGGCCGGTGCTGATCGAGGCGCTGGTGGTGGTCTTGCCCACGCCGCCTTTTCCCGAAGTTACGACAATGATTCTAGCCAAGGTTAAATTCCTGTTTCGCGGTGGATTTTGTGTATCTTCACATGTTGTGGGCGGTACAACATCAGGCCTTGTCCAGTGGCGTTACCACCAGCAGGTCGTCCTTGAGCTGGATATGCACGGCGCCTTTCCAGCCGTTGTCCTGAAGATCTTCGGAGATTTTATAGTGTCCGGCGATGGACACAAGCTCTGCTTCCAGGGATTGGCAAAAAATCCGGGCGCCCTCGGTGCCATGAATGCCGGCCAGAGCCCGGCCTCTCAGAGGACCGTAAATGTGGATGTCGCCTGCGGCCAACACCTCCGCACCGGCCTGCACGGGGGCCAGGATTACCAAATCCCCCTCAGGCGCCGTGATTTGCTGCCCGGAACGGACCGGCTGGGTGATGACTTTTGCCGGTGCCGGTTGTGCCAGGGTTGGTGTCGGCTCCGGGGCGGCCTCCGGCTGTTGGGCCGGGGCTTCCGATTTGGCTTCGCGCAGGCTGCCACCGGGCAATACCGGCAGCTCGGCACTGCGGGCCAGCCGGCGCTGGTCATCGGTGGCGGCGCGCACACCAATCACATGGATGTTGTAGCGCCGACAGGTGCCGATGATCTTGAAGAAGTCCAACTCCCGGTCGGGCCCTTCGTACTTATCCAGGCTGATTACCAGGGGGATATCCTTGAAAAAGCCCGGCGCCTGACTGATTTTCTCACGCAGGTTGGCTTCGAATTCGGTGTCGTCGAAATAATAAAGCTCAAGGGCGGTCAGTGAGACGCTGGCGCTTTTCAGCTGAAAGCTCTGGCTGACGCCAGTGGTGGCGGTGTCGCTCATGTGGTGCTCTTTCCCTGGATCAGGAACCTGTTGATGGCCCGTAAGCCTTTAATTGGCGGGTCGGGCGTTGGAACTCCTGACATTTTCGGCATGTTGGCTTAAGATACAAGGCTGTATAAATGTACACTAGTTGGGGGCGGTTAGTAACATCCGTATGCATCAGCGCAAAATCATCCACGTGGACTGCGACTGCTTCTACGCCGCGGTCGAAATGCGGGACGACCCGAGCCTTCGGGACGTGCCGCTGGCGGTGGGTGGTGCCGAAGGCCGGGGCGTGGTGACTACCTGTAACTACCGCGCCCGGGCCTTTGGGGTGCGTTCCGCCATGCCGGGTAGCGAGGCCCGGCGGCTGTGCCCGGGGCTGGTGACCGTGCCCGCTGATTTTCCCCGCTACCGCGCGGCTTCCCAGCAGGTGATGGCTATCCTGCGGGAGATGACCGACCTGGTGGAGCCCCTGTCGCTGGATGAGGCCTTCCTGGATGTCTCCGATGTTACCGACCACAAGGGCAGCGCCACACTGATGGCCCGCTACCTGCGGGAACGGGTGCAGAGCGAGGTGGGCATTACGATTTCGGCGGGAGTGGCGCCGAACAAGTTCCTGGCCAAGATCGCCAGTGACTGGCAAAAGCCCGATGGCCTGTTTGTGATTACCCCTGAAGAAGTGCCCGCTTTTGTGCAAACGCTGCCGGTGGAAAAGCTGTTCGGCGTGGGGCAGGTCACCGCTGGCAAGCTTCATGACCTGGGCGTACAGACCTGTGGCGACATGCAGGCGCTGGGGGCGGAGGTGCTGATCGACAAATTCGGCAAGCAGGGCTACCGGCTTTATGAAATGGCCCATGGCCGGGACGAGCGGCCGGTGGTGGTCACCCGCATTGCCAAATCCGTGAGTGTGGAGCGCACTTTTTCCCGGGACCTGCCGGACAAGACCGCCTGCCAGGGTGTGTTGCCGGACCTGTTGGATGACCTGAACCGGCGCTTGTCCCGCAAGACGCAGAAAAAGCCCATTCACAAGCTGTTTGTGAAAGTTCGTTACAGTGATTTTTCCACCCATACCCTGGAGCGGGTGCGTGAAAGTGTAGTGGAGCCGGTGGTGGCCGATTTCCAGCCGTTGCTGGATGAACTGATCACGAAAGAAGACCGGCCTGTCCGGTTGCTGGGCCTGGGGGTGCGTTTTCGTAATGATGAGGCGCCGGTTACCCAGTTGCGCCTGTTTGAGTGAAGGCGGTGCGCTCAGGCGAGCCAGTGACTGAAAATCTCCAGGGAAGCCCAGCCCATGCTTCCGCCAATCAGGGCGCCGGCCATGACATCGGTGGGGTAGTGTAGGCCCAGGACCACCCGGGAGGCGGCCACGGACAATGTGAATGGCAGGATGGCCCACGCAAGGGCAGGCGTGATGGCAAACAGCATGGTTTGAAAACAGACGGCGTGCAGGGTGTGGCCGGAGGGAAAGCTGTAACGGTCCAGCGGAGGCGTGGCGCAATCGATGGTGGGGAAGGAGATGAAGGGGCGTTCGCGAATCAGTCTGTGTTTCAGGGCTTTGTAGGTCAGGGTGCAGGTCAGGCCGGTGAAGGTCATGAGCAGGGCGAAGGGTAGCCCCCGGTCCGGCTCGAGTATCGGTAGCAGCAGGATCACCGCGTACCAGAACCAGCCGTCGCCCAATCGGCTGGCAAGCCTGAAATAACCGCGTATGGGGCGAAACTGCACGCTGCGGTTAATGGCCTGGCAGAGGGCGACCTCCCGCTGGTCGGCCAGGCTAAAGAATCGGGATGCTTTGCTTATCGGTGGCATTGTATGGGCCTCGTTCCGATTGGTTGAGTACCAGTTGTTCGAAGATCTCTATCTGGCTGGTCCAGGTCAGGTCTAGGGCATCCAGGCGGGCCCGGGTGCGTATCTGATTGAGCTGGGACGGCTGGTCCATCAGCCTGAGGGCGTTGGTGATGAAAGCTTCATCGTCGGTCAGGGGAGCCTTCATTCCGTTTTCGTTCTGGCGGATGTGTTCGGCGGCAGCGGCATCGTCAAAGGCAACCACGCCCAGCCCGCTGGCCATGGCTTCGAGCACTACGTTGCCGAAGGTGTCGGTTTTGCTGGGAAACAGGAACAGGTCGGCCGAGGCGTAATGCCGGGCCAGGTCGTCGCCCCGTTGGCTGCCGCAGAAGATGTAGTCCGGGTGGCGGTCTTCCAACTGCTGTCGCAGTGGACCGTCGCCCACCAGGATGAAGCGCGCCGTGGGGTGCAGGCAGCGAATGCGCTCGAAACAGGACACCGCCAGTTTCACGTTCTTCTCGGCGGCGAGTCGGCCCACATAGACAACGGCCCGATCGGACTCCGACAGCCCCCAGCTTTGGCGCAACAGGGAGCATCGTTTGTGCGGGGTGAAGGCCTGGCAATCCACGCCCCGGCTCCAGAGCCGGGCGTTATGGATGCCCAATCCTTCGACCGTGGCCTGCATCTTTCGGGTGGGCACCAGGGTCTGGCGTGTGCGGTTGTGGAACCAGCGGCCATAGCCGCGCAGCAGCCACTCCAGGGCGCCCAGGCCATAGTAGCCGGAGTAGCTGTGAAAGTTGGTGTGAAAGCCCGAACAAACGGGAATGCCCAGTCGTTTGGCCGCCTTCACCGCTGCCAGCCCCAGTGGGCCCTGGGTCGCGACATAGATGGATTCCGGCCGGCACTGTTCCCAGAAAGCAACCAACTGAGCGGCCCGGGCCAGGCCGAATTGCAGTTCACTGTAACCGGGTATGGGAACGCCGGTCACAACCAGCTCACCGGAACACAGGCTGTTTGCCTGGTATGGGCGAGGGCCCTTGGGTTCTCCGGGTTGGGCCGGTCGTACCACGGTTATCTGGCGTCCGCGTTGCTTTAACCCCAGGCACAGGTGCTTGAGCGTATTGGCAACACCATTGATTTCCGGCGGAAAGGTCTCGGAAACAATGCTAATGTGATGGCGCTGAAGATGGCTCATAGGGGGTGTGGTCACGATGCTTCCTGCAGGGTCTCTGGTCATGCTTTGACTCTAGGACCCCGCCGTGACAGCTATGCGACAGCTTCATGACGTTCCTGTTACACCGTTTTTCTCTGAAACTTATCGCCACAATTGATTGCCACAAGGAGATTCCATGCAGACACGTAAACTGGGGAATACTGATATTGATGTGAGCCTGATTGGCCTGGGCACCATGACTTGGGGCGAGCAGAACAGTGAGCAGGAAGCGTTTGAGCAGCTGGATTACGCCACCGCCCATGGCGTCAACTTCATCGATGCGGCGGAGATGTACCCGGTGCCGCCCAAGGCCGATACCCAGGGGTTGACCGAGACTTACCTGGGCAACTGGCTGGTCAGCCGGGGCCAGCGCGACAGACTGGTGATTGCCTCCAAAGTGGCCGGGCCGGGCAATGGTCTGAGTTATCTGCGCGGCGGTCCTCGCCTTACCCGTGAGCACATTCGCCAGGCTTGTGAAGACAGCCTCAGGCGGCTGCAGACCGATTACCTGGACCTGTACCAGGTGCATTGGCCGGATCGCAGTACCAATTTTTTTGGCAAACTGGGTTACCAGCGTACGGCCAATGAACAACTTACCCCGATTGAGGAAACCCTGGGCGCCCTGCACGAGCTGGTTCAGGAAGGCAAGATTCGCCATATCGGCCTGTCCAACGAGACCCCGTGGGGCACCATGGAGTACCTGCGCCTGGCCCGGGAGAACAGCTGGCCGCGTGTGGTGTCTATCCAGAACCCCTACAACCTGTTGAACCGGTCGTTCGAAGTGGGGTTGGCCGAATTTGCCCACCGCGAGGCGACTGGCCTGCTGGCCTATTCACCGTTGGCGTTCGGTATGCTTACCGGCAAATACCTGGGGGGGAAATGGCCGGAAAAGGGACGGCTGACCCTCTACGAGCGCTTCAGCCGCTATACCGGTGAACACGCTCAGGATGCCACCCGCGCCTATGTGGACCTGGCACACCAGCACGGCTTGAGCCCGGCACAGCTGGCGCTGGCCTGGGTAAACAGCCGGGAATTTGTGACCAGCAACATCATTGGCGCCACCACCATCGAGCAGTTGCGGGAAAACATGGGTTCCGCCGAGGTGACGTTGAGCCAGGACCTGGTGGAGGCCATTGAAGCGATTCATGCGGAGTTTACCTACCCCTGCCCCTGATGCTGACCAGACCGGCCATGGTAGAATGGCCGGTTTTCAATGACCGCAATGAATGACAGGAACCGGAATCGCTGATGCAAGCTGATACTGAGCAATCAACGCCGCAAGTTTATACCGTCCACTACGTTCTCAAGAACAAGATTGGCGAGCTGGTGGACACCTCCGAAGGCAGCGAGCCGCTGCACTTCCTGTACGGCACCCCGGAAATCATCGAGGGCATCCAGAAGGCGGTGAAAGACCGCAACGTGGGTGATTGCCTCGAGGTGACCATTCCACCGGAGATGGCCTACGGCGAGTACCGCGAAGAGCTGGTGCGCAAGGTGCCCAAATCGCTGTTCGAGGGCGTGGAAAAGCTGGAAGTGGGTATGAAGTTCCAGACCAACTCCGGCGATGAAACCCAGGTGGTGCAGGTAGTGGGCATCGACGGCAACCTGATCCGGGTGGACGCCAACCACCCACTGGCTGGTTTTACCCTGTATTTTGATCTGGAAATTGTGGGTCGCAGGGACGCCACTGAAGACGAAATCAGCCAGGGCCGGCCATTGTTCTGATTCGGCCTTGGGGCGACGTGTCGAGTTGCCCCGAGTGAATAGCGGCCAACCCTGAATTGAGGGTCTGGTGCAGCTGTGACGCCAACGCCTTCGTGGACTGGGCGCTGCCCGCCGCCACCGGAGCATGGAAAAGCACTTCGATGTGTGTTGGTGGCTGTTTGAGCAGTCGTATCAGGTGCCCCAGGAAGTCGTCGTCACCGACGAACGGAGCCAGGTCATCCGGGCGCCCCTGGCGTCGATATCCGATAGAGACTGGCTGGATCAAGGCCTCGGTATCCAGAGCGGCGCCCAGCAGTCGGCCATGGATGGGCAGAACGCTCCGGCCGGAACTGGTGGTGCCTTCGGGGAAGATCGTGACCGGTTCCGCCCGCTGCAGCACGCCCGCTATTTCGCCCCGGATACCACCGGAACGACCACTACCCCGGTTGATGAACAGGGTCCCGCCCTGTCTGGCGAGCCAGCCTATCACGGGCCAGCGGCCAACTTCGGCTTTCGACAGAAAGCGGGTGGGCACCACGCTGCCCAGTACCGGAATATCCACCCAACTGATGTGATTGGCCACCAATAGCACTCGCCCACCGCTTGGCGGCTGTCCATGAACCCGAATCTGCCAGCCCAGGCAGTGACACATCAGTCGAAAACACCGGCTGGCCCATTGGGGCCGGTCCACCGGGCGCTGTCGGGCAACGCTGACGATGCCAATGGCCACTGCCGCCAGACTGGTGGTGAGTAGTACCAGCATGAACGCCGTTAGTCGCCATGGGAGTCTGATCCAGGCCAAGGAACGCCCCCCGCTCAGTGCTTTTCTTTCAGGAAGTGGCGGCTGTAGCGGCCGGCCATGTGGCTGACATCCAACAGCACCAGCATGTCTGCACAACGGAATTCGGGATCCCAGCAGGGTTCGCCGCAGACCTTTGCCCCCAGGCGCATGTAGGCGCGGATCAGGGGTGGGATTTCTTCCCGACGTTGGTGATCGGGAAAGGCCAGGTGGGGCAGGGCGCGCCGGGGTATGACCCGGCAACCCGGGCCGGTCAGGTGGTCGCGCTGGAGGGACTGGGCTATGCGCCAAGCCCGGGAGCCGCCGTCCGCCATTGATATACTGGCACAGCCGATCAGGTAGTCCACCTTGCGATCCATCAGCCAGGAGGCAAGTTCGGCCCACAGCAGGCTAATGGTGCCGCCATTACGGTAATCTGGGTGCACGCAGGTACGGCCAAGCTCTGCCAGGGTGCCCGGTAGGCGGGTCAGTGCGTCCAAGTCGAACTCCTCGGCCGAATAGAAACCACCGATGGCGTCGGCGACACTCTGGTGAAGGATGCGGGAAGTGGCTACCAGTTCACCGGTATCGGCATCGGTCACCAGCAGGTGGTCACAGGCATGGTCAAAGCGGTCTGCGTCGATTCCCGGCGTTTCGGCCCCCAGGTCACTGCCATACTCTTCAGAGAAGACCCGGTAACGCAGGCGTTGCGCTGCTTCAATCTCTGCCGGGGTCCGGGCCAGGCCGGTTTTCAGGTTGCGTCCCGGCCGTAATTGCCTTTGTACGGATTGTGCGGTCATGACATAGCCTCTGTGTTCGCCTGTTTGCATTCGAGGCTATGAAGTCGGTGTGACAGACCGGTGACCTGCCTGTGACTTATCCGTGACAAGGTGTCGGGGTATTGACCTGTGACAGGCTGTAAGCCGATGGTGGTTACATGTATATTTCTGAATAGCATGTATAATTGCTGTAACTAAAAGTTATGTGTACCTTTGGGTAAAACCCGCAACCGGATTACAAGAATTCAATATGGACGGCATGGAACAGACAAACGAGAGTTGGCGGATTCTGATTGTCGAGGACGACGAACGATTGGCGGATCTGACCCGGGAATATCTGGAAAGCAACGGTCTGGTGGTATCGCTGGAGAGCAATGGCGCGGCCGCCGTGGACCGGATCTGCAACGAACAGCCGGACCTGGTGGTTCTGGATCTCATGCTCCCTGGCGAAGATGGCCTTTCAATTTGTCGCCGCGTACGCCCGTTCTATTCCGGCCCCATTATTATGCTCACTGCCCGCACCGACGATCTGGATCAGGTTCTGGGCCTGGAAATGGGTGCGGATGACTACGTTGGCAAGCCGGTTCAGCCGCGCGTCCTGCTGGCGCGGGTCCGCGCCCTGCTTCGTCGTATTGAAAGCCCGTCCCGGTCCATGCCGGCGGGGCAGGAAAGCGATGAGCCGGTCCGGTTGCAGTTCAATGACCTGATTGTAGACCGAACCATGCGTGAGGCCTGGCTTGGGGATGAAAGCATTGACCTGACCAGCGCCGAATTCGATTTGCTCTGGCTGCTGGCCAATAACGCTGGTCGGGTACTCAGCCGCGAAGAAATCTTTACCGCTTTGCGTGGTATTCAATACGACGGTCAAGATCGGTCGATTGATGTCCGGGTGTCCCGGATTCGTCCGAAAATCGGCGATGATCCCATCCATCCACGTCGTATAAAAACGGTCCGCAGCAAGGGATACCTGTTCGTCAAGGAGCCTTGACTGCTTCCCTGAGGCTGGAAGCCCATGTCTGTGACGCTTTTCCTCAAGTTCTATGCCCGCCTCGCCGCCGTTGCAGTGGCCGTTGTCGTTGTCTGTGTACTGCTGTTTTCAGTGATGACCCCCGTCCGGAAACAGATCTGGCTGGAAACCACCGCCGAGCCACTGATGCAGTGGCTGGCCACGGTGCCGGATGCCGCTTCCCAGTATCATTGGATGTCGCCCCTGTTTGATTTGGAGGTGGGTAATCCCGGCAGCTTCGAACTCTCTGCGGTCAACGCTGAACGCCTGATGTACGGCCAGGTGGTGGCCGAGAAGGTGGACGCCGGGCACCGGTTTTACATTCTGGCCCATGATGGCCAGGTTAATCGCCTCGCCCTTGAAGACCCATACTCGGAACTTGCCCGCGCCACTGCGCTCATTGCCCGCTGGCACCTGGAAACCGCGAACGGAAAGCAGCGCGTTGCCATGGGTTTGCAGTTGGGCGAATCCCTGGGCGTCAACATCGCGCCGGTTCAGGATGCTTCGCAATTGCCGGACCAATCCGTTCTCGATGGGCTGAGTCGCCATGGGCTGGTCTCGTTTAATGGAGCGGATGAAAACCTGAAGGTTTTGTTCCAGCTATCCACGGGAGATCTGTGGGCTCTGGATATGGCGCCGCGGTTTAATCCCTGGAGTTGGACGGTTGTTGCCCTGTTTGCGCTTTTCCTCGGCGGGGTGCTGGCGTTGGCTCTATTTCTGGGGCTTCGGTTTATGGACGGCCAGATGAGGAAAGTGGAATCTGTCGCTGTGCGCATGGCTCGGGGTGAAATGGGTGCCCGGGTCGAGGCGGGAGAGGGAACGGTAGTCTCCCGCCTGGCCGTTTCTTTCAACAGCATGGCCGAGCAGATCCAGCGGCTGGTGGAAGTGCAGCGGGAAATGATTCACGCCGTTTCCCATGAATTGCGTACGCCGGTGGCCCGGATTCGTTTTGGGGTCCAGATGATCGAGTCGGCCAACAGCCCCGAGACGCTGCATAAGCAGCTGCAGGGTATTGATGGCGATATTCAGGAGCTGGATGAGCTGATTGATGAAATCCTTACCTATGCCCGTCTGGAGCAGGGAGGGCCGGTATTCACACTGCGCCAAGCCTCGATACCGGAGATTGTGCAGCGGGTGGTGGATGAGCAGGCCATGATCCATGACAGCATCGATATCCGCTGTCAGATAGACGAATCATCCCGGCATTACGCCATGGCGGACATAGAACCGCGTTATATCCATCGGGCGATCCAGAATCTGGTGGGTAATGCGGCTCGCCACGCCAGGGGTAAGGTGCTGGTGACCTGCCAACTGGACGAAAATAACTGCCGGGTTGATGTGGAAGACGACGGGGCAGGCATTCCGGAAGAACAATGGGAAAAGGTTTTCAGTGCCTTTGCCCGGTTGGACGACAGCCGTACCCGAACCTCCGGCGGCTACGGCCTGGGGCTTTCCATCGTACGGCGTATTCTCTACTGGCACGGCGGCCAGGCGTTTGTCGGGCGCAGCGATGAACTGGGCGGTGCCCGTTTCAGCCTGGTTTGGCCGCGGGTCCAGTGAGTTGGGTCAGGCGGTCCGCTCAAAGGCAATGAGGTGATCGGCCTCTACCCGCACCGGTACCTGTTCGCCCAGATGGAAGTCGAGGTGGCTGCGGAACAGGGCCTCGAAATCCGTGTCCTCCGAGCAGCGGAAGCGGTACAGCGTTGAGGTGCCAGCGAAGGTCTTCTCGACGACCTTGGGTTTGAGCTCCGAGGTTTCATCGTAAACGATGTCGTCCGGGCGGATCAGGATATCGACCAGCGTCCCCGGTTCCCATTTGTAAGCCCGGTTGCCGTGAATGATCCCCAGCTCGGATTCGATGGCGTCGGGTCCCAGGACCTGTCCGGGAATGAATCCGCCCTGACCCACGAAACTGGCCACGAAGCGGTTGGCCGGTTCATGATACAGGTTGTAGGGCACGTCCCACTGCTGGATTGAGCCATTTTTCAGCACGGCGACCTGGTCGCACATGGCGAAGGCTTCCTGCTGGTCATGGGTCACCAGGATGGCACTGATGCCCAGGGTCTTGAGGATCTCCCGGACATCCAGGCTGAGCCGGCGGCGCAGGTCGGTATCGAGGTTCGAGAAAGGCTCGTCGAGCAGGATCAGAGTGGGCTCGGGCGCCAGTGCCCGGGCAAGGGCCACCCGCTGTTGCTGACCGCCAGACAGCTGATGCGGATAGTTGTCGGCCAGGTCTTGTAAGTGGACCAGGTCCAGTAGCTCCGCCACTTTTTGCCGTTTCTCGGTTTTGCCCAGATTCTTCAAGCCAAAACCGACGTTGTCGGCAATGGTCATGTGAGGGAACAGGGCGTAGTCCTGGAACACCATGCCAATCTTGCGTTTCTCCGGCGCCAGCGACCGGCCCGGAAGGCTGATGGCCTGTGACTGCAGGCGTATCTCGCCTTGATTGATGGGCAGGAAACCGGCCAGTGCCCGGAGAATTGTACTTTTGCCACAGCCACTAGGCCCCAGCAGACAGCCAATATCTCCCTGGCTCAGCGCGAAGTTGATGTCCCGCACCACTGAATCGCCGCCGTAGCCGCAAGACAGGTTGTGTACTTCAAGGAGCCAGTCGCTCGCTGCCGCAGTGTAATCCATGACTTAGTCCAGGCGGTTCAGAATAAGGAACTCAAGCAGGGCTTTCTGTGCGTGCAGACGGTTTTCCGCTTCGTGCCAGACAACCGCGCCCGGGTGCTCCATCATGTCGGTGGAGATCTCTTCACCGCGGTGGGCGGGCAGGCAGTGCATGAACAAGGCGTCCTTGTCAGCAACGGCCATCAGTGCCGGGTTGACCTGGTAGTCCTGGAAAGCCCGCTCCCGGGCTTTCTGCTCGTCTTCCTGGCCCATGGAGGCCCAGACATCGGTGACCAGCAGGTTGGAGCCCTTCGCGGCTTCTTCGGGGGAGCGCATGATGCTTACCCGGTCGCTGTATTGTTCCAGCAGTTTCGCATCCGGCTCATAACCTTCCGGACAGGCGACGTTCAGGTGGAAGTCGAACTGGGCGGCGGCGTTGATGTAGGAGTTACACATGTTATTGCCGTCGCCAATCCAGGTCACGGTTGCGCCCTTGATACTGCCCCGATACTCACGGTAGGTCTGCATGTCGGCCAGCAACTGACACGGGTGGAATTCGTCGGTCAGGGCATTGATGACCGGTTTGCTGGAAGCGGAGGCAAAACGCTCCACGGTTTCGTGGCCGAAGGTCCGGATCATGACGGCGTCCACCATACTGGAAATTACGATGGCGGAGTCTTCGATGGGTTCACCACGGCCCAACTGGGTATCCCGTGGCGACAGGAACATGGCGGAGCCGCCCAGTTGAGTCATACCTGCCTCGAAAGAGACCCGGGTGCGGGTGGATGACTTCTCGAAAACCATTGCCAGTACCCTGTTTTTCAGGGAATCTCGCACTTTACCGGCATGCCACTCCTGGCGGAGCTTGCTTGCGTGGTCGAGCAGCGCTTCCAGTTCGTTGGTGGTCAGGTCGTTAAGTGTCAGAAAATGTCTTGCTGCCATGAAAGGCCCCTTGCCGGAAACTCGGGATCGGTTTGGTTTGGAAAAAGGGTTTCAAGTCTAGCCCTTCGCAATGGTGAAGACAATGACGTGGCCGGTGGTTGATAAGGGGTATCCGTAATGCATTGGTTGAGGCTTGCGCACGCGTGTACAATGGTGGACCAGAGCCGGTAAGCGGCCCCGTAATTTTGTCAGAGGTGTATGTTCATGGACATCAATGAAAGCATCAAGAGCCAACTTGAAGAGAACCCCATCATTCTTTACATGAAGGGTACTCCCCAGGCTCCCCAGTGCGGCTTTTCCGCCAAGACTGTACAGGCGCTGATGGCCTGCGGCGAGCGTTTTGCGTTTGTGAATATTCTGGACAACCAGGAACTGCGTGAGGCCCTGAAAGTGTACTCAAGCTGGCCGACCTACCCGCAGCTGTACATCAACGGTGAGCTGGTTGGCGGTTGTGACATCATCATGGAGATGTCCGAAAGCGGCGAACTGGAAAAAGTGGTCAAGGAAGCGGCCGGTCAGGCTGAAGCCTGATTGCGCCCCGCAGGTTGCCCGGAGCCCTGTTCCGGGTAACCTGACCGATTATCCCCCAGGAATTTTCAGGCGGTTTTGGTGCGCAGGTTGCCAACTACCGCGTTCAGGGCCCGGTCAATCAGTGCGCCCTGGTCCAGCAACGACAGGCGTCCTTTCCTTAGTTCACTGGCAAGATCAAGCCGGTTCTTCTCGATAACCTTCAGGCCCATCCGGTTAACGAATACAAACGAATTCGCTTCCTCAATCACCGCTGAGAGTTTACAACGGAAGCTGGCGCCGTTGACCAGGCGAAATTCCACCCAGTCCCCGATTTTCAGCTTGTCGATCTGTTCAATGTATTCGCCCAGCGCTGCGTCGTCATGTACTGATGATGGCTCATCATCTGAATCGGTCTCTTTGCTCTGTGCGTCGGCCGTGTCTGGTTTGGGGGTGCTGATGGCCGTGTGGTTGCGAAAAGCGTCGGCCAACTGATTTTTCAGGGCGGCCATCACTTCGTCCAGGCGATTGGATTTGTAGGAGACCTCCCTGAGGCCGGCCCTCAGGGTTTTCAGCAGCCCGGGAACCACCCGGACCCACTCGTCCCGCTCCTTGTCATCCTGGTGCGGGTTTAGGCACCACAGCAGGTCATCGACGACTTTTACGCTCTCTTGCCAGCGGTGCTCTGAGTCATCACGCAGGTAGGCCAGGAACATGACCCGGCTCCAGCCGTTGATCAGTATGTCGTGAATGCTCTCCGGCAGTTCGTAATTCCGGGTTTTTTCCTTCAGCAGGTGGTCAACCTCTTCCTGAGCCTTGCGGGATTTGATGCGCCCGCGCTCGGACTCCCGGGTACGTTGTTCCACCAGGGAAGCCTTGCGGTTTTCCCGTTCGAGAAATTGTTCGAACTCCCGGTTCAGGTCTTCAAAAAGCGCGATGTCGCCGTCGAAGTCCTCCAATATGCGCTGTACAACCGTGTGGATCTGGTTGTAGAGGCGGTCCTTGGCCTTTTCGTCGCTGTTGTTCCAGCCGATACCGGCGCGGGCCAGGGAATTAAGCAGCTTGCGGGCGGGGTGGCTGGCCTTGCTGAAAAACGTCTTGTCCTTGATCACCACCTTCAGGATGGGGATTTGAAGCCGGCTGATCAGCACCTGGACGGGGGCGGACAGGTTGTCATCGTCCAGTATGAATTCGAACAGCATGGACACCAGGTTGATGAGATCCTCATCCACCTCTTTCAGGGCTGGCTCCTGTCCGCTTTGCTGAGTCTGTCGGGCCAGTGTGCTGTACACCAGCTGCTGCAGATCCAGGATCACCGGTTCGCCATCGCTGAGGTCGCCGGACTCGGGCATGGTTTGCTGCATCGGAAGAGCCCTGAGCAACTCCATGAGTTCCTTGCCGTCAATCACGTGAACCGACGGGTCAGCCTCGCGTGAGACATTGCCCGATGTTGTTCGTTGCTGCGCCATCAGGCGCCGGATCTGGTCAAACAGGGCAGTATTTTCCCGGCCTGAACTGCCGGCTGTGCGGCTGGTGGAGGGCTCGTCTATCGACGGGCGCTGGGTGTCCGCCTGAGCGTCGGGCGCTTCGCGCTTGGGCGTGCTCTTGCCGTGGTAGCGGAAATTGGGAATAACCCCGGCGTGGACCAGAATGCGGTTGGCCTCGTCCAGCAGCATCCCCAGGTTGGAAACCACGTACCGGTCAAATTGTTTGAGGACAATGAGCCGTTCCCGGATATGGATGTCCAGTGCTTCTGAGGCCTGGGCAAAGGCTTCGCACAAATACTCCGGAGCCATCGGGTTGACCGGCTCTTCATCGGGGGTGCCGGCATACACTTGGGAAAATCGGGCCTGCAGGGGGATCAGTGAACCCTGGAAATGGGCATTGGCCTTGGTCACCATGGCGTTCAGGGCAACCTGCTCTTCCAGGTCGTCATGGCCAACCAGTGACAGCGTATCGGCGGAGGGCGTTTGCTGGGTGTTGCGTTCGGGTGACTGTTGCACCCGGGGAGGGTGAGAGAACAGATCGGTGATCGCCTTTCGAAATTGCCGCTCCACGCCTTTGCGCTTGATGCGAATTTCCCGCATGGCCTCAAAATAGCGGTTTTGCTCATTGTTGCTGCGGGCATTGTTGGCCAGTTCGAACAGGGAATCGTCCACGGCATCGAGCGCGCCCTGCAGCAAGTCGCCCAGGCCAGCGGTGACCGTGTCGCGGATGCGGCCGATTTCCGGTGATACCGGACGAGCGTCGGTCGCGGCCTTGTGGTCGCTTAAATAATGTATGCCGGATGATTTGCTCATGACCGACTCCTGTTTATGCCTTGACCGGATACATGAACGAGCCTAGTGACGATGATTTTGGTTGGTTATTGATCAAATCTAGCGCACTTTTCCCGAAATCGCACGTTTGCTTCTTTTGGGATGGACGATCGCTGCCTTGACCACGTTGTCCTTGATTTGCAGGACCTCAACGCGGTGGCCAGATACCTTCAGACAGACGTTGCTGTCGGGGATGTTTTCCAGGGTTTCTGTGATCAGTCCGTTCAGGGTTTTGGGCCCGTCGGTCGGCATTTTCCAGCCCAGTGTTTTATTGATGGTGCGCACTGCCGTGCCGCCATCAATAATGTAGGTGCCGTTTTCCTGGGGGATAATGTCCGCCGATGTGGCTGCATAATCGGTGGTGAATTCTCCCACAATTTCTTCCAGGATGTCTTCGAGGGTGGCCAGGCCCAGTACGTCACCGTATTCGTCCACCACGATGCCGAACCGGCGCTTGCCTTTCTGGAAGTTCAGCAACTGGGTGTTCAGGGGCGTACCCTCGGGAATGAAGTAAGGCTCCTGGCTCAAGGTCATGATCATGGCCTTGTTAATGTCTTCTTCCTTTAATAGCCGGGCGATGTTGCGCAGGTGCAGGATGCCCTGAATGTTGTTGATGTCGCCCTTGAAGACCGGCAGCCGGGTGTGTTGGCTGTTTTTCAGCTGGCGAAGTATGTTCTCCACGTCGTCATCCAGGTCAATGCCGACGATTTCGTTCCGGGGCACCATGATGTCGTTCACTGTGACGTTGTCCAGGTCCAGGATGCTGACCAGCATGTCCTTGTGCTTGGCGGGAATCAGCGCGCCTGCTTCATTCACCACCGTGCGCAGCTCTTCCCGGCTAAGATGATCTTGTGACGCCTGGGCGGAGCTGATGCCCAGTACCTTCAAGATAAGCCCGGTAAACAGGTTGACGGCCCAGACCAGGGGGTAGAGGATTTTCAGCAACGGGCCGAGCACGTAGCTGGCAGGGAAGGCAATCTTCTCGGGAAACAGGGCGGCCAGGGTCTTGGGGGTTACCTCGGCAAAGATCAGGATGACGATGGTCAGCAGTACCGTGGCAATGGCAATGCCGGCGTCGCCCCAGATGCGAATGGCGATCACGGTGGCGATGGCCGAGGCGAAGATGTTGACGAAGTTGTTGCCGATCAGGATCACGCCAATCAGCTGGTCGGTGCGGTTTAGCAGCCCCTGGGCACGCCGGGCGCCTTTGTGGCCGGTTTTGGCCATGTGCTTCAGGCGATAGCGATTGAGGGACATCATCCCGGTTTCGGAGCTGGAAAAGAAACCGGAAAGAATGATCAGGCCGAGCAGGAGAATGAACAGCGCCGTAAGCGATGTTTCGTTCAAGGGGTGAATCCTTCTGTCGTTGTCATTTCAGGAAGTGCGGTCGTAGAAAGTACAGTGGTTGATGATTGGCCAGTCAACCACCCTGTTGAAAGACCACTTCCAGTACAAATTTGCTGCCGTAGAAGGCGATCATCAGTAAGGCGCAGCCCGCCAGGGTCCAGTGACTGGCGGTAACGCCGCGCCATCCTTTGGTGTAGCGACCGACAAGGAGTCCGACAAAGACCAGCAGGGACAGCAGGGAGAAGGTGGTTTTATGGGCCAGGTGCTGGGCAAACAGGTCTTCGATGAAGACAGCGCCAGTGACAATGGCAAGCACCAGAAGCACAACGCCGGCCCATACCATTTCAAACAGCAGGGACTCCATGGTTTGCAGCGGCGGAAGGTTGCGCACCAGCAGGCTGTTGTAATTGTGCTTGAGTTGGTGGTTCTGAAGTTGCAGCAGAACCGCCTGGATGGCGGCAAGGGTAAAAAGGCTGTACGCGGTAACCGACAGGGCGATGTGCGAGAGCATGCCGTAGCTCTGCTCCGGCACTACCCGGGACGGGACGTGGTGGATCAGCGCCGTGATAATGGTGAGCATGGCAATGGGGTAACCGGCCAGGAACAGGCTGCCGACGGGCTTGGTCAGGTTCAGGCCCAATAAAAGGAAGACAATCAGCCAGGAAATGAGTACCGAGCTCTTGAAAAGGCTGAAGTCAAAGCCGCCGTCGTGATGCACGGTCTGGGCAATGAGCAGGCCGTGGGCAACCAGCGCGAGAACGCCGATAAGCGTGGTTATCGCCAGGTTGGCTTGCACCCGCCCCCGGAAATGCAGAGCCTGCAGGGCTGTGCCCACGCTATACAGGAAAAGTGCAGTAACCGCGAGAATCAGCGTTCCCATGACGTCCTTTTTAGTTGCTGAAAGTAGAAACTGGTGTGGATCTGAACAGATTTGACCGGGTAGGTCATTTCAGAGGCACCTTAGTCTGGTTATAATGTCGCGATTATGCAACAGGAATCAAGCGACCGATACCGGTCGCCGGGTTTGTGTGAATCATTTCTCCGGGGTACGGAAAAGCAACATGTTTGAGAATCTCCAGGACCGACTATCCGGTAGCTTGCGCAAGATCTCGGGTCAGGCAAAGCTGACCGATGACAATATCAAGGATACGCTGCGTGAAGTACGCAAGGCGCTGCTTGAAGCCGACGTTGCGCTGCCGGTGGTCAAGGAATTCATCGCAGGGGTGCGCAAGCGTGCCCTGGGCCAGGAAGTGCGTCGCAGCCTCACGCCGGGCCAGGTCTTTATAAAGGTGGTCCAGCAAGAGCTGGAGCGGGTCATGGGCGAGGGCAACGAATCCCTCGACCTGGCAGCCCGTCCGCCGGCTGTCATTATGATGGCCGGCCTCCAGGGTGCGGGTAAGACCACTACCGTGGCCAAGCTTTCGCGCTTTTTGAAGGAGCGGGAAAAGAAATCGGTCATGGTTGTCAGTGCTGACGTCTATCGCCCGGCGGCGATCCGGCAGCTGGAAACTCTGGCTGGCGAAGTGGGGGTTGAGTTCTTTCCCAGCAGCGCCGAGCAGGATCCAGAGGATATCGCGACTGGCGCCATTGATGCCGCCCGTCGCAAGCATGTGGATGTGGTGATCCTTGATACCGCCGGTCGCCTGCATATAGATGAAGACATGATGGGCGAGATTGGTCGCCTGCATAAGGCTGTAAACCCGGTCGAGACCCTGTTCGTGGTGGACGCCATGACCGGTCAGGATGCCGCGAACACCGCCAAGGCATTCAACGATGCCCTGCCGCTGACCGGTGTGGTGCTGACCAAGACCGACGGCGATGCCCGCGGTGGTGCGGCTCTGTCTGTTCGTCACATTACCGGCAAGCCGATCAAGTTCCTCGGTATCGGCGAAAAAACCGATGCCCTCGAGCCTTTCTACCCGGACCGCGTAGCCTCGCGGATTCTGGGTATGGGTGATGTGCTCTCCCTGATTGAAGAGGCTGAGCGCAAGCTGGACCACAAGAAGGCCCAGAAGCTCACCAAGAAGATCAAGAAGGGCAAAGGCTTTGACCTGGAAGATTTCCGGGATCAGCTGCAGCAGATGAAGAAAATGGGTGGCATCGGCGGCATGCTCGACAAGCTGCCCGGTGGTATGGGGCAGATGGCCCAGGCCGCCCAGCAGCAGGTCAATGACAAGTCCATGGGGCAGATGGAAGCGATCATCTGCTCCATGACGCCCAAGGAGCGTCGTTTCCCGGACACCATCAACAATTCCCGCAAGCGCCGTATCGCCGCCGGTTCCGGAACCCAGATCCAGGACATCAATCGCCTGCTCAAGCAGCACAAGCAGATGGCGAAAATGATGAAGAAGTTCGGGAAGAAGGGCGGTATGGCCAACATGATGCGCGGCCTGGGCGGTATGATGCCGCCCGGCGGTGGCGGTGGAAGGCCTCCATTCGGGGGTATGTAAAAAGCCTTATGAGGAAAATGAGAGAGCAGGGGCTTTCCCTGTTTTCATTGGCGCGTTTTTGACATAGAATAGCGCCCCTTTCGAGTATGGGTCTTCTCGTCAGCCGCGAATGGTGTGGCGGGAATCGTACAAAGTTCGCACAACAGAACAGGATATTGGTCGAAATGGTAACAATCCGTTTGGCTCGTGGTGGCTCCAAGAAGCGCCCGTTCTACCATCTGACAGTTACAGATAGCCGTAACGCCCGTAATGGTCGTTTCATTGAGCGTGTTGGTTTCTTCAACCCGGTTGCCCGTGGTCAGGAAGAGCGTCTGCGTGTAAACCGTGAGCGCGTTGACTACTGGCTGGGCCAGGGTGCGCAGACCAGCGAGCGTGTTGCCCAGCTGCTGAAAGGCGCTGAGTAATCAGTGATTCTGGCCGGGGTATGTCGGGCATGACGCAGCATTCTCAGGAAACTGTGATCGGCCGGGTAACCTCGGTGTTCGGGATTAAGGGTTGGCTGAAAGTCTTCTCTTATACAGAACCGAAAGAAGGGATACTGGATTACCGCGACTGGACTCTGGTCCTTGATGGTAAGCGTATCCCGGCAAAGCTTGAAGACGGTCGCCGCCAAGGGCAGGGGATTGTCGTCAGGCTCAAAGGTATTAATGACCGTGACCTGGCCGCAACCTACGCAGGTGCGGAAATCCGGGTGGCAACCGAGCAATTGCCGGAACTGCCGGAAGGCGAGTTCTACTGGCATCAGCTTGAAGGCCTGGAAGTGGTAACGGTTTCAGGTGAGTGCCTGGGCAAGGTGCATCATCTGATGGAAACAGGCTCCAACGATGTCCTGGTGGTGCGCGCAACGGCGGGCTCCATTGACCAGCGTGAACGGCTGATTCCCTATCTGCCGGACCAGGTCCTCAAAGAGGTGAACCTGGATGCCTCGCGTATTGTGGTCGACTGGGATCCGGAGTTCTGAAGCGTGTGGATAGGCGCGGTCACTCTGTTTCCGGACATGTTTTCAGCGGTGACGGATTACGGGATAACCGGAAGGGCGGTTCGTGAAGGTCTTGTGACTTTCCAGAGCTGGAACCCCCGGGATTTTACCCATGATCGTCATCGCACGGTGGATGACCGTCCGTATGGCGGCGGCCCTGGCATGCTGATGAAAATTCAGCCCCTCAGGGACGCCATTCATGCGGCCCGGGCATCGGCACCCGGCAAGGCCTGTGTGGTCTATATGTCGCCGCAGGGCGAAAAGCTGGATCAGTCGGTGGTGGAGTCTCTCGCCGCCGAGCAACAGCTGATTCTGGTTGCCGGTCGTTATGAGGGCGTGGACGAGCGCCTGATAGCGGCGGAAGTCGACCGGGAAGTGTCGTTGGGGGATTTTGTGCTCTCCGGCGGCGAACTGGCGGCGATGGCCGTGATCGATGCGGTTACGCGTTGTGTTCCCGGAGCATTGGGGCATGCGCAGTCAGCGGAGCAGGATTCCTTTGCTGACGGTTTGCTGGATTGTCCGCACTACACCCGGCCCGAGGTTTACGAAGGTCAGGCGGTGCCGGAAGTTCTTCTGGGCGGGCACCACGAACAGATCCGGCTTTGGCGATTGAAAGAGTCACTGAGGCGAACACAGCAGCGGCGTCCCGACCTGCTGGAACAGCGGGAGCTTACGGACGAAGAGCGCCGGCTGCTGGAAGAAATTTTGAACGAACCGGGTGCCACTGAGTCATCAGGGCATTGAAAGATTGGGTATCAGGAGCATTTACGATGAGCGGCAAGAACAACATCATCAGTCAACTTGAAGCAGAACAGATGACCAAGGAAATCCCTGCGTTCGCGCCGGGTGACACCGTGGTTGTTCAGGTTCGCGTAACTGAAGGTAACCGTGAGCGTCTGCAGGCGTTTGAAGGCGTGGTTATCGGCAAGCGCAACCGTGGCATGAACTCTTCCTTCACCGTTCGTAAGGTGTCTTACGGCGTGGGTGTAGAGCGTACTTTCCAGACATACTCCAAGCTGATCGACAGCATCAGCGTGAAGCGTCGTGGTGACGTGCGTCAGGCCAAGCTGTACTACCTGCGTGACCTGTCTGGTAAGGCAGCTCGCATCAAGGAAAAGCTTAACTGAGTTCGGAATTCCGGCGCAGTTACGAAAAGCAGCCTCAAGGGGCTGCTTTTTTTATGCTTAAATGTCAGGGCTTAACTAACCCGGAAGAGGATGAAGTTTGTCCCGGCATGATGACGAACAGCTGATTGAAAGGTTCTGCGAGGCAGTCTGGCTGGAAGATGGCTTGGGTGAGCAGACCCGTCAAGCGTACGCGAGTGACCTTGGCAGGTTGTCGGCCTGGCTGGAGCAGCAGCCGGGCCGCCAGGGCCTGAAAGCCGCTACCCGGACGGATCTTCTTGGCTGGATTTCGAGCGGTCTGGCCGAAGGCATCAAGACCAGTACGGCAGCGAGGCGCCTTTCGGGTGTTCGCCGGTTTTACCGTTATCTGCTGCGTGAAGGTGTCATCCGGGAAGACCCAACTTTGCGGATTGACAGTCCCCGGCTGCCCCGGCGCCTGCCGGACACCCTGACCGAGCAGGATGTGGATGGGCTGCTGGCCGAGCCAGATCCGGAGGTGGCGCTGGAGCTGCGTGACAAGGCAATGCTGGAAATTCTCTACGGCTGCGGATTGCGGGTATCCGAGCTGACCGGTCTGAGCGTAGACCAGGTCAATCTGCGTCAAGGGGTGGTGCGGATCCGGGGCAAGGGGGATAAGGAGCGCCTGGTGCCGCTGGGCGAGGAGGCCATCGACTGGTTGGTGCAGTACATGAAGCAGGGTCGTCCTGAACTGCTGAAAGGGCAGGCCTGCGATGCCCTGTTTCCAGGCAATCGCGCCAGCGCCATGACCCGCCAGACCTTCTGGTACCGTATCAAGCACTATGCCAGTCGCGCGGGGATTCATAAGCCGTTATCGCCTCACACGTTGCGCCATGCCTTTGCCACCCACCTGCTCAACCACGGTGCGGATTTGCGGGTAGTGCAAATGTTGCTCGGGCATTCGGATCTGTCCACGACGCAGATCTATACACACATTGCCCGGCAACGGCTGCAGGACTTGCACCACCAGCATCATCCCAGGGGGTGAGCTAGCGGTGAACTTTCCAGGTTCGCGGGTGTCGCACCACCAGATTGAAGGGCCCGCGAGGCCTTGCAGAAGAACGGTGCGGTTGCCCGCCATCTTATTAACCAAGCCAAGGATACATTCAACTCCATGAAACTGAATTTTGCACTTTCCCTGAGCGCGTTGGCGCTGAGCGCCATACTGTCGTCCCCGGCACTGGCTGGTCCGAAAGAGGAGGCTATTGCCGATAAGCTGGCCGAGGCTGTGCCTGGCTTGCAGGTCACATCCGTCAAGGCATCGGAAGCTCCAGGGCTTTACGAAGTTCAAAGCAATAGCGGGCAGACCATCTATGCCACCGAGAGTGGTGAATATCTGCTCACCGGTGATCTGCTGAAAATCACCAACACCGGAATTGCCAATGTCACCGAGCAGGCCCGCGCCGAACAACGCCGCCAGAAAATGGATGCCTTTGGTGATGAAGGCGTGATTTCGTTCCCGGCCAACGGAGAAGAGAAAGCGGTGGTGGGCGTGTTCACCGACATTGATTGCCCATACTGTCGCAAGCTGCACGCCGAGGTGGAGCAGCTCAATGAGTACGGAATCACCGTCAATTATTACGCTTTTCCCCGGTCCGGTCCGGGCACACCATCCTGGACAAAATACGAGTCGGTCTGGTGTGTGGAAGACTCCCGGGCGGCCATGACTGCGGCCAAGAATGGCAAGTCGGTGGAGCGAGTGAGCTGTGAAAACCCGGTGGAGGCCCAATACCGGTTGGGTGCCGAAGTGGGCGTTACGGGCACCCCGGCGATTGTGCTGGAGGATGGCAACATGGTTCGCGGCTATGTGCCCGCCCGGAATCTGGCCGAAGGGCTGGGGCTGCTTTGACATTCAGGGCTTATTCATAGGCTGTTGAATCGGTATACTATGCGCCTTGTTTTGTAATTCATCAGCACCCCATCGGGATCAGAGGTGAGAGCTTGAAAGACGTTAATGTCGGAATTTGCGGACTGGGAACCGTTGGCGGCGGTACATTCAATGTCCTGACTCGCAACGCAGCGCTTATTGCGGGTCGGGCCGGCTGCAATATCCGGATTACCCGGGTAGCCAGTCGTCGCAGTCGTGATGACCTTGCACTGGGCAGCATTCCGTTCAGTACCGACATTTTCGATGTGGTAAATGACCCCGATATCGACATCGTGGTGGAGCTGATTGGCGGCTACGAGGCCGCCAAGGAACTGGTTCTGGCTGCCATTGCCAATGGCAAGCATGTGGTGACCGCCAACAAGGCGCTGATTGCCGTACATGGCAACGAGATTTTCGACGCGGCCGAGAAGGCCGGTGTGGTGGTTGCCTATGAGGCCGGTGTCGCCGGTGGCATTCCGGTGATCAAGGCCGTGCGTGAAGGCCTGGCCGCCAACCGCATCGACACCATCGCCGGCATCATCAATGGCACCGGTAACTACATCCTGACCGAAATGCGTGCCGGTCGTGACTTCGCCGAAGTACTCAAAGAAGCCCAGGACCTGGGTTACGCCGAAGCCGATCCGACCTTTGACGTTGAAGGCATTGACGCCGCCCACAAGCTGACGATTCTGGCCTCTTCGGGCCTCGGTGTCCCGTTGCAGTTCGAGAAAGCCTACACCGAAGGCATTTCCTCGCTGACCCCCTACGACATCGCCCACGCCGAGTTGCTGGGCTACCGGGTCAAACACCTTGGTATTGCCCGCCGCCGTGAGGATGGCATTGAGCTGCGTGTTCACCCGACCCTGGTGCCCAGGAGTCACCTGATTGCCCAGGTGGATGGCGTTCTGAACGCGGTTATGGTCGACGGCGACGCGGTCGGCCAGACCATGTATTACGGTCCCGGGGCCGGTGATGAAGCCACTGCCTCTGCGGTGATTGCCGATATTGTCGATGTCGCACGCTCGGTGGCAGCCGGCAGCAAACAGCGTGTGCCATACCTGGGCTTCAGCCCGGAGGCGCTGGAAGATCTGCCGGTGCTGCCGATGGAAGATATCCAGTCCGCCTACTACCTGCGCATCCAGGCGCTGGATCGCCCGGGTGTACTGGCCAAGATTGCGGCTATTCTCAGCGAGCATGGCATCAACATTGAGTCGATCATGCAGAAGGAATCCGAGCTCAAGGACGGCCGCATCCCGGTAATCATCCTGACCCACACCGTCCAGGAGCGCCAGATGAACCTGGCCATCGAGGAAATGGAGTCCCTGGCCGACATCGCCGACAAAGTCATTCGCATCCGCGCTGAAAACTTCAATTAACAGGTACGCACGTGAGATACATCAGTACACGGGGCCAGGCCCCCAGTTTGGGTTTTGAAGACGTTCTGCTGACCGGCCTGGCCAGCGATGGCGGGCTGTACGTGCCCGAATCCCTGCCGCATTTCAGCCTGGAAGAAATCCGCAGCTGGCGCGGGCTGTCCTACGCCGATCTGGCGTTCAACGTGATGTACCCGTTCGTGGAAGAGGCTATTCCCGAAGATGATTTCCGGGAAATGCTGAAAGACACCTACGGCGTGTTCGCCCACAAGGCGGTGGCCCCGCTGGTGCAGCTGGACACCAATGAATGGGTGATGGAGCTGTTCCGTGGCCCCACGCTGGCGTTCAAGGATTTCGCCCTGCAACTGCTCGGCCGCCTGCTGGACTACGTGCTGGAAAAGCGTAAGCAGCACGTGGTGATCATGGGCGCCACCTCCGGTGATACCGGTTCGGCCGCCATCGAGGGCTGCCGGCGGTGCGAGCACGTGGACATCTTTATCCTGCACCCGTTCCAGCGAGTCTCGGAAGTGCAGCGCCGGCAGATGACCACCGTGGCCGGAGACAACATTCACAACATCGCCGTGAAGGGCAACTTCGACGACTGCCAGCGCATGGTCAAGGAAAGCTTTGGCGACCAGAGCTTCCTGGGTGGTAAGACCCAACTGGCGGCGGTGAACTCCATCAACTGGGCCCGGATCATGGCCCAGATCGTGTACTACTTCCAGGCGTCCCTGTCGCTGGGCGGGCCGGACCGGAGTATGGCGTTCTCCGTGCCCACCGGTAACTTCGGCGACATCTTTGCCGGTTACCTGGCCAAAAAGATGGGCCTGCCCATCAGCCAGCTGGTGATCGCCACCAACAAGAATGACATCCTGCACCGGTTCATGAGCGGCAACAAGTACGAGCAGCACCAGCTCGAACACACCCTGTCGCCGAGCATGGACATCATGGTGTCCAGCAACTTCGAACGCCTGCTGTTCGACCTGCACGGTCGCGACGGGGCAGCGGTTAAAGAGCTGCTGGAAAACGCCAGCAAGGGCCCGGTGAGCATCGCCGACTACCGCTGGAAGAGCGCCCGCAAACTGTTCGACAGCGACGCGGTGGACGACAAGGGTACCTGCGACACCATTCGCGAAGTGTTTGACCAGAACGAATACCTGCTCGATCCGCACACCGCCATTGGCGTGCGTGCCGCCCGCAACTGCCGCCGTGACGCCTCCGTGCCCATGATCACCCTGGGCACCGCCCATCCGGCCAAGTTCCCGGACGCGGTGGCCGAATCCGGCGTGAGCGTGAAGCCCGAGCTGCCCGTGCACATGGCGGACCTGTTCGAGCGCGAAGAGCGTTATACCGTTCTGGATAACAACCTCTCCGAAGTGCAGGGCTTCATCTCAAAGCACTGGAAGAACGCCTGACGGCATGACTCCAAAAAAGATCCTGCGTCGCCCCCGGCCGCCTGAGCAGGCCGGCTGGGGGCAAAACCTGCCTCCCATCCTTCGCCGCCTGTACGCCGCCCGTGGTGTGCAGTCGGACGAACAGCTGCAATACACCCTGAAATACCTGGCCTCGCCCATGGAGCTGCGTGGTATCGATCGCGCCGTGGAACTGCTGGCCAACGCCATCGCTGAAAAGCAACGGGTGATGGTGCTGGGCGATTTCGACGCCGATGGCGCCACCAGTACCGCCGTAGCCATGCTGGGGCTGTCCATGCTGGGCATCGAAGCCATCGACTTTCGCGTGCCCAGCCGCTTTGCCGATGGCTATGGCCTGACGCCGGGCATCATCCACCGGTTGCGGGAAGAGGGCGAGCTGCCGGACCTGCTGGTGACCGTCGACAACGGCATCTCGGCCATCGAAGGGGTGCGAGTGGCCCGTGAACTGGGCGTGAAAGTGGTTATCACCGACCACCACCTGGCGGGCGACGAGCTGCCGGACGCAGACGCCATCGTGAACCCCAACCAGCCCGGCTGCCCGTTTCTGAGCAAGAACGCCGCCGGCGTGGGCGTGATGTTCTACGTACTCACCGCCCTGCGCAAATACCTGCGGGATCACAACCGGCTGCCTTCGCCCGAACCCAATCTGGGCAACCTGCTGGATCTGGTGGCCCTGGGCACCGTGGCCGACGTGGTACCGCTGGATCACAACAACCGCATCTTTGTGGAGCAGGGTATTCGCCGCATCCGCAAGGGCGAAGCCCGACCCGGCATCCTGGCGTTGCTGGAAGTCGCCGGCCGCGACTACACCGAAATCAGCGCCACCGATCTGGGCTTTGTGGTGGGCCCACGCCTGAACGCCGCCGGCCGGCTGGATGACATGAGCATCGGCATTGCCTGCCTGCTGGCCGACAGCCGCGACGAAGCCCAGCGCCTGGCCCGGGAGCTGGACAACTTCAACCGCGAACGGCGCAGCATCGAGAAAGAAATGAAAACCCAGGCCCAAGACCTGCTGGCCTCCATGTCCCTGGACCTCGACGGCCTGCCCTGGGGCCTCGCGCTGTTCGACGACGACTGGCACCAGGGCGTGATCGGCATCCTGGCGGCGAGAATCCGCGAACAGACCCACCGGCCCACCATCGCCTTCGCCCCGGACGACGACGGCGAACACCTCAAAGGCTCCGCCCGCTCCATCCCCGGACTGCACATCCGCGATGCCCTGGCCGTGGTGGACGCCAAAAACCCCGGCCTGATGAAAAAATACGGCGGCCACGCCATGGCCGCCGGCATGACCATCGCCCGGACGGACCTCGAGCGTTTCAGCAATGCGTTCGACCAGGCCGTGCGCAACACCTTGCAACCGGAAGACCTGGAAGCCGCCATCACCACCGACGGCCCCCTGGCCCCGGAAGAACTCAACCTCGACACCGCCTACCTGCTCAAACGCGCCGGCCCCTGGGGCCAGCACTTCCCCGAGCCGGTGTTCGATGGCAACTTCCGCGTGGTCAGCCAGCGCATCGTCGGTGAAAATCACCTGAAATTGGTGCTCCAACCGTTTGAGGGCGGCGGCATCATTGATGGCATCGCCTTCAACACCGGGCCGGAAGTGCCGGACTTTACCCGCAGTGGGGCGCGGGTGGTGTACAAGCCGGATGCCAATACCTTCCGGGGGCGGACCAACCTGCAGTTATTGGTGGATTATCTGGAGCCGCTGGACTGATTTTTTTGGCCACGAAATCCACGAAAGAACACGAAATAGAAAGAAAAGATAAAGATGTTTTTGGCCACGGAAGACGCGGAATAACACGGAAAAATAAAGACTGGAAAAGCTATGTGCGCGGGAGGCAAGGCAGGCCAGTGGCGTGCTCGAGTCTTTGTCGTGAAATCAGGTCGAAAATGGTAAGCGTTAAGCACATAGTCCGGGCGCAGGGTGAGGATTAGCTTTCCGGGAGTGTCGAAAACAGGGATGTTTTCGTCAAGCCTACATGGAAGTATTCACGGCGTCTCCCGGAAAGCTAATCCTCATCCTGTGCCAGCACCCAAGCCTGCCATCTTCAAGGCAAACCAGTGCGCCAACTCCCTACCCGCCAATAGCTGATTTAACCGCCAAATTCCGGTAGAATCCGCCCCCTGATTTCATCGCATCATTTCCCAACGCGAGAAGAGATTCCATGGAAGTTAATCCCATAGTGACGAAGATTAAAGAACTTCGCGAGCGCACCGAAGCGCTGAGGGGGTATCTTTGACTACGATCGCCGTAGTGAAAGACTGACCGAAGTCGAGCGCGAGCTCGAACAGCCCACCGTCTGGGACAACCCCGACCGGGCCCAGGCCCTGGGCAAGGAACAATCCGACCTCGAACTGATTGTTCGCACCATCGACAACCTCACCAACGGCCTGAGCGACGCCGAAAGCCTGCTCGACATGGCCGTGGAGGAAGAGGACGAAGGCGCCGTCGAAGACATCGAAGGCGACCTGTCCGCGATGGACAAAGAGCTGGAAAAGCTCGAGTTCCGCCGCATGTTCTCCGGCGAAATGGACGCCAACAACGCCTACCTGGACATCCAGGCCGGCTCCGGCGGCACCGAAGCCCAGGACTGGGCCAACATGCTGCTGCGCATGTACCTGCGCTGGGCCGAGCGCCGTGGCTTCAAGGCCGAGATCGTCGAGCTGCAGGAAGGCGACGTGGCGGGCATCAAGAGCGCCACCATCCACATCCAGGGTGACCACGCCTACGGCTGGCTGCGTACCGAAACCGGAGTTCATCGCCTGGTGCGCAAATCACCATTCGATTCCGGCAACCGCCGGCACACCTCGTTCTCCTCCGTGTTTGTATCCCCGGAAGTGGACGACAGCTTCGAAATCGAGATCAACCCGGCCGACCTGCGGGTGGATGTGTACCGCGCCTCCGGCGCCGGTGGTCAGCACGTTAACCGGACCGAATCCGCCGTACGGCTGACCCACAACCCGACCGGCATCGTCGTGGCCTGTCAGGCTGGCCGAAGCCAGCACCAGAACAAAGACCAGGCCATGAAACAGCTGAAAGCCAAGCTGTTCGAGCGTGAGATGCAGGAGCGTAACGCCGAGAAACAGAAGGCCGAAGACGCCAAGGCCGATATTGGCTGGGGCAGCCAGATCCGCTCCTACGTGCTGGACGACAGCCGTATCAAGGATCTGCGCACCAAGGTCGAGACCAGCAACACCCAGACGGTGTTGGATGGTGACATCGACAAGTTTATTGAAGCCAGTCTGAAGATGGCGCTGTAAGCGGCGCCATTCAACCATCACGGACAACTCCGACTTCTTTAGTGAGCCAACATGACTGAACAGACCCAGAACGTTGCACAGCACGAGGACAACAAGCTGATTGCCGAGCGCCGCGCCAAACTGGCCGCCATGCGCGAACAGGGCAATTCGTTCCCAAACGACTTCCGCCGCGATGCCACCGCTGCCGAGCTGCAGAAAAAATACGGTGATAAATCCAAGGAAGAGCTGGAGTCCATGGGCATCCAGGTGGCCATTGCCGGCCGCATGATGCTGGATCGCAAGGCGTTCAAGGTGGTTCAGGACATGACCGGCCGCATCCAGATCTACGCCTCCAAGGACGTTCAGAAAGACACCAAGCACTGGGACCTGGGCGACATCGTGGGCGTGCGGGGCACCCTGTCCAAGTCCGGCAAGGGCGATCTGTATGTGACCATGGACGAATATGTGCTGCTCACCAAGTCCCTGCGCCCGCTGCCCGAGAAACACAAGGGCCTGACCGACACCGAGGCGCGCTATCGCCACCGGTACGTCGACCTGATGATGAACGAGGACAGCCGTCGGGTGTTCTACGCCCGTTCCAAGATCATCAACGTGATGCGTCAGTACTTCACCGAGCGGGATTACATGGAAGTGGAAACCCCCATGCTGCAGGTGATCCCGGGCGGCGCCACCGCGCGTCCGTTCATCACCCACCACAACGCGCTGGGCATCGACATGTACCTGCGTATCGCGCCCGAGCTGTTCCTCAAGCGCCTGGTGGTCGGTGGCTTTGAGCGGGTGTTCGAGATCAACCGCAACTTCCGTAACGAAGGGCTGTCCACCCGGCACAACCCCGAGTTCACCATGGTGGAGTTCTACCAGGCGTTTGCCGACTACAACGACCTGATGGACCTGACCGAGGACATGCTGCGCACCATCACCGAGCAGGTGCTTGGCACCACCACGGTGACCAACACCCGGGTGCTGAAGGATGGCACCGAAGAAACCGTGGAATACGATTTTGGCAAGCCGTTCGAGCGCCTGACGGTGGTGGACGCCATCCTGCGCCACAACCCGGAAGTCACCCGCGAACAGCTGGTGGACAAGGCCCAGGCGACCGATCTGGCCAAACAGCTGGGCATCCAGGTGAAGGGCATCTGGGGTCTGGGCAAGATCCAGGTGGAAATCTTCGAGGAAACCGCCGAGCACCGCCTGATGCAGCCGACCTTCATTACCGATTACCCGAAGGAAGTGTCGCCGCTGGCGCGCTGTAAAGACAGCGACCCGTTTGTCACCGAGCGCTTTGAGCTGTTCGTCGGCGGCCGCGAAATCGCCAACGGCTTCTCGGAGCTGAACGACGCCGAAGACCAGGCCGAGCGCTTCCGCGCCCAGGTGGCGGAGAAGGACGCCGGCGATGACGAGGCCATGTTCTACGACGAAGACTACGTGATGGCCCTGGAATACGGCCTGCCGCCGACCGCCGGGGAAGGCATCGGCATTGACCGTCTGGCCATGCTGCTGACCGATTCCCCGTCCATCCGTGACGTGATCCTGTTCCCGGCCATGCGCCCCGAGCATAAAGCCGAACAGGGCGCCTCCGACGAGTCCTGATCGCATTGGCAGAGCCGGGCGGCGTTAATCGAGCCCGGCTCTGTTGCCTTCCAAACAGGGAGAGCCGCCGCCATGCCCCCGGTAGATGTACTCGCCAGTCAGCTTAAACCCGGCCGTGGCTGGGATGAGTTCCTTTCCGATCAATTCCAGCAGCCCTACATGGAGCAACTGGCCCAGTTCCTCGCCGATGAGGAAGCGTCCGGCAAAGTACTGTTCCCGCCCGGGAACCTGTGCTTCAACGCCCTCAACAGCACGCCGCTGAACGAGGTGTCCGTGGTCATTCTGGGCCAGGACCCCTATCACGGCCCCGGCCAGGCCCACGGGTTGTGCTTCTCCGTGCGCCCGGACGTGCCGCCGCCGCCCTCGCTGGTGAATATCTTCAAGGAGGTCGAGAGCGACCTGGGCATCGCCCCGCCGGATCACGGTTGCCTGCAGCCCTGGGCAGAGCAGGGTGTGCTGCTGCTCAACAGCGTGCTCACGGTGGAGCAGGGCAATGCCGGGGCGCATCAGGGCAAGGGCTGGGAGGTTTTTACCGACAAGGTGATTGAAACCATCAACCGGCAGCGGGAAAATGTGGTGTTTCTGCTCTGGGGTGGGTACGCCCGCAAGAAGGGCAAGCGCATTGATCGCCAGCGGCATCTGGTGCTGGAGGGGCCGCATCCCTCACCACTGAGTGCCTATCGTGGTTTCTTTGGCTGCCGGCATTTCTCAAAGGCGAATCAGTGGCTGGAAGCGCAAGGGCAACACCCGGTGAATTGGGCGCTGCCCTCAAAAACCGAGCTCCTGGCCCGGTATTGCTAGAACGTATTATTTCAATAGCGCCATCGCGGCTTCCATCTGGGCGTTGAGATCTTCCTCTTCGCTCATGTCGGCATGAGGGTCCAGTCCCAGACGCTTGAACGCCGAGACTGTGTTCAGGTCGATTTCGTTCCACGGATGGTCGGTGCCAGCCACCATCTGCAGGTTCGCCACCATCACCAGATCCGCGTAATCGGCTTCGGGCACTTCGCGGGTGAAGTTGGCGTACTCAAGCGGCACATTCTGCAGTTCTTTCGGGAAATCCCATTTTTTCAGGATCAGGCTGCCGATTTTGGGGTGCAGGTCATCGATCACCTTGTCGAGCATGATGCTGCTGATCTGAAGGTCCTGGTCTTCCACGTAACGCAGGATGGGTAGCACGCCAATCAGGTGTACCAGCCCCGCCAGGGTGGCCTGGTCGGCCTTGAGCTTGGTGTAATGCTGTGCCAGAACGTGACAGATGCCCGCAACCTCGGTGCTCACCTGCCAGGTATGGCGCAGGCGCCGGTCGATCATGTCGGAGGTGGCCTGGAACATCTGCTCCATGGCAAGGCCCATGGCCAGGTTGCTGGTGTAGGCCATGCCCAGGCGGCTGACCGCCATGTTCAGGTTCTCAATGCTACGGGTGCCACGGAACAGGGGGCTGTTGCAGACCCGGATGATCCGGGCGGACAGGGCGGTATCGTTACTGATTACCTTGACCAGATCAGCGATGGCTGAGTCTTCCGCTTCCGCGATTTCCCGAACCTTGAGGGCGACTTCCGGCAGGGTCGGGAGCACCAGCTTGTCGTTATCGATGGCCTGGGTCAGGTCTGATTTAATGGTTTCTATGATGTTTGCCATGATCCGTTACATTCCGCTTGTCTGGAAGGCGAGATGGAGTGCCTTCGAAAAATAGCTATCTGCCTTATTTTATAGCAAATTCGGACGGGTTTTCCTGTCACGTTATGTATCTGCTTGCGATGCTTCGTCGCGCTCCGGGACCCTGTAGGGCAGTTCAACCGGATTCAGCGTGACGGAGTCACTGCCATCAATGGTCAGGGCCATCCCGGCGGCGTCGTGGCGCAGTACCGCCAACAGCGTGCCCCGGTCGGTACCAGTCATCACGGAATTGACCGCTTCACCAGCGCTTTTGTCGCCTGCCAGTATTTTTGTGCCGGGCGCCGGCGCGGTCTCAGTACCCTGAAAGTTCAGGCGGAACAGGCTCTTCTTCAGCTGGCCAAGGAAGTGCATGCGGGCAACCACTTCCTGCCCGGTGTAACACCCTTTCTTAAAGTGAATGCCCTGCAAGTGCTGAAGGTTCAGCATCTGGGGCACGTATGCTTCTGTCGTGGCTTCGGTCAACCAGGGCACGCCGGCGGCAATGCTTGATGCCAGCCAGTCGTCACTGGACAGCTGTTCAAGCTCCTGCGGCAGCACGGGCTCACCCCCGGTCTGCCAGAATTCATAACGGGCCACCGGGCCGGGCATGTCTTCGATGCGTATCAGGAAGCCTTCGCGGGTAGCCAGTACCTGGCCGGGTTTTGTAAGCGACACTGCCTCTTCGCCTGCGACTGCCCTGGCGGCCAGCTGACCAATGAGGCCTGTGATTTGGGCCTGGTCCAGGGGCTCCATGGTCGTGCCCCGAAACAGCATCAGGTATTTTCTCAACTGCCCCAGGGCCCGTTCGGCCAGGCTGTCTTCCACGTCCATCAACAGGTCGTCGCCGTCGCGTACAAAACGCGTCAGGCAATAGGCTCGGCCCTTGGGGGTGCAGGCGGCCGCCCGCAGCGATTGGTGGGCGGTAATCTCATCCACGTGCTGGCTGAACTGGCCTTGAACGAACTTGTCCGTGCCGGACCCGCTAATGCGGATCATCCGTTTGTGCTCAAGCGGGGCGTAACCACCGCGATTCTCCCACAGGCTCGGTTCAGTGATGTCAGTGGTCATGGTGTTCTCCGGTCGGGTCGGTGAACATCATCAGGCAGGGTGGGGGTGGCCGAGTCTCAGCCACATTGTCAGGCGCCGGATATCGTCGGCTGGCGTATTGGCCCGCAATGGCCCCAGGTCGCTGATGATCAGGGTAAACAGTGTACCTGAGGTGGCGCCGGTTGGCCGAAGTTTCAAGGCCAGAAAACGACTTCCGACACAACTGCCGGAATCGACCGTCACGGGTAGAACCCGACCATCGCCACAGCGACAGAACAGGCCGCTATGATCGGCCCTCAGTCCGACGATTGCGGTTTTTCCCCTGAGCAGGCCGTAACGCCGGAAACTGTGCCAGGTGAGTCCTGCGAGGATCGGAAGGAACAGTAAGAGCAACGGCCAGCCCAGAAGTCCCGCCAGGACCGTGAAGCCTGCCAGCGCCAGCCAGGGCACGGAAGCCAGCAGGCCGGCGGTGGCCGAGGGAAGGAGGTTCAGCTCAATCCGGCTGGACACGGTTCAGGATCATATCCACGATGCGCTGCAGGTCCGGATCCTCCGGCCGGCCCTGCTGCATGAACCACTGGAACATGTCGGCGTCTTCGCAGGTCAGCAGCTTTTCGTAGCGAGCCTGGTCCGCAGGGTCGAGGTCCCGGTAGGCTTCTTCCAGAAACGGCAGGAGCAGTACGTCAAGCTCCAGCATGCCGCGGCGGCTGTGCCACCAGAGGCGGTTAAATTCGATGTTTTCTTTGGAATCGGTGGTCGCTGACATAGATGGGTCCGTTGTAAGAACTGAATGAAACTCCCGCTTCAGGGAGTCTGGGTTCGATAGGTGGTCGGTACCAGGATGGTATCCCGGATTTCATTCTGGAGGCCCGGGTAATCCAGTGTGTAATGCAGTCCCCGGCTTTCCTTGCGCTGTAACGCCGAGCAGATGATCAGGTCTGCCACGGTCACCAGGTTGCGTAGCTCTATCAGGTCATTGCTGACCCGGTAGTTGCTATAGAATTCATTGATTTCACTGTGCAGCAGATCCACCCGGTGCTTGGCCCGCTGGAGCCGTTTGGTGGTCCGCACAATGCCGACATAATCCCACATGAAGTGGCGCAATTCATCCCAGTTGTGGGAAATGACCACGTCTTCGTCGGAATCCCGAACCTGGCTTTCGTCCCAGTCTGGCGCGTCCGGGGCGGCCGGGATGTCGGCCTCCCGGCGGGTAATGTCGGCTGCTGCCGCCCGGCCGTATACCAGGCACTCAAGCAAGGAGTTGCTGGCCATGCGGTTGGCTCCGTGCAGGCCGGTGAATGCAGCTTCGCCAACGGCATAGAGCTGGTTGATGTCGGTACGGGCGCGGTCATCGGTCATGATGCCGCCACAGGTATAGTGGGAGGCCGGCACCACCGGGATCGGGTCAGTGGTGATGTCGATGCCGAATTCCAGGCACTTCTGGTAGATGGTCGGGAAGTGCTGCTTCACGAAATCCGCCGGCTTGTGGCTGATGTCCAGGTAAAGGTGATCGGCACCCAGCCGTTTCATTTCATGGTCAATGGCCCGGGCGACGATGTCCCTGGGCGCCAGTTCCGCGCGTTTGTCGAAACGATCCATGAAGCGGGAGCCGTCCGGGAGCGTCAGTATCCCCCCTTCGCCGCGCACCGCCTCGGTGATCAGGAAGGACTTGGCGTGCGGGTGGTACAGACAGGTGGGGTGGAACTGGTTGAATTCCATGTTTGCCACCCGGCAACCGGCTCGCCAGGCCATGGCGATGCCATCACCGGAAGCACCGTCCGGGTTGGTGGTGTAGCGGTAGGCTTTGGAGGCACCGCCGGTAGCCAGAATGGTAAAGCGGGCCCGGAACAGCTCAACGTGGTTGTCTTCCAGGTTGAGAATGTAGGCGCCGACGCAGCGGTTGCCCGGAAGGGACAGCTTGCGGTTAGTGATCAGGTCCACCGCCACCCGGCGGGACTTCAGGTCAATGTTCGGGCGCGCCCGGGCCTGGTCGGCGAGGGTGGTGGACACCGCCCGGCCGGTGGCATCGGCGGAATGGATGATGCGCCGATGACTATGGCCGCCTTCCCGGGTCAGGTGGTACTGGTCGTTATCGTCTTCGCGGGTGAAATCCACGCCGGCATCGATCAGCCAGTCGATGCTTTCCTTGCCGTGCTCCACGGTGAAGCGCACGGCGTCCTCGTGGCAGAGGCCGCCGCCGGCCTGCAGGGTGTCCCGGATATGGTCCTCCACGGAATCGGTGGCATCCATAACGGCGGCAATACCGCCCTGGGCCCACAGGGTGGCGCCGGAATTGATGTCGGCCTTGCTGATCACGCACACGCGCAGGTGCGCCGGCAGATTGAGCGCTACGGTGAGGCCGGCAGCGCCGCTGCCGATGATGAGGACATCGTATTCGAAGGACTGTGGCATTGGATCGTTATCGCGGGCCATAATGTGAGTGCGTATTGAACTAAACTTTGCGCTTGCTGTCTATTTGGCCTGACGGTTCCTGCTTATGCTCGCACCCGCCAGAGACTGAGGGTTCATGAACGACCACCGGAAAATGCCAATGACACAAGCCGAACAGATGAAGGTGGGGCCGAAGCCCGCCAGAATCCCAGGACACTCTAGAATCCCAGGACACGTCGTTGCTTCGTCCATGACCCGAGAGAATGAACGTAAATCGGCTGAACAGACCGACAGTCAGACCGATCTTCAATTGGTGCGCAAGGTTCGCAGTGGCGACCGTGCTGCCTTCGATTTGCTTGTGGTCAAGTATCAGTCCCGCGTGGCGTCCATAATCAGTCGTTATGTTTACGACAACCAGGAGGTCATGGACCTGACCCAGGAGACCTTCGTCAAGGCGTTTCGGGCCATCGACCGTTTCCGGGGCGACAGCGCGTTTTATACCTGGCTGTACCGGATTGCGGTGAACACGGCCAAGAACTTTCTTGAAGCCCGAAACCGCCGGCCACAAGGCTCGGCCGACGCCAGCGACGCAGAGAATTTCGACGATGGCGGTCGTCTCCGGGATCTGGCTTCCCCGGAAAGGCTGTTGCAACGTGAGCAATTGCAAAAAGCGCTATCGACAGCGATTGCCGGTCTGCCCGAGGAACTGCGCTCGGCATTCCTGCTGCGTGAATACGATGGCCTGAGCTATGAGGACATTGCCCGGATTCTGGAATGTCCGATTGGCACCGTTCGGTCCCGGATTTTTCGGGCACGGGATGCAGTGGATCGTCAACTTGGCCCTTTGCTCAATCATTCAGCGACGTAAGTGAGGTTGCATCCGATGGACGAGCGTCTTAGAGAAACCCTGTCAGCGATGATGGATGATGAAGCGGATGAACTGTCGGTTCGTCGCTTGCTGTCGCACCAGGAGCAGGCCGACGTCCGTGACCAGTGGCAGCGCTGGCAACAGATCCGTGACCTGATGCATGACCACCATGGCGATGGCGTGGATGTGGCATCGGCTGTACGAGCGAACCTCGATGGACGGGATCAAACCAGGCCCGCGACACCGGTTGCCCCGAAGTCGAAGGCCTGGGGTTGGCCATGGTCGGTGGCGGCCATGGTGATGCTGGCCATGGTTGTTGGTTTTGGGGCCGGCACGGGCTGGGAATCCTCGGAAGGCGCAGACGGTCAGTTGGTTGCGCGCCAGCCTGATGTGGCGGCTTCTGCACTGCCGGTATCCGTGGAGGAGTTGTCATTGCAGGGGCTGGACGAAGAGCAGCTCAAACAGATGCGCCAGTTCATGCTGGAGCATGCCCAACACAGCAGCGTTGGCGCGGGGCGGGGTTCCGTGGGTTATGCCCGGGTGGTCAGTGCCAACAGTGGCTACTGAATCGGCTATTGGTAAAGGTGTTATTGAATGAATCGTTGGGCGATTGGCAAACAGATAAACCAGGTGGGATGGACGGCGCTGGCGCTGTCCATGCTGTTGTGGGCGTCTGTTGTGGCCGCTCCGGCGGCTTATGCTGCTGAATCGTCCCCTGAAACGCCGGAAACCGCTGTTGACTGGCTGGAGCGGCTGGGTCCGGCTTTGAACATGACCTCCTATAAAGGCGTCTTTGTGTACATGCGGGGCGGTCAGGTGCATTCCATGCGCATCGCCCATCGTTTCCGTGATGGGCGGGTCGAAGAGCGGCTTGTGCTCCAGGATGGCGGCAGTGGTGAAATTGTCCGAAAGGGCATGGACGTGGTCTGTGTGCTGCCCGACCAGGGCCGCGTCCGGCTTGATGATGTCATTCCCTCCGGCCCGTTTGCCGAAGCCTTTGCGATGCAGTTCATGCCCATGGCTCAGTGGTATACCCCGGAGCTAACGGGTAAAGACCGCGTGGCCGGTTACGACACCGTCACCGTGGCGCTTCGGGCAAAAGACGAGCATCGCTATAGCTATCGTCTCTGGCTGGAGCAGGAGACCGGCCTTCTTGTGAAAAGCCACGTGCTGGATACCGATGGGGGCGTGCTTGAGCAGTTCCAGTTCACCAGCCTGGAGATTACCGACAACATCCCTGACCGGGAGTTTGAGGTGCAGACCGAAGGGCGTGAAATCAGCCGGACGCTGGATGACCCGGAAAATAACCAGTCGCCGCTGCCCAGAATGAATGGCTGGACCCTGGACTGGCGCCCGGAGGGCTTCATGCCGGCGGCCGCGCCGCGTTCCAGCAAAGGCAAGGCGGTGGCTTTCTCTGACGGGCTGACCGCATTCTCGGTGTTTGTGGAACCGGCAGGTAAGTTGAAGATGCCCACCGGCGTTTCCAGAGTCGGAGCAACAACGATATACATGCGCCAGGTGGATGTGGTCGGCCACCCGTTCCTGGTTGCGGTGGTGGGAGAGATTCCACCCAAGACAGCCGGTAAATTGGCCGGGGCCGTACGGATTAATGACGACCTGGCATTGGAGTTATTGGGGCCATGATCACCGAAACCGGCAAGGTGGTGGCTGTTGATGGCGACCAGGCCTGGGTGCAGACCATTCGCACCAGTGCCTGCCAGAGCTGTTCGGCGAAAGCGGCATGCGGTCAGAGGGCGTTGGCCCAGGTAACCGGGGGGCGGGCCAACCAGGTGTGCGTGCTCAACAGCGCCAACGCCCGGGTTGGCGATGAGGTCGTGCTGGGTATTGATGAACAATCCCTGTTGCAGGCGTCTTTATGGGTTTATGGGCTGCCCCTGCTGTTGATGGTGTTGTTCAGCATTGCCGGCCACCAGTGGTTGGGCGGCTCCGATCTGGTCGCAATCGTGGGGGCGTTGCTGGGGTTGGCGGGTGGCTTCATCCTGGTGCGGCGCTGGCAGGACCGGGCTGCGGGAAGGCTTCAGCCCAGGATGTTGCGCGTTAACCGGATTGCGACCGTTAATTGCCTGTGATCCCTACAATTTTTTAAGTTGAAAAACACTCTGGCGTCTCCAGAATGTTTATCCGTCAACGATAAAACAGGGGGTTTGATATGCCGAGCGCAAAAACTCAGGTTGCCACGGTATCAAGGGTGTACAGGCCCGGCCGGGTGATCGTCGCCTTGCTGATGCTGGCGGCCATGGTGTCGGTATTCTGGAGTCAGCCACTGGCCGCTGCCCAGTTGCCGGATTTCACCGAGTTGGTGGAAGATAACTCCAGCGCCGTGGTGAACATCAGCACCACCACGGAGCCGAAGAGCCAGGGATCAAGGTTCCACGGTTTGCCTTTTAACGAGGACCAGCTTGAGCAGTTACCTCCCTTCCTGCAGGAATTTTTTCGCGGCCCGCAGTCACCTTTCGGACAATCCCCTCACTCCCAGCAGCCCCGTCGCTCCATGGGGTCGGGCTTCATTGTGTCCGCTGACGGCTATGTGTTGACCAACAATCACGTGGTGGAAGACGCCGATGAGGTGATTGTCCGCCTCAGTGATCGCCGTGAATTCAGCGCTACCATTGTTGGCACCGATCCCCGATCTGACATGGCGGTGCTCAAGATTGAAAACGGTGAAGACCTGCCGGTGGTTCGTGTCGGGCGGTCCAGGGATCTCCAGGTGGGGGAATGGGTGTTTGCCATTGGCTCGCCCTTCGGTTTTGATTACACGGTAACCGCCGGGATCGTCAGTGCCCTTGGTCGTTCCCTGCCCACCGAGAACTACGTGCCATTCATCCAGACCGACGTGGCTATCAATCCCGGTAACTCCGGCGGCCCCCTGTTCAACATGGACGGCGAAGTAATCGGCATTAACTCACAGATCTATACCCGTTCCGGTGGGTTCATGGGTGTTTCCTTCGCGATTCCCATTGATGACGCCATGAACGTGTTCCGGCAGATTCGTGACGACGGCTCCGTGGCTCGCGGCTGGCTGGGTGTGCTGATCCAGGAGGTAAACCGGGACCTGGCGGAAACCTTCGGACTGGATCGTCCCAGGGGTGCCCTCATCGCTGAGGTCATGGAAGGATCGCCTGCGGCAGCCAGCGGTTTGCGTTCGGGCGACATCGTCCTGGAATTTAACGGCCGGGACGTGGAAACGTCCGCTGATCTGCCGCCGATGGTTGGTCGCACGCCAGTGGGCGAGACTGCCCGCCTGACCGTGCTGCGTGAGGGCCGGGAGATTGAACTGGATGTGGAAATTGGCCAGCTGCCCGATGAACGTAACATGGCGCAGGGCGATTCCAGCCGTGGCGGCCAGGGTGATACGGCTTCCAATCCGCTGGGGCTGGGTGTGGACCCGCTGCCTGCGGAACTGGCCAGTACACTGGGTGTTGAAGGCGGCGTGGTTGTCTCCGATGTCGAGCGCGGCCCGGCCTATGACGCGGGTGTCCGGCCGCGTGACATCATCACCGAGATTGACCGCAAGCAGGTGAGCTCGGTGGAAGAGTTCCGCGATGTGGTGGCTGACCTCCCGGAGAATCGTGCGGTTTCTGTGCGTATTGTGCGTGAGGGTCGGGCCAGCTACCTCGTCATGCGTCCTTAAGTTCCGGTGAAGCAAGACCGGACCAACTGGTTTTCATTGCCTCCAGCCCAGCCTCTGGGCCGTGCTGACCCCCTCTGGGGCAGCCCGGCATCGACAAGGGGCGGGCTGGGGCGGGCCCGCCTGCGCTTTGCCCGCGTCAACCGGGGCTTTCAGGGCGACAGCGGGCCCCTTTCGCGTTACAATGCCTGCCGTTTTTTTAACTTCCACACCGGGTCATTTTACGATCGTCACACCCGAGTGTTTACACCAGTTGGATTTTGATGAATGTCTGAAGCCGAAAAAGATAACGACATCAATCGTATACGAAATTTCTCCATCATCGCGCACATCGACCACGGCAAATCTACCCTGGCCGACCGCTTTATCCAGATCTGCGGCGGGCTGACCGATCGTGAAATGGCCGAGCAGGTACTCGACTCCATGGATCTTGAGCGGGAGCGGGGCATTACCATCAAGGCCCAGAGCGTGACGCTTGATTACAAGGCCCGTGACGGTCAAACCTATAAGTTGAACTTTATCGACACGCCGGGCCACGTCGATTTCTCCTATGAGGTATCCCGGTCACTGTATGCCTGTGAAGGCGCGCTGCTCGTTGTGGACGCGGGTCAGGGCGTGGAAGCCCAGTCGGTAGCCAACTGCTACACCGCCATCGAGCAGGGCCTGGAAGTAGTCCCGGTCCTGAACAAGATGGACCTGCCCCAGGCCGAGCCGGATCGGGTGTCCGAAGAGATTGAGGATGTGATCGGCATCGAAGCCACCGACGCCGTGCGGTGCAGCGCCAAGAGCGGCATGGGTGTGGAAGACGTACTGGAAGACCTGATCCGAAGGATTCCACCCCCCAAGGGGGATCGGAAGGCGCCGTTGCAGGCGCTGATCATCGACTCCTGGTTCGACAACTACCTGGGCGTGGTCTCACTGGTGCGCATCACCGAAGGCACCCTGCGCAAGGGTGACAAGATCGTGATCAAGTCCACCGGCAAGGCCTGGAACGCGGACAAGGTGGGTATTTTCAACCCGAAGCCGAAAGACACCAACATTCTCGAAGCCGGTGATGTGGGCTTTGTGGTGGCTGGCATCAAGGATATTCACGGCGCTCCGGTGGGCGACACCATCGTGCATCAGAAGTACGCCGAGGAAACGCCGATGCTGCCGGGCTTCAAGAAAGTGAAGCCTCAGGTGTATGCCGGTTTGTTCCCGGTCAGCTCGGATGACTACGACGATTTCCGGGATGCTCTGGAAAAGCTCACCCTCAACGATGCTTCCCTGTTCTTCGAGCCGGAAAATTCCGACGCCCTGGGCTTCGGCTTCCGCTGTGGTTTCCTGGGCATGCTGCACATGGAAATCATCCAGGAGCGGCTTGAGCGCGAATACGGCATTGACCTGATCACCACAGCGCCAACCGTTATCTATGAAGTGGTGACCACCCAGGGTGAGACCCTGTCGGTGGACAACCCCTCACGCTTGCCGGATATTGGCTCCATTGAAGAAATGCGCGAGCCAATTGTTGAAGCCAGCATCCTCGTGCCCCAGGAGCACCTGGGTAACGTGATCGCCCTGTGTGAAGAAAAGCGCGGGGTACAGAAGAACATGCACTTCATGTCCAACCAGGTGCAGGTGACCTATGAGTTGCCCATGGCGGAAGTGGTGCTGGATTTCTTTGATCGCATCAAGTCGGCGAGCCGGGGCTTTGCTTCCCTGGACTACCAGTTTGTGCGTTTCCAGACCGCCAAGCTGGTTCGCCTGGATGTGCTGATCAACGGTGACCGTGTGGACGCGCTGGCGCTGATCGTGCACAAGGACCAGGCACACTACAAAGGCCGTCAGCTGATCGACAAGATGAAAGAGCTGATTCCCCGCCAGATGTTTGATATTGCCATCCAGGCGGCCATTGGCAACCAGGTGGTGGCTCGGGTAACCGTCAAGGCGCTTCGCAAGAACGTAACCGCAAAATGTTACGGCGGCGATGTCAGCCGGAAGAAAAAGCTGCTTCAGAAGCAGAAGGAAGGTAAAAAACGTATGAAGCAACTGGGTAATGTAGAAGTGCCCCAGGAAGCGTTTCTTGCCGTATTGAAAGTGGATAACTAAATCAAAGGCGCCTGAATGGATATCAATTTTCCGCTGGTACTGGTGGTTCTGACCTTTGCCACCGGCGTGATCTGGTTTGCTGACAAGCTGTTTCTGAGAAAGCGCCGGCTCGCTGCGGCGGGCCTGGACACGACAGAATCGGCCGAAGCCCAGGAAGAGCCCAAGGAGCCCTGGCTGGTGGATGTCAGCCGCTCGTTTTTTCCGGTGCTGGTCATCGTGCTGGTACTGCGCTCCTTCCTGGTTGAGCCGTTCCAGATTCCATCAGGTTCCATGCTGCCCACCCTTGAGGTGGGTGATTTCATTCTGGTGAACAAGTATGCCTATGGTTTGAGGCTGCCGGTGGCGGGTACCAAGGTTGTGGAAGTTGGTGACCCGGAGCGGGGGGATGTCGTCGTGTTCCGTTTCCCCGAGGATGGAGTGACCAACTTCATCAAGCGGGTGATCGGGCTGCCGGGTGACCATATCCGATACCGGAACAAGCAGTTGTTTATCAACGGTGAACCCGTGCCCCGGGAATTCGTGGCCCGGCTGCCACCACTGGAGCGCTGGCGCGAACAGTTGGGTGATGTGGAACACGACATCTATCTGAGCATGGGGCGGTTGAACAGTGCAGGCGAAGGTGAATGGGTGGTCCCGGAAGGGAATTACTTCGTCATGGGCGACAACCGTGATAATAGTAACGACAGCCGGTTCTGGGGCACCGTGCCCGACGAGATGATTGTGGGCAAGGCCTTTGCCGTCTGGATGCACTGGCAATCGCTGACGAGTCTGCCATCTTTTGAACGGGTAGGCACCATTGAGTGATTCAGCACTTTAAGGAGCGAAGCGGTCATGAAAACTGATCATCCCGTTGGTACCCGGCAGCAGGGCGGGGCCCTGGCCAATGTGATTGTGGCGCTGTTTTTTGGTGCCTTATTGACTGTGGCGATCAAAATCGGCCCGGTTTATATCGATGACCTTACCATCCAGGAAGCCCTGGAAAGCCTGGAAGGGACCGAAGGGCTGTCGAGCATGGGGCCGGCGGAGGTGCGCCGCCTGATCAACAAACGGCTGAGCGTGAACAACGTCAGTGGCTTCGATGCCAAGAACATTTCCGTGGAAAAAAATGGCGAATTTGTAGTGATCTCGGTCGACTACGAAGTGCGCAACAATCTTTTTGGCAATGTGGACAGTATCGTTCACTTCCAGCATGAATATGAGTTGAAGGGCCAGTGAATTCACAACCAAACCTTGACGAACTTCAGCGCCGCATCGGCTATCAGTTCAAACAGCCTGAACGACTGCTGCTGGCGCTGACCCATCGCAGTTTTGGTAATCAGAACAACGAGCGCCTGGAATTTCTGGGCGATTCCATCGTTAACATGGTGATTGCCGAGCATCTGTATCAGCATTTCGAGAAAGCCCGGGAGGGCCAGCTCAGCCGCCTGCGGGCGCGCATGGTTAAAGGCGTGACCCTGGCGGAGATCGGACGCGAGTTCGAACTGGGCAAGTATCTGCGCCTGGGCTCGGGCGAACTCAAGAGCGGGGGCTTCCGCCGGGAGTCCATTCTCGCCGACGCCATTGAGTCGATTATCGGCGCGATCTACCTGGACAGCGATTTCTACACCTGCCGTGAGCAGGTGCTGCGCTGGTTTGAGCATCGTCTGGCCCGGCTGGATATCCAGGATACCCAGAAAGACCCCAAGACCCGCCTGCAGGAATACCTCCAGTCCCGACAGTTCCCCCTGCCCAACTACGAAGTGATTTCCGTGGACGGTGAGGCCCACAACCAGACGTTCCACGTTTCCTGTGCCTTGCCCTCGCTCGATCGGAAAACCACCGGCACCGGCAGCAGCCGTCGCGTGGCGGAGCAGCAGGCAGCACGCAATGCGCTCAAGCAATTGGGCGTGGAGACGGAATCATGAATGACATTACTCGCCCGGAGAATCCGGACAGTCGCTGTGGCTTCGTGGCCATTGTCGGCCGCCCGAACGTGGGTAAATCCACGCTGCTGAACCACATTCTGGGCCAGAAACTCAGCATTACTTCCCGCAAGCCCCAGACTACCCGCCATCAGGTGCTCGGTATTAAGACCGAGGGCCCCGTGCAGGCCATCTACGTGGATACCCCGGGCATGCACGAGGACGAGCCCCGGGCGCTGAACCGGGCAATGAACAAGGCGGCCTCCTCGGCACTGATTGATGTGGACGTGGTGGTCTTTGTGGTGGACCAGTTGAACTGGACCAGTGCCGATGAAATGGTGCTCGAGAAGCTGAAGCGGCTGAGCTGCCCGGTCATCCTGGCGGTGAACAAGGTGGATCGTCTGGAAAACCGGGAGCTGTTGCTGCCGCATCTCGATATGCTGTCGAAGAAGCGGGAGTTTGCCGAGATTATCCCGCTCTCCGCCCTGAAAGAGACCAACCTGGAACCGCTGGAGCAGGCGGTGGGCCGTTTCCTGCCGGAAAGTGTGCACTTCTATCCGGATGACCAGATAACAGACCGCAGCCAGCGCTTCATGGCGGCGGAAATGGTGCGTGAGAAAATCACCCGCCAGTTGGGCGCCGAGCTGCCGTATTCGGTGGCGGTGGAAATTGAGGAATTTAAACAACAGGGCGCGACCCTCCACATATCGGCCCTGATCCTGGTGGAGCGCGAGGGCCAGAAGAAGATCCTGATTGGCGACAAGGGCGAACGCATGCGCCGGATTGGCCAGGAAGCCCGTGCCGATATGGAGCGTATGTTTGATTGCAAGGTCATGCTCCGGCTGTGGGTGAAGGTCAAACGGGGCTGGGCCGACAGCGACCGGGCGCTGAAAAGCCTGGGTATGAACGATTCCTGAGGCCGGCATGAACGGTGCGGTGCAGCAGGAGCCCGCTTATGTGATCCATCGGCGCCCCTGGCGGGAATCGTCGTTGCTGGTGGATCTGTTTACCCTCAATCATGGCCGTATCAGCCTGATTGCCCGTGGGGCCAGTGGGCCCCGCAGTCCTCTAAAAGCCCAGTTGCAGCCCTTCCAGCCCCTGCTGGTGGACTGGCGTGGCCGCAGCGACCTGAAAACCCTGGTGCAACTGGAAGTCAGGCAGGCCGCAGCGTTGCACCAGACCCGGGCTCTGTACAGTGGGCTTTACCTCAATGAACTGCTGCAGCGGATCCTGCCCGTTGCCGACCCCCATCCAATGCTTTTCGCCAGTTATATTGACAGCCTTCACGCGTTGTCGGCGCTGCCTGCCGAGAGCGATGTGGAACCTGTTTTGCGCACCTTTGAGCGGGCCTTTGCCAGCGCCCTGGGGTATGACTTTGCCTGGGATTACGCGACCGATGTGGGGCAGGCAGTGCAGGAGCAGGGCGACTATGGTTATGATCCGGCCCAGGGCATTGTCAGTGCCGGTAACCCGGAAGCCTGTTTGCGATCGATCCCCGGCAGTGCCCTGCAGGCGTTGGCGGCCGGGGACCTGAACAGCGACCAGCCCCGCCGAACCGCAAAGCGCGTGATGCGGGTTCTGATCGATTATTTATTGCAGGGCAAGCCCCTGCACAGCCGCACCCTTTTTAATGGCGCGGTTTCATCATCAGGGAGAAAACCATGAGTTCCAGAGTGCTGTTAGGCGTCAATATTGATCACGTGGCCACCCTGCGCCAGGCGCGTGGCACCCGTTATCCGGACCCCGTGCAGGCGGCGATGATGGCCGAAGAGGCTGGAGCCGATGGCATCACCATTCATCCACGGGAGGATCGCCGACACATTCAGGATCGGGATGTCCTGCTGTTGAGGGACACCCTGCAAACCAGGATGAATCTGGAGATGGCGGTCACCGATGCCATGCTGGCGTTTGCCGAAAGGGTGGAGCCGGAATGTGTGTGCCTGGTGCCGGAAAAACGCGAAGAGTTGACCACCGAAGGCGGTTTGGATGTGGAAGGCCAGGAAGAACGGGTGGCCCGTGCCTGCGACCGGTTGGCCAAAATCGGGGCCGAGGTTTCGCTGTTCATTGACCCGGACCCGGTGCAGATTGACGCGGCCGTGCGTTGCGGGGCGCCGGTGGTCGAGCTGCATACCGGGGAATACGCCGAGGCCCGGGACTCCGTAGCCCTGGAGGCTTCATTCCAGGTCCTGGAGAACGCGGTTGCCTATGCCCGTAAGCGGGGGTTGATCGTGAACGCGGGCCATGGGCTGCATTACCACAACACCGAAAGAGTGGCGGCGATTCCGGGCATTAATGAATTAAACATTGGTCACGCCATTATTGCCCGTGCGGTATTTACCGGGCTCAAGGACGCGATTCGGGACATGCGTTCGATTCTGGACCGCGCCCGGGTTTAGGCCTCAGTCTTGTGACGTTTCCGGCTGCTGCTGTTCGGCCCGGAACATGGCCTGCCAGTCGGTCTGGTCGCTCCAGGCCCGCAGCCGCTCTATGGCGTCGATCAGGTGCTCCTTGTGCTCCGCCATGGTCTGGCTCTGGCATTTGAGGGCCGTTTCGAACTGGTGGGTGGCCACCCTCAGCTCCGGCACACCGCAATAGCGGGTGGCTCCGTGTAACTTGTGAACGCACTCCAGCAGGTTGTCCAGCTCGTCGTTTTCCCATAGCTGTTCAACCTGTCGCTGGTCATCGGGCAGCTGTTCCAGCAACATGCTGAACAGCTCTTCGGCCAGGTCGGCCTTACCGGCGGCCAATCGAATGCTTTCTTCAATACTGACACACCCGTGCTGACGATGGCGGCTGGATGGTCGTGGCGGATTGCGGGTATCCCGAACTTCGGTGATGGATTGGTGACCGGCGCTGGCAGCCACCTCGTATCCGGTATGCTCGCGTACCAGCTCCCTTAGCTGTCGGCTGCTGATTGGCTTTGGCATATAGCCATCGAAGCCCTGCTTGCGCAACTTGGCCTGCTCGTCCGCCATGGCGTGTGCGGTCAGGGCGATGATGCAGGTGTGATGGCCATCCTGGTCCAACTCGCGGATACGGGCGGTGGCTTCCACGCCGTCCATGCCCGGCATTTGCAGGTCCATCAGGACCAGGTCAAAGGGGGCTTCCCGGGCCAGGTTCAGCGCTTCGAAACCGTTGGCGGCACCCCAGGCCTGTAGTCCCAGCTCCCGCAAAAGTGTGACCACCAGTTTGAGATTGGCTGCGTTATCGTCAACCGCCATGATGCGGGGTCCGGTGGGTTTTTGTTCCGGGGCCGGCAGTGACATGGGCTTGTTGCCGGTGGTTGATTCCTGGGAATAGATGCCGTGAATCAGCAGCAGAAGCTCGTGGTAAAAAGTGTCCCGCCTGACGGGCTTGGTCAGGTGGCTGCTGGCAATGCCGGAGAAGGGCGTATCCTGGGTGTCCAACGTGGGTGTCAGCAGCATGGTCCGGCAGTCGTGGTCCACCTCCAGGCTGTGGAGCAGTCCGCGATACTGGTTTGAGCGTAACAGGTGGCGGGTAATGCCAACCATCGCCAGGGCATAGCCCCGGTTGTTCTGCTGGGCGTCTTCCACCTGTTCCAGCAATGCCGTGGGCGTGTCCACCCGATCCACGATAACGCCCCAGGCCCGAAGCAGGTGTTCGATGGCCAGGCCGGTCGTGGCCTGATGTTCGAGATAAATCACCCGCTCGCCCTTGAGGGCGTCCCTTGGCGCGGGATCTTTGGCCAGCGTGGACAGTTCCGGGTTGAGAGTGAACCAGAAGGTGGAACCTTTGCCCAGTTCGCTGTCCAGGCCGATTGAGCCTCCCATTTCCTCCACCAGGCGTTTGGAAATGGCCAGCCCCAGGCCGGTGCCGCCGTACTGCCTTGCCGTGGACGGGTCGGCCTGGCTGAAGGCGTTGAACAGTGCATGTTGCTGCGCTCGGGAGAGGCCAACACCGGTGTCGCTCACGCTCAGGCGCAGGGTGACGCGGTGATTGTCCGGGTCTTCCTCTTCAAGGCTTGCGCGCAACACCACCTCGCCGGTCTGGGTGAACTTGATGGCGTTATTGATCAGGTTGGTGATCACCTGTTTCACCCGCAAGGGGTCGCCCATGATGTTATCCGGCACGTCTTCGTAAACCAGAGCCACCAGGTCCAGGCTCTTGCTGTGGGCTTCGGGAGCCAGCATCACCATCACTTCCTCCACGATGTCCCGCAGCTGGAAGGGGATGCGGTCCAGGATTAGCTTGCCGGCTTCGATTTTCGAGAAATCCAGGATGTCGTTGATGATGGTCAGCAGGATTTCCGAGGATTTGCGAATGGTGTTCAGGTGATCACGCTGTTGCCGCGGCATGGGGCTTTTCAGCAGCAGTTCGGTAAAGCCGATAATGCCGTTGAGGGGCGTGCGGATTTCGTGGGACATGTTGGCCAGGAATTCCGACTTGATGCGGCTGGCGTCCAGGGCCTCCTTACGAGCCAGGTCCAGTTCAATATTCTGGATCTCGATGGTTTCCAGGGTCTGGCGCAGATCTCCGGTGGCCTGGTCAATGTTCTGCTGCATTTCCGCCTGGGCCTGGCTGAGCTCCGAGGCCATTTCGTTCAGGCCTGATTCCAGCTGTTCGAATTCCGGACCGGCGCCAGTGTATACGCGGGTGTCGAGCTTGCCTTCCTTAAGCCGGGCCACGGCCCGGTTGAGCTGAAAAATCGGGTCGGTAAACGCTTTGCTCAGACGCATCGAAATGGCCATGCTCAGTAGCACGCCAGCGAGGATCAGCAGCAGGGAAATCAACAGCGCCTTGTAGGTCTCTTTTTCGGTGCGCACATGGGACATTTCGATGGCGGCCCAGCCCAGCGGCGCCTGCAGATTGGCTGCCGTCTCCCGGGCGTCGGGATCAAACATGGAATCAACCATCAGCTCCTGGAGGTGAACCGGCGTGATAAACAGGGTGGTGTCGTCCCGGGTTGCGCGAACGAGGCGGTCTGGTCGAAGCGAGGTGTCACCGAGCGGGGCGCTACGACCGGGGCCGGTATGCAGCATGCGTTCGCCGTCACGGTCCAGGAACGTGATGGAGCGGACGTCCTGCTCTTCAAGCAGGGCGTTGGAGAGATTGGTCAGCAGGCTTCGATTGGCGGTAAACAGGCCATACTCGGAGCCGGCCGCAAGCTGGCGTGACAGTGATTCGCCGCGGTCCCTCAGCAGGTTCTCGATGTTGTTGACCCAGCTATAGGTGAAGAACAGCCCAAGTAGCAAGGTAGTCAGCAACGTCGGGACCAGTGTCACCACCAGTACCTTCTTGCGAATGCCCCAATGTCGCATAGACTTTCCTGTCACCCGTCCCTTGTTGCCAGTGTGCCAGTAATCGGGCAGGCCCACTCTCTTCAATCTGAAGTTATAGCCGCTGGTCATGGTATTAGCGACAAGCTGTATTGGGACAACACGGCTATAACGAGTATGATTCGTTGCCAAAGTGTACCACAGGGTCTGACCATGAGTTTTCCCACCATTGAAGATTATGTCGGGCATACGCCCCTGGTCCGGCTTCAGCGGCTGCCGGGCGACTCCTCCAATGTCATTCTGGCGAAACTGGAGGGTAATAACCCGGCCGGTTCGGTGAAGGATCGCCCGGCCATGGGCATGATTCAGGAAGCCGAGCGGCGAGGTGAGATCCGTCCGGGTGATACCCTGATTGAGGCCACCTCCGGCAACACCGGCATCGCCCTGGCCATGGCAGCTGCCATCAAGGGCTACCGGATGAAGCTGATCATGCCCGCGAACATGAGTGAGGAGCGCCGGGCTTCCATGCGTTCCTACGGTGCCGAGCTGATCAGCGTCAGCAAGGAAGAGGGCATGGAAGGCGCCCGTGACCTGGCGCTAAAGATGCAGGCCGAAGGGCAGGGTAAAGTGCTGGACCAGTTTGGCAACCCGGACAACCCGCTGTCCCATTATCGCACCACGGGCCCGGAGATCTGGGAGCAGACCCAGGGAAAGGTTACCCATTTTGTCAGCTCCATGGGCACCACAGGTACTATTATGGGGGTGTCGAAGTACTTGAAAGAACGCAACCCGGATATCCGGATCATTGGCCTGCAGCCTGAAGATGGCGCAGCCATTCCGGGTATCCGCCGCTGGCCGCCGGAGTACCTGCCGAAAATTTTTGACGCCAGCCGGGTGGACCAGGTGCTGGACATCGGCCAGCAGGAAGCGGAGGACACCATGCGGGCACTGGCGTCGCAGGAAGGCATCTTCTGTGGTGTTTCCTCCGGCGGTTCCATTGCCGCTGCCCTGAAACTGTCCCGTGAGGTTGAGAATGCGGTCATCGTCGCCATCATCTGTGACCGGGGTGACCGATACCTCTCCACCGGCGTTTTCAACCACGCCTGAACGGAAATCGACAAGAGAACGACTATGAGCAAGCGTCGCCGCAAGGCCCTGCCCAAGGAACCTGTGCGCTGTGAAATCGAGACCCTGAGCCACGATGGCCGGGGCATTGCCCGTGCCGACGGCAAAACCCAGTTTGTGGATGGCGCGCTGCCGGGTGAAACCGTCATGGCCAAAATGGTCGGTTCCCGCAGCCGGTTTGATGAATTGCGCACGCTGGAGGTTCAGGAATCAGCGCCGGAGCGTCAGCAGCCACCCTGCGAGTTTGCCGACCTGTGCGGGGGCTGCAGCCTGCAGCACATGAGTCCGGATGCTCAGATTCAGTTCAAGGAAAACACGCTGCGCGAGCATTTTGCCCATTTCGGGGGCATTGAGCCGGAACAGTGGGTGGAACCCATGCGTTCACCGGATTCTCTTGGCTACCGTCGCAAGGCGCGCCTGGGTGTGCGTTATGTGAAAGCCCGTGAATCGGTGCTGGTCGGCTTCCGGGAAAAGCGCAACAGCTTCCTGACCGACATCGACCAGTGCCTGGTGCTCGATCCACGTATCGGTGAGCGTATTGAGCCGCTGCGGGCGTTACTGCACGACATGCAGGCGTTCAATCGAATTCCGCAGGTTGAAGTCGCCTGTGGCGATGACGCTGCCGCCATGGTATTCCGCAACATGGACGACCTGGTGCCGGAAGATTACGAGAAACTGGTCCGTTTTGGCCAGGAGCACGAACTGCACATCTACCTGCAGCCCAAGGGGCCGGACACGGTGCACCGGATCTGGCCGGAATCGCCGGGCCGGGATCAGGAACGCCTCAGTTACCGCATGGACGAGTTTGATTTGACCATGCAGTTCCATCCCATGGATTTCACCCAGGTGAACGCCGGCATTAACCAGGATATGGTTCATCGCGCGGTGGAGTGGCTGGATGTGCAGCCGGGTGAGCGGGTGCTGGATCTGTTCTGCGGCCTGGGCAACTTCACCCTGCCGCTGGCCCGCAAGGGCGGCCAGGTGGTTGGTGTGGAAGGCGACGACGCCATGGTGGTCCGCGGCCGGGAAAACGCCCGCCTGAATAACCTGGACAACGTTGAGTTTTTCGGCGCGGACCTGCACGGGGATTTCACCGGCCATGGCTGGGCGAAGGAAGGCTTTGACAAGATCCTGATTGATCCACCCCGCTCCGGCGCCGAGGAGATCTGCAAATACCTGACGGCCTTTGGCGCCAACCGGATTGTCTATGTCTCGTGCAACCCGGCCACCCTGGCAAGGGACGCGGGCGTCATGGTCCGCAACGGTTACCGCCTGGTTCGCGCGGGCGTGATGGACATGTTCCCTCACACCACGCACGTTGAATCCATCGCGCTGTTTGAGCGGGATACCAACTGATCATCTGATAAGTTTCTGTCATGGTTAAAGTAAGGGAAGATTACGCCACAAGCGGCGACGGCAAGGTGAACATCGACCAGTGGGTTGAACACATTGCCACCCAGACCCATTTGGACAACCCGGAACAACTGCGGCAGGCCTGCGAAGTGGCGGCGGAGATTGATCGGGAAGCCTTCCGGGAAGATCGACTCTGGGCGCCGGGCGCCAGCAGCTTTGTCACCGGCCTGGAGATGGCCCAGGTGCTGGCGGAGCTGCGCATGGATCAGGCCAGCCTGGTGGCGGCCGTGCTTTATCGCGCTGTACGGGAAGAGCGTGTGCCGCTGGAATCCATCCGCAAGCAGTTTGGCGATGAAGTGGCCGGGCTGATCACTGGTGTCCAGCAGATGGCGGCGATTTCCTCGGTCCATCATCCCCTCAAGGGGAATGTGCTGGGCCAGAGTGAAGGCCAGCTGGATAACGTCCGCAAGATGCTGGTGAACATGGTGGACGATGTGCGCGTGGCGTTGATCAAGCTGGCGGAGCGGACCTCAGCCATCCGGGCGGTGAAAGATGCCCCGGAGGAAAAGCGCATGCGCGTGGCCCGGGAAGTCTTCGACATCTACGCCCCGCTGGCGCATCGGTTGGGCATTGGCCACATCAAGTGGGAACTGGAAGATCTTTCCTTCCGTTACCTGCATGAGACTGCCTACAAGAAGATCGCCAAGCTGCTGGACGAGAAGCGCCTGGACCGGGACCGCTACATCACCCGGGTGATCAACACCCTGCAGACTGAGCTGGCCGCCTCCGGCATCAAGGCCGAGCTCAATGGCCGGGCCAAGCACATCTACAGCATCTGGCGCAAAATGCGCCGCAAAGGCATCGACTTCTCCCAGGTCTACGACGTGCGCGCCGTGCGCGTGCTGGTGCCGGAAGTGAAGGACTGCTATGCGGCCCTGGGCATTGTGCACACCCTGTGGCGCCATATTCCCAACGAATTCGACGACTACATCGCCAACCCCAAGGAGAACGGTTACCAGTCCCTGCACACGGCGGTGATCGGCCCCGAGGGCAAGGTGATGGAAGTGCAGATCCGCACCCATGAGATGCACGAAGAGGCGGAGCTGGGCGTCTGTGCCCACTGGCTCTACAAGGGCACGGATACCAAGAACAAGTCCACCGGCTACGACGCCAAGATCAACTGGCTGCGTCAGGTGCTGGAATGGCAGGAAGAGCTGGGCGACCTTTCGGGCCTGGCCGATCACCTGAAAAGCGACGTCACCTCCGACCGGGTCTACGTCTTTACTCCGGACGGCCATGTGGTGGACATGCCCCAGGGCGCCACACCGGTGGATTTTGCCTACCGGGTGCATACCGAGATTGGTCATGCCTGCCGGGGCGCCCGGGTGAACAGCCGTATTGTGCCGCTGACCTACCCGCTGAAAACCGGCGACCAGGTGTTCATTCTGACCTCCAACAATGAGGCGCCGAGCCGGGACTGGCTCAACCCCAGTCTGGGCTACATCCAGACCTCGCGAGCCCGGGCCAAGGTCACGCACTGGTTCAAGCAGCAGGATCGGGATCGCAACATCCTCGATGGCCGCGCCATTCTTGAGGACGAATTCAAGCGCCTGTCACTGTATGACGTCGACCTGTTCGAGCTGGCGAAGAAGGTCAACTACCACTCCACGGACGACATGTTCGCGGCGGTGGGGGCAGGCGACCTGCGTCCGACCCACGTGGCCAACGTGGCGCAGCAGTTGCTGGTGCCGAAATCCGAACAGCTGGATCTCAAGATCAGCGCGCCCCGGAAAACGGCCTACGACACCGAGTCGGACATCCAGATCCAGGGTGTGGGCAAGCTCAAGACCCAGGTGGCCAAGTGCTGCAAGCCGCTGCCGGGTGACCCCATTGGCGGTTACATCACCGTGGGGCGGGGCGTAACCGTGCACCGCCAGGACTGCCTGACGTTCCTGAACCTGTGCGAGTTCGAGCCCAACCGCATCATCGAGGTGAACTGGGGCGGCACGCCGGCGGCGGTGTACCCGGTGGACATCGATATCGAGGCCTACGACCGCTCCGGCCTGCTGCGGGACATCACCCAGTTGCTGTCGTCCTCGCGCAGCGATGTATTGTCTCTCAATACGTTGACCAACAAGGACGAGAACACGGCTCACATCCGGATTACCGTGGAAATATCGAGCCTGGAGCAGCTGGCCCGGCTGCTGGCGCAGATTCGTAACCTGCCGAACATCATCGACGTGAGGCGAAAACGCGGATGAGCTATTCCATTGATGACCTCAAGTACCTGATGGCCCGCCTGCGGGAGCCGGAAACCGGCTGCCCGTGGGACACCAAGCAGACCTTCAAGACCATCGTGCCCCACACCATCGAGGAAGCCTACGAGGTGGCCGATGCCATTGAGCGGGAAGACTATCCGCACCTGAAGGATGAGCTGGGTGACCTCCTGTTCCAGGTGATCTTCTACGCCCAGATGGGGCGGGAACAGGACCATTTTGATTTCGACGGCGTGGTGGACCACCTGGTTCGCAAACTGGTGCGCCGCCACCCCCATGTGTTCCCCGAGGGTACTCTGGAAAGCCGGATTGACCCGGACAACCGCCCGGACGAAGCCTGGATCAAGGAAAGCTGGGAGCGCATCAAGGCCGAGGAGCGTGCCGAAAAAGCGGAAGCCGCCGAGCCGGACAGCCGGCTGGACGGTATCGCCCGCACCCTGCCGGCCATGGCCCGGGCCGACAAGCTGCAGCGCCGGGCGGCCCGGCACGGCTTTGACTGGCCGAACGTGGAACCGGTGTTCGACAAGCTGCACGAGGAAATCGACGAGCTCAAGGAAGCCTGGCAGGCGGCCGAAGCCGGTACCGGCGAACGGGACGCGGTGGAAGACGAGCTGGGCGACCTGCTGTTTGTCTGCGTGAACCTGGCCCGGTTCATGAAGGTCACCCCTGAACAGGCGCTGAACCGCACCAACCACAAATTCGAGGCCCGCTTCCGGGCCATTGAAAAAGTGCTGGCTGAGCAGGGTCGGGATATGGATGAGGAATCACTGGCGGCACTGGATGAAATCTGGCAGTCCGTCAAGGGCGTGGAAAAGCAATAAGCAGCGCTCGCAAGGTCTTGATCATAAGTAGAATTCTTTACCGTTTGGGGTCACGTCATCACGCTACTTGGGCTACACTCTGTTTACAGGCACGTGAATGTAGTTAGTGCGTGATTGAATCCGATGTAGAGGTGAATGCCATATGAAAATCCAGCAACTGGTCGAGCACTGGGATGAACACGGTCGTGGTCGGCTGACGCGTGAGCCGACGTTTGTGTCACTGTCGGAAGAGCACCATGAACTGGTTCAGAAGCTGGTAGAGATGTACCCCATGAAGTCGCCTCAGGATTTGATGCGCGATCTGATTACCGCAGCGCTGGATGATTTGGAGACCGGCCTGCCATACAAGCAGGGTGACAAGGTGGTTGCCTACGATGAGGACGGTTTCGAGATTTACGAAGATGCGGGTCTGACGCCCCAGCTCGTCGCCCTCAGCAAGAAACACATGGAACGGCTGAAGGCGCGGCAGATGGAGTCGGTTGCCTGATATCAGTTCTTGTTCTTTAGCCTTTCTTTCAGTGGTCCCTGGCTGACCAGATCGTCCAGGGCCGCTGCCACCATGTCATTCAGAATGTCACTTTCCGTACGGTCCGGGTAGAGCTCGGCCAGAGCTGCAATCCGTGCCGCATCCTCCAGGGGCACCCGAAGGTTGTATTCGTGCGGACGTTCAACGTCTTGTTTTTCTTTTTCCCATTGCTGGGGAAGATCGGTTACTTTCATAGAGAGTCCTCGGCTGGGATGAAGAATCGTCAATAGACTTTGGCTGTTGTCTCTTAGTATCGTAAGTTTAATTCGCTCCCGTCAATCCAGAAGGAACCTATTGTGACTGAACTGCATCCGGATCTGCGAGACAATGTGCGTATGCTGGGGGAGCTGCTGGGTCACAGCATCCTGCGGTTCCCCGGGCAGCAATGTTACGACCGGATCGAGGAGATCCGGGCTGCCGCGAAAGCCGACCGTAAACAGGAGAGCGGCTCTGGTCAGCGCCTGGTCACGCTGCTGCGTCAACTGGATGACGACGAGCTTTTGCCCGTCACGCGGGCTTTTAACCAGTTTCTCAACCTGGCCAACCTGGCCGAGCAGTATCACGGCATCCGCCGCAAGCAGGGGCATCCGTCAGACCTGGTGGTGGAATCCCTCAGTGAGGTCTTCGACCGCTTGCAGAGCGGCGGCGTGAACGCTGACGAGCTGCATCGTCGGGTAGCAGACCTGCGCATCGAATTCGTGCTCACCGCACACCCTACCGAAGTGGCCCGGCGCACACTGATCCTGAAATACGATGATATGTCGGAGTGCCTGGCCCAGCTGGACCATGAAGATCTGCTGCCGGCCGAACGGGATGAAATCGTTGAGCGCCTGGCGCGCCTGATTACCGAAGCCTGGCACACCGACGAGATCCGCCAGCAGCGGCCCACCGCCGTGGATGAGGCGAAGTGGGGCTTTGCGGTGATCGAAAACAGCCTCTGGCATGCGCTGCCACAGTTTCTCCGTAATCTCGATGCCTCGCTGGAAGGGGCTACCGGTAAGGGGCTGCCCCTGCAGGCGTCGCCCATCCGTATCGCTTCCTGGATGGGCGGTGACCGCGACGGCAACCCCAACGTGACCCACGAAGTCAGCCGCGAAGTCTTCATGGTGGGGCGCTATCGGGCTGCGGATCTGTACCTGAGCGATCTCAGGGCGCTTCGCAATGAACTCTCCATGTGGCAGGCCAGTGATGAGCTCAAGGCCGTGGTCGATGGTGCTCCCGAACCCTACCGGGTGGTTCTCGATGAGCTGCGGGTACGCATGCGCCGGACCCGGGACTGGGCGTTCGCCCGCGCCCACGGCAAAGCGGCGGACGACGAAGGCATTCTGTTCGAGAAAGACGACCTCACCGCGCCGCTGGAACTGTGTTACCGCTCGCTGGTGGACTGCGGGCTCAAGACCATCGCCGACGGCCCCCTGTTGGACATGATTCGCCGGGCCCATACGTTTGGTCTGTCACTGATCCGGCTGGATATTCGCCAGGAGGCTGACCGCCACACCGAAGCGGTGGCCGAGATGGTGGACTACCTGGGCCTTGGCGATTACCAGTCCTGGTCTGAGGAAGAGCGCCAGGCGTTCCTGCTTCGTGAGCTTGAAGGCCGCCGACCGCTGGTACCCCGCCATTGGGAACCGTCGGAGTCGGTTAGGGAAGTGCTGGCAACCTGTGAGGTTGTCGCCCAGCAAACCCCGGAAGCGCTGGGGTCTTATGTGATTTCCATGGCCAGCCAGCCCTCGGATGTGCTCAGCGTCATCCTGCTGTTGCGAGAGGCTGGCATGACCTTCCCCATGCGGGTGGTGCCCCTGTTCGAAACCCTGGATGATCTGCGCGGCGCTCCCGAGAGCATGGAAGCCCTGTTCGAGGTGGACTGGTATCGTCGGTACTGCGGTGGGCGCCAGGAAGTGATGATCGGCTACTCCGACTCCTCCAAGGACGCCGGCCAGCTGATGGCGGCCTGGGCGCAGTACAGGGCGCAGGAACAGCTCACCGAGCTGGCGGGCAAGTACGGTGTGCACCTGACCCTGTTCCACGGTCGGGGCGGCACGGTAGGTCGCGGTGGTGGCCCGGCCAACCGGGCAATTCTGTCCCAGCCCCCGGGTTCGGTGAACGGCAGTTTCCGGATTACCGAACAGGGAGAGATGATTCGCTTCAAGTTCGGCCTGCCAAGGCTGGCCGTCCAGAGCCTGACCCTTTACACCACGGCGGTGGTGGAAGCGACGTTGGCCCCGCCGCCCGCGCCGAAGGACAGCTGGCGCGAAATGATGGACTGGCTCACCGAGAAATCACTGAAATCCTACCGGGATGTGGTGCGCGAGCACCCGGACTTTGTCCCATACTTCCGGCAGGTCACGCCCGAAACCGCCCTCGGAAAACTGGCCCTGGGTAGTCGCCCGGCGCGTCGCAAGCCTACGGGTGGGGTGGAAAGCCTGCGGGCCATTCCCTGGATTTTCGCCTGGACCCAGATGCGCATGATGCTGCCGGCCTGGCTGGGCAGTGATGAAGCACTGGAAGCCGCCGCGCGGGAGGATCGTCTGCCCGAATTGCGGGAAATGATGGCTGGTTGGCCGTTTTTCCGGACCTATGTCGATATGCTGGAGATGGTGTTGGCGAAGTCGGACCTTCGTATTGCCAGCTATTACGAGCAGGTGCTGGTGGACGATGAGAAGCTTCGGGTACTGGGTGCCAGTCTGCGGGAACGGTTACGCAACTGCATTGCCCGGCTGCTGGAGCTCAAGGAACAGCAGACCCTGCTGGAAGCCGAACCGGTCTTCGCCCAGTCCATGAAAGTGCGTAACCCTTACACCGATCCGCTGCATTACCTGCAGGCGGAATTGCTGCGCCGGGATCGCGAAGGGGAAGGCAAGGGCGAGGTGCCGGATGTGGTTGAACGTGCCCTGAAAGTGACCATGGCGGGCATTGCCGCCGGCATGCGCAACACCGGTTAACTCGCAGACACTATGGGCCGGCGCGGGAAAGCGCCGGCTTCTCATGAACAGGAGCTTTTACCTTGGCATTGTCGGAACGACTGTCCAATTTCCTGGCCCGCAAGGCCATTCCCTACCGCCAGATCGACATCCAGCCAGCCGAAAACCTCGACGCTGCCGTGATCGCCTCCGGCAGACCCCAGAGTGAGTTTGTTCGCGCCAGTCTGCTGATTGACCTTAATGGTGTGGTGATGGCGGTTCATCGTTTTGACAGTGCAGTTGATCCTGACGCCGTCAGCCGTTTCACCGAACGACGCCTCCAGCCGTTGACCGCCCGCCAAACTTCGCACCTGTTTGCCGATTGCCAGCCAGGCTTTGTACCTCCCCTGGGCGCCCCGTGGGATCTGCCAGTGATCCTGGATGAGGACGTCGCCTCGTTGGAGCAGGTGATCTTTACCGGGGGCAGCGACGACACACTGGTCAGCATGGACGGCCGTTCCCTGCGCCTGGCGCTGGCCGGAGCCCGCAGTGGGCATATCGTGATCCGGGGGCAGGGCAGCGAAAAAGCCGCCGGCCTGACCCTTGAGGAAGTCGCCGACCGGCTGCAGAAGCTTTACCGGTTGCCGCCAATGCCGGCACTGGCGCTGCGCATTCTGCGCCTGACCGCCGACAACAACGCCACCGCCCGGCAACTGGCCGAGCTGATTGAATTCGACCCCAGCCTGACCGCCCAGATCCTGCGTTATGCCCGGTCCGCCCTGTTTAACTATCCGGGCAAGATTCACTCGGTGCAGGAGGCGGTAACGCGTGTGCTGGGGTTTGATCGGGTGGCTCACATTGCCCTGGGGATTGCCTCGGTTCGGGCCTTCGATGTGCCCCGGAATGGCGCCCTGGGAATGGACAACTTCTGGCGCCATTCGCTGTACTGCGCCTTCCTGACCCAGGGGGTGGCCGAGGCGAGCGGTCGGGACAAAGGTCTGGGTTACCTGTGTGGCCTGCTGCACAATTTTGGCCTGCTGTTGGTGGGGCACCTGTTTCCCGCCGAGTTCGACGAACTCAACGCCCTGCGGGAGACCAATCCGGACGCCAGCATGCACACGTTGGAGCAGGAAGTGTTTGGCCACAGCACGGAGCCTGACATCCTGGCGGTGGGGCATGGCGCCATTGGCGGTATCCTGCATCGCCTGTGGCAGCTGCCCGAGCCGGTGATCAAGGCAGCTGGCATGCACCAGCACCCGGGCTATCGGGGCGATCATGAAGATTATGTCTGGCTGGTCCAGTTGGCGAACGCCCTGCTCAAGGAACAGGGTGTGGGTGATGAGTTTAATCCGGACGATACGGCTGCGTTATCAGCCGCCCTGGGGCTGTCGCCGGCCGCAGTGGAGCGGGTTCAGCAGGATGTGGCGCGGGTTGCCCCGGACCTGGATGTTCTGGCATCCTCCCTCGCCCGGTAGGGTAGATCAGCCAATGTTTTGTGCCCGGGCTTTCTCTGTGGGCTACGACTTCGGTATAATCCTCACCCGTTTTTGGTTCGGTGCGCCAATGGTCATTGCCGGCTGCTGAAAAGCTGCCGCCAACGTATCGGTCTTTGTCGTAGCTTTTCCAAAGATATACAAGACAATGGGAGCACAAGGTATATGCGAATTATCATGTTAGGTGCGCCGGGCGCCGGTAAGGGTACACAGGCTCAGTTTATTACCGAGCGTTTCTCCATTCCCCAGATTTCTACCGGTGACATGTTGCGTGCCGCAATCAAGGCTGGCTCCGAGCTGGGTGAGAAGGTCAAGGAAGTCATGGCCAGCGGTGGTCTTGTTTCCGACGACATCATCATTGCCCTGATTGAAGAGCGCATTCAGCAGCCAGACTGCAAGAACGGGTTCCTGTTGGACGGTTTCCCCCGCACCATTCCCCAGGCGGAAGCCCTGAAAGACCAGGGTATCGACATTGATTACGTGGTTGAGATTGCTGTCGATGACGAGGAAATCGTCAGTCGCCTGTCCGGTCGTCGCGTGCACGAAGGCAGCGGTCGTATCTATCACGTGAAATACGATCCCCCCAAGGAAGACAACAAGGACGACCAGACCGGCGAACCGCTGGTTCAGCGTGAAGACGACAAGGAAGAGACGGTTCGCAAGCGCCTGCAGGTTTACCATGATCAGACCGCTCCCCTGGTGGATTTCTATCAGCAGTGGGCTGACAAGGCGCCGTCAGAAGCCCCCGAGTACGTGCGGGTTGAGGGCGTTGGCAGCATGGACAGCATCCGGGACGAAATTCTGTCCAAACTCAAGTAAACCTCGTTGAGGCAGCCCCGGAGGCATGGATTCTGTGAAGTTACTGGCACTGGACACGTCTTCGGAAGGCTGCTCGGCCGCGTTGTGGCTTGATGGCCAGATTACCGAACGGTTTGAATTGGCGCCGCGCGGCCATACCCGCCTTTTGATGCCCATGGTCCGCGAACTGCTTGCGGAGCAGGGGCTTTCCCCCTTTGATCTTGATGCCCTGGCCTTTGCCCGTGGGCCGGGCTCGTTTACCGGCTTGCGTATCGCTACCGGCGTGATACAAGGCCTGGCCTGGGGGCTGGACCTGCCCGTGGTACCTGTGTCCTCTCTGGCGGCTGTGGCACTCAATGCCATTGAGCAGCAATCACTGGCTGAGGGCGACGGTATCGCCGTTGCTTTCGATGCGCGCATGGGAGAAGTCTACTGGGGCACCTTTGTGTGCCGCGATGGTCTGCCGGAAGCCCAAGGCAATGAGCGGGTGTGTCCGCCCGAGGCTGTGTCGCTGTCTGATTCAGGGGCCGGCCTGTCCGGGCACTGGTTCGGGGCCGGCCAGGGCTGGAAATACCGGGACGCCATGCCCCAGGCTGTGACGGAGCATGTCACTGCCACGGATGACTCGTTGGTGCCCCGGGCTGCCCAGGTCGCCCGTCTGGCTGAATGGGGATTCCGTAATGGCGAGGCGGTCAGCGCCGACCAGGCCCAGCCGGTCTATGTACGGGACGAAGTGACCTGGAAGAAGCTGCCCGGGCGGTAAGTAAAGAGGTCGGTCAGGGGGTAGGTAGAGGGCCTTAGACTCCCTGACTTTCCATCCTGCCCGGATTCTTCCATAATGTTTTTAATGACCCATTATCGTTACGGTGATCGCCCATGATTGGCGGTATCAATTCGGCCAATTATCCTCTGGTTCAGTCGGGCAACAACACGCCTGTTCGTGAACGTGGGGAGAACGCACGTGCGTCAGCTGCATCGCCCATGGCCGATGCGGTGGAATCCGCACGCCGGGATCTGGGTGCGCCGGCCCAAAGTCGTGATGGTGCTCCTCAGGGCCAGAATGCCAGCGAATCCCAGGAGTTCATGCCCCGCCGGGTTGAGGCTCGTCGGGCCGCAGAAGATGCCCGCCTTGAAGTCTTTCGAGCGGACGATATGTCGCCTTCGGCTGCCCGCGCCCTGTCGACGTTTGCCGGTGTGGCTGCCGCAGGCCAGGAATATGAGAATGGCTCAGTGCTGACCGGCATTGATATCATGGTCTGATGCTAGGCTCCCTTTCTTCTCCCTTGTCTCCCGAATTGGCCAATACCCTTGCCGTGGGCTGCACGCCCCTAGGTGATCAGAACGCCGGTCAGGCGCTTGCCCGTGATCTGGGCTTAACTTGGCTGGGTTCGGTGCTCCCGAAAAAAGTCCGCGCATTCGAGCTGCTACTGCTTTTCGACGAGCAGGGTCTGGCCCTGCAGGTAACCGGTAAAGGCGCGCCAGGGCCGGTGCGGGCTGAATTTGTGACCGGCAAGATGGGGTATCGGCGCGAACATGGCGGCGGAGCCGGGCAACTGGTGGCCAAGGCCGTGGGGTTGCAGAAAACCCAGGCGCCTTTGCATGTGCTGGATGCCACCGCCGGCCTGGGTCAGGATGCCTTTGTCCTGGCGGGGCTTGGCTGCCGCGTCACCCTGCTGGAGCGCAACCCGGTGATTCATGCCCTGCTGGCCGATGGTTTGGCCCGGGCAGCCCTGAACCCCGACTGCGCCCCCATCGTGGCCCGGATGGAGCTTAAACCCGGCAGTTCCATTGAGTGGTTAGAGCAAGCCGGCCCGGACGCCGCCGATGTGATTTACCTGGACCCCATGTTTCCCCATCGGGATAAGTCCGCCCTGGTGAAAAAGGAAATGCAGGTCTTCCGGCGTGTGGTGGGTGACGATGACGATTCCAGTGAGCTGCTGACGGCCGCGCTGGCCAGTGCCCGTTACCGGGTGGTGGTGAAACGCCCACGCAAGGCGCCCGCCGTGGAGGGTCCGGAACCGGCCACCCGCATTGAAGGCAAAAGCAGCCGGTACGACATTTACGCCCTCAAGGCCCTGCCGGGCTAGCGCCCTGACGGGACACTAAAGTCAGGCATCCATCATGGTGATCTGCTGGATCGCCTGCTGCTTCTCCACGCTCAACACCAGCCGGGCGTCTTCCGCCACCTGCTCCAACACTTCGTGATAAACCAACAAGCCCTGCTCATTGGCTTCCAATACGCCGTTTTCCTGCATGTTGGCAATGAAGTTGCGGAACAGGGTCTTGTCGAAGAACTCCGGCGTGTTAAGCCCGAACAGGATCGACATGCGTTCGGCCAATAGCGTGCTTTGCTCCTCCAGTTCTTCGGCGGTGAGTGTGCCGGAACCATATTTGCGCAGAATGCCCAGCACAAGGTGGTAGCGCTCCAGGGTCTGGATGATAAACCGGGCCAGGATTCGCACTCGCAGCATTTCATCCGTGCCTTCCTCCGGCCGCCCAATGCGGTCGTTTTCCAGCTCGTGCAGCAGGCCCTGATCAATCAATACGTCAGTCCAGTGCTGGATGACGTTCTCGATGTCTTCCCGGGGATAATGCAGGAAAAGTTCCGACTGCAGGTACGGGTAGGCGGCCGTTGCCAGGAACACAATCTTTTCGCGACGAAGGCTGGGCCGGGTCTCGAACAGGCTGGCAATCAGGGCCGGCAGGGCAAACAGGTGCTGGATATTGTTCCGGTAATAGGTCATCAGGATGGCGTTGCGGCCTTCCAGGGCAATGATGTCGCCCAGTTTCTGGGGCTGGCGGATCACCAGGCCCATGTTTTCACAATACGCCAGCCAGTCCCGCCCGGCGCCTTCGGGCAGGGTGATGGTGTCGGCGTAGGGGTACGCCCGCAACAGGTTGGCGTACTGGTCCATCAGGCGGATCAGCTGGCCTTCGTCCATGGCCATGCGCTCGGTGCCCAGCAGGGTAGTGGCGGTCAGGCCAATGGGGTTCACCGCCACGGCGGCATTGATGCCACTGGCGACACGCCCGGCCAGATCATTGACCACCTGGGGCAGCCAGGAGGGCCGGTAATCCTCGCTGTAGGTTTCCGTGCGCCAGTTCGGATGGTCCTCATCCAGCACGTCGGCCAGGTGCAAAGGCTCGCCAAAGTTTACGGACACTTTGCCGAAGGAGTGGCGCAGCTTGCGGGCGGTTTTGGCCAGCCCCAATACGCTCTCTTTCTGTTTCTTCTTGCCCCGCAGTTCGCCGAGGTAGGAGCGCCCTTCCATGACCTTCTCATAGCCAATGTAGACCGGTACAAACACGATGGGTTTGCGGTGATCGCGCAGGAAGCTGCGCACGGTCATGGCCAGCATGCCCGCCCGTGGTTGCAGCATGCGCCCGGTACGGGAGCGCCCGCCCTCCACGAAGTATTCCACCGAATAGCCCCGGGTGAAGATCACGTGCATGTATTCATTGAACACCGTGGCGTACAGCGGGTTATCCCGGAAGCTCCGGCGCATGAAAAAGGCGCCGCCACGGCGCAGGATGGGGCCAACGATGGGCATGTTCAGGTTGATGCCAGCGGCGATGTGCGGTGGCATCAAACCGTTGCGGTAGAGCACGTAGGACAACAGAAGATAGTCCACGTGGGAGCGGTGGCAGGGCACATAGACCACGGCGTTGTCCTGGGCTGCTTCCCGGGCAATTTCTATGTTATGCACATCCACGCCATCGTAGATCCGGTTCCACAGGCGGGACAGGAGCCGCTCCATTACCCGGATGGTGACCACCGACATGTTGGCGGCAATCTCGTCGGCGTATTTGTAGGCCCGGCGGCGAACCTTATGGGGCGGCACCTTGTCTTTGGCGGCGGCCTGCTGAATGGCGTCCTTAACCGCCTGGGAGCGAATCAGACCGTCCACCAGTGTGCGTCGGTGAGACAGGTCGGGCCCCAGGACCGCCTGTCGAACCCGGCGGAAATGGGTGCGCAGGAGGCGCGCCAGCTTGCGGTTGGCCCTGGCCTCATTGTCCCGGTATTCGTCGATAGTTGCCTGGAGTGACAGCGGCTGGCCGAATTGCACATAGGTATTGCGCCCGTGCAGAAGAATGATCAGAAATTTCTGCAGGCGGCCGGCCACCGACCAGTTATCGGAAAGCAGCAGTTTGACCAGGGATCGCTCTTTGTCGGGCGCCCGGCCCCAGAGCATGGCCACGGGAACCACCTGTACTTCCTGTTCCGGGTGTTCCAGGCCAAAGCGCACCAACTCGTTGAATTCGTCGGTGGCCACCAGCTTTTGGCGGCGTCCCCGGAACAGGCCGGTAATACGCTTGTACAGGAAGAAAAAGGCGTGGCCCGGGCCATCCTTGACTGGCAGCGTGTCGTGGGACCCCGGCAGTTTGGCTCGACGCACTTCCTGCTCCAGCACCAATCGGCTGGACAGGGAGCGGTACTGAAGTACGTAACAAACCGGTTTGTCCGGGTCCAGGCCCTGTGCTTCCAGGGTGTTGCCGCTGACATCGGTCCTGACCCACAAAAACAGGATTTTGCGAAGAAGAGACAGGATCAGGTTACGAACGCCCTGGTAAAATCGCATGTAAAGGTTTCTCCGGCCCTGGGAACAGGCCACAAGTCTACCGGGTTGTTTCGGGGTGGCAAAGCCTGGCAATTCTTGTGGATGTTGAAGATGTGGTACATTTCCCGGCACGCAAATCAGTGGTTGGCAGAGTAGGGCGTATGGTGGATAACGGATCGGATTGGTTGTCGGGCTGGTCAGAGGCCTCGCCAGAGGACGGAGACCTGCTGCTGGCGTTTTCCGGAAACGCGATCCTGAAGCCAAGGGACGACTGGTTCCTCACCTGGGGTGGCCCGGAAATGGGCGACAGCAGGCCCGAGGCCCTGGCCATGGGCAGCTGGCGTGGGCGCAAGGTGTTTGTCACCGAACTGCCGGATCCTGGTCTGCCGGGGTTTGAATTGCTCACCCTGCGCGAAGCCCTGCTTGAACGCCCCGACTCACCGGCTGACCTGCTCAATACCGGCTTCCAGGTCTGGCAGTGGTGGCAGGACCATCGCTTTTGTGGGCGCTGCGGGGAGCGAACCGGCCCCCATCCCCGGGAGCGGGCCCGCTGGTGCTCACGCTGCAATATGCCCTGGTACCCGCGCATTGCTCCCTGTGTTATTACCGTAATCCGTCGTGATGACCGCTTCCTGCTGGCCAAATCCTCCCGCGTGACCCGTAATTTCTACAGCCTGATTGCCGGTTTTGTGGAGCCGGGGGAAAATCTGGAACAGGCCGTGGCCCGGGAAGTGAAGGAAGAAACCGGGTTGGATATTGAAAACATCCGTTATCAGGCCTCCCAGCCCTGGCCCTTTCCCCATCAACTGATGGTGGGCTTCTTTGCCGATTATCGGGGCGGTGAGCTTCGCTTACAGGAAGACGAACTGGCCGATGCTGGCTGGTATACGGTGGACAACCATCCGCCGGTACCGCCGTCCACCACCATTGCCGGACGACTGATTCGCGCCATGAAAACCGAGATTACCGGCCAGGGAGGCGAGAAAGCCCGTGACTGATCGGTGCCCCCGGGTTCTGGTGTTTGATTCCGGCGTTGGCGGCTTGAGTGTGGCTGACTGCATTCATCGCGCGCGCCCGGATGTGGAACTGGTCTACCTGGCTGATAACGCCGGTTTCCCCTATGGAGGCCAGCCGGAAGCCGTGGTCGTGGAACGTTGCTGCCACCTGATTGAGCAGTCCCAGGCCGGGCTTCCCTGCGATGTGATTGTGGTGGCCTGCAATACCGCCAGTACCGTGGTGCTGCCGGCCTTGCGGGCCCGTACCGACATTCCGGTGGTGGGCGTGGTGCCAGCCATTAAGCCGGCAGCGGCTTGCAGCAAAAATCGCCGGATTGGTGTTCTGGCCACCCCGGCCACCATTCAGCGGCCCTACCTGGAGGACCTGATCCAGACCTTTGCCGCAGACTGCGAGGTTGTCAGGGTCGGTAACCCGGATCTGGTGTGCTGGGCCGAAGGGTTGGTGGCCGGCATTGAGCCGCCTCGCGAGGGAATTGAGCGCGCGCTGGCGCCGTTGCGAGAGACGGGTGTCGATACCGTGGTGCTTGGCTGCACTCATTACCCGTTACTGCTGCCGTGGCTTCGGGCCAGCCTGCCGGACGTCGTCACCTGGATGGATTCGGGCGAAGCCATTGCCCGGCGTGTGGATTGCCTGCTGGAGCAGGGCGGCTTCAAAGCGGGCTCCCGGTGTCATCCGGTTTGGGATGACGTGGTGGTCCGGCTCACCTTCAGCGGCCCCATGCCGGCCAACATCCATCGCTTCATGGGTGAACTGGGGCTCAGCGTCGCGCATGCAGGTCAATGAACCCGGACGAGCCCCCGTGTATGCTGTACACTTCGTTCGCCGCTGGTACTCGTTGCCTGGACTGCCTAAGATGTGTTCTGGCAAGATTATGCGCCGCATTTTGGGTAAAATCGCTGCCAACAACCTGTAAGGAATCTGTTGAATGACTCAAACAATTATCGTCGCTGATGATCACCCGCTGTTCCGGGCAGCTTTGAAGCAGGCGGTTAATCAGGCAGTGCCGGATGCCAACACCGTTGAGGTCGACAGCATCAAGTCACTGCAGGCAGCGGTGGAATCCCATCCAGATGCGGATCTCATTCTTCTGGATTTGACCATGCCCGGTGCCCATGGCTTTTCGGGGTTGGTGTTTATGCGGGGGCAGTACCCGGGGTTGCCGGTGGTGGTTGTGTCCGGTTCCGAAGATCTCCAGGTGATGCGTCGCTCCATCGACTATGGCGCTTCTGGTTTTATTCCCAAGTCCGCACCCCTGCCGACCATTACCTTGGCCATCCAGGCCGTGCTTGAAGGCGATGTCTGGCTGCCGGACGGTGTGGCGGAGAAGATCGAACGCATGCAGGCCGAGGCAACCGATTTCTCCGACCGCCTGGCCTCGCTGACACCGCAGCAGTTTCGCGTTCTGGGCATGCTGGCCGAGGGCCTGCTCAACAAGCAGATTGCCTACGACCTGGACGTTTCCGAGGCCACCATCAAGGCCCATATTACCGCTGTTTTCCGCAAGCTGGGCGTGCGTAACCGCACCCAGGCGGTAATTGCCATCCAGCAGATGGAAATCGACCCGACGGATCAGTCACTGTCTGGCGATTGAGGCCAGACGGCTTTCGGCCGGAAACGGTCAATGAATTAGCCACAAAAAAAGGGAGCCGAAGCTCCCTTTTTTGCGTTTCAGGCCGGGGTTATTTCTTGGCGTACCCCAGCTTCTTGTCCACCAGGTTGAACCGGTCCTTGCCCTGCTGCCAGAGATCAAAGTTCTCCAGGAACTGGTCGGTCAACGCGCGCTTCCAACCGATGAAATCCCCGGCCATGTGGGCACTCATGGTCACGTTTTCGTAGTCCCACAGCGGGTGGTCTTCCGGTACAGGTTCTTCCTCGAACACGTCCAGGCCGGCGCCGGCTATTTCGCCATTATCCAGGGCGCTGATCAGATCGTCGGTTTTGACGATCGGGCCGCGGCCGATGTTGATCAGTCGTGCGCTGTTTTTCATGGCTTTGAAAGCTTTCTGGTCGAACAGGCCTTCGGTCTGCGGTGTCAGCGGCGCTGCAATGACCACGAAGTCCGCCTGCGGCAACTGATCGAACAGGTCGTCGTTGCTGTGAATGGCCTCAAAGTCCGGATCGTCGGTCTTGGCGTTCCGGGCAATGCCATGGGGTTCCATGCCGATGCCCTTGGCCAGGCGGGCTATCTGGTGGCCGATGGAGCCGGCGCCCACCACCAGCACCCGTTTCTTGTGCACCAGCTCGGTGTCGCGGTGTTTCCACTGGTGCTTTTGCTGCAGCCGGATGTTTTGCGGGAAGTCCTTGGCGAACATCAGCATGGTGCAGGCCACGTACTCGGCGATGCCCCGGTCAAAAATGCCCCGGGCGTTGGTTACGGTTACGTCACTTTCAATCAGCGCGGGAAACATCAGGGCATCCACCCCGGCGCTGGTGGCGTGAATCCACTGCAGCTTGTCCGCACAGGGCCATGCGGCTTCCAGCGCCTCGGTGCGAAAGTCCGTAACCATCATCACATCGGTGCCGGGGAGCGTGTCCCGCAACGTTTGCTCATCACTGGCGAAGCGGACTTCCGCCCGTGCCTGCACGTCTTCGATGCCTGGCGGCGCATCCTCGCCAGGAGCAGTAAGTACGGTTACGACCGGTTTGCTGGATGCTGTCATCTGACCTCCGATGAGCCTGATGTTAAGGAATTAATCTGGTTACAGTCTGGTTCCCGATACAACGCTGGTCAACCCGCTTGCTCCTCCCTGTCTAACTGGCTAACCTGCAAGGACAGTTACCCAATTTTCTCCCGTCCGGAGGTGTATATGGCAGAAGCCCTGAATAAGGACACCGGCCAGAGCAAACCGCGTAAAATGAAGTACCGCAAAGCCAAGGCCAGTTGGAACCCGGCCATGCAGGCCATTCCGGTATCAGGGATTCGACGGCTGGTGAACATGGCGTCGAGTATGAAAGATGTCATTCACCTTTCCATCGGCCAGCCAGATCTGCCAACACCCAAGCACATCATTGACGCCTACGTGGACGCGCTGAACGCGGGCCAGACCGGTTACACCATGGACGCCGGCCTGCCGGAGCTGCTCGTCGCGCTTCGGGATTATTACGGCAGGCGTTATAACCGCAAGCTGACCCGGGACAACATCCTGATCACCAGTGGCGCCACCGAGGCACTGTACCTGGCGATTTCAGCCACCTCGGCGCCGGGCCGCCAGTTCCTGGTGACCGACCCGTCGTTCCTCCTGTACGCACCGTTGATCCGGATGAACGGCGGCGAGGTGAAGTACATTCCCACCCGGCCGGAAAACAACCACCAGCTGGATCCGGACGAAGTGATCCGGGCGATGGGCTCGCGCACCTTCGCGCTGATCCTGAACAACCCGAACAACCCCACAGGGGCGGTATACCCTCGCAGCACCGTGGAGACCATCCTGGAGGAGTGTGCCTACCGGGGCATTCAGGTCTATGCCGATGAGGTGTATGACCACATGGTGTTTGATGACGACGACTTTGCCAGCGTCCTCAATTGCTCCATGGACCTGGACAACATCATGTGCATCAGCAGCTTCTCGAAGACCTACAGCATGGCGGGGTTGCGCGTGGGCTGGGTCATTTCCAGCCAGGCGGCGATCAAATCCCTGCGGCGCTACCACATGTTCACCACCTCGGTGGCTAACACTCCGGCCCAATTTGCGGGTGTGGCGGCACTGACCGCCGATCAGAACTGCGTGAACGACATGGTGGACATCTACCGGGAGCGTCGGGACAAGATCGTGGAGCTGATCGACCAGACGCCACACATGACCGGCTATAAGCCGGGCGGGGCCTTCTACGCCTTCCCGAACCTGCCGCCCCATGTTGATGGCTCCGATCTTGCCCTACGTATGCTTAAGGAAACCGGTGTTTGCGCCGTGCCGGGGGATGCCTTCGGTGACAACTGCACGAATGCCCTGCGCTTCAGTTTCGCCACCAGTTGTGAGCGAATGGAAGAAGCGTTTGATCGCATCATTCCCTGGATGGCCAAGCAGCAGTTCTGACACGCCATGACCGCAATGGACTCCGTCACGGTGCAATGCCCCTACTGTTGGGAGATGCTGGAGATCAGCATCGACCCTTCAGTGGCGGATCAGGAATACGTGGAGAATTGTCAGGTCTGCTGCCACCCGATTCTGCTGACCGTGCATATTGATGACCAGCAGGTGCCGAGAGTAGAGGCCCGGGCCGAAAACGAGTAAGTTGACGATTTATTAACCGGGACACAGAAATCATGTTGAAAACAAAACTGCGCGGGGTGCTGTTGCTGGCAGGCGCTGTGCTGGCCTTGCTGGTGAGTGGCTGTGCCAGTATGGCGCCTTACTCTATTTCCGAAGCCGAAATTGAGGGTCACCTGAAGAAGGTCGTGTCGGATTTTGATCGCCAACAGCTACAGAGCGGGTCTCCGCTCAGCCTCACCCTGAGCGATGCCGACATCACCCTGGGGCCGGATGGCCGTAACGTAGCGGTGATTGATCTGCGAGGCCAGGTGGCGCTCAACGCCCTGATGACCAAACTGCCGGTGGACCTGGCCCTGAAAGTGGAAGGCTCGCCGGTGTATGACAGCGAGGAAAAAGCCGTCTACGTGCGCCGGCTGCAGTTGCTGGAAAGCTCAATCGATTCGCCGTTTTTCAAGGGTGACCTGGCGCCGGTGACCGATTCGGTGATGCGAATGGTCTCCCAGATGCTGGAAACCATGCCGGTGTACCGGCTGGATGAGAATGACCTGAAACAGCGGATGTTCGGTATGGTGCCGATGGATATCCGGGTTGCGCCGGGCCGGCTGGAGTTTGTGATGGCCGACTGAGGCCGGTATGCTCGGTGCGGTCAAAACTGGGGTGTTAAAAAACAGGTATTCGGAAAAGGGGCGTGACTGGTGTCACGCCCCTTTTTTTTTCAGGACAAAGTAGCGATGTCTCAGGCCGCCCGCAGGCGCTTGCAGACGGCGTCGCCGATCTCCCGGCTGGTTCGTTGCTGGCTGCCGCACTCGGAGAGGTCCGCAGCCACGGCGTCGAACAGCTCCTGGCCTGCCAGTGCCAGGGAGGGGTCTTTGCGCCCCAGCCACTCGAGCATGCGTGCGGTGGTAAACAGCATCGCGGTTGGATCAGCGATGCCCTGGCCGGCAATGTCAGGGGCACTGCCATGAGTGGGCTCGAACATGGAAGGCATGTTCGGGTTGGTGGGGTTCAGGTTGCACGAAGGCGCTACGCCCATGCCGCCAGATAGCACCGCTGCCAGGTCGGTCAGAATATCGCCCTGCAGGTTGCTCGCCACGACCACGTCGAAGGCCCAGGGGCACTGCACGAACTTCATGCAGGCGGCGTCCACCAGTTCGTGGTGAGTGGCCACATCCGGGTATTCCTTGCTGATTTCCTCAAACGCCTCGGTGTACATGTCGCCCCAGTGGCGCAGGGCATTGCGTTTGGTGATCAGGCACACCTGACTCTCGCAGGTGCGCCCATCAAGGGTCCGGAAGCTGCGGGTACGTCCTTCCTGCAGGCGGTCGGCTGCGCGTTTTCTGGCCTGGTCAAAGCCATAGCGGATAATCCTGTCGGTCGCCTTGCGGGTGAACACCTCCAACTGGGTGGCCACTTCGTCCGGAGTGCCCTTGCGCAGGCGGCCGCCCTGACTGACGTACTCGCCCTCACTGTTTTCCCGGATGACCAGCATGTCGATGTCCTTGGCCCGTTCGTCCTTGAGGTACTGGCGGGCGCCGGGGAGTAATCGCGCCGGGCGTTCACACACCCATTGGTCAAAGTTTTTGCGCATGTCCAGCAGCGGGCCCAGGGAAACCGCGTCAGACAACAGGTAGCGGTCCGGGTCATCCGCAGGGCCGGGATCGCCCAGGGCGCCGAGCAGAATGGCCTGGTAATCACGGAGTTGATCCAGCGCATCCGCCGGCCAGGATTCACCGTGTTGCTCGTGCCAGGCATGCGATGGCCAGGGGAAACGAGTCCACTCCAGTGCCAGACCATGCTTGGCCCGAAGTACTTCCAGGCAGCGTACTGCCTCAGCGATGACTTCCGGGCCAATACCGTCCCCGGGTGTGATTGCAATGCGCGTGGTTTCGGCCATTCAGTAACCTCCAGGTAACCAAGTTTCATAATGCGGCCCGCTTCCAGTGTAGTCCTCGCGGGACCAGATGCCAGTTACCTATACGTCTGATAGGTAAAGGATGTTTTACCCGGTGAGGGTTGGTCACTATAGTGGGATTCAGTTGATTCCTTTTATCATGTGTCTATATTGAATGCACATTGTTGGAGCCGGGTTACCCGTGGAAAAACCAGACGTTTTATTCGATGAATCGCACTGTGAGCAGTGCGCCTGTGGCACCGGGCTGGATTTCTCGTTCAGCTTCGCCTTTCAACCGATTGTGGATGCTGTCAACAAGAACGTCTTTGCCTACGAGGCGCTGGTTCGTGGCGTGGAAGGCGAGGGCGCCATGTCGGTGCTCTCAAAGGTGAATGATAAAAATCGGTATTCGTTTGACCAGATTTGCCGGGTAAAGGCGGTCAAACTGGCGGCGAAGCTGGATATGAAGGCACTGCTAAGCATCAATTTCATGCCCAACGCCGTTTACAAGGCCGAATACTGCATTCGCACCACCCTGGCAGCAGCGAAGACCTACAACTTCGACACCAGCAAGATCATTTTCGAGCTGACCGAAGGCGAAAACCTCTCCTCGGTGGAGCACCTGACCTCCATCATCGAGGCCTATCAGGAAATGGGCTTCAGCACCGCGATTGATGACTTTGGCGCGGGGTATTCCCGCTTCAATATCATGATGGCCAGCCCGCCGGATTTGCTTAAACTGGATATGGGCCTGGTGCGTAACGTACATAACGAGCCGAACAAGCAGGCCGTGGTTTCGGGCATCATCACCATGATGCACCAGCTTGGCGGCAGGATTGTGGCCGAAGGCGTGGAAACGCCGGAGGAGTACTTCTGGCTGCGCTCCCAGGGAATCACCCTTTACCAGGGTTTCCTGTTTGCCAAGCCCGGTTTTGAATGCCTGCCCGAGCCTGTCTGGCCGGATTGATTCATCACTAACAGGGGCTGAGAGTGTTCTATCGCCTGATTACCCTTATTGGGGGGCTGGTCTTTGTCGCCGCACTGTTTGGTCTGATCTGGTTTTTCTGCAAGAAATTCCTGCAGCACCAGGGTGTGACCGAACAAGTAGCTGACCGCGCCACCGTGCTGGCCACCTGGACTTTCGCGGGTGTGGCCGTGGGGCTGGTCTTTGCCGTGGTTGGCGCCTTTGTGCTGGGGCCCTGGGCCTTCTATCGCACGTTGCGGGGACACGACGTGGATGTCTCCGACGCCGCCGCCATCTGGTGGGGACTCGGCATCGTGGTGCTTTCACTGGGGATTGTCGGCGCTGGTTTCTTCGGCTTCCTGATGCTTGTTGGGGCTTACTAACGCTGTCATGGCAATAAAAAGAAGGAAAACCCATGAGCCAAACCAACCTTTTTGACCTGACCGGCCGTGTTGCGCTGGTTACCGGCGCCAGCCGGGGTATCGGTGAAAGCGTGGCGCGCACACTGGCGGATTACGGCGCCCATGTGATGGTCTCGAGCCGCAAGATTGACGCCTGCGAAGCCGTGGCCCAGAGCATCCGGGAGGAGGGCGGCAGCGCCGAGGCGGTTGCCTGCCATATTGGTGAGATGGAGCAGATCGACGCAATTTGGGATCATATTGGTAAAAACCACGGCAAGCTCGACATCCTGGTGAACAACGCCGCCGCCAACCCCTATTTCGGCCCCATTGAAGACACAGACCTGGGCGCGTTCCAGAAAACCGTGGATGTGAACATCCGGGGCTATTTCTTCATGTGTGCCCGGGGCGCCCAGTTAATGAAAAAAGCCGGTGGTGGTTCGATCGTGAATGTGGCGTCCGTGAATGGCGTGAGCCCGGGCCACTTCCAGGGCATCTACTCCATCACCAAGGCGGCGGTGATTTCCATGACCAAATCCTTTGCCATGGAGCTTGGCCAGCAGGGCGTGCGAGTGAACGCGCTTCTTCCGGGGCTGACGGACACCAAATTTGCCAGCGCGCTGACCAGCAACGACGCCATCAAGAAACAGGCCATGGCTCATATTCCCATGAAGCGGGTGGCGAACCCATCAGAAATGGCAGGCACCGTGCTGTATCTCGTCTCTGACGCCTCCACCTACACCACCGGCGCCTGCATCAATGCCGACGGTGGTTATCTCACCATCTGAGTCTGTAGTTCATTACAGGCAGGTGAGGGCGCTGAAATCGCCGTTCAGCTCGCCGGCTTTCTCGAAAATGTGCTGGCGGTGCTCTGGCCCGCCGGCTACCAGCAGGTCATGGATCAATACCGTCATGGCGGCGCGGCTTTCTTCGGACATGGCTTGGTATTTCTCGCCCCGGGCCTGATCGTAGTTCACCATCAGGTTTTCAATTTGTGCAGCGAAACCGGGCTGATTCCGGTCTTCCAGCGTCTCCAATAGCGCCTTTTGCCAGTTCCGTCGGCCATTGAGCCAGATCTCGGTTTGCTGGCCCCGGTCGGCGGACCATTCGGCAACCAATGCCCGCTGCTGCTTGTTCATCGGCCCAAGCCAGCTCTCCAGGCGTTCGCGGGTGCGTTCGGCCCGGGCCTTTGCATTCTCGTCGGCGGAGCCCGCCAGCATTTCCCGCTCCAGTTCCCGGTGCTGTTCAGCCATATTGGTGGCCAGTTCCTGTACCTGCTCATCACTGAGGGTTGATAGCAGGTTTACCGTTACCGGCACCGCCTGCTGCAGGAGGGCATCGGTGAACACAAAGAACTGGCGCTGGTGATAGCGAATGGTATCCACCTCCGGCACGCCAGCGGCCATGTCGACTTTCAGGGTTTCCAGCCACAGCGTGTAGCGGGGAAGTTCCGCCGAGCAATGCCAATCGCGCAGGGCATTCAGATCCTGCTCGAGTTGCGTTTGCTGGGCACTGGTCAGGGTCACATAGTCTTCCACCCACCAGACGATACCCCAGTCGGCAAAACGGTAGGCGGTGCGCGTGGAGCTGCACGCGACGAGCAGGGCAGCGACGGCCACCAGGCCGAACAGTCGCCCGGTGGGGCGGAGCAGAGAAGCGGGCCGCATGTGGATCCCCCTTTTCAAAAGTCCGTGTGGCAAAACATCGTTTGCTTGCTAAGATGTGCGCCTTCATAGGGTGGCGCATATCTGTGCAATGTACGGCGTGTTTGCCCGTTTAGATGGTAACGAAGGCGCTCAAGGCGGAGAGAGCATGTCAAAACAGAAAGTGACACGGGTTCGACGGTTTGTGTTTGCGTTTTACATGTCGGGCATCATGTCTTTTTTGATGTCCGGTATCATCACGTTGATCAATACAGGGATCAGCCAGGGCTTTGTCTCACGCTGGGTCGCGGCCTTCCTGGTGGCCTGGGCCGTGGCTTTTCCGCTGGTCAGTTTTATCGCGCCTCTCGCCAACAAGCTCGCCGACCGCACCATGGCAAAGTTATTCGGCGTTGAGTGACGGCTATTGGATATTGCTTGAGCCGGTAGCGCTGGACTGCGAAATGGTGGTGCCCGTCGGCGGTTGGAAGTGCAGGGAATAGAGCACCCGATCCAGCACGGCCTTCCCGTTCCAGGCGGGATCATTATTGACCATGCCCACCACCGCCCAGGTGGTGTTGTTCTCATCGCGGGTAAATCCGGCAACGGACCGCACGTTGGCCAGCAGGCCAGTCTTGATCCGACCTTCACCGTCCATGCCGATGTTTTTCAGGCGGTTGGCCATGGTCCCGTCCATGGCAATAATCGGCATTGAGGCCATCAGATCGGCCGCGAAAGGGCTGTTCCAGGCGTGTTGCAGAATGTCCGCGCCCTGGCGGGCAGTGATCCGGCCATGGCGGGTCAGGCCGGAGCCGTTGTCGATTACCATGCCCGCCGTGTTGATTCCCTTGCCTTCCAGCCAGTGATAGATGGCCTTGATGCCGGCTACCCGGTCATCAAGATCGTCTTCCTGCCGTAGCTCTGCCCCGATGTTCAGCAGCATCTGGCGAGCCATTACATTGCTGCTCCATTTATTGATGTCGCGAATCATGGTCACCAGATCCGGTGAGCGGGTGCGCAGGACCAGCTGCGCCTCTTCGGGCACTTCGGCGAGCCGGTTCCCGCCGCTAACCTGCACGCCGATGTCCGACAGCAATGAGCGGATCAGCGATGCTGAGTATTGTTCCTGAGACAGCAGCGACAGGTACTTCGAGGTCCGGCAGCCCTGTGGCAGCTCACCCGTGACGCGCACGGTAACCTGATTGCCCTCGTGGAAAACCGGCGTCCAGTCAAAATTCCTGCGGGCCGGGCAGGGCCCTTCCGGCAAGGCGGTGACCTGGTTGTCGATGGTGATTTCCTGCAGCGCCGGAGCGCTCCAGGCCCGGGTGCCACGCTCATCGGAGCGAACCTGGAAATGCAGCAGATTCAGGTTGGTGAGATAGGCGGAGGGTTCCACCAGAAATGGGGCGTAGGGATCATCGCCGGAATCGTCGAATTTCGGGAAGCCGCCGTCCACCCGGAAACGGGTGCCATCCAGCACCAGATCACCGGTGATGCGGTTGATTCCCATGGCCCGAAGCTCACCAAGAGTGGTCCAGAGCCGCTCAATGGTCAGTTTGGGGTCGCCACTGAAACGGACGTACAGATTGCCATCCAGGGTGTCTCCGGCCATGGTGCCATCGGTCAGGAAATCGGTGGTCCAGCGATAATTGGGGCCGAGCAGTTCAAGGGCGGCATAGGTGGTTACCAGCTTCATGATGGAGCCGGGGCTCATCAGCTGGTCAGCGTTTACATACTGGTCAATGCCCGGGCCATTCAGGGGAATGGCGGCAACACTGAGGCCTTCGGTGGTGTGCAGGGATTGTTCAGCGTAATCCCGAACTTCCTTGGCCCAGAGCGGCGAGCCGGAAAAGCCATGACGATCCTGGCCGAATACATGAGGGCTGAGCGTGCAACCTGCCACCAATGCCAGGGCCACCAGTTTTGACCCGCAGAGCCGTGCTGGCGGGAGAATCCTTTGTCGCAAGCCCTGAGCCAGCATGACGGCAGTCCTCTATTGTCGCTCAAGTTCAAGATAGCGGATTCCGGGCTTTCGGTCCATGGCGGACAGCGCTGAAATCGGCCTATATATTACATGAAAACCTAGCGCCAGATGTTTGGTTTGTAAAGGATTTCAAGGTCAGGGTGTGAAATTTAATAAAAGGGTTTATGATCACGCTCCTGAATCTTCAGAAAATACCGGGAGTTAGTGGTGGTTACAGGTCAGTGTTTGTGTGGCGATATCAAATTTGAATACGACGGCCCGCTGGGGCCCATCGCTCTTTGCCACTGCAGCCAGTGCCGCCGAGCCCATGGCAGCGCGTTTTCGGCCAGTGCGCCCGTGCAGAAGGTGCGTTTCCGGTTTGTTGCCGGTGAGGAATTGGTTACCGAGTATGAATCCCGCCCGGGTAAGTACCGGGCTTTCTGCCCACGTTGCGGCAGCCAGTTGTATAGCCGGGTAGATGCTATTCCCGGAATCCTCCGGCTGAGAGTTGGAGCGCTGGATGGCCCGCTTGGCAAGAAGGCCGCGCATCATGTGTTTGTAGGCTCAAAATCGGACTGGTTCGAGATTACCGATGATCTGCCGCAATACGAAAAAACGGAGCGTACAAACGATCCTCACTAAGGCAGTCTTGCACTGAAGATTGAAGGAACGGGCTGTAAGGGGCTTCTGAAAATTTTGAGGGCCAAGGATGGCCCGAAATAAGCGCACAGGGATGTGCTTGTAGCGGTTTTCAGAAGCCCCTTACAGCCCGTTCCAACCCCCAATGTAAAGAACTACTCCCTGGCAGGCACCATCCGATAAACCTTCCCCCGAGGAGAGTCCGTCAAAAGCCAGAGCGCCCCATCCGGCCCCATGCGCACATCGCGGATGCGTTCTCCCAGCTCGGTCAGCAGGTTCTCGATTTCCGCCACGTCGCCATCCTCAATGGTCAGGCGAACCAGCTTGCGCATCACCAAAGCACCCACAAATAAATCCCCCCGCCATTCCGGAAACAGCTCGCCGGTATAGAACGCCATGCCGGAGGGGGCGATGGACGGGTCCCAGAAGTGCAGCGGGTCTTTCACCCCTTCCATGGTGGTTTTGTCCGAAATGGGCAGCCCCGAGTACCCAATGCCGTAGGTTACCTTCGGCCAGCCATAGTTGACGCCAGCCTCCAGGATGTTGATTTCATCCCCGCCCCGGGGCCCGTGTTCGTGGGTCCAGATCTCGCCAGTGTCCGGGTGAATGGTCATGCCCTGAATGTTGCGGTTGCCGTAGGTGAAGAAAGTGTCGTTGGCTGAACGGTCATCCAGGAAGGGGTTGCCCGGGGCTGGTTCGCCGTTGATGGTGATGCGATGAACGCCGCCGGCATCGTCGCCCAGGTCCTGCGCTCGCTCTTTTTGCCCTCGGTCACCAACGGAAACGTAGAGGTAGCCGTTCCGGTCAAATTCCAGCCGCCCCGCGAAATGCCGGGTGGTATTGGAGCGGGGCAAGGCTTCAAAGATCACCTCAACATCTTCCAAAGCGTTGCCGGTGAATCGCGCTCGGGCAACGCGGGTGGTCATGCCGTCCTGATTGCGGTGGGCATAACTCAGAAACAGCAGGCGGTTTTCTTCAAACTCAGGGTGCAGGATCACATCCAGCAGACCGCCCTGGCCGGCCGCCACCAGCTCTGGCAGGCCGCTGATCGGCTCTCTCTGCAGTTTTCCACCACGAATCACCCGCAGCCGGCCGGCCCTTTCCGTCACCAACTGGTCACCGTTGGGCAGGAAAGCCAGGCTCCAGGGGTGTTCGAGGTTGGTGGCGACGGTCTCCAGACGAAAATCGGCTTTGTCGGACGAAAACCGTTCATTCGCCAGGCTGGCGGGGCCGGCGGTCAGCAACAGGGTGAAAGAGATAACAGCGAGGATCCAGCGCATGGTGCCTCCCGTAGAAAGTCGATAAGCGGTGTACGTCTTTGAACTAAACCATAGGTGTTTGCCCGGGGTTGCGCCAACAGTCAGGCCATCCTATTGCAATAGCGGATGATAATCATTAACATCTAAAGAGTTGTTTTGAGAACTCTCATTTCCTTTTCAGGGGAGACGTGGTCATGGAAAGAGAAGTCGTTGAAGGATTGAAGATTGCACTCCTGGCTACCGTTTTCACCGCCCTGGCGGTTACGGCTTTGGCGGTGGGGCTTTAAGCTCCGCCAAACGTTGCTTGCGGTACACCCCACAGGTACCGCAGTAGCCGCCTTCCGGTAGCCGGTATTTCAGGCAGCAGCCCTTGCGCTGGGGAATGGCGGTTTTTTGCTCGCCGAACACGGCGGGTATCCAGTCGATAAAACGGTTGGCGTCATTGTCGAATTGCCCCAGCCACCGCTGCGCCAGCTCACACACGGCATCCGGTTCTGCCAGGTTCCACACCGCTGAGAAAGGCGCTCCCAGCCCCAATCCCACGCTGCTCCAGTAAGCCCCCGGGCTTACGCCCAGTTGCTGGCGGAATACCGGGTACCATTGCCGGGTGCAGTCCGCCATTCCCTGGATGAAATCCGGCTCGTTGACCGGTTGCCGGCCCGGCGCAAGGAACCACCGGGAAGTGGTCTGCTCAGGCTGGTGTTTCGGGGCGAGGAAGATGCGGAGCGGGTCTGGTAGGGGGGCTTCTTCATGGCGAAACAGGCGCAGGGCCAGAGGCGCGATAACGCTTAAGGCCAGGTCCTGCTGCAGGACCGAAGCGTATGTGCGAATGTCGCGCTGGTCACAGGCTTGCGGGTAATCGGCCTGAATCTGTCGCACCAGCAGGTCGGGCGCCTCCAGGCACTGGGCCAGGGAGAACAGCCCCCGGCGCTCGGAACCGTTGGCCTGCAGGGCTCCGGCCAGCACGGCTTCCCGGTCCAGGCCCGAGGCCTGCAACAGTTGGTCGTAACGTTGGGCCCAACCGATTTCGGTGGCTAACGGCTCAGGCCTTGCCATGGCGGCTCAGCCCCCAGAGGAAATACACGCCTCCCACCAGTGCTGCCAGCAGCCCGGCGGGCAGTTGGTTCGGGTAGACCACGATGCGGGACAGGTAATCGGCCACGGCCAGCAACACGCCACCCACCAGCCCCGCCACAATGAGCTGGCGACCAACGGTTTGCTGGCCCAGTACCCGCGCCAGGTGCGGGGCAATCAGACCCACGAAACTCAGCGGCCCGATGACCACGGTGGCTGCCGCCGTCAGTACCGCAGCGAGCAACAGCAGGGCGAGTCTTGCCCGCGCCACCGGCAGGCCCAGGGAAGAGGCGGACATATCACCCAGGGGCAGTATGGTCAGCGGCCGGACAATCACAGCCAGCACGGCGCTGATGGCAAAGATCACGGTCATCAGGCTGAACGCCTCGGTTTCCGAGATCAGCCAGGTGGAGCCATACATCCAGTTCAGCAGTTTTGAGGCCTGGGTACCGCCTGAAGCCATCACCAGGCGTAACCCCGCATCCATGAATACATACAGCGCCAGCCCGCCCAGCAACAGCTGGTTGCCGGCAAACCGGTGTTTGCGGGCCAGCAGGATCAACAGGCCCAGGGCACCGGCTGCTCCGACGGTCGCCGCCAGGATCTGCACCGTGCGCCCCGCCTCCATGCCGGAGAGCACTACCAATACCATCACCAGAGCTGCGCCACCGGTGATGCCCAGCATTTCAGGGCTGCCCATGGGGTTGCCCGTCATCCGCTGGATCAGCGTACCGGCCAGCCCCAGGGCGACACCCGCGAGAATGGCGGCCAGCATGCGTGGCCCACGCCAGACCCAGGCCTGGTCCCAGTTGCCCACGGCTGTCCAGTTCCAGCCCTCAAGCCCGTGTGACCAGCCCATGGAAATCACCACCGTGGCCGCCAGCAGCACCAGCAACACGCCGGCAATGACGCCGGTGGCCCGGCGTTTGGGCAGGAAGCCGGGCGGGCTGGAGGCCTGGCCGGGCATATGGTGGGTATTTCGGAAGCCCTGCAGTGCCAGCAGGATGATGGGCCCGCCAATCAATGCCGTGGTGGTGCCGGTGGGAATCAGTGAGCCGTCGCCCCAGGTGGAGGCCCAGTGGGCCAGAGTGTCGGCCAGTAACAAAAGACCTGCGCCCAGCAGCGGGCTCCAGACCAGCTTTTCACCCAGGGTCCGGGCCCCCAGTAAGCGCGCCAGCACCGGGGCCGCCAGGCCGACAAAGGCGATCACGCCCACGCGGCTGACCACCGTCGCACTTAGCAACACCACCAGAAAAAGCGCCAGCGCGCGCACCCAGGCCACCTTCGCGCCCAGTGAGCGGGCCGAGGTTTCGCCCAGTTGCAGCAGTTGCAGTGGCCGCATCAGCAAAAGCATGAGGAAGGAAAGTACGATGACCCGGGGCCAGAGGTCCTGGAACGGCTGCCAGTTGTTCTGCACCAGCGAGCCCGCGCCCCAGATGAACAGGTTGCCCAGCCATTCGCCCTTGAGCAGCAGGAAGGCCATGTTGGTGGCGCCCAGGAAGAAGGTGATCACCAGCCCGGCGAGGATCACCGTGACCGGCGAGAAGCCCAGGCGCCAGGTCAGCGCGATGACCATGCCAATGGCCAGCAGCCCGCCCAGAATAGCCGGCACATCGGCGCTCCAGGCCAGCAGGCCGGGGAAGAACAGGGACGCGACGGTCACGCCAAACTGGCTGCCGGCGGCCACGCCCAGGGTGGTGGGTGATGCCAGTGGATTGCCCAGGATCTGCTGGGTTACGGCACCGGCCAGGCCCAGTGCCGCACCGATCAGAACCGCCATGGCCACCCGGGGTGCCCAACTGAAGTGAGCCATGACCGAGGCATAGCTGTCCTCGTTGAAGCCGGCGAAGGCTTGCAGCAAGGCCAGTGGCGACAGCTCACCGAGCCAGGGTGCGGCGCTGGCCAGCAGGGCGGTCAGCCAGAGAGCGGCGGCCACCAGTGGCAGTCGTGCCGGAAGAGTGGGGGCGTGTGGGGCAGCGCTGGCGAGACTATTGGACATTGTCAGTACCTCCGGCCAACAGGGCGTCGGTCAGGTAGACGGCCAGGCGTTTGACCTGGTAAGCGCCGCCAAACGGCCAGACCGGATCCATCTGGTACACCTGGTCCCGCTGCACGGCGGGCAGGTAGGTCCAGAATGGGCTTTCGGCCAGGGTTTGCTTCAGTCCGGGCGGAGTGGGTGAGAGTGCCACCAGGCGGGCTTCCGGGTGATCCGCCAGGGCTTCGAGCCCGACGACCGAGAACCCCCAGAAGTTGCCGGCATGGGGCCAGGCATTGGGCAGTTCCAGGGCCTTCAGTGCGGTCTGGTACAGGCCATTGGGGGCATAGATGCGTACATGGCGGGAGTCCAGGAAGTTCACCAGTGCCACAGGCCGGCGTGGCAGGTCCGCGCCGGCCAGCCGGGTGCGCTGTTCGGCTAGTGTGTGTTCAATGTCCGCCATCACGTCTTCAGCGCGCTCCTGGCGGTCCAGTATGTCGCCAAGGGTCAGCAGCATTTTCCGGGCCTGGTCGAAGGCGTCTTTGCCTTCGCGGTACACGCTGATCACGTAGGTTGGGGCAATACGATTCAACAGACCGGCAGCGGGAGCCATCTCCGCACTGGTGACGATCAGGTCCGGTTCCAGTTCGGCAATGGCTTCCAGGCTGGGGGCCACCCGGGTGCCCACGTTGGCCACTCCGCTTTCCGGCAGCGCGGGTTCTTGCACCCAATGGCCATAGCCTTCCAGGTCGGCCACGCCCACCGGGGTGACGCCCAGCAACAGCAGGGCCTCGGTGGCGGCCCAGTTCAAAGCGACTACCCGTTTCGGGGTGTCTTCAAGGGTGAGTGTCCCGTTTTCGTGTTGCCAGGATTCGGCTGCGGCTGTGGGTGCCAGTGCCGACAGTATGAAAAACAGCAACGTCAGGGCTGCAGGCCTAGTGAACATAAGACACCCACTGCCCGGGAGCCCGCTCCATCACGCCCATGGGCACGCTATAAATGGCTTCCAGCGTGCTTTCTTTCATGATCTCGTCCGGTCGGCCATCGGCAATCAGCCGGCCCGCCTTGAGCGCCACCAGCCGGTCACAGAAACGGGCGGCCAGATCCACATCGTGCAGCACCACAATGACTGTCAGTTCGCGGCTTTCGGCCAGCCGGTGTACCAGACGCAGGGTTTCCACCTGGTGCTTCACATCCAGGGCGGAGATGGGTTCGTCCAGCAGCAGGCAGCGGGTTTGCTGGGCCAGCAGCATGGCAATCCATGCCCGTTGGCGTTCGCCGCCGGAGAGGGTGTCCACGGAACGATGCGTGAAGGCTTCCAGGCCGGTGTCGGCAATGGCCTGATCAATCAGCTTGTGGTCTTCGGCGGTGTAACGCCCCAGCGGCCCACGCCAGGGGTAGCGGCCCAGTGCCACCAGTTCCCGTACGGTCAAGCCATCGGTGGCCGGCGGGTGCTGGGGCAGATATCCCACGGTGCGGGCGAATTCCCGGGCGCCGGTGTGCTGGAAGGACTTGCCAAGGAGGTTGGCCTGGCCAGTACTCGGAGCCTGGTGGCGCGCCAGCACTTTCAGAAGGGTGGACTTGCCCGAGCCGTTGTGGCCGAGCAGGGCAGTCACTTCGCCCTCGGCGAAGCCCAGGTTTACATCGTGAAGAATCGGGGTGTCGCCAATGCGAACCCCGAGGTTGGAAACTTCGAAAAATGCCGACATGCAGACTCCCCATCGTCAAGAGTCGGCATGTTAATCTAAATAAAAATCACTATCAATAAGTAGTGGCTGTCGGCACCTGCCCGGTTTGTACCTGCCACTGGGCGTGGTAGGCGCCTTGCCTGGCCAGCAGGGTGTGGTGGTCGCCTTGCTCAATCACTCGCCCGTTTTCCACCACCGCAATGCTGTCGGCATCCACAATCGTGGACAGTCGGTGCGCGATCATGATCACCGTGCGGTTGCGGCCAATCCGGCTGAGGGACCGCTGGATGGCGGCTTCGGTTTCGTTGTCCACGGCGCTGGTGGCTTCATCAAGCACTAGGATGGGCGGGTCTTTCAGCAGGGCGCGGGCCAGGGACAGGCGCTGGCGCTGGCCGCCGGACAGCCGCACGCCCCGTTCGCCCACGGCGGTGTCCAGCCCCTCGGGCAGGGCGCTGATGAACGACCAGGCCTCGGCGGTTTTCGCCGCCTCGATGATTTCCTCATCGGTGGCGCCGGGTTTGCCGTAGGCCAGGTTGTCGCGAATGCTGCCTTCAAACAGGTACACATCCTGGCTGACCAGGCCAATAGCATCGCGCAGGGATTTGAGGCTGACTTCGCGAATTGGCTGACCGTCGATGCGGATATCCCCGCCGGCCGGGTCGTAGAAGCGCAGCAGCAGCTTGATCAGGGTGGATTTGCCGGAGCCGGTGGCGCCGACCAGCGCCAGGGTGTGGCCGGCCGGCACATCCAGGCTGATGCCATGCACGCCGGCGCCACTGCTGCCGTAGCGGAATTCGATGTTGCTGAAGCTGACCTCGCCGCGCACCGGCTGGGCCAGCGGACTGCCGGCCTGATCACGCACGTTCACCGGCTCGGCCAGCAGGTCCAGGATGCGGCGGGTGCTGGCCATGGCCCGTTCGAACAGATCAATCACGGCCGCCAGGCCGGTCAGGGGCCAGAGCAGGCGCTGGGTCAGGAACACCAGCACGCCGTAAGCACCCACGTTCAGCGAGCCTTCCAGGGCCATCATGCCGCCCACGGTGAAGGTGGCCAGGAAGCCGGCCAGGATCGCCATGCGGATGACCGGAATGAACGCCGAGCTGATGCGGATGGCCCGTTCGTTGGCCTGCACATAGGCCTCGCTGGCCTCTTTCAGGCGCCGGGCTTCGCGCTGCTCGGCGGTGAAGCTCTTGATGGTGGCAATGCCGCCCAGGTTATTGGCCAGCCGGCTGGAGAGATCGCCCACCTTCTGGCGCACATCCGCGTACAGCGGCCCGGCCTTGCGCTGGAAGTAGAAGGCGCCCCAGATAATCAGCGGAATCGGCGTGAAGGCCAGCAGGGCAATCAGCGGCGACAGCACGAAGAACACCGCACCCACGGCCACCACGGTGACACCCACCTGAATCATGGCGTTGGCGCCGCCATCCAGGAAGCGCTCCAATTGGTTTACGTCGTCGTTCATGGTGGCCACCAACTGGCCGGAACTGGTGGACTCGAAAAAGCTCATGTCCAGGCGCTGGGCGTGCTCGTAGGCATCCTGGCGAAGATCGGATTGCAGGCGCTGGGCCAGGTTGCGCCAGAGCACCTGGAACAGGTATTCAAACAGCGATTCCCCCGCCCAGATAAAGAAGGTGAGCACGGCCAGGATGGTGATCTGCTCCTGGGCGGTCTCAAATCCCAGGCCGGCCACAAAGCTTTCTTCCTGGTTGACCACCACATCAATGGCCACGCCGATGAGAATTTCCGGCGCAATGTCGAACAGCTTGTTGATGATCGAACAGGTGGTGGCCGCAATGATCCGGCGGCGATAGCCCCGCGCGTACCGAAGCAGACGGCCAAGGGCTTTGAAGCTGCTGGTGTGCTGGTGTTGTGACGACATGATCCGCTTCCCTTTCGCGCATGGGTGTCTGGCCGGCAGGCCGGTATAAAGCGCGCAGGGTAGCGGATTTCAGTTTTCGTGAAAACTAAATCATTCTCACTTGCGTGCGTTTCGTTGCAGCCAGCGGTCCAGCTTGTCGGCAAATTCCTTGCGGTCGGTCTGGCTGAACGGAGCCGGACCACCGGTCACCTGACCGGCATTGCGCATCTCTTCCATGAAGTTACGCATGGCCAGGCGTTGGCGGATGTTCTCCTTGGTGAAGGCCTGCCCGCGCGGGTTGAACACATCCGCGCCTTTCTCAATGGCCTCGGCGGCCAGGGGGATGTCCTGGGTAATCACCAGATCGCCTTTGGTCATCTGGTCCATAATCTCGTTATCGGCCACATCAAAACCGTGGGCCACCTGCCGGCGCTTGATGAACGGGCTGGGGGGCAGGCTGATCGCGTGGTTGGCGATGAAGGTGGTTTCAACCTGCCAGCGGGTGGCGGCGCGGCAGAGGATTTCTTTGATTGGTACGGGGCAGGCGTCGGCGTCGACCCAGATTGGCATTGCGGTGATCCTTTAAGCGGGTTTTGGTAAGAAGTTTAACCGATGCCTGCGGAGAAATCCTCGCCCGGGAAGTGGTATAATCCCGTTCACACTCTATTAACAGGAAATGATAATGTCTCAACTTCCTCCTTGCCCCCAGTGCAGCTCCGAATACACCTATGAAGACGGCGTGCAGCTCGTATGCCCCGAGTGCGGCCACGAATGGACCGAAGCCGAGCAGGCGGAAGCTGAGTCCGGCCCGGTGGTTCGGGATGCCAACGGCAATGAACTCCAGGACGGCGATGCGGTCACTGTTATCAAGGACCTGAAAGTGAAAGGTTCCAGCACCGTGGTAAAGGTTGGCACCAAGGTGAAAAGCATCCGTTTGGTGGAAGGCGACCACGACATTGATTGTAAAATTGATGGTATTGGTGCTATGAAGTTGAAATCGGAGTTCGTTAAAAAGGCCTGATACGTCTCAAACCACGCAGGCCCGGATGGAGATGGCTAATGGCGGGTTCGAACGGTGACAAGAGCGAAGTGGCAGCCCAAGAGCAAGAGCCGCAGGAAAAGAAACACGAGCTTCACCAGGAACTGCCCATCGATTTCCCCGACCCGTTCTTCCGGGGCCTGCACCGCGTAATCCGGTTTGCCATCCGCGTACTTGCGGTACTGATGGTGGCGGTGATTCTCTGGGGTGTGGGTGATGTTATCTACATCATCTACGACCGGCTGGTGACGCCACCGTTCCTCCTGCTCGACATCAACGACATCTTCTTCACCTTCGGCGCCTTCATGGCGGTGCTGATTGCCGTGGAAATCTTCATCAACATCCGCTTGTACCTGGGCACCAACGTGTTCCCCGTGCAGTTGGTGGTGGCCACCGCCCTCATGGCCATTGCCCGGAAAGTGATTGTGCTCGACTTCGAAACCCTCACCCCCATGTACCTGCTGGGCATTGCCGCCACCACTCTGGCATTGGGTATTACCTACTGGTTGTTACGCCACGGCGATCCCAGCCGAGATTGGTAGCCTAAAGCGGCATGCTGCGACAATTTGACGCTTGCACCCAGTCCACCGGTGCGCCGATGATTCCAGCAGGAAAAGACCGAAGAACAAGCACCTGGTGATTGAATATGAAGCGACTGAACTCCCTGGCCTGCGCCTTCGCACTGGCCTGCAGTACCCTGGCTCCGATCGCGCTGGCATCTGACCACGGCACCATCGGCATCTCAGACCCCTGGACCCGCCCAACCCCGCCGGGCACCCCCATGGGCGTGGGCTACATGGTAATCAGCAATCACACCCACCAGGAAGTCCGCCTGGTTGGCGCCCAAACCCCCAAAGCCGGCCACGTTTCCATCCATGAAACCGTGATGCAGGACGACGTAATGCGCATGCAGCCGGTAAAAGGCGGCCTGGCCATCCCAGCCGGTGAGGCCGTAAAACTCAAGCCCATGAGCTACCACCTGATGCTGGAACAACTGAAAAGCCCCATCACCGAAGGCGAGCCGGTGCCGGTAACACTGGAATTTGAAGGCGCCGGGCCCATGGATGTGGAACTGCAGGTTCAGCCCATGGATGGGGGAATGACCATGGATCATTCCAAGATGGAACACTGACGCCTGCCAAGCCTCGCGGAGCTGGACGGCGTTTGCCGTTTGGCTCCGGTATTCCTCCTTTCTTTCCCCTGCTCCCAGCCTGTCGTCAAAAACCAATCAGCCCCCTCCGGCCCCGGTTGCTCTACTGGTACTGCTCAAATTGCGTGAAAAAGCGGAGATATACGACAAGTGTCGAGAAAGCCCGTAATCATTTTGCCAAAATCGGTGCAAGTCACTGAAAAGCATAGACTCTCAGTAAAGTGGGTTTGTAAATAGGCGGACGCATGATCTGGGACAATCCCGACAATTGACGCCTATTTCCGGGGGCGGTACTGTCGGTAAACGGTAGGTTTCTGATAAAAAGGAAGAAAATGGCGAGTGGTTGTGAACTGGCGGCGGGAATAGGCGCGCCTCGGATAGAAGTCATTTGTCGGTGACTTAGCTGTTAGCGATTCTAGGACTACCCAATCATTTGAGAGTTTGAGCATGGATATCACCGCAATAAAAGGCGCATATGACGGCTTTAAGCACACTAAAGAAATTTTCCAGACCTTGCTCGACGCAAAAATAGACGCAGAGGCTAAGGAAAAGGTTAGTGCTGCCATGAAAACGCTCATGGAAGCCCAAGATAGTTTGTTCAATGCGCAGTCAGTGATGTTTTCTCTTCAAGAGGAGAATCAAGCGCTAAAACAGAAAGTTGGAGAGCTTCAAGAGTGGCGCATCAAAATGGACTCCTACGAGCTTGTCGAAGCGCCGGGAAAAGCGGTCGTATACAAGTTTAAGGGAGATCCTGAGCACTATGCCTGTCCGTCCTGCATGGTAGAGAAACGCATATCTATCCTCCAGAGTCGTAGTGTTGTTTCCGGCGTATTCGGCTGTCCACATCCAGACTGCAAAGCAGAATATCAGGTAAATCCCTACAACAATGCCTGGATGACCTAGTGTTTTAGCGGCTCTTGGGCTTGCAGAGAAGTGTGCTAATTAGCTGTTAGAGGTAGCAGTATATGCGAGACACCAGCTGGCTTCCGTCTTACCCGCCAAGCAGTGAATTGTGGCAACAGCGAAGGAAGGATTACGATTATTTATGGTCAATAGCTATCCACCCGGATGGCTCAAGTAATTGCCAACATGCGGGCAGCCTGAAGTTGGAGCTGGAACGGTGTTACTGCGCAGGTGCCTGGGTTGCATGCATTATTATTGCGGAAGCAATTTGCGAAATTCATTTTTCTGCGGAAAAGAAAAGTAACGGCATCAACAAAAATATCTTTTCAGAAAAGCTAGGAATTTTAGAAGACCTTAAGTGGTTAAGGGATAGGAGAAATGCTCTTATCCACGACAAAAAACAGGGAATGTCTCTCTCCAATAAAGATTATCGAAGAGAAAGAAATAGCCTAGAAAATGATGCGAAAAGAGCAACACTTTTGGCGTTGAAGGTTACGTTAAATAACCCGTCTGAAGACCTATAATGCTGGCTTTAGAGGTGGTTTCTTAGGTGCAATTCATCAAGCGTTTCTACACCCGTGAAATAATCTGCTCTGTTCTGGTGGGCAGCGTGCCTTGTGCGTTGATCGCAAAGTACGGAAGCATGGAGGCTGTGATGCTAGCAGCAGATGCTTTAAATCCATCGTGGGCACTCATGCTCTATTTTATTGGGCTCATGTTATTGCCATCTGCAGTTGGGTTTCTCGTTCTTCAAGTGCCCGATGATAGCTTGGAGGATTCAACGCCACGGACTCGTTTGCAAGGTGCAGCCAAAGAGGTCAGTAAGTCATTGCATGGCATCTATCGCTCTGCAGCAGGCTTTTCTGCATTTCTCATGATTCCTGCGGTGATGATTCAACCAACACTTCCAAATTTCCTTATTTTGGCTATGGCTTTGGTTTTTAGCGTTGGTTGCATCTTTGTTTGTTGCCTCCTGTCCGCATGGGAAGCTAAACAAGGATGCCAGTAATCTCTAACAATCGGCTGCACTGCGACCGATTTTCCGCCGCTTTGCGGCTCCAAACCGGCGCGTGAGCCGGGCGTTAGGCGTAAAGAGGAGTTCATCTTGGAAGAAATTTTAAATTACCTGCAATTAGGGGCTAATGCCTTTGCATTGTTGGTTGCAGGTTGGATATATAGCGCCTATATCAAAAATTTGAATGCAAGCCTTAAGTCAAAAGATGAGCAAATAAGGGCTGTAGAGAAAAATATTTCTTTCCTAAAGGACAAGAATTCTGATCTCGAAAAGAAAAGCCCTGAAAATATAGAAAAGATTCTTAATGAAAGAATTAAAATCAGAGAAGAAGAAATTTTAAGGCTTAATGATGACAAGCAAGAGCATACGCAAGAACTAAAAGCGAAGACGCAAGAGGTACACCGACTAAAAAGTGAAGTCGAAAAATCTAAAGACATCAGAAGAACTATGGAGCTTCTGGAGCTTGACCTTGAAGAAGACGATGATGACGAATTTAGATTATTTTCCTCTGACGCTGAATATGAAATCGAAGAAATGGGGTTTGTTGCCGTAGACAGCGGTCAGTTGATGATAACGGATCCATGCTATATCGACTCAGAATGGCAAGACACTGAGTTTGAAGATATCCGCTTGCTAAAGGATAAAGAAACTGGTGCCATTTACCAGTTTAGAAAAGACTTCTCTAACTATGAAGCAAAAATTGACGGTTTTGATGAAACAGTAAATGAGCTCATAGCTTCTGGAAGGTTAGAGCAAATAGAGATTGACTACTCAAGCAAGGTTGACTTCTCTTACGCAGGCGCTTGTTACTCAACTCTATCAGAAAGAGGTTATGGCTCACTACCTTTTCAGCTAGGTCATGAAGGTGCAGGTATAGCTGTAAGAACAGTATTAGGAGACGGTATGTACCCTGTTTATGCGGAGAAATATGATGGGAAAATTGTCAGAGTTTATTTTAACCTGATATAAGATTGCCTAACAAGTGACTGTGGTGTCAATTCCATAAATTAAGCCATTTCACCTCGCCATGGTTCCTGATTTTTGATCATGGTATTGAGCACCACAATCATCTTTCTCATGCAGGCGATGAGGGCGACTTTCGGGATCTTGCCCTGGGCTTTTAGTCGTTCATAAAAGCGTTTGAACACCGGGTTGCACTGGATGGATGAGAGCATGGCCATGAACATCACGGTGCGGACTCTGTGGCGGCCACCTCGTATCCTCCGTTTGCCATTGAGCTTGCCGCTATCTCGGTTGATGGGTGCGACGCCTACCAATGCAGCGATCTCTTTTCGGTTCAGCGAACCGAGCTCTGGAAGTTCACTCAGGAAGGTGTAAGCGAGGACCTTTCCGACACCTGGTACGCTGGTCATGATCTCCATTTTGGTGCGCCACTGATCGACCTTGGCAACTTCCTGCTCAATCTGCCGGGTAACTGTTTCAATCTGGTTCTGGAGCATTCGGAGCATGCTTTTTATCGACCGGTGAAGGGATTTCGGCAGGATCTGGAGACGGTTTTTCTCCATAGTGGACATTTCCAGAAGTTGAGAGCGCCGGACCAGTAAATCCTTAATCTTCTGGGATGTTTTGTCTGGAATAGGTTTGAACTCAGGTTTCAAAGTGGCGGCATATTGTGCAATGACCTGGGCATCAATCCGGTCGGTTTTGGCGAGCACGCCAATGGCCTGAGCGTAGCGTCGGACGCTGATGGGATTGACGACGATGATCGGTAAATCGGCTTTGTCGCAGGCCTGAACCAGAGCATGTTCATGCCGGCCAGAGGCTTCAACAACGATGCGTTCGATCTCGTAGTTTTTGAGAATTCGGACAAAGCGACGAATGTGGGCTTCGGTGTTTGGAATGGTGTAGAGCTGCCCGGAGGGATGAAGGGCGATGTCCAGGTTGGCTTTACCGACATCGACACCGACATTGACTGGGGTTTGGATTTCCGTGTTGTTCATAATAAGCTGACTCTGTCTTGCTATACGGGCTCGAGGCCCCGATGACTGTTCGAGTTATCGCTTGAGAGTCATGCAGCGCTGCACACTTGTTATCGGTCTCTCGAAAGAGGAAGCCGGCCAGGCATCGAGCTGCTGCATGAAGGCCCCCAGCGGCCACTGGGGGTGGGCCTCAATTTACCCAAACACGGAAGAAATTATCCATACGATGCATTGCAGCGGACAAACCGCTGAATGCGGCGTTATCTGCAAGGAGTGAATCGTGCCATACGATATTGATTTATGGACAAGTCGAGTTGCAGCAAGAAGCGACATTTCGTCACAAGTAGTTCATTTGACGCGCTCGGCCGAAATTAATGGGAAGAAGAAAGGACCAGTAGATATTTTGGTCGAGATCCTTAAATCTGGAGTTATCAGAGGGTCGACCACAGAAAGTGGTTTTGTTTGCGGTGACATCTCTGCTACTTGCTTTCAAGATGCCCCTTTATATTCGTTGGCTCAAAATATCCATACCGAGGAGCAATATAGAAAAGACAACGAAAATGCCAAAGTTCGGTATGTCGGAGTCGGGGTAATGTTTCCAAAATCCTACGTGTTTCGAAAAGGTGGGCGACCGGTAGTTTATGAGATAACTAGCAAAGCAAAAGATATTCTGCCTGAAGATGAGTGGTGGAGAATAGTTAGATTCGACTTGAATCGAGACGATCAAATCATCGATTGGACTCATGAAAGGGAGTGGCGGATTCCGGGAAACTTTGAGTTTGATCTTTCTGAAGCTACTGTGTTGATTCCTAATAAATATGGCTACGATCGATTTCTAAAGCTATGCGAAGAAGTTGAGGGGGTAGATATTGTCTCTGAAATAAAAGGAATAGTCAGTCTTGGTGCCGTATTTTACTGAAGCAGATAACAATGCGCTGCTGTCGGACAAATTTTCCGAAGAGCGCGGTGTTATATTAAAAAGAGGTAATAATGCTAACTTTCTCCACGATATTTCCTTTATCACCTGATAGTTCGGTACAGGCAGTGTCCTCACTGATGAGCAAGTGGCTCATCGGCAGCCAACACAGCAAATTTGATAGCGAGCTACAAGAAAAGAACTTCGAAGAAAGTGAGTGGGAAGAAAAATTAGGAAATGAAACGCTATATGGCCTCAATATTGAAGATAGAGGGAAGGCCTACCTGGCTTTACGATATGAGAAGAAGGAAGCAGATGGAATTAGTTGGATTACGGAAATAATTTATGAAGAGTTGATAGATTCTTCAAATATTTCTATTCAAGTATTTAGTGAGTCTGATAAAACGAAGCTTAGCTTGCCCCCAGCTAGAAAGCCTTATATTGTACGTCAATTAATATCAGAGATAGGTGGTGGCGTTGACGGTAGTCTCCAAGTTTCAGATCAGCCTTTGTTTTTAAATAATCTTGATATCGATTTTGCTGCTGATCTGATTAATGGTAATTGCGAGAATAGACTTCCTATCGTTTATATCAGCGCCACTAACCGGGATGAAACTCCGGTTTCTGCGGCACAACTTGCCAGATGGTTATCTGGAGTAGGGCACGTTGTTGTTGAGCCAAACCGAGAGTTCTCATTCAGGTTGATGAATGAAGTAAATCACCAGAATGCATACGGTGGTGCTGTGGCTATTCATTGGCCAGATAGAAGTTCGAAGGAGTTGTTACTTCCCGCACGCTTTGATTTTGATGCTAAGAGCCTATCAATTGAGGTGTCAAAGTTAATACGAAATCGAGCTATTCGGTTGAGACGACCAAGAAGTCTAACCTGGGCATATTTGAAAGAGATCCGAGCAAAGCAAGAAATAGAAAAGCTGAGGCAAGGAGGATCTTCCGACTTACAGGCGTACATTGATAACTTTGATCAAGAGATCTCCGCTAAGGATCAAGCATTGGAAGAAGCTGAGGCTGATATTCGTCGACTGGAAGCGGAAATATATAATTTGAGAAGTCGAACCCAGCATGTTGAAGGAGAACCCATCTTAGTTCGAGGTAATGAGCCTGATCTATATGAAAATGAAGCCCTGGAGATTTTAGTTGATGCCATTGAAAAAGGTTTATCAAACTGCGTTGAAGGGTCTAGGAGATGGGATGTTCTGCAAAGTCTCAAGTCTGCTAACGAAGCTACCTCAAATAAAGAAGAGTTGGCTGCGAATGTTAAGGCAATTCTGAGCAACTATCGCAAGCTCGAAGGCTCAATAGAGCATGATCTTGAGGAGCTTGGGTTTGAAATATCAGGTGAAGGAAAACATTATCGTCTCGTTTTTAAGGGAGATACCAGATATTCCATGTCAATGCCTAAAACCAGCAGTGATCACCGGGCTGGAAAGAACCTTGTGAGCCAGATAAATAATAATCTGTTTTAATAAATATAACCGTGAATTCAGATAATAACTGCAGCACTTTGGCGTAACCAGGTAGAGGTGGGAGGGCCGTCGCCGGTACCCTCACGGGCTTTACCGACCAAAGTGAAGCAGTGATGAAGTACCGACAACTGACCCAAACACAACGATACCAGATTTCGGCCCTGCGTGTGGCTGGCAAAAGCCAACGGCAGATCGCAACAATGCTGGGCTGCCACAACAGCACGGTCAGCCGTGAGTTGCGACGTAACAGCGTTCATGGCTATGAACCGGAGATGGCGCAGCATCAGACCAACAGCCGGCGTAAAACCGCCTTCAAGCGCCACAAACGAGTGCAGTGGCTGACGGATTGGGTGACTGAACGGCTGAAGGAACATTGGAGCCCCGAGCAGATTGCAGGCTTTATGCGCCGTATGAACATTCCGGTGCAAGTCAGTCACCAGTGGGTCTATGACTTGATCCATCGTGATCGTCTCCTGGGTGGTCGCCTTTGGCGCTTCTGTCGGCACCGGAATAACCGTGGTCGCAAACGCAGAGCGAAGGAAGCGGGTCTCGGCAAAATCCCGAATAGGGTCGGAATTGAGTGTCGCCCAAAAGAGATTGAGCATCGTGCCACGCTTGGCCACTGGGAAGGGGACACCGTACTTCAGGGCCATAAACAATCCGGCTTGGTGACACTGGTGGAGCGTCGCAGCGGTTACCTGCTCGCAGGCCGCCTGAAGCGGTTTACTGCCAACCAGACAACGCGCACTGTGATCAGGCTCTTGAAGCCAATCCGAGGTGCTGCGAAAACGCTGACACTGGACAACGGCAGCGAGTTCTCGGAACACGAACACATGGCCAAAGAGTTGGGCCTGGCCGCCTATTTTTGCGATCCATACTGCTCGGGCCAGCGGGGCACGAATGAGAACACGAACGGCTTGCTGCGCCAGTACTACCCGAAAGGGACGAACTTCGCCAAGCTGTCTCAAACGCATATCAATCGGGTGGTTGAGCAATTGAATAACCGGCCCCGAAAACGACTGGGCTACCGGACACCGGCGGAGGTGTTCTGGGGTGAATATTCCGGAGCACTATAAATGAGCGGTGCTGCGGTTATTGGTTGAATCCACGACCAAAGCAGCCACGGCGACGCCCATTACATTGCGCCTTTGGCTCCATTTCATGGGTGCGCATGCTGCAAGCGTTATTTGTGGGGGAATGGAGTTGGATGAGATACCTTATTCCTTGTGTCGAACAGCTTGATAGGGCGGCAGAAGAGCTCCGTAGTTCGAACCCTGTTAATAGTCGCCTAGCTCTCATTTTGACGGATAACGTCGTTGAATTGGTTTGTCACCGTCGTTGTGAAGAGATCATAAATCGGGACGGAGGAAGGAGCTGGCTAGACCAACCGAAGTATCGTCACGGCGAAAGAAGAAAAGTTTTGGGCCGCCACTTTGATCGCAAAGTGAAGTTTCTGAGGATGGAGAGCCTGCTCTCGGAAGCTGAGCTTGAGTTTCTTCTTGTAGCTCATAAGTACCGAAATGAGGCATACCACATTGGTTTGCGCGATGATTCGATAATATGGAGCGTATCGTGGAATTATCATCTTTTAGCCTGTGAACTATTCGGTAGGTTGAAGCCTGGGTGGATGGGAACTGGCAGCGATGATCCTTACACCGAAAGGGTGAATAAGCATTTAAAAAAACAAAGTCTGGGCGAGCGGCGGTTATTTTTCCCTGATATCGAGAAGTTGGCAGAGTCTATTGATCAGGAGCGGCCTGTATCGGATATATCACTCTCCGAAGTGCTTTCAGAAGCCCTAGTCCAAGAAATAGATGAACTCGACTCGCAAATGCAGTTCCTTGTAAATGACAACCCAAACAAATTGGATTCCGACGAAATTCTGCGCAGTGTTCAGCAGTGGGATGAGTTCACCCGAAAAATGGAAGAAGCTGGGTTATTTCCGTCAGATCAGGGATACCAATCCCATGCAACGCAGGTGAGCGAGCGACTCAAGCGCGAATGGACTCCAAAACATGATCATATTCCATTTGAAAGCTGGCGAAGACGTGCCAACGCTATCTCGCTAGAAAAGAGTCCCTTAAAGGCGCTCAAAAAATTTGATGATGTCCGTACGAGCAAGGAATACCTGTCAGAGGTTATCGGTGAAGCAGCCCTAGAGCTGGATGCTCACATCCAAATGGAAATTGACCGGATTCGCCGGAAATGAATTACACATAACCAACAACGTCAGTCGGACCGGTGTGTCACGCTGCGCGCAACAAACCGGCCGCTGCGCATGAGCGTTAATTGTACACGAGAAGTTGAATTTAGATGATTGAGCCTTGGATTCGATACGAAGACCTAGAAGAGAAAAGAGATGGCTATTATGTTAAGTATAGCCCTGTTTTTACAGGGCATGAGTTCGCAATACTAAAGCTGAATGTATACGACTCTAAGGTTGCAGATGATATCAAAAATATCGCTGAATCTGAGTTGGCGTATTGGGCATTAAAATATCATACGCCAATCATGCTGATGGTCTCGAACATGACCGATGAAAACTGGAATACTAAGGACAAGATTGGTCACGATTATTTGTTAGGGTATGCGAAATATGGAAAAGTCGTTACTTACTGGGATAAGTACCCTGAGTCCGAAGAGCCAGAGTTTGATCTCTCAAAAGATTACTTATCCGAAGTATACGCTGGGCTAAAATATAAAACCTATGAAGATGTTGTGGCCGAGCAAAAAATTGAGGCCAAAGGAAGAAAAGTTTTTTTGATCGTTTTGACTCTTTGGGCTTGCGTAATTCCTGCTCTCATCGCGTTTTTTGGTTGGTCTAATCCTGTTGTTTCGTTATTAGCTCTGGCTTATAGTTGGTACGTTGCCTTCCAAAAAGGATTGAAACTTTGGGGACGGAAGAAGAAATCCGAAAGAGAGTTAGCTGAAGATAAAGAGCGGCTCGAAAAAGAGCATCATCATTATCACTGTAAGCTCAATCCTGAAGCCTTTCTAAGGCTGCGAACAGAAAATTTTAAGAGGCAGCGTTTAGAGAAACAACGGGCCAAAGTTGAGAGTATGCGCAATTAACAAGTGACTGTGGTGTCAATTCCATAAATTAAGCCATTTCGTACCCGCGCATGTTAGCTGTCGTTGCTGTAATTGCGTCACCCTTAAGGTGATACTATAGTGTCACAATTAATCTGGATCAGGGTGAGCCCATGAAAGTTGAGCTTGTTACGAACCTCAAGCGTCAAGCCACAAAGATTCTGGCAGATCTGCACGTGTCTAAAGAGCCGATACTGATCACGGAGCACGGTCAGCCATCCGCATACCTTGTCGATGTGCAAGATTACGAGTTTATGCAGCGCCGACTTGAGCTGCTTGAGGGGCTCTCACGAGGAGAGCGTGCTGTACTTGAGGGAAGAACGTACAGCCAAAGTGAGGCCAGGGAGAAAATGAGTAAATGGCTGAAGTAATCTGGACAGAGCCCGCCCTTCAAGAACTGGATGCCATCGCTGAGTACATTGCTCTAGACAATCCTGCTGCCGCAAGCGGTCTGGTCCAACAGGTTTTCGATAAGACCGAGCGTTTGGAAAACTTACCTCAATCCGGGCGGATTCCTCCCGAACTCCCCAATTCGGTATACAGGGAGGTAGTGGTTCCACCGTGTCGTATTTTTTATCGTGAGGATGAGAAGCGGGTTCTCATCCTCTATGTCATGCGAGAGGAGCGGCAGCTTCGTGCGTACATGCTTGGGAACAGCTAACCAGGCGGGTCACTCGGATAGGCCAGGTGTGAAATCCTGAAGGCCATAAAAGGAAATCCAATGACTGATCACTCTGGTTCCTGCCTGTGTGGCACCGTTAGATTTGTGATTCACGGAGACTTCGACAGTTTTTACCTCTGTCATTGTCAGCATTGCCAAAAGGATACCGGCTCAGCGTATGCCGCAAATCTGTTTTCGCGGTCTGCTCAATTGAACTGGCTGGCGGGTGCAGACGCTGTGGCTTCCTTTACGCTTCCCGGCACTCGTCATGGCAAGAGCTTTTGCAAGCTGTGTGGTTCAGCATTGCCAAACACTCAACTGGCAGGTGCGCTCGTTGTTCCCGCAGGGTGTTTGGACACTGAAATCTCTGTGCTGCCAACGGCGCACATCTTCAGCTCGAGCAGAGCAGGCTGGGAGCGGGCGCTTGGCGAAGTGCCGGAGTTTGCGGGCCTGCCGGAGTAAGTTGAGGCCATGTAACCGGTCGTTGTGATGTCAGATTAATCACGCCCATCATTTGTGAATGTCCTAGACTTAGTCCCTAATGACCACAGCCAACAGACCACGCAGTTAGGGGATCGGGCGTCATGGCCTTGAAACATGGACTGAGCGACTTCCTGGGTATCCTGCCCGCCGTGCTTTACGAGTACGTGCTCTATCCCGATGGCAGCGCCGAGCTGCTTTACCTGAGCCCATCTTCGGAAGAGATCCTGGGGCAGCCCGCAGAATTCTTCGTGGCAGATGTGAATCGCTTTTGGGCGATGGTGCACCCGAACGATGTGGAGCAGGCCCAGGCTGAGGATGCCCGTGCGAACCACACCGGCGAATTGTTCGTGTCACAGGTGCGGTTTTTTCACCCCGGTGGCCAGATGCGCTGGCTGCAACTTTCTTCCAAACCAACGCCCGAGCAATATAACGGCGTGGATATCTGGATGGGTTATATCATCGACATCACCCGTCTAAAGGAGGTGGAGGGAGAGCTCCTGCAGGCCAATCGCACACTCCAGGCGCTCTCCAATACCGACGGACTGACGGGCCTCGCGAACCGTCGCTTCTTTGACGAGGCGCTTGCCAACGAGTGGGCCCGCTATCAGCGCAGCCGACAGCCCTTCGCGCTGATTCTGGTCGATCTGGATTACTTCAAGAGCTACAACGACCACTACGGCCACCAGATGGGCGATGACTGCCTGAAGGCGGTGGCCAACGTGATGAAGGAGGTTGCCCGGCGCCACGGCGACATCTCGGCGCGCTACGGCGGCGAGGAGCTGGTCATTATTGCCATCGATACTCGTCTTGAGGATGCACAGGCAATGGCGGAACACATCCGCCAGGGCGTGGAGGCGCTGGATATTCGCAATGAATACGTTCCGTTCGGGCGGGTGACGGTGAGTGTTGGTGTTTCTGCCATTTTCGATCAGGAATACCCCAGCGCGGAGCAACTGTTCAAGGCGGCGGACACAGCCCTGTACCGGGCCAAGGCTGATCAGCGCAACTGCGTACGAGTGGCCCAAGGGCCTGAGCGGCAGGTTTTTGATTTCACAACTACACTCCCTCAAAACAGTTGATAGTCTCCGGAGGCTGACATGACATACCCCATCAAAGGCGCCTGCCAGTGCGGCGGCGTTACTTACCAGTTGTTGTCCGAGCCCAAGATGTTCGTGGCCTGTCACTGCAAGGAGTGCCAGAAGCTTTCCACCAGTGCCTTCAGTATTACGGCGGTGGTGGATGCCTCTCAGGTGGAATTCCAGGGTGAGATGGCCGAATGGCGCAGGGCGGCTGACAGCGGAAATGTCAGCGCCGCCAAGCTCTGCCCAACCTGCGGCAACCGGATTTACCACTTCAACCCGGATGAGCCGGAGAAGATCAAACTCAAGCCCACCAACCTTGAAGACACCAGCATCATTAAGCCTACCGCCCATATCTGGGTGAGCCAGAAGCAGGACTGGTACACCATTCCCGAAGGGGTGGCGGTCTATGAGGGCCAGCTGTAAGGTGTAACCTCAATGAATGTTATCTGAGAGGTGAGGCAATGATGGTAAACGACCAGATCATGGGCAGTCTTATAGAGCAAAACCCCGATGCGATGATCTTCGCCGATACCGACGGCAAGATCCTGGTATGGAATGAGGCGGCGCAGCGTGTGTTTGGGTTTACCAAAGACGAGGCCATTGGTGAGAGCCTGGATATCATCATTCCGGAAAAATTGCGTGCGCCTCACTGGCGCGGGTACGACGAGGCCATCAAAAACCGCGGCACCAAGTATCTGGGCAAGTCCATGCCCACCAAGGCTATCCACTCGGAAGGTTCAACGATTTATGTGGAGCTTGGCTTTTCGATTGTGCTGGATGCCGAAGAAGAGGTGATTGGGGTGCTCTCGAGCGCGAGAGACATTACCAAGAGGTTCAAGGAAGAGCGGGCGAAGAGGGAAAAAGAAAAATGACCGGCCCAGCGCTCGAGCCGGCTTTGCGGCAGTTTGATGCGGCGTTGATGGACTTTGCCCGTGCCCGCAGTGCTGATCCCAAGGCCCCCAGTCTTGCAGTGCTTGAGCGCGCCCGATATTTGATGACGCTGCCCGGCGGCTTTGATGCGCTGTACGGGAAGGTTCGCTCGCTGGAGTCCGCCGGCATTTTCGGCACCAGCGATTGGGCCCAGCCGGCCATTCTGCAGCCGGCGCTGGCCAGGCATTCACTGCGCGAGGCAGGGGCAGTGACCACGGTTGTTGAGGCCATCAGTGAACTGCGGATGCTTGCGGTTATTCGCGGGGATTACTTCCACCCCGGTATTTCCGCCGAGCAGGCGCGTCACTTCCTGACCCAGGTGATGGCGCTGAACCTGGATCTGCTGTCTGGCCAGCTCTCCGAGGCGGACCGGCAACGGCCAAAAGAGCTTGGGCCTATCGTCCTGGGGCTCTATAAACACCTGATTGCCCATCTGGGCTATGAAAACCTGCTGGACAGTCTGGTGGGGGAAGTCTGGCGGTTGCTGGACCAGGGGCCGGTGCAGGTCGACAGCATCTGCGAGATGATTGACCAGATTGCCAAGTGCCTCTATGACCCGAAGATAAAAGCCGCCGGCACCGCTGAAGCCAGTCGTTTGGTCAATGCCCTGTTTGCTCCCACGCGGGCCAGTGTTGAAGACCCGGGCTTGGAGGTGTATGAGCAGCGGTTAAGCGAGATGGACGACCTGACGCTGTATTCGGAAGCCGCCGACATGGCCAAGAGCATGCACGACTCCGGCCTGGCTTCGTCCTACCATGCCGTTATGCTTCGGTTTCTGCGTGCAGGCAGCCACGATGACCTGATCCCGATTGCCCTGGGCCTGACCATGACCGGGTTGGATGATTACTACTGCTACACCGAGCTGGCCCACGCCCTGATTGACGAAACCATCTACCCCGAAACCTGCCAGGCCGTGTACGGCCTGACCATGATGATGGAGCGGGGATCGGTGTTTACACCCGCTGTGGCCCAATCCCTGTGGCGGCAAATCAAGCTTCCTCTCTCCGCGCAAACGGCCCATCTCATTCAGGAGGCCTTTGGCGATGCCCAGCCACCCCGGGTATTCCTGCTGGCCGGTGTTCTCAACTTGTTGGGGCAGCCGCTGGGTGTGGGGCAGGGCAACAATCCCAGCTGCCAATCGGCGCTTGGGCTTTCCATGTGGGCGTCGGATGAGCCGGATTACCTGCTGCAATTGCTTGCCTGGGCGGCTCGGGATGATGAGGTGTTGAGTCGTTTCGAAGGAGAGCAGGTGTCTTCCAGAGACCTGAAGCCGGGGCTGGTTAAGGGTACGCCGGTGGATGTGGACCCGGTCTCGCTGATTCTCATCCCCCATCTGGACCGCCTGTACGGCGAAATGTGGCGGCGCTGTGAAAACCGGGACGACGATGCCCACCGCTGGATCAACCCGGAATTTTATGGCTGGTGGGTGGGCCATGGCTTCCGGGTGGTGGCCAATGCTCAGACGGGCAAGGTGGAGGACTACGAAGGCTTTATCCGGCTTTTTTACGCCAGCTACCATCCGTTCTACAACGGCCAGATGCCGTTGATCCATGCCCAGCCGGCGGGTATTGCTATTACAGACAGCGCGGCACGGTTTGTCGGGCGCCATGCCATCAGTATTCTCCGGGTTGGGCTCAGCCCCAGTAATGAGATGCGGGTGTACTTCTTCAACCCCAATAACGACAGTGGTCAGGACTGGGGGCAGGGCATTACCTGTTCCACGCAGGGGCATGGTGAGTTTCGTGGCGAGGCCTCGCTGCCCATTGCCGAGTTTGCCTCCCGCCTCTACGCCTTCCACTACGACGCGCTGGAGCTGGGCGACCCCTCAGCCGTGCCGGCGGAGGAAGTCACCCGTATTATGGAACTGGGCCATGCCAGCTGGGCGGCAGAGCCTGCTAGCCGCTGATTCCTGCTTTCTTCGCCCGCGCGGCGTGCAGCTTCTGGTAACTTTCGATCATCTTCAGGTGCCGTTCCAGACCGTCCAGCTGCATGTTGGTTTCTTCCAGGCCGTGGAAGCGCACGGTGCCCTCGATGGAGCCGACCACGGCGTCCATCACCTCGTTGCCGTACATGCGGCGGAAGTTGTGCAGGTAGTCGTCCAGCTCCAGATCGTCTTCCAGGGTGGCTTCCAGCGCCGCGTGCATGGCCTGGTAGAACAGGTTGCGTTCGACGGTGTTGTCGTTGAACTGCAGGAACATCTCCACCAGATCCCGGGCTTCTTCCAGTTCGCCCAGCGCCAGGTAGATCAGCAGTTTCAGCTCAAGAATGGTCAGCTGGCCCCACACGGTGTTTTCATCAAACTCGATGCCGATCAGGGTGATGATGGTCATGTAGACATCCAGCTCGGCCTCTTCCAGCCGCTCCACCAGCGACACCAGTTCGTCTTCGCTCAGACGGTGCAGGTTCAGGATGTCTTCGCGGAACGCCAGGGCGGTGTTGGTGTTGTCCCACACCAGGTCTTCCACCGGGTACACCTCGGAGTAGTCCGGCACCAGGATGCGGCACACCGGCGCGCCCAGGTCTTCGAACACGGCCATGTAGCTTTCCTTGCCCATGTCTTCGAGGATGCCGAACAGGGTGGTGGCTTCTTCCTCGTTCGTGCCTGAGAAGTCCCACTCCACGAAGTCCACGTCCGCCTTGGCGCTGAAGAAACGCCAGGACACCTTGCCGCTGGAGTCGATGAAGTGCTCCACGTAGTTATTGGGCTCGGTGATGGCCATGGAGTTGAACGTGGGGGCGGGCAAGTCGTTCAGGCCCTCGAAGCTGCGGCCCTGCAGCAGTTCGGTCAGGCTGCGCTCCAGCGCCACGTGGAAGCTCGGGTGCGCGCCGAAGGAGGCGAATACGCCGCCGGTTTTAGGGTTCATCAGGGTCACGCACATCACCGGGAACTGGCCGCCGAGGGAGGCGTCTTTCACCAGTACCGGGAAGCCCTGGTCTTCCAGCGCCTGAATGCCCTCGACGATGTCCGGGTACTTGGCCAGTACCTCGTCCGGCACGTCCGGCAGGGCCAGTTCTTCCTCGATGATCTGTTTTTTCACCGCCCGCTCGAAGATCTCGGACAGGCACTGAACCTGTGCTTCGGGCAGGGTGTTGCCCGCGCTCATGCCGTTGCTCAGGAACAGGTTTTCAATCAGGTTGGACGGGAAGTACACGGTCTTGCCGTCGCTCTGGCGCTGGTATGGAAGGCAGCAGATGCCACGCTCTGGTGTGCCGGAGTTGGTGTCGAACAGGTGCGTGCCCAGCAGTTCGCCTTCGGGGTCGTAGATCGCGCGGCAGTACTCATCCAGGATGCCGTCGGGCAGTTCGCCGTTCGGGCCGGGCTGGAACCACTCTTCGTTCGGGTAGTGAACGAATTTGCTGTTGCCGATTTCCTGGCCGAAGTACTGGTCGTTGTAGAAGAAGTTGCAGCTCAGGCGCTCGATGAACTCACCCAGCGCGGAACACAGGGCCGCTTCCTTGGTGGCGCCCTTGCCGTTGGTGAAGCACATGGGCGAGGCGGCATCGCGGATGTGCAGCGACCACACGTGGGGCACGATGTTGCGCCAGGAGGCGATTTCGATTTTCATGCCCAGGTCGGCGAGGATGCCGGTCATGTTGGCAATGGTCTGCTCCAGGGGCAGATCCTTGCCTTCGATGTAAGTGCTCGCTTCGCCGCCGGGTGCGGCAGTCAGCAGGGCTTGGGCGTCTTCGTCGAGGTTTTCCACCACTTCAATCTGGAAATCGGGGCCGGTCTGCACCACCTTTTTTACGGTGCAGCGGTCGATGGAGCGCAGGATGCCCAGGCGGTCTTTTTCGGAAATGCTTTCCGGCAGCTCCACCTGAATTTTGAAGATCTGTTTGTACCGGTTTTCCGGGTCCACAATGTTGTTCTGGGACAGGCGGATGTTGTCGGTGGGAATGTCCCGCGCGTTGCAGTACACCTTCACGAAGTAAGCGGCGCACATGGCAGAGGAGGCCAGGAAATAGTCAAACGGGCCCGGGGCGGAGCCATCACCCTTGTAGCGGATGGGCTGGTCTGAAATGACGTTAAAATCGTCGAATTTCGCCTCAAGACGCAGGTTGTCGAGATAATTGACTTTAATTTCCATGAACAGATTACCGGATTAACAGAATGAGGAGTGAAATGGTCCGGCGAGGTTAGCCGTCATGGCCAGTGAAGTCTATGGGGTTTAACCGGTAGAAATCCCGGAGCACCTTGTACACCTCCGGCTGCTCGTGCCACAGGTGTTTGGGTTGCTGGAAGAAGGTCTCGGTGAGCACGGCGAAAAATTCGGCGGGCTCGGTGGCGCCGTATGGGTCCAGCCAGGGTTTGTGGTGGTGTTCGAGCGTGGTTTGCAGGTGTTCCCAGGCTTGGCTCATGGTCTGTTGCCAGTGCCGGGCCTGTTCGCCGGAGAGTGGTGGCGCGCCGTCGGCGCTGCCGTCCAGGTAGTCCAGCTGGTGGGCGAATTCGTGCAGGATCACGTTGTGCGGGCTGTGGGGCTGGGAGACTGCCTGTTTGCACTGGTTCCATGCCAGCACCACCTGGCCGTGGGACGAGGCCTCGCCGGCCCGGATTTCGTGGCGGGTGCTGACCACCAGCCCATCGCTTTCCGTGGCCTGAGTGCTGTAGATGTCCGGGTATACCAGAATGCTGCGAACGTCATCGAAATCGGAAAAGGTGCGTTCCAGGATCAGCAGGCAGGCATGGCCGGCGATGGTGAGCCGTACCCGGTCGTCTACTTCAAAACCGTTGCAGCCGTAGAATTCTTTTTCGTCGAGGAATAACCGTACGCGGCGTTCCAGGCGCTGTTGTTGCTCGCGCTTCAGGCGTTTGTAGAGAGGAACCTGCTGACGCAGCAGCTTGCGCCAGGGCCGTGGGAAGGGCTGTTGCAATGCCCGGCGTCTTCGCCAGTTCTGGTAGAAGAACAGGTAGAACACCGTCAGGGCGATGACCCCAACCGCGAAGAAGGCGAAGATGACCGGGTTTGAAACCAGCACTTATCGGACGATGAAAACCGAGATGTCGGTGTGCTTGACGATTTCCGCGCCGTTGGAGCGCAGCAGATGCAGCTTGTCGCCCAGGCCCGGTGAGTGAGAAGCCATAACCACCAGATCGGCACTGATGTCCTTGATGGCTTCAATCAGCTTGTCGTCCAGTTCCACCGCCGTATCCACGGACTCCAGAACCCGGGAATCGGTTTTGATGCCATGGGCTTTGCCCTGTTCTTCTGCAAATTCCTCCATTTTCGCAGCCAATTCCTTGGGGTTATGGGCGGCCGTGCCCGGAGTGCTGTTGGTCACCGTCACATAGTGGAGCCTGGCGTCGTAGTGCTTGGCCATGTCGATGGCGGTGTTCAGTGCTTTGGCCAGCTTGTCCAGGTGTGACAGGTCTACTGGAACCAGAATCTCGTGATACATGGTGTTTCTCCTTCTATGTCAGGATGAACCAACCTCTTCTTACAGAGTGACACTGATCACGCCAGACTGCCAACCCCTTGTTTTGTCGTTGCCGCGCTCAGTACGCCTCCAGCCGGTGCAGTGAAAAGTCCTTTTCCAGGCGGTAGGTGTCAAAGTCTCTGGCCAGAAAGAGCTGGCCCTTGTAGTACTGAAGCGCTTCAGCGGCCAGCTGGTTGATGTGGGGTGCGCCGCCGGGGCCGGATTGGTAGCGGGAGCTGAAGTGTGTCAGCACCAGGTTGGGCAGCTTCACCTGGCGGGCGAATTTGGCCACTTGCTCGGCGCTGCTGTGTTGGGGCCAGGGGCCAACGCGTTCGGATATGTCTTGAGTGTAGGTGGCTTCGTGGATCAGCACATGGACATCCTGGCAGGCGTCGGTCAGGCGTTCCGGTGTGTCGTTGTCGCCCGCGACAATGATGCGGCGGGGATCCCGTGCAATCTGTGTGTAGTCGTCGGCCTTCAGCAGCCGGCCATCGGGTAGCAGCACATCTTTGCCTTTTTGCAGCTCGCCCCATTCCGGGCCGGGTTCAATGCCATCGGCCTGCAGTTTTTCCTGTTGCAGCTGGCGCTCGATGTTTCTTTCGGTGAACACAAAGGCGTGGCAGGGCACCCGGTGGGATAAACGCACGGTGGAAACCGAGAAATAGCGGTCTTCCCAGTGAAATTCGGGTGCCTCGGAGTTGATGAAGTTTAGCGCAAAGCTCAGGCTCGAATCGCTGTTCTCAACGGCGGCCCGGATGAAGGTTTGCACCTGGGGTGGTGCAATGACATCCAGCGGCTCTTCTCGCCCCAGCATGGAGGCGCTGGTCAGCAGGCCGGGCAGCCCGAAGGTGTGATCCCCGTGAATGTGGGTGATGAAGATGGCCTTCAGTTGCATGACCGAATACCGGCTGCGCAGCAGCTGGTGTTGGGTGCCTTCGCCGCAGTCCACCAGATACCAGGGTTTGGGGCCATTCGGGCCGAGCGCCAGCGCGCTCACATTGCGGGAGCGTGTTGGGGTGCCGGCGGATGAGCCCAGAAACGTGAATTCCATCGTGCCTCGTTTCGCGGTAGTGTCACATGATTAGAGTGCTTACTGTCTTCTTAACAGAATAAGTGCGATTGCGATAATAAAAAAGGAGCGGAGCTGTGTCCGAGTTTGCCAAGTATGAATGCTTCCGGGTCGAGATCGACCAGAAGATCGCCCATGTGCAGTTGTGCCGCCCGGAGGCCATGAACTCCATGACCAAGGCTTTCTGGCTGGATTTGCCCGACTGCCTGCGCCGTATTGAGGCGGAATCCGACGCCCGGGTGATCGTGATTTCCTCCACTGGCAAACATTTCTCCGCCGGGATGGATCTGGGCGTGTTCAGTGATCCGAAAGCGGTGCCCATGTCCGGCGATCCCGGGCGCATGGCGGAAAACCTGCGGCGGGTGGTGTTGCAGATCCAGGATACGGTCACCTCGCTGGAAAAGGTGCGGTTGCCCGTGCTGGCGGCGGTGCAGGGCGGTTGCATTGGTGGCGCGCTGGACATGGTGTGCGCGGCCGACAGCCGGTACTGCACCGGGGAGGCCTACTTCACCATCAAGGAAACCGAGCTGGGGATGACCGCCGATGTGGGCACCCTCCAGCGTTTGCCCAAACTGATGCCAGAGGGCGTGGTGCGTGAGTTGGCTTATACCGGGCGCAAGTTCGGTGCCGAAGAAGCCCATCGGCTGGGCTTTGTGAACGCGGTGTATGACGATCAGGAAACCATGCTGGCGGGTGTGATGGAGATTGCAGCCAGCATTGCGGCCAATTCGCCACTGGCGGTGACCGGCTGTAAGGAAATGCTGAATTTCAGCCGGGACCACAGCGTGGAAGACAGTCTCAAATACATGGCCACCTGGCAGGCGGGCATGTTCCGGCCCACGGACATGATGAAAACCTTCCAGGCCAAGGGCCAGAAACAGACCCCGGAGTACGACGATCTGTTTCCGGTAAACGACCTGTTCAGCGGTTGATGCATGGCAACGCGTCGTAGAGCTGCGATTTCAAGCGCCCAGGCTTTGGGGTTCCAGACGGTGATCGGCCTGGTTGGGCTGGTGGTTATCTGGTTGTTTGATATTCCCCTGGAGTGGACAGGGTTGGGTGGTATCGAGCTCGTGCTGTTCGGGGCGCTTGGCGCGCTGGCGACCTATGGGGGCTTGCTGTTGCTGTCCCGGGTTCCGGGGCTGTTCCCGGACGACCTGGGCCAGCAGATGCGCGGGCTCTACAACTTTGCCCGGAGCTATTCCTGGCCGGTGCTGGTGGGGCTATCGGTGCTGGCGGGCGTGGGCGAGGAGTTGCTGTTCCGGGGCGCGGCCCAGGGCTGGCTGTTGCAGCACACCGGGCCCTGGACGGCGGTGATTGCCGCCTCCGTGCTGTTCGGCCTGGTGCATTACATTTCCTTCACCTACTTTCTCATGGCGACCGGCCTGGGGCTGATTCTGGGTACGGCCTATCAGCTCTCGGGCAGCCTGGGAATGGTTATGTTCTGGCACGCCGCTTACGACATGGTGGCGATTTTCTGTCTGCTGCGTTTCCCGCACTGGTTTGGCGTGACACCCCGCCCCTGACGACCGTTCTTTAGACGCCGCCTCAGCTTTTTGGGTGGCTTTTACGCCATTCAAAGTTTTCCAGCTCCACGTTGATGGCGTTGGTGGAGATCTGGATTTCCCACAGCGAATACACCAGTGACAGCGACAGCAGCACCAGGCTGATGCCGAAGGCGATAACACCCGGGGGTTGCAGCTCCAGGAACAGCAGGAACATCGACACCGTGCACAGCAGGAAGCTCAGTACGCCGAAGGCCTGCATGCGCTTGGTCAGCACAATACGCTTACGCAGCGCGGAAAGCTGGCGCTCGATCAGCGCGTGGTCCTCTTCGGTGTCCATTTCCTTGAGCTTGCGGATCAACTGCGCCAGCACCAGGAACCGGTTGGTGTAGGCCAGCAGCAACAGTGAGATCGCGGGAAAGAGCAGCGCGGGTGTGGTGAGATCCAAGGGTAAATGCTCCTTTTTACGATTGCAGTTTTGAGGTGTGTTGCAGTGCGCGTGTCATGCGCTCCATGGTGCCGCCGCCATAGCGCCAGAAGTGCCAGTATAACGGCACCTCCAGGTATTGGTCCGGGGCAATGGAAACGAGCGTGCCGGCGTCCAGTTCGGCACGGGCCTGTATTTCTGGAATCATACCGTAACCCAGGCCGGCCAGCGCCATTTTCACAAACCCTTCCGAGGAAGGACATAAGTGATGTGGGAAAGCGTTGCGGAAACCGCACTGGGCCAGGAACCGGTGTTGCAACTGGTCATTGGGGCCGAACACGATCGCCGGGGCGTGACGAAGGGCGGTTTCGGTGAGCCCTTCGGGGAAGTAACGGGCCACGTAGTCCGGGGTCGCCAGCGGGCGGTAGATCATCGCGCCCAGTGGCAGGCAGCGGGCTCCGGCCACTGGCTGCGGGCTGCTGCACAGGCAGGCGGCCACATCGCCTTCACGCATGCGCCGAAGGCCTACGTCCTGATCTTCAATCACCAGATCCAGCAGCAGGTTTTCTTCCTGGCAGAAATCGGCGATGGCGTCCGCCCACCAGGTGGCCAGGCTGTCGGCGTTGAGGGCGATGCGCAGGCGGGCCGATGGCTCGGTGAGCGAGGGCAGGGTGCTGGTCAGGTCTCGCTCAAGTAGTCGCACCTGCTGGAAGTGATTGAGCAGGCGCTGGCCCACCGGCGTGGCCTTGAGTTCGGGGCTGCGCACCAGCACCGGCTGGCCCAGCCGAATTTCCAGGGTGCGCAGGCGCTGGGAGATGGCGGATTGGCTGATGCCCAGGGCATCACCGGCCCGGTCAAAGCCGCCGTGTTCCAGTACCGTGGCGAGGGCTTCGAGCAGTTTGTAATCAATCATAAGTAAAACTTATGCGGCATTAGCAGGATGAATTTCAAGTATACACGCCAGGCGGTATGCTGCCCGGAAATTTCAGGGAGGTGAGCATGCTGGAGAGTTATCTGACAGGTCTGGTGGTGTGTGGCGGTATCATCATTGCCATCGGGGCGCAGAATGCCTACGTGCTGGGTCAGTCCATCCGCCGGGAGCACCACTGGTGGTCGGCCGGGCTGTGCATGACCTCCGATGTGATTCTCTTCACCCTGGGTATGTTTGGCGTGAGCGCGGCGCTGATGGCCATGCCCCAGGCCCTGGAAATCCTGCGCTGGCTCGGGGTGGCGTTCCTGGGTTGGCTGGCGGTGCAGGCCCTGGTGCGTGCCGGCTGGGGGCGTGGCGCCCTGGAAACCGATAACGCCACCCAGCGCAGCGTCAAAGGCGTGGTGTTCACCACCTTGGCGGTTACGTTGTTCAATCCTCAGGTGTACTTGGATACCTTGTTGCTGATTCCTTCCATCGGCGCCCAGCAGGAAGACGCGACCAGCTTCGTGGCCGGTGCCAGCAGTGCCTCGGTGATCTGGTTCAGCGGTTTGGCCTGGTTCGGCTCCACCCTGGCGCCGATCCTGTCAAAACCCGCCGCATGGCGAGCCATTGACGGGTTGATTGGCCTGATGATGGCGGCCATTGCCTTGCAGTTGGCGATTGCCGGGTTGTAGCGGTTTGCTAGCGGTTGGGCAGGAACCGGCGTGCGCTGCTCAGGCGGTTCCGCCAGTAATAACCATTGAGCTCCGATTCGGTAACGCCCACCGATGAGGACGCGTGGATAAACCGGTTATCGCCCATGTAGATGCCGGCGTGTTGCTCCTTACCCTTGATGCGGAAGAACACGATGTCGCCGGGGGCGATATTCTCTGGTGATACCGGCTCGCCCTGTTGCAACATTTGCCCGGTGGTGCGCGGCAGGCGACGATTCAGCCCTTCCCGGTAGGCGGTGTTGATGAAGCCGGAGCAATCAAAGCCGCGGCCGGACATGCCTCCGTATTGATAGGGCGTTCCCTGGTAGCGCTCGAACACCTGCCACAGCTTCTCGGCCGTTTCCGAATTGCTTTCTGAATAGGTTGGCGCTGGCTGCCGCTCAGTCTGGCTGTGCTGTATCTGGCCGCCACCGGCACAGCCGCCCAGTATCAGCGAAACCAGTGCGAGCGTGAGGACATTTGGCAAGGGCAAACGCATGGAGCAATCCTTAACAATTGTTATAGATTGCACTGTATTACGCCGGGTGGGGAATGTCAGGTTACGGTTCGTAGGCTTTTGTTAGGCAAATCGCAGGTTAAGAAAAGGGCCGGTTGTACCGGCCCTTTGATGCTTACTTGTCGAGCAGTTTGAAGAATTGGGCGAGCCAGTCCGGGTGCGCCGGCCAGGCGGGGGCGGTCACCAGGTTGCCATCGGTAACGGCCTTGTCGACGTTAATGTTGGCAAAGCTGCCGCCGGCCAGTTCCACTTCCGGCTGGCAGGCCGGATAGGCTGAACACTGGCGCCCCTTGAGGACCCCGGCTGCCGCCAGCAACTGCGCCCCATGGCAGATGGCTGCCACCGGCTTGTCGTTATCGAAGAAGTGACGAATCAGGTCCAGTACGTTGTTGTTCAGGCGCAGGTATTCCGGTGCGCGGCCGCCGGGAATTACCAGGGCGTCGTAATCCGCCGGGTTCAGTCCGTCGAAATCCGCGTTCAGGGCAAAACGGTGGCCCGGTTTTTCGGTGTAGGTCTGGTCGCCTTCAAAATCATGGATGGCCGTGGCAACCGTATCGCCTTCCTTCTTGTCCGGGCACACCGCGTGAACCGAATGGCCCACGGCCTGAAGGGCCTGGAACGGCACCATGGTTTCATAATCTTCGGTGAAGTCACCGGTAATCATCAGAATCTTCTTGGCGCTCATGGCTTTCTCCTTGTCGTTATCCGCGAGTGAGTTTCAGAGTGATTCAGAGACTCTTTAGAAACATAGCAGCCGGCGCGAAAAAGGCAGCCGTGAAGAAGAAATCAGTGCTTTCTGAATTACTGAGATTCCGACTCCACCTTTTCAAGGAACCGTTGGATATCGTCGAAGGCTTCTTCGGCCTCGGGCAATTGCTGGCGGAACATGTGCCACACGTGTACCAGCCCGGGCCAGAGGTGTAGCTCCACCGGTGAGCCGGCGTTGCGGGCGCGGGTGGCGTAGCGCCGGGCGTTGTCCAGTAGCATTTCCTGGTCAGTGGCGTGAATCAGGGTGGGCGGCAGGTTGGCCAGGTTGCCCCTGAGAGGGGAGGCCGCCGGGTTGGTGGGCGAGACGCGGAAGGCGAGCAGCGTCAGCCACCAACTGAGCCATCGGGGAACCTTCCCAAGGGGCCCGGCCATGGGGCCGAGCAGGGCATCGGTGGCCAGGTTCTCGCGGTTGCTGGGTGCCGTCAGCGTGAGGTCGGTGGAGGGGGCCAGTGCAACGGCCGCATCGGCCTGGCGCAGGTTCTGGTCGCGCAGCCAGGCAATCAGGGCCAGGGTGTGGCTGCCGCCCGCCGAATCGCCGGCCACCACCATGAAGGATGCAGGTTCGGAGCCATTGGGCCCGTTCTCCAGAAGCCAGCGGTAGGCCTCGCGGCAGTCTTCCACGCCGTCCATGAAGCGGTGTTCCGGCATCAACCGGTAATCCAGCGAGAACACGGCGGCGCCGGTTTTCTGCGCCAGCCTTTCGGTAATGGCGCGATGGCTTCGCGGGCTGCCCACCAGCCAGCCGCCGCCGTGAATGTAAAGGATGCGGCGGCTGGTATCGGCGCCGGGAGCCAGTACCCACTCACCCGCTGGCTGGCTCTGGGGGCGAACCTCTGCGGTGATTTCCAGGTCGTCGTTCAGGTGGTCCATGAAGTGGCGCAACGCTTTCAGCTTGGCCTTGCCCTTCAGCGGCTTGACGGTCTCATGAAGTTCCCGAATCTGGGCCAGTACCTGTTTCAGACCTTCAGAGGGCGACTGTTCGCGCACCGGATGCCGGTCCTTATCCAGGTGGGATAAGTTACGGATGCCGAACAGAAAGCGAGGCGCAATGGCAAGAAAGGCCACCACCAAAATAATAAAACCGATGATTCCCACACTGGTCTCCCTGATTTTTTATCAAACTGGCCTGATCCCGGTCTTGGTTTTACAGTTTATGCCCATAGGGTTGTTGTCAGCCAGTCAACAAAACTGATTTCAAAGGAGAATTCATGAGCACATCCAATGTTGTCGTGATTACCGGCGCCAACCGGGGCATCGGCCTGGAGTTGGCAAAACACTATGCCCGCGAAGGTCTGCAGGTTATTGGCGTGTGCCGTCAGTCGTCCGATGAACTGGCCGAAGTCGCAGCCGAGGTGGTGGACGGTGTTGATGTCACCACCGATGCCGGCATCGAGAAGCTGAAATCCGCGCTGGCGGGCAAGCAGATCGGTCTGCTGATCAACAACGCCGGTTTGATGCAGAACGAGGAACTGGGCCAGATTGACTTCGATTCCATTCGCACCCAGATGGAAGTGAACGCCTACGGTCCGCTGCGGGTGATTGATGCGCTGCTGCCGCAGATGGCCGAAGGCAGCAAGATCGGCAACATTACCAGTCGCATGGGTTCCATCGCCGACAACGACTCTGGCGGAAAGTACGGCTACCGTGCCTCGAAAGCCGCGCTGAACGCCTTCGGCAAGTCCCTGTCGGTGGACCTCAAGCCTAAAGGCATTGCCGTGGCTCAGTTGCACCCCGGTTATGTGCAGACCCGCATGGTCAACTTCGGTGGCTTTATCTCTCCGGAAGAGTCAGCCAAGGGGCTGGCCGAGCGCATTGCCAATCTGAACCTGGAGAACAGCGGTTCGTTCTGGCACAGCAACGGCGAAGAGCTGCCCTGGTAAGCGGGACGCCTAAAAGGAGTGACCGGCCATGCCCCGTGTCTTTTTTGGCCTGGAAGTGCCCGACACTGTCAAGAAGCGCCTGCTGGCGCTCCAGGGGCCGGTGAAGGGTGCCAAATGGCAGAGCCAGAACCAGCTGCACCTGACGTTGGCGTTTCTTGGCAACGTGAACGAAGAGCGCGTGCCAGACCTGTGCCAGGCGGCCGGCAGAGTCGGGGCGCCGCGCTTTGAGTTGGAGGCTGCGGGCCTGAATACCTTTGGCCGGCCGGAGAGCCCCCGCAATCTTTGGGCGGCTGTCTCTGGCGACTCGCCCCTGATTGATCTGCAACGCCAGTTGTCAGAGCAGTTGGCCGAGGCTGGGTTTGAGCTCGGGCACTCCGGTTTTCTGCCCCACATCACCATTGCCCGATTCCGCAAGCAGGCGGGTCCGGTGGTTTCGTTGCTGCACGAACACGGCAACGACTGGTTCGGGACCATTCCGGTCACAGAGTTTGTGCTGTTCGAGAGCACGCCCGGTCATTCGGGGTCGGTCTATACAGTGATTGATCGTTTTCCGTTGTCGCTTGACGAAACGCCAGCGCCCGACCAATGATGAGGATAGACTCTCGTTGGTTATGAGGTAGGTATGTGCCCACCCTTTTCGGACCCAGATCAACGCCTTTACGTTCGTAACGCCACCCTCGCCGATATTCCCGGCATTATCGCCCTGAGCCGCCGTGTCTATGAAGGCACCGGCATGTATGGCTATACCCGGGGGCCTTTGACCGGCCAACTGAACACTTTCCCGGAAGGCCAGTTTGTTGCCATGCTGGGCGATGAAGTGGTGGGGTATTGCGCCACCTTCCGCATTGCCGGGGAGATTGCCCTGGCCCCGCACGACTGGACGTCCATCACCGGCAATGGCTACGCCTCGCGCCACGACCCGGAGGGCGACTGGCTCTATGGCATGGAAGTCTGTGTCGACCCGGAGTGCCGTGGCTATCGTATTGGTGAGCGTCTTTACAACGAGCGCAAACGCCTCTGCCAGGATCTGGAACTGCAGGGTGTGGTGTTTGCTGGTCGCTTGCCCACCCTGCATCAGCGTCTGAAGAAGTATCCTTCGGTGGAAGCCTACGTGGAGGCCATCAAAAGCAAGGAACAGAAAGACGCCGTGCTGTCGTTCCAACTCCATCAGGGTTTTGAGATTCATGGGCTGATTCCACATTACCTGGATGCGGACCATGACTCCCTGGGCTATGGCATCCATCTGGTCTGGCGTAACCCCAAGGTGCCCCGCAACGAGGATGCCGAGAAACCCAAGCGTTACGGTCAGCGCATGCCGGACACGGTGCGTATCGGGACGGTGCAATACCAGCAGCGACCGGTGGCCTCCTTCGATGAGTTCAGCGAGATTGTCCGCTACTTCGTGGATGTGGTGTCCAACTACAAGGGCGATTTTGTGGTCTTCCCGGAGCTGTTTACCCTGCAGTTGCTGTCCATCGAGGCGCGCCGTGGCAGCCCGGCGGAGTCTTTCGCGGCGGTCACCCACTACGCCGAGCGTTATCGCGAGCTGATGCGCGATTTGGCCCTGCGCTACAACATCAACATTGTGGCCGGCTCTACTCCGGTTCGGGAGGAGGACGGCGCCATCCGCAATATGGGGCACGTGTTCCTGCGGGACGGCCAGGTGTTCACCCAACCCAAGATTCATCCCACGCCCAATGAAAGCTACTGGTGGAACGTGCGCGGAGGCGACCGGGTCAGCGCCATTGAAACCGACTGCGGCACCATCGGGGTACTGATCTGCTACGACGCAGAATTCCCCGAGCTGGCCCGGCACCTGGTGGACCAGGGCGTGAGTATTATCTTCGTGCCTTTCTGCACGGATGAACGCCAGAGCTACCTGCGTGTACGCTATTGTTGCCAGGCACGGGCGGTGGAGAACCAGGTGTACGTGGTGCTTTCCGGCAACGTCGGCAACCTGCCGGAAGTGCCCAACATGGAGATCCAGTACGGCCAGAGTTGCATTCTCACGCCCTGCGATTTTCCCTTTGCCCGGGATGGCATTGCGGCTGACACGGACGCCAATGTCGAGACGGTGGCGTTTGCCGATTTACGCCCGGAAACGCTGATAACCGCACGCAACAGTGGCACAGTGAAGAATCTGCAGGACCGCCGGCACGATCTGTACAGCGTGAACTGGCGGGGCGAGTAACGATCAGCGTATCGTCTGGGTGGTACTGCCGACGGGTCTCTGCCATATTGTCCGCCGACCTGTTGGCTTCCAAAACAATAAGTTCAGAGACACTATGGAAAAAGTTCGCATTACCATCGTCGCCGTGACCGGCATTGTTCTTTTCTTCCTCGCCAATTACATGTTCCGGTTCCTGCTGGGAATCACCGGGCCGTTGGTATCGCTCATTCTCGCGGCTTTGCTTGCGCTTTACATGGCGTTCTCGTTGGCCAAAACCCTTGAGCGTGTCCCGACCAAAGAAGAAAAATCCCGGTTCCTGTGGATTTACGGCGGCTTCATTGGGGCGCTGTTTGCCGCATTTGCTGGCTGGCTGTTTCTGGATGACAGCCTGGACGCGGTCACCCTGGCCACTCTGTTCCTGCATTTCCTGCCGTACCCGGCGCTGGCCCATGTTTGCCTGTCTGAAGGTGTCATGAGCCGATTTCTCAAGAAAAAAGACGGGTCCTGAATCACGGAGTACTGACATTGGCAGATTTGCGCCTTGAAGGGATAGCGGTCGGCAGCCTGGAAAATGTGGGGATAGAGGTTCGGGGTGGTGAAGTGATTTGCCTCTCCGGCCCTTCGGGCAGCGGCAAGAGCCGGCTGTTACGGGCGGTGGCCGATCTCGAGCCTCACGAGGGGCGGGTAACCCTGGGCGATACCGAACAGGCCTCGATACCGGCCCACGATTGGCGCAGGAAGGTCATCATGGTTCCGGCGGACAGCCAGTGGTGGTTTGACGAGGTGGGAACGCACTTTCCCGAAACCTGCCGTGATTACGTGCCCGAAGCCCTGGGGTTTACCCCGGAGGTTATGCACTGGACCGTCAGTCGCTTGTCTTCCGGCGAACGTCAGCGCCTGGCATTGTGGCGGGCATTGGCCCAGGAGCCCGAAGCCCTGCTGCTGGATGAACCCACGGCCAACCTGGACCACGACATGAGTCTTGCGGTTGAAAGCTGGCTGCTGGGAGAAATCCGGGAGCGCCAGATGCCGGTACTCTGGGTGGCGCACGATCAGGCTCAGATTCAGCGGGTAGCCAATCGGCACCTGCATATTGTGGGCAGCACACTGGAGCCGGCTCATGGAAGTGATTGATCTGGCATGGTGGAAACTGGGCCTGGCGGCGCTGCTGATTCTGGCGCTGGCCGGGGTCAGCCTTTACGCACGGCTGGGTGTTACGCGCAGCCTGCTGGTGGCAGCGGCCCGCACCGGCATTCAACTGGCGCTGATTGGTCTGGTGTTGGAAGCGCTGTTTGCCTCGGCTGAGCTTTACTGGATTGCGCTACTGTCCCTGGTGATGCTTCTGGTGGCCGGACGTGAAGTGATGGCTCGGCAGAAGCGTCGCCTCTATGGCTTCTGGGCCTTCGGCGTGGGCACCGGGGCCATGTTTGTATCGTCCTTTGCCGTGACCATTCTGGCGCTGACGGTGATTATCGGCCCCAGCCCCTGGTACACCCCGCAATACGCCATTCCATTGCTGGGCATGATGCTGGGCAACACCATGACCGGCGTGGCGTTGAGCCTGGATCGCCTCAACGACTCGGTCTGGAGCCAGAGAGCGGTGATCGAAAACCGACTGATGCTGGGCCAGAGCTGGCGTGAAGCCATGGAAGGCATCCGGGTGGAAGCCATGCGCAGCGGCATGATGCCGTCGATCAATGCCATGGCGGCGGCCGGTATTGTCAGTTTGCCGGGTATGATGACCGGCCAGATCCTGGCGGGCAGTCCACCGGCGGTGGCGGTGAAATACCAGATCCTGGTGATGCTGCTGATCACCGTGGGCACGGGTTTTGGCACGGTGATGGCGGTGAGTTGGGGCAGTCGTCGTCTGTTCGACGATCGTGAGCGATTGCGTCTTGACCGGCTGGTAAAAACGAACCCTTGAGGTGGCAGTGAATACGATGATCGTTGAGCTTTCCAGGTGCCCGGTATGCCTCCAGGCCCAGCTGGTGCCGTTCCGGAAAATCGGTCAGCAGGCCTACCTGCGCTGTCCGAATTGCCTGGCCACGGTGATGGCGCCGGAATCCCGGCTGACGAGCGAAGAAGAGAAAGGCATCTACGAACTGCACGACAACGACCCGGCCGATGCCGGCTACCGCCGTTTCCTGTCGAAGCTGGCGGAGCCTTTGATGGCGCGCCTGCCAGAGGATGCCCGGGGTATGGATTTTGGCTGTGGCCCGGGCCCGGCTCTGGCACGGATGTTCACCGAAGCCGGTTTTAACATGGCGCTGTATGACCCATTTTTCCATCCGGACCCGGCAGCACTGGATGGCCGCTACGATTTCATTACCTGCACCGAGGTGGTGGAGCACCTGCACCAGCCTGCAAAGGTCTTTGACCAATTGGACGGCCTGCTCAAACCCGGAGGCTGGCTGGGCATCATGACCTGTTTCCAGACAGACGATGGCCGCTTTGACAACTGGCACTATCGCCGGGACCCCACCCACGTGGTGTTCTACCGGGAAGCGACTTTCCATTGGCTGGCGGATCACTATAGCTGGCGCCTGGAGATTCCCCGCAAGGACGTGGTGTTACTGCAGAAGCGCTAGTGTCCCGTCTGGTGAATTCACTGACGGGACACTAGTCCGATGGGCAGGCTGGTAATGCTGGGCAATCGCCGGCTTTTGAAGACCCGACTGGCTGAGGTTCGTTACCGAACACATCTGGCGCAAGGCTTCCCGCGCAGGCTTTGGCTTGCAGGGCCATGGCTTCACAGCCCTGGGCTTCGAGCGTGTAACTCAGGTTGTTCCAGGCGGCGGCAAAGTCAGGGAACTGTTTGACGGCGCGGAGGAAATGGTCGGTGGCTTCTTCCACCTTGTTCTGGCTAAAGGCCAGATTTCCCTGGGCCATGATCGGTGTCGGGTTGTCCGGCCACTGCTGTTCGGCGGTCTGGTAGGCCGTCATCGCGGTATCTGGATGGTTGCTGGCCTCCAGGTCATGTGCCGCCCGAAGGTAGGGCAGTCGCTGGGCTGTTGCCGGGCTCTGTGTTGGCGGCACGGTCACCACGGCCCAGCGCTCGGCCCGGTCCCAGGTAGCCATGAATGCCTCGTAGGGCATGGCGTATCGCTCCAGAGTGCCGGTGTTCAGAATCAGGGTTTTCTCGCCCCGGTCATAGCCAGTCACCACGGCAAAATGCCATTGTGGCCACCAGTCCAGCCGCAGGTTTTGCAGGATCAGCACCGGGTTGCCCGCGGCCACTTCCTCAAGCACCGCACTCAGCTCCGGCTCCAGGGGATACACCAGCATGCCATGGGCCCTGGCGGTGGCGACCATCTCGACTTGCAATGAGCCCTGTCGGCCGGGAATGAAAACCTGGTCTTTCAGGCCCTCGGGACGCGTATCCTGCCCCCGGTGATTAAGTACCGTGGCCAAGGCAGCCGGGCCGCACTGGTATTTTTCCTGGGGGAAGAACGGAACGTCGTCCACCACTACCGTTGATGGTCGACCGGTTGAGTCCTGGGAAGACCCTGTCTCGGGCCAGGGGGGAGCGGAGGCGCAGCCGGCCAAAAGGCCGAGTGCGAGAACCGCACTCAGCGCCCGGATAAGATGGCTGCGAATCATCTCAGGGTAAATGCTTAGCGTATGCAACGAACAAACGGGAAGATGTCGGTTGCACAGAGCATGTCGGTAACGATGAACACAACAAAGAACAGCACGATGACGCCAACCACGCCTTCACCGGCCGGTGCTTGTGCCAGTTGCTGCTCAAAATCAGCCAACTCTGCGGGCGTCAGGTTGTTGATGCGTTCCGCCACGGTGTCCTTGCTCACGCCAAGCTCGGAGAGTTTGTCCTGAACTTCCTGTTTTTCCAGCATATTAAGCAGTTGCTGTCGGTCCAGCTGGGTTTGTTCCTGCTGGATCATATCTCCGGTACTGACCATGGAGGCATTCGCCACGCTGGAGAAGGTGGTGGCCATTGTTAGCACCGCAATCATAATGATTGAGACTCGCTTCAGATAAGCGCGTAGTTCAGACATATCAGACCCTCCTCGGTTCTGTGTTGAATAAAGAGTAGGCAGAGTCAGTTGATGGTTCAAATTACTGAGAATCAATCCGTTCTCTGCCCGGGAGGGGCGGAAGTATGTCAGGAGCTTACAAAGCGGTCTGTGACCAGTTCCGAAAAGTAGGTCAAAACCTTGCTGGCCGCCGGAGCCGGCGTGACCTCGGCGAGAAGCTGGGGCGCGTCCAAACCTTCTTTATCCAGGTCTGGCGTTTGCACTTCAAGGTAGGCCTTCATGATCTGGTCGGTGAATTCGGGATGGAATTGCACGCCCCAGGCGCTGTCGCCCACGCGAAATGCCTGGTGGGGCTCAAAGCTGGAATTGGCCAGCAACACGGCTCCAGGCGGCAGTTCCAGCACGGATTGCTTGTGGGTCAGTTGCGCCGGGAATGTTGATGGCAGGCGCTGAAAGATCGGGTCGGTTTGGGCGGTATCCAGCAGGGTGACCTGTTTGGTACCGGTGTCCCGGCCATCCGGGTGAAAGCCCACCTTGCCGCCCAGGGCGTGGGCCAGCAGTTGGTGGCCGTAGCACACGCCCAGTACCGGCACTTGCGCTTCCACCGCTTGCCGCGTCCAGGCAGCGGCGTTCTCACTCCACTCGGCCCGTTCACTGACCATGGCCGGCGAACCGGTAATGACAATGCCGTCCCAGTCGGTTGGCTGGCCCGGGGCAGCCTCGCGGGTGACATCCACAACCGTCAGGTCGAGCTGATCCGAAAGCCCCCGCACGAACCAGGCGTCAAAGTCGCCGTATTGCTCCCGGATTTCCGGGTAGGTGGTGCCGGTTTTAAGAATCAGCACCTTCGGGGCCTGGTCAGTGGTCGGGGCTTTCATGCAGGGCTCCTGCTATCAGTCGTTCGCGGTTTCTTCCTGGGGCAGTTCGGCGCTGTGGTAAACGTTCTGCACATCGTCCAGGTCATTCAGCATGTCCATGAACTTCTCGAACAGCGGAATGTCGTCGCCTTCCACCGGGGTGGTGGTCTTGGGCAGGAACTGGATTTCATCGACATCAAACTCGATGCCCTCGAACGCGTCTTCCAGGGCCTGTTTGGCCTTGGCGTATTCGGTGTTCGGGGTAAAGACGGTGATCTTGCCGTCTTCTTGTTCGATGTCGGTGACATCCACGTCCGCTTCCATCAGGGCTTCCAGTACCGCTTCTTCATCGTCGCCCGCGAAAGCGAAGATGGCGCAGTGGTCAAACATGTGGGAGACGGCACCCGGGGTGCCAATCTTGCACTTGGTTTTGGTGAACGCAAGGCGTACATCGCCGAAGGTGCGGTTGGGGTTGTCGGTCAGGCAATCGACAATGACCATGCAGTTGCCCGGGCCATAGCCTTCGTAGCGGGCCGCTGCGTAGTCTTCACCGCCGCCGCCCTTGGCCTTGTCGATGGCCTTTTCAATAACATGAGCCGGAACCTGGTCTTTCTTGGCCCGTTCAATCAAACCACGAAGGGAAAGGTTGGCCTGGGGGTCTACACCGCCTGATTTGGCGCAAACGTAAATTTCACGCCCATACTTACTGTAAACCTTGGTTTTTGCCGCAGCCGTTTTGGCCATGGACTCTTTGCGGTTCTGGAACGCTCTGCCCATCGGTGGTGCCTCTCGGTTTTCCATCAAAAGAACGGATTTTACTCAACCGGGAGGCATTGGAACAGGGCTATTGCCGTTTGATGGCAGCAGAGGAGTGTTTCCGCGTCCTTGCGGAAACAGGGGAAACAAGGGCTCAGGCGTAATCCACCGGTTGGCGATAGTTGTCCTGGGTGGCCAGGTCGATGCCGCAATCCACGCTGGAAACCCAGTTCAGGAATTTATCGACCATCGCCGGACCTTCAAAGCGCTTCCCGTGCTGCGGGACAATCGCCTGTACGTCCATTTTGCGAACCATGTTGGCCCACAACTGGCAAACCTGCTTGGAGGCAATGTAACGGCGGTGGAAGCCGATCATGTGGGCGGTATGTTCCTCGAAATTCTCCACCGGTTTGTGGTCTTCTTCCGCGCCCAGCGACGCGCCCAGGTCACCGGAGAACAGGATTTTCGATACCGGGTCGTAGAACTGCAGGTTGCCCACCGAGTGCATGAAGTGCGCGGGCAGGCACTGGATAAAGGTGTCGCCGAAGTTCACGTTGATGCCGCCGTCCGGAACGCTGATGATCCGGTCATAAACGCTGCCGCTGAGCTGGGTGCTGACGTAGCTGGACACCAGGTGGGGCAAGAAACGTGCCCACAGCTTGGAGGTGACGATCTTGGCGTTGGTGTGGATGATCCAGCGGTCAATGGCACCGATGATGTCCGGGTCCTGGTGCGAGGCAAAGACAAAATCCATGTCCCGGATGTTCATATAGCGGGAGGCCGCCACGGAGAGAGGGGTGTAGGTCAGGTCACCGCCCGGATCAATCAGGGCTTCGTGGTTGCCGTCGACAATCAGGAACTGGTTGGACTGAACGCCTTCACCAGTTACGAGGGAATCAAACATCAGGCACTTGTGATGTCCATCGTCAAACAGAACAATCGGTTCAGCCGCCATTGAATTCTCCTGCTGTGATAGAAACCAGCCAACCGCCTGCTCGCGAACGGCCGGATACTGCAATTTGCAGAAGGTTACAGAAACACGCCGGAATGGCTTTTGCCGCAAGTCAATTGCAGTTTGATAACATATGGGCTCAACTCAAGAGAGGTTCGAGTCTTTTCGGGCCAGTCGTTATCAAGGGGTGGGTTTGGCCAATGGATGAGCAGACGCCGGAACACAAAGAGGCCGGTGGTGACAGCTTGAGGAAGCTGGCTGCGGAACTGAGCACGCCTCTTTACGGGATTTTTGCGCTCGGGGTGCTTTATACCCTGTACCTGGCGCACCAGATTGTCCTGCCTATTACCCTGGCGATCATGACCAGCTTGTTGCTGTCGCCACTGGTGAAAAAGGCACGCCGCAAATGGCACATTCCCCGGGTGGTGAGTGCGCTGGTGTTGGTGCTGTTACTGCTGGCGGGCATTGTTGGGCTGGGCGCCGCAGTCACGGCTCCGGCACTGGAGTGGGCCGAGCGGGCGCCCCAGGGACTGTCCCGGGTATTGATGGGTGACAGTGAGATCATGCGTCAGCTGGATCGTGTCAGCCGCTCGGCCGAGGAAGTGGAGCGGTCCGTGGAAAAGTTGTCGGAAGAGGATCAATCTTCGCCAACGACTGTGGTACTGAAGACCGAGTCCTGGCGCAGCCAGCTGATGTCGAAAGCCCGGAATGGCATTGCCGGGCTGGCGCTTGCCCTGTCCTTGAGTTATTTCCTGTTGGTCAGTGGCGATCGGCTGATACGCAACTTCATTCAGCAGCTGCCTCGCCAGCACCGGAAAACGGTGCTGAGAATTACCCACGATTCCCAGCACCTGATTGCCCAGTTTCTGGCGGTGCTGACCCTGAATAACGTGTCCGTGGGCCTGCTTACGGGCCTGATCTGTTGGGCCATCGGGCTGCCTGACCCGGCAGTCTGGGGATTGGTGGCTGGCCTGGCGCGGTTTATTCCTTACCTGGGGAATGTGTTGACCATCGGTCTGTTGACCCTGGTCTCCGTCATTACCCTGGATAATCCATGGATGATGGCAGTGGCCCCGCTGAGCTTTATCGGCCTGGTGATACTGGTGGGGCTGTTCCTGGAACCCTGGATTCATGGCTTCCGCATGGCCATCAATCCGGTGGTGATCTTTGTCTCCATCTTTTTCTGGGGCTGGCTCTGGGGGCCGGTGGGCGTGCTGCTGGCGGTACCTTTGATGACGGTGATCCAGGTGGTGCTCAAACAGATCCCCAAACTGCGCCCGGTGTACAAGGTGATTGCCCGGTAAACTGGCAGTTACCCGAAATACCCTCCTGACAGCCCGGGCGATCTTTCCTATCCTTTGGAAAATCCCGACACCGACAGTGACTGGATGAACCAACACGGAGGCACTTGTGTCGAATATCCCCGAAACCATGAAAGCCATGGTGCTAACCGGCCATGGCGGCACCGACAAGCTTGAGTATCAGGATGTAGCGGTGCCCGAGCCTGGTGCCGGCCAGGTGCTGGTTCAGGTAACGGCCACGGCCAAGAACAACACCGACCGCAAGGCCCGGGAGGGCCTTTACCCCACCAAGAAAGGTGAGATGACCTCGTTCCAGATGGGCGGCAAACCGACGCTCAATTTTCCGCGCATCCAGGGCGCCGACATTGTGGGGCGTGTGGTTGCCGTGGGCGAAGGCGTCAGCGACAGCCGCATCGGCGAGCGGGGTCTGTTGGACTTCAATCTCTACGCCAACGAGCGGACCGACATTAACCTGACCCCGGACTATTACGGCCACGGTGCTGATGGCGGGTTCGCCGAGTATGTGGCGCTGCCCTCCGACCAGTTCCATCACATTCCCAACCCGGATCTGGCGGACGCCGAGCTGGCGGCCATGGGGATGTGTTCGTACCAGACGGCTTACCACATGCTCACCTCCGCCAACGTACAGGCCGGTGAACACGTGCTGGTGACCGGCGCCAGCGGTGGCGTGGGTACGGCGCTGATTCAGCTGTGCCGGATTATCGGGGCCATTCCCTACGCGCTGAGCCAGCAGAGCAAGGCGGATTCGCTTCTTGAGCTGGGCGCCGAAGCCGTGCTGGATCGCAGTGACATGGATACGTTCGTGGACCGGGTGAAAGAAGTAACCGGCGGCCGGCCCCTGGATGCCGTCATGGACCTGGTGGGTGGCGAGATGACCGACATCTTCATCGACGCCATGATTTTCGACATGAACGCCCGCAGCACCTATCCGCGCCTGAGCATCGCCGGAGCCAGTGGCGGCAATATCAGTGAAATCCTGTGGACGCGGATCTATCTCTACCAGGTACAGATTTTCGGGGTCTCCCACGGAACCCGGGACGAGGCCGCGCAACTGATGACCTGGATTCGGGACGGCCACCTGAAACCCGTGCTGCACGGGGCGTTCCGGCTGTCCGAGCTGCATAAGGCGGAAGACTACTTCGTACACCGGGGCAGCAATTATCTGGGCAAAATCGTGATCGTGCCCGACGCTCAATGGGCCGAACACGGCCAACCTTTCGCCCTGGAGGCCAATTGATGAAACCGGAACTGAGCATTCAACTGATGGACACCCACGCCGGCGGTGACGTCAGCCGCATCGTCACCGGCGGCATCGACCTGCTGCCCGGCGAAACCGTGCGTGAGCAGATGGAATACCTGCGTGACGATGCCGATGGCCTGCGCCGGTTGCTGCTGGAAGAGCCCTACGGCATCCCGGAAATGTCGGTGGACTTGCTGGTGCCCGCCACCGACCCGCGCGCGGCGGCCGGCTACATCATCATGGAAGTGATGGGCTACCCGATTTACTCCGGCTCCAACACCATCTGCACCGCGACGGCGGTTCTGGAATTGGGGATTGTTCCCAAGCAGGAAGGCAAGCAGCATTTCGTGCTGGAATCGCCGGCCGGGCTGGTGAACATCGAGGCGGTGGTGCATGACGGCGTGGTGGAAGCCATTACCTGCGAGGGATTGCCGAGCTACATCCACACCTATGAGGCTTCTATCAATGTGCCAAACATTGGTGAGGTGACCTACAGCGTGGCTTACAGTGGTGGTTTCTACGCGCTGGTGGATGCCAAAGAGTTGGGCTTTGACCTGACCATGGATGAAGAACGGGACCTGGCCCGCACAGCCCACGCCATTGTCGAGGCCATTCAGGCGGAACGGGGTTTTTCCCACTACACCCTGGGCGATGTTGGTCCCTTGCCGTTCCTGCACTTCATGGGGCCGGTGGAGCGGGTGGCCGATGGCTATTACCGTTCCCGGTCAGCGACCTATGTTCATCCCGGCGTGATCTGCCGCAGCACCACGGGCACCGGTACCTCGGCCCGGCTGGCGCTGATGCACTATCAGGGCCTGATTCAGCCAGGCGACAAATTGGAAACCGTGTCCCTGCGCAACACCGGGTTTATTGGTGAGTTCACCTCCATGCACACCGAAGGGGAATACCAGGTGGTGAAGAACAGCATTACCGGTAAGGGTTACGTGATTACCCGTTCGGATATTGTGGTGAACTGTGACGACCCGATGGTGGAATGCGATGGGTTGCATCACATTCTGTCGAGTCGGCATTCTCACAATATTTCGACAGCTGGTAACAAAACGATACTGCCGGGTTAGTCCCCGACGACAGGCTTACCTAGGGGTTAGAGCAGGCGGGTAGGCCTTTCCAAAACACGCCCGCAAGTACGTCCCTGTAGGGCTTGACTGCAGCCATCCCTGGCTGCAGACAGTTTTGGAAAGGCCTACCCGCCTGCTCATTGATCCACGAGTAGCTGCCTGGCGATTTCAGGCCGAGTGACGCGCCAAAGCTTCAGCAGGCTGCTTAACAGCCACCTCCGCCACTGTATGCAATTTCTCCAGCTGACTCTGCAGCATGGTCACCGGCCGTGAGCCTTCCAATGTCAGATTAATGTCGAAATAGTCGCCGACGGTTTCCACCGCCATGCTGGCAATCCGGAAACCACGAATGCGCACCACTTGGCACAGGCGTTCGATCGCGGCGGCTTCCTGGGCCATGCGGCAGTTCAGGGTGTAGCTGGGGGCTGTATTTTCATTGGTCGGGTTCATGCTACCTGTTCCTTCTTGGCAGTGGTGGTGCGCTTGGGTTCGTCGATCATTTCCTTGTTGCTGGCGCCGGGTTTGACGATGGGCCAGACGTTTTCTTCGCGGCTGATGGCCACGTGCAGCAGCATCGGGCCATCGTAGGCCAGGATGGTTTCGATGCCCCGGCGGATCTGGTCGGTGCGTTCGATGTGCAGCGACGGAATATCAAAGGCCCGGGCCATGGCCACGAAATCCGGGTTGTCGTCCAGGTCGATCTGGCTTTCCCGGTTGTTGTAGAACAGCTCCTGCTGCTGGCGGACCATGCCCAAGCACTGGTTGTCCATGATGATCAGTTTCAGTGGCAGGTTGTAACGGCGAATGGTGGCCAGTTCCTGGGCGTTCATCATGAATGAGCCATCGCCGGTGACGTTGATCACCGTGCTTTCCCGGTTGGCGAACTGGGCGCCAATGGCCGCCGGCAGGCCGTAGCCCATGGTGCCCAGGCCGCCGCTGGTCAGGTGGTGGCGCGGGTGGTCAAACTGGTAATGCTGGGCCACCCACATCTGGTGCTGGCCCACGTCGCAGGCGATTATGGCGTTGTCGGGGGTGATGCGCGAGAGCTGTCGGATGAAGGCGGGGCCGGTGATCGGGGCGAGGGGTTCTTCGTTGTCGGCGGCCTGGAAGCCGCCGGTGGTGCGCCAGGTTTGGCACTGAGCCCGCCACTCGTCGATGGCCAAAGGCCGGGTTTCCAGCTCGCGAGCAAATGCCGCCAGAATTCCGTTCAAATCGCCCCGGAGCGCAATATCCGTGGCCCGTAATTTGTTTATTTCCGCCGCGTCCGCGTCAATGTGAATGGTCCGGGCGTTGGGCGCAAAACCGTCCAGCTTGCCGGTGGCGCGGTCGTCCAGCCGGGCACCGACAATAAACAGCAAATCGCATTCTTCGACCGCACGGTTGGCGGCCCGGGAGCCGTGCATGCCGAGCATGCCCAGGTCGTTCGGGTTATGCTTGCCGGCATTGCCGATGCCCTTGAGCGTGGCTACGCCGGGCATGGCCGAGGCGTCGGCGAAGGCCCGGAAACTGGCTTCGGCATTGGCCAGCGAAACCCCACCACCGCTGTAGAGCAGGGGGCGCTTGGCTTCCCGCAGCATGGCCAGGGCCTTGGTGAGGTCTGGCGTGCTGGCTGCGGGCGTTGATGTTTGCTCTGGCGCCGGCGTTTTAATGTCGGTAAGCAGGATGTCCTTGGGAATGTCGATCCAGACCGGCCCGGGCCGCCCGCTCTGGGCGAGGTTCATGGCTTCTTCCATGATCGCCGGCAGCTCCTCGGCGTTATCCACCAGGTAGCTGTGTTTAACGATACCCAGGGTCATGCCCAGTACGTCGGTTTCCTGGAAGGCATCGGTGCCGATCATGCCTGAGGCCACCTGGCCGGTGATCACCAACATGGGAATGGAATCCCGGTGGGCGTTGGCCACTCCGGTAATCAGGTTGGTGGCGCCGGGCCCGGATGTGGCGATGCACACGCCCAGCTTGCCGCTGGCGCGGGCGTAACCGTCGGCGGCGAGGGCGCAGGCCTGCTCGTGGCGGCACAGCACGTGCTCGACACCGACATCGTCCACCAGGGCATCGTACAGGGGCATGATGCAGCCGCCCGGATAACCGAAAACCGTGCCGATGTGGTGGCGGTGGAACGCGTCGAGAATCTGCTGTGCGCCGTTCATGGTCGTTTTCCCTTTTTCTTCGGTGCAAAAAAAAGCCCCCGGAACCTTGCGGTGCCGGGGGCTTTGTCGTGTCTTGTCAGGTTGTCGTATCTGCTATCTCACCTGTCTGTCCACGCAAAAGCCCCCGGACGGTACCACGACCACCAGGACAAGCTTCACTAGGACGACTACGGCGTTGAAATTCATGAAATCGACAATCTGCTCTGAATTGATTCAAACAATGTGTGTAGAATCTACCCCAGGTTTTTAGCTGGATGCAACCCTTTTAAAACGCGAGCCGTCAATGACTAGAGCAAAATGGAGTTCTCTCGGTCTATCCCTGCTGGTGATCGTCGCACTCGTTATCTGGATGGCCACGGGCGATGTCCGGATGGCCAGCGACGAGCCACCGCCCGAGCAGGAACAGGAAAGCGACGAACCCACCCGAGTTGAAGTACAGACCCTCGAGGCCCAGGCCTACCAGCCTTCCCTGAAACTGCAGGGGCAACTGCAGCCCTGGCAATCGGTCATGGTCAGTGCCCGCGCCGGTGGCACCGTTGAACAACTGCATGTGGAGCTGGGCCAGCGGGTGGAGGCCGGCGAGCCCCTGCTGACGCTGTCGAACGACGGTCGGGACGCCGTGGTTGAACGCTGGCGGGCGAGCGTTCGCAAGCTGGAAGCGGATCTGGCGGCCGCCCGTCGCCTGAGATCCAACAACCTGGCGGCGGAAACTGACATCCTGGGGCTGCAGAGCGAACTGGCTGCGGCCCGGGCGGAACTAACCGCCGCCGAACTCACCCTACAATACCTTGAGCCCAAGGCGCCGTTCACCGGTGTGATCAATGCCCGGGAAGTGGACCCCGGCACGCTGGTGCAGGTGGGCAGCCCACTGTTTGAACTGGTGAAAATCGACAGGCTCAAGGCCACCGGTCAGGCGCCCCAGCAGCGTGTGCACCGTGTGAGCCCCGGTCAGACGGTGGAGCTGGACCTGCTGGATGGCGGCACTCTCAAAGGAACGGTTAGCTTTGTGGCCAGCGCCGCAGATCCGACAACACGCACCTTCCACGTGGAAGCGGTGCTGGAAAACCCGGAGCTTAAACGGGTGGCCGGTGGCTCGGCCAGTCTGCGAATTTTGCTGCCGGAACAGCCGGCGATGTTCATCTCCCCGGCTTATCTCTCGCTAAACGAAGAAGGACGCCCGGGGGTGAAATTCGTGAACGACCGGGATCGGGTGGTGTTCGAGCCAGTGACTCTGTTAAGCGTCTCGACCGACGGTGCCTGGGTGGCCGGCCTGCCGGATGAAATCCGCCTGATCACCAGGGGTGGCGGGTTTGTGGCCGATGGCGAGCGGGTGACACCCGTTGCCAAATCCGACTCCCGGGGCTGACCCATGCAGGCATTGATTTCCGCGGCCATGGATCGCAGCCGGACCACGCTGCTGACTTTTCTTTTCCTTATCCTGGGCGGCCTGGCGGCCTACCAGACCATTCCCAAGGAATCGAACCCGGACGTCACCATCCCCATGATTTACGTGGCGATGACGCTCGATGGCATCAGCCCGGAGGACGCCGAGCGGCTGTTGATCCGGCCCATGGAGCAGGAGCTGCGCTCGCTGGAGGGCATCAAGGAAATGCGCAGCACCGGCGCCGAAGGCCACGCCTCGGTGATGCTGGAGTTCGACGCCGGCTTTGACCCTGACAAGGCCCTGCAGGACGTGCGTGAAAAGGTGGACACCGCCCGCAGCAAGTTGCCCCGTGAAGCCGATGAGCCGCGTGTGCATGAGATCAACGTCTCGCTGTTTCCGGTACTGTCGATAGGCCTGTCCGGGCCGCTGTCCGAGCGGGAACTGATCACCATTGCCCGACGGCTGCAGGACTCCATTGAAGCCATTCCAGAAGTGCTGGAAGTAGAGATCGGCGGCGACCGGGAAGATCTGCTCGAAATTGTGGTGGACCCTCAGGTGCTGGAAAGCTACGGCGTTGATTTCGACCAGCTCGCGACTTTGGTCAGCCGCAACAATCAGCTGGTGGCCGCGGGCTCCCTGGACACCGGCAATGGCCGGATGGCCCTGAAAGTGCCTGGGGTGATTGAGAACATCGAGGATGTCATGGCCATGCCCGTGAAGGTCAGCGGCGACACCGTGATTACCTTCGGCGATGTCGCCATGCTCCAGCGCACCTTCAAGGACCCCACCGGTTTTGCCCGCATCAACGGCGAGCCGGCCCTGGTGCTGGAAGTCTCCAAGCGCTCCGGCGCCAACATCATCAAGACCGTGGACCAGATCCGGGCGTTGATCGATCAGGCAAGCGAGAAGCTGCCCGACACTCTGGACATTCGTTACATCATGGACCAGTCGGACGAAGTCCAGGATGTGCTTTCCGACCTGCTTAACAATGTGCTGACGGCGATTGTGCTGGTGATCATCGTGGTGATTGCCGCCATGGGGCCGCGCTCGGCCCTGCTGGTGGGGCTGACCATTCCCGGTGCCTTCCTGACCGGTATTCTTGTGATCTGGAGCATGGGGCTCACCCTCAACATCGTGGTGCTGTTCAGCCTCATTCTGGTGGCCGGCATGCTGGTGGATGGCGCGATTGTGGTGTCCGAGCTGGCGGATCGGAACCTGGACGACGGCCAGTCATCCCGGGCCGCCTGGGTGGCGGCGGCCTCGCGCATGGCCTGGCCGGTGATCGCCTCCACCGCCACCACCCTGGCGGTGTTTGTGCCGCTGCTGTTCTGGCCCGGAGTGGTGGGGGAGTTCATGAAATACCTGCCCATGACGGTGCTGATCTGCCTGCTGGCCTCCCTGGCCATGGCATTGGTGTTCCTGCCGGTGATGGGTGGTGTCAGTGGTGGTCGCCGTTCCCGGCAACCGGAGTCGGAAAGCCGCGCCATGGGCGTGTACCGGCGGGGTCTGGCGGTGTTGCTGCGCCGACCGGGCCTGGCGCTGCTGGGGGCGCTGGTGCTGATCATCCTGATTTATGTGGCTTACGGGCGCTTTAACCATGGTGTGGAATTCTTCCCCAGTGTGGAGCCGGATTCGGCCCAGGTGCAGGTGCGTGCCCGGGGCGACCTGTCGGTCTGGGAACGGGATGCCATTGTCCGGGAAGTGGAGCGGCGGCTGCAGGGCATGCCTGAGGTGAAGGCCCTTTATGCCCGCTCCATGATCAGCCCGGATAACCAGATGGCGCCGGATGTCATTGGTGTGTTGCAGTTCCAGTTCAATGACTGGTTCACCCGACGCCCGGCCAGCAGGATCCTGGACGACTTCCAGCAACGTACTGCGGATATTCCCGGTATAAAGCTGGAATTCCGCAAACAGGAAGGCGGGCCGGCCCAGGGCAAGCCTATCGAGCTGCAGGTGAGCAGCCGCAATGGCGATGATCTGGATAACTACGTGGACCAGATTGAGGAGCAAATGCGGGCGATGGGCGGTTTTGTCGATATCGAGGATGACCGCAGCCTGCCCGGCATTGAATGGCGCCTGAAGGTGGACCGGGAAGCTGCGGCCCGTTTTGGCACGGATGTATTGAGTGTTGGCAGCGCCGTGCGGCTGGTAACCAACGGCCTGGTGTTGGCCACCTATCGCCCGGAGGACGTGCGCGACGAGGTGGATATTGCCGTGCGTGTGCCCCGGGACTGGCGCGAGCTCGACCAGCTGGAGCGGCAGACCATCAACACGCCCCGGGGCCAGGTGCCGCTTTCACAGTTTGTGACCCTGGAGTCGGGCAACAAGACCGGCACCGTGGTGCGCGTGGACGGGTTGCGCACCATTACGATCAAATCGGACGTAGCAGCCGGTCGGCAAATGGATGAATTGTTGCAGAAGTTGCAGACACAGATGCCTGAACCTCCGGAAGGTATTTCAGTTCGTGCGGCGGGGGAAAACGAGGACCAGCAACAAGCGGCCAACTTCCTGACCACCGCGTTCCTGGTGGCCATCGGGCTGATGGTGCTGATCCTGCTCACGCAGTTCAATTCCCTGTATCAGACCCTGCTGGTGTTGTCGGCCATCGTGCTGTCCACCGCCGGGGTACTGCTGGGCCTGCTGTTGAACGGCCAGCCTTTCGGGGTTGTGATGGTTGGAATGGGGATCATCGCCCTGGCCGGGATCGTGGTGAACAACAACATCATTCTGATCGACACCTACAATCAGATGAAGGCGGATGGCCGGCCCGCCTTTGAGGCGGCCCTGGAAACCGGTTGTCTGCGTTTCCGCCCGGTACTGTTGACGGCGGTAACCACCGTGCTGGGACTGATGCCGATGGTGTTGGGGGTGAACGTGGACCTGCTGTCACCGAGCCTGGGCCTGGGTGCGCCATCCACGCAATGGTGGACCCAGCTCTCTAGCGCCATCGCCGGCGGACTGGCGTTTGCCACCTTCCTGACCTTGTTGCTAACGCCGGTATTGCTGGTACTTGGTGACGCCGCCGGCCAACGCTTGCGCAGATTGGTCGGCGGTGGAGACGGGCCGAACCGTCAGTGACGAATCCGTTTGGCCAGTTCCTGGGCTTGGTGAGCCATGGCTTCCAGCTCGGGGACGGTGCGCAGGTTGTCGTCAGTTCATTTCTTATCGTTTGTGATTGCCCATGCTGAACCCTTTGACCGAAATTTATCGCGACCAGTGGCTGTTGGCGGTGCATAAACCCGCTGGATTACTGGTGCATCGAAGCCCGATCGATAAGCATGAAACGGAGTTCGCGCTGCAGTACGCTCGGGCGTTGAACGGGGGCCAGTACGTGTATCCGGTACACCGGCTGGACCGGCCCACGTCGGGGGTTCTGCTGTTCGCGCGGGACCCGGAAACCGCCCGGCTAGTGGGGCAGGCCATGATGGCTGGGGAGGTGTCAAAGACGTATCTGGCCATGGTGCGGGGGTGGACGCCGGAATCCGGTGTGATTGACCACCCCTTGCGGGAGGAACCCGAGGACCGACGCAGAAAAGGCGAGCCTCAGCCGGTGCGAGAGGCGGTGACCCATTTCCGGCGAATGGCCACTGCGGAAATACCGGTCGCCATTGAGCGCTACCCCACCAGCCGCTACAGCCTGGTGGAGCTGCAACCGAAGACCGGCCGCAAGCACCAGCTGCGCCGCCACATGAAGCACATCAGCCATCCCATCATTGGCGATGCCAACCACGGGCGCGGGCGGCATAACCGCTATTTTGCCGAGCGGTTCGGGGAGGGGCGTTTGATGCTGGCGGCTACCCATTTGAGTTTCCAGCACCCTGTGACGGGCCAGCCAATCACCCTGTATGCGCCGCCGGAAGAGAATTTCGTGCGGGTGCTGGGCGTGTTCGGGGAAATTCCCGGGCATTGGCAATTCCTGCTCGAAGATCATTGAAAATTATCATTTTCTGCATTGATGGATATCACTTTCAATCGCCACCGACCGGCATTATGCTGACTGCTCATTTACTGACCCGGAAGGTCTGATGGAGTTTGTGGAGCCGGTTGTCCGCGTTTTTCTCGGCATCTTTTTCTTGATGATTGGTCTGCAGTTTTCCGCGCGGACCATCGGCTTGTATGACCGAATGGGATTCTCCCACATCAATTACGGTGGCCGTGGCCGGGCCACCTGGTGGCATCGTCACACCTTCAATGTTTTCCGGGCGGCCATCCTTTTGATCTGCCTGATCCGCATCGGCGTGGATATCGACCCATGGCTGGGTGTTTTTCCCTGGTTGTACCAGTGGCCGGTTCTGCTGGCGGGCATGGTAGTGTTGATGGCCTCGTTTACCGTGGTGAACTACCTGCAGGCCTACATGCACGAAGACTGGCGCTCGGGGATTGATCAGCGCCCGGAAGCCGGCAAGCTGCTGACCACTGGCCCTTTTGCCCGCAGCCGGAACCCATTGTTCCTGGCCATCATGTTGGGGCAACTGGGGTTCTTTTTGGCTCTGCCCAGCGTGTTCTCGCTGGTGTGCCTGATGGCCGGGGTGCTGGTGATTACCCGCCAGGCGAGGGAAGAGGAGAAGGCGCTCGCAAATCGGTTCGGGCAAGCTTATGAAGAGTATTGCCAGCGGGTACCCCGCTGGCTTTGATTGGGTTTACCGAAGGTCTTATCTAAACATCAGTGGCCCTTGCTGTGGGCTTCCTTGATGACATCGTAGGCGTGGCTGATTTCCCGGGTCCGCTCTTCGGCCATTTCCCTCATGCTTTCCGGCATGCCGCGCCCGGCCAGCTTGTCCGGGTGGTTCTCGCTCATCAGCTTGCGGTAGGCCCGCTTGATCTCCTGGTCTGATGCGTCCGAGCTTACCCCCAACACTTTGTAGGCATCGTCGATCTGCTGGCTGCTGGAGTAGTTCGAGGCGCCACCGGCCTGGCCGGCGTAAGCGCCCCGCAGCATGGCTTCGAGCTGGTCCACCTGACTTTCCGGCAGGCCCAGGCGCCGGGCAATACGCACCAGCATTTCGTGTTCCGCCGGGTGAACCTGACCGTCTGCCGCCACCGCCTGGACCTGCACCTGCAGGAACATCTGCAGGAAGGCAGGCTGGCGGCCGGAGTTGCGGAGGAAACTGTCCAGTTCCGCATCAAGGTCAAAATCCGGTGCCTTGCCACGATTGAAGGCGGCCTTGGCGGCGGCTTTCTGGTCGTCGTTCAGGCGGAAGCGGGCAAACATGGCTTCAGCCATGTCAATCTCGTCCTGCGTGACCTGGCCGTCGGCCTTGCACAGCGCACCCATCACGGCGAACACGGATTCAACAAACCCGCTCTGCATTTCCTGCAGGCGATTGACGACCCGGCTCTTGATCCGCTTCACCAGAAATACGGCCAGGGCGCCGCCAATGAAAAATCCAGGTAGGCGACCGAAGGCGTAGCCGATCAGGCCGCCAATGAAAAAGGCAAACAGCATTGGAAGTCCTTGATTCTTGTCTGAAGGGCTTACTATACGGATTTTTGACCAGACGTTCATGGGCCACCGTTCATCCGCTTGGTGAAGACCGTCGATCTGGATATCCTGACGGTGAGACTGGAGGGGGATCTGTTTATGACTGGGGACCTGTTCGAATCAGAAAACGAGCAGCCATGGGCGGAGCCTCGCGGTGAGGGCGTTGTCGTGTTGCGTCGTTTCGCCGGGGCTGACGCACGAACATTGCTGGATGACATCCAAAAGGTTGCCCGCCAGGCTGGCTTTCGAAAAATGATCACACCGGGTGGGCACGAGATGTCCGCCGCCATGACGTGCGCCGGGGATTGGGGCTGGGTCACTGACCGGAAGGGCTATCGGTATCAGCATGACGACCCGCAGACAGGGGTACCCTGGCCAGCGATCCCCGAGAGCTTTTCACGGCTTGCGGGGCGCGCGGCCGAGGAAGCCGGGTTTCCCGGATTTCAACCGGACGCCTGCCTGATCAATCGCTACGAGCCGGGCGCTAAAATGGGCCTGCATCAGGACCGCGACGAACGGGATTTTTCCTGGCCGATTGTTTCGGTATCCCTGGGGCTGCCCATTGTGTTCCAGATGGGTGGCCCCAAACGCAGTGACAAGCCCGAGCGGATTTTACTGGAGCACGGCGATGCGGTGGTCTGGGGTGGCCCGGCCCGGCTGAACTACCACGGTGTGCTGACCCTGAAAGCGGGAGATCATCCACTAACCGGCCCCTACCGTTACAACCTGACGTTCCGAAAAGCCGGCTAAATCGCCTGGCGCTATTGTAGCCAGGCGACCAGCAGCCCGGCTGCCAGTGACAACACCATGGGGCCGCCCACCAGCAGGCCGGTCTGGCGGTTACCAATGCTCCAGGCCATGCCGGACTTCACCAGGTTGTTCACCGCTGCGGCAATGACGATCCCCACCACGGCCACACTCATCGCCAGATCGTTGTTGGACATGCGGGTGAGGGACAGGGTAATCGCATCCACATCCGCCACACCGGAGGTGGCGGCCAGTGCGTAGATGCCGGCATCGCCAAAGCTGTTTTTCAGGAACTCACCGAGCAACAGGATGCCGGTCAGCAGGGCACCGAAAACCAGGGCGGACGACAGATCCAGCGGGTTCTGGCTCAACGGTGGCTGGCTGACCTCCGCCTGCCGGGAATGCCTGCGCCAGATGAAAATGGCAGGGCCATAGAGCAGCGCCGTCATCACGGCCACCGGCCAGATCAGGCTTGGCAACAGGGCGGTGTTGATGATTAGGCAGTAGATCAGGATGCGGGGAAACATCGTGCCGCAGGCAATCAGGATGCCGGCGGCGAACTGTGGGTTGAAATCGGGGTTTTTGGCCGCCTGTCGGGAAAAATGCAGGGTCAGGGCCGTGGAGGAGCTGAGTCCGGCAAACAGGCTGGTGAACAGAATGCCCTTGCGCGCGCCGGCCACCCGGATGGCAAAGTAACCAACGAATGAAATCGAAGCGATCATCACCACCATGTACCAGATTTCCCGGGGGTTGAGTGCGCCGCCAGGCCCCATCTTCTCGTTGGGCAGCAGAGGCAGCATGACCACGGAAATCAGCAGTAGTTTCAGTGCTGCATCCAGTTCGTGGGACTGGAGTTTCTGTACCCAGCCATGAATTCTGGCTTTGTTGTCCAGGATGATGGCGGTCACCACGGCCGCCGCTGTGGCAATTACCGGATCAACCGCCACGGCCACTGCCCCAAAACAGAAGGTCAGCACCATGCCCACTAGGCCGGTGATACTGAAGTTGCGAATATGATCCAGGCGCTCGCTGTAGGCCACCAGCCCCATGGCAACCACACTGATCAACAAAACCGGGAAGGCCCAGGCGGTGATTTCCTCCGCCAGGATGGCGGAAATCCCGCCCAGCAGGCCGATCAGCGAAAAGGTACGTATGCCGGCAATGCGTTCGCCGGATTTCTGCTCCCGGGCATCCCAGCCGCGCTCAAGACCGATAATCGCGCCCAGCAAAAGAGCAATGGCCAGGTGAAAGGTGGTCTGGTTGTTGGCCAGGAAGTGACTGGCGACATCATTCATGCATGGGGTCTCCCGGTTTCAGGGTTCGCAGGTGGCTCAGGTTTGCGGCACCATAGGAAAAAATGCGCCACAGCAACGAAATATCATGATTAGGTGCCACAATAACAAGCATAGCGATTCCAAGGCGAGGTGAAGATGTTGCAAGTTGTCTCCTGTATTGATGATTCCCGGGCAGCGCCGGCCGTGTGTGATTATGGCGCCTGGGCCAGTCGCCACATGGAAGCGCCTTTGATGCTTCTGCATGTGTTGGATGAGGAGAAGTACCCCTCGGAGCCGGATCTGGTGGGTAACATTGGCCTTGGCAGCCGGGAACAGCTACTGGACGAGTTGGCGGAACTGGACCGAAAACGCGCCAAACTGGCCCGGGAGCATGGCCATCACCTGTTGGACAAAGCCGAGGAAAGGGTCAGGGAAGGTGGCATGACCGATGCCGTCAAGCGCCAACGCCACGGCACCCTGGCCGATTCCGTGTTGGCACTGGAAAAAGACACCCGCCTGTTTGTCATGGGGTTGCACGGCGAAAGCAGCTCGGATCGCGACCTCCACCCCGGTGGCCAGCTCGAGACAGTGATTCGCAGCGCCCACCGGCCGATCCTGCTGGTGCCGGATGAATATTCTGAACCCCGAAGTGCCATGTTGGCGTTTGATGGTAGCGAAACCGCCTTCAAAGGCGTGGAATTGATCGCCGCCAGTCCGGTTCTCAAGGGCATGCCACTGCACCTGGTCATGGTCGGCCCCGATACGGCCGATCGCTGGGAACAGCTGAAAAAGGCCGAGCGGATGCTGGCTGATCTGGGCGTGGACATCACCCTGGCGATCAGGGCTGGAGATGTGGAACCAGCCTTACATGAGTATCAGGACGAAAACGACATCGACATTCTGGTTATGGGGGCTTACGGCCATTCCCGTATCCGCCAATTCCTGGTGGGCAGCACCACAACCACCATGCTTAAAACCGCGGAAAAGCCCTTGGTAATCCTGCGTTGATAAAAGCGATCATTCGCTGCGATCAGGCCTTGGGACTGCTGCGTGTTTTCCCCCTGCTACTGGTTGTAGCCCTGGCTGGGTGTGCAACTGGTCTGGCCCCGATGACTCACGAACCGGGTTCAAAAGGAGCTCCTGTGGCGGATTCTTTCGTGCTGGAACAGCGTCAAAAGCACCTGGAACCTGACAGCCCCTATACCGCCTTCAGTCTTTTGAATACCGGGCGGGATGCGTTCCTGGTTCGTGCCGCCCTGATTGAGGCGGCCAGCCACACCATCGATGCCCAGTATTACATCTGGAACGATGACCCCACCGGCCGTTACCTCGCCGGCCGCCTGATTGCGGCCGCTGACCGGGGCGTGAAGGTTCGGGTGCTGCTGGATGACATCAACGCAGCAGGCCACGATGCGCTGTTTGCCACCATGGATTCCCATCCCAATATTGAGGTTCGCATTTTCAACCCGGTGCGGCCCCGCGCTGGTGTCGGCCGGTGGCTTTCCCTGTTGGCCAACTTTGATCGTATTAACCGCCGGATGCACAACAAAAGCTTTGTGGTGGATGGTCAGGTGGGGATCACCGGTGGGCGGAACATTGGTGATGAATACTTTGACGAAGACCCGGCGGTGAACGCCCGGGACCGGGATGTGCTGATGCTGGGCCCACTGACCGCGCCGCTGAGCGACAGCTTTCTGGCCTACTGGGACAGTGCCCGAAGCTACCCGATTACGCGCCTGTACAAGCCGAAGGTTGCCCCCGATGCCGAAACACGGGCGCAGTTGGTGGCAGAAAGCACGGGGCGCCTGACCTTCCATGCTAATCCGCCATGTGGTGAACAAGCGGCACAGTCTTTTCTCGAGGGTCGGTTCGAGGGACTGATCCCGGCGAAAGCAGAGCTGGTTTTTGACCCGCCGCCTGCGGACTTCGAAGCCCCCGCTGACACGCCCCAACCCTCGGCTCAGGCTTTATATCGGTTGGCGGGATCGGCCGAATCGGAGATTCTGGTTGAGTCCGCCTACCTCGTCCTTACAGACGATCAGTTGGTCCGCAGCAACGGCTTTGGCAATAACGACCTCTCAGTGGTTGCCTTCACCAATTCCCTGGCCACTAACGACCTGGTGACCAATCATTCCGGCTACGCCCGGTGGCGTGAGGAAATGCTGCGCCAGGGCATGGAGTTGTACGAGCTTCGCCCGGATGCTCAGGGCTGTCGCAACTGGATTGTGGAGAACGGCGCCTGTGGCGGGCAGGGGCTGACCCTGCACTCAAAGGCCGTGGTGTTTGATCGGGAAACCCTGTTTATTGGCTCGCTGAACGTGAATCTCCGGTCGATTTACCTGAACGGGGAAACCGGGCTCATCATCCACAGCCCCGAGCTGGCCCAGGCTGTCGCCAGCGACATCCGTGAAGCGATTGAGCCGCAAAACAGCTGGCACGTGCGCCTGGATAACAGCGGTGATCTGGTCTGGCAGGCTAATGACATGACCTTCCGCCATGAGCCCAGGGCCGGGTTCTGGCTGCGTACCACCTCGCGGGTGCTGTCCTGGTTGCCGATTGAGAAGTACCTTTAAACCACGGCTTCAGGCCTCGTTACCCGCCGCCACGCCCGAGGCCCAGGCCCACTGGAAGTTATGGCCGCCCAGGTGGCCGGTAACGTCCACCACTTCCCCGATGAAAAACAGGTTGGGCTTGTCCAGTACCGCCATGGTTTTCGAGGATAACTGGCGGGTGTCCACGCCCCCCAGGGTGACCTCGGCGGTTCGATAACCCTCGGTGCCGGCTGGTTTGATGGTCCAGTCACTGAGGGTGCGAGCGACCTGCTCAATGTTGGCATTCCGGTATTCCTGCAATGGCCCGTTCCAGCCCTGCAATTCGTTGAACGCCTGGGCGAAGCGCTTGGGCAGGTGCTGGTTGAGGTACTGGGCCAGGGTGGATTGCGGCTTTTCTTTGCGCAGGGCCAGGAGGTCCTCCTGGATTTTCTGTGCCGGCAGCAGGTTGATGTGCACCTCATCACCGGGTTGCCAGTAGCTGGAGACCTGCAGCATGGCCGGGCCACTCAGGCCCCGGTGGGTGACCAGCATGGGCTCGCGGAAATGGTGCTCGTGGCAGTGGGCATCCACCGGGCAACTGACACCGGACAGCGGGGCCAGTTGCTGCTTGAGCTCCGGGTGCAGGGTGAATGGCACCAGCCCGGCGCGGGTGGGCAACACCTCAAGGCGAAACTGTTTGGCAATTTCATAACCAAAACCGGTGGCCCCCATGGTGGGAATCGACAGGCCGCCGGTGGCTACCACCAACGATTCGCAGGTCAGTTCGCCGGCGCTCGTGTTGAGGCGATAGCCGCCTTTCGTTTCGGTGACCTTGTCGACCGAGGTCTCCATGCGGATTTCCGCGCCGGCCCACTCACATTCGGTCAGCAGCACATTCAGCACATCCTTGGCGCTGTCCCGGCAGAAAAGCTGCCCGGGCGCTTTCTCCTCGTATTCCACGCCGTGGCGGTCCATCAGCTCGACAAAATCCTGCGGCGTGTACCGTTTCAGGGCGGAAATGCAGTAGTGCGGGTTGTCCGACAGAAAGTTGGCCGGCGTACTGTTCAGGTTGGTGAAATTGCAGCGCCCACCACCGGACATCAGGATTTTCTTGCCCGGCTTGTTGGCGTGATCCAGCACCAGCACCCGCCGGCCCCGGTAACCGGCGGTGGCCGCACACATCAGCCCGGCGGCGCCGGCGCCGATGATGATGACGTCGTACTTCGATGTGGAACCTGCCATGACACTACCCGGTGATGATTGAAAACGGCGGGCAGTATATCAGTCTCAGGGCAGTGAGACGGCCCCTTCCATGTAGAACGCTGCCTGGCCGGCAATGGCAACCCGCTCGCCCCGTAGCTCACACCGCAGCTCGCCGCCCCGTTTGGATAACTGGCGCGCGTACAAGGTGTTTTTACCCAGTTTTTCGGCCCAGTAGGGCGTTAGCACGCTGTGAATGGAGCCGGTAACCGGGTCTTCGTCAATGCCGGCGCCAGGGGCAAAGTACCGGCTGACAAAATCACAGTCGGAGCCCGGGGCTGTGACAATCAGCCCCTGATTGCCCAGTTGCGCGAGTTTCCGGAGATCGGGTGCGGTCTCAAGCACCGCTGCCTCGTCAGTCAGCTCCACCATGTAGTTGGTGTCATTGGGTACATAAAACGACGTGGCCGGGGCATCCGGCAGGGGCACCACGAAGGCGGTTTCAGACAGGTTGTTCTCCAGGGCAATGGCCTGGAGCTGTTGCTCGGAAAGCCAGGCTTCAAGCGGCATCACGGCCGCCGGGTTGCCCCCGAAGACTTCGCTGGTAAAGACATCGACCTGGTAAATCGGTGTTGTCTTCATCTTGGTTTCCCAGAGTTGCGTGTAAGGTGGTGTCGGGCGTCTGAATGTGCCATTTGCCGGAGCTCCCGCTCACTGTAGCAGTGGATTTCCGGCAAGGGCTCCCGGCCGTGCAGAATCCAGTGATTGTCGGCCTCGCGGTGAACCCGAATACCCACTCGGGAAAGCTGGGCAATGGCCTCCAGTGTGCTTGTCGCTGCCCCGCCTGGCATGGGTTGGGACAGGCCAAACAGGTCTTTCTGGCTGGCTTTTGTCCCCTGGGAGCGGGCGGTTGGTAACGGCCCTTCCTGCTGAGTCTGCGTCATGGTGAAGCTCCTTTTCCGGATTGGCCGCTTCATTATTTCCGTTGCTGCGATGCCATAACAGATTCAGCTACTATAAAATTGAACCGGTACAGATTCGCGTTAAGGGATTCTGTGCCGGTCAAAAACCACGCACTCTGTACTGCTCCTCCACAAGGTGGATCTGTTGCAATAAGTGGTCGTTATGGATGGACCGGAGGTGATCATGGGCGTGCTTTACAATCAGGTGGCGGACCAGTTGCAGGGGCTGATCCGCGAGGGAGTCTACCGTGAGGGCGAGCGCTTGCCCGGTGTTCGGGTGCTCAGCCGGCAGTTCGGGGTCAGTATCTCAACGGTGCTGCAGGCCCATCAGACGCTGGAGGCACGGGGGTACCTGCAGGCCAGGGAGCGTAGCGGATTTTTCGTGCGTCTGCCGGCCCGGGAATTGCCGGAACCCGGTATGGCGGAGCAGCGCAGCCAGCCGTTGCCGGTCTCGGCGCGGGAAATGACGCTGGACCTGTGCGTGGACGAGCAAAAACAGATGGTTCCCCTGGCCACCGCCATTCCCCATGCGGATTATCTGCCGCTGCGACAGATTCAGCAGAGTACCTTGTGGGCGGCGCGTCGGGGTTTGGAAACCCTGGATTATGCCTTTCCGGGTAAGGAGTTTTTTCGGCGCCAGATTGCCCAGCGCATGGTGACACTGGGCGTACCGGTGGTGCCTGAGGATGTGCTGGCCACCAATGGCGCGCAGGAATCCATCATCCTGGCCCTGAAAGCGGTTACCCGGCCCGGGGACATTGTGGCGGTGGAGTCCCCCTCGTTTCCCGGCATTCTGCAGGCCCTGGAAGTGGTGGGGTTGCGAGTGATTGAAATACCGGCCCATCCTTCCGAAGGGATTAGCCTTGAGGGGCTGCAGCTGGCTTTGGAGCAATGGCCGCTGAAGGCCTGTGTGGTGGTGGCCAATCACAGCAATCCCATGGGAGCCAGAATGAGCGACGAGCGGAAGAAACAGCTTGTTGCCATGCTGGCGGAGGCTGGTGTGCCGCTGATCGAGGACGATATCTATGGCGACCTGGGGCACGACGGCGATCGCCCCAAACCCCTGAAGGCGTTTGACCGTGCGGACAACGTGATTTACTGCAGCTCGTTTTCCAAGACCATCTCCCCGGGGTTGAGGCTGGGCTGGATGATCCCGGGGCGGCACATGGCCAGCGCCCGCCAGCACAAATACTTCATGAACCTGGCGACCTCAACCATCCCGCAGCTGGCGGTGGCGCATTTTCTGGAGCAGGGCGGTTACGACCGCTACCTCAGGGCTGCCCGTCAGCATTATCGGGAAGAAACCGAACGTTTAAGATCCGCCGTGGCCCGTTCCTTTCCAGAGGGGACCGCAGTCAGTCGCCCCAAGGGCGGTTTCGTTATCTGGGTGCAACTGCCGGCTGGCGTGTCCGGCACCGAGGTTTACCGTCGTGCCCGGGCCGAGAACATCAATGTGGCGCCGGGGCTAATGTTTTCCACCACCCCAAAATTTGAGAATTGCCTCAGGTTAAACGGTGGGAACCCGTGGACGGAACGCCTGGACAAGGCAGTGATCAGGCTTGGTGCCATCGCCCACGAGCTGTGTTAATCAGAGGTTTCTTAATTCTGCTTTCTCAGGTTCAACGGATTCAGCAATCCGGCCGCAATGGCCAGCCCGGTCACGTCCGGCAGGCGGTCGGCGCCCAGGCGTTTCATCACCCGTGCCCGGTAGAGGTCAATGGTCTTGACGCTGACGCCCAGCTGATCGGCAATCTCGCGGCTGGTGTAACCCTGGGCGAGTGGCAGGAAGACGTCCCGTTCCCGGCGGGTGAGCGTGTCGAGCAGTTCGTCGGTACTGGCGTCCGGTTGAAGCGGACGACCGTTCTGGTGCTCCTGCAGCGCCTGTTGGACGCTATCCAGCAACAACTGCTGGTTGAACGGCTTTTCGATGAAATCAAAGGCGCCGGATTTGAACGCCCGGACCACAATCGGTACGTCCGCGTGGCCGGAAACAAAGATGATGGGAATGTTCAGGTTGCGCTTCTGCATTTCCTCCTGGACGTTCAGGCCGCCAAGGCCGGGCATGCGCACATCCAGGACCACGCAGCCGACGTTGGCGTCGTTCACGGTGTCCAGAAACCGCCGGCCATCGCTGAAGGCCTGAACGGTCAGGCCCACGGATTCCAGTAACCATTGGGTGGATTCGAGCATGCCGGCGTCGTCGTCCACCACGCATACGGTGGCCGACTGGCTGTTGGCTGAATCAGTCATCGGGGCAGTTCTCCATACTTGCGGGCGTGTTTCGTTGTGTGTTCGCCGGGAATCGGCAGGTCAGGGTCAGGCCACCGGTGCTGGCGGGGATTGCGTCCAGGAAGCCGCCAAAGTCTTCGATGATCGAACGGCTCATGGAAAGCCCAAGGCCCAGGCCCTGGGGTTTGCTGGTATAAAAGGGCTGGAACATCTGGCGGATGGCTTCTTCGCTCAGGCCCATGCCTTCATCAGTGACTTCCAGAAGGACTTCTTGATCGTCGTTCACTCGGGTGGTGATAATAACGTTGGCCAGTTCCGCCTGAATCTTGCTGCCGTTCTGGCGGGCTTCCACGCTGGCATCAATGGCATTACGGATCAGGTTGATCAGAACCTGCTCCAGCAGCACCGGGTCCGCAGTCACGATGGGCTGGCTGTCGGTCAGGCTTTCAACAATGCGTACGCGCTTTTTTTCCGCTTCCCATTGGCACAGCCGGGCCACGTTGGCAGCGACTTCATTAACGGCAATGGGGGCCATGCGTTTCTGGCCCTTGCGCAGGAAGGCCCGCAGGCGCTTGATGACCTCCGAGGCCCGGTTGGCGTGGTGTACGATCTTTTCCAGCCCGTCTTCCACTTTCGCCAGCCGGGCCGGTTGGTGTTCGGCGCCCTGCAGGAACCGTTGGCTGGCGCTGGCGAAGTTCACAATGGAGGCCAGCGGCTGGTTCATCTCATGGGCCACGCTGGAGGCCAGTTCACCAAGGGTGGCGAGGCGGGTGGTGTGCGCCAGCTCTTCGGCCAGCAATCGGTTTTTCTCTTCCGAGGCGACCCGGGAGGTGATGTCGCGCGATACGCTGATCACTTCCACCACCGCACCGGTGTAGGTTTCACGAATGGCCCGGCTGGAGATTTCCAGATGCCGGTCCTTGCCATCGGCATGGGTGATTTTCAGGGTGAGGGTGGCGTAGCCTTCCTCACGCAGTTTGTGGTGCGCCTCGGCCAGCTTTTCGGCCGCCTGCTCGGTGGCAAAGACTTCTTCCAGGGTTTTGCCTCGTAGTGCTTCCGGACGGTAGCCCAGTAATTGCCAGGACGCCGGGGTGGCGTCGATGAAACGGCCATCCGGTGCGTGGCGGGAGATCAGGTCGGTGGTGTTCTCGGTGATCAGGCGATACAGTCGGTTGGAGCGCTGGGCCTGTTCACGGAGCCGGATATCCTTGGTGGCCTCCCGGCCGCGGGCCACGACCTGCTGGTTTTCTGTATCCGGGATGAAGCACCAGACACAGTAACGGTCCCCAAAACTGGATTCCACGTCCTCAATGGCCCGGTTCTGGGTCAGCGCGGCGCGGATCAGATGCACGGTGTTAACGGGCAGCAGGGCTTCCGGCGAGTTGATGTCAGCGTCTTCCATCAACTCACTGACGGACCGGGTTGACGCGAGCACCTGACCCCTTTGATCCAGAATCAGAGTGGGTTGGGGGTCGTTGGGTAGCAACTGGCTGGTGCGCGGGTGCTTGGTGTTACTCATGAAGCCCTTTGCTGGTCCGTCGTAAGAATCAGAGCGCTTTTATGGTATCGTTCCGGGCGCTCATCGTTTGGCACGTATATAGTATACCTGCTAGAGCGTGACTTCAGAATTGCTTCCTCGAAACTATTGCCCGGCCAGAGAGTTTTCGTTGTGACATCCATTTATGACCAGGGTCTGGAACCCAGCAGCGCCAATTACGCGGTCCAGTCGCCCGTTGACTTCATTGAGCGTACGGCCAGTGTGTACCCGGACCATCCTTCGATTATTCATGGGGCCATCCAGTACACCTGGGCGGAGACCGGCCGGCGTTGCCGGCGCCTGGCCTCGGCCCTGAATGGCCGCGGTGTGGGGCGGGGTGATACCGTTGCGGTGATGTTGCCTAACATTCCCGCCATGGTGGAATGCCATTTTGGTATTCCCATGGCTGGCGCCGTGCTGAACGCGCTGAATGTTCGTCTGGATGCACCCGCCATTGCCTACATGCTGGAGCACAGCGAAGTATCCGTGGTGATTGCCGATCGGGAATACGGTGATGTGATCCGGGGTGCGGTTGAGCGCCTGGAACGCAAGCCGCTGGTGATTGATGTGAACGATCCGGAATATGGCGAAGGCGAGCCGGTGAGCGAGCTGGATTACGAGGCTTTTTTGCTGGAAGGCGACCCACAGGCCAGTTGGCAGTTCCCGGCTGACGAGTGGGATGCGATTTCCCTGAACTACACCTCGGGTACCACGGGTAATCCCAAGGGGGTGGTGTATCACCATCGTGGGGCCTACCTGCAGGCGCTGGGTAACCAGGCGGCCTGGTCCATGGGCATGCACCCGGTGTACCTGTGGACGCTGCCGATGTTTCACTGCAATGGCTGGTGCTTTCCCTGGACGGTTACAGCCATGGCAGGCACGCACATCTGTCTTCGTCGGGTGGACCCTGAGAAGGTGCTGCAACTGATTCGCCGCCACCAGGTGACACACCTGTGCGGAGCCCCGATTGTGCTGAACGCTCTGCTCAACGCCTCGGCAGAGGCGAAAGCCGAGCTTAACCACGAAGTAAAAGCATTGACTGGTGGCGCCGCGCCGCCGGCACCGCTGATCCAGGGCATCGAGGAAATGGGCGTGCGGGTAACCCACGCCTATGGCCTGACCGAAGTCTATGGCCTGGTGACCCTGTGCGCCTGGAAGCCCGAATGGGATGCACTGCCGCTTCATGACCGCGCCCGGCTCAAGGCCCGCCAGGGGGTTCGTTACCAGACTTTGGCCGGCACCATGGTGGCCGAACCGCGCACCATGAAGCCCGTGCCCAAGGATGGCAAAACGCTGGGTGAGATTTTCCTGCGCGGGAACACCGTGATGAAGGGCTATCTGAAGAATCCCAAGGCCACGGCCGACGCGTTCCGGGGCGGCTGGTTCCATACCGGGGATCTGGCGGTCTGGCACGAAGACGGTTACATGGAAATCCGGGACCGGCTGAAAGACATCATCATTTCCGGGGGCGAGAACATTTCCACCATCGAGGTGGAAGATGCGCTGTACCGGCATCCGGCGGTGCTGGAGGCGGCCGTGGTGGCGGCGCCGGATGACAAGTGGGGCGAGGTGCCCTGTGCCTTTGTGACGCTCAAGCCGGAAGCGGACGAGGTAACCGAGGACGAGATCATCGCGTTTTGCCGGCAGCACCTGGCGGTGTTCAAGGTTCCGGGGAAGGTGATTTTTACGCGTTTGCCCAAGACATCAACCGGGAAAATTCGGAAGTTTGTGCTGCGTAATCAGGCGAAGGAAATGCACTAGGCCACTAGAGGGCAGGTGGTGCAAAGGCGAGTAGCGCCAAGGGAGTATGAAACCGCCAGGGCCGGGTAGCCCTGGCGACAGGAGTGCAGTCCGGGTTTAGCGCTCCAGATACTGCAGCTTGTCCGGCTTGCCGTCCCATTCTTCGGCGTCCGGCAGCGGATCTTTCTTTTCAGTGATGTTCGGCCACTTGCCTGCCAGGTCGGCGTTGATTTCAACAAAGGCTTCCTGGCCGGCCGGCAGTTCGTCTTCCGAGAAGATCGCTTCGGCGGGGCATTCCGGCTCGCACAGGGCGCAGTCAATGCACTCGTCCGGGTCGATTACCAGAAAGTTCGGGCCTTCGTAGAAGCAGTCTACCGGGCAGACTTCCACACAGTCGGTGTATTTACACTTGATGCAGTTATCAGTAACGATAAAGGCCATAGTCAGATCCCTGGTCGTGGAGTAATCGGTCTCATCAGGAGCCTGTTGAAGCAGGTCCAGTTCTAATTGGGTGCGCGATATTGTAGGGAGCGACCCGCACTGCCGCAAGCTTTGGCTCGCTATATCCTTATTGCCTGGGTCAATTTTCTGCCAGTTTCTTTCAACCTTCCAGTTTTTCCTTGAGCTCGTAAAGCTGGTTCAGCGCTTCACGGGGCGTCAGTCCATCCAGGTCCAGCTCCCGTAGGTGCTCTTCCACCACGCTGGGTTCGATGCTCGCAAACATGTCCCCCTGCATCACGGATTCTTTAGCCGCCGGTTGTGCTTTGGTCTTGGCCGCTGGTTGCTCTGCTGGTGTTGGCGCGGTGGGGGCCGTTGGCCGCTCTTCGCCCTCGAGTTGCGCCAGCTGGCTTTTGGCGTTGGCAATCACGCCCTGGGGCACGCCGGCCAGCTTGGCCACCTGCAATCCGTAACTCTGGCTGGCGGGGCCGTCGTGGACGTTGTGCAGGAACACGATGGAGTCGTCGTGCTCGGTGGCGGTCAGGTGCACGTTCACCGCATGCTCCAGGTCTTCGGCCAGTTGGGTCAGCTCGAAGTAATGGGTGGCGAACAGGGTGTAGCAGCGGGTCTGCTTGGCCAGGTGCTCGGCGGTGGCCCAGGCCAGGGACAGGCCATCAAAGGTGCTGGTGCCCCGGCCCACTTCGTCCATCAACACCAGGCTGTGCTCGGTGGCGTTGTGCAGGATGTTGGCGGTTTCGGTCATTTCCACCATGAAGGTGGAGCGGCCGCCGGCGATGTCATCCGAGGAGCCCATGCGGGTGAAAATGCGGTCCACCGGGCCCAGTACGGCGCGGTCGGCGGGCACGAAACTGCCGGTGTAGGCCAGCAGGGCAATCAGTGCGGCCTGGCGCATGTAGGTGGACTTACCGCCCATGTTCGGGCCGGTGATCACCAGCATGCGGCGCTTGTTGTCCATCAGCAGGTTGTTGGGCACGAACGGCTCGCTCAGCAGTTGTTCCACCACCGGATGGCGGCCTTCTTCGACGTTGAAGCCGGGCTGGTCGGTGAATTCCGGGGCCGTGAAGCGCAGGCTGGTGGCGCGCTCCGCGAAGTTGCTCAGAACATCCAGTTCGGCCAGGGCCTGGGCGGCGTCCTGCAGCGGCGCCAGTTGTTCGGCCACGGTTTCCAGTACGTCGTCGTACAGGCCCTTCTCCCGGGCCAGGGCCCGGCTCTTGGCGCTCAGGGCCTTGTCTTCGAATTCCTTGAGCTCCGGGGTGATGAAGCGCTCGGCGTTTTTCAGGGTTTGGCGGCGGATGTAGTCCACGGGCGCCTGGTCAGACTGGGCACGGCTGATTTCGATGTAATAGCCGTGTACCCGGTTGTAGCCCACTTTCAGGGTGGAGATGCCGGTACGTTCGCGCTCCCGGGTTTCCACATCCAGCAGGAACTGGCCGGCGTTTTCGCTGATGTTGCGCAGATCGTCCAGTTCTTCATCAAAACCTTCGGCAATCACACCGCCATCACGCACGACGACGGGCGGGTTTTCTATGATGGCCCGCTCCAGCAGATCGGCTAGCTCCGGGTACTCGCCCACGGTGGTGGCCAGTTTCACCACGTGATGGGAGCTGACCGGTTTCAGGGCATCCTGCAGTTCCGGCAGGGCCTGAAAGGCATCGCGCAGGCGGGCCAGATCGCGGGGGCGGGCCGAGCGCAGGGCGACGCGGGACAGAATGCGTTCGATGTCGCCGACCTTCTTCAGCAGATCATGCACCGGCTCGTAGTGAAAGCCGTCCAGCAGGGCGGAGACCGCTTGCTGGCGGTGTTTGACCGTTTCCACGTCCCGCAGTGGCCGGTTCAGCCAACGGCGCAGTTCCCGGGCGCCCATGGCGGTGGCGGTGCGGTCCATTACCCAGGCCAGGGTGTGCTGGGTGCCGCCCATCAGGTTGGTGTCGATTTCCAGGTTGCGGCGGCTGGTGGCATCCAGGATGACCGCATCTTCGCGCCGCTCGCGGCTGAGCTTGCGGATGTGCGGCAGGGCGGTGCGCTGGGTTTCCCGGGCGTACTGCAGCAGGCAGCCGGCGGCGCAGATGGCCAGGTGCAGGTCTTCACAGCCAAAGCCGGTCAGGTCTTTGACCTGCAATTGCTGGGTAATGATGCGGTGGGCGGAGTCTTCCTCGAACAGCCAGGGGCCCTGACGGCGAATGCCGGTGAAGCCTTCCAGAATCTCGCCGTAGGGAAAGTCCTCGCTGATCAGAATCTCCGCAGGGCGCAGGCGTTGCAGCTCGCCCTGCAGGGCTTCCAGTCCCGCCAGTTCGGACACGGCAAACCGACCGCTGGAGATGTCCAGCGAGGCAATGCCGAAGCTTTCCCTGTGGCTGAAGATGGCGGCCAGCAGATTGTCGCGCCGGTCTTCCAGAAACGCCTCGTCACTAAGGGTGCCGGGCGTGACAATACGCACCACTTTCCGTTCCACCGGCCCCTTGCTGGTGGCCGGATCGCCGATCTGCTCACAAATGGCCAGCGAATGCCCGCCACGCACCAACCGGGCGATGTAGTTTTCCGCCGAATGGTAAGGAATGCCCGCCATGGGAATCGGGTTGCCGCCGGACTGGCCCCGGGCGGTCAGCGTAATGTCCAGCAACTCCGCCGCCTTTTTGGCGTCGTCGTAGAACAGCTCGTAAAAATCCCCCATGCGGTAGAACACCAGCTCGTTGGGGTGCTCACCCTTGATCTTCAGGTATTGCTGCATCATGGGGGTGTGTTTGGGTAACTCGCTGGAACCCGCTGTATTGCTGGCTTTCGGCATACTTCCTCATCTGCTTGGGGCTATCTGGGGACTAAATGCACCGCTTTCTATTTATCGGCACCCACATTGACGACTGTGGCGTGGCTCGTCTGCTTGGTTAAGGTCGGGATGTTACCATGAGCGGTCAGGCTCGAGCAGGCCTGAAAATGAATGTTTGGTCCCCGCTTTCCGGGGGATGCAACGGTTTGATAGGTAAGGCCTGTTCCAGAAATCTCATTCTATCATTGGGTCCACAAATACCAGGCCTTTACCAAATATCGAGCGTAGCGGAAGGCTGATGTTGTTCTGCCGAGCTTTTTTGCGCAGACGGCTAAGGATTACGTCAATGCGGTGGGTGTCTGGGTTGTCATCGTACTTGAACATCAGGTCCAGCAACGCTTCTTTGGAGAAGACTTCGCTGGCAGACCGGCCAAGTATTCTGAGTAACTCGTATTCCTGGGGAGATAACTGCATGTTGTCGCCGGCTGGTGTCGTAAGGCATTGCTGGCTGGCGAGCAGGCGCCAGTGATTGCCAGAATGTTCTGAGCAGTGTGTTATGCCAGTGTCGTTCCTTTCATGCTGTATACGCTGCCAAAGGGCCTGTATTGCCGACGCCAGCTCCGAAAAATTGACCGGTTTAACGAGGTACAGGTCCGCCCCGAGGTTGAGCCCGCGTATCCGGTCGGGCTGCTGGCCGCGAGCTGTGACAATGATTACCCCGAATTTGCCCACTCCGGTGAGGTACTCGATCACCTCAAAACCATCTTCGCCGGGCAATCCCAGATCAACCAGCACAATATCGGCGGAGTTTCGGTGAAGCCTTTTCCAGAAGCTTTCTGCACTGTCTGCCCCCCAAACGGTATGTCCCCGGTGTTGGAGAAAAAACGTCAGTTCCTCCCGGAGGTCATCGTTGTCTTCAATGATTGCGACGGTGGGCTGTTGGGACATCATTGATTCCTGCACTCTTTGACGTTTCCTGTTTCAAAGAAAAAATACAAAACAGCTGCCTTCCGACGAACTGCTGAGTAGTTTTAGATCCCCCTCGTGGGCTCGGGCAATCTGCCGCGCTACATACAGGCCCAGACCCGCACCCCGATTGCTATGTGTGCCACGGCGATAGCGCTCGAAAATCTGTTCGGCATCCTCCTCATTGATGCCTGGGCCCTGGTCGCAAATGCTGATAGCAATTCGGCCATCGCGCTTGCTGCAGTCCACCTGAATGGTTCCGCCCGCCGAGTGTTTGACGGCATTATCGATGACGTTGGAAAAGGCAATCCGCATCAGGGCGGTGTCGAGTATAGCGGTGCATTGCGACTCCGAAAACTGAACTGACGGCTGCCCCTCAATGCTCAGTATGAGTTTGTGAGTATCGGTAAGCTCTACCAGGGCCGCTGCTGAGTCAATCACTTCGAACAGATTGGCGGGCTGCGGGTCCAGGTACAGGTTGTCTGCCGCCAACCGGGCATCGGCCAGGCAGTTGTCGGTCAGTTGTACCAGCCGTTCAGTGGCCCTGTGGATCTTGTTGTAGCGCGGCGTTCGATCACTGTCGTCCGATTCCAGATACCGAAGGTTCTCCAGGCTGCCTGAAATGACGGCCAGCGGCGTGCGGAATTCATGGGACACCATGCCCATAAACTGGCGTTGGTGGAAGCTGGCGTCCCGCTCGGCTTTGAGTTCGCTGGCAAGCTGGTGTTTTCCAGTTCCTCCAGTTTTTTCTCCCTGACTCGGTACACCGCGATCGACATCACCAGCAGCATATTCACAAGCAATGCGTACTGCCAGATAACGTAGATTTCGGTTTTGAATGGTATCCAGCCAAAGGCGGAAAACAGCCCGAGCAAGCTGCCTGTGATGCAGGTGAGTGGACTCAGACCCAGCAAGAGGGTTGAAGGCCGGTAGCGGTCCAGGTGCCACACGTAAAATACGGACCCGATGAAGATGAGTGAGGTGGGCAGGTAAAAGATCATCTGGATTTTTACAGCCAAGCCATACAGGTCCAGTGGGATCAATGCCATGAGCAAGAGGGTTATGGCGCCAATTGTCATCGTGATTCGATACGCCCAGGGCAGGTGGCGTTTCATGTCGACGGTCTCAACGCATAGCCAGAGCAGGAGCACGTAGGAGGTCAGGGTCAGCGCACTGGTCAGGTAATGCTGGAGAGGCACGCCCAAGCTGGGCACTAACCAGTTGATGTAACCCTGGATGCTGGCAACAAATACGTACGTCACCGAGAAGGCTGCGACTGACCAGAGCAGGCGGCCGCCCAGAACCACGGCTAGTATGATAGCCAGTATGCTGGAGATGGTGACCAGGCCGAAGTAGAAACTCCAGAACGATGTGGTTGCTGTAGCATGGTTCAGGAATTTGTCGGGTTGCCACAGGGTGGCCTGCAGTATGGTTGTGCTGCTGCTTTGGACCCTGATGATAGCTTCGTAACCGTTCTGGTTCTCCGGTGGCGGAACGATGAATACCGGATTCCGGTAATCAATATCCGATTGGCCAAGCAGTAAATCGCCGGTTTGTTTCAGCGTCCAGGATTGCGTGGAACCCTTTGGGCGATAGTAAAGGCGGATGTCGTCGATAAAATTGGGGCCCAGTTCGAGCCAGCGTGCCTGGCCGTCAAAAAGAGCGGGCGGGAGTTCGAATTTGAGCCAAAAGGTATCCGGTACATAGCTCTTGGAAAGAGTCGCAGTCTCAGTGGCTGGCACATTCTCAAGTTCTTTGGTCGCCTCATTAACTGTCAGGCGGCCGTCGGTGTCTTTGATGACGCTGTAGGGAATGTCAGGGCCCAGCATTCGGGGGTGGTTGTTTGCTGACGTGCTCTGGGGCAGCAAGGAAAAGGCAAGGAAAAACAGGAGCCAGGCCTTTATTGGTCTGCGTGTTTGCACTGGTAATATTGCCTGCACGCAGACACTCCTGTGTTGGCGTTTGGATCGGAAGTTCCGGTGGGTGTGACGGCCAGGCTTCCAGCCTGACGGGCTTCTGGTGTCGCAATTGTACGTGAATGCCGTTTGCCTGCGTAGGCTATGATCAGTGCGCAAAACAGTATTTTGCAGCGAAAGTAAACGTCGCGTTGATATCGGGTTTCGTTGGAGGAAAAATGGTGGTTACGGATAAGGCATTGCAAGAAGCAGGCGCAGCACTCGGAGATCATTTGAAGCACCACGGGCAAACCATCGCCACCGCCGAAAGTTGTACCGGTGGCTGGGTGGCGAAGGTGCTAACGGACCGGGCGGGTTGCTCCGAGTACGTTGAAGCGGGCCTGGTAACCTACAGCAACGAAGCCAAACAGATGATCCTCGGCGTGGATGCCCAGGTGCTCGACGAGCACGGTGCGGTCAGCGAACCGGTGGTTCGCCAGATGGTTGCAGGCGCAGTCCGGGCCACCGGGGCGGATGTCGCTGTCGCCATTAGCGGTATAGCCGGCCCTGGTGGAGGCAGCGAAGAAAAGCCAGTGGGTACGGTCTGGTTCGCCTGGGGTAGCGGGCCGGGGCACATGGAAACCAGTGTCCAGCATTTCGAGGGTGACCGGGAAGCCGTGCGTCGACAGGCGGTTTTATATGCATTGCAGGGAGTTACCCGCTTTCTCGAACCTCTTTGATTTTTTCACACCTGCAGGGGGTTGGTCTCTGTGGGCGCTTGTGTTTTAATACTGTTCAAATATACAGGAGAAGTGCTGTACAGGTTCAGCGCTTTGAGATTTCAGCTGCTGGCAACCGGGATGTACCAGTGGCCAGTTAACGAGGGTTTGGATGATGGAAGACAATCGCAAGAAAGCACTCAGCGCAGCACTTGGCCAGATCGAGCGCCAGTTTGGCAAAGGCGCCGTGATGAAGATGGGCGACCAGCCCCGTGAAGCCATTCCAGCGGTTTCCACCGGCTCGTTGGGCCTGGATGTGGCGCTGGGGATTGGTGGTCTTCCGTACGGGCGTATCTGTGAGATTTACGGGCCAGAGAGTTCCGGTAAAACCACGCTGACCCTGCAAGTAATCGCCGAGGCTCAAAAAGCCGGAAAAACCTGTGCGTTTGTCGATGCCGAGCACGCACTGGATCCGGTTTACGCTGAAAAGCTGGGCGTTAACGTGGACGAGTTGCTGGTGTCCCAGCCGGACACCGGTGAGCAGGCGCTGGAAATCGCCGACATGCTGGTTCGCTCCAACGCCGTGGACGTGATCATTGTTGACTCCGTGGCCGCCTTGACTCCGAAAGCCGAAATCGAGGGTGAAATGGGCGACAGCCACGTGGGTCTGCAGGCCCGCCTGATGTCTCAGGCGCTGCGTAAGCTAACCAGTAACGTCAAGCACGCCAACTGCCTGATGGTGTTCATCAACCAGATCCGTATGAAGATCGGTGTCATGTTCGGCAGCCCGGAAACCACTACTGGTGGTAACGCGCTGAAGTTCTATTCCTCCGTTCGCCTGGACATCCGCCGCATTGGCGCGGTGAAAGACGGCGACGAGGTTACCGGTAACGAAACCCGCGTGAAGGTGGTGAAGAACAAGGTTTCCCCGCCGTTCAAACAGGCCGAGTTCCAGATCATGTACGGCAAGGGCATTTACCACATGGCCGAAGTGCTGGACATGGGCGTGAAGGAAGGCTTCGTGGATAAAGCCGGTGCCTGGTACGCCTACAAGGGTGACAAGATCGGCCAGGGCAAGGCGAATGCCGCCAAGTTCCTGGAAGAGAATCCGGAGATTGCCAACGAAATCGAAACCAATATCCGCGAGAAGCTGATGCCAAAGCCGGTACCGAAAGAAAAGCAGGAAGCAGAGCCGGCTGATGCCAACGGCGAACTGCTTTAACCTTTCTTGTCCCGGCCAGTTGCTGGTGTTGCGGTTTGTTGGCGGCCGGGGATGATGAAAAGGGAATGTCATGACAAATCAGAAACAGCTCCTGATTGTTGTCCACGCGCCATCCCCCAATACCGAAAAACTCCGCGATGCCGTGGTGGCGGGTGCCCGCCACCCGGACATCGATACCGTTGAAGTGGCTGTCAAAGCCCCGCAGGACACCACCCCCGACGACGTTCTTGCCTGCGACGCCCTGATCCTGGGCACCACTGAAAACCTCGGCTACATGGCCGGCCTTACCAAAGACTTCTTCGACCGTTGCTATTATCCCTGCCTGGAACACACCCAGGGGCTGCCGTTTGCGCTGTATATCAGGGCCGGCCATGATGGCGCCGGCACCCTTCGTGCTGTCGAAAGTATTGCCACCGGCCTGCGATGGAAAATGGTCCAGGAACCGCTGATTTGCCGGGGCGAGTATCAGCCGGTGTTTGAGCAACAGTGCCAGGAGCTTGGCCTCTACGTGGCCGTCGGCCTGGATGCCGGCGTGATCTGAGAAAACCGCGACAGCCCGCCCATCAGTCACTACAATGGCCAACTTATTGTTATTTCAAAACGACACTGACGGGATTCCATCTTGAAGTCATTGCCATTGCATCAGTTGTATAAATCCTGCGTTCTCAAAGATCTGCCTTTTAAAACCACCCGGCAGCTCGAGCCCCTGTCTGAAATAGTCGGCCAGAACCGGGCCCAGGAAGCGGTCCGGTTCGCCCTGGCGATGCCCCATGGTGGCTATAACGTATACGCCGTGGGTCGCAACGGGTTGGGCAAGCGCACCATGATGCTGCGGTACCTTGAGCACCATGTGGATACGGATCAGCAGACCCATGACTGGTGCTATGTCGCCAACTTCGAGGAGCCCCGGAATCCGAAGCTGTTGAAGCTGCCATCCGGCATGGGCACCGAGCTCAAGCAGGACATGGAAAAGCTGATGTCCCGTCTGGTGAAGATGATCCCCCAGACCTTCGAGGGGGATAACTTCCTCGAGCGTGCCGAGAGTCTCAAAGACGAGTACGGCAAGAAGCAGGAAGACGAGCTGGAAAAGGTCGCTGAACAGGCCAAGCGCAAAAACGTGCGCCTGACCGTGACCACCCCGGGCGGCTATCGTCTGGTGGCGATGAATGGCGAGGAGCCCCACACGGCAGAAACCTTTCAGGAACTCTCTGAAGAACAGCGTCAGAAGTTCGAAGAGGTGATCTCCAAGCTTGAGAAAAAGCTGCGCCAGGCGGTTCGCAAGCTGGCGGACTGGGAGCAGGAATACGCTGAGAAACAACAGGCGTTGAACCAGGAAACGCTGGAAGCCATTTCCGAGCATCAGATTGATGAATTGGCCGAAAAATACAAGGATTTGCCGGATGTGGTGGCGCATCTGGAGGCGATTCGCGGCGATCTGGCTGAAAACCTGGATATTTTCCTCGATGATGACGACGAGCAGGCGGCCATTGCCTATGCCTCGCTGGAAAAGAAAATGCCCCGTCGTTATCTCGTCAACGTGGTTGTGCACCAGAAAAACAACGAGGTGCCGGTGGTGGTGGAGGACAATCCCACCTACCACAACCTGTTCGGCTATGTGGAGAATGTGACCTACAAAGGCACCGTCTTCACTGACTTCTCCCTGATTCGCCCCGGCAGCCTGCACAAGGCCAACGGCGGTTACCTGTTGATGGACGCCATCAAGGTGCTGGAGCAATCCTTTGTCTGGGACGGGCTGAAGCGAGCACTGCGTTCGCGCTCCATCCAGATTAACTCCCTGGAGCGGGAACTCACGCTTTCCGGCACCATCTCCATTGAGCCCGAGGCTGTGCCCCTGGATGTGAAAATCGTCCTGTTCGGCGACCGGGAAACCTGGATGCTTCTTCAGGAGCACGATCCCGAATTCGCCGAGCTGTTCCGGGTGACCGCAGATTTCGAGAACGAAATGTACCGCAGCGACGACAGCCAGATGCTGTATGCGAAATTCATCGCCAGCCTGGTGGTGGAAAAAGAGTTGCTGCACTGCACCAACAAGGGCGTGGCCCGAATCATCGAACACAGTGCCCGCATGGCCGAACATCAGGACCGGCTGTCGCTGCATGCCGCTGATATCGCCAACCTGCTTCGTGAATCCGATTTCTGGGCGCGCCAGGCCGGTGCCAAGCTGATCTCAGAAGTGCATGTGGAGCGGGCGCTGGAGAGTTCCAAATACCGTAGCAGCCGGATCCGGGACCAGTTTTACGATTCCATCCGGGATGGCTCTACGCTGGTATCGACCACCGGCACCTGCGTGGGGCAGGTGAATGCGTTGTCGGTTCTCTCGACCGGCGGGTTTGAGTTTGGGCTGTCCAACCGGGTCACCGCTACCTGTTATTATGGTGATGGCGGCGTCATGGACATCGAGCGGGATGTGAAGCTTGGTGGCAATCTGCATTCAAAGGGGGTGATGATCATCAGCTCCTGGCTCGCGTCTCACTTTTCCGTGGACGATCCCATGCACTTGTCGGCCAGTCTCACGTTTGAGCAGAACTACGGCGAAGTGGATGGCGACAGCGCCTCATTGGCGGAGCTGGTTGCCCTTTTGTCGTCCCTCTCGGGCGTGCCGGTACGCCAGGATCTGGCCATTACCGGCTCGTTCAACCAGTTCGGCCAGGTCCAGCCTATCGGCGGCGTGAACGAAAAGGTGGAAGGGTTCTTTGCCACCTGCGAACTGAAAGATGGTCTGACGGGTACCCAGGGCGTGATCATTCCGCACACCAATGTCCAGAACCTGATGCTGGATATGGAAGTGGTCAAAGCCTGTCGCGCTGGCGAGTTTTCGGTGTACCCGGTTGCTACGGTGGAGGAGGCGATTACACTGTTATTGGGTAAGCCTGCCGGCAAGGCCGACGCCAAGGGCCGCTATCCCAAGCAGAGCGTTTTTGGCATTATTCAGCAGCGACTGGAAAAAATGCGCGAACATGAGCGCCAGGAACACGCCCGGGACGAGCACAAAGATCCGTCCATCCACTGACCGGTCGAATAATAAAACGGACAGGAGAAAACCGATCCATGACTGATATCCAGCAGACTGTGTATGTAGTAGAGGACGATGAGGCCGTCCGTGATTCACTGGAGTTGTTGTTGAAATCCGACGACAAGCCGGTGCAAACCTACGAGAGCGCCAGTGCCTTCCTCAAGGACTACTCCGACCAGATGGCCGGCTGTATTGTGCTGGATATTCGTATGCCTGGCATGGATGGTATGGAGCTGCAGAAGAAACTGAACGAAAAGCACTCCATCCTGCCGATCATTTTTGTGACCGGTCATGGTGATGTGCCCATGGCGGTGGACGCCATGAAAGAAGGCGCGGTGGACTTTATCCAGAAGCCGTACCGCGAGGAAGCGTTGCTGGAGAAGATCGAAGCCGCCCTGAAGCAGGACCGGGAACAGCGGAAATCGCTGGATGAAAAGCAGGAAATCATCCGCCGGGTGAAGAGCCTGACCCCCCGCGAGCGTGAAATCATGGACCGGATGATTGCTGGCCAGGCCAACAAGGTGATTGCCATTGAGTTGGAGATCAGCCAGCGCACCGTGGAGATTCACCGCTCCCGCGTTATGCACAAGATGGGCACCCACTCACTGGCGCACCTGGTCCGTATGGTGTTGTCAGTAAAGGACCTTATCGACTAGCCGGCTGAGTGTCGTCATTATGCTGTCACTTTTCTAACCGGCTCTGTGTCTATGACTGATGTTGTCACCGAAAACCCGGAGGTGACGGTCCTGCTGGTGGACGATAACCCGCAGAACCTGAAAGTCCTCTATGAGACCCTGAAAGACAAAGGCTACCGGCTGCTGATCGCCAACGAGGGCGAAAAGGCGCTGGACCTTGCCCACAGGCACCACCCCGAAGTCATCCTGCTGGACATCATGATGCCGGAAATGGATGGCTATGAGGTTTGTGAACGCCTGAAGGCCGACCCCGATACCGCCGATTCGGCCGTGGTTTTCCTCTCCGCTCTGGATGATCTGCAGGCCAAGGTGAAAGGCTTTTCCCTGGGCGGTGCCGATTACATTGCCAAGCCTTTTGAGTCCCAGGAAGTTATTGCCCGGGTGAAAACCCATGCCCGGGTGATTCGTCTGGAACGCGAGATGCAGAGCCGCAACCGCGAACTGCAGGGCGACCAGACCCGCATTCTCAACTCGATCAGTGAAGGCATTTATGGCCTGGATGAGAACGGCATCATCGAATTCGCCAATCCGGCGGCAGCCACGATTGTTGGTTGTCCCGCCGAAGAGTTGATTGGTAAGAGCTTTTTTGAGCTGCATTTTGCAACCGGTGAGGAAGCGCCTGAAACGCTGCCGGTCATGTCCACTTGCCAGCAGGGCGTGGTGGAAAATCAGCGCGACATACAGATGCTGCGCGCCGACGGAACCGCCTTCCCGGCGGAATACCGGGCAACTCCAAAGCTGCTGGACGACGAAGAGCTGCATGGCGCAGTGGTGGTGTTCCGCGACATTAGTGCCGAGCTGGAAAGCGAGCAGGCCCTGGAAGATGCCCGGACGCTGGTTCAGGAACAGCGGGATCAACTCGCCCACACCTCTCGCCTCACCACCATGGGGGAAATGGCCGCCGGCTTTGCCCACGAGGTGAACCAGCCGCTGACCGCCATCACCAACTATGCCCGCGTGTCCAAGCGGATGATGGCCAAGGAGCAGCCAGATCTTGATCTGCTGCGCCAGACCCTGGATAAGATCGAAGCCCAGTCCCACCGCGCGAGCGAGATTATCCGCCGTATCCGGAAGTTCATGAAAAAGCCGGCGACCGGCAAGGAAGTGGTGTCGGTACCGACGCTGCTGGAAGACACCCGCCAATTCGCGGAAGTGGACATGCGCAACAACGCCGGCGGCATTGAGGTTCAACTGGAAGAGGGCCTGCCTGATGTTCTGGCCGATCCGATTCAGGTGCAGCAGGTAGCGCTTAATCTGATTCGCAACGCCCTTGAGTCAACCCGGGCTGCTGAATCCGATGCGCCGGTGGAAGTCAGTGCCCGGCGTTGTGGCCAGAAGTGTGTCCGGGTCCAGGTTCGTGATCACGGGGTCGGGGTATCCGAAGAAGCGGAAGAAATGCTGTTTCACCCATTCCATACCACCAAGGACGATGGCATGGGCATCGGCCTGGCTACCTGTCGTTCGCTGATTCAGGCCCAGGGCGGGGATATTGCGTTTGAGCGTCCCGAAGACGGTGGCGCCTGTTTCTATTTCACGCTCCCGGTGGCTGGTGTTGAGGGTGAGCCTTGCGCGCCGGACGAAGCCTGAATTCAATCGCGGGCCAGTCCTGAGAAAAATATTCAGAAAAAACATTTGAAAGCGTTGACATAATCGGGGGCATCTATATAATGCGCCCTCGTTGTCACCAAGCAGTCGTCAGCACAGCTTGGGCCGACTACGCGGAGCGGTAGTTCAGTTGGTTAGAATACCGGCCTGTCACGCCGGGGGTCGCGGGTTCGAGTCCCGTCCGCTCCGCCATTTTTTACCCTCTCTTTAGTTTTTCCTGTTTTCTTGTCTTAGCCTGTTGTCCTTTCTTAGATTGTCGCGATCATCTCCCGGGCTGGTTCCGTACCACCGTTTGTAGGCCTTATGAAATGCGGGTGGATTGGCAAAGCCGAGAAGCCAGGCGATTTCCGATAATGAGCTATCCGTTTCCTTCAGGTAATCCCGCGCCAGATGTTGCCGCGTGGCATCCAGCAGCTGCTGGAATCCGGTTCCCTCCGCTGCCAGTTGCCGCTGGAGGGTCCACGGCGTCGTTCCCAGTTTGGTTGCGAGCAGCGCCAGTGTCGGTGTTTTGCCCTGCAATAGGGGGGTCATCAGGTGCCGTACCCGATCGCTCACCCTCCATCCCCGTCGAATCTGCTCCAGCTCCCGTTCACACGCTGTCCGGAGCTTTTCATGCATGCTGGTGTGAGCCTGTGCCGGAGTACCGTGCCAGCACGCACTGCTGAAACGAATTGAGTTTTCCTTCGCCCCAAACTCAATCGGACAACCAAACCAACGCTCAAATACGTCGTCCAGGCCCCGGGATGGGTATTCAATGCATACTTTTTCCAGTACCTGGAACTGGCCGGCCATGTGCCGGGCCAGTTGGGTCCAGCCAGCGAGCACAGAATCCACCACGAAATAGTTGTAGGCGTTGTAAGGCCGAATCGAATAGAAGCGCAGGGTGCGCTCGGCCGCCTCCACGCTCGGCTCGCCCCGGGAGTTCTGGCTGGTCAGCAAGCTATAGCGGACCAGTGTGGCCATGCCCTGGTGAATGGTGTTGGCGGTTTCGGCAGCCAGCCCGGCAAGACCAGCATCCACCGGCCGGGTGAAAGCGCCAATTCGCAAGCCCAGTGCCTTGTTGCCGGTCATGGCAATGGCGGCATGGCCCAGGCGCATGAAACGTGGAATGCTGATTCGGGCGTCGGCTGATGTCAGCTCGGGACTGTCGAGCCGGAACTGCCGCCTTAACGTTTCGGTGTCTGCCCCTTCGGCCTTGGCGGCCTTCAGCAGGACGGCGACGTGCAGCAAGCTGATGTCGCCCAGGGCATTTTGTGTGGCGGTGGTCGTTGTTTGCATGCTCCTATTATCGATGTTGTTCGAGGATAATGAAACGTTATGTGTGGATATTGTTGGCGGTAAAGGCACCCGCTAAGGTGAGGAGATCGAAAACAACAAAGAGGAATGCACCGATGTCCACAGCCTCCGGCAACGAACGCTATCCAAACCTGTTTCAGCCGCTTGATCTTGGATTCACCACCCTGCGTAACCGCACCCTGATGGGGTCGATGCATACCGGGCTGGAAGAGGTTCCGAACGGATTCGAGCGCTTGGCCGAGTTCTACGCCGAGCGTGCCCGCGGTGGCGTTGGCCTGATTGTGACCGGGGGTATAGGCCCCAACAGCGAAGGGTCGGTATTCCAGCATGCCGCGAAGATGAGCACCGAGGAGGAATCGGATCGGCACCGGGTGATCACCGAGGCGGTGCATCAGGCCGATGGCAAGATCTGTATGCAGATTCTGCACGCCGGTCGTTACGCGTATTCGCCAGAATTGGTCGCGCCCTCTGCCATCAAGGCCCCGATCAACCCGTTTACCCCCAAAGAGCTTGATGAAGCCGGCATCCAGAAGCAGATTGACGATTACGTGAACTGCGCCGCCCTGGCCCAGCGGGCGGGCTACGATGGCGTGGAGATCATGGGCTCGGAAGGGTACTTCATCAACCAGTTCATCGTGCCTCACACCAACCACCGCACTGACCAGTGGGGCGGCAGTTACGAGAACCGGATTCGCCTGCCGCTGGAAATCGTGCGCCGGGTGCGAGAGCGGGTTGGCGAGAAGTTCATCCTGATTTACCGGCTTTCCATGCTGGATCTGATCGAAGAGGGCAGCACCTGGCAGGAAGTGGTGCAGCTGGCGCAGGAAATCGAAAAGGCGGGTGCCACCATCATCAATACGGGCATCGGCTGGCACGAAGCCCGGGTGCCCACCATCGTAACCTCGGTGCCTCGAGCCGCTTTCACCAAGGTGACCGCCCACCTTAAAGGCGCGGTAAGCATTCCCCTGGTGACCACCAATCGCATCAATATGCCGGATGTGGCCGAAAGGGTGCTGGCCGAAGGGCAGGCGGACATGGTGTCCATGGCCCGGCCCTTCCTGGCGGATTCCGAGCTGGTGCTCAAAGCGGCGGAAGACCGCGCGGATGAAATCAATACCTGCATAGCCTGCAACCAGGCCTGTCTGGACCACACCTTCGCCGGCAAACTGACCTCCTGTCTGGTGAATCCCCGGGCCTGTCATGAGACAGAGCTGGCCTACGTGAAAACCTCACAGCCGAAGTCCATCGCGGTGGTTGGTGCGGGCCCCGCCGGGATGGCGTTCGCCACCGTTGCGGCCGAACGGGGCCACCGGGTAACGCTGTTTGAGGCGTCAGACAGGATCGGCGGTCAGTTCAATGTCGCCAAGCGAATTCCCGGCAAGGAAGAATTTCACGAAACCCTGCGTTACTACCAGGTGATGCTGGACAAGCATGGCGTGAACGTGCGGCTCAATACCCGCGTATCTGTCGAGGACCTGAAAGCCGGAGGGTTTGACGAGGTCATCCTGGCCACCGGCGTTGAGCCCCGGACTCCGGAGATTGAAGGGATCGATCATCCCAAGGTAATCGGTTATCTGGATGCGCTGCTTGATCGCAAGCCGGTGGGACAGACCGTTGCAGTGATCGGGGCCGGAGGCATAGGTTTTGATGTTTCCGAATTTATCGTGCACAAGGGAGATTCCCCGGCCCTGAATACCGAACACTTCATGAAAGAATGGGGTGTGGATCTGACCGTTGAGCATCGTGGCGGCGTTAAAGGGGTGACCCCGGAAATCCCGGAGCCGGCACGTCAGGTGTACCTGCTGCAGCGCAAAACCTCCAAGGTGGGCAAGAACCTGGGCAAGACCACCGGGTGGGTGCATCGCACTTCGCTTCGCCATCGCAATGTGCAGATGATTCCCGGCGTGAGCTATCGGAAAATCGACGATGAGGGCTTGCACGTCACCATTACCCCCAAGGGAGCCGATAAGGGTGAAGATCAGGTGCTTCCGGTCGATACCATTATTATCTGTGCGGGGCAGGAACCGCTGCGGGAATTGCAGGCGGGTCTGGAGTCGGCAGGCATGCCAGTGCACCTGATCGGCGGCGCCGATGTGGCCGCGGAGCTGGATGCCAAGCGGGCAATCGACCAGGGGTGCCGCCTGGCCGCCGAGATCTGATCCCAAAACTTTGCGCTTTGTCGCTGTGTTCCAGGCTCGGTGAAGCTAGACTAGGGCAAGAGACGTCACACTTGCGGAGTTTGGAGACGATGAATGGTTAATGGCGGCCAGTCGGCGGATGGCCAATCGGCAGTGTTCTTCATGGACGGCAGTCAGGTTGACCGACAGATGCGCTGGTCGGAGTTCGGGGCGTTCCTGGATGGCTATGTCGGGCTGACGGACCTGGCGGAAACCGATGTGCGAGCGGTGCTGGTTAACCTCAACCCGGATCTGACCATCCGCTCGCTGGTGTTTTTCCGCATCTGGTTTGATGAGGAAGGCCGGGCCGATAGCAGCTGGAACGTGCCGGTGGAGTCCATGGCAGAGCGTGGGGCCAGTGGCCCGGATCTGGGGGGCGGCCCCATTCATCTGGTCTGCAGAAGTCAGTGTCCGGACCAGGCGTTCGCCAACGAACTCTGGGACCCGGATATGACACCGGGCAGCAACCACTTTCAGGCAATCCGCAAGGCCGTGGAAGGCAACAAGTTGCGCTTCCAGAAAGCGGAGCCGCCAAAACCCAAGGAGCAGGAAGAAATACCCACGTTGCAGGCAGGTGGGCAGCCTGCCCAGCAGGAAAGCGGGGAAGAGCGCGCCAAGGCGGCCCAGATGCTTCGGGAACAGCGCCTGCGAATCAAAACCCTGCAAAGCGCCCATCGTGAATCCATGGCGGAGCTTCAGCGCGAACACCGCCTGGAACTGCAGACATTGCGTAATGAGGTTTCCGACCTCAAGCAGCAGGCCGAGCGGTTGCGGATCGCCAATGAACAGCTCAAGCATCGACTGGCCAAGCGCAATGAACAATACCTTCAGATGCAGGAGCAGTTGGCTGCTGATGAGGGTAGTGAGGAAGACCAGGCAGCCGCTAACGCCGAGATGGTTCTGCTGCGTGAACAATTGGACCGCAAACAGCGGGAGCTGGAACTAAGGGATGAAACCATTGCGGCCCTGGAGAGCAAGAATCAGGAGCTGCTGGATCAGGAACCCATTGAAGACTCCATAATGTCACACCTGCAGCGGCAGGCAGTATTCCTGGTGGCGTATCACGCCGGCGTGGGTCACATCACGCTGCCTTATGATGATATCGACACCTATTTCAGGAACCCCGTGGCCTATGCAGCCGAGCGCTGCGGCATGAATGAACCCGCGTACCGGGAATGGCTGGCGCACTACGAGAAACCCGAGTGCAATCATGAAAATGCCAGCGGCAAAGTTTGTGGTGAGCCCATTATGCGTGTGACACAGCCTTCCGAATTCCGGCCAGGTGTTGATGACCGGTGTGAGCAGCACCGGGCAGAGTAGCGCCAGACTGCTCCAGAACTGCCCGTGTTTCGTAAAACTGTTATCCTGTTGCCATTGTTGGGAGCGGGCCGCCAAGCCCTTTCATACAGACATCACGGGATAACGCATGGACCAGTTCAGAAACATCGGTATTGTCGGACGCATGGGCAGCGTCAAGGTGGTTGAGTCGCTACGGCAGCTTAAGCAGTATCTCACCGCGCATGATTATCACGTCATCCTTGAGGAAGACACGGCAACCATGGTTCCCGGCCACGGCTTGCAGGTGGCCAGCAAGAAGTTGCTGGGTGAAATCTGTGACCTGGTGATTGTGGTGGGCGGCGACGGCAGCCTGCTGGGCGCGGCCCGCGAACTGGCCAAGTCCAAGATCCCCATTCTGGGCGTGAATCGCGGTCGGCTTGGCTTCCTGACCGACATCTCTCCCTCTGACCTTGAAGACCGTCTCGCTGAAGTGCTGGCTGGCAACTACATGGAAGAGTCCCGCTTCCTGCTGGACGGCCATGTCGAGCGTAATGGTCAGCCCCTGGGGTACGGTTCCGCACTGAACGATGTGGTCCTGCACCCGGGCAAATCCACCCGGATGATCGGGTTTGACCTGTATATCGATGGGCACTTTGTCTACAGCCAGCGTTCGGATGGCCTGATTGTGTCCACGCCCACCGGCTCGACTGCCTACTCCCTGTCGGCGGGCGGTCCCATCATGCACCCGAAACTGGACGCGATTGCCCTGGTGCCCATGTTCCCGCACACGCTCAGTAGCCGGCCGATCGTGGTGGACGGCAAGAGTGAGATCAAACTGGTGGTGGCCGATACCAACGAAACCTACCCGCAGGTCAGTTTTGACGGGCAGATGAACATTGCCTGCGCGCCTGGCGATATCATTCGTATTAGCAAGAAACCTTTCAAGGTTCGTTTGATCCATCCCTCGGATCACAATTTCTACGCCACTTGTCGCGACAAGCTGGGCTGGGCAAGCGAAATCGCAGCGAGTTGATTATGGTCGCAAATGTTTCACAGAAACCCCGTGGTTACGACATCATTGGCGACATCCATGGTTGTGCCCACACTCTGGAGCTGTTGTTGCAGCAGATGGGTTACCAGAAAACGAACGGCGTATACCGTCACCCGCGCCGTCAGGCCATCTTCATCGGCGACATCATCGATCGTGGTCCGCACATTCGTGAGGCGCTGCATCTGGTTCGCGATATGGTGGAACATGGCGCCGCCCGCATTGTCATGGGTAACCACGAATACAACGCCATGGGTTACTGCACTCGCGCACGGCCAGGCAGCGGCAAGACTTTCCTGCGTGAACACAATGACCGGCACAACCGCCTGATCCGGGAAACCCTGGAGCAGTTTGATCCGTATCCCCATGAATGGAACGAGTTCCTGGACTGGTTTTACACCATTCCGCTGTTCATCGAGGAAGAGCATTTTCGGGTGGTTCACGCCTGCTGGGATCAACAGCTGATCGATAAATTCCGTCGTCTGCATCCGGATGGCTGTATTGATGAAGAGTTCCTGCATGCATCGGCAGCGATCGAATCCTTCGCCGGCCAGGTTATGGATACACTCCTGCGTGGTACCGACCTCAAACTGCCCGAAGGCATGTCGATTACCGGCGCCGATGGCTATGTGCGGGAGTTTTTCCGTACCAAGTTCTGGTCCGAGAACCCGCAGACCTACGCCGATGTGGTGTTCCAGCCGGACCCACTGCCTCCGGAAGTGGCACGCCGCCGCCTGAGTGAGGAAGAACGCGAACAGCTGTTGTTCTATCCGCCCGAGGCGCCGCCAGTTTTTGTTGGTCATTACTGGATGGAAGGGCAGCCGGCGCCACTGAAACATAATGTGGCCTGTATTGATTACAGTGCCGTGAAAAACGACAAAATGGTGGCCTACCGGATGGACGGTGAGAAAGCGCTTTCTCCCGACAAGTTTGTTTGGATTGACGTGGACAAACCGGAACGGCCTGATTACCCGGCTACGGAAGACAGCGTGGCACGCTGATTCGCATGAGGTGAGCTTGGAAACACGTAAATCATCCCCAATCACACCGTCCGGTCGCTGGCAGCCATCGCCGCAACACGCACCGGCGGTGGTTGCGATTCTGGTTGTCGCCCTGGTTGCGGTCTGGCTGACCGGCATGGGCCAGAATTCGGTGGCGGCCTCGATGCTGATGGTCGACCCCCGGGCTTTTGCCTGGAGTACCTTTGAAACGTTTGGTGGTCGCCTTGAGGCGCTGCTGGCGACCCTTGGAAGTGGCCAGGTGTGGCGTCTTCTGACCCCGGATTTTCTGCATTTCAGTTGGGCGCATTTGATCTTCAACGCCGTGATGATGTGGTTTCTTGGCAGTCAGGTAGAATGGATGGACGGCCGTGGCCGACTGGTGATCCTGTTTGTGGTAACCAGTCTGGTCTCCAATGTGCTGCAATACCTGGTCTCAGGCCCGCTTTTTGGCGGGTTATCGGGTGTGGTGTACGGCCTGTTGGCATTCTGCTGGCTAAGCCAGCAGCGTCGCCCACGCTTCCAGTTCCCTCCCGCGTTGGTAACCATTGCCTTGTTGTGGCTGGTGATTGGCTATACCCCATTGCCGCAAGTGATGGGCGTAGGGCGCATGGCCAATGAAGCCCATCTGGGCGGTTTTGTCGCCGGGCTGGCTTGTGCCCTGGTGTTGCCGTTGCGCGGGCGCATGTGGCGCTGAGCGGCGGGCATAAAAAAAGCCCCACCAAACGGTGAGGCTGTAAAAAGAGCTTCTCGAGCTCCTGATGAGAGAGACCAAATGATTACGACCGTTGTCATTTGGTGAGATAATGATAATTGTTATCATTTGCGTGTGTCAAACGGATTTGCCGTTTTTTATGAATATTTTTCCAGGAGGCAGGCATGACCTACGAAGATTTGATTGAGCGGCTGGATCCGACGGTGTATCAGAACCTCAAGCGTTCTCTTGAACTGGGCAAGTGGCCCGATGGCCGCAAGATGACCTCTGAGCAACGGGCAACCACCCTGGAAGCGCTGATTGTCTATGAAGACCGGCACAACATCGCCCCGGAAGAGCGCGTAGGCTATATCGATCGCGGTGAGAAAACCGGTACCGCCTGTGACCCCATGGCCAATATGGGCAAGAAAAAGCCGGAGGCCGACTCCAGCCAGTTCACCGAGGTCAAGGTTTGAGCGAGCTTATCGATGTCACCGGCCGGCTCCGCAAGATGCCGGCCAGCGCCGAGGCGCCGGTCAGTTACCAGTTGGCGGTGGGCGATGCCCGTATCGACGTAAACGAACTGGTGGGGCGCCGGGTACGGCTGGATTTCGATGGCGTGATCCGCTGTGTTCACTGCGACCGAACCACGAAGAAAAGCTTCAACCAGGGATACTGCTACCCGTGTTTCCGGAAGCTGGCGGCCTGTGACAGCTGTATCATGAGCCCGGAAAAATGCCATTTTCATCTGGGCACCTGCCGGGAACCGGAATGGGGCGAGCGCAACTGCATGGTCGAACATGTGGTGTATCTGGCCAATTCCAGCGGCCTGAAGGTGGGCATTACTCGCGGCACCCAGGTGCCCACACGCTGGATTGATCAGGGTGCGGTGGATGCCATTCCCATGCTGCGCGTCTCGACCCGTTACCTGGCCGGCCTGGCGGAAGTGGCCTGCAAGCAGCACGTGGCCGACCGCACCAACTGGCGGGCCATGCTCAAGGGTGACGTGCCGGAGTTGGACCTGGTGTCCGAGCGCGAACGGATTCTGGGCCTGATTGCCGACGACCTGGCGCAGCTCAGGCAGGAACATGGCGAAGACAGCCTTCGTGTGGTTGAGGAATCCCCACAGGCCCTCAGCTATCCTGTAGAAGTGTGGCCGTCAAAAGTGAAAACCCACAACCTGGACAAGACTCCGGACGTTGAAGGCCTACTGGAGGGCATCAAGGGCCAGTACCTGATTCTCGACACCGGAGTGATCAACATACGCAAGTTTACCGGCTACGAAGTCCGGTTCCGGGTGCTCGACTGAGCCCCTGTTTTTATCTGGAGAGTGTGAATGCGAACCGATCAGCCACAAACCATTTACCTGAGCGAATACCAGGTGCCGGCCTACCTGGTCGAGCAGATCGACCTCAGGTTTGAACTGTTCGAGGATGGTGCCCGGGTGCACAGCACGCTGACAGTGCGCCGCAACCCCGAATCGCAAGAGACCGGCAAACCCCTGGAGCTGGATGGCGACAGCCTGACGCTCGAATCGGTGGCCCTGAATGGTGAGACGCTCGAGAGCGCCGCCTACGAGGATCGGGGTGACAAGCTGGTGGTGCCGGACGTGCCCGAACAGTTCCAGCTGGCGGTAGTGACCTGGATCGAGCCCCAGAACAACACCCGCCTGGAAGGCCTCTACAAGTCCTCCGGCATGTTCTGCACCCAGTGTGAAGCCGAAGGCTTCCGTTGCATCACCTATTACCCGGACCGCCCGGACGTCATGGCCCGGTTCCGCACCCGTATTGAGGCCGACAAGTCGGCCTATCCGGTGCTGCTTTCCAACGGTAACCCGGTAGAGCAGGGCGATCTGGACAATGGCCGCCACTTCGTGACCTGGGAAGACCCTTTCCCCAAGCCCTCATACCTGTTCGCCCTGGTGGCGGGGGATCTGGTTGAGAAGCGCGACAGCTTTACCACCTGCTCCGGTCGTGACATTGACCTGCGCATGTACGTGGAGCCGCGTAATTCGGAGAAGTGCGACTTCGCCATGGATTCGCTCAAGCGCGCCATGCGTTGGGATGAAGAAGTTTATGGCCGGGAATACGACCTGGACATCTTCATGATCGTGGCCGTCGACGACTTCAACATGGGCGCGATGGAGAACAAGGGGCTGAACATCTTCAACTCCTCCTGCGTGCTGGCCAGCCAGGAGACGGCCACCGACGCTATCTTTCAGCGTATTGAAGCCATCGTCGCCCATGAGTATTTCCATAACTGGTCCGGCAACCGCGTCACCTGTCGAGACTGGTTTCAGTTGAGCCTGAAAGAAGGCTTCACCGTGTTCCGGGATGCCCAGTTCTCGGCCGATGAAGGCTCGCCCACGGTCAAGCGCATTGAGGACGCAACCTTGCTGCGCACCGCCCAGTTTGCCGAGGATGCCGGCCCCATGGCGCATCCGGTTCGCCCCGCGTCCTACATGGAAATCGCCAACTTCTACACCCTGACCATCTATGAGAAAGGGGAAGAAGTGGTGCGCATGATTCACAACCTGCTCGGGCCAGAGATGTTCCGCAAGGGCAGTGATCTGTACTTTGAGCGCCACGACGGCCAGGCCGTGACCACCGACGACTTCGTTAAGGCCATGGAAGACGCCTCCGGGCGAGACCTGAGCCAGTTCCGACTGTGGTACGAGCAGGCCGGTACGCCCGTGCTCAACGTCGAGGACGACTTTGATGCCGAGCAGGGCATTTACCGCCTGACCATCCGCCAGACCGTGCCGGACACCCCGGGACAGACCAACAAGAAGCCCCAGCATATCCCGTTTGCGCTGGGTCTTTTGGGCAGCAATGGTGAGGCTTTGCCCCTGAATATGGGCGGGTCTGAGGCTGATGCGCCGACTGAGCGGGTTCTGGAGATTACCGAGGCTGAGCACCAGTTCGAGTTCCACGGTCTGGATGAGAAGCCGGTGCCGTCCCTGCTTCGGGACTTCTCCGCGCCGGTCCGTGTCCACTATCCCTGGACCCGGGAGCAATTGTTGTTCCTGATGAGCCATGACCCGGACGGCTTCAATCGCTGGGACGCTGGCCAGCGGCTGGCCATTGACGTAATCCAGTCCCTGATCGGGCAGGATGACGATGCCGAAATCGAGCCCAGGCTGATTGAGTCCTACCGTGGGCTGCTGAATAACGATTCCCTGGATCAGGCGCTGGTGGCGAAAATGCTGCAGTTGCCGTCGGAAAACTATCTGGTCGAGCTGTCCGAGCAAGCGGATGTGCCGTCCATTCACCATGCCCGTGAGCGGGTCTTGCTGCACCTGGCCAATGCTCTGCGGGATGACCTGCTGGCCTGTTACCAGAGAAACAACCAGGCGGGTGAGTACAAGCTGACTTCCGACGCCATTGCCCGCCGCAGCCTGAAGAACATTGCGCTTGGCTGGCTGCTGCACATCGGAGACGAAGAGGCCCTGGCGCTGGCTACCGAACAGTTCCAGAACGCCGATAACATGACCGACCGGCTGGGTGCCTTGCGGGCGCTGGTGAACTCCGGTTTCGATCAGGAGCGTACCGAAGCGCTGGATGCGTTCTACGAGCAATTCCAGCACGACCCGCAAGTGGTCGAGATGTGGTTCTCAGTGCAGTCCGCCAGTCACAAGACCGGTCAGCTGCCCCATATCAGGCACTTACTGGGCCATAAGGCATTCGACTGGAAGAACCCCAACAAGGTCCGTTCCGTGGTTGGGGCATTTGCTGGCCAGAATCTCCCGGCTTTCCATAATCCGGACGGAAGCGGCTATGAGTTTCTGGCAGAGGTGATTTGCCGGCTTGATGACAGCAACCCGCAGATTGCAGCACGCCTGGTGACTCCGCTGAGCCGGTGGAAGAAATTCGCACCGACTTACAGTGAGCAAATGAAAAAGGCACTGGAAAGCATCCGCGATAAGGAAGCCCTATCCAAGGACGTTTACGAGGTGGTGCACAAAAGCCTGGCCGATTGAGGCCAGGCCCATCCCGCCGAGACGGTCCCACGTTTCCGGAGAGCCCGCATTAGCGGGCTTTTTTGTTGATTGGTCAGCCGGTTAGGGGCATAAATCCGACCTTTATTTATGCCGGGAAGTGTTCTATGTTCTAAATTGAACTGGATGCTTGTCCGACTATTTGCCCGGACAATCAATAACAAAGACCAGAAAAATAAGGAAGAGCACACATGACTTTCAAACTCAAAGCTTCTGCATTTGCCATGGCCGCGGCCGTCAGCCTGGGGGCTGCCTCTACGTCGGTCTCTGCCCAGGAGCAACGTTTCGTGACCATTGGTACCGGTGGTGTAACCGGTGTGTACTATCCAGCCGGTGGTGCAATCTGTCGTCTGGTGAATATGGATCGTAAAGAGCACGGTATCCGTTGTTCTGTCGAAAGCACGGGTGGGTCAGTCTACAACCTGAACGCCATCCGCCAGGGCGAGCTGGATCTGGCTGTGGCCCAGTCAGACTGGCAGTACCACGCCTACAACGGTACCAGCCAGTTCAAGGATGACGGCCCCAACAAGGATCTGCGTGCGGTTTTCTCACTGCACCCTGAGCCGTTCACGGTTGTCGCCAGCAAGGAATCCGGCATCAAGACCTTCGAAGACCTCGAGGGTAAGCGGGTATCCGTGGGTAACCCGGGCTCCGGGCAGCGAGCCACCGCCGAGGTACTGATGAACGAAATGGGCTGGACGCTGGACAACTTCTCCCTGGCCGCCGAAATCAAGGCTGCCGAGCAGTCCCAGGCCCTGTGTGACGGCAACATCGATGCCTTCTTCTACACCGTCGGCCATCCCTCCGGCGCCATCAAGGAAGCCACCACTTCCTGTGACAGCGTGATTGTCGAGGTGAAGAACGATGCAACCGAGGCGTTGATCGAAGAGAACCCGTACTACCGTGAAGCCGTGATTCCGGGTGGCATGTACCGTGGTACGGATGAGGACGTAACCACTTTCGGTGTGGCGGCGACTTTTGTATCCTCCACCGACGTGCCGGATGAGGTGGTTTACCAGGTGGTAAAAGCGGTGTTTGAGAACTTTGATAGCTTCAAGCGCCTGCACCCTGCCTTCAACAACCTTGAGAAAGAAGAAATGGTCTCTGATGCCCTGAGTGCACCTCTGCACCCGGGTGCGGAAAAGTACTATCGTGAAGCCGGCCTGATCGACTGATCACACGGTTAGCAACGGAGCGGGCGGGAGCCCGCTTCGCTGCTTTTGTTCAGGTAATTCCCACCACAGGAAGCTTTCATGGCAAAGAACGAGCCGGATACTGGTGCAGAGGTCAGTACTGCCGAGATAGAGCAGGTGTTGCAGACAGAAACCGGTGGCAGAGCGTTAACCGGGCCTTCGGCCGTTTTGCTGTTTATTGTTCCGGTGTGCTGGTCGCTTTTCCAGCTCTGGATTGCGTCGCCCCTGCCGTTCATCCTGGATTTTGGTATCTTCAATTCCACGGAAGCGCGCTCCATTCACCTCGCGTTTGCCGTTTTTCTCGCCTATGCCGCGTTTCCCATGATCAAGGGAAAGCACGACACCAAGGTGCCCATTTATGATTGGGTGCTGGCGCTGGCGGCCGCCTTTGCGGCGTCTTACCTTTTTGTTTTCTATGACCAGCTGGCGACACGGCCGGGTGCGCCTATTACTCAGGACCTGTGGGTTGCGCTGGTTGGTCTGGTGTTGCTTTTGGAAGCAACCCGCCGTGCCCTGGGGCTACCCCTAACCATTGTTGCGGCAGTCTTTATTACCTATTCACTGGCCGGCCCTTACATGCCGGATGTTATTTCCCACAAAGGTGTAAGCCTCAGTAAGCTGGCGTCACACCAATGGCTGGGCACCGAGGGTGTGTTTGGTGTTGCCCTGGGGGTTTCGACCAGTTTTGTTTTCCTGTTCGTACTCTTCGGCGCACTGCTGGAGCGTGCGGGTGCGGGTAACTACTTCATCAAGATGGCGTACTCCATGCTCGGCCACATGCGGGGTGGCCCCGCCAAGGCGGCGGTGGTCTCCAGTGGTCTCAGCGGTGTGATTTCCGGTTCCTCCATCGCCAACGTGGTGACCACGGGCACCTTTACCATTCCGCTGATGAAGCGCGTGGGCTTCCCGGCCACCAAGGCCGGCGCCGTTGAAGTGGCGGCATCCACCAATGGCCAGCTGACCCCGCCGATCATGGGGGCTGCGGCGTTTCTCATGGTGGAGTACGTAGGCATTTCCTACCTGGAGGTGATCAAGCATGCGATCCTGCCGGCGATGATTTCCTACGTGGCACTGATTTACATTGTTCACCTGGAAGCCTGCAAGCTGAACATGCAGGGCATTGAGCGCCTGAACAAGCCGACACTGGCCCAGAGGATGCTGACCTGGGTTGTCCTGTTGATTGGCTTGAGCGCTCTCACGTTTGTTGTCTACTACGGTATTGGCTGGACCAAGCAGATCTTCGGAGACGCGGCCATGTGGGTATTGGCTCCGCTGGTGGTCCTGGCCTACGTGGGGCTGGTGTGGTATGCCACCCGTTTCCCGCCACTGGAAGAAGATGATCCTACCAAGGAAATGGGGGAGCTTCCGGAAGTAGGGCCCACCGTGAAATCCGGGCTGTACTTCCTATTGCCGGTGGTGGTGTTGGTATGGTGTCTCACTGTTGAGCGCTTTTCGCCGCAACTGTCCGCGTTCTGGGCCACGGCCTTCATGATCTTTATTGTGATTACCCAGCGCCCGCTGAAGGCTTTTTTCCTCAAACATGGACAGCTGCTCAGTGAGTTCTCCGGCGGTATTGTTGACCTGTTCCATTCGCTGGCAACCGGCGCCCGAAACATGGTCGGTATCGGTGTGGCTACAGCCACCGCCGGCATTGTGGTCGGCACGGTCACCCTCACCGGCATCGGGCTGGTCATGACCCAGTTTGTGGAAGTGATCTCCGGTGGCAACATTCTGTTGATGCTGATCTTTACCGCCATCATCAGTCTGATTCTGGGGATGGGTCTTCCGACCACCGCGAACTACATCGTGGTCTCTACCTTGATGGCCCCGGTTATCGTGACGCTGGGGGCGGAAAACGGACTGCTGGTGCCGCTGATTGCCGTGCATTTGTTCGTGTTCTATTTCGGCATCCTGGCCGACGACACGCCACCGGTGGGGCTGGCCGCCTACGCGGCGGCGGCCATATCGGGTGCAGATCCGATTCGAACGGGTGTGCAGGGTTTTACCTATGACATACGTACCGCCATTTTGCCGTTCATGTTCATCTTCAACACCCAGTTGTTGCTGATCGGGTTGACGGGCTGGGTGGACCTTCTGGTGACTATCTTTAGTGCGGTGACGGCCATGCTGGTCTTCTCGGCGGCCACCCAGGGGTTCTGGTTCACCAAGACCCGGTGGTGGGAAACCGTCCTGCTGCTGCTGATCACCTTCACGCTGTTCCGGCCGGGTTTCTGGTGGGATATGGTCTATCCGCCGACCGAGGATCGTCCGGCCACGGAGATCTACCAGTATGTTGAGGATGTTCCGGCGGATCAGCCCATCATTGTGAAGGCATCTGGCATGTCCATTGATGGTGATGAAACCACCAAGTACGTGCGGCTGCCTTTGCCGGATGCGGAAACGCCGCAGCAGCGCCTGGCGCAGGCGGGCCTGGAAGTCTCGCCCGACGGCGACAGAATGGTGGTGGATTTCGTCAACTTTGGCAGTATGGCGGAGCAGGCTGGCATTGGTTTTGGCTGGACCATCGACAAGGTCCAGGTTGAGAAAGACCGGCCGCCAAAAGAGCTGATGGTCATTCCGGCATTGATTCTCCTTGGCTTCCTGGCCTGGGGCCAGCTCAGGCGCAAGAAGCGCGAGGATGCCCAGGCGAAACCGGCCTGACCCTGCAAATCGTCCCCTCCGTAAAAGCCCGGCGTTGCTGCCGGGCTTTTTTCTGTTAGACTCGCCCCCAACTCTGCCCCGCGGTTTGTGTCGCAGGGGCGGCAACCAAGTGATCTCTGGTATAGATCACCGCTGAGAACTCCAAGGAGATATTCATGCCCGTAGTAACTCTTCCGGACGGCAGTCATCGCAGTTTTTCCGAGCCCGTTACCGTTCACGATGTGGCTGCCGACATTGGCGCCGGCCTGGCCAAGGCCTCCCTGGCTGGCAAGGTGAATGGCAAGCTGGTGGACACCAGTTACCTGATCGAGAACGATGCCGAACTGGCGATTGTGACCGAGCGCGATGAAGAGGGCGTGGATATCATCCGCCACTCCACCGCCCACCTGATGGCCATGGCGGTCCAGGAGTTGTTCCCGGGTGCCCAGGTGACCATCGGCCCGGTGATTGAAAACGGCTTCTACTACGACTTCAAATACGAGCGTCCGTTCACCAACGAGGACCTGGCCCGTATCGAAAAACGTATGAACGAGCTGGCCAAGCAGGATCTGCCGGTTTCCCGCTCCATCATGTCCCGTGACGAGGCCATCAAGCTGTTCGAGGACATGGGTGAGGAATACAAAGTCCAGATCATTCAGGATATTCCGGGCGAGGAAGACCTGTCGTTCTACAAGCAGGGCGAGTTCATCGACCTGTGCCGTGGCCCCCACGTGCCGAGTACTGGCAAACTCAAGGCCTTCAAGCTGACCAAGGTGGCCGGTGCGTTCTGGCGCGGCGACCACAATAACGAGCAGTTGCAGCGTATCTACGGAACCGCCTGGGGCAACAAGAAAGACCTCAAGGCCTACCTGCATCGTCTGGAAGAAGCGGAAAAACGCGACCACCGCAAGGTAGGCAAGAAGCTGGGGCTGTTCCACATGCAGGAAGAAGCGCCCGGCATGGTGTTCTGGCACCCGGATGGCTGGTCCCTGTACCAGGAAGTGGAGCAGTACATGCGCGCCCAGCAGCGCAAGCACGGCTACCAGGAAATCAAGACGCCGCAAGTGGTGTCCCGCACGCTCTGGGAAAAGTCCGGGCACTGGGACAAGTTCAAGGACGATATGTTCACCACTGAGTCCGAGAAGCACGACTACGCCATCAAGCCCATGAACTGTCCCTGCCACGTGCAGGTGTTCAATCAGGGCCTGAAGAGCTACAAGGATCTGCCCCTGCGTCTGGCGGAGTTCGGTTCCTGCCACCGTAACGAGGCTTCCGGTGCCTTGCACGGCTTGATGCGGGTGCGTGGCTTTACTCAGGACGACGCCCACATCTTCTGTGAAGAGGACTCCATCCAGGAGGAAGTGTCGGCGTTTATCAATATGCTGCACGAAATCTACGCCGATTTCGGCTTCAGCGAGATTCTGTACAAACTGTCCACTCGTCCGGAAAAGCGCGTGGGCTCCGATGAAGTCTGGGACAAGGCGGAAGCCGCGCTGGAACAGGCCCTGAACCGCGAAGGCGTGGACTGGGAACTGCTGCCGGGCGAGGGCGCCTTCTACGGACCCAAGATTGAGTTCTCCCTGAAGGACTGTATCGGCCGTGTATGGCAGTGTGGTACCGTGCAGGTGGACTTCTCCATGCCGGGCCGCCTGGGCGCTCAATATGTGGATGATCATTCCGAGCGTAAAACGCCGGTAATGCTGCATCGTGCGGTGCTGGGTTCTTTTGAACGCTTTATCGGTATCCTGATTGAGGAATACGAAGGCGCGTTCCCGACCTGGCTGGCTCCCACCCAGGTAGCCGTACTGAATATTACGGATAACCAGGCCGATTATTGCCGGAATCTGGCAGAAAAACTCGAATCAGCGGGATATCGGGTTAATGCTGACTTGAGAAACGAGAAGATCGGCTTTAAAATTCGCGAGCATACTCTTAACAAGGTTCCGTATCTGGTCGTTGTTGGCGATAAAGAAATCGAAAACAACGCCGTTGCCGTAAGGACTCGCAAGGGCGAAGACCTGGGAACCATGTCGGTCGACGAATTCGAGCAACTGTTGAAGCAAGACGTCGAACGCAAAGGTAGAAACTAAACGGAGATCTGACTATCAAACAGCGAGCCAATCGGGGTGGGCGTACACCTAAAGCGCCCATCAATAACAATATTGACGCAACTGAAGTCCGCCTGATCGACGCCGAAGGCGAGCAGGTGGGGATTGTTCCCATCGCGGAAGCGCTTGCAAAAGCTGAAGAAGCGTCTCTTGACCTGGTTCAGGTTACGGATTCCGATCCGGTCGTCTGTAAGATAATGGACTACGGCAAGAAGATCTTCGAAGAGAAAAAGGCCAAGGCGGCTGCCAAGAAGAAGCAGAAGCAGACGCAGGTCAAAGAGGTCAAGTTCCGTCCAGGAACTGAAGAAGGGGATTATCAGGTCAAACTACGCAACCTGGTACGTTTCCTTGAAAATGGGGACCGCGGCAAGGTAACGATCCGCTTCCGGGGACGTGAGATGGCACACCAGGAAATTGGTATGAAGCTCATGAACCGGGTTGAGGAAGACGTCGCCGAGCTTGCCCAGGTAGAACAGCGGCCGAAAATGGAAGGCCGCCAGATGACCATGGTTGTGGCTCCCCGCAAGAAGAAGTGAACCTGAATCAATGACCGGTCCCCCGCATCGGCGGGGGATTTGTCGTTCAGGGGCACATTTGTTTTAAAAAAATAGAATGCGGAGTTTTAAAAAATGTCCAAGATGAAAACCAAAAGCGGAGCCACCAAGCGGTTCAAGAAAACCGCCAACGGCTTCAAGCACAAGCAGTCCTTCACCAGTCATATCTTGACCAAGAAGAGCCCCAAGCGTAAGCGTCAGCTGCGTGGCACCAAGCTGGTTGCCAAGTCTGACGTGGCTTCCATCAAGCGTATGATCGCCTAAGCATTTACTGGTTAAGAAGGATTAAAGTATGGCTCGTGTAAAGCGTGGCGTGGTAGCACGTCGTCGTCACAAGAAGATCATGAAGCAGGCCAAGGGTTACTATGGTGCCCGTAGCCGTGTTTTCCGGGTTGCCAAACAGGCGGTCATCAAGGCGCATCAGTATGCCTACCGTGACCGTCGTAACCGCAAGCGCGCCTTCCGCGCCCTGTGGATCGCCCGTATCAACGCTGGCGCCCGCGCCAACGGCCTGTCTTACAGCCGTCTGATCGCTGGTCTGAAGAAGGCAAACGTTGAAATCGATCGTAAGGTTCTGGCCGATCTGGCCATGAACGAGCAGCAGGCGTTTGCCGCTGTTGTTGAGAAGGCCAAAGCGTCCCTGTGATCGCTTAAGATCTCAATCGATTACTGATCGATCCGGCGCCGGATTCATACCCCGGCGCTTTCTGAATAGGGGAAGGGCGCGCTCTTCCCCTATTTTTGTTTTAAACACCCCATTTCTGGTTTGGAGCAGGGTCAATGGAAAACCTGGAGCAACTGGTTCAGGACGGGCTCAATGCCGTCGAAAAGGCAGACGGCCTGCAAGCACTTGATCAAATTCGTGTGGAATACCTCGGCAAGAAAGGCATCATCACCCAGCAGGCGAAAACACTGGGCAAACTGTCTCCCGAGGAACGCCCCGCAGCCGGCCAGAAAATCAACGAAGCCAAAGGGCAGGTGGAGCAGGCCATCAATGCCCGCCGCTCAGAACTGGAGAAGGCCGCCATTGAGGCCAAGCTGGCTGCCGAGACCATCGACGTGACCCTGCCGGGCCGCGGCCAGGACCTGGGTGGTCTGCACCCGGTGACCCGCACCCTGCAACGAATCGAAGACATTTTTGCCCGCGCCGGTTACAGCGTTGAGCAGGGGCCCGAGATCGAAGACGATTATCACAACTTCGAGGCCCTGAACATTCCGGACCATCACCCGGCCCGTGCCATGCACGACACCTTCTATTTCAACCCGGGCACGGTCCTGCGCACCCATACCTCACCGGTCCAGATCCGCACCATGGAGGCCGACAAGCCGCCGTTCCGGATGATCTGCCCGGGCCGCGTGTATCGCTGCGATTCCGACATGACCCACACCCCCATGTTCCACCAGGTGGAAGGGTTGCTGGTGGAGGAAAACGTCAGCTTCGCCGACCTCAAGAGCACCGTGGAAGAGTTCCTGCGGGTGTTCTTCGAGCGCGACCTGAAAGTGCGTTTCCGCCCGTCCTACTTCCCGTTCACCGAGCCGTCCGCCGAAGTGGATATTGAGTGGGGCCGCGAGGCCGATGGCAGCATCAAGTGGCTGGAAGTCATGGGCTGCGGCATGGTGCATCCGAAAGTATTCGAACATTGCGGTATCGATGCCGAGAAGTACCGTGGCTTTGCCTTTGGCCTGGGCGTGGAGCGCCTGGCCATGCTTCGCTACGGCGTGAACGACCTGCGTATGTTTTTCGAGAACGACCTGCGCTTCTTGCGCCAGTTCCGATAACACCGACCATTACGCATACGGCAACCAAACATCAGGCAAAACCGCATCAGGACAAGGCATAAACCATGAAATTCAGTGAACAGTGGCTGCGCGAGTGGGTTAACCCGAACATTGGCTCCCAGGAATTGATGGACCAGATCACCATGGCTGGACTGGAAGTGGACGGCTTCGAACCGGTGGCCGGCGAATTCTCTGGCGTGGTGGTCGGCGAAGTGCAGTCGGTTGAGCCGCACCCGGACGCCGACAAGCTGCGGGTCTGTCAGGTGAGTAACGGTGAAGAAACCGTGCAGGTGGTGTGCGGCGCCCCCAACGTACGCGAAGGCCTGAAAGTGCCGTTTGCCGAAGTGGGCGCAGTATTGCCCGGTAACTTCAAGATCAAGAAAGCCAAGCTACGTGGTCAGCCCTCCCAGGGCATGCTGTGCGCCGAGGCTGAGCTTGGCCTGTCCGAGGCCAGCGACGGTTTGATGGAGCTGCCCGAGAGCGCTCCCACCGGCCAGGATTTCCGGGAATTCATGGGCCTGAACGACATCACCATTGATGTGGACCTGACCCCCAACCGGGCCGACTGCCTGTCCATCAAGGGCCTGGCGCGGGAAGTGGGTGTACTGAACAGCCTGGCGACCAACGCCCCCGCCATTGAGGCCGTCGAGGCCGTGCATTCGGAAGTGCCCGACATCCGAGTCGAAGCGCCTGCCGGCTGCCCCCGTTATCTGGGCCGGATTCTGCGCAACGTGAACCTGACCGCTGAAACCCCGCTGTGGATGCAGGAAAAGCTGCGCCGCTCCGGCATCCGTTCCATTGACCCCGCCGTGGATGTGACCAACTACGTGCTGCTGGAGCAGGGCCAGCCCATGCACGCCTTTGACCGCGAAGAGATCAGTGGTGGCATCGTGGTGCGCATGGCCAAGCCGGCCGAGAAGCTGGTGCTGCTGGACGGACAGGAAGTGGAACTGACCGAAGACACCCTGGTAATTGCCGACCACGACAAGCCAATCGCCATCGCCGGCGTGATGGGTGGCGAGCATTCCGGTGTGAGTGAGAACACCCGGGATCTGGTGCTCGAATCCGCCTATTTTGACCCCATCACCCTGGCCGGCAAGGCCCGGGAATACGGCCTGCATACCGACGCCTCACACCGCTTCGAGCGGGGCGTGGATTATGAGCTGGCCCGCGATGCCATGGAGCGTGCTACCCGCCTGCTGATGGACATTGTTGGCGGCGAGCCGGGTGAAATCGTAGAGGTTGCTTCGGGCGAGCACCTGCCGAAAGCGCCCCGCATCACCCTGCGCCAGCAGCGCCTGAACGACGTCCTGGGCCTGGCGATTGACGCGGATACCGTGGAAAACATCCTGACCCGGCTGGGGCTTGATATTGAAGAGTCCAACGCTGACGCCTGGCGCGTGAAGGCACCCAGCTTCCGCCCGGACATCGCCATTGAAGAAGACCTGATCGAAGAAGTGGGCCGAATTTACGGGTACAACAACCTGCCGGTCACCGAACCCGTCGGCTCGCTGGGCCTGAGCGTTCGCGAAGAGGCCACCCGCCCGGTATCGGCGATTCGTAATTACTTCGTGGCCCAGGGCTACCAGGAAGCCATCACTTACAGCTTCGTGGACCCGAAAGTCCAGGAATTGGTGGATCCGGACCACGAGGGCATCGCCCTGGCCAACCCGATTTCAGCGGACCTTTCGGTCATGCGCACCACGCTCTGGAGCGGCCTGCTGAAAACCGTGGCCCACAACCAGAACCGCCAGCAGCCGCGCATTCGCCTGTTCGAGACCGGCCTGCGGTTTGAGCAGACCGAAGACGGTATCGACCAGCAGCCCATGCTGGCCGGCGTCGTGGTGGGTAATCAGACCCCCGAGAACTGGATCAACGGCCGCCGGGCCACCGATTTCTACGACGTAAAAGGCGAGCTGGAAAGCCTGTTCAGCCTGCTGGGTATCGAGGTGGATTTCATCGCCAGCCAGCACGCCGCCCTACATCCGGGGCAGACCGCCGAGCTGGTCCGTGACGGCGAACATGTCGGCTGGCTGGGCACATTGCATCCGCAAGTGCAGAAAAATCTTGAACTTAATGGCACGATCCTGATGTTTGAGCTATTCTTGAATTCGATCGTTACCGGATATGTGCCTAATTTCAAAGCCATTTCAAAATTCCCTGAAGTTCGGCGGGATTTGGCTATCATTATCGGCAACGATGTGGCGTTCGCGCAGGTGGAGCATGTCGCTCGCCGGTTTGCTGGCGAACACCTCACAGCCTTGCGTGTGTTTGATGTGTACGAAGGGGAAAGCCTGGGCGAAGGCAATCGCAGCCTGGCGCTGAGCCTTTTCTGGCAGCATCCCGAGCGCACGCTGAACGAGGACGAAGTGCATTCGCTCTTCAACGGCGTGATCGACGCCCTGAAAGAAGAGCTGGGGGCAACACTGAGGAGCTAAACGATGGCGGCTTTGACGAAGGCGGACATGGCGGAACGCTTGTACGAGGAGTTGGGCCTGAACAAGCGGGAAGCCAAGGAAATGGTGGAAGCTTTCTTTGATGAAATCAGAGGCGCACTCAGCCATAACGAACAGGTGAAATTGTCCGGGTTTGGCAATTTTGACCTTCGTGACAAAAGCCAGCGCCCGGGCCGGAACCCGAAAACCGGGGAAGAGATTCCCATCAGCGCCCGGCGCGTTGTCACTTTCCGGCCAGGCCAGAAACTGAAACAAAAAGTGGAAGCATATGCTGGAACCCAGTCATAACAACGAATTGCCGGCCATTCCCGGCAAACGTTATTTTACCATTGGAGAGGTGGCGGAACTTTGCGCGGTCAAGGCGCACGTTCTGCGGTACTGGGAGCAGGAGTTTCCGCAGCTGTCACCGGTCAAGCGTCGCGGCAACCGCCGGTACTACCAGCGCGCCGATGTGATCACCATCCGCCAGATCCGCAGCCTGCTGTACGATCAGGGCTTCACCATTGGCGGTGCCAAGCAGAAGCTCAGCAGTACCGAGGTGAAAGACGATACCTCCCAGTACAAGCAGCTGATCCGCCAGATGATCACCGAGTTGGAAGAAGTGCTGGACGTATTGAACACGCCGGTTCGATAGCCCAAGCGCTTTTGCACCGAACCGAACACAAAAAAGGCCGGAAGGAAGCTCCTCACCGGCCTTTTCTTTATCCCATTCGCGAACCTGACTATTTCTTCTTGCAGGTCTTGATGCCCAACAGGCTGTAGGCAGGGCACATGCCAAACGCGGCGGTCGCCAGCGGAATAATGCCAATCCAGCCCCACGGTGTTTGCGGGCCCACAAACACCAATGCTATGAGCACAATACCTACAATCGCGCGGATAATTCTGTCTGCAGAACCCATATTGATAGTCATCTCTGAACCTCCTTCCTTTTGTCCCTTATGGTTTAACTCTAGCCTGCAGTTCCGTGGCGTTCAGTGATAAAGTCACACTCAAACCGTTTTTTTTTTGTTCAAGGAGCCGCCATGGCCGCTCACAGCATTTTTAATACCCTCGGTGACCGGCTGCGCGACAACACCCTGGCCGAAGTGCAGGTGATGCGCTTCCCGCCCGGGCAGGTACTGTTCCGGGCCGGGGAGTCCTGCCAGGGTCTGCCTCTGGTGATCAGGGGCGGGGTCAAGGTTCAGATGACGGGGGTGTCGGGGCACAGCATCGTGCTGTACCGGATGACCGCCGACGACATCTGCACCCTGTCGATTGGCTGCCTGATGACTGGCCGGGGCTACCGGGCCGAAGCGGTGGTCGAGGAAGCAACCGAGGCCGCCATGATTCCCCGCCCCCTGTTTGACGAGCTAATGGCGCAGTCGCCGGAATTCCGGATGGGCATCATGGAATCCTACGGCAAGCGATTGGACGACCTGATGCTGCTGGTGGAGGAGGTGGCTTTCCATCGCATGGATGAGCGCCTGGAGGAGTGGCTGCTGGCCCGGGCCCGCCAGGGCCAGAAAGTGCTGACAATCACTCATCAGGAGTTGGGTGTGGAGCTTGGCACGGCCCGGGAAGTGATCAGCCGCCTGCTCAAGGAACTGGAGCGAAAGGAGCTGGTGCGCCTGTCCCGTGGGCGAATCGAACTGACCGGCTTGCTGGCAAAACCCTCCATTGCCTGACAGCTCTTCCTAAATCCCGCGATCTTTCACGCTTTCCATCACCACGAAGGTGCTGGTCTGTAGCACGTGGGGCAGGCTGGACACCTGCTCTCCCAGCACCTGTCGGTATTCCGCCATGTCCCGCGTGCGTATTTTTAGCAGGTAATCAAAGTTCGCCGCCATCATGTGGCATTGCTCCACCGCCGAGATCTGGCGCACGGCTTCATTGAAGGCGGTCAGCGCCTTGCTGTTGGTATCGCTCAGGGTGACCTGGGCAAAAGCCACGTGGTCAATGCCCAGCTTGGTCTGGTTCACCATGGCGCTGTAGCCGGTGATGTAGCCCTGTTCCTCCAGCCGACGCATGCGCACCTGGCACGGTGTTTTCGACAGCCCGACCCGGGAGGCCAGGTCGGTCACGGTGATTCGCCCGTTCCTTTGCAGCTCCCGGATGATTGAAAGGTCGATTCTGTCCAGCTCGGCCATGGCTGCTATCCTCTTTAGAGTGTTTCGTGTTTTGCATTAGTGAATATTCCCTATTTTATCGATTTGGCTGATCATTACGAACAAAAATGGGTATTAATAAAGGAAAGGTGATCATCCCGGGAAACCCTAACAGGAAAAATACATACTGGGCCTTAGCTAGAATGTAGGGAGTATTCCAATAATCAGGAGGGTAGACCATGACTCTGCACCAAACTTCGGCGCCAGAGCTTCAGGAGCTGCGACAGGCAATCCGCGACAATTACCTCGCGGATGAATATGAAGTCATTCACACGCTGATTGACGAGGCACAGCTGACCGAGGAGGAGCGTTCGGCGATTTCCGCCAATGCCGCCGAGCTGGTGCGCAATGTTCGTGAGAACGCCCGCCCCACGATTATGGAGAAATTCCTCGCCGAATACGGCCTGACCACCAAGGAAGGCGTGGCGCTGATGTGTCTGGCCGAGGCTCTGCTGCGGGTACCGGACAACCTCACCATCCACGATCTGATCGAAGACAAGATCACCTCCGGTAACTGGGGTGACCACGTGGGCAAGGCCAAATCCGGGCTGATCAATTCCGCCACCGTTGCGTTATTGATGACCAGTAACCTGCTCAAGGATTCCGAGCGCCAGAGCGTGGGCGATACCCTGCGCAAAATGGTCAAGCGCATGGGCGAGCCTGTGGTTCGCACCGTGGCCGGCCAGGCCATGAAGGAAATGGGCCGGCAGTTCGTGCTGGGCCGCGACATTGAGGAAGCCCAGGACAACGGCAGGGAGCAGGAACGTCAGGGTTACACCTACTCCTACGACATGCTCGGCGAAGCCGCCCGCACCGATGACGACGCCGTGCGGTACTACAACGCCTATTCCAACGCCATCGACAGCATCAGCAAGCGCTGCAAGGGTGATGTGCGCACCAACCCAGGCATTTCCGTGAAACTGTCTGCCCTGCTGGCCCGTTACGAATACGGCCAGAAAGAAAGGGTGATGAACGAGCTGATGCCCCGGGCGCTGGAGCTGGCCAAGAAAGCCGCGCGCGCCAACATGGGCTTCAATATTGACGCCGAGGAACAGGACCGTCTGGATATTTCCCTGGACGTAATCGAAGCCATCCTCGCGGACCCCGAGTTGGCCGGTTGGGACGGCTTTGGCGTGGTGGTCCAGGCCTTCGGCAAGCGCTCGGCCCAGACCCTGGACTGGCTCTATGGGCTGGCGCTGAAACTCGACCGTCGTATCATGGTTCGCCTGGTGAAAGGCGCCTACTGGGATGCTGAAATCAAACGTGCCCAGGTCATGGGCCTGAGTGACTTCCCGGTATTTACCCGCAAGGTATGCAGTGACGTGTCCTACCTGGCCTGCACCCGCCAGTTACTGGGCATGACCGACCGCATCTACCCGCAGTTTGCCACCCACAACGCCCACTCCGTGTCGGCGGTGCTGCACCTGGCCAAAGACCTGGACAACTCCAAGTTCGAGTTCCAGCGCCTGCATGGCATGGGGGAATCCCTGCACGACCAGGTACTGGAAGACAGCGGCGTGCCTTGCCGCATCTACGCGCCGGTCGGTGCCCACAAGGATCTGCTGGCCTACCTGGTGCGCCGTCTGCTGGAAAATGGGGCCAACAGCTCCTTCGTGAACCAGATCGTGGACACCAGCATTACCCCGGAAGAAATCGCCCGGGACCCGGTGGATGCCGTGAATGCACTGGGCAAAAACCTGTCCAGCAAGGCTATCGTGCCGCCGGCGAAGATTTTTGGTGACCAGCGGCGCAACTCCAAGGGCTGGGATCTTACCGATCCGGTCACCATTGGCGAACTGGACGAAGGCCGTGGCCAGTATAAAACCCACCAGTGGGAACTGGGCCCGGTGTTCGCCGGCTCAGCCAATGGCGGCGACGTGGTGGAAGTGCGCAACCCCGCCAACCCGGACGACCTGGTGGGCAAGATTACCCATGCCTCCGAGGCGGACGTAAACGCTGCACTGGACGCTGCCCAGGAAGGCTTTAAGCAATGGTCCGCCGTACCGGCCGAGGAGCGCGCGGCGATCATCCGCAAGGTGGGTGACCTTTACGAAGAGAACGTGCATGAACTGTTCGCACTGACCACGCGGGAAGCCGGCAAATCCTTGTTTGACGCAGTGGCGGAAGTCCGGGAGGCCGTGGACTTCGCCATGTTCTACGCCAACGAGGGCCTGCGCTACAAAGACGCTGGCGAAGCCCGTGGCGTGATGTGCTGTATTTCGCCCTGGAACTTCCCGCTGGCCATCTTTACCGGCCAGATCCTGGCGAACCTGGCGGCGGGCAACGCGGTGGTGGCCAAGCCGGCCGAACAGACCTCCCTGTTGGCGGCCCGTGCCGCGCAGCTCATGCATCAGGCGGGTGTTCCCAAAGAAGCCATGCAGCTGCTGCCGGGCGATGGCGGCACCGTGGGTGCGGCACTGACATCCGATGCGCGAGTGACCGGCGTGTGTTTCACAGGCGGCACCGACACCGCCCACATCATCAACAAGGCCATGACCGAGAACATGGCGCCGGATGCCCCGCTGGTGGCGGAAACCGGTGGCCTGAACGCCATGATTGTCGATTCCACCGCCCTGCCGGAGCAGGTGGTGCGCGATGTGCTGGCGTCCTCCTTCCAGAGTGCCGGCCAGCGCTGTTCGGCCCTGCGCATGCTGTACGTGCAGAAAGACATCGCCGACAACCTGCTGGAAATGCTCTATGGCGCCATGGAAGAGCTGGGTATTGGTGATCCGTGGCACCTCTCCACCGACGTGGGGCCGGTGATCGACGACGAATCCTACAAGAAGATCACGGAATACTGCCGCGAGCATGAGCAGAAAGGCACGCTCCTGAAGAAGCTGGACGTGCCCGGGAAAGGCCGGTTTGTATCACCGGCGGTGATTCGCGTGAGCGGCATCGAGGAGATGGAAGAGGAAATCTTCGGCCCGGTACTGCACGTGGCCACCTTCGAAGCCAAGGACATCGACAAGGTGATCGATTCCATCAACGCCAAGGGCTACGGCCTGACCTTCGGTATTCACAGCCGTGTGGACCGCCGCATTGAGCACATCGCCAGCCGCATCCACGTGGGCAACACTTACGTTAACCGCAACCAGATTGGCGCCATTGTCGGCTCCCAGCCGTTTGGTGGGGAAGGCCTCTCGGGCACCGGCCCGAAAGCCGGCGGCCCGCAGTACGTTCGCCGATTCATCAAGGGCGAAACCGTTGAGCGCCCGGCCCAGTCCACCGATCAGGTGGTCGCGGCCGATGCGGTTCAGGGCCTGATCGAAAAGGCCGGCAAAATGAAGGTCACGGAACCGGAAGAGCGCCAGGCGGCTCTGAAACCCTACTTCGGTGAGGTACCGGCTCCCCTGGATGAGGGCTACGAGGAGCTGCCCGGGCCAACCGGTGAGCAGAACCACCTGTCGAACCATCCGCGCGGTGTGGTGCTGTGCCTGGGGCCGGATGCTGAATCCGCTGTCGAACAGGCCGGTGTGGCGCTGTCCCAGGGCAACCAGGTGGTTGTGGTGGCGCCGGGTGCCGAGCAGGCCATGGCCGATGCCGTCAAAGCCGGTTTGCCGGTGGCGGTTGCCGAAGGCATGCTGGACCCGGACGCCCTGGCCACCCTGGAAGGCTTCAGCGCCGTGGTCAGCGTGGCGGAGAAGTCACTGCTGAAGCAATACCGTGCGGCCCTGAGCCAGCGTGACGGCGCGCTGCTGCCGTTGATCACCGAGCACAAGCTGGACCAGCGCTACGTGATCGAACGCCACCTGTGTATCGACACCACAGCGGCGGGTGGTAACGCCAGCCTGATAGCTTCCGCAGAGTAAGCGAACCGCCTGGGCGCCTGCGGGCGCTCAGGCAAACACCGTCCGGGCGAAACTGGCCCGGGCGGACATATCCTTGTCCAGCCCAACCAGGGCCGGATGGTTTTTCCGCCAGTGGATTTCGGGCAAACGGAAATCCAGGTACTCCAACGCTACGCCAGTCACAATGTGTGCCGCGCTGAAAGCCGGCAGCTCCTGCTGCTTAATGGCTTTTTCCAGACCCGCCAAAGTACGTTTGATGGCTGCCAGTCGTCGCTGACCCAGCACGGTATTATCGGCCGTGTCACCCTCGTGCTTGCGCTGGATCACGGTGCCAAAGCTGGCATCAATCAGCCCTTGGGCCAGCCCCGCCAACTGCAGGACCGGCGCTAATGCGGATTCGGGAAGCAGTGGTGTGGCTTCTGCCATGCCATCCAGATACTGCAGGATCAACAGGGACTCGCCGATAGCCTGGCCCTCGTCGGTGACCAGAACCGGCACCCGAGCCATCGGGTTCACCTCCAGCAACTGCTCGTCATTGGACCAGGGGTCGACCCAGACCAGCTCCGGTTCCAGCCCTTTTTCCATGGCGGCAATGCGGGCAACCCGTGCGTAGGGGGAAGTGGCATTCAGGTAGAGTTCCATGGTGTTATCCTTGATTTCCGGTTGTAATGACCCACAGGATACCGGGGAACCATCGTACCCTGAACCGTTTTAGTCCTTCGACGAAGGAACAGCCATGAGACTTGTCTGCATTTCCGACACCCACAGCCTTCACTGGCAAATGCCAGACATTCCGGAGGGCGATGTGCTGATCCATGCCGGTGACAGCCTGGGCCAGGGAACGCTGGACAACATTGAAGACCTCAACGACTGGTTGGGTACCCTGCCGCACCGGCACAAACTCGTTATTGCCGGCAACCACGACTGGGCATTCCAGACCGCCCCGGCCCATGCGAGGGCGGCCCTGAGCAATGCCACCTACCTGCAAGATTCCGGTGTGGAAATTGATGGCTTCCGGTTCTGGGGCTCCCCCTGGACACCCACTTTCATGGACTGGGCCTTCATGCTGGACCGGGGCAAGCCAATGCAAACCAAGTGGGCGGAGATCCCCGAAAACACCGACGTGCTGATCACTCACGGGCCACCCATGGGGTTTGGCGACCGGGTGGCCATGGGCTTCCACGACCAGAGCGTGGGCTGCCTGGAGCTGCTTGAGCGGATCGACCAGCTTGCCTTGAAGGCGCATGTCTTTGGTCACATCCACGAGGGCTACGGTGAATACCGGCGCGGTTCCACCCGCCTGATCAACGCCAGTACCTGCACCGAATGGTACCGGCCGGAAAACCCACCCATTGTGCTGGATCTGTGAGGGATGATTCCTTGACCTCCACCACATCCCCCGGGATCCCCCAACCCGAAGCCGCCCGGAACTTCCTGGTGGTCTGTGTATCGCTGACGTTCTGTTTCGTGGTGTATTCCATGCTGCTCGTGGCGGTGCCGGTGTATGGCCTGCAGCTGGGGGCCTCGCCGGTGGCGCTTGGCGCCATATTGAGTGCCCAGTACCTGTTGCCGTTGCTGTTGGCGATACCGCTAGGCGGCGTGGTCACCCGCTATGGTGGCCGTTCCACCCTGATCGCCGGGGCTGCGCTGATGGTGGTAGGGCTGCTGTCCGTGCATTTCTGGTACGGCTACGCCGGGCTGGTGCTGGGCCAGTTGCTGATTGGCCTGGCTCACCTGCAGATGGTGTTGTCCGCCCAAACCATCATCTCCAACCTGGGCACCGGGCCCCGCCTGGAAAAATACTTTGGCTGGTATGCCACCTGGCTTTCCGGCGGGCAGGTGATAGGGCCCCTGCTGGCCGGTGCAATACTGGACGCCCAACCGGGCGTGGGCCCCGTGTTTGCGGTGATGGCGGTGTTCGCGTTTTGCGCCGGTACCGCAGCACTCTTCCTGACCGGCCAGGCCCGGGAACGCATGGCCGTCAAACGCGGCCAGGTAGGCTTTCGGGCCCAGTGGGCGCTGATGCGGGCCAACCGGGGTGTGCAGTTGTCGGTGCTGGTAACCGTGCTGGGCATGTTTGCGCTTGGCGTATATGGCAGCTATCTGCCAGTCTATCTGGAAAGCCTGGCGGTAACGCCGGTGATCATTGGCGTGCTGGTGAGCCTGCGCGCCGGGGTGTCCATGCTGGTACGGCCATTCATGGCCCGGGTGATTGCCGCTGCCGGCGGGCGCGAGGCCACGGTGCTGCTTTCGCTCGGGGCCCTGGCGGTGGGCATCGGTTTCCTGGGCCTGTCTGAGCAGGTTGTCTGGCTCGGCTTGCTGGCGGTGATCGTCGGCATCGGTTCGGGATTCACCCAGCCGCTGTCCATGGTCATCCTGGCCGAAAGCGTGGACCGGGAGAAGCGCTCCGGCGCCCTGGGCATGCGCCTGATGGCCAACCGGGCGATCCATTTCCTGGCCCCCTTGATGTTCGGTTTGGTGTTGGAAATTGGCGGCTTCGCCTTGGCCTTTGGCGCCTCGGGGCTTGTCATTGCCGGGTTCCTGTTATTCATGAAGCGCGCCATGCGGTCCAGCGAGACCATCTAGCGCATCTGCATGGGGTGCATAGGGCGCAGGTTCAAATCCTGCCGCCCCATGCGGTGAAACGTATCGCCCAGCCACAGGAGAGGTATCATGCTCAATATCTTTTATTGCCACGGCTTTGCCAGTTGTTTTGACCCGGACAAGCCCAAGGTCCAGACCCTGGGGCGGCTTGGCCCGGTCCATGGTTGCGACATTGAGTACACCCGCCCGGCCGAGGAAGTGCTCATGCGGACCATCGAGAAGGGCGATCTTGCCAACGTCGATGTGATTGTCGGCACCTCCATGGGTGGCTGGCTGGCGGCAAGCCTGGGCGCTTCCCTGGGCATCCCGTTCGTGGCCATCAACCCCGCCGTGGACCCGTCTGCAACCCTGCGCAAATACATCGGCTCCGGCGTCGATTTCCAGGGAAAGACCTACACCCTTGAGGAAGACGCCGTTGCCAGCTATTGGCCGATTTCAACGAAAGGCCAGGGCCTGATCCTGCTGGATGAAGGCGACGAGGTGATCGACGCACACCACACCCAGTCGGTATTGGGCGACCACTACGAAGTGATCCTGTTCCCGGGTGGCGATCACCGCTTCGCCCACATGGAAGAGGCCTTGCCAGCGATTGAAGCTTTCCTGGCCCGCTCCAGGGACGGCAAGTAAATGAATAATCTCCGGCGTCCGCACCTGATCAGCTTTAGCCAGAATGACGATGCCCCGCAGTGGCAGCCCATCGGTGACCCGGTCATGGGCGGTCGCTCAGAGGGAAGGGTGGCCATCAATGCAGGGCAGGGCTGCTTTTCCGGCACCGTGCGGCCCGACAACGGCGGCGGCTTCGCCTCCGCCAAGGCGGATCTGCCAAAACCGCTGGACGCCTCGGATTACACCGGCATTGAATTCCTGGCCTTGGGCGACGGCAAAACCTACAAGGTGGGCCTTCGCAATACCACCGACCGCCGCAGCCCGGTCTACCAACACAGTTTTACACCGCCAGCAGGGGAGTGGCACCGCGTTCAGCTCCCGTTCACGGGTTTTGGGCCCACCTGGCGTGGCAAGGTGCTAACGGATTGCGAGCCGCTGGATACCAGCCGGCTGGCGTCGGTGAGCCTGTTTATCTCCGGCGGTCAGTTTGGTGAGTTTCAGCTCTGGATGGGGGGCTGGTGCCTTTTTTGACGAAAGTTCCGTTTGCGTAGCAAAACGATGCCGAAAATGATGAGATCGATCGCCATTCTTCTGCTGGCTTTTCCTGCCATTGGACTGGCCGAGACTGAACCGGAATTTAGTTTGTGTTCGCCCTACGTGGAAAAATCTGAAGTTGGGGGGCTGTCAGATCTTGGCTGGCCGGTTTTCGTGAAGTTGACCGATGTCGGTGCCACGAGTTTGGAGGCATTCACGGAAGCCAACACCGGCAAAATGATTCGTATTGTTGTCGGTCGTCGCGAGTTTTCGAGGACGACAATGTGGGCGCCAATCTCGAGTGGAAATTTACGTGGGATATCAGTTCCCAGGAAGTTGCTAACGATTGGCAGCGAACTTTGGCAAGCGAACTGACGGCAGCGCCCTGTGGTGCAAGGAATTGAGGGCGCCTGGCAGATTTGCTCAATATTTAACCTCATCACAGATTCGATATTAATTCATGGTTAGCATAGCCATGTCGATCGAACTCCACGCAGGGATCATGTGATGAAAAAACAGGTCTGCGCTTCACTTTTTGCTCTTGTGGTTGCCGGCGCATCCCAGGGCGTTGCGGCTGAGGGGCGGGGTCTGCCCGCAGAGGGCGTGAAACCGGACGTTGCTTTCTCTGGCTCAGGGCTGGGCGCTGGCGCTATGGGTTTGGCAACCCGTACCCAGGATGATGCGCTTCAGGAGGGGCAGGCTGTTGCAAGCGTGCACTTTCAGCACGGTGCCGTCTTTTTTGGTGGCGAGGCGCGTTACCAGGCTACCGTTGAAGATCGGCTTGGGGCTAGAAGCTGGGACGCAGATAATGTGCGTGTGTTGCTGAAAGTGGGCGTGAATCTCTAGTAAACGTCGTCCTGCCTGGTGTTCGGGCTTTTGCTCAGAATCTCGGCACCGCCCCCTTCGTCTCTATCCCGGCAACTTATCCGGCTCCCCGCCACCTCCCGTATCACCTTCCTTGCCAGTCCCTTAGCCTGGCCGCAGATTTCCAGTTATGTCGACGCTCAGTACATTGTGCCTTGGGCTACAGTTATGGGTAAGGACACTAGGGAATTGAGTGTCTTCAGTGGGCCAACGTCCTCACTAATACAATACCAACCCAACAAGATGGACAGGGGGAGTTGTATGAAGTTCTTGCTGGCACTGGGTGTTATTGCTGTCATTGTATTCGCGGTGCTAAAGATGATGCCCAAGGGGGGTAATAGAAAAAACAGGGATAAACAGTCGCGTAAACGCGTCGGTCAAGTTGCGGCCGGTAGTGGCCAGTCTGCCTACAGTGCCACCACAATCGTTCCGGGAAAGAATGCCTGCCAGGCAGCACGGGAGTTACAAGGCAAGCTCTTTCTGGATAGTGAGCTCAATGTACCCAAATTACCCCTGCCGGAATGTACCCAGGTTCAGGACTGTCACTGTAGATACAGCCACCAGGGTGATCGGCGCAGTGATGAGGGTGATCGGCGCGCCCATACACTAGAGACCGAGCTTTATCCTGTTGCCGAAGGCGAGGACAGGCGAGAGCCAAAGCGGGGGCGTAGGTCCACTGATTAAGTTTCAATATTATGCGGGAGGATCAGGATGCAGGACTACCAGCTCCATGAGTGGGAACTGCTTTTCTTCTGAAACAAAAAAGGCCAATCCTGAAGGATTGGCCTTTCTCGTATTTCTAATTGGTCGGGACGGCAGGATTTGAACCTGCGACCCTCTGCACCCCATGCAGATGCGCTACCAAGCTGCGCTACGCCCCGTCAACATCGCCAGCCGTGGAAAAGAGATTTCTTTCAGCGGCTTAGCTGGGAGCGAAGTCTACACCAGCCCTTTCTAAAAATAAACAGGGAAGGGTGCATTTAATTGTCGGTCAGCGCAGTTTGGTCTCCCGCAGCTGTTGGATGAAATGCGGGGCCTCAAAGCTGTCCGGGTCGGCGTCATGCCAGTACTTGTCGTAGATGGTCAGGCCGGTCTGACCTTCCAGCAGGGAGCCGGGTTCCAGGAAGGGGAAGAGGTCCAGATAGCTGTGGACTTCGGTCTTCGAGACGCGGCGAATGATGTTTTCCGGCCCCAGTTCCGAGGGGTGGTTCAGGCCGGAGGCTTCCAGCAGGTTTCTCAGGGCGTCCAGGGTCTTGCGGTGGAAGTTGTACACCCGCTCGCTTTTTAATGGCACGTCCAGCTTGTTGCCACGGCGTGGGTCTTGGGTGGCCACGCCGCTGGGGCAGCGGCCGGTGTGGCAGTTCAGAGCCTGGATGCAGCCGAGCGAGAACATGTAACCGCGCGCGGAGTTGCACCAGTCGGCCCCCAGGGCCATGGTGTGGGCGATGTTGAAGGCGGAGGTGATTTTGCCGGCGGCGCCAATGGCAATGTCCTCGCGCAGGTTGGCGCCCACCAGGGTGTTATGGACCAGCAGTAGGGCTTCGTTCATTGGGGTGCCCAGGCGGTTGATGAACTCCAGTGGTGCTGCGCCGGTGCCCCCTTCGCCGCCATCCACCACGATAAAATCCGGTTTCAGGCCGGTTTTGAGCATGGCCTTCACCATCGCAAACCATTCCCAGGGGTGGCCAATGGCCAGTTTGAAACCCACTGGTTTGCCCCCGGAGAGTCGGCGCAGGCGGTCGATGAACTCCATCAGTTCCACCGGTGTCGAGAAGGCGGAATGGCAGGCCGGAGACACGCAGTCTTCGCCGGGCTCCACGCCCCGGGCTTCGGCGATTTCGTGGGTCACCTTTTCGCCGGGCAAGATGCCGCCATGGCCGGGCTTGGCGCCCTGGGAGAGCTTCACCTCGATCATTTTCACCTGATCCAGAGTGGCGTTTTCCTCAAATTTTTCTTCGTTGAAGGTGCCGTCCGGGTTTCGGCAGCCGAAATAGCCCGAGCCGATTTCCCAGACCAGGTCCCCGCCGGGCTGGCGGTGGTAACGGGAGATCGAGCCTTCGCCGGTGTCGTGGTAGAAGCCGCCTTTACGGGCGCCGGTGTTCAGGGCGAGGATGGCGTTGGCGGAAAGCGAGCCGAAGCTCATGGCGGAAATGTTGAACACGCTGGCGTTGTAGGGTTTCTCGCAGTTTTTGCCGATGACTATCCGGAAGTCGCTGTCGGGGATATGTGAGGGCGTCATGGAATGACTCATCCATTCGAAGCCTTCGTCGTACATCTGTAACTGTGAACCAAACGGTTTCTTGTCGAGAACATCCTTGGCGCGCTGGTAGACGATGGCGCGTTGTTCCCGTGAAAAGGGACGTTCCTCGGTATCTGACTGGATGAAGTACTGGCGGATTTCCGGGCCCACGGATTCGAACAGGTAACGGAAGTTGGCCATGATCGGGTAGTTGCGGCTGACGGTGTGCCGTCGTTGGAGAAGGTCTCGGGTGCCGATGGCGGTCAGCACGGCGAAAATCAGCGGGATCACATAACCGGCACCCATCCAGAGGGTGACCGGCAGTGAAATCACAAAGCCCGCTATGCTGATGGCGTAGGCTGAATAGCGGAGCGGGAATGTAGTGGTTTTCGCCATGGAGACTCCTTTGCTTCTGGCGGAATTTGGCTATGCTCAATATGTTAAACGATTGGTCTTGTTTTTGATGTTTTTGAGTCAAAGTAATAGCATTGCGCGCTTGTAACGTTTGAATGCCAATCATAACGACAAGAAATCCGAACTCATATTCAGATGTGCAGAGAAATCACACCAAAACCAGGAGGCTCATAACGTGGGCGAGGTAGTGAAAGACGAATATCAGACGGATTACGTCGCGGGCCAGGACAATATCAATCCGTTGGGCCTGGATCTCCATAACTGGGTATTCCCGGTGACCGCCATTATCGTGGTGCTGTTTGTCATCGGTACCCTGATGTTCCCGGCTCAGTCCAAGGAAATCCTGGACGGAGCAAAGTGGGATATTATTGCCAGCTTTGACTGGTTCTTTCTGATCAGCGCCAACATCTTCGTGGTGGTCAGTCTTGCGCTGATTTTCATGCCGGTGGGCAAGATTCGCCTGGGTGGCCAGGACATGAAGCCAGAGTTTTCCACGCTGTCATGGTTCGCCATGCTGTTTGCAGCGGGTATGGGCATTGGCTTGATGTTCTGGGCGGTTGCCGAGCCGGTTGCCTATTATACCGGCTGGTACGAGACGCCTTTCAACGTGGCGCCGAACTCGCCGGAAGCCCAGAATCTGGCGATGGGCGCAACCATGTACCACTGGGGTCTGCACCCTTGGGCGATCTACGCCATTGTGGCGCTGTCGCTGGCGTTCTTTGCATTCAACAAGAACATGCCGTTGACCATCCGTTCAGCGTTCTTCCCGCTGCTTAAGGATCGCGTGTGGGGCTGGCCCGGGCATATCATCGATATCCTGGCCGTGGTGGCCACCATCTTTGGTCTGGCGACTTCTCTTGGTTTCGGTGCGCAACAGGCGGCATCCGGGCTGGATTACCTGTTTGAAATGGGCTCGGGCACCAACATCCAGATGGCCATTATCGTGGGTGTCACGGCCGTTGCGCTGGTCTCGGTGCTGCGAGGCCTTGATGGCGGTGTGAAGGTATTGAGTAACATCAATATGATTACCGCGGGTGTGCTGCTGTTCTTCATCATCTTTGCCGGACCGACCATGACCATCCTGGAGACCATCTGGATTACGTCGTCGTCTTACGTGACGAATGTGGTGCCGCTGAGTAATCCGTTCGGCCGTGAAGATGAAGCCTGGTTCCAGGGCTGGACTGTGTTCTACTGGGCCTGGTGGATTTCCTGGTCACCGTTCGTGGGCATGTTTATCGCGCGTGTTTCCAAGGGGCGCACCATTCGGGAGTTCGTCACTGCTGTCCTGATTATCCCGACACTGATCACCAGTGTATGGATGAGTGGCTTTGGCGGTACCGCGCTTGAGCAGATTCAGCAAGGTGTTGGCGCACTGGCCGAGAACGGCCTGACCGAAGTTTCACTGGCCACCTTCCAGATGTTCGAGCATCTGCCGTTGGCGGGCATTATCTCCTTCGTGGGTATTATCCTGGTGCTGGTGTTCTTCGTGACTTCGTCCGACTCCGGTTCGCTGGTGATTGACAGCATTACCGCCGGCGGCAAGACCGACGCACCCACTGCCCAGCGTGTGTTCTGGGTGGTGGCGGAAGGCGCCATTGCCGCTGCGCTGATTTTCGGCGGCGGTGAAGATGCCCTCGGCGCTATCCAGGCCGTGGCCATCAGTGCCGGCTTGCCGTTTACCGTCATTCTGCTGATCATGACGTGGGGCCTGCTCAAAGGTCTTACCCATGAGCGGAAGCTGCTGCTGCAGCGTGGCGAGTTGTAATGAGCTGCGGGCCTTAGAGGCCGCATTGCATAAAAAAACCGGGGCGTGTTGGCCCCGGTTTTTTTATGCTTGAAGGAAGCTTAGCGTTGGTTGAAAGTGGCCATGGCGTATTGAGCCCGCTCGGCCGGGCTGAAGTGCAGGCACTTGAGGCTTTCGATATGTTTCAGGCGAGGTAGGAGGCCACACCCATTGGCCATCTGAATGGCCAGGCCCGGACGGGCATTGAGTTCCAGTAGTAGCGGCCCTTCGTTGGCGTCCACCACCAGATCCACCCCCATGTAGCCCAGCCCCGTTGCTTCGTAACAGCGTGAAGCCATTTCCAGCATGGTTTCCCAGTCTTCAATGCGGATGTTTTCCAGGGCCAGGCCAGTGTCTGGGTGGAGGATGGCGGGGCGGTTGAACTGCACCGCGTTCAGGCTGTTTCCGGTTCCGATATTCAGGCCGACGCCAATGGCGCCCTGGTGCAGGTTGGCTTTGCCATCAGAGGCTTTCGTCGCCAGTCGCAACATGGCCATGACCGGGTAACCCTGAAAGACCACAATGCGAATATCCGGAACCCCTTCGAAGGAATATTTGGCCAGGGTAGGGGAGCACTGCACCAGGCTTTCGACGATGGCGACATCGGGTGTGCCTGCCAGGGAATACAGCCCTGCCAGGATATTGCTCAAATGGCGCTCCAGCACTTCCGAGGATTCGCGGGCGCCAGAGCCCTTGATGAATTCATCCCCGTCTCGGCCGGAAATAACCGTGATCCCCTTGCCCCCGGAGCCTTTGGCCGGTTTGATGGCAAAACCATCCAGCTCACTGGCCATTTCCCGGAAATGGGAAATCTCGTGCTGCTGGCGAACCACCTGCAGCAATTTGGGGGTTTTAACGTCGTATTCCCGTACCGCAAGCTTTGTTCTGAGCTTGTTGTCCACCAGGGGATAAGACGAGCGTTCGTTGTATCGGCCAATGTAATCGACATTGCGCCGGTTCATGTTCAGCATCCCGAGCTTGTTCAGCCGGCGTGCGGAAATCCAGCTCATATCACTCGTAGGCCTTCATGGGTGAAAAGCGGCGCAACTCACTCAGTTTGTAGCCGGTGTATTGACCCATCAACAGGATCAGGCCCAGTACCACTAGGTGCAGTTCCGGAAAATTGAACGTCAGGTGTCGTGCCAGGGGCGCATCCATGGCCAGGAAGGCGAGAATGGCGACGATCAGGCTGCCGCTACCCTGGATAACCACTTCTCGAGCTCCTTCCTCCTCCCAGAGAATGGACATGCGCTCGATGGTCCAGGCCAGGATTACCATGGGGAAGAAGGTGATGGTCATGCCGGTGTTAAAGCCCATCTGGTAGCCAATGATGCTCAGCCCGGCGGTGATGAAAATCACCAGGATGATCAGCGCAGAGATCCGGGATACGAGCAGAAGGTTCAGGCTGGAAAGATACCCACGGAGCAGCAGGCCGATGGCAACCACCGACAGGAAAGCGATTAACCCTGGAATGAGGGTGGTCTGTACGAAGGCGATGGCAATCAGCACGGGCATGAAGGTCCCGGACGTGCGGATGCCGATAATGATCCGCATGAACGCGACGATCAGGGCGCCCAGTGGGAGCAACAACAACATGCGGAACATGCTTTGTTCTTCAATCGGTAGCTGGTAGAAACTGAGCACGCCAAGGCCGTTATTGTTGGCCTCCATGGTGGCGAGTTGCAGCGCTGGCAAGGTCTGGCGCAGCATCGAGAAGCTCACTTCCGAGCTATCACCACCGACCACATCCAGCAGGGATTCCGATCCCTGGCGCCATAGCAGCAGGTTACCCGGCACCCCCTGTTCCCCGGTGCGGGGGTCAAAGGTTAGCCAGCGCTCACCATCGTAAATCTGGAGGAAGGGGATCAGGTGCTGGCGCCGCCGCGCATCTTCCAGGCGCAGGCCGTCCGCAGTTCGGGCTGGTATGCCAGCGTGGTTGAGTACGCGCTCGAGCATGGGCACCCTATTGTTTTCCGAGAACAGTAGCGCGGCATTCTGGGTCTGGCTGTCCGGCTGGAGCAGACGGATAAGCTCACGGGTGAAGCTTTCGGGGGTGCTGGATCGTTCCCGCGCCTGGTCAATCAGTTCCCGCACCGCGGTGGCCTCTGGCTCTTCCCAGAATTCGTTGCTGGCCTGCGGTGGCTGTTCAGGAACGGAGGCGGGGCGAGTCTGGTCGGGAACAAACTGCGCCTTGAAATAGAGTGTCTGCGGCCCGGACACATTGCGTTTGGTCCATTCCGCCCGGCGGCTTCCGGCATTAGCGAGGATCGAGAAACCATAGCCGGGAGAGGCGGCTTGTTCGGTCAGGATGCCGAATCCAGGTGGGTCCTGGGGTACGTGAAGGCTGACTTTGGCGGCCTCCCCGAGGCCCTCGAAGTCAACGCGCGCCTCAATCATCCAGACAGGGCGCTGCTCTCCGGTCATCCAGGGTACGCCAAGTTCCAGGTGGCGCCAGACGGCAATGGCAATTCCCGCCGCAATCAGCAGCAGGACGAAAGCGTAGAAAGGAACTCGGGATTTTGCCGTCATTCGGCTTCTCCACCAGTGTTGGTCTCCAGATAGGAGGGGGGTAGTTCGGTGGCGAATTCCTTGCCGACATCAATCAGCATGACGTCGCGCAGAATGTTTCGTCCAATGAGTACGTCGTAGGTCAGATTTTTCCGGTTGGCGAGGGTAAATTCCGCCACTTGTTGATGGTCTCCGATGGCAAACTGCAATTCCACCACCACCCGGCGCTCAGCTTCTTCGGAATTGGCCTGGATGATGCGAACCCAGCGAGATACTTCTTTCTCCATGGTCGCCCAGGAATCGGAATTTTCACCGGGGATCGGCACATCAAACCGGACCCAGTTGTTACCGTCCCGCTCAAAGGGCTGAACGTTTCGGGCATAGATGGACGATGTTTCTGCGCCGCTGTCGATTCGGGCGTTGTATACCAGCCCCGGCCCTGCCAGATAGAATTTTTCCAGTTCACCCACAATCAGTTTGCCTTCCAGTCGCGCAGACTGTTCACTCTTGGCCAGGGCGGCTTTACAGACCGGAGTTTCCTCGGGAGGAGGGCAGCTGGGCTTTTCCACCTGGGTGGCAATGGCGTCCAGGATGGTTTGGGTGGACTGGGAGTTTTGGTTTAAAAGCTGCTCATGGCGGGTGGCAGCGTTTTCTTCCATGGTAACCAGAGTCGCTCTTTGGGCACTGACTGATTGCTGAACGCTTTCAAGGTTGTTCTTCGGCACCATCAAGTAGCGGTCTGCCGTGCAGCCGGTGAGAACGACAAGCAATGCCGAGGCAATCAGGAAGCGCGAGCGGGAGCGAGTTGGTCTATACCCCATGAATACCCTCTGAAACGGCCGTAAAGACGTGAGTGTGGCCCGTGGATGTGTTGTTGAACGAGCGGGCAAGTATACTACAGGCTTCAACCCTAATGAGTTTACAGATGGTTAAGGCGCTCTGGACGACTTTGTTAACAATCAGTCTAGGCGTTTTGGCCAACTTGAGGAGTTTTGACGAGTGATGGAGGCATTGAGCCAGGCAATGGTGGCAAACCCGTCGGGGATGGCGGGATGGTTTATGGCTCTGGGGGCGGCAGGTGTATTGGCGCTGGCAGGCCTGGCCTGGTCGGCCATGGCGCTGAAACGCGAGCGCGAGCAGCGGCAGGCTGGGGAGATGGCTCTGTCTGAAGCCCGGGACCAGTTGCAGGCAGTGCAGCAGGCACAGGCACTGCATGACCAGCAGACCGAACACCTTGAAGGGGCCCTGGCTGAACAGAAAGCCAGGGCTGGTCGGCTGGAAGAAACCATTGAAAGCTGGCGCCAGAAAGCCGCGGGCCTGGAGAATCGTCTCGCCGCGGCGGATTCAGACCTGGCTGCCCGCCGGGACCGGATAGACCGCCTTGAGACTGATCTGGCAGCACAGCGGAGCAAGGCTGATTCGCTGGCAGCGGAACTGGGCCAGTTGCAGGTCGAGTTGCGCGAGCAACAGGTGACCCTGGACAAGGAACGCCGGGCCGCCAACGAGAAGCTGGAGCTGCTGGAGAAAAACCGGGATGCGTTGAAACAGGAATTCGAGAACCTGGCGAACCGCATCTTTGACCAGAAAAGCGAGAAATTCAGCCAGCAGAGCAAGACCAGCCTGGATTCCCTGCTGGCTCCATTCCGTGACCAGCTGCAGGACTTCCGCAAGCGGGTGGATCACGTCTACACCAGCGAGAGCAACGACCGCCAGGCCCTGCGCAGCGAGATCAAATCCCTGCAGGAGCTGAACCGCCAGATCACCGAGGAAGCGTCCAACCTCACCAAGGCCTTGAAAGGCGACAAGAAGATCCAGGGCAACTGGGGCGAACTCATTCTGGAGCGGGTGCTGGAACGCTCCGGGCTGCGCAAGGGCGTGGAATACGAAACCCAGGGCAGCTACCGCGACAGCGACAATCAGTTATTGCGCCCGGACGTGGTGGTGCACCTGCCGGACCACCGCAACCTGATTATCGACTCGAAAGTGTCTCTGCTGGCCTACCAGGAATGGGTCAGCACCGAGGATGAAACCCTGCGGGAAGATGCCCTCAAGCGCCATGTGGAAGCGGTTCGCAACCACATCCGCACCCTCAGCGAGAAGGACTACAGCCAGCTGAACGGCCTGCATTCGCCGGACTTTGTGTTGCTGTTCATGCCCATCGAGCCGGCCTTCGTGGCGGCCTTCCAGCAGGACGAGAACCTGTTCGCCGAGGCCTTCGAGCGCAAGATCATTGTGGTCACACCCACCACCTTGCTGGCCACCCTGCGCACCATCGAGAACATCTGGCGCTACGAGCGCCAGAGCCAGAACGCCAAGAAGATCGCCGAGCGGGCCGGGGCCGTGTACGACAAGCTGCGGGTGTTCGTGGAGGCCATGGAAAAGCTGGGCACCCAGATGCACACGGCCCAGAACACCTACGATTCCGCCATGAATACGCTGACCCGGGGCCGGGGCAACCTGATTTCCCAGGCCAACCGCTTTGTGGAGCTGGGGGTTCGGGTCAAAAAGGAGCTGCCCAAGGGCATTGTGGACCAGGCCGAGGTGGATGCCGACGAGGTGGAAGAGACTGCCGAAGAGCCGTCAGCGGTTAATAAAGAGCCTTCCGTAGATACGGAAACATCCTCCACGGAACGCCAGGAAAGCTGACCAACGGGGCGCTCTTTCGCTTCGCCTTCTGTCGCATCACGCGCCTGTTCGAATTTCTGGTAAACTCTCGCTTCTTTATGACAGATCGGGGTCTGATTCGGCCCCGGGACTTCCTACAATCAGAAAGCTGATGAGGCGACTATGACCACCGTTATCCGCCAGGACGACCTGATCGAGAGCGTAGCCGACGCGCTGCAGTTCATCTCTTATTATCATCCGAAAGATTTCATCGACGCCGTACACGAGGCTTACCAGCGGGAAGAATCCCAGGCCGCGAAAGACGCCATGGCCCAGATCCTGATCAACTCCCGCATGTGTGCCCAGGGCCACCGGCCGATCTGCCAGGACACCGGCATCGTGACCGTGTTCGTGAACATCGGTATGGATGTGAAATTCGAGTGCGATCAGCCGCTGGATGACGTGATCAACGAAGGCGTGCGCCGCGCCTACACCCACCCGGACAACGTGCTGCGTGCCTCGGTACTGGCTGATCCGGACGGCAAGCGCCAGAACACCAAGGACAACACGCCCGCCATCATCCATTACAAGATGGTGCCGGGTAACACCGTGGAAGTACACGTGGCGGCCAAGGGCGGCGGTTCCGAGGCCAAGTCCAAGTTCGCCATGCTGAACCCGTCCGACGACGTGGTGGAATGGGTACTGAAGATGGTGCCGCAGATGGGCGCCGGCTGGTGTCCGCCGGGCATGCTGGGTATCGGCATTGGCGGCACTGCCGAGAAGGCGATGGAACTGGCCAAGGAATCCCTGCTGGACCCGATCGACATCCACGACCTGCAGGCCCGTGGCGCCTCCAACCGCGCCGAGGAACTGCGCCTGGAGCTGTTCGAGAAGGTCAATGAGCTGGGCATTGGTGCCCAGGGCCTGGGTGGTTTGACCACCGTGCTGGACGTGAAGGTCAAAGACTACCCGACCCACGCCGCCAACAAGCCGGTGGCGATCATCCCGAACTGCGCCGCGACCCGTCACGCGCACTTCACCCTGGACGGCACGGGTCCGTCCCTGCAGACTCCGCCGAGCATCGAAGACTGGCCGGAAATCACCTGGGAAGTGGGCGAGAACGTGCGCCGCGTGAACCTGGACACCGTCACCCCGGAAGATGTGAAAGACTGGCAGCCGGGTGAAACCGTGCTGCTGTCCGGCAAGATGCTGACCGGCCGTGACGCGGCCCACAAGAAGATGGTCGACATGATCCAGAACGGTGAAGAACTGCCGGTGGACCTGACTGGCCGCTTCATCTACTACGTGGGTCCGGTGGACCCGGTACGGGAAGAAGTGGTTGGTCCGGCTGGCCCCACCACCGCCACCCGCATGGACAAGTTCACCCACACCATGCTCGAGAAGACCGGCCTGACCGGCATGATCGGCAAGGCCGAACGTGGCCAGGTGGCCATCGATTCCATCAAGGAATTCGGTGCGGTTTACCTGATGGCCGTGGGCGGCGCCGCCTACCTGGTGTCCAAGGCTATTAAGGACGCCAAGGTGGTGGCCTTCGAAGAGCTGGGCATGGAAGCGATCTACGAGTTTGAAGTAGAGGACATGCCGGTGACCGTCGCCGTGGATTCCCGTGGCAGCTCCGTGCACCAGACCGGCCCGGTCGAGTGGCACGACAAGATCATCGCCGCCAAGGCGGTCTGATCGGTTGACTGCATCAGTGCAGCCCTGGGCATCCGCTCAGGGCTGCCACTGAAACGCCTTCATTCTTACCCTTCCTTTAATCACCTCGACTCCTTCCATCCGTAGCTTTTCGGTTTGCAGCTGACGGGCCTCCGAGCCTTCGGGAAACGCGATCTGGCCATTACTGCGAATCACCCGATGCCAGGGAATGCTGTGCCCGGCGGGCAGTGTGCCCAGGGCCCGACCCACAAAGCGCGCCTGTCGGCCAAGGCCTGCCATGGCAGCGATCTGGCCGTAGCTGGCCACCTTGCCTTCTGGAATGGCCGCCACGACCTGCCATATCTTTTGTTCCCGGGAAGGTTCCTGATTGACCGTGTCCATTTATTACCTGTGCGTTATTCGTCGTTGCCTTCCTTGAACTTTCATGGTTTGCCCTAACCAAGTTATCAGGTAGTTTTACTTCTATGTGTCTGAGTGAGTGACAGGAGGCATCTTGCCCGTTTTCTTTTTCCTTTTCATTGTCATGCCCATTGCCGAGATGGCCGTGCTGATCAAAGTCGGTGGCATCATCGGCGTATTCAACACCATCGGCCTGGTATTGCTGACGGCGGTGGTCGGGGCATGGCTGCTGCGCCAGCAGGGACTGGCCACTTTGTTGCGGGCCAATCAGCGCCTGAACAGCGGCGAGTTGCCCGCCAAGGAAGTGGCCGAAGGGCTGATTCTGGCCGTGGGTGGTGCGCTCCTTCTGACCCCCGGCTTCATCACCGATGCGGTTGGCTTCCTGTGCCTGATCCCCGGCTCCCGTCACTGGCTGGCCGCCCAGGCACTGAAACGCATGACGGTGGCTGGCGGAAGCCAGAGCTTTCATTTCCAGGCGGGGTCATTCCGCCAGGGGCCTTTCGATGGACAGGGCCCCTTCGGTCCTCAAGGCCCGTTTGACCGGGATGCCAACGGCGACATCATTGAAGGTGAGTATAAAGACGAGACGGAAACCGAGCGCGACCGGATCGAAAAAAAGTAAAAAAATTTTCGATTCGGGTATTGAAATGCCCACCCCCACCCCCATTTATCCACCACAAGTTCGCTATGGGCTGAAAAGCACTGGCAATCAGCTGTTTGAGGCCCTGGCACATTGTCGGGCCCGTCCCGGTCCCGCGTTTTAACATGCAATTGTCATTGCCACATTAATCTGACTATTGGAGAAACAGAGCAATGAAAATTCGTCCGCTACACGATCGTGTTGTCGTACGCCGTAAGGAAGAAGAAGAGAAAACTGCGGGTGGCATCGTGCTGCCGGGTAATGCCAAAGAGAAGCCTTCCCAGGGTGAAGTGATCGCCGTGGGCAATGGCCGCATTCTCGACAATGGCGAAACTCGTGCACTGGCGGTCAAGGTGGGTGACACCGTGGTCTTCGGCCAGTTTGCCGGTAACACCGTGAAGGTTGACGGTGAAGAGCTGCTCATCATGAGCGAGAACGAAATCTACGGCGTGCTTGAGTGATCGCGAACGCGACAGGTACCAACGCTCATTAATCCGATTGAATTAACTTCGGTTTAACGAACAGGAATAGAGAAACATGGCAGCAAAAGACGTTAAATTCGGTGATAGCGCGCGCAAGCGCATGGTCGCAGGTGTCAACGTACTGGCGGACGCAGTCAAGGTAACCCTGGGCCCGAAAGGTCGTAACGTGGTTCTGGAGAAGTCTTTTGGCGCTCCGACCGTAACCAAAGACGGCGTTTCCGTGGCCAAGGAAATCGAGCTGAAAGACAAGTTCGAGAACATGGGCGCCCAGATGGTGAAAGAAGTGGCTTCCCAGGCCAATGAAACCGCCGGTGACGGTACTACCACAGCGACGGTTCTGGCTCAGTCCATCGTCAACGAGGGTATCAAGGCGGTTACCGCCGGCATGAACCCGATGGACCTGAAGCGCGGTATCGACAAGGCGACTGCGGAAGCAGTGAAAGCCATTCGTGAAATGGCTACGCCGTGCAACGACAGCCGCAACATCGCCCAGGTTGGCACCATTTCCGCCAACGGCGACGAAACCATTGGTAAGCTGATCGCAGACGCCATGGAGCGTGTCGGTCAGGAAGGCGTGATCACCGTTGAGGAAGGTCGCAGTCTGGAAGACGAGCTGGACGTGGTTGAAGGCATGCAGTTCGACCGCGGCTTCCTGAGCCCGTACTTCATCAACAACCAGGACAATATGTCCGCCGAGCTGGATGACCCGTACATCCTGCTGGTCGACAAGAAGATCTCCAACATCCGTGAGCTTCTGCCGATCCTGGAATCTGTCGCCAAGGCTGGCAAGCCGCTGCAGATCATCGCCGAAGACATCGAAGGCGAAGCGCTGGCCACTCTGGTGGTGAACAACATGCGTGGCATCGTGAAGGTCAATGCCGTGAAGGCGCCTGGCTTTGGTGACCGTCGCAAGGAAATGCTGCAGGACATCGCCATCCTGACCGGTGGTACCGTGATTTCCGAGGAAGTCGGCCTGACTCTGGAGAACACCACTCTGGATGACCTGGGTACCGCCAAGCGCGTGAACGTCACCAAGGAAAACACCACCATCATCGGCGGTGCCGGTGCCGAGGCGGATATCGAAGCTCGCGTTGAGCAGATCCGCAAGCAGATTGAAGACAGCACCTCCGACTACGACAAAGAGAAACTGCAAGAGCGCGTAGCCAAGCTGGCTGGCGGTGTTGCCGTCATCAAGGTGGGCGCTGGCTCTGAAGTGGAAATGAAAGAGAAGAAGGCCCGCGTTGAAGACGCGCTGCACTCCACCCGCGCTGCCGTTGAAGAAGGCATCGTGGCCGGTGGTGGTGTCACCCTGATCCGTGCCATCCAGTCACTGGAAAAGGCCGACGCCATCAACGAAGAGCAGAAGGCTGGCGTGAACATCCTGCGCCGTGCCATGGAAGCGCCGCTGCGTCAGATCGTGTTCAACGCAGGTGGTGAATCTTCCGTGGTTGTCGCCAAGGTTCGCGAAGGTGAAGGCTCCTTCGGCTACAACGCCGCGACCGAAGAGTACGGCGACATGCTGGAAATGGGTATCCTGGACCCGGCCAAGGTCACCCGCTCTGCCCTGCAGGCGGCTGCTTCCGTTGCGTCCCTGATCATCACCACCGAGGCGATGGTTGCTGACGAGCCGGAAGAAGAAGGCGCCGGCGGCGGCATGCCGGACATGGGTGGCATGGGCGGAATGGGAGGCATGGGCGGCATGATGTAATGCCGGTCAGCCTCTCCGGAGTCGGCTAGTTCCGGCTCCGGCCTGACACCTTAAAACCCCGTATCGGCCAGCCGGTACGGGGTTTTTTATTGGCTTGATGGCAGCGAGGGCAGAGGTCCGGTGCTATAGTTCGGGAAGCAATGCTCCGGTTTCAGGGACTCTTTGCCAGATGAAAAAACATCAACGCTGGTTCAGCCGCACTGTCCTTTGCGCCCTCTTCTTGTTGTTGATGTCGTCGGCCCAGGCCCAGGAGGAAACCTGGCAGATTAACCTCCGGCAGGCGGATATCCGGGCTTTCATTACTCAGGTGGCTGATATAACCGGTCGCAGCTTTGTGGTGGACCCTCGCGTCACCGGCCAGGTGACGGTGCTTTCCAGCACGCCCATGACAAAGGATGAAATCTACGAGCTGTTCCTTTCCGTGCTTAATGTCCACGGTTACGTTGCCATTCCCGGGGCGGAAGTCACCAAGATTCTTCAGGAAGTGGATGGCAAACAGTCCGGCAAGCCCCAGACCAACGCCGAACCCATACCCTCAGAGCAACTGATCACCCGTGTGATCAACGTGGAGTACGCATTGTCTCAGGAACTGGTGCCGGTGTTGCGGCCCCTGGTGGCCGAATATGGTCACCTCGCGGGTGTTCCCCGGACCAATGCCCTGATCATCAGTGACCATCGAGCCAATATTGAGCGCATAGAACAGATCGTGCGTGAGCTGGATTCGCCGCCGAAGTACGAAGTCGATGTCATTCAGCTTGAGGAAGCCTGGGTGGAAGACATGGTTACCCTGCTGCAGGAGCTGGCGCCGGGAGAGCTGGGTGGGAGCGGCGGAAATGCTGCCACGGGCAAGTACAGTGTAACCGCTGATGAGCGCAGTAACCGCCTGATTCTTAGGGGGGATGAGAATTTTCGGAAAAAGATACGCGGGTTAATCCAGAAACTGGATCAGCCCACCGCGACGGGCGGAACCACCAAGGTGCTTCGACTGAAACACGCCGACGCGGTAAACCTGACCGAGATTCTCAAGGGCGTCATGGGCGAATTATTGAAAGAAAGTGGTTCCGGGAGTTCCGAGGGGCAGCCCGGCAACAGTTTTGCGGTTTTTGCCGATGAGGGGCTCAATGCCCTGGTGTTGCGGGGGGATCCTTCACTGATGCAGGAGGCAGAAGCCATCGTGGCCCAGCTGGATGTTCGCCGTGCCCAGGTGATGATTGAAGCCGCGATTGTTGAGATCAGCGATGAACTGGGAGACCAGCTCGGCGTTCAGGTCGGGGCTTTGGATGAGTCCTCGGATGCGGGGCCAATCGTAGGAACAAACTTGGCCACCGGGCCGGGTATGCTGGGGCTCAACTCGGTTATCAGTGCGCTGGTGGGTGACACGCTGCCGCAGTTGGGTGGGGGTATTACCGCTGGTGGAGGTAACCGGGATGAGAACGGTCTGACCTGGGGGGTGTTGATCCAGGCTCTGTCGTCCTCCGCCGCCGCGAATCTGCTGTCAACGCCCAGCATTATCACACTGGATAATCAGGAATCCGAAATCATCGTGGGGCAGAACGTTCCCTTCCGGACCGGTGAGACTGTCGTGAACGGCGATGGCACCACCAACCCCTTTACCACGATCGAACGCAGGGATGTCGGCCTTTCCCTCAAGGTTACCCCCACCATCAGCGCCGATGGCCTCGTGCGGCTGGTGGTGGAGCAGACCACCGAAGACATCGCCACGACCAATGTGGCGGGGGCCTCGGATCTGATCACCAACAAGCGTGAGATCAAGACGACGGTGCTGGCGGATGATGGTGAAACCGTGGTGCTGGGCGGTTTGATCCGTGACGATCTGCAGATCAACAAGAGCAAGGTGCCGCTGCTTGGGGACATTCCGGTGCTCGGTCGACTGTTTTCCTCAGAGTCCGAGACCCGGGTGAAACGAAATCTGCTGGTGTTCCTGCGCCCGACCATCATGCTGGGCAAGGAAGAGACCAGTGCGGCCACCAGCGAGAAGTTCAACCGTCTGTGGGACGTCAGCCTGGAAGTTCGGGAAAAGCTGGGCCTGCCGGACAAAGATGATCAGCCCACCGTTGATATGTTGTTTGAAGGGCGGCGCGACTGACGCCGCTGCCGCCACGAGTGGTCACAGCGGCGGCATGGGGCTGTCCAGTTGATCCGCCACCAGGCGCATCAACTCGTATTCCTTGACGGCCACTTGGCCATCATGGGTCACGCAGTGGGCGCAGGCGTCGATCACCGCTGGTTTCAGTAGCGGCGACAGCCGGTTGAGTCGGTCCAGAGCCTGATGCAGTTGCTTCAGGGAGACATTCGTCGGCACATCGCTCTTCCCGCTTTGAATGCTGAAGCCGGCCATGGCCTCGTGATACAGCTTTTCAGCCTGCTCGCGTGAATCCGTGCCGGCCCGGGCAAACAGGCCCAGCAGCCGCTCCAGATCGGCGATGACCGGCTTGTATTTGCGATAGCGCACCGGCACCGCCCGTTCAGCATCGTCTCCCAGGTGTCTTTCCAGGAAACTGATCAACGATAATTCGAACAGGCTGATGCGCTGGTCCGCCGCTGCCAGTTTGCGTACATTGGCGATGAGCAGACGACGTTCTTCCGGATCCAGTTTGCGCAGGGCCGGCATGGCCAGTTCCAGGACCGGGAAACGCACACCGTCCCCCAGGGTTTGCAGGCCCTCGATCAGCTTTTGGGCCAGCTCCTGGCGTGGTCCCACAGAAGGGTGCGCAGGCAGCAGGGTCAGGTTGTCAGTCTGCGAGGTTTTGGGGAGGTGGTAGACCAGCAGGGCATAGCACAGCTGGATGGCCCCGGTGCGGGTGTACAGAAGGGTCCGGAAAGTGGCCGGTAATTGGCTCAGCCATTGGACGGCGAAGGCTTCGCTTTGTCTTGATACCGTGCCTACCCGGTTGGACAGGGTGGGGGCGCCCCGGTCGGCTGTTGGCTCTTGAGGCGCCCTGGCGGCCACCGGAGACAACCGGCTGGCGCTGGCAATCGGGCTGGTAACCTGGCTGACCAGATCACTTACCCGGGTGCTGGTTTCACCGGCCAGGTCCTGGCGAAGGTTTGCCGAGGGCTCGGTATCGCGCAGGCGGCTGCGAAGACGCGCCATCAGGCCCGGCTGAATGGCGTTGATGCGTTCCTCAATCGGCGGGTGTGACGCGAGCATCGAGGTAAACTTCATGCGCGCGGACTCGCCGAAACACATGTGGTTCATGTCGCTGGCGTGGTTTGTGGAATCCAGGTAGCCGCCTTTCATGCCGATCTTGAAGAGCGCGCCGCCAATGCCTTCCGGGTTGCGGGTAAACTGGACTGACGATGCATCTGCCAGCATTTCCCGCTGGCGCGAGACCGCCGCCTGTATCAACCGGCCGAAAAAGACGCCGACATACCCGACGACCAACAAGGCCAGGCCAATGAGCCCCATGGCGGCTTGTCCACGGCTGTCCCGGCTGCTGGAGCGAAATCGCCGGCCGGTGGAACTGTAGAACCCCGCGCGCAACAGGAATTGACCAATCTGGCCGATCATCAGGATGCCGGCGAGCAGGGCGATCAACCTGACGTTAATGCGCATGTCGCCATTGAGAATATGGCTGAACTCGTGGGCGACCACGCCCTGCAGTTCGTCCCGGTCCAGCTGCAACAGGGCGCCATGGGTGACCACCATGACCGCTTCGCCGCTGGTGTAACCGGCCACAAAGGCGTTAATGCCTGGTTCCTGTTCCATTACGTACAGGTCGGGAACCGGGACGCCGCTGGCGATGGCCATTTCCTCAACAATGTTACGCAGTTGGCGTTCGTCGGAATCCCGCGTGTCTGGCTCTATAAGGCGCGCGCCCACCATTTTGGCCACTCGCGAGCCACCGCCGGCCAGATCCGCCCACCGGATCATTGAGCCAATGCCGATCAGGCCAACCACGCTGCCGGCGGTGATCAGCCCATGGTTGGAGAGTAACCAGTAGTGGAAGGGCAGGTAGGAGTCTTCGCCCCGGGTAATGAAGTAGCCCAGCAGGCAAACTGCGAGGGTGATCAGCGTCACCGCTGTCACGAACAGGGCGATAAGCACGCCGGTGTTGCGCCGGGCGTGGGCCTGGCGCTCAAAAAAGCCTGGATTTGCCATGGGTCAGGCCTTCAGAAGCTGACTTTCGGGGCCTGACGGGCTTCCGGGGTTTCCAGCTGCAGTTGCGCCCGGTCTTTGAAGGCAAACATGCCGGCAATGATGTTGTTGGGGAATTTCTCGCGGAAGATGTTGTAGTGCATCACGCCGTCGTTATAGGCCTGGCGAGCAAAGGACACGCGGTTCTCGGTGCTGGAGAGTTCTTCCATGAGGTCCTGGATGGTTTGGTCCGCCTTCAGCTCGGGGTAGTCTTCGACCACCGCGTTGAAGTTGGCGAGGGCCTTGGTCAGCATGTTCTCGGCACTACCCAGGCGCTGCATCTTGTTGCCTTCACCAGGATCTTTGGCCGCATCTTGCTGGGCGCTGACGGCGTTGTTTCTGGCTTCCATGACCTGGGTGAGGGTGGATTTTTCATGTTCCAGATACGCCTTGGCCGATTCCACCAGGTTGGGGATCAGGTCATGGCGGCGCTGCAGCTGCACATCAATCTGGGCGAAGCCGTTCTTGAACTGGTTTCGTAGCGAGACCAGACGGTTGTAGATGACGACGAGGTAGATAACGACAACGGCAATAACTGCAAGGCCGATGACTGTGGTTTCCATGTTGATTCCCCGGTGGTTGGTTTTTAGCTGTGATTATCCACGGTTTCGGCGTGGAAGGCTTTGACGAACCTCTCGAATTCCCTGGCAATGATGGGTTTGCTGTAATAGTAGCCTTGCCCAATCTGGCAGCCCCGTTCGTTCAGGTAGACCTCCTGTTCTTCCGTTTCAACACCTTCGGCGATAACGGTCAGGTTCAGACTCTTGCCCAGGTCAATGATGGTATTGGCGATCCGGGTGTCGTCTTCGTTGTTTAGCAGGTCGCTAATGAACTGTTTGTCGATTTTCAGATACTGCACGGGCATCTGTTTGAGGTATGTCAGGGAGGAGTAGCCGGTGCCGAAATCATCCACCGCGATACGAATACCGGCACGGTTCAGCTTGTGTAGCTTATCGACCGCGTCCTTGATGTTGGTCATGAAGCTGGTTTCCGTGACCTCCAGTTCGAGCTGGCTGGCGGAGAGTTTATGGCGTTTCAGCGTTTCCAGAATGTCGTTCACGATCGATTCCTGGCGCAACTGGACCGCTGACAGGTTCACGGCAATGCGTATGGGCGAGCCCTCCCGGCCCCACTGGGCGGCCTGCCAGCAGGCTTGATCCAGTACCCATTGGCCAATCTCAACAATGGTGCCATTGGCTTCGGCAATGGGGATGAAGCGATCTGGCGGGATGAGGCCTTTTTCCGGGTGTTGCCAGCGCAAGAGGGCTTCGGCGCCCACCACGCGACTATTGGCGAGATTCACCTGCGGTTGGTACACCACGAACAGTTCGTGGTTGGGCAGCGCCAAGGCCAGCTCTTTCTCAAGCTGTTTCCGTTCACGGATATCGTGGTCAATGCTCGCTACGAAGAACTGGAAGTGGTTATGACCGACCTGCTTGGCCAGGGCCATGGTCTGCTCGGCACTTTGCAGCAGGCGCTCACCGTCCTTGGCATCCGACGGGTAGAGGGCAATGCCAATGGTGGCCGTCATGGATACCCGGTGATTCCCGGCGTTGATGGGCGTGGAGAAGCTTGCCAGCACCTTTTCAGCCGTTTCAGCGGCCTGGAAGCCATCGCGCAGGCGTTTTTCAACGATCACGAACTGGTCACTGCCCAGGCGGGCCAGCATGAATCGTTCGGAGGACAGATTCGCCGTCAAACGGCTGGCCACGATTTGCAGGATGGTGTCGCCGGTACGGAACCCACACTGTTCGTTGATCGATTTGAAGTCGTCGATGCCACAGACCATGAGTGCCATGGAGACAGGCTGCGGGCTTGCCTCGCTGATCTCTTCCTTCAGATTGTCCATGAAGGTGTCGCGGCTGGGCAGATTGGTTAGCTGATCGAAGCGCGTCAGTTGCGACGCCCGGTTTTCGGCTTCCTGGTGTTTCTGGTGGCTGTCGGCAATGGAGATCAGCAGGTTGTTGGTGGCATTCACCCACAGCCCCAGCTCATCGGCCCGGTGGCCTCTGGGAATGGAAATCAAGCGGTCATCGGGCTTGTCGGGATCGACTTTTTTAACTGAGGTGACAATGCGCAGTAGTGGGCGTGTGAGCAGAAGATAGAATACAAAATATAGCACGGTGCCAAGAATCAGGGCCAGGGCAATGCCAGACGCAAAGGTGACCACTGCCCGGTTTAACCATAGCTCGGCGTAGGGTGCTGTATCGTAATAGATATCCAGGTAGCCGTAGAGCTCGCCGGGGCGTGTGGTCAGTTCCAGGGGCTCGTGATATCGGCGGATGGTGCCAAAAATCGGGTCGGTTACCGGGCGGAAGGCGGCATCCTGGAGTGGGCGTTGCCGGCTGGCCAGCTCTTCCCCATCCGGGTGGGTAATTCGTACCCGGTGAATCGCATCCAGGGCAAACAGACCGTCCACAACCTGTCGGGCGAGCACTTTATCAATACTGAACACCGCCTGGGTGGCGGCGTCTCTGACCATGGTGACGGTTTGTTGTGCCTGATGCTCCAGTTCACTGGAAGCCCTTCGGGCGTCGATGACCACCTGGGCGGTACTGGCGAGTATGCCACCGAGCAGGGCGATCAGCATTATCCAGCGGAGAATGCGGTAGCCGAGTCGATGTTGCACTTCAAAATGTTTATGCATTCCGCCGTTCTTAATGACTCACACTGAATGTTGGTGTCGTGGTGATGTTTGAGAGATTTGAGATTATCACGTTAACAAGTTGCAGAGTATGGACGAGTTTTTTTGCAACTTCATGGAGTTTGGTCGAATTTTTCTTTTTTGTGACAAAAAAACACCCGCCGGGCGGGACCCGGCGGGTGTTTGGATAGCAGCCGAAGCTACTGTCAGCCAATGGCTGTTGATCAGGCCAGGTTTTCGTTCACGAAATCCCAGTTGACTAGATTCCAGAACGCTTCCAGATAGTTCGGACGGCTGTTCCGGTAATCGATGTAGTAGGCGTGCTCCCACACATCAACAGTCAGTACTGGCTTGTCTTCGCCTGTCAGCGGAGTTTCCGCGTTGCTGGTGTTGACGATGGCAACGCTGCCGTCCGCCTTCTTGACCAGCCAGGTCCAGCCAGAACCGAAGTTGTTGGCGGCCTTGTCGTTGAACTCTTTCTTGAAGTCTTCGAAAGAGCCGAAGGCCTTTTCGATGGCTTCCTTGGCGGCACCAGTCGGCTCACCACCGCCGTTCGGAGCCAGGCAGTGCCAGTAGAAGGTGTGGTTCCAGACCTGAGCAGCGTTGTTGAACAGCGGGCCGCTGGCGCTCTTGATAATCTCTTCCAGAGATTTGTTGGCGTTGTCGGTGCCTTCAATCAGGCCGTTCAGCTTGGTGACGTAGGTGTTGTGGTGCTTGCCGTAATGGTATTCCAGGGTTTCCTGGGAGATGTGCGGTTCCAGTGCGTTCTTTTCGTACGGCAATGCGGGAAGTTCAAATGCCATGAGGTCGTTCTCCCTGTCTCTCTGTTTTCGTGAATGTACGTCTCAGGAATATAGGGTTGGTTTGAGTTAAATCAACCCCTTGTTTTCATTTTCCTGTTAAGGAGCTTTCAAACTCCGGGCAACCGGGCAGGAACTGGGCGCAGTTTTTTACCCGCCAAACCAGTTCTTCGTAGCTGTCCGCGAGGATGTTCACGTGGCCCAGCTTCCGGCCCGGGCGTTCGCCCTTGTTGTACAGATGAACATGAGCGTAGGGCAGTTCCAGGATTCGTTCAATGTCGCCGTGTTCGCCGATGATGTTGATCATGCAGCTGACACCGCGAGCCGCGACGTTACCCAGTGGATGGCCGCTGACTGCGCGAATGTGGTTTTCGAACTGGCTGGTCATCGCGCCTTCGATGGTCCAGTGCCCGGAGTTATGGACACGAGGGGCCATTTCGTTGGCCATCAGGCCTTCCGGGGTTTCGAACAGTTCGAGGGTTAGTACGCCGACGTAGTTCAGTTCGTTCAGAAGCGACTTGATGTACTCTTCGGCGTCGGCCTGTATGTGCGGTTTCAGCTCCGGTGCCGGGGCAATGGAGTAGCGCAGGATGCCTTCGTGGTGGGTGTTCTCCGCCATGGGGTAAAAGGCCAGTTCGCCGTCTTCCGCACGCACCGCGATGATGGAGACTTCCCGGGTGAAATTGACGAATTTTTCGACGATTACCCGCGGGTGGCCGATGGAGGCCCAGGCCTGTTCGGCCTCTTCCGGGCTTTTGAGCACGGCCTGGCCCTTGCCGTCGTAGCCTTCAGTGATGGATTTGGCCACCACCGGGCAGCCCAGTTCCTCGGCGGCTGCTTTCAGGCTTTCGGCGCTGTCGGCAACCTGCCACTGTGGAGTGGGGATGCCAAGGCGGCCAAACAGCGTCTTTTCGGCTTCGCGGTTCTGGCAGACCTCCAGGGCGCGGGGGCAGGGGTGTACCGGTTTGTGCTCGGCGAGCTTCTCGGCTACTTCCACGGGAAGGTGTTCGAATTCGTAGGTGACCCGGTCAACTTTGTTGAGGAAGTCATCAAGCTGGGTGCCTTCGGGGTCAACAATGGTTTCGCCAATGCCGGCGCTGGGTTTGCCGGACATGTCGTAGAATACGAAATCTTTGGCCAATGGGTAGCCGGCCAGGGCCAGCATGCGGCCTAGTTGGCCTGCGCCTAGTACGCCAATTTTCATTCGGGGTCTCCTGCTTTATTCAGCTTTCGGAGTATGAGCTTTGGAGTAAAACTCACTGATCTCTTGGATCAGGATTGTCCAGAACGCTTTGGGTCTGCTCTGCTCGGAACTCGTCTATTTTGTTCTGCAGCTCGCTGTCAGCCGTTCCCAGAATCTGTGCAGCCAGCAGTCCGGCATTTTTGGCGCCGGCGTTGCCAATGGCCAGGGTGCCGACGGCCACACCGCCCGGCATCTGGGCGATAGACAGCAGGGAGTCCAGACCGTTCAGTGCCTTGGACTGCACGGGAACGCCCAGTACCGGCAGGGAAGTCTGGGAGGCCACCATGCCCGGCAGGTGAGCCGCGCCGCCGGCGCCGGCGATGATGACCTTCAGGCCTCGCTCGTTGGCGGTTTTGGCGTAGTCAAACAGTAGGTCCGGGGTACGGTGGGCGGAGACGACTTTGGTTTCGTAGGGCACGCCGAGTTTTTCGAGCATGTTGGCGGCGTGTTCCATGGTGGGCCAATCCGACTTGGAGCCCATGATCAGTCCTACAAGCGGCTGCATATGCAACGTCCTGAGAAGATAATTGGAAAGCCGGCCATTGTATGTCCTGGCTAATAGGCGTGCAACTTTCAGGTGTGTACACGGATTGGGTATGATCAGGGCCGCAACCAAACAAACTGCAGGAGCGTAAATGGAACCCATTCGCCCGGATGATGATGAGCTAAGAACAAGAGCGCCGGTTGGCGGAGCCGATAAAAAAGAATCGGACACCGTTAAGAAAAAGGGTCCCAAGGGGGGTTCCGGTCGGGATTCCGGTAGTTCGGACGTGGTTGCCTCAGACGCTGGTGGGGGGTCCGGTTCACATACTCCGGTTGGGCTCTGGCTGTTGTTGCTTGTGGTCGCCCTTGGGGCGGGCGCAGGGTGGTATCTCCAGCATGAGCGTATCAATGAGCTTCAGGCGCAGTTGGAGGAAACCGACCAGTGGGCGCGGCAGAGTAAGCTGGCGCTGGCCCGGTTTGAGGGGGATCTGTCGGAAACCGGTGAATCCCTTCAGGAGCGGGGCGCGTCGCTGGAAGACCAGATCGCAGCGAACGCCGGGCGGCTGGATACGGCGGACAGTGAGATTCGTAAGCTCTGGGCGATTGCCAACGAGAGGAACAAGCAGCGCCTGGATGATCATCAGCAGCGATTGACGGAGTTAAGTGGCAAGCTCACGGAGAACAGTAAGGCGGTGGCCGATGTGAAGACCGCGTTGGAGCAGACCCGCTCCTCGCTCGCAGGCGATCTGGAGCAGTTGCGCCAGCGTTTGAGCGGTGCTGTGGCCGAGCTGGAGCAGGCTGACCAGGGCATGGCGACGGAATTGGCCGCACTGCAGGAGCAAATGGCGGGTGTGGGCGAGCAGGTGGACAGTCGCCTGCAGCGATTTGCACGTGAGCAGCAACTAACCATTGATGGCCTGGATAGTCGTATCGCCTCCCTCGAGAAGCAGGTGGATGCTCTCGCGGGGGATCAGCGGGTTCAGGTGCTGCGTAATGAGCTGAATCAATTGAAGGAAACCGTGCGTGCCATTGATGCTTCCCGCTCTCAATTGACCTCGCGGTTGGTGCGTTTGTCCGAAGAGGTAAACCAGCTTCGTTCCCAGTGATCGGGTGGCGATGTTTTTTTGTCCAAGGCACTGATTTTTGTTTATTAACTGTTCGTTTTCATGGGTGTGATTAAAAACTTTGGATTTTTTCCGGAAAACGTTTGACACAGCCAGGGAAATGCTTAAAATGCGCTCCCACTTGAGTTGAGACAGCAACGCTGCAAGCGGGTGGTTAGCTCAGCTGGGAGAGCATCGCCCTTACAAGGCGAGGGTCGCAGGTTCGATCCCTGCACCACCCACCAAACTCAAGTCTGCGGAGCGGTAGTTCAGTTGGTTAGAATACCGGCCTGTCACGCCGGGGGTCGCGGGTTCGAGTCCCGTCCGCTCCGCCATCTTCCAGGGTGGTTAGCTCAGCTGGGAGAGCATCGCCCTTACAAGGCGAGGGTCGCAGGTTCGATCCCTGCACCACCCACCAGATTTAAAAAAGCAGATCCGACCGGATCTGCTTTTTTTATGCCTGCCTGTTTTGTCTTTCGTTACACTCGTAGTGACTGTGCCAAAAGTTTTCATTCGATTCAGACTGGATTCATTCGCCGAGTATGCCATTGTCCAAACACCTCCATTCCCTGGTTGCCACCGCATGCTTTCTGGTCCTGCCATGGTTTGCCCCTGCTGCGCTTGCCGATCAGATCAGGATTAAGGTCGAGGGTGACTTCAGCGAACTGGAGGAAAACGCAAGGCTGCGGGTCGCGGAAGTGGAGGGGCGCACGGCCGACGGTTTGCGCCGCTATGCCTCTACGGCAGTGGCCCAGGTTCGGCAGGCAGTGCGGGCTTTGGGCTATTACCGGCCCGACATCCGCTGGGAGGTTTCCGAGCCAGAGGGCGAACCCGCCCAGTTAACCCTGACCATTGAACCAGGGACCCCGGTTCGCATCCGTACACGGGAGGTGGTGATTGAAGGCCCTGAAGGGGCCAGCGCGGACTTCATGGATGCGCTGCCGGAGGGGCCGGCGGAAGGCGATATACTCCATCACGGGCGATACGATGCCTTGCGCAATGCCATCATGGCCCGCGCCAGTCGGCTTGGGTATTTTGACGGCGCATTTATCACCCGACGCCTGGAAGTGGACCCTTCGAAACAGGTGGCGGACATTACTCTGCATTATCAGACCGGTCCTCGTTATTACCTCGGCGAAGTCAATTTCCGGGAAGGGCATGGGTTCGATGATGAGCTCCTGGAACGTTTTGTTCAGTTTGATCCCCACAGCCCTTATCACGCCGACCAGATCGCCCGTCTGAGTCGCGATCTGTCCAACAGCGGCTATTTCTCCGGCGTTGATGTCGATGCCTCTCCCACGTCCGCCAAGGACGGTGTGATCCCTGTTAACGTGAACCCGACGCCCCGGCCTCCGCGGTCCATCTCTGCCGGCGTTGGCTTTTCCACCGATGTGGGCCCGCGATTTCGTGGGAACTGGCGCGAACACTACATCAACCCTCAGGGCCATAAGCGGGGCGCCGAAACGGAGTTGTCCCAGCTGCGCCAGAACGTGGCCGGCTGGTATGAGATTCCGCTGGATCCGCCCATGACCGATTCCTGGCGGGCGACGGCAGGTTATCAACGTGAGCAGATTGAAGATGTGGACTCCCAGCGCCTGACCCTGGGCCAGCAGTGGAATCACCAACTGGATTCTGGATGGATGCAGGTGTTGTCCCTGAAGTGGGAAGAAGAGCGCTTCCACATTGGTGACGACGATCGGGAAACGTCCAGCTTGCTCCTACCTGGCGTCAGCTATTCGAAACTGCAAGCCGACTCACCAATTGACCCCTCCCGGGGATTTCGCGTTCAGGTGGATGTGGTCGGGGCCCACCGGGCGGTGCTGTCCGATGCGGATATTCTGCATGTGAATTTTCTGACCAAGGGGCTATATACCCTGGCGGACAACCATCGCATCCTGGCCCGGTTCGATGTTGGCGGTATAGCTACAAATGACTTTGAGGATGTGCCGCCGTCCCTGCGGTTTTTTGCCGGCGGTGACCAGAGTGTGCGTGGCTATGGCTATGAAACACTGTCACCGGAGGATGAGGATGGTGACACCGTGGGCGGCCGGTACATGCTGGTGGGCAGTGTTGAATACCAGTATGAATTTATTGAAGACTGGCGCGTGGCAACTTTCATTGATCGCGGTAATGCCATGAACAATCTCACGGATGAGCAGGCAACCGGCGTGGGTATGGGGGTTCGTTGGGTCAGCCCCCTGGGCCCCCTGCGGCTGGACCTGGCCAGGGGGCTGGACGAGGAGTTTGGCGGCGGCTGGCGCATTCATTTCTCGATGGGGCCGGAACTGTGACCGAGCAGCAATCACAACAGGCACCGGAGGGCGGCTCGTCTGAGCAGGCTGTGAAGCCACCGTTGCGGCGTCGATGGTGGTTCTGGGTGCTGGTGCTGCTCGGGCTGCTGTTGATATTGCCATTGGTGGTGATCGCAGTGGTCCTGCTTGCCCTACGTTCTGAAACCGGCACCGCCTGGGTGATTGATCAGGTGCCCGGCCTGGAGGCCGAGGGTGGCCAGGGTTCTCTGCTGGGTGAATGGCAGGCAGAGCAACTGGACTGGCAGGGGTACGGGGTTACGTTGCGAATCAATGACCCGGTTATTGCCTGGTCGCCGAGTTGCCTTTTGCGAAAAACCGTCTGCCTGGACACGCTGAAGGCCACAGATGTCAGCGTCGATGTCCAGCCAGCAGCAGATCCCGGCCCCGCCCGGACCAGTGCTCTAGACCTGCCTGGAATCAACCTGCCGGTGGCGGTCGCGATCCACGATGTTGACCTCGGCTCCCTGACCGTCAATGGCACAAAAATCTGGGACCAACTGACGTGGGCTGCCAGTGGTTCCGGGGCCGCCATGACGCTGGAGCGAGCCCGATACCAGCGTGACGACATTGTCGTTACCGCCGAGGGGCGGGTGGAATTGCGCGGAGACTGGCCCCTGGATATGGACGTGGAAGTTCAACTGCCTCCGCCTTCCGGTGATAACTGGGCGCTGGATCTGAGCCTGGGTGGCAGCGTGCGGGACGTGCGTCTGAGCGGTATCAGCCGGGGTTATCTGGACGCGGAATTTTCCGGCACGGCCCAGCCGTTAGATCCGTCTCTGCCGGCTGAGCTGGCGCTTCAGTCCCCCAAATTTCTGCCATACCACACCCTGCCTGAAACGTTCACCATGCAGGACTGGATGGTGTCGTTGCAGGGATCGCTGGCCAAGGGATTTCGCACCGATATCAATGCAGTGCTGCCCGGAACAACGGGTGATATTTCCGCATCGGCCAAAGGCCTGGTGACTACGCAGGCGGTGAAAGAGCTGACACTCAAGCTCGGTGGTCCTGCGGCCGGGGGGAACGACGGGACGGGTCACCTGGAAATGAACGGGGAGGCCTCCTGGAGCGAAGAGTTGAGCGCCCGGGCTGATGTCGATATGCAGCGCTTCCCCTGGTATAGCCTGATCCCGGAGGTTTCCGAACCGCCGGTGGTGGTTGAGCAACTACAGGGTACGGCCAGTTATCGGAATAAGTCCTACAGAGCGGATCTGAAAACCGCCGTTACCGGCCCCCAGGGCGATGCCAGCCTCGATGCGTCGCTGGAAGGCGATCTTGAGTCCGTGCGCATCACCCAATTAGGCATGAGTACCGGTGCCGGTTCCCTGACCGGTGACGGCAAGCTGGCTTTTGCCGGGCCCCTTACCTGGCAGGGGCAGTTTCAGCTGGAGCAGTTCAACCCGGGGTATTGGGTGTCCATGCTGGAGGCCAGTTTGAACGGACAGGTTAGCACCGAAGGCCGATTGGTGGGCGGGGCACCAGATATGACACTGGATTGGGATCTGAAGGGCCGCTGGCGGGACGAAACAGCGGTTGCCCGTGGCGCCCTTGCCAGTGACGGTCAGGATTGGGTGCTGGACGACCTCCTGATTGCCGTGGCGGAGAACCGGGTCCAGGGGAACGGTCGATACGGTGCGGAGATTAATGCGGATCTTTCCGCTCGCCTGCCGCAGCCGGAACGATTGCTGCCTGGTCTTGAGGGGCGGTTGTCTGCGGAGCTTGAACTGGCGGGAACCCTGGACGATCCAACGGGCGCGGCGTCGTTGCAGGCCACCGGGCTCGCCTGGCGGGACACTGTCGCCCTGGAAGATGCCGACCTGCGGGCCGATCTGACATCCGGAGGCGTGTTGTCGTCTGAGTTGGTGGTCCGGGGGTTGAATGCAGGTGGCCAGGTGCTGAAGCAGATCGACGCCACTCTCAATGGCGCCCGTGAGCAGCATGAACTGTCAGTGCAAGCCAGCCATGCGGAAGCAACGGTGGCATTGACCCTCGCCGGCGGCCTGCAGGCAGGTGGGGCGCTCTGGGAGGGCGCTTTGAGGCAGGGTGACATTGAAATTCCCGGCCCACCAGGCCAGACCTGGCAATTGGACAGTCCCGCGAGCCTGACCGTGAGCCAGTCAAGAGAGGTTACCCTCGGTCAGCATTGCTGGCGCCGGGAGGAAAGCACGCTCTGTGCGGATGAACAACAACTCTGGCCGAACACCCGGCTGGCGCTCAGAATGCAGGATTTCCCCGCGCAGGCGCTAGAGCCATTGTTCCCCGAGACTTTCCGCTGGGATGCACAGCTCAATGCCAGTCTCGATCTGGCCCTGACGGACGCTGGCCCGGAGGGTGAGCTTCGCCTGGACGCCGGGCGGGGCGGCTTTGAGTTCCTGGTGCTGGATGATTGGGAGCGACTGGAGCACCGACGGATGCAGCTTCGCCTGGAACTGGAGCCCCGGCTGGCGGACCTGACGGTGGTTCTGGATGGGCCTAAGCTCGGTAGGTTCAGCGCCAATGTTTCGGTGGACCCAATGTCAGAAGGCCGGTCAATTGATGGCCGTTTCAGTCTGGATTCCCTGGATCTCTCCCTGGCCCAGGCCCTGTCCGGCCTGGAAAAGGTCAATGGCACCATCAATGGCCAGGGGCGGCTCTCCGGACCTCTGATGAATCCACAGGTTTATGGCGAGCTGGCCCTGACCGACGGCAGTTTCTTTGATCCTGACCTGCCGCTGCCCATGGAGGATGCCGTGCTGGTGCTGGAGTTTCAGGGTCGCAGTGCCGATATCAGTGGTCGATGGAAGAGCAATGACCGCAGCAGTGGTCAACTTGACGGTAGCCTGGACTGGGCCGGGGCACCGGAGCTGGTGCTGAATATCACCGGCGAGCGTCTGCCGGTGACCTACGAACCCTATGCGCGGGTTGAACTGGAGCCGGATCTGGACATCCGTTTCCGCAGCGGCGAGCTGTCCATCTCAGGTGAGGTGGCGGTGCCCCGTGGGGAAATCGAGATTCCCGAGATCCCGGAGTCCGCCGTTACCGTGTCTGAAGATGAAGTCATTGTGGGTGTGGAGCGGGAGGAGCCTGCCATTCGCAACATGCCCATGGATGTCACGGTCGTTGTCGGTGAGGACCAGGTAACTTTCGAGGCCTTCGGCATCACCGGTGATCTTGAGGGCACCTTGCGTATCAGCGATAACATGGAGACCCGAGGCGCCCTGCAGTTGGTTGATGGCAACTATGAAAAGTTCGGGGTGGAGCTGGAATTGCGCCGGGCACGGGTACAGTTTGTTGGACCATTGACCGAACCCTACCTGGATATCGAAGCGATCCGTACCGTTGACACAGTGGTGGCGGGCATCCGCATCAGTGGGCCGGCAAGTGCGCCGGAAACCGAAGTGTTCTCCGAACCACCCATGCCGCAGGCTGACGCTCTGTCCTATCTGGTGCTGGGACGACCACCCCGGGGCGGTCAGGCGGAAGATGGGCAACTGAGTCAGGCCGCCATATCCCTGGGCCTGACCCAGGTCAGCGGGATAACGCGCGGTATTGGTAACGAATTGGGCATACAGGACCTGACCCTCGAGACCGAAGGATCCGGCGACGAGGCCTCGGTCGTGGCCAGGGGCTACATTACCGAGGATCTGAGCCTGCGCTATGGTGTGGGCATCTTTGAGCCCATCACCACGGTTGCGCTGCGTTATGATCTGGGCCGGTACTTTTATCTGGAGGCGGCCAGTGGGCTGGCCGCGTCACTCGATATCTTCTATACCCGGGACTTTTGAGTCGGGATCAATCCAGTTTGAAGGTTGCGCTGACGCTGGCGTTGATTTCCCGGGGCCCAATGCTTGAAATCGCGTCCCCGCCTGAGCTCGCCTCTGCCCGCATCATGGTCACGGGGCGGTGACCACCATCAACACTCAATGAGACAACCTCACCGCACCGCTGCTCCAGTTGGTTGGCGACAAACTGGCAGCGCTCCCTGGCGTCCTGAATGGCCCGGGCCAGCGCCTGTTTTTCCAGTTCTGTTTCATCCGAATGGAAAAACTGCTGGGGGCCCAGATGGTATTGCAGGCCTATCTTCTGAGCCTGGTCGATCAGAGGATTCAGCAGCTCCAAATCGGCAATGGTGAAACTGACGGTCTGGCTTGCGACGGCCCGTGTTTCCGGTTTTTCGTTGTTGTCGCGTACCGGAAGCCGGCGGGTATACAGGGTGAGATTGGCGTCCGAGTAGTCTTTCAGTTCATCCCGGTAGGGTCTGATGGCTCGCCGCCACTGTTTCATGGCCTCGGCCACCTGCTCAGAGGCCTTCTCCGGCCGCTCATGCTCGGCACTGGCTGTGAACTGCAGTCGGGCGCTATCCGGCGTGTAGTTCACCGTGCCCTCACCGTTGAGGCTGACTTCGCCGGCCGCAGCCGTCAGTGGCAGGGCTGCGGTGCCCAGTACGCCTGCTGCCAGCATCAGGGTGCCTAAGATCTTCTTCATGATTCTTCTCCTTGTTCGGCTGTTGCCGAGCGTTGTCTGTGCAGCCGTTCCAGTTTTCGGGCCCGTGCTGCATGGACAAAGTGACTGAAAATCCGCCGATGGCCGGCATGGTAAAGCAGGTATTCCGGGTGCCACTGGATGCCCATCAGCCATTGCTGCCCGGTGTTCTCAATGGCCTGCACGAACAGATCGTCGTCCAGCCCCGTTACGCGGAGGTTACGCCCCAGGCGTTTGATGGCCTGGCTGTGGATGCGATTGGCGCCGATCCGGGTGTCGTGCATCAGCCGGCCGATCCGACTGTCCTGCACGAGCTGGACCCGTTGCAGCGGCAGCAAGAGGGGGCGATGGCGTGTTTTGTTTCGCAGGGGGGTGACGTTCTGGCAGAGCGATCCCCCGTGGAACACGTTAATAAACTGCGCTCCACGGCAAATGCCCAGCACCGGTATGTGCAGCTCCTCTGCCTTTTCCAGAAGCTGGTAATCGGTGCGATCCCGTTTCTGGTCGTAGCTGGCAATCACTTGGGGTTCCTGTCCGTAACGCTCCGGGTGCACATGGGTGCCTCCGGACAACACCAGCCCGTCCAGCATCGACACGTCGATCCGGCTGCCGGGTCGAATGTAATGGGTGCGGGCACCGTGCAGGCGCAGCCCCAGGTTGATTAATCGCTGGGCCGTGCCGAAACGCCGGGGGCCGCTAATGCCGATGGTCAGTCCGGGGTTGTCGGGAATATCCGTAAGTTCAGACATAGCCCTTCCGATTGAGCCATTGTGCGGTAGCTTCCCACCAGGGGTGGGTCAGGTTATGGACGCTCAAGGTCCGGCATTCGTGGTAGTGCTGGCGCAGGGCTTCCAGGTCGTCCGGGATGTTGGCCAGGTTGTCGAGGATGACCCAGTCGTTCCACACCGAGGAAAAGTGCCATTTTGGGTTGCCAATATCACAGTCCGGCAACCGGTAGTGGAAGGTCGGGCGGCTTTTGATCCGTGGATCATGCACGTAGGTTTCCAGTAGCGACCGGTCCAGGTGGGCAAATAGCGGCAGCAGGTCCAGCGCCCGGTTGCGGGTTGGATTGTGGGAAAGATAATCAGCCATGAGCGTGGGCAGTTCGGGGCAGTAATTATCCGCTAGCAGGATCTGTACATAGCGACTGCTCCAGGGCTCGATGTAGGTCGTGAACTTGCGACTGATATCGAGCTGGTGGCGAATCCTGAGCCAGTCGTAAAGCAGTGCGAAGGCCTGAAGGTAACGGACGATAGTGGTTGGCTCCAGGTCCGGCAGCTCCGGATTCAGTTGCAGGCCGAACGCGAAGTAAATGGCTTCTCGACTGCCCTGTGCTCCGGCGTTGTGAAGCTCGTCCACCAGGGTTTCCACCAGGTCCAGCCGTGAAAAGGGCACCGGCGGGCTGACGATTTCCAGCGGTACGACCTTTTCAGCCGCGGAATCAATCATGGTCATGGCATGGGTGCCCAGGCTGCGAACAGACTCCGGCAGGCGTGGATCATCCAGCTCCAGCTGTTTGATCGGGTCCGCATCCAGTTCGACGATAAACGGGCCATTTTCCGTGTCGATCCGGGTGACATAGCGGGACGCCAGCTCGGTATTGCCATCCAGGATGCGAGCGGCGCAGGCCACCAGGTTCTGGTAGCTGAGTCCGGACATTTCGATTTCCACGCCCACGTGTCGTTCCCGATCCTCGGCCGTTCGACTCGCGACCGGCATTCTGCAACGGTCAGTTGTGTTCATTCAGGCACTTCCATTGGATGTATTGCTTCAACCATAACATAGCTGGGGAGCGTGTCCTGCTGGATTGTAAGGCGCTGCTGGTTCCCGGTATGACCTGAAAAGAAACCGTTCGGAGCTTTACACTGGATAAAACACTGTATATAGTCAAATGACTGTATATAAAACCAGGCCTAAATCCGGAGCAAGCCTATGAAACTGACCGCCAGACAATCCCAGGTGCTTGAGATTATCCGCCGGTATGTTGATGAAACCGGTTATCCACCCACTCGCGCTGAAATCGCGGCGGAGCTGGGTTTCCGCTCGGCCAATGCCGCTGAAGAACACTTGCGGGCGCTGGCCAGGAAAGGGGCTATCGAGATGGTGCCTGGCGCCAGTCGTGGCATTCGCCTGCCGGAAGCGGAGCAGGACCCCGGTCTGCCTGTGGTCGGGCAGGTGGCCGCCGGTAGTCCGATATTGGCGCAGGAGCATATCGAGGATCACTGCGCCGTGCAGCCGGAGTTCTTCTCACCCTCCGCGGACTATCTGCTCCGGGTTCGCGGGATGAGTATGAAAGACATCGGCATCCTGGATGGCGATCTGTTGGCGGTGCATTCCACGCAGGACGTACAGAACGGGCAGGTTGTGGTTGCCCGGATTGGTGAAGACGTGACGGTCAAGCGTTTCCGGCGGGAAGGTTCCAAGGTGTGGCTGATTGCCGAAAACGAGGAATTTGATCCTATTGAGGTCGACCTGGCGGAACAGGAACTCTTCATTGAAGGCCTGGGCGTGGGCGTCATTCGGCGTTCAGATCTGCACTGAAAGCGGATGGTCCGGAGTTTTGAGCAGGTAGGGGGACGTTATGGAACAGTTAAGCTTTAACCAGAAAATGGCCTTCCAGAGTGCGGCCCCGGTGCCTGCCGAGGTGGTGCCGCCAAAAGAGCGTCTGGCCGGTAATGTTACCGAGATTATCCTGCCGGAAGGACAGGTGGAGAACTTCCAGCTACTGCTGCCCATGCTGACCCAGCTTAACCAGGAGAAGCGCTGGCTGGCCTGGATCGACCCGCCCCATGGGCTGGTGTCCAAGTGGCAGAAGATGCACGGCATTGTGGCCAGTGAAATTCTGGTGCTCCGTTCATCCGCGGATTATTCAGCCTTGCAGTTGGCGGAACGGGCACTGGGTGCCGGCACCTGTCATGCCGTCGTACTCTGGACCGGCAAGCTCGGCCGCAAGGCTTTTGAGTCCCTTCAGAAAGCCTCGGTCAGCGGCAGTAGCCATGGCGTCATTTTGCGCCAGAGGTAATGAGGTCAGTGTAATGTATGGCCGGCGTGAGGTTCGGCCAGCTCGGCCTCATCCTCTTCCCAGTCGATGTCGTGGGTGATGTCGCCAGCGGCTTCAATGCCCGCTGCGATCATGGCCTTGGCAATGTTCATGTCCCGGTCTTCCATCATGTCCCGGGCTTCCTGTGAAAATGAGATACGCACCAGAGGTGCTGATTCGTCATCATCGGCACGGCGCAGTGCATAGTCGCCGTTAGCAAGCTGTACAATTTCAAAAAACGATGGAGACATTCGTTAAACCTTTATCCTGATGGGATGTTGGGTGAATTCCTGAGTGTTGGGGGGTGGTGGGTGTTACCACTCACTGTGTTGTTCGTCCAGTTCACGAGCAAAACTCGCCATGGCGCTCCGGATTCTTTCAAGGGCTGACGGCGAGAAGTCAGCGCCCTCATCCGCCGCGACAGCGATCAGGTTCTCTTCCGCCACCGCCTTTGGGGCCGCGGCGGGTTCTCCCAGCGCCTTGTCCAATTCCGCCAGTTGCGCCCACCAGCCGGTTTTGTCGATCGCCAGCTCCTCCAGGGCACCGAGATCGGGCACCTCGTAGGCAAACAATTCTTTGAGTTCCGTTAGCGAAGCAGGGTTGGCTGTCTTGTGCTGATGGTAGCGCGCTACCATGACCAACAGGGCGCGCTGGGCCCGCAGTAGCATTTCGGCACTGGCCTGTGACAGGGCCTGCCTGGCAACCGCCGGTGGCTGACCATCGGGCAGGGCGCCGTTATCCAACTGTTCGAGCTGTGCCAGCAACACCTTGGCCAGATACAGTTTTTGAGAAACCACCGAATACCACTTTGATGCCATGGGATACCTGTTTATGGAATCTGGGTGACCGTTCCTGAATGTGACCGCTCATAATACCAATTTTGATCCCGTATTTCTCCCCGTGTGGAGTCTTTCCGGTGCCTGATCCGGAAGCGGCTCTTCTTGTCCCATCGGTAATCCCGTATGATTTGCGGATCAGTGTAAATGCGCCAGTCGCAGGCAGGAGAAAGGCCATGGCAGAGTCGCAAAGCCCGCTTCAAGAACTGGACGACCTCAAATCCCGATTGGACGCCGCATTGGCGGAGCAGGACTGGGATGCGTTGGTCGAGTTGAACCAGAAAATCAAGCCAACGGTTGAACCGGTGATGGCGGCGTTAAAACATCAGGAGGTGGACCCGGAGGAGGTTCGTGTTCGCCTTGAAGCGCTTAACCGGTTTATTGAAACCGTTGATCAGGAGGCCGTTCAGGCACGAGATGAGGCTCGGCAATCCCTGAAAGGCGTTAACCAGAATCGTAATGCTGCCCGGGCCTATCAGGGTGTTTCATCCGGTCGTCCCAAATAACCATGGAAAAATCAGTGTCATAAAATTGACTCCAGAAACGGTACAGTCTTAAATACGGCACAAATCCCCCCGACAGAGAAGTCTGTGAATGTCAGAAAATAACACGGTACTGGTGCTGAGCGGTGACGACGCCAGGCGTCGTGATCTGGTCACGATCCTGGAATTCGTTGGAGAAGAAAGGGTGGTTTCCGATGCGGATGCCAAGGCCCTGCTTGCTGATGAGACCGCCCGGGAAAACGCAATGATGGCCATCGTCAACGGCGAAGAAACGGACCCCGTACCGGCGATTGAGCACCTGTGTAAGACCATTTCGGGGCTACCGGTCCTGCTGGTCGGCAACCCGAAGCTGGAAGGTCTGGCGGAGGAATATGTCGCAAGGGTTATTGCCCGCATGGAATGGCCCCTGAACTACACCAAGTTTATCGACTCTTTTTACCGGGCCCAGCTCTACCGTGACCAGTACAGTCGCACCCAGGAGCGTGGCAGACAGCGGGGGGTTCAGCTGTTCAGAAGCCTGGTGGGCACCAGCCGCCGGGTTCAGCAGGTCCGGCAGTTGATGGAGCAGGTGGCCGATAAAGAAGTCAGTGTTCTGATCACCGGTGAATCCGGTACCGGCAAGGAAGTGGTTGCCCGTAATCTGCACTACCATTCCTCGCGTCGTGAAAAGCCCTTTGTGCCGGTGAACTGCGGGGCGATTCCTGCCGAATTGCTGGAAAGCGAGCTTTTTGGTCATGAAAAAGGGGCGTTCACCGGCGCCATTACCGCGCGGGTTGGCCGCTTTGAGTTGGCCGAGGGTGGCACCCTGTTCCTGGATGAAATCGGTGACATGCCCCTGAACATGCAGGTCAAGATTCTGCGGGTACTGCAGGAGCGCACGTTTGAGAAAGTGGGCAGCAACAAGACCCAGACAGCCAATGTCCGTGTGATTGCCGCCACCCACAAGAACCTGGAAGACATGATCGAGGCGGGGGATTTCCGGGAAGATCTGTATTACCGGCTGAATGTTTTCCCCATTGAAATGCCGGCCCTGCGCGAGCGGGCCGAAGACATTCCGTTGCTGATCAATGAGCTGATCGCTCGCATGGAAAAAGAGAAGCGGGGTTCGCTGCGTCTCAATTCAGCGGCGATCATGAGCCTGTGCCGCCATGACTGGCCGGGTAATGTCCGGGAGCTGGCCAATCTGGTGGAACGATTGGCGATCATGCATCCCTACGGCGTGATTGGCGTTCAGGAATTGCCCAAGAAATTCCGCTACGTCGACGATTATGATGAGAGTCCGGTGCTGGACGAGGAGGGCGGACTGCCATCCGACGCTCCGGGACTGGTGGGGCTGGATGCTCCGGCCCTGCTTCCGGTCAATGGCCTGGACCTGAAGGATTACCTCGCCACTTTGGAGAAGCAACTGATCCAGCAGGCGTTGGATGAAGCCGATGGTGTGGTGGCGCGAGCGGCGGAGAAGCTCTGCATCCGTCGAACCACGTTGGTGGAAAAAGTCCGCAAATACGGTCTCCGGGAGGAGTCCGAAGAAGCCTGATCCTTCCTTTTTGGCGGCGTCAAAGGTTCGTAACCGCTGACGCCGCCTCTCCTCAAAGCCTGACGGAAAATCGTCGCCCCGGTTTCTTTGAATCCTTTTAGGTATTGAAAAATAAGAGAAAATGTAACCTGGCACGGTTGTCGCTTAACGGCTCGTAACGATACATCCGATCGCGCTGGCCCACAGTGGGCTGGTTCAGGGAGAAAGTTATGAGTCAGGCACAATTTGTCTTGGAACCCGAATACGCCGCAGTTGATCCAAATGCCGCTGCGGATGTGAACGACAAGGTGACAGCGCTGTTTCCAGAGCAGGAAGACGAAGCCGTCGATTCCGCCCTGGACCTGTTCAACCGCATGTCCCGGCAGATTACCGATTCCTACCGTACTCTCGAATCCCGGGTGAACCAGTTGTCTGGTGAGCTTAACCAGGAGTCGCTTCAGCGCCAGCAAGAGTTGGAAGAAAAGGAACAGCTGGCGGATCAGTTGTCCACACTGCTCAAGGCCTTGCCTGCTGGCGTCGTGGTCCTGGACAAAAACGGTGTGGTCTCCCAGTGCAACCCCGCCGCCGTTGGGCTGCTGGGGGAGCCCCTGGATGGCGAGCGCTGGGTGGATGTTATCCGTCGCTGCTTTGCTCCGCGTCGCGATGACGGTCACGAAGTCTCCCTGAAGGACGGCCGCCGGGTAAGCATTGAGATCCGGACCATGGAGAATCAGCCTGGTCAGCTGATCCTGCTGACCGACCTGACGGAGACCCGCCAGCTGCAGTCCCAGCTCGCTCACGCCCAGCGCCTGTCGGCCATGGGCAAGATGGTGGCCTCACTGGCTCACCAGATCCGCACCCCGCTTTCAGCTGCCATTCTTTACGGTGGTCACCTGAGCCAGCCGGATCTCGAAGAAGAGATGCGTCAACGCTGCACGGATCGGCTGATGTCCCGCCTGACTCATCTGGAGCAGCAGGTGCGCGACATGCTGATCTTTGCCCGCGGCGAAACCCGGCTGGCCGAAGAGTTGTCGGCGGACAAACTGGTGGGTGCGATGGAAGCAGCCATTGAAGGGGTGAAAACCGCCCCCGGCTCGTCGGTATCGCTGGTTAACCGGATCAACCGTCACTGCCGCCTGATGTGCAATCGGGATGCCCTGGTGGGCGCCTGTACCAACCTGGTCAACAACAGCCTTGAGGCGGGTGCCACAGACGTTCAGGTGGTTATCGAAAGCACTCACGCAGGGCTGACCGTTCGTGTTATCGACAATGGCCCCGGTTTTAATGCCGATGAGGCCGGGCGTATTACCGAGGCTTTCTACACCACCAAGTCCCACGGTACTGGCCTTGGTCTTGCGGTGGTCCAGGCGGTGATCAAAGCCCATAAGGGTGAGTTTTCCATACATTCGCCGGAGCAGGGTGGCGCGGTTGCTCAATTGCAACTGCCGACCCTGGCCGGTCACGAATAATAAATAGATTGGAGGCAGACAGCATGGCTAAGGCTCAAATTCTCATTGTGGAAGATGATCACGACCTGCGTGAGGCGCTGGTGACCACTCTGGAGCTTGCCAAGTATCAGGTGCGTGAAGCCGCCAACGGTGAGCAGGCGCTGGCAAGTCTGGCGAAAAGCCCGGTGGACATGGTGGTCAGCGATGTGAACATGCCTGGCATGTCTGGCCATGAGCTGCTGGGTGAAGTGCAGCGACTGTATCCGGGCCTGCCCATGATGCTGATTACGGCGTATGGCCAGATCAGTGATGCGGTTTCCGCCATGCAGTCTGGAGCCACCGATTACCTGGTGAAACCTTTTGAGCCCAAGGTGCTGGTGGATGCCGTCAGCAACATCGTCGGTGGCAGTCGTCAGAAATCCGACGACCAGCCGGTGGCCGAAGACCCGGTCAGCCTCCGGATGTTCCAGCTCGCCAGCAAGGTGGCGAACAGTGATTCCACCGTGATGATTTCCGGGGAAAGTGGGACCGGTAAAGAAGTGCTGGCTCGCTACATTCACCAGCAGTCGCCCCGGGCGGACCAGCCGTTTGTGGCTATTAACTGCGCGGCCATTCCCGAGAATATGCTGGAAGCCATCCTGTTTGGCCATGAGAAAGGCGCATTCACCGGTGCAGTGTCTTCCTCACCCGGTAAATTTGAACAGGCCAATGGCGGTACCATCCTGCTGGATGAAATCTCCGAGATGGACATGAACCTGCAGTCCAAGTTGCTGCGAGTGTTGCAGGAGCGTGAAGTGGAGCGGGTGGGTGGTCGCAAGACCATTTCTTTGGATGTGCGGGTGATTGCCACCACCAACCGGGACCTGGGCGACTACGTTCGCGAAGGCAAGTTCCGGGAAGACCTCTACTATCGGCTGACAGTATTTCCGATGCACTGGCAGCCTCTGCGCGAGCGGCCCCTGGATATCCTGCCGCTGGCCAAGTCCCTGCTGCGCAAGCATGCCCGCAAGATGAAGCTGACCGGTATCAGCCTGGCGGAAGATGCCCGCAAGGCACTGACCACCCATGCCTGGCCCGGAAACGTGCGTGAACTGGATAACGCCATCCAGCGGGCGCTGGTGTTGATGCAGGGTAACGTTATTCACGCCGGCGACCTGTGCCTGGAGCTGGGCATCACCGGCAAGCCGGACCTGCAGGCCGCGGAGCCGGTGGCGGCCACGGTGCCGGAAGTGCCGATTTACACCGCGGAAGAGCAGGCGGCACAGCAGGCTCCTGCGGAGGAAGACACAAGCGATGGCAGTGGTTCGCTGGGCAACGACCTGCGTCAGCAGGAGTTCCGCATTATCATTCAGACACTTCGTAATGAAGGTGGCCGACGTAATCGCGCTGCGGAGCAGTTGGGTATCAGCCCCCGCACCCTGCGCTACAAGCTGGCCCAGATGCGTGATGCCGGCATTGATCTGGATGCCGAACTGGCCACGGCCTGATCGCGAAATCGGATAAACATAGCCTCTACTCCTTCGGGCACCCTGCGGGGTGCCACTTTTTTGTTCCCCGCCTTTGTGCTTTTTTCAAGCCGTCAATTCTCCGGCGCAGACGATTTTAGATAGTCTTTGTAGGTTTTTTAAAGCATTGAAAATAAACGATAATTAAATGTTGGCCCTCCTATTGCTTAACCCCTGGTAACAACCTCTGTCATGAAAAGATGAACAGGCACCCCTTTGGGGGTCACCGGGAGAGAAACATGGTCCAGCGTGCCGACATCAACAGCGTACTGTCCGACATCCGGAATCTGCGTTCCCAGATGATGCAAAATCAGCAGAACCAGCAGATTGAGCCGAATCAGAACGTTCGCGGTCGTGTCGATAGCCCTCGTGATGTGCAGCAAACCCGCGAAACACCAAGCTTTGGTGATATGCTTGGCAACGCTGTGAACAACGTCAATGAGCTTCAGCAGCAGACCAGCGAGTTGAGAACCGCTTACGACATGGGCGACCCGAACGTGGACATCACCCGGGTGATGATCGCCGCCGAAAAATCTTCTGTGTCCTTCGAGGCGCTGACCCAGGTGCGCAACCGTGTGGTCAGGGCGTATGAAGACATCATGAACATGCCGATTTGATAACGGAGCAGTAGCATGGCAAGCGTACCCGCACAAACCAACGCTTCTGACCTGCCTGCAAGCAGCGAAGGCGAACCACCTGAGAGCGGCAACAAGATGCTGCTTGGTTTCAATCGGCTGAACCTGCTGCGCCAGGTGGGCTTGATGGTCGGCCTGGCCGCCAGTGTCGCCCTGGGCGTTGCGGTGGTGCTTTGGGCCCAGGAGCCCAACTACCAGCCGGTATTAGGCGATCTGTCCTCCTATAACCCCCAGGATGTCTCCAGCATTCTGGAAAGCAATGGCATCGAGTACAAGATGGACCCGCGTTCCGGGGCTTTGCTGGTGCCGTCGGACAAAGTCTATGATGCCCGCCTGAAACTGGCGGCCGAAGGGGTGACCGACCGGGAGACCATCGGTTATGAGTTGATGGACCAGGAGCGGGGTCTGGGTACCTCCCAGTTTATGGAAACCATCACCTATCGCCGTGGCCTGGAAGGTGAGCTGGCCCGCACCATTGGCAGTATGCGGGGCGTCAAGAGTTCCCGGGTTCACCTGGCCATTCCGGAGCGTTCGGTCTTTATCCGTGACGCCCGTGAACCCAGTGCGTCGGTATTTCTTGACCTGTTTGCCGGTCGCCGGCCGGAGCAGGAGCAGATTCGCGCCATTGTTAACCTGGTGGCGGGCAGTGTTCCCATGATGAAGCGCGAACAAGTGACGGTCGTTGACCAGAACGGCAACCTTCTGACCGGCAACGAGCCGAACACAGAAGTGGACCAGATGAAGGACCAGTACGAGTACACCGCCAAACTCGAGGAACGCCTGACCCGTCGTGTTGCTTCCATGATTTCCCCTATCGTGGGTGATGGCCGTTATCGGACAGAAGTAAGCGCAGATCTGGATTTCTCGTCTGTTGAGCGCGCCGAGGAGCTGTTTAATCCGGAGCAGCAGGCCATTCGCAGCGAACGTGAGCTGACCGAGCAAACCGTTAATGGCAGCAATGGCGGCGTTCCGGGAGCCCTGTCCAACCAGCCTCCGGGAGCGGCATCTGCGCCGGAACAGGCCAACAATGCCCAGAATGGTCAGAATGGCCAGGACGGCGGCAATGCCCAGCCCACGAATGTGCGCCGCGAAGCAACCCGTAACTACGAAGTGGATCGCACCGTTAGCTACACCCGCAAGGAGCTGGGCGCCATTAACCGTGTTACCGTGGCCCTGGCCGTGGATGACAAGAAAGTGGTGGACCCGGAAACCGGTGAAGTCAGCTACGAGCCTTGGAGTGAGCAAGAGTTGCAGCGTCTGAGCATGCTGGTGCGCGATGCGGTTGGCTACTCCGCCGCTCGGGGCGACAGCGTGACGGTGATGAACACTGCGTTTGCACCAGAAGAAACCGTAGAGTTTGAAGAGCCGGCCTTTTGGGAACAGCCCTGGTTCTGGGACCTGATGAAACAGGTGCTGGCCGGTCTGGTGATCCTGATTCTGGTACTGGGCTTGTTGCGCCCGACTCTGAAGGCGCTGTCTGGTGGTGGCCGCAGTGAGGAGAGGAGCGGAGACGATGATGAATACGGTTCGCTGGATGGCATTGAAGGCGGCGGTGCGTTGCGCGATGCCATGTCATCCCAGGACGACCTGCTTTTGCCGGGCGCAACTGACGGTTATGATAGGCACCTGAATGCCCTCAAGGGTCTGATTGCCGAAGACCCGGCCCGGGTATCACAAGTATTGCGTCAATGGGTGAACGTCGATGACGGATGAGAATGGCCAGAAGGCAGTGCGTAAGATCCCTCGTGTCGAGCAGGCTGCTATCCTGCTGATGTCCCTGGGTGAGGCGGACGCCGCCGAAGTGCTGAAGCACATGGGCCCCAAGGAGGTTCAGCGGGTTGGTGTGGCCATGGCCCAGATGCACGATATCAGTAAAGATGAGGTGGAATACGTTCTCTCGCAGTTTATTGATGCGGTGGGCGGGCAAACCGGTCTGGGGGTGGGCAATGACGATTACATTCGCACCATGCTTACGCAGGCACTGGGGGACGACAAAGCCTCCGGGCTGATTGACCGAATTCTGATCGGTGGTGATACCACTGGGCTTGATACGCTGAAATGGATGGAGCCCAAGGCGGTGGGTGATGTCATCCGTTACGAGCACCCCCAGATCCAAGCCATCGTTATCTCCTATCTGGACCCGGACCAGGCCGCCGAAATTCTGGCGACACTGGATGAAAAGGTCCGACTGGATGTAATGATGCGCGTCGCCTCCCTGGAAAGCATTCAGCCCCAGGCGCTGCAGGAACTCAACTCGATTCTGGAAAAGCAGTTCTCCGGTGGTTCCGCGGCCCAGACGAGCCGTATTGGCGGCGTCAAGCGCGCGGCAGACATCATGAACTTTATGGATCGCAGCATCGAAGGTGGTCTGATGGATTCCATCAAGGACATGGATCCGGACCTGGCCACCACCATCGAAGACCTCATGTTTGTCTTCGACAACCTCAAGGATGTGGACGATCGTGGTATTCAGGCGCTGCTGCGTGAAGTATCCTCCGAGGTGCTGGTTGTCGCGCTGAAAGGCGCCGACGATGGCGTCAAGGACAAGATCTTCAACAACATGTCCAAGCGGGCAGCCGAATTGCTGCAGGACGACCTCGAGGCGAAAGGCCCGGTCAAGGTCAGCGAAGTGGAAGCGGCCCAGAAGGACATCATCACCATTGCCCGTCGTATGGCGGAAGCCGGCGAGATTTCCCTCGGCGGTGCCGGTGAAGAAATGATGTAATGAGAGACTCGGACCAGGATCGCAAAACCCGACCCAAAGAACAGATGACCGCCTGGGAAAGGTGGGAGCTGCCCCTGCTTGACGAACAGGGCAACGAAGTGGCCCAGGAAGCGGAAGTCAAACCCATGACCGCCGGCGAGCTGCAGGAAATTCGCCAGGCCGCGCAGGACGACGGTTTCAAGGAAGGTCGAGAGGAAGGCTACAAGAGTGGCCTGGAGCAGGGCCGGGTCGATGGTCGTGAGGAAGGCTTTGCCGCTGGCCAGGAAGAAGGCCGCGAGCAGGGGCGACAGCAGGGGATTGAAGATACCCGTCAGCAAGTGGCCGCCACCATGGACAGGTTGGAACACCTCATGGGGGAACTGGTGTTGCCGATCAAGCGCCATGAAGAAGAGCTTGAAACGGCGCTGGTCAACCTCACCACTGCCCTGGCGCGGTCAGTGGTCTATCGGGAATTGACCCTGGATTCCTCACAGATTCGCCAGGTGGTGCGCCAGGCATTGGCAGCACTGCCTTCCACTACCGAAAACCTGCGTATTCACATCCACCCGGATGACCTGGAGCCGGTTCGTGAAGTGACCGAGCGCCTGGAAGTCACGCCCAACCTGATAGAAGACGACAGCCTGTTGCCCGGCGGTTGCAAGGTTCAGACCCGTCACAGCCTGGTGGACTACACCGTGGAAAAGCGCTTCCAGCATGCCATCCAAAACATGTTGGAAGAGCAGTTTGGTGAGCCCGTGGACGCCATCGCTGCCGATACAGACATGCAGATGGGCGAATTGACCGATTTCCATCGGGATGTGCTCGAATCTTCTGCCATGGAGCCCCCACCTTCCAGTCCCCAGTCAGGCGATGAGCCGGAGGAGGACGATGACCTCCCGGCTGGCTGACCGTCTGCGTCAATTGCAGGACGCTATTCCACCCGAACCCGCCCCGGAGCTGTCTGGTCGCCTTACCCGCATGGTGGGCCTGACCTTGGAATGCGTAGGGTGCCCCATGGTGGTGGGCGACCGCTGCGTGATCCAGGGTGAAGCCACTGGCAATGTGGAGGCCGAAGTGGTGGGCTTTGAGGAAGACAAAGTCTACCTCATGCCGCTGACGGCCATTGAAGGCTTGAAACCAGGCGCCAGGGTCGTGCCGTTATCCTCCACCAGCCGCGTGCCCGTGGGCCCGCAAATGCTTGGCCGCGTGGTCAATGGTGCCGGCGATCCGCTGGATGGCAAGGGCCCGCTGCAGGCCGAGGCCCGGGTTCACCTGTCTGGAGACATCATCAACCCGCTGGACCGCGCGCCTGTGCGCCAGTCCATGGATGTGGGTATCCGCGCCATTAACTCTCTGCTGACGGTGGGCCAGGGCCAGCGTCTGGGTCTGTTTGCCGGTAGTGGCGTGGGTAAGAGTATGCTGTTGGGCATGATGACCCGGTTTACCAACGCCGACATCACCGTGGTGGGTCTTATTGGCGAGCGGGGCCGGGAGGTCAAGGAGTTCATTGAGGATATCCTGGGCGATGAAGGCCTGGCCCGTTCCGTGGTGGTAGCCTCGCCAGCGGATGACTCCCCCCTGATGCGCCTTCGGGCCGCCATGTTGACCACCCGTATTTCCGAGTATTACCGGGACCAGGGCAAGCGTGTCCTGCTGTTGATGGATTCGCTGACCCGCTACGCCCAGGCCCAGCGGGAAATCGCCTTGGCCGTGGGCGAGCCGCCCGCCACCAAGGGCTACCCGCCTTCGGTGTTTGCCAAACTGCCGCAGCTGGTGGAGCGAACCGGTAATGGTCGCCCTGGCGGCGGTTCCATCACCGCGTTCTACACCGTCCTCACCGAAGGTGACGATCAGCAGGATCCCATCGCCGATGCTACCCGGGCCATCCTCGATGGCCACATCGTGCTGTCCCGGCGCCTGGCCGAAGAAGGCCACTATCCGGCTATCGACGTGGAAGCCTCCATCAGCCGGGTCATGCCCCAGGTGACCGATCCCGAACACATGGCCCGGGCCCAGCGCTTCAAACAGGTATATTCTCGCTACCAGCAGGCCCGTGACCTGATCAGCGTTGGCGCCTATGTAAAAGGTTCAGACCCGGAAACCGACTTTGCGATCCAGCACATTGGCAATATGCGCCAGTTCCTGCAGCAGGGCCTGAATGAGAGTGCGCCGCTGCAGGAAAGTATTGATCAGTTGATGGCGGTGGTGCCGGAGCGGCGTGGTCCGGATCGCCCGAAACGACCGTCAAACAACCAGAAGGGTAATGGCTGATGCACCGGTCCCAACGATTACAGCCGGTATTGGCACTGGAAGAGCGCAAGGAACAGGAAGCCCTGGACCGCATGGGAGAAGCTCGGCAACAGGTGGAAGCGCATCGCGAGCAGGTGAAGAACCTGGAGCAGTATCAGCAGGAATATCGCAACCAAATACGGGCTAGTCAGCAGGGGGTGGTCTCGGTCAACCGCCTGCAGGCCTGGCAGGCATTCATCGCGCAGCTGGATCAGGTCATTCGGCAGCAGGAAAAACAGCTGCAGCAGGCAGAGCAGGTGTTTGAAGCCCGGCGCCAGGAATGGCTGCAGGCCTGGGAGCGCCGCCGGGGCATGGAGAAGTACATTGAAACCTGTCGGCAGCAGGAACAACGAGAGCAGGACCTGAAAGAGCAAAAACTGGCGGACGAGGCGGCGGGGCGCGCTTTCGCCAGGCGCCAACGCTAACGCCGTTCCATTGCGTGGTGGTATTGATGCATGCAAAATCTCGCATGTCAGCTATGCTTGTCCTCAGACAGTAAGTGGCGGAAGTCGCGTTAAAGGATAACAATTGTCGTCATTTTTCGGGGGGTTAGGTAATGCCAATAGCAGCGCATCGTGTGGATGACGGGCAAACGTTGGTAATCCGGGTCGATGGTCGTTTTGATTTCAGCACCCATCAGGCGTTCCGCGATGCCTACGAACAGGCCGACCCCGCCATCAAACGCTATGTTGTCGATCTTTCCGATACCACTTACCTGGACAGTTCTGCACTGGGCATGCTGCTTCTGCTGCGGGACCATGCCGGTGGCGACTCCGCCCGGATCTCCATAGAGAACTGCAATAGCGATGTCCGGCGAATTCTCTCCATCTCAAACTTTGAACAGCTTTTCCGGATCTGCTGAATCCGCCAGGCTTCGGATACTGGTCGCGGAGGATAATAAGCCCGACCGGATGATCCTCTGTGCGTTACTGCAGAAGCTTGGGCATGAGGTGTTTGAGGTGTCTGATGGGACCGCCGCCGTGGACCAGTTTCACCAAGTCGATCCCGAGATTGTCTTGCTGGATGCCATGATGCCGGAGCTGGATGGTCTGTCAGCCGCCCGGCAAATCAAGTCAATGGCTGGTGAGCGCCTGGTGCCGGTGATCTTTTTGACGGCCCTGACAGATCCCAAAGAGCTGGCCCGTTGCCTGGAGGCTGGCGGTGATGACTTCCTGATCAAACCCTTCAATCGTGTCATTCTCGATGCCAAGCTGAATGCGTTGGACCGCATGCGCCGCCTGCATCAGGCCCTGGCGGAACAGGTTGATCAGGTGCGCCAGAAAAATGAACAGATGCTGGCGGAGCAAAAGACCGCCCGCCGGGTATTTGACAACGTTGCCCACACCGGGAGTCTGAATGCACCGAATATCCGCTATCACGCCTCTCCCATGTCGGTCTTTAATGGCGACGTCCTGTTTGCCGCTACCCGGCCGGGCGGCGGTAGTCTGTTGTTCCTTGGAGATTTTACCGGCCACGGCCTTCCGGCCGCCATTGGGGCCATGCCAGTGGCAGAGATCTTTTACGGCATGGTGGGGCAGGGATTTGGGGCTGCTGCCATTCTGCGTGAAATCAACGCCAAGCTAAGGCGCATATTGCCGGTTGGCATGTTCTGTTGCGGCGCCATGCTAGAAACCGATTCCCGGCAGGGATTGGTTCGCGCCTGGAACGGTGGCCTGCCGGATGCCTGGCTGTTGCGGGGCTCGGGCGAGCGGATCGCCATCCCTTCCCGCAATCTGCCGCTGGGTGTTCAAAGCGCGGAAAACTTCTCTACATCGATGGTGGTTTTTCAGGTAACGCCTGGTGATCATGTTCTGTTGATGACCGACGGATTCCCCGAGAGTGCCAATGAGCAAGGCGAGTTGTTGGGGGAATCCGGCGTTCGGCAGGTATTGGCCAGTCTGCATTCACCGGCTGACGCTTTTGACGCCTTGATGCAGCGGGTCAGGGAGTTCACGGGACAGCCCCACGCTGCAGATGATCTGACGCTTTGTTGTGTGGCCATCACGGAACTGGAGCAGGTCAGGCCCCCGGCCCGCAAGCCGTCAGATGCTGAGTCCACCGGGCCGGCGGATTGGCAGTGTGTTTACGAAATCCGGGAAAGAACCCTGTCCGAATTCAACCCCTTGCCCTTGCTGCTGCACATCTGCATGGAGGTGCCGGGGCTGCGCAGCCGAAGCGGTGAGGTGTACACCCTGCTGTCAGAACTCTACAACAACGCCCTTGAACACGGTGTCCTGGCGTTGTCCTCGGACTGGAAGAATTCGCCACGGGGCTTCGCACTTTATTATGAGGAGCGTCAGCGTCGGCTAACCGATACGGATGGTCATTTCATTCGTTTCTCGCTCAGTCATGAGTCCCGACACCCCGGTGGGCGCCTGCGGGTCATCTGTGAAGACAGTGGTGCTGGCTTTGATTTTGCAGAACATTCGGTCAGGGTATCCAAAACGCGGTCCACGCCGGGGAGTTCCTATGCCGGCCGAGGTTTGGAATTGCTGCGCCGTATGGCGACACATTTCTGCGTGCATGGAGAGGGTAACCGGGTGGAAATTGTTTATGACTGGGAACCTGGGAGGGAAGACGATGATTGACCAACCCCACCTGGATGAAGCCGCCCTGGCGGAACTTCGAGATGTAATGGAAGACGATTTTGGAGTGCTGGTTGATACTTTCCTTGCCGATTCCCAGGCTCGTCTTCGCCGCTTGCACCAGTTGCTGGAGCAGGAAGATTTCGATCAACTGGCGAAAACAGCCCATAGTTTCAAGGGCAGTTGCATCAACATGGGAGCAACCCAACTCAGTGAGCTGTGCGCGCAGCTGGAGCGGGCTGGCAAAGCGGCTGATCTGTCGGCCGCCGCCCGATTGCTGGATGGTGTTGAGACGGAATTCGCGAAGGTTTCCTCCTGCTTTGAGCAGCTCTGAGGTCAAAGACAAGGTTGATGTCATTGGCATTGCTCTTGCTAGTACTTAAGAAAATCGCCCGTTGAGGGCTTTCTGAGAAAAAAGCGGCAAGAGGTTGCCATGCAGCAGAACATTCTCTCCCAGGTGCCGGCTTCCGGCTCACCACAGGATGTGCCCGGTTCCCGGGCAGGCCAAAGTAGCCGTGATCCGGATACCGGCAAGAGTCGCTTTGATGAAGTGTCTCGCGCCGAACAGCAGCGTATGGAGCACAAGCGCCTGGAGCAAAAACGCCTGGACCAGAAACAGGCCGACCGCCGGGAAGAGGCGGACCGGTTGCAGGAAAAGCGCGCGGAGCAGCGTGCTCAAGAGTCGGACAATCGTCGTGCGGATGAACCGCGTAACGACCGGAAAGTGGATAAAAAGTCGAGCGATAAAGCCGCGGAGAAAAGCGATAAAACTGACAAGTCCGAGGCATCGAAGACTGACGGAAAGTCCACTGAAAACGCAGAAAAGGCCACAGAGAAGAAAGAGACGGCTTCGACCGACACGGAAACCAAAGACATTTCTGCTGGTGCCGAAATTGCTGTGGAGGACCTTGATGCCGCCATGCCGCCGGTAACGTTCGCCATGCTGCAGACGATGACCGGCGCGGCAAACACCGCCTCTGGCGCCGAGAATGCCGTTGCTGTGAACTCACAAATGACCGGCAAGTCGTTTCTTCAGGGTATGCTGAACGGCCAGTCCAATCAGCCGGGGCAGCCAGCAGGCAGTGCTGGCAAAGTATTGCCACCTGGCGCCCAGCTAACGGACCTGCTCTCGGCCAACGTGGGCAGCGACACGTCGCGCCCGATTGATGCGGCCAGCCTGGTAAGTGTCCCCAAATTCCAGACAGCGCTGGATCAGGCGACCCAATCACTTCAACCGGGTAATTTGCAAGCCGGTAAACTGACGGCTGAAAATGCGGTCCCCTTGCGCAGCTATGCCACCTCGGTCGATGTGCCGGTCGGGCAGGCTGAGTGGGGAGACAAGGTAATGGGTAAACTGAGCTTCCTGACGGCCCGCAATATGAAGGAGGCTGAAATCCATCTCACGCCACCAGACATGGGGCCGATGGAAGTCAAAGTGCGCATGCATAACGAACAGGCCCATGTCACTGTGCATGCTGCCAACCCGGTAGTCCGGGAACAGCTGGAACTGAACTCCCACCGCTTGCGCGACATGTTGGGCGAGCAGGGAGTGGAACTTGGGCAGTTTGATGTTTCCAGTCAGTCCGAACAGCAAACCAGTGAGCAGGGCGACGAAGCCGGTACCGGTGGGTCCGGTCAGGGTGGTGGAGCGCTGGCCCAGGGAGATTCCGACATGGATGAGGTTCAAGCCTCTCATCTGGATCTGTCCTGGAAAGGTGAGGTTGATTTGTTTGCCTAAAGATTGATCGAATTCCGACCAATTTTCCGGTTCACCGCAATCCCCTTTGCCCATGCTCTCTGGCGGCGCTAAACTGCCTTCCTGAATCAGAGAGCATGGGCAACTTGGCTCGCCCCTTGCTTAAAAGTCTTAACAGGATGCCCTGACCTCTCAGGGCGACGAAAAATCGACGAAGCGGACAACATGGCAGAAAACACCACACCCGAGGAAGACGCCCCCAAGAAAAAGGGCAAACTCAAGCTCATTATCATGCTGGTGATCATCCTGATATTGGCGATCGGCCTGTCGGTGGCGGGGACCCTCTGGTTTCTGAATGGCAGTCTGCCCGGTATGGGGTCGGAGGAAGCGGCGGAGAATGCCGAACCGGAGTTTATCCCAAGTACCTACACCAACCTGGATGATGCGTTGGTGACCTCTCTCCGGGCCGAAGGCCGGCAGCGGTACGCGCAGGTATATCTGTCATTTGAAGCGAAGGATCCTCAGGCCCTGGAGGCAGTGGAACTGCACATGCCGTTGCTGCGCAGCGAGTTGACCATGCTGCTCAGCAATACCGATTTCACCGAATTGCGCCGTCCGGAAGGCCGAAAGGCACTGGCGGAACGCATGTTGGAAAAGGTGAACCGGGTGCTCGAACAGGAACAAGAACCGACCATTGAGCGGGTGTTGTTCAGAAACTTTGTCGTTCAATGATCGCCCGGTTCGGGTGAAACACAGTCAGGGCAGGACCAGCTATGCAGGACTTGTTGTCGCAGGATGAAATTGATGCCCTTCTCCACGGTGTGGACGACGGGGACATCGATACCTACGAGGAGGAAACCGACGACACAGGCGTAAAAAACTACGACCTCTCCAGTCAGGATCGGATTGTCCGGGGCCGGATGCCCACGCTCGAGATGATCAATGAGCGTTTTGCCCGCTATACCCGCATCACTCTGTTCAATCTGTTGCGCCGAAATGCGGACGTCTCCACCGGCGGCGTGAAGATCATGAAGTTCGGTGAATATGGGCATACCCTCTACGTGCCGACCAGTCTCAACCTTTGTAAGGTTCGGCCCCTTCGAGGCACCTCTCTGTTTGTGCTGGACGCCAAATTGGTGTTCAAGTTGGTGGATAACTTCTTCGGCGGTGAAGGTCGGCACGCAAAAATTGAAGGCCGTGAATTCACGCCCACCGAGACCCGCATCGTGCAGATGGTTCTTGAGCAGGTCTTCCATGATATGAAGGAGGCCTGGCACGCCGTGTTGCCGGTGGAATTTGAATACCTGAGCTCGGAAGTCAATCCGGCCATGGCCAACATTGTCAGTCCCAGTGAAGTGGTTGTGGTCAGCACCTTCCACATTGAGCTGGATGGCGGTGGCGGTGAGCTGCATTTCGCCCTGCCGTATTCAATGATCGAACCGATTCGCGACATTCTTGATGCCGGTGTGCAGAGTGACATCGATGATGTCGATGAACGCTGGGTGAATGCCCTGCGTGAAGACATCAAGGAAGTTGAGGTTCCGGTCAACACACAGGTTTGCCGGCGCCGTATTTCCCTGCGGGAAATTGCTGGGCTGAAAGCCGGCGATGTCATACCGGTTGAGATTCCAGAGTATTTGACTGTCACCGCCAACGGTATTCCCATCTACAAGGCCACACTGGGAACCCGCGACGACAAACTGGCGCTGAGAATCCATGAACGGGTTAAATTGCCCAAGGTGAAGAAACAATTGAAGGTGAATCGCAATGGCTGATGACGACAAGAAAGACGATCAGGAACTCAGCGAAGACGAAAAACTGGCGGCTGAATGGGAAGCGGCCATGGACGAATCCGGTGACGACGGTTCCCGGGAAGATGAATGGGCGGCCGCCATGGCGGAAGCCGAGGGTACGGACGATGACGGTGATGCTGACCAAGACGACGTCCGCGCCGCACCCATGGAAGAGTTTGGTCCGGATTCGGGGTCAACGGGGGAGGGTGGTGCACCCGATATGGATGTCATTATGGACATCCCGGTTACCATTTCCATGGAAGTGGGTAACACCCAGATTCCCATTCGCAACCTGTTGCAGCTGAACCAGGGCTCGGTGATTGAGCTGGATCGTCTGGCCGGTGAGCCGCTGGATGTGCTGGTCAACGGTACCCTGATCGCCCACGGCGAGGTGGTGATGGTGAACGAGAAGTTCGGTATCCGTCTGACCGACGTGATCAGCCCGGGCGAGCGTATCCGCCGGTTGCAGAAATAACATGGCACGCGTTTGGGGTTTGACAGCCATGGTACTGGCCAGCGCGCCCGTGATGGCGCAGCTGAGTCCCGATGAGAGCGGCGCGGAAAACGCTGCACGCGCCCCGGACACCCTGGCTACTGTGTTGAGCTTGGGTGCCGGTTTGCTGGCGGTGATTGCTATCATCTACGGCTGCGCGTGGCTGATTCGCCGCATGAGCGGCATGACGGGCATGAACAACAACGCCATACGGGTGGTGTCGGTCATGGCCATTGGCGCCCGGGAACGGATTGCCCTGGTGGAAGTGGGGGGGCAGCAAATCCTGCTTGGCATCACCCCCAGCGCTATTCGCACCCTGCAGGTGTTTGAAGAACCGGTGGTTGATGCCGGCAATCCGCCCGATAGTGATTTTGCCCGCCGCTTGCAGAGCATGATCGGCAAATCCTGGACCGCCCCGAAAAGGAAAGACTAGTCTCCATGCTTGCCGCGACTCTCCGACGACTGATTCCGCTACTCGTAATATTGGCCGGAATGGCCTGGGCTCCGCTGGCACTGGCACAGGAACCCACGGGTATCCCGGGGATTCCAGCGTTCACCGTGACCCCGGGTGAAGATGGCGGAGCCCAAGAGTACAGTGTAACCCTGCAGATCCTGGCGCTGATGACGGCGCTGACCTTCCTGCCGGCAATGCTGATGATGATGACGTCCTTCACCCGCATCATCGTTGTGTTTGCCATCCTGCGTCAGGCCCTTGGCCTGCAGGCCACGCCTTCGAACCAGATCCTGTTGGGGCTGGCCCTGTTCCTGAGCATTTTCATCATGAAACCGGTGCTGGAGGAAGCCAACGAGGTAGGCCTGCAGCCCTACCTGCAGGAGGAGGTCACCTCACTGGAAGCAGTAAAGCTGGCCAGTCAGCCGTTCAAGAACTTCATGCTGGAACAGACCCGGGAAGATGATTTGGGGCTGTTCATGCGCATTGCCGATGTGCAGTACGCGACCCCGGAGGATGTGTCCTTCTGGGTGCTGATGCCGGCTTTTGTGACCAGTGAGCTGAAAACCGCGTTCCAGATTGGCTTTATACTCTTTATACCGTTCCTGATTATCGACATGGTGGTGGCCAGTGTTCTGATGGCCATGGGGATGATGATGCTGTCACCCATTATCATTTCCCTGCCGTTCAAGATCATGCTGTTCGTGCTGGTGGATGGTTGGGCCCTAATTATGGGGACTCTGGCCGCGAGCTATGGAATATAGGAGGCACCTATGACTCCGGACACAGTTATCGACATTATCCGGGAAGCTCTGTGGCTGATTGTGACGCTGGCCACCATGATTATCGGGCCGGGGCTGGCCATTGGTCTTGTGGTCAGTACTTTCCAGGCCGCGACCCAGATTAACGAGCAAACCCTGAGTTTCCTGCCCCGTTTGCTCATCACGCTGATTGTCATCATCGTGATGGGGCCGTGGATGCTGACCCAGCTGCTGGATCATGCCAATGGCCTGATTTCCCGCATTCCCTACCTGATTGGCTGACGGATGATTCCAGCGGAAGTCAGTGCAGACCTGATAGGCCAGTGGGTGGGCCAGTACTTCTGGCCGCTGTTCCGCCTGGGTAGCTTCCTGATGGTCATCCCTATTTTTGGTACCCAGCTGGTACCGGCCAGGGTCCGCCTGGGGCTGGCGCTGATGATGACGGTGCTGATCTCTCCAATGATTCCCGAAGTGCCCCAGGTGGAGGCCCTTAGCGCCGACGCGGTGGTTATTACGTTGCAGCAGGTCCTGATCGGCGTGGGTATGGGCTTTGCCCTGACTGCCCTCTGGCAACTGTTCGTTGTCGCCGGCCAGATGATCGCCATGCAGATGGGCCTTGGCTTTGCGTCCATGGTGGACCCCGCGAACGGCGTAAACGTGCCGGTCCTGTCACAGATCTACACCATCACGATTACCCTGTTGTTTCTGGTGATGAACGGCCACCTGGTGGCCTTCGAGGTATTCATCGAAAGCTTCTACACCCTACCCATTGGCATGGAGGGTCTGGGCCAGGGTGGAGTCTGGGAAATTGCCCATCGCATCAGTTGGATGTTTGCCTCCGCGATGCTGTTGGCATTGCCGGCGATGACGGCCGTGTTGATCGTTACCATTTCCTTTGGTGTGATGACGCGGGCCGCGCCCCAGATGAACATCTTCGCACTCGGGTTTCCGATCAGTCTGATTTTTGGCCTGTTTGCCATCTGGGTACTGCACGCCAATTTTCTGCCACACTTCGAGGAGTACACCCGGGAAACCTTCCAATTCATGCGGGGGCTGCAGGGGCAACCCTGAGTGGCTGGTGAATCATGGCTGAAGAGAACGACAACAGTCAGGAAAAAACGGAAGAACCGACGCCCCGACGCCTTGAGAAAGCCCGGGAAGACGGCCAGACCGCCCGCTCGAAAGAACTGGGCACCATGGCGGTGTTGATGGCCGGAGCCGTCGGGCTGCTGGTGTTCGGTGGTTCGTTGGGCGCGGCTTTGGAAGGCATCATGCGCGATGCGTTTGTGATTGAGCGTTCCGCCATGTTTGATACCCGTCACATGAGCATCCAGCTTCTTGCCTCGGCCAAGGAAGCCGCCTGGGCGCTGGCGCCCTTTATGGTGGTGCTGGTCATTGCCGCCGTTGCCGGCTCCATCGCTATTGGTGGTTTGTTGTTCAGCGGCAAGGCTATCCAGCCAAAACTCAACCGGATGAACCCGATCAAGGGGCTGGGGCGCATGTTTTCGATGCGTTCGTTGATCGAGCTGGTGAAGGCGATTGCCAAGGTTGGCCTGGTGATGGTGGTCGCCATACTGATCCTGAACGCTCGCACCGAAGACCTACTCAGCATTGCAGAAGAGCCCGCGATTCCGGCCATGGTGCACGTGCTGTGGACCCTGGGATGGAGCTTCCTGCTGCTGTCGGCGGCCACCATTGCGATTGCGGCGATTGATGTGCCTTTCCAGATTTACGATCACACCAAGAAACTGCGCATGACCAAGCAGGAGGTGAAGGACGAGTTCAAGGACACCGAGGGTAAGCCTGAAGTTAAAGGTAAGATTCGCCAGCTGCAGCGGGAGATGGCCAATCGCCGGATGATGCAGGACGTGCCGGAAGCCGACGTGGTCATCACCAACCCGACCCATTATGCGGTGGCGCTGAAGTACGACCAGGACAGCATGGGCGCGCCAGTGGTGGTGGCCAAGGGCGCGGATGAGGTCGCCTTCAAGATCATGGAAATTGCCCGGGAGCACAAAGTCGAGCTGTTGCGCACGCCGCCGCTGACCCGGGCTGTTTACCACAACACCGACGTCGGCGAGGAAATCCCCGACGGCCTCTACATGGCCATCGCCCAGGTGCTGGCCTACGTGTTCCAGTTGCGCCAGTTCCGCAAGGGCTATGCGGCCAAGCCGACCATGCCGGATTTCCCGATTCCCAAGGATATGCGGCGGGATTTGTAGTTTGGGAGTTTGTCTCTTTTGTAGCCTGCGAGGGTGAGTGCAGGCCCCTCTGGGAGAGCGCTTTCCAAAAACCGCTACGAGCACATCCATGTGCGCTTATTTCGGGCCATCCTTGGCCCTCAAAATTTTTGGAAAGCGCTCTCCCAGAGGGGCGTTAATCTCCACAGTTGTCCGCTTCTACTATTATTTTTGAATCTTGAGGTGTCCCTCGGGATCAGAAATTCTGAGCCGAACATATCACCTGCTTGTATTACCTTACTAATTGCCAGATGTCATGAGCCGGGGGAGTTGTAAAAGCCAATTTACCGGGCATTGTTTGATGAAAAGTTAACGCACGTTATCTACATGTTCAGTGGTCAATCATGCTTGTGGTGCGATAACTGAAAGGTTAAAGGCGACAGGGCCGGCCACCCCTCCAAAAAATTTTGAAGGCCATGGATGGCCTGAAATAAGCGCACATGGATGTGCTTGTAGCGGTTTTTTGGAGGGGTGGCTGGCCCTGTTGCTCTCCCAACTAGGTAGGCTGGGGTCAAAGCCAGCAGACAACTCAAAAGTCATCAGCAATAGCAGAAAATCAGCCGGCCCCCGAAAAAGAGGGCCGGCACAAAGCTTCAATCAGCGTGCTTCTCGTGAATGCGCTTACCCCAGGCCTGCTTCTCGCCCGGCAGTACCAGGTTCAGGATGACCGCAGCCACCGCACATAGGGCGATGCCTTCCAGGTGGCCCAGCACCATGTTGCCGATGCCGAATACGAGGGTCACGCCCACGATCACCAGGTTGCGTGATTGCGAGAGATCCACCTGATGGCGAATCAGCGTGTTCAAACCCACCACCGCGATGGAGCCGAACAGCAGGCACAGGATACCGCCCATGACCGGTACCGGAATGGTCTGCAGGGCTGCGCCGAACTTGCCGACGAAAGCCAGCACAATGGCCACGCCAGCGGCCCACCACATGACTTTGGGGTTGAAGTTCTTGGTCAGCATGACCGCACCGGTAACCTCTGAATAGGTGGTGTTGGGCGGCCCGCCGAGCATGGAAGCAGCGCTGGTGGCCAGGCCGTCGCCCAGCAAGGTGCGGTGCAGGCCCGGCTTTTCCAGATAGTTCTTCCGGGTGACATTGCCAATGGCCAGAACATCCCCGATATGTTCGATAGCTGGTGCAATGGCCACCGGAATCATGAACAGGATGGCATTCCAACTGAATGCTGGTGTCGTAAAGTTCGGTATCGCGAACCAGGGGGCTTGCTCAACAGCCGTAGTGTCGACGATGCCGGTGAACCAGGAAAGGATGTAGCCCACGATCACACCGATCATGATTGGGATCAGGCGGAAAATCCCCTTTGCCCAGACTGACATGATGATGGTCACAACCAGGGAAATCATGGAGATCCAGATGGCGGTGTCATAGGGGATCAGTTGCGTGCTGCCATCACCGGTTCGGCCTGAGGCCATGTGAACCGCCAGGGGCGCGAGGCCCAGGCCGATGGTCATGATCACTGGCGCAATCACCACCGGTGGCAGCAGGCGGGTGACAAAGCCGGTGCCGCGCAGTCGGATCGCGCCGGACAGGATAACGTAGAGGATACCGGCGGCCATCAGCCCGCCCAGGGTCTCCTCAATTCCGAACTTGCCCTTGGCGGCAATGATCGGAGCGATGAAGGCAAAGGAAGACGCCAGAAAAATCGGGATCTGTCCACCGGTCACTACATGGAAGATCAGCGTGCCGACGCCGGCGGTAAACAGGGCTACGTTCGGGTCCAGACCGGTGATCAGTGGCATTAGCACCAGTGCACCGAACGCCACCAGCAGCATCTGTGAACCGGCAATGGCCTGTTTCCAGACTGGGTCCTTGAGATGGTCCTGCATGATTATTCGTCCTTCTGCTTGGTGCCGAAGATCTTGTCGCCAGCATCGCCCAGCCCCGGCAGGATATAGCCTTTCTCATTCAGGCAGTCATCCACAGAAGCGGTGTAGATGGACACGTCCGGATGTTTTTCCAGGACTTTTTCCACGCCTTCGGGGGCCGCGACCAGTACCAGTGCTCGAATTTCCGTGCTGCCGGCTTTCTTGAGCAGGTCGATGGTGGAAATCATCGAGCCGCCAGTGGCCAGCATCGGGTCAACAATCAGCGCGGTGCGCTGGTCCATCTCGCCCACCAGTTTTTCCAGGTAGGTTTCGGCTTCCAGCGTTGTTTCGTTGCGAATCTGGCCAACCACGCTTACTCTGGCGACCGGAATCAGGCTCAGTACGCCATCGAGCATGCCCAAGCCGGCCCGCAGAATCGGTACAATGGTGATCTTCTTGCCGTGAATCTGCTCCACGGTCACCGGGCCCGCCCAACCTTCAATGGTTTGCTCCTGCAGGTTGAAATCCTTGGTGGCCTCGTACGTCAGCAGGGCGCCAACTTCCTGCGCCAGTTCACGAAAATTTTTGGTGCTGATGTCGGCGCGGCGCATCAGGCCGAGTTTGTGCTGGATCAGGGGGTGCTTCACTTCGTGGATCGGCATGGGGTCACCTGTTGCGAATTTGCGAGCTTGGATTTTGAACAGTTAAACGGCCGAAGGATACCGTATCTGCCTGCTTGCGTCAGGCGTTGATCACCCTGAGTTCGGCAATTTTCTATGGCCTGGTATGAATATTGCCGGAGAACCTCCTGAGTAACGGTAAGTGCCAGGTTTTCGACTCAACACCCGACTGAAAACACAGAGAAACCGGAGAACATTCCAGCATGGACAGATCGCTAGTCCTGAATAACGTCAAAACCCTGACGCGGGGGAACTTTGGTGTCCCGGTGATGCTGATGGGCCTGCTGGGCATGATGATTCTGCCCATGCCTGCGTTCCTGCTGGACGTGTTCTTCACTTTCAACATCACGCTTTCCATCGTCATCCTGCTGGTGTGTGTGTACGCCCTGCGGCCGATGGAGTTTGCGTCTTTCCCAACGGTGCTGCTCGTCGCCACGTTGCTGCGGCTTGGGTTGAACGTCGCCTCCACCCGGATCGTGTTGCTGGAAGGCCACGAGGGTGGGGATGCCGCGGGTAAAGTGATCGAATCCTTCGGTGAGGTGCTGATCGGCGGTAACTATGCCGTGGGTCTGGTGGTGTTCGCCATCCTCATGATCATCAACTTCCTGGTGGTAACCAAGGGTGCCGGCCGGGTATCCGAAGTAAGTGCCCGCTTTACCCTCGACGCCATGCCCGGCAAGCAAATGGCGATCGATGCCGATATGAACGCCGGCCTGATCAATCAGGATGAGGCCAAGGCCCGCCGGGAGGACATTGCCCAGGAAGCGGACTTCTACGGTTCCATGGACGGTGCCTCCAAATTTGTGAAGGGCGATGCCGTTGCCGGTCTGTTGATCCTGGCCATCAACATTATTGGTGGTATTGCCATCGGCATGATGCAGCATGGTCTTGATTTCGGGCTGGCGGTGGAGCGCTACGCCCTGCTGACCATCGGTGACGGCCTGGTGGCCCAGATTCCCTCGCTGTTGCTGTCCACCTCCGCGGCCATCATGGTGACCCGGGTGACCTCCAGTCAGGACATGGGCGGCCAGATCATCCAGCAGATGTTCAGCGCGCCCAAGGTGCTGGCCATTGCAGCCACCATTCTGATTATTCTTGGCCTGATCCCGGGTATGCCCCATGTGGCCTTCCTGGGGCTGGGCTTCATTGCCGCCGGCGCTGCCTGGTATATCTGGAAGAGGCAGAGCCAGACTGTCGAAGAAGAAGGCGCCTGGGCCGGACGTGGCGGGGCAGCCGCAGGGGGGGCGCCGCGTCAGGGCACTGAGATTTCCGCCGACCAGGGCGGCGACGGCCAGGCGCTGCCGGCACCGGGAGAAACCCGCGAGTTGGGCTGGGATGACGTGGCTACGGTCGACATCGTCGGTCTGGAAGTGGGTTACCGCCTGATTCCGTTGGTGGACAAGTCCCAGGGCGGACAGTTGCTCAGCCGGATCAAGGGCGTGCGCAAGAAGCTGTCCCAGGATTTGGGCTTCCTGATGCCATCGGTGCACATCCGTGACAACCTGGACCTGATGCCGAACGTTTATCGCATCACTCTGATGGGCGTGACTATCGCCGAGGCGGAAATTCACCCCGAACGGGAATTGGCCATCGACCCGGGTCAGGTTTTTGGCAAGGTGGAAGGCATTGCCGGCAAGGATCCGGCGTTTGGTCTGGAGGCCACCTGGATTGAGCCGGATCAGAAAGACCAGGCCCAGACCCTCGGCTATACCGTGGTGGACGCCAGCACCGTGGTGGCGACCCATCTCAACCAGATCCTGCAGAGCCATGCCCACGAGCTGATCGGCCACGAGGAAGCGCAGAAGTGGCTCGACCAGTTGGAGAAGATTTCGCCCAAGCTGGCCGAAGAGCTGGTGCCGACCACCATTACCGTCAGTATTTTGTTGAAGGTGTTGCAGAACCTGCTGAAAGAAGAAGTGCCAATTCGCGATATGCGTTCGATTGCCGAGGCCATCGTAAACGTTCATCCGAAGAGCCAGGACCCCAAGATTCTCACCACTGTGGCGCGCCAGGCACTGCGTCGGATGATTGTCCAGAGCATCTGTGGCAACGAAAAAGAGATCCCCGTGATCACGCTGGATCCAGACTTGGAACAGTTATTGCTGAAGTCTGTTCAACAGAGTCAACAATCCGGCGGACAGGAAGATATTGGCCTGGTGCTCGAGCCCAACATGGTGGAAAAACTGCAACGCTCACTGCAAGACAGCGTTCAACGCCAGGAAATGATGGGCAAGCCAGCCATCCTGCTGGTCTCCGGGCCCTTGCGGCCAGTGCTGGCGAAGTTTGCCAGTTACGGAGTAGAGCGCTTGCACGTGCTCTCGTACCAGGAAGTGCCGGATAACAAACAGATCACGATCGTCGCCTCTGTGGGCCAGTAAGGGCCTTGGGGCAGGGCGGGCAGCCAAACCGGCAGCCGGTGGAGGATGAAGCACTATGAAAGTAAAACGGTTTTTCGCGCAGACCATGGCAGAGGCCCTGAAGCAGGTCAGCAACGAGATGGGTCCGGATGCCGTTATTCTGTCCAACCGTCGGGTGGATGGCGGCGTCGAAATTGTGACGGCCCTGGATTATGACGAAAACATGGCGCGTCAGCGCCTGGGCGAAAAAGCGGGGGAGGCCACCAACGGTGCCCGGCTGGCCGAAATGCAGGCCGACCAGCATCGTCACCTGGAAAGCGAGCTGACCCGTTCGCGCAGTCGTATTCAGGAGGTTCGTGAAAAGCGCGCCTCGGTGGGAGCCCAATATACCGGTGTGGCATTTGACGATGCCGCGCTGGAGCAGGCCGAGCTTGATCAGGAGCCCGCCGCTGACGCGCCGGAAGGTCAAGGTTCCGGGGCTGGGTACTCCAGCGAACTGGCCAGCATGAAAGCGGAGATCGAGTCGCTGCGGGATCTGGTGCGCGGCAACGCCGTGGCTGCCCAGCCGAAGAAGTCCGAAGGCCCGGGTAATGCGGTTCAACAGCGTTTGTCCGAGCGCCTGCAGGAATTCGGCCTGGGGCGCGAACTTGCCGGTACCCTGGCACAACAGAACCGCAACGCCCGGCTGGAGGATGCCTGGAAGCAGTCCCTGAAAATGCTGGCCACCGGGGTGCGCACCGCACGTGACAGCTGGCTGGAAGCCGGCGGCGTCTACGCGCTGGTCGGTCCCACCGGTTCCGGCAAGACCACCACTATCGGAAAGCTGGCCGCTCGCTATGTGCTGGAACACGGCCCGGATTCCCTGGCTCTGGTCACCACGGACCGTTACCGGGTGGCTGCACACGAACAGCTTTTTGTCTTCGGCCGCATTCTGAATGTCCCGGTTCGGGTGGTTGATGAAACCCATTCGCTGGACGACATTCTTGATGAGCTGTCAGATCGTCACCTGGTGTTGATCGACACCGCTGGCCTGACCAGTGCGGATCGTGGCTATCAGGAACAATTGGCGGAATTGGCTCGCAGTCACCACAACATCCGTAGCCACCTGGTTGTGTCGGCCACCAGCCAGCCAAGAATCATGAAATCCGTTTGGCATTGCTATAAGATGGCAAACCTTGCCGGCTGCGTGATGACCAAGATTGATGAGGCCCTCACGTTGGGCGAATCGCTTGGTTTTGTGATGGAAACCGGTCTTCCGGTGGCCTGGTATACCGATGGCCAGAAAATTCCCGAAGACCTGCACCGGGCCCAGGCTGTCCCCCTGGTTCGGCTCGGTGTTGAGCGGCTGCGGGCCATGCAACATTCACAGGCGGTTGCCGAGGGTGCATAACAGCACCGGCAGCAGAACACCAACCCGGCAGGCATGCCTACAAGAACGTAGTGAGAGACTGAGAACAGTATGAGCAGACCACATCCGGTTCAGGTAATCGCGGTTTCCGGCGGCAAAGGCGGTGTCGGGAAAAGCAACGTGTCAGTCAATCTGGGGATTGCGCTGGCCGAAAAGGGCAGGAGAGTCGTGATTCTGGACGCGGATCTCGGTCTGGCCAACATCGATGTGCTGTTGGGCATCAAAGCCAAGCGTAACCTTCAGGACGTGCTCAATGGCGAGTGCGACCTGAGGGATGTTCTGGTCAACGGCCCGGGTGGCATCAAGATTGTGCCGGCTTCCTCCGGCACCCAGCGCATGACCCAGCTGAGCGCGATGGAGCACGCGGGATTGATCAACGCGTTCAGCGAATTGGGGGATCAGATCGACGTTCTTATTGTCGACACAGCCGCCGGTATCTCCGAATCCGTGGTCAGTTTCCTGCGGGCGTCCCAGGAGGTGCTTCTGGTCGTCTGCGACGAGCCCACCTCGATCACCGACTGCTACGCGTTGATCAAACTGATGAATCGTGACTACGGCACCAACCGTTTCCGTATCGTGGCCAATCAGGTCCGAAACGACCAGGAAGGGCGCGTGCTATTTGATAAACTGACCCGAGTCACCGAAAGGTTCCTTGATGTGGCGCTACAATACGTCGGCATAGTGCCTTATGATGAGGCCGTGAAAAAAGCGGTCCAGCGCCAGAAAGCCTTTCTGGAAGCCTATCCTCGGGCACGTGCATCGTCGGCTATTCGGACGCTGGCGGAGAAAGTGGACAACTGGCCCCTGCCGACCACACCTCGGGGGCATCTGGAATTTTTTGTGGAGCGGCTGATCGAAGCCTGACTCTGAACGGAATCCATTGCTTTAAGAAGCCGGTTACATGACGTTGGCAAAACACCTGGGTTTGTACCAGCAGACAAGCGCTAAAACGCCTTCACAGTTGATCGAAGAGCACGCGCCGCTGGTCAAGAAAATTGCGCTTCACCTGATGGGTCGGTTGCCGGCGTCCGTGCAACTTGAAGACCTTATGCAGGCTGGCATGATCGGGTTGTTGGAAGCCGCGCAGCGTTATTCTTCCGGTAAGGGCGCGACGTTTGAAACCTACGCCGGTATTCGCATTCGCGGCGCCATGGTTGACGAGATTCGAAAGGGTGACTGGGTGCCCCGTTCGGTGCACCGCAATGCCCGCAAGATTGCGGCTGCCATTAAAACGGTGGAAGATCGCACTGGTCGTGAGGCCCAGGACGTGGAGGTTGCTGAAGAGCTGGGGATGGAGCTTGATGACTACCACGCCTCCCTGGCCGATTCCAGCAGCGGCCGTCTTTTCAGTCTTGATGAATTAAATGAATCGGGCGAACTGCCGTTACAGGAAGTAGAGACCAGCGATAATCCGCTGGAAGGTATTTCATCCAACGCCTTCCGGCAACATCTGGCCGAAGCCATTGAAGGGCTTCCCGAGCGGGAAAAACTGGTGCTGAGCCTTTATTACCAGGAAGAGCTCAACCTCAAGGAAATAGGCGCCGTGCTCGGGGTCAGTGAAAGTCGGGTCAGTCAGATCCATAGTCAGGCGGCGCTGCGGTTGCGCGGGCGACTTTCGGGTTGGCACGACGACGACAAAAATTAAGACGGGCTTTCACCTGTTTGACTGAAACGCAGAATGAAATCCGGGTGTTACTGACTGGAGGTCCCATTGGACAAGAACATGAAAATACTCATTGTGGACGACTTTTCCACAATGCGTCGCATCATCAAGAACCTGTTGCGTGATCTCGGTTTCACCAATACCGATGAAGCGGATGACGGCAACACGGCGCTGCCCATGCTCAAGAGCGGCAAATACGACTTTCTGGTGACCGACTGGAACATGCCTGGCATGTCCGGCTTTGATCTGCTTAAGGCCGTTCGCGCGGATGAACAGTTGAAGGATCTGCCGATCCTGATGGTGACCGCCGAAGCAAAGCGCGATCAGATCATCGCTGCCGCGCAGGCCGGGGTTAACGGGTATGTGGTCAAGCCCTTTACCGCCGCCACTCTCAAGGAAAAGATTGAGAAAATCTTTGAGCGAATTCACTAACCAGAGGTCGGATAGCTGCCATGAGTGACAGCCCAAACAACCAACGGGGCCTTGACCCGGAGGTCACAGAAAAGCTGGAGCAGCAGACCTCGGAACTGGCTGATAGCGTAAAAGCTGGCGATTACGCCAAGGCGATGTCGATCATCAACGAACTGAGTGATGTTCGGGATCAAAGCCTCTATCGCGAAGTAGGGCGCCTGACCCGCAGTCTTCACGAGGCCATTCGCAATTTCCAGATTGATCCGCGCAATGCCGAGCAGCAGGAAGCCCTGTCAAAAATGTCAGATGCTTCGGACCGGCTGAATTATGTCGTGGAAATGACTAATCAGGCTGCCAACCGGACCATGGACCTGGTCGAGGAAAGCATGCCGCTTGCCCACACCATGCGTGACGAGGCTATTGAATTGCGGGACGAGTGGCAACGGCTGCGCCGACGGGAAATGGCTCCGGCGGAGTTCCGTGAATTGTACGGGCGTATTGACCGGTTTTTTGTCAGCCTGACAGCCGACTCCGACGCGTTGTATCGCAGCTTGTCAGAAATTCTGCTAGCTCAGGATTTCCAGGACCTGACCGGCCAGGTAATCCAGAAAGTGACCGGCCTGGTCAAGGAAGTGGAAGATAATCTGCTCAGCCTTGTTGTAATGGCCGGCCATGTGGATCAGTTGACGGGCACGGTCCACGACATTGAAGAAAAAGAGGAATCGGCCGAAAAAGGGGTTGGGCCCCAGATCAAGGCTGATGAGCGTGAAGATGTGGTGTCCGGGCAGGACGATGTGGACGACCTGCTGTCCAGTCTGGGTTTCTGAATAATAAAAGAGGGTGACGCATGGCGTTAGAAGCGGACGAAGATATCCTCCAGGATTTCCTGGTCGAGGCCGGCGAGATTCTCGAAAATCTGTCAGAACAGTTGGTGGATCTGGAACAGCATCCGGATGACGCTGATCTGCTCAACGCCATTTTCCGTGGTTTCCACACGGTTAAGGGCGGGGCCGGTTTCCTGCAGCTGGACGCCTTGGTGAATTGCTGTCACGCGGCAGAGAACGTATTCGACATCTTACGCAACCATAAGCGCGAAGTGACGTCTGATCTCATGGACGTGGTGCTTGAGGCCCTTGATAACGTCAATGAGATGTTCGACCAGGTTCGCAACCGTGAGGAACCGGATCCGGCGCCGGATGAGTTGATTGCGGCGCTGAAGCAGTACGCCCAGCCGGAAAGCGAAGACGTAAAGCCGGCCCAGGCCGATGCCCCCGAGAAGACATCGTCGCCCACCGGGCAGTCCTCGAGCGAGGACAATGGTGACATTACCGACGATGAGTTCGAGCAGTTGCTTGACGCACTGGGTGATGGGAAGGGCGGTGATGCCCAAGCCTCATCGGGTCAGGCTTCCCCCGGGGGTGGTCAGGGCGGCTCGGACGATGAAATCTCCGAGGACGAATTTGAAGACCTGCTGGACCAGCTGCATGGAGAGGGTAAGTTCTCTGGCGCTCCAGTGGCGAAAGACGTTAGTGATCCCACCGAAGAAGAGGCCGAGAAGCAGTCCGGGCAGAGCGAGAGTTCTTCCGGGGACGGCGACGATCTGATCAGTGACGACGAATTCGAGAATCTGCTCGATCAGTTGCACGGCAAGGGCGCGGGCCCCAGTGCGCAGGGGGCGGCCCCCGCAGAGAAGCCCGCAGCCCCGAAACAGCCCGAACCCAAGCCGGAACCGAAAAAAGAGGAAAAGAAAGCAGCGCCAGCGGCGAAGTCCGGTGGTCGCGAAGCGGCACCCAAGGGTGACACCACGGTTCGTGTCGATACCAGTCGGCTTGATGACATTATGAACATGGTGGGTGAGCTGGTGCTGGTGCGTAACCGCTTGCAGCGTCTGGGGTCCGAGAGTGAAGACGGCGAGATGCACAAAGCCGTGTCCAATCTGGACGTGGTGACCTCGGACCTGCAGGCGGCGGTGATGCAAACCCGCATGCAGCCGATCAAGAAAGTCTTCGGCCGCTTCCCCCGGGTGGTGCGAGATCTATCCCGCAGCCTGAAAAAGGAAGTGGATCTGGTCATGCATGGCGAAGACACCGACCTGGATAAGAATCTGGTTGAAGCCCTCGCAGACCCGCTGGTGCACTTGGTTCGTAATTCGGTGGATCATGGTATCGAAGATCCGGATGTGCGGGAGAAAAACGGCAAGCCGAGAAAAGGCACGGTCACCCTGTCCGCCGAGCAGGAAGGGGATCACATTCTGTTGTCGATCTCTGACGACGGTGCCGGTATGGACCCCGAGGTTCTTCGCCGCAAGGCGGTCGAGAAAGGCGTGTACGACGAAGACGCGGCGTCACGCCTGACCGAGAGCGAATGCTATAACCTGATCCTGGCGGCCGGCTTCTCCACCAAGGACCAGATTTCCGATGTGTCCGGCCGCGGCGTGGGTATGGACGTGGTGAAAACCAAGATCAGCCAGCTTAATGGTCAGATCAACATTGAATCGGTCAAGGGCAAGGGCTCCAACATCATCATCAAGGTGCCGTTGACCCTCGCGATCATGCCGACGCTGATGATCATGCTGGGCGATCAGTCCTTTGCCCTGCCGCTGGTCAACGTCGTGGAAATCTTCCATCTGGATCTCACCAAGACCAATATCGTGGACGGCAAGGAATGCATCGTGGTGCGTGAAAAAGTGTTCCCGCTGTTTCACGTCAAGCGCTGGCTGGTCCCGGCCTCGGCCGGAGAAGAGCAGCCCAAGGACGCCCACGTGGTGATTGTGGCCATGGGCACCCGGCAGGTTGGCTTTGTGGTGGACCAGTTGATCGGCCAGGAAGAGGTGGTGATCAAACCATTGGGTCGCGCCTTACAGGGCACGCCCGGCATGGCTGGCGCCACCATCACTGGCGATGGCCGAATTGCACTGATTATTGACGTGCCCAGCCTGTTGCATCACTACGGCTGAGCGGTACACGGTTACGGCTGACTTCAATCGGGCAGAAGTCCGGGATTGTTTAGGAGAAATGGATGACAGTTTCTGTCCTGGTCGTTGACGATTCAGGTTTCTTCCGCAAGCGACTGGCGGAAATCCTTACGGCTTCGGGTCAGATCAAGGTGGTGGGCACTGCCTCGAACGGACGCGAAGGTGTGGAGCTGGCGGAAAAGCTTCGCCCCGATGTGATTACCATGGATTACGAGATGCCGGTAATGGATGGCATCTCGGCGGTTCGGGAAATCATGAAAAAATGCCCGACACCGGTTCTGATGTTTTCCTCGCTGACCTACGAAGGCGCCCGGGTTACCCTGGATGCCCTCGAGGCTGGTGCCGTGGATTTCCTGCCCAAGAACTTTGAGGAAATCGCTCGCGATAGCAGCCAGCTTCAGAAAATCCTGATCCAGCGGGTAATGGATGTCTCCGGCAGTCAGCCGGGCGCAAGAACCGCGCCTTCCCGAAGCAGCGCGGCGCCGGCTTCCTCGTCCGCCCGACCGGAAGCGCGGCGGCCCGCTGCTCCCTCTCGCCCGGCACGACCGGCTGCCCGGCCAATGTCACCGACCAGGGAAACGGCCCGCCCGGAGACTCCAGAACCGGAAGCTCCGCGTCGATCCGGGCCAAAAACACCGACCAGACATTATCAGGTAGTGGCCATTGGTACCTCCACGGGCGGCCCGGTTGCGTTGCAGAAAGTGCTGACTGAGCTGCCGGCGTCGTTTCCGGCGCCCATTGTGCTTGTTCAGCATATGCCAGCCAGTTTTACCCCCGCATTTGCCGAAAGGCTGAACCGGTTGTGCCGGATTGAGGTGCGCCAGGCCGAAGACGGTGACGTGCTGCGTCCGGGGTTGGCGCTACTGGCGCCCGGTGGCAAGCAGATGATGGTTGAAAATCGCGGTGGCCAGGCTCGCGTTCGTATCCTGGCCAGCGATGAACGGCTTAATTACAAGCCTTGTGTGGATGTGACCTTCGGCTCACTGGCGCGCAGTTTCCCCGGCAAGACGCTGGGTGTGATCCTGACCGGCATGGGGGCGGACGGCAAAGACGGCTGTCGCCTGATGAAACAGACCGGTTCGGTGATCTGGTCCCAGGATGAGAAAACATCCGTGATCTACGGCATGCCCATGGCGGTCGCCAAGGCAGGCCTCAGTGACGAAATTCTGCCACTTCAGGATGTCGGCCCACGGCTGGTTGAAGGCGTGAGTTAATGGATATTCTCAGCCTGCTCGGGATTGTCCTGGCGTTTGTCGCTATTTTGGGCGGCAATGTGCTGGAAGGGGGCGCACTAAGCTCCCTGTTTAACGGTCCGGCAGGGCTGATCGTGGTGGGTGGTACCCTGGCGGCCACCATTCTGCAAACCTCCTGGCCAGTACTCAAACGTGCCTCGACACAGGTGCGCTGGGTTCTGGTCCCCCCCTATATTTCCATGGAAGACGGCATCGGCAAGGTCATCGACTGGAGCGTGAAGGCCCGCAAACAGGGGCTGCTCGGTCTTGAGGGCATGTCCGAGAAAGAGCCGGAGCAGTTTGCCCGTAAAGGTCTTCAACTACTGGTGGACGGTGCCGAGCCAGAGGCGATCCGCAGTATCCTCGAAGTGGATCTCGAATCCCGGGAAGAACGCGATCTGGAATCTGCCCGTGTGTATGAAGCCATGGGCGGTTATTCGCCAACCATTGGTATCATTGGCGCGGTGATGGGCCTGATCCAGGTGATGACCAACCTGGAAGATCCTGAATCCCTGGGTAGCGGTATCGCCACAGCCTTCGTGGCGACCATCTATGGTGTGGCTCTCGCCAACCTTCTGTTCTTTCCCGTGGCCAACAAACTACGGGGTATCATCCGGGATCGCACCCGTTATGAAGACATGATGATCGATGGCATCATCGCCATTGCCGAGGGCGAAAACCCGAAATCCATTGAGCTGAGGCTGCGGGGCTTCCTGCAATAAACGGCCAGGGGACGGGACAGAAGCCTATGCGTCGACGCCGACAGTCACAGGATGATCTCCATAATAAAGAACGTTGGCTGATTTCCTACGCGGATTTCATCACACTTCTGTTCGCTTTTTTCGTGGTCATGTACTCGGTTTCCTCCGTGAATGAAGGCAAGTACAAGGTCTTGTCTGATACGTTCACCGGTGTTTTCAATACTCCCCAGCGTTCCATGCAGCCGATCCCGGTGGGTGATAATCAGGTCCAACCAACGCCGCCGGAGACAACCGCTCCCGAAACCGATTCCGACAAAGCCGCAGATGATGTTCAGATGCCGGAGCTTGACTCGCCCGACCGGGCGCAGGTGCTGCAAACCATGGCCAACCAGCTTGAACTGGAATTTGACGAATTGATCAACCAGGGTGTGGTCACCATGGAGACCAGTGACGAATGGCTGGAGCTGAACCTGCCTAACAGCCTGCTGTTCAGTAGTGGCGATGCTGAGCCCCATTACGACGCTTTTGGGGTGATCGAAAAAATTGCCGGAGTGCTGAGGAACCACGACAATGCAGTGAAAATAGAAGGCTTCACGGACAACCAGCCCATTCGTACCGGCCGGTATCCATCGAACTGGGAGTTGTCCGCTGCCCGGGCGGCTGCCGTGGTGCGAATGCTGACGATGGAAGGCATTGAGCCCGAGCGAATGGCCGCGGTGGGCTACGGCCCGTATCAGCCGGTCGCCCGGAATGACACCGAAGAAGGGCGTCGTCGTAACCGGCGTGTGGTAATGCTGATTTCCAAAGGTGCCAGCATCCGTGGAGCCATGCGTTAGTGTCAGCGCACGGTAAGCCCGAAATTGGCACACTTCCTGTATTACTTCTTTTCCAACTTTATTGAATCGGCAAGGAATTGCCACTATGTGGTGGTCCGGGCTTTCAAGTTACGCCCTGTCCTGCCGTTAAGAAGTATGCGTTGGCACGTTGTGCGGCGCTGATCTGTAGCTGGAGTATCAAGAGTGCGAATCTGGGCCGTAGCGAATCAAAAAGGTGGTGTTGGTAAAACAACGTCCGTGGTGGCGCTTGCGGGGCTGTTGGCCCAGCAGGGCAAACGGGTGCTGGTGGCCGACCTGGACCCGCATGGCTCACTGACCAGCTGGTTCGGTTATGACCCCGACACCATCGCTCACAGTGTGTTTGATTTGTTCCAGCACGAAGGCAAGGTGCCGGAGGGGTTGCCTGCGCAACTGATTACCGAGACCAGTTGCCCTGGCCTGTCGCTGCTGCCGGCAAGTACCGCCCTGGCGACCCTGGAGCGGAAAATGGTGGGCGTGGGCGGCATGGGGTTGATCATTTCCCGGGCCCTGGCACAGCTGTGGGACGATTTTGATTATGTGATTCTCGATAACACGCCATCGCTGGGGGTGTTGATGGTCAACGCCCTGGCGGCGGCCCAGCACCTGGTGATTCCGGTGCAGACAGAGTTTCTGGCCATCAAGGGCCTGGAGCGCATGCTGCACACCCTGCAGATGATCATGCGCTCCCAGAAGAACCAGTTGTCCTATACCATCGTACCAACGCTGTACGACCGCCGGACCCAGGCATCCGTAAAGAGCCTGAATCTGTTGCGCAAGACCTACACCGACAGCTTGTGGCGGTTTGCCATTCCGGTGGATACCAAATTCCGGGATGCCAGTCAGCAGGGGATGATTCCCTCCATGCTGGATCCCAATACCCATGGCGTGAGAGCCTACAGTCATTTGCTTGACGATCTCCTGAAGCGGACGGAGAAGCTCAAGGAGTCGCAGGATGGCTGACAAAAAAATGACGCAGTTGGCGGAGCCGGAAGCGGCCATTGCCAGCTATCTGGACGACCTGCTGCACACCGCGACCAGCACGGCCCTGGAAGAGGAGCAGACGAAGCCGGAACCAAAAACCGAGCCGAAGCCTGAGCCAGAACCGGAGCGGCCAGCTCGCAGGCTTCGCACAGTCACACGTCCAAGGCCTGCGCCGGTCGAACAGAAGACCGAGCCGGAGCCGGCGATCAAGACGGAAACAGCCAAGCCCGCGAAAGTCGAACCAGAAGTTGAGTCTCCTCCAGCCGAGCCCCAACAGGAGCTGCAGGCGCAGCCGGCTCCCGTCGAAACGGAGGACCGGCCCGACTGGTCGGAGGAACCGTTTGAGTGTTTGATTTTTACCGTAGCCGGGCTCAAGTTGGCGGTGCCGCTGGTGTTGCTGGGCGCAATTCATCGCCTGGAAAGGGACGATGAAATCCGTCCGATTCCAGGCAGCCCGAGCTGGTACATGGGTATTCGTCCGGACCGGGAACAGAACCTGCGGGTTGTGGACAGTGCGGAGTGGATCATGGCGGGCCGGGTGCCCGATAATGCCCGCGAAAACTATCGGTTCGTGATTCGCCTGGACGACAGTGAGTGGGGACTGGCCTGTGATGACGTTGCCCAGTCCTTTACCTTGCGGCCCGACGAGGTGCGCTGGCGCACCGGCCGCAGTAAGCGACCCTGGCTGGCCGGCACGGTGGTGGACCACATGTGTGCGCTGATTGACGTGCGTGCGATGGCGCAGTTGCTGGTGCGCGCAGAACGTGAACACCATCTCGACCTGAGTTGATCGGGTCAGTTACTGAATGAAACCGTGCAATGCTGGCACGGTTTGTGCCCTTAATTATAGTATTGGGCACTGATGATGAATTTTTGACGATCAGGTTGCCCGCCGGGCAGCCGAGTAAGGAGAGAGCGTTATGGCATCCCCGAGCGGACAGCAAAATCAGGCCCAGGATGATCAGGTACTGCAGTACGTGACCTTCCGGCTGGATGAAGAGACCTATGGCATTGATGTCATGCAGATCCAGGAGGTACTGCGGTACACCGAGATCGCCCCGGTACCCGGTGCACCGGATTATGTGTTGGGCATCATCAACCTGCGGGGCAACGTGGTCACCGTGATCGACACCCGGCGCCGGTTCGGGCTGGCCGACGCGGAAATCACCGACGCCTCGCGCATCGTGGTGATGGAGTCGTCCAGCCAGGTGATGGGTATTTTGGTGGATTCCGTGGCCGAGGTGGTTTACCTCAAGGCCAGCGAGATTGAAACGGCCCCGAATGTCGGCAACGAAGAAAGCGCCAAGTTCATTCAGGGTGTGTGTAACAAGAACGGCGAGCTGATTATTCTCGTCGAGTTCGACAAGATGCTGTCAGACCAGGAGTGGGCTGAAATCGCATCGCTGTAAAGCAGGACTTTGCAGCGCTTACGATGGACGTCCATGCCGGTCACTAACCAACGGAGACGTCCATTATGAGCATTGCTGCCATTCCTTCCTGGCTCCCATGGAGCCTTACCGCTGTCGCTCTGGGTCTGGTGCTGCTGCAGGGCATTGTCCACGGCCGCCGGATCCGCGCCTTGCAGGCGAATGTGAAGGAGCGTTGCGACACGCTTGGTCGTGAATTGCATGCCACCACCAGTGGCAGTATGGGCGTGGGTCAGCGTTTGGTGGCCTGCGAGCGTCAGTTGTTCGAACTGCGCAATGCCCTGGACGAAATGCGCCAGAACGACCCCCTCCGGATTTCCTATGACGAGGCAGCGCGCCTGGTTGATCTTGGTGCCGATATCGACGATCTTATGGACACGTGCGGAATTTCCCGCCCCGAGGCCGAACTGGTTTCAGCACTGAAGAAACGTCAGGCGGCCTGATTCCCCTAAGCCTATCCGGCTTTAAGGACGCTGCTGAATGAAACCGATTTACCCGAGGGCCGAAGCGGCCCTCGCCAGTGTCTTCCGTCATGACTTCGTGGCCGGCGCCGATCTGGCACCTTCCATTACCGGCCACTCCATTCCCCGCCAGGAAACCGTCCATCATCTGCTGGGCCTGATGCCCGAGATTGAACCCGACCAGGTGGTGATGCATGTGGGCGGTGGCTCCGGCTACCTGACTGCCGTGCTGTCACAGTTGGCTCACCGTGTGATTTACGTGGACCGTAACCCGGTACTTGCGGATACCGCTCGTGAACGGTTTTTCCGGCACGGACTGCATAACATCGACGTGATCGAGGCCGCGGCCGACAAAGGGGTGAGCACGGACGAACCCTGCGATTGGGTGCTGTGCACCACCTTTCTACCCAATGTGAAAGTCCTGACCGCCAACCTGCGTGAAGGTGGTCACCTGGTGTGCCTGGAGGGGCGGGCTGGGCCGGTACCCAGCGTTGCGATGTACCGGCGGGACGGTGACAAGCTGGAGCGGTGTCGAACCCTGGGGTGGGTGGACTTCAACCGCAATTCGGAACAGATCCTGATTGACCTGGGCCTGGTCAATGACAGTGAGCTGGACAAGGCCCGGACCGAAGCCGTCAGTCGAAATGAGCGTGTTCTGGATGTGCTTCGGCGCTCACTGAATCTTGAGGAAATCGACCTCTACCGGTCGCTGGCCGAGCAGCGGGGCCTGGTTTTTGCCGAAGCCGATGATGTTCTCAGCCATCTCAATTCCGACCTCTTCAGGCGTTTTTCCCGAACCTTCCTCGATCTTTCCCGGATGATTCCCGTGGTGGAAGAGGATGGCTCGATGACGGTGGTTACAGACGATCCCGACGTTCGTACAGATCAACTCGAAAGACTCACTCCCAAGCACCGGATTGTCTGCCTGCTGGTAACGCCGACCGATTTCCGCAGAATCTGGTCGGCCCTGGACCTGACGGTGAAAGGCAGCCGTTTCGTTGCCGAGCAGAACGCCGGCCTCCAGCCCTCTCCGGACAAAGGCGAAAACGGCAAAGATCTTCTGGGTAAAGAGATCAACAAACACATCAGCCCCTACCTGGTCTCGGTTTACGAGGCGATCCTGCTGGATGCCGTTAGCGAGAAGGCTAGCGACATCCACATCGAACAGTATGAGGATCGGGTACGCATCCGCCTGCGGGTGGACGGCGACCTTCACGAGTTGCCGCAATACCAGCTGTCAGCCCGGGAAATCCGTGGCGTGATCAATGTCATCAAACTGCGTGCGGAATTGAACATTGCCGAGCACCGGCTGCCCCAGGGTGGTCGTTCCCGATTGCAGCTGGGCGATACCACTTACGATCTGCGCATCCAGACCCAGCCATCGCTCCACGGTGAAAACGCCATTATTCGCCTGTTGCCCCAGACCGGTCGGGCCATGACCATTGCCGAACTGGGCATGTCTCCGGTGGTCGGCGCCCGTTACCAGCGGCTGCTGGATAACCCGGCGGGGCTGGTGCTGGTGGTGGGGCCAACCGGCTCCGGCAAATCCACCACGCTTTACGCCGGGCTGCAGACCCTGGCGGACGATGGCCGGCGCAAAGTCATTACGGTGGAAGATCCCATTGAGTATTCCATCGATAATATCCAGCAGACCCGCGTACGTTCAGAGATTGGCTTCAGCTTCGCCGATGCCATGCGGGCATTTGTGCGGGAAGACCCGGACGTGATCCTGGTAGGGGAGATTCGTGACCAGGAGACCGCCCTGGAGGCCATTCGCGCTTCGCAGACCGGCCACGTGGTGCTTTCAACGCTGCACTGTAACGATGCGGTTGATTCCCTGCAGCGTCTCTATGATTTGGGTATCCATCCGAATTCCATCGCCGGCGAACTGCTTGCGGTGATTGCCCAACGCCTGGCCAAACGCATCTGCACCCACTGCCGCAAGCCGGCCACGCCCGATCCGGTCATCCTGTCGGAAGTGTTCCCGGACGGGCCGCCGGCGGGCTTCACCTGTTATGAGGGCGAAGGCTGCGATAAATGCAATGGTCGGGGCACGCAAGGGCGGATTGCCATTGTGGAGTACATGGAGGTAGACACGGATATTCGTAACACCATTTCCAGCCAGCCTCCCATCGGTGAACTTCGCTGGCGGGCGCTGGATGCAGGGCTGGTAACCATGCGTGACAGTGCCCTGGACCACGTGATCGAAGGCATTATCCCCTTATCGGAACTGCCTCGCATTCTGCCCCGGGAGCGCATGGCGCCGGAGATACGCGGTGGCCGGAGGAGTAACCCATGAAACAGGAAGGTAAGCCGGCGAACGGGGTGCAGCGCCAGCCCGCCGAAGTGGTGTATCGGGACGAGCTCGACCGGCTGGTGGCCCAGGATTCCGGGCCGGTGCCGCCGGGCTGGCAGATGTCGCCCCGCTCGGTTGAAAAATTTCTTTGTGGCGATAAAACGCTGGGCATTGAGCGCAAATTTGTGGCGGATCGGGCCTTGATCACCCGAATCGTCATCTCCCTGTGTACCAACCGGGGCTGCTTGTTGGTCGGCCCGCCGGGCACCGCCAAGTCCTGGCTCTCGGAACTGCTGGCGGCTGCGGTTTCCGGAAATTCCACCCTGACCCTGCAGGGTGGGGCCATTAGCCAGGTCAGCCAGATGCTGTACAGCTGGAATGAGGCACTGCTGCGCTCGGAAGGGCCAACCCGTCGGGCGCTGATCCCCACGCCATTGTTACGTGGCATGATGGAAGGACGCTTGGTGCGTTTTGAGGAAATAGCCCGTTGTCCCCAGGCCTTGCAGGACGCCATGCTGTCCGTGCTGTCGGACCGCGTGGTGGTCATTCCGGAGCTTGGCGGCGATGACGGTGTCATCCTGGCCCGTGAAGGCTTCAATCTTGTTGCCACCTCCAACAGCGTGGATACCGGTGTCCACACCATGAGTGCCGCACTCAAACGCCGGATGGATTTTGAGGAAATTCGGCCAATTCGTAATCTGGCGGATGAGGTTGAAGTGGTTCACCGCGAGGTGGCCAAAGCCAACCGGCAGGCCGGTGTGGAGGTGGCGCTGGAAGAGCCGGTGATGGAAGTGTTGGTGACCATGTTTCACGAACTTCGCAACGGCCAGACCCTGGATGGGCGAAGCACTGATCGCCTGGCGGGCTCCGCGCTGTCCACTGCGGAGGCGGTGTCGGTGACCCACGCCGCGAGTCTCAATGCCTGGTATTACGGTGATGGCATCGTGACGGTCGAACACCTGATGCATCACCTGATTGGTTCGGCGTTGAAGGATGAGCCGGAAGACCGGCGGCGCCTGAAGCATTATTTTGATACCGCCGTGGCGCCTCGTGAATCAGCCCACTGGCAGCAGGCCTGGGCACTGCGCTCACTGATCCATTAGTCCGTAGAATCCGCGGGGGCGGCATCTTCGGGGGTGCGCCCGCGAATATGGAATGCAAAGGCCAGAATTTCCGCAATTACCCGGTACAGCTCTTCGGGAATTTCGTCATTCAGTGATAATCGGGCGAGGATGCCGGCCAGTTCGGCGTTCTCGTACAGAGGCACTTCGTGTTCCCGGGCGATGCGGATGATCTCTTCGGCCAATTCCCAGGTGCCCGTGGCGGAAATGACCGGCGCCCGCTCGCCGTCGTATTTCAGGGCGACCGCCGCCGGGGTGTGATCGGTGTCTTGTCTGCTCATGCCTTGGTATCCACCAGTCGGTGTTCCAATCTGGTTTGTGTCTGCTGTGGACAGCCGCGCCGGCAATCGAGTTCCCCCACCTCCAGGCCCAGGTCAGTCAGGCTCTTGCGCAATAACGGCAGTTCCTGGTGAACCTGCCTCAGGGTTGACTGCTTCTCGGCCCAGACCTGCGCGCTAACCGACGGCGGGCGGAAGCTGACATCGAAATGCAGGGGGCCGGCTTCGTCCATGTCCATCGATAGCGTCAGTCGCCATTCACTGATGCTGGCGCGCTGCTGTGGTCTATCGTTGTCTTCCCTGGAATGCTCGTATTGCTCCAGCCGCAGTTGCGCGATTTTGGGTTCTTGTTGGGGGTTGAGCCAGGGCAGGTCAATGAGCTGCGTATTTACCGGCGCGCCCGGATCAGCCCCAGCGCGGGCGGTCAGGGTTTGGCTATGCAGCTGGTTGACGGTGATGCGGTTGAGCATGCCTGCGAGCAGACGCAGCATCTGTCCGGTACTGGTCGGTTCGCTGGAGGTTTGCGCGGAAGGCGTGGCGGTTTGCGGGAACTGCAGCGGCGCCTGCAGGAATTCCCGGCTGGCTGTGGGGGTTAGCCGGTTAAAGTGCTCCGCGCCCTGGTTCTGGCTCGCCAACAGGGAGGCCACGGCCCGGGTTAGCGCCAGTTTTAGGTCGTTGGGCGCCGGCGACGATGGGCTGCTTTGCAGCAGCCTGGATTCGGCAAAAGCGCCGCTTTCCGATAACCACTGTTTCACCTGGCTGGCGGCATTCTGCTGGCTGCCGGAACCGGGGGGCAGCTTGTTGGCCTGGGGGAGCTGGGAAAGCACGCCTTCCAGGGCCTGACGGGCCGCAACCGGCAAGGGTTGTGCCGGGGCGGCGCTGGGCAGTTGCCCCGGTTGCGGCTGTGGTTTGATCCCGACCTCCATGGCTTTCACCAGCTGCGCCAGTCCGGTCTGCAGATTCTGTTGCCAGGGCAGGCGTTGGGCGAGGGCGCGGGCAACTGTGGATTCCTGGCTCGCCGCCAGTTTGCCCATCAGCTGCAGTTCGTTATTGGCGCGCATGACTTTGACCAGATCGCCCACCGACAAGTCGGGAGACCGGTTGCCCGTGTTCACTGCCAGTGAGCGTCCTTTCAGCTCCAGGATCAGCTCATGACCGCCACCTTTCTGTTGCAGCACCTCGGCCACGCGAGCCAATGCGGTTTCCCGGTTGGCCATTTGCAGTTGGGCCAGTTGTTGGCGGGCGGTCAATGACGGGTCAATGCGTACACCGGCATCGGTGCCGGCAGTCAGTAGGGCCTTGGGGCCCGTCGTCCCGGTCTGCCGGCTTGTCAGTTCCGGTATCTGGGTGTTCGGGGGTTGTCCGCCGTTTAGTTTCATATGGCTGATTTGATGTGAGGCACGAGTAATCCTGCCATGCTTTCGTTATAATGCGCCGCACCGGCAAAGAATGCCTTTTCCATGCACCTGATGCCTGCTGTGCATCCCTCGCTCTGAAAACGGGGCCCAGATGTCCGAGCCGTTACTACAGGCGATCAATCTTGAGTGCGAACGCGATGAACGTTTGCTTTTCCAAAACCTGTCTTTCTCCATACTGCCCGGTACCGTGACCCGTGTCGAGGGGCCTAACGGTACTGGTAAAACCACCTTGTTGAGAATCCTGGCGGGGCTGAACGACGCCTGGTCCGGTGATTTGTTGTGGTGTGGAGAGCCGCGCTCGCGCCAGCGGGAATCTTTCTTGCGTAATACGCTGTACCTGGGCCATCGCCCGGGTATCAAACCGTTGCTGACGCCGATGGAAAATCTGCGGGCCTTGATGGCGGGGCGACGCCCGGTGAGCGACAAACTGTTATCGCAGGCGCTGGCAGGGACCGGACTGGCCGGCTTTGAAAACGTACCCTGCCGCAACTTGTCTGCCGGCCAGCAACGGCGCGTGGCATTGGCCCGATTGCTGATTGCCGACGAGCCCCTGTGGCTGCTGGATGAGGTTTTTACCGCCATTGATGCCAGCGGTGTGCAGGCCATTGAGGCCTTGCTGCAACAACGGGCCGCTGAAGGTGGAGCGGTGCTGGTGACCACCCACCATGATTTGCAGTTGCCGGGGATGAATCGAATCACGCTGGGACAGGGGCAGAGCCATGAATGTTAAGGTGGATGCCGTTCTGAAGCCGGTGGAAACCGGGGTGGGTCCCGTGCAGGCAATGATCGCCGTGTTCAGCCGGGATGTGCGTGTTGCTTTCCGTCAGCGCCAGGATCTGCTGAACCCCCTGCTGTTTTTTGTCATGGTGGTAACCCTCTTCCCCTTGGGGGTTAGCCCGGAAGTGGAATTTCTAAGGCAGTCGGGTGCCGGCATACTTTGGGTGGCCGCGCTTTTGTCCGTATTGCTGTCCCTGGATCACCTGTTCCGGCACGACTTCGATGACGGCACCCTGGAGCAGTTGGTGCTCCAGCCTCAGCCCCTTTTCCTGTTGGTGCTGGCGAAAACGGTGGCGCACTGGATGCTGACGGGCCTGCCATTAGTGCTGCTGACGCCGATACTGGGCATAATGGTGCACCTGGAAGGGAACTCCATTGCCATCCTGTGTCTAACGCTGCTGATTGGCACACCGGTTCTCAGTCTGATCGGCGCCATTGGCGCGGCATTGACGCTGGGGTTGCGGTCGGCGGGTGTGCTCTTGTCACTACTGATCATTCCGCTGTACATTCCTGTGCTTATTTTCGGCACGGGAACGGTGGCGGCAGCGTCAGAGGGTGCCCCGGTGGCCGGCTATCTGGCTTTGATGGGGGCGTTTCTGGTGCTGGCACTGACTCTGGCTCCGTTTGCATCAGCGGCGGCGTTGCGGATCAGTATGTCCAACAGCTGACCGGTCTGTGAGGCTGGCAACAATGAACAGTAAAACAGTAAGACGGTGACCAATTGATGTGGCAATTCTTTCACAAGCTGGGTTCTCCCAAATGGTTTTACGGGATCGCAACCCGGTTTATGCCCTGGCTGCTGGTGGCAGGGATGATGTTGTTGCTGGCGGGCCTGGTCTGGGGGCTGGCGTTTGCGCCCAAGGATTACCTGCAGGGCAACAGCTACCGGATTATCTTTATCCATGTGCCCACAGCGTTCCTGGCCCAGTCCATGTATATCATGATGGCCGTGGCCGCAGTGGTCACCCTGGTCTGGCGTATGAAACTGGCGGATGTGTTCGTCAAGGCTGTAGCTCCGGTGGGGCTGGTGTTTACCTTTCTGTCGCTGTTTACCGGTGCCGTCTGGGGCAAGCCCACCTGGGGCACCTGGTGGGTGTGGGATGCACGCCTGACCTCCATGTTGATTCTGCTGTTCCTTTACGGGGGCGTGATTGCCCTCGACCGGGCCATCAACGATGAAAAATCCGCCGCTCGCGCCGTTGCGGTCCTGGTGCTGGTGGGCGTGGTGAACATCCCTATCATCAAATACTCCGTCGAGTGGTGGAACACCCTGCATCAGCCCGCCACCCTGAAACTGACCGAGAAGCCTTCAATGCCCACGGAAATGTGGGTGCCCCTGTTGTTGTCCATTCTTGGGCTGTACCTGCTTTTCGGTTGGCTGGCCTGTCTGAGAATGAAAACCGAGATTCTTGTGCGGGAACAGAGAACCCGCTGGGTAAAAGATATGATTATGGCGGGAGGGCGCTGATCCATGGCATTCGACTCCTTTTCAGCGTTTCTCGCAATGGAAGGTCACGGCCCCTATGTCTGGACCTGCTACGCGGTGTTTGTGGTCTTGGTAGCTGGTATGATGATCTGGTCGGCCAAGCGTAACCGGGCCGTCATCGAAGGGTGTAAACGCCGGTTCGAGCAACAGCAGGGAACTTCCGGGCAGGATGTCAGACAAAAGGCGTCAGCCACCTTCACACGAGTAGAAGTTTCCCAGGACTGACAGGCGATAATTCATGCATCCAATTCGAAAAAAACGACTGACTATTGTGCTTTTCCTGGTAGTCGGTATTGCTATAGCGGTGGGACTCACCACCTACGCACTGCGCCAGAACATCAACCTGTTCTATGACCCGACCGAGATTGCCGCCGGCAAGGCGCCGACTGATGTAAGAATCCGTGCCGGGGGCATGGTGGAAGAGGGCAGTGTCCAGCGTGACTCCGACAGCCTGAACGTGCAGTTCCGGGTGACCGATTACTCGGCTTCGGTGCCGGTTCAGTACGAAGGTATCCTGCCGGACCTGTTTGCCGAGGGGCAGGGTGTGGTTGCCATGGGGCGACTGAACGCCGAAGGTATGTTCGTGGCGGACCAGGTGCTGGCCAAGCACGATGAAAATTACATGCCGCCGGAAGTCGCCGAATCGTTGGAGCGCGCCGAAAAGAGCCGGGCTGATGCGGAAAAAGCCGCACAGAGTGCCTCCTACTGATTTTTCAATGACCACCTGAATTTTGGGGAAGCTTGATGTATCCGGAACTCGGACAGCTTGCACTGATTCTCGCGCTGTTGCTGGCAGCGCTTCTCTCCGTTGTGCCCCTGGTTGGGGCCCTGACCGGGCGTGACAGCCTGCAGGCGTTTGCCCGGCCGCTGGCCTCGGGTATGTTCGTGTTTACCGGGCTGGCTTTCGCCATTCTGACCCATGCGTTCCTGGTGGATGACTTCTCCGTGGCCTATGTGGCCAACAACTCCAACAGTATGTTGCCGTGGTACTACAAGTTCAGCGCCGTGTGGGGTGGCCATGAAGGCTCGCTGCTGTTGTGGATTCTGATGCTTACTGGCTGGACCCTGGCCGTTGCGGTATTCAGCCGCAAGCTGCCGTCCGTGATGGTGTCGCAGGTGCTTTCGGTTCTGGGCATGGTGGCGGTTGGCTTTTTCCTGTTCATTATCGTCACCTCCAACCCGTTTGATCGCCTATTGCCGAATATTCCGGCCGATGGCCAGGACCTGAACCCGCTGTTGCAGGACATTGGCCTGATCATGCACCCGCCCATGCTGTATATGGGGTATGTGGGTTTCTCGGTAGCCTTTGCCTTTGCCATCGCCGCCCTGATCAATGGTCGGCTGGATGCCGCCTGGGCCCGCTGGTCCCGGCCGTGGACCACGGTGGCCTGGTCGTTTCTGACCATTGGTATCGCCCTGGGTAGCTGGTGGGCCTACTACGAGCTTGGCTGGGGCGGCTGGTGGTTCTGGGACCCGGTGGAAAATGCCTCCCTGTTGCCTTGGCTGTCGGGTACCGCCCTGATGCACTCGCTGGCGGTCACCGAAAAGCGGGGAGTTTTCAAGAGCTGGACGGTGCTGCTGGCCATCGTCACCTTCGCGCTGAGCCTGCTGGGCACCTTCCTGGTGCGCTCCGGTGTGCTGACGTCCGTTCATGCCTTTGCCTCCGACCCGGAACGGGGCAGTTTCCTCCTGATGCTGCTGGGCATTACCGTGGTGGCCAGCCTGGCGTTGTATGCGTTTCGGGCTCCTGTGGTCCACGTGCGCTCTCGTTACGGTTCCCTGTCCCGGGAAGTCTTTCTCTTGCTGAACAACGTGCTGCTGGTCGCGGCCACCTCCCTGGTGGCGCTGGGAACCCTGTACCCGCTGGTCCTGGACTACCTGGAGATGGGCAAGCTGTCGATTGGCGAACCGTTCTTTAACGCTACTTTCAGTCCGCTGGCGGTGGCCACCGGCCTGCTGCTGGGCGCCGGAATTTTCTCCCGCTGGAAGAAAACCGACGGTGGCTGGCTGGGTCGCAAGCTGCTGTGGCCGTTGGCGGTCAGCATTCTGGTTACCGCGGCTGTCATGCTTGGCTATGGTGGCTTTTCACCCTGGGCCTTCCTTGGTGTCTTCACCGCCGTCTGGGTGACCGTGGCCACGTTCTGGGACCTGTGGGACAAGTCCTCGTCCCGCAAGGGCCGTTTGAATGGCCTGCGCCGCCAGTCCCGCAGCTACTGGGGCATGGTGCTTGGGCATCTTGGCGTGGCCATGGTGATGGCCGGTGCCACCGTGGTATCGAACTACGGCATTGAACGGGATGTGCGTATGCAGCCCGGCGATTCCGCCATGGCGGGCGATTACCGGATCGTATTTACCGATATCGGTCAGCGTAAGGGGCCGAACTACACCTCCCAGTACGGCAGTTTTGATGTCTACCTGGGAGACAGGAAAGTGTCTGAGCTGCACCCGGAAAAACGTAATTATACCGTCGGTATGAGCATGATGACCGAGGCCGCCATTGACGCGGGCCTATTCCGGGATGTGTTTGTGGCCATTGGCGAGCGGATCAGTGACGATGCCTGGGCCATTCGAGTGCAGTACAAGCCGCTGGTGCGCTGGCTTTGGCTGGGCAGCCTGATCATGGCCATTGGCGGCTTCCTGGCCATCGCCGATAAGCGCTATCGGATTCGGGTCAATAAAGAGAAGGAAGCAAAAGTGATTGAGCCGGATGCCTCCGGGAAGACCGCGGAGGTGATTTCATGAAGCGTGTATTCCTGTTCCTGCCGCTGATTGTTGCGGTTGCGGTGGGCGTGTTCCTTTTTGCCGGTATTGGCAAGGACCCCACCCAGCTGGACTCGGTACTGGTTGGCAAGCCTGTGCCGGAGTTCAGTCTGGAAAGTCTGGATAACCCGGACCGGCAACTGAACGCCTCGATTTTCAAGGGCGAAGTGTCGCTGATGAACGTGTGGGCTGAGTGGTGCCCGTCCTGCTGGGATGAACACGAGTACCTGATGCACCTGGCAAACGACAGGAACGTTCGTATTGTCGGCCTGAATTACAAGGATCAACGGGAAACCGCGTTTCGTTTCCTGAATCGTCTGGGCAACCCCTACGAAACCATCATCTTTGATCCTCAGGGAAAGCTGGGCTTTGACATGGGTGTGTACGGCGCGCCGGAAACTTTCGTTATCGACGCTGAGGGTGTGGTGCGTTATCGCCATGTCGGTGTGGTGAATCAGAAGGTCTGGGAAGAGGACCTGCTGCCGGTCATCAATCAGGCAAAGGGTGAGAGCTGATGCGTGTTCTACCGATACTGCTACTGGCCCTGCTTGCCTTCGCTACCACTTCCCAGGCCGAGGTTCGGGAAGTCTATGACTTCGAAACCCGGGCGCAGGAGCAGCGTTACCAGAATCTGATTGCCGAACTGCGTTGCCCGAAGTGCCAGAACCAGAATATTGCGGACTCCAATGCGCCGATCTCCAAGGACATGCGGGACGAAGTGTACCGGATGATGAAAAACGGCGCTTCGAACGAGGAAATCGTCGGTGCCCTGGTGAACCGATTTGGCGAGTTTGTCCAGTACAAGCCGCCCGTTGACCGACGCACTATCGTACTCTGGGCCTTTCCGGCCATCGCGGTAATCGGTGGTTTTCTGGTGGTTGCAGGGGTGGTCATGCGCTCGCGCAGGCGTGAGCAGCAGGACGCGGCCCTGAGCGCGGAAGACCGGCGCAAAGCGGAACGCATCCTCTCCGGCGATAGCGATGACGACTCATCAGCCAAGGGCTGAACGTCGCTCCATTTTTGACGGCTCCAACACATACCGAACGATGAAACCTGACTCATGACCGAAACATTCTGGATTGCCGCAACGGTATTCATTCTTTTTGCCCTGGCATTTGTACTTTACCCGGTGTTTTTCCATCGGCCCCGGGCCCGGATTGAAACGGATCTTCGTAACCAGAACCTGCTGGCCTATCGCTCACGCCTCAAGGAGCTTGAAAGAGAGCACGAGTCCGGCATTCTGGACGATGAGAGCTTTGAGCAGCTCAAAGAGGAGTTGGCCGGTGCCATGCTCGACGATGTGCCGGAAAACCAGGCACCCGAGAAGCGGGTACCGGGCCGTCGCAGCGCCATTGTCGTGGTGCTGCTGGCCCTGGTGGTGCTGCCGGTCGGGACCTATCTGGGCTATGAACGCTGGGGCTCGATGGACCAGGTGGAACAGTTCGTCACCATGCAGGAGATGGAATCTTCCGGTGGCAATCAGGCCGCGCGCATGGCGGAGCTGGCCGAACAGCTGCGCACACGCCTGGAGCAAAATCCGGATAATGCCGAAGGTTGGGCCATGCTGGGCCAGACCTACATGCGCATTGAGCGCTATCAGAGCGCCGACGAGGCATACCGGCGCCTGGCGTCGGTGGTTGAGGGCAATGCCGATGCCCAGGCCACCGCACTCGGCCTGGCTGCCCAGGCACGATTCTTTGCCAATCAGGGGCAGATGACCCCCGAGGTGCGCGAGGTGGTTAAAGCGGCCCAGGCGCTGAATCCCGATGAAGTGAATTCACTGGGCCTTGAAGGTATTTATGCTTTCGGCCAGGAGAACTACCGCGAGGCAATTGACTCCTGGGAGCGCATCCTGGAAGTGGCCCCGGATCACCCGCAGGCGGGGTCTATTCGTGAAGGGGTGGCCGAGGCTTACCGTCGCCTGGGTGAAACACCGCCAACCCCGCAAGCCCCCGAGCGGGTGGAGAGCGAGGGCGTCGATCTTCGCATTTCCCTGGCCGAGGACCTGAAACAGCAGGTCGCCGAGGACACCACGCTGTTTATTTTCGCCCGTCCCTCTGGAACCTCCGGTGGCGCGCCGGTGGCCGTGGCCCGAATGACCGCTGGAAACCTTCCGGCTGACATCCGCCTGGATGACAACTACGCGATGTCGCCCCAGTCCGCCATCTCCGGGCAGGACGAGGTAGTGGTGGTTGCCCGCCTGAGTCGCAGTGGCAGCGTGAATCCGCAGCCCGGTGACCTGGAAGGGCAGGTGATGGCGGATGTGAAGGCACCGGGACAGGGTCAGCCGGTGCAACTGGTGATTGACAAGCAATTAACCAATTAATCGTTGCTCCGCCACCCGGGCTGTCACTGGGACAGCCCGGGTGGATACAGGGGTGGCAGGCCCTCGCTGTGTGCCGCCCCTGATTGGCTTTTGCGGGCTCTCTCCACTGCCTTAACCAGGCGATCCCTGTGTGCCTGGCCAACGGATTGCTCCGGACTCTTCCTCGAATAAAGATCTTCTTCAAAGGCCGACAAGGCTGCTCTCAGATCACCGTCTCCCACATGGAGCAACACATCCTGGGTGGTGATAAACCGGCGCCCGGTGTATTTCTGCCTGGCCCATTGCACCAATAGTCCCATTGCCTGGGGTGACCCTTGTTTGATGGCCTGGATCAGGCGGTCAAAGGCCTGTCTTTCGCTGGCCCGGGGAGCGTGAGCCGGCGGATGCTCCACCCGGCGGGATTGCCTCGCGTGCCACCACATAGCCAGGAAAACCAGCCACAGCACCGCGAATACCAGGGTGCTCCAGAACCAGCCGGACTGGCCCGTCTGTTGCTCTGCTTCGGCCGGGGGTGACGGAGCGCCGGTGTCGGTCTGGGCCCTTGGTTGGGAGGCGGGTGGCTCCACTACCGCCCGGGAGCCGGTTATTTCATAGCGCCGGGCCGGCAAAGTGGCCCGTTCAAGCTGGTCGGTCTCGGTATTCCACCAAGGTACCGTCAACTGGGGCAGGGTAGCCTCGCCCGCCTGCACCGGCACCAGGGCGAAGCTTTGTTGCAGGATGCCCTGCAGGCCATCGCCCGAGGTCTGGGTGTGCCGTTCCGGTTGGTCGGGGTATTGCCGGATGGCGACTGAACCGCTTTGTGGGAAGGGGGGCAACGCTTCCGCCGGCAGCCCGCTGGCCTGGAGAGTGAGCTGCCGAGTCAGGTTTTGGCCCGCTTCCAGTTCTTCCGAGCCCGGGAGCCCGTCGCTGGTTAAAGATAGGCTTCGGGCGGGCAGCCAGGGGGTGTCGGCGGGATAGGTTTCGGGTATGGGTTTGACCGGGACATCGTAGAGCAGCTCGTTGTCCTGCACGGCCCGCAAACGGCGCTCGGAATCGCGCACATGCCCTTCAAAGCGGATGGCTGGCAGAGCCAGTGTGCCCGGGCGTTGTGGAAAAATGGCGTAACGCCGCTCAATAACCTGATATCGAATCCCATCGCGAAACTGAACCGACTCCCGCTGGCTGCCCAGCCTTTCGATGATGGCGTCCGGGTGGGAGGGTTCGGACAGGTCGCCCTGGACCAGGGCCCCGGAGAAGTAGAGCCGCACGCTGAGGATCAGTTGCTCCTGGACATAGACCTCGGCTTTGTCGGCTGACAGTTCCAGAAAGGCATCCCGGCCCTGGGCCGTGGCGGGCAGCGACGCTGAAATCAGGCCGACCAGTGTCAGCAGTGTGCAGAGAACGGTTTTTACCATGGGGTATCGCCTTCATCGGTTCGCGTCTGGCGCTGTTCATGCTGTTGCAGGAATTTGCGTTGCAGCAGGCCGCCGGGGTTGTCCGGAATGCGCCTGAGCCACTGCTCCTGGCCCTGGTCCAGCGTTTCGTCGGCCAGCGGGGCGGGTTCATCGCGTTGCCCGGAATCCTTTCCAGGTGCCGGGGCCTGCGGCGGTTCCGGGCTTTGGGATTGTTTCGGCTGCTCCGGTTCGGGCGGCTGTCGTGGTGGTTGCTGGCCTTGATCGCCATTGCCACCCTCTTGTTGCTGTTGCTGTTGCTGTTGCTGTTGCTGTTGCTGTTGCTGTTTTTTCTGCTCCAGTGCCCGTTTAACGACTTCCCGGTTCTTTTGCGCGGCCTCGAAATCCGGATCGGCTTCGAGTGCCCGGCCAAAGGCTTTAAGCGCTTGTTCCAGGTCGCCCGCCCGGGCCAGGGCGTTACCACGATTGTAGTGGCCGATGGCCCCGGGTTGTTTGGCAAAGGCCTTGGCGGCCGATTCGTATTGTTCGTCTCGGTAGAGCGCCGCGCCTCTCCAGCTGGGCTGTTCCAGTTGCCGGGCGGCCGTCTCCGGGTCCTGTTCAATCAGCTCCGGGGCTCGTTGGTCTTCCCGCTGCCACAATCCTGTCCAATCCAGGGCCTGCGCCGGTCTGGGCGTCAGCGCCATGGGCAGCAGTGCCAACGCCAGTATGGCAAACGCGCCCCGGCGCCAGGCCAGTAACAGGAGCGGGGCAGCCAGCCAGAGCAGCCAGTAGCCGTCATCCTGCCAACGGTTGGCACTCAGTCCTTCCTCGGCATCGGTCCATTCACCGGTTTCGTTCGTTGTCAGGTTCAGGGCTTGGATGTCGGTATTATCAAGGGTTAGAACATGGCTTCGGCCGCCGCTGCTTTCCGCCAGGCTGGCCAGCCCCTCTGGTTCGGCCCTGGCTATAACAATTTCCTCTCCATCGCGAATAAAACCCCGCTGGGCCAGCGGCATGGGGCCGCCCTCTCGGGTACCCACCACCAGCGTGCTCAGGCTGTAATCGCTTGCGTTAAGATCGCGGGCTATCCGTTCACGGTAGGTGTCGTTAATCTGGTCGGCCAGCAACAGGATGCGGCCCTGGCCAATGGCCCCCTGTCGGAGTAACTCGATGGCCTGTTTGATGGCCAGGTCGGCCCGATTGCCCTGGGCGGGCATGATCACGGGTTCCAGCACATCCAATAAAGCCTCAATGGTCCGGGTGTCCTGGGTCAGGGGCGTGACCACATGGGCGTCGCCGGAATAGACCACCAGGGCATTCAGGCCGTCCTCTCGCGCGGCCAGGATATCCCGTATCTTGCGTTTGGCGCGGGTCAGCCGGTCCGGCTGGACATCGGTGGCGAGCATGGATAGTGACAGGTCCAGAACCAGTACCAGGCTGTCCTCGGACTGTTTCAGGGGTGTCGGTGCCTCCCGCCAGCTTGGGCCGGCCAGGGCGATGGCCAGGGTTAGCCAGGCCAGGCCCAGGACGATCAACGGCGAACGCCGGGGCTGATGTGCTTCCCGCCCCACCTGGTTCGGGATCAGTGGCTTCAGCAAGCGGGCCGGGATGTGAGCCTGCCAACCGGTTTCCTGCTGGTTCAGTTGGTGTCGGAGTGCGTAAAGCAATGGCAGGAGTAGCAGCAACGTGAGCCAGAGCGGTCGCAGGAAATGAAAGTCAGTCATGGCTGGCCTCCGCGTTGGCCCTGCTGCCCCGGTAACCACCGCCCAGGCGGCTGGCCAGCAATAACAGCCCCAGCAGGGTGGCCAGGCCGGCGGGCCAGACATACAGGTCTGTGACCGGGCGGTAAGTCTGTCCGCCCTGTTCAATCGGTTCCAACTGGTTGATGGTATCGTAAATCCCTTCCAGTTCCTCCAGGTTGCGCGCCCGGAAGTACTGACCGCCAGTTTGCTGGGCCATGCGAGTAAGCAGGCCCTCGTCGAGGTCCCGGGATGGGTTTACCCGCTGGCTGCCAAAGATGCCCCGCTGGACCATGGATTCTGCGCCAATGCCAATGGTGTAAAGCCGCACAGCTGCCGCGCGGGCGATCTCTGCTGCCTTGTCCGGAGTGACTTCACCGGCGGTATTGGCGCCGTCTGTCAGCAAGATTGCCACCCGTTGTTCCCGGGGACGTTCACGCAGCCTTTTGACAGCCAGGCCGACTGCATCGCCAATGGCGGTGGCGCGGCCGGCCATGCCCAGTCCGGCTTCATGCAGCAGCGTTCTTACGGTTTCACGGTCAAACGTCAGGGGGGCTTGCACGTAAGGTCGGGTGCCAAACAGGACCAGCCCCAGGCGGTCGCCTTCGCGCCGGGTGATGAAATCGTCCAGTACCCGTTTGACTGCCTGCAGCCGGTTCAGGCTTCGCCCCTGCTGGATCATGTCCCGCTCTTCCATGCTGGGTGAGATGTCCACCAGCAGCATCAGGTCGCGCCCGGTGACCGGCAGTTGCGTCTGTTCGCCCACATGCTGCGGGCGCGCCAGGGCCACCACCAGGCAGAACCAGGCCAAGAGCATCAGTACCCGTCGCCATCGGGGTGTGCCCTGGCCACGGGTGCTGACACCGGGCATGGACGTTAACCAGTGGCCGATCGGCAACACCGGTGCCTCGACGCTCTGCCGATGCGGCCTGCGGACGAAGGGCAACAAGGGCAATAACACCAGCAGCAATAACCAGGGGTAGGCCAGCGTGATCATGATCGCGCCTCCAGCCAGGCTTTGGCGATGTCCGTGGCCTCTGAGGGCGGCAGGGTCGGAACAGGCTGCCAGCAGGCGGCGATCATGGCCTGGATGACTTCTTTGTCGCCGGTACCCGGTGGCATGGTTTCAAGCAGGAAATCACGCCAGGCGTTGCCACTCAATGATTCCGGCCGCCGCTCGGGGAAAGCGTGTCGGGCAGCCCGTTTGAGCAGGGCATTGAGCTCGCCAAACCAGTCGGTGTGAGGCTCGGCGCGTTTTTCCAGCTGCCGGAGTTCGGCCAGGGCGTCCCGGCGCCATTGAGTGTGCCGACGCCGGCGGCGCCACCAGAGCAGGGAGCCCGCCACTAACAGGCATAGCAGGATCGCAAGGACCCACCAACCGGGTGCAGGCGGCCACCAGCCGCCGGTTTCAGGCAATTGGATATCGCGCAATTGCGAAAGCGGATCCTGACCGTTCACGGGATGCGCCCCCCTGGCCCGAGCAGCCGTCGTACTGATTCAGTGGGCGCTTCGCCGGTAACAACCGTGGTAAAGCCCACGCCGGTGGTGCGAAAGCACTCGTTGAGTTGCTGCTCATGGCTATCCACTTTTTGCTGCCAGGCTTCCCGGAACACCGGGTTGCCGGCGTCAAACCAGAGCGGACCATCCGGCCCGGCAACGGCGTATCGGCCCTTTTCAGGCAGCTGCTTTTCCAGTGGGTCCTGAATGCGGATCGCGGTAACGGTGTTATGTCGGCCAAGCTGGCCCAGCAGATTCCGGGTGTTCTCGCCAGGTGCCATGAAGTCGCTGATGACGAAAATCCTGCTTCCTGTATGCGCCACCCGATGAGCTTCGGCCAGGGCGACGTCCAGGCGGTTGGCAGGTGTGGCGTTTGCGGGTACCGATCCCGGCTGGTGCTGTTGACGCGCCAGATGATCCAGCAGCCGCAGCACCGATTTTTTTCGGCGGGCCGGCCGGACGACTTCCAGGGCGGTTTCGTTGAACACCAGCCCGCCCACCTGGTCTCCGGCCCTCAGCGCCAGCCAGGCAAGCAGGGCGCTGAGTTGCGCGCAACGCACCTGTTTGTAGGCGCCGGTGCTGGCAAAAAACAGGGTGGGACCCAGGTCGGCAACCAGCAGGACCGGCCGTTCCCGCTCTTCTTCGTAGATCTTGGTGTGCGGGGACTGGCGCCGGGCAGTTACCCGCCAGTCGATGCTGCGAATGTCGTCGCCGGGCTGGTACGGGCGCACCTCGGCAAAGGTCATGCCCCGGCCTCGTTGGCGTGACTGTTTCAGTCCTGCCTGGCGGCTGCGCGCCGGTTTTACCGAAGGCAGGCGCAGGGCACGGGCGTCAGCCTGGAGTCGGACCAGGTCGCTCAATGTAACGTGAGTCGCTGCAGTGGGGGCGGACATTGTCTCTACCTGCGTCAGGTCCATGGGATCAAGCGGTTACCGGTACCCGCTCGATCAGTCGCTGTAGTACATCGTCGGCGGTCAGGCCTTCTGCTTCTGCCTCGAAGGTAAGGAGAATGCGGTGGCGTAATACATCGAAAGCCATGGTACGAACATCATCGGGAGTGACATAGTCCCGTCCGTCCAGCCAGGCCAGGGCGCGGGCACAGCGGTCTAGGGCAATGGTGCCCCGGGGGCTGGCCCCAAAGGCGGTCCACTGGGCCAGCTCCGGGTCCACGGCGGCGGCATCCCGGGTGGCGAGAATCAGCGCCAGCAGATATTGCTCAACCGGCTCGGACATGTAGATGTCGGCCACGGCCCGGCGGGCGGACATGACGTCTTCTTCGGTCAGGCGAATGTTGGCCTTGGGGACGCCGTGCCGGTAATCGTCGCGGGCCAGGTGCAGAATCCGTTTTTCTGCCTCGGCTGAGGGGTAGCCGATCATCACGTGCATCAGGAAACGGTCCAGCTGGGCCTCGGGCAGGGGATAGGTGCCTTCCTGCTCAATGGGGTTCTGGGTGGCCATGACCATGAAAAGTCCGGGCAACGGGAAGGTTTTCTGACCCACGCTGACCTGGCGTTCCGCCATGGCTTCCAGCAAAGCGGATTGGACTTTAGCCGGAGCCCGGTTGATTTCGTCGGCAAGAAGCAGATTATGGAACACAGGGCCGCGTTGGAATTCGAAATGACCGGTTTCGGCGCGGTAGATCTCGCTGCCGGTCACATCGGAGGGCAGAAGGTCTGGTGTGAACTGGATGCGATGGAAATCGCCCTCCAGGTGATCGGCCAGGGCCTTGATGGCCGTAGTTTTGGCCAGGCCGGGCGCACCCTCCACCAACAGGTGGCCATCGGCCAGCAGGGCAACAAGAAGCCGTTCTACCAGGGCTTCCTGGCCGATGATGCGTTGGCTGAGCTGGGTTTTCAGATCACCGAACGTTTGTTGTAACGACATGAGGTGTTAAGCCCTTGGTTGCTGATTATTTGCAGAAGACAATAAAGCGTCTAGGTAGTTGCCGCAGTTTTCGTGGCATCTCGGCAAAAATCAAGGGCTTGACTATGCTTATGGCTGCATGAATGAATTACCTTTATTTCACATAAAAACCAGAGGTTGGAATATGAATGCGCTGACTATCGCCAGCAAGGAACAGTTTTTTGAGCAACTGGCTGATGCGTTCACGGACAAGCTTGCCAAGGCCGAGGCAAAAAAGGTTACTGAGTTTGCCCGTCAGCATTACGCCCATATTCCACTGGAAGAACTGGTCAGTCGCCGTTTTTCAGATACTTACGGTGCGGTCCTGGCGGCCTGGCAATTCCTTCAGAAGCGCGATGCCGAACAAACGCCGGTGGCCGTTTTCAATCCTGAACTGGAAAGTGACGGTTGGCAGTCCACCCATACGGTCATCTTTATTCTGCACCCGAACATGCCGTTTCTGATCGATTCCCTGCGGATGGCGATCAATCGCAGGGACATCGGTACGCATTCACTGCAACATTCCATTTTCCAGGTTGAACGGGACACCAGTGGCAAGCTGAAAAAGCTGTATCCCAACCCTGCGAAGAAAGCCTCTGAAAGAGCTGGTTTTGAGGCGTTCATCGTTCTTGAGATTGACCGCCACAGCGATCCCAAGGATTTACGCTCACTGGAGGAAGAACTTCAGGCCGTTCTGCATGAAGTGCGGATCGCGGTGGGCGATTTTGGTGTCATGCAGGATCGTGTCCGGGAGATCTGCAAGGAGCTGGAGGGCACCACTGCCGGCATCTCCAAAGACGACCGCGAGGAAGCCCAGGCTTTCCTGAAGTGGATGGCGGACGACCACTTCACCTTCCTGGGCTATGACGAATACGATTTCGTGTCTGACAAGAGTGGCATGGAAGTGCGCCGGGTCGACAATTCAGAGTTGGGTATCCTGCGAGTGAACAACGAGCGCTCTGACAAGGTGCGCCTGAACGAGCTGCCCCAACGCACACGGCATGAGATGACGCGTACCGACGATGTTTTCATCTTTGCGAAATCGGCCCAGCGCTCGCGGGTTCACCGTCCGGCTTACCCCGACTATATCGCGGTGAAAAAATTCGATAGCAAAGGCGAGGTTGTGGGTGAGCGCCGGTTCCTGGGCCTCTATACCGCCCGCGTCTACAACGAGCGTCCCGTGGAGATCCCCTTGCTGCGCCGTAAATCCCGGGCGGTCATGGAGCGTTCCGGTTTCCTGGCGGACGACTACGCCGGCCGTGAGTTGGAACAGATCCTGACCCTGTATCCCCGGGATGAGTTGTTCCAGATTGAGTCCAACGAACTGCTCAAGGTGGCCAAGAGCATTCTGTACATCCAGGAGCGTCGGCGCATCGAGCTGTTCATGCGGGAAGATGTCTACGGCCAGTTTGTTACCTGCCTGGCGTTCTTCCCCCGGGATATCTACAACACGGAATTGCGCCTGAAAGTTGAGCGGGTGTTGATTGAGGAGCTGGAAGCGGAAGACATTGAGTTTGTCACCCATTTCTCGGAATCGGTGCTGGCCCGAGTCCAGTTCACCATCCGCGTGCCCCAGATGGAGAACCGCGAGGTGCCGGTCACCAAGATTCGTAACCGGGTGATCGAGCTTGCACAATCCTGGCGGGATGGCCTGAGCGAAGCCCTGAGCGAGGCCTATGGCGAAGAGCAGGGCAACGAGTTGTACCGCATCTGGGGTGGTGGTTTCCCGGCCAGCTACAAGGACATGTTCTCGGCCCGGCGTGCCGCCATCGACCTGGACCATATCTCCAGTTCAGCGAGCAATGACGACCTGGCCATGAGTTTTTACCGGGCCCTGGAAGAGGATGAAAGCATTCTGCATTTCAAGCTCTTCTATCCGGATGAGCCGCTGCCGCTGTCCGATGTCATGCCGATTTTCGACAACCTGGGCTTCCGCGTGCTGGGGGAACACCCCTTCGAGGTGCGTGACCACGGCGGCAAGATTGTCTGGATCCACGATTTCACCCTGCAGACCGAGACCGGCGCGGTGGTGGACATTCACCGTGTCCGCCCGATCTTTGAGGACCTGTTCCGAAAGGTCTGGTATGGCGAGGCAGAGAGCGATGCCTTTAACCGTCTGCTGTTGTCGTCCTATATGAGCTGGCGTGAGATTGCCCTGTTGCGCACCTACGCCCGTTACATGCGCCAGATTCGCATCTCCAACAGTCAGACTTTTATCTCCAACACGTTGGTTAACCACGTTAACCTGACCCGCACGTTGCTGGAGTACTTTGATACGCGCTTCAATCCGGATCGATTCCAGAGTCGGGCAAAGAGCGAGGCCGCCCAGCAGAAGCTGGAAATCGAATTCAACGCCGGTCTGGATGAGGTCGAGAATCTCAGCGAAGACCGCGTACTGCGCCTGTACCTGGAGCTGATGCAGGCGACCCTGAGAACCAACTATTACCAGCCGGATGCTGACGGGCAGCCCAAACCCTACATCAGTGTGAAGTTTGACCCGACACGGATTCCTGACGTGCCGCTGCCATTGCCGGCGTACGAGATCTTTGTCTACTCCCCCCGGGTGGAAGGTGTGCACCTGCGGGGCGGGAAAGTTGCCCGGGGTGGTCTGCGCTGGTCCGATCGCTTCGAGGACTACCGCACTGAAATCCTAGGCCTGGTGAAAGCCCAGCAGGTAAAAAACGCCGTCATTGTGCCGGTTGGCGCCAAAGGCGGGTTCGTGGCCAAGCAACTGCCCGATCCCTCCGATCGTGAGGCCTTCCAGGCCGAGGGTATCGCCGCCTACAAGACCTTTATCCGGGGTCTGCTGGACATCACCGACAACCTGGTGGACGGTGGTATCCAGCCACCGGAGAAAGTCGTGCGCCAGGATGAAGACGACCACTACCTGGTGGTGGCCGCCGACAAAGGCACGGCGACTTTCTCCGATATCGCGAATGGCCTGGCGGCCGAGTATGGCTTCTGGATGGGCGATGCCTTTGCCTCCGGCGGCTCCAACGGCTATGACCACAAAAAAATGGGCATTACCGCCCGCGGTGCCTGGGTGTCTGTCGAACGGCATTTCCGGGAAATGGGCATTAACCCGGCCGTGGACGAGTTCACCGCCATCGGTATTGGTGATATGGGCGGTGACGTGTTCGGTAATGGCCTGTTGTCCTCCGAGAAGACTCGCCTGGTGGCGGCCTTCAACCATGTTCACATCTTTGTCGATCCCGAACCGGATGCCGAGAAGAGCTACAAGGAGCGCAAGCGCCTGTTTGAGATGCCCCGCTCTGCCTGGACCGACTACGATCCCAAGTTGATTTCCAAGGGTGGTGGCGTGTTCAGCCGCAGCGCCAAATCCATTCCGGTCAGTCCAGAAATGAAAAAACTGCTGGGCATCAAAGCCGACCGGGTGCCGCCGAACATGTTGATTGGCCATATCCTCAAGGCCCAGGTGGACCTGCTCTGGGTAGGCGGCATCGGCACCTACGTGAAGGGTAGCGATGAAAGCCACGCCGATGTCGGCGACAAGGCCAACGATGCCCTGCGCATTAATGGCAAGGAGCTGCGCTGCAGGGTGGTTGGCGAAGGTGGCAACCTGGGTATCACGCAGCTTGGGCGTATTGAATATGCCCTCAAGGGTGGCCGCCTGAATACCGATTTCATTGACAACTCCGGCGGTGTGGATTGCTCGGACCACGAAGTCAACATGAAGATCCTGCTCAACCGGGCAGTGGCCATGGGCGACCTCACCGGCAAGCAGCGTAACGCCATGCTTGAGGAAATGACGGACGATGTGGCGGCCCTGGTGTTGAAGAATAACTATCGCCAAACCCAGGCCCTGAGTATCGCCAGTGCCGATACCTCGACCCGGCTGGAGGAATACCGGCGCCTGATGAATACGCTGGAAAGCGAGGGCAAGCTGAACCGTAGCCTGGAATTCCTGCCGGACGATGAAACCTTGAGCGAGCGCAAGCTGGCCAACAAGGGGCTGACCCGGCCGGAGCTGTCGGTGCTGATTTCCTATGTCAAAGGTGACCTGAAGCAGACACTGATCGACAGCAACCTGCCGGACGATCCACTGCTGGCCGGTGAAATGTACAAGGTGTTCCCCCAGGCCCTGAACCAGAAGTTCTCGAAGGAACTGGGTGAGCACCAACTGCGCCGGGAAATCATCGCCACCCAGATCGCCAACGATATGGTGAATCACATGGGGATCACCTTTGTGGAGCGACTGAACCAGTCTACGGGCGCCGATGCACCGTCCATCGCGCTGGCCTGGATCATCGCCCGGGATGTGTTCCGTCTGGACAGCTGGTGGAGCAAGATCGAATCCCTGGATTATCACGTGTCTGCCAAGCTGCAGCTGGAGCTGATGCAGAACCTGATGCGCCTGATTCGTCGTGCGGTGCGTTGGCTGTTGCGCAACCGTCGGGCAGAACTGAACATCCAGAGCCATATCGAGCGGTTTGCTGACGGTGTCTGGGCGATTACGTCTGGCCTGCCGGACTACCTGGGCGACCAGGCCAGGGCCAGTTGGGAAAGCCGTCACAATGAACTTGCCGAAGCGGGCATCCCGAAGGACCTGGCCTCGGTACTGGCTGGCACCGGTTATCTGTATTCTTCGCTGGGCATCATCGAGGCCCAGGAAACAACCGGTATGCCTCTGAAATCCGTGGCCAACCTCTATTACGACCTGGGAGACCGCCTTGACCTGAACTGGTTTGGCGAGGCCATCGCCAACCTTCAGCCGAGTTCCCACTGGCAGGCGCTGGCGCGTGAGAGCTTCCGGGAAGACCTGGAGTGGCAGCAGCGTGCCCTTACCACCGGTGTGCTGATTAGTGCTGAGAAGGCCGAGAACATTCCGGAAAGTGTTCAGCTTTGGGAGCAGAAGTACCACTCGATGATTGAGCGCTGGAACAGCATGCTGGCTGAACTCAAAGGTGTTCGTGAGCCTGAGTACGCGATGTTCTCCGTGGCCCTGCGGGAGCTGCTGGATCTTGCCCAGGCCACCATGCACCAGACGCCGGAGGCGGTTATTCACTGATGGCAACACTCCCCAATACCCATGAAGTGTTGCTTCGTAATGCCGATTTGCTGGAAGGCCAGGTAGCTCTGCTGGGGGTGACAGACCCGGCATTGCTGCCGCTTTGTCCGGCTCCCGGCATTGTGATGAGTGAACACGCCGGTGTGTTCGTCCGGCTGGCGGACCAGGCAGGCTGGCAGGCCTGCTTTGGCTACCAGTGCTCCGGGCTGAAATCTGGCTCCTGCGATACTGTCATTGTGTTTATGCCCAAGGTAAGGGCGGAACTGGAACTGCGCCTTGCCATGGCTCGCTACCTGGGGCGCGAAGGTGCCCGGCTGGTACTGATCGGGGGCAAGAAAGAAGGCATTGCCGGTGCGGCCAAGCCCTTCCAGCTTGCCACCGAAGGGGCCGGAAAGGTCGACAGCGCCCGCCACTGCCAGGTGTGGGCGGGCAGCAATCATCAGCCCCTGGATCACTTTGACATGATGGAGTGGATCCAGTGGCAGTCGCTGACCTGCGCCGGTATTGAGTGGCCAGTGGCGGGAATGCCGGGTATTTTCAGTCAGGCGGAACTCGATGCCGGTACCCGCTTGTTACTGGAAAATCTCGCGGAACAGCCTCTCAAGGGAGATCGGGTGCTGGATTTTGCCTGTGGCGCGGGCGTGATCGGCAGCTGGCTGCAAGCCTTTCGAAAAACCAGGGGGGAAGCGCCCGGCGTTGTCGATGGTATCGATGTCCAGGCGCAGGCGGTTACCTGTGCCCGGGCTACCTACGAACGGAACCAGGTGCAGGGTGAGATTATGCCTTCCGATGGCCTGGCTGGGATCGAAGGCCGATGGCAGGCGGTGGTCAGCAACCCGCCCTTCCACAGTGGGGTGAAAACAGACACCTCAATGACCGAGCAGTTCCTGGCCCAGGTTGCCCAGCACCTGGAAGCAGGCGGGGAACTGCGCCTGGTGGCGAACAGCTTCCTGCCGTACGAGGCACTGATCCAGCGTTACGTGGGCCCGGTGGAAAAACTCGCCCAGGATCGGCGTTTTACCGTCTACCGGGCATTCAGAAAGGCGGGCAGGGCCCGGTAAGTTACCGGGCGGGCTGGTCGTAGCCCATCCGTGCCAGGGTGTCGACAATGGTCTGGGTCTGGCTGTCGACCTCGATATTGACGCGCTGGCCCTCCCGGGCAGTGCCAAAGGTGGTGGCCCGAAGGGTCTCGGGAATCAGGTGGACATTGAAGCGATTGCCGGCCACTTCACCGATGGTCAGGCTGGCGCCGTTAATGGCGATGTAGCCCTTGGCGAACACGTATTTCGCCCAGTCGTGCGGCACCTCGAACCAGAGCGTGACGTTGTTCTCGGAATGAACAATTTCCACAATGTCGGCGGTGGTATGTATGTGACCGCTGAGCAGGTGCCCTCCGATCTCGTCGCCGATGCGGGCAGCCCGCTCGAAGTTCACACCATCACCTTCGCTCAGGTCACCCAGGGTGGTCAGCCGCAGGGTTTCCTGCATGGCGTCAAAAAACAGTATATTGCTCTCCTGACGGGTAACGGTCAGGCAGGTGCCGTTGATCGCAACAGAGGCGCCGGTTGTTACATGCTCCACCGTGCCTTCAGGAAACCGGATCGCCAGGGTTTTAAGGCCTGGAGCTTCGGTGATGTGATCAATTTCGGCGACACCCTGAACAATACCTGTGAACATGGCGGATCTCCTGCGTAAATGGGTTCTGGGGCGACAGAATACCAGACCCCTTGCAAAAAAGGGCGTTCAAGAATTGCCCTGAAACGTCGATACCTTATTAAAGAAGACAGACAGGCATACACCGGCATGGCACAAAATACCGCGGCTGACAGCAAAACCGAGACTCCGGGGGCAGTCCTGCACCCGGGGCGCGCTGCTGACCCGGTAACGGAGCCAGCGGTTCAAGCTGGTAAGTCAGTGGCCCCACAGAATCATGCCCCTTCCAAGACTCCGGCAGAGTCCCAGGCCGGTCCTGATGCCGAAAACCCAGTGGACGTTGAGGAAGAGCAGGAAGAGATCACCGAGCAGGGCGAAGAGAGTGAAGAAGCCGGTGAGTCTGAATCGCAGGACATCGAACAGTCCCTGGCAGAATCCAGTCAACGACAGCGTCGGTTGTTGTTGAAACAGTGTGACCGGGTGCTGTTGCTGGACTTTAACCTGCTGTCGATGGCTGACTGGCCCGATAACTTCGAGATGGCCGCGGCCCGGCGTAATCGGGACTTGTGGGTTTTCAGTGCATTGGCGGCGGCTTCGGTATTCCTGAGTGGATTAACCGGCTATGTGCCTGCCTGGCTGGCCGGTGGTGGCTTTGGCGCTTTCGTAATTATCCTGCTATTGGGCGTGCCTTTTGTGCGGCGGTTGTATTCCGCCAAGCCCTCCTACCTGGACCTGCTGTTCAAGCGCCAACGAATGATGAGGGATGCCCGCAAACACGCTGAGCACCTGGAAGGCAAAGACGGCCTGGTGTGGCAATGCGTGCGCATGGCGGATTATAACCACGCGCTGCGTCACCCGCGGTTCCGGCAACTGGTTCAGGTGTCGGAACACCACGTGCTGCCACTGTGGCTGACTCGCCGCGACCGTGTGCGCCTGTATCTGATCTACCTGCTGGAAGCGGAAAAAGCCTACACCCGGGTGCAGAAGGCTTTCTTTGACAGTAACCAGCAGGCCATTGATAACGGTTGGCGGGACGTGGCGGCAGAACCACAGAGCGGCGCTTGACACCGGAGCGTTTCAAACGTAGGTTTTAAACAAATTCCCTTAAGGCCCCGCACCCCATGGCTCAGTCCGATACCGTTGACCGAATTCTTGATGCCGCCGAGGTCCTGTTTGCAGATCGAGGCTTCTCGGAAACGTCCCTGAGAATGATCACCAGCAAGGCGAAGGTAAACCTTGCAGCGGTGAACTATCACTTTGGCTCCAAGAATGCCCTGATTCACGCGGTATTTGCCCGCTTTCTGACGCCGTATTCGGCCACGCTCGATGAAGTCTTTGACGATCTGGAAGCGGAGGCCGAGGGTGCCGTGCCCACGCTCGACAGGTTGCTGTGGGCCCTGGCGGAGAGTGCCGCGCGCATGCCACAACGCAATGAACGGGGGATCTCCATTTTCATGCGCCTGCTGGGCCTCGCCTACACTCAGTCCCAGGGCCATTTGCGTAAATTCCTGGAGCAGGAATACAGTGACACCTTCGGGCGGTTCATGCGCCTGCTGAAGGAAGCGACACCGGAGCTGTCAGCCGTGGACCGTTACTGGCGCATCCAGTTTATGCTGGGGGCAACGGCCTTTACCATGTCCAGTAGCGATGCGCTGATTGACATCCTGGAGACCAAGATCGGGGTGGAAACCAGCGTCCAGGAAATCGCGGCCCGCCTGGTGCCTTTCCTGGCGGCAGGCATGAAGGCCCCTGACAAAATGCAGACACTACCACCGGTCACCCAGTGACGATCACAATTCCCGCCAGTGCATTCATTCGAATCAACCTCGAGGCCCAGACACTGGAGCTGGTGGCCGCTGACGGTGCGGTCAGACAGTGTTACCCGGTCTCCACGGCCCTGAATGGGGCTGGCGAACAGGACGGCAGCGGCTGTACGCCCAGGGGTGAGCACTACATTCGGGCCAGGATTGGCGGAAATGCTTCTCTGAATACGGTGTTCATCGCCCGGCGCCCCACGGGGGAACGCTACTCTGCGGACCTGGCGCACGCTCATCCGCAACGGGACTGGATTCTGACCCGCATTCTCTGGCTCTGTGGTCGGGAGTGGGGGGTGAATCGCGGCCCCGGTGTGGATACCTTCCGACGCTTTATATACATTCATGGCACTCCAGATACCGAGCCGATGGGCGTTGCCAGGAGTCATGGCTGTATCCGCATGCGCAATCATGATATTGCTGAACTGTTTGAGCAGGTCGAGCCCGGTATGCGGGTCATAATTCAGTGAACGGACGTTTCAGAGGAAGAGCATGATCGGCGAAATGGTGAGCCACCTGAACAACTGGATCAAAGAGTTTGGCTTGCTGTCCGAAGCCTGGCGGGCGGGCATTCTGGTTTTCGTGGTGGTCCTGTCTACGGCCGTTGTTTCCTTTGTGGTCAGTCGGATTATCCTTCGGCTAGAGAAAAAGTTCGCCAAAACCAGCAACCTCTGGGACGACGCGATACTGCATGCGGCCCGCAGGCCGATGGTGGCCTTTGTCTGGTTGCAGGGGGTTTACTGGGCAGCGGAAATTGCCCACCGGTTTTCCGAGGCAGAGGTGTTCAAGGCGAACGCCACCATGCTGCAGGTAGGCTTTATCCTGGTGGTGGTCTGGGTGTTGTTTGGCCTGGTCAAACAGGTTGAGCATACGTTGGTATCGCCGCTAAAAATGCGTAAGCCAATGGACTTCACCACGGTGAATGCCATCAGCAAGCTGCTGCGGGCAGTCATTGCGATAACCGCCATCCTGACGGCCCTGCAGACACTGGGGTTCAGTATTTCCGGTGTGCTGGCCTTCGGTGGTGTAGGTGGTATCGCTATCGGCTTTGCCGCCAAAGACCTGTTGGCCAACTTCTTTGGTGGGTTCATAATTCACCTGGACCGGCCGTTCAAGGTGGGCGACTGGATCCGTTCCCCGGATCGGAATATTGAAGGTACCGTGGAGCAGATCGGCTGGCGTTTGACCACCATCCGTACCTTTGACCAGCGCCCTCTTTACGTGCCCAATTCCACCTTTACCACGATTGCGGTGGAAAACCCCTCCCGCATGCGTAACCGTCGTATCTACGAAACCATCGGCATTCGGTATGCCGACATCCACTCCATGAAGAAAATCGTGGACGAGATCCGCGACATGCTGGAGAACCACGACGAAATTGATACCAGCCAGACCCTGATCGTCAATTTCCTCACCTTTAACGCCTCTTCCCTGGACATCATGGTGTATACCTTCACCAAGACGGTTGTCTGGGTTCGTTACCATGAGGTAAAGGAAGAGATATTGCTCAAAATCAGCGACATCATCGAGCGTTATGGAGCCGAGGTAGCCTTCCCGACCCGTACGTTGCATTTGCCTGATGGAGTCCGGCTGGCGAATGAAGATCGACACAAAACACAGGATTCCCGGTCTCGGGAGCCTAGCGAAACCAGTGAGTCAAGCGGGGGCAATAAATCGGGAGATTCCCCGACTCATGGTGAATCCCCGTCAGGAGAAAGCGAATGAATCCGTCTGAACAGACTCCACCCGTGGGCATTATCGGGGGAACCGGCTTGACCACGCTCAAGGGTCTGGCGATTGATCAGGAACAGGCGGCCTCGAATCAATGGGGTGAACCTTCTGACAAGCTGGTATTTGGCAGCCTGGGCAAGCAGCCGGTGATTTTTCTGGCCCGTCACGGCAACCCGCATCGGATCCCGCCGCATCAGGTCAATTACCGGGCAAACATACAGGCTCTGTACGACGCCGGTGTTCGTACCGTGGTGGGTGTCAATGCTGTTGGTGGAATTCATTCACAGATGGGGCCGGCGCAGGTTGTCGTGCCCGACCAGTTGATTGACTACACCTGGGGCCGCGCCAGCACCTTTTTCGAAGGCGATCTGGAGCACGTTACCCACATTGACTTTACGCATCCCTATGATGCTTCCGCCCGTGAGCAACTGATTGTCGCTGCCCGGGCGCTCGACGTGTCATTCTCGGATTTTGGCGTCTACGGCGCCACCCAGGGCCCTCGACTCGAAACTGCGGCAGAGATTCGGCGTCTTGAGCGGGATGGGTGCGATCTGGTGGGTATGACTGGCATGCCCGAAGCCGTGTTGGCGGCCGAGCTGGGCATGCGGTACGTGTGCCTGGGGCTGGTGGTCAACTGGGCCGCGGGCAAGACCGAGGACATCATCACCATGGCGGAAATCGAAGAGGCGATCAGCCAGGGCATGTCCGGGGTCAAGCAGATACTGGAGCAGTCGGTTGCTGGCCTTGGCCAGCTTACTCCTCTTCCTGCTCCGTCTGCTCAATAGGCTCGAAATACACCAGCACGCCGATGGTGGGGGAGTCGATAAAGTGAATCTCCCCGCTGCGCATCCGGCGGGTTTCCCGAATCCAGGTGACCAGCTCCGGGTTTACCGGGATTGCTGAATCAGCGGGTACGGTCGTTGGGTTCGGCCGAGTCTGATTGCCCTTTGTCGACTGTGACTGCCCTGCGGGTGTGCCGGTTGCAGTGTCCTGTGTGGGCCCGGTCTCGGCCGAATTCGCCTCGGTCTGGGCTTGAGCCTCCTGCAGCGCTTCTTCCGTCACCTGCCAGTGATTCAGGTGGACGTCGACATGAAGGTAACGCCGGCGCTCTATGCTGATGTAACCATCCACCTCCCGCTGATCCGCGGCTTCGAGCCAGTCGCCCATCGCTACTCGCATAGGGCCGCTGTCATAATCGGGCGGGAAACCCTGATACCAGCCTGCCGCCGCCAGTACCTGGTAGTTGCCGCTGCGCTCCAGGCGTTGAACGGCCTGGTTCAGGTGAAGCTCGCTGGTATCAACCAGCTCCAGGTCCGTTGAACGGGTGTCGTTTTCGCCTTCCACCCAAAGGTTGGTGTCGGAGCTGACTGGAGGCTCCACCTGCTTGCCTGCCATTTTCTCCTCAACCAGGACAGGGTCGATCACGCGTTCCAGAATCACCAGTTCGGCCCGGTAATAATGCTCAGGAATCTCTTCGGGCAGGGCGCCTTCGGGTTGCGTCTGGGCCAGCGCGGAACCTGTCGAGAATGTGGCGAAAGCCAGGGCCAGTGCTGTGTGCTTGAGGTGGAATCGTTGGGTTTGCAAGGGCATTAACTCCAGGTGATTCGTTCGGGCTCAGGAGGCCTTTTGTGAGGCGTCTGACGGGGCCAGTTCGCTGAGCATGGCGGCAATGGCATCGAGTTTACCACTGGTGGAATCATCATTCAGCCGGAAGCGGAAGGTGTTGGCGCCTTCGAGCCGGTAGGTGTCCGGCGCGGATTGCACCTTTTTTACCAGTTCCAGCGGGTCGACCGGGGTGGAGGGGCCGAATTCCAGACGCACCCATTCTTTACCAGCATCCACCTTGTCGATACCCAGGGCCTCGGCCTTGATGCGAAGACGGGTCTGGTTGACCAGGTTCTTCGCCGGTTCCGGCAGCAGGCCGAAGCGGTCAATCATCTCCACCTGCAATTCCTTCAGCTCTTCCTCATTCTTCACGCTGGCAATGCGCTTGTAGAGCATCAGACGGTTATGAACATCCGGCAGATAGTCGTCGGGAATCAGCGCCGGAATGCGCAGGTTCATTTCCGTACCGTGGCTTAGTGGCAGTTCGGCGTTGGGGGTGCGGCCTTCGCGGATGGCTTTTACTGCTTCATCGAGCAGCTGCATATACAGGCTGAAGCCGATGGTTTCGATCTGACCGCTCTGCTCCTCGCCCAGCAACTCACCCGCGCCCCGGATTTCCAGGTCGTGGGTGGCGAGCATGAAGCCGGCGCCCAGGTCCTGGGCTTCAGCAATGGCATCAAGGCGTTTTTTGGCATCGGCTGACAGGCTCTTGGGCGGCGGTGTCAGCAGGTAGGCGTAAGCCTGGTGGTGCGAGCGGCCCACACGGCCCCGGAGCTGGTGCAGCTGGGCCAATCCGAACTTGTCGGCGCGCTCGATGATGATGGTGTTGGCGCTGGGGATATCGATGCCGGTTTCCACGATGGTGGTGCACACCAGTACGTTGAAGCGCTTGTGGTAGAAGTCCGACATGATCTGTTCGAGCTGGCGCTCGCGCATCTGGCCATGGGCCACCGCCACCCGCGCCTCGGGCACCAGCTTTCGGATGTCTTCGGCGGTCTTTTCAATCGTGGCCACGTCGTTGTGCAGGAAGTACACCTGACCGCCCCGCAGGATTTCCCGCAGGATCGCTTCCTTGACCATGACGTCGTCCCGCTGGCGTACAAAGGTTTTTACCGACAGCCGCCGGGCCGGCGGGGTGGCAATGATCGACAGGTCGCGCAGGTGGCCCATGGCCATGTTCAGGGTGCGGGGAATAGGTGTGGCGGTGAGGTTGAGCATGTCCACTTCCGCCCGCAGGGCTTTCAGTTTTTCCTTCTGCTGCACGCCAAAGCGGTGTTCCTCGTCGATGATCACCAGACCCAGGTTCTTGAATTTCACGTCACCCTGCAGCAGCTTGTGGGTGCCGATGACAATGTCGGCCCTGCCTTCCTCAATGGCGTCCATGGCTTTGGTGGTCTGTTTGCCACTGCGAAAACGACTGAGCAGCTCCACGGTCACCGGGGTGTCCGAGAACCGGTCCCGGAAGGATTCGTAATGCTGCTGGGCCAGCAGGGTGGTGGGCACCAGCACCGCCACCTGCTTGCCGGACCAGGTGGCCAGGAACGCGGCGCGCATGGCCACTTCGGTCTTGCCGAAGCCAACGTCGCCGCATACCAGGCGGTCCATGGGCTGCTCGCTGGTCATGTCTTCGAATACGGCCTGGATGGCGACTTGCTGGTCCGGGGTTTCCTCGAAGGGGAAGCCGGCGGCGAATGCGCGATAGGCTTCTTTCGGGTCCTCGAACTGGAAACCCTTGCGAGCCTCGCGCCGGGCGTAGACATCCAGCAACTCGGCGGCGGTGTCCCGGATTTTCTCCAGGGCCTTCTGCTTGGCGTTGCTCCAGCGCTCGGTGCCCAGCTTGTGCAGGGGGGCATGTTCCTCGTCGGTGCCGGTGTAGCGTGAGATCAGGTGCAGGTTGGAGACCGGTACATAAAGCTTCGAGCCACCGGCGTATTCCAGGGTCAGAAATTCGTTGGATTCGCCTCCGGCGGAAATGGTTTCCAGGCCCTTGTAGCGGCCCACGCCGTGATCAATGTGCACGACGGGGGAGCCAATTCGGAGTTCCGACAAATCCCGGTAGCCTGAGTCGTCGACCTCGGTGGGCTTTTCCCGACGACGGCGTTGCAGCACCTGCTCGCCGAACAGGGCGGTTTCAGTGATCAGTGCCAGGTGTTGTCCTGGCAGAACCATGCCCTGCTCCATGGGCGCAATGGTGATGGCCAGGGTGTGCCGGTCGTCCGTGAGGAATGCGTCCCAGTTGCTGACGGTGGCCGGTTTCAATTGATGGTCGGCCAGGTTTTCGATCAGCGCTTCCCGTCGCCCGGATGATTCGGCACAAATCAGGACCCGGCCGGAGAAGTTGTCCAGAAAACGTTTCAGTCGGGCGGCCGGGTCTGCCGCGCGACCGTCCATGGCAACATCCGGCAGGGAGTCGGTGTCGCAGTTGTGAGTCGCCGCTCCCTGCAATTCGTTGGCTGCGCAGGTAACGCGCGGGTATTGCTTGAACTGACCAAATACTTCGTCCTGCTGCAGGAACAACTCATCCGGGGGCAGAATCGGACGGAAACGGTCGTGCCGGCGGTCTTCGTAGCGGGCGCGGGTTTCGGCGTCAAAGGCGGCCACTGCGTCGTTCAGGCCGTCGGCGGTGAAGACCAGGGTGCTGCCCGGCAGGTAGTCAAACAGGGTAGCGGTTTCATCAAAGAACAGTGGCAGGTAATACTCGATGCCCGGCGGTGTGATGCCGTTGCTGACATCCTGATAAACCGGCGCGTTCTTGTCCGCGTTGGGAAAGTGCTCGAACCAGCGGTTGCGGAAGCCTGAGCGGGCTTCTTTGTGCCACGGAAATTCGTTGGCCGGCAGCAGTTCGATCTGCTCGATGCGATCAATGGAGCGCTGAGTTTCCGGGTCGAAGGTGCGCAGGGTTTCGATTTCGTCATCAAACAGGTCGATCCGGTAGGGCAGGTTGGAGCCCATCGGGTAGATATCCAGGATTGCGCCGCGCACGGCGTATTCGCCATGCTCATACACGTTTTCGGTGTGATGGTAGCCGGCGGCTTCCAACTGCAGGCGCCAGCTGTCGATATCCAGGGTCTGGCCCACTTCCAGTAATAGGGTGTTGCCCTGCAGATAGCTGGGCGGCGCCAGTCGGTGCATCAGGGTACGCGCCGGTACCACCAATATGCCGTGTTGGGTGGAGGGCAGCCGGTGCAGGGTGCGCAGACGCCGCGAAGTGATGTCCTGGTGCGGCGAGAACAAGTCGTAGGGCAGGGTTTCCCAGTCCGGCAGCGAGAGCAGCTCCAGTCCCTCTTCGGTAACCGTGGCGCCATCTTCCTCGGGCGGTAGGTTGAGGAAAAAGCGGATGGCCTGTTCGAGCCGGATGGCTTCATCCGTGCTGCGGGTGACCACCAGAGTGAGCCCTTTGCGGGTTCTTGCGCTTTCGCAGATCGCCAGCGCATCACTGCAGCCATGCAGCTCGCCCCACTTCCGGTGATCGGCGGGTTTTTCCGGCGCCTTTGGCGCCAGAAGCTGGCAGGGCAAGAATGAAGCCTGGGAAGAACCTTTGCTCATGGGCCGGAACATCTCCTGAATGAATGAGTCTGAATCCTGGGCGGGGCTATTCTAGCGCCCGGGTGTTGCAGTGTCATGGCAGCGGGTACGTGGTTGTGTCCAGATCATTTGCCCTGGGAGCTCCCAGAGGTGATCCGGAGTTGTTTAGAGGCCCCTTAAATTGGATAATACGCGCCCCAAATTATTTTCAGTGCGAAACGAGGTCACAACCGTGAGTCACGAACAGATCAACCAGCACCTGTCTAACTGGACCGAACGAGAGTCCACCGCCGAAGCCATGATCCCCTTGATCGGCCGGCTGAATCGCAAGAACAACGTTGTTACGTCTGTTTATGGCCGTGCGATCATCAACCAGTCGGTGATTGACATCATTCGTGCTCACCGGTTCGTGCGCCAGGTGGAGGATAGCGAACTGTCTGTTTGCGACACTCTGCCGATTCTGGAGGTGATGGACAAGCTTGAGTTGGGCCGTGGCCACGTGGACATCGGCAAGCTGGCGGTCAAGTTCAAGGAAAGCGGCATGAGCGATCTTACCGAATTCCTGAAGCAGGAAATCGGCCCGATTGTCGGTCAATATAAAGCCGAATGTGCCGACCAGGATGTCCGGGACACCAAAGATGTTGTCCTGTACGGCTTCGGTCGTATCGGCCGTTTGCTGGCCCGTATTCTGATCGAAAAGGCCGGCGGCGGTGCCAACCTGCGTTTGCGTGCCATTGTTGTGCGCAAGGGCGGTGCGGAAAATGACCTGCAGAAGCGTGCCAGCCTGCTGCGCCGCGACTCGGTTCATGGCCCGTTCGACGGCACCATTACCGTGGATGAAGAAAACTCCGCACTGATCGCCAATGGTAACTACATCAAGGTGATCTACTCCGACGGTCCGGATAAGGTGGACTACACCCAGTACGATATCAACAACGCCATCGTTATCGATAACACCGGTATCTGGCGTGATGAAGACGGCCTGGGTCTGCACCTGAAGTCCAAGGGCGTCAGTCGCGTCATCCTGACCGCACCGGGCAAGGGCGACATCAAGAACATTGTGTATGGCATCAACAGCGATTCCATCACCGACGACGACAAGATTCTGTCGGCCGCTTCCTGTACCACCAACGCCATCACCCCGGTACTGAAGGCGATTCATGACGAGTACGGAATCGAGAACGGTCACGTCGAAACCGTTCACTCCTACACCAACGACCAGAACCTGATCGATAACTACCACAAGGGCAGCCGTCGTGGCCGCTCCGCGCCGCTGAACATGGTGATCACCGAAACCGGTGCCGCCAAGGCTGTGGCCAAGGCGCTGCCGGAGCTGAAGGGCAAGCTGAGCGGCAACGCCATCCGGGTTCCGACCCCGAACGTGTCCATGGCGATCCTGAACCTGAACCTGAAGAAAGATGTAGACGTTGACATGGTCAACGACTACCTGCGCGACATGGCCCTGCATTCCGAACTGCAGAAGCAGATCGACTTCGTTAACTCACCGGAAGTGGTTTCCACCGACTTTGTCGGCTCGCGCCATGCTGGTGTGGTGGACGCCCAGGCGACCATTGCTGAAGGTAACCGTCTGATTCTGTATGTATGGTACGACAATGAGTTTGGCTACAGTGCCCAGGTGATTCGTTGCGTGAATGACATGGCTGGCGTCGACCACCCGGTTTTCCCGAAGCGAGTGCGCGACTAAGGTCGTAGCGTTAATTACGCAGTGATGACAAAACCCCGGCGGCCTGTGGCTGTCGGGGTTTTTTGTTACTTTCGAGTGACAAAGCCCGGCCGGTTTCCGGTGGAAATACATTTTCGTAATCTCTATAATTGGCGCGATTTTGGGTATGTCTGGCGCCCCGTTTCCCAACTTTTCCTGCCGCTAATGATCTGAGCAAGCAAACGTGCGGATGTTAGCGAGCCCGAAGCATGATCGCTCGGGCTCATGGTATGAGCAGGAATCCTGGGCCGCAGGGAGTCGGGCGTTGAAATTCTCAGATAGTTTCTGATGATTGGACGAGGCTAATGATCAAGATCAAAAAAGGCCTGGATCTTCCCATCAGCGGCGCTCCCGAACAGACCATTACCGATGGCAAGCCGATTCGCCATGTTGCGTTGATTGGCTTTGACTACAACGGCATGAAGCCGACGATGGCTGTTAAAGAAGGGGACCGTGTTAAGCGCGGAACGCTGCTGTTTACGGACAAGAAGACTGAAGGCGTTCGTTATACCGCCCCGGCCGCCGGTGTGGTAAAAGAAATCAATCGCGGTGAGCGCCGCGTATTCCAGTCCATCGTTATTGAAGTGGAAGGCGATGAGGCGGAAACCTTCGCTCGCTATGATGAGGCTGATCTTGCCGGTCTGGAGCGCCAGCAGGTTGTCGATAACCTTGTTGAATCCGGCCTGTGGACAGCATTCCGCACGCGCCCCTACAGCAAGGTGCCGGAAATCGACTCCACCCCGAACTCCATTTTCGTGTCCGTCATGGATACCAATCCGCTGGCCGCGGATCCGACGGTGATTATTGGCGAGAATGCCAAGGCTTTCGAGCAGGGCCTGAGCATTATTTCCCGTCTCACCAACGGCAAGGTGTTTGTGACTGGCAAGCCAGGCTCGGATGTGCCTGTTCCCAAGTCCGGCGCCATCGAGGTGCATCAGTTTGATGGTGTGCATCCGGCCGGCAATGTGGGTACCCACATCCACTATCTTGATCCCGTGGTTGGCGATAAAACCGTCTGGTCCATCAACTACCAGGACGTGATCGATGTCGCCAAGCTGTTTGAAACCGGTGAGCTGCCGGTCGAGCGCATTGTCGCGATTGGCGGCCCTAAAGCCCTGAAGCCTCGCCTTGTCCGTACCCGCCTGGGCGCCAGCCTGCCGGAGTTGCTGGAGGGTGAAATCGCCACCGACTGTAAAGTGCGCACCGTTTCCGGCTCGGTCTTTGGCGGTCGTCGGGGCGATGGTCCTTGTGCCTACCTGGGCCGCTTCGCCAATCAGGTAACCGTGCTCGAAGAGCAGACCAAGCGTGAGTTCATGGGCTGGCTATCGCCGGGCCCGAACAAGTTCTCGGTGATGAACATCTATCTGTCCAAGCTCAACCCGGGCAAGCTGTTCAATTTCACAACCACCACCAATGGCAGTGAGCGGGCCATGGTTCCGGTGGGGAACTACGAAGCAATCATGCCCCTGGATATCCTGCCAACCCAGCTGCTGCGTTCGCTGATTGTTGGCGATACCGAAACGGCACAGAAACTGGGTGCTCTGGAGTTGGACGAAGAAGATCTGGCGCTGTGCACCTTCGTGTGCCCCGGCAAATATGAATACGGTCCGATTCTCCGTGAGAACCTGACCCGAATCGAGATCGAGGGCTAACTACGATGGCAATCAGACAGTTTCTCGATGGCATCGAGCATCACTTTGAAAAAGGTGGCAAGTACGAACGCTGGTACGCACTGTACGAAGCGGTCGACACCATCTTCTACTCGCCGAGTAGCGTAACCAGCACCACGTCCCATGTGCGCGATGGCGTTGACCTCAAGCGCATCATGATTACCGTGTGGCTGTGTACCTTCCCGGCCATGTTCTTCGGCATGTGGAACATCGGTTTCCAGGCCAACAGCTTCCTGGCGGCCAATCCGGACGCCATGGTGGCCGACGGTGGTCTGCGTACTGCCTTCATCCAGGCCCTGGCGGTGACCGGTGCCGGTGCTGGCTGGTGGGATAATTTCGTCTACGGTATGGCCTACTTCGTGCCCATTTACTTTGTCACCTTCGTGGTTGGCGGTTTCTGGGAAGTGTTGTTTGCCACCGTGCGCAAGCACGAAGTGAACGAAGGTTTCTTTGTCACCTCGGTGCTGTTCGCGCTGATCTGCCCACCCACCATCCCGTTGTGGCAGGTGGCCTTGGGTATCACCTTCGGTGTGGTGATCGGCAAGGAAGTATTCGGTGGTACCGGCAAGAACTTCCTGAACCCGGCACTCACCGGTCGTGCCTTCCTGTACTTCGCGTACCCGGCGCAGATCTCCGGTGATACGGTGTGGACCGCAGTGGATGGATTCAGTGGCGCTACCGCCCTGAGCTGGGCCGCCTCCGGTGGTCTGGAAGCCCTGGAAACGCAGATTGGCTGGATGAGCGCCTTCGTGGGTACCATTCAGGGCTCCATGGGTGAAACCTCCACCCTGGCCATACTGATCGGCGGCCTGATTCTCCTGGTCATGAAAATCGCCTCCTACCGCATTGTCGGCGGGGTGATGATCGGCATGATCGCCACGGCGCTGCTGTTCAATATAATCGGTTCCGATACCAATCCGTTCTTTGGCGTGGGGCCGCATTGGCACCTGGTGATGGGCGGCTTTGCCTTCGGCATGATGTTCATGGCCACCGACCCGGTTTCCGCCGCCATGACCAACACCGGTCGCTGGTGCTTCGGTATCCTGGTGGGTGTGATGACCGTGCTGATCCGAGTGGTTAACCCGGCGTTCCCGGAAGGCATCATGCTGGCGATCCTGTTCGCCAACCTGTTCGCACCGCTGATGGACCACTACGTGGTTCAGGCCAACATCAAACGGAGGCTTGCTCGTGGCTAAGGCAAAAGATACCGTCTCCAGAACGGTGATGGTTGCGCTGGTGCTGAGTATCGTATTCTCGGTAGTGGTTTCCACCGCAGCGGTGACGCTGCGCCCGGCGCAGATCAAGAACCAGAATCTGGATATCAAGAGCAACATCCTGTCGGCGGCCGGTATGCTGGAACCCGGCGCTAATGCGGATGACATCGAGGAAACGTTCGAGCGCTTCGACGTTCGCCTGGTTGATCTCGACACCGGCAAGTTCGTGGAGCCTTCCGCCGTTGGCGTTGAAGACCCCATGAAGTACGACATGTACAAGGCCGCTTCGGATCCGGAGTTGTCCACCAACATTCCGTCCTCCGAAGACAAGGCCGGCATCAAGCGTCGTCCGAACGTTGCCAAGATCTATACCCTGAGTGAAAACGGCGAGTTGACCCGTGTGGTTCTGCCGGTCCACGGTTATGGTCTGTGGTCCACCCTGTATGGTTTCATGTCGCTGGAAGGTGACCTGAATACCATTGAGGGTCTGGGTTTCTATTCACACGCTGAAACCCCGGGCTTGGGTGGCGAAGTGGACAACCCGCGCTGGAAGCAGCAGTGGGTTGGCAAAGAGCTGTACGCCGAGGACCCCACTGAACCGCAGATCCGGTTGGTCAAGGGCGGCGTGAGCGCCGACACCCGCAACAAGGAGCACAAAGTGGATGCGCTGTCCGGCGCGACACTGACCAGCCGCGGTGTTGAGCAGCTCGTCAATTACTGGATGGGTGACCGTGGCTTCGCCCCGTTCCTGAAAAATCTTCGTGAAGGGGAGGTCTGATCATGGCAGGTGCATCAGCCAAAGAGGTTCTCTTCGAACCAATCTTCAGTAACAACCCTATCGCCCTTCAGATCCTCGGTATCTGTTCGGCGCTGGCGGTAACCACCAGCATGAACGTCAGTATCGTTATGTGTCTGGCGGTAATCGCAGTAACCGCTTTCTCCAACCTGGCGGTATCCCTGGTGCGAACCCAGATTCCGGGCAGTATCCGGATCATCGTTCAGATGACCATCATTGCCTCCCTGGTAATCGTGGTCGATCAGGTGCTCAAGGCCTACGCCTATGAGATCTCCAAGCAGCTGTCGGTGTTTGTTGGCCTGATCATCACCAACTGCATCGTAATGGGTCGCGCCGAAGGCTTCGCCATGAACAACACGCCGTTCATGAGTTTCCTGGACGGTATCGGCAACGGTCTGGGCTATTCCGTGATCCTGCTGTTCGTGGCGTTCTTCCGTGAGCTGCTGGGTGCCGGTTCCCTGTTCGGCGTTACCCTGTTTACGCCGGTGAACGAGGGTGGCTGGTACGTGACCAACGGTCTGTTGCTGCTGCCGCCAAGCGCCTTCTTCATCATTGGTCTGGCGATCTGGGGCCTGCGGGTCTGGAAGCCGGAGCAGGTGGAAGAGAAGGACTACAAGATGTCGGCTCACAAAGTTAAGGAGGCCTTCTGATGGAGCATTATATCAGTCTGATCCTGAAGGCCATTTTCGTTGAAAACATGGCGCTCGCCTTCTTCCTGGGGATGTGTACCTTCCTCGCTATCTCCAAGAAGATCGAAGCGGCCACCGGCCTGGGCATCGCGGTCGTCGTGGTACTGACCGTCACCGTGCCGGTCAACAACCTGCTGTACAACACCATCCTGCGTGAAGGCGCCCTGGACTGGGCGGGTCTGCCGAATGTGGATCTGAGCTTCTTGGGCCTGCTGACATACATCGGTGTTATCGCCGCCATCGTACAGATCATGGAGATGGTGCTGGACAAGTACATCCCTGCGCTTTATGCCGCGCTTGGTGTCTTCCTGCCACTGATTACGGTGAATTGCGCCATCCTTGGTGCCTCACTGTTCATGGTGGAGCGTGATTACACCTTCGGTGAAAGTGTGGTTTACGGCTTTGGTGCCGGTGTGGGCTGGGCTCTGGCGATTATCGCCCTGGCGGGGATTCGCGAGAAGCTCAAGTACAGCGATGTTCCGGAAGGTCTGCGTGGCCTGGGCATCACCTTCATTACCGTGGGTCTGATGTCTCTGGGCTTCATGTCCTTCTCCGGTATTTCCCTGTAATCCATCCGGTGAGACGGTTTAACGAAAAGGCGAGACCATGAGTACAGAAATTATTCTTGGCGTGGTCATGTTCACCGTTATCGTGCTGGCGCTGGTCGCGGTTATCCTCGCGGCCCGCTCCAAGCTGGTAAGCACCGGTGATGTGACCATCGAGATCAACGACGATCCGGAACATACGCTGAAAACGGAAGCCGGCGGCAAGCTGCTGGGCACCCTGGCAAACAACGGCATCTACCTGTCTTCCGCGTGTGGCGGCGGCGGTACCTGTGCCCAGTGTAAGTGCAAGGTGTTTGACGGTGGTGGCGCCATGCTGCCAACCGAGAAGACTCACTTCACCAACCGGGAAGAAAAGGAAGGCTGGCGCCTGTCCTGTCAGGTACCGGTTAAGCAGGACATGAAAGTGGAAGTGCCGGAAGAGTTCTTCGGCGTGAAGAAGTGGGAATGCGAAGTGGTGTCCAACCACAACGTGGCCACCTTCATCAAAGAGCTCGTACTTAAGCTGCCGGAAGGCGAGGAAGTTGACTTCCGTGCAGGCGGTTACGTGCAGCTGGAGTGCCCGCCGTTCGATATCAGCTTCAAGGACTTCAAGATCGAAGAAGAATTCCACGAAGACTGGGACAAGTTCGATCTCTGGAATCTGCGTACGGTCAACAAGGAAGAAACCGTCCGTGCCTACTCCATGGCCAACTATCCGGAAGAGAAGGGGGTTCTGAAGTTCAACATCCGTATCGCCACGCCGCCGCCGGGCACTGACCATAACCCGGGCATCATGTCCAGTTATGTGTTTAACCTGAAGCCGGGTGACAAGATCACCGTTATGGGGCCGTTTGGTGAGTTCTTTGCCAAGGACACCGATAACGAGATGGTGTTCGTGGGTGGTGGTGCCGGTATGGCGCCGATGCGCTCCCACATCTTCGACCAGCTCAAGCGCCTGAACTCCAAGCGCAAGATCAGCTTCTGGTACGGTGCCCGTAGTCGTCGCGAGATGTTCTACGTGGAAGACTTCGACATGCTGGCCGAAGAAAACGAGAACTTCGAGTGGCACGTGGCGCTGTCCGACGCGCTGCCGGACGACAACTGGGAAGGCCCCACCGGCTTTATCCACAACGTGCTGTACGACAACTATCTGAAGGACCACCCGGCTCCGGAAGACTGTGAGTACTACATGTGTGGGCCCCCCATCATGAACTCCTCGGTGATCAAGATGCTGAAGGATCTTGGCGTTGAGGATGAGAACATCATGCTGGATGACTTCGGGGGATAAGTTACTCAAATGACATCCCGCATGTTGAAACCCGTCAGGGTGGGCATAGTCAGCGTGATCATCGCGCTGGCTGTGGCTGCCCTGGCGGGTTGCTCGTTTCAGGACGAGGAAAAAATCTGGGAGATTTCCGGTGGTATCTTTGGCACTCGCTATCACATAAACGTGGTGCTGCCGGAAGATGAGGATCGCCTGCAGACTCTGGCCCAGGGCATTGAGGAAACCCTCAACACCGTGGATCAGGTCATGTCGACCTGGAAGCCGGATTCCGAGTTGTCCCGGCTGAATGCCAGAGAGGACCAGAGTGAGTGGGTGCGCCTATCCGACCCTCTGTTCGAGGTGGTCCAGCGTGCGGTCCAGGTCTCCGAGATGACAGGTGGGGCTTTCGATGTCACGGTTGGCCCACTGGTGAATCTCTGGGGGTTCGGACCAAAGGCTCGCCCGGAAACCGTACCAGAGCCGGATGAGCTGGCCCGGCTGCTGGAGATAACCGGCACTGAACACATCGAGCTGGATCCAGATAATCACTCGCTTCGTGCAACGCCGTCCCAGTACATTGATTTGTCGGGCATTGCCAAGGGGTACGGCGTGGATGCCGTGGCCCGCTATCTCGACAGTCAGGACGTAGACGCTTATCTTGTGGAAATTGGCGGTGAGGTGCGGGTGCACGGCAGAAAACCCGATGGTTCGGCCTGGAAACTGGCCGTCGAAGAGCCAAACGGCGGAGCCCGCGAGGTCAATAGTGTGGTGGCTCTGGATGGCCAGGCGATGGCTACATCCGGCGATTATCGTAACTATTACGAATCGGAAGGCCGTCGCTATTCCCATACAATTGACCCGGAAACCGGTAAGCCAATAACGCACACGGTGGCTTCGGTAACGGTTATTGCAGATGACTGCATGACCGCCGATGCGCTGGCCACCGGGTTTAATGTGATGGGTCTTGAGAAAGCCATGGCGCTGGCGACCCGGGAAAACATTCCCGCGTATTTTATCGTGCGGGGACAGGATGGTTTTGAGGGGCATCAGACCCCGGCCTTCTCCTCGTACCTGGTTCAGTAACGGAGGGCAGTGATGGGTACCTTTCTACTGGTTCTTTTTATCGTGGTGCTGCTGATCGCCGCGATGTCTGTTGGCGTTATGTTCGGGCGTAAGCCCATCAGCGGCACCTGTGGTGGTATTGGTGCGCTCGGTATCAGCACCTCGTGTGAGATTTGTGGTGGTGATACCCAGAAGTGTGAAGACAGCCGAGAGACTTCGGATGCCAAGGTCCGGCCGGAAGATCTGGCCTATGACGCCACCCGGGTCGAAAAGTAAGGGGCCCGGCAGCAACGCAGTAAAAAACGAAAAATATTTACAACGTGCATAAGGAGTGACTGCGCAGATGGCAGAACATCATTACGACGTTGTCGTTATCGGAGCCGGCCCGGCCGGTGAAGGGGCGGCCATGAATGCGACGAAACATGGCAAGCGTGTCGCCATTATCGAGGACAAGCCAACCGTGGGCGGCAACTGTACCCACTGGGGTACCATTCCCTCCAAGGCGCTGCGGCATTCGGTTAAACAGATCATTACCTTTAACACCAACCAGATGTTCCGGGATATTGGCGAACCGCGCTGGTTTTCCTTTCCCCGCGTGCTGCAGAATGCCCAGAAGGTTATTGGCAAGCAGGTAAAACTGAGAACCGGCTTCTACGCCCGTAACCGGGTTGACCTGATTAATGGGCGGGCTTCCTTCCTGGACAAGAACCGTATCGAAGTACGCGGCAATAAAGCCATTGAGACCCTGCATTTCAAGCAGGCGATCGTGGCCACCGGTTCCCGGCCGTTCCTTCCGCCCGATGTCGACTTCCGCCATCACCGCATCTACAACTCCGACTCCATCCTGAATCTGTCGCACACACCGCGCACATTGATCATTTTCGGTGCTGGGGTAATCGGCTCCGAGTACGCCTCCATTTTTGCCGGCCTTGGTGTGAAGGTGGACCTGATCAATCCGGGCAGCCGCATCCTGTCGTTCCTGGACGACGAAATCTCGGACGCCTTGAGTTATCACCTACGCAGTAACGGGGTGCTGATTCGCCACAACGAAATGTACGAATCGGTACAGGGCGACGACCACGGCGTGGTGCTGTCCTTGAAATCCGGTAAGCGCATCCGCGCCGATGCCTTCCTGTGGTGTGCAGGGCGTAGCGGCAACACCGACAACCTGGGGCTGGAAAACATTGGCCTGGAGCCCAACAATCGTGGCCAGTTGGCGGTAGACAAGCATTACCGTACGGATGTTGAGAACATCTATGCCGTAGGCGACGTAATTGGCTGGCCAAGCCTGGCCAGTGCCGCCTACGACCAGGGCCGTTCGGCGGCCTCGGACATTGCCGAGGATGAGTATTTCCGCTTCGTGGACGATGTGCCTACCGGCATCTACACCATTCCGGAAATCAGCTCGGTGGGCAAAACCGAGCAGGAGCTGACCGAGGCCAAAGTGCCGTATGAAATTGGCAAGGCCTTCTTCAAGCACCTGGCACGCGCCCAGATCACCGGTGAGTCCGTGGGCATGCTGAAGATCCTGTTCCATCCGGAAACCAAGGAGATCCTGGGGATTCACTGCTTTGGTGACCAGGCGGCCGAAATCGTCCATATCGGTCAGGCCATCATGAACCAGGAAGGTGAAGCCAATACCCTGGATTACTTCATCAACACCACGTTTAACTACCCGACCATGGCGGAAGCCTACCGGGTAGCGGCCCTCAACGGCCTGAACCGGATTTTCTGAGTCAGGTCGAATAAGCGCGCCCGGTTCCGCCGTCTCAGGCGGGTTCCGGGTTCTGAGAGGCGTCCTGGGCCGGCAGTAGCGGCGATTGTGCCCGATTGTCGAAGTACATGCGGGTACTGGTCGGGAAGTCTGTTATCACGCTGTCCACCCCCATTTCCTCGAGCGTCAGCATGTCGTGAATCCGGTTCACGGTCCAGGCGGACACGTGCATGTCCATCCGGTGCGCCTGATCGACCATGTTGCGACTCAGGATCTTCCACTTGGCACAGAAGTATTCACAGTTCAGGCGTTTGGCCTGGGTCAGCGGTTTTGGAATTTTGCGTTCCGCCACCAGCCCGATACGGATATTGCGGTCGCGTCGGCGGATTTCCCGGAGGAACCGTGTGTCAGCGGAGGTGACCGCGACGGTGCGGTAAAGGTTGCGGCGCTGGATGATTTCGGTCAGCCGGTTACACAGTATGTTCAGCCGGCGTCCCCTGTCTTTTTTGACCTCCAGTTGCAGGTGTTCCAGGTCTGCAAACTGATCCAGTAACTGCTCCAGGGTCGGAATGCCGGTTTTCGTGGGCCACTCGGTAACGTTGCGCCGGGCGTCCATGCTGGCCAGCTCGGCCACGGTGTAGTTGCCGACATTGCCTTTGTGACTGGTGGTGCGGTCGACCGTCAGGTCGTGCACCAGCACCGGGATGCCATCTTTTGAGAGCACCAGATCCAGTTCGAAATGCCGAATGCCCTGCCGGTATGCATGGTTAAAGGCGGGCAAGGTGTTTTCGGGAGCCTCGCCTTTGGCCCCCCGGTGACCGTAAACGATCATTCTGAGGCAGTACCTTTCAATTTCCGGTAAATGTCCTGGCGTTTCTTCCAGGTCTCATGGCAGAGGCGAATGTCCTCGAGATAGGCCGGCAATTCGTTCATCAGCAGTGCCTGCGGGCCATCCACCAGCGCCTTCTCGGGTTTCGGGTGGAAATCCACCAGTACCATGTTGGCGCCGGCCACCACGCCCTGGGCCGTGGCGTGCATGACATCCAGGATGCCGTCTGGAGATTGTTCCCGGCTGCCCACGGAGTGGGATGGGTCCACGCACACGGGCATACGGGTGAGGCGCTTGACGGCCGGCACGTGGGCAAAATCCACCATGTTGCGGTGGGGCTGGCCGGCCTCGGTCTTCATGCCGCGCAGGCAGAAAATCACGTTGGCGTTGCCCTCACTGGCCAGGTATTCGGCGGCGTTAAGGGATTCGTTCAGGGTAATGCCAAAGCCCCGCTTCAGCAGCACCGGGTAGGTGCTTTGCCGGCCGATGGCCTTGAGCAGCTCGAAGTTCTGGGTGTTGCGGGTGCCCACCTGAAGCATCACGCCGGTGGGGCGCCCCAACTGTTCCAGGCAGTGGTCGATTTCCTCAATGTGACTCTCATGGGTGATCTCCATGGCGATCACCTTGATGCCATGCTTGCCCGCTTTCTCGAACACCCAGGGCAGGCAGCCCTTGCCATGCCCCTGGAAAGAGTAGGGGTTGGTTCGAGGTTTGTACGCGCCCATGCGGGTACAGACTTCGCCATTGTCTTCCAGTGCCCGCATCATCATTTCGACATGGTCGGGTATGTCCACCGCGCAAAGGCCTGCGAATATATTCAGGTTGTTCTGGCTGAACTCAACGCCGTTGTAGGTGAACCCGCTTTGCCGCTGGTCGTCCTTGTGGCGACCCAGGATGCGGTAATCCTCGGAAATGCGAATCGCCCGTTCCACTGCAGGAAGCGCCTCGATTTCCTCTTTGTCCAGAGGTTTGGTGTCGCCCAGCAGGTAAATCTCGGTCAGCCGCTGACTGGCTCCCTGGACCTCATGAACCCGCAGGGTTACGCCCGGCAGGTTTTCCAGGTAATGAATCGTCTGGCGGTAGGCATCGCTGTCCAGTGGGGTATTGGGGTGAAGAATGGCTAACATGGACTCTCCTCCGGTTAGTCGGCGGCGTCTTCCGCCTGATGCCGAGCCTGCATGTATTCACGGTGATTAAGATGCAACAGGTCCGCCATGCGACGAATAAGGTGTTCCTCGTATTTGTCGATGCGGCCGTCGGCCAGCGCCACTCGCCAGATGCTGGTCAGCAGGGCCTGCTTTTGAATCTGCTCCAGGCATTCGTTAATGCGTCCGGTGAACTCGTACAGGGAGGTGGCGTCCTCGGCGTGGTTCAGGGCATCGTCGAGGATATCCCGGGCTTCCTCCCGGGTGATCTGGTGTGCCTTTACGGCACAATCGACGATGACCTCCAGTTCACGCTCGTCCTCATCGTTATCGACCCGGGAAAGCTGCACCATGAGTGCCGTGGCGGCCACGGCCAGTTGATGGGCATCGGGTTCCACCGGCTCTTCCTCCGGTGCTGCAAACAGCTGTTTCAGGCGTTCGATCATGACAAAGGCCTCTGTTTGACGGGTGGGTCAGGCGGCGTTGTTGGTTAACTGGCGCACCTGGTTTTCCAGTTCAATCTGGTCCGCAGCAAATTTTCGAATGCCTTCCGCCAACTTTTCAGTGGCCATGGCATCCTCATTTAGGTGCCAGCGGAAGGCTTTTTCATTCAGTTGTCCGGGTTTCTCATCGCTGTTGGCGGTGTCTGGTGCCAGTTGACGGGGCAGTTCGCCCTCATCGTCCTGAAGTTCTTGCAACAAGGCCGGGCTGATGGTCAGCCGGTCACAGCCGGCAAGCATTTCGATTTCTCCCGTGTTGCGGAAGCTGGCGCCCATGATCACCGTGTCAAAACCGTTGGCTTTGTAGTAATTGTAGATGCGGCTAACGGACTGTACACCGGGGTCTTCGGCTGCGGGGAAGTGGTCACGGCCGCTGTTGGCAAGGTGCCAGTCCAGAATTCGACCCACAAACGGTGAAATCAGGTGGGCGCCGGCCTGGGCGGCGGCAACGGCCTGTGTGAAGGAAAACAGCAGGGTCAGGTTGCAACGGATACCTTCTTTCTCCAGCTGTTCGGCGGCGCGAATGCCTTCCCAGGTGGAAGCGATCTTGATCAGCACCCGGCTGGTGTCCACGCCCTCGTGATCATAGAGCTCCACCAGGCGTCGGGCCCGCTCCAGGGTGGCGGCCGTGTCGAACGACAACCGGGCATCCACTTCGGTGGAAACCATGCCGGGAATCACTCCCAGAATTTCCTTGCCTGCCAGCACCGCCAGGGTGTCGGTGGCCATGGATAACTGTTCACGGTCCGTGCGGCTGTGCCGGCCAGCCCGGGCAACTGCCTTGTCCAGCATCGGGCGGTAGGCATCCGACGCAGCCGCCTTCAGCAGCAGCGATGGGTTGGTGGTGGCATCCTGCGGGCGCCAGTGACCAATGGCCTCTAGGTCGCCGGTATCGGCCACCACGGTGGTCATTTTTTTGAGTTGTTCGAGCTTGTTGGTCATTCGGCCTTCTATCCTTGTAGTTCGCGTACCTTGCTCAAGGCGGTCTCGATCACTTCCAGACCGCTACCGGGTTTGTAAGCGTTCTCGCTGATGTGCCGGCGGAACTGTCGGCCGCCGGGCATGCCATGGAACAGACCCATGATATGTCGGGAAATGTGAGTCAGGAACACTCCGCGCTCCAGTTCCTTTTCAATAAACGGAAACATAGTCCTCAACGCTTCGTGGCGACTGGTCACAGGTGCGGGCTCGCCGAAGAATTCCGGGTCCACGCCGGCCAGCAACCACGGATTATGATAGGCCTCCCGGCCAAGCATCACTCCATCGGTACGGCGCAGGTGTTCGTGGCATTCGTCGAAGGTCTTGATGCCGCCGTTAATGATGATTTCCAGGTGCGGGTATTTTTCTTTCAGGCGGTATACCCAGTCGTATTTGAGCGGCGGAATGTCCCGGTTTTCCTTGGGGCTCAGGCCTTCGAGCACGGCAATGCGGGCATGCACGATGAACGTCTGGCAGCCGGCGGCAGAGACCTTCTCGATAAACTCGCACAGCTCGTCCCAGGACTCCCGGCCATCAATGCCAATGCGGTGTTTGACGGTTACCGGCAAGTTCGTGGCCGCCTTCATGGCCGCCACCCCTTCGGCCACCTTATCCGGGTAGGCCATCAGGCAGGCGCCAATCATGTTGTTCTGCACCCGGTCGCTTGGGCAGCCCACGTTCAGGTTTACCTCATCAAATCCAAATTGTTCGGCCAGGCGCGCGCAATGGGCTAGTTCGGCAGGGTCGCTGCCACCGAGTTGCAGTGCTAGTGGGTGCTCTATCTCGTGATAACGCAGGAAGCGCTCCGTGTCGCCGTGGATTAGGGCCCCGGTGGTGACCATTTCCGTATAAAGCAGGGTATGGCGGCTCAGCAACCGCGCAAAGTAACGGAAGTGGGGCGTTGTCCAGTCCATCATCGGGGCAATGCTGAACTTGCGGGACAGGGCGACGGGAGTAGGGCTGTTCTCTTGCATGGGCTGTTTCTGGGTCACTCGTGTATAACCGGTATAGATGGTGACCCAGTGTAACAGGAATGCAGGTTTGGTGACCTGACGTGCTTGCCCTTACGTCAGGCCTTGCTCACCTCAAAGTTCGGCATTTCCCGGCTCGGGCGGCCCACATGGAAGCCCTGGGCGTAATCAATACCCACCTCACGAACCATTTCCAGCACTTCTTCATTCTCCACGAATTCCGCCACCGTTTTGAGCTTCAGCTTTTTGGCCAGATCGGTAATGCTGACCACAAAGGCCAGGTCCCGCGGATCGTTGGCCATGTTGGCAATGAAGTCGCCCTCAATCTTCACGAAATCGATGGGCAGGTACTTCAGATAGTGGAACGAGGAGAAGCCGGAGCCGAAGTCGTCAATGGCCAGCAAATAGCCGGAGTCTTTCAGGCTGCGCACGAAATTCTCCAGCAGCCCCATGTTTTTCACCGTGTCGCGTTCGGTAATTTCAAACACAATACGGCCGTGATCCAACTGGTAACGGTCTGTCAGGTCATGCAGCGTTTGCAGGAAGTCCCGCACCAGTATGGACCGCGGCGAAAGGTTGATGAACAAAAGCCCCTTGTAGTCGTTGTCGCGCACATACTTAAAGGCTTTCTCCATCACGATGTAGTCCATCAAATGCACCTTGCCCATGGACTCGGCAATCTCGATGAACTCGCCCGCTGTCATCAGCGTTTCATCCGGTAACTCGATACGGCTGAGCACCTCCATGGCGGGAATGTCGTCGCCATTGGGCTGAATGGGCTGGAACACCGGCACCACGCTGTGGTTTTCGATGGCGTCGTTCACCAGCACCATTTTCTGATTCAGGTCGTTGAAAATTTCCGCCACGTCTTCCTTGTGGGGCAGGCTGATACGGTTCTTGCCCTGGCTCTTGGAGCGGTACATCAGGTTGTCCACGAACATGAACAGATCTTTGCGGTTCTCCGCGTGATCCGGGAACAGACCCACGCCAATGGAACCGGTTACCCGCACCACGCCGTCATTCGGGGTTTCCAGGCTGAAATCCTGCATGCATTGCAGCAGCCGCTCGGCCACCTGTTGGGCGTGTTCCAGGCTGGTTTCGGGCAGCACCACCACAAATTCGTCGCCGCCGTAACGGGCCAGCACATCGCCAGTGCGCAGGACGCTTTGCAGCTCCAGTGACAGCTGGCGTAACAGCTTGTCGCCGGTGGCGTGGCCGTAGCCGTCGTTGATGGCCTTGAAGTTGTCCAGATCAACCATCAACAACGCCACCTGATAGTCGTGGCGCTGGCAGCGGTCCAACTCGTAATCCAGCAGTTCCCAGAACATGCGCTGGTTGTACAGGTTGGTGAGCGGATCGCGGGTGGCGTAGTACTCCAGATCCCGGGTGTACTTGTAGATGGCCTTCACCGAGCCCACAACGTTCAGAAGGGTGGACAGAATGCTTTCCAGCACCAGCAGCCTGGTGTTGTCCTTGACGATGTCGGCGTGCACACCAATGCCGACAATACCGCCGATCTTGGGTGTTTCCACCAGCAGGGATTTGGTTTGCAGCTCGATTTCCGCAGGCTCCAGTTCCAGCCGTTCGCCATCAGTGTGTACGCTGTTGTGGTGGATGATGACCTCGCCCGGCACGCCGAAATGATCGTTGCCCTGCAGACGGTGGCGAATGGCTTGTTCCATCATTTTCCGGGTGTTGTCGGACGGCGTTTTCATCCAGAAAATTTCCAGATCAAACACCTCATCGTCCACCTTGAAGATGGAGAACATGGTGTAAATCTGGATCACCTGGTTGATGTCGAGCATCAGCATGTTGATGTACTCGCGCCAGTCTCGCACCACCTCGGAGGTGATCACGAACTTCTCCAGCAAGCGGATCTCGAATTCCAGTAAATCTTTGTCGACCGCTATGCCCTGCAGTCGCTCGGCCAGGGTTTCCACCTGATGGAAGATCTGGTTCAGCTCCCGGAAGCCCAGATCCTCGTTTTCCTTGGAGAGCTGACTCAGGTCTTGCAGGGTCTCCACTTTCTTTATGCGCTTACTCAGCTCATCTACCGAATGGTTGACCCGGAATGTGACGGAACGCACTGCCCAGAAACCGAAGAGGATCGGCAGGGGGGAAAGCACCAGCAAATAATAGAGAAGGTTGCGGCTGGCGATGTCCATTTGGTCGGAGAGATCCTGCTCCACCTCGATAACGCCCAGAGTGTCGCCCACGCTGGCGTTGGTATGGCACTGCAGGCAGGTCTCCTCGGCCTTGAGCGGGTGCAGGTAGCGCTGTTCGTTGCCGTAGGTTCGCTTGATCACCTCGCCGGAACGCATGGCATCGCGAATGGCTTTGTCCATCTGTGGCTGGTTGATCTCCCCGTACAGTTCGGTAACGGTTTCGCCCCGATACACCATCACGTCAATGGCCGCTTCGGAGTCTTCCGGCGTGGAAAGCTGGGCCATGAACTGCTCGAGCTGGGCACGCGTCCAGCCCTGGCTCATGACCAGATACATGGAATTGAACGTGCTTTCCGCCACCGACTCGGCAATCTGGTCGGCACTGTCCCGAATGCTGGCCTCGTAGGCCAGGCGGCATACGAACAACAGAATCATGAAGCCGATGGCCGAAAACAAAAATGTTCGGGTCAACAGGTAGCGTTGGATTGAAGGTGCGGTTCGAAACATGTTGATTAAAAAAACTCGTTCAATGTTTGGAACGAAGTATACGGGTTTCGTAAAGCGCTATCTGTCGTCTATTCGGCCATGCTTGATGCCAGTCAACCCGTCACCAGGTTGCATGAGGGTGTAATCATGATTCTGGTCAAAGTTTGATCGGTGGATTGGGCTAGCCTGAAAGTCCGGGAACAAGAAATGGGAGGGATGTGAGATGTCCGTAGCAGAGATTATGCATAAGAATGCCACTTGTTGTGACCAGAACAGTACCTTGGATGATCTGGCCAGGACCATGTGGGAAAACGACCTTGGCATCGTACCGATCATTGACGAGCGCAAACAGTTGAAGGGCGTCGTTACCGATCGGGACATTGCCATGGCCGCCACGTTGCAACATAAACCACTGTGGGAAATGAAAGCGTCTGACCTGATCGCCAATAAGCAGTGTCATGTTTGCCATCCGGAAGACGACATTCACGATGTTCTGAGGATGATGAGCCAGTCGCAGGTGCGGCGGGTGCCGGTTCTGAATGGCCAGGGCGAGGTCATGGGAATGATCGGGATGCACGATATCGTGGAGCACACCACCAATTCCGGCAAAGCCAGATCGGAGAACCAGTACGCGGCCAGTGAGTTAATTGAAGCCCTTCGACAGGTTTCGCGGCCTAACCTGCCGAGCGCCTCAATGTAGGGCAGGTGAGTAAGGCAAACTAGGTATAAAACCTGCCTCTTCAATGTCGGGTTGATATTGGACTTTCCTCACCGCTCTGTTAAGTTTTGTAACATGGGCGTTTTGGGGAAAGTCATGGAAGGTGCGCAGACAAATCAACCCAAGCCGGTTCAGGGAGGTTGCGACAACTGTTCCCTCGCCGAAAGCTGCCTGCCTAAAGGATTGCCCTCGGAACAGCTGGGGCAACTGAATGCTTTGGCCCGACACCCCGCCATATTTGTTCGACGCCAGCGCATTTTTAGCCAAAATGCCCCTTTCTACTCCTGTTGTATTGTCAAAAGCGGCGCTGTGAAAACCGTTCACATCGACCACCTCGGGCAGGAAAAGGTGTTGGGCCTCTACCTGCCTGGCGATCTGTTCGGGTTGGATGGTGTATATTCTGGAAGCCACGCCTGCTCATCGCTTGCTCTGGAGCGGTCGCTGATATGCCGGATAAATTTCAGTGAACTGGAGCAACAGATGGTGCGGATACCAAAACTGCAACACCTGCTACTTCGCGTGATGAGTGAACAGCTCCATGCTGCCCACAACCTGATTCGTTACTTGAGTCAAAGCACGGCTGAAGAACGGGTGGTGCGTTTCATTCTGGATCTGGCTGAACGGTATCGGCAGCGTAAGCTCTCCGCCAGCGAATTCCGCCTTGCCATGACCAAAACCGATGCCGCCAACTATCTGGGGCTGGCGGTGGAAACCTTCAGCCGTATCCTAAGTCGTCTGCGCGCGCGGGGACTGATACTCATACAGGGCCGGAAGCTACAGATACTGGATGAGCCGGCATTGAGAGGGATTTTGGAGCGAACGGTTCACTGAGGGGTTGCATTAAACGGCATGCTGGGAAGAAGCCTGTTAAGGCCGTCGACGCTCAATTGGTGCTTCCGGGAGCTCGTTGCCTTTCGCCGGTGGATGGATATGATGGTTGTATCTTCCGGGTTTAATACTCGCTTGGCAGGCGTGTTTTATCGGCCCAAGAGTGAAAGTTCGACAAGGAAGATGGTTCGCTGCTAACGCCGTTAGCACCACCTTTGATGCCAGGAGGCAGTTATGTCCAAGAAAACCCTGAAGAATCTGAAAAAGAAGATTAACGCCCGTAAGGCCAAGATTGAAAAACATGAGAGCAAGCTCAAGTCACTGAAGAAGAAGGTGAAGAAAGCCTCCAAGTGATGGATCGGGCCGCCAGTCAGCGGCCCGTTTGCTTTTTATTGCAAGCTACGCGAGCGCTTGTTGAAGATCCCCGATAAGGTCTTCGGCATCTTCCAGCCCCACTGACAGCCGCAACATTCCCTCGCCAATACCTCGCTTTTCCCGCTCTTCCGGACTCAGGCCGTAATGGCTGGTGGCGCTAGGCTGGCTGACCAGGCTTTCCACGCCGCCCAGGCTGGTGGCCAGTAGAAACACCTTCAGATTATCCGCCACCCTGGCTGCGGCTTCGCGCCGACCATTGACCTCGATGCTGAGCATGCCACCGAATCCCGCCATCTGTTGTTTGGCCAGCTCGTGATCGCCAAACGAGGGCAGGCCGGGGTAATGAACCTTACTCACTTTCGGGTGTTTCTCCATGGCCTGGGCTACCGCCAGGGCATTTTCATTATGCTGACGGATGCGTACCGGCAGGGTGCGCAGGCTGCGGGAGAGCAGGGCGGCGGTTTCCGGGGCAAGCAGCTGACCCAGGTTCTTGCGCCAGGCGGCGACCGGCTCGGCGAGCGTTTGGCTCGTCATCAGCGCACCGGCGGTGATGTCGCTGTGCCCGCCCAGGTATTTGCTGGCGCTGTGCAGGGAGAGGTCCGCGCCAAGTTCCAGCGGTTTCTGGTTGATGGGGCTGGCGAAGGTGTTGTCGACCGCCACCAGGGCGCCGTGCTGGTGTGCGGTTTCCGCCAGTTTCCGGATATCCAGCAGGCGCATGTTCGGGTTGGCCGGGGTTTCGAAATACACCAGCTTGCCGGGCTCGCTCAGGTGGCTGGCGAGTTCGTCCTCTTGTTCCCGGAACAGGAAGGTGACCGGGATGCCCAGCGCCTGGCAGTGGTTGATCAAAAATTCCTGGGTACCGCCGTACAGGTCGCCCACGCAGACAATGCCCTTGCGGCCATGGGCCAGGAGGGTAGCGGAAATGGCCGCCATGCCGGAGGCAAATGCCAGGCCTTCCTCTGCATTCTCCAGTGCCGCCAGGCCCTGCTCCAGCTCCTGGATGGTCGGATTGGTACCCCAGCGGGTGTAGAGGTTGCCCTCGGTGCGCTTGCCAATCACATTCAGCAGGGCTTGGGTATTGTCAAACCGGTAAGTGGTGGTGTTGTACACCGGTGAATAGGGGCTGCCGTGCTGGTCGTGGTGGCGGCGGTTATGAATGATACGGGTGGCGGGGCCTGGGGTCTTCATCAAAAATCCTGTTTGTTGGCGACAAGGTGCACCGGACTGTAAACTGGCTCGTATGTGTGTTTAATAGTACCAAATTTCGTAACGCTCAGAAGGAACAAACCTTGTCCATCAAACTGACACAATTCAGCCACGGTGCCGGCTGTGGCTGTAAAATTGCTCCGGACGTTCTGGACCGCATCCTTCACACCGATGCCCCCGAGTTCAAAGACCCGAAGCTGCTGGTGGGAAATTCCAGCCGTGATGATGCTGCGGTGGCAGACGTTGGCAATGGCCTGGGCATTATCAGTACTACCGATTTCTTCATGCCCGTGGTGGATGACCCGTTCGATTTCGGTCGTATCGCAGCGGCGAATGCCATCAGTGACGTCTACGCCATGGGGGGTAAACCGGTCATGGCGATTGCCATCCTGGGCTGGCCGGTGGGTCAGTTGGAGCCGGAAATTGCCGGCAAGGTGATCGATGGCGGTCGGGCCGTGTGTGCCGAAGCGGGCATCGCCCTGGCGGGTGGCCACAGTATTGATTCGCCGGAGCCGATTTTCGGGCTGGCGGTAACTGGCCAGGTCGCGGTAGACCGTATTGTGCAGAACGACACTGCCAAGGCCGGGGATTTGCTTTACCTCACCAAGCCGCTTGGGGTGGGCATCCTGACCAGTGCCTCCAAGAAAGGGAAAGTGTCTGAGGAAGACCTGGCAGTGGCGGTGAAAAGCATGTCCACCCTCAATAAAGTGGGTGAGGTGTTCTCGGAAATTGATGGTGTGAACGCCATGACCGACGTCACCGGATTTGGCCTGGCTGGCCACCTGCTGGAAATCTGTCGTGGCAGCGGGGTCAGTGCCCGGGTCAGTCGCCAGGCGGTGCCGGTGCTGCCCAACCTGCAGCCCTACATTGAGGCAGGCTGCATTCCCGGCGGTACCCACCGCAACGCCCATGCCTTTGGTAACGCTATTTCGGGCATGACCGAAGACGATAAGTTGGTGTTCTGTGATCCGCAAACCAGTGGCGGTTTGATGGTGAGCGTGGCTGAAAGCAGCCGTGAAGCGTTTGAGGCCAGCGCCCGGGAGCAGGGGCTGGAGCTGCAGCCGCTGGGTCGCCTGGAGGCGGCGAGCGGTGAGGAAAGTCTGGTGTTTATAGAAGACTGAACCAGGTTTTCGTAGAGTAAAAGCCGCGCCTGGGGCTCTCCGGCGCGGCTTTTTGTTTGTCAGGGAGAATGATCATGCCAGTGGTTGTGCAGGCGCTGTTTCCGGTATTCGCGCTGATTTTGCTGGGCCATCTGCTGCGCCGCTGGAACTTCCCGGGCGGGGATTTCTGGCCCCAGGCGGAACGCTTTACCTATTACGTGCTGTTTCCCGCCATGCTGGTGTACAAGCTGGGCCAGGCCCGGCTGCCGGCTTCGGCCTATGGCGACACCGCGTTGTTGATTGGCTCCATGCTGGCGGCCATGACGGTGGTGCTGGTGTTGGTGCAGTGGTTCTGGCGCTGGCGCGGGCCGGTGTTTTCGTCCGTTTACCAGGGGGCGATCCGTTTCAACTCCTATGTGGGCCTGGCTGCCGGTGGCATGCTGCTCGGGGACGAAGGTTTGCAGATGACGGCCATTGCCGTCGCCATCATGGTGCCGCTGCTCAACCTGTTGTGCATTGTGATGTTCGCCCTGGTGGCGGATGAGAGCCGCATAGAAGTCACCAAGGTACTCAAGGCGATTGTGACCAACCCGCTGATTGTCGGTTCGGTGTTGGGCGTGCTCTGGGGCTATTTCGAAGTTGGTTTCCACCCCTTGCTGGCTGGCGTGCTGGAACCCTTGAGCAATCTGGCCCTGCCCATGGGTCTGATGACGGTGGGCGCGGGCTTGCAGCTCAGTGCCCTGCGGGGCAGTGCGGCGCCCTTTGTAGTGTCTTCCGTGTTGAAGCTGGTGGCGTTTCCGTTGATGGCGGCTGGGCTGGCAATACTGTTGGGCCTGGAAGGACTGCTGGTGCAGGTGGCGGTGCTGCTGGCCACCCTGCCCACGGCGACATCGGCCTATATTCTGGCGCGCCAACTGGGCGGCGATGCGCCGCTGATGGCAGGGATCATCAGCGGGCAAACCTTGCTGGCAATGGTGTCAATTCCGTTACTGCTCAGTGTGCTTTGGTGAGCATCTGAGCACGGCATCGGCGATGCTTTGCTGGAACTTCAGGTAGCCATCGGCATTGGATTCAATGTCCATGGCCAGTGGATCCCAGGTGCTGAAGGTTACGTCCAGTCCCTGGGTGATCGAGCGCCACCACTGGCGGTCGAACTGCGGTTCGGTGAGCAGGCAGGGCTGGTTTGCCTCCCGGAGTTTGTCCTGCACATCGGCAATGTGCCTTGCGCCGGGCGACAGTTCGGGGTTCAGGGTAAGCACTCCTTCCAGGTTGAGCTTGTAGTGTTCAGCGAAACGCTCAAACGCACTGTGATAGGCGAACAGGCTAACGTCTCCCAGGGCCGTTAATTGCTGGCTGATGGCCTCCTCGGTCTCGTGTAACGCCTGTTCAAACTGTGCCAGGTTGGTGTCCAATTGCTGCCGGTTGGCGCCGTCCAGGCTGCCAAGCCGGGCGTGTATCTCTTTGGCCATCTCCAGTGCCAGCTGTGGATCTACCCAGATGTGTGGATCTTCGCCACCCCCATGGGTATGGCCATGGGGCTCGTGTCCATGGTCGTCGCGCTCAGGCTCCAGGCGTTCTTCATCTTCATGATCGGCAAGGGCGACGACCCTCCCTTCAAACTCCTCGCTACCGAGTAGTCGCCCCAGGAATGTTTCCATGTCCGGGCCAATCCAGAACACGGCGTCAGCGTTTTCCAGCGCGCGTCGTTGGGAAGGCTTCATGCTGTAGTTGTGGGGGCTGGCGCCGGGCGGCACCAGCGTGGTGACGTTTGTGGTGTCGCCTCCAACCGCTTTTACGAGAAGCTCCACCGGCTTGATGGAGGCCACCACATTGGCAGCGGAGACCGGGAGGGTTGCCATCAGGGTGCTCAGCCCCAAGGCCAGAGACGTTGCTTTTAATGCCATTGTTACGGACCTGCGCGTTGTTGGGAATGTTATAATATTACATTAAATCGATGGGCAGGCAAAGACGATCATGCGAAATGATCCTATGGCCGCTATAATGGCGCGTTTATTCACCGGCCACTTATTTTCAGGATGGTTTCATGACAGTACGCACCCGAATTGCTCCGTCGCCCACGGGCGACCCCCACGTTGGGACCGCCTACGTGGCGCTGTTCAACCTGTGTTTTGCGCGCCAGCATGGTGGGCAGTTCATTCTGCGCATTGAGGATACCGACCAGGTTCGAAGTACGGCAGAGTCCGAGCGCGACATTCTACAGGCCCTGCGCTGGTTGGGCCTGAACTGGGACGAAGGCCCCGACTTGGGTGGCCCTTACGGCCCTTACCGCCAGTCAGAGCGCAAGCACATGTACGCCCAGTACGCCGAAGACCTGGTGACGGCCGGGCACGCCTTCTATTGCTTCCGAACCCCGGAAGAGCTGGACGCCATTCGCGAGGAACGCAAGGCCGCTGGCCAGAACCCGGGCATCAAGGGTGACCTGGAGTTGCCCGAAGACGAGGTGAAGCGTCGCCTGGAAGCGGGCGAACCTTACGTAATCCGCATGAAAGTGCCGGACGAGGGCATGTGCGAGATTCAGGATATGCTGCGTGGCACCATCGAGATCGATTGGGCCCAGGTGGACTGTCAGATCCTGCTGAAGTCCGATGGCATGCCCACCTATCACCTGGCCAATGTGGTCGATGACCACCTGATGAAAATCACCCACGTACTGCGGGGTGAGGAATGGATCAACTCCGCGCCCAAGCACAAGCTGCTGTACGAATACCTTGGCTGGGATATGCCGGAGCTGTGCCACCTGCCGTTGTTGCGCAACCCGGACAAAAGCAAGCTGTCCAAGCGCAAGAACCCCACCAGCATCAATTTCTACGAGCGCATGGGCTTTATGCCGGAGGCGGTGACCAACTACCTGGGCCGCATGGGCTGGTCCATGCCCGATGAGCGGGAGAAGTTCACCCTGGATGAGATGATCGAGAACTTCGACATCCAGCGCGTATCGCTCGGCGGGCCGGTGTTTGATGTAGAGAAGCTGCGCTGGCTGAACGGCCACTGGATTCGCGAAGAGCTCAGCGACGAGCAGTTCATGGAGCGGTTGCAGCGCTGGTGGTTCAACAAGGACGACCTGCAAACCCTGGTGCCGCACATCAAGGGACGGGCGGAGGTGTTCTCGGACATCGCTCCCATGGCGCAATTCATGTTCAGCGGCATGCTCGACCTCAAGCCCGAGGACTTTGAGCACAAGAAGCTGGAAGAGGGCGAGGTGAAGCGGGTGCTTCAGTTCACGTTGTGGAAACTGGAGGCACAGCGCCACTGGAGCAAGGACACCATCTTTGCCGACATCAAGGCCCTGGCCAAGGCGATGGACATGAAGATGGGTGAATTCATGTTCGCGATCTTTGTGGCCATTGCCGGTACGCCCAATTCCTGGTCGGTCATGGATTCCATGGATCTGCTGGGGCCGGACATGACCCGCTCGCGTCTGCGTTACGCGTTGCAGATTTTGGGTGGCTTTTCCAAGAAAGAAACCAAGCGAGTAGAGAAAGAATACGCTGCGCTGGGTGTTTAATAACCGGATTGTTTGATAATTAAACGCTATGAACAGGGATGTTCAAAAAACTTAAAAAAATGTGTTTTCAGGTGTTGACGCCCCCGGGGTCGATCCTTAATATACGCATCCGTTGAGGGGCCATAGCTCAGCTGGGAGAGCGCAACACTGGCAGTGTTGAGGTCAGCGGTTCGATCCCGCTTGGCTCCACCAATTTCTAGTCCCCTTCGTCTAGTGGCCTAGGACTCCGCCCTTTCACGGCGGCAACAGGGGTTCGAACCCCCTAGGGGACGCCAATTCGGCTTAGCGGTTTAGTCCACCGCGAAGCCAACAAAAAAACCGCCTTCGGGCGGTTTTTTTGTGTCTGCAGGTTTTGTCAGGGGCGCCCACAAGCGGAGCCCCTCCATACGGCGGCCGCCTGCTAGCGGCAGGCAATGGCGCCTTTGCCCACCCCTTCAAACGCTTTTACCCGAATCGTGTCTTCCGGGAACTCCACTTTCAGAGTGTCGGCAATGTGCGCGGCGATGAATTCCACGGTGCTGTCGGTGTCGATCATGTACACGCGCTGCTCGGGCAGGGTGAGGGCAAACTCGCCCTGGTTGGCCTCGTACTCGAAAGTGATATACGTGCTGCCATCGTCGCCTACGAAGCGCCGGGCCACATCCTCTTCGGTGCCCACGTAGATATCCTGCCAGAGTTTCGCCCAGCGGCTCTCCAGCCGGTAATCGCGATAGCCATTGCGGTCGATGCGAATGGGCGAGCGGTGGCCGTGGGCAATGCGCTGGCAGTTGCCAAGGTGTTTTTTCAGGCCGTGGACGTAATGGTAATAGGCGCCCTCGATCTCTTCCTCGCGCAGGTTGATCTCCACCGAGGTCACGTTGCCAGGCAGCACCGCTTTCAGTTCGTCTTCCAGAAGCCTGGCGACGGCGGAAGGCACCACCTTCTCGGCCGGGAGCCAGACCACCGCTTCATCGGGGGAGCTGTGGTCGATGTGGCTGCCATCGGTCAGCTGCCAGGAGAAAGTGTCTGGTGTGTCTTCCTGTCGGTGAAGCCCCGGGTAATCCTGGGGAACAACCAGGCGGTGATCCACGCGCTCATCAATGACCTGCTTGATGGTGCGTTTTACATTGCTGAAATCGAACACCATTCCCTGTTCGTCCAGCTCGCCGCCGAGTACCACATCGACAATCCAGCTTTCACCCACCAGGCCACGAGTGGCATGGAGGTAGGCGAAATCGATGACGGTCAGGTTGTCGACGAAAAGGTGGTCCATGAGAGAGCTTGCCCGGTTTGAATGCATGATCTCTCATTCTAACAAAGATGCGGGCCGTGCGGTTACTCTGGTGACGGGGCGGGGAACTCGGAGCCAAAGGTACCGTTCAACTGCTCCCAGGACTTCATGTAAACGTCTGCTTCGTATTCATAGGGTGATCGGAAGGGGCTGATGACCACGTCGAATACCAGGAAGAAAGTGCCGATGGAGAGCCAGCCTATGGTCAGCGAGCTCAGGGTATTGGCCTGTTGTTCGGGATTGGTGGCAACAAAGCCCTGCAGCAGGGTAATCAGATCCTGGGCCATGACCACCGGGTTGAAACTGGCGAGCACCAGCGGCAACCAGAACGCCAGAACCACCGGGAAAAAGCCGTAGGACCAGAGCACCCGGCGCAGAACATAAAAGAACAGCTCCTTGCGAAAGCGTTGTTTGATGTCCGGTACTTTCCGGATCTGCTCAAGATAACGGCGGCGTTCGGCCCACCAGGCGGCAACCTGCGGGGCTTCAATGGGGTTGGTGTCCGGGCTTTTTTGCGTCATGGGCTAGCGGGTTACCTTGTTTATTTTGTTCTGGGCATCATCGTTACTGGTTCCGGGCATTATAATTAATAGTACGTGTTACCCTGTCATTCTTAAACTTTCAATCACAGGATCTTTTAATGGCTGCAGCGACAGATACCGCAACGCATCCAGCTTTCGAGAAACTTCGCAGTCACCGGGTTGGTACGCTGAACCTTGAGGTTGAGGAGTACCGTCATAAAAAAACCGGTGCCCGTCACCTTCACCTGGCGGCCGACAACGAAGAAAACGTGTTCTTCGTGGCCCTGCGAACCTTCCCGATGGATTCTACCGGGGTTGCCCACATTCTGGAGCATACCGCACTTTGTGGCAGTGAGCGGTATCCGGTGCGCGACCCCTTCTTCATGATGATTCAGCGTTCGCTGAACACCTTCATGAACGCCTTCACCAGCAGTGACTGGACCGCCTACCCGTTTGCCAGTATGAACCGAAAGGATTTCGATAACCTGTTGTCCGTGTATCTGGACTCGGTGTTTTTCTCCAAGCTTGATCCGCTGGATTTTGCCCAGGAAGGCCATCGCCTGGAATTTGAAAAGCCGGACGATCCTTCCAGTGATCTGGTCTATCGTGGTGTCGTCTACAATGAGATGAAAGGTGCCATGAGTGCGCCTACCTCCCAGTTGTGGCAAAACCTGTCCAGCCACCTGTTCCCGACCACCACCTACCATTACAACAGTGGTGGCGAGCCGGATCACATTGTCGATCTGAGCTACGAGGATCTGCTGGCGTTCTACAAGCACCACTATCACCCCAGTAATGCCATCTTTGCCACCTACGGCAATATTCCGGCCCATGAACATCACGAGAAATTTGAAGAGCTGGCGCTCAAGCGCTTTGATCGTCTGGAGATTGACCTGCCGGTGCGGGACGAGAAGCGCCTGTTCAGCCCGACCCGGGTGGAGCAGGGCTACGCCGTGAACGAGGGTGAAGATGCCGCCAACAAGACTCACATGGTCATGGGCTGGCTGCTGGGCCACAGCTTCGATTTCCTCGAAAACATGGAAGGCCAGCTGTTGTCGGCCGTGTTGCTGGAAAACAGTGCTTCGCCCCTGATGCAGGCCCTGGAAACCACCGATCTGGGCCATGCGCCGTCGCCGATGATGGGGCTAGAGGATTCCAACCGGGAAATGACGTTTGTCTGCGGTATTGAGGGCTCCGAACCGGAGCGTCGCGAACAGTTTGAGGCGCTGGTGGAGTCTACCCTTCAGAAGGTGGTGGAAGAGGGTGTCAGTCAGGAGCGGCTGGAAGCCATCCTGCATCAGCTGGAATTGCACCAGCGTGAGATCGCCGGGGATCATTTCCCTTACGGCCTGCAGTTGATCATGAACGCCATCTCGCCAATGGTTCACGGTGGCGACCCGGTGGATACCCTGGACATCGAGCCGGCTTTGGCCACCCTGCGTGAAAAAATCAAGGACCCGGATTACGTACCCAACCTGGTGCGCCGAAAACTGCTGGATAACCCCCATCGCGTGACCCTGACCCTGCGCCCGGACCAGCAACTGGAACATCGCCGGCAGCACGCCATCAAGGAAGCTTTGGCGGAGCGCAAGGCGCAGCTCAGTGAAGAGGAAACCCGGCAGATCGTCGAGCGGGCCAAGGCCCTGGAAGAGCGCCAGATGCGCAAGGATGATGACTCGATCCTGCCCAAGGTCGGCATTGAGGACGTCCCCCTGCAGCGCCCGGAGCCCGAAGGTCGCTATGACGCCGAAACCGGTGCCACCGTGTATTCCGCCGGCACCAATGGCCTGGTGTACCAGCAGGTGGTATTGCCGTTGCCGGAGCTGACCGAAGAAGAGCTCTTGATGTTGCCGTACTATGCCACCCTGATTTCAGAGGTGGGCTGCGGCGAGCTGGATTACCTGCAGATGCAGGACCGTATTTCCGCGGAATCCGGCGGTATTGGGGCTTCCCTGACCGCCAAGGGTCGGATTGACGATGTCCAGGATCTCTCGGGTTACCTGATCTTCAGCGGCAAGGCGCTGGCCCGGAACGGCCGGGAGCTGACCGACCTGCTCAAGGATGTGTATACCGGCGCGCGTTTTGACGAAAAGGAACGCATCCGGGAGATCATTGCCCAGATCCGGACTCGCCGTGAACAGGCCGTGACCGGCAGTGGTCATGCCCTGGCCATGAGCGCGGCGGCCCAGGGTTTGAGTGCCGGTTCTTGGTTGGCCTATCGCATCGGCGGTCTTGCGGCCATTAAGGCCACCAAGGAACTGGACAAGGCGCTGAACGATGAGCCGGCGCTGAATGAGTTCTGCGCCAAGCTGCAGGCGTTGCATGATCGTATCCGGAACCAGAAGCGGGAATTCCTGCTGGTGGGTGAAGACGAGCAGGCCGCGCCCATGCTGGATGAGCTGAAACGCTGCTGGCAGAGTGAGTCGGCCGGAGGCGAGGGCAACTGGCGCATGGAGCCGGTGAGCTACAACACCCGGGAGGCCTGGCTCACCTCCACTCAGGTGAACTTCTGTGCCAAGGCCTACCCGACGGTGCCGGTGGATCACCCGGATGCGGCGGCGCTGACGGTGCTGGGTGGCTTCCTGCGCAACGGTTACCTGCACCGGGCGATTCGTGAGAAGGGCGGTGCCTATGGCGGTGGTGCCGGGCAGGACAGTGTTACCGGGGTGTTCCGCTTCTTCTCCTACCGGGACCCGCGCCTGGGCGAGACCCTGGATGACTTTGATGCCGCGTTGAAGTGGCTTCAGGACGAGGAGCACGAAGCCAAGGACCTCGAAGAAGCCATCCTGGGTGTGATTGGCGGCCTGGATAAGCCCCGCTCACCGTCGGGTGCGGCGCGCCACGCCTATCACGACAAGCTGTTCGGTCGCACACCGGAGCAGCGGGCGCGCTTCCGTGAACGGGTACTGGCCACCACGCTGGACGATCTGCGCCGCGCAGCAAGCACCTGGCTGAAGCCGGAAAACGCCAATGTGGCGGTAGTAACCAACCCGGAAAGCCGAGCCACGGCCGAGAGCCTGGGGCTGAGTATTCAGGAGTTGTAAACCCCGGCACTGGAGCTGTGAACCAAAAAAGGCGGAAGATCCCGAATCTTCCGCCTTTTTTGTGACCGTATGGCGGGTTTACCGGTGCCGCTTCAGGCCGGTGGAGACCATGATGCGGGTGGAAATCTCTTCCACCGAATAGGCCGTGGTGTTCAGGTAGGGAATGCGCTCGCGCTTGTACATCAGCTCAATTTCCTCGATTTCCAGCATGCACTGCTTTAGCGACGAATAGCGCGAATTCGGGCGACGCTCGTTACGGATGGTGGCCAGCCGCTCGGGATCGATGGTGAGGCCGAACAGCTTTTCCCGGTGCGGTTTCAGGGCGGCTGGCAGGGTCTGGTCGTCCAGGTCTTCCTCGGTGATCGGGTAGTTGGCGGCCTTGATGCCGTACTGCAGGGCCAGGTAAAGGCAGGTGGGGGTCTTGCCGCTGCGCGAGGCGCCCACCAGGATCAGGTCTGCGTCTGCGTAGTGGCGGGTGCGGGCACCGTCATCATTGTCCAGGGCAAAGTTGACCGCTTCAATGCGCCGCTCGTAGCTGCCCTCGTTGTTGATGGCATGGGATTTCCCGACGGTGTAGGACGACGAAGAGGCCAGTTCCTGCTCCAGTGGACTCAGGAACGTGCCAAAAATATCGATCATGAAGCCTTCCGAGGTGTCGATCAGCTGGCGTATATCGCCATTCACGATGGTGTCAAACACCAGGGGCCGGTAGCCGGTGGCCTCTGCGGCGTCATTGATGCGTTTTGCCAGATCGCGGGCCTTGTCTTCAGTGTCCACGTAAGGCACGGTTATTTTTTCGAAGTCTATTTTCTCGAACTGGGCGAGCAGCGCATGGCCAAGGGCCTCGGCAGTCAGTCCGGTGCCGTCGGAAATAAAAAACGCGGTTCTTTTCATGGATATGTCCGGTCCAGTATGGGCAAATTGCCGGGAGTCTTGACGTGGCTCCCTAGGTAATTTTTGTAGGTTACAGTATCATATTGCGCATATTCGAGACTCTGCGCCATTCAGATTCAAGGGAGACACGCTTTGGAAGATTACATTATCTGGTTTGACCACCTGGGCATGAACGACGTTGACCAGGTTGGCGGCAAAAACGCCTCACTCGGTGAAATGATCAGTAATCTCGCCAATGCCGGTGTCCGGGTGCCGGGTGGTTTTGCCACCACCGCCCATGCCTACAGGGAATTTCTGGCAACCGATGGCCTGAAAGATCGCATCGACGAAGCGCTGGATGCCCTCGACGTGAATGACGTGAATGAATTGGCCCGGGTGGGCGCGCAGATTCGTCAGTGGGTGGTGGACACCGTCTTCCCGGAGTCCCTCGACAAGGCCCTGAAGGAAGCCTTTGGCCAGCTGCAGGACGGCAACGAACAAATGGCGGTCGCCGTGCGCTCCTCCGCCACGGCGGAAGATCTACCGGATGCCTCGTTTGCCGGCCAGCAGGAAACCTTCCTGAACGTGGTGGGTCTGGATCAGGTGCGTCATACCGTCAAGGAAGTGTTTGCCTCCCTGTTTAATGACCGCGCGATTTCATATCGCGTGCACCACGGCTTTGATCATAAGCTGGTGGCCCTGTCCGCCGGTATCCAGAAAATGGTGCGCAGTGAAACCGCGGCTAGCGGTGTCATGTTTACCCTGGACACCGAATCCGGTTTCCGTGATGCAGTGTTCATCACCTCGTCTTACGGTCTGGGTGAGACCGTGGTGCAGGGCGCGGTAAACCCCGATGAGTTCTACGTGCACAAGGGCACCCTGGAAGCCGGTCGCCCGGCGGTGCTGCGTCGCAACCTGGGTAGCAAGGCCATCAAGATGGTTTACCATTCCGAGCCCGGCCACGGTCAGTATGTTGAAACCGTGAAGGTGGAGCCGGGAGACCGTAACCGGTTCTCCATTACCGATGCGGAAGTTGAAGAGCTGGCCAAGCAGGCCATGATTATCGAAAAACACTACGGTCGTCCGATGGATATCGAGTGGGCCAAAGACGGCGACGACGGTCAGATCTACATTGTTCAGGCGCGTCCGGAGACGGTTAAGAGTCGGGTTGGTGCCAACGTGATGGAGCGCTATCTGCTGAAGGAAACCGGCAAGGTGCTGGTGGAAGGCCGGAGTATCGGTCACAAGATCGGCAGCGGCCCGGTGCGCGTCGTGGACAGCATTGTGGAAATGGATCGTGTCCAGCCGGGCGATGTGCTGGTCACCGACATGACGGACCCGGACTGGGAGCCGGTTATGAAGCGCGCCTCGGCGATTGTTACCGACCGTGGCGGTCGTACCTGCCACGCCGCCATCATTGCCCGTGAGCTGGGTATCCCGGCTGTAGTAGGCTGCGGTGAGGCCACCGACCTTCTGAAGGACGGTCAGGAAGTGACCGTCTCCTGTGCCGAAGGCGATACCGGCTTGATCTATGAAGGCGCGCTGGATTTTGAGCTGCGCGAGAACACAGTGGATTCCATGCCGGAGCTCCCGTTCAAGATCATGATGAACGTGGGCAACCCGGACCGCGCTTTTGATTTCCAGGCCCTGCCGAACGAGGGCGTGGGCCTGGCACGGCTGGAATTCATCATCAACCGCATGATTGGTGTTCACCCCAAGGCCCTGCTGAACTTTGATGGCCTGCCGGGAGATATCAAACAGACCGTTGAAAAGCGCATCGCAGGTTATGCATCTCCCGTGGATTTCTACGTGGACAAGCTGGTGGAAGGCATCTCCACGCTGGCGGCGGCGTTCACGCCGAAGAAAGTGATCGTGCGCCTGTCGGACTTCAAGTCCAACGAATACGCCAACCTTATTGGCGGCACCCTGTATGAGCCAGACGAAGAAAACCCGATGCTGGGCTTCCGGGGCGCCTCCCGCTACATCTCGGATACCTTCCAGGATTGCTTTGAGCTGGAGTGCCGTGCCCTGAAAAAAGTGCGTGACGAGATGGGCCTGACCAACGTGGAAGTCATGGTGCCGTTCGTCCGTACCGTGGGTGAAGCGGAGCAGGTGATTGACCTGTTGGCCCAGAACGGCCTCAAGCGCGGCGAGAATGGCCTGCGCGTCATCATGATGTGCGAGCTGCCGGCTAACGCCCTGCTGGCGGACGAGTTCCTGGAGCACTTTGATGGCTTCTCCATCGGCTCCAATGACCTGACCCAGCTCACCCTGGGGCTGGACCGGGATTCCGGCATCATCGCCCACCTGTTTGATGAGCGTAACGAGGCGGTTAAAAAGCTGCTGGCCAACGCGATCCAGGCCTGTAACCGTGCCGGCAAGTATGTGGGCATCTGCGGCCAGGGGCCGTCTGACCATCCGGATTTGGCCAAGTGGCTGATGGAGCACGGCATTGATTCCGTGTCCCTGAATCCGGATTCGGTGATGGATACCTGGTTCTTCCTGGCGGACGAGAAAACCGATTAAACACGACCATTTCAGGCAAAAGGAGAGCGAAACGTGAGCAAGATTATTACGCCGGATTTGTGCGATGAGTTTCCAGAAGTTCAGGTGGTGGAGCCTGGCTTTAACAACTACGGTGGTGTTCGTCAGTTTGGCGGCGAAATCGTGACTGTGAAGTGCCACGAAGACAATTCCGTGGTGAAAGAGCAGGTGGGTCAGCCGGGCAACGGTCGTGTGATGGTGGTTGATGGCGGCGCGTCTAAGCGTAACGCATTGCTGGGCGACATGCTGGCGGAAAAGGCCGCGGAAAACGGCTGGGCCGGCCTGATCATCTACGGCTGCATCCGTGATGTGGATGAGATTGGCGCCACCAACCTGGGCGTGCAGGCGCTGGGTACCGTACCCCGCAAGACCGCCAAGCGTGGTATTGGCGACCTGAACGTGCCGGTGACCTTCCATGGCGTTACCTTCCAGCCCGGCCATTACGTCTATGCCGACAACAACGGCATCATCGTGTCCGAGAAGCCGCTGGTGTAAACGCCACCGGCATTGCTGGCACGCATGCTAGAACGGCGGCTCCGAGGAGCCGCCGTTTTTTATGGGGTCACTTTTATTGAGTCACCCTGTCGATGGTGACACCAAGCAGGTAGCCATCGCCGTCGGGCTCACACCGTATCACCTCGCACTCCGTTTCAAGTGCCGCAGTTTGGGAGCCGGCGGATTCCATCCGGGTTTTGATCATTTCGCCCGCTTCAAAAGGACGGTTCACGGACAGTTGCATGCCGGTGGCGCTGAGGTCCCGGCAGGTGCCGATAACTCTTCCGCCTTTGCTGTCGGTGATCTGGATGTGGGCATCGACCCGCATCCGGTGGAAATCCCGTTTTTCCGCATAGTCTTGCATGACAGTTACGCCCAGTTGTCGGTTTTCCGAGATGGCTTGAGCATGGGGATGATCAAGGCCAGTAAGACACCGCCGAAGACCAGCCCGGCGCCCAGCAGCATGAAGTCAGATTCTCTACTGCTTTCCAGGCGGGCGTTTTCGGCGGTCAGTACTTCCAGTTCGTTGGTTAAGCGCTGGTTTTCCTGGACCAGCTCCTGATTCCGTCGCTCCAGATTAAGTGAGTCGGCGGCAACGTTCTTGATACGGGTCAGTTCCGCCTGCAACTGCTCGGTCCTGCTGGACAGGTTGTTCTCGGCACTTTGGAGTTCGTTGCGCTGCTCGGTCACCTTCGCTAGTTCAGAGCTTAGCTCATCGGCCCGTTCACGGGCGTTTTGCAGTTGCTGGCGCGCTTCCTTGAGCTGATCGGCGGCAATGGGTTCGTTACTGAGGTATTGGTTGGCCACCCAACCTTCGTTGCCCTGAGGGGATCTCACCCGACTGTACTCGCTGCCGGTTTCCAGTACCTCAAGTGGCGTGCCGCTGGGCATGGCGTTCTGAACGATTCGGTATTGGGTGCCGGCACCGGAGCGCAGAGGCAGATAGATCTGGTCATCGACCCAGACCGTTCGGGCCTGAGCAACCGAAATCGAACTGACGATAAGTAGCAGAGCAACAATCAAACGGGACGACGACACGGGTTACTTCCTGATATAAGCGGGTTGTGGTGAATGTCTGGACTCAATTTTGTCATACGCCCAAAACCATTCAAGCACAGCGGGGTTACAATCCGCTCATGCTCAGCGCTGTGTGACACAGCGCTCAAGGCAGGACAGCCTTAAAGGGCTTCACGGTAACCGACTGGTAAACGCCCGCCTCGACATAGGGATCGTCGTTGGCCCATTGCTGCGCCTGCTCCAGGGACTCGAATTCCGCGATCACCAGGCTGCCACTGAAACCGGCCTCGCCAGGGTCGGGGGAGTCTATGGCTGGATGGGGGCCCGCCACCAGTAGCCGACCGTCGCTTTTCAATGCTTCCAGGCGTTCCAGGTGGGCTGGCCGTGCTTTTTTGCGCAGGCGCAGGCTTTCAGGTACGTCTTCGCTGATAATGGCGTAATACATGGAATCCCCCGTGTGGCAGTTTCTGATATGGCGGCAAGGCCTGGCGCTGGTACACTGCGGTTTTCACCAGACACGAAGCCGGAATGCCTGTGACTATAACGCAAGACTTTACCCCCTGCATCGATCTTCACTGCCACAGCACTGCTTCGGACGGTTCACTGCCGCCGGAGGCGCTGGTGGCCCGGGCGGCGGAGCGCGGTGTCACCCACCTGGCCATAACCGACCACGATACGATAGACGGTCTGGAAGCAGCGAGGGAAGCGGCTTCCGAGGCTGGACTGAGCTTGATCAATGGCATTGAGCTGTCCTGCGTCTGGCGCAGTCTGACCATTCATGTGGTGGGTCTGGATTTCGACCACCAGGATGAGGCTTTCCTGGCGCTTCTGGATCAGCAGAACGACAACCGTTGGCGTCGGGCCCGGCTGATTGCCGACAAGCTGTCCAGGCTGAAGGTGGACGATCTGCTTGCCAAGGCCACCGAGCAGGCCGGTGGCGACGTGCCGGGGCGTCCACATTTTGCCCGGGTACTGGTGGATGAAGGTGTGGTGCCTCGGATGGAGCACGCCTTTAAACGGTATCTGGGGACCGGTAAGCCGGGAGATGTCAAAGCGTGCTGGCCGGAGCTCGAAGAGGTTGTGCAGTGGATTGAAGCCGCTGGTGGCATTTCGGTGCTGGCGCATCCCAGGAAGTACCGGATGACGGCGACCAAACTTCGGCAGTTGACGGCGGATTTCATGGCCGCTGGCGGGCGGGGCATTGAAGTATCGGTGTCCGGGCAGTCCAGCGGCGATCTGGGGTTTGTGGCGGAGTTGGCGCGCCGCAACGGGCTATTGGCCTCCCAGGGTAGCGACTTTCATTTTCCGGGCGCGGCGTGGTGTGAGCTGGGCCAGATAATGAAAATGCCAGAGGGGCTGGAGCCCGTCTGGCATCATTTTCAGCAACCGGTCTTAAGCTGAGGTTGCTTAGTCCGGCGCGTGGAACAAGAGGTACAGGTCGGTCAGTGAGTCGGGGATAGCATCGGCCATTCGTCCGGCCAGCTTTTCGTCCTCCCGGACCTTGGTGAAGTCCTCGTCCTCGAACAGCCCTGAGAGCGTCAGCATTGGCACCATCAGGTCTGCTACTTCTTCCTCGCTGGCCGCTTCGAGCCAGCTCTCTTCGTTTTCAAGGAAGGTATCGACAAAGCCGGCGCACCAGTTTTCCAATGCGTTCATGGGGTCACCATCTTCCGGCTCCGGAAGTTCAAGGGGCTGACCCATATCCAGGGCGTGGGCCATGTCCTGACTCAGCTCCCGGGCGCAGCGTGTCAGTATTTCTGGTACGCCGGTGTCTGGAACCGTCTCGCTGCCCGTGGCCAGGCGGAAGAGATCTTCCGCCTCAAGGCTGACCGGCCCGATCACGCTGGCGCAGACCACCCCGTGGAAACCGAAGAAGTCCAGGGCATGGTCGCCCCAGGGTTCGGCGAAGAGGATGTCTTCCAGCGCCTCGATGTCGGAATTGCTCAGCATGATTACTCGCTCCCGGCCTTTTTGGCGGCTTCGGCGGCACGCTGGCGCTTACGAACTTCCCTTGGGTCGTTGTAGGCGCGACCCGGTGTTACTGGGACGTCAACAGCGGCTGCCTGGTTGTCGGTTTCCTGTTTGGCTTCAGGTGCCTTTTGCTCGGCTGGCTGTTCTTCAGCGGCCGGCTTCGGCTTTTCAGCCGGTTTCTCTTCCCGCTTGACCTCCGCCTTGGGCTCGGGCTTACCTTCTTTCTCAGCCTTCTCAGCCTTCTCAGCCTTCTCAGCCTTTTCGGCTTTCTCAGGCTCTGCCTTGGGCTCGTCGGCCTTCTTCCCGGAACTGGTGTCGGGCTTGGCCGCTTTGCTGTCTTCCTTGGCCGGCTCAGGCGCCGTTTCAGGCTTGCTTTGCGGTGCGGGCTTGGCTTTGGCTTCGCTGCTCACGTCAGCTTTGGCAGTGGTTGCCGCCTCGGTGCTGGGTTCAGCTTCCGGTTTGGGTTCTGCCTCGGTTTTGGCTTTCTCCTCCGGCTTGGCCGTCTCTGCCGCTTTTTCAGCCTTCGGCTCTTCCGCCGCCTTGTTATCGGCCTTGGTTTCTACCGGTGCCTCTTCCGCTTTGGCTGCGGTGGCGTCGGCTTTGTGCTCGGTCTTGGCATCCGCCTTGTCGGCAGCGTCCGCTTTCTTGCCGTTTTCCTGCTTTTGTTGCGGCTTGCGCTTACGACTGGCTGGCTTATTGCTGCGGTTCTCGCCAGCTTCCTTGCCGTTACCGGACTTGCCATTGCCCGCCTCGTTGGCGGTCGCTGTTTCAGAGGTGGGTGCCTTTTCTACAGGTGCTACTTCGGCCTCAACCACGCTTTCGGGCTGGGTATCCTTCTGGTGCTTCTCGGACCGTTCGGCCTTGCGAGCTGCCGGTGTGGAGGCTGGCGTTTCGCTTGGAGAACCGTCACGGCCCCTTGGGCGACGTGGTTTGCGGCTTTTGTCGTCACCGCCTGCCTTGTCGCTGGCGCCACCCTTGGTGCTGTCCTGCTGGTCGCGGGTATCCTTCTTGTCCTTAGCATCCTTCTGGTCGCGCTGCGGGCGGTTGCGTCCCTGGCCACGCTTGCGACCATCGCCGCCCTTGTTGTCCGGCCCCTTGTTATCGCCTTTGTTCTCAGCTGGCTTATCCTGCTGGTTCTGGCGATTCTGGCTGCCCCGGCCACCGCGGCCACGGTTGCGGTTGTCATCGCTACGGTTCTGCTGGCCGCCTTGTCGACGGTCGCCGCCACTGCGACGGTTGTTTTCGCCGGAGCGCTGATCGTCGCGAGCCACGCGGGACTTGCGACGGTCCTGGCGCTGGGTGCGGCGGTCGTCATTGCGGTTGCGGTTGGCGGCGCCCCGTTCTTCGGCTGTTTTCTCTTCTTCTCCACCGCTGAAGAATTCGGCGATCTTCTTGCCCAGTTTGCTAAAGAGGCCTTCTTCCGGTGCGCTCGCAGTCGCTGGCTTCTGTTCGGCGCTTGGCGCTGGTGCGGAGGGGCGGATGGCCTTAACGGCGGCCTGTTCGCGAACCGGTTTCTCGGTGCCCGGTACCTCGGTAGTGGTGTCTTCCTCCCGGGCGTTGTATTCCTGGGCCACCTGGTGACTGGAAATGTGCTCGGGGCTGGTTTCGTCCTGGCGCAGGCGCAGGATTTCGAAGTGCGGGGTTTCCATGTTGGGCACCGGAGCCACCACCACGGAAACCTTCTGCAGCGCCTCGATGTCGGCCAGCTGCTTGCGCTTTTCGTTCAACAGGAATGTGGCCACGGAAACCGGCACCACGGCGCGGACTTCGGCGGTCTTTTCCTTGGAGGATTCTTCGTAGATCAGGCGCATGATGGACAGCGCCAGGGATTCGATGCCACGGATGGTGCCCTGGCCTTCACAGCGCGGGCAGACTTCGCTGCGGGTCTCGCCCAGCGAGGGGCGCAGGCGCTGGCGGGACATCTCCAGCAGGCCGAAGCGGGAAATCTTGCCCACCTGGACGCGCGCCCGGTCGATTTCCAGGGCTTCGCGCATTTTCTGTTCCACTTCGCGCTGGTGCTTGGCCGGGGTCATGTCGATGAAGTCGATGACCACCAGGCCGCCCATGTCACGCAGGCGCAGCTGGCGGGCAATCTCTTCGGCCGCTTCCAGGTTGGTCTGCAGCGCGGTTTCTTCGATGTCCTGGCCCTTGGTGGCGCGGGAGGAGTTGATGTCGATGGAGACCAGCGCTTCGGTCGGGTCGATAACGATGGAGCCGCCGGACGGAAGCTTCACTTCCCGCTGGAAGGCGGTCTCGATCTGGCCTTCGATCTGGTAGCGGCTGAACAGGGGGATCTCGTCCTTGTACAGTTTGATCTTGTTCTCGAAGGTGGGCATCACGGCGCGCACAAAGCTCAATACGTCTTCATAGACGTTTTCGGCGTCGATCAGCACCTCGCCGATGTCCTGGCGCAGGTAATCGCGCACCGCGCGGATGATGACGTTGCTTTCCTGGTGGATCAGGAACGGCGCCTTGCGCTCTTCGGAGGCCTGGGTGATGGCTTCCCAGAACTGGACCAGGTAGTCCAGGTCCCATTGCAGTTCTTCGGTGCTGCGGCCAATGCCGGCGGTGCGCACGATGATGCCCATGCCCTTGGGGGTCTGGACGTCGTTCATGGCTTCTTTCAGCTGCGCGCGCTCATCGCCTTCGATGCGGCGGGAGATGCCGCCGGCACGGGGGTTGTTGGGCATCAGCACCAGGTAGCGGCCGGCCAGGGAGACGAAGGTGGTGAGGGCCGCGCCCTTGTTGCCACGCTCTTCCTTGTCGACCTGGACAATCACTTCCTGACCTTCGGAGACCACATCCTTGATGTTGATCTTGCCTTCAATCTGGCCGGGGGATTTCTTGAAGTATTCCTTGGAAATTTCCTTCAGCGGGAGAAAGCCGTGACGCTCGGCGCCAAAGTCAACGAAAGCGGCTTCCAGGCTGGGTTCGACGCGGGTGATACGGCCTTTGTAGATGTTGGCCTTCTTCTGTTCGCGGGTACTGGATTCGATATCCAGGTCAAACAGCCGTTGGCCGTCTACCAGGGCTACGCGCAACTCTTCGGGATGAGTTGCATTTATCAGCATTCTTTTCATGGAAAGAAAGGGTTCCTGTCGTCTGTTAATGACAGAAAACCGGGGGAGCTCGCATCAGCGAAGCGGGATGTGCGTGCCACGGGCCCTGATACAGCAGGGAAGGCCGGTGGCCAGACGAATCAATCCCTTGTGAGGATTGATCCAGTAAGTCTGCGGCCGCCAGCGACAGGCTGCCAGTGATCAGGCAGGTCGTGGTCGAACAGGGTAAGTGTCTGTTGACGCATAATATCCGTTTTCAGGTTCACACAATGGCCTGGGTCTCACGTCGTATTGTTTGATGGACGGCCCGGCTTTGCGTGGCAATGATTCTTCGCGATGTCGCCCGACGGTTTTTCTGTCGGTTGTTTCTGCTCCCGGGGCGGTTGCAGTCCCTATGGATCTGAACGGGGCCCGGAAGCCTGTTAGCGGCTGTGCCCGATAATGAGTGGGCCACAGCGTTCAAACTCTTTATCTGTGTCGGTATACTGCTGTCGCTCCGGCTTCTGACCAGAGTTCGTCAGGCCGTAGACAAACGACAGAGCACGCCTGAATATAACAGTTTGGCTTTTGCCATTCAATCCTGCGTTTGACCTCGACACTTTTATCCATCTTGGCACAAGGTTTTTCATGTCGCGCAAGCCTCAATCTCGAAAGAAGCCGTCCCGGTCGGGCAAGGTTCAGCCGCCCAGGGATCGCTCCAGAACTCCGCAATCCGGGCAGGGCTCTGGTCCGGCTGTGGCGCCGTCAAAAGTTCAGTGGGTCACAGTGGATGAGGACATGGCCGGCCAGCGACTGGATAATTTCCTCATGGCCCGGTTGCGGGGCGTGCCCAAGGGGGTGATTTACCGCATCATCCGTAAGGGCGAGGTGCGAGTGAACAAGGGGCGGGTGAAGCAGAGTTCACGGCTTGGCGCCGGCGATGTCGTCCGGATACCGCCCGTGGTTCAGCAGAGCCGGCCGGAACAGCCAAAGCCGGGCGATCGGGTGCAGGCGGTGATGGAAGCCGCTGTGGTGTTCGAAAACGACGACATGCTGGTGGTGAACAAGCCTTCGGGTATTGCCGTTCATGGTGGCAGTGGACTGAGTTTTGGCCTGATTGAGGTGCTTCGCGCGTCGAGGCCTGACGCGAAGTTCCTGGAGTTGGTGCATCGGCTGGATAGGGATACGTCCGGGTTGGTGATGGTTGCGAAAAAGCGCTCGGCACTGCGTTATCTCCAGGATGAACTGCGGCAAAAAAGAATTCGTAAGCACTATCACGCGCTGGTGGCCGGGGATTGGCCGGTATCCGTGAAGAAGGTTGCTGAGCCGTTGTTGCGTTATGAAATGCCCAATGGGGAACGTCGTGTGAAAGTCAGTTCTGAGGGTAAGGAGTCGTTGACTCTGTTTAACTGTCTGGAGCGTTTCCAGGGTTACAGTCTTGTGGCGGCATCTCCGGTGACTGGCCGTACCCATCAGATACGTGTCCATGCCGCCTGGGCGGGGCATCCGATTGCCGGCGATGACAAATACATGGATGATGCCAGTCTCAAGGCATTCCGGGCGGTCGGTGGGCAGCGTCTGATGTTGCATGCCCGGGCGTTGGAATTCTGTTTACCGGGGTCGGGGCAGTCCATGACCCTGGAAGCGTCTTATGATGAAGCCTTCAGCCATGTCCTTCAGGTTCTGGCCCAGCGTAGTAATCAAGGTAGTAATGAATGAACGTTAAATTGGTGATTTTTGATTGGGACGGCACGCTGATCGATTCGGTGGATCATATTGCCGACAGCCTGCATCAGGCGGCCACGGAGCTTGGTTTCCCGGCGCTGGAGTCAGCGGATTATCGCGATATTATCGGGTTGGGCATTGTCGAGGCCCTGGAGCAGTTGTATCCGGGGATTCAGCCAGACGATATCCAGCGGATGCGCGAGAGCTATGCCCGGTACTTCTTCAGCAAGCAAACGGGGCCGCAGAATGTGTTTGCCGGTATGGCCGAGGTTGTGGCGGACCTGCGCAGTGGCGGGCGTGCCTGTTCGGTGGCTACCGGTAAAAGTCGCCGGGGGCTGGAGGGGGCGCTTACCGGCAGTGGCCTGGGGTATCATTTTGAGATTACCCGTTGTGCGGATGAAACCCGCTCCAAACCGGACCCGTTGATGCTGCAGGAAATCCTGGCGTTCTACGGTCATCGCCCGCAGGACGCGGTGATGATTGGCGATACCCGGTATGACCTTGAGATGGCCCAGCGCATTGGTATGCCGTCCATTGGTGTCGAGTGGGGTGTGCATACCCGGGATATCCTGGGGCAATACAATCCTCACGCCGTGGTGGGCTCGGTGGATGAGTTGCGACAGGTGTTGAAGCTGTAATTTGCGGTTGTCTGTAAAAGGAAGAGTACATGAGTGATTGGGAATCCGATAAGCCACCGGAGTGGGGCGACAAGCCGGTAGGGGAAGGCCAGGAGAAGGCTGCGGAAAAGGGCGCCGGCAAGGGTGGTCTTTTCGGTGGTAAGAAGCCCGCGATGCCGCCCGAATCCGGCAGGGACTGGCGCCTCATTGAAAAGCTGGTGATGTCGCTCCAGGCGGAGCAGCGTCGGAGTCGGCGCTGGGGCATCTTTTTCAAGCTTCTGACGTTTGGGTATCTGTTCGCGCTGTTGTTTTTCCTTCGCACGCCTTTTGGTGATGGTGTGGAAACCGCTGTGGCCGAGCATACGGCGGTGGTGGAGGTAAATGGCGCCATCTCGAGTGAGGAGCTGGCCAGTGCCGACAATGTTATAGGGGCGCTTCGCTCGGCCTTTGAGGCGAAGAATTCCAAAGCGGTTGTGCTGCGCATCAACAGCCCGGGCGGCAGCCCGGTGCAGGCTGGCTACATCTATGACGAGATGATGCGGTTGCGGGAGGAGTATCCCGATAAAAAGCTGTATGCCGTAATTTCCGACATCGGGGCATCGGGCGCTTACTACATCGCCGCTGCGGCGGACGAGATTTATGCCAACCGGGCCAGCCTCGTGGGCTCCATTGGGGTGGTAGCCGGTGGGTTCGGCTTCACAGACCTGATGGATAAAGTGGGTGTGGATCGGCGTTTGTATACCGCTGGTGAAAACAAGGCGTTTCTTGACCCGTTCTCTCCAGAACAGCAGGAGGAAGTTACCTTCTGGCAGAGTGTGCTGGAGAATACGCATCAGCAGTTTATCGAGGCCGTTAAAAAAGGTCGGGGCGATCGCCTGAGTGACAACGACAAGCTGTTCAGCGGTCTGGTCTGGAGTGGTGAGCAGGCGTTGGAACTGGGGCTGGTTGATGGCCTGGGCAGCACGTCCTGGGTGGCTCGTCAGCTCGTTGGCGAGGAGAATATTGTGGGCTACACCCGGGGTAAGTCACCGTTCCGTGAGTTGGTGGATCAACTGGGCGTCTCGGTGGGTGCCGGGGTGGCCGACCAGCTTCTTGAATCCCGGTTGGAGCTCCGGTAAGGGAGCCTGTCGGGCGGCTCAGGGGTCAAGTAGGGGGTTGATGCCAAATTCTCGAAGCAGGTCGGTGAGCGCAATCAATGGCAAGCCGACCAGGCTGTTGGGATCCCGCCCCTCCAGGCTGCTGAACAGGGTGATGCCCAGTCCCTCCATTTTAAAGCTGCCGGCGCAATCATAGGGTTGTTCCTTGCGCAGGTAGCTTTCGATTTCTTCCGGTGACAGGGCTCTGAAGTGAGCATTAAATCGTTCGCAGCGGGTCTTCAGGGTCTGGGTGCGGGCATCCAGTAGTGCCAGTCCGGTGAAAAACTGTACGCATTGGCCGCTGGATTGCCGCAATTGCCTGGTGGCCTGTTCATGGTTGCCCGGCTTGCTCAGGATAGTTCCATCCGGCAAAGCGGCGACCTGGTCAGAGCCAATGATCAGGCTGGTCGGGTAGGTGGCCACCAATGCGCGCGCCTTGCCGGCAGCCAGTCGCACGGCCAGCATTTCCGGTGCCTCACCGGCCTGCGGTGTTTCATCAATATCCGGGCTTGCGCAGTCAAAGGGCAGTCGCAGGCGGGAGAGCAGCTCTCGGCGGTACGGCGACGAAGAGGCCAGCAGCAGATCGGGGCGTGTTGTCATGGCGATGTCATGTCCAGCGGTGTGTTTTGTTGGTGGCTACTATCGTAAGATACCCCTATCCAAAGGCAAGAGCTGGGTAGAAAGTCGATTAAGTCTTTGACACCGGGCGGTCCCGGCCCTAAAATTGCGCGCCTATGTCTGAAGCGCCGAATGCTGAATTGCCCAAATTCGTTGATCCTTACCGGTTGGCGGAGCAAAACGTAACCCTGGAGGGCGTTGTCCCGCTCCTGGGGCTTTCCCGTTTTCGTGAGGCGGTTCCGGGTTTGCAGGAAGGCAGCGAGTGCCGGGTGACCTTGTCTTTCAGTATGGACAGTGAGCGTCGCCGGGTAGTGTCGGGCGAATTGTCCGCGCCAGTGGTTCTGGAGTGTCAGCGCTGTATGCAGGGCATGCAGGCGGTTCTGGAATCCCGTTTCGATCTGGGGTTTGTGACCAGTGAAGAGCAGGCGCAGCAGCTTCCCAAGGTTCTCGAGCCATTTCCGGTGGAAAATTTCAGTGCGGATTTGTGGGCAATGGTGGAAGACGAGTTGCTTCTGGTATTGCCCCCGTTCCCTTTGCATGAGCGGCAGGACTGCCCGGCAAAAGAGGATCTGGAGGCGTTTGAGCCGGAACAGACTCCCGATGAGCCCGAGGCAAAGAATCGCGAGGATAACCCGTTCAGTGTGCTGGCGGGCCTCAAGACCACAAAGCATTAACGTTTTCGTAAAAAGGTCAGGAGCATAATCATGGCTGTACAGCAAAATCGCAAGACCCGTTCCAAGCGCGGCATGCGCCGTTCACACGACGCACTGAACACCGCTGCGCTGTCTACTGATGCAACCACCGGCGAAGTTCATCGTCGTCACCACGTGTCTCCCGATGGTTTCTATCGTGGTAAGCAGGTTGTAGAAGCTCGCGACGAGTAATCTCGTCGGGTTCTGCTTCTGAATCATGGCCGATGCAACAGCGGTGAATACGCCGGTAACTATTGCGATTGATGCCATGAGCGGTGACTACGGTCCCGCAGTGGTGGTTCCCGCTGCCCTGGAGGCAGTGCGTGAAAACGAGGCCTTGAGTGTCGTTCTGGTTGGTATACGGAGCGAGCTTGAGGCCTTGTTGCGTAATGGCCACGCAAGAATTCGGATTGTCGAAGCCGCGGATGTGGTGAAGATGAACGAACGGCCGTCCCACGCGCTGCGCCATAAGCGGAACTCATCCATGGCTATCGCCCTGGGGCTGGTTCGTGACAATGAAGCCCAGGGTTGTGTCAGTGCCGGTAATACCGGCGCGCTGATGGCCTTCGGGCGGTCAATCATTCGCATGTACCCGGGCATTGAGCGACCGGCTATTGCCAAGTTGATCCCGTCATTACGTGGTCGGTGTCATGTGCTTGATCTGGGCGCCAACGTCGATTCCACGGCAGAAAACCTATACCAGTACGCTCTGATGGGCTCCTTGATGGCCACGGCAATCTGCAACCAGCCGGAGCCGCGTGTTGCGCTGCTGAATGTGGGCGAAGAAGAGATCAAGGGTAACGAGCAGGTGCGCCTTGCGTCCCATATGCTTGCCCAGTGCGAAACCTTGAACTACATCGGCTATGTTGAGGGCAGCGACCTGTTTCGTGACGTTGCCGATGTGGTGGTATGTGACGGTTTCGTTGGCAACATCGCCCTGAAGACCGGGGAAGGCGTTGCCGGGCTGTTGATCGAGCTCATGGAAAAGGCGTTCACCCGGTCACTGTACGGGCGTTTCGTCGGTTTGCTGGCGCGTCCGATCCTGGGGCGCCTTTTGCGAACCGTTGATCCCTCTCGCCACAACGGCGCCAGTTTGTTGGGCTTGCAGGGGGTCGTCATCAAGAGTCATGGCAACGCCAATGAGCGCGCCATTCGCGCAGCCATCGACCAGGCAGTCCGTGAGGTTGAGCTTGAAGTGCCCAGGCGCATCAATGAACGGCTTGATGATCTTATGCTGTAATCTCCGTGAGACTAAAGTCTGCCCGCAATCTGCCTGGTATTCAGGGATAATTGGCCCTGTTTGTACTATTGGCTAATCTTAACCAACCCTTCGAGAACGATAAGATTCCGCCCATGAAATCAGCATTTATTTTTCCCGGTCAGGGGTCACAATCTGTTGGCATGCTTTCGGCTGCCAAAGAATGGACAATGGTGACCGAGACCTTCGACGACGCATCCGATGTTCTTGGCTACGATCTCTGGCGTCTTTGCCAGAATGGTCCTGCCGAAGAGCTGAACCAGACCACCGTTACCCAGCCGGCGCTGCTCACCGCAAGTGTCGCTCTCTGGCGTGAATGGTGTGTGGCTGAAGGCCCACGCCCGCAGTTCCTCGCCGGGCACAGCCTGGGTGAGTACAGTGCCCTGGTGGCCGCCGAGAGCCTGGACTTTGTTGAGGCTGTCAAACTCGTGCAACTGCGTGGCGAGCTCATGCAGGATGCGGTGCCCGCTGGAGAAGGCAAAATGGCGGCGATCATTGGCCTCGAAGATGCTGACGTGGTCGCAGCTTGCGAAGAAGCCGCGCAGGGCGATGTTGTCTCCGCCGTGAATTTCAACGCACCGGGCCAGGTTGTGATTGCCGGTGCCACCGCCGCGGTTGAACGCGCTATCGAAGCCTGCAAGGCCAAGGGAGCCCGCAAGGCCATGCCTCTGCCGGTGAGCGTTCCTTCGCACTGTGCATTGATGAAAGGCGCCGCTGAGAAGCTGGCCGACGCGCTGGATGAGGTCACCTTTAATGACGCGCGTATTCCGGTTGTACAGAACGTGAATGCGAAGCCGGCCACGGATGCATCGGAGCTGAAAGCAAACCTGATCAAGCAGCTTTATTCACCGGTGCTCTGGACCGATTCCGTGCGCACGCTGACCGGCGAAGGCGTTGGCGTTGCCGCTGAATGTGGTCCGGGCAAAGTGCTTGCCGGCCTGATCAAGCGCATTGACCGCAAACTGCCGGTACATAATTTTGATAATCCCGAGTCACTGGCAAGCGTTATCGAAACGTTTAACCAGTCCTGAGTAAACGGAGTTTTTATGTCTTTGGAAGGCAAAGTAGCGCTGGTAACCGGTGCGAGCCGCGGCATTGGTAAGGCCATTGCCCACGAGCTGGGTCGCCAGGGTGCCGAGGTGGTTGGTACCGCGACCTCCGAGGGTGGCGCTGAAGCGATCACCGCCGGCCTGAAAGAGGCTGGTATTAAGGGTTACGGCATTGTGATGAATGTTGCTGAGCCGGACAGTATTGACGCCGGCCTGAAGCAACTGATCGAGCAATCGGGTGCACCTTTGATTCTGGTCAACAATGCCGGCATCACTCGCGATAACCTGCTTATGCGTCTGAAGGACGATGACTGGGCGGATGTGCTGGAAACCAACCTGTCCAGCGTCTACCGTACCAGTAAGGCTGTGCTCCGTGGCATGGCGAAGGCCCGTTGGGGCCGGATCATTAACATCAGCTCCGTGGTTGCCGGTATGGGCAACGCGGGCCAGGGTAATTACTGTGCGGCGAAAGCCGGCGTTGAAGGTTTTACCCGCAGTCTGGCCAAGGAAATGTCAAACCGTGGAATCACCGCTAACTGTGTGGCGCCAGGTTTTATTGATACCGACATGACCAAAAAACTGGACGAGAAACAGCGCGATGCCATGCTGGTAAATATACCGGCTGGTCGCCTGGGAGAACCCGAAGAGGTGGCTTCAGTCGTGGCATTCCTGGCATCCGATGGTGCCGGCTACGTTACCGGAGAAACGATTCATGTGAACGGCGGCATGTACATGGGCTGAGGCCTTACAGGCCCGCAGTGCCCAAAATGTGCTGTACAGCATGTTGGAATGAGTCCCTGCTTGTTTGCAGGTAGGGTTTAAACTAAACTGGCGGCCTTCGAGTTGCCTGGTTGACATACTAAGTGAGGATATTATGAGTACAGTTGAAGAGCGCGTTAAGAAGATTGTTTGCGAACAGTTGGGTGTCAAGGAAGCTGAAGTTCAGAACACATCTTCTTTTGTAGAGGATCTTGGCGCTGACTCACTGGACACTGTTGAGCTGGTGATGGCTCTGGAAGAGGAATTCGAAACCGAAATTCCTGATGAAGAAGCCGAGAAGCTGGGCACCGTTCAGGATGCGATCGACTACATCGTTTCGCACACCTGAGATTCTGCGAGCTAGCAGATAGCCAGTTGAAAGCCGTCCTTTGAACGACAGAAAGGACGGCTTTTTTATTGCTTGAAACTGGGGGACCTCTGAATACGTTCCCGGGAAATAAACGGAATAGTGGGTGATAGGAGTATGAGCAAGCGACGGGTTGTTATTACAGGTATGGGCATGGTTTCGCCAGTAGGCAACGATGTCCCGACCAGTTGGAAGAATGTGTGTGCCGGTCAGAGCGGGATCGCCCCTATCGACCGGTTTGACGCCACCGATTACAACACCCGTATTGGCGGGGCAGTGAAAGACCTGGACCTTGATCCCTATCTCAGCAGCAAGGAAGCCCGCAAGCTGGATGCTTTCATCCACTATGGCTTGGTGGCGGCCCAACAGGCAGTGGACGACAGTGGTCTGGAACAGTTCGAGAAGCTGGATCGCGAGCGTGTCGGGGTTGCCATTGGTTCCGGTATCGGTGGCATCGAGTATATTGAAAAGAATGTTATCCAGATGCATGAGTCTGGTCCGCGGAAAGTGTCTCCTTTCTTCGTGCCCGCGTCGGTCATCAATATGATCTCCGGTAACGCGGCTATCCGTTTCGGCTATCAGGGCCCGAATATTGCCATCGTCACCGCCTGCACTACCGGTACCCACAACATTGGTTACGCTGCCAGGACCATTGCCTATGGCGATGCTGATGTGATGCTGGCCGGGGGCTCCGAAATGGCCACCACACGCACCTCCATCGCCGGTTTCTCGTCGGCTCGGGCCTTGTCTACACGCAATGACGAGCCGGAAAAGGCCAGTCGCCCCTGGGACAAGGGTCGGGACGGCTTTGTGTTGAGTGACGGTGCCGGTGTTGTCGTCCTGGAAGAGCTTGAGCACGCCAAGGCTCGTGGCGCCACAATTTATGGCGAGGTTCTTGGGTTTGGCATGAGTGACGATGCCCATCACATCACGGCTCCCCCCTCCAACGGCGACGGTGCCGCACGCTCCATGCGTAATGCCATCCGCGATGCCGGCCTGAACCCGGAAGACGTCGACTACATTAACGCCCACGGCACCTCCACCCAGGTGGGTGATGTGGCTGAAGTAGCGGCGGTGAAATCGGTCTTTGGCGCCCACTCGGAGAAGTTGGCCATGAGCAGTACCAAGTCGGTGACCGGTCACCTGCTCGGGGCTGCCGGTGCGGTTGAGGCCATTTTTTCCATGCTGGCTGTGAACGAAGGTGTCCTGCCGCCGACCATCAATCTGGACAATCCGGATGAAGGGTGTGACCTGGATTTCGTGCCTCACACCAGTCGCCAGAGTGATGCTCGCGTCGCGCTGTCAAACTCCTTCGGGTTTGGCGGTACCAACGGCACCCTGATTGTTGGCCGTTACGAGGACTGAGTCTGTCGTGGTTCAGGTATATCGAGCAGATCAGGAGGGGCTGCCCGCCAATGACCGGGGGCTTGCCTACGGCGATGGCCTGTTTGAAACCATATTGGCGGAGGGCCCGAGGGCGGCCCTTCTGCCCTGGCACCTGGAGCGCCTTAACCGGGACGCAAGTCGTCTGGGCATTCCGATTGTTCGGGGTGAGATGGAGGCGCTGCTGACCCAGGCCCTGACGGATTTTGCCGGGCACTATGGTGGTGGACGCTGGATTCTGAAGGTCACCCTGACACGAGGCGCCGGTGGCCGAGGTTACCGGCCTGACAAGCACATGGAGCCAAACCTGCTGCTGGTCCACGCTCCGGCGCCCCCTCGTCCACCTGTGGCCGGCGTCACCGTCGACTTTTCTCCCGTTCCGCTTACCGTCAATCCAATGCTTTCCGGGATCAAGTCGCTTAACCGGCTGGAACAGGTAATGGCAGCCCGGGAACTTGGTGGTGATCTTTTCGAGGTGCTGATGAGCAATGCCGAAGGGCATGTGGTGGAGGGCACCCGTACGAACCTTTTCGTGGCGACGGAGGAAGGCTGGTTGACGCCGCCCCAGTCTACATTGGCAGTGGCGGGCGTCATGCGACGTGTGGTTCTGGAGCATTTATGGTCAGCGGGCGAGTCGGTCATGGAAGCACCGGTGACGCTGGAAGTGCTGATGTCCGAGCGTTGCAAAGGGGTCTGCCTGACCAACTCAGTGCTGGGCATCGTGCCGGTCCGGAATCTGGCTGGGCAGGCGTTGTCGGTGGATAACCGGCTGTCACTGCTTTGTGGTTTATCGACAGAGATGGAATAACGAGCGTGTTCAAAAAGCTACTGATTTTTCTGGTTTCGGTCTGTGTGCTGGTTGGTGCCGGCACCGGCCTTTGGGTCTGGCAGGGGCTTCAGACACTTGAGCAGCCGGTTGCCCTGGAAAATCCCCGGATACTCACTGTTGAGCCGGGTACTGGTTTCGGACAGCTGGCGCTGCAACTGGAAACAGAAGGCTATGTGGAGGATGCTCTGTGGTTGCGACTGTATGCCAGGCTTAATCCTGGAAAAGCAGCGATCAAGGCCGGTGACTACGAGCTTCAACCCGGTATGACACCGGTGGCGATGATTGATGCCATGGTGGCGGGTGATGTCAAACACTGGGCAGTCCAGTTCATTGAAGGCAAAACCTTTGCTGACATGAGAGCGACACTGGCGGCTACGGATCGTCTGGAAAAGAAAACCACCAACTGGTCTGATGAGCGAATCATGAGAGCTATCGGAGCCGAGGGGCGGCACCCGGAAGGCCTGTTTTATCCGGATACCTATCTTTTTACCGGCAACGAAACGGACCTCGGCATTCTGCAGCGTGCCTACGACCGCATGGCGTCGGTTTTGGAGGAGGAATGGCAGGAGCGTGAGCAGGGGCTGCCCTATGATTCGCCCTACGAGGCCTTGATCATGGCTTCCATTGTCGAGCGGGAAACCGGCGTTGCCGGTGAACGCGCGGAAGTGGCGGGCGTGTTTGTACGGAGACTGCAAAAAGGAATGCGGCTGCAGACCGACCCAACGGTGATTTACGGCATGGGTGATGCCTACGATGGACGTATTCGCAGCCGGGACCTGAGAACCCATACGCCCTATAACACCTATCGCATTGATGGCCTGCCACCCACCCCCATCGCGATGCCGGCTCGGGCGGCCATTCATGCGGCGCTGCACCCGGCCGAAGGCGATGCCTTGTACTTTGTGGCGCGGGGCGATGGCAGTCACAAGTTCTCCAGCACGCTGGCCGAACACCAGCGGGCAGTGCGTGAATTCCAGCTGAATCGGCGGGATGATTACCGCTCATCACCGGCTCCAACCACGGATGAGTCAGCGGAGGGGCAGGACTGATGGTAGCGCGAGGCCGTTTTATCACCTTCGAAGGCACCGAGGGTGTTGGCAAGTCGACCCAGCTCAAGCAGGCCGCAATGACCCTGAAGCAATTGGGCGTGGACTTCGTCGTGACCCGTGAGCCCGGCGGCACGCCCATGGCCGAGAAAATCCGGGAGCTGTTGCTGGCGCCCCGGGTAGAGGCAGTCCATGAGACCACCGAGCTGCTGTTGATGTTTGCGGCCCGTGCCCAGCATTTGCACACTAAAATTCTGCCAGCACTGGAGCGGGGGCAGTGGGTGCTGTGCGACCGGTTTACCGACGCAACGTTTGCCTACCAGGGCGGAGGGCGTGGCGTTTCCCGGGCCCGGATTGCGTTGTTGGAAGATCTCGTTCAGGGAGATTTCCGGCCGGATCACGTGATTTTGTTGGATGCTCCCGTACAAACAGGAATGGCCAGGGCGAAGAAACGTGGCGAGCTTGACCGGTTCGAGCAAGAGGATCTGGCGTTTTTCCAGCGAATTCGGGATGCCTATCTGGAGCGTGCTACTGCCATGCCCGGCCAGTACCACATCGTGAACGCGGAGTTACCGCTTGAGCAAGTGTCGGCCAGCGTGTCCGCCCTTTTGACCGCGCTGGTCCAACACGCTCGTTGATGTTAGGTTCCGGTAAGTTCGTGCACTTTTTTGTTAAATCTGCTTTAATTGAGGAACATTCTCAATAAACAGTTACCAGTTGTTATGCTTAACGCAAAACTGCTGAAGCTTCCTACTGCGGCCCAGCAACATAAACACGAACATCATCAGGTGGTACTCGGTGTTCGGGGTGAGGCTGAACTGAATGTTGATGGCGCCGGCTCTTATCTCGATACCTGGAAGGCGTGCCTGGTTCCCACTGAAGCCCGGCACGATTACTGGGGCGATCACCAGAATCACGTTCTGGTGATTAACCTTGATCCTCTCAGCCCGGTGCTGAATACTGCTGCTCACGCCGACTATGAGCGCATGGCCCGTCTTTTCGAAAAACCTCGAACCGTTCAGATGGACTCCCAGCTGCAGGGGTTGGTTCAGTTTGCAGCTGGTGAATTCGACCGGTCACCTGACAATGCGCCTCTGCACCAGCACCTGAGCGCCAGCATTCTTTACTGCATGGCCGACCGTATCGCCGACCAGCCTATGAGTGGTATCAGTCGGCATAGCCTGAGCCCGGAAATCATTCGCCGCTACATCATGGACAACCTGCATCGCAAGATTTCCGTGCAGGACCTGGCGAAGGTCGCCTGCCTGAGTGTCAGTCGTTTTCATGACGTGTTCCGGGAGGTTTCCGGCACCACCCCCCATCAGTTTCTTCTCCAGACCCGGTTGGACCAGGCGGTTCGGCTGCTGACCTCGAGTTCACTTTCCGTGGCTGAAATCAGCTACCGAACGGGTTTTTCCTCCCAGGGGGCGCTCACCAACGCCCTTAAAAAACACAAGGGCACCACGCCCACTCGCTTGCAGGCTGGTGAAAAAGTCGCCTGATTCCGGCCTTTTGGAGCAGTCCCGTAGGATTCTGCAAAATAATCGGAGAATTTTGTAAGCCCTCGATCCGTAGTAATACTAATTTGTAACAGTCAAAGACCCTGACCCGCATGCAATCGCCGAAGTCGCAGGGAAGAAAGGATAGGCTATAGTGAAATGGAGAGTGCGGGGGGCGTTGGGTTCAACCCAACGTGAAGGGAATACATAAGAAAAATGGCATTCGACCCGGCCAGCAGGCAGGGCGGTGCTAAAAGAGCGGAGTCCATCCGACTCATCAAACCGGAGGAGCCCTATGGCTAGTGGTGTCTGGATAAGTCTGTTCCTTTACTTTGCGCTGATGATCGTCATCGGCCTGTATGCGATGCGTAAAGCTTCGGCAACCGCAGAGGATTATATGCTCGGTGGCCGGGGGCTTAGCCCGAAAGTGGCAGCCCTGTCAGCTGGTGCATCCGATATGAGTGGCTGGTTGCTGCTCGGCCTGCCCGGCGCACTCTATGTCACGGGTCTGGCCTCGGCCTGGATCGGTATTGGTCTTTGGGTTGGCGCCCTGATCAACTGGATCCTGGTGGCCCCCAGGCTGCGTGAACAAACGGTTCACTACGGCAATGCCCTGACCATCCCCGCGTTCCTGGCCAATCGTTTTCCGACCAAGGCTCTGTCACTGCGCATGGTTTCGGCCATCGTTATCGTGCTGTTCTTCGCGGTGTATACCGCTTCTGGCCTGGTTGCCGGCGGCAAGCTGTTTGAAAGCGCCTTTGCCGAGATCATCAATGTGCCCGGCATGAGTGACTACGCCGTTGGTATTCTGATTACGCTGGGTGTGGTTCTGGCCTATACCGTGGTTGGTGGCTTCCTTGCGGTCTCCATGACCGACTTTGTGCAGGGCTGCATCATGATGCTGGCGTTGATTATCATGCCGGCGGTCGTTCTCTGGGGCGAAGGCGGTGGCGGTTACGCCCAGGCGTCGGAAACACTGAATTCAGTGGACCCGACCCTGTTGTCCTGGACAGAAGGCCTTACTGTGATTGGGTGGCTTTCGGCTGTAGCCTGGGGGCTGGGCTACTTTGGTCAGCCGCACATTATCGTGCGTTTCATGGCGATTCGTTCCATTCATGAAGTGGGCGTGGCCCGTAATATCGGCATGTCCTGGATGGCCATCTCGCTGATTGGCGCCATCGCGCTGGGTGTCTTTGGTCGTGCCTACGCCGTGCGTAATGGTCTGGACATAGCTGACCCGGAAACCATCTTCATCGTCCTGTCGGAACTGCTGTTCCATCCCCTGATCACCGGCTTCCTGTATGCGGCACTGTTGGCGGCGGTGATGAGTACCATCTCCAGTCAGTTGTTGGTGTCTTCCGCCTCCCTGACCGAGGACTTCTATCGCCTGTTCCTGCGTAAGGACGCCAGTGACCGTGAGTGTGTCAACATCGGCCGCGCCTGCGTCGTTATCGTTGGCCTGGTGGCGGCGTTTATTGCCCGGGATCCGGACTCCCAGGTACTGGCGCTGGTCAGTAACGCCTGGGCTGGTTTCGGTGCGGCCTTCGGCCCGCTGATTATCCTGTCCCTGATGTGGTCCCGTACCAACGGCGCTGGCGCTATTGCTGGCCTGGTTGTCGGTGCCGCGACAGTGATGATCTGGATCTCCCTGGGCTGGAACGCCGAGTTCATGGGTGGTCCGGGCGTGTACGAGATCATCCCTGGCTTCATCGCCGCGTTCATCGCCATCGTGGTGGTGACCATGGCAACCAAGGATGCCGGCGAATATCAGCACATCGAGCGCTGATAGACAGAACGTTTAACGTTCAGGAAGTAAAAAGGGGCTCCCGTGGGAGCCCCTTTTTTGTTGTTGGCCACGGAATCCACGGAAGAACACGGAAAGAAAAGATTAAAACGATTTTCTAGCCACTAAATCCACGAAAGAACACGAAATTAAAAGACGACCAATCAGTATCGCTAGTCACTTTTTCGTGTTTTTTCGTGGATTTAGTGGCTAATATGTCTTTGTCTTTTGCTTTATTCCGTGTTCTTCCGTGGATTCCGTGGCAAAAAATCATTTCGTTACTGGCCCACTGTGGAACCGGAATTCGCTATCCGGCGCTTCGATCAGCTCCTTTTCGATTGCCAGGAACTCCGCCACGCGCTGATCCACCGGCCCTGCTTGGGCCCGTTCGGCCAGGTGGAGGTAGTCCTGGTAATGACGGGCCTCGGATTTCAGTAGGCTGTTATAGAAATCCCCGAGCTTGGCATCCAGGTAGGGAGCCAGGGCGGCGAAACGCTCGCAGGAGCGGGCTTCGATGATGGCGCCGACAATCAGGATATCCACCAGACGGCCGGGATCCTCGCCCCGGACTTCCGCTCGAAGGCCCGTAGCATAGCGGGCAGGGGACAGGTGGGTGTATTCCACCCCGCGCTTTTGCATGATCGCCAGCACCTGCTCAAAATGGCGTAGCTCCTCCCTGGCCAGGCGGGACATCTTGTTCAGCAGGTCCACGTTGTCAAGATACCGGTACATCAGGCTGAGCGCAGTGGACGCCGCTTTTTTCTCGCAATGGGCGTGGTCGATCAACAACAGATCCTGGTTTTCGAGGGCGTTATCAATCCACTGTGCCGGTGTCCGGCAGGGCAGGAAATCGTGAATCTCTTGCAGGGCGTCGGTCATGGTACAAACCCGGTTGTTTGGCAAAGCTCCGGAGTATATCGCAACTAACAGATCTCTCCGACCTCTGTCCAACTTAACTTCATACGGGTTTTCCTATAGAATGCAGCGCCAGTTAAGGGAGTCTCTGAATAAACCCTGAAACTCGAGCCGGTGGTTTGAGGCGTTATTCAGAGGCTCCCGCAGCCTTTACCGCCAAAAACTTCCCGCAGGCTGATGCCTATAACGCGGGACATTCCAACTGATGAGGGTCCATATCGTGTTAGAAGCCTATCGTGAACACGTTGCAGAACGTGAAGCTCTGGGTATTCCCCCGAAGCCACTGAATCCTGAGCAGGTTGCCGGTCTGGTAGAACTGCTGAAGAACCCGCCTGCCGGTGAAGAGGAAACTCTGGTTTACCTGCTTGAAAACCGTGTTCCGCCGGGTGTGGACGAAGCCGCTTACGTAAAAGCCGCTTTCCTGTCCGCCATCGTTAAAGGCGAAGCCACGTCTCCGCTGATCAGCAAAGAGAAAGCCGTACAACTGCTGGGCATGATGCAGGGCGGTTACAACATCGAAACTCTGGTTGACCTGCTGGACGACAGCGAGCTGGCCAAGCTGGCCGGTGAAGAGCTGAAGCACACCCTGCTGATGTTCGATGCCTTCAACGACGTGAAGGAAAAGATGGACGCGGGCAATGCCGTGGCCAAGGAAGTGATCGAGTCCTGGGCCAACGCCGAGTGGTTCACCAGCAAGAAGAAGGTTCCGGAAAGCACCAAGATGGTGGTTTTCAAGGTAACCGGCGAAACCAACACTGACGACCTGTCTCCGGCTCCGGATGCCTGGTCCCGTCCGGACATCCCGCTGCACGCCCGCGCCGCCTATAAAATGGAACGCGACGGCCTGAAGCCGGAAGAGCCGGGTGTCACTGGCCCGATGAGCCAGATCGACGAAATCAAATCCAAGGGCCTGCCGGTTGCCTTCGTGGGTGACGTGGTAGGTACCGGTTCTTCCCGTAAGTCCGCCACCAACTCCGTTCTGTGGTTCTTCGGTGAAGACATCCCGGGCGTGCCGAACAAGCGCGCCGGCGGTGTGTGTATTGGTAACAAGGTTGCCCCGATCTTCTTCAACACCATGGAAGACGCCGGCGCCCTGGTATTCGAGGCACCGGTCGACAACATGAACATGGGCGATGTGATTGAAATCCGCCCATACGAAGGCAAGATCCTGAACGAAGCGGGTGAGACCATTTCCGAGTTCTCCCTGAAGTCCGACGTGATCCTGGACGAAGTTCAGGCCGGCGGTCGTATCCCGCTGATCATCGGTCGTGGTCTGACCAACAAGGCCCGTGAAGCACTGGGTCTGGGCGCTACCGATATCTTCCGCCTTCCGAGCGATCCGGAAGCCGGCAACAAGGGCTTCACCCTGGCGCAGAAGATGGTTGGCAAGGCCTGTGGTCTGGAAGAAGGCCAGGGCGTACGTCCGGGCACCTACTGCGAGCCCGAGATGACCACCGTTGGTTCTCAGGACACCACTGGTCCGATGACCCGTGACGAGCTGAAAGATCTGGCGTGTCTGGGCTTCCAGGCCGACCTGGTGATGCAGTCTTTCTGTCACACCGCCGCTTATCCGAAGCCGGTTGACGTTGAAATGCAGCACACCATGCCGGACTTCATCCGCAACCGTGGCGGTGTTTCCCTGCGTCCGGGCGACGGCATCATCCACTCCTGGCTGAACCGCATGCTGCTGCCGGACACCGTGGGTACCGGTGGTGACTCCCACACCCGTTTCCCGATGGGCATTTCTTTCCCGGCCGGTTCTGGTCTGGTAGCCTTCGCCGCTGCCGCTGGCGTTATGCCGCTGGACATGCCGGAATCTGTGCTGGTTCGCTTCAAAGGCGAAATGCAGCCGGGTATCACCCTGCGTGACCTGGTACACGCCATTCCGCTGTACGGCATCAAGCAGGGCATGCTGACCGTTGAGAAGAAGGGCAAGATCAACGAATTCTCCGGTCGCATCCTGGAAATCGAAGGTTTGGAGCACCTGACCGTTGAGCAGGCGTTCGAGCTTTCTGACGCTTCTGCCGAGCGTTCCGCCGCAGGTTGTACCATCAACCTGTCCGAAGAGTCGGTTGCCGAGTACCTGCGTTCCAACATCACCATGCTGCGCTGGATGATTGCCGAAGGTTACGGCGATCCGCGTACTCTGGAGCGTCGTGCCCAGAAGATGGAAGAGTGGCTGAAAGATCCGAAGCTCATGCGTGCTGACAAAGACGCCGAGTACTCGCACGTGGTTGAAATCGATCTGGCCGACATCAAGGAGCCGATCGTTTGCTGCCCGAACGACCCGGACGACGCCAAGTTCCTGTCCGAAGTGGCTGGCGACAAGGTGGACGAAGTGTTCATCGGTTCCTGCATGACCAACATCGGTCACTTCCGTGCCGCTGGTAAGCTGCTGGAGCAACACAAGGGCGCCCTGAGCACCCGTCTGTGGATGTCTCCGCCGACCAAGATGGATCAGCAGCAGCTGATGGAAGAAGGTTACTTCAACACCTACGGCAGTGCTGGTGTACGCACCGAGATGCCGGGCTGCTCTCTGTGCATGGGTAACCAGGCGCGGGTAGCTCCGAAGTCGACTGTGCTGTCCACCTCCACCCGTAACTTCCCGAACCGTCTGGGCGATGGTGCCAATGTGTACCTGACCTCCGCGGAACTCGCGGCTGTGGGTGCGGTACTGGGTAAACTGCCGTCTCCGGCGGAGTACATGGAGTACGCCAAGGACCTGAACAGCATGTCGAAAGAGATCTACAAGTATCTCAACTTCGATCAGATGGAGGAGTACAGCAAGAAAGCGTCTGAGGCTTCCGTAGCCTGAAACGCTTCTTGACGAAGCTCTGACAAAAAAAAACGCCAGCCCTCGGGCTGGCGTTTTTTTATGCCTGACTAAAGCTCCCGGCAGAGTTGTATCCAGCGGTCAATGCCGGCGCTGCGGTATTTCTGTTTGTGCAGGATGAAGTAGAAGTGGCGGTCGAAGGGGCGGTGGGGGATGCTCAGTGGCACCAGGCTGCCCCGTTTGAACGCGTCGGCCAGAACCACTTCCGACAGGCAGCCGATGCCCAGGTTGGCCTCGACCGCACGCTTGATCGCCTCGGTGTGTTCCAGTTCCAGTAACACCTTCAGATCCGGCAATAGGCCGTGCATGCCACGCTCAAAACTTTGCCGGGTACCGGAGCCCGGCTCTCGCATAATCCAGGTCGCCGAACGCAGATCGTCATCAGTCTGGGTGCCTTTTTTGGCCAACGGATGCTGGGGTGAGCAAAAGGCCACCAGACGATCGTCCCGCCACGGGATCATCTCAAGCTCCGACGCCTGGAGTTCGCCCTCGATCATGCCAATGTCCAGCTCGAAATCCCGAACCCGTTGGGCGATGGTGTGGGTATTGGCCACTTCCAGTGTCACCTTGGGGCGGGTAGGGGTATTCATGTATTGGGCCATCACGCCCACGGCCAGATAGTTTCCTATAGTCAGTGTCGCGCCAACTTTCAGTGCGCCCACTTCCGAGTGGCGGCTCAGGGCCAGTTCCAGGTCAGTCGCTTCGGCCAGCAGGGCTTCGGCTCGGGGGCGATACAGGCGGCCGAGCTCGTTCAGCTGCAGGCGTTTGCCAACCCGATCAAACAGTTGAATGTCGAACTGGTTTTCCAGCTCTTTTAATGCGCTGCTGGCGGCCGATTGCGACATGGCCAGGTATTCGGCGGCCCGGGTGATATTCTGGAAGCGGGCGGCAGCCAGGAAAACTTCAAGCTGGCGGAAGGTGTACTTCATGGTAAATGCGCCTGTAATCGATTTTTCCGAAAAACGTTATGGGAATATCCCATTTCTTCGATATGTTATCGTCAGGTTATACTTATCGCAATTGATATTCACTTTTTGCAAGTTCGCATACATCGGGCGGAGTAAATATGAGTAACCTGATCAAAGAAACCGTGACCAGTGTTCACCATTGGAACGAAACTCTCTTTAGCTTCAAGACCAGTCGAGATCCCGGTTTCCGGTTCAAGAACGGCCATTTTGTCATGATTGGCCTGGAGACGGATGGCAAGCCGCTGATGCGTGCCTACAGCATCGCCAGCGCGAACTATGAAGAAGAGCTGGAATTCTTTTCCATCAAGGTGCCGGATGGCCCTTTGACGTCTCGTTTGCAGAAGATACAGCCGGGCGATGAAATCCTGCTGAGCAAGAAGCCCACCGGCACTCTGGTGCTGGATCACCTGCTGCCGGGTCGCAATCTGTGGTTGATCAGTACCGGTACTGGTCTGGCGCCGTTCATGAGCATCATCAAGGACCCGGATGTGTATGAAGCGTTCGACAAGGTGATTCTGACTCACGGCGTTCGTTATATTTCCGAGCTGGCGTATCAGGAGGAAATCGAAGCCTTGCCGAAGAACGAATATTTCGGCGAGATGGTGGAAGGCAACCTTCTGTACTACCCGACTGTGACCCGGGAGCCATTCCGTAATGAAGGACGGCTGACCGATGCCATGGAATCCGGTAAGATTACCCGCGATCTGGGACTGCCGGAGTTCGATGTGGAAAACGATCGATTCATGATCTGTGGCAGCCCGAGCATGCTGAAGGATACCTGTGCGATCCTCAATAACATGGGATTCAAGGAAGCCCGGGGCGGTGACATGGGGCATTATGTTATCGAGAGGGCTTTCGTCGAACAGTAAGGATGAACCGGTTTGCCGCGACTTTCAGTTCTATTGGCGCTTCTCACCTCGTTGGTGCTGGTGGGTTGCAGCCTGACGCCTTCGCAAACAGAGAGAGAACCGGAGGTGGTGGCAACACCGGAGGCCGCTGACACGGAACCGCCGGGCGCGGAAACCATGACGCCGGCCGAACCGGCTGATACCGAAAAAAAACCCGAGGGCGAGCCCAGGCCCTCGGCCCGCCCGGAAATGGCCATGCAATTATCCCCGGCTCAGTTGGAATGGGTCGGCGGCCAGATCTACCTGAACGAATGCGCCGGTCAGTTCCGCTGTCTGGTGCATTGGAACGAGGGTGAAGCCTTTCCATCTCTGGGGATCGGGCACTTTATCTGGTACCCCGAGGATGTGGACGGGCCGTTTGTAGAGAGTTTTCCAGCGCTGGTGGACTATCTCCAGGGGCGTGATATAGAAGTCCCCGCGTGGTTGGATGAGCTGGAGCCCATGGCGGCACCCTGGCCCGACCGAGCGGCTTTTCTACAGGTGGAAGGGTCTGGTCAGGTCCAGTCCCTGCGCAATTTCCTGGCCCAAACCAAGGGCGAGCAGGCGCGTTTTATTTTTCAGCGGGCCCAGAGCTCCCTGCACGATGTGATCGAGGCGGCCCCAGCGGGTGAGCGCGCGCGTGTCCGCCGCCATCTCCAGGCGTTAACGGCCACGCCTGGTGGCACTTATGCCGTGATCGATTACGTCAATTTCAAGGGTGAAGGCCTGGCGGTAACAGAGCGCTACCAGGATGAAGGTTGGGGATTGTTGCAGGTGCTTCTGGCCATGGAGCCGAAGGCGGATCAGTCGGCTCTGGCGGCGTTCCGGGAGGCCGCGGGCCGGGTGCTTACCCGGCGCGCGGAGAATGCCGAAGATCCCATCGAGCGGGAGCGTTGGTTGCGGGGGTGGCTGGTACGCCTGCAGACCTACCGTGAACCCCCGCAGGGCCCGCTACTTTAGGGCTTCTTTTCGCAGTTCCGGCGCCTGCCCGGGTACCGCTTCCAGCCACCAGACGTTTTCATCCCAGTCTCCCAGGACAATCCGCGTGGCCGGCTGGCCGTTGGCCTGCAGGTCATGAATGGCCGGGCGATGAGTGTGGCCGTGGATCATCTGCTGCACGCCATGGGCTTCCATCTCCCGCACCACTTCCTCCGGAGTTACATCCATGATGGCCTCGGCTTTGCCCTGGTTCTTCGCCATGGACATGTCCCGCAACTGCCGGGCCATTTTCTGGCGATCTTCCAGCGGCCGGGCCAGCATCATTTTCTGCATCTGCGGGTTGCGCATGTTGGCGCGAAACTTCTGGTATTCCTCGTCGGCGGTGCACAGGCTGTCGCCGTGCATCAGCAGAGTCGGAGTGCCGTGGAGGTCCACTACTGTCGGGTCATCCAGCAGGGTGGCGCCGGCACGCTGGCAGAAATCCTCGCCAATCAGGAAATCCCGGTTGCCGTGCATCAGGAAAATCTCGACGCCCCGGTCGCTGACCGTCTTCAGGGCGCCGGCGATGGTTTCCTGCAGCGGCGTTCGCTCGTCGTCGCCAATCCAGGCTTCGAAGAAATCGCCGAGTATGTACAGTCGCTCAATGCCCGGCGTTTTTTCGTCCAGAAACCGCAGGAACGCGTCCGTGATGTCCGGGCGCGTTTCCTCCAGGTGTAAATCCGAGATAAACAGCGTGGTCACGCGTCCTCCAGAACCTCGGCCTTTTCAATGACGATGTCCTGCTGGGGCACATCCTGGTGGCCGGCGCTCATGGTGGTGCGGGTGGCGCGGATCTTGTTGACGGTGTCCATGCCTTCGACCACTTTGCCGAACACGCAGTAACCCCAGCCTTCGGCGTTCTTGCCGCTGTGGTCCAGGAAGCCGTTGTCCTCAACGTTGATGAAGAACTGGGCCGTGGCGGAGTGCGGGTCCATGGTGCGGGCCATGGCGACGGTGCCGGCCTTGTTGCTCAGGCCGTTGTCCGCTTCGTTCTGGATCGGCTCGCGGGTTTTGCGCGGCTGCATGCCCGGCTCGAAACCACCGCCCTGGACCATGAAGTTCGGAATCACGCGGTGAAAGATCAGGCCGTCGTAATAGCCATCACGAACGTACTGTTCGAAGTTTTTCGCGGTTTCCGGGGCTTTGTCGTAATCGAGTTCGAGTTTGATGTCGCCAAGATTGGTTTGCAGCAGAATCATCAGGCCTTCCTGTTAATGAATTGGGAGGGGTATTGTACTCAAGAGTTTTTCACGATGCATGAGTCCCGGGTGCATTTGTGAGTATAATAGTCGGTTTCACGGAGCCTCCGGATAGCTCCCATGATTCATTCCCTGTTGACAGAGATTGTATGAGCGCCGAGTCGAAGAAAGCCCATAACTTTATTGAAAGCATGATTGAAGAAGCCGTGGCCAAGGGAGATCACACCGGCAAGGTGGTGACCCGTTTCCCGCCGGAGCCCAACGGCTACCTGCACATTGGCCACGCCAAGTCCATCTGCCTGAATTTCGGTATTGCCGAAACCTTTGGCGGGGACTGTAACCTGCGCTTTGACGACACCAACCCGGAAAAGGAAAACCAGGAATACATCGACGCCATCAAACAGGACGTGGAATGGCTGGGTTATGAGTGGGCCGGCGACATTCATTACGCTTCGGACTATTTTGACCAGCTGTATGCCTTTGCCGAGGAGCTGATCGAGAAAGGCAAGGCCTATGTCTGCGCCTTGGGCGCCGAGGAAATGACCGCCTACCGGGGCTCTTTGAAGGAGCCGGGCAGGAACAGCCCTTACCGTGACCGCCCGGTGGAGGAAAACCTGCAGCTATTCAGGGACATGCGTGCCGGCAAATACCAGAATGGCGAGCTGGTGCTGCGCGCGAAAATCGACATGGCGTCCCCGAACATCAACCTGCGTGACCCGATTCTTTACCGCATTCGCTACGCCGATCACCACCAGACCGGCGACAAGTGGTGCATCTATCCGATGTACGACTTCACCCACCCGATTTCCGACGCACTGGAAGGTATTACCCATTCCCTGTGCACCCTGGAATTCGAGGATCATCGGCCACTGTACGACTGGGTGCTGAACAACATTTCGGTGCCGTGCCACCCGCGCCAGATCGAGTTTGCCCGGCTGAACCTGAATTACACCATCACCTCCAAGCGCAAGCTCAAGCGCCTGGTGGACGAAGGCTATGTGGACGGCTGGAATGACCCGCGCATGCCCACCATTTCCGGCATGCGTCGTCGCGGCTACACGCCGCAGTCCCTGCGCACCTTCTGTGACATGATCGGGGTGAACAAGGCGGGCGGTACCGTGGATGTGGGCATGCTGGAGCACGCCATCCGCGAAGACCTGAACACCCGCGCGCCGCGTGCCATGTGCGTGATGCGCCCGCTCAAGGTGACGCTCACCAACTATCCTGAAGGGCAGACTGAAACCCTGAGCCTGCCGGTACACCCGCAGAACCCGGACATGGGTCAGCGGGAAGTCACCTGGAGTCGTGAGTTGTACATCGACCGCGAGGATTTCGTGGAAGAGCCGCCACGTAAATGGAAGCGTCTGGCGCCGGATCAGGCGGTGCGCCTGCGCGGTGGTTATGTGATGACCTGTCGCGAGATTATCCGGGACGACAAGGGTGAGATCACTGAGCTGAAATGCGAATACGATCCGAACACCCTGGGTGTGAATCCCGACGGCTACAAGCCCAACGGCGTCGTGCACTGGGTGTCGGCGCAGGACAGTGTTGAGACCGAGATCAATCTGTACGATCGTCTGTTCAACCACGAGTCACCGGACAGTGATAAAGAGGGTGATTTTACCGACCACCTGAACCCGGACTCCCTGGTGGTGCTTGAAGGCGCCCGTGTGGAAAAAAGCCTGGGCAAGCCGCGCACCGATCTACCGTACCAGTTCGAGCGGGAGGGATACTTCTTCTGCGATCCGGAGCTGACGGACAAGGCTGGCAAGCCGGTATTCAATCGAACGGTGACGCTCCGGGATTCCTGGGGCAAGGGAGGCAAATAATGCGTATCTATAATACGCTGACGCGCCAGAAGGAAGAATTCAAACCCATCGAGCCCGGCAAGATTCGCATGTACGTGTGCGGCATGACGGTCTACGACTACTGCCACCTGGGCCACGCCCGGGTGCTGGTGGCATTCGACGTGATTACCCGTTACCTGCGTCACCGGGGCTACGATGTGCACTACGTGCGCAACATCACCGATATTGATGACAAGATCCTGCAGCGGGCCGATGAAAACGGTGAGAGTTACAGCGAGCTGACCCGCCGGATGATCCAGGCCATGCACCAGGACGAAGCGCGTCTTGGCGTGTTGCCACCGTCCGAAGAGCCCTGTGCTACTTCACACATTGATGACATCATTGCCATGATCCACAAGCTGATCAGCAGTGGTCACGCCTACGAGGCGGATAACGGCGATGTCTATTTTGCGGTGGAGTCCTTCCCGGATTACGGCAAGCTCTCCAAGAAGAAGCTGGAAGATCTGGTGGCCGGTGCCCGGGTGGATGTGCAGGAAGCCAAGCGCAGTCCGGCGGATTTTGCACTCTGGAAGGCGGCCAAGCCAGGGGAGGTCAGCTGGGACTCGCCCTGGGGCGAAGGCCGGCCGGGCTGGCACATCGAGTGTTCCGCCATGTCCACCAAGTGCCTGGGGGATACCTTTGATATCCACGGCGGTGGGCCGGACCTGCTGTTCCCGCACCATGAGAACGAGATCGCCCAGTCCGAATGCGCCACCGGCCATGCCTTCGTGCACACATGGATGCACGCCGGGGCGATTCGTGTGAACAAGGAGAAGATGTCCAAATCCCTGGGTAACTTCTTCACCATCCGCGAGATCCTGGAAAAGTACCCTTCCGAAGTGGTGCGCTATTTCCTGGTGTCCAGCCATTACCGCAGCCAGGTGGATTACTCCGAGGACAACCTGGTGGAAGCGGGACAGACGTTAACCAAGCTCTACCACGCCCTGCGCGGGGTGATTCCGGCCAAGGCCGGCGACGTGCCGGCCACCGAGCACGACCGCGCGTTTGAAGAGGCGATGGACGACGATTTCAACACCGCCGGCGCCATTGCCGTGCTGCATGCCGTGGCCAATGAGATCAATCAGTACCGCCGTAACGGCGAGGAAGAACAGGCCAAGCAGAGCGCGGCCGTGCTGGTGCGCCTCGGTGGCGTTCTGGGGCTGTTGCAGCAGGACCCGGAAGCCTTTTTCCACGCCCGTGCCGACGGAGAGCTCAGCGCCGACGACATTGAGGCGATGATTCAGGCCCGGGCCGATGCCCGTAAGGCCAAGGATTTCGCCGAGGCAGACCGTATCCGTGACGAGCTGGCGGAGCAGGGCGTTATTCTGGACGATTCCCGCGAGGGAACCAGCTGGCGCCGGGCCTGATTGTCCAAAAAAGCGGGGAGCGCCCTTTGTTGGTGCGGGAATGACCTTGTAAGGAAAATCCCGTATAATGCGGCGCTCGAATGATAACGCCCCCGTGCCGAGCGACTTGGCAGGGGAAAGGGAACGACGAACCCATTGAGGCAGACCACAATGACAGAACGCGTAGAAATTGGCGGCATCCAGGTCGCGAAGAATCTCTATGATTTTGTGAACAACAAAGCGATTCCGGGCACCGGCATCGATCCTGACAAATTCTGGGCAGAATTCGACAAGATCGTGAACGAGCTGGCCCCGCGCAACCGCGAGTTGCTGGCCAAGCGCGACGCCATCCAGGAAAAAATGGACAGCTGGAACCGCGAGCACAAAGGTCAGAAGCTGGACATGGCCGAGTACAAGGCCTTCCTGAAGGAAATCGATTACCTGGTCGACGAGCCGGAAGACTTCAAAATCTCCACTTCCAACGTAGACCCGGAAATCGCCACCATGGCCGGCCCGCAGCTGGTTGTGCCGGTGATGAACGCCCGTTTCGCCCTGAACGCGGCCAACGCCCGCTGGGGTAGCCTGTACGACGCACTGTACGGCACCGACGCCATCTCCGAAGAAGACGGCGCGGAAAAAGGCAAGGGTTACAATCCGGTACGTGGCGCCAAGGTTATCGAGTGGGCCCGCAAGCTGCTGGACAGCTCCGCACCGCTGGCTTCCGGTAGCCACGTGGACGCTGCCAAGTACTACGTTGATGGCGGTAAGCTGGCCGTTAAACTGCAGAACGGCGAAGTGACTGGCCTGAAAGACGAAGCTGGTTTCGCGGGCTACACCGGTGCTGCCGACGAGCCGACCGGTATCCTGCTGGTCAAGAACGGCATGCATTTCGAAATCCAGATCGACGCCAGCCATCCGATCGGCAAGGACGACGGCGCCAACGTGAAAGACGTGGTGCTGGAGTCGGCCTTGACCACCATCATGGACTGCGAAGACTCTGTTGCCGCCGTTGATGCGGAAGACAAGGAGCTGGCCTACAGCAACTGGCTGGGCCTGATGAAGGGCGATCTGGAAGAAACCTTCGAGAAGGGCGGCAAGTCCATGACCCGCCGCATGAACCCGGATCGCGTCTACACCGCGCCGGACGGCAGCGAGATGAGCCTGAAGGGCCGCAGCCTGATGTTCGTGCGTAACGTGGGTCACCTGATGACCAACCCGGCGGTCCTGCTGAAAGACGGCAGCGAAGTGCCGGAAGGTCTGATGGACGGTCTGATCACTTCCCTGATCGCCATCCACGACCTGAAGAACGACGGCGACTACCAGAACAGCACCACCGGTTCTGTGTACATCGTTAAGCCGAAGATGCACGGCCCGGAAGAAGTGGCCTTCACCAACGAATTTTTCGGTCGCGTTGAAGATGCTCTGGGGCTGCCGCGCTTCACCCTGAAAGTGGGTATCATGGACGAAGAGCGTCGCACTACTGTGAACCTGAAGTCCTGCATCCACGCCGCCAAGGAGCGTGCCGTGTTCATCAACACCGGCTTCCTGGACCGTACCGGTGATGAGATCCACACTTCCATGGAGCTGGGTCCGTTTATCCGCAAGGCGCCGATGAAGCAGGCGGCCTGGATCAACGCCTACGAGCAGTGGAACGTGGACATCGGCCTGGAAACCGGCTTCTCTGGCGTTGCCCAGATCGGTAAAGGCATGTGGGCCATGCCGGACCTGATGGCTGGCATGCTCGAAGCCAAGATTGGCCACCCGAAAGCCGGCGCCAACACTGCCTGGGTTCCGTCTCCGACCGCGGCTACCCTGCACGCCACTCACTACCATCAGGTCAACGTGTTTGATGTGCAGAAAGAGCTGGCCAACCGTCAGCGCGCGGCTTTGGAAGACATCCTGACCGTTCCGGTCATGGACGATCCGTCCAAGCTGACCGCCGAGGAAATCCAGGAAGAGCTGGACAACGACGCGCAGGGTATCCTGGGCTACGTGGTTCGCTGGGTAGAGCAGGGCGTTGGTTGCTCCAAAGTTCCGGACATCAACGACATCGCCCTGATGGAAGACCGCGCCACACTACGGATCTCCTCCCAGCTGCTGTGCAACTGGCTGCACCATGGCATCTGCTCCGAAGAGCAGATCATGGAAACCATGAAGCGCATGGCCGCGGTTGTGGATAAGCAGAACGAAGGTGACCCGGCCTACCGCAACATGGCTCCGAACTTTGATGACAGCATCGCCTTCCAGGCGGCTGTGGATCTGGTTCTGAAGGGTCGTGAGCAGCCGGCTGGTTACACCGAGCCGCTTCTGCACGCTTACCGTCAGAAGGCGAAAGCCAAGTACGGCCAGTGATAGTTTGGTCAATATCCGGTCTGTAAAACGACCGGACACAAAAAACCCCGCCAAGGCGGGGTTTTTTAATGCTTAAAGACTTTTTTGCCACTAAATCCACGAAAGAACACGAAAGTTAAAGGCGGACATTCCCTCTCCCCTTTGCGGGAGAGGGGCAGGGAGAGGGGCAGGGAGAGGGGGTTTAGTGTTCTTTCGTGGATTTAGTGGCTAAACACTTCTGTTTATCAGTGTACTACTGGTCGGCGTGCAGCTCGTTCGCGGCGTACAGCGTATTCTCCAGCAGCGTGGCAATGGTCATCGGCCCAACGCCACCCGGTACCGGGGTGATGTAGGCAGCGCGTTCCGCGGCCGCTTCAAAATCCACATCGCCGCACAGCTTGCCGTTGTCCTGGCGGTTGATGCCCACGTCAATCACCGTGGCGCCGGGCTTTACCCATTCGCCCTTGATGATGCCAGGCTTGCCGACGGCGGCAATCAGAATGTCCGCCTCGCCGACGAACTTCTCCAGGTTGTCGGTAAAGCGGTGACACACCGTGGTGGTGGCACCTTTCAGTAGAAGTTCCATGCTCATGGGTCGGCCAACAATGTTGGAGGCGCCGACGATAACTGCATGTTGCCCCTTGTAGGGGGTGTCGATGGAATCGAGCAGGGTGATCACGCCGGCCGGGGTACAAGGGCGCAGGGTAGGTTTGCGCTGCATCAGGCGGCCGATGTTGTAGGGGTGGAAGCCATCGACGTCTTTGTCCGGGCGGATTTTTATCAGAATCGGGTCCGCGTCCAGGTGGCTCGGCAGTGGCAGTTGGACCAGGATGCCGTCCACCGCCGGGTTTTCGTTCAGTTCGTCAATCAGGGCTTCCAGTGCCTCCTGGGAGGTATCGGCCGGAAGGTCGTAGGATAGGGACATGATGCCGGCTTCCTCGCAGGCTTCCCGCTTCTTGCCTACGTATACCTGTGAGGCGGCATCGTTACCCACCAATACCACGGCCAGGCCTGGCGCTCTCAGCCCTTTCTGTTTTCTGGCTTCAACGCCGGCAGCGACCTGCTGCCGGACCCGGGCGGCAATCTCTTTTCCGTTAATCAGTTTGGCGCTCATGTTTGTGTCTTGTCGGTTAGGCATGGATATAAAAAAATGGAAGGGCCTTATTGTCTCATGCTTCGGCGGGAAGACCAATGTGCCGGATTCTTTTGCGATTTTTGAAAAGTGTGTTGACGGATGCCGTCGGCGCGGGTAATATGCGCGCCAACTTTGCTGAGGCACTTGTTGTTCAGTCAAACGGGGTATAGCGCAGTCTGGTAGCGCGCCTGCTTTGGGAGCAGGATGTCGGGAGTTCGAATCTCTCTACCCCGACCAAATTTCTGGATATTCAGGTGGGCGAACGGTTAAGCGCCCGTAGCTCAGCTGGATAGAGCATCCGCCTTCTAAGCGGATGGCCGCAGGTTCGAGTCCTGCCGGGCGCGCCATTCTTCCCTTGTGGTCAGAACCGGGCTCGCGCAGATGCAGCAAAGTTGATGGTCAATAAGGCGCTCAATACGCCGTTCTTGATATGGTGGACGTAGCTCAGCTGGTAGAGCTCAGGATTGTGACTCCTGCGGTCGAGGGTTCGAACCCCTTCGTCCACCCCATTTTTCCCTTTCCCTTTTATGATGCTCCCTGCTTTGGGCGTCGTGAGGTTGTTCTGCTCGGGTGGCGAAATTGGTAGACGCGCCAGATTTAGGTTCTGGTTCCGAGAGGAGTGGGAGTTCGATTCTCCCCCCGAGCACCATTTCAACAATCTTCCCTTTTAATTTTTGGATCCGTCCCCATAAAGAGTCCTCAAGGATTGTTGGCGACGGTGATAAACCGCCATTCCTGCGCGCCGGGTGATTCTCTCTGCGGGGCAAACCGTGATAAACTGTCGCCTTTTAATTTTGCGTCCCTTTGGGGTGTTTGGCCCTATCAGGGATTTTGTTTTAATTTTCATTCACATACAGAATCTGTAATTTGAGGATCTTCCATGCAAGTGTCTGTTGAAACGACCTCCAACATCGAACGTCGGATGACGATTGGTGTGCCCGCCCAGGAAATTGACCAGGCGGTTGAGAAACGCCTGCAGGAAACGGCCCGCACTGTTCGTTTGAATGGTTTCCGTCCTGGCAAGGTACCCATGAGCGTGGTTAAGCGTCGTTTCGGTGCCAGCGTTCGCCAGGAAGTTGTGGGCGAGGTGATGCGCGACAACTACATCAAGGCACTGCAGGAGCAGGACATCAACCCGGCAGGCTGGCCCCAGCTTGAGCCGAAAACCATGGAAGAAGGCAAGGACCTGGAGTTCGTTGCCACTTTCGAGGTGCTGCCGGAAATCGAACTGGGTGACCTGAGCAAGATCAAGGTTGAGAAGCCGGCCTCCGAAGTGACCGATAAAGACATCGACAAGATGATCGATAATCTGCGTCGTCAGCACGCCACCATGAAAGAAGTGAAGCGCAAGTCCAAGAACAAGGACATCGTAACCATCGACTTCAAGGGTTACGTGGATGGCGAAGAGTTCGAAGGCGGCGCTGCGGAAGGTCATCGCCTGACCCTGGGTTCCGGTCAGATGATCCCGGGCTTCGAGAAGGCTATCGTGGGTGGCAAGACCGGCGAAGAGTTCCCGATCGAGGTGACTTTCCCGGAAGATTACCAGAACGAAGACCTGGCCGGTAAAGACGCCAAGTTCGATATCAAGATTCATAAGGTGGAAGAGCCGCAGCTGCCGGAGATGACCCCGGAATTCTTCCAGCAGTTTGGTATCGACGCTGAAGACGAAGAAACCTTCCGCGAGGAAGTGAAGAAGAACATGGAGCGCGAGCTCAAGCAGGCGGTTTCCAACAAGGTCAAGAACGACGTGGTCGACGGCCTGCTTGAAGTGACCGAGCTGGAAGTGCCGAACGCCCTGGTGGATCAGGAAATTGATCGCCTGCGTCAGGACGCCGTTCAGCGCTTTGGCGGTCAGGTGGATTTCCAGCAGCTGCCGAAGGAAATCTTCCAGGATCAGGCCACCCGTCGCGTGAAGACTGGTCTGCTGTTCCAGGAAGTGGTCAAGGCCAACGACCTGAAGGCCGAGCCGGAGCAAGTGGAAGAGAAGATCCAGGAGATCGCCTCCACCTACGAGCAACCGCAGGAAGTGATTGAGCATTTCCAGAACAACCCGGAGCAGAAGGCTCAGATCGAGTCTTCCGTACTGGAAGATGCCGTGGTCGACTACGTGCTCGAGCAGGCCAAGGTGAAAGAGAAGAAGATGAAGTACGAGGAAGCAGTGCAGGCTGGGCAGCCCCAGCGCTGATTGGACCCAGGTCCCATCGGGAATTGCTTTCTGGAAACAGCCGGTGTGTCCGGCTGTTTTCATCTGGGCTCAGGGGTGGCAAAGTAATGTTCAGGCCCCTTAAGCCCTAACCATTGTCCACGAGGAGTTCAGGCGCACATGACGCAGAAACCGATTGACGGCCCAACGATGATAACCAATTCCGGCCTGGTGCCGATGGTTATCGAGCAAACAGCACGCGGTGAGCGTTCTTTCGATATCTACTCTCGTCTGCTCAAGGAGCGGGTGATCTTTCTGGTCGGTCCGGTCGAAGACCACATGGCCAACCTGGTGGTTGCCCAGTTGCTGTTCCTGGAATCCGAAAACCCGGACAAGGACATCCACCTGTACATCAATAGCCCCGGTGGCTCGGTGACGGCCGGTATGTCTATCTACGACACCATGCAGTTTATCAAGCCGGACGTGGCGACCCTGTGTGTTGGTCAGGCGGCCAGCATGGGCGCTTTCCTGTTGGCCGGTGGTGCCGAGGGTAAGCGGGCCTGTCTGCCGCATTCGCGCGTGATGATCCATCAGCCGCTGGGTGGTTACCAGGGTCAGGCAACGGATATTGAAATCCACACCCGTGAGATCCTGAAGATTCGCCACACCCTGAATTCACTGCTGGCGCATCATACCGGCCAGGACCTGGAGACTATTGCCCGGGACACCGACCGCGATAACTTCATGGATGCCAGTCAGGCGAAGGAGTACGGGTTGGTCGATACGGTACTTGATAAACGCGTGTCGAATACATAATACTGAAACTCATCGCACCATTCCTGGCTGGCGTATAAATGTCTATTGCGCCAGTCAATGAAGAACAGAGGTATTTCAATGGCAGATGAAAGAAACGGCAGAGGCGACGATAACGGCAAGTTGCTCTACTGCTCGTTTTGTGGAAAGAGCCAGCATGAAGTCCGTAAGCTCATTGCAGGGCCTTCGGTGTTCATCTGCGACGAGTGTGTCGATCTGTGCAATGACATTATTCGCGAAGAAATTCAGGAAAGCGCTCAGGAAGAGGCCAGTGATCGTCTGCCGACGCCGGCTGAGATCCGGGACACCCTGAATGAATATGTTATTGGTCAGGATCGCGCCAAGATTGTGCTGTCGGTAGCGGTGTACAACCACTACAAGCGGTTGCGCTTCGGTGAAACCAAGGGCGATGTAGAGCTTGGCAAGAGTAATATCCTGCTGATCGGCCCCACCGGTAGTGGTAAAACGCTGCTGGCGGAAACGCTGGCGCGCATGCTCAATGTTCCGTTTACCATCGCGGATGCCACAACCCTGACCGAAGCCGGTTATGTGGGTGAGGATGTTGAGAACATCATCCAGAAACTGCTGCAGAAATGCGACTACGATGTCGACAAGGCCCAGCGTGGCATTGTCTACATTGATGAGATCGACAAGATTTCCCGCAAGTCTGACAACCCGTCCATTACCCGTGATGTGTCTGGTGAAGGCGTACAGCAGGCGTTGCTGAAGCTGATCGAAGGCACGGTGGCTTCGGTTCCGCCCCAGGGTGGCCGTAAGCATCCGCAGCAGGAATTCCTGCAGGTGGACACCACCAACATGCTGTTTATCTGTGGCGGTGCCTTTGCCGGGCTGGAGAAGGTTATCCAGGAACGCTCGGATCGCAGTTCCATTGGCTTCTCGGCCACGGTCAAGAGCCAGGATGACAGCAAGAGCATCGGCGACATTGTTCAGCATGTGGAAACCGAGGACCTGGTCAAGTTTGGCTTGATTCCGGAATTTGTGGGTCGTCTGCCCGTGGTGGCAACCCTGACCGAACTGGATGAAGCCGCGCTGGTCCAGATCCTGACGGAACCCAAGAACGCCCTGACCAAGCAGTATCAACAGCTGTTTGATATGGAAGGGGTGGAGCTGGACTTCCGTGAGGAGGCACTGCGTGCCGTGGCCCGTAAGGCCATGGAGCGGAAAACCGGTGCCCGGGGCTTGCGTTCCATCATGGAAGGCACCCTGCTGGATACCATGTACCAGATCCCGTCCGAGCCGGATGTGACCAAGGTGGTGATTGACGAGAGCGTGATTCGCGGCGATTCCGAGCCGTTCAAGATTTACGCCAACAGCGATCATGCCAAGGCCGTTCCAGAGGATTGAGGTTCCGTTGATTCACAGGGGATCTAAAAAAGGGCGGTAACGCCCTTTTTTATTGATACCCCTGACCTTCCTGTCCGTATTTTCCCGTCCCGGACGATTGCAATTTTTGTCAGCGCCCCAAGAAAGGGTGATATGCTCAACGAAAGACCGTCAGAGGATTCCCTATGACCCTTACACCAGAACAAGCCGTGCATGAATATCCGCTGTTGCCGTTGCGCGACGTGGTGGTGTTCCCGCACATGGTGGTCCCCCTGTTTGTGGGCCGCGATAAGTCCATTCAGGCCCTTGAAGCCGCGATGGAGGGCAGCAAGGAAATCCTTCTGGTCGCCCAGAAAGACCCTGCCACCGACGAGCCGGGTGCGAAAGACGTGTTCGATATGGGCACCCTGGCAACCGTACTGCAAATGCTCCGTCTGCCGGACGGCACGGTGAAAGTGCTGGTGGAAGGTAATGCGCGTGCCAAGATTGAAGGCATTCAGGAGGGGGATTTCCTGACCTCCGGTGCCGTTTTGATGGACGACGAACCGCTGCCCGAGCAGGAAGAAGAGGTGCTGACCCGTACCCTGATGGATGAGTTCGAGAAGTACGTCAAACTTTCCAAGAAGGTCCCTTCGGAGGTGTCCAATGCGCTGACTGGCATCGAAGAGCTGGACCGTCTGGTGGACACCATGGCCTCGCACCTGGATATGCGGATTCCTGAAAAACAGGAATTGCTGGAGGCACTGGACCTGCGTACCCGCGTCGACCTGCTGCTGGGTAAGCTCGACGGCGAGATCGACCTGATCGAAGTGGAAAAGCGCATCCGTGGCCGCGTAAAGAAGCAGATGGAGCGCAGCCAGCGTGAGTATTACCTGAACGAACAGATGAAGGCCATCCAGAAGGAAATGGGTAGCCTGGGCGAGGGTAATAACGACTTTGAGGACCTCGAGCGCAAGCTCGAGGAAGCCAACCTGCCCGAAGAGGCCCGCAAGAAAACCGAGGCCGAGCTCAACAAACTCAAGATGATGTCGCCCATGTCGGCGGAAGCGACCGTGGTGCGGGGGTATATCGACTGGATGCTGGCTGTGCCCTGGAAAAAGCGCAGCCGCGTCCGGCATGACCTGGAAAAGGCCAGGGAAATCCTGGATCAGGACCACTATGGTCTGGAAGATGTCAAAAAACGCATTCTGGAGTACCTGGCGGTCCAGAGCCGGGTGAAGAAGATCAAGGGGCCGGTGCTGTGCCTCGTGGGGCCTCCCGGTGTGGGCAAGACCTCCCTGGGCCAGTCCATTGCCCGGGCGACCAACCGCAAATACACCCGCATGGCCCTGGGTGGCGTGCGTGACGAGGCGGAGATCCGGGGTCACCGGAAGACCTACATCGGTGCTTTGCCGGGCAAGCTGATCCAGAAGCTGTCCAAGGTGGAAGTCAAGAACCCGCTGTTCCTGTTCGACGAAATCGACAAGATGGGCATGGACCACCGTGGCGATCCCGCATCAGCTTTGCTGGAGGTGCTGGACCCGGAGCAGAACCATACCTTTAACGATCATTATCTGGAGGTGGACTACGACCTCTCGGATGTGATGTTCGTGTGTACCTCGAACTCCATGGACATTCCGCCGGCCCTGCTGGACCGTATGGAGATTATCCGTATTCCGGGTTACACCGAGGATGAGAAGGTCAACATTGCCCTGCGTTATCTGCTGCCCAAGCAGATCAAGGCCAACGGCCTGCGCAAGAACGAGTTGGAGGTGCCGGAAGACACCCTGCGCGACCTGATCCGTTACTACACCCGTGAAGCCGGTGTGCGGGGCCTGGAACGGGAAATCGCCAAGATTTGCCGGAAGGTGGTGCGTGAAAATGTCGAGAAGAAAGAGGTAGGCAAACTTACGCTCACCCCGGACATGCTCGAGGACTACTCCGGCGTGCAGCGCTTCAAGTACGGTCTGGCCGAAGAGAAGAACCAGATCGGTCAGGTCACCGGTTTGGCCTGGACGTCCGTCGGTGGCGAGCTGCTGACCATTGAGGCTGCATTGACGCCTGGCAAGGGCCGTGTGGTTAAGACCGGATCGCTGGGTGATGTCATGCAGGAGTCTATCCAAACCGCTCTCACGGTTGTTCGCAGCCGTGCCGCCGGCCTGGGCATCGCAGACGATTTCCACGAAAAACACGACTTGCACATCCACGTGCCGGAAGGGGCTACCCCGAAAGACGGACCTAGTGCCGGTATTGGCATGTGCACCGCGCTGGTTTCGGCATTGACCCGGATCCCTATCCGGGCAGACGTGGCCATGACCGGTGAAATCACCTTGCGTGGTCGCGTGCTGGCCATTGGTGGGCTCAAGGAAAAACTGCTCGCGGCGCATCGGGGCGGCATCAAGACGGTCCTGATCCCGGATGAAAACGTCAGGGATCTCAAGGAGATACCGGCCAACGTCAAGGAGTCTCTGGACATCCGGCCGGTGAAGTGGATTGACGATGTGCTGGATATTGCTCTGGAATACGCACCCGAACCACGGCCGGTGGAACCGGTCTCTGAGTCCGGTTCTTCGAAGGCCAAAGACGAGTCCGGCGATGTGGCCGAGCGCATAAATACGCATTGAGTCGGGCCGGAGTTATTGACACGTCAGAGAGCCCATTGGTATAACTGTTTCGCCGTGAAACAGCCAGTATCAAGGGCTCCCGCGCAATCTATGCCTATTCCGATCACCGGTGTTCAGCCGAAAGGAATAAGAAAACGGAAGAATGGAATTCTCCGACCGCTTATGCGATAGTCGGGAACGTCCGCGAAACTAGAATCCGACCCATAACATCTGCAACCTGAAATCGAAGGGGTTTAGTGTGAACAAGTCCGAACTTATCGATGCAATTGCCGAGTCAGCTGACATCTCCAAAGCCGCCGCCGGCCGTGCCCTGGATGCCATGACCGACTCAATCACCGGTGCTCTGAAGCAAGGCGATCAGGTTACCCTGATTGGCTTTGGTACCTTCTCTGTCAAAGAGCGTGCCGCCCGCACTGGTCGCAACCCGCAGACCGGCGCTGAAATCCAGATCCCGGCCTCCAAAGTGCCTGGATTCAAGGCAGGCAAGGCCCTGAAAGACGCCGTCAAGTAAAGGCTCTTTTACAGTTTCCGTTCCGGGAACTGTTGTAGAATTCAAGGCGCACACCGTACAGGGTGCGCCTTTTTGCGTTTCATAGACGTCTTACCTGGATAGCCTCCAGGACCTTGAACAGGAATTCAGGAACAACATGCTTCAAGATATTCGGAACAATGCCCAAGGTACCATTGCCAAGGTTATCGTTGGCCTTTTGATTGTCTCACTGTCGATCTGGGGGATGGACGCCATCATCGGGGGCTTCTCCAGTGAGCCAGCCGTCGCGGCCGTGAATGGCAAGGACATTACCGAGCGTGAATTCCTGCGTTCGGTCCAGATGGAAAGTCAGCAGCGCCTGAGGCAGATGGAGAATCCTGATCAGTCCCTGCTGGATGAAGATCAGATCCGTCGCGATGTACTGGATGGTCTTATTCAGGAGGCTGTGCTGGTCCAGAGCGCCCAACAGCAGGGTCTGGAATTGTCCGAGCAGGACATCGACTCACTGATCACCCAGATGCCCCAGTTCCAAGTGGACGGCCAGTTCAATCGGGACCGTTTTGTCGCGACGGTTCGTAATGCCGGAATGGGCGTGGCCGAGTTCCGTGAAATGATGCGCAAAAGTTACGTGGTGAACCAGATCCGGGCTGCCATTACCCAGAGCGGTGTCGCGGCCCCCGAGAACGCTGCCCAGCTGCTGGCCATCCAGGATCAGACCCGTGACTTCCGCGTACTGACGATAAATGAGGCGTCCGTTGCGGATCAGGTAACGGTCACGGAAGAAGACATCAAAGGCTACTTCCAGAATAATCGGGACCAGTTCCAGGTGCCGGAGCAGATCGATGCTGCCTACCTGCGTTTGTCCCTGGAGTCCCTGGCCGACAGTATTGAAATTACCGAGCAGGAGCTCCGGGATTACTACGAGCAGCAGGCTGTGGAGTACGCCAACGAGGAGCGTCGGGCCTCACACATCCTGATTGAAGCGGATGGCGATGCCGAGGACACCATGGCAACCATCCGGAAACGTCTGGCTTCCGGTGAGTCCTTTGCCGATCTGGCTGAGGAATATTCGGTGGATACCTTCTCTGCACAGGAAGGCGGTGACCTGGGCTTTGCCGGTCGCGGCGTCTATGACGAAGCCTTTGAGCAGGCGTTGTTCTCCCTGGAGGAGGGCGAGGTTTCCGAGCCGGTGAAGACCACATTTGGGCTGCACCTGATCAAGCTGGAAGAGATCCGTCGTTCCGAGCCGCCTGCCTTCGATGAGTTGAAGGACGACCTGCGCCAGGAACTGGCCCGCGCCAAAGCCTCGGAGCGCTTTGCCGAAGTCCGTGCACAACTGGCTGATGCGGCTTATGCCGCGGAAGATCTGGCCGGCCCGGCGCGGGAACTGGGATTGCAGGTGCAGGAAGTTGAAGGCGTGACCCGCGATGGCGGCCCCGGCCCCTTTGATCACCCCGGACTGGTTCGTCAGCTGTACTCTGAAGACGTATTGGAAGGCGGTTACAACACCGAGCTGGTGGATCTCTCGGAGAACGTATCCGTGGTTGCCCGGGTACGCGAATACCATGAGCCAAGGCAACAGGAGCTGGCTGAGGTTCGTGACCAGATCAGCAACGTGATGCGAGCCCGCAAGATCCGTGAGGCGCTTTCGGAGCGCGCCTCCGAGCTGGTGGCCCAGGTGGAGGCTGGAGAGCAGCCCATGCCCGAACAGTGGCAGAGCTATTCCGACCAGGGCCGCAACGTGACGGACCTGAATCCACAGTTTGTGCAGGCCGTTTTCTCAATGCAGCGCCCGGGCGATGAGGGCGTCGAGGTTGCCCAGGAGGTCGCAGGCGATCAGGCAGCGGTGCTTGTGCTTGAAGGGGTGAATGAGCCGGATGTGGCGCGTGATAACCGTGAGTACCAGCAGTTAATCTCTTTCCTGGCTCAACTTGATGGCCAGCGCGAGTACCAGGCGTACCAGCAGTACCTGAGAGAAAACGCAGAGATAGAACGCAACTGATCCATTCGGTGATAACAAAAACCCTCGCCCATCGGGCGGGGGTTTTTTGTTTCCGGCCCGCTTGCAGGTTTACTGGAGCGGGAAGCGTGTGGCCTTGAGGCTTTCCTTGACCTTGCGCAGGTGTTCGAGGAAGTCGGGCCCTCGCTTGAGCGTGACCCCGGTGGCCAGGATGTCGATCACCGCCAGGTGAATAATTCGGGACGTCATGGGCATATACACCTCGGTGTCTTCTGGCGCAGTCACCCCGAGGACTGCCGTGCATTCCGCGGCCAGCGGTGAGTCCGGATTGGTAATGCCGATGACGGTGGCGCCGTTGGCCCGGGCCAGGTGGGCAATCTCGACGCTTTCCCGGGTCCGGCCGGTGTAGGAGATCAGCACGATGGCATCTCCCACGTTGGAGCCGGCCGCCAACATGCGCTGCATCAGCACGTCATCGTAGAAAGAAACCGGAATGTTGAAGCGGAAGAATTTGTGCTGGGCGTCCATCGCCACTGACGCCGACCCGCCGGTGCCGAAAAAGCTGATCTGCTTGGCCTGGATCAGGTAGTCCACCACGGTGGCAATGGCTTCCGGATCCAATGACTGGCGGGCCTTGTCCAGGCTCGCGATGGTGGTCAGCATGATTTTGTCGGTGAACTCCGCTGCGGTGTCGTCCGGTTCGATGTTCTGGCCAACATAGGGAGTGCCCGTGGCAATGCTCTGTGCCAGCCGGATCTTGAAGTCAGGGAAGCCGGTGGCGGAGAACCCCCGGCAGAACCGGTTAACGGTGGGCTCACTGACGTCTGCGGCCCGGGCCAGGGCGGCGATGCTGTAGCGCGTGGCGGCTGTGGGGTCCCGTAGAATGGCTTCGGCCACCTTGCGCTCGGATTTGTTCAAACGCTGAAGGCGGCTCTGGATCTGTTCGATCAGATTGTCGTCTCGGCGGCCGGTGTTTTCCACCATCAAGGTCAGCTCCCTTATGTTGCGTCGTGTGGCCGACAGTATAACCTTTTAATGCAGAGGTTCGGGTAGTAAAACTGTCAAATGTTCGATTATCTCTTGGTGTGATCGGACGTAAGTGTCATTATTTAGCTAAAGTTACCACATGACGGCGGTCTCTCGCCGCCTGTCCGGAGGAAATACAGTGGTCGACAATCAAACAACCTCTTGCGACCTGATGGTCTTCGGCGCCTTGGGGAATCTGGCAAAGCGCAAGCTCTTCCCGGCGTTGTTTCAGCTGGACCGGGCGGGCCTGCTGGCGCCTGATAACCGGATTCTGGCCATTGCCCGTCGTGATATGACCACTGAGCAGGTCCGAGACACCCTGCGGGAGGAACTTGAGGCCCAGGTGGGTCTGGACGACATCGACGACGCCGTGTTCCGCCAGTTTGTTCAGCGGGTGGACTACTGCCAGCTGGATTTTAACGATACCGAAGGGTTTTCCGCGCTCAATGGCTGGCGCACGCCCGGCAACCAGCTGATTGTTTACATGGCCACGCCGCCGTCCATGTACGGGGTGATCGCTCGCAATTTGCGGGCCCAGGATTGCTGTACGGATCGCACCCGGGTGGTGGTGGAGAAGCCCATAGGCCATGACCTGGATTCCTCCCGGGTGGTTAATGACGAACTGGCAGAGGTTTACCACGAGAGCCAGTTATTTCGGATCGACCACTACCTGGGCAAGGAAACGGTTCAGAACCTCATTGCCCTCCGGTTTGCCAATAATCTGTTTGCCTCCCAGTGGGACCAGAACCATATCTCTCATGTTGAAATCACCGTGGCTGAGAGCGTGGGCATTGAAGGGCGCTGGGGCTACTTTGACAAGGCCGGGCAACTGCGGGACATGATCCAGAGCCACCTGTTACAGCTGTTGTGCCTGATCGCCATGGATCCCCCCTCGGATCTTTCAGCCGATAGCATCCGGGATGAAAAGGTGAAAGTACTCAAGGCCCTGAAGCCGATCACCCGGGACATGATGGACCAATACGTGGTCCGGGGGCAGTACACCGCCGGCACATCCGAGGGCCGGCCCGTGCCCGGTTACCTGGAAGAGGAGGGCGCCAACCGGAGCAGTTCAACGGAAACCTTCGTGGCCCTGAAGGCCGAAATCGACAACTGGCGCTGGGCCGGTGTGCCTTTCTATATTCGAACGGGCAAACGCCTGCCCGAGAAGTATTCCCAGATCATTATCCACTTCAAACCGGCGCCCCATTACATATTCGACCCGGACCAGAAGCACCTGGCCAACAACAAGCTGATCATCCGGCTGCAGCCGGATGAAGGCATGGCCCTGAAAATACTCACCAAGGACCAGGGCCTGGACAAGGGCATGAGATTGCGCCAGGGGCCGCTGGAATTGACCTTTTCGGAAACGTTCGAGGCCGAGCGCATCCCTGATGCTTACGAGCGTCTTTTGTGGGAGATCATGCGGGGCAACCAGTACCTGTTTGTTCGTCGGGACGAGGTGGAACACGCCTGGCGCTGGGTTGACCAGATCATCCGCAACTGGCAGGACAGTGGCGAGCCACCCAAGCGTTACGCCGCCGGCACCTGGGGGCCGGTGGCCTCAATTGCCATGATCACCCGTGATGGCAGGAGCTGGTATGAAGACATCTGATCTTGCCCTGCCGGAAGGGGTCGAGATGCTGGCCAGTGATACCCCGGAGGAGTCGGCACAGGCTCTGGCCGAGGCCGTGACCGCAGAACTCCGGCGACGGTTATCCCGCGTTGACCGGGTGTCACTGGTGGTGTCCGGCGGCTCCACGCCAGTGCCGTTTTTTGACGCACTCTCCCGGGCTGAGCTGGACTGGCCCAGGGTCACTGTATTGCTGGCAGACGAACGCTGGGTACCCGAAAGTGACCCGGCCAGTAACACTGCCCTGGTGAAAGCGCGACTGTTGCAGAACAGGGCGGCTGCCGCCCACTGGTTGCCATTGTTTGTGCCGGGTTCAGAGCCGCAGCAGGGGCTGTCTCAGGTTGAATCGCGTCTGGCCGAACTTGAATTACCCCTGGACGTACTGATTTTGGGGCTGGGTTCCGATGGCCACACGGCCTCGCTGTTTCCGGATGCGCCGGAGCTGATGCAGGGACTTGCGCCCAAGGATGGGCAGCGTGTGGCGATCATGACTCCGCCCTCCCAGGCCCAGACCCGGGTGACGCTGACGCTGCCAGTTTTACTAAGCGCCCGTTTTACGGCGCTGCACGTGTGCGGAGAGGAAAAGCTCAGGACCCTGGCCAGGGCAGTGGCCGAACCAGGCAACTGGGAGGCTATGCCCATTCGCGCTTTGCTCAGGCCTGGCCTGAACATCTATTGGAGCCGTTAGCCGGCCAGCTTGGAGGAGTGTTATGTCACAGGTTTCCACAGAGCACCAGGAACAGATTCGTGAGGTCCTGCAAGCCACCCCGCTGATGCCGGTTATTACCATTCAGAATCCCGACCATGCGTTGCCATTGTGTCGGGCATTGGTGGAAGGCGGCGTGCGCGTGCTGGAAATTACCTTGCGTACCGAGCATGGGCTGGAAGCCATTCAGACCGTTCGGGCGGCACTACCGGAAGCGATCGTGGGAGCAGGCACAGTGACGAGCCGGGGGCAATACCGGCAGGTGGAGTCGGCTGGGGCCCAGTTTGCTATCACGCCAGGCGTCACCGAAGACATCCTGGATTTTGCCATGACTGCCAACGTGCCGTTATTGCCCGGTGTCGCCACGGCGTCGGACCTGATGCTGGCGTACAGTCGAGGGTATCGATATTTCAAGTTTTTTCCAGCGGAAGTGGCGGGCGGCACCCGTGCGCTCAAGGCGCTGAAGGGGCCGTTTCCAGACGTAATGTTCTGTCCGACCGGCGGCATCACGCAGGACACCGCTTCGGGGTATCTTCAGGAGTCAAACGTCCTCACGGTCGGCGGCTCCTGGTTGACGCCTGCCGAGTCAGTGGCCCGGCAGGACTGGTCAGCCATTACGGAAATTGCCAGGACCAGCCTCGAGGCCCTGGCCAAGGCTTGAGGGGTTAGCGGATATCGGCTCCGACCCGGACAATCTTCATGCTGTTGGTGCCGCCTTGGGCATTGGCGTAGTCGCCTTTGGTGAGGATGACCAGATCACCGTCCCGGACAATGCCCTGATCCTTGAGCTTGCTGACCGCCATGTTGTTGACCTGGTCATTAGGCACGGCAGCGGAATCAAAAGGAACGGACTGCACGCCCCGGTACAGCACCACGCGGTGTTGGGTCGTGTGGTTCCGTGACAGGGCAAAGATCGGCAGGCTGGACTTGATACGGGACATCAGCCGTGGCGTGGCGCCGCTCTCCGTCAGGCAGATGATCGCAGAGACACCCTGCAGGTGATTGGCGGCGTACATCGCGGACAGTGCGATGGCTTCATCCACTTGCACCATGTCCTGATGGATGCGGTGCTTGGACTGGTGCATGGAGGGGTGGCGCTCGGCACCGAGACAGATGCGCACCATGGCTTCCACCGCTTCCTGCGGGTAATCGCCCACGGCGGTTTCCGCCGACAGCATAACCGCATCGGTGTAGTCCATGACCGCGTTGGCAACATCCGAGACTTCCGCCCGAGTTGGCATCGGGTTGGTGATCATTGACTCCATCATCTGGGTGGCCGTGATTACCGCGCGATTGAGGACCCTTGCCCGGGAGATGATGTGTTTCTGGACCGCCACCAGCTCGGCATCGCCAATTTCCACGGCCAGATCGCCACGGGCCACCATCACCGCATCGGAAGCACTGATCACGGCGTCCAGCGCGTCGGTGTCGTGGGCCAGTTCGGCGCGCTCGATTTTGGCGACCAGCCCGGCTTCGGAGCCCGCCTCCCTGAGGAGCTGGCGGGCAGTATGCATGTCGTCTGCGGTGCGTACGAACGACACCGCCACGTAGTCCGCGCCCAGGCGTGCGGCCGTCACAATATCCTGTTTGTCTTTTTCGGTGAGGGCGTCGGCCGAAAGACCGCCGCCCCGTTTGTTCAGGCCCTTGTTGTTGGAGAGTGGGCCGCCAATGAGGACCCGCGAGGTGATGCTGTGTTCACCCACTTCGGTCACTTCCATTTCGATCCGGCCATCATCGAGCACCAGCACGTCGCCGGGTGCGACATCATTAATGAGGTCTTCGTAATCAATACCCACGGCGCGTTCGGTACCGGCTTCCTTGTCCATGGCGGCATCAAGGGTGAAGGTCTGGCCGGGGGTTAACGTGATTTTGTTGTTGGCAAACCGGGCAATACGCAGCTTGGGGCCCTGCAGGTCCGCCAACAGGGCCACAAAACGGCCCTGACTGGCCGCGGTGTCCCGCACTCGCCGGGCCCGCTCCATGTGCTCTTCGGCGCTGCCATGGGAGAAGTTTAGGCGAGTTACGTCCACCCCCGCCGCTATGATGCCGGCTAACGCTTCGGGGCTGTCGGTGGCGGGGCCGAGAGTGGCAACAATTTTGGTGCGCCTTAACATAACTGTGATCCTTAAAGCTGTCTGGTGATTGAACAACGGCGCCTGAAAGGTGGCGTGAAAGACAGTAAACTGAGTTTTAGTGTAGCCATGATAACCGGAGAGACTGTATGCACCCCACCGTCCAGCAAGTGACAGACCGGATTATCCACCGGAGCCAGCGTACCCGCCAGTCCTATCTGGACAGGATGGAGGCGCTGGGGCGTCAGGAGCCTCTTCGGAGCACGCTTTCCTGCGGGAATCTCGCCCATGGTTTTGCCGCCTGTCAGCAAGGTGACAAGGATACCCTTAAGCTCATGAATCGGGCCAATGTGGCCATGGTGTCGGCCTACAACGACATGCTGTCGGCCCATCAACCTTATCATCGTTTTCCGGATGTTATTCGGGAAGCGGCTCACGGCATGGGGTCGGTTGCCCAGTTTGCGGGCGGCACACCGGCCATGTGCGATGGCGTAACCCAGGGTCAGCCCGGCATGGAACTGAGTCTTTTCTCCCGGGATACCATCGCCATGAGCACGGCCATCGCCCTCAGCCACAACATGTTTGATGCCGTCATGTTACTGGGCATTTGTGACAAAATTGTGCCGGGCCTGCTGATTGGTGCCCTGAGCTTCGGGCATCTGCCGGCCATTCTGGTGCCAGGTGGGCCCATGCCTTCGGGGATTCCCAACAAGCAGAAGCAGCGCATTCGCCAGCTCTACGCAGAAGGAAAGATCGGTCGGGATGAATTGCTGGAAGCAGAGAGCCGGTCCTACCACAGTCCCGGCACCTGCACATTTTACGGCACCGCAAACAGTAACCAGATGCTGGTGGAGGTGATGGGGCTGCACCTGCCGGGCGCGGCGTTTATTCACCCTGATACTCCCCTGCGGGATGCCCTGACCGGTGCCGCCACCGAGCAGGTGATCCGCTTGTCCCGCCCCCATGGCGGTAAGCTGGGGCTGGGTCATATGGTGGATGAAAAATCCATTGTTAATGCCTTGGTGGCTCTACTGGTAACCGGGGGGTCCACCAACCACACCATGCACTGGATTGCCATTGCCCGTGCGGCCGGGATCATCATCAACTGGGACGACTACGCCGAACTGTCTGCTGTGGTGCCGGCCATGACCCGGATCTACCCCAATGGAGAGGAGGATGTGAATGCGTTTCACGAAGCGGGTGGTACCGGCTATCTGATTCGCGAGTTGCTTGAGGGCGGTTTCCTGCATGAGGACGTAAATACGGTGGCGGGATTTGGTCTGGAACGTTATACCCGCATGCCTGAATTGCAAGGAGATCGGCTTGGCTGGGAGCCGGCGGTGACAGCATCCAGCAATCCGGATGTTCTTCGTTCGGCTTCGGAACCCTTTGCCTGGGGTGGGGGGTTAACGGTGTTGCAGGGTAACCTGGGGCGTGGGGTGATAAAGACGTCCGCCGTGGCGCCGGAGCACCAGCGGGTACAAGCGCCCGCTGTGGTATTCAGTGACCAGAACCAGTTAAAGGTGGCTTTCGAAGCCGGCGAGCTGGATAGGGACTGTGTCGTGATTGTGCGATTCCAGGGGCCAGCAGCCAACGGTATGCCGGAACTCCACAAGCTGACTCCTTATCTTGGTGTGCTTCAGGACCGGGGGCACCAGGTCGCGCTGGTGACCGATGGCCGGATGTCCGGTGCTTCCGGCAAGGTTCCGGCGGCTATCCACATCTATCCGGAGGCCCTGAACGGTGGTCCCCTTGCCAGGCTAAGGGACGGCGACCTGGTGACCGTGGATGCGGTCAATGGCCGGCTGTCCGTGGAATTGTCCGATGAAGAGCTGGCGGCCCGGGAGGTGGCCCGGGAAGACGTTAGCGGCAACCACGCCGGCTTTGGTCGGGAGCTGTTTGGATGGTTTCGCCGGGGCGCCAGTCATCCGGAAGAGGGTGCAACATTTTTCTGGAATCATAGCAGTTGAAACCATGCAGGACGGATTGTCGGAATTGTCATTTGAAGAGCTGGTAAGGCAGGTGCGTGCCTGTCAGATATGCGCGGACGTATTGCCTTTGGGCCCAAGGCCGGTGATTCAGTTAAGTGAATCCTCGAAAATCCTGGTGGTGGGCCAGGCGCCAGGGCGACGGGTGCATGAGACCGGCCTGCCCTTCAATGACCCCAGTGGTGACCGTTTGCGGGACTGGATGGGAATAACCCGGGATACCTTTTATGACGAGCAGAAATTGGCCATTCTGCCGATGGGGTTCTGTTATCCCGGCACGGGTAAGTCCGGGGATCTGCCGCCCCGTCCCGAGTGCGCGCCGGCCTGGCGTGAGGCGTTGCTGGCGCGACTCAAGGAGATAGAGCTGACGCTGGTCATCGGTCAGTACGCTCACGCCTGGCATTTGCCGGATGCTGGCAGGAAGTTAACGGATAACGTTCACCAGTGGCGCCAGTACTGGCCAACACTGGTGCCCATGCCACACCCGAGCCCCCGCAACAATCTATGGTTACGCAGAAATCCGTGGTTTGAACAGGAACTGGTGCCCGCGTTGCGCCAGCGTGTGGCCGAAGTGCTTGGCTGAGTTGAAGCCGGCTGCTGACAAAAAAAGGCACCCTTTCGGGTGCCTTTTTTGTATTGCCGTCGGTTGCCTAGAGCGTGAGTGGCTTGCCGGCCTCCCGGCGCCGTTGCTCCCATTCTTCACGGGTCTGTGCGGCCTCGTCTCCCGGCATGGAGTAAATAATATCGAAGTAATCCGCGGCGTACTCGTCATCCACAATGGTGTTACGCGGCTTGATCTTGACCACGTGTACGGTCTGGACGTTCTGGTGATCAAACTCACGCCAGTATTGTTCGTCTTTCAGGAGTGAGTAGTGATGCCCCTCCAGTTCCCGGATAACGGCGCGGGTATTGGTGGTGCCTGCCCGTTCCACCGCATCCTTGTACTGGTACAGGATGCTGTAGGCGGAAGCCGCGGAGGAGGACGGACGCATGGAGTACCGCTGGGAAAAGGCTTCAACAAATTCCTTGCCGCGAGGGTAGTCTTTCTCGTACGGAAGGTTCCAGACCCAGGGCGCGCCGCCAATAATGCCTTCCATGACCGTGGGGCCCACCTGTGCCGCCATGCCCAGGGTCAGGTTGGGTACGACCACCTGCATGCGTTTGGTCAGGCCCATGTCGTAGGCCACGTCCAGAGCGCGAACCATGTCATCGCCAAACAGGACCAGCATCAGGACCTTGGCATTGCTCTGCTCGGCCTCTTCCAGAGCCCGGCGGAAATCGGTAATCAGGGCACGTGGGAAGGGGGTTTTTACGCCCTTGTGCTTTTCGGTGTCCTGGGTCTCCGAGAAGCGGCGAACCGACTCCTCCACGGACCAGCCCCAGGTATAGTCAGCGGTAACGTAAAAATATTCTTCGTTGGCGTGGTTTTCCTTCAGGTAGCGACTGAGGGCCTTTGCTGTCATCCAGGCGTTATAGGGCTCCCGGAACATGTGTGAATGGCCTTCGCTGCCAGTGGTGGCATTGGAGTAGGTCAGGGTGCCGAAGTAGATGCGGTTGCGAGCACGGGCGGCTTTCCCGGACGAAATGGCAACGGCACTGGATACGCCACCGAACACCATGCTGGCACCGTGACGGTCGATCAGTTCCGCGGTATTACGGGCGCCACGATCTGGCTCGCCCCGGCTGTTGCGGATGACCAGCTCGACTTCCCGGCCCAGAATGCCACCGGCTTTGTTGATTTCATCGACGGCGAGGAATGCCCCCAGTCGTTGTTGCAGCCCTTGTTCCTTATAACGGCCCGTTTGTGGGTAGTTTAGCCCGATCTTGAGTGTTTCCGCGGACACAGTGGTAAAGCTCAGCAATAGCAGGCATGCCGAGAGCAGGAATCTCCTGAAAGTCATGACGGTTGGCCTCCGATGTCATTAAAACCGCTAAAGCGGGCTCTTATTATTATTTACCCGGGTAGCCCGTTAGTTTCCGCCGAAGGGTAGCATGCAACAATGGGACTAAAGTGTGAGAGGTGTCAGGAATTTGCACGTTGTTGATGCAGGTCAGCGGTGGGCCAGTGATGGCTTGGGGCAGAACCAACTTATTACGGGTTTGCGCTCTTATGGTGCGCCGTAGTTAGTGAGCTACCCGTGATGCACCATAATGCGACGCCGATGGCGGCGGCTGGCAGGGCTTTTTCAGCTGAAAGGCGTGTTGTTGAGCCTTTTTAGCCTCGTGCACCGTTTCGGGCCCGATCTTTGCTCAGGCCATTGTGTTTAATGGATGAGTGCGTGCTTCGATGTACTCCGGTGAACATGCCAGGAGAGGATAATGGCCCTGAAAAGTGACCTGATGAACCTGACCGATAAAGAACGCCGCTGGCTGCCCTGGTGGGGGGGGACCGGCAAGTTGGCCATGGGGTGGTCCTGTTATCTCAATCGGGGAATGTATGCCACCAACGAACAGATTTTTGAGAATCTGGCCCGGACCCGCCGGGATGCGCTGATCAGTTGGGCTGAGCACAAGTGGTCTTTCCTGGAAACGCTGGGGGGCAAGCTGAACGAAGTGTCCCTGGAAACGGCCGCAATGGAGGTCGAGCGCAGTAGCCGACGTTTGAGGGAAATCTCCGAGTTGTTCCTGGTGTCAGCGGAAGGCGAGGTGTTGGCATCTTCAGAAACCGCGCGTGTTGGAAAGGTGGACCTGCCGGCCGCTGCCGTGCGCAAGGGTACGAGTGAGCGGTTCCTGCATGGCCCCTATCGGGACCCTGTGACCCTGGCGCTGGGTAAAACCACCAGTCGCTTCCACGATGCTGTTACCTTGATGTTTTACGAGCCGGTCACTCTCGATGGGGGTGTCCACGCGGCCATCTGTGCCCGTATTCCCAACGACGTGATGAGCGACCTCATTCAGCGCGAGGCCGGCCATGTGTTCGAGGAGTCCGGTGATAACTACCTTTTCATGATCGAAAGCCGGTTCGATCCTTCGATTCAGACCGGCACCGCACTCTCGCGTTCACGTTTTGAAGATTCAACGTTCAGCCACGGGGATAACCTCAAGCAAGGCATTGATACCGGGTTCGGGACGGTGGGCGTGCGCGACCATACGGAATTTGAGATCCGCTTCACCGATCCGGCTACCGGCCAGTTGCACCCGGGTGTGCGTGAAACCATCGCCAAGGGTGAAAACCTGTATGTGAAGTATCCGGGCTACTCTGACTACCGCCGCATTCCCGTCATTGGCAAGGGGCTGACCTTTCGCATGCCCGGCTCGCCGGATCTCTGGGGCATGATGTGTGAGGGGGATCTGGAAGAGGTATATCGTCGCAGGTCCATCAGTTGGCGCTTGTCCAGTCGGTTGACGATGTTGGCCGGCATGCTCTGGATCATCAACGTGGGCCTGGCTCTCAGTAGTGTGCCTATCTGGGCGGAAGCCGCCATTAACGGCCTTGCCATTATGGCCATGGTCTGGTTTTTCCGGGCCACTGGCGTGAAGCCAATCTCCAACGAGCTCGGGCAAATGGCCGACATTATCCGCGATATCGCCGAAGGTGGCGGTAACCTCAGTCAGCGCATTGATCTGGCCAATACCCGCCGGGACGAAAGCGGCGATCTGGCGCGTTGGATCAACAGTTTCATTGATAGCCTGGACGGCATGGTCGGAAAGGTTTTGTCGCTGGCCAACGATTCCGGCCAGACCAGTGAGCAGATGATGAAGCACAATCTGCTGGCCTATGACCGGGTACACGCGGTACTGAGCCACATTGATGACATGGTGTCCGGTGCCCAGGCGCAGGAACGGGAGATCGGTAATGCCTCAACCACCGCCCAGGAAATGCGTGCGGGTATGGAAGATGTGGTGGAAAAAGCCCGTCTGCAGTTTGCCCGCCTCAGTGACGAGGCCCGTAGCATCCGGGACGTGATCAACCGTTCGGCCGAAGGCATCCGGACCGCCAATGAGCGAACCGGTGAAATCAGTAAGACTGCCTCGGTGATCAACGACATTGCCGCACAAACCAACCTGCTGGCCCTCAATGCTGCTATTGAGGCCGCCCGGGCCGGGGAGTCCGGCCGGGGCTTTGCCGTGGTGGCCGATGAGGTGCGCCAGCTGGCTACCCGTACCGCCCAAGCCACCAATGAAATTGGCGACCGGCTGGAAGGTGTGCGGGAAGAAACCCAGCGGGCAGTTGTGATTATGGAAGAGGGCATGTCGGAAATGGAAGAGCGCCTGAAGAACGCTGAAATGGCGGCAGGCGACAACGAAGACCTGCACCACATGGTGGAAAAACTTTTCCGCGCCATCGCCAGTATCGAAAAGACCAACCGTGACCAGAGCCAACAGACCGATGGCGTGGCTGACAGCGCAGCGTCCATGCGGGATGTGGTTGAGCAGCTGGTGGACAGTGCCGAGCGCAGCCGAAGTGCCTCAACCAAACTGCAGCGCCTGACCGGTCAGTTCGAAGTATCGGAGGAGGTGGCCTGAGATCAGGCGCCTCAGGCGCTGGTATGAACTTTGGGGCTGAACAGGTTGTAGCGGTTGCGACCGTCCCGCTTGGAGCGATACATAGCCACATCGGCGCCGTTAATCAGTTCACCCACCGTTTTCCCATCTTCAGGATACAGACTGATGCCCAGGCTGGCGCCAACGTTAAGGGTATGCCCCTGTACCTCGTAGGGCTGGCTTCCGGTGTCAATCAGCCGGTCTGCGACGGCAAGTACGTGTTCAATGTTGGCCATCTCGGGAAGTAGCACGATGAACTCGTCGCCCCCGAGCCTGGCCAGTGTGTCGTCTTCCCGCAAGCAGCCGCGTACCCGGTTGGTGAACTGCAGCAGCAGTTCATCGCCGACAGAATGACCCAATGAATCGTTTACATTCTTGAATTCGTCCAGATCAATGAAGATGACTGCCAGCAGCATTCCGGTTCGATGGGCATGACGGATGGCGTGATCCAGGCGATCTTCCAGCAATCGGCGGTTGGGGACTCCGGTCAGGGCGTCGTAATAGGCCAACTGTCTGATCTGTTCCTCGTTGTGGCGATCCTGGGTGATGTCGGTGAACAGGGCGGCGTAGTGGGTAACCCTATCGTTGTCGTCGCTGATGGCGGTGATGGTCAGAAGCTCCAGGTAGAGTTCGCCGTTTTTCCGCCGGTTCCAGATTTCACCACGCCAATAGCCATGGTTCTTGAGCGATTGCCACATGCGTTGATAGAACTGGGCGTCGTGTCGACCGGATGACAGTATTTGTGGTGTCCGGCCGATCACTTCTTCCCGGGTATACCCGGTCAGTTGCGTAAATGCGGGATTAACAAACTCGATCCGGACGTTTTCGTCGGTAATGACAATGCCCTCGAACGAGGATTCGATGACTCTTTCCGCCAGTTGCAGGCTGTGACGGGATTTGCTCAGTGCCTCGTCCCGTTGCTCAAGCGCCTGGCGCAGATCATCGACATACAGTTGCTCGGCGCCTGCCAGCATGTCGCTGTAGCCAATTAGGCCGGTGACCTCGCCTTCCTCGTTAACTACCGCCAGGTGTCGAATGTGATGGTCAATCAGCAGATCCCTGGCGTGAATCAGCGGGTCGTCTTCACTGACGGTCAGCAGTGGGCGGGTAGCAAGATCGCGGACCAGGGTGTTGCTGGTATGGCGGGCAATAAACCGAACCATGTCCCGCTCGGTGAGAATTCCCAGCTCTCCATCACAGTCAACCACGGTAGCGTCGGCATGTTGTTGGTGCATGCGCATCGCCACCTCTGCCAGCGACAATTCGCCCTCGACAAGCAGTGGCGGTCGTGGTACCGCAGCACGCACCTCGCGCAGGCGTAGATAGGGTTCCAGGCCCTGGTTCAGTGCCAGATCAGTTTGTGACAGGATACCGATGGGTTTGCCGTCTTCACTCGTCACCAGAAAATGCCGCTTGCCGGTGGCGCGTAATTTCATGGCGGCTTCGCCGACATCGGTATTGCCTGGCAAGGTAAGTACAGGGGAGCTCATGACTTTGCTGACCGGTTTGTTGAACTCTTCGGAGTCAGCAAAATTGATCGTCAGCGCATCGTGCTCTGTCCAGATGCCAATGACATCCTCGCCCTCTGTGATCAGAATTGAACTGACAGAGGTCTCCGACATTCGCGCGGCGGCTTCGGCAATGCAGGTGTCCGGGCTACAGGTCAATAGCAGTCCACCGTGCATGATGCGTGAGATCGGGAGCGGTTGCCCCATGGAGGCTCCTGTAATTATGGGTCTTGTGGCTGTGGATAGTGAAACGATTCTATCAACTGACGCCTTCCGATGCCTCTACTATATGCTGCCTGAAATCTAAAAATTAGCAGAGTTAGCGGACGTGTCCCATTACAACGAATGTGATTTTGACAGGCGTCAAGCAGCGTTGCAGCATACCAATTATGTTGTGATTTCACGAACGAAGGTGGGAGACGTAATGACTGACCGTAAGTCCGAACTGGAGACTTTGAAGGCAGAACTTGAGGCAAGGCTGAATCGCTACCATGCGCATCAGCACCGGGAAGGCGGACCGCTGGAAAAGGATTTTGAGGAACAGGCGTCCCAGACCCAGAACGATGAGGTGGTTGATTCGCTGGAAAATGAAGCCCGCGATGAGCTGGCCCAGGTCATTCATGCCCTGAACCGGATTGAGAACGGTGAAGGTGACGAATGTGAGCAATGTGGTGAGACCATTGATCCTCGGCGCTTGCAGGTGCTGCCGTATACCACCGTTTGTGTAAATTGCGCCGCCGACTGATCCCTGTCCTTTTATCGGACCCGCCATGAGCGAGCCACAGACACCGGAGAGTCAGCGACGGGGATTGCCCAGAATGCAGGTGATTGGCTTGATTCTGGGCGCGGCATGTCTGCTGATGAGCTGGGCTGTTCCGGCCCCTGTCACCATGGGAGCAGACGCCTGGTCGGCGTTGGGCCTGATGTTGCTGATGGCTGTCTGGTGGTCCACCGAGGCGATTCCCATTCCCGCCACTGCGCTGCTGCCCATCGTCCTGATACCTGCGCTGGGGTTAGGTAGCGTCTCCCAGGCGACCGCAGCCTACGCTCACCCGGTCATTTTTCTGTTTCTCGGTGGGTTTACCCTTGGTCTCGCCATGCAGCGCTGGAACCTGCATCGGCGAATTGCGCTGTTGACGCTCAGGACGGTGGGTACCAATCCCAAACGCCAGATTGCGGGTTTCATGATTGCCACGGCTTTTCTGAGTATGTGGGTCAGCAATACTGCAACGGCGATCATGATGTTGCCGATCGGGCTGTCGGTGGTCGCCATGATGGAAGGCGCAGACCCGGATAGCGTAAAACGCTACGCCATTTCGTTATTGCTGGCCATTGCCTACTCGGCCAGCCTCGGTGGTATTGCCACACTGATCGGGACGCCGCCCAATGCGTTGCTGGCCGCTTATCTCAGCGAGAGCCAGGGCGTGGAGGTGGGCTTCGCCCAGTGGATGCTTCTGGGGGTGCCTGTTTCTGGCATTATGCTGACACTTGCCTGGTGGCGACTGACCCGGCAGGATTTCGGCATCATTGAATCCGAGGAAAGTGGCCGGGTGGTTGCCGATGAACTGGCAAGACTTGGCCCCATGAGCCGTGGCGAAAAGCTGGTTACCCTGGTTTTCGTGCTGACGGCAGGGGCCTGGGTTTTTCGCCCCTTGCTGTCGGCCAGTGTGATGCCCTGGCTGAGTGACACCGGGGTTGCCATTACCGCCGCCATTGCCATGTTTCTGATTCCCGTTCGGACCGATAAGCGCCTGTTCCTGCTGGACTGGGAATCCGCAAGCCAACTGCCCTGGGGTGTGCTGTTGTTGTTCGGGGGAGGGCTGGCCATGGCCGGGGTGATCGGCAGTTCCGGGTTGGCGGACTGGATTGCCCAGGCGCTTTCAGCCGTTGGAGCACTGCCCCTGTTGGCGATGATGGCGCTGGCTACTGCGTCGGTGATCTATCTCACCGAAGTGACCAGTAACACGGCCACGGCGGCGGCTTTCCTGCCGCTTTTGGGGGCATTGGCGGTATCCCAGGGGCTGTCCCCGCTGCAGCTGACCGTCCCGGCCGCCATTGTGGCCAGTTGTGCCTTCATGATGCCGGTTGCCACCCCGCCCAACGCCATTGTCTTTTCCAGCGGCCACCTGCGGGTGTCGGATATGATCCGGGCCGGCTTCCCGCTGAGCCTGGCCGGGATTGTTGTGGTGACGCTGGTCAGCTATGCCCTTGTTGGTGTGGTGTTCACCTTGTAACGCTCAGTCTTCCGGAGCTGCCAGGTTCAGCCATTGCTGGGACAGCCAGTAGTAGCTGCCGTTGCCGGCAGGGTGGGTACAGTTGTAGCGGAAACGGCGGCTGCCGATGGTATCCGGTGCCTGTACCGAAACCTGTTGTCCCTCCACATCAACGTCAATCCGGCCGAAACCGGACGCGAAACAGGTCAGTTGGTGCTCGGACAGTTCATCACCCAGTTCGAACGTGAGCGTTGGCGGATTAGCGTCGATAACGCCATCCGGCAGCTCGGCGGCAGATACCGGGAATGCCTTGCTTTTCAGCTTGTCCCGAAGATTCTTGATCTGACCGTAGGCATCCGCCATGGGAAAGCGCGGCAGCCGGGTTTCATGGGAGTAGGACCCTATCGCGCCTGAGTGCTGGCCAAAGCCGAGCCAGTTACGGTCTGCCAGTTTTTGCTCAAGCGCCTGGTCAAATTCGCCGTAAGGGTAGGCGAACATGGGCACGGTTTGGTCCAGCTTCCTGTTAAGGGCGCTCTGGGCCTGATCCAGGCTTTGCGTCACCCTCTGCTGCCAGTGTTCCTGGCTCTCGTCCGGTTTTCTTGCCAGGTGTCCATGATCCGCACTGTGATTGGCAATGGTCGCCAGTCCGGTGTCCTTGAGTTCGGCCAGCTGCTGCCAGGTCATGTAACCATGGCTGCCCACCGCTTCGGTATTGACGAATATGGTGTAAGGCAGCGAAAGCTTGGCCAGCAGGGGTGCGGCCGTGTGATAGACCGATTCGTAGGCATCATCAAAGGTGATCGCAACCTGATTGCTCTCGGGTCCTTCCCCCTTCAGTGCGGCGCGGGTTGCAGGCAGCAGCGGCGCCACCTCCAGGCCCAATTGGTCAACCAGCTCCAACTGATCCCGAAACAGCGAAGGAGAGGTACTGGTGGAACGGGGAGTACTGTCATCAACGTGATGGTATTGCAGTACCACCAGGTCTGCCTGGAGTGGCGTGGCTGTGAAGCAAAGCGTGGCTGCTGCCGATAACGCGGTGATTTTCAGAAATGATTTCATGCTACGTAATCCTGTCTTTGGGCGTCACGCGTAATGGGCTTTCAGGACGGAAAAGGCTTCGTTGAGTTTCTGTACCTCTTCCGTGCTGCCACCCCGGTCCGGATGTGCCCGCATGACCTGTCGCCGGAACCCCTGTTTGACCTGCGTGAAGCTGGTGGGCAGGGCGTCGAATCCCAGGGTTTCTGCCGCTTCGGTTGCTGTGCTGAGCTCCGGTCGGACGGGCGGCATGCCGGCCCAGAAGTTGTCCATCATGCCCTGGATGTCGCCGTTGGACATGAAGTACTGGGACAGATCCAGATAGAAGGCCCGGAGCTTGTCCTCCTCGCCCGGCAGGGTCTGATCGACGGACTTCTTCTTTGGAAGAAGGCTGATCCGAAGGGGCGATATCACCAGGGTTTCGCCATCGGTGGCCAGTTGGTCCCGGAGCCGGTAGAGGGTATGGAACAGCAGGAAGTGCACTGGGTAGAGTTTGTCCGGCTCCATGAAATTAACCGGGCCGATCAACAGCCAGCGTTCGCTCTGCAGGGCCTTGATCAGTGCCAGTTCGCTCAGTCCTAACGGGCCGTGAGCACGGAGCTCATGTTCTACAGCAACCAGAAGGTGCTCTACCTGCTGCTCCAACCAGCTTTCGTTGGCCTGCCCGGACTGGCTTTCCGGTGAATGTGTGGGTTCTGACGGTGAATGTGACATGCGCTCATGGTATGTCAGCCAGCATCCGCTTGAAAGTCCCCGTATCCGCACAAAGACCTATCTCCTGTCACTGAGCCTCTTGCGTGCGTATAATTGCGCCCCTTAAATCCTCAAGTGTGCAGGAGCGGATTTCCAGCGATGACAGCCCAAGCCCAACAGACCCCGGTTTCCGAACAAGAGCGCCGTCAGAAACTGGAGCTGAACAAACTACAGAAACGTCTGCGCCGCGAAGTAGGGCAGGCGATTGCCGATTTTTCCATGATCGAGGCGGGTGACAAGGTCATGTGCTGCCTGTCGGGTGGCAAGGATTCTTACGCCATGCTCGATATTCTGCTCAATCTCCAGAAAAGCGCGCCGGTGGATTTTGAAGTGATTGCGGTGAACCTGGACCAGAAGCAGCCCGGTTTCCCCGAGCACATCCTGCCGGACTACCTGGCTACCATGGGCATCGAATATCACATCATCGAAAAAGACACCTACAGCATCGTGAAGGAAAAGGTGCCGGAAGGAAAAACCACCTGCGGTCTGTGTTCGCGTCTGCGCCGCGGCATCCTGTACAACTTTGCCGAGGAGCATGGCGTCACCAAGATAGCCCTGGGCCACCACCGGGACGATCTGCTGGAGACCCTGTTCCTGAACATGTTCCATGGTGGCAAGCTCAAATCCATGCCGCCGGTACTGCACAGCGACGATGGCCGCAATACGGTGATTCGCCCCCTGGCCTATGCCCGGGAGAAGGATATTGCCCGCTATGCCACACTCCGGGAATACCCGATCATTCCCTGTAACCTGTGTGGCTCCCAGGAAAACCTGCAGCGCCAGGTGATCAAGGACATGTTCCAGACCTGGGACAAACAGCACCCCGGGCGTCTGGAAACCATGTTCAGGGCATTGTGCAACGTTGAGCCTTCACATCTGGCCGATCCTGAGCTGTATGATTTCAAGGAAGGCAAGCGACTGGGCGGTAAACGCCAGGCGGTCGTCCAGTCGGCGGAGCCGGAGCCGAATTTCGAGCGGCTGGACGTGCTGAATATCTGAGTCTTCAGTGCGCCAGAAGTGCGTGCAGGGGCATGGTCCACAGGCCGAACAGGATCAGCAGTATGCCGCTGAGTTTGCGGAACCCCTGATTGGCCTTGAGATCACGAATCCAGTTGGCTGCATAGCCGGTGGCCAACATGGAGGGCAGGGTGCCCAGTCCAAAGAACACCATGGTGAGTGCCGCCGAGGGTACCGTTGGCTGTAATGCCGCCCAGCCCAGCGTGCTGTAGACCAGGCCGCAGGGCAGCCAGCCCCACAGTGCACCCAGCGCAAGGCCCTGCCAGATATGGTTGACCGGCAACAAGCCTCTGGTGAGAGGTGACAGCCGCCGCCAGATTGGCGCTCCCGCTTTCTCCACGAACCGAATACCCTGCCACCACTGCCCCATGGATAGCCCCATAAAGATCAGCAGCAGGCCCGCCAGGGTCATCAGAACCAGGCCCGCGGCCTGGGAGTGCCGGGCCGCGCTGGTGCTCACCAGGGCCACCAGGGTGGCAATCAGTGCGTAACTGCCGATGCGGCCAAGATTGAACGCCAGCAGCAGCAGGCTCTGGCGCAAGCGAAAGCCCTTGCCAACAGGCAGCGCCATGGATAATGAGGCGCTGATGCCGCCGCACATGCCCAGACAGTGTGTGCTGCCCAACAGGCCTATAACGAATGCGCTGGGATAGCTGAGGTACAGCTCGGGTTGCATGCCGGGGTCAGCTCTTGTTTTCGGGCTGTGATTCGTCGCTCTCGGAATCGGATTCCGAGCTGGCGGTTTGCTTTTTATCGGTTCGTGCCTCGTCCGGAATCATATCCTTGTCGTCGTCATACAGGATACGGTGGGCCGGGCCATCCATATCGTCGTACTGGCCGTTCTTGACAGCCCACGAGAACAGAACCAGCCCGAATGCCACCAGAATGAGCATCAGTGGAACCAGAACAAAAACGATTTTCACGCTACCTCCTCAAAAACCAGAGTGGTTGTGTGTCAGGCTGCGGTTGCAGGCGTCTGTTGTTCCTGCAAGGGATGGTCCCTGCCAGGCATTTTGCTGAGGCGCAGCGCGTTTAGCACTACAATCAGTGAACTGGCGGACATGCCAATCGCCGCTATCCAGGGTGTGACAAAGCCGGCGGCGGCCAAGGGCAGGGCCAGGAGGTTGTAAACCAGCGCCCAGGCCATGTTCTGACGGATAATGCTCCGGGTCTGGCGACTGGTTTTCATGGCCTCCAGCAACTGCATCAGCTGGCCATTGAGCAATACCGCGTCGGCCTTGAGCTGGGTAAGGTCCGCGGCGGTGCCCATGGCAACCGAGACACCCGCGCCCGCCATCGAGGGCAAGTCGTTCAGACCATCCCCGACCATCATCACCTGATGTCCCTGATGGCGCAACTCCTCCAGCACCTCGAGCTTCTGCTCCGGCGATGCCTCACCGATGGCGCGATCAATGCCCAACTGTCTGGCTACCTGCTGAACGTGTCCGGAACGGTCGCCGCTGAGCAGGATGGTTTGCAGGCCGGCCGCCTGCAACGCATTGATCGCCTCGGCAGCATCATCCCGTATCTGGTCGTTCAGGCGGAAACTGGCCAGCCATTGCTGGTCGTTCGCCAGCCATATTTCCATGCCCGGCGGTTGGTCGGCCTCTGGTGGGTAAGCCCGCGTCTGCCCGGCGACAAAGGCCTTGTGGCCGATATAAATGTTCTCGCCATCCAGCTTGCCGGACAGCCCGCCACCGAGATGGTTGTTAACATCGGTAATTGGTAGGGATGGGCGGTCGTGGAATACCTTGGCAATCGGGTGTTCGGAATGCTTTTCCAGCCCGGCTGCCACTTTCTGGCAGGTTTCGGCGTCCAGGTCGCCGAAGGTGAGGATGTCGGTTAGTGACAGTTCGCCCCGGGTAAGTGTGCCGGTTTTATCGAACACCACGGTGTCGATGGTTTTCATGGATTCCAGGGTGTGGCCCCGCGTCGGCAGAAAGCCCAGCTTGCGGAGTCTGACGGTGGCGGCGGTAATCGCGGTGGGCGTGGCCAGAGACAGCGCGCAGGGACAGGTGACAACCAACACTGCCAGGGCAATATCGAAGGCGTTGTCAGCGCCGGCCAGCCACCAGCCGCCCCAGACAATGGGGGCCAGGATGAGCACCTGTTTGATAAATTTTCCGGCAATCCTGTCTGCCAGACGGGCCACCGGCGGCTTTTCAGACTGTACCCGGTCAAGGACCCGTAAAATACCCGACAACCGGGTTTGGGCGCCGGCACGCACCACCCGAACGTTGATGGGGTTTTCGCCGTTGACGCTTCCGGCGTGGACGGTGTCGCCGGGTCGCCGGGTTTCAGGCAGGTATTCACCGGTCAGTGCCGCCTCGTTAAGCGTGGACTCGCCGGACACAATTTCTCCGTCCACGGGCAGGGTTTCCCCGGGACGAACCCGGACAATATCACCGGGTTTGATGTTGTGAATCGGGACGATATCGGTTTCCTCTCCGTGCATCAGCGCTGCCACTGAGGGCTGGAAGCCAGCCAGGGCGTTGCCGGTGAGGCCGGCCCGGTAACGGGCCTGGACTTCGACGTACCGGCCAAGCAGCAAAAAGAAGGTGAACATGCATACCGATTCGAAATAGACTTCATCCCCCCCAAACACAGTGACCCAGGCGCTCGCCACATAGGCGATGCCAATGGCAATGGCCACCGGCAGATCCATGGTGAACTGGCGGGAAGTAATATCCCGCAGCGCGTTTCGGAAGAACGGCCGGGCGCTGTACAGGACCACCGGTGTGGCCACCAGCAGACTGAACCAACGGAAGAATCCAATGAATTGATCGGGCAGGTCATTGATCAGTTCAAAATATAGGGGGAACGCCAGCATCATGCTCTGGAATGAGCCGATACCGGCCACTGCCAGGCGAATGAGCATGGAGCGATGCTCGGCTTTGAGGGCCTGCTCGGCTTCGTCGGCCTGGTAGGGTCGGGCTGTATAGCCCAGTTCGTAAACCGCGATCAGCAAATCGCTCAGGCGTGCCTGGTCTTTGGCCCACACCAGCCGAGCACGCTGGGTGGTGTGGTTGACGGTAAAGCTGAGTACTCCCGGCTGGGCTTTCATGTGGTTTTCAAGCAGCCATATGCAGGCGGCACAAGTGATGCCACCGATCAGGAGCTGGGCTTCTTCGCCGCCTTTGACCGGCGCGACGAACGATTGCTGTACCAGAGGGTGGTCCAGTTCCCGAAGGCGTTCGAGTTCGGAGCGGGTAAGTTCTCTGGGGGTGACGGCAGGCTCAGTGCGGAAATCATAAAAACCGGTCAGACCTTCCTGGTGGATGGTCTGACAAACGGCTTTACACCCCTGGCAGCAAAAATGTTGCTGTTGGCCGTCCAGCTCGAGGGTGATCGGAGGATCGCCATCCGCTGGCTCCCCACAGTGAAAGCAATTCAGTGAGCTCACTCTTGTGCAGGGTCTCTGGTCTCAATCGCAATGGCATTGCGGGCGGGCAGCGTTAGCTCGCCCTTGACACGCCATTCTTTGGTCGGGCCCTGAAGATCGTAATACCAGCGTCCTTCCAGTTTCTGGTGTACCTGACCAGAATACTCACCACTGGCTCGCTGCTGGAACTGAATGGTGCGGTCCTGACCCGCTAGCGTTGGGTGGTACAGGTTCAGGATCAGGTAAGGGAAATCCGCCGGTCCGTCCCTGGTTTCCAGGGACAGCTGTGCCCGGCGATCCTCAAAGTTGAGCAATCCTGCAATCTGCATGTCGCGGGCAAGCTGGTCCCGGGCAACCGACATGTTGTAGCCCCGACCCTGCTTGGCATAGTCGTCCGTGACCATCGATGTCTCAAGGCTGGAGGCAAAAACCAGCATGGTTAAGCCCCAGATAATCGCGGCCATCGGAAACGCGATCAGAAACCACAGCCAGGGCTGGCGGTACCAGGGTGCAACAACTTCGTTTTCACTCATTACTGCGTAATCTCGATTAGTGGCTTTTAATTCGTTTAACGTGCCCTTGGACCAACAAACCGGCTTTCAGTTTCCAGAATCAGTGAAGAATCGGTTTGTGATGTGGCAATAAAGCGAATATCGCTGTTGGTGCTCTGGATTGACTCAGGCGGCACATCGACAACGGTCGGCAAAGAGCGGTTCTCGCCACTCACTACCTTGACCGTGGTATCGGTGATAATTCTCATGTCTTCCAGGCCTTCAACAGACAGTACAAAGGTTTGCGGAACCTCTGACATATTTTGAATCTTGACGGTGTAGGAGTTCTCGATTCGGCCTTCACCGTTAAAGCTGTACAGTGCGCCCCGATCACGCAACACGTCCATCTGTGCGGGAACCCGGCTGGCGACGATGAAGATAACCGCGCCAATCATCGCGGTAAGTACCGCACCGTAACCAAAGGTCCTGGGGCGCAACAGCTTGGAGGTTTTGCCCTCCAGCTCGTTTTCGGTGGTATAGCGGATCAGGCCGCGAGGATAGTCCATTTTATCCATCACCTGGTCGCAGGCGTCAATACACAGGGCGCAGCCAATACACTCGTATTGCAGGCCGTCGCGGATATCGATGCCGGTCGGGCAGACCTGGACGCACTGCTCGCAGTCGATGCAATCGCCCAAGCCAACCTGAGCGGGGTCGACGCCTTTTTTGCGCTTGCCGCGGGGCTCGCCCCGGTTTGGATCATAGGAGACGACGCGGGTATTCGGATCGAACATGACCGACTGGAATCGGGCATACGGGCACATGTACAGACAGACCTGCTCGCGCATCCAGCCTGCATTCAGGTAGGTGGCGACGGTGAAAAAACCGACCCAGAAATAGGCCCAGCCGTTGGCGTCCAGAGTGGCGATATCCCCAATCAGTTCGCGGATTGGGTAGAAATAACCGACAAATGTCAGGCCAGTCGCCAGGGCTACAAACAGCCATAGTGCATGCTTGATGCCTTTTTTGGTGATTTTCTCGCGGGTGTTGGGGCTCTTGTCGAGTTTCATCCGCTTGTTGCGGCTGCCTTCAACTTTTTCCTCTATCCACATAAAGACAAAGGTCCAGACGGTTTGAGGGCAGGTATAACCACACCAGACACGACCAAACAGCGTGGTGATGAAGAACAGGCCAAAGGCGCAGATAATCAGCATGCCCGAAAGTAGGAAGAAGTCTTTCGGGAAGAAGGTTAGCCCAAACAGGTGGAACTCCCGTGCGGGCAGGTCGAAATGAATGAGTGGCTGGCCATCAACCGTCAGCCAGACAAAGAGGAAGTACATGCCCATGAGCACCATGAGGCTGACATTCCGGATTCGCTGGAAGAAGCCTTTGACTTCCTTGACGTAGATTTTTTTACGGCTGGCGTAAAGGTCGACAGTTTCTGGCTGTTTCTTTTTATTGGAAGGATCGGACGACGGGTCAACTTGCTTGACCGGTATCTCGTTGCTCATGGGTACCTCCCGGAGAGTGGTAATGCTGGGAGCGGGCCTTCTTGGTAGGTCTGCTGATCCCCTCAAGCCTGTACCCGCCATGGGCAGATACAGGGTTGAGAAGACCAGGCCGGGATTGCCCCGGCCGGGTCCGATTCAGTCTTGAGACAGGCTATAAACGTAAGCCGCTACAATCTGAATCTGGTCGTCTGACAGGCGACCTTGCTGTGCTGGCATCTCGTTCTGGCGACCGTTCATCACGGTCTCTTTGATCCACTCGTAAGTGGAGCCGTACAGCCATACATTATCGGTCAGGTTGGGCGCGCCCATCGCCTGCATGCCCTTGCCTTCCGGTCCGTGGCAGGCAGTACATGCCTGGGCAAAGATTTGAGCACCGGCTTGGGCAGCTTCGGCATCCTTTTCTCGGCCGCTGAAGCTCAGTACGTAATTCACCACCTGATCAACCTGCTGGTTGGTCATTCCAGGCATTACACCTTTGGCCGGCATGTTGCCCATACGGCCCTGGGTAATGCTGGTGTGGATCTGCTCTGGAGTGCCGCCCCACAACCAACTGTCGTCAGTCAGGTTGGGGAAGCCTACCTGGCCGCGCGCAGCGGTGCCATGACACACTGAACAGTTGTTGGCAAACAGACGCTGACCAATCTTCATGGCGTCTTCATTCTGAGCCAGCTCCGGGATGGCGGTGTTACCGTACTGCGCGTAGATCTCGCCGTACTTTTCGTCCGCTTCAGCCATTTCGGCTTCCCACTGGTTGGAGGAAGTCCAGCCCAGCAGGCCCTTGAAATTGCCCAGGCCTGGGTAGAGAGCCAGGTAGCCCAGGGCAAAGATACAAGTTGCCAGGAACAGATAGAACCACCACTTGGGCAGAGGGTTATCGTATTCCTCGATGCCATCGAAAGAATGGCCCATTGTACGATCGGTTTCTGTATCGGTCGTCTGGCTTTTGCGAGTTGCGTAGAGCAGCCACCAGCAGCCGAAAACGGTACCGAGCACGATCACACTGATCCAGATGCTCCAGAAGGTACTCATTGTTTCTTCTCCGTTTTTTCCTGTTCGAGAGTACGCTTTTCCACTTCTTCGTCGTCGAAGGGCAGGTGGGCCGCCTCTTCGTTAGCTTTCTTGCGGTGGGCGCTGTAGGCCCACCAGACGATTCCCAAAAAAACCGCCATTACAAAAAAGGTGTGAATGCCGCGTAACTCATTGATATCCATTGGATCACCGTTTCTCTGAAATCACAGTACCAAGCTGCTGCAGGTATGCGACCAGGGCTTCAATTTCAAACTTACCCCGAATGTCTTCGGAAGCATTCGCGACCTGTTCGTCTGTGTAGGGCACGCCGAGCGTCTGAAGGGTTTTCATGCGCTCATCGATGCTCTCGTGATCCACCTTGTTCTCGAACAGCCAGGGGAATGCCGGCATGTTGGACTCGGGAACCACACTACGTGGGTTGAACAGGTGCTGGCGCTGCCAGGCATCGGAGTAGCGGCCGCCAACGCGGGCCAGATCCGGGCCGGTACGCTTGGAGCCCCACAGGAACGGACGGTCGTAAACGAACTCGCCCGCAACGGAGTAGTGGCCGTAGCGTTCTGTTTCGGCACGGAACGGACGGATCTGCTGGGTGTGACAAACGTGACAGCCTTCACGGATGTAAATGTCCCGGCCTTCCAGTTCCAATGCGTTCAGCGGCTCCAGACCTTCAATGGGCTCGTTGACGCTCTTCTGGAAGAAGAGAGGCACTACCTCGGCCAGGAAGCCACCGCTGATGGTCAGGACAATCATGACGATCATCAGACCAATGTTCTTTTCGATAAGTTCGTGTTTCTTCATCTGGTCTCTCCCCTTACGCCGCCTGGACAGCTGCGTTGTCCTCTGCGACAGCTTCTTTCTGGCGTATGGTCATATAGACGTTGTAAGCCATGAGGAGCATACCTACTACGAAGATGACGCCGCCAAGGAAGCGAACGAAGTAACCCGGATAGGATGCTTCCAGCGATTCCACGAAGCTGTAGGTCAGGGTGCCGTCCTCGTTGACTGCGCGCCACATCAGGCCTTGCATGATGCCGTTAACCCACATGGACGCGATATACAGAACAGTACCCACGGTCGCCAGCCAGAAGTGAACGTTGATCCATGAGGTGCTGTACATTTCCTTCAGGCCCCACAGTTTCGGAACCAGGTGGTAGATGGCACCAATACTGATCATGGCAACCCAGCCCAAGGCGCCGGAGTGCACGTGGCCGATGGTCCAGTCAGTGTTGTGGGACAGCGCGTTTACGGTCTTGATGGACATCATCGGACCTTCGAAGGTGGACATGCCGTAGAAAGACAGGGAAACCACCAGGAAACGCAGGATCGGGTCGGTGCGCAGTTTGTGCCAGGCACCAGACAGGGTCATCATGCCGTTGATCATACCACCCCAGGACGGCGCCAGCAGGATCAGGGACATAACCATGCCCGCAGTTTGCGCCCAGTCAGGCAGTGCGGAGTAGTGCAGGTGGTGACCACCAGCCCATACGTAAGTGGCGATCAGAGCCCAGAAGTGCACGATCGACAGACGGTAGGAGTAGACCGGACGCTCAGCCTGCTTGGGTACGAAGTAGTACATCATGCCCAGGAAGCCGGCAGTCAGGAAGAAGCCTACAGCGTTGTGGCCGTACCACCACTGCATCATGGCGTCAGTCACGCCGGCGTAGGCCGAGTAGGACTTAAACGCGCCAGCAGGCAGGGCCATGTTGTTACCGATGTGCAGTACCGCAACGGTGATGATGAAGGCGCCGTAGAACCAGTTAGCCACATAGATGTGCGGCGTGCTGCGCTTCATGATGGTTCCGAAGAACACGATGGCATAGACCACCCAGACAACCGCGATTGCGATGTCGATCGGCCATTCCAGCTCGGCGTATTCCTTGGATGTGGTTATACCCAGCGGCAGGGTAATGGCGGCGGCTACGATGATCGCTTGCCAGCCCCAGAACGTGAAGGATGCCAGACCGCCAGAGAACAGACGGGCCTGACAGGTCCGCTGAACTACGTAGTACGAAGTGGCAAACAGGGCACTTCCACCAAAGCCGAAGATAACGGCGTTGGTATGCAGCGGCCGCAGACGGCCAAAGTGCAGATGGAGGAAGGACAGGTCGAGGTTGAGGGATGGCCAAACCAGCTGTGCCGCAATCAGCACACCCAGAGCCATGCCAACAATACCCCATACCACTGTCATGATGGCGAACTGTCTCACCACCTTGTAGTTGTATGTCAGGTTTGCGTTTACTGTGCTCATAGCCTTACCAATGGGTTCAGGATGGGGGATTATGCGGAGGCAAGTATGGAGAAACGATTATTTCTTTGCAATGATCAAGATCAAGTAATGACATCCGTCAAATCCGCCCGAATCAACAACCTGGCCAGTAACTTGCAGGCAATTATTAATAAATCCAAGAAGGTGCGAGGCATTGAAGATTTGCTCTCAAATGCGAATGATAGCGGTCCTTCAAAACAGGATGGAAATCTTATGAGTTGGATGGCGACGGAAGGCTACGTCAAGGCACCGGATTATATCATGATTTTGGCCCACGGGGCAGGTGCGCCCATGGATTCGACGTTTATGGAAGCGTTGGCCGAATCCCTGGATCGGGAGGGCATTGCCTGCGTTCGGTTTGAGTTCCCCTACATGATCAAACGCCGGGCCGACGGCAGGAAGCGACCACCGGATCGGGCGCCGGTGTTGCTGGAAGCCTTCCGGGAAGTGGTGGCAAAGGTCCGGTCGGAACAAGGGCGGCGATGTAAGCTTCTTGTCGGTGGTAAGTCCATGGGCGGTAGGATGGCCAGCCTCCTGGCCAGTGAAGGTGCTGAAGGTATCGACGGTGTTGCCTGTTACGGCTACCCGTTTCATCCACCAGGCAAAACGGATCGATGGCGCATCGAACATTTTGAAACGTTACAATGCCCGCTTCTGGTGATTCAGGGTACCCGTGACCCGTTTGGCAAGCCGGCTGAAATAGAGTCGGTGGGAGCGATTCCCGGGGTCACCAGGCTGATTTGGCTGGAAGGTGGAAATCATGATTTCCAGCCACTGAAAAAGCAGCCCGAAACACAGGTACAGCTGATTGAACGCGCTGCGAGTGAAACCCGTCGCTTCATCGAGGAGTTTTTCTCGACCGTTGATCCGTTTTGCAAAACAGGTGATTGATGCAACAGATAATGCTGGTATGTCGCCCGGGGTTCGAAGCCGAAGCCGGCCAGGAACTGACCGATCAGGCCGCCAACGTTGGGATGTTCGGGTATTTCTTGCCCGGAAAGGATAACGGCCTGGTCCGGTTTGTCATTGGCAGTGGGGAGACGGGTGAGGAACTGATGGCCAGGCTCGCGCTTGAGGAGCTTGTCTTTATCCGGGACTGGTTCGTGGTTTTGGGCGATTGCGCTCTTCCCAAGGAGGATCGCGTCGGGGCGGTGATCGATTTTTTGCGCGATCTGGGTTGGCAGAGTGATAACGCGGCTCGCCTGGAGGTCCGCCTGCCGGAAACCAATTCCGATCGGGATCTGGGCAATTTCGCCCGCAAATGGGTCTCGCCCCTGTCAAAGGGTCTGCGTGGGGCCGGTTTGCTACAGGATCAACCCGATGCGCCAGCCCAATTGGAAGTGTTGCTGCTGGACTTCAGTACAGCGGTTATTGGTGTCAGCCTGAAAGGCAACCGCTCTCCTTTTGCCGGTGGTATTCCGCGTTTGCGGCTTCCGGCCTCTGCGCCCAGCCGCTCTGCCCTGAAGCTGGAGGAGGCCTGGAAGGTGTTCATTCCCGAGAGCCAGTGGCTGGATTATCTGGGCGGCGGGAAGAAAGCTGCGGATCTGGGCGCTGCCCCGGGAGGCTGGACGTGGCAGTTGGTTAAGGAAGGCATGCTGGTGACAGCCGTCGATAATGGCCCCATGAACCCTGAGTTGATGGCGTCTGGGCAGGTGGAGCATGTACGGGCCGATGGCTATGGCTGGCGGCCCCGGCGCGGGATTGACTGGATGGTTTGCGACATTGTCGATCAGCCCCGGAAAACTGCGAGCATGGTGGTGGATTGGCTCGGTGAGAAGCTATGTCGCTACACCATCTTCAACCTGAAGTTGCCCATGAAGAAGCGCTACGAGGAGTGGTTGATCTGTCGTGAGCTGATTGAAGAGGGGTTGGAGAAAGCGGGCATCGACTATCGAATGCGAGCCCGCCATCTCTATCACGACCGGGAGGAAATCACCTGCTTCATTGAGCGGCTGGTTTGAGGTCAGACGGCGTTCTGTTCCAGGATCATGATGGTCTCGTCCTTATCCATCATCGGGATCAGTTGCGTCATCAGTTCCTTGCGCTCATCGGAGTGGTGCCAGCGTTCCCAGTCGGTCTCTGAGCGCCAGTTCGACAGGGTGATTCGGTGGTTGGGGTCGTGCTTGTCGACCAGGGTTTCGCCGGAGATGAAGCCCGGCTGGGCCACCGAGTGCTGCAGAACCAGTCGGGACTGTTGTTCGTAGGCGGATTCCAGGGATTCGGCGATGTGTCGCTCGATCAAAACACGTATCATGGTCTGTCTCCAATTGTTTTAACTGCTATAAACAATAAGTTATCACGGAATCGCCAAAATGGCCTCATTTCAGAAGGAGATCTCGCGTGGTCGCGCCCGAGTTTGATGCCGAATTGGATGCCCGGGGGCTTTATTGCCCGGAGCCGGTGATGATGCTGCATAACCGCATCAACGACGTCGCCCCGGGGCGGATATTGCGGGTGATCGCAACCGATCCGTCCACCACCCGCGACATTCCCAGGTTCTGCCAGTTCCTGGGGCACGAATTGGTGAATGAATCCGAGCAGGACGGGGAGTTCGTGTACCTGATTCGGCGTGGTGAGTAAGCCGGGCGTTTAGCCCCGAACCGGCAATTGTCCAAGGTGGGCGAGGAACTCTTCTTTGTCCATTTCCCCCAGCACGCGGTGCTGCTCGAGTTCCTGGCCGTTGCGCTGATAGAACAGGATCGCCGGTGGGCCGAACAGGCCCAGTTCGTCCAGCAGGGCCTGTTGTGCCGGCGTGTTTTCGGTCATGTCCAGTTGCAGAAGGGTAAAGGATGAGAGCGCATCGCCCACTTCGGCAGTACTGAACACATTTCGTTCCATCACCTTGCAGGAGATACACCAGTCGGCGTAGAAGTCGAGCATCACTGGCTGTCCCTGCTGACGGGCCGTGCGAAGCATATCCCGGATTGTTTCCGGATCCGCCACCCTGGTGAACTCGGTATGGTTTTCCTGGGTGGGCGCGCTCGTTGCCGGGGAGGCGGCCGTGAATGGCGCCAGCGGTTTCAGCGGATCCTGAGCGCCGGACACCGCGCCGGCCAGGAGTGCCAGGCCATAGGCAAACAATATCAGTCCCAGGCCCTTGCGTGTTCGCTCCCAGCCGGCCTTGGCGGCGTCGAAGGCGCCGAGTTGAACGCCGGTTATGCCCACCAGGAGCCCCCACAGGGCCAGGCTGGCCCAGGCTGGGATCATGCGTTCCACTAGCCAGATGGCAACGGCAAGCAGCATGACTCCGTAGAAATGTTTGACGGTGGTCATCCAGTGACCCGACGTGGGGAGCAGTTTCCGGCCGCCTACCGCCACCAGTATGAGTGGAACACCCATCCCGAGGCCCATCGAGAACAGCGCGGTCCCGCCAATCACGGCATCCTGGGTTGTGGAGATGTAAAGGAGGCTGCCGGCCAGAGGTGCCGAAACGCAGGGTGAGACGATCAGGGTGGAAAGGACGCCGATGCCAAACAGACTCAGGACCCGTCCGCCCGTCAAGCGCTGGCTGGCGCCGTTGATGGATTCTCGTAGAGCCTGTGGGAGCTGGATTTCGAACAGGTCAAACATCGACAGGGCGAAAATCACGAAGAAGGCGGCAAAGATGCCGAGAACCCAGGGCGACTGTAATTGCGCCTGCAGGTTGAAACTGGCTCCCAGGAGCCCGGTAATGACCCCGGCTGCGGCGTAGGTCACCGCCATACCCAGCACGTAACTGCCGGAAAGCATCAAGGCCTGGCCCGTGCTGTGGGTGTTGCGGCCCGAGACCATGCTGGAAATGATGGGCACCATGGGCAGGACACAGGGCGTAAACGTGAGCCCCAGGCCGAGCAGGAAGAAGACCCCGGCTATGACCAGAGTCGATTGGCTGGACAGGAAACCGGCCAGGCCAGTGGCACTGGAGGTGTCCGGCGTTGTCGTGAAGCTGTCGGGGGAGGCTGTTGAGGCATTGGCCTCATTCACTGTGGGCGCTGCCGCGGAATTGCCGCCGGATCCGGGATAGTAGAGGACATTTTTGGTTTCCGGCGGGTAGCAGAGTCCGGCCTTGGCGCAGCCTTGATAGCGAACCTGAAGCTCCGCTTCGTCCAGTCCGTCGGGAAGAGTGACAGGAACGCGTGCTGTAATGGGGTCAAAAAAGACCGTGCTTTCGCCAAAATACTCATCATTGGTGACCGTGCCCGCGAGCGAGAATTCGGGCTTGCCCAGAACTACGCCCTCGGTCATGGATGTCACCCGGATTCTGTCCTTGTACAGGTAGTGGCCGGGTGTAATGTTCCATGTCAACACCACCGCTGCGTTGTCGGTGGTGTAGTCAAATGGCAGGGCTTCATCCACCGGCAGGAAATCAGTTCCGGAGCCAAAGAGAGAATTGTTGTCGCCCACGGCTTGAGTTTGGCCAGAGACTAAAAGTAGTGCCAGTGTCAGTGCGAACAGTAAAGGGGCAGTAAAGGGCCGTTGGAGAGTGGAAGTTGCCGTCATGGAACCTGCGATATCCTGGGTCAAACATGCATGAGAGTGGTTGCTGACAATGGACATGAGCGTTACGGCAAAGTTCCCTCTGGAATTGCCAGCACTAAAGTCGCACAATAGCCAACCGATGAAGCACAATCCAGACGATCTTATCATGCTGTTCAATGACCTGTTCCGGGAATCGCATCGGACGATACTGGTCAGGGGCGGCGACGAACCGGAATACCTACCCGCCAGCAAGCCAGGCGAGCTTGCCCAGGTGGTGTTTGCCCGTGGTTTTTTTGCCAGCGCACTGCACGAGATTGCGCACTGGTGTATTGCCGGTGAACACCGTCGCACCCTCTACGATTACGGCTACTGGTATTGTCCGGATGGCCGCACACCTGAACAGCAGCGAGCTTTTGAACAGGTGGAAATCCAGCCCCAGGCAATGGAGTGGCTGTTTGCCCTGGCGGCAGGTTCTCGCTTTCACATCAGCGTGGACAACCTGGCCGGTGATGGCGCCGCCGATGAGCAAACGTTTCGCCGCCGTGTAAATGACCAGGTGGCAGACTACCTTGGTAAGGGCCTGCCTCATCGGGCCCAGCAATTTTTCGAGACTCTTGCAGATTTTTACGGGACCCGCGACCAGATACAAAACCATTGGCAACAGGATCAACACCGCATCCTGCCGGCGGAACCCGAGCATGCTTAAACAAGGATTATCCGACTTTTATGACCTCTGAAACCACCCACACCAGCGAACTGCGTTTTTCCGAGCTGAAGCTGGACCAACGCCTGCTGGACGCCATCAGCAAAATCGGTTTTGAATACTGCACACCGATCCAGGCTGAAACCTTGCCCTGGACCCTGGCCTGTGAAGACCTGATCGGCCAGGCTCAGACCGGTACCGGCAAAACGGCCGCGTTTTTGATCACGGCAATCCAGTCCATGCTGGAAACCCCGATCCCGGAGAAGGATCGCTATGCCTCGGAGCCCCGCGTGCTGGCCTTGGCGCCTACACGAGAGCTGGCCATGCAGATCGCCAAGGACGCCGAACAGCTTTGTCACTTTACCGGCCACAATGTGGTCACCGTGGTGGGCGGCATGAACTACGACAAGCAGCGCGAGCAGCTGCAGAACGAAATTGTCGATATCCTGGTGGCCACGCCCGGTCGTCTGATCGATTTTCTGGGCTCCCAGGATGTGTTCCTCGACCAGCTCGACATTCTGATCCTGGACGAAGCCGACCGCATGCTGGACATGGGCTTCATCCCGGACGTCAAGCGCATCATCCGCAAGTGCACCCCGAAAGACGACCGCCAGACACTGCTGTTCAGCGCCACCTTCAACCAGGACGTACTCAACCTCGCCTCCATGTGGACCCGCAACGCCGAATTTGTGGAAATCGAGCCGGAGCAGAAAACGGCTGAGCGGGTGCAGCAGACCGTGTACCTGGCCTCCGACGATGACAAGCTTCAGGTGCTTACCAATTATCTCAAGCGCCCGGAAGTGGAAAAGGCCATCGTCTTCGCCAATCGCCGGGACCAGTGCCGGGATCTGGAAGAAGACCTGAAAAACCAGGGTGTCAAAGTGGCCCTGATGTCCGGTGAGATTGCCCAGAACAAGCGCCTGAAAACCCTGGACCAGTTCAAGAAAGGCGACATCCAGGTGTTGGTGGCCACCGATGTGGCTGGCCGTGGTATCCACGTGACCGGCGTCACCCATGTGTTCAACTATAACCTGCCGGACAATGCCGAGGATTACGTCCACCGCATTGGCCGCACCGGTCGGGCCGGCAGCACCGGGGTCTCCATCAGCTTTGCCGGCGAGGAAGACGCCTTTGCGCTGCCGGCGATCGAAACCTATATCAGTCAGAAACTGAAAACCGAAGTGCCCGACGAGGCGCTGATGACGCCACTGGAAAAACCTGCCATACAACGTAAACGTGGTGGTCGACGAGGGGGTGGCGGGCGCTCCCCCTCCAGACGCGGTGGGCCGCGCCAACGCCGGAACTGACAGGAGCCTGGTGGCATGCTGATCGTAGCTGACGAGAACATCCCGTTATTGGAATCATTTTTCGCGGACATTGGCGAGATTCGTCGCGTTGCCGGTCGTCATATGACTGCTGACGATGTCCGCGATGCCGATGTGCTCCTGGTCCGTTCCGTTACCCCTGTGGGCCCTGAATTACTGGAGGGCAGCCGTGTTCGTTTCGTTGGCACGGCCACGATTGGCACCGACCACGTGGATGTTGACTGGCTTAAAGAGCAGGGCATCGGTTTCTCGGCCGCGCCGGGCTGCAATGCCAACAGTGTGGTTGAATATGTGCTGTCGGTGCTCTCGCTGCATGCTGAGCGTTGTGGGCTGGCGGATGGTAATGAGCTGAGTGTCGGTATTGTTGGCGTGGGTAACGTGGGTGGTTGCCTGGCCAGCCGGCTCAAGCGCCTCGGCTTTAAGGTCCTTCTGTGCGATCCGCCCCGGGCGGAAGCGGAAGGTGTCGAGGGGCCGGAATTTGCCTCCCTGGAACAAACCCTGAAGTGTGACGTCATCAGCCTGCACACCCCTTTGACCCGTGAAGGCTCTAATCCGACCTATCACATGCTGGATGAAACGAGGCTTTCACAACTCGGCAGCGACCAGTTGCTGATTAACAGCGGTCGGGGCGAAGTGATCGACACCCAGGCACTGAAAGCCCTGCTGTCCAAGGAGAACGCGCCATCGGTAGTCCTGGATGTCTGGGAAAACGAACCCAACATTGACCCGGAACTGGTGGACGCAGTCTGGCTGGCCACCCCTCATATTGCGGGCTACAGCCTGGAAGGCAAGGTTCGCGGCACCGAGATGATCTACCAGGCCCTGAGCCACTACCTGGGTTTGCCGGTGCGCAAGAAAGCCGGTCAGTACCTGCCCGAGCCGCCACTGAGCAAGCTGACCTTCACGGCTACAGCGGATGAGCAGAAAGCCCTGAGAACAGCCCTGAGAGTCTGCTACGACCCCAGAACCGATGACGTGAAACTGCGCCTGGCCATGCGCGGCAGCGCCGACGAACGCGCCGAAGCGTTCGATGCCTTGCGCAGGGATTATCCTGTACGGCGTGAATGTTCCAGCCTGAAAGTCCAGCTGAAAGGGGCCGGCCGTTCCATGCAGGACAGTTTCAAGGCGGTTGGATTTAAACTGAAGATCTGACTTCCCCGACGCCAAATCAGCGCCGGGGCCGGGATGGCCTCCCGAAAATTTGTGGAGCCATGGATGGCGGAACATAAGCGCCACATGGATGTGCCGAAGGAGCGCTTTTTGGGAGGCCATCCCGGCCCCGGGGCGTCTGGTTAGTCAGTCCCAGAGACCAAGTCCCTTCAAAGCTTCGCGTCTTGCAAAGCCCGAATACGATCTTCCAGCGGCGGGTGCGTCATGAACAGGCTGGCCAGGCCATGGCGGGCACCCCGGTTGATACCAAAGGCCTGCAGCGTATCCGGCATCTGGTCCGGCACTTCGCTTTCCTGCTTCAGGCGCGCCAGCGCGTTGATCATGGCACCACGACCGGCCAGCTGGGCGCCGGCAACATCGGCGCGGAATTCCCGGCGACGGGAGAACCAGAACACGATGGTACTGGCCAGGATGCCCAGTACAATCTCCGCGATAATACTCACCACAAAGAAGCCGATGCCGTGGCCCTCTTCGTTCTTGAACACCACCCGGTCCACGAATGAGCCAATCACCCGCGAGGCGAAAATCACGAAAGTGTTCACCACGCCCTGAATCAGCGTGAGGGTTACCATATCCCCATTGGCCACGTGACCAATCTCGTGGCCCAGTACCGCCCGGATTTCGTCTTTGTTGAAGCGTTCCAGCAGGCCCTCGCTGACCGCCACCAGGGAAGCGTTCTTGTTCCAGCCAGTGGCAAAGGCATTGGACTGCGAGGCCGGGAAAATGGCCACTTCGGGCATGCCGATACCGGCGTTTCTGGCCAAATCGGCCACGGTTTCCATCAGCCAGCGCTCGGCCGGTGTACGGGGCTTTTCAATGACCTTCGCGCCAGTGCTCCACTTCGCCATGGGCTTGGAGATCAGCAACGAGATAAAAGCGCCGGCAAAGCCGAACACCGCCGCGAAGATCAGTAGTGAACTGTAGTCGATGCCCTGCTGGGCGAGGTAGCTGTCGACACCCAGCAGGCGCAGGGTGAAGCTTGCAACCAGAATCACGGCCAGGTTGGTGGCCAGGAATAGCAGAATGCGCATGATTGTTTTCCGTTAACCTCTCGCAGTGTAACGACCTTTCTGACCGTTATATGCGGCCCGGGTTCACAGGTTCAAGCGCCTTAATTGGATTTAATGAATCCGATCCGCCAGTGACTCGGCAAAAAAGGCCGATTGTACCGCGAGGCTGATCCTGACCGAGTTGCCGCTTTTGATGGCGGACCGGATCAGATGCACATAGGAAGAGAGGTCACGCTGGACCGATGCTGGTAGGGAATCGTCGCCCGTTGAGGCGTCCAGGGCTTCAACCACGGCCTGCGGAGCGGGCGTGCTGAGCCGGACAAAAGCCTTCTGGGTGAGCACGGCCTGGTCGAGTGCTTCCTGGCGGATGGTGTCAACGTAACGTAGCAGCCCTTCCTCTTCGAGCCAGAGCAGGGCACCAAAACAGGCCATGTGGCGTGGGCTGTGCAGGCCAAATTCGTCAGGCTCGTCCGGTCCGGCTATGTCTTCCACGAACAGGTTCGTGCGCCGGGGAAACACCGAATACAGCTGCGCCAGTGCCACGGCCACATCCTTGTAGAATTCCTCGACGTGTATGTCGGCCATGTCTGCTCCCGTCGCTTATTGGCGGTAGTGTTCCAGGAAATTGCCCAGCCGCCCCATGGCATCGGCCATGGTGTCCTCGCGGGGCAGGAAGACCACACGCAGGTGTTGTTTGTCGTCAATGTTGAAGGCAGAGCCCTGAACCAGCAGGATTTTTTCCTGGAGCAGCAGGTCCAGCACCAGCTTCTCGTCGTTCACAATCGGGAAGCGCTTCGGGTCCAGCTTCGGGAACAGGTACAGAGCCCCCTTGGGCTTGACGCAACTGACACCGGGAATGTCGTTCAGCATTTTCCAGGCGGTTTCCCGCTGCTCGTACAGTCGCCCGCCCGGCGCCACCAGATCGTTGATGGACTGGTAGCCGCCCAGAGAGGTCTGGATGGCAAGCTGGGCCGGCACGTTGGCACACAGGCGCATGTTCGAAAGCATCTCGATGCCTTCGATCAGGTCGGTAGAGCGATGTTTGGCGCCACTGATGATCATCCAGCCCGAGCGATAGCCGGCGGCGCGGTAGTTCTTGGACAGACCGTTGTAGGTGAAGAACAGCACGTCGTCCGCCATGGAGGCGATGGAAGTGTGCTGGGTCTCGTCGTACAGGATCTTGTCGTAGATCTCGTCCGACAGGATGATCAGGTTGTGCTTGCGAGCCAGTTCGATCACCTGCTGCAGCAATTCTTCGGAATAGACTGCCCCAGTGGGATTGTTCGGGTTGATCAGAACAATGGCACGGGTACGGCGGGTGATCTTTTTCTTGATGTCCTCGATATCCGGGAACCAGTCCTGCTCTTCGTCGCAGCGGTAATGCACCGGTTTGCCGCTGGACAGGGTGACGGCGGCGGTCCACAGGGGGTAATCCGGAGCCGGAATCAATACTTCGTCACCGGTGTTGAGCATGGCCTGCATGGACATCACGATCAGCTCACTGACGCCATTGCCCAGGTAGATGTCGTCAATGTCCACCCGGTCGATGCCGCGCTGCTGGCAATAGTGCATGACTGCCTTTCGGGCAGAGAACAGGCCCTTGGACTCCACGTAGCCCTGGGCCTGGTGCATGTTGTAGATGACGTCCTGTTGGATTTCTTCCGGTACGTCCAGCTCAAAGGCGGCAGGGTTGCCGATGTTGAGCTTCAGGACCCGGTGGCCCTCTTCTTCCAGCCGACGCGCCTCACGCAGAACCACGCCACGGATTTCGTAACACACATTATCGAGCTTGGCGGATTTGAAGTAGTTCTGCATGGGAATTTGATTTCCTTGAAAAAACAGTCTGTAAAGGTCGGCAACACCGTGAATCTAAGGCTACCATTCTAGCGGACGTAAGTACCCGGGCAACAGGGGGAATCTGCCGGAATTGAGTAGTTAAACGTCTTTTCATCACACTAGTGTCCCGTCTGGCTAATTCCTTAGCCTACTGAGATTCTGAAAAGCCGAAGAGCTTTCCTCTGAGGACTCTGAGCCTGTGTTGCCAGTGTTTGATGTGGAGCCACCACACCTTCACACTGGCGCCTTGGTCAGAGTCCTCAGAGGCAAGCAGTAGGTTAAGGAATTAGCCAGACGGGACACTAGGGTGGGGTGGGCGCCCAGCGAGTGATGACCTCGCTGAGTTGTTCCCGATTATAGGGCTTGGTGATGTAGTCATTCATGCCGGCATCCAGGCAGGCCTGTTTGTCGCCTTCCAGAGCGTTGCCGGTGACTGCGATGATGGGCAGGGAGGCGTAGTCGGTGTCACTGCGAATCGCTCGGGTGGCTTCAAATCCGTCCATAACCGGCATCTGGCAATCCATCAGCACCAGGTCATAGCGTTGTGAGCGCACCGCTTCGACAGCCCGTTTTCCGTTCTCCGCGTGGGCCACCTGGTGACCGAGCTTTTTCAGCAGTGTGCTGGCCACCAGTTGATTCACCTGGTTGTCTTCCACCAGCAAGATGTCCAGAGCAGCCTGGTTGGGCCGTTGCGTAGAGTCCTCGGCCGTGCCGGCCGACGGTAGCTTTGAGCCCTTGGCGACGTTGCACAGGCAGTCAAACAGCTCTCCGCGCCGTAACGGCAATGACAAGAGGCAAGTGGCGGCGCCCGGATTGTTCAGGCTGCTCAGGCGGTCGGCCAGAAGGACGCCTTTGCCCTCCCAGTCCTGAGCCAGCTGTGGGTCGGCGGTCAGGAGGATACTTTCCGGCTTGCTCTCGGTTGAACCAATCGGAATGCTCCATGCCCTCAACTGTGATTCGATGGCAAGGCGATGAGGGTCTTTGCTGTCGATGTCCATGGCAACACCGATGCGTTGCAGGCTTGCCAGCATCGGTTGAGGCAATGGAGGGGCGGCCGCCTGATGCACGGGGAGGGGCAGTGTTACGCTGAAGTGGCTGCCACGGCCGGGTCTCGAGCTGACGGTGATCTGCCCTTCCATGCGTTCAACCAATTGCCGGCACAGAGCCAGCCCGAGCCCGGTCCCGCCATAACGGCGAGAGGTGTCCGGGCCGGCCTGGGAAAAGGCCGAAAAAATGTGCTTCTGGGCATCTGGGGACATGCCAATGCCGGTATCAATCACTTCAAGTGTCAGCTGGGTGCCTGTGTATCCGGTGCGCACCCGAATGGCGCCGGTATCGGTGAACTTGATGGCATTGCCCAGCAGATTGTTCAGAACCTGGCGGGTTCGGGTAGGGTCACCCAGGAACAGTTCAGGCAGGTCCGGCGCGGTTTCATTCACCAGGTCGATCTGTTTGCGGTGGGCCTGGTGGGCGTGCAGTGTTGCTGTTTCCTCCACCAGTGCGCGCACGCTGAACGGGATTTTCTCGAGACTGAGTTTGCCAGCTTCGACTTTCGAGACATCAAGAATATCGTTCAGCAGGTCCAGCAGGCTGTGGCCTGCATTCAGGGCGATTTCCAGCCGGTTACGCTGGGCCCGGTCGTGAGTGCTGTCCAGGGCCAGGTCCAGCATGCCCAGTAGGCCGTTCAGGGGAGTTCGTATCTCGTGGCTCATGCTGGCGAGGAAATCGGCCCGTGACCGCGCCCGACGCATGGCATCCTCTTTGGCCTTGACCAGCGCCCGATTGCCCTGCTGCAGGGCCTGGTTCTTTTCTGAAATCTCCCGGGTACGATCCTTGACCTCTCGCTCAAGTTGGCCGGAATAGTTCTTCATCGCGCTTTCGGCGGCCTTCAGTTGGGCCACATTGCTTTCCATGTGTTCCAGGTGCTGGTTCACAATGCCCACCATGGTGCCTATTTCGTCATGGCGGTGATTCTCTGGAATCGGCAGGCGGATTTTTTCCGGCGAACTGGCCTTGACCCGCCCGAGGGTATTGATCATGCCCATCATGGGGCGGGTCAGCACGAAATAGAAAATGGCCAGCAGCACCGCCGACAGCGCCAGACTTTTTATCAGCCCGATCAACAGGGTATAGGCGGCCCGTTCGAGGAACTGTATGCCGTAGTGGTAGGTGTCGATAGTGAGCTGTAGTTGGCCGAGTGGCAGATCTTCCAGTTGGGGAACCTGCAATTCGGTGGAAAAGACCTTGCTGCCCCCGAACAGCTGATTGCTCAGCCAGCGGTACCGGGAGGACGGCACGCTCTGGCTGGCCGCCGACATGGTGCGGCCCTCTGCGTCCAGAATTTTGGCTTCTTTGGTGGCGGGGTGTTGCAGTAGACCGTCCAGAAGCTCTTCGGCCAGTCGAATGTTGATGTTGTAGGCAATTTGCGAGGCTGGACTGTGGCTGATGCGCATCAGGGCCCGAACTTCCTCTTCCATGGATTCCCGGGCTGAGAAATAGTCGTGGGTAATCTGAATCAGGTTGAGGACGAGTCCGACCGCCATGGCGACCAACACGGTGTCCCGGGTCAGTCGCCAGGAAAGCCGTTGTTTGAATCGGTCAAACAAGGGCATGGTAGTCGATCGTTGTCATCGGTCGTGCCGCGTGGGGCTAATCATCGTAGTCGGCTTTTTTCTTCCAGGATTCATCTTCCTGAAGGAAGTTGTCCCATTCCTTGTCCAGCTTGGAGCTGCCCGCTTCCTCAACATTACCATCCGCAATCTGGGCTTCCAGTTCCTTGATACGAGTGCGGAAACTTTTCACGGCTTTCATGGCCAGTGGGTTGTCCTGGGATTTGCCCATTTCGGTGCTGGCCAGGTGGTAGGCGTGAATGGCCTTGCGGGTTTCGTTCTTTTTCAGGTGATCCCGGGCCTGGAAAACGAAGAGATCGGCGTGGGTTTTGTGGACCAGGAAAAGCACGTGCTTGAGGTTCTTTTTGGCCTTGGCGGCGTCAAGACGGCCTGCCTTGTGCATGGCTTCAATCATGTTGAACAGCGTTTGCAGCAGCTTCTTGATGTAGTTGGCCTTGTCCGGGGAATCGATCTTGACTGCGGGACGATTGTCGTTTTTATCGAGCACCTGTTGCCGGGTCTGGCGGACGCCTTCAAGCCAGCGGCTGACCGGTTGATCCGAGTTCAGTCGTTCAAGGCCCTGGCAGGCATCTTCCATGCGTTTGAGCAGTAGCAGTTTGAGCTCATCGGTCAGATACTGGCCGGGCAGCTCGGAAAGCAGGCGATTGGCGGTATTGAAGGTGTCTTCCAGCGCCGTCATCCGACGGGCACGCTCAATGCGGGCTTTTTCGCGCATTTGACTGATAACAATGATGATCAGCGACACACCAACAATGGCGGCGAGCAATAGCACAATGGTGATGGCATCCATGGTGTCAGTAGAGACTCCGGTAATGGGTCAACGCAAAAGTATGACTATTTGAGAAATGCCACTGAGCCTAGCAGATTTATTGCCGGTCGTCCGTTTCCGGTTGTAAATAAGGGTATCCCTATCAATGCAATGAATGGCCGTTTTAATGTATATTTGTGGTGTGAATGTTGCGGGGCATGCCCTTACAGAAGTATAGGAGACGACGATGGACGTATCCCGAGTGGATCTCAATTTGCTGGTGTATCTGGATGTCTTGCTGCGCGAGCGCAACGTCACCAAGGCCGCCAACCATCTGGGCATCACACAGCCAGCCATGAGCAACGGCCTGCGTCGTCTTCGGGATCTGTTTGGCGATCCGCTGCTGGTGCGCACCAGCGAAGGTATGAGTGCCACGGAGCGAGCCCGGGAACTCCAGCCGATGGTACGTACGATTCTCGCCGACATCGAGCAGGCGGTGCAGGAAAAAACACCATTCTCGGCCCGGGAAAGTCAGCGAGTGTTCCGGATCATGGCCAGTGACTACGCCGAATCCTGCCTGATGCCGCGGGTGCTGCGCCGCCTGCGCCAGGAAGCGCCGGGCATTACGTTGGATGTGCTCACCCCCAGTGATGTGAGCTTTCTGGATGTGGAGCAGGGGCGGCTGGATATGGCCATCAACCGCTTTGACAAGATTCCCCAGTCGTTCCACCAGAAAACCCTGTGGACCGAGTACTTTGCCTGTTCCATGAATTCCCGCAACCCGATCCTCAGGGAACCTTTCACACTCGAAACCTATCTGGCGGCGAGTCACATCTGGGTCAGTAAGACCGGATTCGGCGTTGGTGTTGGCGTGAACCCGAAAGACGTCCAGCGCCTGGGCTGGGTGGACGAAGCCCTGGGCCGCATGGGACGTAAACGGCAGATCTCGGTGTTCACGCGGCACTACCAGGTGGCCATGCTGCTGGCCGAGCAGCACGACCTGATCGCCACCCTGCCATCACGGGCGGCCTGGTTGCAGAAAGACAACCCGAACCTGGTGGTGAAAGTGCCGCCCTTCAATATTCCACCCTTCGAGCTGAAGATGGCCTGGAGCCCGCTGTTGCAGCACAACACGGACCACCAGTGGCTGCGGCGGCTGATTGTGGAAGTGGCGGAAGAAGTGGATGAGGAATTCGCCCCGTTTGGTGCGAGGTTCGAATCGCCCCAGACGCTTCAGGGGCGTCACTCAGAGCGGTAGCTGTCGCAATTCCAGCGATGGGCGGGCGGCGTCCCACATGCGCTGGAAAGCCTCCTCTTTCAGCTTGATGCGACCAGCGCCGTGGAAGCTGGCAAAGCCTTCGGGTTTGTCGAATTCGTGACGGTGCATCAGGCCGTCGCGATCAACCAGCATGAAAGGCTGGTCCTCGCTCGGGTAATCGGTGTTCACCAGTCGCAGCTCAAGCCGGCTTGATACCCGGCGCATCAACTCCACCAGTTGGTGCCGGCGCTTGACCAGCGTTTTGTCGTCGTGGATCAGCAGGCGGACATCGCTGAGCCGATGGGAGCGGGCCAATTCCGAAACAAGATCCCGAAACCGCGCCCGGTCATAGAAGTCGTGGTCCAGGATGTGGTCGTACAGCCAGAGCCGCTGCCGGGCCTGGCCGGCCAGGGAGTCCATCAGGCCCAGCATGCGCTCCTGGTCCTTGAACAGCCAGCTTTCCTCATCCCGGCCCAGTATCAGCGGAGCCTGGCGTTGCGGTGCGGCCTCGCTGGCCAGGGCGGGCGCCAGGCAGCGCATACTCAGGTGCGGGATGCCTGCTTCCTGATAGACCTCTGAACAGATGTGAAAACCGGCGCCTTCGTACAGGCCGGTGGCATGCTGCTGGGAAGATAATTGCAGTTCAGAGTAGCGGCCGGCGGATTCGGCCATCAGGTGGCAGAGCAGGGCGCGGCCAACGCCTTGCCCCCGGTATTCGGGGAGCACCGCCATCCGGCCAATGTGACCGACTTCTTCCAGGGTGGAGAACAGCCGGGCGGTGGCAATGGGGGTGTTGTCCGGCGTGACCGCCAGGTAGTGGTCAGCTATTTCGTCGGTGTCGTCCCATTCCAGCTCGGGCGGCACCTTCTGTTCTTCGGTGAATACCTGCCGGCGAATGTCCCGCAGCGCGGCGGGAGCCAGTTGCCAGCTGTACTTGCGGAAGGTCAGTTCCATGGCTTACTCGAAATAGATGGAGCCCTGATTGTAGAGGTTGGTGAGCAGGCCGAGCAGGGCCTCGTCACCTGCAAACTCCGCCAGGGCCGACATGTCGATGTAGGCGCCGGCGCACAGCAGCGGCGCCAGTGGTTGCGCATCGCCCTTGAGCAGGTACTGCTCGCCGTCCACAAACAGCGCGGTGTCTGTCTCAAATTCATGATAGGCGAAGCGGGAGCCTTCGTTCCAGCGAAGTTGTTCGTGTGCCTTGATGGCTTCTTCCAGATCGGCCGGCTCGGCAGGCTCCTCGGCGGGCACCACGATGTCCATGCTCTTGGGCGCCGTGGTGAACTGGCCAAACCACAGGGCCATCTGCCGGCGGTCGCCCAGCTGTTCACGGATCACCGCGTCCACCCGGTCAATCACTTCGTTGCCGATGGTGCCGGGGTTGTCCTGTAGTTGCAGGTCCGGATCGTCCAGGTGCTCGTCGGCCTGGGGGCGCTGGGACAGGAAGTCGGTGAAGCTGGTCAGCACGTCGTCCACGGTGGGTGAACGGAAACCCACCGACAGGGTAATGCAGTCGTCCTCGGCCACGCCGTAATGGCCAATTCCCGGAGGAAGATAAAGCATGTCGCCCGGCTCCAGCACCACGGTTTCCTCGCCGTCCCAGCTGCTGAGGATACGTAGCGGTGTGCCTTCCACCCGAGGGGAGGTGTGGTCGCAGTGGCCGCCAAAGGTCCAGCGGCGATGCCCCTGGGCCTGCAGCAGGAAGACGTCGTACATGTCGTAGTGGGGGCCAACGCTGCCGCCTTTGGGAGCGTAGCTGGCCATGATGTCGTCCAGCCGCCAGTTGGGGATGAAGCGGAAGTGCTCCAGCAGATCGGCAACGTCCGGCACCCAGTGGTCCAGGCCCTGCACCAGCAGGGTCCAGTCCTGCTCTGGCATTTCGGCAAAGCGTTCAGGCGTGAACGGCCCGTTGAACAGCTGCCAGGGCTTGCCGTTGTGTTCCTCCACCACGATGCGGGATTCCACCGCTTCCTCGCAGGCCAGGCCGGCCAGCTCATCCTGGCTGACCGGGCACTGGAAGCCGGGAAATGCCTGACGGATCACCAGTGGCTTTTTCTGCCAGTAGTCCCTTAAAAACTCCGAGGGGCTGATGCCGCCAAGCATGTCCATGGTGCTTCTCCTGCGATTAAATGTTGCGGGCCTGCTCAATGGCATTGCCGATGTAGTTGTCCGGCGTCAGGCTGCGCAATTCGGCCTTGGCCTGTTCCGGAATATCCAGTGTCTCGACAAAAGTCTTGATCACCTCAGGTGTCATCGCCTTGCCGCGAGTCAATTCCTTGAGTTTCTCGTAGGGCTTTTCGATGTTGTAGCGACGCATCACGGTCTGGATCGGCTCGGCCAGCACTTCCCAGGCGTTGTTCAGGTCTTCGTTCAGGCGCGCCGGGTTGATTTCCAGCTTGCCCAGACCCTTCAGGGTGGCTTCGTAGGCAATGAGACTGTGGGCAAAACCAACCCCCAGGTTGCGTAGCACCGTGGAGTCGGTCAGGTCGCGCTGCCATCGGGAAATCGGCAGCTTGGCCGCCAGGTGGTCCAGCAGGGCGTTGGCGATGCCCAGGTTGCCTTCGGAGTTCTCGAAGTCAATCGGGTTTACCTTGTGAGGCATGGTGGAGGAGCCCACTTCGCCGGCGATGGTCTTCTGCTTGAAGTAACCCAGGGAGATGTAGCCCCAGATGTCCCGATCCAGATCCACCAGGATGGTGTTGAAACGGGCGATGGCGTTGTACAGCTCGGCGATGTAGTCGTGGGGCTCGATCTGGGTGGTGTACGGGTTCCAGTCCAGGCCCAGGCTCTCGATGAACTCTTCGGCGTTGGCGGCCCAGTCCACGTCGGGGTAGGCGGACAGGTGGGCGTTGTAGTTGCCCACCGCGCCATTGATCTTGCCCATGATTTCCACTTCGCGGATCTGCATCAGCTGGCGGCGCAGACGGTAAACCACGTTCGCCAGTTCCTTGCCCACGGTGGTGGGGGAGGCGGTCTGGCCGTGGGTGCGCGACAGCATGGGCTGCTCGGCGTGTTCCTTGGCCAGGTCGGTCAGCTTGTCGATAACCTTTTCCATGCCCGGCAGCAGGCCGTGGTCCAGACCTTCACGCAGCATCAGCCCATGGGACAGGTTGTTGATGTCCTCGGAAGTGCAGGCGAAATGCACGAATTCGGTCACCGCGTGCAGCTCGGGCACATCGGCGATTTTCTCCTTGATGAAATACTCGACCGCTTTCACGTCGTGGTTGGTGGTGCGCTCGATGTCCTTGATGCGCTCGGCGTCTTCCAGGCTGAACTCGCTGACCAGCTTGTCCAGAGCGGCGTTGGCCTCGTCGGAGAAGGCCGGCACTTCGGTGATGGCCGGGTGGTTGGCCAGCTTTTGCAACCAGCGGATTTCGACGGTTACCCGGTTACGGATCAGGCCGTATTCACTGAAGATGCTGCGAAATACGCTGACTTTGCTGCCGTAGCGGCCATCGACCGGGGAAATAGCGGTCAGGGCGGTGAGTTCCATCGAAAACCTCTCAGTTGTTCAAAGATGCGGATCGGTAAAATATGAAGATGCGTATGATACACCAGCGCGCGGCGTGAATCAGCGCAGCAATTCCCGGGCGTGATGAATCACTTTCCGGCGCTTGAAAATCAGCTGCCAGCGGCGCCCGCCGCTCTGGCGCCAGAGCACGGCCGAGCGAATGCCGGCCAGCAACAGAGCCCGGACCTTTTCGGCGTTTTCATCGCGCTGGAGAATCTGCGGGCTGCCGCTGACCTGGATGCGCAACCGGAAGGTGCTGATGGTGTCGGTATAGATGGACGCCAGGTTGCCAATCAGGTTGGGGTGGGTGTAGCCGAAATGCGCGGCGGTGTGCCGGGCCTGCTCAATGCGGCTGCCAATGACATCCAGCATGTCCTTGCGGCCCTTGAGTTTGGATTCCAGGTTAATCAGGTTCAGCACGTAGCGCAGGATTTCCATGTCCTGGGGGCGGGATTGCTGGGCCAGGGAGGTGGACAGCGCCTGCAGTCCCTCGCGGATATCGCTGATGTCACCGCCGTAGACATCCAGGGTGGTGTCCGGGTCGGTGGCAAACAGCGAGCGCAGGCAGCTTTCCAGGGCGGCCTGGTCGCACAGGCCCCGGTGGGCGATCTGGTGAACCAGGGAAGCGGCCTGGAAGACGCCGGCCAGGGCCAGGGTCTGGTCGTGCAGTGAGCGGCTCATGATGATGCTTCTGTGGTGTTTTCGGGATTAATGCGGGCCGGCAAGGCTTCGCCGTCGCGCCAGGTCTGTTCGATCACGCCGCCGCCCAGGCAGACGTCGTCGATGTAGAAAACCACCGACTGGCCGGGGGTGACAGCCCGCTGGGCTTCATCGAAGACCACTTTAACGCCGCCATCGATAACGGTGACCTTGCAGTCCTGGTCCGGCTGGCGGTAACGGGTCTTGGCTTTGCAACGGAACTGGCCGGAGGGCGCTTCGCCGGCAATCCAGTCAATGGGGCCGGACACCAGGCCCCGGGAGAACAGCAGCGGGTGATGCTTGCCCTGCACGGCAATCAGCACGTTGCGGGTCAGGTCTTTTTCCGCCACGTACCAGGGCTCATCGCCAAAGTCGCTCAGGCCGCCAATGCCCAGGCCCTGGCGCTGGCCGATGGTGTGGTACATCAGGCCCTGGTGCTTGCCGATCACCTGGCCGTCGGGTGTTTCAATATCGCCGGGCTGGGCTGGCAGGTATTGCTTGAGGAAGTCCCGGAACTTGCGTTCGCCTATGAAGCAGATACCGGTGGAATCTTTTTTGTCGTGGGTGACAAAACCCTGTTCTTCGGCAATGCGCCGAACCTCGGGTTTTTCCAGCTCCCCGACCGGGAATAGGGTGCGGGCAATGCGTTCGCCGGACACGGCGTGCAGGAAGTAGCTCTGGTCCTTGTTCGGGTCCAGGCCCTTGAGCAACTGGGCCTTGCCGCTGCCATCGTCCAGCGGGCGCTGGCGGGCGTAATGGCCGGTGGCAATGTAGTCGGCGCCCAGGGTAATGGCGTAATCGAGAAAGGCGCGGAATTTCACTTCCTTGTTGCACAGGATGTCCGGGTTGGGGGTGCGCCCGGCGCTGTATTCGGCCAGGAAATGCTCAAAGACGCGATCCCAGTACTCGGCGGCGAAGCTGGCGGTGTGCAGGGTAATGCCTATGGCATCGGCCACGGCCTGAGCATCGGCCAGGTCGTCCATGGCGGTGCAGTATTCGGTGCCGTCGTCTTCATCCCAGTTTTTCATGAACAGGCCTTCGACCTGGTAGCCCTGGTCCTTCAGTAGCCAGGCGGCAACGGAGGAGTCCACGCCGCCGGACATGCCGACGATCACGCGGGTGTTTGCGGGAGCTTTGGGATCGGAATTCTGAGTCATGAGCCTTCTGGAAACCGTTTACCGGGAATAAAAGCCGGATTTTACCAGCTTCTCGGGGCTACGTCTGTGCGTCTACCACGACATCCAGCGGGAATTGGCGGCCATTACGGTAATCCTCGATGCACTGCAGAACCAGGGGACTGCGCAGTTTGTCGCCCAGTTGGCGGATCTCCTCAAGGGTCAGCCAGTGCGGGGCAATAATGTCGTTGTCCAGATCCTGGGTTGCCTGACGCACGGCACGGGCGGCATAACAGAAGCGGAAATAGGTCACGCCATTGGCCGGTGCCTTGTAGGTGTACACGCCCAGAAAGTGGGTGGGCTCAATCTCCCAGCCGGTTTCCTCCAGGGTTTCCCGGTGCACGGCGTCCAGGATGGCTTCGTTTTCTTCAATATGCCCCGCGGGCTGGTTGAAAACCACTTTCCCATGGCTGACTTCTTCCACCAAAAGAAAGCGGCCCTGGGAGTCTTCGGCGATCACGGCGACAGTGGCGTGGGGTGTCCAGGTCATGCTTTTCTGGTTCTCCGTTTTCTGCTCTGGTTTCGGCGGCCGGTTTTACCGCCAGCTCCTGGCTTGCCCCGGCCAGTGGCCGGCTGTGGTAAATGCACGGTTTCGCGCCGGTATTCGCCCGGCTGAAGGCCGGTGATGGTCCAGTCTCCAATCCGGCAACGTATCAATCTCAGGGTAGGGTAGCCCACGGCGGCTGTCATCCGCCGGACCTGCCGGTTACGGCCTTCGGTGATGGTCAGTTCAAGCCAGGAGGTGGGTACGGATTCCCGGTGGCGCACCGGCGGTGTTCTTGGCCATACGTCCGGCTCTGGTATCCGCTGAGCCTTGGCGGGGCTGGTGGCACCATCTTTCAGAACAACGCCCTGGCTCAGCTGCTCAATGGCGCTGTCCGGAATTTCGCCTTCCACTTGCACCCAGTAGGTCTTGGGCATCTTATTGCGGGGCGAGGCAATGCGGTGCTGGAGGGTACCCTCGTTGGTAAGCAGTAACAGCCCTTCGGAGTCGTAATCCAGTCGGCCGGCGGGGTAGAAGCCTGGCTGGTCGATCCACTCGGCCAGTGTCGCGCGACGTCGGTCGGCGCGTTCATCGGTGAACTGGCTCAATACCTGAAAGGGTTTGTTGAAGATGATAAGTTCCGCCATACCGGCTCCTGTTCGGATGGATTCGGAATGGTACCCGAAAGGGGAATGCTCAGACCAATGTCGGGCCGGAATAGATTCTATTGGGTGTTTTGTTGCTTGTTGTCGGGTAGCTTATTGGGTAATTTCGGCTACACGTCCTGAATAGTTGTTGGAGTCACATATTGTTTTTTAGCTCTTTGTCCCTGCGTTGGCTCCGATCGCTCCTGGTCGCCGTCGTTTTATCCATGGTGCTGATGTTGACCAGCCTGGCGTCTGTGGTGGCCAAGGGGCCGAACTTTGAACAGGTCTTTCTTGAATCTGGCATTCCCATGCTCCTGATTGAGCCGGACACGGGACGACTTGTGGAAGCCAACGCCGCGGCGGCTGACTTTTATGGTTATCCGGTGTCGACGCTTCAGCAGATGACCATCCAGCAGATCAATACCTTTACCGAAGAACAGGTGGCTCAGGAGCGTCGGCTGGCCCAGGACGAAGGGCGTAACTACTTCATATTTCGCCATCGCCTGGCCGATGGGGAGATTCGCACGGTGGAAGTGCATTCGCGGCCCTACGAGTTTGATGGGCGTCGGCTGTTGTTTTCTGTGATCAATGACATTACGCCGGGGCGCCATGAGTCCCAGGATCTCTGGCATTACCAGAGCCGTCTGGAGGACATGGTCGATGCGCAGATAGCGGAACTGGAGCGCACGCGGTTGCAGCAGATTTGGCTGCTGGCTGGTGTGCTGCTGGCGCAGGCTATCGTCATTGGCTTGCTGGCGCTGAATATTCGTCGGCGCCGGCAGCTGGAGAAGGAGCGCAAGAAAGCCACCGAGGCCCTGCGTTACAGCACCGAGCGTCTGGCGGAAGCCCAGCGCATTGCCCGGGTGGGAAGTTGGGAACTGGACTACACAGGCGGCCGCTATCGGCTTACCTGCTCGGAGGAAATGTTCCGGATTCTGGAGCTGGATCCTCAAACCACCGATTGTTATCGCCAGGCCCTCTTGAGGATACACCCCGATGACCGGCCCTTGGTGTTCGACGCCTACCAGAGCGCAGCCCAGACGGGCGAGAGCTATGAAATCGGCCATCGACTGAAAATGCCGGATGGTCGGATTAAATACGTTCAGCTTCGGGGTGAAGCCGTTTCCCAGGCAAAGGGCGCGAGTCGTAAAACGCTGGGTACGGTCCAGGACACCACCGAACATCAACTGACCCAGAACTCGTTGGCGGCCCTGGCCAGCACCTTTGCCGGGCTAGAGGGCGAGGATTTTTACCGGGCGGTTAGTCGCCATCTGGTGGAGGCCCTCGGGTTGGACTATGCATTTGTGGCCCGCTTTGGTCATCACTTCAATCAGGCCAGCGTGCTGGCGGGGTGGGCCGGCCAGCAGCCCATTGATCCCTTCAGTTATTCGCTAAAAGGCACCCCGTGTTCGGATGTGCTCTGTCAAAAGCTGCTTTTGCTGCCCGAGGGTGTCCGCCGGGCGTACCCTGATGACGCCTTGCTGGTCGAGATGGGGGTCGAGTCCTACATCGGTAGTGTGTTGTTTGACAAGAATTGTCAACCGATGGGGCTGCTGGTCGGTATGAGCCGTTCTCCCATGTTGCAGAAGGAGCTGGTAAAAATCCTCGTGCAACTGTTTGTGGATCGTGTCAGTGCGGAAATGCAGCGTAGCGAAGCCGAATCCCTTATTGAGCAGGCCGATCGCTATCGCCAGATCGTTCTCAAATTTTCCAGCCGATTTATTAATCTACCGCTGAACCAGGTAAACAGCGCGGTGCACGAAGCATTTGAAGAGGTGGGGACCTTTATTGGTGCCGACCGCTGTTACCTGTTCACCTATGATTTTGAACAGGGGGCGATGTCAAACACCTACGAATGGTGTGCCGATGGGGTCTCAGCCCAGATCGACTACTCCCAGGATTTGCCGCTGGATGAAATGCGGGAGTGGACCGAACGCCATGACAGGGGCCAGCCAATGATTATCCCCAGTGTGGCGGAATTGCCGGATGGTTATCTCAAGCAGTGTTTGCAGAGGCAATCGGTAAAAAGCCTGGTCAACCTGCCCCTGATGAATGAAGGGCAGTGTGTTGGCTTTGTTGGTGTTGATTCTGTTACCGACGAGGAGAAATTTGGCGAGCCGACGGTGGAATTGCTGCGACTGTTCGCGAACCTTTTGGTCAATATTGAACAGCGCCGACGCAACGAAAGTGAGCTTCGGCTGTCGGCCAGCGTGTTTGATAACGCCAACGAAGGCATCATGATTACCGATGCCGAACATCGCATCGTTAGTGTTAACGCGGCCTTTACCCAAACCACCGGTTATCCGGCCGAGGAAGTGCTGGGGCAGACGCCGGCGATCCTGAACTCCGGATACCACAGCAAAGCATTTCACCGCAAAATGTCGAGATCATTGGAGCGCCAGGGTCACTGGGAAGGGGAGGTCAGGAACCGCCATAAGGATGGTCAGCTCTATACCGTCCTGCAAAAGGTGAACGCCCTGAAAAACGAGGCGGGCCAGCTTCAGGGCTACGTCTCGCTGCTGACGGATATCACTACCCTGAAACAGCAGCAAAAACAGCTGGAGCAGATCGCCCACTTTGATCCACTGACCGGCCTGCCTAATCGCACCTTGCTGGCTGACCGTTTGCAGCAGGCCATGGCCCAAAGCCTCCGACACGGCACCAGTATTGCTGTGGTGTTTATTGATCTGGATGGCTTCAAGGCTGTCAACGACACTCACAGTCACGCCGTGGGGGACCAACTCCTGGTTGAGGTTGCCAGGCAGATGAAGAGCGGCATGCGGGCTGAGGACACCCTGGCCCGCCTTGGTGGAGACGAGTTTGTTGCAGTCTTGCTGGATCTGGATGTGCCCGAGGACAGCATTGAGGCCATTGATCGTTTACTCGCCGCCGCTGCTGAACCGGTTATTTTGGATGGCCTTGAACTGTCGGTATCGGCGAGTATCGGGGTTGCCTTCTACCCGCAAAGTGAGTCGCTGGAACCGGATCAGCTGTTGCGACAGGCAGACCAGGCCATGTACCAGGCCAAGCAGGCCGGCAAGAACCGCTACTGTCTCTTTGATGCCGAACGCGAGCGTGCGGTGCGAGACCAGCACGAAAGCCTTGAACGCATCCGGGAGGCTCTGGCGAATGAGGAGCTCGTCCTGTATTACCAGCCCAAGGTCAACATGCGCACTGGCGAAGTAATTGGTGCGGAGGCCCTGGTGCGCTGGCAGCATCCTGAGCGTGGGCTATTGCCGCCGGCCAATTTTCTGCCGGTCATTGAAAACACCTCCGTGGCCATCGAGCTGGGTAACTGGGTGATGCGCACGGCGATGGACCAGATTGTGCGTTGGAAAAAATCAGGGCTGCATTTGCCGGTCAGCATTAATATTGATGCCATCCACCTTCAGCACTCTGATTTTATGGATTGGCTCACTGCGGAGTTGGAGCGCCGTCCAACGCTGGAGGCGGGGGATCTCGAGCTGGAAATCCTGGAAACCGTCGCGCTTGGGGACATTGTGCAGGTCTCTAATATCATTACAGCCTGCAATGAGTTGGGCGTCGGGTTTGCCCTGGATGATTTTGGCACGGGCTATTCGTCGCTTACCTACCTCAAGCGTCTACCCGCCCAATTGCTCAAGATTGATCGCAGCTTCGTGCGTGACATGCTGGAGGATCCAGATGACCTGGCCATCCTGGAGGGCGTCATTCGACTGGCAGAGGCGTTCCGTCGCAATGTGATTGCCGAAGGTGTTGAAACAGAAGCCCATTGCCAGTCATTGCTGGCCCTGGGCTGCGAATGGGGACAGGGGTACGCCATTGCCAAGCCAATGGCTGCAGATGCCCTGCACACCTGGGTAACCAACAGGCTTGGCGATGATTAACTCTGTTTGTCAGGCGGGCGCGGCTCCCGGCGGATTTTCGGGAATGATATTGACCGCATGAACACCCCGTTCGCTGGGCTTTTTGTCAAAGGTCACTGGCTGTCCTGCCTTCAGGGTTTTGTAGCCGTCCATCTGCACGGATGAAAAGTGGGCGAAGAGGTCGTCGCTACAGCCATCCTCTATGATAAAGCCATAGCCCTTGGCGTTATTGAACCATTTGACCTTTCCTCTGGGCATGTTGAACTCCCTTGTTTTTGTACTGTCTGAGCCAGAGACCTGGATGGCCTCTTTTGTTGTTCTATTGATTAAAGGTGCATCCTTAAACATTGTTCAAGAACGGTGGGGTGTCAAGAAACCGGTGGTTTTTGGATGGGAGTGGTTGAGCCGGGGGTGGACGCGGTATGATGGAGCCATGAAAAACGAAGGTTGGCCGGGCGCCACTGACGCTTGAAAACACCGCCCGTGGCAACCACCTTACTATTCAGTCAACCGAGAAACCGGCAAACAGAATCATGCGGACAATCGAGAATTCTCTACTAGTATTCAATCAAGGGGAGGACGATCAGCCCGAGCGCCACGATGGCGTGAGTGTTGCGCCCGAAAAGCCCGCCCTCAAGCGGCCGGCGCGCTTCCGTGTCGTGTTACTCAATGACGATTACACCCCCATGGATTTTGTAGTAGAGGTGTTGATGAAGTTCTTCGCAATGAACGAAGAAAAGGCGACGCAGGTGATGCTGCTCGTCCATACGCAGGGAAAAGCCGTATGTGGGGTATATACCCGTGACATCGCGGAGACAAAGGCGGCACAGGTGAATCAGTATTCCTCGGAATGCGAACATCCGCTCCTTTGCGAGATTGAACGCGCGGACTGACAGACGTAGGGGTGCCCATGCTGAGCAAAGACCTTGAAATTACGCTGAATACGGCCTTCAAGAATGCCCACGACAAGCGTCATGAATTCATGACCGTGGAGCATTTGTTGTTGGCCCTGCTCGATAATGAGTCGGCAGTGGGCGTCCTCAAAGCCTGTGGGGCTGACCTGCAGGGCTTGGAAGACGAACTCATTGAATTTGTCGATTCCACAACCCCATTGATTCCCAGCGCAGACACCGACCGTGAAACGCAGCCCACCCTTGGGTTCCAGCGGGTACTTCAGCGGGCGGTGTTCCATGTCCAGTCCTCTGGCAAGAAAGAGGTAACCGGCGCCAATGTGCTGGTCGCGATCTACAGCGAACAGGAAAGCCAGGCGGTCTACCTGCTTAAGAAACAGAACGTGAACCGCATCGATGTGGTCAATTTTGTCTCCCATGGCATTTCCCGGGTGCAGGGCGCCGAAGACGAAGAGGGCGCTGATCACGCGGCCCAGGAAGAAGTGGGTGAAGAAGGCGTGCAGTCCCGACCGCTGGACAACTACGCCACCAACCTGAACGAACAGGCCCGCCAGGGCCGGATTGATCCGCTGATTGGCCGCGAGCACGAAGTTGAGCGGGTGGTGCAGATCCTGGTGCGCCGACGCAAGAACAACCCCCTGTTGGTGGGCGAAGCCGGTGTGGGCAAAACCGCCATTGCCGAAGGTCTTGCCAAGCGGATTGTTGATGGCCAGGTGCCGGAGGTCATCTCCGATGCGGTGGTCTATTCTCTGGACATGGGCGCGCTGCTGGCCGGTACTAAATACCGGGGCGATTTTGAGAAACGCCTGAAAGGCCTGCTGGCGGATCTGAAAAAACAGAAACATGCCATCCTGTTCATCGATGAAATCCACACCATCATCGGCGCCGGTTCGGCCTCTGGCGGTGTCATGGATGCCTCCAACCTGCTCAAGCCCATGCTGAGTTCAGGTGAGCTGCGCTGTATTGGTTCGACAACCTTCCAGGAATTCCGTGGCATCTTCGAGAAAGACAGTGCCCTTGCGCGCCGATTCCAGAAGATTGATGTGAACGAGCCGAGCGTCGAGGATACCTACCAGATCCTCAAGGGCCTGAAGAGCAATTTCGAGAAACACCACGATCTCGAATACACTGACCAGGCCCTGCGAGTGGCCGCTGAATTGGCGGATCGCTACATCACTGACCGTCACCTGCCGGACAAGGCGATTGATGTCATTGATGAGGCGGGCGCACGGCAGCGTTTGCAGCCCGAAGACAAGCGCCGGTCAACTATTGATGTGACCGACATTGAGGATGTGGTGGCCAACATTGCCCGCATTCCGCCGAAGAATGTCTCCACCAGCGACAAGGACCTGCTGCGCAACCTGGAGCGGGACCTCAAGATGGTGGTCTTCGGTCAGGACCCGGCTATCGAGTCCCTGTCCACCTCGATCAAGCTGGCCCGTGCCGGCCTGAAGGCGCCGGAGAAGCCGGAGGGCGCGTTCCTGTTCTCAGGGCCTACCGGTGTCGGCAAGACCGAGGTCACCAAACAACTGGCCAAGGTGCTGGGTATCGAACTGGTGCGTTTCGACATGTCCGAGTACATGGAGCGGCATACCGTCTCCCGCCTGATTGGCGCGCCTCCCGGCTACGTGGGTTACGATCAGGGTGGCCTGCTGACCGAGGCGGTGAGCAAGCAGCCGCACTGTGTGTTGCTGCTGGATGAGATCGAAAAGGCGCATCCGGAAGTGTTCAACCTGCTACTGCAGGTGATGGACCACGGCACGCTGACTGACAACAACGGACGCAAGGCGGACTTCCGTCACGTGATCCTGGTGATGACCACCAACGCCGGTGCCGAGAGCATGGCGCGGAGGTCTATTGGCTTCAGCGAGCAGGACCACAGCACCGATGGCATGGAGGTGATCAACAAGACCTTTACGCCGGAATTCCGCAACCGTCTGGACGGCATCATTCAGTTCCGCGATCTGCAGAAGGACACCATCACCCACGTGGTGGACAAGTTCCTCACCGAACTGCAGGCACAGCTGGATGAGAAGCATGTGGTACTGCATGTTGATGACGATGCCAAGCTTTGGCTGGCCGAGCGTGGTTACGATGTGACCATGGGGGCCAGGCCCATGGCCCGCCTCATTCAGGACAAGATCAAGCGGCCGCTGGCCGAGCAGATCCTGTTCGGGCGCCTCTCCGATCACGGAGGCGATGTGTTCGTTCACTTGCGGGACGATGAGCTGGTGTTCGAGTACGAGGACGAGCCCGCAGAAGCGGTATAAAACTCACCTGCACAAAAAAGCCCCGCCATGGCGGGGCTTTTTTATGGAAATCTCTGAAGCATTAGCGGGCGCGGTAAACAATGCGGCCCTTGCTCAGGTCGTACGGCGTCAGCTCAACCTTGACCTTGTCGCCAGTCAGGATGCGGATGTAGTTCTTACGCATCTTGCCGGAGATGTGAGCGGTAACAACGTGGCCGTTGCTCAGCTCAACGCGGAACATGGTATTGGGAAGGGTGTCGATAATAACGCCTTCCATTTCAATAGCATCTGACTTCGCCATTCAGTAGAAACCTCGCTTGGAATACTTTCGTGTGATTTTAAATGGCGCAATTCTGCCTGAATTCTTACCGTTTGGCAAAATTCAGTCAGTGTCCATTTCGCGCCAGTGGCCGTCTCGCAATGCTTCAATGGGACGGAACCGGGTTTTGTAGTTCATTTTACGGCACTCGCTGATCCAGTACCCCAGGTACAGGTGCGGCAGTTGTCGTCTTTGGGCTTCCTCGATCTGCCAGAGTATGGCGAAGGTGCCCAGACTGCGATGCTCCATTTCCGGTGAAAACACCGTGTAGATTGCCGAAATACCGTCGTCCAGCATGTCGAGGGCCGCCAGGCCAATCAGCTCGCCGTCCCGGGTCATTTCCACAAACCAGGAGTCGGTCGCCCCCTCTACCAGGAAAGAGATGAACTGGTCCCGGGAGGGCGGGTACATGTCGCCGTCCCAGTGCCGCTCTTCAATGTAGTGGGCATAGAGTTGGTAATAACGCTCCTGGAAGGTAGCGGGTACCAGCCGGCAGTGAATATCGCTGTTTTTGCGAAGCACCCGGCGTTGATTGCGATCCGGCTGGAATTCGTTGACCTTGAGCCGGACCGGAACGCAGGCATTGCAGTGCTCGCAATGGGGGCGATAGTAATGGGAGCCGCTTCTGCGAAACCCCAGGGCGGTGAGCTGGCTGTACAGCTTTTTGTCAATGTCCGCCCGGGGATCGACAAACATGGTGGTGGCTTCACGATCCGGCAGATAACTGCACTCGTGGGCAGGTGTCGCGAAGAATACCAGGGTTCTGAGGTTGCTCATTCAGGCCTCCGGACCCGGCCAGTGCCAGGTGAACGTCCAGTTCGGCTGATCCGGTTTGCGATCCACGCATGCCCTGAGTATAGACAGAAATTCGGCCCGGGGAATGCTCCGTGCCCCCATGCTTAGCAGGTGAACACTCTCCACCTGGCAGTCGATCACCTGATACCCCCATTCCGACAGCTGGCGGGCCAGATGCACCATCAACACCTTGGAGGCGTTGGTTTCCAGCGAGAACATGGATTCTCCGAAGAAACAGCGCCCGAGTGCCAGGCCATACATGCCGCCAACGAGTTCACCATTGCGGTTCCAGGCCTCAATGGAGTGCGCGTGGCCCATCCGGTGCAGCTCGGTGTAGGCCGCCAGCATGTCATCGGTGATCCAGGTCCCTTCGGGCCGGGTATTTGCACACAGTCGGATGACCCGGCTGAAGCTCTGGTCAGCCGTGATACGGAATTTCTGCTGGTTGAGTGTGCGTCTCAGGCTTTTGGAAACATGAATTTCATCCGGAGGTAGCACGCAGCGGGGGTTGGGCGACCACCAGAGAATGGGCTGGTCGTCGCTGAACCAGGGAAAAATGCCATTGCGGTACGCCAACAAAAGGCGCTCTGGACGCAGGTCACCTCCAAGCGCCAGAAGCCCATCGGGGTCTTCCAGCGCTTCGTCAGCCGGCGGAAACCAGAGTTGATCCGGGTCGAGCCAGGGCAGGGAGGTCATTGGAATGGCGCGTTACTCTGGTTGATCAAGAAACTTCTCTGCATCCAGGGCCGCCATGCAACCAAAGCCGGCCGAGGTCACCGCCTGGCGATACACATGGTCCGCCACATCGCCGGCGGCAAAAACGCCTGGGATGCTGGTCTGGGTGGCCATGCCGTTTAGACCGGACTGGATTCGGATATAGCCGTTGTCCATGTCCAGCTGGCCTTCAAACAGGCCGGTGTTCGGCTTGTGGCCGATGGCAATGAATACGCCTGCCACCTCCAGGTCTTCGGTGGCGCCATCGTCGGTGCTCTTGATACGGATGCCGGTAACGCCGGTGCCATCGCCCAGCACTTCATCCAGGGTGTGGTCCCAGACAATGTTGATGTTGCCGTGTTCGGCCTTCTCGAACAGTTTGTTCTGCAGGATCTTTTCCGCGCGCAGGCTGTTCCGGCGGTGTACCAGGGTCACCTCGTCGGCAATGTTGGAGAGGTACAGGGCCTCTTCCACCGCAGTGTTGCCACCACCAATCACAGCGACTTTCTGCTTCTTGTAGAAGAAACCATCGCAGGTGGCGCAGGCAGACACGCCCTGGCCCTTGAATTTTTCCTCGGACTCCAGGCCCAGGTACATGGCCGAAGCGCCAGTGGCGATGATCAGCGCATCGCAGGTGTACTCGCCATTGTCGCCTTTGAGACGGAATGGGCGGTTGTTCAGGTCGGTTTCGTTGATGGTGTCGTAGACAATCTCGGTCTCGAAGCGCTCGGCGTGTTGCTGCATGCGCTGCATCAGTTCCGGGCCCTGGACGCCGTTGTTGTCGCCCGGCCAGTTGTCCACGTCGGTGGTGGTGGTCAACTGGCCGCCCACTTCAATACCGGTGATCAGTGTTGGGTTCAGGTTAGCCCGTGCCGCGTATACGGCAGCGGTGTAGCCGGCCGGACCGGAACCAAGAATGATCAGTCGCGAGTGTCGGGTTACGCTCATGTGTGTCTCCAACCAGAAAAAAGTGTCAGAAGGCTATCACGAATTCCGGGCGCTGCCATTCGTTTCAGCCAATGCGGTTTATAAAGCTTTGCTATGTGTTTAAGGCCGATTATTCAAGAACCGAGACAGTCGTGAGCAGTTGGCGCACGCGCTCGGCACTTTTGCCGGATTCGCCCTGTTCCAGGCGGTGCTCGGCCACGGCGGGGAACACGGCCTGCAGGTCATCCGGCAATACGTGATCCCGACCGGCCATCAGGGCCCAGGCCTTGGCGGCGCGCAGCAGGCCCAGACCCGCCCGGGGAGAAAGGCCATAGATCAGGCCCGGCATGCGCCGGCTTTGTTCGAGCAGGCGCTGAAGGTAATCCAGCAGGGCGGGGCTCGCGCTGACCCGTTCCACCGCCTGCTGCAGTGATTGCAGCTGTTCCCGGGGAAGGAGGGTTTTCAGTCGGTCGGTCAATGCCCGGCGGTCTTCGCCCTCAAGCAGTTCACGTTCGGCTTTGGGGTCCGGATATCCCAGGCGCAGACGCATCAGGAAGCGGTCGAGCTGCGATTCCGGTAGCGGAAAGGTGCCGCCCTGCTCAATCGGATTCTGGGTGGCGATGACAAAAAATGGCGTGGGCAGAGGGCGGGTTTCGCCTTCAATCGAGACCTGCCGCTCCTCCATGGCCTCCAGCAATGCGCTTTGGGTCCGGGGAGAGGCCCGGTTGATTTCATCCGCCAGAACCAGTTGGGAAAAGATCGGGCCGGGATGAAACACCAGGTCGCCAGCCTGCTTGTCGAACATGGCGTAACCAAGCAGATCGGCCGGTAGCAGGTCATTGGTGAACTGGATGCGCTGGTAGCTGAGCCCCATGATTTTGGCCAGGGCATGGGACAGGGTGGTCTTGCCCATTCCCGGGATATCTTCGATCAACAGGTGGCCGCGGGCTAGCAGGCTGCACACGGCCAGCCTTACCTGGGGCTCCTTGCCGAGAAGGATGGTGTTGAGTTCCGTGACTACGCGGTCAATGGTCTGCTTCATGCGGTGTTCAGTCCCTTACCCGCTTGAGAATGTCGCCGTAGGCGTCGATGCGCCGGTCCCTGAAATGTGGCCAGATCCGGCGGATAGCTTCGGTGCGTTCCCGGTCCAGGGTTGCCGTGAGGACGGTCTGGCTGTGGTCGTCCGCCCGGGCGAGGAGTTCGCCCTGGGGCCCGCAGATAAAACTGTTGCCCCAGAAACGGATACCGTCGCTTTGCCCGGAAGGGTCGGGTTCGGTGCCTATCCGGTTGGGGGCGATAACCGGCAGGTTGTTGGCCACAGCGTGTCCGCGCTGGACGGTTACCCAAGCTTCGAGCTGGCGTTGCTGCTCGTCGGCATCGTCGGTGACGTCCCAGCCAATCGCAGTGGGGTAGATGAGCATGTCAGCCCCGGAAAGCGCCATCAGGCGGGCGGCTTCGGGGTACCACTGGTCCCAGCATACCAGCACGCCAAGTCGCCCGACCGAGGTGTCGATGGGCGTGAAGCCACTCTCTCCGCTATTGAACCGGGCATCGCCGGGCGTGAAATAGAATTTCTCATAGAAGCCGGGATCATCGGGGATGTGCATCTTGCGATACAGGCCGGCAATGCTGCCATCGGTCTCAAACACCACGGCGGTGTTGTGGTACACACCGTTCATGCGTCGCTCGAAGATTGATCCGACCAGCACCACACCCAGCTCTTTTGCCAGCGCTGACAGTCGGTTGCTGGTGGGGCCGGGAATGGGTTCGGCCAGCTCAAAGACCGAAACGTCCTCGGTCTGGCAGAAGTACAGGGTGGCATGCAGTTCCTGCAGGATAACCAGTTGGGCGCCACCGTCCACCGCTTCCCGGATCAGGGCTTCGGAGGTGGCCAGGCTGGTTTCCTTGTTATCTGAGCAGGCCTGCTGGATGGCCGCAATCTTAAGTTGGCGGGACTCTGGGCCGCGGGTCATACCTTCAGGACTCCTTCAGGAATCTGCATGGTTATACAGTGCAGGCTGCCGTGCTGATGGATCAAGGGGCGGCAATTGATCGGCACAATCTCCCGGTCCGGGAATATCTCGGACATAATGCGGATTGCTTCCTCGTCCTGGGCCACCTGATACACCGGGAGCAATACGGCATCGTTGATAATCAGGAAATTGGCATAGGTGGCCGGCAGCCGCTGGCCGTCTTCATCGTAAAGGGCGTCTGGCCAGGGCAGGGCAGTCAGCTTGTAGGGTTGGCCGTCCTTGCAACGGAACTCCTGTAGCTCTTCGGCCATGGCTTGCAGGGCATCAAAGTGCTCGTCGGTTTCATCCGGGCAGGCTACATAGCAGATGTGGTCCGGTGCGCAGAAGCGGGCCAGGGTATCGATGTGGCTGTCGGTGTCGTCACCCGCCAGGTAGCCGTGTTCCAGCCAGAGCACCCGCTCGGCACCCAGATATTTGGTCAGTTCCTGTTCAATGGTTTCCCGGTCCATCGACGGATTCCGGGTGGGGGCCAGCAGGCATTCGCTGGTGGTAAGGATGGTGCCTTGCCCATCGGACTCGATGGAGCCGCCTTCCAGGACCAAATCCACCGGCTGCATGGGGTGGCGGCCGAAGACGCCGGCACCGGCCAGGTGAGTATTCAGGGCGTTGTCTTTCTCCCAGGAGAATTTGTTGCCCCAGGCATTGAACCGGAAGTCGAGCAGCGCAAAACCGTCGTCGGTGGCGATTGTGATGGGACCATGGTCCCTGGCCCAGGTGTCATCGGCCGGGGCCGGCACGGTAACCACTCGGCCGGGCAGGTTGTTGGCTTCGGCCCAGGCATTGAGTTCTTGCCCCAGCTCCTGCACGCGGGTAACAAATTCGCAGCTGATCAGCACGTGCTCGAATCGGAGTATGGTCTTTGCAATCTCCGTAAACACCGGTTCGACTTCTGTCAGCATGTGGACCCAGTCCGTTCCGGGATGTGGCCACGTCAGCATAACCCCGCTTTGGGGAGCCCATTCCGCAGGTAGTACTGGTCTGGATGTCACTGGTCTTGCCCTTTGAAGCTCAAAAATCGATATTCTATCTGACCACCGTGATGGCGTCAGGTACCTGGCCTTCAAAATAAGAGTATCGAAAGTACGCGATTACCGACTGCGCTTCATCACCGTATGCACCACCATGTCACCCTCGAAATAGACAATGAAGTCCGGATAATGCCACTGGCTGATGGGTGGCTGGCCGACGGGTTGGCGAATTTCCGTGGGTGGCCCCCAGCGCTCCTCGACGGCCTTCTGGCTCATGCCATTTTCCGGAAGGCTGGCGTGGCTCCGGTCAGCCTGGGTTCCCACCGGAACAGTCACTTGTTCAGCCTGAATGTGGCCGGCAACTCCCAGACCCAAGGCAAGGGTCAGGGTCAGCGTGGCAAAACGGGTTCCATTGTTGTGCATGGCATTCTTCCTCATTGATACCGGGTCTGTATCGAATCCAGTGGGGTATGAATGAAACGTAATATCCCATAAACCCTGACAAAAAAGCAGGGCCGAGGGAAGTTTATTCTTTTTGTCGTTGGCGCACCTGCCACCGCATCACATGACGGGCAATTTGTTGACGATCACTGTCATCGATGTGGGTAAACTCCGTGTGAACCCGCACGGTGCCGCGGTCGTCGGCTTCAAGGTCGGATACCTGGGCAATGGCCTGGGGTTGATAGAGTTCCGGTGGTAAGGTCATTCGCAGGGCCATGGTGTCGCCTTTTTCCCAGGCGCGGGGTATGGCGGAAAAGGAGAGGCCGCCTTCGCTCAGGGTCACATCCTGCCAGTCTTCCGGTTGCAAGGGATTTTGCTCAAAGGCGATAATGCGGCCCAGCGTATCGATTTTGCTGTTCAGGGACTTAATCAGCCCTGCCAGGGAGCGGTCACGCTCGGCCAGAGTGATCAGGTGGCTTTTGACATCCTGATCAAGTCGGCGAAATTCGGCTTTGAGGGCCTCTTCCGGTGAATCGTTGAAAGGATCGGTGTCGATGTCCTGATCGCCCTCCAGTCGACGAATTTCCAGACCAATACGATCATTTATACGGAAAAACTCCCGGCGGTCGCCGGACTGCGGGGAGGGCGGGGCAGTATTTTCGGTGCCTGGCATCCTATCTCCGGTTGGTTTTTTGGTTATTGGTTCAGTGAAGACAGTTTAGCAGTTTCCAGACACGACAGACCCGAAGGTAGCAACAGGCACCTCTCCTTATGTTCAGACCCTTATCGCTCTACATTGGACTGCGGTACACGGCGGCCAAACGCCGCAATCACTTCATTTCCTTTATCTCCCTGACATCCATGATCGGCTTGATGCTCGGTGTTGCCGTCCTGATCATCGTACTCTCGGTGATGAACGGTTTTGACCGTGAGCTTAAACAACGCATTCTTGGCATGGTCCCCCACGCCACAATCCAGGGCGCCAATGGCCCGCTGGAGGATTGGCGGCGGGTGGATGCGCTGGTCCAGGAGCATCCTCGTGTAGAAGCCGCCGCCCCGTTTATTCGGGGGCAGGGTATGGTGACCGGCGGGGGCAATGTCCGAGGCGTGATGCTTAATGGCGTATTGCCGGAAGAAGAAGCCTCGGTCTCGATCATCGAGGATCATTTTGTCCAGGGATCGCTGGATGACCTCAAGTCCGGTGAATTCGGTATTATTATTGGCCAGTTGATGGCCAACAGCTTGCGGCTGGGGATCGGTGACCGGTTAACCGTGGTGCTGCCAGAGGCTTCGGTCACCCCGGCCGGGGTATTGCCGCGGCTCAAGCGCTTCACGGTAAAAGGGATCTTTAGTGTCGGTGCGGAACTGGATGGCAATTATGCGCTGGTGCACATGGACGATGCTGCCCGGCTGATGCGCACCGGTGGCAGGGCCGAGGGTATTCGCCTGCTGGTGGACGACCTGTTTGCCGCACCCGCCGTTGCCCGTGAGGTTGCCAGAACCCTCGATGGTCGTTACTACGTCTCCGACTGGACCCGAACCCACGGCAATCTGTTCCAGGCCATCCGCATGGAAAAGACCATGATCGGACTTCTGCTGATGTTTATTGTGGCGGTGGCCGCTTTCAACATTGTTTCCACGTTGGTCATGGTGGTGACCGACAAGACCGCCGATATCGCCATCCTGCGGACCATGGGCGCGACACCCGGCAAGGTGATGCGGATCTTCATTGTCCAGGGCGCGGTTATTGGCGTGTTCGGGACGCTGGTCGGTACCACCCTGGGGGTTTTGGGTGCCTGGTATGTGAGCGACATTATTTCCTGGGTGGAAGGTTTGTTGGGGCAGAAGTTTCTGAGTGCCGATGTCTATTTCATCAGTTACCTGCCGTCCCAGTTGCAATGGAACGATGTGTTTATTATCAGTGGCGCCGGCCTGGTCATGAGCTTGCTGGCCACCATCTATCCGGCCTGGCGAGCGTCGCGGGTTGAACCGGCGGAGGCGTTGCGCTATGAGTGATAATTACAAGCAGGAAGCCGGTCCGGCGGTGATTGATTGTCGTGAGGTGACCCGCACGTACACCGAGGGGCCGGAAAAGCTCACTATCTTTTCCGACATTTCGCTGCAGGTGCAGTCGGGTGAGACAGTGGCGATTGTTGGTAGCAGTGGCGCCGGCAAGACCACGCTGCTGAACCTGTTGGGCGGGCTGGACCGTCCGTCCTCGGGCCATATCCGGATTTGTGGCCAGGATATTCATCGCCTGTCGGAAGCGGGCCGCGCGAAATTCCGCAGTGGTCATCTGGGGTTTGTCTACCAGTTCCACCATTTGTTGCCGGAGTTTTCCGCGCTGGAAAATGTGATGATGCCCTGTGCCCTGGCAGGCATGAAGCCGGCCAAGGCAAAAGAAAAGGCAAAAAGCCTGCTGGAGCGGGTGGGGCTTGCCGAACGGCTGGAGCACAAGCCGGCGGAGCTTTCCGGTGGCGAGCGGCAGCGGGTGGCCATTGCCCGCGCCCTGGTAAACGACCCTCAATGCGTGCTGATGGATGAACCCACCGGGAACCTGGATGAACAGACGGGTGAAGGCGTTCGAGCCTTGATTGAGGATTTGCGGGATCAGTCGGGTACCGCGTTTGTCATGGTGACCCACGATATGACCATGGCCCGTAGTCTGGGCCGGGTGTTGCGTCTTGAACAGGGAAGGCTGGTTCAGGAGGTATAGGAACGGCGGGTTTGCTTGAGCCGGGTCATCCGGCGCGAGCGCCAGTCGTTTCGTATTTTGCGGCGCCACAGGTACTGGATGGCCAGGTAGGCAACGCAGGCAGCGACCGTCGCCACAATCAGTGACCCCAGGTAAAGCGGAATCCCGATATCCACCAGCCGGTGGCTGAGCCAGGGCAGGGATAGTTCGAACTCGAAAGCGAGTAGCGGGCGGTCCAGAATCCAGGCGCCAATGCGGTAGTTGAAGTAGAACATCGGCGGCATGGTGAGGGGATTACTGATCCAGACCAGGGCGACGGACAACGGAAGGTTGGCGTTGAACCAGATGGCGAAAAACGCCGCGGCAATCATCTGGAACGGCATGGGAATAAAGCAGAACCAGACGCCAACCAGGAAGGCTCTGGCCACGCAGTGCCGGTTGATGTGCCACAAGTTGGGTTCATGAAGGACATCACCGAGAAAGTGCAGGGAGCGAATCGACTGCACCTTTTCCGGAGTCGGCAAATACCGCTTCATGAACTTCTTCGGCATTAAATATCCGGCCTGTGATCTGAGTCAGGTGATAACCGGTGGTTGGGGTCGCCGGCCAAAAACAACGGAGGACAAGGAATGTCCCGAATCAGCGCTCGCCTATGGGTGCCCCGTCCGAGGGCGCCGGGCAACGCTTACCTCATCGCGTTTTGTTCCGGCGTCATCTTACTGTATAGATTGGCGCTATGGCCAGCCTCTGTATGGTGGTTGGCAGTAGTAATCGTGGCAACCGCTATCTGGTGGTGGTCTTGGTTCCCTTCCCGGCGCCATTTGGCTCCCGCATTGCTGTGCTGTTTCCTGGTGGGCCTCCTGTGGGCTGGCTGGCACAGCTTTCACCGGCTGGATCAAAAGCTGGTTGAGTCTGAGCAGGGACGCACCGTCGGCGTTTCGGGGTATCTCTGCAGCCTGCCCAGCCCCGGGAGTTTCGATAGTCTGCGTTTTGATTTTTGCGTGACCGGTTGGCGGGATGAGCAGAGTACCGTCCACTCCGGTCCCCGGCCTCAGAAGCTTCGGCTGGCTTGGTATGGTCGTGAGGGCAGGGAGCTGCCGGATCATCGGCTGCGTTTGGACGTGGTGCTTAAACGCCCCCACGGCAACCTCAACAGCGCCGGATTCCGCTACGAGGACTGGCTTTTTCGCAATGGTATCCGGGCGACGGGCAGCATTCGCGATATTGCCGCTGCGCCGGGAACAACCTGTGGGTGGGTATGCCATTACCATCAGTGGTATCGGCAGGTGGCTCAAGTGGTTCACGAGTGTTTCCGCGAGGCCGAATACTACCCACTGATTTCGTCCTTGTTGATTGGCAATCGAAACTACCTGACCGATGAGCATTGGCAGACCCTGAAGTTGACCGGCACGATTCATCTGGTTGCCATTTCCGGTCTGCACCTGGGGTTGCTCGCCCTGGCGGTTGGTGTGGGCGTCCGCAAGTTATTGTTATTGCTGCCGGTTGGCTGGTTGCCGGAGCACCGGATTCGTCTCTGGACATTTTGCCTGGTGGTTGGTGCCTGCTTCCTCTATGCCCTGCTGGCAGGCTTTGGGGTGCCAACGCGCCGGGCGCTGATCATGGTGGGGATTGGCGGCTGGTACCTGTTGCTTGCCCGGGAAACCAGTCCCTGGCGACCGTATCTTCTGGCGTTGACCCTGGTCTTGGCGCTGGATCCGTTCGCGCCACTGGACCAGGGCTTCTGGCTCTCCTTCGGTGCGGTGGCGGTGTTGCTTTTGGCCTTCGCCGGCCGGTTCTCGGGTCCCGGCTGGTTGAAAGGGCTGGTCATTGCCCAACTCGCCATTTTCGCGGGCCTGTGGCCAGTACTGACGGAACTCGGTCAACAACAGCCCCTGGCGGGCATGGTGGCCAACCTGGTGGCGATTCCCTGGTTATCGCTGGTGGTGATGCCGTTCCTGTTTGCCGGTGTGGTACTGATTACGCTGTTTGGCCCGCCCGTGTCCGATGTGGTGGTGTCAGCCTTTGATCTGGTCCTTGGTGCTCTCTGGTCCTGGTTGCAGCTCGTTCAATCCCTGTCGTTGCCGTCCCTGGCACATCCGCCCGGTTTCTTGGTGGGTCTGCTGGCCGTTTGCGTGCTTCTGGCGCTACGGTTTCCAGTGGCCTGGTTCCGGACGGTGACAACATTGGTGGTGTTGGTCTGGGGCGGGCTGGTGTTTTTGGGTGTGCCGGGCCGGGCCAATCCGCCGGTGGCCGCCCCGGAGGTGGTGATCTGGGATGTCGGGCAGGGGTTGTCGGTTCTTGTGCGTTCTGAAAACCGGGTACTCCTATACGACACGGGCCCGGGTGTGGAGGGCGTGTATTCCGCCGTGGAATCGGTGGTGATTCCGGGCCTGGAGGCCCGGGGTGTCCGCCGTATCGACGACTTGGTTGTCAGCCATGGCGACAACGATCACGCCGGTGGCCTGTCGCTGTTGGTGCAAAGGCTGGAAATAGGGCAATGGTTCAGTGGCGAGGCGCGGGCGATTGCTGAAAACATCCACTCCAGCGTGGCTGCACGAATCCAGCCTTGTCCCGATGGTGTCCGCGATTGGGCAGGGTTGGCGTTGAATTTCTGGCATTCCGCTGTCGCTGATGAGGGGAACGCCGCCTCCTGCATTCTGGAGGTGTATCACCCGGGCTCCGGAACCAGTCTGTGGCTGACGGGCGATATGACCAAGGCGGTGGAGCGGGAAATGCTGGAGGCGGGCGTTCATCGAAGGCTGGCGGCGCGGCGGGCTCGACAGTGGGTGGTGGCACCGCACCATGGCAGTAAGACCTCCTCCTCCGCTAACTGGATTCGGGCCATGACTCCCAACCGGGTGATATACACGGCCGGTTACCAGCACCGATATGGTCACCCCCATCCCGAGGTGACGGGGCGTTATCGTGACGCTGGCGCGCAGGCCTTCAACACCGCCTGCTCGGGAGAGATTTCCATCACCTTCGAGGGCGACGGTCCGGCCATCCATGAACGCCGGGATTTTGCGCCCTTCTGGATTAGTGGCGCCGGCCTCGCGCGTGATCAATGTCAGATCCCGTGACGATGCGGGTGTGGCCTGGTGATGCTCCTATGCTAAAGTAGCGCCCGCTCGTTATTAATCAGGGAGATCAAGCGTGTTCGAGCTTCTGAAAGCTGGTGGCATCCTGATGGTGCCCATTGTTGCCTGTTCCATTCTGGCTCTCGCCATTATCCTGGAGCGGTTCTGGTCCTTGCGGGTATCCAGGGTTGCACCGTCCCAGTCCGTGACTGAACTCTGGCGCTGGATCAAGAAGAAGGAACTGAACAGCAAAAAACTGAAAGCGCTCCAGGCTTCGTCTCCGCTCGGGCAAGTGCTTGCGGGCGGCCTGATGAACGCCAAGCATGGCCGGGAAATCATGAAGGAAAGCATTGAGCAGGAAGCCAGCCAGGTTATCCATCAGCTTGAGCGTTTCCTGAATCCGCTGGGTACCATCGCCACCATTACACCATTGCTGGGCCTGCTTGGCACCGTGATTGGCATGATCAAAGTGTTCGCCGAGATTCAGCTGGCGGGCGTGGGTGACGCCGGCAACCTGGCAGGTGGCATTTCCGAGGCCCTGATTACCACAGCCTCAGGCCTGAGTGTTGCCATTCCCGCGCTGATTGCCCATCGCTATTTCATCCGCCGGGTGGATGAACTGGTAGTGAATATGGAGCAGGAAGCCATAAAGCTGGTTGAAGTGGTCCATGGTGATCGCGAAATCGACGTCGAAGGAGCCTGAGCGTCGTGAAGTTCAAACGCCAGAGAAGCAAGGAGGTCGGGGTCGACCTGACACCACTGATCGATGTGGTCTTCCTGCTGCTGATTTTTTTCATGGTGTCCACCACCTTTACCAGGGAAAGCCACCTGCAGGTTGAACTGCCGGAAGCCAGTGGTGAGCCGGTATCTCCTGCGGAAGTGCAACAGATTGATGTGGTGATCAACGCCGATGGCCAGTACACCCTCAATGACAGGACGCTGGTCAATAATCGCCGCGAAACCCTGGAGCGGGGCGTTCGGGAACTGGCAGAAGGGGATAACACGCTGCCGTTCATTATTACCGCCGATGCCCGCACTCCTCACGAGTTTGTCGTCAGAGCCATGGACGTTGCCGGTCGCCTCGGATTCGCGAAACTGAGCATAACCACCGAACGAGAGGCTGAAAGCCAGTGATGAATGCAAGGCCGGAGCCCCTAAAGGCACCGCCAACCAGCGGTTGGGAAACCTACAAACGGCTGCTCAGATATGTAAAGCCCTTCTGGCTGGCGTTTTCGCTGGCGGTTGTTGGCAACGTTATCTACGCTGCGGCGTCCACTGGTATGGCGGCAGCGATGGAGTACGTGATCACCGCCATCGAGAACCCGACCGCTGAAAACCGAATCCTGCTGACGAGCATGATCGTGGGCGTTTTTGCCCTGCGCGGGATGGGTACATTCTTTAGTCAGTATTTCATTGCCTACGTGGGCCGCAATGTAATCAATGCGTTGCGCAACGATGTCTTTGACCGGTTGATGACCCTGCCGTCCCGTTATTTCGATAATAACGCCGCTGGCCGACTGGTCTCCAAGCTGACCTTCAACGTTGAGCAGGTGGCCGAAGCCACCACCAATGCGGTAACGATCACCTTGCGAGAAGGGCTCACTATTATTGGCCTGCTCAGTTTCATGATCTACACCAACTGGAAGCTGACGCTGGTGTTCCTGATTGTGGGCCCGATTATTGGGGGTGTGGTGAGTTACGCGAGCAAGCGTTTTCGGCGCATCAGTAAGCGCATCCAGGGATCCATGGGTGACATTACCCATGTGGCTTCTGAATCGATCAGCGGCTATCGAGTAGTACGTACGTTCGGCGGTGAAGACTACGAGCGGGAGCGTTTTCGCGATGTCAGTGCCCGCAACCTCAAACAGAGTCTTAAGATGGCTTCCACGCAGGCCATCAGTGTGCCGGTGATCCAGGTGTTGGTCGCCATAGCTATTGCGGCACTGGTCTGGACCATGTTGTCGCCCGAAATTCGGGGCGAAATGTCGACCGGCCAATTGGTGGCTTTCATTACTGCTGCCACGACTATGGCCAAACCAATCCGTCAGGTAACCTCCGTTCACGCAAAGATCCAAAAAGGTGTGGCTGCTGCTTACGATGTTTTCGAGACCATGGACGAAGAGCCGGAGCACGATGAAGGCACCTACGCTCCCGAGCGGGTTGATGGCCATATCGAATTTGACCGGATGTCGTTCCGGTACCGGGATCAGTTGGATAACGTACTTGAGGATATCACGCTGGATATTCCGGCTGGCCAGAGCGTGGCGCTTGTAGGCCGCTCCGGTAGTGGCAAATCCACCATGGTCAGCCTGCTGCCGCGATTCTATGAGTACACTGGCGGCGATATCCGCATCGATGGCCATTCGCTGAAGGACTACTCCCTGACGGCGCTGCGCGCCCAGATTGCGTTGGTCAATCAGAACGTGGTGCTGTTCAATGACACCATTGCTGCCAATATTGCCTACGGCGCCCTCCGGCACTGTACCCGGGAAGAGATCCGGGAGGCGGCGGAAAAAGCCCATGCCTCGGAATTCATTGATCGCATGCCCGATGGCATGGACACCCTGATTGGCGATAATGGTCTGATGCTGTCCGGTGGCCAACGCCAGCGGTTGGCCATTGCCCGAGCCATCTTGAAGGATGCACCTATCCTGGTTCTGGACGAGGCAACATCCGCGCTGGATACCGAGTCCGAGCGCCATATCCAGGAAGCACTGGAGACGGTCATGCAAGGCCGGACCACGCTGGTGATTGCGCATCGACTGTCGACCATTGAGAAGGCCGATCGTATTCTGGTTATGGATAATGGTCGCATCGTTGAGTCCGGAACCCATGAGGAATTGCTGGCCCAGGAAGGCCCCTACGCCCAGTTGCACCAGATACAGTTCAGTGAGCACGCATGAGCAGGGACCTGGTGGAAACGCTCTGGTATGGCCGCGGTCGCCCTCTGGCGCCACTGACGCCGCTTACCTGGCTGTATCGTGCCGTTGCCGAATCCAAACGTAAAAAGGCCCTGCGTGAAGCCGCACAGCCGCTGCCGGTCCCGGTGGTGGTGGTTGGTAATATTACGGCAGGTGGTACCGGCAAATCGCCGTTGACGGCCCGGCTGGTTCAGTTAATGAAAGAGCAGGGCTGGCGGCCGGTGATTCTGAGCCGGGGGTATGGTGGTAAAAGCGAAGAGTATCCCCTGGAAGTAACAGAAGGTACGCCTGCCGGTGTCTGTGGTGATGAGCCGCTGATGCTGTCACTGGCCACCGGCTGCCCGGTGGTCGTGGACCCCGATCGCCTCCGGGGTGCTCACCATGCCATCGAACAGCAGTTGGGCGATATTCTGATTTGCGATGATGGCATGCAGCATTATCGCCTTCCCAGAGATCTGGAGCTCGCGGTGTTCGACGCCCGTCGCGGTGTCGGCAATGGTGCCCTGATTCCGGTCGGCCCCCTCCGTGAGTCGCTGGATCGTCTGAACAGCGTGGATTTCGTTATTCTAAACGGTGAGCCCTTTCCCGAAACGGGCCAGTCAATCGCCCGCTTTGCCGGCGTGACCCATGAGGATATCCACGCCATGGCGCTTGAGCCGTCGGCACTGGTCAACATCAATTCCGGCGATACTCTGCCCCCAGAGGCCCTGCACAACCGGGGCGTTCGAGCGGTGGCCGGTATTGGCAACCCCTCCCGATTCTTCGAGACCCTGAAAAATCTGGGCGCCCGGGTGACGGAAAAGCCTTTCCCTGACCACCACCATTTCCGCCCCGAGGACCTGGGTTTTCACCGTGGCGAATGGCTGGTGATGACCGCCAAAGATGCTGTGAAATGCCGGGGGTTTGCCCCCGATAACGCCTGGATGTTGACGGTGGAGGCCAAACTGTCGGAACCTTTTGAACAACGCTTTCTGGAACGGCTGGCCGCCTGTTCTGACCGCTCCGCGCATCACGAGACAGAGAGATCGAAACATGGATAAGAAACTGTTGGCTATGCTGGCCTGCCCGGTGTGTAAGGGCGAGCTGAAGCTTAATGACGCCCGTACCGAACTGATCTGCTACCAGGACGCAATGGCCTTCCCCATCCGTGAAGGTATCCCGGTGATGCTGTCAGGCGAAGCGCGCACCCTGACTACGGACGAACGTCTGGATAAACACTGATCGTATAAAGGTTATCGAGTATGTCATTTACGGTTGTCATTCCTGCCCGCTACGCCTCCAGTCGCCTGCCGGGAAAACCATTGGCCGACATTGCAGGAAAGCCGATGATCCAGCATGTTTTCGAGCGTGCAGGAGAGAGCCGGGCAGAAAGGGTGGTGATCGCGACTGACGATGCGCGCATTGAAGAGGCGTGTCGTCAGTTTGATGCCGAGGTCGTGATGACGTCGCCCTACCATGCCAGTGGTACCGACCGGCTGGAAGAAGTGGCCCGCAAACTGGATCTTGAACCGGACCATCGGGTCGTGAACGTTCAGGGCGATGAGCCACTGATTCCGCCCGCCTTGATTAACCAGGTGGCTGACAACCTGGAGCAGTACCCGGAAGCGTCCATCGCCACCCTATGCGAGCGCCTTCACGACGTGCACCATGTGTTCAACCCGAACGTCGTTAAGGTGGTCTGTGATGCCCGTGGCATGGCCCACTATTTCAGCCGGTCCCCGATTCCCTGGGCCAGGGATTTGTGGCCGCAAGGCGCGCATCCCGACGAGCTCGACCTGCCGGACAATATCGGCTATTTCCGCCACATTGGCATCTATGGTTATCGGGCCAGCGTCCTGGGCCAGTTTGTGCAATGGCCACCGGCGCCAACCGAGCAGATCGAATCGCTGGAGCAGTTGCGGGCTCTCTACAATGGCGCACAGATTCACGTAGACATCGCCGAGCGCCCGCCGGCACCGGGTATTGATACCGAGGCGGACCTGATTCGTGTTCGTGCATTGATGGAAGCCGGAGGCCGCGGTGTCTGATCAGAAAATCCGTATATTGTTTGTCTGCCTGGGCAACATCTGCCGGTCACCGAGTGCGGAAGGTGTGTTTCGCCAGTTGGCTGAACGTGAAGGGCTGTTGAGTGCGCTTGAAATCGATTCCTGCGGCACGGGCCACTGGCACATCGGCAAGAAGCCGGATGCCCGGGCGACTGCGGCCGCTGCCCGGCGTGGCGTGGATCTTAGTGGTTTACGGGCCAGGCAGATTGAGCCGGAGGATCTGGACCGGTTTGATTATGTCCTGACCATGGATCGCGCCAATCTCGCAGATGTGCGGGATATGTGGCACCAGAACGGCGGTACCGAGCCACAGCTGTTCCTCAGCTTTGCCAGTGCTGACGCCATGGAAGTGCCCGATCCGTATTACGGTGGGGAGGATGGTTTCGACCAGGTGCTGGATCTGATTGAGCAGGCCAGTGAGGGCTTGCTACGGGAGATCCGGGAGCGTTTGGCTTGAAGCCGGCCTGCTCTCCCTGTGAACAGGTCGATCTCGTTGATCTGAACAGCCTTCGGGTGCATGCCTCGGCCCGCTACCTCATCAACGTTCATTCGGTTGACGAGTTGAATCGCGCCCTGGTGTGGGCTGACGAGCACAATGTGCCGCTGCAGGTATTGGGCGGTGGCAGCAACCTGGTGTTTGTGGGGCACTTCCCGGGGTTGGTCCTGCATATGGCCATGAAAGGGCGTCAGCTCGAGCCGCTGGATGACGACCAGGCCATGTTGGTGCTGAAGGCCGGCGAGAATTGGCACGAGGCGGTGTTGTTCGCCGCCCGGGCCGGTTACCGGGGCATCGAGAACCTGGCCCTGATTCCGGGCACGGCCGGCGCGGCGCCGGTGCAGAACATTGGCGCCTATGGCGTGGAGCTGTGCGATACCCTGGAATCGCTCACCGCCCTGGATCGTTCTTCCGGGGAGTTGGTTACGCTGACGGCGTCAGATTGCTGCTTTGGCTACCGCGACAGCCGGTTCAAGCACGAACCCGGCCGGTACATCATTATCGAAATCCGATTGCGGCTCTCCCGCTCCGCGCCTTTCCGGCTGGGGTATGGTGACCTGCAGGCCCGTTTACCTTCCGACGATGCCGATTTGACGCCTTTGGCGGTGGCCCAGGCGGTGATGGCGGTGCGCCAGGAAAAGCTGCCAGACCCATCGGTGCTGCCTAATGCCGGCAGCTTTTTCAAGAATCCGGTGGTGTCCCAGGCTGATTACCAACAGCTGCAGGCGCGCTTTCCCGGCCTTGTGTCCTATCCGGTGGAGCAGGGCGTGAAGCTGGCTGCCGGCTGGTTGATTGACCAGGCTGGCTGGAAAGGCTTCCGCAATGAACGGGTTGGGGTGCATGACCGTCAGGCGCTGGTACTGATCAACCATTCCGGTGGTTCTGGCCGGGATATTCTGGCGCTGGCGGAGAAGGTAAGGGCGTCGGTGCTGGAGAAATTCGGAGTAACGTTGGAAATGGAGCCCGGTATCGTTGGTACCGAGACTTAAACGGCGGTTGGCTGGTACGTCCTGATAGCCAACAGCATAAAAAAAGCCATCCCGGAAATTACCGGGATGGCTTTTTTGGTTCTGATTCGGCTTCTTGCCTTCTTACACGCTTACAGGCCGCCCTTGGGGGAGGCTTTCACCAGGAACGGCAGGGCTTCTTCCAGCGGAATGTCCTGCTTGTCCGCGTCACGGCGGCCCTTGTATTCCAGGGTGCCGGCCTTCAAGCCACGGTCGGATACCACGAAGCGGTGCGGCAGGCCCATCAACTCCATATCGGCAAACTTCACGCCCGGGCGTTCCTTGCGGTCGTCCAGCAGCACGTCGTAGCCCGCCTGGCGCAGTTGCGCGTACAGCTTCTCGCCGGCCTCGGCAACGGCTTCGGATTTGTGGCCGTTGAGGGTGACAATGGCCACTTCGAAGGGGGCAATGGCGTCCGGCCAGATGATGCCCCTGTCGTCGTGGTTTTGTTCAATGGCGGCGGCGACGATCCGGGATACACCAATGCCGTAGCAGCCCATCTCCAGAGTGACCGCCTTGCCGTTTTCATCCAGCACGTTGGCGTTCATGGCCTCGCTGTACTTGTTGCCCAGCTTGAAGATGTGGCCCACTTCGATGCCTCGGCGGATTTCGAGGGTGCCCTTGCCGTCCGGGCTCGGGTCGCCTTCCACCACATCGCGCAGGTCTTCCACGCGGCCCAGGGCAACGTCGCGTTCCCAGTTCACGCCGGTCAGGTGGTAGTCGTCCCTGTTGGCGCCGCAGACAAAGTCCGCCAGGTGAGCGGCGCTGCGGTCAACAATCATGGGCACTGGCAGATTTACCGGGCCAATGGAGCCGGGCTTGCAGCCGATTGCTTTCTCGATCTCCTCATCGGTGGCCATGGTCAGCGGCTCGGCGATGCCGTCCAGCTTCTCCGCCTTGATCTCGTTCAGGTTGTGGTCACCGCGCAGGATCAGGGCCACCAGACCGGACTTGCCGTCTTCATCGGGTTCGCCGTGGACCAGCAGGGTTTTCACGCTGTTTTCCGCCGGCAGGCCCAGAAATTCGGAGACGGCCGCGATGGTTTTCTGGCCAGGGGTGTGCACTTCGGTCATGGCCTGTGAGGGCGCCGGGCGATCACCGGCCGGGGCCACGGCCTCGGCTTTCTCGATGTTGGCGGCGTAATCGCTGTCGGTGGAGAATACGATGTCGTCTTCACCGGAGGAGGCCAGCACGTGGAACTCGTGGGAAGCGCTGCCGCCAATGGCGCCGGAATCCGCCTGCACCGGGCGATAGTTCAGACCCAGGCGGTCGAAGATGTTGCAGTAGGTCTGGTGCATGAGCTGATAGGTTTCATCCAGGGATTCCCGGTTGATGTGGAACGAGTAGGCGTCCTTCATCAGGAATTCCCGGGCGCGCATCACGCCAAAGCGGGGGCGGCGCTCGTCCCGGAACTTGGTCTGGATCTGGTAGAAGTTGGCCGGCAGTTCCTTGTAGCTTTTCAGCTCGTTGCGGATCAGGTCGGTAATGACTTCCTCGTGGGTGGGGCCGAAGCAGAAATCCCGGCCGTGACGGTCGTTCAGGCGCAGCAGTTCGCCGCCATATTGTTCCCACCGACCGGATTCCTGCCAGAGCTCGGCGGGCTGGATCGCCGGCATCAGTACTTCCTGGGCGCCGCTCTTGTCCATTTCCTCGCGAACAATCCGCTCAACCTTGCGCAGGGTGCGCAGGCCCATGGGTAGCCAGGTGTAAAGGCCGGCGGCCAGTTTGCGGATCATGCCGGCACGCAGCATCAGCTGGTGGCTGATAATTTCGGCGTCGGCCGGGGTCTCTTTCTGGGTGGCAATCAGATAACGGCTTGCTCGCATGGTGTTTTCCGCTTTCCTGCAAAAATAAACGTGGGATGAAAAATTGCCTTGTATTGTACGGAGCCCGCCCGGTCAGGTACAGCCAGACAAAGGGCGGTTACGAGAGATAACCCAGGGGCAGGGCGGTGCTGTCCAGTACCCGGCGCAGCACGAAGCTGGAATGCACGCCGCTGACCCCGGGAATACGGGTAATGTGATTGAGCAGGAACTGGTGGTAATGGTCCATGTCCGGCACCACGACTTTCAGCATGTAATCGGCGCTCTGGCCGGTAATCAGGTAGCACTCCTGGACCTCCGGAAATTCCGAAACGGTGTCCTCAAAGGCGGCAAATCGCTCCGGCGTGTGGCGGTCCATGCCAATCAGGATGATGGCGGTCAGGGACAGGCCGAGCTTCTTGTGGTCCAGGATGGTGGCCGTGTGCATGATGATGCCGGCCTCTTCCAGCGCCCGAACCCGGCGCAAGCACGGCGAGGGTGACAGGCCGACTTTTTCGGCCAGTTGCTGGTTGGTCAGGGAGCCGTCGTTTTGCAGGCATTCCAGGATTTTTCGATCCATCCGGTCGATTTTTGCCAAGGGTTTGTTGTTGTGAGGCATTTGATGGCTCCAATAAAAATGTATGCGCAATATAATGCTTTAAATTATCGCTGTGGTGGAAAAAAAGCAAACAAATAGCGCGGATGGCGCGCTACACTGTGGGTAACTTGGAATTCATAGAAGGAAGTTCTCGATATGGCTTTTGATCATCGCAAATACGCAGCCTTCAAGCCGGTCGGCAAGAAAGATCGTCGCTGGCCGGATCAGGTGATCGACAAGGCGCCGGACTGGTGTGCGGTGGACCTGCGTGATGGCAACCAGGCGCTGGTCAAACCCATGACGGTGGCCCAGAAGCAGCGGTTGTTTGATCTGCTGGTCAAGCTCGGCTTCAAGGAAATCGAGATTGGTTTTCCCGCGGCCAGCCAGCCGGACTTTGATTTCTGCCGGAAGCTGATTGAGGGCAACCGCATTCCCGACGACGTTAAAATTCAGGTGCTGACCCAGGCGCGCCCGGAGTTGATCGAGCGCACCTATGAGGCGCTCGAGGGCGCCAAGCAGGCCATCGTGCATGTCTACAACTCCACCTCCACCGTCCAGCGCGAACAGGTGTTCGGTATGGATCGTGCGGGCATCCGGGACATTGCCATTCGTGGCGCGAAGGTGGTTCAGGAGTACGCCGAAAAATACCCGGAGACCGACTGGACCTTCCAGTATTCGCCGGAAAGCTTCACCGGCACGGAGCTGGATTACGCGGCAGAGGTCATTGATGCGGTGAACGACGTCTGGCGCCCCGACCAGGGCCAAAAAGTCATCATCAACCTGCCGGCCACGGTGGAAATGGCCATGCCCAACGTGTTCGCCGATCAGGTGGAGTGGATCTGCGACAACATCCGCTATCGCAAAGATGTTCGCATCAGCCTGCACACTCATAACGACCGGGGCTGCGCCGTGGCGGCCGCCGAACTGGGCGTGATGGCCGGGGCGGACCGCATCGAGGGCACCCTGATGGGTAACGGTGAGCGCACCGGTAACATGGACCTGGTCACCATGGCCATGAACCTCTATTCCCAGGGCGTGGACCCTCGGGTGGATTTGTCTGGCATGGCCGAGATTACCGAGGTGGTGGAAGCTTGCACCGAGATTTCCACGCACCCGCGCCACCCATACGCGGGCGAGCTGGTGTTTACCGCGTTCTCCGGCAGCCACCAGGATGCCATTCGCAAGTGCCTGGCGCGGCGCAAGGAGGGCGAAACCTGGAACGTGGCTTACCTGCCCATTGATCCGGCGGATCTGGGGCGTCGCTACGAGGAAGTGGTGCGCATCAACAGTCAGTCTGGCAAGGGCGGTGTGGCCTACGTGCTGGAGCGCGACTACCAGATCACGCTGCCGCGCTGGTTGCAGATCGAGTTTGCCAAGGTGGTCCAGCGTGAGGCCGAAACCAATGGGGGCGAAATCGACTCCGATACCGTTCACCGGTTGTTCGAGGAGCGTTACCTGAAGGTACCGGCGGATTGGGCGCTGCGCTCCTACGACCTGCACCGTAATGACGAAGGCGTAAGTGCCGAAGTGGCGATGGGCGCCGACGGTTCCCCGGTGAGCATGCAGGGTCGCGGCCTGGGTGCGGTGGAAGCGGTGTCCGATGCGCTCAATAAACAGTTTGGTGTGGCGATCGCCGTGGAAGCCTACGACGAATTCGCCCTCGGTGAAGGCACCAATGCCAATGCCCTGGCCTGTATTCGCCTGACGGCCAATGGCCAGCATTGCAGTGCGGCGGCCCTGGCGGAGGACACCACTTCCGCCACGCTCCAGGCGCTGTTCTCGGCGGTGTCTCAGGCTGTGGGCACGGAGGCGCGTGAACAGGCCGAAGCTACCGCCGAGGCTTGAACCAATCCGGCGCCCACAAAAAAGGCCAGCATGTTGCTGGCCTTTTTTCCTTCTGCCCGTGAGGGGCATCCGGCAGATGCGTAATCGCTTACAGGGGCGTTACGTTCTCTGCTTGCGGGCCTTTCGGGCCCTGGGTCACGGTGAATTCCACCTTCTGACCCTCCGCAAGAGTGCGGAAACCGTTGGCGTTGATGGCGCTGTAGTGAACGAATACGTCACTGCCGCCTTCCTGTGCAATAAAGCCAAAGCCCTTAGCTTCGTTGAACCATTTGACCTGGCCGGTTTTGGTATCAGACATTGATCTATCCTGTCGTACTTTAGAGTTTGCCCTCACGGGACATGTTCATGCCGGGATGTCTGGAGCGTACTGAGGAAGGGGTTGCAGACCTGTACAGGACCACTGTAACGCATTCGCCAAATACCGCTGCAGATAATCACAGCAATTTCAGTATAGACCGACTTCCGGGGGCGTCAACACATTGAGTAGCCTTAAATCCCGGTAATCATCATGACCAATTAACGCTGCGAACTCAGAGGCTTAGTGGTGTCGTTGTCGACGCTCGTAACCCGGGCCTCGATACGCCCCTCGCCAAGGTGGGCGGCAATGGACTGGCCGGGGCTGAGTTGATCGGCCCGGCGCACAATCTGGTCCTGCTCGTCCTTGACAATGGCGTAGCCTCGGCCAAGGGTTGCCAGGGGGCTGACCAGATTCAGGGTCTGGGCCAGGTGCTCCAGGCGTTCTCCCTGGTGTTTCAGGCTTTGTTGCATGCCGATCTCCAGGCGCTGTTGCAGTTGAGTCACCTGTTCATTGGCCCGGGCCAGAGTCTGTCGGGGGGATTGGGTGCCCAGTCTCTGGTACAGGTGTTCGGAGCGCACCTGTTGCCGTTCAAGTCTTTGGCGCATGCTTCGGTGCAGTCGAATTTCGAGCTCGTCCATGCGCTGTGCCTTTTCCTGCAGTTCCCGCCGTGGGTCCCGCAGTCGGGCGTGCAGGTGGTCTAGCTGAGTATGCAGCCGCTGGAGCTGGCGCCGGGCAGCTTGCGCCAATCGGGCTTCCTGCTCCTGTAACCGGCGCAGCCAATCCTGTTGATCTGGCGAGATTTTCTCGGCGGCCGCGGAAGGCGTGGGCGCACGCAGGTCAGCGACGAAATCCGCAATGGTCACGTCCACTTCATGTCCGACGGCGCTGACCGTGGGAATGGTGCAGGCGGCGATGGCCCGGGCCACGGCTTCTTCATTGAAGCACCACAAGTCTTCCAGGGAGCCTCCGCCCCGACCAATGATCAGCACATCCGCCACGTTATGGCGCTGGGCCTGTTCAATGGCGCGAACGATATCGGCGGTGGCCGCCTGCCCCTGAACCGCCGTCGGGTAAAGGGTGACCGGAATGGCCGGGCAGCGACGGGCCAGCACCGTCAGGATGTCGTGAATGGCGGCCCCTGTCGGGGAGGTCACCACGCCAATGTGCCGTGGCGGATGCGGTAGCGGCTTCTTGCGGGCCGGATCGAACAGGCCTTCGTTCTGCAATTTCAGTTTCAGGGCATCAAATGCCTGCTGCAGTGGACCCAGGCCGGCTGGTTCCAGATGTTCCACAATGATCTGGAAATCACCCCGGTTTTCATACAGGGTCACCTTGCCTCGGATTCGAATCTGGTCGCCTTCTTTCGGGATTTCGCGCAGGCGCTGGTTGGCGCCCCGGAACATGGCGCAGCGAATCTGGCATTTTTTGTCTTTCAGGGAAAAATACCAATGTCCGGACGAGGGACGGGCAAAGCTGGAGAGTTCGCCTTCTACCCACACCTGCATAAAAGACGACTCCAGCAGGTGCCGTGCCTGATGGTTCAGTTCAGAGACAGTCAGTGCGCGGGGGCGGGAATCCGGGTAGGGCGTTGTCAAGGTGCTCGCTCCGTGTTTGTTCGTACGCAATAGCCGAAGGTTGGCAGGCAAAAATAACGTAAATTCAGAAAGATGCAATAAATCGGCAAAAACCGCGCGGTTTACTGTAGGCGATCACGACTTTATAATAGATCGATTAAGGATTTTGCTTTGCTGTGCCAGCAATGGTGCAGTGCAGAAATCTCAACTTAGCACGTTCAAAAGGCGGATCCCAATGCTGCGTATTGCCGAAGAAGCCCTCACGTTTGACGACGTTCTGCTCGTTCCCGGATATTCCGAAGTCCTGCCCCATCAGGTCGACCTGAAGACCCAGCTGACCAAGGGTATCACGCTGAATATCCCACTGATCTCCTCGGCTATGGATACCGTGACCGAAGCCGAGCTGGCCATCGCCATGGCCCAGGAAGGCGGCGTTGGCATCATGCACAAGAACATGACCGTTGAGCAACAGGCCGCCGCCGTGCGTAAGGTCAAGAAGTTTGAAAGCGGCGTGGTCAAAGATCCCATCACTGTCAGCCCCGGAACCACCGTGCGGGAGCTGGTGGATATCACCATGGCCAACAACATTTCCGGCCTGCCGGTTGTGGACGGCAACGACCTGGTCGGCATCGTGACCGGTCGCGACATCCGTTTCGAAAGCCGCATGGATACGCTGGTTCGGGACATCATGACCCCGAAAGAAAAACTGGTGACAGTGAAAGAAGGCGCGGATGTTGAGGAAGTCAAAGAGCTCCTGCATCGCCACCGCATCGAAAAGGTTCTGGTGGTCAATGATGACTTCCAGCTGCGTGGCCTGATTACCGTTAAAGACATCCAGAAGGCAAAAGATTACCCATTGGCCTGTAAAGACGACCAGGGTCGCCTGCGTGTCGGCGCTGCTGTCTCTACCGGCGGCGACACCGAAGCCCGCATCACCGCGCTGGCCGAGGCTGGTGTGGATGTGCTGGTAGTGGATACTGCCCACGGCCATTCCAAGGGTGTGATTGAGCGCGTTCGCTGGGTGAAGGAAAACTTCCCGGAAGTACAGGTAATTGGCGGTAACATTGCCACCTCTGATGCAGCCATCGCCCTGGCCGATGCTGGCGCTGATGCGGTGAAAGTGGGTATTGGCCCTGGCTCCATCTGTACCACGCGCATCGTGGCCGGTATTGGTGTGCCCCAGATCTCCGCCGTTTCCAACGTGGCAGCTGCCCTGAAAGATCGCGGTGTGCCGCTGATCGCTGATGGCGGTATCCGTTTCTCGGGTGACATTGCCAAGGCTCTGGCCGCTGGCGCTCACTGTGTGATGATCGGTAGCCTGCTGGCTGGCACTGACGAAGCGCCTGGCGAAGTGGAGCTTTTCCAGGGTCGTAGCTACAAGGCTTACCGTGGTATGGGTTCCCTGGGCGCGATGGGGCAAGGCTCCAGCGACCGCTACTTCCAGGATGCCAGCAAGGGTGTTGATAAACTCGTACCGGAAGGCATTGAAGGTCGCGTGGCCTGCAAGGGCCCGATGCGCAACATTGTTCACCAGCTGGTGGGCGGCATTCGCGCTTCCATGGGCTACACCGGTAGCGCCACCATGGAAGAGATGCGCACCAAGCCGGAATTTGTTCGTATTACCAACGCCGGCATGCGCGAAAGCCACGTGCACGATGTAACCATTACCAAGGAAGCGCCGAACTATCGTGTCGGCTAACCCCGCCTGATTCGACCCGGCCCGGTTACGGGCCGGGTTTGTTTTTTGACAGCCAGAGGACACCCATGGCCCAGAATATCCACGACCACCGCCTCCTGATTCTTGATTTTGGTTCCCAGTACACCCAGTTGATCGCCCGCCGTGTGCGTGAGATTGGTGTGTATTGTGAGGTCAAAGCTTTTGACATCACTGACGAAGAGCTCAATGACTTCAACCCGAAAGGCATTATCCTCGCCGGTGGCCCCGAGTCCGTTACTCAGCTTGACTGTCCCCGGGCGCCCGAAGGCTTGTTCGAGCGCGGTATTCCGATTCTGGGTATCTGCTATGGCATGCAAACCATGGCCGAGCAACTGGGTGGCAAGGTGGCCAGCTCCGAGAAGCGTGAATTCGGTTACGCGCAGGTGAAGGTTCGTGCCAAGGGCCCGCTGCTTGCCGACATTACCGACCACCTGACCCCGGCTGGCGAATCCCTGCTGGATGTCTGGATGAGTCACGGTGACAAGGTGGTGACCATGCCCGAAGGCTTTGAGCTTTTGGCTTCCACCGAGAGTGCGCCGATTGCGGCCATGCAGGATCTGAGTCGCAACCTGTACGGCGTGCAGTTTCATCCGGAAGTCACCCATACCCTGCAGGGCAAACGTATCCTTGAACACTTTGCGCTGAATATCTGCCAGTGCGAAGCCCTGTGGACACCGGCCCGGATTGTGGACGATGCCGTAAAGCAGATCCGCGAGCAGGTGGGTTCCGACAAGGTACTGCTGGGCCTGTCCGGTGGTGTCGACTCCTCGGTCACCGCCGCGCTGTTGCACAAGGCCATTGGTGACCAGTTGACCTGTGTGTTCGTGGACAACGGCCTGTTGCGCCTGCACGAAGGCGATCAGGTAATGGACATGTTCGCCAGCAACATGGGTGTGAAGGTCATTCGCGTGGACGCCGAAGACCTATTCCTGTCCAAGCTCAAGGGCGTGGATGACCCCGAGCAGAAGCGCAAGATTATTGGCAACACCTTCATCGACGTCTTCGACGACGAAGCGGCCAAGATCACCGATGTGAACTGGCTGGCGCAGGGCACGATTTACCCGGATGTGATCGAATCCGCCGCCTCCAAGACCGGTAAGGCGCACGTGATCAAGTCCCACCACAACGTGGGTGGTCTGCCAGAGACCATGAAGATGAAACTGGTGGAGCCGCTGCGTGAACTGTTCAAGGATGAGGTGCGCCGTATTGGCCTGGAGCTGGGTCTGCCGTACGACATGGTATACCGTCATCCATTCCCTGGGCCGGGCCTGGGCGTGCGTATTCTGGGCGAAGTGAAAAAGGAATACGCTGATATCCTGCGCCGTGCGGATGCCATCTTCCTCGAAGAGCTGCACCGGGCCGACTTGTACCACAAGACCAGCCAGGCCTTTGCCGTGTTCCTGCCGGTCAAGTCCGTGGGCGTGGTGGGCGATGCCCGCCGCTACGAATACGTGATCGCCGTGCGCGCCGTGGAAACCGTGGACTTCATGACCGCCCGTTGGGCGCGCCTGCCATACGAAGTACTGGAAACCGTGTCCAACCGGATCATCAACGAGATCACCGGCGTCTCGCGGGTAACCTACGACATTTCCTCCAAGCCGCCCGCCACCATCGAGTGGGAATAAGCGTCATTGCCGATGGCCTCTGAACACCAGCTCCCGGATGATCTATTCTGGATGAACCGGGCTCTGCAATTGGCGGCTCAGGCGGCTGAATTGGGCGAGGTCCCAGTGGGTGCTGTGGTGGTGCTTGATGGCCGGGAAATCGGGGCGGGTTTCAACGCCCCCATCTCTGGCTGTGACCCCACGGCCCATGCAGAAATCCGGGCGCTGCGAGACGCCGCAGCCCGGGTTGGCAACTACCGTCTTTCCGGCGCAACTCTGTACGTGACCCTGGAGCCTTGCACTATGTGTGTGGGAGCCATTGTCCACGGCCGTATCAGCCGGCTGGTGTATGGTGCAACGGAACCGAAGGCCGGTGCGGTTGAATCTGCCAGGAACACCCTGGAGGAGCCGCATCTGAACTGGCGTGTGGAGCCGGTGGGCGGCGTCATGCAGGAGCGCTGCAGCCAGATGCTCAGCGATTTTTTCAGCCGGCGCCGGCGGGAAATCCGGCAGCGTCGCAAACAACAAAAAGCAGGGAAGGGGAGCGACCACCTATGAAAGTGCTTGTTACCGGCGGTGCCGGCTATATTGGCAGTCACGTAGTGCGCCAATTGGCCGAGGCGGGCCACGATATCGTTGTTTTCGACAATCTCTCCACCGGCTATCGTTGGGCGGTGACTGCCGGGGAGTTGGTGGTAGGCGACCTCGCGGATGAAGAAGCCATTGAATACCTCTTTTCCCAGCATCGGTTCGAGGCGGTACTGCATTTTGCCGCCAACATCGTGGTGCCGGAATCGGTCGCCAACCCCCTCAAGTATTACAGCAATAACACCCGTAACACGCTGAATCTGCTCAAGGCCGTGGAGCGGCATCAGGTTCCTTACATGGTGTTCTCATCGACAGCCGCGGTTTACGGCATGCCTGATGAGACGGTGTTGACGGAAGATTTGCCCCTGGCGCCGATCAACCCTTACGGTGCCTCCAAGATGATGAGCGAACGCATGATCATGGACCTGGCCAGTGCCAGTGAGCTTAACTACGTGATCTTGCGCTACTTCAACGTGGCGGGCGCCAATCCTGATGGCTTGCTGGGCCAGGCAACACCCGAAGCCACCCACCTGATCAAGGTGGCGAGCGAGTGTGTCACGGGCCAACGTGATGGCATGAGCGTGTTTGGTACGGATTACGATACTCGTGACGGAACCTGCATCCGCGATTACATCCATGTGGAAGATCTGGCCAAGGCCCACGTAATGGCGCTGGAATACATGGCTGGGGGTGGTGAATCGCAGGTTCTCAATTGCGGTTATGGCCGGGGCTTTACCGTGCGGGAAGTGATTGACGTGGTAAAAAGCGAATCCGGCGTGGATTTCCCGGTCCAGGAAACCGGTCGTCGCGCTGGCGATCCTGCTGCCCTGATGGCAGACAATACCCGTATCAAAGATGTGCTGGGCTGGCAGGCGGATTACGACGATCTGAATACCATCGTTTGCACCGCGCTGGCCTGGGAAAAAATCTGGCAGGAGAAAAAGACGCAGAATGTTTGAATTGCACCCGAAACTGGCAGCGGATACCCATCACCTTGGCACCTTTGGTTTGTGCGAAGTTCTCCTGATGAACGACAGCACCTGGCCCTGGGTGATTCTGGTACCGACCGTGCCTGATATTCGAGAGATTTATGAGCTGTCGAAAATCCAGCAGATTCGACTGCTCGAAAGTTCTGCCATCCTTAGCAAGGGCATGATGGGCCTGTTCCGTGGCGACAAGATGAACGTTGCCGCCTTGGGGAACATGGTTCCGCAACTGCACCTGCATCACATTGTCCGCCATGAAGGCGACCCCGCCTGGCCGGCGCCGGTATGGGGCAAACAGGCTCCGGTGCCCTACACGGAAGAAGAGTTGAAAAAGGTTCAGGAAAAGCTGCAGCCACTGCTGGAAAAGCTGGTCTGAGCCGGAGTTTTAATCCAGACCCTGCTGCCACTGCGCCAGGGTCTGGGAGCCCACCAGGATCATCCTCAATTCTGTTTTAAGCTTTACCTTCAGTTCCTCCCGCTCCCTCGGCGTGGCATCCAGTGCCTCGGCGCCCTGGTTGAACACCAGGGTTACCATAGACTCGGCCACCAGCCGCGCATCGGAGAGCAGTTTTCCTTGTTCCTCGGCAAACCGGTCCAGATCATCCGCGAGTTCCGCCACAAAATGATCAATCTCCGCCTTCACGGCGGTACGAAATGTCTTTGAAACACCCGTGCGTTCGCGGAGCATCAGGCGAAACAGGTTGGCGTTGTTGCCCAGGTACTCCATGAAGGTGTCCACGGAGGTGGCAATGGCGCTGCCGTCCCGGGCAATGCGCTTACGGGCCTGGCGCATCAACTGGCGCAGCGCCACACCACCTTCATCCACCAGCGCCAGCCCCAGTTCGTCCAGGTCATCAAAGTGGCGATAGAACGACGTCGGCGCAATTCCGGCCTCGCGGGTTACCTCCCGCAAACTCAGGCTGCCAAACCCCCGGTCTGAACTCAGCTGGTTCAGCGCCGCGTCCATCAGCGCCCGGCGGGTTCGTAATTTCTGCTCTGCTCTGGTCGACAAGGCCTGGCTCCATTTACCGCTAAAAACGGGCATTCTAGCCGGCGGGTCATCCAACGTCATCCGCTGACCATATTTGCCCTTCAGTACACCTGATTTCCGGCCTTATTGTGTTTATAATAGGCGGCTTTCTTTTAAGGTCTGGGCAATAGCCTGCAGGCACCGATAAAGTAGCGTCAGGTTGGGTAGAGCTTTCCGAAAATTTGCGGAGCCATGGATGGCGGAGCATAAGCGCCACATGGATGTGCCGCAGGAGCGCTTTTCGGAAAGCTCTACCCAAGCTGATGCGGGCGGTCGAGCTTTTTTGTTGACTGCTCCACAGTGCAGGCAATCTACCGGGAGTAAGCATTCCGGGAAGCGCCGTGAATACATCCGTGTAGGCTTATCTGCAGCATCCCTGCTGCAGAAATTCCCGGAATGCTTACTCCCGGCAGATTGCACCAGACATTGGATTTAAACGCACACATTAAACGTAACGGGAACCGGTATGCGCAGTCATTATTGCGGTGGGATCAACGAATCCCACATTGATCAGGAAGTCACACTTTGCGGTTGGGTACACCGCCGCCGCGACCACGGTGGGGTCATCTTCCTGGATCTGCGGGATCGGGACGGCATGTCCCAGGTCGTGGTTGACCCAGACACCCCCGAGAGCTTCGCCCTGGCGGAAAAAGTCCGCAGCGAGTTTGTCATCAAGGTCACCGGCCGTGTGCGTCGCCGCCCCGCCGGCACCGAAAACAACAACATGCCCACCGGTCAGGTGGAACTGTTGGGTAAAAACGTTGAAATCCTGAACGCCGCCGCCACACCGCCGTTCCCGCTGGACGAGCACGTGGACGTGGGCGAAGATGTGCGCCTGCGCTACCGCTTTGTGGACCTGCGCCGTCCGGAAATGATCAACCGCCTGCGCTTCCGTTCGCGGGTGACCAGCTACATCCGCAACTTCCTGGACAGCCGCGGCTTTATGGATGTGGAAACCCCCATCCTGACCCGCGCCACTCCGGAAGGCGCCCGTGACTACCTGGTGCCGAGCCGGACCCACGAAGGTTCCTTCTTCGCGCTGCCGCAGTCGCCGCAGCTGTTCAAGCAGCTGTTGATGGTGTCCGGCGTAGATCGTTATTACCAGATCGCCAAGTGCTTCCGCGACGAAGACCTGCGGGCCGACCGTCAGCCGGAGTTCACCCAGGTGGACATCGAGGCCTCCTTCATTGATGAAGAGGCCCTGATGGAGCTGAACGAAGACATGGTTCGCTCCCTTTTCAAGGACGTGCTGGAAGTGAGCCTGCCGGAATTCCCGCGCATGCCGCACTCCGAAGCCATGCGTCGTTACGGCAGCGACAAGCCGGACCTGCGTATCCCGCTGGAACTGGTGGACGTTAACGATTTGGTCGAAAACGTGGACTTCAAAGTGTTCGCCGGCCCGGCTAAAGACCCCAAAGGCCGCGTGGCAGCCCTGCGTGTACCAGGCGGTGGCAAGCTGACCCGCAAGCAGATCGACGATTACACCAAGTTCGTCGGCATCTATGGCGCCAAGGGCCTTGCCTACATCAAGGTCAACGACATGTCCCAGGGCATTGAAGGCCTGCAGTCGCCGATCATCAAGTTCCTGGGTGATGAACCAGTCATGGCCATGATGGAGCGCGTGGGCGCGGAAGACGGCGACATCGTGTTCTTCGGTGCCGACAAGACCATGGTGGTGAACGAAGCCCTGGGCGCGTTGCGTGTGAAGCTGGGTCACGACCTGGACATGCTGACCTGCGAATGGGCACCGCTGTGGGTAGTGGACTTCCCGATGTTCGAGGAAACCCCGGACGGCAGCTTGACTGCCATTCACCACCCGTTCACCGCGCCGTCCTGCAGCCCGGAAGAGCTGGCGGCCGACCCGGCCAACGCCCTGTCCCGCGCCTACGACATGGTGCTGAACGGCACCGAGTTGGGTGGTGGTTCCATCCGTATCCACAGCGAGCAGATGCAGGAGGCGGTATTCCGCATCCTGGGCATTGGCGAAGAAGAGGCTCGCGCCAAGTTCGGTTTCCTGCTGGACGCCCTCAAGTACGGCTGCCCGCCGCACGGCGGCCTGGCCTTTGGCCTGGACCGTCTGGTGATGCTGATGACCGGCTCCAGCTCCATCCGCGACGTGATCGCCTTCCCGAAAACCCAGAGCGCCACTTGCCTGATGACCCAGGCGCCGGGCGAAGTGGATGACAAACAGCTCAAAGAGCTGAACATCCGCCTGCGTCGCTCGGCCAAGGCTGCCGATGGCAACAAGAGCGAGGACAAGGCGTAAATTCTGTTCACCGGGGCGGCTTTGCTGCCCCGGTTAACCGAAAGGAGTTTTGATAATGGCTGGACACAGTAAATGGGCCAATATCAAGCACCGCAAAGCGGCCCAGGATGCCAAGCGCGGCAAGATCTTCACCAAGATTATCCGTGAGCTTACCGTGGCTGCGCGCCTCGGCGGGGGAGACCCGAACGATAACCCCCGGTTGCGGGCGGTGGTCGACAAGGCCCTGACCGCCAACATGAAAAAGGACACCATCGAACGGGCCATTGAACGCGGTGCCGGCGGTGGTGACGACAACAACTACGAAGAACTGACCTACGAGGGTTATGGCCCCGGTGGGGTGGCGTTCTTCGTGGAAGTCATGACCGACAACAAAAACCGCACCGTGGCCGAGGTTCGCAACGCGTTCAATAAATCCGGCGGTAACCTGGGCACCGACGGCTCGGTGGCGTACCTGTTCACTAAGCAGGGCATTATCAGTTACGGCCCGGAAGTGGACGGCGACAAGCTGATGGAAGCGGCGCTGGAGGCTGGCGCCGAGGATCTGCAGGAGCAGGACGATGGCTCCTATGAGATCGTCACCACGCCCGAAGAATATCTGGATGTGAAAGAATCCCTGGTCAAGTCCGGGCTCAAGCCTGATAACTCCGAAGTCACCATGGTCCCAGCCACTCGCGTGGAGCTGGATCACGAGGGCGCGGAGAAAATTCTCAAGCTGATCGACACGCTCGAGGACCTGGACGATGTCCAGAACGTCTACCATAACGCGGAGATTTCCGCCGAGATCATGGAATCACTCTAAGGTGATTCCGCCAACCGGGAGCAGGGCAGTCTGATGGCCATTATTCTGGGCGTGGACCCCGGTTCCCGCATTACCGGTTACGGCATCATCCGCGTGGAAGGCCGTACCACGGAGTACATTGACAGCGGGTGCATTCGGGTGGGCGAGAAGCCCTGGGCCGAGCGCCTGCAAACCATTTTTCATAGCCTGGCCCTGCTGATTGGCGAGTATCGCCCTGAAGAGTTCGCCATCGAGCAGGTGTTTATGGCCCGCAACCCGGATTCCGCCCTCAAGCTGGGCCAGGCCCGGGGAGCGGCCATTGTCAGTGCTGCCAACAGCGGGTTGCCGGTGCATGAGTATTCGGCCCGCCAGGTGAAGCAGGCCGTGGTTGGCACTGGTGGTGCGGATAAGGCGCAGGTGCAGCACATGGTGCAGGCGTTGCTGAAGCTTTCCCGAAAACCCCAGGCGGATGCCGCCGATGCCCTGGCGATCGCCCTGTGCCATGCCCACATGAACCAGAGCGTGGTGCGCCTGGCATCAACGGGTGGCAAGGTGCGTAGCGGGCGGGTGCGCCGACAATAACCGGCTTTTCAGAGCCAAAGGAGACCTCCCTTGATTGGTCGTGTTCGAGGACTGTTGATCGAGAAAGCCCCGGGGAACGCCCTGGTGGAATGCGCCGGGCTTGGATACGAAATTGATATCCCCTATACCACCTTCTTTCACCTGCCGGATGCCGGGCAGGAAGTTACCCTCCATACCCATTTCGCCGTTCGTGAGGATGCTCAGAGCCTGTTTGGTTTCGCCTCGCGCCTGGACCGCGACCTGTTCCGGTTGTTGATCAAAGTGAACGGGGTCGGCCCTAAACTTGCGGTAGGCATCCTTTCGGGCCTGGATGCGCAACAGTTTATCCGTTGCGTGGAAACCCGGGATGTTAACGCCCTGGTCAAGCTGCCCGGTGTGGGCAAGAAAACCGCTGAAAGGCTGTTGATTGACATGGCTGATCGCATTGGCCAGTTGGAAGGGCAGTTTGTGCCTTTCGACGCGCCTGTAAGCCCTGGTACGGGTGGAGCAACGGCTCCCGCCGCCGGTCCGGATCCGGCGGAAGAGGCAGAGGCGGCTCTCATCGCCCTTGGTTATAAGCCCCAGGAAGCGGCCAAGGCCATCGGCCGGGTGGCCGAACCGGGTATGAACAGCGAAGCACTGATTCGCCTGGCACTGAAAAACATGATTCCGACCCGTTGAGGCTCCCCGGTACGCTTAAACAGAAGCCAATCAAGGGATTGTTGTTAAAACTTCATGACGACAACCTGTAAAGAGCGTAACGTGACTCACACACTGCCCCTTGTACAATCTGCGCAACATGAACAACCGGCAGAGCCGGCAGTTACCCTGTTCATTGCCAGCAACCGGATAACACTATGATCGAATCGGACCGACTGATAACACCAAAAGCCGGCGAGTACGAAGAGGTCCAGGACCGGGCCATCCGACCGACGTTGTTGGCCGAATACGTGGGTCAGCCCACCGTGCGCGAGCAGATGGAAATCTTCATCTCCGCCGCTCGCGGCCGGGAAGAGGCGCTGGATCACGTACTGATTTTTGGTCCGCCGGGCCTGGGTAAGACCACGCTGGCCAACATTATTGCCAATGAAATGGGCGTTGCGATCAAAACTACCTCCGGTCCGGTGCTTGAGAAGGCCGGTGACCTGGCAGCTTTGCTGACCAACCTTGAAGAAGGCGATGTGCTGTTTATTGATGAGATCCATCGCCTGAGCGCGGCAGTGGAAGAGGTGCTGTATCCGGCCATGGAGGATTACCAGCTGGATATCATGATCGGCGAAGGGCCGGCGGCGCGCTCGATCAAGCTCGACCTGCCACCGTTCACCCTGGTGGGCGCCACCACCCGCGCAGGTTTGCTGACGTCGCCGCTGCGGGATCGTTTTGGCATTGTCCAACGTCTTGAGTTCTACAACCATCGGGACCTGACCGACATCATCGTACGCTCGGCGCGGCTGTCGTCCGTGGATATCGATGAGGCTGGTGCGTTTGAAATTGCTCGCCGTTCCCGGGGCACGCCGCGAATTGCCAATCGCCTGCTGCGTCGGGTTCGCGACTTCGCCGAAGTGCGCAGCAACGGTCACATCAGTTCCGAAATCGCTGATCAGGCCCTGAATATGTTGAAGGTGGATAATCAGGGCTTCGACCACATGGACCGGCGCCTGCTGCTGGCCATGATCGAGAAATTCGACGGCGGCCCGGTGGGCGTGGAAAGCCTGGCTGCCGCCATCAGTGAAGAGCGGGGCACCATTGAAGACGTGTTGGAGCCGTTCCTGATCCAGCAAGGGTTCATGATCCGGACACCTCGGGGCCGTATGGTCACATCCAACGCCTACCAGCATTTCGGCGTGGTGGCTCCGGCCTCCGGCAAGGAGGATGATCTTTTTGACTGATACTCAGACTTCTTCCCGTTTTGAGTTGCCAATCCGGGTCTACATCGAGGATACCGATGCCGGCGGCATCGTGTTCCACGCCAAGTACCTGCACTACATGGAGCGGGCGCGAACCGAGTGGATCCGCAGTGAAGGCGTTGGCCTGCGGGCCGGCCTGGAGCATAACATCAGTTACGTGGTCCAGCGCATGAATATTAACTACCGGGCGCCGGCCAAGCTGGATGATCAGTTGCTGGTAACTGCCGAGCCCGACGATTTCTCCCGGGTCTGGATGGCGTTTCGCCAACGGGTCTATCGCGCCTCTGACCGGCAGCTTTTGTGTGACGCCGAGGTGCGGGTGGCCTGCATCGCCCTGGATACCGGGCGGCCGCAGCGGCTACCGGAAAACATGCTGGAAATCCTGCAGAGAACAGCATAACTTACTGAAAACGAATATTTATTGCTTGGGAGTGAACAGTGGAATCGGAACTTTCAGTCTGGCATCTGATTGCGAACGCCGGGGTTCTTGTGCAGCTGGTTATGTTGCTGCTGGCACTGGCATCGGTAATTTCCTGGGCGTTGATTTTTCAACGCATTCAGGTGTTCCGGAAAGCCCGCGCCGCGCAGTTGGAGTTTGAAAATCGCTTCTGGTCGGGAATGGATCTGGGGCAGCTGTACAAGGAAGTGAACGATAACCCCACGCCTTATTCCGGCCTGGAGTCGGTATTTCGGGCCGGTTTCAAGGAATTCTCGCGCCTGCGTCAGCAGAGCCGGGATGCCGATGCCGTTATGGAAGGTTCCCAACGGGCCATGCGTGTGGCTTTTTCCCGGGAGCAGGAGCGGCTCGAGACCCATCTGCCATTCCTGGCGACGGTTGGTTCCACCAGCCCCTATGTCGGTCTGTTCGGTACGGTATGGGGCATCATGAACTCCTTCCGGGGTCTGGCTCAGGTGCAGCAGGCGACCCTGGCCACCGTGGCGCCAGGCATTTCCGAGGCGCTGATTGCCACCGCGATGGGTCTGTTCGCGGCGATTCCGGCGGTTGTGGCTTATAACCGGTTTGCGGCCCGATCAGAGGCCCTGCTGAAGAACTACGAGACTTTTGCCGAGGAGTTCTCCAGCATCCTGCATCGCCGCGTGCACAGCAGTGAGCAGGCTGCATGATTAACGGCACTGCGAAGGGGAGGCTGGCAGCATGAGTGGCATGAAAGGTATGGGAATGATGCCGCAGCAGCGGCGTAAGCCAATGGCCGAAATCAACGTGGTGCCCTACATTGATGTGATGCTGGTGTTGCTGATTATCTTCATGGTAACGGCACCCATGCTGACGCAGGGCGTGAAGGTGGACCTGCCGGAAACCACGTCCGAACCGATTCAGCAGGAAAAAGACGTCGAGCCAATTACAGTGTCGGTGGACAGTAACGGCGCCTACTATCTGGAAGTGGGAGACGAACGGGGCAACCCGATCTCGCTGCCCCAGGTGCGTGACCAGGTGAGCAAGATTCTCTCGCAGCGCTCGAATGCCGAGGTGTTTGTGCGCGGCGATGAGTATGTGGATTACGGCGTTGTGGTCCGACTGATGGCCGAGCTTCAGTCTGCCGGCGCCACCGGCATTGGCCTGATAACCGATGCACCTGATGATAAGCAGTAACCGGCTGGTGGGTTCGCAGTGAAAGGTCATGAACGGGACAATATCAGCACCGGCAAGGCGCCCTGGAAGTCACCGGTGGCGCTGTCTGTGGTGCTGCACGTGTTGGTGGTAGGCATCGCCATGGCTGGCTGGTCCTGGGCGGAACGGCCACCCGAGCCTCGGCCCAATGTGATTTCGGCCCGGTTGATCAGTCCTGAACCCAGGCCCAGTCCTGTTGTCGAAGACAAAGACCGGGAACGGGAAAAGCGGGCTCAAGAGGAGCGCGAACGTCAGCAGGCGGAGGCCGAGCGTAAGCGTCAGGAAGAGCAAAAGCGCCTGGAAGCGGAGCGCGAAGCCCGGGAAAAAGCCCAAAAACGGGAAGAAGAGCGTAAGCGCCAGGAAGCCGAAGAGGCCCGCAAGCGTGCGGAACAGAAAGCCCGCGAAGAGGCCGCCAAACGCAAGGCCGAAGCCGAGGCCAAAGAGCGGGAGCGGCAGCGCCTGGAGGAGAAGCGGCGCCAGGAAGAAGCCGAAGCACAACGCAAGGCTGAAGAGGAAAAGCGTCGTCAGGAAGAGGCAGAACGTAAGCGCCGGGAAGAAGAGGCTCGTAAAGAGGCGGAACGTAAGCGCCTGGAAGCCGAGCGCCGCTTGAGGGAAGAGCAGCTCCAGGCCCTGGCAGAGCAGGCTCGCCAGGAGCAGGAAGCCGAGGATCGCCGGCGGCGTGAAGCTGAGGCCGCCAGGGCCCGGGAAAAGCAGATGTTGTCCGAGAGCGAGAAATACCGGGGGCTGATCCAGAAGCGAGTGATTGATGCTTGGTACATACCCTCATCCGCTACCGAGGATATGGTGGCACGGCTTCAGATTACCCTTCTGCCCACCGGTGAGCTGGCTGGTGTGAAAGTGCTCGACAGTAGCGGCAATGCCGCTTTTGATAACTCCGCACTGGCTGCGGTGCGTTCCGTGAATCGTTACCCGGTTCCGGAAAGCCGGGATACTTTTGAGCGATACTTTCGGCAGTTTACGATTGAATTCAATCCGCGACGCCTGTGATGAGACTGGTGATTCCGATGACTCAAAAACAAGTGCCTGTTAAGTCCCCGATGCGTTCATTGGTGCTGGTCTGCATGGCAATGCTGATGCTTGCGGGCGGTAACGCCCGGGCCGAGTTGCTGATTCGTATTACCGAGGGTGTGGATTCCGCAATCCCGATTGCCGTGGTGCCTTTCACCGAGACCGGTACCATGCCTCCGGGCGATAAGGTCAGTAGCATTATTCGATCCGACCTCACGATGAGTGGTGAATTCAGCCCGCTGGAACCCGGGAAAATGCTCAGCCTGCCTTCCCGACAGTCCGATGTGTATTTCCGGGACTGGCGCGTGCTGGGCCAACGGTACCTGCTGGTGGGCGAGCTCACCCGCAGCGGAGAGCGCCTGGAAGCCCGGTACGAACTGTTTGACGTTAACCGCGAAGAGCGAATTCTGGGGGAAACTGCCGGAGCCCCGGCCAGTAATGCCCGTTCTCTGGCGCACCACATCAGTGACAAGGTGTATGAGGCCATCACCGGCGAAGCCGGTGTTTTTTCCACCAAACTGGCCTATGTCACCGTGACCGGGCAGGGCGAGGACATCCGGTATCGTCTGCAGGTCAGCGATATTGATGGCCAGCGTTCCAAGGTCCGGCTGGAAAGCGGCGAGCCCATTCTCTCTCCTGCCTGGTCGCCGGACGGCAAAACACTGGCCTATGTCTCTTTCGAGACTGGCAGGCCTGTGATCTTCACTCACGAGCTCGCCACCGGAAAGCGTCGGAAGGTGGCGGATTTCCGGGGTCTGAACTCGGCACCGGCCTGGGGGCCGGATGGCGAATCCCTGTTGATGACCCTGTCGCGGGATGGCAACGCCGAGGTATACAACATGGACCTGTCGACCGGGGAGTTGACCCGATTGACCAATCACTGGGCGATCGACACCGAAGGTGCATGGGATCATGCCGGCAGAGGAATTTTCTTTACGTCCGACCGTTCTGGTGGCCCGCAGATTTACCACATGGAGCGTCCAGGGGCGGAGGCCCGTCGCATCACCTTTGGTAGCCGCTATAACGCCCGGCCGCGTCCGGGACCGGATGGTGAATACGTGTATCATGTGCATCAGCGGAACAGTGCGTTCCTGATTGCCCGCACCAATCTTAATACCGGCGAAGAAAGTATCGTCACCCGCACAGAGGCGGATGAATCCCCAAGCCTGTCGCCCAATGGCCGGATGCTGATTTATGCAACCGAACAGAATGGTGACAGCGTGTTGACTGTGGTGTCGGCAGACGGGGGCGCCGCCTACAGCCTGCCGGCGGCCGAGGGCGAAGTTCGAGACCCGGCCTGGGGGCCGGTGATTCGTTGAACCCTCAACGTCACAAAAGAATCATTCACATCACCAAAAGGAAATCTGACTATGAATCTTTCAATGTCGAGCAAAATGTTTGCAATGTTGTTGGCCGCTGGCCTGGTCGCGGGTTGTAGTTCCACCGGCGAAACCATGGATGACGAAGGCTATGGCTCCGATGTGGAGGCGATCGACCAGGAAGGTGGCGCCACGGTCTATGATGGCACTGGTGAGGAAGGTGGTATTTCCTCTTCCGCCATGACCGATGAAGAGCGGGCAGCAGCCCAGCGCGCGGCAGAGAGCGAACAGGCGGCCCAGGAGGCCCTGCGTGATGTAACGACCTTCTATTTCGACTTTGATACCTCTGAAATCAAGCCGGAAGCCCGCGAAGTACTGATCGCGCACGCCCGCTACCTGGCTGAAACCCCGCGCGCGGAAGTTCGCATCGAAGGCCACGCCGATGAGCGCGGCAGCAAGGAATACAACCTGGCACTGGGCGAGCGTCGGGCCAAGGCGGTTGAGCGTTTCCTGATCGTTAACGGCGCTTCCCGCGGCCAGACTGAAACCGTAAGCTACGGTGAAGAGAAGCCGGCGGTTCGTGGTTCCAGTGAAAGTGCCTGGGCACAGAACCGTCGTGTTGAGCTGGTTTTTGACTAAGCTTGCATTGAAAAGAACCGTGTAACCAACGGATGTTCCCATGAGAAAAGCACTCATGGCGGCCGTGCTTGTCCCGCTGGGCCTTGGCCTGGCGGGGCCTCTCCAGGCGCAGTCGTCGACGCCCGCATTCCAGAACAACAGTTCCGAAGCCCAGAGAAAGGCGGCCAACAGTCAGGCCACAGCGGAGCTCTTCTACATGATCCAGCAGCTTCAGCAGACCGTGCGTGAGCTGCAGGGACAGGTTGAAGAGCAGGGCTACCAGATTGAACGGCTGCAACAGCAGGGACGGGATCGCTACGTGGATCTGGACCAGCGCCTCCTGGATCTGGCCAAAAAACTGGAGGAGCGTGGCGGCAGTGCCCCTGATCAGGCGCCTGCGGGGGCGTCCGCTGGTTCCAGTGAACAGAAAAAAACGCCCACGAAAGCGTATCGCTCGCCCGAGCCTGACGAAAAGCAGGCCTATAACGAAATTATTAGCCTGATTCGTGAAGAAAAGGCCTACGACGCGGCGATAGGGCGTCTGTATGAGTTTATCGACAAGTACCCGGAAGGGGATCTGACCGTCAATGCCTATTATTGGCTGGGCGAAGTCTATTTGGCCAAGCCTCAACTTGAGCAGGCCAAACAGGCCTTTACCATTGTCGCAACCCGCTACGCGGACCACCGTAAAGCACCGGATGCCATCTACAAGCTTGGGGTCACCCTGAACCGCCTGGGCGAAATGGAAGAAGCTCGTCGGCGTATGGAGAGTGTGGTGAGCAAATACCCGGAATCCGGAGCGGCGAAACTGGCTCGGGATTTCCTTGACGACAACAAGGATTGATTATAATTTCACCGTCTTGATTGCTTGCTGATCAGTGATTAAAAAAAGTGACAAGAAAGTGAATAAAGGGGTTGAACAGCCCAAAAAATTCATTACTATATGCGCCTCGTTTGGGTCGTTAGCTCAGTTGGTAGAGCAGTTGGCTTTTAACCAATTGGTCGAAGGTTCGAATCCTTCACGACCCACCAAATTCAGGATGGCAGGCAATGCCTGACGTCCGCCGGATGAGAGGCCGGCACGCCAGTTATGGGTCGTTAGCTCAGTTGGTAGAGCAGTTGGCTTTTAACCAATTGGTCGAAGGTTCGAATCCTTCACGACCCACCAACACGCAAGAGCGGCCAGGATGGCGGTTTTGCAGAAAAAAGAGCCTTCGGGCTCTTTTTTTTTGGCCGGAAGAACCCATATTGGCAGGCAAGTTGTTTTGGTTTGGTTGCTTCGGTAGTAGGGGTATGTTGCAAGTCCCTGAAGCGTAGTGGGAAATGATATACTCTGCCGGCAAATGCATTTCAGAGACCCAGTGATGACACGATCGCAAGACCGTATCCTTGTTCAGGAACACTTGGCCCATCAGGCGGAGCCCCAGCCCCTGAGTGCCCATGAAAAAGCCGAGCTGGAAGCGCGTATCAAGGAAGTCTTGACAGAAAAGGATGCCGTTCTGGTTGCGCACTACTACACAGACCCGGATATCCAGCGCCTGGCGGAAGAATCCGGCGGTTGTGTGGCCGATTCCCTGGAGATGGCCCGTTTCGGAAACCAGCACCCGGCCTCAACCGTGGTGGTGGCCGGGGTTCGTTTCATGGGCGAGACAGCCAAGATCCTCAATCCCGAAAAGCGGGTATTGATGCCGACACTGGAAGCCACCTGTTCGCTGGATGTGGGCTGTCCCGCCGACGAGTTTTCCGAGTTTTGTGATCAACATCCGGACCGTACCGTGGTGGTCTACGCCAACACCTCGGCGGCGGTAAAAGCCCGCGCGGACTGGGTGGTAACGTCCAGCTGCGCCCAGGCTATCGTGGAGTACCTGGACGCCAAGGGTGAAAAAATTCTCTGGGCACCGGATAAACACCTGGGCAGCTATGTTCAGAAGCAGACCGGGGCGGATATGCTGCTTTGGGACGGCTCGTGCATTGTTCATGAAGAATTCAAGTTCCGCGGCCTGGAGGATCTCCAGGCACTTTACCCGGAAGCGGCGGTTCTGGTGCATCCCGAGTCGCCGGATGCGGTGGTCGAGCGGGCCGACGTGGTTGGCTCCACGTCGCAGCTGATCCACGCGGTGCAGACCTTGCCAAACCAGGAATTCATCGTAGCGACCGACAACGGCATTTTTTACAAAATGCAGCAATTGGCGCCGAACAAAACGCTGATTGAGGCGCCGACAGCCGGTAATGGCGCTACTTGCCGAAGCTGCGCCCATTGCCCCTGGATGGCCATGAATGGTCTTGAAAACCTGCTGCAGGCCATAGAGCAGGGCACCCAGGAGGTTCAGGTGGATGCCCGGTTGCGGGAGGATGCGCTACGGCCGTTGCGGCGAATGCTGGATTTTACTGCGGATATGAACCTGAAGGCGGCCGGTAACGCCTGAGTGTTAGCGGCTAGCCGTTCTGGGTTTGAATGCGGCGGGTGAGGTCGCCCAGTCGCTCGTTGACCACCTGCCGTTCGGTTGAGCCCGCTGGCAGTATCTCCTGAGCCTGGCGTAGTTGGCGCCGTGCCGACTCCAGATCCCCCATCAGTACGTAGTATTCCGCCCGTGCCCGGTGCACTCCGACAATGTTGCGGGCCATGCCCTCGGCTTCGGCCAGTCTCAACCACAGATGTTCGTGGCCGGGATAATCCCGGGTCAGATCCCGAAGTAATCGTGCGGCAGCGGCACCATTGCCAGCCTCTATTTCTGCTTTGGCCAGCGAGTAGGTCACCGGATAATTGCCGGGGTTTCGGTCCAGGGCGGGCTGCAGCAACCGTTTGGCTTGCTCGTAGCGTTGCTCGCTGATGAGAACATCGGCAAGTGTGACCTGGAAGGTGATTCGTCCCGGATTGTTGGCCAGAAGTTGTTTCAGGATGCTTTGTGCCTTCTCGTACTGGGCGTTCTGGTGGTAGGCGACGGCCAGGCCATACTCAATGGCCTCACTTCTGACGGCATCGTCCCGCTCCAGGTAGGCTTCAAAGGTCTCCACGGCAACCTGTGGCGAGCGAGCGTAATGCACCTGGAGCCGATTACGAATCAGATGGTATTCCTGTCCCTCACGGATGTGTTCATCCGGGTACTGTTCGGCCCGGCTGCGGGTGTCTGCCACCCGGCTCTGGGTTAACGGGTGAGTGGACAGGTATTCAGGAACGCGATTCCCCTGCAGGCGGTTCTCGCGCATCATGATTTCGAACATCTCCGGCATACCCCTGGGATCCATGCCAGAGCTGGCAAGAATATCCAGGCCCACCCGGTCGGCTTCTTTTTCGTGGGCGCGGCTGTAGGCGAGCATGTTCTGCATGGTTAGCGCCTGGGTGCCGGCGATGGCGGCAATGCCGATATCGGACTGGGTGACGGCGGAAAGGATGATGCCCGCAACCATGCCGGCCACTGTCAGCGGCGTTGTGGTTTCCTGTTGCTGCATGCGACGGGCGAAGTGTCGCTGGCTCAGGTGGGCGAGTTCGTGGGCCAGGACGGACGCGAACTGATGTTCGCTGGTTGCCTTCAGGAAAAGTCCTCCGTTAACGCCGACAATGCCGCCGGGCACTGCAAAGGCATTAAGCGCCGGATTGTCAATGATGACCAGTTGCAGGTCCCGGTCTTCAAGAGGGGCTGAAGGCACCAACTGGTAGAGGATGTTGGTCAGGTAGTCGAAAACCAGTGGATCCTGGATGCGCGGCGCCGAGCGGCGTAGGGAGACCATCACCTGTTCCCCGATATCGGCTTCCTTCTGGCCGGCAATCAGCCCGCCACTCCCCCCTATGCTGGGCAGGTCTGTCTCCTGTGGGTGGCCCGGCACAGGGCTGAGCATCAAGGCTGCTGACAGTGCCAGAGCGCTGGAGGAGGGAGATTTGGCGAAGAGCTTGAATAAGTACTTCATGGAGTCCGATAATGCTCCGGTCGTGGGGGTGTCCGGTAAACGTTAACAGGTTTCAGGATGCAATAGAGTAACACCCCCGGCATAATGCCTGCCCGAATGCTGTCTGAATCTTAATGGTAAATTCCGCTTATGGCTGACCGAATGCTCGATGCCAGCGGCTTGCGCTGTCCCATGCCGCTGCTGAAAACCAAGCTGGAGCTCAACGGCATGGCGCCGGGCGAGGTGTTGGAAGTATTGGCAACGGATTCCGGTTCTTCCCGTGATATCCCTGCGTGGCTGAATTTGTCTTCCCACAGTTTGATCAGCCAATCGGAGAATCATGGAACCTGGCGTTTCGTGATAAAGTGCGGCGGTTAAAACCCGGAGTTATTCATGGTCAGAATTTTACGGGGCCTCGCCCACAAGTATTTCTCGGACGAAGAAGCGGTCATCCTGTTTCTGCTTCTGGTAACCGGTACCTTTTTCATCATCTGGTTTGGCGCCATGCTGGCGCCAGCGATTGCCTCACTGATCATTGCCTTTATCCTGCAGGGGCTGGTGACAAAATTAAAGCGCCTTGGCGTGCCTGAAATCGCCGCGATTCTGGGCGTATTTTTGGTGTTTCTGGGCATTCTGGTGGGCTTCATTTTTGGTTTGCTGCCGTTGATCTGGACCCAGGTCAGTACCTTGGCCGGCGAAGCGCCCCGCATCATTGGTGAGCTCCAGAGTTATCTTGATTTATTGCCCGAGCAGTATCCCCATCTGGTCTCTGCCGAAGCCGTTAATACTCTATACCAGCAGATTTCAGCGGAAGTGGGAAACATCACGCAATGGCTGGTGTCTTTCTCGCTGTCGAGTATCCCGGATCTCGTGGCGCTTCTGATCTACGTCGTGCTGGTGCCCATTCTGGTGTTTTTCTTCCTGAAAGATCGCCAGGTGTTGGTGAGTTCCGTTGGTCGGCTGTTGCCACCGCAGCGTCCGATGATGGTGCGTATCTGGCAGGAAGTGAATCAGCAGTGCGCTAATTATGTCCGGGGCAAGGCGTTGGAAATTTTCATCGTCGGCGGTGTGACCTACGCTGTGTTCAAGCTACTGGGTATGCCATACGCCGCCCTGCTGTCCCTGCTCGTGGGGCTGAGTGTGGTGATCCCCTATATTGGTGCCGCCGTGGTAACCATCCCGGTGGCGGTTATCGCTCTGTTTGCCTTTGGCTGGGGCACGCATTTTATCTGGGTGATGGTGGCATATGGGGTCATTCAGGCACTGGACGGCAATGTCCTGGTTCCGGTGCTGTTCTCGGAGGTTAACAACCTGCATCCGGTGGCCATCATTATCGCGGTGTTGTTCTTTGGCGGTATCTGGGGGCTTTGGGGTGTGTTCTTTGCCATTCCGCTGGCAACCATGCTGAAGGCTGTCTTCGCTGCCTGGCCGGTGAAGGAAAGCGCTCCGTCACCGACCGCCAAAGAGTAGCGGACCTGCTCAGAGCTGGCGAACCTTGTCCAATACCTCGTCCACGTGGCCCGGCACCTTGACGTCTCGCCATTCGTTGCGCAGCACGCCTTCCTTATCGAACAGGAAGGTGCTGCGCTGAATGCCCATGTGTTCCTTGCCGTACAGTTTTTTCAGTTTGATCACGTCGAACAGTTTGCACAGGGTTTCGTCTTTGTCTGAAATCAGGTGAAACGGAAACTGGTGCTTTGACCGGAAATTTTCATGGGCGCGCAGGCCGTCCCGGGAAACCCCGAGAATAACCGTGTCCCGGTCCTCGAAATCGGTGATCCGGTCCCGGAAATCCTGACCTTCCGTGGTGCAGCCCGGCGTGTTGTCTTTCGGGTAGAAATAGATGACGATGTTCCGTCCCCGGAGATCCGCCGGGCGTATGGTCTGATCGCCGGTTGCCGGAACTTCGAAATCGGGGATCGGCTGGTTCAGTGCTACGGATGTCATGACATCTCCTTTAATTCTCTTGTGTCAGTTCAAACCCAACATTACCATATCGGTTTTATTCGGACGGAGCTTTTATGATTACGGGTAGCCTTGTCGCACTGGTCACGCCCATGTATCCCAATGGTGATATCCACTGGGAAGAGCTGGACAGACTGGTCGAGTTTCATGTTGAAAACGGCACCAATGGTATTGTCGCTGTTGGTACCACCGGTGAATCCGCGACCCTGGATCCGGAAGAACACATCCGGACCATTGGTCACATCATAAAACGTGTTAACGGCCGAATCCCCGTGATTGCCGGTACCGGTGGCAACAGTACCCGGGAAGCCATTGAGCTCACCAGCGAAGCTGAAAAGCTGGGTGCCGACGCCTGTCTGCTGGTTGTCCCTTACTACAACAAGCCGACACAGGAAGGGCTGTATCAGCACTTCAAGGCCATTGCCGAGGCCGTGCCGGGCATGAACCAGATGCTGTACAACGTGCCGGGCCGCACCGCCTGCGACATGCTGAACGAAACCGTGCTGCGTCTGGCCGACGTTCCCAACATTGTCGCCATCAAAGACGCCACCGGTAATATCCCTCGCGGTGCCGAGCTGATCGAAGCCCTTGATGGCCGCCTGGCGGTTTATTCCGGCGACGACGCGACAGCTGCCGAACTGATGCTGGCTGGCGGCAAGGGCAATGTGTCTGTGACCGCCAACGTGGCGCCTAAAGCAATGTCCGAGCTTTGTGCCGCTGCCATCGCTGGTGATGAGGCCGAAACCCAGCGCCTTAATGAGCTGTTGAGCCCGCTGAACCGCAAACTGTTCCTGGAAGCGAACCCGATTCCGGTCAAATGGGCGTTGCACCGCATGGGCATGATCAGTGAGGGCATCCGTCTGCCTTTGACACCGCTCAGCGAGAAGTTCCACGGTGAGGTGGAAGAAGCGCTCAAGGCTTCAGGCGTTCTCTGAACCCCATGCAACCACCCGTTAACCGGAGTAACCCGATGCAGGTTCTTGCTGGAGCCCGTACTAAAACTGTTTCCCTGTCCCGGCCCATGGCCGGGATTCTGCTTTTCGCCACTCTGGCTGGTTGCAGCCTGGTTGAAGACCGTTCCGAACGCTACGTGGATGCGCCTGAAGGCCAATCCATAGAGATTCCTGAAGGAGCGGAAACATCACGCATCGACCAGGCGATGCCGATTCGCGATATCAACACGGACGACAACCGTCGCCTGTACCCTTCGTCCATTCCCAAACCGCCGGACATGACCTCGGACATTCTCGAGCAGAATTATGTGATCGAAGAGTTGGACGGTCGCGTCTGGCTGCTGGTCAATGAAGTGCCGGGGCGCCTGTGGCCGGCAGCGAGTGGCTGGATGAACGAATCCGGTCTTGGGGTGGCCTACGACAGCCCGCAGCTGGGTATCCAGCAAAGTGAGCTGGTGAACTTCAGTAAGCGTAGCCGCCAACTGGTCGGTCTGCCGGACAGCCCGGACGCCAATGAGCCTGAAACGATCGTGCAAATGCGCCTGGCGCCGGGGATTCGCCGCAAAACCACCGAAATCCGGATGCGTGTTCTGGAGCGGGATCAGGCAGCGGATGAACTGGTGGCCTGGCGGGACCGGGAAACCAGTGCCGCCCGCATTGAGCAGCAAAAAGCGTTGTTGGCGGACCTTGGTGCCTACCTGCAGGGCCGGGAAGACAGTAAGTCTTTCTCGCGGGCAGCGTCGGGTATGGTGGCGGAGCCGAAGGTGCGTCTGATTTCCAGTGATGACGACGTGGCCCAGGCGGTTACCGTGGCGCTGGATTATGGCCGTACCTGGGCAGAGCTGAATCGCTCTCTCGAGGAGATCGGTGCCCAGGTCCAGGATCTGAACCGCAGCGAAGGCTGGTTCCAGGTGGATTTCCGCACCGAGGATGAGCGCTCAGCCGGACTGTTGTCGTGGTTCAGTGATGACGACAAGCCGCTGCACACGCACACCGTGTTTGTGGAGCAGGCTGGTGACGTTCAGCGTGTGACGGCTGAGCAAACCGATGCTTATGATGGCGAGCTGACCTCTGCGGATCTGCTCACCCAATTGTTTGAAAATTTGTATTGATAGGGCGAGCCCCTGTTCGCAGCTATCTGTCTGGAGAAAGTAATGGAAAAGCGTGAAGAGCTTTATGCCGGTAAGGCCAAGTCAGTTTACAGAACCGACGACCCGGAGCGGTTTGTGCTGGTATTCCGCGATGACACCTCGGCCTTTGATGGTGAAAAGAAAGAACAGCTCGACCGCAAAGGCATGGTCAACAACAAGTTCAATGCCTTTATCATGGAGAAGCTGGAAGCCGCCGGCGTACCCACCCATTTCGAGAAACTGCTGTCGGATACCGAATCACTGGTCAAAAAGCTGGATATGATTCCGGTGGAATGCGTGGTCCGTAATGTCTCGGCCGGCAGCCTTTGCCGTCGTCTGGGTGTGGAAGAGGGCCAGGACCTCAATCCGCCGACGTATGAGCTGTTCCTTAAAAACGATGAATTGCACGACCCGATGGTCAACGAATCCCTGGCAGTGACCTTCGGCTGGGCGGGTGAACAGGAACTGGCTCACATGAAAGAGCTGACCTATCGGGTCAATGAGGTTCTTAAGAACCTGTTCCTGGACGCCGGTATGTTGTTGGTGGATTATAAGCTTGAGTTTGGTCGCAGTGGCGGCGAAATCGTCCTGGGCGACGAATTCAGCCCCGATGGCTGCCGGATTTGGGACAAGGATACCCGCAAGAAGATGGATAAGGACCGCTTCCGTCAGGGGTTGGGCGATGTCATCGAAACCTATGAGGAAGTAGGGCGTCGCCTGGGTATCAACTTCGACTGAAAAACGGACACAGACAAAGGTGAGATATGCGTAAACTGATGATTGCCCTGGGTGGTTCGCTGGTGCTTGCGGCACCGCTGGCCCAGGCAGACGTGGTGGGGCTGGGTGCCAGTGTTAACTACTGGGACTCGGAGCTGTCCGGTGAAGCCGGCACGAACAACGACATCGTGGATGTCGATAACCAGCTCAACCTCGACAGTGACACCAATGCCAATGCCTCTGTTTACGTGGAACACCCGGTACCCGTGCTGCCGAACGTGAAGCTGAACTACACTCTTATTGAACAGAGTGGTCGCGGTCAGCTTGGCCTGAGTGGTTTCGATAATGTCCCCGCTGGCGTCGATGTCCAGTCTGATCTGGATCTGGAGCAGCTGGATTTGACTTTGTACTACGAAGTTCTGGATAACTGGGTCAACCTGGATTTGGGCCTGACCGCTCGGGACCTGGATGGTGAGCTGGTGGTGCAGCAGGTTGGTAGTACCAATGTCTCCAAGACCGAAATCGATGGCGTTATCCCCATGGGTTACCTCGCCGCCCGCTTTGACCTGCCGTTTACCGGCGTGTCCGTGGGTGCCGAGGGTAATCTGATCAGCTACGACGGTGATTCCGTTCACGACTTCAATGCCTACGGCCAGTATGAGTTTGCCATGCTGCAGGTGCGTGCCGGTTACCGCCAGATGGCGATTGATTACGAAGACGACGATGACCGCTTGGACGTGGAAATCGACGGCCCGTTCATCAGCGCGGGCGTGGCGTTCTAAGGAGAGGAAACCGTGAGGATTCTGGTTACCGGAACCGCCGGCTTTATCGGCTCACACCTGGCCCACCGGTTACTGGATCGGGGCGATGAAGTCATTGGCGTGGATAACGTCAATGACTATTACGATGTCAGCCTGAAAGAAGCCCGTCTGGCCCGTCTTCTGGATAAGCCGGGTTTTACGGAAATCCGCAAGGATGTGGCTGATCGCGGCGCCATGGCCGAGTTGTTCCGGGAGTACCAGCCGGAGCGGGTAGTGCACCTGGCCGCCCAGGCCGGCGTGCGCTACTCCATCCAGAATCCCAACGCCTATGTGGACGCCAACCTGGTTGGCTTCATGAACATCCTGGAAGGTTGCCGCCATAACAAGGTGGAGCACCTAGTGTATGCCTCAAGCAGCTCCGTGTACGGTGCCAACGAAACCATGCCGTTTTCAGTCCACGACAACGTGGACCACCCCTTGAGCTTGTACGCCGCCTCCAAGAAAGCCAATGAGCTGATGGCGCACACCTACAGTCACCTGTACAACCTGCCCACCACTGGCCTGCGGTTCTTTACCGTCTATGGTCCCTGGGGTCGCCCGGATATGGCCCTGTTTATCTTTACCAAAAAGATTCTTGCCGGCGAGCCGATTGATGTATTCAACCACGGCCACCACAAGCGGGACTTCACTTATATTGATGACATCGTGGAAGGTGTGGTTCGCACCCTCGATAACGTGTCGGAACCCAATGCCGACTGGAGTGGTGAGCAGCCGGATCCCAGCAGCAGTAAGGCACCGTATCGGCTCTACAACATCGGCAGCAACAACCCGGTGGAATTGTCCCGTTTTATCGAAATCATCGAAGAGCGGACCGGCAAAAAGGCTGAGAAAAACCTGCTGCCAATGCAGCCGGGGGATGTCCCGGCCACCTACGCCAATGTGGACGACCTGATCAACGATGTCGGCTACAAACCCGCGACACCCGTGGAAGAAGGTATTGGCCGCTTCGTGGACTGGTACCGGGATTTCTACCAGGTCTGAGACCGGTCACTGCTCCGGTCGTGAGCCAAACACCTGCGGTGTTTGCGTCAGCGGGCAGGTGAACGCCAGGTAAACTGCTTCCAGTTGCAGGCCTGCTTTGTCCGGTCTGCCGTAGAGGCGGTCTCCGACAATCGGGTGACCAATACCCGAGAGGTGACGGCGTATCTGGTGTTTACGGCCGGTTTCAATCGCAACAGATACCTTGCTGGTGTTTCTCTCCTGATCAGCCTCCACTGTGGTAACCCGGCTTAAAGAGGGCTTGCCATCCAGGGCAGCATCGATCACCTGATCATTCGCCTCAAGAATGCCAGTCACCTCAGCCCGATAAACCTTGATGACATCACGGCCGGAGAACAGCGCAGACAGCGCTCCGGCGGCCTTGCTGTCGTGCGCCACCAGCATTATCCCCGCGGCCTCACCATCGAGCCTGTGCACCAGAAAACAGGGCTTGTTCAGGGTGACCTCGGCCAAGCGCAGCAAGCTGCAATGATCCCCCCATTGAGAACCCTGTGACAGCAGCCCGTGGGGTTTGTGCCAGACACTGTACCTGCCTTTGTCTTCAATCAACGTGGGAGCTTGCGGTTTTCGGGCAAGTACCTGATCATCGTAGAAAAGCTGGACCCGCGTACCGGGCTGCAGGGACCGCTTGGCTTTGCGAAGCCGTACCTGCTTGCCTTTTGATGTCCACCAGCAGGCGCCTTTGGCCATGGCATCCTTGATACGCTGCTTGGACAGGCCTGATGCCTCGGCCAGGAAGTCCACCGCCAGTTGCGGTTGTTGGGCGGTCAGATCCAGCGTTTTTTTCATAATGGGTGGGCTCGTTCGGCCATCAGTGATGTGTGGCGATTATAACCAAAACCAGCCATGTTTCCGGAATAGTTCATCAAGGCTTCCAAGGTAAGGTCGACTATGCATTCATCCTGGATGATCGGTGTGGATCTCGGTGGCACCAAAACCGAAGTGATTCTGTTGGACAAGGATAGCCACGCGCATTTCCGTAAGCGCGTGCCCACGCCTCGTGAGGATTACCAGGCGGTTCTGGCGACCATCAAGGATCTGGTCATGGCGGCGGAGCGCCAGTCGGGGGAACGGAACCTGCCCGTGGGTGTTGGCATCCCCGGCAGTGTTTCCGGCGTCACCGGAAGGGTTAAAAACTCCAACACTCCATGCCTGAATGGCCGGAATCTTCCCGATGATCTGTCAGACATACTGTCCAGGGCGGTTACCGTTACCAACGATGCCAACTGTCTGGCATTGTCTGAAGCCACCGATGGCGCGGGGCAGGGCGCAGGCGTGGTCTTTGCCGCCATCCTTGGGACCGGTTGTGGTTCCGGTATCAGTGTTGACGGGCGGTTGCTGACCGGCCCCAATGGCGTGGCGGGCGAGTGGGGCCATAATCCCACGCCCTGGACGCCCCAGGAGGAGCTGGACCAGCGCCCCTGCTTTTGTGGCCAGTCCGGCTGCAATGAGACCTTCCTTTCCGGCACGGGTATGGCACTGACTCATCAACTATTATGGAATAAAACGATGGCGGCGCCGGACATCGCCCAGGCAGCGAGGGCGGGTGACCCCAAGGCTGGTGAAACCATGAATCGTTATCTGGAACACCTGACCCGAGGCCTGGCCGGGGCCATTAACCTGTTGGACCCGGATGTGATTGTCCTGGGCGGGGGAGTGAGCAACCTTCCGGAGCTGTATCAGCGTTTGCCGGAACGTTTGCCGAGGTATGTATTCGGTGGCGAGTTCAGCACGCCCATTCGACAGGCAAGGCATGGCGATTCCAGTGGTGTACGCGGGGCGGCCTGGCTGGCGGTGCAACTGGATGTGGCAGTGAAAGGAGGTGGACCATGTCTTTGATTGGATGGCTTTTTATTCTGGGTGCCTTTGCAATGGTGATTGGCAGCCTCTTGTTGCTGAAAGACGCTGGCAATATGAAGATTCCAAAGGAAAAACTCGAAAAGGTCCGACAGCGTAAGGCGGAAGCCGAGAAAGAAGACGCGCGAGAGAAAGAACAGAAAGACGACTGGTGAGCGTTCATGTTTCGAAAGACCAATACATCGCCATTCGAAGATGCACTGAAGTGTGAAGCGGAAGGGTTGGAGCTATTGCGTGCCGGCATTGCCAATACGGGGTGCGCGGCCTTGGCGGTACCAAGGGTTATTTCTGTCAGCGAACGGCAACTGGTTATACCCCATATTGAACAACGCCAGCCAACTCCCGCTTTGATGTCTGCCCTGGGCGAAGGCCTCGCTTGCCTGCACAAACTGCCACAGCCATGTTATGGCCTTGGGCATGATAACTACATCGGGTTGTCTCCACAGAAAAACCGATGGTGTGACAACTGGGGTGAGTTTTTTCGGGATGACCGGCTGGGCTATCAGGTATCCCGTATACAGGATGCCAAGTTAAGAAACGAGTTTCAGGAAGTTCTGGCGCGTAACAGCGGGGCCCTTGAAGCCTTTCTGAACGAACACTGTGTGCGGCCCAGTCTGTTGCACGGCGATCTGTGGGCGGGCAATGCCCTGTTCGACAGGACGAAAGCCTGGTTGATTGACCCGGCCGTCTATTACGGAGACCGGGAAGCCGACCTGGCGATGACCGAATTCTTCGGCGGTTTTACCAGCGATTTCTACCAGGCCTACGACTCGGTCTGGCCGCGCACCAGTGCCTACGCTGCCAAAAAAGACATCTATAATCTCTACCATGCCCTGAATCACTACAACCTGTTTGGCAGCGGTTATCTTGGTCAATGCCGGCAACTGCTGCTAAATTTGGAAGCCGCATTGACTCACTAGCCAATCCCAAGCATCTCCCTCTGGCAAGCAGGAGCCGCCATGATCAAGGATCTGACTCTTCATAACCGCCGGCACCAAGTCATTCGTGCCATCGAGAAAAATAATCGCGATCTGTCCAATGCCGACCGGCAGCAGAAGTACCAGGTCATGGCGGAATCGCCCTACCGGTTCTTTCGGGGCGCCAGCCATCTGTTCTGGCAGGACATGTTCAATGACTGGCGCTTCTCGCTGTTTGGTGGTGTGCCCGGCTCCCAGACCTGGATACAGGGCGATGCCCACGTCTATAACTTCGGTGCCTTTGCCAACCATGATGGAGAGGTGATCTACGGGTTGGATGATTTCGATGATGCGGTGGTCAGCGATTACCAATACGATCTCTGGCGGCTTGCGGTCAGCCTGGTTCTCGATACCCGGGAAAATGGCCGCTTTGACGATGACGATTGCCTGGATGCCCTGGAGCAGCTGGCCGAGGCCTATCTGGCCGTGGCCATTAACTACCAGGACAACGATCTGGACGAGGAGGTTCACTTCACCCGGAAAACGGCTGACAAACCGCTGAAAAAATTCCTGAAAAAGGTCGACAAGAAAAAAGGCCGGGGCAAGATGCTGGAGAAATGGACCCGGCTTCAGAAAAATGGCAAACGTGTCTTCGACACCACTTTGCCGAAGTTGCGCCGGCTTTCTCCCCAGGGCCGCAAACGTTTCGTTGAAGCGTTTGAAACCTATCGCGCCGCTCGGGAGGGCATTAGCAGTGACTTTTTTCAGCTCAAGGATGTCGCCCGCCGCGTCAGCGCCGGTACCGGTTCCCTGGGGACCACCCGTTACTACGCCCTGATCGAAGGTGAAGAGGGGGATGATGGCGACGATATTATCCTGGACATCAAGGAGCAGAGCGGTCCAGCCTTATTGCTCGCGATGTCCGAGGAGGAACGAGAGGCCTACGCCAGTGCCTATCCCAATGAAGGCGAGCGCCACGCCGAGGCTTTCCATGCCCTGGCGGAACACCCGGACCAGTATCTTGGATGGCTGGAGCTGGATGGCAAGGTGTTTTCCGTCAGAGAGCGGTCGCCCTTCAAAGACGATTTTGATACAGATAAGCTCACTAAGAAAAGCCACTTGAAAAAGATGGCGGCTATTTGGGGAGAAGTGCTGGCAACGGAGCACAAGCGGGCCAGCCGTGGGCTGAACGAGGAAGAACCCTTTTTGTTCGAACAGACGCTCCAGCGCTTAACGTTCAAGCGTGAAGACGAATTTGTCCGGCTCATTCAGGCCATTGCCACGCACTACAGCGAGTGTGTTGAACGGGACTATCAGAACTTCGTGGATGCTTTTATGGCACCTCTTCTTTGAGACTTGGCTTCATCATTCGGATAAAGACCCGTATCAGCTCGGGATCAAACTGGCCCTGGTCCTGCTCTGACTCAAGAATGCTGAGAGCTTTCGCTTTCGGCATGCCAGGGCGGTAAATACGATCACCGGTCATGGCATCCCATGTGTCGGCGATGGCGACGATACGGGCAAGCAATGGAATTTCATTGCCTTTCAGACCGTCCGGGTAGCCGGTGCCATCCCAGCGTTCATGATGCCAGGCAGCGATTTCCGCAAAGGCCCTGAAACGCTTGAGGGGTTTCATGATGGTGGCCGTCATTTTTCAGCCAGAAATGCGTCAGTCCGCCTAGCAGAACCAGCATAACCGCACTGCTGAGCAGAATCGTATTCCACATCGACTGTTCAAACGGGCCATCGAAAGCGCTGACGGCCTGTTGGAGCCCGGTTATGTCGACTTCTGCCTCAATGCCCGCGGTATCGCCATTATTCAGGGTCATGGGTAGCAAGTAGTCACCCTTCACGGTACCTGTGCTGGCTTCACGCTCATGGACTTCGCCCAGAGAAGCCTCTCTCAAGTTAATGTTGTAGTAGGGAGACCCCGGTTCCAGCTTCTTTGCACCCTGCGTGTTCTGACTATGGGCCAGAATCCGGCCACCAGCGTCAAAGGCATAAAGTGCAGAGATATGTAACTGCCAGCCAAAATTTTCATGTTGATTGAGATAATCGACCTCATTGGCCAGTGATTCGCTGGTTAGTGGAATGCGTTCGTTTTCAATATTACGGCGAATCTGATCAAGCAGCAGGTGAATTTTCTGGTCCGCTTGGTCCAGAAAGGCGTCTTCGATCACCTGGTCTGTCTGTCGCGACATGAGGGCACCGTTAAGTAGCGGCACCGCAACGGCGAATAACAGAAACCTTAGAGACAGGGGGCAATCGAAGTAGAGGGTGGCGAGAGGGCTGGGGTGGGAAACAAAAAAGCCAGTTATCACGGTCTCCCGTAAGTAACTGGCTTTCTTAGGAATTCTGGTAGGACCAGGCAGATTCGAACTGCCGACCTCTGCCATGTCAAGGCAGCGCTCTAACCAACTGAGCTATGGTCCTGTGCTCTTCAGCGGGGACGTAATATACGGGCTCATCCCTTGCTGGTCAACAACTTTTCTGTCTCTTTTAGTCCAAAGCTTTAGAGTCAAGCGGGAATTGCTCCGGCATCGATGCGTCACACCGACTCAGCGTCATCAGTGTCAGTTCGGCCCATGGTCTGTATCCCGCCAGGTAGTCGCGATACCCTGTATTAGAGAGGGTGGTTGTTTGAACTTATTTCATGCTCCCTAAGGAGACGCTATGTTCGGTCTGACGGTCCGGGATCAGATGATGATTACCCACAGCTTTAACGGCGACGTGTTTGGCTCCACGCAAAAGCGGCATGGGGCAACCTACGTCGTGGATGTCACCTTCGAGCGCCATCAGTTGGATAAGAATGATCTCATTGTCGAGGCGGATCTGGCTGCCCAGCTGCTCAGGGAGATTCTTGGCGAGTTTGATATGCAGAACCTGGATGAGCTGCCGGAGTTTGAAGGTCGCAACACCACCACCGAATTCATGGCCGGGGTGGTGTTTGAGCGCGTGGCCAATGCGGTCCGTCAGGGCAGGTTGGGGGACGGTGGCAAGGGGCTTTCCAGTCTACGCGTAACCCTGTCCGGGTCCCGGGTTGTCTGGGCCACCTACCACGCCGGAATCTGAAAGCCAGGCAATTGTCTGGATAGCTAGAGGTGCGTTACATTTCCAGATTAAATCACTATCGGGGCATCATCGGGCCGAGGTCCGGTTTCACTGACGAGGTGCATGGCCATGCAGGATTGGCAAATGGATTGGCAAAATAAGGAGCCTGAAGACGATGGCCAGCTGGAATTACCCGGGATAGCCCTCGACAGAAGCGATGAGTTGCTGGAATCTCTCGGCGAGTTGGAGAGTCGTCTGGCGCAGGTGCAGCTGACCGCTGAAGAAGTGGAGTTGCTGCGCCGGTTCCGCAGAAGTGATGCCAACAACCGGCGCATGGCGTGAATTCAGATAATAACTGCAGCACTTTGGCGTAACCAGGTAGAGGCGGGAGGGCCGTCGCCGGTACCCTCACGGGCTTTACCGACCAAAGTGAAGCAGTGATGAAGTACCGACAACTGACCCAGACACAACGATACCAGATTTCGGCCCTGCGTGTGGCCGGCAAAAGCCAACGGCAGATCGCCGCAATGCTTGGCTGCCACAACAGCACGATCAGTCGGGAGTTGCGGCGTAACAGTGTTCACGGCTATGAACCAGAGATGGCGCAGCATCAGGCTAACACCCGGCGTAGAACCGCCTTCAAGCGCCACAAACGAGTACAGTGGCTGACGGACTGGGTAACTGAACGACTGAAGGAACATTGGAGTCCGGAGCAGATTGCAGGCTTTATGCGCCGCATGAACATTCCAGTGCAAGTCAGTCACCAGTGGGTCTATGACTTGATCCATCGTGATCGTCTCCTGGGTGGTCATCTATGGTGCTTCTGTCGGCATCGGAATAACCGGGGCCGCAAACGCAGAGCGAAGGAAGCAGGCCTCGGCAAAATCCCGAATCGGGTCGGAATTGAGTGCCGCCCCAAAGAGATTGAGCATCGTGCCGCGCTTGGCCACTGGGAAGGCGACACGGTACTCCAGGGCCACAAACAATCCGGTTTGGTGACATTGGTGGAGCGTCGCAGCGGTTACTTGCTTGCAGGCCGTCTAAAGCAGTTTACGGCCGACCAGACAACGCGCACTGTGATCAGGCTTTTGAAGCCAATTCGGGGAGCTGCGAAAACCCTGACACTGGACAACGGCAGCGAGTTCGCGGAACACGAACAGGTGGCTAAAGAGTTGGATCTGGCGGCCTATTTTTGTGATCCATACTGTTCAGGCCAGCGGGGCACGAACGAGAACACGAACGGCTTGCTGCGCCAGTACTACCCGAAAGGGACGAACTTCGCGAAGCTGTCTCAGACACACATCAACCGAGTGGTTGAGCAATTGAACAATCGGCCCAGAAAACGACTGGGCTACCGAACACCGGCAGAGGTGTTCTGGGGTGAGTATTCCGGAGCACTATAAATGAGCGGTGCTGCGGTTATTGGTTGAATCCACGGGTCATGCGGCTTCTGGCGGGGTAAGTGCCAGAAGCTTCTGCTTACTTCCCTTTCTTGTAAACATTCTCGTAAACGTAGTTCGTGGCTTCCACAAAGCCATCAATACTGCCGCAGTCAAAGCGCTGGCCCTTGAACTGATACGCCAGTACGCAGCCATTCTTCGCCTGTTCCAACAGTGCATCGGTAATCTGCACTTCGCCGTTCTTGCCCGGCGGCGTGTTCTCCAGGATTTCGAAAATGTCCGGCGTCAGAATGTAGCGGCCAATGATCGCCAGGTTGCTGGGCGCGTCTTCCGGGGCCGGCTTTTCCACCATGTCGGTAATGCGGTACAGGCCATCTTTCATGGACTCGCCGGCAATGACGCCGTATTTGTGGGTTTCGTCGGCCGGCACTTCCTCAATCGCAACAATGGAGCAGCGGAACTGGTTGTACAGCTTCACCATCTGGGTCAGAACGCCGTCCTCGCCTTCCGGGGCAACACAGAAGTCGTCGGCCAGCACCACGGCAAACGGATTGTCGCTCATCAGGTTACGGCCAGTCAGGATGGCATGGCCCAGGCCCTTCATTTCATTCTGGCGGGTGAAGGCGAAGGAATTGTTGTCAATCAGGTCACGGATGGAGGTCAGCAGGTCCTCTTTTCCGGAGCCGGCAATCTGATGCTCCAGTTCATAGCTGATATCGAAATGATCTTCCAGGGCACGCTTACCACGACCGGTCACAAAGCCGAACTCGTGAATCCCGGCTTCAGCAGCCTCTTCCACGCCGTATTGCACCAACGGCTTGTTAACAATGGGGAGAATTTCCTTGGGCATGGCCTTGGTGGCCGGCAGAAAACGGGTGCCGTAGCCGGCAACGGGGAACAGACACTTCCTGATCATGGAAAAATCCTTGGTTTCTGATTCGTAGGTACTGAATTTACGCAGTTTACCGAAGATACCGCCCCAGGGGGAGGGTGGGCGCATTTGAATCCAATGCTCGCCTTTCTTTGTTAGCAAATAGTCAAAGCTGCTTTTTCGTTTTGTTGACAATCGCGAGAGGGGCGAGTAATTTTCAGTCTAATCTATCATGTTTTGTTGACAACCTTATGAACCAACCGATCATCCAATCCTCTACCCGTGCAGACGAAGCGTTTGATTGTCTGCAAACGGCGATTATTACCGGCGAGTTGGCTCCCGGCGAGAAAATCGGGGAGCTGGAGCTGTGCAACCGCTTTGAGCTGACCCGTGGTCCCCTGCGTGAAGCCCTGGGCCGACTGGAGTCCCGCGGCCTGCTGGTGCGCCGGCCCCACGCGGGTGTGAAAGTGGTGTCGGTCAGCGCCGAAGAGTTGATGGAGCTGTACCGGATTCGCGAAGTCATGGAAGGGCTGGCGGCCCGTCAGGCGGCCGAGCGAATGACTGATGATGAAATCCGGGCGCTGCAGGAAACCCTGGACACTCACGAGAAAATGATCGAGGAGGCCAAGGGTCAGGCTTACTACCAGGCCGAAGGCGATTACGACTTCCACCACCGGATTGCCACTGGCAGCCGCAACAGCAAGCTGGCCCAGATGCTGTTGGGTGACCTGTATTACATGGTGCGCATGTACCGCTACCGCCTGAGCACGTCTGCCGGGCGACCGCACATGGCACTGGGCGAGCACCGTCATATTGTCGAGGCCCTGGCCCGGCGTGATGGCGAACTCGCGGAATTTCTGATGAAGCGGCACATCAACGCCGCCCGCCAGAACATCGAGAAAAAGATCAAAGAAGGCGTTCTAACCATTTAACTGGGAGGTAACACACCATGGCTAACAAACTTTCTCCGGGGGCGCGTTTTCGCAAAGCCCTGAAGGAAAACCAGCCGCTGCAGATTGTCGGCACCATCAATGCGTACTCAGCCATGATGGCCGAGCGAGTAGGGCACCAGGCCATTTACCTGTCAGGCGGTGGTGTGGCGAACGCCTCCTACGGCCTGCCGGACCTGGGCATGACCACCATGAACGACGTGGTTGAAGACGTGCGTCGTATCTGCTCGGCGACCGATCTGCCGTTGCTGGTGGATATCGACACCGGCTGGGGCGGCGCCTTCAACATCGCCCGCACCATTCGTGAAATGGAACGTGCCGGTGCTGCTGCTGTGCACATTGAAGACCAGGTTGCCCAGAAGCGTTGTGGCCACCGCCCGAACAAGGAAATCGTTTCCAAGGAGGAGATGGTCGATCGCGTGAAGGCAGCGGCCGATGCCCGTGAAGACGACGATTTCTTCATCATGGCCCGTACCGATGCGTTCCAGAAAGAAGGTCTGGAAGCCGCCATTGACCGCGCCAAGGCCTGTATCGAAGCTGGCGCCGACGGCATCTTCGCCGAAGCGGTTCACGAGCTGTCTGACTACAAGGCCTTCGCGGAAGCCATTGATGCGCCCCTGCTGGCCAACATCACCGAATTCGGTGCCACCCCGCTGTACAACAAGAAGGAACTGGCTGAAGCCGGTGCCTCCATGGTGCTGTACCCGCTGAGTGCGTTCCGCGCCATGAACAAGGCGGCGTTGACTGTTTACGAGAGCATTCTTGAGAAGGGTGACCAGAAAGACGTGGTGGACATGATGCAGACCCGTATGGAACTGTATGATTTCCTGAACTACCACGATTTCGAACAGAAGCTCGATGAGCTGTTCGCTCAGAAGAAAGACTGAACCGTTTAAAGGGGCGCTCCGGGTGGGGCGCCCTGAACACCAAACCCAAGCCAAATTAAACAACACCAAAAACTCTGTAAATGGGAGATGATCATGGCTGAAGCAAAGAAACTCGGTGGTGCTGGTCTGCGTGGCCAGGTAGCTGGTGAAACGGCCCTGTGTACCGTTGGCAAAACCGGTGCCGGCCTGACCTACCGTGGTTACGACATTAATGTACTGGCCGACAACGCACAGTTCGAAGAAGTGGCTTACCTGCTGCTGCGCGGCAAACTGCCGAACCGTCAGGAACTGGACGAGTACAAGGCCAAGCTGAAGGCGAATCGCGAGTTGCCGGAAGCCTTGCGTACCGTTCTGGAGCAGATTCCCAAGAACGCCCATCCGATGGACGTGATGCGTACCGGTTGCTCCATGCTGGGTAACCTGGAAACGGAGGAAGATTTCAGCCAGCAGGACGACAAGATCGACCGTATGCTGGCGGTATTCCCGGCCATCATTACCTACTGGTACCGCTTCGCCAACGAAGGCGTGCGTATCGATACCGCCAACACTGAGTGTGATTCCATCGGCGGCGTGTTCCTCGAGCTGCTGCACGGTAAGAAGCCGAACGAGCTGCACGAGCAGGTGATGAACGTGTCCCTGATCCTGTACGCAGAGCACGAGTTCAACGCCTCTACCTTCACTGCTCGTGTGTGTGCCTCCACCCTGTCTGACATCCACAGCTGCGTGACCGGCGCCATTGGCTCCCTGCGTGGTCCGTTGCACGGCGGCGCCAACGAGATGGCCATGGAACTGATTGAGAAGTTCAACAGTGCCGATGAAGCCGAAGAAGGCCTGATGGGCATGCTGGAGCGCAAGGAAAAGATCATGGGCTTCGGCCACGCGATCTACAGCGAGTCCGATCCGCGCAACGCCATCATCAAGAAGTGGTCCGAGAAGCTGGCCGAGGAAGTGGGCGACACCGTCCTGTACCCGGTTTCTGTTCGCTGCGAGGAAGTCATGTGGCGCGAGAAGAAGCTGTTCTGTAACGCCGACTTCTTCCACGCGTCTGCTTACCACTTCATGGGCATTCCGACCCAGCTGTTTACGCCGATCTTCGTGATGTCCCGCGTATCCGGCTGGACTGCCCACGTGAAAGAGCAGCGCGCCAACAACCGCATCATCCGTCCGAGCGCCGACTACACCGGCCCGGACCACGCGGAATGGCAGCCGATTGACGAGCGTTCTTAAGACGTTCTTTTAGCCACGGAATCCACGGAAGAACACGGAAATAAGAAAAGACGGAAAGATTGAGAACTGGCCACGAAACCCACTAAATCCACGAAAAAAAGCATTTAAAGCTGTTTTTAATTTCGTGTTCTTTCGTGGGTTTCGTGGCTAAAAAATGTCTTTGCTTTTGTCTTTTCCTTCCGTGTTTTCCGTGGATTCCGTGGCAAATTAAGCATTCCAAGAGATTTCTAAACCATGAATACTCAGTACAGAAAACCCCTCCCGGGCTCCAGCCTGGAATACTACGACACCCGCCAGGCGGTGGAAGAAATCCAGCCGGGTTCTTACGACAAACTGCCATACACCTCCAAAATCCTGGCGGAACAGCTGGTTCGCCGTTGCGATGCGGAGTCTCTGACTGATTCACTCAAGCAGCTTATTGAGCGCAAGCGCGAGAAGGATTTCCCCTGGTATCCCGCCCGCGTTGTGTGTCACGACATCCTGGGCCAGACCGCACTGGTTGACCTGGCCGGCCTGCGTGACGCCATTGCCGAGAAAGGCGGCGATCCTGCAAAAGTAAACCCGGTCGTACCCACCCAGCTGATCGTGGATCACTCGCTGGCCGTGGAACACGCCGGTTTTGAAGAGGATGCGTTCGACCAGAACCGCGCCATCGAAGATCGTCGTAACGAAGACCGTTTCCACTTTATCGACTGGACCCGCACCGCGTTCAAAAACGTGGACGTGATTCCGGCCGGTAACGGCATCATGCACCAGATCAACCTGGAAAAGATGTCACCCGTTATCCAGCACCGTCCGGACGAAGATGGGCACCAGATTGCCTTCCCGGACACTTGTGTGGGCACCGACAGCCATACCCCGCATATTGACGCCCTGGGCGTTATCGCCGTGGGTGTGGGCGGCCTGGAAGCCGAAACCGTCATGCTCGGCCAGCCGTCCATGATGCGCCTGCCGGACATCGTCGGCGTGAAACTGACCGGTGAACGTCAGCCGGGCATCACCGCCACCGACATCGTCCTGGCCATCACCGAATTCCTGCGCAAAGAGCGCGTGGTTGGCGCGTACCTCGAATTCTTTGGTGAAGGCGCCTCCAGCCTGACCATCGGCGACCGTGCCACCATTTCCAACATGACGCCGGAATACGGCGCCACCGCCGCGATGTTCTACATCGACGAGCAGACCACCGACTACCTCAAGCTGACCGGTCGCGAGCCGGAGCAGGTGGACCTGGTTGAGAAGTACGCCAAGGAGACCGGCCTGTGGGCCGACCAGATGACCGGCGCCGAATATGAGCGCGTGCTGGAGTTTGATCTCTCCACCGTGGTTCGTAACGTGGCTGGCCCGTCCAACCCGCACCGCCGCGTGGCCACTTCCGCGCTGCACGACCAGGGCATTGCCGTGAACCTGGACAAGGCGCTGGAAGAAGAGAAGCAGGGCAAAATGCCGGACGGCGCGGTGATCATCGCCGCCATTACTTCCTGCACCAACACCTCCAACCCGCGCAACGTGGTGGCCGCCGGCCTGCTGGCCAAGAAAGCCAACGAGCTGGGCCTGATCCGCAAGCCCTGGGTGAAATCCTCCTTCGCGCCGGGTTCCAAGGTGGCGCGCCTGTACCTGGAAGAAGCCGGCCTGCTGCCGGAGCTGGAAAAGCTCGGCTTTGGCATCGTGGCTTATGCCTGCACCACCTGTAACGGTATGTCCGGCGCACTGGACCCGAAAATCCAGCAGGAAATCATCGACCGCGACCTGTACTCCACAGCCGTGCTTTCCGGTAACCGTAACTTCGACGGCCGGATTCACCCCTACGCCAAGCAGGCGTTCCTGGCCTCGCCGCCGCTGGTCGTGGCCTACGCCATTGCCGGCACCATCCGCTTCGATATCGAGCAGGATGCCCTGGCGTACGACAAGGACGGCAATCCGGTGACCCTCAAGGACATCTGGCCGTCTGACGAGGAAATCGACCGCATCGTGGGTGAGTTCGTGAAGCCGGAGCAGTTCAAGTCCGTCTACATCCCGATGTTCAACCTGGACGAAGCCGAGCAGGCGGAAAGCCCGCTGTACGACTGGCGTCCGAAGTCTACCTACATCCGTCGCCCGCCGTACTGGGAAGGCGCACTGGCGGCCGAGCGCACCATGACCGGCATGCGTCCGCTGGCGGTACTGGGTGACAACATCACCACCGACCACCTGTCGCCGTCCAACGCCATCATGATGGACTCCGCCGCTGGTGAATACCTGCACAAGATGGGCCTGCCGGAGGAAGACTTTAACTCCTACGCAACCCACCGCGGTGATCACCTGACCGCACAGCGTGCGACCCTGGCCAACCCGAAACTGCTGAACGAAATGGTTCGGGACGAAAACGGCGAGATCATCCAGGGCTCCCTGGCGCGCCTGGAGCCGGAGGGCGACGTGAAGCGCATGTGGGACGTGATCGAAACCTACATGGACCGCAAACAGCCGCTGATCATCGTGGCTGGTGCCGACTACGGCCAGGGCTCCTCCCGTGACTGGGCCGCCAAGGGCGTTCGCCTGGCGGGTGTGGAAGTAATCGTGGCCGAAGGCTTCGAGCGCATCCACCGCACCAACCTGGTGGGCATGGGCGTATTGCCGCTGCAGTTCAAGGAAGGCGAAACCCGTAAAACCTACAACATCGACGGTACTGAAACCTTTGATGTGAAGGGTGAGATTGCCCCGGGCGCCGAGCTGACCCTGGTGGTGCATCGCAAGAACGGCGAGAGTGTGGAAGTGCCGGTGATTTGTCGCCTGGACACCGAAGCGGAGCTGAACATCTACTCCGCCGGTGGCGTGCTGCAGCGTTTCGCCCAGGACTTCCTGGAAGCCGAAGGCGCGGCTTAAAAGACGTTATTGGCCACGGAATCCACGGAAACCACGGAAGGTAAAGACAAAAACAAAGAGATTTTTTAGCCACTAAACCCACGAAAGAACACGAAATGAAAGAAAACAGCTTTGGCTTTTGTTTTCGTGGATTTAGTGGGTTTCGTGGCAATCTTTCGTTTTTTGTTTCTTTTTTTTCGTGTTCTTCCGTGGATTCCGTGGCAAAAAATGCTTTAAAACAGAGGCATTCCCATGAGTTTCCCGAAGCAAATCAAAGTGCCCGCCACCTACATGCGTGGCGGTACTTCCAAGGGCGTGTTTTTCCGCCTGCAGGACCTCCCGGAGCCGTGTCAGGTTCCGGGCGAGGCTCGCGACAAGCTGCTGCTGCGGGTGATCGGCAGCCCCGATCCCTACCAGAAGCAGATCGACGGCCTGGGCAACGCCACTTCCAGCACCAGTAAATCGGTGATCCTGGCCGAGCCAACCCAGCCGGATCACGACGTGGATTACCTGTTTGGCCAGGTGTCCATCGACAAGCCGTTTGTGGATTGGAGCGGTAATTGCGGCAACCTGACCGCCGCCGTTGGCGCCTTTGCCATTCACGGTGGCTTTGTGCCGCAGGAGCGGATTCCGGAAAACGGCACCTGTACCGTGCGCATCTGGCAGGCCAATATCCAGAAGACCATTGTGGCCCACGTGCCCATTACCGATGGCGAAGTCCAGGAAACCGGCGATTTCGAGCTGGACGGGGTAACTTTCCCGGCGGCGGAAGTCGAGATTGAGTTCATGGACCCGGCCGATGGCGACGGCGCCATGTTCCCGACAGGCAACGTGGTGGACGATCTGGAAGTGCCTGGCGTGGGCACATTGAAAGCCTCCATGATCAATGCCGGTATCCCCACTATCTTCCTGAACGCTGAAGAAATTGGTTACACCGGCACCGAGCTGCAGGAAGCCATTAACAACGATCCGCAGGCGCTGGACCGGTTTGAAACCATCCGTGCCCACGGCGCGGTGAAGATGGGCCTGATCCAGGACATCAGTGAAGCAGCCAACCGCCAGCACACACCGAAAGTGGCGTTTGTCGCCAAACCGGTGGATTACGTGGCGTCCAGTGGTAAAACCATTACCACGGACGACGTGGATGTGCTGGTACGTGCGCTGTCCATGGGCAAGCTGCACCACGCCATGATGGGTACCGCTGCCGTGGCCATCGCCACCGCGTCCGCCGTGCCCGGTACGCTGGTGAACCTGGCTGCCGGTGGTGGTGAGCGTAAGCACGTGACTTTTGGCCACCCGTCCGGCACCTTGCGTGTGGGTGCGGAAGCCGCTGAGGTAAACGGCCAGTGGACCGCCACCAAGGCCATCATGAGCCGTAGTGCCCGGATCATCATGGAAGGTAACGTTCGAGTTCCTGGCGATACGTTTTGATCGAGGGCTGTCATCTGGAGTGAACCGGGCAACGTAAGTCCCTGCAGGAAGTGAATCGGTTAGCTGTGACCGATTGTGCCCCTGAGCAACAAACCGTCTATTCTTTGGATAGCGGGGCGTCGCCAGGGGCTTTTTTATTTCTATTGCGTCCGAAAGGAGGCCAGCTATGTCAGCAACGTTTGATGTCAATGAACGCCCGGATTACGACCAGGTGTTGCAGCAAATCGCGGACTATGTGCTTACCTACAAGATTGACAGTGACGAGGCTTGGAACACTGCCCGTAACTGCCTGATTGATACCATAGGATGTGGGTTGCTGGCCCTGCGCTTCCCGGAATGCACCAAACATCTGGGGCCACTGGTGGAAGGCACCACCGTGCCTAACGGTGCGCGCGTGCCGGGTACGCCTTTCCGGCTGGACCCGGTGAAAGCCGCCTGGGATATCGGTTGTATCGTGCGCTGGCTGGATTACAACGATACCTGGTTGGCGGCCGAGTGGGGCCACCCCTCGGATAACCTGGGGGCGATCCTGGCCGTGGCTGATTATCTTTCCCAGAAGCGCATCGCCGAGGGGAAGTCACCTCTGGTGATGAAAGACGTTCTGGAAGCCATGATCATGGCCCACGAAGTCCAGGGCGTGCTGGCGCTGGAAAACTCCTTTAATCGGGTAGGGCTGGACCACGTGGTCCTGGTGAAGGTTGCCTCCACGGCCGTGGCCGCCAAGCTGATGGGTGCCAACCGGGAGCAGATGTTGTCGGCGCTGTCACACGCCTGGGTTGATGGCCAGGCCCTGCGGACCTACCGGCATGCGCCCAACGCAGGTTCCCGAAAATCCTGGGCTGCCGGTGATGCCAGCAGCCGGGGGGTAAGACTGGCCGATATCGCCATGCGCGGTGAAATGGGCATTCCCGGTGTACTCACGGCCCCCCAGTGGGGCTTCTACGACGTGTTGTTCAGCAAGACCAACAAGGACCAGAAGCTCAAACCGGAAGACAAACGCCAGTTTTCACTGCCGCAGCCATTTGGCAGTTACGTGATGGAGAACGTGCTGTTCAAGATTTCCTTCCCGGCGGAATTCCATGCCCAGACCGCCGCCGAAGCCGCCGTAACCCTCCACCCGGAGGTGAAGGACCGGCTGGATGAGATCGATAAAATCGTCATTACCACCCACGAATCCGCCATCCGCATCATCTCCAAGGTCGGCAAGCTGGCCAACCCGGCGGACCGGGATCACTGCCTGCAGTACATGACCGCGGTGCCCCTGATATTTGGCAACCTGACCGCCGAGCATTACGAGGACAGCTTCCATGAGGCGCATCCGGAAATCGATGAGTTGCGTGACAAAATGGAAGTGGTGGAAGACGAGCGTTACACCCGGGAATACCTGGAGGAAGACAAACGCTCCATCGCCAATGCCATCCAGGTGTTCTTCAAGGACGGGTCGAGCACGGACCAGGTGGCCGTGGAATACCCGATTGGTCACCGCCGGCGTCGCGAGGAGGGCATTCCGCTGCTCGAAGAGAAATTCCGGGCCAACCTGGCGACCCGCTTTCCTGCCACGCGTTGTGAGACCATTTTCCAACTCTGCCGGGATCAGAGAGGGCTGGAAAACACACCCGTGTCTGAATTCTCCAGCCTGTTTGTGATCTGACCCCGCTGGCTCAGGAGGTTTCCGAATCCCGCACGGCGAGGCGGGATTCGATCCGTTCCAGCGCATCTGCAATGCGCTCCAGGCTGCCGGCTACCGTGCGCCACTGACGGTCTGTCATGGGTGATGATTCCGCACCCAGCGTCGGTATGTTGTCGCGGGGTATGGTTTGTGATCGCGGAGCCGTCTTCTTCCGCTGTGCCAGCTCTGGCTCTTCGCCGAGCAATTCGGTGCGAATGGATTTCAAATCGTACGGATCAATGAAGGGGCGGTCCTCGGAGTAAGCGCACATCAACATGCCATCGCACAGCTTGTTGATTAATCGCGGAATCCCGCCACTGATATCGTGAATCTCGCGCACCGTCTCATCATCAAACAAGCGGTTGCCACCGTGGCCGGAAACCAGCAGACGATAGTCAATGTACTCGGCCGTTTCCGTCTGGGACAGGCCTTCCAGATGAAAGAACAGTTTGACGCGCTGTGCCAGTTGGGGAATGGCGGTGATGGCCTGGCGTAGCTCGGGCTGGCCCAGCAGAATCACCCGCATGGACGGCCCGCCCATACTCTCCATGCCGGTGAGCATCCGGATGTCTTCCAGATTTTCCCGGGTCAGGTTCTGGGCCTCGTCAATGGCCAGGATGACCGGTGTGCCGGCGGCGGCCATTTGTTCCAAGTATTCAGTGATCTGGAACAACATGGCGACCTTGGTGTCTTCCTTCACCTCAATGCCCGCCTTGCGAAGGATTAATGCAAACAGATCCCGGGATTCGAGATTGGTGTAGGAAATGTTGAGCAGTTTCAGGTTGCCGTCGAGGTTGCGAACGGTCTTTTTCAGCAGGGTGGTTTTACCCGAGCCGATTTCACCGCTGATCACCACGAATCCCTCGGAGCTCCAGATGGCGGCGGACATGTACACATACGCCCGCGAGTGTTGCTGGCTCATGTAGATGAAGTCGTCCTCCGGGGTAATCCGGAAGGGATGACGGTGCAGGCCAAAGAAGTCCAGATACATAATCAAATCCCTTGTCAGGCCAATGCCAGCATTTGTCGTGTACTCACCACCGGCTGGTCCGTCGGGCAGGCGGCAAAACTGTCGCTCACGGTGCCAAACCGGAAATCCCGCAGCAGGCGTTCGAGGCGTTCTTCACACTTGTCCAGATTAGTGTAGTGCCGGAAACGGGAGAGCCAACTCGCGTTTTTGAATCTGGGCTGGCCGGGATCGATTTCCCACGGGTGCAGGTAAAAGATCTGTGGTCGGGCGCCAAACCCCGACGCCCGGGCAAACAAGTGGCGGAACAGCGGGTAGGGGAATTGGCGGAAATAGCCGCCTCCGGCCGCAGGCACCGGTATTCCGAAGAGCCTTGCGGTGGTTAGTGGAAACTCCTGCAGGGTTGCTCCCTTATCGGTCTTCAGTGTGTAGGGGGTGCAGGGAGAGCCCGGGATACCATACTTGTCGTGGTGGATGGGGAAAATGCTCGAATCCCACCGGAACTCACATTCAGCAAGAATATCCAGTGCCCAGAGCGAATCCCGGGTAATGGAATAGCTGGCTGCCCGGTATCCGAGCACCGGCTTGCCGGTCAGGTCTTCCAGCAACTGTTTCGAGTGTCGAGTTTCTTGACGAAATGTGTCTTGAGTCTGGCGATAAATCAGTTGATGGCTGTAACCATGCGAGGCGATTTCGTGTCCGGCCTGGTCAATCTCCCGGACCAGGTCCGGGCAGTGTTCCGCGACCCACCCGAGAACAAAAAATGTGGCTTTTATATCGTGGCGCTCAAATAGCGCCAGCAGCCGTTTGGTGTTCTCCCGTACCCGCAGCGGCTGGCTTGACCAGCTGTCCGGGGGGATCACGTTCGACAGGGCGGCAACGTGAAAATAGTCTTCCACATCGACGCTCATGGCATGCAGCGGTTGGGTTGGATGGATCCGATCCGACATGATTTTTCTTCCCTGTTGGAAACACGTTGTCTGATGAACTATAAAGAAGTGTAAAATAACTTTACAAAAAGATACAAAAACTTGTTACTCACAGTTTCTCAGCAGTCAGAGAACTGACAAGGAAGTTCGACGTGTCCTATATCCGGTTTCGAAAGCACTACCTCCATATCCCTTATCTGGTGCTGGCGGTGATCGAGTTTGCGGTGCTGTTGAGCGTGTTTGTCGTCCTGACACGTGTCTTCGCCCCGCAGAGCGTCCCGCCCGGCCCGGAGGGAGTTTTGTCGGCCTCGTTTCTGTTTGCTGCCATTCTGAGCCTGGGGACCCTGGCCATGGGCGGGTACGCCGAGATTGTTCGGGAAACCCTCTCCCAGCTCTATTTCAGAACCCTGGTGGCTTACTGCTTCCTTGGTGGCTTAGCGCTGGCATTGGTCTATGCGTTTTTGCCCGCGATGGACCCGGGCAGCACCAACCTGTTCTGGGCGGTGTTGATCTGCACCTTTGTGGTGATTGTGCTTCGGCGGCTGTTCCTGGCCATGGTGGATTCGCGGCAGCTGGTCCGGCGAGTGCTGATTTTTGGCGCCGGGCAGTCGGCCCAGAGCCTGCTGGATGACTACGACGCCAACATGCGGGCAATGGGAATACGGGTGGCCGGCTGCCTGGCGGATACCAGTGACCCGGCTGTAGCGGAAGACCGGTTGCTCACCACCCCGGCGGATCTTTACCAGTATTGTCGCAAGAATCGCATCTCCGAAATTGTTATTGCGCCCCAGGAGCGGCGGCGCAGCGAAGGCGGCTGGCTCCCGGTTCCGGAGTTGATGGAGTGCAAGCTGCGTGGGATTGCCGTGACCAACGCCATTGATTTCTACGAGCGGGAGCTCAGGAAGGTGAAACTGGAGCTGGTGCATCCTTCCTGGATCGTTTTTTCAGAGGGCTTCCGGGTATCGCGTTTTGTCCAGTGGACCAAGCGGCTGACGGACCTGGTACTGAGCCTGGTGCTGCTGGCGATTGCGATTCCCTTCATGTTGCTTACTGCCCTGGCCATTGTCCTGGAGACCGGCCGGCCAATTCTCTATAGCCAGAAGCGGGTAGGCCGGTTGGGCCGGGAGTTCCGCATCTACAAATTCCGCAGCATGCGCCAGGACGCGGAAAAGGACGGTAAGGCCAGGTGGGCCTCGGCTAACGACAACCGCGTGACGCGGGTCGGGGCTTTCATCCGCAATACCCGCCTTGATGAGCTGCCACAGATCTACAATGTGATCCGGGGTGACATGAGTTTTGTCGGCCCGAGGCCGGAGCGGCCCGAGTTCGTGGCCGAGCTGAAAGAAAAAATTCCCTTCTACGACACTCGGCACTATGTCCGGCCCGGTCTCATGGGCTGGGCACAGCTGAATTACCCCTATGGCGCTTCCATTGAAGACGCCCGGGGAAAACTCGAGTACGACCTGTACTACTCTAAGAATCACAGCCTGCTGATGGATTTTCTGATCATGATTCAGACCGTTGAGGTGGTGTTGCTTGGCAAGGGCGTACATTGACTGACAGACGTGGCACAGATAAAGGAACGGGAGGTTCTATGGGTACCTTGAGTCAATTTAGAAACGGACTGCTCGTGCTTGCAGCACTGCTGTTGACGGCCTGCTCGGGGATTCAGTCCTCCGGGAAGATGCCGCCGGCTTCGGAACTGGAAGCCGCCCCCTATGAAATCGGGGTCGGGGATACCATTACCGTGCACGTTTGGCGAAATCCGGAGCTGGGACAAGCCATTGTGGTGCGGCCCGATGGCTACATTTCTCTTCCGCTGATGGGGGATGTGAAAGCCGAAGGCAAGAAGCCCGAGGCCCTGGCCTCGGAAATTACCGAGGGCCTGTCCGAATACATCCGGACCCCGGAAGTCACGGTGATGGTGACCAATCCGGTGAGTAAGGAATTCCGCAATCGGGTGCGCATTACCGGCCAGGTTACTTCTCCACAGTCGGTGGCCTTCCAGCCGGGGATGACGGTACTGGACCTGGTGCTGATGGCTGGCGGTCTGACGGATTTTTCCGCCGACGGTCGTGCCACGCTCTCAAGGATGGTCAACGGTGAATACAAGACCTGGGAGCTCGACCTGGGAGCCATGTTGCGGGACGGTGACATGACATACAACCACGCCCTGCAACCCGGTGATGTGATTAGCGTGCCTCGTAAGCAGCTGTTTCGTGGGGAACTCTGATGGACGTTCAATTTCTGCTGGATACGCTCCGCGCCGTCAGGCTTGAGTTGTATCGCAAGCGCGTCCTGGCGGCAGTTGTGTTCATGGTGGTCACCGCCGGGGTGCTGGCGGTGGGGTATATTACGCCAAAAACCTACACCTCGGAGGCGGTTCTTTACGCCGATCAGAGCAGCATCCTCGAGCCACTGCTTCGAGGACAGGCCGAGATGACCCAACTGGACCGCATCAATGAGGCCAGGGAAACCATCGAGAGCCGGAGTTTCCTGGAACAGGTGGCTTTGGATACCGGGCTGATTACCAGTAACCAGTCTGATCAGCAGCGCAATGGGGCCATCGCCGAGCTGCGTGACCAGGTGAACCTGCGGGTCAGTAACAGAAGCTTTCTGGAGCTGAGTTATCGCAGCAGCAGTCCGGAACAGTCCTTCCAGGTGCTGAGCACGGTACTGGATAGATTCCTGGAGCGGACCGCGCGCAAGAAACGTTCCGAGAGCCAGAGTGCCTATGAGTTTATCGACTCTCAGGTCAAGGCGTACCAGCGGCAGCTGGAGGCCGCCGAACAGCGCCTGAAAGATTTCCGGATTCGTAATCAGGATGGCACCGAGGGCAATGTGAATGCTCGAATTGAGCGGCTTCGTGGTGACATCGAGAACCTGAAGCTGGAAATCGAGCAGAGCCGTTCCCAGGTTGAGTTGACCCGTGAACAGCTGGCCAGCGAAGAGCCGGTGAGACGGGTCGCGGTGGATGGCGGTCTTTCGGGTACGGCCCGTCGCCTGCAAGCGCTACGCCAGAGAAAAGACGACCTGTTGCTCCAGTACCACGAGCGCCATCCGGATGTGGTGGCGGTAACCGCGCAAATTGCCGAGCTTGAAGAGCAGATGGCTAACGGAACAGCGGAACAGCGGGAAGGTGGGCGTACCGAGGTGATGGAAAACCCCACCTACGAAAGCCTGAAACTGCAGTTGGCGGAGGCTACAACCCGGCTTGCGGTGCAGGAAAACCGCCTGGAGTCGCTACAGCGGCTGCTGGACGAAGCCTTCCAGCGTGGCGACAAGGTCGCCGCCAACGAAGCCGAACTGGCCGAACTGACCCGAGATTACGACGTTACGCGGGATGTCTATGAAGACATGCTGCAGCGCCGGGAGCGGGCGCGCCTCACCATGACGCTGGATGTCCAGGGTGAGGGCGGTAGCTACCGGATTCAGGAGCCCGCGTCTTATCCGGTGACCTGGGATGGCCTGCAGCTCTACCAGATCGGGATTGCCGGCCCGTTCCTTGGGAGCGCCACTGTGATGGGGCTGTTGGTCATGCTGGTGATGCTGGATCAGCGCCTGCGCTCTCCCCGGGCCCTGCAGTTGGCTCTGCCGCCATCGATCCCGGTGATGGCGACCATTCCCCATTACAGCAGTACCTGGAAAGACCGCCTGTTGAGAAAAGACGTGCTTTTCCTGGTGCTTGTGCTGGGGCTGTTTATGGTCGGCTACCTGGCTTTCCTCATGTTCAGCGTGATGGGCGTTACACCCGAGCAGCTGATTGTGAAAATCAACGAACTGCTGGGCCGGGGAGGTCAGTGATGGACGACAGCAAGCTTTATCGGGCGTTGCTCAAGAGCCAGAAGGAACAGCCGGCGGAACCCGCGCCGGGTGAAGCCCGCGCAGAGGAAAATTTCCGCCGGGAGCGGCCTTTCGCCGAGTCGTCACGCCGGTATCCGGAGCCGCCGTTACTGAAGACGGACAACGCTGATCATCGCCCGACGGTTTACGATTCGGCGATGTCGCTTGGCATGATCGCCAATCCCAGACCCTGGTCTCATGCCCAGCTCAGGGAGCGCAAGATCATCTATCCGGCCATGCCGGACAAACGGGTCATGGAGGCTTACCGTGAATGGCGCATCCAGTTGCGCAACCGGGCGGATGACGAGGGCAATTTCACCGTGCTATACAGCAGCCTGACCCATCAGGGCGGCTCGGTGCTGACAGCATTCAACCTGGCGGCTGCCTTCGCCATGGACGCCCATACCTCGGCCCTGCTGGTGGATTGTGACCCGTACCACACCGAGCTGAAAGAGCTGGTGTCGGTACCCATGAATTCCGGCGTGACTGACTACGTGGCCGGTTCGTCGTTGTCGGTGAAATCCATCCTGTATCCCAGTGGTGTCGACCGCCTGACGGTGGTGCCGGCCGGTACCCAGGCGTCTTCGGCCGTGGAGCTTTTTTCCTCGGTGCGCATGCGTGAGCTGATGGAGGAGCTCAAGCGTCGGTACGCTGACCGCTGCATCATTGTCAACGCACCTCCCATCCGCGGAAGTACCGAGGCTCGGATTCTCGAGCGATTTGCCGATCAGGTGGTCTTCGGCGTGCCCTTTGGTGATGTTACCGCCGACGTGGTGAACGAATGCGTGGAAGCGGTGGATCTGCAGAAATTCTCCGGTCTGGTCTTTCAGGAGTAGAACCATGAATGCCAGGGATGATTCTTACAGGCAGGCCGGTTGCCTGCTGATTGCCGGCAGCCTTGCCTTTTCAGCGCCGGTTTTAGGTCAGTCGGCATCGGATGCGATAGACAGTATCAGTGGCTCGGCCAGCGTGTTTGGTGGCGTTGTTCACACCCGGCAGGACACAGCCACGGGTGAGGATAGCAACACCAAGCCCAGTGCAGGTGTCTCGGGCGACATTGGCGGCTCCATGAGCAGTGGCGCCAACAATCTGGACCTTCGTTACGGCGGCAGGCTGACAACCCGGAGGAGCCTGCCAAACGGCGACCAGACCGACGACAGCTCCATTACGGGTGCTTCCCGGTATCAGTATGCCGATCCCACCAGCGTTATGGATTTTAACCTGGGCCATTCTGTCCAGTCGGTTCGTAACGATTCCGGTTTTGTCCTCAATGCCGGGGATTATGACACCCGCCATACGGTTCGGGGCGGCGCCGGGCTGACTTTCCGGCCAGGGGAGGTGTCTTCGCTTCGTCTGTCGGGCCGTGCGGGCAAAAGCTTTGGTAGCGGTGACCTGGAGGATGAGAAGTCCTGGACCGCCGGGGCGGATTTGAGGCGCCGGTTGTCGGCGCGATCAACCGGGCTGTTAACCACCCGCCGCAGTTGGTCCGAGAGCCAGGGAGTGGACACCACCATCGACAACGCCGAGTTAGGCTATGAGCGCCAGCTTGAGACCGGCTGGTTCAGTCTTGCGGCCGGTGGCAGTTGGTCGGAGACCGAATTCCCCGGCCAGCAGGTAACGAATGAGAGTGAAGCGGTTACCGGTCATGTCTCCAGAATATGGGCGACCACGGATAGCAGTACGACGGTTCGGTACAGCCGTCGGCTGTCGGACAGCGCCACCGACCTATCGCTGGATCTGCCGGAAGAGCTCTCCTTCCTGCCTGATACGATTCAGCTTCAGGATCTGGTGACCTCTGATTCTGTCCTGGTTGCCCACAACACCTCACGCCTTTGCCGCATCTGCCGCTTCTCGATGCTGGCGGAGGCGTCAATGCTCGAATCTGAACTGTCCGATGCCAAAACCCATGAGTATCGGACCAGCCTGAACCTGTCAGTGGATATCACCCGGGTGCACGAGTTCCTGGTCAGTTACAGCTGGCAAGCCGAAGCCGGTGAGGATTCCGGCGATATTCAGGTGCAAATCCACCGTTTGAGTCTCGGGGTAACCCGGCGGCTGGCCGAGGATGTGCGGTTGGGACTTGAGCTGAACCAGGCCTGGTTACGGGATGATCAGGAGGGTAGTGACCGCGATGAATACGGGCTGCGGGTCTTCCTGACCCGCAATTTCAGCCTGATGGAAAGGCGTTAATCGGGTAACGGGCAGAAGGGAATCATGTTCGAAAACAGACGCAGTATCGAGTTGCCGGCAGACCTGCCTCCCCAGTTGATCGCGGTGGTGGACACCGAGGAGGAGTTCGACTGGCGGGCCGAGCCGGATTCCGCCGCTGACGGCGTGACCGCCATGGACCGCATTGACCGTGTTCAGGATGTTTTTGATGAATACGGGATAACGCCTTGTTATGTCATTGATTATCCCATCGCCAGCAAGCCCGGCGGTTATCGGAAGCTGAAGACCTACGCCCGGGAAGGACGGTGTGAAATCGGGGCACACCTGCATCCCTGGGTAAACCCGCCGGTGAGCGAGGCCTTGACTCGCGCCAATACCTATCCGGGTAACCTGCCGGCGGAGCTGGAGCGACAAAAACTGAGCCTGCTGCGCGACACCATTCAACAGAACCTGGGTGTACTGCCGGTGGCCTACAAGGCCGGGCGTTACGGTTTTGGGCCCAACACCGGGCGAACATTGCAGGAACTGGGGTTTCACATTGACCTTTCCATTTGCCCGCCACTGGACTCGCGGTCTGACGGGGGGCCGGATTATCGGCGGTTTGATGCCTGGCCATTCTGGTTTGGTGAAGCTGACAACCCCATGCTGGAGCTTCCCTGCACCGGCGGTTTCGTCGGCTGGTCCGGTCGTGCCGCGTTACCCGTGTATGAAGCCGGCCTGGCCCTGAAAAAGCTGCGGGCACCGGGCGTTCTCTCCCGTGTCGGCGCGGTGGACCGACTGATGCTCTCGCCAGAGGGCTTCACCACCGGTGAACACATACGGCTGGTTCGTGCCCTGTATCGCCAAGGCCTGCGCAGTTTCACCTGGAGTTTTCACAGCCCCAGTGTGGTGCCCGGCAACACTGAATATGTGCGGGACGATGAACAGCTAACGGATTTTATTGACCGCTTTCGTCGGTTTTTCGACTTTTTCTTCAACGAACTGGGCGGCCAGGCCACCACGCCAACAGGCCTGCACCGTCTTATCAGGGAGAACAGGCTATGAGAGTGCTCGGTATCTCTCCTCTGGACAAGGACTCAACGGTTGCCATTGTGGAAGACGGGGAAATCCTGTTTGCTGCCGGGGAAGAGCGGTTTTCCCGAACCAAGCAGCAGGATGGCTTTCCACAGCAGGCCCTGGAGAAGGCCCTGGCCTGGACCGGGCTGAAACTGTCCGACATGGACCAGGTGTGTTATCCATTCCTGACCTGGGAAAACGAACAGCGGCTTTACCTGGATAATCTGGAGCAGGAGAAGGCATTTCTTCGCGGCTTCCAGCCGGCGGACCTGAGCAGTCAGATCCGTTCGGCCTTGGAAAAAGTGCCCGAGCGAAGCCAGCCCATTCACGGCCTGGAACACCCCAACGCGATGATGGAAAAGGGGTTTCTGCACAGTTCGTTCTACAGCATGGCGGGTGCCCAGAAAATTGCGTCCAACAACGCGGCATTGAAAGGCTCCCGGCAGTGGGCGGAATACGCCACCGATAGTTTCCGGCACTGGCAGCAGGATCTGGAAAACGGCCTGAAGCGCAACGGCTGGCAAAAACCGGTCAAGCGCATGGATCACCACCTGTCGCACGCGGCTAACAGTTATCTCTGCAGCGGCTATGATCGTGCCCTGTGTGTCACTCTGGACGGCTATGGTAGTGGTCTGGCCGGCTCGATCAGTGAAGCGGATAACGGCAAGATACGGCGCCTGCATGGCTTGCCGTTTCCCAACTCACTGGGCACGCTCTATGAGCACGTGACGTCCAGCCTCGGTTTTCGCCCCAGTCGCCACGAGGGCAAGATTGTCGGGCTGGCCTCTTATGGCGACCCCACCATCCTGGGTGATGTCTTGCTGGCCCGGGTCAAACAGCTGCCGGGCGATTTCCGCATCTATGAGGCCAATAACGTCTATTTTTCCCGATACCTGGCCTCCAAGTTTCCAAAGATCGACGTCGCGGCCGCCTATCAGTATGTGCTGGAGAAGCTGGCTACGGACTATATCCGCTACTGGGTGCGGAAAACCGGTATCGGCAATCTGGTGCTGTCCGGAGGGGTCACCGCCAACGTCAAGCTCAACCAGCGGATTTTCGAGATTGAGGGTGTCAACAACATCTTTATTTACCCGAACATGGGTGACGGCGGTTGCGGTACCGGGGCAGCGCTGTATCACACCTGGCCCGGGGGCGTTAAAGAATCGATCAGCAGTGCCTATTTCGGGCCGGATTACTCCGAGGCACAGATGGAAGCCGCACTCAAGGCAAGGGAATTGGCTTACCAACGCCCTGAACATCTGGCTGCCGAAGTCGCCCGCCTGGTTCACGAAGGCAATGTGGTGGCGCGTTTTGACGGGCGCATGGAATACGGGCCACGGGCACTTGGCAACCGTTCCATCCTCTATCACGCCAGGGAGCCAGAAGTGAACCAGTGGCTGAACAAGCGGTTGGGACGCACCGAGTTCATGCCCTTCGCACCCGTCACGCTCTTTGAAGCCCGCGAGCGCTGTTACCACAACATCAAGGGCGCCGACCACGCCGCCGAATTCATGACCATCACGTTCGACTGCACCGACTTCATGCGGGAAACCTGCCCGGCGGCGGTGCACGTGGATGGCACCGCCCGGCCGCAGTTGATTCGTCGGGAGGTGAATCCCGGGTACTACGACATTCTGGCGGAATACGAAAAGCTCAGCGGTATCCCCAGCCTGATCAACACCAGCTTCAACATGCACGAGGAGCCCATCGTGAATAGCCCGGAGGATGCGGCCCGGGCGTTTATGCAGGGTGCGCTGGATTATCTGGTGATGGGACCGTTTCTGGTGCCACAGCCCAACCCGGCCCATTGACAGAACAGCCAAGCAGGATGCAGCCCATGAACCCCGATCGCCTGGAAGTGACCCGCCAGCCCGTGCCGGAACCTGCACAGCTGCAGGCTATCTGGAAAGAGCTGGAGGGACGCTCTGCGCCCCCGGTTTTTTTGTCGTGGCAGTGGCTGGGGCATTGGCTGGCGGTTTATCAGCCTCCGGCGGAACTCCTTGAGGTCAGGGAAGGAGCCCGTGTTATAGGGTTGGGTATTGTGGTGGCCACGGAAGAAAGGCGCCATGGCGTGCTGCACTCTCACTGTTTGCGCTTGCACCAGACCGGCTACCGTCACCAGGACCAGATATGGATTGAGTACAACGGCTTTCTGGCCGAACAGGGTCGCGAGACCGACGTCGCCGAAGCCTGCCTGCGTTACCTGTGCGATGAGATGCCTGACTGGGACGAATTCATCATTGGTGCCATTGATGCCGGCGAGGCGAAATTCTTTGCCGGCATGACCGGGCTGCATTCGCATCTTAGATGGGAGGCTCCCTGTTTTGGGGTGGACCTGAACGCTCTGCGGAGCAGTGGGCAGCATTACCTGTCCACGCTTTCCCGCAACACCCGGCACCAGATCAACCGTGCTCACCGGTTGTATGAATCACGTGGGCCAGTACGCCTGGTCCGGCCCGATTCCGCGAGTGAGGCGGTGGCTATTTTTGACAGCATTGGTCCCCTGCACCTGCATCGCTGGGGGGATGGGCCGGACCAGAGCGGTTACGCCAATCCTGACTTCGTGCGTTTCCACCGCAGCCTGATTGAGGACCAGTGGGCCACTGGCGGGGTGGACCTGGTGTCATTGAAAGCGGGAGACGAGGTTATCGCCTCCTTTTACAACCTGCTGTACAACCAGAACGTCTATTTCTACCTCGGCGGCATGAAAACAGAAGACGACAACCGCCTTAAACCCGGTCTTTTAGGTCACAGCCTTTGCATAGAGGACTATCGCCAGCACGGCTTTCACTACTATGACTTTATGGGCGGTGAGGAGCGCTATAAATCGCAACTGGGCAGCTTCCACTGTCAGTTGGTGCAGGTCTCCCTGCAGCGCAGCCGGTTCAAACTCCGATTGGAGGATGTGGTTCGCAATGCCCGCAATCGTCTGCGGCAGGAAAGCGCCGAAAAACTCAAGGAACGGCTTAAGGGAAGGGTGAAGTAATGCAGATCCGGATTGATCGTTTCCAATACGCGGATCACCAGGCCTGGCGGCGGTTCATTGACCAACAGCCCCAGGCAACAGCCTATCACCACCCGGCCTGGCTGCAGGCTATTAAGCAGGCCTATGGGCACCCTGGCTGGCTGGTCTCGGCCTGGCAGGATGGCGCCATGATTGGTGCTCTACCGGTTTGCCAGCTGCGCAGACCTGGTCGGGATGCCCTGGTGTCGCTGCCGTTTTGTGATCTGGGCGGCCCTGTGTCCGAGGGGGAGGATAGTGGCTCGGCACTGGCCGAGGGAGCCCGGACCTTGCTGGATGACCTGGGCATTGGCCGGTTGGAAATACGCCAGCGCGGGCAGCCACTGGATGAAGAATCCGTTATTCGCCCGGGCCCGGAGAACCAGGGAGAAAAGGTCAGTTTGCTGGCGGAGCTGCCAGCCACACCCCAGGCCCTGTTTGCCGGCTTTCGGGCCAAGTTGCGAAGTCAGATCCGCAAAGCGGAAAAAAACGGTCTGGCAGCCAGTGTTGAGTTCGGCCCGGAGGCAATAGACGCCTTTTATCCGGTATTCGCCGCCAACATGCGTCGTCTGGGTTCGCCAGTGCACGCAAAAGCGTGGTTCCAGTCGCTTCAGGCGGCTTTCGATTCGAAATTACTGGTTGGTCTGGTGCGTCTGGACACCCAGGTGGTCGGTGCTGGCATCGTTTTGGTGCAGGGGCAGCAGGCCTGTATTCCCTGGGCGTCGACCCTGGACCGGTATAACCATCTGGCGCCGAACATGTTGCTGTACTGGCAACTGTTGAGCGAATCCACGCGTTTGGGGTGTCGGCAGTTCGATTTTGGCCGTTCAAGCCTGGGTGAGGGTACGTATCGCTTCAAGCGCCAGTGGGGGGCGTGGCCGGTAGAGCTTCAATGGCAGAACTGGCACCCCGATGGCCGTATAACCAGTGCCGGAGGAAATGGGCCCGGCAAACTGGCCCGGCATTCCCGGCATCTGGTGGAAGCCTGTTGGCAGCGTTTACCCCTGCCCCTGGCCAACCGGATTGGCCCTCATCTGAGGAAGCACATCAGCTTATGATTGAGTTTCTGGCGGTTATCACAGTTGGCAGCTTACTGGTCCCGGTCTACGTATATTTCGGGTATCCAGCCTTACTGTGGTTGTTCACCTTTCTCCGGCCACGGCGGACGCACCAGGTTGCCGATGTGACGCCGCCGTTGACGCTGATTATCTCTTGCTACAACGAAGCGGCGGTGATTCACGACAAACTGACCAACGCCCTGGAGCTGGACTATCCCAAGGAGCATTTGCAGCTTCTGGTCGTCTCCGATGGCTCGGACGATGGCACCGACGACATTGTGCGTGGTTTTGCCGACCGGGGCGTTCAATTGATCCGCCAGGAAGGGCGGCTGGGCAAGACCATGGGGCTGAACCTGGCCATGGAGCAGGCGACCGGTGAGCTTGTTGTGTTCAGCGACGCCAATGCCATGTACGCGCCTGAGGCCCTGCGTAACCTTGCCCGCAATTTTGCGGACCCTGCCGTTGGCTATGCAGTCGGAGCGGCCCTCTATACCGATGGCGACGCCGGTGCCAGTGCCCGGAACGAGAATCTTTACTGGCGCTATGAGATGGCCATCAAACAGATGGAAACCCGACTGCATTCCGTGGTTGGCGGAGACGGCGCTATTTACGCCATTCGCCGGGCGCTGTGGCAGCCGCTGCACCAAAAAGACATCAACGATTTTGTGAACCCGCTGCAGATCATCGCACAGGGCTATCGGGGCGTGTTTGACCCGGAAGCGCGCTGCTTTGAGGAAACCGCAGGCCACTTTGAGGGTGAAGTTGCCCGTAAGGAGCGCATTGTTAACCGCAGTATTCGGGGGTTGATGCGGGTGAAAGCCACCATGAATCCCTTCCGTTCGGGCGTATTTGCCTGGCAGGTCACTTCCCATAAGTTGTTGCGCTGGTTGATTCCGCTGTTCCTGTTGATCGCAGCCATGGGCACCCTGGTGCTCGCGTTTGCCGGAGTGGGAGTGTTCCAGGGGCTGGCGTTGGCGATGGGCGCGTTGCTGGCACTGGCGGGGGCCGGCGCCGTTGCCCGGGACAAGAACCGGCTGCCCACCCTCGTTTCCACCCCTTATTACTTTGTAATGGTCAACCTGTATGCGTTACGGGGCATTCTCAGGGCGTTGTCTGGCGAAACCCAGGTTATCTGGGCAAGCGCCAGACCCGCCCGAAACAGGGAGCAGGAGTGATGTCGAAGTTCGCACTGCTGTTTTTAATGGTGTTTTTCGGAAGTCTGATTGCGGCACTGGTCTATAGCGGCACTGCGGCTTTCGTGATCTACCAATTGGTCTACTTTTTAAATCCGGATGATCGCTGGTGGTCGGCGGTGATTCCCGGTTTGCGCTATTCCATGATCACCGTGCTGTTGATGATACTCGTGGTAGCCCTGAAGTTCCGGGATTACGGCCGCCTGGCCCCCTGGTCGGACATGCCGATCTTCAAGTACATGATCGCCCTGGTGATTCTGTATTACGTGGGGTATCTGTACGCGGTTAACCTGCCGTTGCACAAGGCGTACAGCTTTCAGTTCCTGAAGCTGGTGATCATCATGATGATCGCCTACAAATTGATCTATTCCGAGCGGGCTCTGACGGCTTGCCTCTGGGCCTATGTGATCGGCGCCACCTACATTGGCTACCTGGCCTGGCTTAACGGGCGCAATGCCTATGGCCGGGTGGAAGGCATCGGCATGGTGGATGCGCCGGATGCGAACCACACTGCGGCGGCGCTGGTGCCGGCTGCGGTGATTCTTATGTATTACGCCTGGCTGGGAAACATGAAGGTGCGCGTGCTGGCGCTGTTCTGCGGCGCGTTCATCGCCAATGGCCTGGTGCTGATCAACAGTCGGGGCGCGTTTCTTGGTGTCGCGATCAGCCTGACTGTCTTCCTGTTTTACATGCTCTTTTCCAGGTACCAGCAGAAAGGCCAGCGGGCGGCAGCCATCCTGATGATTGTGGTGGGCATCACCGGTGGCCTCTATGTGACCGACGATCTGTTCTGGGATCGGGTGCAGACGCTGCAATCGGAAGACCGGAAGGTCAGTGGCGCCAGCCGGCTGGCTTTCTGGTGGACCACCTTTGACATGATGGGGGACTACCCTATGGGCATTGGCGTGGGTGGCTATGAAACACTGTCTCCCGTCTACATGGATGAGGAAACCCGGGGCGGAGTAAAGAACCGGGCCGTGCACTCCATGTGGTTTCAGGGGTTGGCGGAGACCGGCTGGCAGGGGATGGTGGTATTCGGGTTTTTGTTGCTGTCACTGTACCGGTTATCCCGACGTGCCAAACGTCATGTGCTGGAGCAGGAGAACACGAAAGCCTATTTCAAGCTGCTGGCCCTCGAGTGCGCTCTGATCGGCTTCCTGGTGGCTGGCTCGTTTATCGACCGGTTCCGGGCCGAGGTCCTCTACTGGATGATTCTTTTCCTGGCCGCGGCCATCAATGTCTACTATCTGCAGGACAGGGCGAGCCGCAACGATGCCGGAGGCGGTAAATACCCTCAAGTTGGAAATGGACGTGTTGACTCATGAGACCTCTTCGGATTCTGCAGTTTATTACGCCATCGGGTTTTTATGGCGCCGAGCGCTGGATACTGGCTCTGGCCAATAACCTGGAGCCAGACCAGGTGGTGTGTGACCTGGCCGTGAGCGAGGAAGGCGCGGGCCAGGATCTCACCCTTGCGCAGTTATACCCGGTGGCTGTGGGCCAGGTTCACAGGGTACCCATGGCCGGGCGCTTCGACTGGCGGGTGATCAACCGATTGGCCGCGATTATCCGGGACCGTGAGATAGACATCATCCATACCCACGGCTACAAATCCGACATCCTGGGGTTCCTGGCCGCACGTAAGGCCGGTATCCGCTGTGTCAGCACGCCCCACGGGTTTGCCGGTAGGGTGGGCGTCAAAATGGCCCTGTTCATCCGGCTTGGTACCTACACGCTTCGCCATTTTGATGCGGTTGCTCCGTTGTCCGAAGAGCTGGTGGCAGACATGGCCCGGCTCGGCGTGCCTGATCATAAGGTCCGTTTTATTCGCAATGGCGTTGACCTGGCGGAAATCGACCAGGCCCTGGCGGACATGCCGGCAGGGGAGCGGGTTAAGGACCGGAAAGTGATCGGTTTTGTTGGCCAGATGATTCCCCGGAAGGGTATTCCCGACCTGCTGTCGGTATTTGATCAACTCTATGCCCGTGACCCTTCCTTGCGCCTGCAGCTATTGGGTGATGGCCGACAGCGGCCGGAACTCGAGCAGCAGGCAGCGGCACAGGCCAGTGCACCGGCCATCGAGTTTCTGGGATTTCGCAATGACCGGTTGGCGCTGTTGAGCCGGTTCGATCTGTTTGTGATGACCTCATCGCTGGAAGGTATTCCGCGCTGCATGATGGAATCGATGGCTGTGGGGGTTCCGGTGGCTGCTTATGACATTCCGGGGGTTGATCAGTTGATTGACCATGATCACAACGGGCTGCTGGTGCCCTACGGGGACCAGCAAGCCCTGGCCGATAGCTGCCAGCGATTGCTTGCGGATGCCGAATGGGGCCGGCGATTGGCCACAGCCGCCCGAAAAACCATCGAAACGGAGTACTCCGCCGCTCGAATGGCCCAGGAGTACTCGGCGCTGTTCGCTCAACTGATGGGGCGCGGAAGCTCGTCAGTTCACATGGCAGGGGGCGCAGGCTGATTATGTGTGGACTGGCCGGCTTTTTTCGCAATCCTCGCACGCCTGATCGCTCCAACCATGAACATTGGTTACAGGCCATGGGGCAGGCGATCGTCCATCGGGGGCCGGATGCCGGTGCCATTTATCTGGATGACCGCATCGGTATCTGCCACCGTCGTCTGAGCATTCTCGATCTCAGTGACGCCGGCACCCAGCCCATGGTTTCCGCCTCCGGGCGTTACGTCATCGTTTTCAATGGCGAAATCTACAACTTCGCCCAGCTGCGCCGGGAGCTGGAACAGCAGGGCGTCGTATTCCGCACCCGGACAGACACCGAAGTACTGCTGGAACTATATGAACGCCGGGGTGAGGCCTGTCTGGAGCGTTTGAACGGTATGTTTGCCTTTGCGATCTGGGATCGACAGAGCGGTGAGCTGTTCATGGCCCGGGATCGCTTGGGCAAGAAACCCCTGTACTACTGGTTTGGCGAGGGACAGTGGGCGTTTGCCTCGGAGATCAAAGCGCTGTTGGAGTTACCCTTTTTCAGGCCGGCGTTGAGGCCGGACGCGGTCAAGGACTTTTTCGCGTATCAGTACGTACCGGACCCGAAAACCATCTACCAGAATGTGTTCAAGCTGGAACCGGGCTGCTGGTTGAAGACCGATGGCCTGAATATGCAAACCGGCCGCTATTGGGAGCTGTCGTTTTACCCGCTGGTCGGACGCAGTGTCGGGCAGATTGAAGATGAATTGTTTGGCTTGATCGACGAGGCTGTTTGCCAGCGCATGATCAGCGATGTGCCGCTGGGGGCCTTTCTTAGTGGTGGTGTCGATTCCAGTGCCGTGGTCGGGCTGATGGCCGGCCACGCACCCCGGCCTGTAACCACCTGTGCCATTGGCTTTGATTCCGAGCGCTTTGACGAAGTGCACTACGCGCGCCGGGTGGCCCAAAAATTCGGTACCGATCATCACGAATTTACGGTTCGTGACAACGTGGCGGAGCGCCTGGAAAGCATTGCCCGCTATTTTGACGAGCCCTTTGCGGATGCCTCTTTTGTGCCCACCTGGTTCGTTTCGCAATTGGCCCGGCAGCAAGTGACCGTCGCACTGGCCGGCGATGGCGGCGATGAAAACTTTGCCGGCTACGGTAAGTACCAGACGGACGCGGTGGAAAACCGGCTGCGCAGCCTTGTTCCCGGAACACTCCGGCATCACTTGTTGCCGCCGTTGGCCGGTATCGCTGGCTGCTTCCGGCAGCCGTTGACCAACAAGGCCCAGACCTTACTTGAGACTCTGGCCCAGGAGCCTGATACCGGTTTCTTCATGTCCAACTGCTTCTTCCGCCAGTCGGTGTGGGACCGCCTGGTAACGCCGGAATTTGCCGCCAGTACACGCGATTACGATCCGGCGGACGTTACCCGCAAGCATTACCGCGAGGCGCCGGCGGAGGACCACCTTTCCAGGATCCTCTACACCGACATCAAGACCTACCTGCCGGGGGATATCCTGGTGAAGGTGGACCGGATGAGCATGGCGAATTCCCTGGAAACCCGGGCACCACTGCTCGATTACCGGGTGGTGGAGTACGCCGCCTCGATTCCGGCGGGCCTGAAACTTCGCGGCAAGGAAGGCAAGGCGATTCTCAAAAGCAGCTTTCGCCGGTTACTGCCCGACGACATTCTCTACCGGAAAAAAATGGGCTTTTCCGTGCCCCTGGCCCAGTGGCTGCGGCGGGAAATCCGGCCCCTGGCCAATGACCTGCTGACCGATCCCGAAGGCGGCCTGGCCCGATGTTTTGACATGGGCGAAGTGAAAAAACTCTGGCAATCCCACCTCGATGGCAATGACCGCCACACCCAGGAACTCTGGAGCATGGTGGCGTTTGCCCTCTGGTGGAGAAATTATGGAGGGCATCTGGCATGAGTGACACGGTGCGAGTACTGCATGTGACCTTCAATATGGGGATCGGTGGCACCGAACAGGTGATACGTCAGCTGATTACGGGCCTGGATCCGGAGAAGGTGACCAGCGAAATCCTGTGTATTGACGGCCAGGTGGGCGCCATAGGTGAGCAGCTCCGGGAGTCTGGTATTCCAATAGTGGCAGTACAGCGGCGCCCCGGGTTTGATCGCAGTCTGATCCGCATCATCCGTACCCGTTTGCGCAAGGGAAATTTTGACGTTGTCCATTGCCACCAATACACCCCGTGGGTTTATGGCTGGTTCGCCGCGCTGGGGTTGCCGGTCGGTGTCGTGTTCACGGAGCATGGCCGTTTTTACCCCGACCGCTACCGCTACAAGGCGGCATTGGTGAACCAGGCAATGGCCCGGACAACCCGGGCGATGGTGGCGATTTCCGAAGCCACTCGTCAGGCACTTTCCCGGTATGAATTCCTGCCACGCTCGCGCATCCAGGTGGTTTACAACGGCATCGCTGCCATGCAGCCCGACCGGGCGCGGCTGGCGGTGTTGCGCGCGGAGTTGGGAATTCCGGATCAGGCGTTTGTGATGGGCACGGTCTCGCGGATGGACCCGGTGAAAAACCAGTCCATGATGCTGCGGGCCTTTCACCGATTCCTGCAACAGTGCCCGGAAGGCTGGCTGCTGGTGGTGGGCGATGGGGCCGAGCGTGAATCGTTGCAGTCCCTGGCCGGGGAACTGGGCATTGGCGAGCGGGTGAGCTTTACGGGTTCGGTGTCTCAGCCCGCCCATCACATGGCATTGATGGAAGTGTTTTTGCTGTCTTCGTTTACAGAGGGCACGTCCATGACGCTTTTGGAAGCCATGAGCCTGGGCATTCCCGCCGTGGCGACCAATGTCGGTGGTAATCCCGAGATTGTTCGTGATGGCCTCAACGGCATGCTGGTACCCGTGGATGACGAACAGGCATTCGCTGAAGCAATGATCGGGCTCTGGCAGGAGCCCGGGACCCGGTTACAGCTGGGGCAGGGCGCCAGGACACGATTTGACGAGCGTTTCTCCCGGGAGGTCATGGTGAATGCCTACCAGGAGATTTATCGGGAAGCGGCACAAAAGGAGTTCTGAGCCGATGGCATCCGTCCGGCAATCGGTTATCTATTCATCGCTGTCGCGCTATCTGTTGATGGCCATTGGTCTGCTGTCGACCGTGGTGGTGGCGCGCCTGCTGACGCCGGGTGAAATCGGCACCTGGGCCATTGGCAGTGCCATTGTCATGGTACTGAGTGAGTTCCGCTTGCTGGGCGCTGGGGTGTACCTGGTGCGTGAGGCTGAGTTGTCCGATACAAAAATTCGCAGTGCCCTTGGGGTCACCTTCCTGATTTCCTGGGGGCTTGGTGCCGCGGTGGTGCTGAGCTCTCCCTGGGTGGCCGGTTTTTACGATATCGCCGGGCTCGAAACACTGTTTTACCTTTTGTCTCTGAGTTTTTTCCTGGCACCTTTTGTCAGCATTCCAACAGCGCTGCTTCAGCGCCAGATGGATTTTGGCCGGCTGCTGGTTATTGGCGTTTGCGGTTCCGGCGGGGGCTTTCTGGTGACCCTGGCCGGCATTTTCATGGGCCTGAGTTACTATTCCATGGCCGTGGGGCTCGCAGCCAACACCCTCATCCAGATGGTGTTGGCCAATAGGCTGAGCCGGGATCGGTATTGGCGTCCTGTCTTTCGAGGCATTCTCCCGGTCATGCAACTGGGTGTGTTCAGCTCCGCTTCCAACATGATGAAGAAATCCCTGCTGACAGTGCCCGACATGATCATCGGCAAGCTTGGTACCACTACCCAGGTAGGCCTGTTTTCCCGGGGGCTGGGTTTTGTCGATTTTCTCTCGAATACCGTCCAGCAGGGCGTGGGACCGGTGGTCTTGCCTTATCTTTCCGGCAAGGTCCGGACCCGGGGCGATGTGGGTGAGGCGTATCTGCGGGCCGGGGTATTGTTGGGTGGCGTGTTGTGGCCTGTGCTGGCGGTCGCCGCTGTCAGTAGCCTGGTGGTGATCCGGTTCTTCTTCGGCGACCAGTGGGACCAGGCGGCACCGCTGGCCTCAGTTCTGGCGGTTTGGGCGATGATGCGCTGCGTCCACGGTCTGGCACCGGAGCTGCTGCTGTCCAGTGGCCGTGAGAAGCTGCTGATGTTTCGGGAGCTGGCCCTGCTGTCGGTTTGTGTTGTGGGCGTGATCGGGTTGTTTCCGTTCGGGCTGATCTACGCCGCGTTCGCGTTTGTCTTGGTGGGGCTCGTGGACATTACGCTGACGACCTGGATTGTCTGGCGCCAGTTCCAGCTGTCTGCACGGCAACTGGTGCAGGCGTGGTGGCGGAACGCGGTACTTGCACTGGTGTGCGTGGGAACAGCCCTTGGGCTTGATCAATGGCTCGGGTTCGGCACCGCGCCGCCCTGGCGGTCGGTGTTGGTAATGGTGGTTGTGATCACGCCGGTGTGGTTCTTTACCCTGAGTTTGATTGGACATCCCTTGTGGCAGGAGGTGAATATCTTTCCGAGAATCTATCAGGTGTTTATCCGTGAGAAGCGCCTGCCGGTCAGCTGGGTTTGCAAGTATCACGACCTGCGCTATCGAAAGCCCCTCAGGAAAACACTGGCCGGTTTTGCGCAATTACCACCTATTCCATGCCAGCCCGAGTCGGACGTGGAGCTGCACATGCTTACCTGTGTGCATGATCTGGACATGGCCCTGGCATCGCTGAAATCGCTGTTGCGGTTTCGCCCCGGGTTGGCCGTGGTTGTCCACGGTGATGCCACCCTGACAGCGGAGCACAAGCGCTTTCTGGAAAACCAGGTGCCGGGCTGTCGGGTGATCCTGTTGGCGGAGGCTGACCAGGCCATGACTTCGCATCCACGGCTGGCGGAGCTTCGGGAACGGATCCCGGCAAGGTTCACGCTGGGGCCCGGATATGATCGGCAACGGGCAGCCTGGGCCTTGAAAGTACTGGATTTTCATGTGCTGGCTAACCGTGAGCGGATCATTGTGCTGGATTCGGACACTCTGTTTATCAATCCACCGGTGGAATTGATGGAGTGGATTGAGTCCGGGGACCAGCAGTCGTTCTACAGTGTCCCCTGGGGGGCGAATTTCAGGCTATCGCAGGCGGCGTGTGAGGCTTGTTTCCCCGGGCTTGAGTACCCGAAACGCTTCAATGGTGGTTTGTTTGGCTACTCCCGGGATGTTGTTACCACGGAACTGGTGACCGAGGTGCTGGAGAAACTGCTGGAAAACCCGGACCTGCCGCTCTATGGCGATGAGTGCATCTGGCGCTTGATCCTCGCCCACCGGCCGGCCTCGGCACTCGAGTTTTCGAAATACCCGCTGGTGACGAACGACCGGCCGGAAACCCGTCGTTTGGTGGATTTTTCACGCGCACGCTATGTGCACTTCATCCTCAAACATCGGGGCGGCTACTATGAAATGGTGGCGCGCCGTGTTTTGGCTGAAATGAGGGCAGAACATGGTGAAGATGGGTAACGCACCGGCAGTCAGCGTGATTATTCCAACGGCAGGGGAGGCCAGCCGCTGGCAGTCGCTCGAATGGGCCATTACCTCGGTTAGGGCTGGTAACGATATTGGAATCGAGGTTGTGGTGGTTCTTAATGGCGATCGTTACTGCCCGAATCTGCGAGCCTCTCTGGAGTCACGTCCGGATGTCCGGCTGATCTATTTACCGGAAGGGGATCTTACCCGGGCGATTGCTCGGGGCCGCCAGGCGGTCAGGGGGCGGTATTTCTGTTTTCTTGATGACGATGACGAATACCTGCCGGGCACACTGAGTACGCGCCTGAGGCTAATGGATCGCGATCCCTCCATCGATGTTCTGGTGACAAATGGGTATCGTCGCCAGTGTGACGATAACGGTCGGGAGATAGAGACACTGATGTTCTCCGGGCTGACAGACAATGCAGAGAACCCACTGATGGGGCTGACCCAGGGTAACTGGCTGGCTTCCTGTGGTGGTCTGTTCCGGTCCGCCACGGTCGGCTCTGAATACTTTAACGGGATCCAGAAATACTTCGAGTGGTCCTGGCTGGCAATACGGCTGTCGCTGACCCGGAACATCCGCTTTCGGGATATTCCCACATTTGTGGTGAATGACACGCCCGATTCACTCTCAAAATCTCTCGCCTACCTTACCCGCGAGCTGGATTTCCTGCTTCGGGTACTGAACGAGCTGGATACGCCAAAGGCGTTCCGGCGCCATCTCCATCGCAAGCTGGCCGCCAAGCACATCAGCTTTGCCAATGCCGCGTTGACTCAGGGGTTCAGGGGGGAGGCGCTGCGTCATTACCTGGCTTGCCTGGGGTCAGGTCGGGCCGGGTTGGCTTATGCCCTATGGGTGCGCAAGCTGATCCTAAAGTAACCAAATGTAACAAGATGGTGTTTTTATATTTCTAATCGTTTCATTATTTGTTTGGCGTCATCGTGGGTTGACACCAATACTGTACCTGAAGCCCTGAAAATCAAAGAGGCGGGAGTGTCTGCCATGGGTAAAACAGGTCTGATTTCCTTATTGTTGGCAATGACTGTGTTGGCGGGTTGCCAGTCAATGGGCGGACGGTCCATCGACGATCTGCCACCAACCGCTGCCATTCCCTCTACCAGCGAGCCCGGAACAGTCTACGCGCAATACTACGATGATGTGTCAGGTATGGTGCTGGACGACTTGACCGCTTCTGCGATTTTTCCGGATCAACCCACGGAGATTGCCGCCCTAAACCAGCTGGCACGTCTGACCAAGCGGGGCGATGATTACGGGACACTGGTTCGTGGTTACATTATTCCGCCGACGGACGGTAACTATGAGTTCTTTATCGCATCGGATGATGAGTCGGAACTGTTCCTGAGTTCCGATGCGTCGGCGGACAATCTGCGCCAGGTTGCTCATGCACCGAGGTGGACCAACGCTGAAGATTATAACCAGTATGCTTCACAACGGTCGGGATCGATTAGCCTCAGTGGTGGCAACCGGTACTATTTCGAGCTGCTTCATAAGCAGGCGGGCGGTGGCGATCACTTCAGCGTTGCCTGGACCGGGCCGAATATGGGCCAGCAGATTATCGGCGGTGATTACCTGGCCTCCTGGGCGCCTTCGACTTATGAGAGTGGTGATGCCTCGCAGAGTTATAGCCTGGGATATCGGACTGGGTATTTTGATGGCGACAAGGGGCTGACTTTCTCACAGGATTACCCCCCGCTGGACCAGGATGAAGACGGTCTCTATGACAATTGGGAAGTGTATTACGGTCTGGACCCAAGCAATCCTTCAGATGCCTCAACCGACACGGATGGGGACCTCCTGAGCGCGGAAGAAGAGTTTCTGGTGGGCACCAACCCCACCAACCCCGATACTTCCGGCGACGGCCTGACGGATGGAGAGAAGTACGCCTACGGACTTGATCCGCTGGATCCGAATGATCTCTATGTTGAAATCGAGGGGGAAACCGTCAACCTCTACGAATACCTTCACGGCGAACCGGAGCCCCCGGAACTGGTCATGCAGAATGGCTTTGTAGGCCACTATTTTGCCAGTGACCGGTTTATCGATTTCGCCTTTACCCGTACCGATGACGCGATCAACTTTAGCTGGGGTAATGGCAGTCCGGATCCAGCCATACCGAGTGACTGGTTTGCCGTGCGCTGGTTTGCAGAGATCTATCCGCCCCACGATACGGGTACAAAGACCTACCAGTTGAACATGCGGGGGGATGACGGGGTACGAGCCTGGCTGAATGGCGAACAGGTCATTTCCGGCTGGAAAGCGCAGGCGCCCACCACCTATTCCGCGACCATTGAACTGGATGCCGGGCAGCCTCCCTATGAGTTGGTGGCTGAATATTACGAGGGCCAGGGAGGGGCATCGGTAGAACTGTGGTTGTCTGATCCACAGACCGGTACTGTTATTGACCAAGCCAGCACTTTCCAGAGACCAGTTCTGGATATGACGGAACAGACACTTCTGGTGGATTCCGACGCGGATGGAATCCCGGATGTCTGGGAGCTGAGTTACGGCCTGAGTCCCTGGGAAGATGACGCCGGAACCGTCCACAACAGCCAGGGGCTGACCAGCCTGGAGGCTTATGAGATGGGCGTTCATCCCTGGACACTGGAAGATGTGAGTGAACCGGTTGAGGTTACGTCTCCGACCACTACGAGCCCGGACGCCGGCAGCGGCCAGATAACCCTATCCTGGACGGCACCGGGTACCCGTACCGACGGTAGCTCGATCTCACTCAGTGAAATCGATCACTACCGGGTTGATTACGGCCAGCAGATCGAAGATCTCTCACAGACCGTTGACGTTGAATCTGGAACCACCAGCTACAACTTCGAGGGGCTGGCAACCGGTACCTGGTACTTCCAGGTATATGTGGTGGACACCGATGGACTGGTGAGCCCCGGCTCGGAAGTGGTCTCGGGAGAAGTGCAGTAGGGGACAGTGGACTGTCCGAGGGGTGCCAAAGGCACTGGCCGGTTCAACTGGTCAGTGCCTTTATTTTTTCTGCCAGGTTCCACGCGGTATGACGGCTGTCGAAGCGCGAACGATTGCTGTAGCCTTCGAAACTGCCTGAGTATTCGTCATTTTGGACAATTTCCACCAGTCGCCGGGCCAATGCCTCGCTTTCCTCGAAGTCGAACAGTTCACCCAGCCCGTACCCCTCCACCATGGCGCCCAGAGCGCCATCCCTCGGCGTAATGTTCAGGATCGGACGGTTGATGGCCAGGTAGTCGTAAAGCTTCGAGGGTACCTGGCTGCGGGTCGCCGGCTGGATATTGACGACCATGTCGGCCCCCGTGAGCGCCTGAAGACATTGCTGGTAGGGCTGCGGTGGCTCGATCACCAGGCTGCCATCATCAATCAGGGCACCAAAGCGCTCCTTTACGTCGTAATTCAGCTGTATATCACCAATCTGCCGGAAGCGGATCTGGCGCCCGCCATGGGCGAGTTGCCGGTTAGCCTTGTCAATGGCCTGGAGCAATGGGGCGGGGTCACGCACACCGTACAGGAATCCGGCATGACACAGGGTGAAATAACGGCTGTCCGGGACGGTTGCCTCCGAGGCCGTGAAATCCGCCAGATCAAAGCCATTGGGCATAACGAAGAACTTGTCGGCGGGTTGTCGGGGGTAGCGTTGCAGGAACTCCTGTTTCAGCGGTTCGGTATTCAGTGACACGGCGTTGGCGTGTTCCACAATGCGCCGCTCCCAACGAAGGGCCCAGGCATCGAGCAGGGCGCCCTTGGATGGGTGGAACGGGTTGTTCATCCATGGGTCCCGGAAATCGACAATCAGGGGTGTTCGCGTCAGTCGGCTTACCAGGTAACCGACGATGAGGTCGGACCAGGGCGAACCGGTGGCAAAAATAACATCGATGTTCTGCTCCCTGACAATCCGGCGGGCACGGGCAACGGCCGGCAATACCCAGGGTCCGGCCTGGTCCGGGAAATAACACAGGTTGTAGATGAAGTCCTTCATTTGCTGGAACCTGCCAGGCTCCGGGTGACCAATGCCGGGCTGTGCTGTTGCACTGGTGGCGGTTCGGAAGGTTGCCGCAGGTTCTGCCCGGCCTAAATTGCCACCACGTTTTACCAGACCCTTAACCGAGCGGCGGGCAGACAGTAGCACCTGGAATACATCGCGGCTGGCCACACGATGAATCGTTTCATCATGCACCGGTAACTCAATATGCGAAAGGGCCGACTGTTCCGGCGAAAGCTGCGCCTCGGGTGTGGTCAAAACATGACACTGGCCGCCCTTGAGGTTACGCAGGAACTTGATGGTGCGCATACAGCCCGGTACCCCGGTGCTGATGGTGGGCGGAAAGAAGTAGGCAACAAACAGGACGTTGCTGCCTCCCAGATCGGCTTTGGGCAGGGCGGCCTGTTGTTTGGCGGTCATTGTGCACTCCCTGTTACGAATGGATTACGGGGCTTCCGTCAGGCCGACCACATCAATTAATCCTTCAACCTCGTGGAGCAGGTTGCGTATTTCCATGAACGAGGCGTGGCGGACCAGCACGCAGGTAATGTCCGCTGTCTGCAAAACCTGCAGCATGTTGACCAGTTTGATGTTGTCAGCCTGCAATGACGGCGGCAATTCCCGCACGTTGGGTTCCACCACCAGCACCTGGCACCCCAGTTTCGCAATGCCCTGGGTGATTCTCAGGGCTGGGCTTTCCCGGAGGTCATCGATATCGGGTTTAAACGCCACGCCCAGGCAGGCTACACGAATATCGCTGCGCTGGGTGCCCGGGCGGTCCCGCTCCATTCGTTCAATGGCGCTTTGCACCTTGGTCATGACCCAGTCGGGCTTGTGATCGTTGATGTCTCTTGCGGTGCGAATGAGCCGCGATTGCTCGGGGGCACTGTGGGCAATAAACCAGGGGTCCACGGCAATGCAGTGGCCACCCACACCGGCACCGGGCTGCAGGATGTTCACCCGTGGGTGCCGGTTCGCCAGGCGGATCATTTCCCAGACGTTGATATCCAGGCGATCGCAGATCAGTGACAACTCATTGGCATAAGCAATGTTGATATCCCGGAAGCTGTTTTCGGCCAGCTTTGCCAGTTCCGCCGTCCGGGCCGTGGTAATGACGCATTCTCCCTGGACCACCTGCCGGTAGAGTGTGACAGCGGTTTCCGCGCAATAGGGCGTTATGCCGCCAATGACCCGGTCGTTTTCCACCAGTTCCCGGATAACCTGCCCGGGCAGGACCCGTTCGGGGCAGTGTGCGACCCGGATGTCGGAAGCAGAGCCATGGGAATGGGGAAAAGTGAGGTCGGGGCGTTCCTCGGCCAGCCACTCACATACGGCCTCGGTAGTGCCGACCGGCGAAGTGGATTCCAGTACCACCAGGTTGCCGGGTCGCAGCGAAGCGGCCAGTGAACGCGTGGCGGCTTCCACGTAACTCAGGTCGGGCACGTTGCCATCCTTGAACGGTGTGGGCACGGCAATCAGGAAGGCGTCGGCGGGTTCGGGCCGGGTTGCGGCGCGCAGATACCCTTCGGTCACCGTGGCTCGAACCACAATGTCCAGGGAGGGCTCCACAATGTGCACTTTGCCCTGATTGATGGTGTCCACCGCCCGCTGGTTTACATCCACACCGAGAACCTCAACACGCCGGGACGCAAACACCGCGGCGGTGGGTAACCCGACATAACCCAATCCCATGACGACAATGCGTTTGAGGTCATTCATAAACAGAGTCCTTGTACCTTGCGGAAATATGAGGGATCGGCCTGTAGCGCCTTGATGATTCGCTGGCAGGCAAGGCCATCGCCGTAAGGGTTATAGGCCCGGGCCATGCTCCGATAGGCAAAGCGATCCTTGGTGAGCCGTTTCACCTCGCCAACAATGCGCTCAATGTCAGTGCCTACCAGCTTGACCGTGCCGGCCTCCACCGCTTCCGGACGCTCGGTGGTGTCCCGCATAACCAACACGGGTTTGCCGAGGGAGGGGGCTTCCTCCTGAATGCCGCCGGAGTCGGTGAGGATCAGATGGCTGCGGTTCATCAGGTACACAAAAGGCAGGTAATCCAGCGGTTCGATCAGATGGACAGACCGGTTATTGCCCAGCAGGCGCAGGACGGGTTCGCGAACGTTGGGGTTCAGGTGGACCGGGTACACAACCTCCAGGTCCGGGTGTTCGTCTGCCATCCGGGCAATGGCCTGGCAGATACGTTCGAAGCCGGCGCCAAAGCTCTCCCGACGGTGGCCCGTGACCAGGACCAGTTTTTTACGGCTATCCAGAAAGGCAAATTGGTGCTGCAGGCGCTCAGCCAGGGCCCGGTCCCCATGAATGCGATCCCGAACCATCAACAACGCATCAATAACCGTATTACCCGTAACCCGGATATGTTGCTCTGACACCCCTTCACGGAGCAGGTTGTCGCGGGCGGTATTGGTGGGTGCGAAATGCAGGTTCGCCAGGGCGCTGGTGAGCTTGCGGTTGGCTTCCTCGGGCCAGGGTGAATACAGGTTGCCGGTACGCAGGCCTGCCTCTACGTGGCCTATGGCAATGTGCTGATAATAGGCCGCGAGACTGGCCCCCAGGGTCGTGGTGGTATCGCCGTGCACCAACACCAGGTCAGGGCGTTCCTCCTGAAATACCGGTTCCAGGCCCAGGAGGATATCGCCGGTCAAGCGACTCAGGGATTGGCCGGGTTTCATCAGGTTAAGGTCGTGGTCCGGGCGGAGATCAAAAAGCTCCAGAACCTGATCCAGCATCTGCCTGTGCTGGGCAGTGACGCAGACCTTCGCATGGAAACCGGGAGTGTTCGCCAGAGCCAGGGCCAGAGGCGCCATTTTGATGGCTTCCGGCCGGGTACCAAAGACGGTTAGTACTCTCATACAAGACCTTCCCTGGAGAGTGCTGTTGATTTTACTTGTAACATCAGGTTACACAATGTTTCTGTTTTCTGCACAGGAATTAGTCAAAAAAATTTACATACCCCATGGGAAGCGGTTGTGCAGACGCTTAAAAGCAATGCTAGACTTTTACCGTGTGTAACATGATGTTACTTATTGATGGGCCAAACGGTTTGGAAGGGGTGGTCATGACTTTCTCACGCAGACGTTCGCTGGGCCTTGTCATTGCGCTGATCGGCATGTCAGGGCCTTTTGCCGCGCAGGCAGAGGTTATATTTGAAGAGAATTTTGACGATCAGCCGGATTGGACGAGTGCCATGCACAGTAGCGACACGGTGCAAAGAGCGGACACGCATATCATTCCCGAAGGCTGGTATTCCATTCGTCAGGATCCCGTTTGGGCCCCCTCAACCGGCCATCCGGACAGGCACGAATCCATCGAGATACTGGAAAGTAATGCTGACAAGGCCAGAAGTGGCAGTAAGTCTTATGTTAGTTGGCGTGACTCCTATGATGCCGGTTGGGATTACTGGGGCTCGGAATCAATGATGGTTAAATATTTTCCACAGGGATATGACCAGCTTTATGTGGAATTCTGGGTGCGGTTTGACGACAACTGGATGCGGGAGTACGTCCAGGGCACCGATGCGGCCGGCTCAAAAATGTTCCGGATTTCCAGTTGGCGTGGTGAAGGTCAGGGCAACGAATACCAGGCCTTTGGCGGCGGCGACCTGGGGCCGATCTTTATCTGGGATCACAACATTACCGGGTACGGCGTGAGAAACGCCATGTCGTTACGGGGCGGCCCCCATGGCGATAACTACGGCTTTGTGACAGGCGATATTGAGGACGCGCCGCGCTCCCTGGTTGGTTCCGGGGATCTGAACATGAACTTTACGGGTGATGTGCAGGGGCGCGGCATTGATGGTACAACGCCAGAAATACCCGACAAGCTCAACGGTGGCTTTATCACCACCGACCCGTACGCCAGCGTTTCCCATGACCAGATCTTTGGCCCGGGCGACACCTGGACCAAAATGGCCTTCTTCGTAAAGATGAACTCCTCACCGGGCGCCAAAGACGGCGTGCTGATCGAATGGATGGATGATCAGCAGATCTTCAAGCTGGAAACCATTCCCTGGATCCGGCCTTCAACCACCGAAGATGAAAATGCCAAGTGGAACCTGGTGGCCATCGGCGGCAATGACTTCTTCCAGACTTACCCGAACGATCAGCGTCATGAAGAGTGGTATGCCTACGATGACCTGGTGATAAGGACGGATATACCTAGCTATCTGAAGACCGATACAGCCCTGGCGCCGCCTTCAGCACCCCCTCAGATCACTGTTGATTAGACGTCGGATCTGTTGCACCGGTTGAGGTTAGCACCTGAATCTGCTGGTCAATCCTGTCTTTCAGGATTGACCATTCCTGCGTCAGTTCCTTCCGAAGGGTAACCTGATCCGCTTTCAGTTCATCAAGGCGACGTCCAACCTCGCCGATGGCGTGATTAATGGCGTCCACCGAGCATGGATCGGTGTAAACAAACCCTTTTGAGAAATAGCGCCTGATGGTCAGGGTGTTTGCAAGCACGGCAGGTTTATTGGCCACCAGAGACTCATAGGCCCCGCAGTTCAGGGTGAATTCCTGGGTTGTCAGGATAATGCTGAAATCACATCTGAACAGGTGATCAATGTAGTCTTGCTCTGGCACAAAGCCCAACAGGTGAATATTGTCACCCACAGCATCCAGGGTGTGCGGATTCGCTTTTTTGAAGTTTCCGGTTACGTAGAAGTCTATGTCGGGATGTTGCCTCATGGCCTCAAAAACTTCCCGATAGGGTTCATCCTCGGCAAAGGTGCAGACAAAGAACCCCGACAGTTTTCCGGTTTCCACGGCACTGCGATTATCACAAGGTCGCAGCGCCGGCAGGGGATCCGGGAGAATATAGGCGTTTGCACCCTGTTTTTTGATGTACAACCGCAAATAGCGATTGGTGACTATGGTAATGTCGGCGGCGCGAAGGGTGAATCGGCTCAGTGCATGGAATACCCGCCATTTAAGCTGCCTGGAGTGGCGGGTACCGAACTTGAAGTTGGTGTGGCGGTCAACGACCACCTGATAACCGAAAAAGGGCCTTAACAGCAACACCAGCGTGGCCAGGATTATGGATGGATTCTGGACAAATACGATCTCTGGTTTGCAGGTGAGGAGGGTTCTGATCGTTCTCTGCGTGAGAACGAGATAGCGCGGCACACTCTTTTTGCTCGTTTCTAGAATATGAAGCTGCGCATTGAATTTGCGTGAAAGCTCCACCGTTCGGCGTTGGGTCTCCCAGGAGAGCCAGATTCTGTCAGTAGCCATGATCGATGCCATCCATCCCGATGACGTTCTTGAATTTACCATTGCGCCCCCGCGGAATACTCTCCACAGGTTCAATTGTCAGCACCATGGCATTGGCGACCCGTTTCCGGAAATTGGCCCGGATGATGTCGGAGTCTGATGGGTCCAGTAGGCCCTCGGGCACCAGTTTAACCGTGCAACGGTCTGGAGCCGTCTGGATGATCTGGGCTTCCCGGATACCACGAACACCTTTGAAAATATGGTCCATACGCCCAATACGCCGTCCATCGGGCGTCTGTATGTAATCATCCTCGCGACCGTTGATCGCCTTAAGGATGCTGACAGGGCCCGACCTTGGGTCTCTCGGTGACTCCAGGGTAGCGGTGTCACCAATCCGGTATCGCAATAGAGGCATGCAGGTATTGGTGAGTGTTGTCGCAAGTATCGGCCCTGAGTCGGGTTGCTGTTCACTGGTACAGACTTCAGCAATGCCGAGCAGAGGGTTGGTGCGATAAAGGCCGCTTTGATCCTGGCCGGCGAAGACCAGGTACTCTGCGGTGCCGTAGTAGTCGAAGACCGGGCAGTTGAACACGGACTCTATTTTCTCCCGTTGCCAGTCCAGGAGTGTTTCGGAATTGGTAATGATGGCCTTTGGCTGGAATTTTGGCACCGTGGCCGAGCGTAGATAACAGGAAGCCAGTTCACTGATGGCGGAGGGGTAGCCAATCAACTCCCGGGGTTGGAAGCGGTCCAGGTCCCGCCGATACCAATCAAAGGTTTGCTCGTTCAGGTGATAAGCCGAATAGAGGCGCTGGTTTTCTGCCCGATTGTAGCGGGCGAACGGCGGCGACATATTATTGGGGGGTTGTACCATGCGGCCGGCAAACGTGGCGCGGCGGGCGCCGAAAGGCACACCATGGCTTTCCTCATGATCAACCACGAGGGCCATGGCCAGCTTGTAGGTGTGCTCGTTGACCCCAAGCGCCAGGGGCGTGCCGGTGCTGCCGCTGGTGTGCTGCACAAGCCAGGGTTTCTCCCCGGCATGGCGCAGTTCTTCAGCATTTTCCCGGACGGTCTGCTTGTCCAGGGGTGGGATTTTATGCAAATCCGATAGCGTGGTGATGTCGTTCTCATGCAGTCCATGTTCGGCGAACAGTCGCTGGTAAAAGGGAATGGCGTTTCGACAATGCCTGACCATGCGGTGCAGTTGCTGATTCTGCCAGGTTTCGCGCTGGGCGGGCGTCCATTCGCGGGCGTCTCGGGCCTGCTGTAGCAAGTGGTGATAAAGACCGGTGTAGCGTTTCTGGAATAACCGGTATCCCATGCCGGTAACCAGCAGGTTCTGAAGCCAGACCGGTGAGGCCAGGTAGATGGCTTCTGCGTTACTGGCCATCGGAATCGGCCTCTTTGGCGGATTCGGTTTTCGGGGTCAGGCGGTTGCCGATTACCTTGGCAGGGTTGCCAGCCAGAATGGCCCCGGGCTCGGCACTGCGGGTCACCACACTGCCGGCGGCCACCAGGGTCTTGTCAGCCAGACTGACCATGACGATGGCCTGGTTGCCCAGCCAGCAATCGCGGCCGATGTGAATCTTTTCAAAGTGGCCGCCCTGTTCCTTGATGGGGGTTTCCGGATCGGTGAAGTTGTGCTGGCGGCTGCCGCTGAGTACATGCACTCCGCTGCCCAGCAGGGTGTTATCGCCAATACTGCATTTGCCAATGTTGCATCCGGGGCCGATGTAAATGCCTTCGCCCAGGGTGGTGTCCTGGTGGGACAACAGGGTGAGAAAGCTTACGCTGATGTTGTCAGAGGTGTTTGTGCAAGCCAGCTTGTAGAAGGCGGCACGAAGGTATACGCCGATCTTGCCGGGAATCAGACTCAGCAGTTGCGAGAAAGACTGGAAAACACTGTCCTTATTGCCCGCCAGGCTTACCAACCGATACAGCAGGAACAGGGGCAGTGCCAGTACCAGGAACACCAGTTTGATCAGTTTCTTGATTTGATGGCGAGTACTCATCGGCGATCCAACCTTGATGCCAGCCAGGCCCGTTCGTGGTCGAGCCTGAAGGTTTTAAGGCCCCGAAAGACTCGGGCAGTAACACGTCCGAGCAGTTCGGGCAGGGGTAAAACCGGCGGTGCCAGGCGGGATGCCTGGATCAGGTCCGTCTGCAGGGCCACCTCTGGCAGGGTCATGGTTGCCAGGTGGGGGCCATGATTCTGCAGCAGAATCATTTGTATGCGGGTGAAATGCTTTTCCGGGCTCTGTTCAAGTGTCGTGACCACGTAATCAAGCCACTGCCGCCCCTTTGCCAGATAACGTTCCCGGTATTCCGGGTCAAAGCAGGCGGCCTGGTACATCAGCATGGCCTTGCGAATATCCTGGGCCGCCCAGGTGTGGTTGTCGAACTCCAGGTCTTCGGGCTGGGCGAGGAAGGGTTGCTCGTTTTCCACCATCCAGCGTGTGTAATGACGAAAACAGGCAAGGGCATACTGGTAGTGCCAGTCGTGGCATTCAGCTTCATGGCTGAGCAGCAGATACCGACCCAGGCTGCTTAGAAACACCAGGTAATGCCAGTTGGCCTCCCGGTCCAGAAGGTTTCGTGCATCGAGATCATCGTCTGGATGGCAGGTCTGCTCAATAACATCCCGGGCGCGTTCCAGCCAGTCGTATCCGGGTTCCAGGAGATGAGCATCCAGTAATGCGTTCAGGTAGTTGCCGGTGCCGCGCGTGAGCGGATAACGGTGACGGGTAGGCCGCTCCAGGTGGAGCATGGCTTTGATTTTAGGCAGATCCTGCTTCTTGATCGCCAGTACCTGTTCCAGAAAGCCGCCACAGCCCTCGTGTAACTCCACCATCCATCGGGTTAGATCCATAACCGCCTCCCGGGACGTGGCTTTCCCGGTTATCAGGTAGTGGTAGAGAAGGCCCGTGGTATAGCAATGCTCGGCGCCTGGTCCGCCTCCGGTTTGCCCCGGGGTGCTGCTGGTGTGGTTGCGGCGGCTGAAAGTCCGGTGCGTGGCGGTCTGGGCGGGCAGGTAATGGTCGGTATGCCAGAACAGGCCGTTGTTATATTCCGAGCGGTCTTTCTGGGTGTGGTAGATATCAATGTCGGCGACATGGGACGCCAGGTCGTTCATCAGTTCAAACCAGCGCCGGTCGCCGGTAGCTGCAAACTGACGGGCAAAGCCGTAGAGCGCGTCGTACTGGTTGTTGTAGTGGGAAACCAGTGGTGGTGCATCATCAGGCTGGTACAGGCACTCGTGATCCGCAAAGATATCGCCGAAATTACGCCAGCCATACTCATCAATTATTTCCCGCTTGGCGAAGAAGTTCGAGGGGCCGTCGAGGCCCAGTTGCAGCAGGCCGGAAAGCGGGTCGTGAAGGGCGTTGGCAGCGAACCAGGGGAAAGCGTGCGCCTGCTGGTAAGTCGATGCTGGTAGGACCGGGACCAGCGGCGCATAGACCCACGCCAGGTCAACGTCCGGGTCCTGATAACTGAGCAGGCAGCACAGGGTTCTACGCTCACCACCCTGCATTTCGTGAAGCCGGTTATCCGGCTGCGCCGGAAACAGCCCCACCGCAGTGGTTTGGTTTTGGTGATGGATGCTCGAAGGAAAGTTCTGCCAGAACCTCGGGACCGTGATCTGGAGCTGGTATTCCGGGCCGGTGAGTTTCAGCAGCGGGTTGGCTCTCTTACCAATGACCTCGGACCCATCGGTGAGTAACCGGTAGCCCTTCAGGTGGGTGGTTCTTTCCTGGTGGCGGTCAACGTGGTTCAGGCTGTCCCAGTTTTCGCCGCCACTGGAATCCTGATAGAGACTGACCTCGGTTGCGGTTTGCCACTGGCTGTCGGGAACTGTGGCATCGGTCTGGAGGTTGGCAGTGTTGTGATGGCCGGGCGTGTTGGTGACCAGCTCCAGACTGCGAAACAGCACGGAACCTTCGTCTCCCAGGTCCCACAATCCGCCTGGATGGAAGGCACGGTTGGGGTTGTGGATCTGCACCTGCGCGCTAACCACACCGGTGTGAGAGGAAATGCGGAGCTGGCAGTGAAACCGGGCTAGCGGGCTGTTATCGGGTCTCAGCCATTGGCCGCTGAGTGTGGCGTAGACAAACAGGGAACCACTGCGGCGCAGATGCCAGTCGGCATCCGCCACTGTCTTGCACAGGCTGCCATGTTCATCTTTCAGTTCGGGTTGGGTGGTGATGGTCCCGGCTTTGCTGTGGTTTTGCCAGATTGGTTGCCCGGATGTTAGCCGGAACGTGCCTCCGGCGGTCTGGATTTGCCAGCCACCAATGATGGAGTCGATGGCCATGGGCTGGTTATTAGCCGTCTTGGTGGCTTCCCGGACCCATAGGGTCTGGTCAGAACAGGGAGCCAAATCGGTTTCGAACTCCACCAACAACCACCGGATGCTGGCATCGGGCCAGCGGCACAATACGGTAAAACAGGCGGGCAGGGACTGATCACTATTTGCGACGGTCAGTGCGAGTTTTGAGGTGTCACGAGTCAGGCCGCGGGCCAGGGGGATACCCACGGAAACAGGCTCGCCGTTCCTGGCGATGCCGCTGGTTTCGGTCAGTTGAATGGCGATCGGTTCCATGGTTTGGCTCACAGCTCAAGTCCTTTTGCTATTCAAGAGCATAGCTCCCGTTTTATGTAACATAAAATTACATTTAGGCGCTTTTCCGCTCACTGTAAAGTTTTTTGACAAGGAATCGCAGCTGGTGTCCTTCCTCGGTACCTCGCATCCAGAGCCAGGCTATGACAAGTGTGGCTGTCGCCGCCAAAAATACAAAAACGACACCCTTGGTGAGGAATTCCACCAGAAAGTGCTGACTGCCAAGCGGTAATGCCATGGTCAGGGAGAGAGCAATCAGAGTGCCTGCGGCGCCGGGCAGGCACAGTAACGCAAGACGCCCAACGCTGAATTTTGTTTCACGGTCCAGAATGACCAGTAACAACACGGTGGTGGCCACTGCCAGCCAGCCCCTGGCCCAGGCCATGGTGTACAGGCTTTCCCGTGCCATGCCGGCGAGCACGACAATAATGACCAGCGTGGATAACAGATCAAACCAGAACAGCAATTTCACCCGTTCCTGGGCAATCAGGGCGTCGCTGATCACCGAGAACAGGCAAAACGTGAAAAAGAACAGCCCGAATGGCCGCAGCAGGCCCGCAAACTCACTCCAGTCTGGTCCCAGCAGCACCCGGACGATCAGTTCTGGATACATCATGATGAAAGCGGTGATCGGCGTCAGTACCGTTATCAGCAGCGCCATCCCCAGCCGAACCCGGAAAGCGAGGGTATCCGCTTCCTTTTTGCCCTCGGCAATGGCAGCCAGTAACGGCTCAGTCATTGGAATGATGGCAGACAACGCTGGCAGCAGGCTCACCTCCCGGACCAGGTTATAGCCACCCAACTGGGTGGTACCGAACCAGCGGGAGACCATCAGGTTATCAATCTGGGAACGGGTGAACCCGACGATACCCCGCATCAGCAACCACCGGGAAAACCGCCACTGCTGGCCCAGATGGGCCAGGGTCCAGGATGGCCGGAAGTTGTGCACCCGGTAGGAACCGATGGTGAAAACAACGGCGGATACCAGGGTACCGGCAATGATTGCCCAGTGGCTTGGGCTGATCAATGCCCAAGTAACGACCGTGGCGAAAGACAGTAGTTTTTGCCAGAGCGTCAATCGAAACACCGGGCGGTAATTGATTTCCCTGGCCAGGAGCATCATGCCGGGCGTTTTCAGGGCGCGAATGGGCAGGGTTACCGAGGCAACCGCCAGGGCCGGCGCCAGGGCCGGTGTATCAAAAAACGAAGCAATGGGCACGGAAAGCATAATAATCGCCAGGCACATGGCGGACTTGATGCTGATGTCCATGCTCCAGGCCGTATTGAGGTCGGTATCGCTTACCTCGGTTTTCTGGATGATGTATTGCTGGTTGCCGGTTTCCACCAGTAATTCAAAAAACTGCAGGGCAATCATTACCAGCGCCACGATGCCAAAGTGTTCAGGCAACAGAAGCCGGGCAAGAATCAGGGTGCTGATAATGCCCAGACCGCGCTGAATCAGCTGGAGGCTGAGCAGTAGACCGGCACTTTTGATGACGCGAAGGCTGGCAGACATTGGCTACCGATTGTGTAGGCGGATGGTCTCAAGCCGTTTACTGATGGCGGCCGTTGCATCGTCGCAGTTGCGGGACGAACAGGCAGCCAGCAGTGTGACCAGGGCAAACCGGCTTTCTCCCTTGAGTGTAGCCGGTATTTGCAGCAGCTTGGCATCGCGGTAGCTATTGGCCCGGTAGCTACCCACCTGGTACCACTGGAAAACCGCTATCTTCTGGCGACTCATCAGATGTTGATATATGTTGATGTTTTTCTGGTTGTCGGTTTTCAGCCAAAGTTCACCGTCAATGGTGGGGCGCAGGTAGGGCACCAATTTGTGGCCGGTGGCCCGCGAGCGGACAGATTGGGCCAGGGATACCCACACACCATCGCTGTCTTGCCAGAGTTCCTGTTCCAGGCTGGCTGGTAATCGCAGTGTGAGAGGCAGATGTGACTGGTCTGCTGGCTTAAGCTCTGAGCTGCCCGGTTCCCACGCCGGCGCTGCTGTGGCTGTGAACTGCGCGAGGTTAACCGCTAGCGGTCCGACCAGAAAAGCGATGGCCAGTGCAGCAAAACCCTTTCGGAAGACCGTCGACGGTTGCCCATCCGGCACAATGGCTGTTCTGCGACGCGCCGGGGCAAAATAGAGTGCAGGCAGAATGAAGGCACCGTAGACCAGCCACCCCAGCATTTCGTGATCGGTCAGTATTGGGCTTTGCATCCGGCTTTGGTAGGCAATGACCACCAACACAAAAATGCGCACCCAGTTGGCAATCAGACCGATTGCCATGGCAGCTGTTACCAGTCCCAGCCAGCCTTTCCAGCGGTAGTCGTTGAGAATGGAGACCACGGCTGCCAGAAGAATGGAGATGGCAAAGTAACGGATACCGGAGCAACCGTCCGCTATGATTAACCGGCCCCAGGGCAGGGTGATGCTATTGCCTTCAATCAGCGCGGTCATGCCAAACAGTTGGACGCAGTAACTGACCACCGCACTGGCAAGGACAACCAGACCGGGTATGAAATCTGCCCAGATTGGCAGAGACAGGGATAACAGCAATACGTAGGGTAGAAACCGCAACGCACTGTTCAATCCAAGCAGGGTCCAGGCGAGACACAGCATGCCGGCGGGCAATAGCAGGTAGCTGAGGGTATCGATGCGTACCAGTTCCAGCACCGCCCATGCCAACGTCACCAGGACCAGTAATACGGCGCCAGCCAGGTGGTGTTCCTTGGTCACGGCCGGGCTTTTACTGGGACCGCGAGGTGGATGGATCACCAGCAGGATGAGGAAAATAATGCCGGTGGCCAGACCATGGGCCAGCACCTGCTCAAATTCTAGCCATTGCCCGAAAAGCCGAGCCCAGGTAGGAAAAAAAAGAACGACGGATACTGCGGTAACCAGCAGATAAGGGCGGTATAAATGAAGGTTGTCCAGTGTCTTCCTTAACATCGTCTCGGGCCGGCCTGTCGTGTGTCTCTTACGACATTATGGGTACGCATTGGCGAGAGATACAAGAAAAGCCAGCCGGGGCTGGCTTTTCTTGCGGTCGGGTCAGGCTCTCTGACGACGACGTGCTGCCCCGAGCCCTGCAAGGCCCAGGCCCAGCAGTGCCAGGGTGCCCGGTTCGGGTACCGGGACTACAGACTCGACAATGACCACCAGATCGTTGAAATCCTGATCTGAGTTGCTGTAGAGCACATCTTCCCAGGCCAGAAGATACTCACCTGAAATCCATGGGCCCGCAGCGTACGGGTCAATTTGAATCTGGTCGCCGGTACCCTGATAGGCCACCATCTGGTCGTTACCATCATTCAGAAGGCTGTCCGAAAAGAATGTAGGACCACCTTCTGTTCCCAGGTAGAAGCCAAATTCATTGGCGGCAAAGTCAACTGTGGTGTCAGCAAAGTTAACAACCACAGAGCCGTCTGACAGGATCGAGAGCAGGGATTGCGCTCCGGTTGTCTGCGGACCGCTGAACAGCTCGACCCAGGAGCCTGAGTTGTACCGGTCATAGACCCCGAAGGTGTTGATGTTCGAGTTGCCGGCGATTTCAATAACGAATGTGCTGACAGCGCCGCCAGACCCGGCAACCTGCCAATAGCTGTCCACGCCGTCGTCAAGATAATCGTTATAAGCGTCAACGGAAGAACTACCGTCTACGGTAATGCCATCAAGAATTGACTGTAGGTTGGGGTTTCCCGCATCGGGACTTGTGGTGCTCACAAGAGCACTGGCTGATGTAGCCCAGGCAGCCATAGCGACCGCCGCTACGATGAGTTTGAGTTTCATGAGAGTATCTCCGGTTGTTAGCTCTAATTCCTTGTAGTTTGCTTTGCAACCAGGCGGTCTCTTTGACTGAGAGATCCTTGGCTTTCCGTCCCATCCTCACGAATGGTTTGGCTCTGGCCGGGTGCTCCCCGAACCTTATAGTATTGGTAGCGATAACCGTGCCAGTTCTTAACATGTTGAAATTGAAGGTGAAAAGTTTTGTTCCGGAAGGCGCGTGTAAAGGATTTCGACAACGACCGTGGAAGAAGGGTTTGAAGCCGCTCAGGCAATTCGCTTGTAACAGAATTGCCGAGCGGACTGTCAGTCTGGTTTACAATGCCTGCCGGGCTGCTTCCAGGTGCGCGGAGATTTCCTCGTTCTCCGGAGCCAGGGCAACGGCCTGTTCAAGGACACGGATGGATTCGTCATGCTGGCCAGCCAGGTGCAGCAGCCAGCCATAGGTATCCAGTACCATGGGATTGTCAGCGGCGTTTTGGGAAGCCTGCTCGGAGAGCGCCAGGGCCCGTTCCGGATCACGTTCCCGGAGAATCCAGGCCAGGTTGTTCAGGGCCGCCGGGTTGCCCGGATTGCTGTCCAGAACCGTTTCGTAGTGGCTTATGGCCAGTTGCTCCTGCCCGTCGGTGACTAACCAGTCCGCCCTGGCCATATTGGCGGCCGGATTCTGAGGCTGCTGCTCGATCCACGCTTTAGTCACCGTGCCCAGGGCTTCCGGGCCTTCGTTCCGTGCCAGTCTTAACAGGGTGGGAATGAGGACATCTCGCCGCTGTTCCTGCCACTGCGAAAACAGATAGTCGAATGCTTGAGTGGTGCCGTTATTGGCTTCAAGCACAGAGGTACGGGCGATAATCGTTGGGCCGGCTTTCCCGGTTACCTGCTCCGCCGCATCAATTTCTTCCAGCGCACGGTCAAGGTCGCCCTCGGCCTGGGATATGGCGGCTGGCAACAGTAAGGTCCGCAGGGAGTTGGGCGCCAAACCAATGGCTTCCGAGGCCTTGGCCCGGGCTGCTCCATAGTTCCCGCCATTTACAGCGGCGCGGGTTTCGGCCAGCAGTAGCTCAATGTCAGCCTGTTTTACATACTCAGAGTCGGTTTGCTGGTACGGAGCAAGACGTTCCCGCGCCTGTTCAAGGTTACCCACTCCAATGTTAACGAGCGCAGCGAGGACGTCAGCGTTTTTCTCCAACTCCGGGGTTTGCCCGGCCAACCCGTCGAGCCAGTTCAGGATATCTTGTGGCGGGTGGTTCCGGGCGTAAAGCCGGGCGGCCTGCTGAAGCGCCTCAATGCGATCAGGAGTGCGGCGCGCCACTTCCAAAAGTTGGTGGATGGCCGGTTCTGGTTGGTCGGATGTCAGGTAATGATTAGCCAGAGCCAGGCGCAGGCGTGTGCGGTCCGGTTCGTTATTGATGGCCCTCTGCAGGCTTGCTATGCCGGCTTTCTGGTGTTGTTCATCGTCAAAAGACAGGGCAAGAATGCCGTGCATGGCAATGATGTCGTTGTCATTCGGGCGAGCCTCCAGGGCGCGCTCCAGTGTTTGCAGGGCTTCTTCCCGTTTGCCAGTGTCAATCTGGGCCATGGTGGCGGCACGTAGAAACGGCGTCGGGGTGGTTTCCGGGTCCAGGTTTTCGGTCAGCAGCCGGCTACCTGTTTCGGTATCTCCCATGCTGGTGTTCAGGGCGCCGAGCATCAGGGCAGCAGCCCGGTTATCCGGATTCATCTCCAGCATATCTCCGAGAATCCGTTTGGCTTCATCAACATTGCCTTCCTGCAGTGCTGCGATGGCTGCTTCCCCCTGCTCGCGCGCGCTGGTGTCCTGGTGTTCGGCAAGGATCTTGTTATAAACCTGAGCCTCCACCGCCTTGCCTTGTTCGGTCAGTACACGGGACAACAGCGTCAGAATGTCGCGGCGTACCGGAAGGAACACGTCCGAGGCCGGCAACTCGCTCGCTGCGTCAGTGAGGGTCTGGGCCGCGCCTTCCAGATTATTTTCCTGATACTGGGCTGCCCCTTTCCAATAGCGAACCCGAGGGTCTGGTGGGTTTTGCTGCAGCCAGTCGTTAGCGGTGCGTGCGGCTTGGCTTGCCTGATTAAGGTCCAGCTGCGCCCGCAACGTGCCCAGAGCCGCCCGGGGGTTGGATGGGTGGTTCTCCATCAGGTTGCGAAACAGTGACAGTGCTTCGGTGGCATCTCCCGAAAGTCGCAATGCCTCGGCCCGCAACAGGGTTGCTTCGGTTTGCTGCCCGGGGCCTTGCGGCTGGTATTGGTCCAGGGTTTCCCGGGCAGACAGATGCTTGCCCAGGCGCACATAGGCGGTGGCCAACGGTAGCGCCACCTCGCTGGTATGCTCTTCCATCCAGGGTTCAAGGAGTTCCGCGGCTTCGCGGGCGGCTCCGATGTCCAGGTAGAGTTCGGCAAGCATGACCACATGATCGACGTTGTCCGGGTCCGCCTTGATGGCATTTCTGACTTCGAGCAACGCCGAGCGGTACTGTCCCTGATCGGTGTAGGTTTCTGCCCGTTCAATGTGAGACGCTGCTTCATCGGTATTCGGTGAATCGCCGCCGTTACAGCCTGTCAGAAGCGGCAGCAGGATAGCGCCTGTCGTCAGCAGTGCGAGCAGGGGATGTCTGGCTTTGAGGCCGGTTGTTTTCATTGTTCGGGCTCCTCCTTGATAGATTGGGCAATGAGCGGGGAAAGCCCCGATGCCAAGGCTCAGGACGTGGACACAGGTGTGGATGTTTCAATACGGTACTTGTCCGTCAGGTTGTAAAGGGTGGGCCGGGTAACGCCCAGCAGCCGCGATGCCCTGGACATATTGAAACCGGTATTCTGCAGGGCCTGGATGATGGCTCCGCGTTCTGCTTTTTCCCGAACCTGCCGAAGATTTAGCTGGCTGGCATGATCGTTGTCCGACTGTTCCAGTTGAAGGTCGTCGGCCGATACCCGTTTGCCGTCAGCCATGATGATGGCTCGCTTGATCTTATTGATCATTTCCCGGACGTTGCCAGGCCAGTGGTAGCCATTGATGGCCTGGATCGCATCTTCGGCAAAGCACAGGTTGGGGCGGTCCATTTCAGTACCTAGCTGCTTGAGCAGGGAGCGGGCAATCACCAGGGCATCGCCGTTGCGTTCACGCAGGGCGGGAACGTCCAGGGTGATTTCCGCGATGCGGTAATAAAGATCTTCCCGGAATTCCCCCTGATCAACCAGTACCTGGACATTTCGATGGGTAGCGCAGACCACCCGCACGTCCACGGGTATGGGCTTGACTGAGCCTACCCGGTCAACGACCCGTTCCTGCAGAAAGCGAAGCAGTTTCGCCTGCAGGGTCATTGGCATATCACCAATTTCGTCGAGGAACAGGGTGCCGCCATTGGCGCTTTCAATCTTGCCTTTCTTCGCCTGGGTCGCGCCGGTAAAAGAGCCTTTCTCGAAACCGAAGAGTTCGCTCTCCAGAAGGTTCTCGGGAATGGCCGCGCAGTTGATGGCGGCAAAAGGCTTTTCTGCGCGGGGGCTGTGGTCGTGCAAAGCCCGGGCTAGCAGCTCCTTGCCGGTACCGGTTTCGCCGGTAATCAGTGTGGTGACATCCGTTGGAGCCACTTTTTCGATGGTCCGGCAAATGGCCAGCATCTCCGGGCTGGCCGCGACAATGCCCTTGATGTTGGAGTAAGTACTGCTGCTGGTGAGTTCGCTGTTTTCTTTTTCCAGCTCGGCAAGACGGAAGGCTCGATTGACAACAAAGGTAAGAATATCGGCATCCAGAGGTTTCTGGTAAAAATCGCTCGCCCCCATACCGATGGCCTTTATGGCATTTTCGCGGTCCTCGCGACCCGTGACGACGATGACTTTGGTGGCCGGGGCCAGTCGCAGAACGTCTTCCAGCAGGGCAAATCCCTCCGTCGCACCGCCCGGGTCGGGAGGCAAGCCCAGATCGAGTGTTACCACCTGAGGTTCCAGGCGGCGAAGGGCTGCCAGCGCCGATGCTCGATCAGCGACGACCGATACCTCGATATCCTCGCTAAAACACCATCTCATCTGGCTCTGCAGGCCCGGGTCGTCCTCTACTATCAGCAAATGCTTCACGGTAACAACCAGTCCTTTGATCGATCTTATTGTCAGGTTTGGGCGACTGGCACCATTGGTTGCTTTTCAGTCAATCCCTGCCCAGAGTTATAACTGATTATTGACGCTTTGCAATGCTTATTCGGGGAATTAGTTTTGTTAGACGGTTTTTTGACGCCGAGGCCGGTTGGTCGACGTCAAAGAATGTTTCAGCCCGCTCGGCTGTTGGGTTGTTCGGGTGAGCGAGGGGCAGCTTGATCGAGAAACACGAGCCCACGCCGGGCTCGCTGGTGACGTCCATGTTGCCGCCAAGCTCCCGTATATACTCCCTGGCCTGATAGGCACCGATACCCATGCCGGTCAGGCCCTTGGTGCTTTCAAACGGTTTGAACAGGCGGGTGTGGATGAATTCTTCGGTCATGCCGCTGCCGCTGTCCTGGATAAACAGTACCACGCTGTCCCTGGTGGTTTTCAGGTTTAGTGTGACTTCCCCCTCCGGGGGGGTGGCATCCTGGGCGTTGCGGACCAGATGAGCCAACACGTTTCGTAATTGCTTTCGGTCTGCATGTATTTCAATGACGTCGACAGGTGGTTCCTGAAACACTGGAGCCGGGCGCCGCTTTGACAGGTCCTGCGTTACTTCCTTGATCAGTGAACACAGATCAGTGGGCTTCAGGTGATCGGTATTGTTTTCCATGGGGTTGCGAATCTGCTCCACCAGGTTCGACATTTTCTGAACCGCATGGTCGGTGGTGGCAATCATATCGTCGAAAAACTCGGGGTTGTTCCGATGCCGGGGGGCATTGCTCACCATAAGCGAGAGCTGAGCAATCAGTGTCTTGAGGTCGTGAACCATGAACGCAGTGGCTTTGTTGACCGCTTCAAACTGCATGGCCTTCGACAATCTATTCTGGGCATCTGCCTGAGCCAGCAGGTTACAGCTTTGCCGCGCCACAACCTTGATCAAATCGAAGTTTTCCCAGTTCAGCTCCACGTTTGCCCAGGATTTACCGACCACAACCATTCCATACAGGTCTTTGCCAAGAAACAGCGGGATAAGCAGCCAGGTGTCGGGCACATTGGTAATGGCGTCAGGCAGCGCCGGAAGTTCATCGGCGAGGGCGTCGGCTTGGTAATCACTGAGGTCAATAATCCACTCCCGTTCCTGCAGGTACATCACCAAATCGGCATCCCGATCGATAATGGTGTATCTGGGGATGGTCATATTCAGGCTGGCTCGCAGGATGTAATCTTGTTGGTCGTCCTGTACCCATAAAGCACCCGCGTTGCTTTCCACCAGGGCTGCCAGTATGCCGATGACCCGTTCCGGCAGAGGTGGATCGTCCCCGAGGTTTGCCAGCTCACGGGTCATTTTCAGCCATTCTTCACGGTAGTCGTATTTGTAGTCGAAAAAATTCCGGCTGATAAAAACCATCAACCGCGCCCGTATTCGTCGCGACAGAATCAATGTGGCCAGGAATGCCAGGGCGATGGTGATGAAAACCACTTGGAGCGCCTCACCCCAGTCGCCTCCCATGGCCCGCACGTAGTAGCCACCGGCCGCCAGGAACAGCAGGTAGCCTCCGGCGAATATCAGGGTGCCAACATGGAAAACCGCAGTGCGTGAAAGATGGAAATCCACCGGCTGCCGGCGGGTGTTCAGGACATTGACAGCGAACAGTGGAATGAGTGCGGCGTTCACGAATCCCCGGGCATCCCAAAGCGGCTCCGTAATTTGGCCAAACAGCAGGGCATCGGAATACATCAGGAAGTCGTAACCAAACAGGGTGGCGGTGCCCACGCACAGATACTTTAGCGATGAGCGCCCAAAGGCTGGTGAGTTGCGCCAGATCTGTTCCACCAGTGAAAGCCCGAGCAGGGAAAGCGCCAGTTGCCCAATAATCCGGGGTTTGCCGGTAATCAGATTGACAGAAAACAGGGCCTCGACGATGCCCAGAACCGCCAGCGATGTAACCAGTATCGCAGCAGCGATTCCGAGACTCTTTTTCAGGGCGTGTGTTCGTCCGCCCTGGCGCAAGGCGGTTTGCAGTATGGCGAACAGTAACAGGATCCAGGCGCTGTCACGGAACAGTTCAAGGAGGTAACGAGCCAGAAACCCCGGCTGCCCGAGCAGTGCCTGTGCCACCAGGATAGCTGCCCAAAGGGTGCTGATAATGGCGGCAAGAAACAGTGCCCTGTCGATATCGCGCCTGAGGTAGCGGGTGGCAACCAGCACCGCCAGCACTCCATACAACGCAGCGGCAGTGCCGTAGCTGATGATGCCTGGATCCCTGAGCATCGGCCTGTCCTTAAGTGTATCTGCTTATCCGCGAAGTGAATTAAAGCCTTCGCGCGAGCACATTTGCTCTTACAATAGCTCAAAATTCAGGAGGTCTGTTAATGGACAGAGAAGACACTGGCGCCGTGGTGATTCCGATGCCTGAGCCCCGGCTGCAGATGGGGGCGCAACAGCTCGATAAGGCAGCTGGTGAAGAGCCGGGATTGTTTGATGGTGGGCTCCCGGCTGCACCTGCGCTCGATGAACTGTGGCTCGACGAGCTGGCCGATGGCCTGAGCGAGCATGCCTGGATGGAGCTGGACCTGGCTGCCCGAATGCCGGCGGGGCTTCTGGATGCGCTGCACCACGAGGTCAGTGTCCTGCATAACGCTGAAGCCATGCGCCGGGCGGGGATTGGTCGTGGTGAGGACCTGATGAAAGACCGCAGCATTCGCCGTGACCAGATCGCCTGGATGGAAGGTATTACCGAGCCACAAGCCATGCTGTTCCGTTTTCTGGATGATCTTATGGCGGGGCTGAACCGGCGCCTGTTTCTTGGCCTCAAACGCTATGAAGCCCACTACGCCACCTTTGAGGCGGGGGATTTCTACAAGCGGCACCTGGACAGCTTCAGGGGCAGGGCCTCTCGTGTGATCACCCTGGTGATGTATCTCAACGAAGGCTGGGGTCTGGAAGACGGTGGCGAGCTTCGTGTCTTCAGTGCCGAAGATGAAGAGCGCGTGGTTGGCTTGATGCGTCCCGAGCATGGCAAGGCGGCGTTGTTCCTGAGTGAGGAAATACCCCACGAAGTGCTGCCTGCTAATCGCACGCGGTTCAGCATCGCCTGCTGGTTCCGCCAGGATGAGGTGCCATTGCCGTTGTAGGGTAACCAGGCGTTGTGAAGGCCGAAACCTTCTGTTACTATGCGCGCCGCTTTCAGGGAAAAGTCCTGAAACGCCGTTATGGTGGCCCCATTGGTGCCTCCGCAACATGAAACCGTGAACCCGGTCAGGCCCGGAAGGGAGCAGCCGCAGCGGTGGAATTGTGTGCCGGAGGATCGCTGATGGGGTCACCCCCAGATTTCCCTCCCCCCCTTTCTTCTTATCAACTCCGGTCCGTGCTAGAGTTAAGCCCATTTTTCACAGCAGTTGATGGAACATGAGCTATCAGGTTTTAGCCAGAAAATGGCGCCCCCGCACCTTTGAAGACATGGTTGGGCAGGAGCATGTGCTGCAGGCACTGGTCCATGCCCTTGAGCACGAACGGTTGCACCATGCCTACCTGTTTACCGGCACCCGCGGGGTGGGCAAGACCACCATTGGCCGCCTGCTGGCCCGCTGCCTGAATTGCGAAACCGGCATTACGCCCAATCCTTGCGGCGAGTGTGACAGCTGCCGGGAAATCCTCGACGGCCGGTTTGTCGACCTGATTGAAATCGATGCCGCCTCACGTACCGGTGTGGATGACATGCGGGAACTCACGGATAACGTGCAGTACTCGCCAACACGGGGCCGTTACAAGGTGTACCTGATTGATGAGGTGCACATGCTAACCAATCAGTCCTTTAACGCCTTCCTGAAAACGCTGGAAGAGCCTCCCGAGCACGTCAAGTTCCTGCTGGCCACCACCGACCCGCAGAAATTGCCGGTCACGGTGCTGTCCCGTTGTCTGCAGTTCAACCTCAAGCGCATGACGCCCGAGCATATCGTTGGTCACTTGCGCCATGTACTGGGCGAAGAACAGATCCCGTTCGAAGAGCCTGCGCTCTGGCTACTCGCCCGGGCGGCCGATGGCAGTATGCGTGATGCGCTGAGCCTGACGGACCAGGCCATCGCCTTTGGCGATGAAAAGCTGTCGGCCAGTGATGTCAGCAACATGCTGGGCACCATTGACCAGCGGGACATCGAACGCATCGTTAACGCCCTTGTTGAGCGCGACGGCCCGGGTCTTCTGACCGAGATCGGGCGTATTGCCGAATTTGCGCCGGACTACGGCGTGATCCTCTCAGACATGCTGTCGCTGTTCCATCGAGTCACTACGGAGCAGGTGGTGCCGGGGAGTGCCGACAACGCCATGGGCGATGCCGCCCAGGTGCAGTCCCTGGCGCGCAAGCTCAGTGCCGAAGACGCCCAGTTGTTCTACCAGACCGCCCTGATTGGCCGCAAAGATCTCGCCGTCACACCGGACGCCCGCATGGGTTTCGAAATGACATTGCTGCGCATGCTGGCTTTCCGTCCCGGCGCAGATCGTCGTGAGCCACCGGCTATTGGTGCTGGCAACAGCGACCGTGGCTCGCACAGCGAAGACCCCGAACCTGGCCCGGCCCCACAGCCTCGGGACGAAGCACCGGCTTCGGAAATGCCGCCCCCGGCACCGGAGCCCGAACGCGAGCCCCCGGTTGCACCAGTGCCGGAGGAATACCCCGAGCCTCCGCCATTTGAGCCAGATCCACAGCCGGTCGAGCCGGAACCACAGGTAGAGGCAGATCCAGAACTTCCCGCCACGCCTGAGCCGGAGGCACAGGAAACCGCCGTTGCGGAGGCACCGGTGGAGCAGACTGTCGCGCCGGAAAGCGAGCCTGCATCGGCCCCCGTGGAAGCCGAAGCGCCGGTGACCGGTGATTTCGTCTGGGAGCGGGATTTCCGCCAGTTGGGCATTAACGGTATGCCGGGGAACCTGGCTAGTAACAGCGCCATGGCAATGGACGGAGACACCGTGGTGCTAACGCTGGATGAAGGCCATGCCCGTCTGCTGAACGCACGCCACGAAGAAAAGATCCTGGCTGCCTTGAGATCCCGCTTTGGAGACACCACAACTCTGAAAATAGAGCAGGGGAATCCTGGCCCTCATACGCCGGCTGCCTATGAAGAGCGGCAGCGCGTCGCTCGTCAACAGGCTGCGGAGCAGGCGATTGCCGAGGATCCTTTGGTGAAACGTATTGTCGAACAATTTGAGGGGCGGGTGGTTACCGAGAGCATTCGCCCGGCCGATTCAGGCAGGAGATAGTCAGATGATGAACAACATGGGCGACCTGATGAAAAAAGCCCAGCAAATGCAGGAAGAGATGAAGAAGGCCCAGGAAGAGGCGGTCAAGGCCGAAGTGACCGGCGAAGCCGGTGCCGGCCTGGTGAAAGTGACCATGAACGGCCGCCACGACGTCCGCAAGGTCGATATCGATCCCTCGTTGCTGTCTGAAGAAAAGGAAATACTCGAAGACCTGCTCGCCGCTGCGGTGAACGACGCGGTGCGCCGGGTGGAAGCCGACCAGAAAGACCGGATGTCCGGTATGATGTCGGGCATGGGCATGCCGCCTGGCTTCAAGATGCCCTTCTGATTCGCTTTACTCGTTTTTGAGGAGTCTTCATGGCATTCAGCCCGCTGGTTGATGAATTGGTGGAATCCCTTCGGTGCCTGCCGGGCGTGGGCCAGAAAACTGCCCAGCGCATGGCCTTTCACCTGCTGGAGCGTGGCCGCTCCGGCGGTGTTCGCCTGGCCGGTGCCCTGAACCAGGCGATGGATGGTGTGCGTCGCTGTGACAGTTGCCAGAACTTCGCCGACACCGAACTCTGCCCCATTTGTGAAAAGCCCGAACGCCGTAATGGCACCCTCTGTGTGGTAGAAAGCCCCTCGGACCTGCTGGCCATTGAACAGGCCGGAGATTACAAGGGTAGCTATTTCGTGTTGATGGGCCATCTTTCCCCAATTGACGGGGTAGGGCCTGAGGAAATCGGTATCGAGCGTTTGCTTGAACGCGTTCACAGCGAAGGCGTCACCGAAATGATCCTGGCCACCAACCCAACCGTTGAAGGCGAGGCGACGGCCCATTACATCGCTGATCGACTGGATGGCCGTAACGTCCTGATCACCAGGCTTGCCCACGGCATCCCGGTGGGTGGGGAACTGGGCTATGTTGATGGCTTTACGCTGACCCACGCCTTCCGGGGGCGCAAACCCCTCGCCGAATAACTATCAGGCTTTTTATGACCGAAACAGACACGGCCATCGCAGTTCCCCCGTCTCCGGACACCGTTCGCTGGCTGGAAAGCCCCCAGGCGCTGGATGCCTGGCTCGACAATCTGGGCCCGAGCGAACCGCTGGCCCTTGATACCGAATTTGAACGCGTTTCCACCTTCTATCCCATCCCGGGCCTGGTGCAACTGGGTGGTAATGGCGAGTTCTGGCTGGTTGATCCCGAAATTGCCGAGGCCTCTGCGCGTTTTCGCGAGGTGCTTGCCGATCCGGAACGGCCGAAACTGCTGTATGCCATGAGCGAAGACCTTGAGTTGTTTCGTCACTGGCTGGGTGTGATCCCGGCCGGGGTTCTGGATTTGCAGATCGGCGCGGCCCTGGCTGGTGCCGGTTTCTCCGTGGGTTACGCCCGGCTGGTGGAGACCCTGTTCGGTGAAACGCTGGATAAGTCGGCCACCCGTTCCGACTGGCTGGCTCGCCCCTTAAGTACGGAACAGCAGCGCTACGCACTGGACGACATTCGTTTCCTGTCGCCCCTGTACCAGTGGGTACAAAAGCAGTTGCAGGCAAGGAACCTGGAGCCGGCCTTTGAGGAGGAATCCCGACGCTTTGCTGATCAGGGCGAGAATAGCGACGATGCTCAGCTGCATTACCTGAAGCTGCGTGGCGGCTGGACCTTGTCCCGGGAAAAGCAGGGTGTGCTGCAGGCCCTGGTGGCCTGGCGTGAAGCTGAATGCCAGCACCTGGACCGGCCTCGTGGTCGCGTGCTGAACGATGGATTGCTGATTGCCGTGGCGGATCGGTTGCCCTCCTCACTGGCTGCACTCAAAGACGTACAGGGAGTGCCGGGTGGCTTCGTGCGGCGTTACGGCGAGACCATCCTGAATTTGATCGCCAATGCCCGGGAAAAGGACCACTCTGACCTGGAACTGATTCCCGGCCCCTTGACCCGTGACCAGCAGGCTACCTACCGACAGGTCAAAAAACACGTCCGGAAGGTGGCGGAAGACTTTGATATTCCGATAGAAATACTGGCACCACGCAAGCGTCTTGAAAAAGTTGTCAAAGATGGCTGCCTGGCCGGTGATCCCTTTTTTGAGGGCTGGCGCCTGCAACTGCTGACGCCGGCACGAAACGACATTGAGGAACTTCTGAAGCAATGACAGACCGACAATTTGTTTCGGTATTTCGCAGCAGCAAGAAAGCCGATACCTACATTTATGTGCGCCGTGGTCAGGACTGGCAGGAACTCCCCGAAGCTCTGCGTTCGATCTTCGGCAAGCCAATCCACTCCATGGATCTGCTGCTGGACCCGGAAAAACAGTTGGCAAGAACGTCGGGCAAGGAAGTACTCGAGGCGCTGGCGGAGAAAGATTTTTATCTGCAAATGCCCGAAGAGCAGGAAACCTACATCGTCGACTTCAAACGCAAGATCGAGCAGCATCGCCAATGATCGCCCAGGTGCCTTTCTGGCAGCGAAAGCGCTTGCATGAGATGACGCAAGCGGAGTGGGAATCGCTTTGTGATGGCTGCGGTCAATGCTGCCTGCAGAAGCTTGAAGATGAAGACACCGGCGAGGTGTACCACACCGAACTGGTTTGCCGCTACATGAATACGGATAGCTGCCGATGTACGGTGTATGACCAACGTTTGCAGAAGGTTCCGGGGTGCACCGTGCTAACCCCTGATACCGTGGCCGACTACGACTGGCTGCCGCGAACCTGCGCTTACCGGACATTGGCCGAGGGGCGGCCCCTGGCAGAGTGGCATCCACTGCGCAGCGGGGATCCGGAGTCGGTTCACCGCGCCGGCATTTCGGTTCGGGGCAAGGTGGTCAGCGAAGACAGTGTGCCGGAGCAAGACTGGGAAGAACATATAATTCATTGGGTTCTGTAAATGCTTGATACTGAAACGACACTGGCCTACGGAATTTTCTGGGTCGCCTACGCCATCGCTTTTGTGGTGTTTTTCTACATGATGAAAGCGCTGTTCCGGCTGTTACCGTTTTATGGCCTTCGCACCTTGTTGCTGGCCGCCCTGGTTGTCCTGTTCCTCACGCCGGTCCAGTCACCGGAAGTGGCGGACTGGTGGATACCGGCGTGGTTGTTCACGGGATACGAATTCATCCTGGGCCACGCTGAAGCGGCCGGCCGGGGCCTGTTCAACTTTGCCGTTGCCGGGGTAATTATGCTGCTGGTGTGGATTCTGGATCTGGTTCGCTACCGGCTGGTTAAGAAGTAAGCCAGAAGCAACTGAATAAAACAAAAATGAGGTAAGTAACGGATGACGACACGACTACACAGATTATGCCTGGTGTTTCTGGTAGCTGTTTTTCTGCCTTTGCGAGCGTTCGCGCAGGATCCAGCCCTGACCATGCCCGAACAGGCGGACGTCAGGATTGTCGTGGACATCTCCGGTTCCATGAAGGAAACCGACCCGGAAAACCTGCGCCGGCCGGCGGTCCGCCTGCTGGCCCGGATGCTGCCCGAGAACGCCTCCGCCGGGCTCTGGACCTTCGGCCAATACGTCAACATGCTGGTGCCACATGGGGCCATTGACGACAACTGGCGCCAGGTGGCCATTGACCGTTCCGAGCAGATCAATTCCGTGGCATTGCACACCAACCTTGGCCTGGCCATTGAGAAAGCCAGTGATGACTGGCTGTCGGGCGGGACGCTGGAAAACACTCACTTGATCCTCCTGAGTGACGGCAAGGTGGACATCCCCGAGGGGGACGCTGCTGACCGGGCGGAAGAACAACGGATTCTTCAGGACCTGGTAGCCGGACTTGCCGAGCAGGGCCTTACCATTCATACCGTGGGTCTCTCGGAGCGAGCGGACATCGAATTCCTGCGAGAGTTGGCCCGCAGTACCGGTGGCAGTTTCCGTCTGGCCCAGAGTGCCGATGCCCTGAATCTTGCCTTTGCCAACGCACTGAACACCGCCGTACCTCAGGAACAGATCCCCATTGAAGGTAATGGCTTTACCGTTGATGAAGGCGTGGAAGAGTTTACCGCGTTGATTTTTTCCGGTGGCGACACCGAGCAGGAAAGTCCTCTCGAGCTGACTGCCCCGGATGGTGAGCCGTTTTCGGCGGCCAACACGCCAAACAATGTCCGTTGGGCGGAAGAGCCGGGTTATGACCTGATCACCGTCAGTAGCCCCCAGGCTGGTGAATGGCGCATTCGGGGAACATTGGGCCAGGGCAGCCGGGTCACAGTGGTTAGTGACATGCGCATGGCCGTGAAAGAGATCCCGGCGGAATTTTCCGAGGAAGAACCCTTCCAGATCGAAGTGGCGTTTTATGAAGAGGCGGAGAAGCTGACAGACACTGACTTCCTGGATGTCATGGAAGTGGCACTGGAAATTACCGCCAGCGATGGCCGAAAGGGCCGAAAAGTTCTCTCCCCCGAGGCGCCGCCGGAAGACGGTGTTTATCGCGATCAGGTTGGCAAGCTGCCGGAGACCGGTCAGTACACGGTGGAAGTGATTGCCAAGGCGGAGACTTTCTCTCGCAAATTCAGCGCAACCACCACATTCGTTGTGCCGGGCGAGGAGCTGCCGGTGCCAGTGGTCTCCGAGCCGTTGGTGCCGGATCTGAGCCAGCAGGTGGGATCGCCGGCTCTGGTCGGTGAGCCGGAAGTGCCCCCGCAGCCTGAATCAACCCCGGAACCGAAGCCAGAGCCTGCCCCTGAGCCAGAGCCTGCCCCTGAACCACAGCCCGAGCCGGTTCCGGAGCCTGAGCCAACCCCGGCTCCCGAGGTGGTTGAGGAGCCAGCACAGCCGGTGCCGTCAGAAGAGCCTGCCGACGAAGGTTTCCTGGGCATGCCCGTCTGGGCGCTTGGCGCCGGTGGCGCTGGCCTTGCCGGTGCCCTTGGTTTTGGCCTGTTTGTAGCCTATCGCAAGAAAAAAGCCCAGGCAGAAGCAGAAAAGGCTGCCGCTGCGGATCGTGAAACCGTGGACGACTTGCCACCGGAGCAAGAGCCCGAACCCGAAAAAGAAGAGGTGCCACCGGTTGTGGAAGCTGAGCCAGAGGCCAGTGAAGAACCCGAGAGCGAGGCCGAGCCGGAACCGGAAGTTGAATCCGAGCCAGAACCGGAGCCGGAGCCGGAACCAGAGAAGCAGGAAGAGCCACCGGAGGTGACTCCGGAAGAGCCGGAGGTCGAGAATATTCCGGAGCTTGAGCCTGACAAAGAAGCTGAACAGGAATCGGCAGTTGAGGTCGAGCCGGAGCAGTCGGACGAGGACATTCCAGTTGCGGATACGCCAGTGACAGATGACGACATCGACGACTTGCTGGCTACGGAAGCGGAAACGTCGGAAGAGGCCCAGGCGCCGGCAGAGCCCGAAGCGCCCGAACCTGAACCCGAAGATGATCTTGAGGAATTCGGCCTGGAAGATTTCGATCTGTCCGAATTCGATGATCTACCGGATTATGAAAGCGAGTTTGATAAGCTGGAGTCGGAGCAGGGCGAAGCCGACACTACCGGCGAAGATGCCTCGGAAAAGGACGAAAAAGACAAGGAAAGCAAACAGTAACCAACAGGAAATAGACGCATGAAGTTTACCGGTACCGACAAATACGTAGCCACCGACGATCTGCAGATGGCCGTGAACGCGGCCATCTCACTCCAGCGCCCATTGCTGATCAAAGGCGAGCCCGGCACCGGAAAAACCCTGCTGGCCGAGGAAATGGCGGACGCCCTTGGAATGCGTCTGATTCCCTGGCACATCAAGTCCACCACCAAGGCCCAGCAGGGGCTTTATGAGTACGATGCTGTCTCAAGGCTGCGGGATTCCCAGCTGGGTGACGAGCGGGTTCATGACATCCGCAATTACATCGTCAAAGGCAAACTGTGGGAAGCCTTTGAGGCCGACGAGCCGGTGGTCTTGCTGATTGATGAGATCGACAAGGCGGACATCGAGTTTCCCAACGACCTGTTGCTGGAACTCGATCGCATGGAATTCTTCGTGTACGAAACCCAGCAGTACGTGAAGGCCAAACATCGTCCCATTGTGGTGATTACCAGTAACAACGAAAAAGAGCTGCCGGATGCTTTCCTGCGCCGGTGCTTTTTCCATTACATCCGCTTCCCGGACCACGACACCATGCGCAACATTGTGGATGTGCATTTCCCGGGTGTTCAGCAGCAGCTGGTGCGCGACTCCCTGGACGTTTTCTTCGATGTCCGGAAGGTGCCGGGCCTGAAGAAAAAGCCCTCCACCTCGGAGCTGATTGACTGGCTCAAACTGCTGATGGCCGATGAGTTGTCGGCGCAGGCGCTTCAGGACCAGGACAAGAGTTCCGCGCTGCCGCCGCTTTATGGCGCACTGGTGAAGAACGAGCAGGACGTGCATCTGCTGCAGAAGCTGGCGTTTATGGTGCGCCGCAAAAACTGATCACTGGCCTGAGCCCGTTTTATGTTGATCGATTTCTTTCTGGAAGTGCGTCGAGCCCGCGTTCCCGCAAGCCTGAGGGAGTTTCTGGACTTGCTGGAAGCGCTCCAGAACCATCTTGCGTTTGCCGACATCGAAGCTTTCTATCATCTCTCACGGCTTTGCCTGGTGAAGGATGAGCGCCATTTTGACAAGTTCGACCGGGCCTTCCGGGCTTACTTTGAAGGTATTGAAGATCTGGATGAACTGCTGGAGGCCATGATTCCCGATGACTGGCTTCGCAAGGAATTCGAAAAACACCTGACCCCGGAGGAGAAAGATAAAATCAATTCCCTCGGGGGGCTGGATGAGCTGATCGAGACCTTCAAAAAGCGCATGGAAGAGCAAAAAGAGCGCCATGCCGGGGGCAATAAGTGGGTCGGTACCGGCGGTACCTCGCCCTTTGGTGCTCATGGCTACAACCCGGAGGGTTTCCGCATTGGTCAGGATGGCGGGCGCCACGGCCGGGCCGTCAAGGTATGGGAAAAGCGCGAGTTCCGTGACCTGGACGACAGCGTAACCCTGGGCACTCGGAACATTAAGCTGGCATTGCGCCGATTGCGTAAATTTGCTCGACAGGGGGCGGCAGACCAACTGGACCTGGACGACACTATCCGCTCGACGGCCCGCAATGCTGGCTATCTGGACCTGAAAATGGTGCCGGAAAAGCACAACACGGCCAATGTCCTGATTTTCTTCGATGTGGGTGGTTCCATGGACCCGCACATCCGGGTGTGCGAAGAGCTGTTTTCAGCCGCCAGGCTGGAATTCAAGCACCTGGAGTATTTCTACTTCCATAATTTTGTCTATGAAAGCGTCTGGCAGCATAACCTCAGACGGATGAACGAAACCATCAGCACCTGGGATCTTCTCCACACCTATTCGCCGGATTACAAAGTCATATTTGTTGGCGATGCCACCATGGCGCCGTACGAGATCACCCATCCCGGCGGGTCCATCGAGCACTGGAACGAAGAGTCCGGTGCCACCTGGTTCCAGCGTGTAACGGACCATTTCGAGAAGGTCGTATGGCTTAACCCGCTACCCGAGGAGTACTGGCAGCCCGGCGGCTCCCTGGGCATTACCCGACAGTTGGTAAACGATCAGATGTATCCCCTGACCATTGAGGGTCTCGAGGCGGCCATGCGTGAATTGAGCCGATAAAAAAGCCGATGCGCGTATGCGCATCGGCAAGGCTCGGCGTGTTCGGCAGGGAGGCCAAAATTGGCTCGAAGGGATTCCCTGCCTGGTTACTTACTGCGCAAGTACAGGGCCAGTTCCCACTATTTCCACTCAAATCAAACAGTCAGAGGCGGCAAAGTGTCGCCTCTGGTGGTTGCAGACTCCGTAGTGTTAACTAAGCTGACACTTGGCTGGCCAGTCTTTTAGCTTTCAATGGTGATTTTTGGCAGGCTGGGTTTACGCAGGGAAATTTTTTCGGAGGGCGCGACCACCTTCGCCTCGCCGGTAACCACTTTCTCATCATTCTGGTTACGGACTTCGCACTGGAAAACAACCCGGTTCCGGCGTTCCTTGCGCAGTACCGAGAGGGTGACCGTGAGTGTGTCATCGAGCTTGACGGGGCGCTTGAAGGCCAGGCTCTGTTCCAGGTAAACCGTGCCGGGGCCTGGCATGACGGTTGCCAGGGCCGCAGAAATCAACGAGCCACTCCACATGCCGTGGGCAATGCGTTCCTTGAACATGGACTCTGCAGCAAATTCGGAATCCAGGTGCACCGGGTTCACATCCCCAGAGACAGCGGCAAAAAGAACCAGCTCGTCTTCGGTGAGCGTTCGGGTAAAGGTGGCAGAGTCACCCTCGTTCAGCTCGTCGTAGGTGATGTTTTCCAGAATGTCCAGGGTATCGCTCATCAAAAGCTCCGATTTGGCAGTATTTTGTGGGGTATTGCAGGATCTGTTCGCTGAAAGCTACCTCATGAGGAATAAAACTGCTATTCTCTTTCCGTCTTCAAAGGTTGAGACCTTTGTAGGGTTGATTTTTTAACCAATTCGACCTTCGAACAATATAATAAGAAAGGGGGTGCCGCAGCCATCCGGTGCCTACCAAAGCGCTAACGAGACAGGAGAAGGTGATGGATTCCAAGCAGTTCTATCAGGACAAATACCCCGCTGGAGTGCCGCTTGAGGTGGACCTCAACCAGTACAAGAGCATGGTGGATGTGTTTGAGCAGGCAACCAAGAAGTACGGGGATAAGCCCGCCTTCTCTGCCGTTGGCGCAACGCTGACTTATCGGGATCTTGATGTTCAGAGCCGTAATTTTGCGGCATGGCTCCAGAACCATACCGATCTCAAGCCTGGTGATCGCATTGCCGTCCAGATGCCGAACGTCAGCCAGTACCCGGTGGTTATCTATGGTGCCATGCGTGCTGGCCTTATTGTTGTGAATACCAACCCGCTCTATACCAAGCGGGAAATGGAACACCAGTTCAACGATTCCGGTGCCCGTGCGTTGGTCGTACTGGCGAACATGGCCGATAACGCTGAGAAGGTGGTGCCCAATACCGGTATTGAGCATGTGATTGTCAGTGAAGTGGCAGACATGCATTCGCCGTTCAAGCGCACCCTGATGAATGCCGCGGTCAAATACCTGAAGAAAATGGTGCCCCCCTTTAATATTCCGGGAGCCCACAAGCTGCCTGCTGTGTTGGCCGCTGGCGCAAAGGAAAAATTCACCCCTGTTGAAATCAAGCCGGATGACCTGGCGGTGCTGCAGTACACCGGTGGCACGACTGGTGTGGCCAAGGGCGCCATGCTGAGCCATGCCAACCTGATGGCGAACGTCATTCAGGTTCGTCCGATGCTCGAGGACCAGATTATCGACGGCCAGGAGGTGATCATTGCGCCTCTGCCGCTTTATCACATTTACTCGTTTACCCTGAACTGCGGCATTATGCTCGAAGCGGGCGCCCATAACATACTGATTCCAAATCCACGGGATATTCCGGGTTTCGTCAAGGAGCTGAAGAAGCACAAGTTTTCGGCATTCATGGGGCTCAATACTCTGTTTGTGGCCCTGTGTAATAATGAGGAATTCCAGGATCTGGACTTCTCAGCGCTGAAACTGACCGCCTCCGGTGGCATGGCGTTGACCAGTGACACAGCCAAAACTTGGCAGCGGGTTACCGGATGTGAAATCACCGAAGGTTACGGTTTGACCGAGACTTCGCCGGTGGTCACTTTCAATCCCCACAGTGCGATCCAGATTGGCACGATTGGCCTGCCCATTCCGTCCACATTGGTGAAAACCATTGACGATGAGGGTAACGAAACCCCCATTGGTGAGCCGGGCGAGCTGTGCGTGAAGGGGCCTCAGGTGATGCGGGGTTACTGGCAGCGCCCGGACGATACCCGTAAGTCGTTTACCGAGGATGGTTATTTCCGCACCGGGGACGTGGCGCTGATCCAGGAAGACGGTTACCTGCGCATTGTTGACCGGAAAAAAGACATGATCATTGTTTCCGGATTTAACGTTTACCCGAACGAAGTGGAAGATGTCATTATCAGCCACCCGAACGTGGTTGAGTGTGCCGCCGTTGGCGTTCCCGATTCCAAGAGTGGGGAAGTGGTCAAGGCCTACGTGGTTGCCAATAAGGAAGGGGTTAGCGCCAATGAGCTCAAGGAGTTCTGTCGTGAGCGCTTGACTGCCTACAAGGTACCCAAGCACTTCGAGTTCCGGGATGAATTGCCCAAGACCAACGTGGGTAAAATCCTGCGTCGGGAACTGCGGGATGAGGCCAACGAAGAAAGTAAGCAGCAGAAAGACAGTGAGCAGAGCGAAGAGAGCAAGGCGTAACCGCCATACACGGCTTTCCTAAGCTCCAGGGACCCCGCTTCGGCGGGGTCTTCGTGTTTCTAAGGACCACTTTTCCCGCTAGACTGTGGCGCCTTATCCAATGATCAAAACCCCGAGACAGAAAACCCTGAGTCGCGAGCCAATTACCCTTTGATGACTGACACCACCCAGACAAAACGCCCCGACAACCCCAAAGCCACCGTGGCCGACCTGATGAGCCAGCTGGACGATTGCAACCAGCAGGAAGCAGCGCGGATCATTCGCTCGGTCAGCCGCCACAAAGGCAAGCCCGGTGAGAAAGAGCTGGCGAAAATGGCCGATTGGCTGGAACGGGGCAAGAAAAAGGTCCAGGCGCGCCAGGCCCTGCATAAGCCGGCCAGTTTTCCGGCGGGGTTGCCGGTCAGTGCCCGGGTGGATGACATCAGTGCGGCGATTGAACAGCACCAGGTGGTGATCATTGCCGGCGAGACCGGCTCGGGCAAGACCACCCAGATTCCCAAGATATGCCTGAATCAGGGCCGGGGGCTGCGCGGCCTGATTGGCCATACCCAGCCCCGGCGTATCGCCGCCCGCAGCGTATCCAGCCGCATTGCCGAGGAGCTGGGTGAGCAGGTTGGCCAGCAGATTGGCTACCAGGTGCGTTTTACCGACAACACCTCGGAAAGCTCCCGGGTGAAGGTGATGACCGACGGTATCCTGCTGGCCGAGATCCAGCACGACCGCTTCCTCGATCGTTACGACACGATCATCATTGACGAAGCCCACGAGCGCAGTCTGAACATCGATTTCCTGCTCGGTTACCTGAAACAGCTGCTGCCCAAGCGCCCGGATCTCAAGGTGATCATCACCTCTGCGACCATTGAGGTGGATCGCTTCAGTGAATTCTTTGGCGAGGCGCCAGTCATCGAGGTCAGCGGCCGAACCTACCCGGTGGACGTTCGCTATCGCCCACTGGCCGGCGACGAGGACGACCGGGACCAGAGCTGGACCGACGGCGTGCTGTCGGCCATGGAGGAAATCGAGCAGCACGAGCGCCAGGAGAAAAAGCCCCCGGGTGATGTGCTGGTGTTCCTGCCCGGTGAGCGGGAAATTCGCGCCCTGAGCAAGGTGCTGCGCCACGCCGAGTTGCGCCACACCGAAGTGTTGCCGCTGTACTCCCGGCTGAGCAACCAGGAGCAGAACCGGGTATTCCAGGCCCACAAGGGCCGGCGCATTGTGCTGTCCACCAACGTGGCGGAAACCTCCCTGACGGTGCCGGGCATCCGCTACGTGATCGACACCGGTGTGGCCCGCATCAGCCGTTACAGCGTGCGCTCCAAGATCCAGCGCCTGCCCATTGAGCCCATTTCCCAGGCCAGCGCCAACCAGCGCGCCGGGCGCTGTGGCCGGGTGGCCCCGGGTATCTGCTTCCGCCTGTACGATGAGACCGATTTCATCAATCGCCCGGAATACACCGACCCGGAAATCCTCAGAACCAACCTGGCCTCGGTCATCCTGCAAATGGCCACCTCCGGTCTGGGCGAGATTCGCCACTTCCCATTCCTGGAGGCGCCGGAGCGCAAGCAGATTAACGACGGTTACAAGCTGCTGGAAGAATTGAGCGCTGTCGACGGTAAGCGCCGGGTGACCAAACTTGGCCGCACCATGGCCCGTCTGCCGCTGGACCCGAGGCTGGCCCGCATGCTGGTGACCTCGGCCGACCAGGGCAGTCTAGCGGAGGTGCTGATCGTGATCGCCGGGCTCAGCATCCAGGACCCGCGCGAGCGGCCCCAGGAGAAGCAGCAGGCCGCCGACCAGGCCCATGCGCCGTTCAACGACAAGGAGTCGGACTTCGCCACCCTGCTCAATATCTGGAACTGGTTCGAGGAACAGCGCCAAGAGATGTCCCAGAACCAGCTGAAAAAACTCTGCCAGATAACCTTCCTGAGCTGGATGCGAATGCGCGAGTGGCGGGACATTCACCGCCAGCTGACGTTGATCTGCCGAGAACAAAAGCTGGCCCTGAACAAGGAACCCGCCGGTTACGACCCCATTCACAAGGCCATCCTGGCCGGTTTGCTGGGCCAGGTGGCGGTGAAAGTGGAGAAACGCGAATACCTGGCCACCCGCAACCGCAAGGTGATGATCTTTCCCGGCTCGAAAGTGGCGAAAAGTGGCCCCAAGTGGATTGTCGCGGCGGAAATCGTCGAAACCAGCAAGGTTTTCGCCCGCATGGTGGCCGGCATCCAGCCCGAGTGGGTGGAGCCCTTGGCCGGACACGTGGTCAAGCACCATTACTTTGAGCCCCACTGGGAGCAGAAGCGCGCCCAGGTGATGGGCTATGAAAAGGTCTCCCTGTACGGGCTGGATGTGGTCCCGAAGCGCCGGATTCCCTACGCCAAGGTGGACCCGAAGGAGTGTCGGGATCTGTTTATCCGCCGGGCCCTGGTGGAAGGCGACTACCGCTCAAAGGCACCCTTCATTGCCCGCAACCGGGAAATGCTCGACACCGTCGAGAACCTGGAGAAGAAAACCCGGCGCCGGGACCTGCTGGTGGACGACGAAGTGCTGGTGGCCTTCTACGACGAGCGCCTGCCGGATGACATCATCAGCGGCCGGCACTTCGAAAGCTGGTGGAAGGGGCTCTCCGCCGAAGAACTGAAAAAACTCGAGCTGACCGAGGCCGATGTGCTGCAGCGCCCGGTGGACCAGTCCGCCGCCGAGCTTTACCCGGATTACCTGGAATGGCAGGGCGTGAAATACCCGCTCAGTTACGAATTCGAGCCCACCAGCGAGCGTGATGGTGTCACACTGAAAGTACCGCTGATGGCCCTGAAGCAGATTCCTGAGCGCCGGCTGGAATGGCTGGTGCCCGGCTTGCTCCGGGAAAAATGCATCGCCCTGGTCAAGGGCCTGCCCAAGTCCCTGCGACGCAATTTCGTGCCGGTGCCGGATTTCGTCGACGCCGCCCTGGAAAACATGCAGCCGGACAATGAACCCCTGGCCCTGAAGCTGGGCGAACAGCTGCGCCGCATGACCGGCGTGCAGATTGACCCGGACGCCTGGCCCCAGGACGAGTTGCCCCGGCACCTGCGCATGAACCTGCGAGTGACGGGCGACAAGGGCAAGACCATCGCCGAGAGTCGCGATGCCGGTGAACTTCAGGACAAGCTGGAGGGCAGGGCGGAACAGGCCCTGGCCTCGGCCACCGATCAGGAAACCGACGACACCGAACCGGCGGAATACACCGACTGGCAGTTCGGCAAGTTGCCGGAGCAGGTCCAGACCGAGAAAGGTGGTATGCAGGTCACCGTTTACCCGGCCCTGGAAGACCTGGGGCTGAAGGTGCGCACCACCCGCTGCCTGGACAAGTTGACCGCCGAAGACACCACTCGCCGGGGCATCGCCCGCCTGATTATTCATCGCTTTGGCAATACGCTCAGCGACCTAGAGCGTAAACTTCCCCGGTTTCGCCAGTCAGCATTGATGTTCGCGCCTGTCGGCAAGGCAAAGGTGCTTCTGGACGACCTGCTGCTGTCCACGGTGATGCAGCATTTCCTGGCGGAAGAGCTGCCACGGAACCGCGACAGCTTCTTGCAATGCTTTGATCAGCATCGAGGGGATTTCATCCCGGCCCTGGAGGAAGCTGACGAGCGCTTGTACCAGGCCATGACCGGCTACCAGAAAATAGCCAAACAGCTAAAGGGCAAAATCAGCCTGGCCCAGGCCAACAGTATGGCGGACCTGAAATTCCAGATGCAGAACCTGGTGTACCCGGGCTTCCTGGTGGACACGCCCGCACAATGGCTCGCCCGTTTCGGTGTCTACTTCGAGGCGGCGGATATCCGGCTGGAGAAAATGCCCCGGGAAATGGGCCGCGAGCGGGAGTTCCTGCACACCATCGAGCCGCTCTGGTCGCGCTACGCCACCAAGCGGGATCAGCACAAACGCCAGGGCGTGAAAGACCCGGAGCTGGAGTTGTACCGCTGGATGCTGGAGGAATTTCGCGTCTCCTTCTTTGCCCAGCAACTGGGAACAGCGATGACCGTGTCGGTCAAACGCCTGGATAAGCAGTGGGAGAAAACGCGAGTTTAATGAGGGGGCTTGGAGGCATACTTGGGAAGCAATTACCACCGACTGTGTTAGTATTTGCGACAGAAAAGTATCACATTCCGAATATATAACTGTGACGTGGGGTTATCGTGATTAAAGCCGTCATCAGCGGAACCGGTCTGTACACGCCGCCCGCCACCATAACGAACGACGAGCTGGTCCAGGCATTCAACCAGTACGTGGAACTGTTCAACAAAGAACATGCGGAGGCGATTGAGCGCGGAGACGTCGACGCCCTGCAGCCTTCCTCCTCCGAATTCATTGAGAAAGCCTCCGGCATCAAACGCCGCCACGTGATCGACCGGGACGGCATCCTCGATCCCACCCGCATGAAGCCCTATATCCCCGAACGCAGCAACGACGAGCCGTCGGTGCAGTGCGAGATGGCTGTCGTGGCCGCCAAGCAGGCGCTGGAGCAAGCCGGCAAATCCGCCGCCGACGTGGAAGCGGTGATCGTCGCCTGCTCCAACCTGCAACGGGCCTACCCGGCTGTGGCCATTGAAGTCCAGGCTGCCCTGGGCATTGAGGGCTTCGCCTACGACATGAACGTGGCCTGCAGCTCCGCCACCTTTGGCCTGCAGGCCGCCGTGAATTCGGTCGAGAATGGCGCTGCCAGGTCGGTGCTGGTCATCAGCCCGGAAATCTGTTCCGCTCACCTGAACTTCCGTGACCGCGACAGTCACTTCATTTTTGGCGATGCCTGCACCGCCATCCTGGTGGAACGTGAGGAAGCAACTCAGCCGGGGCAGGGCTTTGAAATTCTGGGTACCCGTCTGAAAACCCAGTTTTCCAATAACATCCGCAACAATTTCGGTTTCCTGAACCGCGCCGATGAAGCTGGCGTAGGTAAGCCGGACAAGCTGTTCATCCAGCAGGGCCGGAAAGTGTTCAAGGAAGTGTCTCCTTTGGTCGCCCAGACCATTCAGGAGCATCTGGAATCTCTTTCATTGGCGCCTGCCGACCTCAAGCGCATGTGGCTGCATCAGGCCAACCTCAACATGAACCAGTTGATCGCCAAGAAGGTGCTGGGTCGGGAAGCGGATGCACAGGAAGCGCCAGTCATTCTGGACGAATACGCCAATACCAGCTCGGCGGGTTCGGTGATTGCCTTCCACAAGCATCAGGACGACCTGAAAACCGGCGATCTTGGCGTCATTTGCTCCTTCGGTGCCGGCTACTCCATCGGCAGCGTGGTTGTTCGCCACCGCTGACCTGTGTCTATCATCATCTCCCGAGACTGAACATGGAAAAGACGTACTTCTCGCGCAGGCTGTCTTCCGCAGTTGTTAGCCTCGCTTTCCTGGTGCTGTGGAGCCACGCCGCAGTCGCCCAGAATATGCAGGAGCCGATGGACCCAGCACAGGCGCCAGCGGTCTCGAAGGAAGACCCGCTTGAAAACTGGAACCGGAAAGTGTTCGCCTTCAACGACGTCGTGGACCGCTGGTTCCTGCGCCCGGTGGCCAAGGCCTACCGTACCGTTACCCCCGATCTGGTAGACAGGGGGGTGACCAACGTTTTCAGCAACCTGGGTGAGGTCAGCAACTTCACAAACAGTGTGCTGCAGGGCAAAGGCGAATCAGCGGTGGTCGCCTTCGGACGTTTTACCTTCAACACAATTTTCGGGCTGGGCGGGATATTTGATGTTGCAACCAGTTTTGATCTGCCCGAACGGAATGAGGATTTTGGCCAGACCCTGGGCGTCTGGGGCGTAAGCTCCGGCCCATACCTGGTGTTGCCGTTGTTGGGCCCCTCGACACCGCGTCACACCACCGGTTTCCTGACTGATAGTTTTGTCTTGCCCTCGGCCTGGGATGAAATTGAAGATCCTGACCGCTATTACCTGCGTGCACTGCAGATCATTGATGTAAGAGCTGATCTGATTCCCGTGGAAGGCATGATTTCCGGGGACCGCTATACTTTTATGCGTAACGCATTCTTGCAGCGCCGTGAATTTCTGCTTAACGATGGTAAAATTACAAATGATCCTTTCGCGAATGACGACGAAGACCTGATGCTCGAGGATTTCTGAGCACTGACCCGGGCGGGGCCCTGAGGCAGCATGTACTATGACTTTTTCGGCTTTCGGGAACCCCCGTTCTCGATTGCACCCGACCCCCGCTATCTCTACCTGAGCGCTCGCCACAAGGAAGCGCTGGCTCACCTGATGTATGGAATTCAGGGCCAGGGCGGCTTCATTGTTGTTACCGGGGAAGTGGGAACCGGCAAGACCACCGTCTGCCGGTGCTTCATCGAAAACGCGCCCTCCCATGTCGATATCGCCCTGATTCTTAACCCCAGGCTTTCCGCCCGGGAGTTGCTGTCCGCCGTTTGCGACGAACTTGCTATCGACCATGGCCCGGATGCCAGTATTAAGATGCTGGTGGATGCTATTAACCGGGACTTACTGCAGGCCCACGCCGAGGGTCGCCATAAAGTGCTGGTGATCGATGAAGCTCAGAACCTGTCGGCGGATGTACTTGAGCAGTTACGGCTACTGACCAACCTGGAAACCGCTGAAAAGAAACTGCTTCAGATTGTATTGATTGGTCAGCCGGAGCTTCAGGACCTGCTGGCATTGCCGGAGTTGCGGCAGTTGAACCAGCGGGTAACCGCCCGCTATCACCTGAATGCCATTGAACGCTCGGAGCTGCCGGCCTATCTGCATTACCGGTTGGGCGTTGCCGGACTTAGAGGCGAAATCTTCACCTCCGCGGCGACCCGGCAGTTGTACCGGGAAAGCCGCGGGATTCCCCGGCTAATCAATCTGGTTGCGGACCGGGCCCTGCTTGGCGCTTATTCCGAGGGCGATCACCAAATCAGCAAGCGCCATATCCGCCAGGCGGCCCGGGAAATCCAGGCTGGTCCTGAAAGATACTCGGGCAGCAAAGTCGCCGGTGTCAGCCGGTCAAGGCATGTCGGGCTGGTGTCGGTATCGGTGATTCTGGCCATACTGGGGACGTTCCTGTTGTTGGAGCGCCAGACCAGTGAGGCCATACCCGTCATGACGCCCAAAAAACCCCAGGCGGAAGGTACCGTGCAACGGGCCCCCGCCCCGGTTGTGCCGGAAACCGTATCCGGGAAGCCTGAAGTAACAGAACCCTCGCCAGTCACGCCATTTTCGGAAAACCGCCATACCCTCTCGCTGGCACCGGCATTTGTCACACTGTTTGAGATTTGGGGTGAGACTTTCGATCCTTCCACCACGCCGATGGCTTGCGAACATGCCTGGACCGTTGGCCTGGCCTGTCTGGAGCAACGTGGCAGTCGCGGCAGTCTTGAGCGCCTGAACCGCCCGGCGATTCTCTCGCTACGGCCTGAAGGCGGGCCTCCCACCTACGTGGTTCTGCGGTCCCTGGCGGGTAACCGTGCCCTGATTGAAACGCCTGAGGGCCTGCAAACAGTGTCTTTTGATGATGTGGAGGAACATTGGTTCGGCCATTTCTATGTTCTCTGGCAAGCCCCGGATTACATGGTAGACGGCGATCTTCACAAGGATGCGGCTGGTGAGGAGCTTTGGGTTGGTGCCCGCATGATGCAGTTGGCCGAGCGCCTGGCCGGTTCCGAACCGGAAATTGCCCGGGTGAAGGCTATGGTGATGAACGAACAGGTTAAGTGGTACCAGCAACAACGGAGCTTGAAAGTGGATGGTATTCCGGGCGCACGGACCCTTATCCAGATTAACGACGATCTGTCAGCGGACGTGCCTACCTTGTCTGGTTCCTCGGGAACGCGTAGGGGGCAGTAACAGATGTCCTATATTCTTGAAGCATTGCGTAAATCCGAAGCTGAGCGTCGCCAGGGCCAGGCGCCGGACCTGGGCCAGCCGGTGCAAATGGTTTATAAGCCTCGTAGAAAGCCGCTGCCCCTGGCGTTTTGGCTAACCCTGGTGCTCGTGCTGAATGCCGGCGTTCTGGGCTATGTCTTCTGGCCTGAGATCCGTGCCGGTTTTGTCGCCGCCCCGGCACAGACAGCCCGTGTGCCGGCATCGCCTGAAGTTGAGCCAGCGCCTGAAAAAAATGCGGCACCGCAGGTTAATCCTGCGCCCGTTAATGAGGTTAATAGTCCGGTTCAGGAAACGTCTAGCGCGGGAGTCTCTGGGGCTGGGCGTACCCAGGAAATGGCAGAAACGCCTACAGAGGAACAACCCACCATTATTGTTCCCAGACCGGCGAGCCAAAGGGAGTTGACACCAACCCAGCCTCAGGGCAGGGTACCTCACCTTGTGGAACTGCCGCTTTCCTTTCAGAAGAGTATTCCCGACTTGACCTTCAACAGCCATATTGTGTCGTCCAACCCCCTGGCCAGCAGCGTGATGATCAACAATCAGTATCTGCGGGTGGGTGATCGCCTGGGCGACATCCTGGTTGAACGCATTAACGAAGACAGTGTGGTATTCAGTCAGGGCGGGCAGTTGTTCCGTATTGGTACCACCCGCAACTGGATGAGCCCGCGCTAATGGCCCTGTCGGAAGAGGTCAAACAACAGATACAGCAGGCCTACCGGGATGTCCTGGCGGGCAAGTCGATCCGTGCCCGCTACGGCCAGCGGTTGATGATCGCCGAGATCGCCAAATACATGGGCTCGATTGACGACAACGATGGCCAGCGCACGTCGCCACCGGCCACCTGTGTGGTGGAGGCAGGCACCGGTACGGGGAAAACCCTGGCGTACCTGATTGCCGCCATACCGGTGGCCAGGGCCCTCGGTAAAACGCTGGTGATTTCCACCGCCACTGTCGCCCTGCAGGACCAGATTGTCCTGAAAGACCTGCCGGATCTGCGCAAACACAGCAAGTTGGATTTCAACTGGACCCTGGCCAAGGGCCGCGGCCGCTACCTGTGCATGTCCCGGCTGGAAAGCCGCCTGCACGATGAAGGCCATGGCGACAGCGATACCATGCCGCTGTTCCTGCTGGACAACCCCCAGGATGGGGATGCAGCCGATAAGGCCACCTTCGAGCGCATGCTGGCCAGCTACGGCTCCCGGGAGTGGGATGGCGACCGGGACCACTGGCCCGAGCAGATCCCGGATGAAACCTGGCGCCAGGTAACCACAGATCATCGCCAGTGCACCAACCGACATTGTGCCTACTTTGACAGCTGCGCGTTCTTCGATGCCCGCAAGGAGTTAGAGGATGCCGATGTGGTGGTGGCCAACCACGATCTGGTACTGGCGGACCTGGCCCTGGGCGGCGGCGCCATCCTGCCCGAGCCGGAGAACGCCCTGTTCATTTTCGACGAGGCCCACCATCTGCCGGACAAGGCGCTGAACCACTTTGCCGCTTCGGTACCGCTTAATGCCACCCGTCAGTGGCTGAAACAATTGTCCCAGGCGCTGGTAAAAATGCAGCCCTGGGTACCCGGCGGCTCCCAGGCGGCCAAGGCCATCGAGAAAATCAGTACCTCCGGGCGGGATCTGGATCATGAGCTGACCCGGGTTTATGAGGAAGTGGAGCAGAACACCGGCTGGGAGTTTAACGAAGAGCGCCGCAGTGCCCAGTGGCGCTATCCGGAGGGCGAGCTACCGGAAGCGCTCGCGGCCCTGGCGGCGGATACCCGTATTGTCACTGCCGGCTTGGTCCGGCAACTGGGTGTTCTGGTGGACGAACTGCAGACCGCGTTTGATGAACGAAAAGATCCGGAACTGGACCGGGACACGGCCGAATCCTGGTTCCCCGTGATTGGCAGTTTCCACAGCCGTGCGGAAGAGAAACTGCGGCTCTGGGCAGCCTGGTGTGAAGGCGTAAGTGTCCCCACCGAAGACGAAAAGGCGGAGGAGGGTGCCAGCCCCAAACGCTACGGTCCGGCACCGGCGCGCTGGGCGGTGCGTCAACGGTGGGACCACGCCGAAGATATCACCCTGTACAGTTCGCCGGTACTGGCGGATAACCTTCTCTACAGCCGCCTGTGGTCCCGTGCCTACGGGGCGGTACTCACCAGTGCCACGCTGACGGCTCTGGGCCGGTTTGATCGCCTGCGAGCCCGGGCCGGGCTGCCGGAGGCCAGCCGTTACATGGTGGTGCCCAGCTCGTTCCGTTACGCCGAGATGGCCACCGTGGAGGTGCCATTCATGGCCGCCATGCCCACCGATGACGGCTTTGGCGATGCCCTGGTCAAGCGCCTGCCCGAACTTTGGGCGGGCGAGAAAGCCACGCTGGTTCTTTTCACGTCCCGCCGGCAAATGCAGCAGGTCCGGGATGCACTGGCACCGGAATACCCCGAACTGATCCTTACCCAGGATGACATGGCCCGCAATGAGGTACTGCGCCAGCATTGCAGTCGCGTGGACGAAGGCCGACCCAGTGTGCTGTTCGGTGTGGCGAGCTTTGCCGAGGGCATCGACCTGCCGGGCAAGTATCTGCATCACGTGGTGATTACCCGCTTGCCGTTCTCGGTACCGGATGACCCTATCGAGGCTAGCCTGGCCGAATGGGTAACCCAGCGCGGTGGCAACCCGTTCATGGAAATTACCGTGCCCGATGCCTCGGTCAAGCTGGTGCAGGCGGTGGGACGCCTTTTGCGTACCGAGCAGGATACCGGCCGGGTGACTATTCTGGACCGTCGCATTGTGGCCCGTCGCTATGGGCAGCTGTTGCTGGACTCCCTGCCGCCGTTTCGTCGAATCATCGATTACTCCTGATCAGGCGCGGGCGGGCAGCGCACAAAACGGCATTTGGGCTACACTGATGACAGTGCAATAATGTATGCCCAAAAAGAATGAGTGGCGCTGTTTTTATGCGTATTGTATGCTCGGAGACTGATTCACGGAGCAACGGATTCCAATGAAATTACAACAACTTCGATATATCTGGGAAGTTGCCCACCATGACCTGAACGTGTCTGCAACGGCCCAAAGCCTCTTTACCTCCCAACCTGGCATCTCCAAGCAGATTCGTCTTCTGGAAGATGAACTCGGCCTGGAAGTGTTTGCCCGCAGTGGTAAGCACCTGACCCGGGTCACCCCCGGCGGCGAAATCATTATCCAGGAAGCCGGTGAGATTTTGCGCCGGGTGGAGGGCATCAAGAAAATTGCCCAGGAGTTCAGTAACCAGCGTAAGGGTGATCTGAGCATTGCCACCACCCACACCCAGGCCCGGTACGCACTACCGCCGGTGATCAGCGGCTTTATTGAAGAGTATCCGGATGTGTCCCTGCACATGCACCAGGGCACACCCACGCAGATTTCGGAGATGGCCGCCAACGGTGCTGCGGACTTTGCCATTGCCACCGAAGGCATGGATCTTTTCAATGACCTGATCATGATGCCTTGCTATAAGTGGAACCGGTGCGTGATCGTGCCCAAGGACCACCCGCTGGCGCAGGGACAAGAGCTGGCTCTGGAAGAGCTGGCCAAATTCCCGCTGGTTACCTATGTGTTCGGCTTTACCGGCCGCTCCAAGCTGGATGAAGCTTTCCAGTCCAAGGGCCTGGAGCCCAAAGTGGTGTTCACCGCCGCCGACGCCGACGTCATCAAGACCTACGTGCGCCTGGGGCTGGGTGTGGGCATCATTGCCAGTATGGCGTTTGACCCGGAAGTGGACACCGACCTGGTGGCGCTGGATGCCAGCAAGCTGTTCCGGCCGTCCATTACCCGTATCGGTTTCCGCAAGGGCACTTTCCTGCGCGGTTACATGTACGACTTCATGCGCCGCTTCGCGCCTCACCTGACCAAGGAGCGGGTGGACGAAGCCGTGGCGCACCAGGGCAGCCGTGCGGAGATCCAGGAGTTGTTCAAGGATATTGAGTTGCCGACCTACTGAACAGTTGCCTGGTAGCAAGAAAAAGCCCGCTGTCCTCACTGGCAGCGGGCTTTTTTATGTGCCTGTTCGGCGCGCTTCGGGTTAACTGGACTTGCCGATCAAGTTGCCGGCATGCAGACCACATTCCTTATGGGTGGCTTCCTCCCACCACCAACGGCCTTCCCGCTCGTGCTGTCCCGGCAGGACCGGGCGGGTGCAGGGTTGACAGCCGATGCTGACAAAGCCTTTCTCGTGGAGCGTGTTGTAGGGTGCCTCCGACATGCGGATGTAGTCCCACACGTCCTTGGAACTCCAGTTGGCCAACGGATTGAATTTGACCAGTTCCCGGCCTTCGCCGGAGAAGGTGGTATCAGCCTGGACAACGGGCACGTCGTTACGGGTACCCGGGCTCTGGTCTTTACGCTGGCCGGTGATCCAGGCGTCCACGGTGGCCAGTTTGCGTTTTAGCGGATTCACCTTGCGAATGCCACAGCATTCGGAATGGCCGTCCTCATAGAAACTGAACAGGCCTTTTTTGTTCACCATGTCCTGTACTTCGGCGGCGTCCGGGAACAGCACTTCGATATCGATGCCGTAATGCTGACGCACCTTATCCACAAACTCGTAGGTTTCCGGGTGCAGGCGGCCGGTATCCAGGGTGAACACCCGCAGGTTGTCGGTGAGCTTGTGGGCCATTTCGATCAGCACCACATCCTCGGCGCCGCTGAAAGAAATGGCGATGTTGTCGTAGCGGGCCAGTGCCTCTTTCAGGATCGCTCGGGGGCTCTGGTGTTCCAGTTCTGAGCGCAGGGTGTCGATATCAGTCATGGGTATCCAGTGTTCGTGTGCAAGGTAGCCTCAAGGCTAACATCAATTGGCTTATGCCATGAAGGAATCAAGAACTATATATTTATTCACTTACGATTTTCCGTTCTGCCGGATTTCCATGCATTTTGGTGCAGTTTTTCATATCATACCCGCCATCAATGAGGGACGCAGGTTCGCGTGCCGTACTTTTCATTTGTTTTCAGGAGACCGTTGTGGAACTCGCATGTCTTGACCTTGAGGGGGTATTGATCCCGGAAATCTGGATCGCTTTCGCGGAAAAAACCGGTATTGAGGAGCTCAAGGCAACCACCCGGGACATCCCTGACTACGACGTATTGATGCAGCAGCGCCTGCGCCTGCTGGACGAGCACGGCTACGGCCTGCCGGAGATCCAGGAAGTTATCGGCACGCTGGACCCGCTGCCCGGTGCCGCCGACTTCCTGAACTGGCTGCGTGAGCGCTTCCAAGTGGTGATTCTGTCAGACACGTTCTACGAGTTCGCCATGCCGTTGATGAAGAAGCTGGGTTACCCGACCCTGCTGTGCCATAAGCTGGAAGTGGCGGAAAACGGCCAGATTACCGACTACCTGCTGCGCCAGCGGGACCCGAAGCGCCAGTCCGTGCGTGCTTTCCAGTTGCTGAACTACCGGGTGATCGCCGCCGGTGACTCTTACAACGACACCACCATGCTGGGTCAGGCGGAAGCCGGTATCCTGTTCCATGCCCCGCAGAACGTGATCGACGAGTTCCCGCAATTCCCAGCGGTCCACAACTTTGACGACCTGCGCCAGGAATTCCTGAAGGCGAGCGCGGTGCACGAAGCCTGAGAAGTCTGAAAAGGCTCAACGTGTTGGGATAAGCAGGCGGGCAGGTTTTCAGGAACCTGCCCGCTTGTTTTATGGCCGATTGGCCGTTTCCAGTAACCGCATCAGCGGCTGAACCTTGGCCAGGGTTTCCTGGTATTCGGCTTCTGGCTCGGAATCAACCACGATGCCCCCGCCGCCCCAGCACCGAATGGTGCCGTCGCCTTCACACAGCAGGGTGCGGATGGCGATGTTGCTGTCCAGCCGCCCATCCAGCCCATAGTAGAACACCGAGCCGCAGTAGGGGCCCCGCCAGTGCGGTTCCAATTCCCGGATGACTTCCATGGCCCGGATTTTTGGAGCGCCGGTAATGGAGCCGCCGGGGAAGGCGTCGATCAGCGCTTTGATCGGGGTGACACCGGCTTTCAGCGAGCTACGGATGTGGCTGACCAGGTGATGAACATTGCGGTAGGACTCCAGCGCGAACAATTGATCAACAATCACTGAGCCCGGTTGTGCATTGAGCCCCAGGTCGTTGCGCAGCAAGTCCACGATCATCAGGTTTTCCGCCCGGTCCTTTTCGGAAGCCTGGAGTTCGGCGGCCAGGGCTGCGTCTTCTTCGGGAGTTGCACCACGGGGTCGGGTGCCCTTGATGGGGCTGGTGACCACCGTGCCATTCTGGATTTCCAGGAAGCGTTCGGGCGAGATCGACAGCACTGCATTATTGCCAATCCGAAGAAACGCGCTGTATGGAGTGGGGTTGGCGTCGGCCAGGGCCAGGAATGCCTGCCATGGGCTGCCCTGGTAGTGCCCGGTGAATTCCTGGGACAGGTTGGCCTGGTAGCAGTCACCGGCGCGGATGTACTCTTTCACCGCCTGCACGCCGGCCTTGAACTGCTCCGGAGTCTGGCGTGGGGCAAAACCGGTGGGCATCTGCCAGCCATCGGTGTCTGGCGTGGAGGACGTGGCTAGCCATTGATTCAGCGAATCACGTACCTCGACTGGACACTGCGGGTGAATCCAGAGCTGATATTCACCGGTTTCGTGATTGTGGCTGGCTGTCCAGAGATAAAATCCGGCGGACATCGCCGGAAAAGGGCAGTCGGGCACCAGGCTGGCCAGGCGCTTTTCCCGGGCATAGCCCAGTTCGTACCCCAGGATTCCCAGCCAGCCGCCGGGCAGGGCGGGGACCGAGCTTTCGGTATCCAGTGGATATTCGTTGCGCAGGCGCTCCATGCGCTCGGCCAGGGCCTGGCTATCGAGTGGTTGAGTGCTGGCCGGGATGTCGATCCGGCTTAGTGCCAGGGCACTGAAGCCGCTAAGCTGTCCGCGGCTGCCCTCGGAGCCGGGGCTGCCAAGATAGGCGAAATCGTGGCTTTTGGCAGCATGTGACAACAGTCTCTGGTAACTTGCCTGATCAAGGGATGTAACGCTGGAACCCACGCAATAACCTTCCAAATTGTGATGTGGTCAAGGCACCCATTATAACGGATAACGCACACTGAACTTTTTTGGATTTCAGGGACCTCAATGGGCATGATCGGAAAATCACTGGCCGCCCCCCTTAATCGATGGATCAACCGCCGTCTACCACGCTCGGACAGCCAGGTTTTTGGCCAGAGAAACATTTTTATCCTGCCGACTGGAGCTGGCATGGTATTCGGCTTATTGCTGCTGGTGATGTTGGTTACCGGTATCAATTATCAGAACAGCCTGATTTACCTGTTGGTGTTCCTGCTGGGCGCGATCTTTGTCGGCGCCATGCATCAAACCCATCGTAACCTGTCTGGCCTGACCTTGGTCCTGTTGGCGGCAGGGGATGGTGACGCCGGAGGCGACGTCCCGTTCCGTTTTCGGATTGCCAGTGGTAAGGACGACAGTCTCGGGCTTTCACTATCAGTTGCTTCCGCCCGGACGGAAGGCATTCATGTCCCGGCCGGTGAGGTCCGGGAAGTGTCGTTAGCTATCCCGGCAGCTCAACGTGGCTATCTGCGCCCTGAACGAGTACGTATTGAGACCCGCTTCCCCTTTGGTTTGCTCAAGGCCTGGTCGTGGTTGAGGCCGGCCTCTGCTGGCACAGTTTCCCCGCGACCGGTGCCCGCCCCCGAGGTTGTCGGCACCCGTGAAGACCCGGATGAAACCACCAGTGTTGCCCCGACGGCGGGCCAGGACCAGGCAGATTTAAGGCCCTGGCGTGAAGGGGACCTCAGCCCACGGGTCATGTGGAAGCGTTACGCCCGTACCGGCCAGTTGGTGGTGGCCGACTGGGAAGCCCAGGGCGGCAGTCCCAACTGGCTGGATTTTTCGGCATTCCCGGGGGTCGACACGGAACTCAGGTTGAGTTACCTGGCCTGGCTGGTACACGACCGGACGGCCAAGGGGACAAAATTTGGCCTTAACCTGCCGGGCGAGATCATCGAGCCGGATACCGGTAGCCATCACGCCCAACGGTGCCTGAGGGCTCTGGCTGTCTGGGGCAAGGAAAAGCCCCGGGATAGCGAGGCGCTCTCTCATGGCACCCGTTCGGAAATTGACCGTCCTGCGTCCGGGAGCCTTTCGTGAAACGACCGCCTTGGGGCCAAAGAGCGAAACGAAACAGCCGGGACCAGATATTACCAGGTTCCGCACTGGCCTGGTTGATGGCCGCATTTGGCATTCTTCTGGTACCCCAGTGGGATCGTCTTCCGCCCTGGTTGTTGGCGGCCTGCGTGCTTCTTGCCGGTTGGCGCTGGCTTGCCCAAACCGGGCGGCTCCGGTTACCCGGCCGGTGGTTGCGTATCGGCATCATGCTGGTGTTGATGGCCGCTTACATCGCTACTGTTCGCGGCCACTTTTCAGTGGATACTGCATCGTCGTTTTTTGTTCTGGCGGTTGGGCTGAAGTGGCTGGAGACCCGGAACACCCGCGATTTCTACGTGGTGTTTTTCATTCTGGTGTACCTTGCCGCGGTTAATTTCCTGTTCCGTCAGGCCATCCTTTGGGCACTGATTGACTTCAGTGCCATCGCATTATTGCTGATTGGGTTGCAGCATCTTAACGCGCCGGATCTTCCCGCTGGCACCCGCAATGGCTGGAAGCGGCTGGGGATGCTCACCCTGAAAACGCTGCCGGTGGTTATCCTGCTCTTTGTCTTCTTTCCGCGCATGGCGCCTTTGTGGAGCGTGCCCATGGTGTCCGGTCAGGCCCGCACCGGCCTTTCGGATACGATGCGTCCGGGGGATATCTCGAATCTGGCCCAGAACAGTGAGAGGGCTTTTCGCGTTACCTTTGGTGGTGAGCCGCCGGCCTACCAGGAGCGATACTGGCGCGGCCTTATCCTGGATTATCTGGATAATGAAACCTGGCGCAGAAGCGAACAGGAAGTACCGCAGCGGCCGGCAAGGATAGCCCGGGATGGCGGTGTCGGCACCCTGGAGGCTGGCCAGTACGATGTATTGCTGGAGCCAACGGACCGCAAGTGGGCTTTTGCCCTTAAAAATTCCTCTGCGGTTTCGGACAACCTGGTTAAAACCGCCCAGAACCTGTTCGAGTTCCGCCGGCCGGCTGATACCTCGGTGCGTTATCGCCTTGAACTCCAGGGTGAGAATCGGCAGGCACAATCCCTCTCATTATTTGAACGCCGCCGTTATCTTCAGTTGCCAGCCCAAGGCAATCCCCGGGCGCGGGCACTGGCCGCCCGGCTTGCCCGCGACGGCAACCCGGAAGCAGTGGTTCGTCAATTGCTGCAAAGGTTACGGGAACAGGCGTATTACTACACCCTGCGACCACCCGAAATGCCAGACGACGGTATTGATGCCCTGTTGTTTGAGGAAAAGAGGGGCTTCTGCGCACACTACGCCGGCGCGGCGACCTTTGTGTTTCGCGCTGCCGGCATTCCGGCACGGATTGTTGCCGGTTACCAGGGTGGAGAACCGGGAGCCGGTGGTGAATACCTGATTGTGCGCCAATACGATGCTCACGCCTGGACAGAGGTGTGGCTCGAGGGGCGGGGCTGGGTTCGGGTCGACCCAACCGCCGCCATCGCCCCCGAGCGCATTGAATCCGGCCTTCGCGAAGCGTTAGAGGGAGAGGGCTCGTTTCTGGAAGATGATCTGATGTCGCCCCAGCGCTACGGCGATTTGGAGATGCTTCAGTGGGCTGCGCTGCAGCTGGATCGCATTAACTATCAATGGCAGCGCTGGGTGGTAGGGTACCAGGGCCAGAGCCAGATGGACCTGATGTCCCGCTTGCCTGGGGGCATCGGCCTGAGAGAGTTGGGATATCTCACCGCCGGTGTTGTCGGTCTGGCGTTGCTGGTTGCAGCGCTGGCGTCCGCCATGAGGGTCCAGCGGGGGCAGAGACAGGACCGGTTCCGCCGGATTGTTGGTGCCTGGCAACGGTTTTGCGAGCAGTCCGGGGTGCCGGTTCGTACGGGCGAAACCCCTGACGTCCTTGCTGAACGGTTGGCTGAGGCGCTGCCGGCGACAGCGGACAGCGCCCGGAGTTTTGCCCGTTTGGTGAACAGACATTACTATAGCCAGCCGACTGGAGTGGCGTTGGACCAGGAAATCCGTCACCTCAGGCAATTGCTGAAAACCATGAAGCGCCAACGGCGTCAAAAGCAGCACTCATCATCGACAGGGATAAACGCCCATGACTGACATTGCCCGCAACATGCCCTGGGCAGCCAAGGCCTGGTCGGTGATACAGCACCGGCTGGTTTCCGATCGCCTTCCCCATGCTTTGCTGATTAATGGCGAGTGTGGCGTGGGTAAACGCCTGTGGGCCGAAACCGTGGCCGAGTTGTTGCTGTGTGAGTCGCCCATCGAACGCCAGCCTGGCGCTCCCGAGCCTTGTGGCCAGTGCAAACAATGCGAGTTGCTAGCCGCAGGCACCCACCCCGATCGTCGCATCTACGCGCCAGAGAAGTCCAAAATGGTTCGGGTGGACCAGATACGGGCGTTGTCTGCGTTCGCCGTGGCGTCCCCCCAGGTTGCCCATCACAAGGTGGCGATTGTCGACAGGGCGGATCAGCTCAATATTAATGCTGCCAATGCCTTGCTGAAGACGCTTGAGGAGCCGTTGCCGGATGTCACCCTGCTCCTGGTGCAGGAAAGCGGGCGACCGGTATTGCCCACGATCCGTTCGCGCTGTCAGTCGCTGACCATCCCCGTGCCCTCGGCAGAAGAGGCGGAGGCCTGGCTCGCGAGCCGGGTGTCGGAACTGCCGGAAGAGAATCGTCCTGACGCGAAGGTGTTGGCCAAAAGTCTCATGCTAGCCGGTAACGCGCCACGGTTGGCATTGGAATACGCCACCGGTGAGTTTCCCGGTCTACGTGACAAAGCGTTTGAGGCGTTTCGTCAGTTCATGAAGGGGCAGGTGTCCGTTGGCGAAGCGGCAAAAGAGTTCAAGGCAATCGGCATGGACAACGCGCTCTGGTTGTTTGAATCCTGGGCGGCTGATCTGGCTCGCTGTGCAGCGGGAGGCGCGCCCAATGATCCCGAAGCGTCCGACATGCTGATATTCCTTGCCCGCAATAACCCTCCCTGGCGCGCTCACGAACTCTTGCAGCAGGTGCGCGACAGCCGGGAAGCCTCGGTTTACAATGCCAGCGTGGAACTGGAGGCCACTCGTTTGCTGATGGCCTGGCGGGACTTAATGCCGCGTAAGCGGGCAAATCGGGCAGCGGCCGGTTGAGCTTTACCGGGTAACAGCTGCTATGATTGTGAAATGTTTGTTAAATCAAGGTGTTTGATATGGGGCCCGGATTCGGAGCACGTAGCGGTATTCTTACCCTGACCATCAAGGACAAGGCCGTCCTGTACGCGGCGTACATGCCGTTCATACGCCAGGGTGGGCTGTTTATCCCTACCCAGAAACAGTACCAGTTGGGCGATGAAGTGTTTCTGCTGCTCAACCTGATGGATGAGCCCGAGAAAATCCCGGTAGCAGGCAAAGTGGTCTGGATTACCCCCAAGGGAGCCCAGGGCAACCGCGCCGCAGGCATTGGCGTACAGTTCAATGGCGATGATGAGAGTGCTCGCACCAAAATTGAATCCTACCTGGCCGGTTCCCTGAGCTCGGATCGTCCCACCCACACAATGTAGGACCCGCTAAGCATGACCGATGTCCTGTGCGCCTCCAGTTCGGAGGATGTTCTGGCGGGCGGGCAAGATGTTCGCTGGCCATTGCAGGCAATTACACTGGCCGGCATCAGTTGGAAGGCGCAGCGCCATAATTCCAATTCCACCCCGATGCTGATGCTCCACGGCTGGTTGGATAATGCCATGAGCTTCATCCGGTTGGCCCCGGAACTTTCTAAGCATACCGATGTGCATGCCATTGATCTGGCCGGGCACGGCTACTCCGGACACCGGCCAGAGGGTTATGGCTACTGGCTGATGGATTACGTGGCTGACCTGGCAGAGTTGATCGACAGCCACTGGGTGGCCCAGGGCAGGGAACAGGTGGACCTGGTGGGGCACTCGCTTGGCGGCATTATATGCGCACTGTACGCCGCGGCTTTTCCCGAACGGGTGAGGCGCCTGGTGATGATTGATAGCCTGGGAGCCCTGAGCCGTTCAGCGGATGAAACCATTCCTCAATTACGCAAGGCGATTCGTAAACGGTTGAGCGGCTCCACCTCACCGGTGATCTATCCAGACCTTGCCACTGCAGCCAGGATCCGGGAACGGGGGTTCAGTCCGCTGAGTACTGATGCCGCGACGGCGCTGGTATCCAGGAGCATGCGCAAACAGGGTAATGGACTGATCTGGGGCACGGATCCAAGGCTCCGTCACCCATCGCCCCTGATGATGACCGAAGAACAGGTCCAGGCCTCGCTGGCAGCCGTAACAACACCATCGCTGTTTGTTAAGGGTATCGATGGGTTGCTGGCCGAACGCAGGAACCTGTCTGGTCGGGAACATCTGGTCCCGGGGCTCCAGATCTCCGAAGTTCCCGGTGGGCACCACTGTCACCTGGACGGCGAACCGGACGCGGTAGTTGCTGCAATTGAAAGGTTTTTACAGGATGCTTGAAAATACTGTGGCCCGGCTGGGCAAATGGATTCTCACTCTGTGGCTGTTGGCCGTCACCGGTTTTGCCATGGCCAACCCCTTGGCTGAGCCCCCGGCGCCTTTCCCCCAATCCACACTCGAAACCACCACCCGTATTGATTCGTCCGGCCACCTGGTGTTGTTCAGCCCCGTTCGGGAAATTCGTAGTGAAATCCGTTCCGAAGCCATGGCCCGTTTGCCGGTGACCGGGGAAGGGCGTTTGTATGAGTTATACCGGGATGCTGGCCGGGAGGCTGCCCGGGATCACTACCTTGAAGCGCTGAATGAGCGCGGTGCTACTATTATTTTTGAGTGTATCGGCGTTTCCTGTGGCCGGAGTAACGTCTGGGCGAACCAGGTATTCCAGCAGTCCTCCCTGCTTGGTCGGGATACGGATCAGGACTATCTGGTGGCCGGCGCCATGGACAGCAGTGGTCAGCGTTGGCTGACCCTCGTGTATACCGTGACCCGGGGAAATCTGCGGGAATATGTCTGGGTGGAGCACCTGGCGGTGAAAGCTGGCGCGGCAATCCCACGCTTTTCACAGTTGCCGCAGCGTCTCAAGGGGCCGGTGATTGTGCCGTGGGAGGGCAGTATTACGTTCCGGTTTGATTTGCCAACCAATGAACGCCGCCGGATTCAGCAGTGGGCTTCGGACGAAAACGCGGAAGTCATCCTGGCCGGATTCAGTGCCCCAGAAGAAGGCGAAAGCTTCGAACAGTCGAAGCAGCGTGCCGCTGAAGCGGTCGATTCACTCGCCGAATTGCTGGCAAAAACCGGGGTTCGGCGTGAACAGATCCGAAAATTGCCCGTTGGCCCCGGTGTTCAGGTGCCGGGGCCGGACCGCCAGGGTAACCGGGTGGAAATTCTGGTGATGCAGAGGTAGGGATATGTCCGACGACGATAAACAGGACGACCCTGGAGCGCCGGAAGAGCTCAGTGAGAAGAGCACTGATGTAAAGGTGGTCCCGAACGGCCCTGAGAGCACGGTCTCCACATCGGAGGCTCCGGCTGGGAAGCCTCAACCGGGTAATGGTAAAACCGTGGCGTTGGCGTTGGGCAGCGGTGGTGCCCGGGGCTATGCCCACATTGGCGCCATCGAAGTGCTGCAGGAGCGTGGTTACCGAATTACCGCGATCTCTGGTTGCTCCATGGGAGCGGTGATTGGCGGCATGTATGCGGCCGGCAAAATGCAGGACTACAAGGACTGGGTTACGGGCCTGGGCCAGCTTGATGTGCTGAAGCTGCTGGATGTGACATTCAGCGCGGTGGGAGCCATTCGGGGTGAAAAAGTCTTTTCCGTGGTCCGGGAGATCCTGGGCGATATCCGTATCGAAGATCTTCCCATTGCCTACACGGCTGTGGCTACCGACCTGCTGGCCCATAGGGAAATCTGGTTTCAGGAAGGTCCGCTTGATCGCGCGATAAGAGCCTCCATTGCCATACCCGGCCTGGTCACGCCGCTGATCCTGGGCAACCGTGTCCTGGTGGATGGTGCCTTGCTCAACCCGCTGCCGATTATTCCGACCATTTCCGCCCATGCCGACATGGTGGTCGCCGTGAATCTGGCCGGCGAGGACGATGGCACGAGTCGTCTGCCGGATGCGGTATTTGACGAACAAAGCGGTGCTGTCGATGACATGGAGAAGCGTCTTGGCGCGATTCGGGATAAAGCCTCTCACTGGTTTGACTGGGACTCGTTAAAAGCCCTGGCCGCTCGAAAGCCGGGTAACGGCGATACTGCGGAAGACAGGATCTCCCAGGAAGTGGCCCGGCAGGCGCAGGAAAAACAGAAGGCCCAAGCGGGCAATAAGTCCGCACCCGGCACGCCGGAGACGATTGGCTGGGACAAGCTGGGTATCGGTAAGTTTGATGCCATGAACCTGGCGATTGAAACCATGCAGAGTGCTTTGGTGCAGTACAAGATTGCCGGCTATCCGCCGGATCTTCTGGTTAATGTGCCCAAAAATGTGTCCCGCAGCTACGACTACCACAAGGCCCCGGAACTGATACAACTGGGGCGTGACCGAATGGCTGAATCGCTGGACCGGTTTGAAAAGAAACACAGCAGCTCTGGACCTTTGTCGCTCTAACACCTGCAGGTTTCCGGCCAAACAGCGTATAATGCCGCGCACCATTTCTTATTGTCAGGAAGCCTGTTGTGACCAGCCCTGTTGAAGACCTGCATACCATTCGCGATCTGCTGCGCTATGCCACGTCACGGTTTGCCGCTTCGCCTCTGTATTTCGGCCATGGCACCGATAACGTCTGGGACGAAGCGGTACAGCTGGTGCTTCGTAGCGTGCATTTGCCCCTGGAGAATAACCAGATCTTCCTGGATGCCCGGCTGACCCATGCCGAGCGCGAAATCATTATCGAACGTGTCGAGCGCCGCATCAGCGAGCGTGTGCCCATTGCCTATCTGCTGGGCGAGGCCTGGTTCATGGGCATGCCGTTCAACATCGACAAGCGGGTGCTGGTGCCCCGTTCACCCCTGGGCGAGCTGCTGGAAAACGGACTGCAGCCGTGGATTGGTGGTGCGCCGGTCGAGCGTATCCTGGATTTGTGCACCGGCAGCGGCTGTATCGGTATCGGTGCGGCAACCGTATTCGATGAGGCCGAGGTGGATCTTTCGGACATTTCCGATGAAGCGCTGCAGGTGGCGGAATCCAACATTGAATTGCACGGCCTCGAAGGCAGGGTACGAACCGTTCGTTCGGATGTCTTCGAGAGCATCGAAGGGCGTTACGATGTGATCTTGAGTAATCCGCCTTACGTCGACGCTGAGGATCTGGCTGACATGCCGGCCGAATATCATCACGAGCCTGCCTTGGGCCTGGCCGCTGGCAATGATGGCCTGGATATCGCCCATCGCATCATTGCCGGTGCGGCGGATCACCTGACCGAAGACGGCTTGCTGATCGTGGAGGTGGGTAACTCCTGGGGTGCGATGGATGACGCATACCCGGATCTGCCGCTCACCTGGCTGGAATTCGAGAACGGAGGCGATGGCGTATTTTTGATCACCGCCCGCGACCTGCGCGAATGGCAAGCTCGAAATCGCTGATTCAGAACATTAAAAATATTGGTTAAAGTGCTGAAATATGTCAGGAAATACGTTTGGTAAGTTGTTCTCCGTCACTACATTCGGTGAAAGCCACGGAGCGGCCCTGGGTTGCATTATCGATGGCTGCCCACCGGGGCTTGAATTGTCGGAAGCGGATATGCAGCGGGACCTGGACCGCCGTAAACCCGGCACCTCCCGCCACACCACCCAGCGCCGGGAAGCGGACGAAGTGCGCATTCTGTCCGGCGTGTTCGAGGGGAAAACCACCGGTACCCCGATTGGCCTGATCATCGAGAACACCGACCAGCGCTCCAAGGATTACTCGAAAATCGCCGAGCAGTTCCGCCCGGCCCATGCCGACTACACCTACATGCACAAGTACGGCACCCGCGACTATCGTGGTGGTGGTCGTTCATCCGCCCGGGAAACCGCCATGCGCGTGGCGGCTGGCGCCGTGGCCCGCAAGTTCCTGGAACAACGCCTGGGTATTAAGATTCGTGGTTACCTATCCCAGTTAGGTCCCATCAAGGCGGAAAAACTGGACTGGAGCCAGGTGCATGAGAACCCGTTTTTCTGCCCCGATGCCGACAAAGTGCCGGCAATGGAAGATTACATGGACGCCCTGCGCAAAGAAGGGGATTCCATCGGCGCCCGCATCAACGTCGTGGCCGACGGCGTGCCGCCGGGTCTGGGCGAGCCCATCTTTGATCGCCTGGACGCGGACCTGGCGCATGCCCTGATGAGCATCAACGCGGTCAAAGGCGTGGAAATTGGCGCCGGATTCGACTGCATCGAGCAAAAAGGCACTGAACACCGGGATGAAATGACACCGGAAGGGTTCCTCTCCAATAACGCCGGTGGAGTGCTGGGGGGTATTTCTTCCGGTCAGCCAATCGTCGCCAGCATTGCCCTGAAGCCAACGTCGAGCTTGCGCATTCCGGGCCAGAGCATCGATGTGAACGGCAACCCGGTGGAAGTGATCACCACTGGTCGTCACGACCCCTGCGTGGGCATCAGGGCCACCCCGATTGCGGAGGCCATGATGGCCATCACGCTGATGGATCACTACCTGCGCCACCGGGGGCAGAACGGTGACGTTCAGGTGAGTACGCCCATCCTCGGCCAGCTCTGATCAGGGGAGGAAGCAGCATTTACTGGCGGCTTTCCAACCTCTACTTCTGGTTCTTTGCCCTCCTCGGAGGGCTTTTGCCTTACTGGTCCCTGTACCTGCAGGGCCAGGGCTTCTCCTATCTGCAGATCGCCACACTGATGGCGACCATTCAACTGACTAAAATCGTCGCGCCCAGTGTCTGGGGCTGGCTGGGTGACCGCAGCGGCCAGCGCGTGCGTCTGGTGCGCTTCGGCGCTATCACCGGCTCGCTGTTTTTCGCTGGTGTGTTCCTGGAACCCGGGTTCTGGGGGCTGTTGCTGGTGATGCTGGCTTTCACGTTCTTCTGGAATGCCATCCTGCCCCTGTACGAAGTGATCACTCTGCGAACTCTGGGCAAGCGTAAGGAAAAATACGGCAAAGTGCGCCTGTGGGGCTCGGTCGGGTTTATTGGTTCGGTCGGGCTGATTGGTGGCCTGCTGGAGTGGGTACCCATCCAGTCTCTGCCGTGGCTGCTGATGCCGGTCTTTGCGGGTATTGCGGTTTCCGCGTTCCTGGTGCCCTCGGAAAAGGGTGAGCGTAAGCCTCTCGCGCCCAAAGGCAGCCTGAAGGCCATTGTCACCCATCCATCCGTGGTGGCGTTCTTCCTGATGAACTTCCTGCTGCAGGTGTCCCACGGGGCTTACTACACCTTCTTCAGCATCCACCTGGAGCAACATGGTTATGGCAAACTGGCTATCGGGTTGCTGTGGTCCCTGGGAGTGATAGCCGAGATTGGGCTGTTTCTGGTCATGCACCGGGTATCGCGCCGGTTCACGGTCCGCCAGATTGCCATCGGCGCGTTAATCCTGACCATGATCCGCTGGGTGTTGATCGCTGAAATGACCGCCGTGTTGCCCATCCTGCTGTTTGCCCAGCTGCTGCACGCCGCTTCCTATGGTGCGCTGCATGCGGTTTCGGTGCAGTACATCCAGGGCTTCTTCGGCAAACATCACCACGGCCAGGGGCAGGCGCTCTACAGCGGCCTGACGTTCGGAGCCGGCGGCGCCCTTGGTGCCTGGCTGTCCGGCTTCCTGGTGGATGGTTTCAGCACCTCCGCCGCTTTCTGGGGCAGCGCCGTTGCCATGGCCATTGCCACACTGATCACCTGGCGCAAGCTGCAGCCGCCGCCGGAAGAACCCGCCGAAGCCTGATCAGTCGGCGCTTTCTTCCGCCTCGATAATCTCCAGCATGGCCCGGGCGCTGTTGCTCAGTTGCCTGCCTGAAAGCGCAATGGCGCCCAGTACCCGGGTAACCGGATGCCCCACATCCAACACTTTCAGACTGCTGTCGAGCATGCTCACCGGCAACACGCTCCAGCCAAGTCCCACACTCGTCATCATCTTGATGGTCTCCAGGTAGTTGGTGGGCATCAGGGGCGCGAGCGGCAGGTTGGCTTCCAGAAACAACCGACTGACCACACGGTAAGTGGCTGTGCTGGTGTCCGGCAGGAGCGCCGGGTGTTCAGCCAGGTCAGCCAGTGTCGGAGAGGTCAGGTCGGCCAGGGGGTGATCCGCCCCCACCACAAATGCCATCGGGTCCGGCCACTGGGCGTGAATCCGGAAGTCGGGGTTCATGCTGTCACTGAGGGTAACGCAGGCAAGTTCGGCATGGCGTTTGTTCATCTGATGGTAGGCGGCGTCGGACTCCATGAATTGCAGGTCCAGTGTGACTTGCGGATAGGCCTTGCGGAATCGCCGCAGCCAGTTGGGCAGGTGATGCAGACCAATGTGGTGGCTGGCAATCACCGACAGCTCGCCTTCCACGGTGTCGGCATCTGGTGACAGTGCCAGCCGGGCATTGTGGATCTCATCCAATATCTTTCGGGCGTGGGGCATGAGCCTGGCCCCGGCATCGGTCAGTCGGATATCCCGGTTGCTGCGGTCGATCAACCGGGCGCCCAGCTGCGTTTCCAGGGCGGCCAGGCGTTTACTGATTGCCGGCTGCGTCAGGTGCAGGATCTCGGCCGCTTCCGAGAATGAGCCCTGGTCCACTATGGTGAGGAACGCTTTTAGTGAGTTTGAGTCCATTTCTTTGCCTGTGAGTTGGTTGCCCTGGGCCTATTAGCCTGCCAGTTATGGCGTATGTCGCGGCTTCAGGACCCTTCTCCCAAAAACCGCTACGAGCACATCCATGTGCGCTTCTCTCAGGCCATCCTTGGCCTTCGAAATTTTTGGGAGAAGGCCCCTGAAGCCGCTTGGCGGACTTGGGCAATAACGCACCGTTGACGAGATAGTATTGAAGCTCTGTAAGTTAGGGATTCTGGTACCCATCTACCCTTCAGTGGGGGACCGAAAGCTCGAAAACCAGGCGTTTTGCACAGCTGCTCAAGAGCGAGGTGGTGGGATGGGGTTTCCAAAAGTATCGAGGGCCATGGATGGCCCGAGTTAAGCGCATAGGGACATGCTTGTAGCGTCTTTTGGAAACCCCATCCCACCACCTTGCGCCCGGCACGGAGTCTCAATGCAACAATGGATAATTCCTTCATGGAATGCAATGAATAAAAAACATGAATTGAGGTTATTCAGTAACAAAGGGTAAACTCTTAGGAAAGCGTCATAAAACAGAAATCCCCAAAGAGTGAGAGAGAACCATGGCGGGCAAGACCTTATACGACAAATTGTGGGACGACCACTTGGTCAAACAGCGGGACGACGGCTCCGCGTTGATCTACATCGACCGGCAATTGCTGCACGAAGTGACCTCCCCGCAGGCGTTTGAAGGCCTGCGCCTGGCTGGTCGCAAGCCGTGGCGTCTCGACGCCAACATCGCCACCCCGGACCACAACGTACCGACCACCGATCGCGACAAAGGCGTGGAAGGTATTGTTGACCCGGTATCGCGCATCCAGGTGGAAACCCTGGACAAGAACTGCGACGAGTTCGGCATCCTCGAATTCAAGATCAAGGACCAGCGCCAGGGCATCGTGCACGTGATCGGCCCTGAGCAGGGCGCGACTCTGCCGGGTATGAGCATTGTCTGTGGTGACTCCCACACTTCGACCCACGGCGCGTTTGGCTGTTTGGCACACGGTATCGGCACCTCCGAGGTGGAGCACGTGCTGGCCACCCAGTGCCTGGTGCAGAAGAAGATGAAAAACATGCTGGTCAAGGTCAGCGGCCAGTTGGGCGCGGGCGTGACCGGCAAGGACGTGGTGCTAGCCATTATCGGCAAGATCGGCACCGCCGGCGGCACCGGTTATGCCATCGAATTTGGTGGTGAGGCCATTCGTGGCTTGAGCATGGAAGCCCGCATGAGCATCTGCAACATGTCCATCGAAGCGGGTGCCCGGGTGGGCATGGTGGCGGTGGACGACACCACCATCGATTACGTGAAGGGCCGTCCGTTCGCTCCGAAAGGCGAGACCTGGGATAAGGCCGTGGATTACTGGCGCACCCTGCACAGCGACGATGACGCCGAGTTTGACAAGGTAGTCGAGCTGGATGGTTCCGCTATTCTGCCGCAGGTGAGCTGGGGCACCTCCCCGGAAATGGTAACCGGCGTGGATGGCAATGTGCCCGATCCCGAGCAGGAAGCCGACCCGATCAAGCGCGAAGGTATTGTGCGCGCCCTGAAATACATGGGTTTGCAGCCGAATCAGAAGATCACCGACATCCAGCTGGACCGCGTGTTCATCGGTTCCTGCACCAACAGCCGGATTGAAGATCTGCGCGAGGCGGCCGCCGTGGTTAAGGGGCGCAAGGTATCCCCAAGCCTCAAGCAGGCGATGGTGGTGCCGGGTTCCGGCCTGGTGAAGGCCCAGGCGGAGCAGGAAGGCCTGGACAAGATTTTCATCGAAGCCGGTCTGGAATGGCGCGACCCGGGTTGCTCCATGTGTCTGGCCATGAACGCCGACAAGCTGGGGCAGGGCGAGCATTGTGCCTCTACCTCCAACCGGAACTTCGAGGGGCGTCAGGGCTTTGGTGGTCGTACCCACCTGGTGAGCCCGGCCATGGCGGCGGCCGCGGCGGTCACCGGCCATTTTGTTGATGTCCGCGAATTGATGCACTGATCCACAGGAGAGACACCATGCGCGCATTCACGCAACACCAGGGCGTTGTCGCCCCCATGGACCGGTCCAATGTGGATACGGACATGATCATTCCCAAGCAGTTTCTGAAGTCGATCAAGCGTACCGGCTTCGGCCCGAACCTGTTCGACGAGCTGCGCTATCTGGACGAGGGCAAGCCGGACCAGGATTGTTCCCAGCGCCCGATCAACCCGGATTTTGTCCTGAACCAGGACCGCTACAAGAACGCCAGTGTGCTGCTGGCCCGGGCCAATTTCGGTTGCGGTTCCAGCCGCGAGCACGCCCCCTGGGCGCTGGACGATTTCGGCTTCCGGGTGATTATTGCCCCGAGCTTTGCCGATATTTTCTACAACAACTGCTTCAAGAATGGCCTGTTACCCATTGTTCTTCCTGAAGAAGTGGTTGATAGACTGTTCCAGGAAACGGAAGAAAACGAAGGCTACCAGCTGTCGGTGGACCTGGAGGCGAAAACCGTAACCACGCCATCCGGCGAGTCCTTCAACTTCGAGGTGGACGACTTCCGCCGCCACTGCCTGCTCAACGGCCTGGACGACATCGGTGTTACCCTTGAAGATGCCGATCTGATCAAAGAGTACGAAGAGAAGCGCAAGCAGACCGCGCCCTGGCTGTTTAACGCCGGACATTAATCGAACAAGGAATAAGAGATATGCCCCGTAATATTCTGTTGCTGCCGGGTGACGGCATTGGCCCGGAAATCGTTGCCGAAGCCGAAAAGGTGCTGAGAAAGGTCAACGACGATTTCAAGCTGGATCTGCACTTTGAGTCCGCCCTGGTGGGTGGTGCGGCCCTGGATGAGTGCGACGATCCGCTGCCGGATGAAACCCTGGACAAGGGCCGCAAGGCCGACGCCATCCTGCTGGGCGCCGTGGGCGGCCCGAAGTGGGACGGCCTGCCCATGGCAAAGCGTCCGGAAAAGGGCCTGTTGGGCCTGCGCTCCAACCTGGAGCTGTTCGCCAACCTGCGCCCGGCTATTCTGTATCCGCAGCTGGCTTCCGCTTCTTCGCTCAAGCCTGAAGTGGTGTCTGGTCTGGACATCATGATCGTCCGTGAACTGACCGGCGGTATCTACTTCGGCCAGCCGCGCGGCATTCGCAATCTGGAGCACGGTGAGCGTCAGGGCTACAACACCTACGCCTACACCGAATCGGAAATTCGTCGTATTGGCCGAGTGGCGTTTGAAACCGCCCAGCAGCGCGGTAAGAAGTTGTGCTCCGTGGATAAGGCCAATGTGCTGGAAGTCACTGTTATGTGGCGGGAAATCATGGAAGACCTGAAGCGCGAATACCCGGATGTGGAACTCACCCACATGTACGTGGATAACGCCGCCATGCAGCTGGTTCGTGCCCCCAAGCAGTTCGATGTGATTGTGACTGGCAACATGTTTGGTGATATTCTCTCCGATGAAGCGGCAATGTTGACCGGTTCCATCGGCATGCTGCCGTCGGCGTCTTTGAACTCCGACAAGCAGGGCATGTACGAGCCGTGTCACGGGTCTGCGCCGGATATCGCCGGGCAGGGCATTGCCAACCCGCTGGCCACAATTCTTAGCGCCGCGATGATGTTGCGCTATAGTCTTGACGAGGAAAAGGCTGCCCAGGCAATCGAGGCGGCGGTCAGCAAGGTGCTGGATCAGGGGCTGCGTACTGCCGACATCATGTCTGAAGACGGCCAGAAAGTTTCCACTCGCGAAATGGGTGAGGCTGTTCTCAACGCGCTGTAAGCCCGACTGATCCGTTTGTAAAAGACCCGACAGCAGCAGGATGCAGCTGCTGCGGGATCATCCATCCTGTCCCTGCCAGCGATAACGGTAGCGGGCGGGCATAAAACGAGGTTCAAAGGTCGCACATGAAGCGAGTTGGACTTGTAGGTTGGCGTGGCATGGTGGGCTCGGTCCTCATGCAGCGCATGCGTGAAGAAAACGATTTTGCCGATATCGATCCGGTGTTTTTCTCCACTTCCCAGACCGGGAAGCCGGCCCCGGACGTTGGCAAGGATGGCGTTCCGCCTCTGCAGGACGCCTTCGATATCGATACTCTCAAAACCATGGATGTGATTGTCACCTGTCAGGGTGGCGACTACACCGGCGAGGTTTACCAGAAACTGCGTGACGCAGGCTGGGACGGCTACTGGATTGACGCCGCCTCCACGCTGCGCATGGTGGATCATTCTGTCATCGTGCTGGATCCGGTGAACCGCAACGTGATCGACGAAGCGCTCGACAAGGGCGTGAAGGATTACATCGGCGGCAATTGCACCGTCAGCCTGATGATGCTGGCCCTTGGCGGCCTGCTGGAGCAGGACCTGATCGAGTGGGTTTCCCCCATGACCTATCAAGCCGCCTCCGGTTCTGGTGCCAAGCACATGCGTGAGCTGCTGGACCAGATGGGCGCGCTGAACGCCGCTGTTAAGCCAGAGCTGGAGGACCCGTCTTCGGCCATCCTCGAAATTGACCGCAAGGTGACCGAGACCATGCGTTCCGGTGACTTCCCGACGGCCAACTTCGAAGTACCACTGGCCGGCAGCCTGATTCCGTTTATCGACAAGCCGCTCGATAACGGCATGAGCAAGGAAGAATGGAAAGCGGGCGTTGAGACCAACAAGATCCTGGGTCGCAGCGATAACCCGATTCCCATTGACGGCATCTGCGTTCGTATCGGCGCCATGCGTTCCCACAGCCAGGCCCTGACCATCAAGCTCAAGAAAGACATTCCGGTGTCTGAAATCGAGAGCATCCTGGCCAAGGCCAACGACTGGGTGAAAGTGATCCCGAACGAAAAAGAAGCCACCATGCAGGAACTGACCCCGGCGAAAGTCACCGGTACCCTGAGTGTACCGATTGGCCGTATCCGTAAACTGAGTATGGGGCCGGAATACATTTCCGCCTTCACCGTGGGTGACCAGCTTCTGTGGGGTGCTGCAGAGCCACTGCGCCGCATGCTGCGGATTCTGCAGGAGCGTTAACAGTTGGTTGTAATGTGGTAGTAATGCCAACTGTGTCCGGTTTTTGAAAGCCGATCAGGGGCGGGTGCTGATTTCAGTGCTCGCCCCTGTTATTTTCAACAACGTGAACAAGTTCCGGCTGATATATCTCAAAACAGTGCAAGGATTGCGTCTGATTGATTGATAAAAAGGACTTTATCAACAATACTTGCTTGATCTAACGATATGTAGAAGCGGGTCCGATTCTGTTGAGATTCAGCAGTGAAGAATAACGGAGACTGGAAAGGAAAAAGCATGAAGGTACGCAAGCTTGCGGTTGCCCTGGCGCTGGCGGGAGGGCTTGGCTCCGGGATGGCACATGCCCTGGGACTGGGCGAAATTGAACTCCAGTCATGGCTGAATGAACCCCTCGATGCGGAGATTTCACTCCGGCAAAGCCAGGGGGTCAATCCCAACGATGTGTTCGTCAATGTGGCACCGGAAGCGGCTTATCAGCGCGTTGGCCTGGAACGCAATCAGTTTCTGAGCAAGCTTCGATTTGAAGTGGTGACCGCCCCCGATGGCAGGCTCGCCATCAACGTTACTTCCCGTGAACCCCTCCGTGAACCCTATCTCAACTTCCTGCTGGAACTGACCTGGCCCAGTGGCCGCTTGATGCGTGAATACGCCGTATTGGTGGATCCCCCGGTATACGCGGAAGAATCGGGTCTCGAGGAGCCGGTATCGGCGCCTTCGACCACGGCACGCTCGGAGCCCGCTCAGGATCAGCGTAGTGCTGAATCCAGTCGGCGCCGGGCCCAGGCTGAAAGTTCATTGTCCCGTGGCTACGGTGCAACTGAAACCTATGGCCCCACCGGGCCGTCTGACACGCTTTGGTCGATCGCCCAGCAAATGCGCCCGGATTCCTCCGTCTCCATGCATCAAATGATGCTCGCGATCCAGGACGCAAACCCCAACGCTTTCATCGGTGGCAATATCAATCGCCTGATGAAGGGGCAGGTCCTTCGGGTGCCGACCGAAGAACAGATTCGCAGTCGCAGCCGTCGGGAAGCCGACCGCATTGTGGCTCAGCAGAATCAGGAATTTCGCTCGCCTGCACCAGCAGAGAGTCCGGCTCCTGCCGAGACAGCTGGCTCTGAAGGGGCGGGCTCCGCGCAGCCTGCGCAACAGGGTGCTGGCGACGGCGAGCTCAAGTTGCTGGTGGCGGAAGAGCAGGACGCGGCATCACGTAATGCCGAAGACGGCGGTTCGGCCGGTGGTGATGGTGATCTGCCCGGTGGGCAGGACGCTGGCGAAGCCGTTGCCAACGAAGAGCTGGATGCGCTGCGTCGAGAGAACCAGGAGCTTGATAGCCGCCTGAATGACCTACAGGACCAGGTGCAAACGCTTCAGCGCCTGCTCGAGCTTAAGGATGACCAACTGGCACAGATGCAGGGTATGGCCGGAGAACAGACGGCCGCTGCTAATGGAGAACAGGTGGCGCAGCCTGCGACAGACCAGGGCGGAGATGCCCAGACTGGCGGTGCTGGAATGGCTGAACAGCCGCAGGAGACGGCCAATGAATCTGCGGAAGAGCCAGCAGTGGCACAGGAAGCTGCCGAGCCGACGATGACCGTTGAGGGCCCGACCGCAGAGCCGACCACTACCGAGGATGCGGGCGAGGTCGTTGGTGCTGCTGACTCCGCAGAACCCGAGCAAGTAGCTGATTCGGCCGAGGTCACGGCACCCGGCGAGGAACAGGCTGCCCCTGAAGAGGCTGCGGCTACCCGTCCGGCTCAGCCCGAGCAGCCCCAAGCTCCGGCACAGAAGCCGTTCCCGGGGAATGTTATCGATCTGATCATGGGCAACCCGCTTTACCAGATTGCTCTGGGTGGCGGGCTGATTCTTCTGTTGCTGCTGTTGCTGCTGGCAAGCCGTCGCAGGGCCAACAAGGAAAAGGCGTTTTTTGACCAGTTTACCGACGAAAAATCGGATGAAGCAGGCGAGGATTCTTTTGACCTCAGCCTGGACGACGATGCCGATACTGAAGCAAAAGCGCCGACCGGTGATGCGCTGGAAGAGGCTGAAAAGTACCTTGCCTATGGCCAGCATCCTCAAGCAGCCGAAGTGCTGGAGGCCGGTATTTCCCGCGAACCCAGCCGTACCGATCTGAGGCTCAAGCTTCTTGCGGTTTACGCCGACAGCCAGGACTCCGAATCCTTCGACAAGCAATACAACGAATTGGCGGCGCTGGATGACGAAGATGCAACAGCCCAGGCCGACGAGCTGCGCGCCCGTCTGGAAGAGGCTGAGGCTGGCCCCAGCATTGATGACCTTGAGTCCCAGCTGCGTTCCGATACTTCGTTCAGCGCAGTGGAGGAGTCCCCGCAGAGCGATCGCGATGAATCCATGACCGAGGAGTTCAAGGCTGAAGAGTTCGAAGGCTCTCAGGAAGAGACTCTGGAAGATGAGTTTGGGGCTCTCGCCTCGGACGTGGCAGAGGAAACCGACGCCGGCGAAGAAGACATGGAGTTTGACCTCTCTCTAGCGGATCTTGAGGAACCGGAAGAGTCCGATAAGGCGGAACCCGAAGCGGCCCCCGAAGAAGATGACTTTGGCTCAATCGACTTCGAGCTGGAATCCGACAAAGAAATGGATGAAGAGGCTGAATCTGAAGCCGCTGAAGAGCCGTCGGCCGAGGATGACATTGACCTGAGTGAAGACTGGTCCAGTCTTGAGCTTGAGGAATCCCCTGAGCTGGAAGACATGGCGTCGGAATTCGAAGAGACCTCTTCGGAGAAGCCGGAGGAGTCGGAAGCCGAGTCAGCCGAGGACGACCTGTCGATCTCCTCGGAAACCCTGGATGATTCGTTCCTGGATGAGTTGGACGCGGATCTGGACGAGGTGACCGGAGAGAAAGAGTCGGCTGGAGAGCCCGAACCCGAGGCGGATGCCCCTGATCTGAGCAATCTGGATATGGACCTTTCAGATGAGGATCTTGCGATCATGGATGAACTGTCAGACTCGGAGGAGGCGCAGCCGCTAGAGGAGGAGATCGCCGAAGCTGAAGAGCAGGAATCGGTCGAGTCCACTGATGCTGAACAGGAAATTCCTACTGCGGAACCGGAAGAGCCGGCTGCGGAACCGGAATCAGAAGCGAGTGAGCCGGAACAGCCCCAGCCTTCCGCGCTGGACCTGGATGAAGGTGATCTCGGAGACGACGATGACTTTGATTTCCTGGCGGGTACTGATGAGGCTGCCACCAAGCTGGACCTTGCCCGGGCCTATGTGGAAATGGGAGACAGCGACGGTGCCCGGGACATTCTCGAGGAAGTCGCCCTGGAAGGTAACGACGAACAGAAGGCGGAAGCTCAGGAGCTTCTTAAAAATCTGTCCTGATTCGTTATAATCCCTCCTGTAAAGGCAAAGCGCCGGCTCCGAGCCGGCGCTTTGTGTTTCTGAATTTCATATTTCGGATCGAAACTTGTTTCTTACCCCTCAGCCCCTGACAACAGATAATGCCATCGGCAATGGCCGGGTGGTGCTCGTCTTCGAATACGATGGCCGAGCCTTCCACGGCTGGCAGTTCCAGAAAAGCGGTGTGCGCTCGGTTCAGGAGGAACTTGCCAAGGCAGTGGCGAAAGTGGCCGACCATCCGGTGGATCTGGTTTGTGCCGGACGGACCGACGCCGGCGTTCACGCCAGCTTCCAGGTGGCTCATTTTGACACCCCCTCGGTTCGCAACCTCCGGTCCTGGGTGATGGGCATCAATACGGCGCTTCCGGAAGATATTGCAGTGCACTGGGCCGGCAACGGCGTGGATGATTTCCATGCCCGTTTTTCGGCTATCTATCGGCGTTATCGGTATGTGATCTACAACCATCCGGTGCGTCCCGGTATCCAGCGAGGACAGGTTAGCTGGACGTTTCGGCCGTTGGATGCCGGCCGGATGCAGGAAGCTGCCCAAGCGCTACTGGGTGAGCACGATTTCTCGGCGTTTCAGGCGGCAGGATGCCAGTCCCGCACACCCGTTCGCTATATGGAGCGAATTTCGGTAACCCGTTGCGGGAATTTTGTCGTAATTGATGTCCAGGCCAATGCATTTCTGCACCACATGGTTCGCAATATTGCTGGAGCCTTGATGGCGGTGGGTGCTGGCCAGAAGCCGATTGGCTGGATTGGTGATATCCTGCAGGCCAGGGATCGGCGCAAAGCCGGCGTGACGGCGCCGCCCCATGGGCTCTACCTGGTGGACGTGGGTTACCCCTCACGGTATCAGGTACCCCTTGCCCAGTGCGGGCCCGCCTTTGTAACGCCCTGGCTGGATGTGGACGCGAGCCGGCCGATTGAACCTACGCATATTCATCCAAAACGGAGGGTGACCGACGCATGATCACCCGAGTAAAGATTTGTGGCCTGACCCGGCCGGAAGACATTGATGCTGCCGTGAGTGATGGCGCCGACGCCATCGGTCTGGTGTTCTATGAGCCAAGTCCGCGTGCCGTGTCGATCGCCCAGGCAAGAGAGCTTGCCGCTCGGGTGCCGGCATTCGTGACCGTCACCGGCCTGTTTGTGAATCCCAAACGTAAGTGGGTGGAGCAGGTCCTCGAAGCGGTGCCGCTGGATCTGTTGCAGTTCCATGGCGATGAGCCCGCAGAGTTTTGCGCCTCATTTGGTCGGCGCTGGATCAAGGCTGTACGGGTGCGTGAGGCCGGACAGATTGAAGCCGCGTTTCAGGAATATCGGAACGCTTCCGGGCTGCTGGTGGACGCCTGGGACCCGAATCGTTATGGCGGCACCGGACAATCGTTCAATTGGTCCCTGATACCGACCGAACGCCCTCTGCCGCTTATATTGGCCGGCGGCCTGACATTTGCTAACGTGGCCGACGCCATTGAACAGGTCCGCCCATGGGCGGTTGATGTCAGTGGCGGGGTAGAGTCCGGGAAAGGCAGGAAAGACGCCACCAAACTAACTGATTTTTTCAATGAGGTACGCCGTGTCTGTAAAACTGACTGAAGAAATGTTGAAGGCGTTTCCGGATGCCCGGGGTCACTTCGGTGACTTTGGTGGCCGTTTTGTCTCGGAAACCCTGATGGATTCGCTAATGACTCTGGAAAAAGAGTATTTGCGACTGAAAGACGATCCGGACTTCCAGGCCGCTTTTGACAAAGACCTGGCCGACTATGTGGGCCGCCCGAGCCCCCTGTATCTGGCTGAACGCCTTACCCGGGAAACCGGCGGAGCCCAGATCTGGCTCAAGCGCGAAGACCTGAACCACACCGGCGCCCATAAGGTGAACAACACCATCGGCCAGGCGCTTTTGGCTTCGTTCCTGGGCAAAAAACGCATCATTGCGGAAACCGGCGCCGGCCAGCACGGCGTGGCCACGGCGACCGTCTGCGCCCGTCTGGGCCTGGAGTGTCATATCTTCATGGGCTCATCGGATGTGAAGCGCCAGTCCCTGAACGTGTTCCGGATGAAGCTGTTGGGCGCGACGGTCCATGCTGTCGAGAGTGGCACCAAGACGCTCAAGGACGCCATGAACGATGCCATGCGTGACTGGGTGGCAAACGTGGACGATACCTTCTACATCATTGGTACCGTGGCTGGCCCGCACCCTTATCCGCTTCTGGTTCGTGATTTCCAGTCGGTGATTGGCCGGGAAACCCGGCAGCAGTGCCTGGATAAGACCGGTAAGCTGCCGGATGCCCTGGTAGCCTGCGTCGGTGGCGGTTCTAACGCCATTGGCATGTTCTATCCGTTCCTGGCCGATGAGAACGTTGAGCTTTACGGTGTGGAAGCCGGCGGGCTGGGGATCGAAACCGGCCAGCATGCTGCGCCCCTGTGTGCGGGTCGCCCGGGGGTACTGCACGGCAACCGGACTTATCTGATGGAAGATGAGAATGGCCAGATTGCCGGTACCCATTCGGTCAGCGCCGGCCTGGATTACCCGGGCGTGGGGCCGGAGCATTCCTGGTTGAAAGACATTGGCCGAGCCAATTACGTTTCGGTAACCGATGATGAAGCACTGGCTGGGTTCCGTACCCTGACTCGCGTGGAGGGCATCATGCCGGCTCTGGAGACCGCCCATGCGGTTGCCTACGGTTTGAAACTGGCGGCGCAAATGGACAAAGACCAGAACATCGTTATCAACATCTCCGGTCGGGGCGATAAAGACATTCATACCGTCGCCGAACTGGATGGTATCGAGATCTGAGGTTAGCAGGAGCAGGCATGAGCCGAATTGAAGGTGTATTGAAATCCTTGAAAGAGCAGGGCCGTAAGGCCCTGATTCCCTATATCACCGCAGGTGATCCACACCCTGACCAGACCGTTGAGTTGATGCATACGCTGGTCGCTGCCGGTGCCGACATTATCGAACTTGGGGTGCCGTTTTCCGATCCCATGGCGGATGGCCCGGTGATTCAGTTGGCCTGTGAGCGGGCCCTGAAGCACAACACGTCCTTGCGCCAGGTAATCGCCATGGTGGCGGAATTCCGGAAAACCGACGCCGACACGCCGGTGGTTCTGATGGGCTATCTTAACCCCATGGAGGCCATGGGCTACCGTGAGTTCGCCGATGCTGCCGCAGAGGCGGGCGTTGACGGCGTATTGACGGTGGACCTTCCGCCCGAGGAGGCCGACCAGGTGGCGCCGTTGTTTGCCGAGCGGCACCTGGACCCGATTTTCCTGCTGGCGCCGACCACGGCAGATGATCGTATCCGAGCCATTGCTGAGCATTCCTCGGGTTATGTGTATTATGTATCCATCAAGGGTGTCACCGGCTCGGCCAGTATTGATGTGGACGATGTCGCCCGGAAGGTGGCACATATTCACGAATTGACCGCGCTGCCTGTTGGCGTTGGCTTCGGTATTCGGGATGCAAGAACAGCCGCTGCCGTCGGCAAAGTATCCGATGGTGTAATTGTGGGTAGTGTGCTGGTGAATACAATAGCAGAAAATCAGACAGATCCTGCGGCCCTGAACCAGGCGCTCACCGATCTGTTGCACCCGATGCGTGAGGCTCTGGACAACCAGGTCAACTGAGCAGACACCATCCAGGCTTCAAAGGACAGGATGAGAGCATGAGTAACTGGCTTGAAAAGATTATGCCGAGCAAGATCCGCTCGGAATCACGGCAACGTACCGGCGTACCCGAAGGATTGTGGAAGAAATGCCCGAAATGTGGTGCTTTTCTTTACAAGCCCGAGCTGGAGAAAAACCTGGACGTATGTCCGAAATGTAATCACCACCTGCGCGTGCCCGCCCGTCGTCGGCTGGACATCTTCCTGGACGCGGATGGCCGCGAAGAAATCGGTGCGGAACTCGAGCCTTATGACCGCCTGAAGTTCAAGGACAGCAAACGCTACAAGGATCGCCTGTCCGCGGCCCAGAAGGCGACGGGTGAGAAAGACGCGCTGGTCGCCATGCGTGGTACCACCATGGGTGTGCCTCTGGTCGCGTGTGCCTTTGAGTTTAACTTCCTGGGTGGCTCCATGGGCCAGGTCGTTGGCGAGAAATTTGTCCAGGCCGCGAACGTTGCCCTGGAACACCGCATTCCGCTGGTCTGTTTCTCCGCCAGTGGCGGCGCCCGTATGCAGGAAGCCATCCTGTCGCTGATGCAGATGGCGAAAACCTCGGCGGTGCTCGAGCGTATGAAGCAGGAAGGCGTTCCGTATGTGTCGGTCATGACCGACCCGGTTTTCGGTGGCGTGTCTGCAAGTCTGGCCATGTTGGGCGATCTCAATATTGCCGAGCCGTACGCCCTGATTGGTTTCGCGGGTCCTCGGGTTATCGAGCAAACCGTGCGTGAGAAGCTGCCGGAAGGCTTCCAGCGGGCTGAATTCCTGCTTGAGCACGGCGCTGTTGACATGATCCTGCACCGGCACCAGATGCGTGAGCGTGTTGCTCACTTGTTGGCCAAGTTCAATAATCAGGAAAAGCCGGGCACCGAAGAACCCATCGAGTTTGAAGTTTCGGAAAAACCGGAAACCGATGAACAACAAGGGCAATAAGTCCGCGACAGCGCCGGCATCTTCTCCCCCCGCCGGCGCTTCTGTTGATGAATGGCTTCAGTTTCTTGAAGCCATTCATCCTACCGAAATAGATCTGGGTCTTGATCGTGTGCTGGTGGTGCTACGTCGGCTCTTTCCGCGTAAACCCAATGCACGAATCATCACCGTTGCAGGGACCAACGGAAAGGGAACCACGGTTGCCACGCTTGAACGTATCCTGTTGGCCGCTGGTCGGCGCACCGGGGCCTATACCTCGCCGCATTTGCAGCGATACAACGAGCGGGTTCGGCTCGAAGGCCTGGACATCGATGACGGAGCTCTGGTTCGTGCCTTTGAGAAGGTGGAAGCAGCTCGAGGCAATATCTCCCTGACCTATTTTGAGTTCGGCACCCTGGCCGCCTTCGTGGCCTTTTCGGAGGCCGGCGTGCAGGACTGGATTCTGGAAGTGGGGCTGGGCGGTCGCCTGGATGCCGTTAACGTGCTGGATGCCGACTACGCCATCATCACTGCCATCGATATCGATCACATCGGCTTCCTGGGGGATAACCGGGAAGTCATCGGCTTTGAAAAGGCCGGTATTCTGCGCCCTGGCATTACAGCGGTCTGTGCCGATCCCCAGCCGCCTGAGTCTGTGTTGCAGCAGGCTTCTGCCCAGAGAGTGGATTTGCGCCTGACCGGCCGGGATTACCAGCTCCAGCCTCGGAGTGGAGATGGCGTGGATCTGGTGATCGGCGATAACGTTATTGCTCTGCCCGATAGCCCGTTGCCCATTCAAAGTGTTGGTGCGGCAGCTGTCCTGGCCCGAGAGCTGGTTCCAGAGATGTCCGGCATCCAACTCAGTGATGCGCTGGAATCCGTGCGCGTTCCCGGCCGGTTCGAGCAAATTGGCTCTGATCCTGCCGTGTTTTTGGATGTAGGGCATAATCCGCATGCGGCGCAATGGCTTGCCGGTAAACTCGCTCGATATCGGAAGTCCGGTCGGTTGGTGCGTGGCGTCTATGGGGCGCTGGCTGATAAGGATACCGTTGGGGTATTGACTGCAATGGCAGACGTGGTGGATGCCTGGTACTTCGCCGGTCTGGATGTGCCCAGGGGGCTGTCTGCCGGTGAGCTAAAGCAACGGGCCCTTGATGCAGGCGTGATTGATGGTGACCAATTTGTAACAGTGGGCGAGGCCCTCGCTGCAGCCCGGGCGCAGGCGGCTCCGGCGGACGTTATTGTTGTCTTCGGATCATTCTATACCGTGGCTGAGGCCAGGGCGCTTTGATACTATCAGTCTGAAAACCGGTAACCGAGGGAGTTCTCCTGGTGGATGGATTAAAGCAACGGATCATTGGCGCCCTTGTCCTGGTTTGTCTGGCCGTTATCTTTGTGCCGATGATTTTCGACGAACCACATTCGGAGCGTCAGGCAACGCCCATCACCATTCCTGAAGAGCCGCCATTTCCCGAAGTGGATATGCCCGATGAGCCGGCCATGGAAACGGATAACTATGGTCTGGAATCCCAGGCTGATCCTTCACTTTCACAAGAGCCGGCTGCCCAGGCAGAGCCTCAGCCTTCGCCAGAGGAAGACGCTGGCGATACGGGTGAGTCGGCTGGTTATCGGCTGATTGAGAATGCCGCGCCCCAGAATACGGATTCTTCGGCACCCGAGGAGGTCGCCCAAAGTGAGCCGACCGAAGAGCAAAAGCCCGCCGAGTTTACCCGGTCCCTTGAGGGAGCCTGGATCGTCCAGTTGGGCAGTTTTGGTAAGGAAAGCAACGCCCGTGGTCTTCGGGATAAAGTGCTGGAACTGGGATATGACGCCCATCTGCAGCAGGTCGGCTCGGGCGATGGTCGCCTGACCCGTGTGTTCAGTGGGCCCTTCGCGGACAAGGGCGATGCCGAGGACGCCAAGCGTCTGCTGGACAATGAGTTCGGTCTGGACAGTCTGATCACGCGCGGTGACAAATAGTTTTGTGTCAAGGGCCGGTTCTGGCCAACTAGAGTTTGGTGTGACCCCGTTTCCTGTTAAAATCCGCGTCTTCTCTATGCCGCCGGGACACTCATGGAAACGCTGATCTGGATTGATTGGGTCATCATTGCCCTCATTACAGTTTCCACCGTTATCAGTCTGAAGCGGGGTTTTGTCAAAGAAGCCCTGTCGCTGGTTACGTGGATTGGCGCTTTTGTGATCGCCCGCGCATTTCATCCGCAAATGCAGGGATTGTTGCAGAGCACGGTGGAAACGCCCCTGGTGCGGTTGATCGCCGCGTTCGCCATCCTGTTTTTCGGTACCCTTATTGTCGGGGCCATTATCAACAACCTGATCGGGTCCCTGATCAAGGCGACCGGTCTTTCACCAACCGATCGTGTATTGGGAATGGGGTTTGGGCTGCTCCGCGGTGTTGTCGTGGTGGTGGTAGCCATTGCGTTTACGCGGTATACACCATTGTCGGAAGACACCTGGTGGCAGTCATCGGTGATGATCGAACACCTGGGGGTGTTGGAGGACTGGTCACGCCGAACCTTTGGTGATGAATACGCTCGTTTGCTTGCGCCAGCAGGCCGTTAACTTTCAGTTTTACACTCGGAGAATTGTCCAGCCATGTGTGGCATTGTCGGTATTGTCAGTAGTTCTAACGTCAACCAGCTTCTCTATGATGCACTGACCGTGCTTCAGCACCGTGGCCAGGACGCAGCGGGTATTGTGACTTACCAGGACAATCGTTTTTTCCTCCGCAAGGATAACGGGCTGGTGCGGGATGTGTTTCATACTCGCCACATGCGCCGTCTGGTGGGCAATGTGGGGATTGGTCATGTGCGCTACCCCACGGCCGGCAGCTCCAGCTCCGCCGAAGCACAGCCGTTTTATGTGAACAGTCCCTACGGCATTACCCTGGCTCATAACGGCAACCTGACCAACGCTGACGAGTTGAGCAGCGACCTGTTCCGCACTGATCTGCGCCACATCAACACCAATTCCGATTCCGAAGTCCTGTTGAACGTGTTTGCCCATGAGCTGCAGAAACAGGGCAAGCTGAACCCCACCAAAGACGAGATCTTTACCGCCGTACGCGCCGTGCACAAGCGCTGTCGTGGTGCTTATGGCGTGATTGCGATGATTACCGGCTATGGCATTGTTGGCTTCCGGGATCCCAACGGCATTCGTCCGGCCTGTTACGGTGTTCGTGAAGACGAAAACGGCCAGAAGGAATACATGATCGCCTCCGAAAGCGTGGCCCTGAACGCTGCCGGATTTACCCTGGTGCGTGATATTGCGCCGGGTGAAGCGGTGTATATCGAGACCGACGGTTCCCTCTACACCGAGCAGTGTGCGGAAGATCCCAAGCTTTACCCGTGTATTTTTGAGCACGTGTATTTTGCCCGCCCGGACTCCATTATGGACAAGGTGTCCGTTTACAAGGCTCGCCTGCGCATGGGTGAAACATTGGCCCAGAAGGTGCTGCGCGACCGGCCCGACCACGATATCGATGTGGTCATGCCGATTCCCGATACCAGCCGCACCTCGGCCATGCAGATGGCCCACGAACTGGGCGTCAAATACCGGGAAGGCTTCATCAAGAACCGCTACATTGGCCGGACCTTTATCATGCCCGGCCAGAAGATGCGCAAGAAATCCGTGCGCCAGAAACTGAACCCCATTGACCTGGAATTCCGGGGCAAGAACGTGATGCTGGTGGACGATTCGATCGTGCGCGGCACCACCTGTAAGGAAATCGTTCAGATGGCCCGGGACGCCGGCGCTCGTAAGGTGTACTTCGCATCCGCCGCGCCCCCTGTACGTTATCCCAACGTGTACGGCATCGATATGCCGTCGGCCAGCGAGTTGATTGCTCACGACCGTACCGTTGAAGAAGTGGGTGAACTGATTGGTGCGGACTGGCTGGTGTACCAGGACCTGGAAGACCTGATTACCTGCGTGAACGATGTCAACGAAGACATTGATGGCTGGGAATGCTCGGTCTTCACCGGCAATTACGTCACCGGCGATGTTAACGAAGCCTATCTGGGTAGGCTGGAAGACCTGCGCAACGACGATGCCCGCTCATCCGGCCAGATGATGGATGACTCGGATAACGGCATCATCGATCTGCACAACGATGAAAACTGAAGCGCCAACACGTAACTGCCGGAGAACGCTATGACATTTGGCCATGACGAACACCAGTGGATTCCTGAATCGGACCTGGAAGGCATGTCCCTGGATACCCTGGCGGTTCGGGCCGGGCAGATCCGCACCGGGCAGTTGGAGCATAGCGACGCCATTTTCCCCACCTCAAGCTTTGTCTATGGCAGTGCCGCCCAAGCGGCTGCCCGCTTCGGTGGGGAAGAGGCAGGCAACATCTATTCCCGTTTCACCAACCCTACGGTGCAGGCCTTTGAGGGCCGTATTGCTGCCATGGAAGGGGGAGAGAAGGCTGTCGCCACCGCCTCTGGCATGTCTGCGATCCTCGCTACCTGTATGTCTCTGTTGCAGGCCGGGGATCATGTGGTCTGTTCCCGGGGCGTATTCGGCACCACCAATGTGCTGTTCCAGAAGTACATGGCACGATTTGGCGTGGAAACCACCTTTGTCAGCGTGACGGATATGGAAGGCTGGAAGGCGGCGGTGCGCCCGGAAACCCGCATGCTATTTCTGGAAACACCGTCTAACCCCTTGTGTGAAGTGGCGGATATGGCAGAGCTCTCCGCTTTGGCAAAAGCCAGTGACGCCTTGCTGGTGGTGGACAACTGTTTTTGCACCCCGGTACTTCAGCGGCCGCTCGAGCAGGGCGCGGACCTGGTGATTCATTCAGCCACCAAGTACCTGGATGGTCAGGGCCGCTGTGTCGGCGGTGTGGTGGTAGGTCCGGCCAGGTACCTGGATGAGATCTACGGCTTTATCCGTTCAGCGGGTCCGACCATGAGCCCGTTCAACGCCTGGGTGTTCCAGAAGGGCCTGGAAACCTTACCAATTCGTATGCGCGCCCACTGCGACAATGCGTTAGAGTTGGCCCGTTGGCTGGAGCAACAGCAGGCCGTGACCAGCGTTTACTATGCCGGCCTGGAAAGTCATCCCCAGCATGAACTGGCTAAGCGCCAGCAGAGTGGTTTTGGTGGTATTGTCTCTTTCGAGCTGGCAGGTGGTCGTGAGCAGGCCTGGCGTTTTATCGATGCCACCCGGATGATTTCCATCACCGCCAATCTTGGCGATGTTAAAACCACCATCACGCATCCGGCGACCACCACCCACGGTCGGTTGTCGCCCGAAGACAAAGACAAGGCTGGCATTACCGAAGGCCTGATCCGGATTTCGGTGGGCATTGAAGCAATCGATGACCTGAAAGCCGATCTGCAGCGGGGCTTTCAGGCACTGAACGACGAACTCATAGACCAATAGAGCATTCATGGCGGAAACCGGCAAAGCGAATACAGCGGAAAGTGCTGAACTGAGCCAGAAGCAACAACGCTTTCGCCGCCTTATGACACAGGGCGCAAGGGAAGGCGCAGTCATCGGTCTGATTGCACTGTGCATCTATTTGGCGATGGCGCTGTTCACGTTCAGTCCTTCCGATCCGGGCTGGGCCAGCGTTGGCCACGAGACTCAGGTGAGCAACCACGCCGGGCGCACCGGTGCCTGGCTGGCGAGCCTGCTGATGGATCTGTTTGGCCATGTGGCCTGGCTTTTCCCGGTCATGATCGCCGGCTATGCGTTGATGTTGATCCGTCTGCGGAACCAGCCCCTGGATGTGCACTGGCCATTGCTGCTGGTGCGTTTCGGTGGCTTTGTACTGATTCTGCTTTCCGCCACCAGCCTGTTATCCCTGTATTCCCTCTTCGGACTGGGCGCCTCCTCTGGGGGCGTGCTGGGTACCGCTGTCTCCGAATCCATGGTGCGCTTTTTCAATCTGCCAGCCACCACACTGCTGCTCATTGCCATTTTCCTGTTTGCACTCACGGTGACCACGGGTCTGTCCTGGTTCTGGTTGATGGACAAGGTAGGTGGCCTGACCCTCGAAGCGGGCCGACGTGTCGTGGCGCTGTTCAAGCGAGCCCCTGAAAAGAAGGCTTCCGCAGGGCAGGGCAAGGAACCCGAGCCCCCGGTGGTTCAGGATCAACTGCCGCCCGCAGAGACCGATGATCAGAAAACGGATTCCTGGTTGAGCCGAGTGTTGGGGCGTGGTGGTCGTAAGCGGGAAGGTGCCGAAGAGCCGTCAGCCGGGCGCAAGGAGCCGTTGATTGATGGTTCCTCCAGGCCGGAACCCGAACCACCGTCGCTGGAGCATTTCAGCGCCACGGACAACGAAGGCGCCGATGCGCCCGCACCCAGGAAGGCCGAAAAGCCGGCGAGTCGCTCAGTGAAAATCTCCCCGTTCAAGAAGGACGAGGAGAAGGCGCCGGCCAAGAAGCGCGATAACCGTCAAGGTTCGCTGCTGGAAGACGTTGAAAACCCCATCCCGCCGTTGTCGTTGCTGGATCCTCCCGAGCAGAACAAGCAGATGGGCTATTCGGAAGAGTCGCTGGAGCATATGTCGCGCCTGCTGGAGGAAAAGCTGGCCGACTTCGGGGTGTCCGTGGAAGTGGTGGAAGTCAATCCGGGGCCGGTGATTACCCGTTTCGAGATCAAGCCCGCACCCGGCGTGAAAGTCAGCAAGATTTCCAACCTGGCCAAAGACCTGGCGCGCTCCCTGGCGGTACTCAGCGTGCGCGTGGTGGAAGTGATTCCCGGAAAGTCGGTGGTGGGTATCGAAATCCCCAACGAGCAACGCGACATGGTGCGCCTGAGTGAAGTGCTGGGCGCCCGGGTATTCACTGAATCCACCTCGCCGCTGACCCTTGCGTTGGGCAATGACATTGGCGGCAATCCCATGGTGGCCAACCTGGCCAAGATGCCGCACCTGCTGGTGGCCGGTACCACCGGTTCCGGTAAGTCCGTGGGCGTGAATGCCATGCTGTTGAGCATGTTGATGAAAAGCACGCCGGAAGAAGTGCGCTTTATCATGGTGGACCCGAAGATGCTGGAGCTGAGTATCTACGAGGGAATTCCCCACCTGCTGGCTCCGGTGGTTACCGACATGAAGGAAGCGGCCAACGCCCTGCGCTGGTGTGTGGCCGAGATGGAGCGTCGTTATCGCCTGATGGCCAGCCTGGGTGTGCGTAACATTGCCGGCTACAACAAAAAGGTTCGGGATGCCCGGGCCGAGGGTGAACCGCTGCTGGACCCGCTGTGGAAGCCGGACGATCACCTGGCCAACGATGAGCAGGAACGGCCTGAGCTGGATACCCTCCCGTTCATTGTGGTGGTGGTCGACGAATTCGCCGACATGATGATGATCGTGGGCAAGAAGGTGGAAGAGCTGATTGCCCGGATTGCCCAGAAGGCGAGGGCGGCCGGCATCCACCTGATCCTGGCGACCCAGCGGCCGTCCGTGGACGTGATTACCGGCCTGATCAAGGCCAATATCCCGACCCGGATTTCCTTCCAGGTATCCTCGAAGATCGATTCCCGCACCGTGCTGGACCAAGGTGGAGCTGAACAGCTGCTTGGCCATGGCGACATGCTCTACCTGCCGCCGGGTACCGGTTTGCCAGTGCGGGTACATGGCGCATTCGTGGATGATAACGAAGTGCACCGTGTGGTGAGCGCGTGGAAAGCACGGGGCGAGCCGGAGTACGTCGATGACGTGCTCAATGGCGCTGAAAGCGAGCATCTTCCCGGCGTGCCCACCCTGGCCGAAGGCGGCGGTGGCGACGAAGGCGATGCCCTGTTTGACGAGGCCGTGGCCTTTGTGACGGAAGGACGCCGGGTGTCCATTTCCTCGGTGCAACGTAAATTCAAAATCGGCTACAACCGTGCCGCCAATCTGGTGGACGCCATGGAGGCCTCGGGTGTGGTCAGTCCGGCGGGCCATAATGGCGCCAGGGAAGTGCTGGCACCACCGCCACCCAGAGATTAGGAGCTGTTCTCATGATCCGATTTTTTACCCTGGCACTTGTGCTAGTGGTGTCCTTTGTTGCTCCCCTGGCATCCGCCAATGCGGAGGAAAGCTCTCGCGCCGCTGCTGAGCAGTTGGCCGATCTGCTTCGGGATTATCAAAGCTACCAGGCGGATTTCATTCAAATCGTTGTTAATGAAAGCGGCTCCCAGGTACAGGAAACCCGGGGCACGCTCAAGGCCAAACGGCCTGGTCTGTTTTACTGGGAAACCGGCGCACCACTGCCGCAATTCATTGTGAGCGACGGCGAAAAGGTCGAAGTCTACGATCCGGACCTGGAGCAGGTGACCGTCCACAACCTGGATGACCGGGTGCAGAGCACGCCGGCACTGCTGCTCAGTGGCAAGGTGGGCAACCTTCATGAAACCTATCAGGTGTTTGAGCGGGGCATTGGCTCCCAGGTCCGGGAGTTCAAACTGGTGCCGCGAGCGGCTGATTCGCTGTTCACCTCCCTGCGACTGAGCTTTCAGAATGGCGTGCTGCAGGAGATGCGCATGCAGGATTCTCTGGGTCAGCTCAGCATCCTCAGCTTTGATGACATTGTCCTGAACGAAACCATTCAAAAAAGCGCCTTTGAGCTGGATTACCCGGAGGGCGTTGATATCATCCGGGACGGCGGTTAATGCAGGACAGCCTGTTCGAATCCGACACCGGGTTTCAGCCCCTCGCCGCGCGCATGCGACCTGCCACCCTGGATGACTATGTGGGCCAGCAGCACCTGGTAGGCCCCGGCAAACCGTTGCGGCGTGCCGTAGAGCAGGGGCAGTTGCACTCCATGATCCTCTGGGGCCCACCGGGCGTGGGCAAGACCACCTTCGCCCGACTTTTGGCGAACCTCGGCCATCTTTCCTTCGAAACCATCTCTGCGGTGTTGAGCGGAGTGAAGGAAATACGGGAGGTGGTGGAGCGCGCCCGCAACCGGAAACAGTCCCAGGGCCAGGATACCCTGTTGTTCGTTGACGAGGTGCACCGGTTCAACAAGAGCCAGCAGGACGCCTTTCTCCCCCATATCGAAGACGGAACCTTCATTTTCGTGGGCGCCACCACGGAAAACCCCTCGTTTGAACTGAACAGCGCCTTGCTGTCCCGCACCCGGGTCTATGTGCTCAAGAACCTGGAGCCGGCCGATATCCTGCGCCTCATCGACCGTGCGCTGACGGATGAAAGCGGTTTTGGCGGTAGCCTGGCGGTGGCGCCAGAGGTTCGGGACACCATTGCCCAGGCTTCCGGGGGTGACGCCCGTCGGGCCCTCAATATCCTGGAAGTGGCAGCCGATCTCGCTGAGCCGGACGGGCAGGGCGAAAACCGGATCACCGAAGACACCCTTGAGCAGGTGCTGCAAACCAGCCTGCGCCGCTTCGACAAGGGCGGAGATGTCTTTTATGACCAGATCTCCGCCCTCCACAAATCCGTGCGCGGCTCCAGCCCGGACGGTGCGCTTTACTGGCTGTGCCGGATGCTGGACGGCGGTTGCGATCCGCTCTACGTCGCCCGCCGCCTGGTTCGCATCGCCAGCGAAGACATCGGCAACGCCGACCCCCGGGCGCTTCAGATCACTCTGCAGGCCTGGGATGCCCAGGAACGCTTGGGCTCTCCGGAAGGCGAACTGGCATTGGCCCAGGCGGTCACCTACATCGCCCTGGCGCCCAAGAGCAACGCGGTCTACAAGGCGTTCAACCAGGTTATGGCCGATGTTCGTCAGGACCCCGACTACGAAGTGCCGGTTCATCTTCGTAATGCGCCCACCAAACTCATGAAAAGCCTGGGCCACGGCGATGAATACCGCTACGCCCACGACGAACCGGATGCCTACGCCGCTGGCGAATGTTACCTGCCTGAGGCCATCCACCAGCGCCGTTATTACCAGCCGGTCAAGCGGGGGCTGGAAATCAAGCTGGAGGAGAAGCGCCAGCGACTGGAAACGATGGATGAGGCCAGTCCTAATAAGCGTTACCGATAGTCAGCGGAGGGAGCAGTAGGGAGGCCTTTCCAAAACCGTGCGGAGCCAGGGGTGAAGAGCGAGTAGCTCTTCACGGGCTGGCCAAGGATGGCCTGCCCAGGACCCTCAGCGCGACGCAGGAGCAATAAGCGCTGAGGGGCGGAGCTCGAGCGTTACAGGGATGTATTTACAGCGTGTTTTGGAAAGAGCTACCCACCGCCTCCGGGCAGGCAAGATCACTGAATTCCCTCTCAGGAGTTCGCAGGTGGTGGTCACCCGGTTTTGGGCAGGTATAATGCGCCTTTAACTTTACATTCGCTCACCGGAAATTCAGGAACACCATGCTCGATCCGAAACGCGTCCGTACTCAGACTGAAGAGATCGCCCGTCGGCTGGCCGTCAAGAACTTTGAATTTGAAGTCGCCACCTTCGAAAAGCTGGAAGAACGCCGCCGAGCCATTCAGGTTCGTACGGAAACGCTGCAGAGTGAACAGAACAAGCGCTCCAAATCCATTGGTAAGGCCAAGGCCGCCGGTGAAGACATCCAGCCGTTGCTGCAGGAAGTTGAGGATCTCAAGCGCCAGCGTGGCGAAGCAGAAGACGAGCTGCGCTCCGTGCAGGAATCCCTGAACGCCTTTTTTGCCGGCATCCCCAATATTCCGGATGAAGACGTGCCGCCGGGCGAAAGCGAAGACGACAACGTTGAAATTCGCAAATGGGGCACCCCCAAAGAGTTTGGCTTTGAGCCCAAGGATCACGTCACCCTCGGTGAGCAACTCAAGGGTCTGGATTTCGAAAAAGCCACCCATCTGGCGCATTCCCGCTTTGCCGTCATGCAGGGGCAGATTGCCAGGCTGCACCGTGCCCTGGCGCAGTTCATGATGAACCTGCACACCGGTGAGCACGCCTATACCGAGGCCTATGTGCCGTACCTGGTTAACGCCAACACGCTGTTCGGTACCGGGCAGTTGCCCAAGTTCGAGGCCGACCTGTTCCGTACCGCCGGCGACAATCCGCTGTACCTGATTCCCACGGCGGAAGTGCCGGCGACCAACCTGGTAGCGGACACCATTCTGGACGACACAGAACTGCCGCTGCGTTTGGTCTGCCACACCCCCTGTTTCCGCAGTGAAGCGGGGTCCTATGGCCGTGATGTGCGGGGCATGATTCGCCAGCACCAGTTCGACAAGGTGGAGCTGGTACACGTGGTGCGCCCGGAGGACTCCGAGCAGGCCCTGGAAGAGCTGACCGGCCACGCCGAGAAGGTGCTGCAGATGCTGGACCTTCCGTACCGGGTCATGACCCTGTGCGGCGGTGACATCGGCTTCTCGGCCGCGAAAACCTACGACCTGGAAGTGTGGCTGCCGGGGCAGGGCAAGTACCGCGAGATTTCCTCCTGCTCCAACACCCGTGATTTCCAGGCGCGCCGCATGCAGGCACGCTGGCGTAACCCGGAAACCGGAAAGCCGGAGCCGGTGCACACCCTGAACGGTTCTGGCCTGGCCGTCGGCCGCGCCATGATCGCCGTAATGGAGAACTACCAGCAGGAAGACGGCAGCATCCTGGTGCCGGAAGTCCTCAAACCCTACATGGGCGGTATTGATCGTATCCAATGAGTAACCAGCAGCCTCCCCAGCCAAAGGTCCAGACAGCGGTGCCCGCTCCTTCAAAGGATCAGGTGAACCCTGTGACTGGCAACACCAACGAGTCTGCGGGGGAGGTGGCCCTGGTGGGCGCGGGTCCCGGTGATCCGGAGCTGCTCACCCTAAAGGCCTTGCGGCTGATACAGTCGGCGGAGGTGATCCTCTATGATCGCCTGGTGTCACCGGAGATCATGGCACTGATTCCCGAGCACGTGGAAACCATTCACGTCGGTAAACAGCGGTCTCATCATACCTTGCCCCAGGATCAGCTTAACCAGCGTCTGGTGGAGCTGGCCCGGCAGGGGCGACGGGTGGTTCGCCTGAAAGGGGGTGATCCGTTCATCTTTGGTCGGGGTGGCGAGGAAATCGAAACCCTGGCGGAGGCCGGTGTGCGCTTCCAGGTGGTGCCTGGCATCACTGCGGCCTCGGGTTGCGCCGCTTTTGCCGGCATCCCGCTTACCCATCGGGACCACGCCCAATCGGTGCGCTTCATCACCGGTCACCTCAAAAACGATACTTGTGATCTTCCCTGGTCGGATTTTGTCCAGAATAACCAGACCCTGGTGTTCTATATGGGGCTGGTGGGACTGCCGATTATCTGTCGGGAACTGATCGCCCATGGCATGTCGGACACCATGCCCGTGGCACTAATCTCCAAGGGCACCACGCCCGAGCAGAAGGTGATTACGGGTACGTTGGCGACAATCGTCGAGACTGTGGAAAGCAGTGAGGTAAGAGCGCCGACACTGGTGATTATCGGTCAGGTGGTGACGCTTCGCAGTAAGTTGGATTGGCTGGGGGCTGGCCCCGTCAATCACTGACGGGTAGAAGGCTGGCCCGGAACCGATGGGTGGTCCCGGGCCGATTCGATTACTTACCGCGCTTGGGCAGCACGTCTTTCAGCTTGGCGCGCATATCACGGATGGCTTTTTCCGTGGTTTCCCAGTTGATGCAGGCATCGGTGATCGAAACACCGTACTGCAGGTCTTCCAGGTTCTCCGGGATCTTCTGGTTGCCTTCGTTGATATGGCTTTCCACCATCAGGCTTTGGATAGACGTGTTGCCTTCCAGAATCTGGTGGGTCACATCCTGCATGACCAGCGGCTGGATGGCCGGGTCCTTGTTGGAGTTGGCGTGGCTGCAGTCCACCATGATTGACTTGCGCAGGCCGGCCTTTTCCAGAGCCTGTTCGCACAGGGCAACGCTGACGGAATCGTAGTTTGGCTTGCCGCCACCGCCACGCAGAACCGCGTGACCGTAATTATTGCCCTTGGTCCGGATAATGGCCACCTTGCCCTGCTGGTCAATGCCCAGGAAGCTGTGAGGGTGGGAAGCGGACTTCATGGCGTTGACCGTCACATCCAGGCTGCCGTCTGTGCCGTTCTTGAAGCCAATGGCCATGGACAGACCGCTACTCATTTCCCGATGGGTCTGGGACTCGGTGGTGCGAGCGCCGATGGCGGACCAGGCAATGGTGTCCTGCAGGTACTGGGGTGAAATCGGGTCCAGGGCCTCGGTGGCCGTGGGCAGCCCCAGTTCGTTGATGTCCAGCAGCAGGCGGCGGCCCATGTGCAGACCTTCTTCAATATCGAAGGTATCGTTCAGGTGAGGATCGTTGATCAGGCCTTTCCAGCCGACCGTTGTCCGGGGTTTCTCGAAATAGACCCGCATGACCAGAAGCAGGGTGTCACTGACTTCATCCGCCAGCTTCTTCAGGCGGTTGGCGTAATCCCTGGCCGCTTCCACATCGTGAATGGAGCAGGGGCCAACGACCACGAACAGGCGATGGTCCTTGCCGTCCATGATGTCGTAGATGGCCTGCCGGCCGCTCTCAACGGTTTCCGCGGCTTTGTCCGACAGTGGCATTTGCTCTTTCAGTGCTTCCGGCGTAATCAGGGGTTCCTGACTGGCCACATTCAGGTTTTCCAGTTTCTTCCCGGACATCTAAACTCACCCGATGGATATTTGAAGATTTTTATTGAAAGGCGCCGGCGCGCAGTTGCGGCAGACCCCGGCGAGTTGGTTATACTGCGTTATTTACAATCCCTTTTCAACGCTTCCATACAATGGGTCCCGGATGTCGCCTGAGCAACAGAAGCCACGTAACGACTCGTCGTCACACAAGGTGGTTTCCAAAAAGATTAACCAGATTCTGTCGGCTCTCCGGGTGCCGGATCTCCCATATCCAGCGAGTAAAGTTCCTCCCGAGGCGGAGCCCGAATGGCGCTCCCTGTTACTGTCCTGCTGGGCCGAACAACGTGATGAGCGTGTCACCCGGGTACTGGGTTCCGTCGACATCACCTGGTCTGTGCGCCAGGTAAACGCCGCTTACCTGTCCGACCGGATCATGGATCTGTTCCTGAAAACCAGTGGCCTGCACCCCACACTGATTACCCGGATTGCCCGCCTGCGCTTCTGGCTGGCGTGGCGCCTGGATGTGGCCGGTGCGGAGGCATTCAGTGGCCGGTTGCTGGACTGGCTGGACCACCTGAAGGAATGGCGTGGCTGGAGCGATACCGGTGGTCGTTCCGCGCGGGCACTGCTGGATCAACTGGACGTTCTGAAACAGCTGGTTGCCGACAGTTTCGAACAGGAAAGTCCGACGTTGGTGGAGTCGTTCTGTGAGCACTGGCTGGCCGATGCGGAAAAACGCCAGGCTCAGGTCAACCGGCTGAGCGAACGCTTGCTGGACACCGAGCAGGGTGCCTCACGCCAACGCTTTGCCGACCAGGTGGCCCGGGCACTGATCGGACGCGCTCTGGAAGGCCGTGAGTTACCCCGGGGGATCAGCCGCTTCATCCTCGAGGACTGGTATTCGGTGCTCAAGCAGAGCGTCTGGCTAGAAGGTACCGCTGGTGAAGCGCACCGCCATGCCAACAAGCTGCTGGAATGGCTGGTCTGGGCCGGTGACCCGCAGTTGTCCCGGAATGATCCCAGCCGTCTGTACCACGTGGGTGAGCAGATTGAGGACCGCCTGAACAGCGTTTGGTCCCGGGTATTTTCCAGCCCGGCTCCGGCCGAGGCCATCGCCAAGGCACACGCCGATATTGTCGCCCGTATCCGGGGCGACGAGCCGGAACTGGAGCCGGCCCTGCCCAAATCAAGACCGTTTAAGTGGGATACGGCCTGGTTATCGCTGACACCGGTGGAGTCTGGTGATGTCGAGCGGTTTGGCCATAAATGGTATGTCGAGGGTGAAGGCGTGCATGAGCAGCGCCGATTCTTCTTCGCACTGCTGGAACACACCAATGAAATCCTGTGGACCAATGGTGTGGGTGCCAAGCTCAGTACGCAGGGATGGTCCACGTTCGTAGCTGCGCTGGAATCCGGAGCGCTACGGGAGCTTCCCGCCCCGACACCCTTTGGTCAGATTCTGGGTGAGACGGTGACGGTGCTGGCCCAGGTGTGCGTGAAGCAGCAGAAACAGCGGGAAAAAGCAGCGGAGCAGGCCCGGGCCCAGGCGGAAGCGGCACGCCTGGCCAAGCAGGAGGCTGAGCGCAAACACAGAGAGCAGGAAGCTGCCCGCCAGGCAGAGCTGGAACGTCAGCGGGCCGAGGCGGAAAAGCAGCGCCAGGAAGACGAGAAAGCCGAACAGCAACGCCAGAAACGGCAGCGGGAATTGGAAGCGGGCCAGCAGATTGATGGCATCCCGTTGGGCGGATGGATCGTTATTGCCGGCGACCCGGAACCTGTCCGTCTCAAACTGGCGGTGAAGATTGCCGCCTCGAACAAGTTTGTATTCGTGGACCGTCTGGGGCTGAACCGTTCCGAGTTCCATTATGAGGATCTTGTTGAGGGAATTGTTGAGAACCGCATTCGAGTGCTGGGTAAATCGGCGGAATTTGATGACACATTGACCCGGGTCGTTGGCAGAATCCGGGTAGGGCGAAGCTAAGGAAGCTGAGACAGACATGACCGATCAGGACTATACCTTTGGAACTGAACCCGAGCTGCCCCGTGGGCATGATGACCGGGCGTATTACCGGCTGACGGCCCGTGCCGTTGCCGGCATTCAGATTGAAACCTCTGAGCCGGCGGAATCGGCTGTGGCAGGCTATTCAGCACCTCGTGTCCTGCAGTGCCGGATCCGGGATATTTCCGTGGGCGGTTTCAGCCTGATTTCCCGGGAGCCATTTACCCACGGTGCCATCCTGTCCGCCAGTGTGGATCTGGCCAATGGCGCCAGCACCTATGATCTGACCATTGAAGTCAAATGGTGTCGTCCGGTGGAACAGGGCTACCTGGTGGGCGTTAGTGTGCTGGAATCGGATGAAACCGATTACCTGGAATGGATGGAGGCCATTGCTGACGCCCTGGCAGAGGGCTGAATGCCGTAGATGCCTTCAGGACGGGTCCTGGAACAAAAAAGGGCCGGCATGTTTGCCGGCCCTTTTTTACGTATATAGACGGGTCTGATCAGTCTTCCAGCTCGCCCATGCCGGTGATGTTGAAACCACCATCTACGTACATGATCTCACCGGTGATACCGGAGGCCAGGTCAGAACCCAGGAAGGCGGCCGCGTTGCCCACTTCCTCGGTAGTCACGTTACGACGCAGCGGAGCGCGCTTGGCGTTCTCGGCCAGCATGCGACGGAAGCTGGCAATGCCGGAGGCGGCCAGGGTCTTGATCGGGCCGGCGGAGATGCCGTTTACGCGGATGCCGTCTTTGCCCAGGCTGGCTGCCATGTAGCGCACGTTGGCTTCCAGGGAGGCCTTGGCCAGACCCATCACGTTGTAGTTCTGCAGGACGCGCTCGGCGCCCAGGTAGCTCAGGGTCACCAGGCTGCTGCCTTCATGCATCATGTCACGGGCGCCCTTGGCCAGGGCCACAAAGCTGTAGGAGCTGATGTCGTGGGCGATCTTGAAGCCTTCGCGGGTGGTCACGTCCACGTAGTTGCCATTCAGCTCGTTGGCCGGGGCATAACCTACGGCGTGGATGATGATGTCGATGTTGTCCCAGTGCTTCTTCAGCTCGGTGAAGACGTTATCGATCTCTTCGTCACTGGCCACGTCGCACGGGAAGGTCAGCTTGCTGCCCCACTGGTCCGCGAACTTCTCAACGCGGGACTGCAGTTTTTCATTCTGGTAGGTGAAGGCCATTTCAGCGCCTTCACGGGCAAATGCCTCGGCGATGCCGTAGGCAATGGAATGTTTACTGGCAACGCCAACAATCAGTGCTTTCTTGCCACTGAGCATACCCATGGGTTCGAACTCCCTATGTTCTTTGGTTTCAATAAATTATCCCGGACCATGGAGGCACGGGTAACAATCAATTGGTCGTAGACTGGTAGAACAACGCCGCACTGAGCAGTTCCCGCGTGTAGGCCTGCTCAGGATTCCGGAAAATACTCTCGGCGTTGCCGTACTCGACAATTTGCCCCTGCTTCAATACCAGCAGTTTATGACTGAGGGCTCGTACCACAGCCAGATCGTGACTGATAAAGATATAGGATAACCCATATCGGGCCTGAATATCGCGCAGCAGTTCAATTACCTGCTTCTGGACTGTGCGATCAAGCGCTGAGGTTGGCTCATCCAGCACAATGATTTCCGGTTGCAGCACCAGCGCCCGCGCAATGGCGATGCGCTGACGCTGACCGCCGGAAAACTCGTGAGGGTAGCGGTGTCGTGCCTCCGGGTCCAGGCCGACATCGGTGAGCGCTTGGATGACCAGCGCATCGTGCTCTGAACGCCTTTCGGATTCGTGGATCTCCAGCCCCTCACGGATGATCTCGGCTACCGACATGCGTGGGCTTAAGCTGCCGAACGGGTCCTGGAACACGATCTGCACCCGTCGGCGCCAGGGCCGGAACTGTTTCTGGCTCATGCCGCCCAGATCCGTGCCATCGAGGCGGATGCTGCCGGTGGCGCCGGTCAGTTTAAGCAGGGCATGGCCGATGGTGGTCTTGCCGCTGCCGCTTTCGCCAACAATGCCCAGGGTTTCACCCGTACAGACGGTAAAGCTGACGTCCTGCACCGCGTGGAAGGCTTCCCTGACCCGCCCCAGCAGGTTTTTGCGGATCGGGAAGCGGACGTTCAGGGCATCGACCGTCAGCAGCTCCGAATGGCTCCCGGCGATGGCCTCCGGGGTTTCCGGCGGTTCGGCATCGATCAGCTTGCGGGTGTAGGGGTGTTCGGGATTCTGGAACAGCGCTTCGCACTCGCCGGCCTCCACGGCCTTGCCTTTCTCCATTACCACCACCTGGTCGGCGTAGCGGCGCACCAGGGTCAGATCGTGGGTGATCAGCAGCATGGCCATGCCCAGTTTCTCCTGGAGTGATTCCAGCAGCTCCAGCACCTGTTTCTGAACCGTCACATCCAGCGCGGTGGTGGGTTCATCGGCAATCAGCAGTTCCGGTTCGTTGGCCAGGGCCATGGCGATCATCACCCGCTGCTTCTGCCCGCCGGAGAGCTGGTGAGGGTAGCTTTTCAGCCGACGTTCCGGTTCCGGAATACCCACCAGGTCCAGCAGTTCCAGGCAGCGCTCACGGGCCTGCTTGCCCCGCAGTCCCTTGTGCAGCTCCAGGGTTTCGGTGATCTGCTTTTCCACTGTGTGTAGTGGGTTAAGCGAGGTCATGGGTTCCTGGAAGATCATGCTGATCTTCCAGCCCCGGATCTGGCGCATGCGTTTTTCAGGTGCCTTGAGCAGGTCCTCCCCATGGTACTGGATGGTCCCGGATGGATACCTGGCGTGGCGCTCATCCAATAATCGCAGAACCGACAGCGCCGAGATGGATTTGCCGGAACCGCTTTCGCCCACCAGGGCCAGGGTCTGGCCGGGTTGCAGTGCAAACGACAGGCGATCAACCACGAGAGGGCCGTTATCAAACTGTATCGACAGGTCCGAGACGTTCAGCAGGTCAGTCATATCAACTCTTTCTCGGGTCGAAGGCATCGCGAACCGCCTCGCCCACGAACACCAGCAGGGTCAGCATGATCGACAGGGACACAAACGCGGAAATACCCAGCCAGGGCGCGTGCAGGTTGGCCTTGCCCTGGGCGATCAGCTCACCCAGCGACGGCGAGCCGGAAGGCAGGCCAAAGCCCAGGAAATCCAGCGAGGTCAGGCCGGTAATGGCGCCAGTCAGGATAAACGGCAGGAAGGTCAGGGTGGCCACCATGGCATTGGGCAGAATGTGCCGGAACATGATGCGCCGGTTATCCAGACCCAGGGCCCGGGCTGCTTTCACGTATTCAAAGTTGCGGGCGCGCAGGAACTCCGCCCGCACCACATCCACCAGCCCCATCCAGCTGAACAGCAGCATGATACCTAGCAGCCACCAGAAGTTGGGCTGGACGATAGCCGACAGGATGATCAGCAGGTACAGCATGGGCAGCCCGGACCAGACCTCGATAAAGCGCTGGCCAAACAGGTCCACCTTGCCGCCGTAATAGCCCTGGATGGCGCCCATGGTTACCCCAACCACGCAGCTGGCGAGAGTCAGGGTCAGACCAAAGAGCACGGAAATGCGGAAGCCGTAGATCACCCGCGCGGCCACGTCCCGCCCCTGGTCATCGGTGCCCAACCAGTTTTCGGCACTGGGGGGCGCGGGCGAGGGCACGTCCAGGTCGTAATTGATGGTGTCGTAGCTGAACCGGATGGGCGGCCAGATCATCCAGCCGTTGGCCTGGATTTCCTCCGCGATGAATGGGTCTCGATAGTCCGCTTCGGTGGGCAGGAAACCGCCAAAGGTTTCCTCCGGAATGGACTCGACCACGGGAAAATACAGATCGCCCTGATAGGACACCGCCAGTGGTTTGTCGTTGGCAATCAACTCGGCACCCAGGGACAGCCCAAAGAGAACCAGGAACAGCCAAAGGCTCCAGTAACCCCGACGGTTGCTGCGAAAATTTCGCAGGCGACGCTGCTGGATGGGGGAGAGATTGATCAGACTCACGCACCCTCCCGGCTTTCAAAGTCGATGCGCGGGTCCACCAGCACGTAGGTGATGTCGCTGATCAGCTTGAGCACCAGCCCCATCAGGGTAAAGATGAACAGGGTGCCGAAAATCACCGGGTAGTCCCGGTTCAGGGCCGCTTCAAAACCGAGCAGGCCCAGACCATCGAGGGAGAATATCACCTCAATCAGCAGTGAACCGGTGAAGAACAGGGACACCAATACGCCCGGCAGGCTGGCGATGACAATCAGCATGGCGTTGCGGAAGACATGGCCGTACAGCACCTGTTTTTCTTCCAGGCCCTTGGCCCTGGCGGTGACCACGTACTGCTTGCCAATTTCGTCCAGGAACGAGTTCTTGGTCAGCAGGGTAAGCGTGGCAAAGCCGCCGATCACGTTGGCCGTCACCGGTAGCGCCAGATGCCAGAAATAATCGGTGATTTTCTGGTACCAGGTCAGTTCTTCGAAATTGGAGGAGGTCAGTCCCCGCAGGGGGAACCAGTCGAAATAGCTGCCCCCGGCAAACAGAACGATCAGCAGGATCGCGAACAGGAAGCCGGGAATGGCGTAGCCCACCACAATGGCGGAGCTGGTCCAGACGTCAAAGCGGGAACCGTCATGTACTGCCTTGCGGATACCCAGGGGTATGGAAATCAGATAGATAACCAGGGTGGACCAGAGCCCCAGGGAAATCGAGACTGGCATCTTATCGAGGATCAGCTCAACCACGGAGCGGTCACGAAAGAACGAATCGCCAAAATCGAAGGTCGCGTAGTCCTTGAGCATCTTCAGGAAGCGTTCGGGGGCCGGCTTGTCGAAGCCGTACATCTTTTCGATTTCGGCCAGCAGTTCCGGTGGCAGACCTCTGGAGCCCCGCGTATCGCCGGCGCTGGCCGACGCCACCTCGCCGCCGGCATCGCCACCTGCGGCCCGCGCCAGTGCGCTACCGCCATGGCCTTCCATCTCGGCAATCAGTTGCTCCACCGGTCCACCCGGAGCGGCCTGAACAATGATGAAGTTGAGCAGCATGATCCCCACCAGGGTGGGAATGATCAGTGCCAGCCGCCGTAAAATGTAAATGCCCATTCAGAGGACGAATCCTTTCATGACAGACGGGAGTTGGCCCGGTGGATCAGGGGGTGATCCACCAGTTGTTGATATCAACACCGTTCTTGGGAGTGACCGCCGGGCGCTCAAGTTTGTTCCAGTAGGCCACCCGGTCTTTGGTCAGGTGCCAGTGTGGAATCACGTAATGACCATTCAGCAATACCCGGTCCAGGGCTCGCACCCGATAGACCAGCTCTTCCCGGTTTGGTGCCTGGATGACCTGGTTGACAAGGGCATCCACAACCGGGTCTTCAACGCCCATGTAGTTCCGTGAGCCGGTCACATCGGCGGTACTGGAATGCCAGTATTCCCGCTGCTCGTTACCCGGCGAATCGGATTGCGGCATGACCTGGCTGATCATGTCGTAATCAAAGTCCCGAACCCGCTGAATGTACTGGTTGCTGTCCACCAGACGAACGGTGACATCAATGCCCAGCCGCTCAAGATTCTTCTTGAACGGCAGAACCACCCGCTCAAAGCTTTTCTGGAACAGCAACACCTCGAACGTCAGCGGCTTGCCGGTTTCCTGATGCACCATCTTGCGATCCTCGATGGCGTACCCGGCCTCCCGGAGTAGTTTAAGCGCGGTGCGCAGGTTATCCCGCAGCGTGGTCTCGCCCTCGGTGCTGGGTGGCGTGTAGTTCTCGTCGAATACATCCGGACTCAGCTGGTCCCGGAAAGGTTCCAGGATTTCCAACTCCCGGCCTTCAGGCAGACCGGAGGAGGCCAGTTCACTGTTTTCGAAATAACTGTCAGTGCGGGTGTACTGATTGAAGAAAAGATTGCGGTTGGCCCATTCGAAGTCAAACGCATAGGCCAGGGCCTCGCGAACCCTGGGATCGGCGAACACGGCTCTGCGGGTATTGAATACAAATCCCTGCATGCCGACTGGCCGGTGATGCTCGATGGCCTCCTTGGTGATCCTGCCTTCCTCGAAAGCCTGTCCGGTATAGGCGGTGGCCCAGTTCTTGGCCGAGGTTTCCTGGCGGAAGTCGAAGCTGCCGGCCTTGAAGCCTTCCAGGGCAACCGTATCGTCGGTGTAGTATTCGTAGCGGATCTCATCGAAATTGAAACGACCTTTGCGCACACCCAGATCCGCTGCCCAGTAATCCTCCAGCCGTTGGTAGGTGACAGATCGGCCGGCTTCGTAATCTGCGATGCGATAGGGGCCGCTGCCGACTGGAATATTCAGGCCGTTACCACTGAAGTCACGGTCCTGCCAGTAGTGAGCGGGCAGAATGGGCATCTGGCCCAGGATCAGGGGAAGTTCCCGGTTCTTGGTGTCGCCGAAATCAAAGCGGATTCGGCGTGGGCCTTCAACCGTTACCTCGCTCACGTCCGCGTAGTAGTTGCGGTAAAACGGATGTCCCTCAGTGGTCAGCACACGATAGGAAAATGCCACGTCCTCGGCGGTGATCGGCTCGCCGTCCTGAAACCGTGCTTCCTCCCGCAGGTTGAAGATCACGTAGCTGCGGTCTTCGGGTGCCTCAATGCTCTCCGCGATCAGCCCATACTCGGAAAAAGGCTCGTCGGCGGAAGCCTCCATCAGCGTGTCGTACACGTAGGTGCTGATGCCGGCCGCTGCAACGCCCCGAATGACAAAGGGATTGAAGCTGTCAAAACCGTTGGAAACCACAGCCAGCCGCAGCGTGCCGTTTTTGGGAGCCTGCGGATTAACATAATCAAAGTGGGGGAAACTGGCGGGGTATTTGACCTCACCGTGCATGGCCAGGCCATGCACCGGTTCGAGTTCGGACGTTGTGGCGTGATTGTCCGCCTGGGTAACGGAAGCGGAGGCCAGCAGAGCCAGGGCTGTGAACAATCCACCCAGCTTTGCTGGCGCTCTACCTGATGTTTTCAAAGAAGGCGTTTTAAACCAGGGTGCTTTCCGTATTTTTGTCATGGTTCTCGCACGTTAGGGGCTGTTTCTCACATCCACGTAGAGTACCAGACTTTGTCCGGGTTGAAGATAACGGTCGGTATTAAGATCGTTCCATGATGCGATGTCCCGGACATTCACGGAAAAGCGGCTGGCAATGGCCGATAGCGAATCGCCACTGCGCACCTGATAGCCGACCTTGCGAACCATGGCCCGGTCCCGGGCAGAACTGGCAACCGTTGGGCTGGTGCTCTTGGACCAAATCACCAGCTCTTTGCCGGGAATCAGCGGATCACCCGGTGCCATGCCGTTCCAGCCGGCGACCTGGCGAACAGATACACCGTGGTCCCGTGCAATGTCCCAGAAGGTATCGCCACTGCGCACGGTGTAGCGCACTTTGGTGCCATCACGCTTGCGGTCCTGGGTGCGCTGCAGCCGCTGTGACTGGCTGAGCGCGTAGGCGTCGGTGCCCTTGGTGGCGGACGGGATCAGCAATTGCTGGCCGATGCGGATCAGGTTGGAATCCAGCTTGTTAACCTGTTTGATCACACTGGGCGTGGTCGAGAACTTCTGGGAGATGGCGCCGAGATTATCACCGGGCTGAACCGTGTAGTCCTGCCAGGAAACCCGCTGTTCTTTCGGGAAGTCTGCCAGTGCCTTTCGGAAGGTCTCTGCATTCTGTTTGGGGACCAGCAACCGGTGCGGGCCATCGGGATTGGTGGCCCAGCGGTTGTAGGACGGATTCAGCAGGTAGATCTCATCGATGTCCACCTCGGCCAGTTGGGCCGCCTGGGCCAGATCCAGTTGGGAGCCAGTCTTGACCACTTCAAAATAGGGTTCGTTTTTGAGCGGCGGTAGTTCGATGTTATAGGCCTTGGGGTTATCAAAAATCTTGGCCAGGGCAATCAGCTTGGGCACGTAATGGCTGGTTTCCCGTGGCAGGGAGAGCGACCAGAAGTCCGTGGGCTTGCCAGAATTCCGGTTGCGGCGCATGGCGCTGGAAACCGTACCGCCACCGGCATTGTAGGCGGCCAGTGCCAAGGTGTAGTCACCGTCAAAACGGTTCGACAGACGCTCCAGATAGGTAAAAGCAGCATCGGTGGCTTCCAGGACATCCCGCCGGTCATCGTGCCACCAGCTTTGGGTCAGGCCGAAATACTTGCCAGTGGATGGAATGAACTGCCACAAGCCAGCGGCTCGCCCATGTGAATAAGCAAAAGGATCGAAGGCGCTTTCAACCACGGGGAGAAGGGCCAATTCCGTGGGCAGACCCCGGGCTTCAGCCTGCTCCAGAATGTGGTACAGGTAGCGGGAGCCACGATCCACCACGCGGCTGATGTAGCGCGGATGGCGTACATACCAGTCCAGTTGAGCCTGAACCCGGTCGTTCTGGACGCTATGGTCCATGGCAAAGCCGCCACGCAGTCGATGCCACAGGTCGTCGTTTACCTTGTTAGCCTGCTGCTGGGAAGCGGGCTTTTCCAGCTTCTCCCGAGCATCCTGGGCGCGGGCCTGTAGCTCCGGTGAAATGGCGTCGTCCAGCGGAGCGTCGGTGCTTCGAGTGTTGCCCGAACCGGCCGTCACCGAGGCTTTGAAGTCTTCATCCCCGGTGGCCACCATGACTTCTTCGGAATCCATGGGGCTGGCGGTGGCCGACTGGCCATCGTTGTTCGGCAGTAGATTGCTGCAGCCGCTGGCAAGGCTGGTGGCAAGCAGCAGCAGGGTAAGGCGTTTAAACGACATAAATGAAAGTTTCCTTAAAAGTGATCCTTGCCGTGCCGGACCGCAGCAAAAATATCCCGCTCGCTGCTCGCAGGCAGTCCATGTTTGGCGCAATAGTTTTCCGCCGCGGCAACCACCGCCGGATCATCCCAACGCAGGAACGGGTTGAGGGCTTTTTCCTCGGCAATGGTGGTGGGAATTGTCGGCAAATCCCGATCCCGCAGATTCTGGCAGCGGCGCTCAAACTGCTCAAGCGCCTCATCGTCTGGCAGCCAGTGCCGGGCAAAGCGCAGATTGGCCAGGGTATATTCGTGGGCGCAATAGACAGCGGTTTCGTCCGGGAGTTCACGCAGGTTTTTCAGTGAATGGTACATCTGCTCCGCCGAACCTTCGAACAGTCGGCCGCAGCCACAGGCAAACAGCGTGTCACCACAAAAGAGCAGGGGACGGCCGCTGATCAGGTTGTTGGTGAAATAGGCAATGTGATCAAGTGTGTGGCCTGGTACAGCTATTACGTCGAAAGTCAGGCCATGCCAGACCACTTCATCACCAGGATGGACGACATTGGTGGTACCTTTAAACGGCGATTCGGCCGGGCCAGTCACGCGGACTTCCGGGAAAGCGGACTGCAGCTGTTTAATACCACCGGTATGGTCCGGATGATGGTGAGTCACCAATATGGTATCTGCGGTCAGCCCCTGTTCCGCCAGGTAAGCTTCCACGGGCTCGGCCTGTCCGGGGTCGACAATCAGGGCCTGGCCGGAATCATCGTGGGAGAGGCACCAGATGTAGTTGTCCGAAAAAGCCGGAATGGCGCGAATGCTGAACATCGAAACCCCATGTGTTCGTCGAATGTGCCTGTTATCATAAATCAACATAGTCTCCATCCCAAGAACGGGGAAACCGTTCCGGGTTAACGAAAGGAGAGTAAGGCGTGGGTAACTCGGTCAAGGTGGATTACAGCGCTCGCCATGAGAGCTTTGAACGATGGTTTCAGAGCTCGCTTGGCCGTTCCATGCTGGCCAGCCAGCGCCGTGTGCTGGATCAGGCCGTGGCGCCATTGACCGGCGCCCGCCAGCTGCAAGTCGGGTTAAGCCACCGGCTGCCGCTGGCCACCGGTTCGGACTTCGCCCAGAAAATCATCACCTCACCGGTCTGGCAGCCACACATGCCTGATGGCGCCGCCGTGTGTCACGCCGATGAATTGCCTTTTCCCTCGGATTCCATGGATCTGGTTATCCTGCACCACACGGCGGATTTTTCGCCGGACCCTCACGCGGTCTTGCGGGAATCGGCCCGTGTGCTGCGAGGGGAAGGAAAGATTGCCCTGATCGGTTTTAATCCGTTGAGCTTCTGGGGCCTGCGCCGAGCCATGTCCCGTCATCACGACGGGCCGTGGGGTGGCCGCTTTATGCTTCGCTCCCGCATGGAGGACTGGCTTCGATTGCTGAGCTTCCAGGTGGATGATTCCGCGACACACTTTCTTACCTTGCCGCTGCAGAACGCCAGCCGGCACCGCCGTGCCCTGAAACGGCAACGGGATTGGCTGCCGATTGGCGCGTATTACTGTATTCTCGCCCGCAAACGGGAATACGCCCGCCTGAAGCCGCGGCTGAACTGGCGCAAGGCAAAAGTAATTCCGGTGCCTGCCGGCAGCATCGGCGCACCGGGTAGTTGTGCCAGCCGGGGGCGATCCATAAAACAGACATCGGACAATCTGGAGAAAAAATGGCCGGCAAGGTAGTCATGTATACCGACGGAGCCTGTAAAGGCAATCCCGGGCCCGGAGGGTGGGGCGTGGTACTAAGATACGGCGATGCCTGCAAAACCCTGCATGGCGGTGAAGGGCAGACCACCAACAACCGTATGGAACTGATGGCCGCTATTCGCGGTCTCAGGGCGCTGACTCGCCCATGTGAGGTGGAGCTGTACACTGACTCCCAATACGTGCGCAAGGGCATCACCGAATGGCTGGCGGGCTGGAAGCGCAAAGGCTGGAAAAACGCCGCGAAAAAGCCGGTCAAGAACGCCGATCTCTGGAAGGAACTGGATGCCGAAACTGAACGGCACCAGATCAATTGGCACTGGGTAAAAGGCCACTCCGGTAACCCGGACAACGAGCTGGCGGATGAACTGGCCAACCGTGGCGTGAGTGAACTGACCACCTCTTAGTATTGAAGCGATTGGAATAGCAAGTAATGCGACAGATTGTACTGGATACCGAAACCACCGGCATTGACCCCAACGAAGGGCACCGGATTATCGAAATCGGCTGCGTGGAAGTGGTTGAACGGGCGCTGACCGGACGTAACTACCACGTTTACATCAACCCCGAGCGGGAAGTGGAAGCCGAGGCCATTACCGTTCACGGTATCACCAACGAGTTCCTGGCGGACAAACCCAAGTTTGCGGATATCGCGGATGAGTTCTTTGAATTCATCAAAGGCGCCGAGCTGGTCATTCATAACGCCGCGTTTGACGTGGGCTTTATGGACTCCGAGTTCGCTCGCCTCAAGCCGGTCCGCAAAACCGCTGATCACTGCGGCATTGTCGATTCCCTGGCCATTGCACGGGCCAAGCACCCGGGGCAGAAGAACAGCCTGGATGCCCTGTGTAAACGTTACGGCGTAGACAACAGCAACCGTGAACTGCACGGCGCACTGCTTGATGCCGAGATCCTGGCGGACGTGTATCTACTGCTCACCGGTGGCCAGACCGCTCTGTCGCTGGATGCCGACAGTGGCGAGGGCGGGGCTGGCGCTGGTATTCGCAGGGCCAGCAGTGATCGGGCTCCTTTAACGGTAATCCAGGCAAGCGAAGAGGAAAACTCCGCCCACGATGAGTTCATGGCGATGATGGCAAAACAGGCGGGCGAAACCGTCTGGGGCAAACTTGATAACGGGGAATGAGAACCAGATCAGACTCTTCCGCATTTCCTTCTGGAGTTTCTTGAGCTACTTCAGTTTTATGTTATAAATACTGGATAGCTAATCAGTTTTTCAAACTGGAAAGGTTCGACTCAAGTATTTTCCAGCGCAGGGAAGGCTCGAGCCCGACAAGGGTCATTAACAGGACGCGGTAGTTTCCGCAAAGTAACAGGAAGCGTTTATGGTTCAACCATCTCTGGCGACGAGGTCTCATTCGTTTGACTTGGTCAGAAATGAAATCGAGCAGACCATCAAGCAGGCCGAAACCAGTCTGGAACGCTTTCAGGAAAACCGCGAAAAGGCGGACGAACTCCAGAACTGCGTAGACTACCTGAATCAGCTGCGGGGCATCTTTATTCTCGTGGAGCTCCTGGGTGCCAGCCGCCTATGCCAGGAAGCCTCCAGCCTGTGTGATGACATGCCCGTTGGCGACGAGGCCGACGCGCGGTTGGCAGCGCTCAGTGGCGCGCTGTTTACTCTTCGCCGTTACGTGGACTATTACCACCAGCAGCGCGAGGATCATCCCGAACTCCTGCTGCCGGCCATCAACGAGTTGCGCGAAACCCGCAAAGAAGCGCCTTACCCGGAGTCCTGGTTTTTTAACCTGAGCCTGTCCGAGCATCCGGATTTCTGCACCGATTTACCCATGTCCCCGCTGGGGGAGGATAACGATGCCCAGGATGTGATGGCGCGCCGTATGCGGTTGACCCTGCAGGTGGCGTTGCTGGGCATCCTCAAAGACCGCAATCCGGACGTCAGCAAGAAGCTGATGGCGCGCGCCGCCCGTGGTTTTGCCCGTTTGTGCCAGGGCACACCCCAAGGCCAGCTCTGGTGCCTGTTTACCATCGTGGCCAACACCATGATGGACCGGGCAATGGGCTTCACCAAAGCTCGAAAGCGCCTGTTGATGCAGCTGGAGAGAATGGCGCGGGACATCATTTACGTGGGCGATTCAGCCAAACAGAAACCCGCACCAGACTCTCTGCTGACCGAGCTGGTTTACCTTCTCTACCGGTCCGGCTCAGCCAACCCGGAAGTTATCCGGGTGCTGTCGGCCTACCAGCTGGCGCCCGCCGAGTTTCCCGACAACATGATGGAAGCTCATGCACGGCGCTTGTACGGCCCGGGTTCGGATGTCCTGAAGTCGCTGTCGGAGGCGCTGCGGGAAGAGCTGAACAAGCTTAAAGACCGGCTCGATATCATCGAGCGGGGCCTGGAGCCGGACCTGGCTGAACAGACCGCCATTGCCGAGGGGCTAGAAAGCATCGCCAATACCCTGATGATGCTGGACTTAAGCCGACTGGCGGGGTTGGCCCGTGACGAAGCCTCCCGGCTTCGCCAGACCGAGTCCGAGGGCCGCATGCCCAACGAGGACGAACTCTATCGCCTGGCAGGCTCCGTGCTGGCCATTGAAGATGCCGCGCTGCAGTTTGTGAATCGTGGCATCACCTCGGAAACCGACGCACTGGCATCGGCAAACAGCAAACAGGAAGCTTCCGTTTACTTGCAGGAAGCTGTATGGGTGGTGGCAGACGAAGCGCGTAGCGCACTGACCCTGGCCAAGCGGGCGATTACCGCTTTCCTGGAATCGGATCACGACAAACTGCACCTCGCCAATCTTCCCGGAACCCTGCATAGCATCTGGGGTGGACTGGAGATGATTGGTGATCCCCAGGCGGCAACCGTGGTATCGCGGATTGCCGCATCCATCCAGCAACAGTTGCTGGATGCCACCGAAGCGCCTACCGAACAAGTACTGGAAGCGCTGGCGGATGCACTGACCTCGCTGGAATATTACATAGAGAGCATCGGCCGGAATGAAGAGAAAAACCCGGACCTGCTCAAACTCGCCGAAAGCTCACTGGACGGCGTCGGACTGTAGCCGGGGTATTTCGAGTAGGCATAAAAAACCTGCGCCGGAGCGCAGGTTTTTTGTTACATGGGGTGGGGATCAACCCATGTTGAACAGCTCACCCAGCTTGGTGGCCAGCATCATGTCGCCCTCGGCCCGTAGCTGGCCGGCCATGAACGCCTGCATGCCGTCGGTCTCGCCGGAAACAATGCCCTTCAGGGTTTCAGAGTTCATGATCAGCGTAACGGATGGATCTTCGTGCTCGCCTTCCACCAGCTTGCAGGTGCCGTCATTGATGACCAGGTAATAAACCTTGTCGTCCTCGATATCAAACTGGAAAACCAGATCGAGACCCTTGGCCGCCTCGGCGTTGAAATTTTGTTCGAGTTTTTCAAATACCTGATCTACAGACATTGTTTTACCTTTATTGATATGAGTGTCAGAGCCTCGTTACAAATTTGACTTTATGGGCGGTGCCCGGCGGTGTCAAGGAAAATCAAACAAGTGTTTTAACTTTCTTTGAGCCCAGCTTTATTACCCGTTCCTTCACAAGGTACACTTTCCAGTTCGCAACAAATCCAGTGGAGAAAACATCTTGGAATTTCTGACTGAATACGGCCTGTTCCTGGCAAAAATAGCGACCTTCGTGGTGGCTGCCATTGTATTGGTATCCATCATCATCTCTCTGGCCCATAAACAGACAGATGACCACGGCGACGACGGTGAGCTCAAAATCCGCAAGCTCAACGAACAGTACCGCAAACTCCGGGAATCCATCGAGAAACACCTGATGTCGCCACTGGAGCGCAAGGTCTGGCAGAAGCGGAAGAAAAAAGAGGAGAAAGCCGAGAAAAAAGCGGCGAAAAAGGAAACCGCCAAGGAAGAGGGCACTGACAAAAAGTCCCACATCTACGTGGTGGATTTTGACGGCGACATCAAAGCCAGCGACACCGACAACCTGCGCCGCTCCATTTCAGCCGTGCTGAGCGTCGCCAACCCCGAAAGCGACGAAGTGGTGGTACGCCTGGAAAGCGGTGGCGGCCTGGTACACGCCTACGGCCTGGCGGCCGCGCAACTCGACCGCATCCGCAGCAAAGGCATCCCGCTCACCGTATGCGTCGACAAAGTAGCTGCCAGCGGCGGCTACATGATGGCCTGCGTCGCCGACCGCATCATCGCCTCACCGTTCGCCGTCCTCGGCTCCATCGGCGTGGTGGCACAGCTGCCCAACTTCCACCGGGTACTCAAGAAAAACGACATCGACTTCGAAGTCCTCACCGCCGGTGAACACAAACGCACCATGACCATCTTCGGCGAAAACACCGAAGGCGGCCGCAAGAAGTTCCTGGAAGACCTGGAAGACACCCACACCCTGTTTAAGGATTATGTCAGCGAACGTCGTCCGGCGCTGGACATCAAAGCCGTTTCCAACGGGGATATCTGGTTCGGCAAACGAGCCCTGGAAGTAAACCTGATCGACGAAATCAAAACCTCGGATGAGTACCTGATCGACGCCTGTGACCGGGGTGAGGTGGTTTCCGTTTCGTACCAGCGCAAACGCAGCCTGCCAGAGAAGCTTGGTCTCGCGACCAGTGCGGCTGTTGAGCATAGTGTCTGGAAGGTGCTGAGTGCGTTTCGGAACCAGAAGATGCAGTAACTAGCGAGTCAGATTGCGAAGCGGGTGTATCTAAGCGGAGGGCGCCCGTTTTCGCTAGCGAAGCGATTATTGCTCCAGGCGGACGAACACAAAAGTATGAATAGAAGGACATTCCCGCCCTTCGTACCCCAAGCTAGAGGCACGAAGAGCGAGCGGAAAACTCTAAGAAGCACGACGCCGGAACAACGGCAAATCGGTATCCCCAGCCGCCTGATACGTCTGGCTGAAGAAATCCAGATACCGCGCCGCCTCGGAAGCATCCTTGTCCGGGCGCAGCACGAACGTGCTGAAACCACAGCGCTTCATGAACTGAAGCTGATCCAGCAGCACATCACCGATGGCCCGCAGATCACCCTCAAAGCCAAAGCGCTCACGCAATAAACGCGCGATGCTGTAACCACGGCCATCCACAAAGCGTGGGAAATTCACCGCGATCAACGGCACCTCGTTTACCTTGCCTTCAAGGATCTCCGGCTCATCGTGACTGTCGAACCAGACACCGATATCGGCACGGTTGGCAAAAGTGGATTCGTTTTCCAGCCACAGATCCGCAGGCACCAGTGCCGGCTTGTCCTCGGGCAGGGCAAGTGCTTCACCTTCTTCGGGGCGGGGCACCACAACCCAGTTATCCTGGCGCAATGCGCCTTCAGCAGTAATTACCTCAGGCATAAACCCGCTCCTTGAATGGCTTGATACCAATCCGGCGATAGGTATCCAGGAAAGTCTCTTCGCTGGTACGTTGCTCAACGTACACATTCACAATGTTCGAGATGACATCCGGCACTTCCTCGCGGGCGAACGACGGCCCCAGGATCTTGCCGATCTGTGCATCGTGGTGGGACGAGCCGCCCAGACTGATCTGGTAGAACTCATCGCCCTTCTTGTCCACGCCCAGCACGCCGATGTTACCCACGTGGTGGTGACCACAGGCGTTCATGCAGCCGGAAATGTTCAGGTCGATCTCGCCCAGGTCGTACAGGTAATCCATGTCGTCAAAGCGGCGCTGGATGGCTTCCGCGACCGGAATGGATTTGGCATTGGCCAGGTTGCAGTAATCGCCACCCGGGCAGCAGATGATGTCGTTCAGCGTGTGCAGGTTGGCGGTGGCAAACCCCATCGGCTTGATGGTCTGCCACAGCTCCAGCAGGCGGTCCTGGCGGACATCGGCCAACACGACGTTTTGGTGGTGGGTGACACGCGCTTCGCCAAAGCTGTACTCATCGGCCAGATCCGCGATCTGGTCCAGCTGCTCGTCGCTCACATCGCCCGGCGGTGTGCCGGTCTGCTTGAGTGTCAGCGTGACGATGGCGTAGCCCGGCTTCTTGTGGGTGTCCACGTTGTGGGCCAGCCACTGGTCGAACTCCCGGTTCTCGAAACGCTGGGTGGCCAGCAGGTCGGTGGCGTTGTCCAACTGTTCGTAAGCCGGCTCGGTGAAGAAGCCTTTGATGTGCTCAACGGCTTCCGGGGTCAGGCGAGTCGGGGAGTCCTTGATGTGGGCCCACTCGGCTTCCACCTTCTCGGCGAAGCCTTCCGGCGTCAGTGCCTTCACCAGGATCTTGATACGGGCCTTGAACTTGTTGTCCCGGCGGCCGTAGCGGTTATAAACACGCAGTACAGCTTCCAGGTACGTCAGCAGGTCCAGCTCTGGCAGGAAGTCACGGATCACTGGGCCAACCATCGGGGTACGGCCCAGACCACCGCCAACGTGAACGCGGAAGCCCAGCTCACCGGCGTCGTTGCGCACCATTTGCAGGCCAATGTCGTGCACCTGGATGGCGGCTCTGTCGGTCTTCTCGGAGGCGTTCACCGCCACCTTGAACTTACGGGGCAGGAACGCGAATTCCGGATGGAAAGTGGACCACTGGCGAATGAGCTCGCAGTAGGGACGCGGGTCCGCGATTTCGTCGGACTGCACACCGGCGAACTGGTCCGTGGTGGTGTTACGGATGCAGTTACCACTGGTCTGGTTGGCGTGCATTTCCACTTCCGCCAACTCTTCCAGAATGTCCGGCACCTGCTCCAGCTCCGGCCAGTTCAGCTGCAGGTTCTGCCGTGTGGTGAAATGGGCAAAACGCTTGTCGTAGTCCCGGGTTACGCGGGCCAGCCGGCGCAGCTGCTTGGAGCGCAACATGCCGTAAGGAACACAAATCCGCAGCATGGGTGCGTGGCGCTGCACGTAAAGCCCGTTTTGCAGGCGCAGCGGCAGATACTCTTCTTCTGCGAGTTCGCCGGCCAACCGGCGGCGAGTCTGGTCCCGGAACTGGGCGACCCGCTCGGCGGCCATTTTTCGATCGTGTTCGTCGTATACGTACATGGAGTCAATATCCTGCCTGTTATTACTGAATCGCAGGATACCACTCAGTTTTTATTCTCAAAATGATTATTTCAACATATGGTTATCGATTCAGACGATAAGTGAATCGGCCGCCAATTGGACGCAAGGCCATTTACTGACTTAACTGAGAAGCAGAAGAACAAAACCGGGAGGAGAGCCAAATGAAAAAGGGCATCCGTTCTGACAGCACGGCCGACGCCATTGCTGCCGTACTACTGATTACGCTGGCGGTGTCGTTTGCGGTGCTTTGGGTATCCGGCCAGTAAACGCTACTGGCTGGCCAGCACCAGTTTCACAATAATAATCAGCGAAACCACAAAGATGGCGGTAAACAGCAAACCGGCTACGATGTAGGGCACCGGGCTGTGGCTGGAAAAGTCTTCCTGCCGGCGTTTGTCAGACTGCACGCCAAAGGCGCCGGCAAGAATGCTCTGCATGATTTTGCCCACCCCGGGTTTGCGGGGCGGGTTCTGGTTCTGAGCTTCCTGGTTGTTTTCGTTGTTCTCAGGTCTGCCCATTAAACCCCCTCAAGTTTACTCCGCCGGATCGTAGGCCAGACTTGGCATCAACCAGCGCTCGGCCTCGGCCTTCGACATGCCTTTGCGTTCAGCATAGTCCTCAACCTGGTCCACGCCAATCTTGCCCACGGCGAAATACTTGGATTCCGGATGGGCGAAGTACCAGCCGGACACCGCCGCCGTCGGGAACATGGCGAAGTGTTCAGTGAGCTGCAGCCCCGTGTTTTCGGTGGCCTCCAGCAGCTTGAACAGGGTGGCTTTCTCGGTGTGGTCCGGGCAGGCCGGGTAGCCCGGTGCCGGGCGAATACCGCGATAGCGTTCCTTGATCAGGTCTTCATTGGCGAACTGTTCATCGCTGGCGTAGCCCCAGAATTCCTTGCGCACCCGCTCGTGCATGCATTCGGCAAAGGCTTCCGCCAGGCGGTCTGCCAGGGCCTGCACCATGATTGCGCTGTAGTCGTCGTGGGCGTCCTTGAACTCCTGGGTGAACTCGTCCACACCGATGCCTGTGGTCACGGCAAAACCGCCCACATAGTCCACTTTGCCGGAGCCTTCCGGCGCCACGAAATCCGACAGCGCCATCATGGGCTTGTTCGGTGCTTTTTCATCCTGCTGGCGCAGGTGGTGCAGGGTGGTCAGCTCTTCGGTGCAGGATTCATCGGTGTAGACCACGATGTCATCGCCACGACGGTTCGCCGGCCAGAAACCGATCACGCCCCTGGCGGTGATGCGCTTCTCTTCAATCATCCGGGCCAGAAGTTTCTGGGCATCGTCGAACAGGGTGCGGGCGGCTTCGCCACGCTTGGGATCGTCGAAAATGGCCGGATATTTCCCAGAGATGTCCCAGGAAATGAAGAACGGCGTCCAGTCGATGTAATTCAGTACTTCCTTGAGGTCATAGTCCTCGAACACCCGCACGCCGGTGAAAGCCGGCTTGGGCGGCTGATAGCCTTCGAAATCGATCTCCGGCGCCCGGTTGCGGGCCTCTTGCAGCGACACCAGCTTGGTGCGGTCGCCCCGGTTCTTGCGGCGCTCGCGGATCTCGTCGTATTCCTTCTGGGCAGCTTCCACAAACGCCGGCTTGGTGGTCTTGCTGAGCAGCTGGGAGGCCACGTTCACGCAGCGCGAGGCGTCGGATACGTAAAGCGCGATGTCGTTCTTGTACTGCGGCTCGATCTTCACCGCCGTGTGGGCCTTGGAAGTGGTGGCGCCGCCGATCATCAGCGGGATGTTGAAGTCCAGGCGCTGCATTTCACGGGCCACATGCACCATCTCGTCCAGCGACGGGGTGATCAGGCCGCTCAGCCCGATGATGTCGACGTTTTCTTCCTTCGCCTTTTCCAGGATCTTGTCGCAGGGCACCATCACGCCCATGTCGATCACTTCGTAGTTGTTGCACTGCAGCACCACGCCCACGATGTTCTTGCCGATGTCATGCACATCGCCTTTCACCGTGGCCATCAGGATCTTGCCCTTGGCCTTCTGGCCCTCGGATTTCTCCGCCTCGATGTAGGGAATCAGGTGCGCAACGGCCTGTTTCATCACCCGGGCGCTTTTCACCACCTGGGGCAGGAACATCTTGCCGTCGCCGAACAGGTCGCCGACCACATTCATGCCGGCCATTAGGGGGCCTTCGATCACCTCGATGGGGTGCTCGGCGTTCTGCCGGCAGGCTTCGGTGTCGTCAATGATGTAGCTGGTAATACCCTTGACCAGTGCGTGCTCCAGGCGCTTTTCCACCGGCCATTCGCGCCAGGCCAGGTCTTCTTCCTTTGCCTGGCCGCCCTTGCCCTTGAACTTCTCGGCCGCCTCCAGCAGGCGGTCGGTGGAATCCTCGCGGCGGTTGAGCACCACGTCTTCCACCAGTTCTTTCAGGTCCGGCTCGATTTCGTCGTAAATCACCAACTGGCCGGGGTTCACGATGCCCATGTTCATGCCGGCCTTGATGGCGTGGTAAAGGAACACCGAGTGGATGGCCTCGCGCACTGCGTCGTTGCCCCGGAAGGAGAAAGACACGTTACTCACGCCGCCGGAGATGGAGGCGTGCGGGCAGTGCTCACGAATCCAGCGCGTGGCGTTGATGAAGTCCACCGCGTAGTTGTTGTGTTCCTCGATGCCGGTGGCAATGGCAAAGATGTTGGGGTCGAAAATGATGTCGGCCGGGTTGAAGCCAATGCCCACCAGCACATCGTAGGAGCGCTTGCAGATCTCGGTCTTGCGCTCGAAGGTGTCGGCCTGACCGTCTTCGTCAAAGGCCATGACCACCACGGCGGCGCCGTAGCGCATGCAGTCTTTGGCGCGCTTGATGAACTCTTCCTCGCCTTCCTTCAGACTGATGGAGTTCACCACCGCCTTGCCTTGAATGCAGCGCAGGCCGGCTTCGATCACGTCCCACTTGGAGGAGTCGATCATGATCGGCACCTTGGAGATATCCGGCTCCGAGGCCACCAGGTTCAGGAAGGTGACCATCACCTCTTTCGACTCCAACATGCCCTCGTCCATGTTGATGTCGATGATCTGGGCGCCGTTCTCCACCTGGTCCCGGGCCACGCTCAGGGCCTCTTCGTACTGTTCTTCCTTGATCAGGCGCAGGAAGCGCTTGGAACCGGTTACGTTGGTGCGCTCGCCTACGTTGATGAACAGGGTGTTCTCGTCACCGGTGAAGGGTTCCAGGCCGGAGAGGCGCAGGGCCTTCGGGCGCTTGGGAATCTGGCGCGGCGGGTACTTGGCCACCGCCTTGGCAATGGCTTCAATGTGGTCCGGGCGGGAGCCACAGCAGCCACCGATGATGTTCAAAAAACCATCGCGGGCGAAGCCTTCGATGATCTCGGCCATTTCCTCCGGGGTCTGGTCGTATTCGCCAAACTCGTTGGGCAGACCGGCGTTCGGGTGGGCGGAGACGTAGGTTTCCGCCTTGTTGGACAGCTCTTCCACGTAGGGGCGCAGGGCGTCCGCACCCAGGGCACAGTTCAGGCCAATGGAAATGGGCTTGGCGTGGGCCACGGAATTGTAGAAGGCCTCGGTGGTCTGGCCCGACAGGGTGCGTCCGGAGGCATCGGTGATGGTGCCGGAGATCATGATCGGCAGTTCAATGCCGCTGTCTTCGAAGAACTGCTGGGTGGCGTAGATGGCCGCCTTGGCGTTCAGGGTGTCGAAAATGGTTTCCAGCAGGATCAGATCCACGCCGCCTTCAACCAGGCCGGATACCGCTTCGTAGTAGTTATCCACCAGGGTCTGGAAATCCACGTTGCGGTAACCGGGGTTGTTCACATCCGGTGAAATGGATGCGGTGCGGGAAGTCGGGCCCACGGCGCCAGCCACGAAGCGGGGCTTTTCCGGGTTCTTTGCGGTAAACTCGTCGGCGATTTCGCGAGCGAGTTTGGCCGAGGCCACGTTCAGCTCCCGGGCAATCTCTTCCAGGCCGTAATCCGCCTGCGACAGCTGCGTGGAGTTGAAGGTGTTGGTTTCGATGATGTCCGCGCCCGCATCCAGATAGTCGGCATGGATGTTTTTCAGCAGGGCCGGCTGGGTGAGGTTCAGCAGGTCGTTATTGCCCTGAACCTCCCGGTCATAATCGCTGAACCGATCGCCCCGGAACGCGCTTTCCTCTAGTTTCAGGTTCTGGATCATCGTGCCCATGCCACCGTCAAGAATGACAATGCGTTCCTTGAGGGCTTGCTTGAGCTGTTCCAGACGGGCGTTGCGATCGGTCATAGAAAATTCTTCCGGGTATCGTGTAACGGCTTTTTAACAGTAATGGCGCGGAATCATAGCAAAAAAGCGGGAAATACGTGCAATTGATTATCCCATTAAAGCCCGACTATTTTACTTGGTCTTTTAAGTTACTGCGAACTCTCCTAAAATGAGGGTAAATTCGATAACAGGTAGGAAGCATGGCTTTGGTAACCGTTACAGATTCAGCAAGAGACTACCTTGCTCAACTTATTGAAAAGCAGGATGTTGAAGGCATGGGCGTGCGTGTTTTCGTCACCCAGCCCGGCACCCGCAATGCGGAAACCTGTCTGGCGTACTGCCCGCCGAACGAGATCGTCCCGACCGACGAGCAGGTGGATCTGGAGAAGTTCACGCTTTACCTGGACCACAACTCGGTACCCTTCCTGGAAGACGCCTACGTGGATTATTCCAAGGACCAGATGGGCGGCCAGCTGACCATCAAGGCCCCTAACGCCAAGGTACCGCAGGTCGCCGACGACGCGCCCCTGCCGGACCGCGTGAACTACGTGCTGGCCACCGAGATCAACCCGAACCTGGCCGCTCACGGTGGTGACGTTCAGTTGGTGGATATCGTGGACGAGTCGGTGGCTGTGCTGCGCTTCGGCGGCGGCTGCCAGGGTTGCTCCGCTGTGAGCCTGACCCTGAAGCAGGGCGTTGAGAAAACCCTGAAGGAAGTGGTGCCGGAAATCACCGAAGTGCGGGACGTAACCGACCACTCCTACACCGAGAACGCCTACTACCAGTAAGATTGTTCAGCACTGGTACGCAAAAGCCCGCAGAGAGTTTGTCGCTCCTGCGGGCTTTTTTGTGGTTCGGTAGGGCTGGCCGGTTTACAAACAGTTGGTGGGCCGTGGCATCCCGGCAATGCGGCAGGCGGTTTTCGCCGGCGTGCCCGGGAACAGCTGCATCAGGTAGATGCTGTTGCCTTTCTCCTCTCCGAAATGCTCCTTGACCGCCTTCACGAACAGCCGGTTTGATGGCGGCGACATCTCGTGTTCCCTGTAAAAATCCCGCAGGAAGTCGATGATTTCCCAGTGATTGTCGGTCAATTCGATATCGGATTCGCCGGCAATCACCCGGGCCACCTCGGGCGTCCAGGCGCTGGCGTCTTCCAGGAAACCTTCGTTGTTGCGTTGCGGCATGGCTGAATCGGTCATGGGTCACCAACTGATAATGCGGGAGTGTTGTTCGGTCAAGCGGACCAGCTCGGCGTAGCCGATCGCCTGCCCGGCGAAGCCGTCTTCCAGGCTCCGGGCCGCAAGATCCGCCGCCACGGCCAGCGTGCCCTCGGGAAGGCCGGGCTGCCGGGCGGGCAGCGCCAGCACGGCGTTTTCGGAAAGCACCAGGATGTCACCCGGAGATAACGCGCCCAGGCAGGCTTCAAACCGGGGGTGTTCCGGCGCCTTGTTCAGTATGTGAAGCGTTGATGTCTGCGCTTGATTGCGGGTCATGTTCGTTCCTTAGCCTGCGAAAGCCACCTGTTCATACCCGGCCATGGCCGCCTGGATGTCTGCAACGGTTGCCACGCCAGCGAGCGTGTTGGCCTCTGTCAGCCCGTATCGCTGGCAGGCGCCCGCACAAGCCATGATGGTCTCCACGCCAAAGATGGGCGCGGCCGAGAGGTTTTTCTCCAGGGATTTCTGGCCAATGCCCTCCGGGGCCTGCTGTTTGCGCAGCCAGTTAACGCCCGCGCCGATGAAAAGCAGGGCGACCGGCTGGTCAAATGCCGCCAGGGAAAGCGACATATCCAGCGCCTCACGGCCGGCCCAGGAGCCGTAGGGGGCCTGATCCACCACAATCAATGTGCTCATGCTCAAACGCTCCCGTGAAAATAGAGAACCCGGTCAGATTGGATGCTGCCTTCCACCCACTCACCCAGCCCGGCGATTTCGAACGGTGCACGCAGGTTGCTGGCCGGGAGTTCATACCGGGCTTTTTCGGCCTCGTCCACCAGACCACGGCGTAAGGCAGACGCCACGCAGGCCACGGCGGGAATCGAATGCTCCGTAAGAAATTCCGACCAGGCCCTGGGCCAATGCTTTTCGTCGGACGGCGGTGTGCTCAGCGCCGAGGCCAGGTGAATGCCCTCACCGTAGAGGAAGATACGGTCAATCCGGTGATTGGCGTTGATCAGTGCCTCGGCCATATTCAGCGCGGTTTGTGGTGCCTGGGACGCCCAGGGCGCTCCGGTAATCACCAGTGTGTAGGATAGGGTGGTCGGCATGATTCCGGTTCAGGTTCCGTGTAACAGAGATTTGGAGTCTACCTAAAGCAGAAACCCCGGCAAAGGCCGGGGTTTCGTGGGTCAGGAGTATAAGGCCCTGATTAATCGTCGCCGCTGAATGCGGCCAGCAGGTGCAGCAGGCTCACGAACAGGTTGTAGATGGACACGTACAGACCCACGGTGGCGATGATGTAGTTACGCTCGCCGCCCTTGATGATCTGGCTTGTCTCAAACAGGATCATGATGGAGGCGAAGATGGTGAAGCCGGCCGACACCGCCAGGTGCAGCACGGAGCTTTCCATGATGAACGCCAGCACCATGGCACCAATCAGCACGAATGCGCCAGCGGTCAGGAAGCTGGACATAAAGCTGAAGTCTTTCTTGGTGATGATGGCGGTGGCAGACAGGCCTACAAAGGCCACGGCGGTCAGCGTGAGCGCCTGCGCGACAATCTGGGATGCGCCAGCAGCCACAAACGCGCCGATGATCGGGCCCAGGGTATACCCCATGAAGCCGGTGAGGGCGAAGGTGGTCACGATGCCCCATACGCTGTTCTTCAGCTTATAGGTGGCGAACAGCAGGCCGATGTAGCCCACGATGGTGATCAGGAAACCGGGGTGGGACCCGCCCATGTTCAGGAACGCCGTCAAAGCAGAGAAGGCGAGCGTCATGCCCAGCAGCAGATAAGTGCTGCGCAGGACCTTCATCGCGTCATCGCTGATGCCGGCGCGCGCCGTTTCACCGGCTGACGAATACGTCGCCTGGTTGTTTTGAACGCCGAAACGTTTGTCTTCCATTATTCTCTCCGCTTAATGAAACTGAGTGCTGTGACTAATCATAATGTCGAATACGTGACTTTCAATCATTTACGACAGAAAATCCACCAACGGATTCCATTACAACGAAGTAATGATAGGCAACCCGCGCCCACCGCCGGAAATTCGGCAGTTTTTTCCCGCAAGCGTTGACAGCGAGAGCAGATCCGGTATCATTCTTCCCGCTGTCGCAACGACGGCCGGAGACAAGCAATTGTTTCCAGTGAAAAAAGTAAGACGGTGGGCTGGCAGAGTGGCTGAATGCAGCGGTCTTGAAAACCGCCGACGGTTAGTAGCCGTCCCGGGGTTCGAATCCCTGGCCCACCGCCATTTTCCCTTTAAAATCAGTCACTTACAGGGCATAAAAAAAGATACGTTCCATCATACGTATCAACCCTGAAATGCTCAAAAAGTGATCGAATACAGATTTTTTAACCGCTCGCAAGGATTGCCCAGCGGTCGCGCCACCTGCCAAGTGGTGGGACAGTCAGGAGAGACTGGCCTCGTTTTGACTCCCCTTTGTTTGCATCATCACCTGATAACCAGATCATTGGTTCATCCGATGAATGTGTGCCTTTTGACTCCCTCCGGTTGACTTGATCTATGTTTGAGGGCGACGCTACCCGCCTAATTCATGCAAACAAGGTAGTGGCTATGAAAAAGGTTGCCGTTGTTCTCGTGACCTGCTCCCAACTTTCTAATCCATCGTGATCTTAGTAATGTTCATCACCAGAGAGGACGATGAACATGAAGAAGCGATTCACCGAAGAGCAGATCATTCCCATTCTGAAGGAAGCCGAGGCCGGCCTTCCGGTCAAAGAGCTGTGCCGGAAGTACAACATCTCGGACGCGACGTTTTATACCTGGCGCAAGAAGTATGGCGGCCTGGAAGTCTCTGAAGCCCGTCGTTTGAAGGCCCTGGAGGAAGAGAACGCCCGGCTCAAGAAACTGCTGGCCGAGTCCATGCTCGACACCGAAGCTCTGAAGGCGGCTCTCAACCGAAAGTACTGACCGTCGGGAACAAGCGCGAGGCTGTGCGCACCATGCTGTCGGAGACGACGATATCCGAGCGCAAAGCCTGTTCACTCGTCGGGTTATCCCGCGCAACGATGCGATATCAGTCTCAGCGTTCTCCAGAAGAGCGTGAGCTGACAGAGCGCATCAAAGCCATTGCGTTCGAACGCCGCCGGTTCGGGTACCGGCGTGTTCACCAGTTGCTGCGTCGTGAGGGTGCTGAGGTGAATCACAAGAAGGTTTATCGGCTTTACCGGGAAGCAGGCCTGGCCGTCCGCAAACGTAAGCGTCGTAAAGGCGTGATGGTCGAACGGCAGCCCTTGGTGTTGCCTGATTCGCCAAACCATACATGGTCCATGGATTTCGTGATGGATTCCTTGGCAAACGGCCGCAGGATCAAATGCCTGACGATCGTGGATGACTTCACCAAGGAGTGCCTCGACATTCCCGTTGCCATGGGCATCTCAGGGGAACAGGTGACGCGCACCCTAGACGCCATAGCAGCCTTCCGAGGCTACCCGAAAGCCGTCAGAACCGATCAGGGGCCGGAATTTACTGGAAGAGCATTGGATCAATGGGCTTACCATCATGGCGTTGAGCTGAAGCTCATCCAGCCTGGAAAGCCGATGCAGAATGGTTACGTCGAGAGCTTTAACGGAAAATTCCGGGATGAGTGTCTGAATGAACACTGGTTCCGGGATCTCGCTCACGCCCGAGAAAAAATCAGCAACTGGCGCTTGGACTACAATGAGCAGCGTCCGCATTCATCCTTGGGGTATCAGACACCTTTGGAGTTTGCCTCCGCTCTCCGACTTGGAAAAACTGATTCAAAAGTAACGGACATTACTAGGGAGCAGTTGGATTAAAGACTGGGGGCAGGTCACTCGCCTTATCAGTTCTCCCCCTCGCCGGATGCAAGACACTAGAGACAGCTCTAGAGACTTCTTTAAATCCCAAATCAGATAAGCAAGTTCTTGCAGAGCGGGTAGATAGTTGGACTGACTCGCAAAGTGAAGAGCTTTCTCGCTCGTTTTCCGAAGGAATGCCGCTTTTCAAACTTTCGGAGTCTGGCCGATCGGGCAGAACTGAGTGGATAAATCAAGAACAGCTAGATAAATTCAAGGAAGGAATGGCAGAACTTGATACCGACAACCTTGAAAAGAAGTTGAGTAATTACGACGGCTCCATGCAGGAGCTTTATGAAAAGTATGGGGACATTGAATATTCGTTGGATCTGGTATCAAGCACTAGAAGCTATGTGGAACAGAGGATACAGGATGCTTCCAGCGGGATGGGGGAAGACCTAAACGTGATGATGGGTTCTCCCGGCGTCATGGCGTATTGTGATGAGCTTTCCATCGACAAATGCTCCCCGGATCGTCTTGGCCATAAGGTCTTTCTGAACAATCTGCCTGATAATAACCCTGACATTCACTCATATTACAATTGGCTGGCCGATACCGAAGAAAAGCTGCAATTCGCCAAACAGGCCATTGGAGACTATGGGGTTCGCACTGAGTCAGCAACCTATCTAAACCGGGCAGAAAACAGTGAATGTGGACAGCTTACGGGCTTTAACTTTTGGGGCAACAATCCCGCTCTCTCTCGTTCGTATCCATACAGCGGTGATAAGCCCGATCCCTCACAAATCTATGACCTCGCAGGGTTCAAAGTTTTGCAATCGTCTAATGGCGGGGCATTACTGAAGCCAAACTTTCAGGACTCGTATGGAGCAGAGCCTATTTTCTTGAGCACAGATGAAAGCTATGCCGATGGACACACTTTTGATGGTGGCGAACAATTGGTTTGCTTTACTGGCGATGTCGCCAGTTACACAACTGTTCTAGGGGCGCAAAAAAATGTTTACCGCTTTAGCGCCTTATCTGACAGCAAAAAATATTACTTTTTGCCCTGGTGAGAGTAAGCCAATAAGGTGAGGGTTTTTTGACCGCTACGGATGGCACCCACAAACCGCATTACCACCACCGCTGGTGGAAGAGAAACTTATAGCTGTTTCAGGTGTTCCCGTAGCCGCTGAGATAGCGGCGCGGGGGCTTTGTCGGCATGGCCTAGCCTGATCTGAGGGCGCGGCCCTAACAGGGCGTTGAAAAATTCAGCGCGGCTCATTTCGCCCCCTTGCGCCTTGTAGGCTTCAAAGTCGCAATCATCCACCGCATACCGTCTATTCATGCCAGCACCTCAAATTGTCCAGCATCGGCCAATCGTTGATAACCGGCGTTGTCGATGACCTGGGCATACTCGGCAGGCTCTAGCGTTTTGACTTCGCCGGCTTGCCAGTGGATACCCGCCACGCCTTGCCGGTTCTCGGCATTGTTGCGAATCTGAATCACCGCTCCGGTGGATGGACTCGGCACCAGATCGGCTAACGCTTGTTGGCTGGCTTGCAGTTGCACAAGGTCACTCTCGGCACTGATTCGGGCCTTTGTCGTGTCTTGCAGGCTGGCCAGCAGGTCGCCGTAGGCTTTGGGCGCAACCCACTCGCACCACTGACACAAATCATTGTGGTGCAATTCGTCGTGCCAGTTCTCCGGCCATTCAATCAGGCCGGAATGGGCCTTGCCCTGAATCGCGCCAATGATTGCGCCTGCAATCTGTCCGGCCTGATCGTCGGTTAGACCGTGGTGGCTTTTGGTGGAAACGAGGGAGCGAATCAGAAGACCACCATCACGCGCCCGATGGTTTGGCATCAGTTGGGCGTACCCGCCGATGATCCCGCCGATTGCATCAGCCGCCGGGGTGTCTGCGTTGTCCAGCATGGCCAGCAGGTCAGGGCGTAGCGCCTCCGGGCTTGCCGCTTGTTTGGCTTTCTCTAGCCGGTCGTTGGTGTGGCTGATTGCCTGATCCAGCAAGGGCACAAGATGATCGTGTGCGGTCTGGGCTTCGGTTGAAAACTGTTTCATGGTCATGGTTTGGCTCTCTCTTTCGCGGTGGTTATAGCAATTTGCTGTAGTCGAATATATGCGGGCGGCTACCAGACAGCGCCACAAGCCCCAGCGCGGCGTTGCAGCGGTCATCATGGCCACCGGGCGGGTGGTCGATTGTTATGCGCCCTGATCGTGCTGTACGGCGCTCCAGCGTTATCAACTGCGTTTGCAGCCGGTCGCATGGCGGTAGCTCTACCCGGTTACTGTTGAGCAGCGGCAAAGCGTTCTGGTATAGCTCGCTGCGATTCATGGGACTATGCTCGGCCTCGATACCGTGGCGCTTGAACTCGTCTGCGAAGACTGAGCCGCCATATCGGTCAAGGTTGACGGTTCGCACCCCGTAGCTTTTGAGCAGTGCGGCGTATTCAGCAACGATGGTTGCCGGTGTGCCTCGCTGGCCTCGCACCAGATCGACAATAAAGCGGTTTCCCTCAAGGTGGCCGATAGCCAGGGTGAACTCGTCTGCCCTGGTCGAAGTACCACCACCGGCGGGGTCGGTGAAGGCCCGGTAGTGGTTGCGGCTGTTGTAGGGTATCTCCAGCGGGTCTGGCCGGGTTGCAGCTTCTACCGTGTCCCTCGATACAAAGCCCTCGATTTCCTCACGGAACAGGCCATGCCATTCACTGCGGGCGGCTTCGGGGTCGTCTTGCTCGGCTTCCTCGATAACGTGGGCTGGAAGGGTTGGATTGAAAATCCGCGTCCCACCTTGAACCACAAGAACATCACCATCCTTTGCGTAATGCTTGCGGTATTTGTCGTACAGCAGTCCACGGCGGGCATAGGGCGATGAAAATGCAATCAGCATCCCGCCAGTGGTGGCCAGTCCGGGCACTGCCGCGCGGTAGGTTTCAACGTCCGGTGTGGCGCTGGAGTCGCTCTTATAAAAGGCTACCTCGTCCATCAATACACAAATGTTCGTTCGCCCCCTAAGCGAGCGGTAACTATTGGTGGAGACTTCAATGGTGACACGGTTGGTCAGGTGGATAGCTTCGGTGGATACCTTCTCAATAAGCGGTGCCAGCAGGGGGCTGTTTTCCAGCATGGCCCGAATGTAGTTAAAGGCCACCTTTGCTTGTTGCCTATCCACCGCCAGCAGGCAAATCACACCCCGTTCACCTGGAGACAGCTTATCTAGCAGACCATCTATTTCAGCGCCGATGGTGCCGATATACACAGCCGCCTGCGCTGCGTTGTGAGTTTTGGCTGAACGTCTGCCCGCGATGATCCACAGCTCTCTAACCCGGCGCTTCGGTGCAGGGCGCTTGCCTGCCAGCTTCTCGAATAGCTCCCGGCGTTGTTGATCCATCGGCAGGCCAAAGGCTCCGGCCCATATTGACCGCCACGCTTCCCAACTTTCGCCAGTGAAGGTATCACCCATCATCTCCGGCGTTTGTGCGAACTCCAGAATGTTCATGCCTTGCCCTCACGCTTCGCCAGGTACTCGGCAAGGTCGGGAACGTCCTTTGCCTTGCGGTCTAGGCCGATGGTCTTGAGCAAGCCAATAAGAGTGTTCACATAGTTACTGAGCCTGCCGTGATCTATGTCTTCGCCACGGCTCAAGGCGGCGTGCTGTTGCTCAATAACCGCCTCAATCCACACCACCTGCTTGCACAGTGACCGGCGCTGATATGACAGATCACCGCCTAAGTCTGCGGTTAGTGCCTGATACCGTTGGTTGACCGCCTGGGCAAGCCGGGTTCTGCCGTCGAGCCGTTCCAGCCAGTCGGGACTATAAGCGGTTGGTATCTCGTCACGTTTGGGCATATCGGGGTCGCTTGTTGCCTGTTTATGGTACGTATTATGGCACGTACAGATTAAAAAGTGAACAGGTGAGGCCAATGGTGGGGCGGTATGGCGGTGTTGTTGTCCGTATAACCTGGGGTTGGCCCTCCCCCACGGGCAACCGGCATGTGTCTATGGCTATGGATTCAGGGGTTTTTATAGTGTTTGGGTATATGTGGTGTCGGGGGTTTCGATTGCCGTTTGAATCGTGAGCCATGAAGCCCCGCTTGTTTTGCGGGCGATGACACGAGTGACGGCTATGACACGTCACGGCGTCATCATTCACTATGGGAAAAACCCTTTTTTATTTTGGCAACCTGTCATTACTGATATTAAAAAAAGAATTCGTTACGCAATAAGTGAAAAACTCGTGTCATAGGTGTCATTGATTAGGCTTTAAATGGCTCTAGCCCTTGCGCCCCAAGGCTTTCAGCGATGACACGTAAAGCGCCTCTCGTGTCATTCTGGCGTCATGGTGGTGTCATTAAAAAACCCCGCTCGGGCGGGGCTTATCGGTCAGAAAACAACGGCGCGTTTACATCGCACCCCTGAATAGAAACGTCCGGTGCTGTTGCGGCCATATTTGAAGCCCAACCGCTCCATCCTTTCCTTGAATGACTTTATCGCCAGTTGGTTGTGAATGCCGCTGTCTTTCGCCCATTCCTTGTACGCCTCGTACATTGCCTGGCTGGGCGTTTGGGCATCGGGTGTGGCCTCACACTCCACATCAACGAACTGGGCCACCTGATCGGCGTTTAATCGCCACTCCTCGCGCGCATCTACGCAACTTTGAGGCATGGTGAACCCTTCAATCAGCGCATCAGCATACGCATCAAGGGCAAGCGTCAGGATTCCGGGCAATTCCTTTATCAGCTTTTCCGTTAGGTTCGGGTCGCAGTTGCCCAACTCCGGTTTGAACGTGTTGTTGAACTGCAAGACCATTGCCCGGCGGAACATCGCCCCCGAAAAATCTCGGGTGTTGGGCATATGGTTGGTGCCGAACCAGCACGTTGAAAACGGGCGCATATCGAACGGGTCTTTGTTCTTATGCTCCACGGTTGACGATTCGCCAGAGGTAATGCCTTTCAGCGCATCATCATCAATGACAGCGCCCTCCTTAATCTCTGAAACGATGTTCGCCAGCTTGTTGTGAAGGTGTGCGCGCTGGAACTTGTTGTGAAACTGCGAGGGCTGAACGGCGGCCACGTTGTCGCGTCCTGCAAGTGCTTCCAGTACCTTGAGCAATACTGATTTGCCGTTGGCACCACTGCCCACCAATATGATGAACTTTTCATGGCGGCTGTGAGCCATGAGGGTATAGCCCATCATCTCCAGCACGGCGGTCGCCTTGTCGCCTGCGTCGGGGTCGCCCTTGAACACGTCCGCCAGGAACTTCACAAACTGAGGCGCTTCGGCTTTATGGTCGTATTCCACCGGCACCTGAGTGGTGCGGTAATGGGTTCGGGTATGCGGCATCAACTCCCATTGTCCCCAGTCCGCCAGCATTAGTTCACCGTTCAACGTGTTGACGCACTCCACCGGCCCTACGTCAAAGGCATGTTGGGGCATATAGATTTCAGTCCTGAACAAGTCCGCCACGCTGTCTACGTTGCTTTTCCGCACTTCCCCCGCCTTGTCGCCAATGTAGTTCTGTACCCACTGCTTCACGGTTCGTTCATCTTGCTTTTTCCACACACCACACTCGTGCCACTTCCAGGCGAAAGACTGAGCCGCTAACACGTTGTCGCGGCCAATTTCGGAAGCAAGCCCGCGCGCTAGTTGCAGATCATCGGTGCCCTCGTCGTCAAAGTTGGCGCGCTCGGCTTCCTCCATCACGCTGAAGGGTAAGCCAGTTGCCTTTTTGATTGCTTGGCGTACCTGACGCTTCTGAATGGCCTTGAGCGGGATGGTTTCAGCTATCAGGCTATCAATGGCATCGGGGTCAGACTCTTTTGTCAGGGCATTAGCATCAGCCAGGATCTCCGCATACTCACGCGGTGCCCATCCTTTGGCCCTTGCGCTGGCAATGGCTTCCTCTAGCTCGGTGCCCCTGAGCAGGTCGGCGCGCTCCTTGCCACGCTCGCTTTCTACTCGTTCGGCGTAGGGAGTAAAAAACAGATGGATTTCTTCATCCTTCCAGCCTTTTGCAACCAGACGGCCAGCCGCTTTAATCAAGTTGGGATGAATTTCATCACCTGAGAGGACGGCGGCCATCCAGTCGTTTATGTCACTGTCGTCAAACGCATCAGAGAATGATTCACCGTTGGCGTCGTCTCTCTGCTTTTTGTTTTTGAAAGGTTGCCGGTATTGGTCGATACCTTCCTGTTCGTCCAACTCGTCCAGGGTCAAACCTTCATCTGGGTCATCAAACGTATGCAGGACGTTATAAGGCGCGCTTTCCGGCACTCCAATATAAAACGACTGGGAAAGCGTTTTACTCTCATTGGCCAGCACACCGCCTAACATGCCGTTCAATACTTCGGCATACCGCAGACGGTCTTTGGGACGGATAGGGCGCTTCAAGGGCGTCAGAACACGCCAGCGAGGGGCACCGGGGCTGTCACTGAATGTCGGCACAATGGCTGCTTTAAGTTGGTGCTGTTCCAGCAGAGTAACGGCCTGTTCGTGTGCCATTTCTTCACTGTCGTAATCGCCCTCTATGCCCGTAACCTCTAGCACGTTGGCATTACTGCGAAGACTGTTTCCGGTCTTTTTGCCGTCTGACAGCGTTCTGAGCGGGGTTCGGGTTTCTCCAAACCGTGCCAGCTTAATCAACTGACAGTCATCTTTAACGACTGCGGGCGGCAAATTTTCCAGCCACTCACAAAACTCTAACCACGTCTGGCGCTTTTCAGTCTTGCGGGTGCCGGAGTTGTTGAGCCAAACGGTATAGGCCATTTTCTGAGCAGTCGTGCTATACTCTGTTTGAGCTTGCCCGCTCTGCTTTGTGCCTTCGCCCTCGTTAGTCTGCCCGGCTGCGAGGGTGTTGTTTTGAGTCTCCATTATTTTGCCCTCCGCTTTGCCGATTTCCGTTCCTGCTTCCGTTTTCTTCGTTCAATGCTGGCCTGAATCCGTCGCCATTTTCGGGCGCTCGGCAACGAACCATGACCACCATCAACTCGGATTGACCGGACGTTGTGGGCTAGGTTTTGCTGTCTCAAATAGGGGTCGATCATTTTTCGCCCCCTTTCATGTTCACCAGCTTGAACACATCGGCCAGGCTCAAAACCTTGCAGCCGGAGAAGACTTGAACACGCACAACATCGGCGGCAATGGCGTCTGCCACTTCCGAAGCCGTGAGGGCGGTCAGGTGCGGGATATTGGAGACGGCCATGTATTCGCGGCCATTGCGGGTGAAGGTGCCGGGTTGGACTCTCATGCGGTCACCCCCTGGCTGGCTTCCCATTGCTCAATGTCGGCCAGTTTCCAGCGGGTGCAGTGTTTGCCGATCTTAACCGGCTGAGGAAAATCACCGTTACGCGCCCAGCGCCATATAGTGGCCCGGTGGATTTCATAACGGTCTGACAGTTGTTTGTCAGAAAGAAACTTAGTGGCTAAGTCTTTGCTAAGGGTATTCATTGGAAATGCCTTTATATAATTGCTTGCGACATTTCCTAGTTAAAAGCACATTTACTTGCCGATCTGCGGGGATTCTAAAGCAAAATCCCCCTTGCATTAGCCATTCCCCGTTACTTGTTTTATTGCACTTATAAGCCGTGCGGTTTTGGCTTTCCGTTCTTTTTCATCTATAAAATTTGATTGCGCTCGGTTATAGCGTTCTGTTTCCATTTGTCGCTCGTCTGGCGTTTGATTTTCCCATGCTTTGTAATCTTTTCGCACCACATCAATAGAAACACATTCCAGCTGCGCGACAATTGCATAAGCCTTTGTCCTCGGGATTTCTTCACGATGAATAAGAAGTTCCAAGGTCAAGTTTCTGTCGGTACTCACTGAAAATGTTTTGCGCTTTTCTTCATGGGTGATTGCCTTGTGTATTTCAAAGGCCAGCTTTTGATCTGCGGGCGTGGCTTTTCCGTTTTGAAGCATTCGCCATGCGTGAACATTGTTAATGTCTCGATCATCCATTATCGCGCCTCCCCGATGTTCGTTACTTTGTCCTGATTGCTGTCAGTGGCCAGCCCATAACGACAAAACAAATCCCACTCGTTCATCATTTCCCGGCGCTCGGCCAGCAATTCATCACGCGCATAAGCCGCGCGGGTCGCGTCGTCGTTAATGTGAGCCAGGGCAAGCTCTGACCACTCGTCAGGGTAGCGGGTCGCCTTACGTGCCCATTCCTTGAAACTTGAGCGGGCTACACCGTGAGGGGTGGCAATGCGGTTATCTTGATTCGGGTCTGCATAGCCGTCGCCACCTTTTTTAACGTCTGCGTGGTGTAGGTCTTTCAGATATTTGGATAGCGTCATATCTGACATAATTTTGCCGCGCGGGGATGGAAAGACCAGATTGCCCGGTGTGTCCTTTGGCAGACTTTTGAGCAGTGCCAACGCATCATCACACAATGGGACAGTGTGCGGCTTGTCGGCTTTCATGCGCTCGGCAGTGAGTCGCCATACCTTGTTTTTCAGGTCGATTTCATCCCAAGTTGCGCCCCTGATTTCATTGGAGCGGGCAGCGGTGAGCAGCGCAAAACGCAAGGCGCGGGCGCTGTTGCTGTTGCGCTTTTTCAATTCAGCCATAAGCCGGGGGACTTGATCGTAAGGCAGGGCAGGATGGTGACGACCGGCAGTGCCCGCCTTCTTCTTAACGCTCTTAATCGCTGGCAACTTGCCTTTGAGGTGCTTCCACTGAGCCGGATTAACCGGGTTTGTCCTGATCGGGTGATCTCCGGTCAGTGCATACTCAAACACAGACCCCACACGCTGGCGCACACGGTCGGCGGCGTCCGGGGTCTTGAGCCATTTCGGTTTAAGCATGTTCACGATGTCGTCGGTGGTGATCTCGTTAATGGACATATCACCAATGTCGGGAAATGCGTTTACTTCCAGCGTCCGCCACCACTGACTAGAATGCTTGTCGTTTTTGAACTCTTGCGCTTTGACTTCATAGCAAGCCGTGGCCACTTCCTTGAAGGTGACATTGCGTTGCTGCAAGCGCACCATTTCCAATTTAGCGGCCTTTCGTTCTTCTACAGGGTCGATGCCCTGGGCAATCTTGTCTTTCATCTCTGAGGCTTTTCTACGGGCCTCAGACAATGACACATCAGGATAACCACCCAGACCGATTAACCGGCGCTTGTTGCCGATCTTGGTGCGTAGAATCCAGGTCTTTGCCCCGGTCGCTGCGGCCTGCAATAACAGGCCAGACACACCACCGACTGCGTGATAAGTGTTGTATGGCTTGCCGTCCTTCCCGATGGAGCAGGAAAGCCGCTTAACCTCTACGGCAGACATTTGCTTTGCTTTTTTGGGCATAGCTACGTTCCATCCTACGTATCATAAAGAATATAAACGGATGCTATCCCATGCGACGGGGTGTTACAAGGTTTTCAGGCCAAACAATGGGTTAGGGCGGTAATGGTCTAAAACAGTGTTGTAATTCAGGTGGTTACGGCGCTAAATGGCAGACTGGCCCACCGCCATTTTTCTTTCTCTTCCTAACTCCCTGATTCTCTTATCCTAAAAGCCGGCTTTTTCAGGCCAGTTTTCTCGTTGTTGACCATTTTGTTGACTGATTGTTGACGGTCTTCTTTGTACCTCTCTTTTACCTCTTCTTTTCTTCCTCTTCTCAGTCTCGTTGCCTTGGATCAAATCCCGGAAAGCTCTCGCTCTTGGCGGGTTTACCCCAATCGTAGGTCAGTTAAGCTGTTTGAAGTTTCACCTCCCTACCGTTTCTTGCGAGTTGAGTAAAAAAGGAATAGTTTGTACTCATGGACGAGTTTGAATTCGACGAGGCCAAAAGCCAGATCAACCTGGATAAGCACGGTATCGACTTCGTGGATGCTCAAAGACTTTGGGACGATCCTTACCTTCTGGAAATCCGTGCAAAATCAGACGATGAACCAAGGTTCTTGTTGATCGGCAGGATTGGCGAAAAGCACTGGTCGGCTGTCGTCACATACAGGGAGAGTCGTATTCGCCTGATTTCAGTCAGGCGCTCTCGCAAGAAGGAGGTTGAGCTCTATGAAAGCTAAAGACTTCGATAAAAAGTTTGAGGAAGGCCAGGAAGACATCGTTGATGATCTGGATCTTTCCACTGCACGCCGTGTTAATCAGGAGCACAAACGAATCAATGTTGATTTTCCGGCTTGGGTAGTGGAGTCCCTGGATCGGGAGGCGGCGCGTATTGGGGTGACTCGTCAATCAATCATCAAAGTGTGGCTGGTTGAGCGGCTTCAGGCGGAGGCTGCTAGTAAACCCCGTGAAGATGATGCTCTACGTAAAGCACGTTAGCGCGTCTCTTAGGGTTAGGGAATTCTAGTTACCTTGGGATCTGAATGTTCGTAATACAACTGGTATTCGGCTATATCTGTACGATCAAACGCTTGAATCGCTCCCTAACTGGGGCGCGAAAATAGCGCGGATAATGGCACACTTTATTGCCTGGTGCATCAAATCGAGAAACTGGCGAACTATGGGCACTTAGTCCCATGAATAAGCAAAAAAGCTTCTAATCAGCGCCATAATTGTCAAAACCTGAGCTGTCTCATTGTTGGAAAGTTGAGAATGGCTGAATGATTATGATTAGATCGCTGGCCAGTACACGGCAACAAAAAACGGCGATAAGAACGACTCAGAAATGAGTTTTCGGCGCCGCTATACTTATGTGTTAAATCTATTGTAGAAAGGATGCAAGATGAGTCGCTGGATAGATACCTTTGAAAATCATCCGTTTCAAGCTGCGTGGGAGAGAATTATAGAAATCTCGGATGAACTGGTTGTTGATGATGATACTGTTGTTACAGATGTTGAAGAGATTGCCAGGTTCAAAAAAGTTGTAACGTTCTTGAACGAAATGATTAGCTCATGCGACCCAGAGTTAATGCCTGAATCAACATGGAAAAATTTTCACTCCCAAGCCAACGCGTGTTTGCAACATTTAGAGCATTATCAAAATAATAGAAATATAGGTCATATTACAAATGCAAATTCAAGCCTAGATAATTTGCTTGCCTATATTAGGCCATATCAGGTTGTTGTCGATAAGGCTGCCAAATCTGCAAGTGCTGCGTTCGCCTCATACTCTAAAACAATTGGATCAAGTCTGTCATCATTCCATGAAGAAGCTAGGTCCCTACTCGCTGAAATAAATTCGCTCAAAGAGGCGGCGGTTATTAATGAAGAAGAATTAAATGAAGTTAATTCTAGAATAAGAAACCTAGAAGGTGATTATTTTGATGATTCAGAATCAAAAAGTTTAAGTACAAGAATTTCTGATTTTGAAGCTGATTTAGAGAGAACTTACGAAAAGATCAATTCCTTTAGATCTGAGTTATTTGACGGGGACTCTACCAGTGAACCTATTTCAGCTGAGATTAGAGCAGCTTTAGAATTGGCTGAATCCGAGTCTAAATCAATTGAAGAGCTTTTAAAAGAAGTTGAGGTGAAGGTAAATGATTTTAAAAGGTATTACGTTGATGTTTTTGGTAAGAAGAATGATGAAGGAGATTTTGAGGGTGGGCTAAAAGAAGAAATTGAGGCAAGAAAGAAACAACTAGATTCTTTTAAAGAAAAGCAAGAAGTAAGATATAAAGCGATAAATGAAGAAATTGAAGGGTTGTTGCCAGGCGCAACTAGCGCTGGTCTGGCTACTGCGTATTTTGACTTAAAGGAGTCATTTAACAGGCCAATAGAAAATTACACAAGATTGTTTTACGCTTCAATTGGTTGTTTGGTAATAATTTCATTAATATCTATCACCCAAGAAATTAGTTTGTCTGGGGTGAAGTTTATCGATGTGTCAGATTTTAGTAAGCTTGCCTCAAATATTTTATATAAGATGCCAATAGTTCTGCCAATTTTGTGGCTTGCCGTATTTTCCTCAAAAAGAAGGAGCGAAGCATTGCGATTGCAGCAAGAGTACTCTCATAAAGAGGCGCTTGCAAAATCGTATCAGAATTTTAAAATTCAGATCGAGGCGCTAAATGAACCATCCGAAGATTTAATGAAAAAACTACTCGAGGCAGCGATTGAGGCTGTATCAACAAATGCCTCTGAGACTTTGGATAAGAAAAATGAAGAGAAAACGCCAGTAAATATGGGCATTGATGAGCTTACGGGAAATATAGAAAAGTTAAAAAAACTTTTTTCTTGAATTCAAGCTGGATTGGCCCCTAGAGATCGAGATCTATTTTTTAGTGACCCGTAAAACAAGTGAGAACACGTCGACGCCTTCTAAATTTCGCCTTCGGCTCCAGTGCGCGGGCGTACATGTTGCAAAGGTCAGACAATAAAAATGATGAGATGGAGCGCCATTCTTGTGCCGGCATTTCCCGCCATTGGGCTGGCCCAGCCTGAGCCCGAATTTCATTTGTGCTCGTCCTACGTAGAAGAATCTGCAGTTGGGGAGCAGTCTGATCCTGGCTGGCCGGTTTTCGTCAAATTGACTGAGGCCGGTGCCACGAGTTTTGATACATTTACGGAAGCAAACACCGGCAAAGTAATTCGAATTGTTGTCGGTCGTCGCGAGTTCTCCAGAGCGACAGTATGGGTGCCGGTTTCAGGTGGAAATTTACGTGGGATATTCAGCTCCCAGGAAGTTGCTGCCGATTGGCAGCGAATTTTAGCCGGCGAACTGCCGGCAGCCCCGTGCGGTGCAATGAATTGAGGATGCCTAACTAAGGCCCGCCACCGGATGCCTTTTCGCTACGCTGCAGGGGCTCCCAGTCACGGCTACGTCTACTGCGTTGCAGCTTCGCCTTCATTCCGCAGGAACGCAGTCGTCTGACCAGCTTCGAGTGTAGTACCATCTGCCAATCTTAGCCGGCTGCTCCGCGCCGTTTGATTTTCCCAAGCAATCATCAAGATAAGCCATTACTTATGCCCAATGCCTCGTCGACCCGTCTCAATAAATACATCAGCAGCAGCGGTATGTGTTCGCGCCGTGAAGCGGACCGTTACATTGAGCAGGGTAATGTGTTTTTGAATGGCAAGCGTGCTGAGGTGGGAGACCTGGTGATGCCGGGCGATACGGTGAAGGTCAACGGGCAACTCGTGGAGCCGCCAGAAGCCGACGACTTCGTGTTCATTGCATTGAATAAACCCGTGGGCATCGTCAGCACCACGGACACCAGTGAGCCCAATAACATCCAGCGCTTTGTGGGCCACGGTACCCGAATTTTCCCCATTGGTCGGCTCGATAAAGATTCCCAGGGCCTGATCTTTTTAACCAGTAACGGCGATCTGGTAAACAAGATTCTGCGCGCGGGTAACGAGCACGAAAAAGAGTATCTGGTGGAAGTGGATAAGCCCATTACCAAGGGTTTTATTCAGGGGATGGCCAATGGGGTACCGATTCTGGGCACCATGACCAAGAAGTGTAAGGTGCAACAGGAGTCCGCCAGGGTCTTCAGAATCACCCTGGTGCAAGGTTTGAACCGCCAGATCCGCCGTATGTGCGAACACTTCGGTTACGATGTGGTCAAACTCGAACGTGTTCGCATCATGAATGTGAACCTCAAGGGGCTGGGTGTGGGCGAATGGCGCGACCTCACTCAGAAAGAGCTGAATGGCATTATGGACGCCATCAAAGACTCATCGTCCGAGGCGCCTGCCGGGCAGAAAACCACGCAGAAACGATCCAGCAAAAAGCCCGGTCAGAAACGTGGTGGCCCACTCAACGCCAAAAAAGCCGGCGCTAGCCCCAAGGGCCGGCCACAGTCCGGGAAGCCATCGGGCAAACCGGCGAAACCCGGCAAGGGCGGTCATAAAAACAGGCCGGGTGGCAAGCCTGGCGGTAAACCTGTTGGTAAAAACACGGGGCCAAAGTCAAAACGGCCACGCAAGCCAAGCGTCAAGAAAGTGCGCGGCTAGCGGCCGGTTTTCCGGCCACCAATCAGCCTTTGAAGCCTTTGGCCACCACGTAGACTTCGCGGGAGCGGGCGCGTGACGCATCGGGTTTGCGAATCAGGACCTTGTTGAACGACGTGCGCACGTCTTTCAGGTACTCGTCATAGCCCACGCCCTGAAACACCTTGGCGACAAAACAGCCACCGGGTTTCAGGACCTGGCGGGCCATATCCAGGGCCAATTCCACCAGATACATGGAAGACGCCTGGTCGGCAACATTGATACCGCTGAGGTTGGGGGCCATATCCGATACCACCAGGTCCACCGGGGCATTGTCCAGGGTGGCCATGATTTCGTCAAAGACCTCGTCTTCGGTGAAGTCGCCCTGGATGAAGTCCACACCCGCTATGGAATCCATCGGCAGGATATCGGAGGCAATCACGCGGCCCTTGGCACCAACAATGTCCGCCAGTACCTGAGACCAGCCGCCCGGCGCACTGCCAAGGTCCATGGTTACCATGGCGGGGCGAACCAGCTTGTCTTTCTTAATCAGCTCAAGCAGCTTGTAGCTGGCGCGTGAACGATAGCCATCGGATTGGGCGCGTTTCACATATACATCGTTGACGTGCTCATCAAGCCATTGCTGGCTGCTTTTGGATCTGGCCATGTCATTGCTCTAAGTCGAACCTGAATGATGCGCGGATTATACCTGCTCAGCCAGGGGGCTGTAACACCGGAAAATCCCGATTCATGCTAGTATTCGCTGGCTTTGCAGGCACTGTGGCCCTTTTGACTCATCTTGTCGGGTGATTGGCACGGCAGTGATGGATGCGATTTTGGTTGGTTGAGTAACGCACGATGAAACTGGATGACATAAAGAAGCTGCACAAGAAGAAAGGCCGCAAAGACCTGGGCTGCTTTTTAGTGGAAGGTGAGCACCTGATCCTGGAGCTGGAAAAGGCGGCCAAAGCCGTTCACGCATTCCGGCAGGCGAAAGTTTATGTCAGTGAAAGCCATGGCGAAGTGGCGACATCGCTGGAACAGGTGCGTATTACCGACAGGCAAATGCAGAAAATCGCCGATACGCAAACCCCGCAGGGCATTGTGGCGGTGGTGCCGTTTCCTTCCGCTGAGCCACTATCCGCGCCTTGTGCCAGCGCGGGTGAAACAACCGAAGAAAAAACCATTTATTTATACGAAGTCCAGGACCCGGGCAACCTGGGCACGATTTTGCGAACGCTGGCCTGGTTCGGTGGTTTTCGCTGCGTATTAAGCCCCAACAGTGTGGACCCGTACAATCCAAAGGTGGTGCGTGCCAGCATGGGGGCGATTTTCCATTTGCCCATTGAGTTGGATGTGAGCATCGATGAGCTGAAAACGCGATTTGATCACTTTGCGTGCCTGGATATCGAAGGCGCGCCGCTCTCCAGTGAAGGGTTTACTGAACAACAGTGCTTTATCTTTGGCAATGAAGCGCGCGGCGTCCCCCATGACGAACTGGCCAGGCTTGATGTGACGGCGTATTCCATTCCAGGCGCCGGCGTTCTTGAATCGTTGAATTTAGCCACGGCCGTCAACATGTGCGTGTACGAACTGAATCGCTAGCTTCTAAGCCGCTTGCACCGTGTTCCTGCGCTTACGCGCCCATGCCAGGCCTGCGAACCCAATAATCATAAGCGCCACATTCCCCGGTTCATCAACCTTGAAAGAGGGTGGGTAAGTTTCGAAAAAGCCACCGGAAAACCCTACATGGTGATCATGGTATTGAACATGGATGCCACTGCTCTCGATAGACCAGTCAGGAAGTTGAAACAGGTAAGCAAAGTCGGTCATTGATGCGCTGTGGTTTTGGTCGACCGAAAAATATAACCCACGCTCGGGAAAACTCTGACCGATTTTGCCCGCCTCAAAGCCGAACTGTTGTTGTAACGACCAGGAAGGGTAGAAAAAAGTATCAAACTCCTCGATTGAAGGATCCTCCGGCCACGAGCTTGGTGAGGCAAAATGGGATCCTTCCTCATAGTCATAGCCTTTAAGGTCAACCACTAACTTTGAGCCATCATCGAAAAGGCCTGTGTAACTGGTAATAATGACTGCCTTTGAAAGCGGTGAAAATAATCCCAACAGGAGCAAAGTAGGGAACAGGTGCGCACGGTTTATAGATTTCATTGTCTTAGCTCCTAATTTACTGCTTTCCTGGTTAGAAACTCATTTTCCTATGGCAAAAGCCTTTTTCATTCCTTTCTCAAGTAAGGAGTGAGAGCAGGATTTTGGAACGTGTGAAGCGATATTTGAGCCAACTTGAAAGCCTGCTTTTAAACAGGCAGTTAAGGGGACCTTTTTGTTTAGCTTGGTGCCAGGTGTAAAAAACGTTGACGCTTTTCGGGCTAGGGGTGCTTTGAGTATGGGGAGTCAGCGGTGATGGTTGCTTTTTGCACCTAATCAGAACAAAACTTGTTCCTGGTCATTGCTGATGCAGCAACCGAGCTGATCGAATGGACAAACCACGGTGGTCAGACCGGCCCCGGATCTGTACAGGAGCTTGAGAGAACGATTTTGAATCACCCGTTATATACCAAGATGCGCGCCGCGCTGCTGGATTGTGTCAGTTCGCGCGATCATAGCCATGATTTCTCCTTCTATCGCAGTGAGTTACTGCTTGAGCGTGTGCGCCTGTTCGCGGCACTGTTCGGGCTCGCATCGCCTGCGTGGATTCTGGTCGACCGTTGGTTGCTGCCCGAGGACATCCTGGGCGCAATGATGGGGCTGCGCGTTGTCACCGGTCTGGTGCTGTTGCTACTTGCCCTGGTACCCGTGAAGCCCAGCCTCAACAGCGCCCGTTTGCGGGTAATCGCGCTGGTGGTTGTGGTGATGGGGTTCTATGTCTTTGTTGAGGTTCTGACCGGCGGAACCTATCCCTCTCCGGGCCTGATCGGCTATACGATACTTCCGGTTTTGCTGGTGGGGGTTCTCTCGCTTTTGCCCCTGACCATACTGGAGAGTTCCGCGACGCTGGCACTGGTGGCGCTCACCGTACTCGGCACGCACTTTTCGATTGCCTCCCTGGGTGATGTTGGGGTGCTGGGTCTGTTTTGGGTGTTGTTGCTGTTTATTGGCTTCGCCCTGTTGGCGCAGATTTTTCAGCTCCGCCTGTTGCTGCTGATTCATCGCCAAGCCACCCGCGATGCGCTTACCGGTTTGTTCAACCGGGGGGCGCTGCTGCGCCATGCCGCTCACGTGCTGGCGGACTGCAAGGAGCGTGAGGTGGGCTATTCCGTTCTCATGATCGACCTGGACCGGTTCAAGCTGATCAACGATACCTATGGTCACCTGGCGGGTGACAAGGTCCTGCGTGCCGTGGCCCGTGTGATATCCGGCTCTTTGTCACCATCGTATCTGCCGGGGCGCTTCGGCGGTGAGGAGTTCCTGTTATTGATGCCGGACACCGAACTGGAGGCGGCCTTGGAACAAGCGGAACGCCTGCGGGCATCGGTTGAGGAACTGGTGGTGAAAACCGACAGTGGGCCATTGAATATTACCACCAGTATTGGTGTCGCGGTGGGGGCACCCGGAGATCCGCTGGAAGAGGTGGTGCATCAGGCCGATCAGTCGTTGTACAGCGCCAAGGAGTCCGGGCGTAACTTCGTGGTGTCCTAGGCGGGGTCTAGAAAATAGGCTCCCCGGTTGCCTTAACTGCGTAAAACAGGCAATCGCTCTTCGCAATCACCGGATTGGTGGTGATCATAAACGTCCTGATGGCCTGGGCTGGGTAGATCTGCCCATCCTTCACCCGAAGCACCTTCTCCATGTTCTCGGTCCGGTTGTGGCCAATAGCGGTGAGGATGCCCAGGCCCCTTTTCCCAATCCATCCCAGCGGTTCGCCCGGGGAGATCACCCCGAAATTACGATGTTCGATGTCTGGCGGCAGGGTGATATCGGCCCGGCCGGTCGGTTCCAGGCGGTATTCGATGGTGGCATCGGGTGCCAGTTCCACCCGTATGGGGTTTCGCAGTACGGCGACATCCCAGTCCGCTTTTTCCAGAGATAGCACGTCTGGCCGGGAGGCGTAGCGAACGAGGCCTTCGTAGGCCAGTTCGTGGGCGTGGTCGTCATGAGCCCCACCACACTCGATGGTGACCGTGGGCACTTCCTGTTCGGAGTATTCCATCAGCGCCCCCAGGCGAAGGTCGGTCATGATCAGGCGGTCGGTGTAGAGCGAGGTCAGCGCCTGGTGGGCGGCGTCGTTGGTGATGGTCACGGCGAAGGCCGGGCCGGTGCCGGAGGTGTTGTGCACGTCCAGCACGCATTCGGGGTTGGCTTTGTGGAGTTCGGCCAGCATGGCTTCGGCAATCGCCCCTTCTTCGCCGTCAAACGGTTCCTTGAAGCATCGGTTGAGGTCACGCCCACCGGGCAATTGGCGCAGTGAAAAGGTGGGCGGAATCTTTGCCGGGTACACGCCGGCGATCAGGAACAGCATGTTGACTTCGGGTGTGTGCTGTTCCAGCAGCCATCGGTGCAGTGCAAACAGGCCTGAAGGCTCGTTGCCGTGCAGCAGGGTGGCCATGGCCCGGGTGCGGGTGGGATCACGGCCGGCAACACGAACCACGGTTGGCTTGTGCAGCCGGTCCAGCCACTCCAGGGGCGAGCGGGCCAGGGTCCGGGGCGAGGGGTTATCCAGATAATCCAGAACATTCGGGTGGCTCATGGTGACAGCGTCCATTCATGAAGCGGAATGTTTTTCTTCTGGTTGGCCATGTACTCAGACAGCATAGCCCGGAATGCCTCGTCGGGGCTCAGGGATTTGAACAGGGACTCGGTAACGCGCCGCTGCCACCGGGCGCCGGTGATGGCGCAGTCAATGCGGCCTTCGATGATGCCCAGCAGGCGGTGAATTTCCGCCTCCACCACGGCGGTTTGCTGTAGCGCTTCCCGGGCACGGGGTAGCAGTGTTTTGGCCACGGTTAAAAGGGGCACCGCCTGCAATTGAACCTGATCTTTGTGGGGCCAGATGATTTCGGCGCTGATGCCGTATTTGGCGGCACGGTAGAAATTGTGTTCGGCGTAATGGAAGGGGAGGATCGAGGTCAGGTGGTCGATGTCACTGAGCACCGCCAATGCCGCCCCGATGATAAACAACCCGTTGGCGCACATATCCACGGGAGTGGGGCCGGCCGGCATGGAGCGAATCTCGATGCGCAGGTGGCCGTCTTCTGCGTGATCATAGATTGGCCGGTTCCAGGGCCAGGTGGTGCCGTTGTGCAGGCGCAGTTCCGCCAATTCCGGAACCTCGCCACGGTTAACAACGGCGATGGGGTCCTCCTCGGACATCAAGGGAATAATGGGGGGATACAGCGAGGCCGAAGCGGCGAACAACTCCCAGGCGTTGCGGGCCCAGCCGTTTCCGTAATACACCCTTGAGGGGTGGCGCCAGGTTTTGTGGTTGGGAGACCGGCTGTCGATGGATTGCTTGAACAGCGCGATCCGGGTTTCATCCCAGAGCTGGTGGCCAAACAGGCTGGGGGAATTGCTGGCCAGGGCCAGCACCACCGGCGTGACCAGTTGCACCGCATTGAAAAAGTCGGCAAAGCGATGGGCGGGCACGCGCCAGTGCAGCTGGAAGGAGGTGTTGGCCCCTTCCATGGTGACGTCGTCGGCTTCCAGATTGATCACATCCTTGCCGCCAATATGGATGCTGAACGGCTCTCCCCGTTGTTTCAGTAGCGCATTGGATAGCGCGTGGTAGCGGGGCTCGTCGGTCATCACATGGGCCCCCACATCAGACCGGCGAAGTGTGGGCAGGATGCCAATTGGCACCAGTTCCCCGCCCAGCGGTGCCGCGTGCTGGTTGATTCGCCGGATGGCCGCAAGCATTTCCTGTTCGGTTTGTCCGAAAGGATCGCTGCTGAGAGGGTGAGGGCTGAGGTTGTATTCAAGATTGAAGCGGTTGAGTTCAACGGTCAGTTGCGGGTCCTGAACACTGGCGGCGATTTCGGTGTTGATGGGGTGAGCGCGCAGGGCCTGGTTCACGATGTAGAACTCGACCTCGGCGCCGATGGAGCTTTCTCCCTCGCCAAAGCCGGGCTGGGCCAGAAGGCGAGCGAGGGCGTTAAGGTCCATCCGGACCTTGGCTGCAAACCTTTCAAACTCTTCCGCCGAGAATTCCGATTTGTTGATGGACAGTCCCATGGTAATGTCTTCTTTAGCGCCCACTTACCTTTGATACTAGTGGAATATGCGCCAGTTGTTTTACGAGGAGAGCGCCCATGGCAGAGAACGACTCAGACAACTCGATTCCCGAGCGCGATCACCGCCGGTTTGCGGTGTCTGCTAACCGGAGCAGGGCCAGCCATCGGGTTCGTTATGTGGAGACCGGCGGTGCCTCCGTGGACAACGAGGAGTGTACCTTTTGCCAGGCGGTGCCGGGTCTGGATGATGAACCGGAGGGAGTCGAAAAGGTTGTAGCGACCGGTGAAGATACGGGTGAGGCGCAAGACGAGGAACAAGCTGAGACTGATGTTAGCGCCAACTCAGAGAGCGGCCGTCCTCGCTCCAAACCGTCTGGTGATAGTGCCGCTCAAACAGACGACGCTGATTCTGGGCGCTGAGTACGTCTGTCCATTCAAACCGCACTTGAGCGCCCGGCAGTTGCTGGGCCAGCAGGCCGCAATCCAGTGATGTGATCACCCCGGGCTTGGGGTAGCCGCCGATGGTCTGGCAGTCCGCCAGCAGGGCGATGGGTTGGCCGTCGCCCGGCACCTGCACTGCGCCCGGCACAATGCCTTCCGAGACGATACCCGGTGGCGGATCGGCCATCGGCATTCCTGCCAGACGATAACCCATCCTGTCGGATTCATCCGATACTGCGTATTCGTTAGTGACGAGCCGCCTTAAATCCGCAGGCAGAAACTGGTTGTGTTGATAGCCGGGAATCAGGCCGAGTATCGCGGGGCGTTCTAGCCATTGCCAAGCCTGGGGCGGTGCGGTCCGGGGAGCGCCTTGGGGAGCCCCGCCGGAGCCGGCGGCCAGCTCGTCTTCAGGCTGCAAAGCGCCGCAACCCTGCAACCCTTCGCGTTCCACCACCGAACGGCTACCAAACCACGCCTTTGTCTCGAAACCGCCTCGAATGGCCAGGTAGATCAGCCGATGATGCCGGGCATGGCCGATGGCTAACTGGTCCCCCGGCTCAAGCTGCAGGCTTTGCCACATCTCAACAGGCTTGCCGTTAACGGTGACGTCTGCCCGTGCGCCGGTAATGGATACCTCACAGGCGGATAACGCCTCGGCGCGAAAGCCCCCCAGTACAATTTCCACGCAGGCGGCGTTACGGTCGTTGTCCAGCAGTTTGTTGGCCCAGGCAGCGCTGCGAAGGTCCAGTGCGCCTCCCCGGGCGAGGCCGTGGTGGCGAATGCCTTTGCGGCCCAGGTCCTGGATTGTGGCTTTTATGCCGGGGTCTATGACCCTTAACCCGGGGCTGATGGCTCCTAGCCCCTTCATAACTCACCGCCCTGGGCCAGATACTCTTCCCGGCTGATCCTGACGAACCGTACACGGTCGCCGGCTTTGAGCAGCGAGAGGTTTGCTTCATCAAACAGGACCGTGGGGCATCGGCCGATCAGTTGCCAGCCACCGGGAGAGGCTTTCGGGTAAACGGCGGTCTGTCGGTTGGCGATGCCGACGCTGCCGGCGGGCACTTTGGTACGGGGCGTGTCTTTGCGGGGGCAGGCGATGGCCGGGTCCACCTGGCCCATGAATCCGAAGCCGGGGGCGAAACCAATGGCGTACACCTGGTAGGTGTCTGCGGTGTGGCGCTCGATGACCTGCTGCATGCTCAGGCCGTTTTGCTCGGCGATCCAGGCCAGATCCGGGCCGGTTTCCTCGCTGTAGTAGACCGGCAGTTCAATCAGCCGGCTCTCCGCTGTTTCGGCTTTTGTTTTGTCGGCTGACGGGCTTTGTGCCACCAGTGGGCGAAGCCGAGCCTTGGCGTCCAGCACGTTGATGGCAATTGGGTCGTAAAGAACAAGCAGGGTGGTGTAGGAAGGCACCAGATCGACCAGCCAGGGCAGTTCAAGGGCTTCAATGCGCTGGCATGCAGCGGCGATTTGCGCGGGCAGGGCGCTATCGATGGTATCACCGAAGCGGATCAGCAGCGCATCTTCGCCAGCGGCTTCAATCATGATTCAGGGTTGGCGAGCGCCTCGCGGATGGCGCGAATGGCATCCAGTGCCGCGTCGTTGTCGCCGTGTACGCAGAGGCTGTCGGCGGGCAGCTCCAGCCAGTTGCCGGTGGCGCTGTACACCCCGCCCTTGCGGGCGAAGGACAGGGCCTGCTTGACCACCAGTTTCGGGTCTTCGTGGACCGCGCCGGCTTGCCGTCGAGACACCAGCTGGCCTTCGTCGTCGTAGGCCCGGTCGGCAAAGGCTTCGAGTAGCAGGGGCACGCCGATTTCGGCGGCGATGGCCTGGTGTTCCCGGTAGTTTTTAGTCACCGGAATCATCAACGGCAGGCCTTCATGGAAACAGCGTACCGAGTGAAGCACGGCCTTGAGCAGTTCCGGCTTGCGCATCATGTCGTTGTTCAGCGCGCCATGGGGCTTTACATAGCTGATATGCGGCCCTTCACGGCGGCACATGCCTTCCAGAGCACCCAGTTGATAAAGCATCAGTGCTTCGATTTCTTCGGGTGTGTGATGGATGGAGCGACGGCCGAACCCGGGCAGGTCGTGATAGGACGGGTGCGCGCCCACCTCAACGCCGTAACGGGCGGCCAGGGCAAGGGTACTGCGAATCACCATGGGGTCGGCGGCGTGGAAGCCGCAGGCGACGTTGGCCATGTCGATCAGCGGCATCACGTGTTCGTCCTGGCCCATTTGCCAGGCGCCGTAGCTTTCACCCAGGTCACAATTCAGTTTCATGGTCTGTTGCCCGTTCAGATATCCGTCCGGCCGGGAAAGGTGGCCTGCTTGCAAGCCTCGGCGCGTTCGGCGCGGGCGTTCAGCGTGTCGGGCTCGTTGGCAGGCAGTGCCCAGCCTTTAAGGTTATCTTCCACCAATTGCGCCAGGGCATCAATATGGCCCGGGGTGGCGTTCAGGCAGGGGATGTAGCCAAAGCCATCGCCGCCGGCTTCCATGAAGTATTCGCGGTTTTCCTCGTTGATCTCCTCAATGGTTTCGAGGCAGTCGGAGGAGAAACCGGGGCAGAACACATCAATGGATTTCACACCCTTGCCCGGCAGCGCCTTGAGGGTTTCGTCGGTGTAGGGCTGAAGCCATTCTTCCCTGCCAAAGCGGGACTGGAAGGTGGTCATGTACTCGTCTTTGCCAAGGCCCAGGCGTTCGGCCAGCAGGCGCGAGGTCTTGTGGCACTCGCAGTGGTACGGGTCGCCCTTTTGCAGGTATTTCAGCGGTACGCCGTGGTACGAGAGGATCAGCTTCTCGTTGCGGCCGTGTTTTTCCCAATGATCCTCGATGTGTTTGGCCATGGCTTCGATGTAGGCCGGGTAATCGTGGTAGTGGGAAATGAAGCGGAAATCCGGCAACCAGCGCCGGCGAGTGAAATCGGCCGAGATGGCGTCAAAGGTGGAGGCGGTCGTTGAGGCCGAATACTGCGGGTACAGCGGCAACACCAGCAACTTGCGCACGCCCTGTTGCTGCATTTCCTCAAGAACCCGGGAAATCGATGGATTGCCGTAGCGCATGGCAAAGCCCACGACCACGTTATTGCCGTAGCGTTTCTTTAGCACGTCCCGGATGCCTTCAGCCTGCTTCGCGGTGTGCGTCAGTAGGGGTGAACCCTCCGGCTGCCAGACGCCGGCGTAGGCTTCGGCGCTTTTCTTCGGGCGGATGCGCAGGATGACGCCATGCAGAATCAGCCACCAGATTGGTCGCGGCACTTCCACCACTCGCGGGTCCCACAGGAATTCAGCCAGGTAACGACGCAGGGCCGGGGTGGTGGGTGCGTCGGGTGTTCCCAGGTTGGTGATGAGAACGCCAATGCGCTCGGGCTGGTTGTGGCTGAAGTTTTCAATTCCTGTGTACGGCATTATCGCGGTAGTCCGTTTTATAAGGTTAGTGCTTCTCGGCTTGCTCGATGATACGCGGTGCCAGCCCCCGGATGTCATAACCGGCACGGTAAGCGCGGGACACGACCTCTTCCAGATCGAGCTCGCGGGCGCTGCTCAGGGCCCAGAGTATGGTACAGCGGGTGCCGGATCGACAGAAGGCCATTACGGGCTTTTCGGCGTCATGGATCATCGGGGCGAAGCGGTCCACATCCTCGTCGGTCACGTTGCCGGATTCAACGGGCAGGTACACAAACTCAAGACCATGCTCGGCGGCGGCTTTTTCGATATCCGCCATGGCCGGCTGGCCGGGTTCTTCGTGGTCCGGCCGGTTGGCCACGAGGGTTTTGAAGCCCAGGCGGGCAATTTCGGCCACGTCTTCCACCGCAATCTGCGGGGAGACCGAAATGGTGTCGTCAATTTTTCGGATATCCATCAGGCTTCTCCAGCTTTACGTGCAAAGAGTTCAAGGCGTTCAAAAAATTCAAACAGCAACATACCAGCAACCATCGACGCCACAAAGACAACGGCCTTCATTTCGCCGGCACCGAGGGCCACAAGCGCGGGGCCGGGGCAGAAACCGGCCAGTCCCCAACCTACGCCAAACATCATGCTGCCGATAACCACGCGCTTCTCAACGCGGTTGTTGCTGGGTAGCTTCATGTTAAAGCCAAGAAAGGACAAGGTGCGCTTGCGGGCGACGGCAAAGGCTACCAGCCCGACGATGATGGCGCCGGCCATAACGAAGGCCAGGGATGGGTCCCAGAGCCCGGCGATGTCCAGGAAGCCGAGTACTTTTTCAGGGTTGGCCATGCCGGAGACAATCAGGCCCAGGCCGAAAATCAGACCGGCGAGCATAGAGGCAAAGGAATACTTCATGGCATCAGGCTCCCAGCAGATGACGAATGACAAATACGGTAACGAATCCCAGGGCCATAAAACTCAAAGTGGCGACCAGGGAGCGCAATGACAGGCGTGAAAGGCCGCAAACACCGTGGCCGCTGGTGCAGCCGGAGGCATAACGGGTACCAATGCCCACCAAAAGGCCGGCAACAACGAGCACCGGATAGCCCGCATTAACCTCAATCGGCGGCAGGCTGCTGGCTAATTGCCACGCCACGGGAGCGCCAATGAGGCCGGCGAGGAAGGCAATGCGCCAGACGATGTCGTTGCGGGTGGGTGTAAGCAGCCCACCCAGGATGCCACTGATGCCGGCAATACGGCCGTTAAGCAGCAGAAACAGGGCGGCGGCCAGGCCTATCAGCAGGCCGCCAGCCAATGCGGCGCCAGGGGTGAACTGGCTCCAGGCGATTTCAATCATTCAGTACTCCTGTGTACATCTGAACCATTAATGGAATAACGATATTCTAATAAGAGATAAAGGTGATTGAAACCGCCATGATAGTGCTTACAGGTCGATGCGGGCCCACACCGGGCAGTGATCGGATGGTCGCTCCATGCCCCGGATGTCGTAGCTCACGCCAGCTTCTTTTGCTTTCGGGAGCAGTTCGTCGCTGGCCATGATCAAATCAATGCGCAGACCCCGCTTGGGATCACGCTCGAAGCCACGGCTGCGGTAATCGAACCAGCTGAAGGTGTTGGCTTCTTCCGGGTGCAGGTGGCGGAATACATCGGTAAAGCCCCGTTGTTCCACCTGCGACAGCCATTCCCGTTCTTCCGGCAGGAAACTGCACTTGCCGGTGCGCAGCCAGCGTTTGGCGTTGTCGGCACCGATGCCGATGTCACGGTCGGTGGGGGAGATGTTCATGTCGCCCATCACCACGATGCGCCCGGACTGTTCCTTCAGCTCGTCCAGCCAGGCCGTGAGGTCGGCGTAGAATTTCTCCTTGGCGGGGAATTTCACCGGGTGCTCGCGGTTCTCGCCCTGGGGAAAGTAGCCGTTAATGACCGTCAGCGGTTTGCCATCGACGGTGAACTGGCCGGTAATGATCCGGCGCTGGGCTTCTTCGCCGTCGTTCGGATAGCCTTTCACGACTTTATCCGGCGCCTGTTTCGAGAGCAGCGCCACGCCGTAGTGGGTTTTCTGGCCATGGAAATGCACGTGGTAACCCAGCTCGCGGATGGCTTCTTCCGGGAACTGGTCGTCCGAGACTTTGGTTTCCTGGAGCCCGATAAAGTCTGGGTCGTACTGCTTGATCACCGCCTCCAGCTGGTGCAGGCGGGTGCGGATACTGTTGACGTTAAAAGACACGAACATCATGGCGGTGTGGTCCTCCGGTTCAGTTTGGCGCGGAGTTTAGCACACACGCCTGTGTCTGCCGTGGGCTATTGAGCCAGCGCGCAGGGCGGATACTGGGTGATGTTGTAGCGAATATGGGCGGTGTAATTGGTGTCTTCGTTACGGCGGATATTGGTCAGGCCCAGGTAGTCCGTCAGGGCGCCTTCGCGGTTATAGCCCAGGACAATGGGGTCCACCAGTACCCGCAACAGCATGCTGGTGGGCCGGAGTTTCACCACTAGATGGGCGTCCACTTCCCGGTTGGTGACCGGCTCGGCCACGAAACCGTAGTGTTCCCCGCGGGTGGGGCCGAGGAACCGAAAGTTTACGGATTTCCCGCTATTCAGAGCCCGCCATTCGCGGCGAATCAGGTGGTCGAAGCCGGAATCCACCACCAGTCGGTTGGCTTTGTCCACGGAGAACTGCTCCCGCTCGCCAAAGGGTGTGCGCCATTCAATGGCTACCCGATCTGGCCGCGGGTAGGTGATCGACATGCTTTCGTTGAAGTCCGGTTGGGAGAAGTCCACTACCGGGGTGAGAACCGATTCCGGAAAGCTCAGGTGCTTTTCAGCAAAGGCGGCTTCAGTACCGGGCTTTCGGTACTCCGCTTGGTGCTCCTGGGGGCGGAAAACACCAGTCTCGCATTCTCCGGCGATGGTGTGATGCTCGGTGTAAAGCGTGTTACCGTTTTCGCCGGTTGCCGTGCCCTCAAACAGGAAGGTTGCAGCGGACACTGGCGCAGTGATCAGCCATGTGACCAAACCGCCCGCCAGCCACGGTTTCATGCCATCAACTCCGAATAGACGGTTTTCTGGATCAGCAACAGCAGCGGGAACAGAACCAGCCAGCCTACGGCCAGTGCGGCGAGGGACAGCATGGGGTCCGGCAGGGTGACGGCCCCCAACTGGCTGGCGGACCAATAGGCGAAGGGCCCGGCAATCGGCGCCGCGACAAAGGGCAACCATTTTATGCGACCGACCCAGTACAGGGAGTGGCACAGGGTGGTCATAAACAGAGCCCAGATGCCAACCAGCCAGGGCGGGGCGGCAAGGATTTCCTCGGTTTCGGCCAGACCCAATATTCCGGTACGAAACCAGAGGGTATCCAGCAGGCTACCCAGCACCACGCCGACACCGATGAACTGCATCTCGACGTAACGCTTGTTGCTGATCAGCAGAAAGTGCACAACCAGAACCACCGCAACCAGTGCCACTGACAGCCGGTTTGGAAACAGAACGCAGACAAACCATCCGCTCTGGAAGAGAAGGAAATTCAGTATGTTGCGGTGATGTTCTGAAGTGATCATAAGCTGATGATGTTCGCTCGTTTGTTGGCGGGTTTGGCCAGCAACAGGTGCGCCACGCCAATGGCCCGTTCACTGAAGCCCGCTTCGCAGTAGGCAAAGTAGAAGTGCCACAGGCGCTGGAAGGTCTGGTCGTAGCCCAGGAGCTCCAGTTCCTGACGGTGCACGGCGAAGCGTTCGTGCCAGTCGTGCAGGGTGCGAGCGTAATGAAAGCCGAAATCCTCGGCCTGGGTCAATACCAGGTCAGAGCTTGTGCGCATGGCTTCCATGATGGCACCAAACGAGGGAATGAAGCTGCCCGGAAAAATGTAGCGCTGAATAAAGTCCACGTTCTTCAGGGCCCGGGCGTAGCGCTGTTCGGGCATGTTGATGGCCTGAACCAGGGCCAGGCCATCGGGTTTGAGCAGGGCGCCAATCTGTTGCAGGTAGCTTTCCAGGTATTGCGGGCCCACGGCTTCGATCATCTCGATGGAGACCAGTTTGTCGAACTGGCCCTGAAGGTCCCGGTAGTCGTCAAACAGCAGGGTGATGCGATCTTCCAGGCCTTCGGCGCGGACCCGTTTGCGGGCCAGGTTGAGCTGTTCCCGGGAAATAGTGGTGGTGGTCACATGGCAGCCGTAGTGTTTGGCAGCATGGATGGCAAAACCACCCCAGCCGGTGCCGATTTCAACCACACGGTCGCCCGGCTGCAGGTCCAGCTTGCGACAGATCACGTCGAGCTTGTGTACGGCTGCTTCGTCCAGCGTGGCATCCTCGGAGGGGTAAATGGCCGAGGAGTACATCATGGTCGGGTCCAGGAACAGCTCGAACAGGTCATTGCCCAGGTCGTAATGGGCGCTGATATTCTTGCGCGAGCCTTCCTTGGTGTTTCGGTTCAGCCAGTGAAGGGCTTTCAGCGTGGGCTTGCTGAGCCAGGCGAACTTGTCTTCAAAAGCATTCAGGGTGTCCAGGTTGCGGCTGAAGAACCGGAGCAGGGCGGTCAGGTTCGGGGAGCTCCAGTCACCGGCCACATAAGCTTCAGCAGCGCCAACACCGCCACCGGTCACCAGGTCGCGCCAGGCGCCGTGGTTATGAACGACCATTTCGGATTGCGGATACCGGGCGTCCGCATCGCCAAAGACCTGATCCTCGAACCCTTGCTCGCGCACCACCAGCTTGCCGTGGGCGAGGCTGGACAGCTGTTTCAGAACCAGCTGGCGGGCAATACGGCTGACTAGCGGCAGCCGTTGTGTCGTGGCCTGGTTCTTGATTGATGTATTCAGGTTCTCCATGAGCTTACCCTTGCTTCAGACTTGGCGTGTGCCTTGTTGTTCGATGTTGTGCCTGTATCCCCGGCTTCCGTTATATCCACCCCCTGGTCATCCGCCCCGCGCCGATAGGTATCCGCAGTGGGTTCCAGCTTGTCCGGGTGAGTTTGAAACGGTACCCCCTTGAGTTTGAGCTTCAGGGCGTTCCAGTAGATACCGGCAGTGCCCTTGATGGTTTCCAGGGGAAACCGGACCAGGCTCTTGTGAAAGGTATTACGATCAAACGCCCGGCGACGGACCACCAATGTGGCATCAAATTGTTTCTTTTCACCTTCGGTCACATTCATGTGAATGCGCAGGTCCGGGCCACGGAAGCTGAACCGCCATTGGTAGTGCTGGTCCATGCCGTTAAAAGGCGACACGTGGAAACGCTTGGAGAAGGCAAAGCGCTCGGTTTGCCAGTCGGACGTGTTGCCGGGGCCGGGTTGCTCGCATTCCAGGCAGTACACGTGGCGCTGCTTCCAGGGCGTGTTGGTGATCTGGGCCAGGATGACCCGTGGCACGTCTCCGTTCTCCGGGTGCTGGCCAGCCTCGTAACACAGGTAGAAGCTCACCGGGTTGAAGATGTAGCCCAGGTAGCGGGGATGGGTAATCAGCTGGATCGGGCCGTCCGGTATCCAGCCAGTGGCCTTTCTTACACGCTGGCAGACGGCCTGGCGGAGGCAGGGAACGTCCGGGTCCAGGTAGTCTTCCCGGTACAGGCTGACCCAGTTGAAGCGGCCGGAAGACAGGAACGGGCTGGTGCTGGCAATGTCGGTCCAGTCATCCAGATCCAGGCACAGCATGCCGATGTTGTATTGAAAATCGTGTCTTTTCGGCCGCTTACGACGATGTCTTATAGTGCCTTCGAGCCATTCCGTTGTCATTTCAAAGCTCCACGCCAAAGGCCCGGGTTACCCGCAGAGCACTTTGTACGCCATCCTCATGGAATCCGTTGAACCAGTAGGCCCCGCAGAAGTGGGTGCGGTTGCGGTTGCCGATTTCATCATAACGCTCCTGGGCGGCCACGGCATCCAGGGTGAATACCGGATGGTCGTATTCGAAGCGCTTGATGATCTTGTCCGGCGCGATGTCGTGGCTGCGATTCAGGGTCACGCAGAAGGTCTCCGGTGCGTCGTGGAAGTTCTGCAGGATGTTCATGTTGTAACTCACCGACACCGGCTCGCTGTTGCTGCCGGGAATGCGATAGTTCCATGCTGCCCAGGCCCGGCGGTTGGACGGGAGTACACTGGCGTCGGTGTGCAGCACCACGTCGTTTTTCTGGTAGGCGATGGCGCCAAGGATTTCCCGTTCCTCCTGTGTGGCGTCGCTCAGCATGGCCAGGGCCTGGTCGCTGTGACAGCCGAGGATTACCTGATCGAACCGGTGTTGCTGGCCATTGCTGGTGATGGTCACGCCATCCTCATCACGCTTGATTGAGGAAACCGGGCTGTTCAGGTGTGTGGATTCGCCCAGGCGGTCCATCATGCGGTTCACGTAGGTGGCCGAGCCCCCGGAAATCACCCGCCATGTGGGGCGGTCGTCCACCGACAGCATGCCGTGGTTGTTGAAGAACTGCAGGAAGAAACGAATCGGGAACCGTTCCAGCACAATCTCCGGCGCCGACCAGATGGCCGCGCCCATGGGCACGATGTAGTAGTTGCGGAAGTAGCGGCTGTAGCCGTGGCGGTCCAGGTACTCGCCCAGGGTTTGGCCTTCGGGAATGGTGCCGGCGGCAAGGTCCGCCCGGCTTTCCCGATTGAACCGGAGAATTTCCCGGATCATTTTCAGGAAAGCCGGTTTGAACAGATTTCGACGCTGGGCAAACAGCGTGTTCAGGCTGGTGCCGTTGTATTGCAGGCCGGAGCTGTGGCAATCCACGCTGAAGCTCATATCGCTCACTTCCGACGCAACGCCCAGTCTGTCCATCAGTTTGATGAAGCCCGGGTAGGTCCAGTCGTTGAACACGATAAAGCCTGTATTTACCGGCCAGGTGCGGCCACCGGCTTCCACCTTCTCGGTGTTGGTGTGACCGCCGGCGTAGTCACCGGCCTCAAACAGGGTAATGTCGTGTTTCTCGCTAAGCAGCCAGGCCGCCGTCAGGCCGGATACCCCGGCACCGACGACAGCAATTCGCTGACGTTCCTGGTTCATGTATCGCTTTTCCTTGGAGAATGGGTTCAAGAGTTGCTGTTACGTACCATCTTGGCGGCGAGGCGGTCGATCAGGCGTTGAGGCAGGGCACTGAACAGCTTAAGCATCCAGATGAACTGCCATGGGAAGGCGATTTCATTTTTGCCTTGCTCCAGTCCGGTGCGGATCTGCCGTGCCGCGTCCTTGGCTTCCACGAGAAATGGCATGGCGAAGTCGTTGCGGTCGGTCAGGGGCGTCTTCACGAAGCCTGGTGACACCACGACAACCTCAATGCCTTCGGCCGCCAGGTCCGCCCGCAGGGCGTGGGCAAAATAGCTCAGTGCTGCTTTCGAGGCACCATAGCCTTCGGCCCGCGCAAACGGGAACCACCAGGCCGAGGAGCTGACAATCACCAACGTGGCCGGTTTGCCCTTGGCCCGTGTTGCACGCAAAGCGGGGAGGGCGATGTCCAGGCAGCGGGCGGTGCCCAGCATGTTGGTGGTCAGGTTGGCCTCAATCACGCGGCTGTCGTATTCGGCAATTTCCAGATACTCGCAGGTGCCAGCGTTAAGGATGGCCATGTCCAGGTCGCCAAAATGGTTCAGGGTGTCGGCGATGCCGGCCAAATCGTCCCTGCTGGTGGTGTCGGCGGCGGCAGTGGCGATGCGCTGCGGATATTCTTCCGCAATGGCATCCAGCGCTTCCTGGCGCCGACCGGTGATGATCAGGTTGTGATTGGCACCGATCAGTTCATGGGCCAGCGCCTCACCAATGCCGGATGAGGCGCCGGTCAGCCAGATGTTGGCGCGATTATTCAAGCGTTTGTTCATCCCGCGTGCTCCCGAATCCGGCGAATAAGGCTGCCCAGCACGGGCAGGTTTTCATACAGCAACTGGCCGGCGTCGAAATAATCCCGGTGGTAACACACCCGGCCATCGCGAATGTCCAGATGGCTGATGCCGTCCACCTGCACCAGTTCGCCCTTGCGCAAGCGCTTGTGGCGCAGCTCCATAACCCACGGAATGGCGCAATGGCCCTGCTGGACCACCGGCTCGCCAAAGCGGAACCCGCAGCTGACAACGTTGCTGTAAGCGCCAGCAAAGTATTTGGTGAGCGCATCCAGGCCTTCCACCCGGCTAAACGGGTCCTGGAAACGGATGTCCTCGCTGTAGACTTCCTGCAGGCGTTGCAGGTTGCCCTTGTCGAGTTCGTTGAACAGCTGGCAGAAGCGGTCCAGGACCAGCGGGACCGCAGCGTTTCTTGAGCCGACTTCTACAGATGAGGCGGTGGAAGTCATGAGCGTTTCCTCTTCTGACTGTCGAGTTGGCGGGTTTCTTCCAGGATCTGTTCCGGAATCGGGTTCAGGTCCCAGACAATGCCGAGCTTGGACAACAGCCAGAGGCCATAGTAGGTGATATCAATCTCGTACCACCGGAAGCCCTGGCGGACGGAACGGGGCCAGCGATGGTGGTTGTTGTGCCAGCCTTCGCCCAGGGTTAGCAGGGCCAGCCAGAAATTGTTGCGGCTGTCGTCTTCGGTGTCGAACCGGCGCTTACCCCAGACATGCAGCAGGGAATTGATCGATACCGTGGCGTGAAACAGGGCCACGGTGGAGATGATGAAACCCCACACCAGCAACTGGAGGCCATTGGTGTTCAGCCCGGGTGCCCATGCAGCAAGAGCCTCGCCCAGCAGATAAATCAGCACCGCAAAGATGGTGGGTACGAGGGAGTCGAAGCGATTGATGAAGCGCAGCTCCGGGAATTTCAGCCAATCGCCAACCCGCTTTTTGTTCATGGCGAAACCAGCATCGCAGGTAAACCAGCCTGCGTGAGCCCACCAGAAGCCACCGTGATGGGGCGAGTGCAGGTCTTCGGGCTGATCGGAATATTGGTGATGATGGCGATGATGGGCCGCCCACCACAGCGGACCCCGCTGGGCCGCGCTGGCGCCAAGTACCGCGAAGATAAATTGTGCGGTGCGGCTGGTCTTAAAGGTTTTGTGAGAGAAGTAACGGTGGTAAAAACCGGTGATGGCGAACATGCGAATCAGAAAAAAGGCGATGGCAAATGCCACCGCAAAAGTGCTGACTCCGGTCACGAAAGCCAGCAGACAGGCCAGGTGCAGCCCTACAAAAGGCAGCACGCGCAACAGGTTAAAGGTCCGGGAACTGGAATCCAGGTGATCTGATCCCGCTTCGGAATCGAACCATCTCAGAATGTTTGTCAGCCAGTTATTCACGTGGGTCATATATCATCATGCCAAAAGTTACATCAGACAGTGGATCTATACGCCGGGTGGCGGTGATTGGTTCAGGGCTTGCCGGGCTTGTTTCAGCAGTTTTGCTGAAAGAGCAGGGGCACCGGGTGAGGGTGTTCGAGAAGAGCCGAGGGCCAGGTGGGCGACTGTCCTCCAAACGTGTGGGCGACGACGAATCGGCCGATATCGGTGCCCAGTATTTCACCATTCGTGACCCTTCGTTCCGCAAGTTCCTTGAGAAATGGGCCGGTAAAGAGGCTTTTGCCGAATGGTCCGGGCGCTTTGGCTACCAGCACCCGGAAGAAGGTTGGCAGTCGTTTCCGGACGAAGCCAGGTACGTGGGCACACCGAGAATGACGGCTATTTCCCGGGCGCTGTCCAAACACGTGGACCTGTCGGCCCAGGTACGCATCGCCAGGCTGGTTCGGGACGACCATCAATGGCAGTTGTTCTGCACGGGGGACCGTGATCACGGCCGGTTTGATAAAGTCATTATTACCGCACCCCCGGCCCAGGCCCGGCAGATTCTGGATGACAGTGGTCTCGCCCCTATGGTGGACAAGGTTGCGGATTCCGCAGGCCTGATGCTCCCGTGCTGGGCGGTCGCTGCCAGGCTGGATGAGACCGTTCCCCTGGCTTACGAAGGCTTCCGCCCGAACAGCGACGCCCTGTACTGGGTGGCCAACAATGCCTCGAAACCCGGCCGTGAGCAGGGCGGCAACTGGTGGGTGCTGCACGCCACCCCGGAATGGACCAATCACCATCTGGAGACTGAGTCGGACCTGATCGCCGAACGTTTGATCGGCGCGTTTCGCGATATCACCGGCTACGCTGGCGGCGTGAGCGAGCAGATTGCCCACCGATGGCTCTATGCCCGCTCCACCGACGGCGCCTGCCCCGGCTATCTCTGGGACGGCAGCGAAGGCTTGGGGCTCGCCGGCGACTGGCTGGCCGGTGGGCGCGTGGAGGGCGCCTGGGAAAGCGCGGCCAAACTGGTGGCCGCGATGAAGGAAGGCTAACCCCTTATTCGGTCAGGTCGGACGGTGTGCCATTGGCCACTTCCGGCCGTTTGTAGAAGTGGGTAATGGTGCCGTCGCCGAATTTGGAGAAAAACGCGCTCACATCGGTGATTTTCTTCAGTGACCGCTCCCGGCTGATCGGGTTTCGCAACAACACCTTGATGCCGTCGAAGTTGTCCTGAATGTTCGAGAAGCGGGCTCGCATGGAGCAGGTCACCACATCGTCCGCCGCAATGCCCAGCTCGTCCCCCAGCCACTCGCTGTGAGCCTGGATACCGGTTTTGTCCAGATTCTCGCGGGTGTCCAGGTGTTTCAGCTTCACCCGGTTGACGATGCTGAAGGAATAACTCTTCGGCTGGCGTCGGGCCACCTTGCGGAAGGCTTCCCAGAAGAAGTTGTCGGTCAGCTCGGCAAAGTAGCGCATGTCGCTCAGGCAGGTGTCGATCCACTCAAAGTTCTCGGGGTCTTCCAGCACTTCGTTGATGGCTTCACGCAGCAGCCAGTCAAAGCCCAGGGCGGTCTTGTGGGCGTAGACCTTGCGGTACATCTGGTAGCGGCTGTACACGAAATCCTCCAGCGCCCCCAGGCCCTTTTCGGTAATCGCCAGCCCCATCCAGGGTTCCGACACTTCCCAGCCAAAGCGCAGGTTACTCAGCAGGTGGTCCAGGTTAAAGCCGCCAATGGTGACCGAACTGTGGAAGCCGTCGCGCAGCATGTAATCGGCCCGGTCGGCATCGATTTCGCCGGAGACAATCGAAGCAAGCAGGTCCATCACCAGTTGCGGCACATCCCGGGAGGCAATACTGCCAGCCACGGCATCGTCGCCGGCGACAAACTTCCAGAAGGTTTCGGCGTGGCGGCAGAAGGCTTCGCTGGGCCGCACCTCGGTGGTTTCCATGATGCCAATAACATCTATGGCGTTCAGGCCGGCGCTATCAAGGTCTATGGCTGAAAGCACATCATGGGCAACCCTCACTGAATAGTGCTCGTGTTCCAGCTCCGCCGGCTCTTCGGGAAAATACTGGTGGTAATCCACCCCATGCCAGAGGTCCCGGAAGCGTTGGGGCCGGGACATCAGGTCCCGGATGCGTTTGGCCTGGGTGAACTGGTGCGAAAAGCTGGAGTGGCCGCTGTCGTGCAGCAGGCAGGCCAGGCGAATGGTCTTGGCCAGGTAATCAATGGCATCGAGCTGGCTCAGGCCCAGGTCCGTGCGTTCGCTCAGTTGCCGTTCCCGCAGGTAGGCATCAATCATGGAGCGGAACATGCGGGTGCCCACGTGCATCACCCCGATACTGTGCAGGAACCGCGAGTGCGTGGCCCCGGGAAACACCAGGCTGAGGATGTCGTTCTGGCAGATGTTGCGCAAACGCTGGAAGAGCGGATGATCAATCACCTGGATTTCGTGCCGGTACAGCGGAATGCCGCCGTGGACCGGGTCCATGATCAGTTTGTCGTAAGCACCAAGCAGGTCGTTTACGGCACGTCGCATCGTCACAATACTCCCGAATTGATCTCACCGGCTTGTTATATCACAGAGGCATGCCAGAATATGCGATATACAAAGAATTTTCGTTTATCGCTGGCAGGTTAGGGTAACCAACATGACATCGCGCACCGAGCGCATTCTGATTATCGATGCCGACGAGCAGGCCAGAGAGGACCTGTCACGGTATCTCGAATCCAAAGGGTTCTACGTCACCGGGCGCGCAAAGCTGCCCGAGGCCCTGACCCTGTCCGATAACGAATTGCCGGATGTTATCTTTGCCGACCTCCCGCCCGAGACCATCCAGAAGGTATCGGAAGAGCTGGAAGCTGACGGCCATTTCGTGCCCCTGGTCGCCTGTACCGCGAGTGAATCCAGCCGGGATATTGTCGACGCCATGCGGGCTGGGGCAACGGATGTCATTCTCAAGCCCTGCCAGGATGATGTCAGCGCCCTGGATAACGTGATCGAAAAACTGTTTGACCGGCTACGCATCAACCGCCTGAACCAGCTCTACCGAAAAGAACTGGAAGATGCCAACCGCGAGCTGCGCGCCGGTATTTCAGAACTGCGCGCCGACCAGAATGCCGGGCGCAAGGTGCAGATGAAAATGCTGCCGGACAGAGAGCTGAACATCTCTGGCCTGCAGGTCGGTCACATGATTAAGCCTTCTCTGTACCTCAGTGGTGATTTTCTCGATTACTTCAAGCTGAGCGACGACAAGGTGCTGGTCTATATTGCAGATGTCTCCGGCCACGGTGCCAGTTCCGCCTTTGTCACGGTTTTACTGAAAAACCTGACCAACCGGCTGCAACGCAACCTCCGACGCCAGTCCAGTTCTGAAATCCTGCATCCGGATCTGTTTCTCGAACGCATTAATGCCGAACTCCTCGACACTGGGCTGGGCAAGCATGTGACGGTCTTTGTGGGGATTATCACCATTTCCGAGCGCACCCTTGATTACGCCGTTGGCGCGCACTTTCCCATGCCCATCATCTCGTTTGAGGATGGTGAAACCCGGTTTTTGGAAGGCAACGGCCTTCCCGTGGGCATTTTTGAAAAACCGGAATGGGAGGTTTACCGTATTAAATTAGACAAGCCGTTCCACTTGATATTGTTTTCCGATGGAATTCTTGAAGTACTGACGCAAAAGTCCCTGGACGAAAAGGAGAAAACTCTACTTGAACTCGTTTCAGGAGGTAGTCACACTATCGCATCGCTGAGCGAGGCCCTGGGTCTGGACCAGATTTCAGAGCTTCCGGACGATATCGCGTTAGTATCGGTAACCGACACTTTTTAGCCTGTGTCGGGTAACACGTCCTTCTACTGAGTGGCAGTGTAAAAATGGCTGGTTATAAAATCCTGCAGGCAGATCAGCAGGGAATATACGTCTTAAAGTTTATAGGCGAAATCCGGTTGAACCTGTGTTCAACGCTGGATAACCTGGCCGAGTCGATCACTCGCGATCCCGAATTCAAAACGGTAGTGGTCGACCTGACCGAAACGGATATCATAGACAGCACCACCCTGGGGCTGTTGGCAAAGATTGCCCTGGCCGCACAGAAACAAAGCCAATTCCTCCCAACCCTGATTTCCACCAATCCCGACATCACTCGCATTGTGACCTCCATGGGTTTCGACAAGATTTTTATCATTGTCCGGGAGCCCGCGTCGCGTATTGAAGAGCTGGAAGAAATTCCGGTGCTCAAAGCCAGCGAGCAGCAGGTCCGGGACAAGGTGCTGGATGCCCATAAAATTCTGATGGGCATGAACAGCAAGAATCGGGAGGAGTTCAAAAGCCTGGTGCGAGCACTTGAGTGTGAAGAAGCCGGCTGATACCCGGACACCATCACCCCGAGCCGCCCAAAAGCAGAAAGCGAAATTTCTATGCCCGACAATGCAACGCCCAACGATGCCGGGGCGATTTCCAAGGATGTAGCCGTTCTTGGCGGTGGCAGTTTTGGTACTGCCATGGCCAAGGTACTTGGTGAAAACGGCCATCGTGTTCACTTCTGGATGCGTGATCCGGCCCAGGCGGAGCAGGTCCGGAAAACCGGCATCAACAAACGCTATATGCCCGATGTTGTCCTGGAAGGCGACATCCATCCCACCACGGACCTGGCCGATACCCTGAAAAAATCGGATGTGGTGTTCGTGGCGGTTCCCGCCAAAGCCTTCCGTGCCCTGATCAGTGAGCATCGTGACGAATTTCACGACGGCCAGGTGGTTGTCAGCCTGACAAAAGGCATTGAACAACAAGGCTTTAAGCTGATGAGCGAGATTCTCCTTGAGGAGATTCCGCGTTGTCGCTCTGGTGTGCTCAGCGGCCCGAATCTGGCCGCTGAAATCGTCAACCGTGAACTGACCGCCACCGTCATTGCCGCCAAGGACCCGGAAGTAAGACACATCGTCCAGGAATTGCTGGGCTGCGAGTACTTCCGCGTGTACGCCAATGTGGATGTCTACGGTGTCGAGCTGGCGGGCGCCCTCAAGAACATCTACGCCATCGTCGCCGGCCTGGGCGCCGCATTGAACATGGGCGAGAACGCCCGTGCCATGCTGATTACCCGTGGGCTGGCGGAAATGAGCCGGTTTGCCGTAAGCCTTGGGGCCAACCCGATGACGTTCATGGGGCTGGCGGGCGTGGGTGACCTTATCGCCACCTGCACCTCCAACAAAAGCCGGAACTACCGTGTGGGTTACGCCATTGGCAAGGGCCGCCAGCTGGATGAAATTGTTGAAGAGCTGGGGCAGGTTGCCGAGGGTATCTATACCCTGAAACTGGTTCGGGAAAAATCCGAATCCATTGGCATTTACATGCCACTGGTCCGTGGTTTGTACGAAATTATCTACGAAGGCGCTTCCATCAACGCCGTCATCAATAGCCTGATGATGGCCGTACAGAATTCTGATGTGGAGTTCATTCTTCCACGCACCATCAGCCAGTAACCGGCGAACGGTGCCCGGGCAGGGGAGAGCGTGATGCACCTGATCATCATGCGGCACGGTGAAGCCGGCTGGCACACCATTGATCAGCAGCGCGAGCTGACCGAAATGGGGCGGCGCGATGTCGCCGCCGTGGCAGGCCAGATCGCGGAATCATCGTTCCGGCCAAAAGAGATCTGGTGCAGCCCCTTTACCCGGGCCCGCCAAACGGCAGCCATCCTTGCCGAAGCACTCAACTGCCCGGTTAAAGAAAAGCATTTCATTACCCCCGACGATGACCCGGGCCAGTGCCTGGATACCTTGCTCGATCTCGATACCCATATCTCGCCATTGATGTTGGTCTCGCACATGCCTTTTGTGGGTGCGTTGTCTACCTTGTTGGTAGATGGTCATCGTCGAGGCATCCCGTTCATGACCTCCCAGGCCGTGCTATTGGACATGCCGGTGGTGGGGCCCGGCTGTGCGGATCTTAAAACCCAGTTTCTACCCTGAGTAATTTGCCATGGAACCGGAACACATCGTCAAAAGCGTTGGAAACCACTCAAAAGAGCAGTGCGCCTCATCCCTGGCCACATGGCAGCCCGAGCTGATGGGCGACATGGACCTGACTATTACCCGGGATGGTAAGTGGGTCTATGAGGGGCACCCGATTCCCCGTGAATCAGCCACCCGGCTGTTTTCCACCATCCTGAGAAAAGAAGACGATGGCGAATTCTATCTGGTGACACCGGTGGAAAAGTGGCGCATCCAGGTGGAGGACACCCCTCTGCTGGCGCACTCGCTTACGGTTCGTGGAGAAGGGCAGGAGCAGGTGTTGTCGGTAACAACAAATATGGGCGAAGTCATTGATATCAATGATGAACACCCCCTGATCGTTGGGCAGTATCCCGACAGCGACGAACCCCGACCCGTGGTAATGGTACGCAAGGGCGTTGAAGCACGGCTGGTGAGTTCCGCGTTCTACGAACTGGTGAAGCTGGCGGAAGACCGTGATGTGGATGGCGAAACCTGGCACGGGGTCCAGAGCCAGGGAAAATTCTGGAAAATTGGTCAACACGGTTGAAAAGCTAAAATTCGCCTCTATAAATAAGGTAGAAAACGCAGTCTTTCACTTGTTAGACTGTGTCTTCACGCTTGTTATCGAGCCTGGCTCTTAACGAGGCAGGTGGTCGTTAGTCCCTCTGTGCAGTCTGGCTGTTCACGATCACTTTCGATCGCCCTTTTTACTCAAAATACACAGTCATTGCGACACGCAAGGAGATCACATGGCCCAACCTCGTGTTGTCACCATCCATTACACGCTCACTAACGACCAGGGAGAAGAACTGGATTCCTCCCGCGTAGAAGGCCGTGAGCCGCTGTCTTACCTGGAAGGTGCACAAAACATTATCGGTGGACTGGAAAACGCGCTGAACGAAAAGAACGCTGGCGATCAGGTTAAAGTTTCCGTAGAGCCTTCCGAAGGCTACGGCGAAGTCAACGAAGAGCTGGTTCAGCCGGTTCCGCGTTCTGCGTTCGAAGGCGTAGACACCATCGAGCCGGGCATGCAGTTCCAGGCTCAGACTCCGGGCGGCCCCCAGATCGTGCGTGTGGTAGAAGTTGGCGACGAAACCGTTACCATCGATGCCAACCACCCGCTGGCTGGTGAGACTCTGCACTTCGACGTAGAAGTAGTAGAAGCCCGCGAAGCAACTGACGAAGAGAAAGAGCACGGTCACGCGCACTGATAGCTTCGTAAGGTTGTACGAAAAACGGCTCCCTCGGGAGCCGTTTTTTTTGGCTTAAAGAAATATTTGCCACGAACTTCACGATAGATAAAGCCCCTCTCCCGCGAGGGGAGGGGAGAGGGAATGATTGTCTTTATTTTCGTGTTCTTTCGTGGCTAGAAATCTTTACATATTCGGATAATTAGGCCCGCCGCCACCTTCCGGCGTCACCCAGGTAATGTTCTGGGCCGGGTCCTTGATGTCACAGGTTTTGCAGTGCACGCAGTTCTGCGCGTTGATCTGGAACTTCTTGCCGCTGCCATCGTCTGCTTCCACCACCTCGTACACCCCGGCCGGGCAGTACCGCTGCGCGGGCTCGTCGTACTTGGGCAGGTTGTCCTTGATGGGAATCTCCGGGTCGGTCAGCTTCAGGTGAACCGGCTGATCTTCCTCATGGTTGGTGTTGGAAATGAACACCGACGACAGGCGATCAAAGGTCAGCACGTTATCCGGCTTCGGATAGTCGATCTTCTTGCACTGGGACGCCGGCTTCAGCGTTGCATAGTCCGGCGTGGTGTCGTGGAAGGTCATCGGGAGACTGCCACGCAGGATGTTCTGCTCGAAGAAGGCGATGGCGCCGCCCACCATGTTGCCGAACTTGTGCATGGCCGGGCCGAAGTTGCGTTCTGCGTACAGTTCCTTGAACAGCCAGCTGTTCTCGAACCGCTCCGCGAAACTGGTCAGCTCTTCGCCTTCCTTGCCGGCCTTCAGCGCTTCAAACACTTCCTCGGCGCCCAGCATGCCGGACTTCATGGCGGTGTGGGAGCCCTTGATCTTGGAGCTGTTCAGGGTGCCGGCATCGCAGCCCAGCAACAGGCCGCCCGGGAAACTCATTTTCGGCAGCGCGTTATAGCCGCCCTTGGTGATGGCTCGGGCGCCGTAAGCCACGCGCTTGCCACCTTCCAGGTGTTTCTTGATTTCCGGATGGTGTTTGAGGCGCTGGAATTCCTCGAACGGGCTGACATGCGGGTTTGAGTAGGACAGGTCGGTAATCAGGCCCACGTACACCTGGCCGTTTTCCAGGTGGTACAGGAAGGAGCCGCCGGTGGAGTCGGATTCGCTCAGCGGCCAGCCAGTGGTGTGTACCACCAGGCCCGGCTCGTGCTTCTCCGGATCAATGTCCCAGAGTTCCTTGATGCCCAGGCCGTAATGCTGCGGGTCTTTGCCTTCGTCCAGCTTGAAATCGCTGATCAGCTGTTTGCCCAAATGGCCACGGCAGCCTTCGGTGAACAGGGTGTACTTGGCGCGCAGTTCCATGCCGGGCATGAAGCTGTCCTTCTCGGAACCATCCCGGGCCACGCCCATGTCACCGGTGACAATGCCTTTCACCTGACCATCTTCGATAATCGTTTCCGCGGCCGGGAAACCAGGGTACACCTCAACGCCGAGCTCTTCGGCCTGTTCGGCCAACCAGCGGCACAGGTTGCCCAGGCTGATGATGTAGTTGCCGTGGTTGTGCATGTTCTTGGGCACAAGGGCGTTCGGGAGTTTGGTGGCGCTTTCCTGGCCCTTGAACAGGAAGATGTCGTCGCGAGTGACGGGGGTGTTCAGCGGGGCGCCTTTCTCTTTCCAGTCCGGGAAGAGTTCATTCAGGGCAGTGGGTTCAAACACGGTGCCGGCCAGAATGTGCGCACCGATTTCAGAACCTTTTTCCACCACGCATACGGTCAGCTCCTGTTCGGCCTCCTGCGCCAACTGCATTATGCGGCAGGCTGCAGACAGGCCCGCCGGGCCGCCGCCGACGATCAGAACATCAAACTCCATCGATTCGCGTTCCACGTTGGTCTCCTCAAACAGCTTTTTATGGACTTTGGCGAAAGCATAAACGCAATTTGGCAATCAAACAAACGTTTGTTTGAATTCTGCGGTTACCTTTGGCAATATCTTGATAACACCGAAACAGGTGCGTTTTGAGTCGATTTTTAGTATCGTCTCATTACGAGGTCGGGTCAACCTGGCTTACTCATAAACTCATCGTGGAAGAACGAGGAATCTATGAAGGTTCTGGTCGCTGTAAAACGAGTTATCGACTACAACGTGAAGGTGCGCGTCAAGCCGGACAACACCGGTGTTGACCTCGCCAACGTCAAAATGGCAATGAACCCTTTCTGTGAAATCGCAGTTGAAGAAGCGGTTCGTCTTAAAGAGAAGGGCATCGCCACTGAAATCGTCGTGGCCACCATTGGCCCGAAGGCTTCCCAGGAGCAGCTGCGTACCGCCCTGGCACTGGGTGCCGACCGTGGCATTCACATCGAGACTGACGAAGAAGTACAGTCCCTCGAAGCCGCCAAATTGCTCAAGGGCGTTGTCGAGAAAGAAGAGCCGAAGCTGGTGATTCTGGGCAAACAGTCCATCGACACCGACAACAACCAGACCGGCCAGATGCTGGCTGCGCTGACTGGCATGGGCCAGGGCACTTTCGCCTCCGAAGTGGTTGTTGACGGCGAGAAAGTGAACGTTACCCGTGAAGTCGACGGCGGCCTGGTAACCGTTGGCCTGAACCTGCCGGCGGTGATCACCACTGACCTGCGCCTGAACGAGCCTCGCTATGCGTCCCTGCCGAACATCATGAAGGCCAAGAAGAAGCCGATCGATTCCATGAGCCCGGCGGATCTCGGCGTTGAAGTTGCCCCGCGCCTGTCCACCCTGAAAGTTGAAGCCCCGGCCTCGCGCCAGGCGGGCGTCAAGGTGGCCGATGTCGCAGAGCTGGTGGACAAACTGAAGAACGAAGCGAAGGTGATCTGAGATGAGCATCCTGGTAATTGCTGAACACGACAACAGCAGCCTGAAGCAGGCGACCCTGAACGTTGTAGCGGCTGCCAAGGCCATCGGTGGCGACATCGACGTGCTGGTTGCCGGTGAAAACGTAGGCGCCGTTGCTGAAGCTGCTGCCAAAGCCGAAGGCGTGAACAAGGTACTGGTTGCCGACAACGCTGCCTATGGTCACTTCCTGGCGGAAAACCTGGGTGATCTGGTTGCCGAAGTAGGTAAGGGCTACAGCCACATCCTGGCCGCCGCCGGCACCACCGGAAAAGACTTCATGCCGCGCGTTGCCGCGCTGCTGGACGTTGCCCAGGTGTCTGACATCACCCGCGTGGAATCCGAAGATACCTTTGTTCGTCCGATCTATGCCGGTAACGCCATCGCTACCGTGCAGTCCAGCGACGCCATCAAGGTGATCACGGTTCGCCCGACCGCCTTTGATCCGGTGGCTGCTGAAGGTGGTTCCGCCGCCGTTGAGCAGCTGGACGTGGTGAAAGACGCTGGCCTTTCTTCCTTCGTCAGCGAAGAGAAAGCCGAATCCGACCGTCCGGACCTGTCCTCCGCTGGCGTGGTGATTTCCGGTGGCCGTGGCATGCAGAACGGCGAGAACTTCAAGATGCTGGAGCGCATCGCCGATCATCTGGGTGCTGCCGTGGGCGCTTCCCGCGCGGCTGTCGATGCCGGCTTCGTGCCGAACGACATGCAGGTTGGCCAGACCGGTAAGATCGTTGCCCCACAGCTGTACATCGCGGTGGGCATCTCCGGTGCCATCCAGCACCTGGCGGGTATGTCTGACTCCAAAGTGATCGTTGCGATCAACAAGGACGAGGAAGCCCCGATCTTCCAGGTGGCCGATTACGGCCTGGTCGCGGACCTGTTCGAAGCGGTTCCGCAGCTGGAGGAAGAACTGAAGAAGGCGGTATAACCTTCTGAAAGTTCTCTAAAAGGCACCTTCGGGTGCCTTTTTTATTGGCAACAGAAAGTGTCAGCAACAATACTGAACAATAAATAAAGGGCACGTTCTATGAGTAGGCATCCCAACCGCCCGTACGATCTCGTGGTTTTTGGCGCCACCAGTTTCGTGGGCAAGATTCTTACGCGTTATTTGCTGGAAACCCTTAGCGGCGACAGCTCGGTGAGCTGGGCCATTGCCGGGCGCTCCAAGCAAAAACTCGAGGCTCTAAAGGCAGAGCTTGGAGACGAATCACTGCCGGTGATCGAGGCCGACGCCTCCCATGACGATTCCCTGGAAGCATTGTGCGAGCAGACAAGGGTGGTCATCTCCACCGTGGGCCCCTACGCGCTTTATGGCGAACCGTTGATCCAGGCCTGCGTGGAAAGCGGCACTGATTACTGTGACCTGGCCGGGGAAGTGCAGTGGATCCGGCGCATGATCTCCCGCTATGAGGTTGAGGCGAAAAAGTCCGGGGCTCGAATCGTGCACTGCTGCGGCTTTGACTCCGTTCCCTCCGACATGGGCGTGTGGTTCCTGCAGAACCAGGCCCAGGAAGTATTTGGCGAGCCCTGCCGGCATGTGCGCATGCGGGTGAAAGCCGCCAAGGGCGGATTGTCAGGTGGCACTTTTGCTTCAATGATCAACCTGGCGAAGGAAATGGCGGCCGATCCGGCCCTGCGCAAGGAGATGGCCAACCCGTTTTCCCTGTGTCCTGAAGGGCACCGGTCGGAAGCCCGCCAACCGTCGCTTAAATCCGCGGAATTCGACCGCGATTTCCAGGCCTGGCTCGCGCCCTTTGTGATGGGAGCCATTAATACTCGCGTGGTGCACCGGTCCAACGCGTTACAGGAAGCGCGGTACGGCCAGGAATTCACCTACGACGAAGCCATCATGACCGGTCGCGGCTTTAAGGGGTGGCTTATGGCCTATGGCATGGCCGCTGGCCTCGGTCTGTTTTTCACCGCCGCAGCCTTCAAACCCACCCGTTGGGTGGTCGAGAAGCTGGTGCCGGCCCCGGGCGAAGGCCCCAGCCCGGAAGAGCAGGAAAACGGCTTTTACGACATTCGCTTCATTGGCCGAACGGCGGATAACAAGGCCATGATCACCAAAGTGACCGGCGATCGTGACCCCGGCTACGGCTCCACCAGCAAAATGCTGGGGCAGGGCGGGCTGTGCCTGGCGTTTGATCTGTCTGACGAGGTGGAAGGCGGCTTCTGGACGCCAGCTTCCCTGCTAGGAGACAAACTGTTCAAACGGTTAACAGAGCACGCCGGCCTGCGTTTCGAGAAGCTGGAAACCCGTTAAATCCAGTTTGTTTGTCGGTTAAAGCTGGATCACGCGGTCGGTGGCCAAAAGGGCTTCCGGCCCGTGGCCCAGACAAACCACCGTGCGGTCTTCCAGGTAATGCTCAATTTGCGGGGCAATACGGTTCCGGGTATCGGCGTCCACGCCCGTAAAGGGCTCATCCAGAATCACCAACGGTGCTTCGTTCAGCAGCGCCCGGGCCAACACCAGCCTGCGGGCCTCGCCGCCGGATAGCCGGTTTCCTCCACTGCCCAACCAGGTTTCCAGGCCGTCGGTTTCGTTCGCAAACCGGCCGGCCAACTCCACCATTTCCAGCATCCGCCAGAGTTGGGCGTCGGTCGCGCCTGGATTGCCCAGAAGCAGGTTGGCTTTCACGGTGTCATCAAACACAGTGGTGGTCTGGGTCAGGTAGGCACAGGGCAGGGTGGCGACAGTACCGGCCAAAGGCGAAAGCAGGCCTGCCAGAGTATCGGCAAATGAGGATTTTCCGCTGCCGGAATCTCCCACCACACCGAGGATTTCCCCTTTCGCCAATTGCAGGTTGAAGTGATTCAACAGGGGCGCATAGCCCGGATGCCCTATATCGACCTCATTCAGTTCAGCGGCCATGCTTTGAGGCAACTCATGCTGGGCGGAAGTAAGTTCGGATTTTGGCGAGGCTACATCCCGATTGAGCCGCCGGGCAGCCGCCTCGGTGGCGCCGAACTTACCAAAGGCTTCCGGCAGCATGCCGTAGACCTCGCCCAGTCCCAGCAAGGCAATGGGCAGAAGCACCAGAACCGGCCCTGATACCTGTCCGCTTTCAAAGAGGGCAAAGCCGAGCCACAGAGCGATAACAGCCGTGATGTTCACCAGCAGGGTGGTTGCGGCGTTGTGCCAACCCACGCGGGTATCCACGGTGGCCTGGGAACGTGACAACCGGTGGGCCTGGTCCATAAGGCCATGGGCATGGTCGTTGATGCGACCGGCCGCCAGCAACTCGGCATACCCTTCCAGGTGTTCGATGACCTCGCCCCGCAGCGTTTCCTGCTGGTCATTCAACCGGGCGGACAGGCGCCGTGTGCGCAGGAAAACCGCCACTGTAGCCACCAGCAACGCCAGCGCCAGGACCAGTAACACAGCAAGGGCGATGGCACCACTGAATAACACCCAGCCCAGCCCACTCAACAACAGCGTGACGACACCGGCCAGGGCCGTAGGCGCGACCAGGCGCAGGTACAGCGTATCCAGGGCATCGACATCGGCGGTCAGGCGCGACAACCATTGCGCGCCGCTTTTATTGCCGCGTTGCTGATGCCCCGCGATGGAGAGGCGATCAAACAGCGCTACCCGGATGTCGGTCAGCAACTGCAGCACCAGATTGTGGTTGTACACCCGCTCCATATAACGAAAAGCCGTGCGGGAAACCGCGAAGAAACGGATGGCGCCGCCGGGCACATAGAGGTTGATGCTGGCCTGTATGCCGGCGGCCAAAAGCAGGCCCACGATGGCGGTTTTGGTCAGAAACCAGCCAGACACCGCCAACAGGGCAATGCCGGACAGCAAAGTGGCCAGAATCAATACGCCGCCAATCACCAGGCGGCCACGATGCCTGAAAATCAGGCGAAGCCAGGGGCGCAGTTCACGCATCGCGCACCTCTCCGTTGCTGACCACCAGTACCCGGTCTGCCAGGGAGAGCAGGGCTTTGTGGTGCGTGGCGAATATCAGGGTTTTGCCCTGATCACTCAGTGTCTTCAGCGCGGCAATGATGTGTTGCTCGGAGGTTTTATCCAGCCCGGCGGTGGGCTCATCCAGCAGAATGAGGTCGTAATCCGCCAGGAAAATCCGGGCGAGACTGAGCCGGCGGGCCTGGCCACCGGAAAGCCCCTGCCCACTTTCACTCAGACGGCTGTAAATGCCTTGCTCGCGGCTGGCGACCAGAGAACCCAGGCCCACCTGCCGTAGCGCCTGCTCAATGTCGGCATCCGAAGCCTCCGGTGTGGTCAGGCGCAGGTTGTCTGCCCAGGTGCCCTGCACCCAGAAGCCCTTCTGGCCCAGCCAGCCAAAGGGGCGGGCACCGGCGGCCTCGCCGAATACGGAGACACTGCCATTGGTCGGTGTTAAAAACCCGGCCATCACGTGCAGCAGGGAGGATTTGCCGCTGCCTGTGGCACCGGTCAGCGCCAGGGCGGTACCCCGGGGCAGGGTAAGATTGAGGTTTTCAATCACCGTTGGGCCCTGGCCGTGGCGAACAGTGAGGTGATCAAGCTTGATGTTTTCCGGTTCGCTCACTGCTGGCCGGGTAATGGTCGTTGCTTCCGGTTCTGCGCTATTAGCGTGTTTCAGTCGTGCCAGGATTTCCGCCGCAGCGCCCATGGCCGAAGCACGGTCATGATAATGCTGGGAAAGCGTGCGCAGGGGCTGAAAAAACTCCGGGGCCAGTAACAGAATCAGCAGGCCGGTGAACAAGGTCAGGTCTGGGCTGGGGCCATATTCAATGTAGCCCAGCAGGCCAAAGCCGATATAAATCGCGATCACCGCAATGGCAACCGATGAAAAGAACTCCAGCACCGCAGACGACAGAAACGCCACTTTCAGGGTTTTCATGGTGATGTGGCGGTACTGATTCGAACGCCGGCGCAGTGTTTCACTGGCGCTGGCTGTTTGTCCGAACAGCTGGAGCGTGGTCAGGCCGCGAATCTTGTCCAGGAACTGGCCCGACAAACGGCTGACAATTTCAAAATGCTGCTGGTTTACCTTCTCCGCACCCATGCCCACCAGGGCCATGAACAGGGGAATCAGTGGTGCGGATAACAGCAGGAATACGCCGGCCAGCCAGTCCAGCCAGAACACCAGCACCAGAATCAGCAGGGGAACGACGACAGAGAGCGCCATTTGGGGTAGGAAACGGGCAAAGTAACCGTGCAGGGCTTCTACATGGTCCAGCCATTCCCGGGTAAGAGAGGCGGCAGAGGCATTGGCCATTACCACGGGCCCTTCGCTCTGCCAGTGTTGATTCAGTTGTTGCCGGGCCTGCTGACGCACCTGTTCACTGGTGTGGGCCGCAAACCGGGTTTGTAACCCCTGGGCGGCTGCGCGCACCAGCAAGGCGATCAGAAGGCCGACAAACCAGGGCGCCAATGAAGCAATCGGTTGATGCTCAATAATGCCCTGGTGAACAATCCAGGCCAGCAGCACCATCTGGATGATGGTGGCGATACCGGCCAGCGAACCGGCCAGCACCGTGGCGTGGATCCAGCGCCGGCTGCCACGGGAAAGCCCGGACAGCCATTGCCGAACCTCTGCCTGCTGGCTGGTCACTTAGTGGTACCCTTCGCCCGCACGAACCTTGCCGCGGAAGACCCAATAGGTCCAGGCGGTGTATGCCAACACAATGGGCACCACAAACAGCAGCCCCAAGAGCAGGAACAGCTGCGAGTCATAGGCCGAAGCGGCTTCCCACAGGGTGTATTCCGGCGGTACCACATAGGGCCAGCGGCTGACGATCAGCCCCAGGTAGGTGGTGATGAACAGTCCCATGGTGGAAACAAACGGCAAGCCTTCATCACGCCGGCGCACGGAACGCCAGATCTGCAGGGCGCAGAGCAGGGTGAGTACCGGCAGAATCCAGATCACACTCAGGTGAGAGAACCAGCGTTCGCTGACCAGTTCATCCACGAACGGAGTCCAGATACTGATAATGCCAAAGACCACCAGCACGGCCACCAGCAGTGGCGTGGTAATGCGGTAGGCCCATTCCTGGAGCCGGCCTTCGGTTTTCAGGATCAGCCAGGTAGAGCCCAGCAGGGCATAACCGGCCAGCAGGCCGAGGCCAGTGAGCACGGTGAAGGGCGTCAGCCAGTCCAGGGCACCGCCCACGTAAACACCGTTGGCGGTTTCAAAGCCCTGAATGTAGGCGCCAACCACCACGCCCTGGGCGAATGCGGCAACCGTAGAGCCGCCGGCAAAGGCCCAGTTCCAGAGGTAGCGGGAAGTCCGGGCCTTAAACCGGAATTCAAACGCCACGCCCCGGAAAATGAGGCCTGCAAGCAAGAGGAATACGCCGATATACAAGGCCGGCAGGAAAATGCTGTAAACCATTGGGAAGGCCGCCAGAAGGCCGGCACCACCCAGAACGAGCCAGGTTTCGTTGCCGTCCCAGACCGGCGCAACCGAGTTCATCATCACATCCCGGTCTTCCTCCGAGGGTGCGAAGGGGAAGAGGATGCCAACACCCAGATCGAAACCGTCCATCAGCACATACATGATGATGCCGAAACCGATAATGAATGCCCAAATGAGGGCCAGATCAAACAGTTGCATACTCACTGCCCTCCATCGTTAGCCGGTACCGGGCGGCCGTGGCTGTCGTATTCAAACGGGACATGCGCGGCTGAAAGCGGCCGGGCCGGGCGTTCCGGAGAATCCGTGGTGTCTTCCTCCTCGCTTTCCAGACCGACGTACAGCACCCGCATCAGGTAGTACACGCCAGCGGCGAACACCAGTGCATAGACCACGATGTAACCAATCAGCGTGAACAGCGCCATGCCGCCGGTGAGTGATGGCGTGACCGATTCAGCCTGGGTCATCATGCCGTACACCAGCCAGGGCGCGCGGCCCACTTCAGTGACGAACCAGCCAGTCAGTACCGCAATGAAAGGCGCGATGCTCATGAAACGCAGCCCCTGCAGGAAGCCGCGATGCTGGTAGTAACGGCCACCAGGACGCAGGAACAGGCCGGCCAGGGCGAAGAGAATCATCAACACGCCAATGCCCACCATGATCCGGAAAGACCAGAACACAATGGCCACCGGCGGCTGCTCCTCAACGGCGACTTCATTCAGGCCCGGCACCACGCCGTCCCATTCGTGGGTCAGGATCATGCTGGCCATGCTGGGAATGCCAATCTCCCAATGGTTCATCTGGTTTTCCTGATCGGGAATGGCAAACAGCAACAGCGGCACGTTGCTGGAGGTTTCCCAGTTCCCCTCCATCGCGGCCACCTTGGCCGGCTGGTGCTCCATGGTATTCAAGCCGTGGAAATCGCCAATCACCAACTGCGCCGGAGCAATGAACAGCAACAGCCACAGGCACATGGATAGCGCCTTGCGGTTCGCCTCCACCTCGCGCCCCTTGAGCAGGTACCACGCACTGACACCGGCCACCACAAAACCACCGGTCAGGAAGGAAGCCATGGCCATGTGCAGGAAGCGGTAAGGGAAGGAAGGGTTAAAGATGGCTTCACTCCAGGAAGTTACGTGGAAAACGCCTTCCCGCAGCTCTACGCCCGCCGGAGTCTGCATCCAGCTGTTGGCCGAGAGAATCCAGAACGAGGAAATAAAGGTGCCTGTTGCCACCATGATGGCTGCAAAGAGGTGAACGCCCGCCGGCACCTTGTGGCGCCCAAACAGCAATACACCCAGAAACGCCGCTTCCAGGAAGAAAGCCGTGATCACTTCATAGCTGAGAATCGGCCCCAGGAAATTAGCCGACGCCTGGGCAAAGTTGCTCCAGTTCGTGCCGAACTGAAACGACATCACAATACCGGAGACCACCCCCATACCGAAAACAACAGCAAACACCTTGGTCCAGAAGGCCGACAGGGTTTCCCAGACCGGATTCCGGGTTTTGAAGGCGAGCCCTTCAAGAACGGCGATGTAAGAGGCAAGCCCGATGGTAAACACCGGGAAAATCGCGTGGAAGGAGACCACGAACGCGAACTGTATCCGCGATAGAATGAGGGGATCGAGTTCCATTGGAACCTCCGGTAACTCATACAATCACAATAAGCGAGCCGGATTGCGCCACGCTCGCCCAGCCGCTGCCTGGGGGAGCCTCAGAACAACTCCGAATCACCTCTGCAAGCCCTGCGGGGCCTTCAGAGCGCTCCACACTCCGCGTTGCGACTTTTTGAAAGGCAACCAGCCTTCCTGCAAAGTCCCGCCTTGATTGTGAATCGCTCTGAAGGCCAGAGGCGACCCGTAGTTATTCCGAGGCTCCCTAGTTCGGATTGTTATTTTGTTATTACCGGCAGTTGGTTAGGATGATACACAAGTGAACCCACCCATGGGTAGGGCACATTGTCGCAGTCTTGATATTCGACATGGACACCTGAGCATCAACGCATTAAAGGCTACCATACATGGGCTTTTATGAAGAAAAGATACTGCCGCACCTTATAGACAGGGCCTGCAGCCTTGGCCAGGTGAGAGAGCTGCGCAGACAAATTGTGCCCCACGCCCGTGGTCATGTGCTGGAAGTGGGCATGGGCTCTGGCCTGAACCTGGAATTCTACGACCCCCAACAGGTCGACAAGGTCTACGGGCTGGAACCCTCAGAAGGCATGCGCCGCAAAGCCCTGCCGAACATTGACCGTTCGCCGGTGGCTGTTGAATGGCTGAGCCTGCCGGGTGAACAGATCCCCCTGCCGGACGAATCCATCGACACCGTATTGCTCACCTTCACCCTGTGCACCATCCCGGACTGGCGCAAAGCGCTGGGACAGATGAAGCGGGTACTCAAGCCCGGCGGCGAACTGTTGTTTCTGGAACACGGGGAAGCACCCCACGAAAACACCCGAAAATGGCAACACCGCATCACCCCCGGCTGGAAGAAAATCGCCGGCGGCTGCCACCTGAACCGCCACATCGCAGACCTGATATGCCAGGCAGGCTTCGAGATCCAGGAACTGGAAAACCTCTACCTGCCCAATGCGCCAAAAATCGCCGGCTACATCTACCAGGGCAGGGCGATAAAGCCCCGGGAAGAAGCACCCGAAGGCACCGAAAATCCCTGATTTTGTGCGGGTATTGCGGTAAGCCCAGCGGCCTTATACAATTCCCGGCCCTGACAAGTTCCCCCCTAATGCCCGGGTGGTGAAATTGGTAGACACAAGAGACTTAAAATCTCTCGGCCCTAAGGGCCGTGCCGGTTCGATTCCGGCCCCGGGCACCATTCTTATTCGCTAATTCCCCGCACTATCATTGCGCTGGCCTTCGCGAATTGCGCGTATTTTCCAGAATCACCGACAACTGTCTGGAAAGTCCAGCAATTTCTCGACCGCTTCGCGGATCCAAAATTCCCGCAAAGCTTCGGGTTAACCCTTCCACCCGCACCTTGCAAAAGTACGTCAATGACGTATATTGGTCATCATGTTTACCATCATCGAAACCCCTACATTTGAAGCAGACGCCAGAAAAATCTGGACTGAGGAAGAGCGAAATGCCTTCTTCGCCTGGTTGGCAGCCAATCCGGAAATTGGCGATCCCATTCCAGGTAGCGGAGGATGTAGAAAGGTTCGGTGGTCGGTAGCGGGTTCAGGGAAGCGTGGTGGAGTGCGAGTAATCTACTTCACCAGATTGGCAAATGGTGAGATCTGGCTGTTGGTGATCTACAAGAAGGCCGTCAAGGAGAACATACCCGCGCATATCCTGAAGTCGATTCGTGAGGTATTGGAAAATGAGTGATGAAACTCTGAGTGCTGAGGAGCTTGGCAACAAGCTACTCCAATCCGTAAAAGAGATGAAAGCGGGTAAAGTCGCGCGAGTTAGCCGTGTGGAACCAAATGAGGTCGCAGAGGCGCGCGGCAAGACCGGACTTACACAGCGAGAGTTTGCGGAGGTTCTGCATATTTCTCCGCGTACGCTACAGGAATGGGAGCAAGGTCGCCGTAAACCGTCCGGGCCGGCACAGGCGCTCATCGAAATTGCATTTCGCCATCCGGAGGTTATTCGCGAAGACCTCGAACTCAGGGGGTAAGTGGACTTGCCCGGTCTGCGTTCGCACAAACTCTTAGGCAATCGAGCCGGAAAGTGGTCAGTGATCGTCAGCGGCAACTAGCGGGTGACATTCCGGTTTGCGAACAGATCCTGCAGGTGTGTCACGAACAGGGCCTGCTCGGCAATGAACTCTTCGCTAGCGACGGCTGCAAGGTGCCCTCGAACGCGGCTAAGGAGTGGTCCGGAGCTTTCAAGGGACTGGGCGAGAAACGAGAAAAGCTGCGGCGACTGATCCGTCACCATCACTGCACGGAATGGATGAAACATCGAGTCGACAGCCCGAAGGGCAAAGAGATCTGCAGCTACCGAATGTCGGTGGTGGAACCGGTGTTCGGCAACATCGGCACGACCAAGCGCCTGAATCTCTTCAGCTTGCGGGGCAAGAAAAAAGTGCAGGGCCAATGGCAACTGTATTGCCTAGTACACAACATCGAGAAACTGGCGAATTACGGACAGTTGGCGGCGTGAATAAGCGAAAAGGCCGCTATTAGCCCCATTTAGACAAAATCTGCTCTCGGTCATTGTTGAGCCGATAACGTCGGTGGTGGAATGAGCAAATGACGACGGCCCAGCGGATTGCTGGCCTGAATGAATTCACGGTAGACGCGCCTCGATAACTCCTGGACGAGAAGGTTTTGTTGCCTTATTAAAGATGTGAAGGAGGCAAAAATGCTGAAATTAGTTCGAATGATGGCGTACGCGGCGGTTCTTATGGTGGCTTTTGATCACGCGATGGGTGAGGAGCGCTATGGACTCGCAACAGTAACAGCCCTTCTTTTTTTTGTGATGGCGTTCGTTATGTTGGACGGCAAAATGAGTAGCACACCTGTCCGTAACAATGATGGTGATTTGGACACACTCTATGGAGGTCCGTTTCCGGAAAGTCATCCTCTCAATCATCCCGATAACCGTCTCAGTTAAAATTCATAGCAGGAAGGTTCGGTCCCAAAGAGATTCCATTTTAAAGCCCTAAATGGTTCGCCGGAGAGCGAGGCCTGCTAAAGGAAAGCACATAACTATGCCAGTCACAGCGACGGCTTTTACGTTGCGGCTTGGCCTCCATTCCAAAGCCGCGCATGCTGAGCGGCGTTAAATCGGGGCGATTGACATCGTTTGATTGCGGAATTAAAAAGTTCGGTATTAACTAGGGGGAAGTCATGGATGAACCTTTCAGGATTTATTACAGGGTGTGCCTGATCGCAAGTTGTTTATTGTTTTTTCCGCTGTCATTAATACTTCTGAGTTACAGAGTTTATCGAGTTTTTTGGCAGAAGGAGCCTGCAATTTATCCGGATTGCAATAACTGGGGTTTAAAGATTGGAAAGTTCTTTTTGGTTCTTAGCAAGATATTGGTATGCCTTTACCCGGTTGCACTGGTTATAACGATGTTAATGGCTGATGGGAGTGGTTCGGTGTCAGGTGTGCCTGCGGCACTGATTCTTGCTATGGGTTTACTTCTCATGCCTCTGGTTGTTGGGTTGATAGAGATTTCGCAGATTAACCATCGGAAGTTCATCCACCAAGAAAGAAAGGGCTAGAGAAGAAGCCTATACTTCCAGTGAGAGTACCCTTTGTTTGCGTTAGATATTGTTGTAGTAGTGGCTATATTGGTTGTCGGGCTCTCCATCGCCTGGAGCACCGCCAGAGTCGGCATATCGCCTACGCCGAGCTCCGGGAAGGCCCGCGACGTAATGATCGAATTGATGGCGGATACAAGCGCCGGCCCTGTTTATGACCTGGGCAGCGGCTGGGGTGGGTTGGTTATACGGTTGGCCAAAAAATACCCTGAGCGAAAGATAGTGGGGTACGAGGTTTCCTTTGTACCATGGCTGGTGTCGGTCTTTTCCAAGAAAATGCTCGGCTTGCCCAACCTCGAAATCTACAAAAAGAATTTTTTACAGGCGGATCTGTCTGGTGCTGATGTGCTTGTATGCTTTTTACATACCGATGGTATGCGTCAACTTGCCCAAAAGCTGACAGCGGGGGAAGGCTTCAACGGCTTTCTAATAAGCAATTACTTTGCTTTACCATCCTGCCAGCCGGAAGTGTCTATGCGGATCAATGATTTCTACCAGTCACCGATCTATTGTTATCGATTAGGAGAGCTGCAGCGCGTCAACTGAAGCCATTGACCCGCCAAACTACTCCACCGGCAAACGATCCGGCAACCCCTCCAAAACCTCCAGCGGCACCGGTTTGGAAAAGCGGTATCCCTGCAACAAATCACAGTTCCGCCGTACCAGGTCATTCTGTTCTTCAAGGGTTTCGATGCCTTCAGCAACCACGACCATGTCCATGTGGTGGGCCATGGTGATCACGCCCTGGACGATGGCGGCGGTTCGACGGTCGCTGAGGGTTTTGGCGATGAAGCTGCGGTCCAGCTTCACCTTGTGAGTAGGCAGGTCGCGCAGGTAGCTGAGGCTCGAAAAGCCGGTGCCAAAGTCATCGATGGCGACGTGAATACCCCGTTTGTTGAGTGATTCCATCAGGGCAATGACCGGCTCGGCGCCGTCCAGCAGCACGCTTTCGGTGACCTCCAGTTCCAGGAAGCGGGCGGGCAGGCCGGAGTCTTCCAGGGCTTGGTCCACGTTGGTGAGGAAGTTTTCGCGCAGGAACTGCAGCGATGAAATGTTCACCGCCACCGGCAGCATCCGGTCTCCATTGGCGTTCAGCTGGGCGATTTCCCGGCAAGCCTGGCGCAACACCCATTGGCCGAGGGGAATGATCTGCCCGGTTTTTTCTGCCAGGGGAATGAAATCCCCAGGCGAAATCATGCCCCGTTCAGGGTGGTTCCAGCGCACCAGTGCTTCCACGCTGCGAATTTTGCCGCTGACTGCGTCCACCAGTGGCTGGTAGTGGAGGACGAACTGGTCGGTCTTCAGGGCTTTTTGCAGCTCGTTGCGCAATACAACGGCGTCACGAGTGGTCCGGACGCCGCCTCCGCGATACCACTGCCAGGTATTGCGCCCTTTTCGTTTGGCATGGGTGAGGGCGAGGTCGGCGTATTGCATCAGTTCGTGGGGTTGGGCCAGGTCCGAGGCTGTGGCGGCAATGCCAATACTGCCGCTCAGGTGCAGGGTCAGTTCACCTATTTCAAACGGCAACACCAGTTTCCGGAGAATCTTCTCGGCTACGGCTATCACCTGGCTGGAGTCCTGGTAACCGTAAAGCAGAATGCCGAACTCATCACCCACTAGCCGGCCGATAACGCTTTCAGTCTCCATGGAGCTTTGTATACGTCGGGCGACCTCGACCAACAGCTGGTTGCCGATACTGTAGCCCAGGCCGTCGTTGATGCTTTTAAAGCCATCCAGATCCAGGTACAAAAATGCCAGTGGCTTTTGGTTCTTTTGGCAGCTCTTGAACAGCTCCGCCATGCTCTCTGAAAACGCCATGCGGTTGGGCAGGCCGGTTAGCAGGTCGTGGGTGGCCTGATAGGCAATCTTGGCTTCCTGTTCTTTCTGGTAGGTGATGTCCTGCTGGATACCGATGAAGTGCGTGCAACTGCCATCCGCGTCCAGTACCGGGCTGATGGTGACCCGATTCCAGAAGGGTGTGCCGTCTTTGCGGTAGTTTATCAGGGATACGTCAACGCGATCGGTGCCCTGCAGGCCCTCCCGAATCTGTCTCACCGCCTTCGGATCGGTGTCCTTCCCCTGCAGGAAGCGGCAATTCTGTCCGAGGATTTCATGCGTCGGGTAGCCGGTGATTCGACTGAAAGCAGGGTTGGCGAAAACAATGGGCATGTCCGGTTTCTGGGCATCCACCATGATAAGCCCGTTGGGACTGGCCTCGATGCCGCGCTTGAGCAGCCTCAGTTCGTCGGTCTGGTGTTTGCTTCGCCGTCCTTCGAGAATGGGTAATTCTTCGTTCATCCCTGCGAGTCCTTTCATTGGGTTCCGGGCTATGGGGAACAGACTGTGCCGGCAGAGGAAACAGGGTCAATCCCTATCCGGTGACCCTGATGCTTCTGTCAATATATTACTTTTAATATCAATAAGGTAGAGGAATAGCAGGCGAAAAGCAACGTTATCTGCCGGGTTCATCCTGCTCCGGCAGGGGCTGGATCTGGTTGATGTCGCCGGTTGGTACCGCCGGCTCGTCTTTGATAATTACATAGATACCACCGCCGATGATAGCGATGGCGACAAGGGCTCTGAGAAGATAGGAGCGAAACATGTCATCTCCTTTTGTTGAGTTCCTATTCTACAGAGTCTGAGGATGAATCAGGGAATTGCAACGTCTTCGCCCATGGTCGATTCGACATCTCGCCTCACCATGGCTGATACTGGAAATTCATAACGATAAAACAAAAATGGAGATTCAGACATGTCAGCAGAATCGCCGGACAATCTGGTGCACGTGTATACGGAAAAAGGCATTACCACCGTTACCCTAAACCAGCCCGAGAAACGCAATAGCCTCTCCCTGTCCATGCTTAAGGTGTTATCCAGTGTGTTTTTGGATCTTGAGACGAATCCGGACTGCCGTGTGGTGGTCGTGGCTGCGGCCGGCCATGTGTTCTGCGCGGGCCACGATTTGAAGGAACTGAAGGGCCAGTTCAATCAGCATGAGGCCCAGTTGGCCGTATTCCAGGAGTGCGCCAAGGTCATGCAGCAGATTGTGAATCTGCCAAAGCCGGTGATAGCGCGCGTGTCGGGTGTGGCCACGGCGGCGGGCTGTCAGCTGGTGGCCAGTTGTGATCTGGCCGTCGCTGCGGAGGGTTCGCGTTTTGCCACGCCGGGGGTGAACATTGGCCTGTTCTGTTCCACGCCCATGGTGGCGCTGTCGCGGAATGTGTCCCGTAAGCACGCCATGGAAATGCTGCTCACCGGCGAGATGGTGGATGCCAAGCGTGCTGAGCAGATTGGTCTGATCAACCGGGTGGTGGACGCCGAGGTGCTGGATGAGACGGTCTATGGGATGGCGGCAAACATCGCAGGGAAGTCTGCCTTTACCGTGAAAACCGGCAAGGAGGCGTTCTATCGCCAGCTGGAAATGCCCCTGAAGCAGGCCTACGAATACACCGCCGAGGTGATGGCCTCAAACATGGATGCCAATGATGCCCAGGAGGGTATTTCCGCATTCCTGGAAAAACGCCATCCCGAGTGGCGGGACGAGTAATTCAGCGCCCGCACTGGCCGTTGGTGGCAGGCCACACAAGCCTGTCGCCGGGTTTAATGCCCCGCTCCCGCAGGTAACCGGCGTTCATTTCCACGGCATGCCAGAAGAACTTTCCGGCCGGGTAGGTGGGGCAGTTCTGCTGACGGCTTGAGGCACAGGGCACCATGTGCCTGATGTTTACGATTACGCCGTCCTGGTCGAGGAAGGCGATATCCAGCGGAATCCGGGTGTTGTACATCCAGAAGCCGCTGTCTGGAGAGCGTTCGCTGGGATAGCTGAACAGCATGCCGGAGTCCGGGGCGAGGCTGGTGCGCCACATCAGGCCTGTGCGGCGTTCGGAGTTGGTCTCAGCCACCTCCAGCGTAACCGGGTGTTGCGCCTCGGCAGTGACAAAGCAGGCGGCCACGGTTGGCAGGCTCTGGGGTTCGCCGGCATCGGCGGGGCTGCAGGCGGCCAGCCACCATACGCTGCCCAGTATAAAGGCCAGCGCTTTCATGAGCGCAGCCGGTAGCCGGTTTTAAAGATCCACCAGACCGCCGCCATGCAGGCCACGAGGAATACCACTGTCATTCCCACGCTGATGCCCACGTGCACGTCCGACACGCCATAGAACGCCCAACGGAAACCGCTGATCAAGTACACCACGGGGTTGAACAGGCTGATGGTTTGCCAGACCTCCGGCAGCATATCGATGGAGTAGAAGGTGCCGCCCAGGAACACCAGCGGGGTCACCACCATCATGGGCACGATCTGCAGCTTTTCAAAGCCATCGGCCCAGATGCCGATGATGAACCCGAACAGGCTGAAGGTGATGGCAGTCAGCACCAGGAATGACAGCATCCAGAACGGATGCAGTACGCTGTAATCGACAAAAAAACGGGCGGTTATCAGGATGATCACGCCCAGTATCACCGACTTTGTGGCCGCAGCGCCCACGTAGCCCAGCACGATTTCGGCGTACGAGACCGGCGCCGACAGTACCTCGTAGATGGTGCCGGAGAATTTCGGCATGTAGATGCCAAACGAAGCGTTGGAAATACTCTGCATCAGCAATGACAGCATAATCAGGCCAGGAATGATGTACGCGCCGTAGCTGATGTTATCGATATCGCCCATGCGCGAGCCGATGGCCGAGCCAAACACGACGAAGTACAGTGAGGTGGAAATGACCGGCGCGAGCACGCTCTGCATGATGGTGCGTCTCATGCGCGCCATTTCAAACTTGTAGATGGCTCTAACGCCGTAAAGATTCATGGCTTTCTCCGTTTGTGCTCAGTCGTGCACCAGGCCGACAAAGATTTCTTCGAGGGAGCTTTCCCGGGTTTGCAGATCGCGGTATTCAATGTCCAGCTCCCCCAGGGTGCGCAGCAACCGCGCCACGCCGGCCTGCTGTTCCTGGGCATCAAAGGTGTAGATCAGCTCGTAGCCATCCTCGGACAGCTCCACCGGCTCCAGGGTCAGTTCGCCGGGCACCTTGTCGAGCGGGTGTTGCAGCTGGAGGCGCAGTTCTTTCTTGCCGAGTTTCGACATCAGCTGGTTTTTCTCTTCCACCAGGATGATTTCACCCTCGCGGATCACGCCAATGCGGTCCGCCATTTCCTCGGCTTCTTCAATGTAGTGGGTGGTCAGGATGATGGTGGTGCCGTTTTCCCGTAACTTGCGCACCATTTCCCACATGTCCCGGCGCAGTTCCACATCCACACCGGCGGTGGGCTCATCGAGGAACAGGATGCGGGGCTCGTGGGAGAGCGCCTTGGCGATCATCACGCGGCGCTTCATACCACCAGAGAGCGACATGATGCGGTTGTTGCGTTTGTCCCACAGCGACAGGTCTTTCAGCACTTTTTCAATGTGGGAAGGCTTGGGCGGTTTGCCGAACAGCCCGCGACTGAACGAGACGGCGTCCCAGACCCTTTCAAAGGCATCGGTGTGAAGTTCCTGGGGCACCAGGCCGATGGCTTCCCGGGCGCTGCGGTAATCGGTCACGATGTTGTGTCCGGCGGCGTGGATTTCACCATCGGTCTTGTTGACGATGCCGCAGATAATGGAAATCAGCGTGGTTTTGCCGGCACCGTTGGGGCCGAGAAGGGCAAAAATTTCCCCGGGGTAGATCTCCAGGTTGACGTCTTTCAACGCCTGGAAACCGCCGCCATAGACTTTATTCAGGTGCTTTACGGAGATATCCGGTTGCACGGTGCCATCCTGTCTGTTGCATCAACGGGAACGTGAAACCGGGCATTTTCTCACGCCGACCGGCATTTAGAAACCTTTGCCCCGGCGGTAAATACCCGCATAATGCCTCGCTTAGTGTTTTTGACCCGTTTCAGAGGAACCTTATGTTACGTGCTTACCTCGCCATAGGTTTAGTGATTGCCGTTATTGGCCTGACCCTGTTTAACTCCGGAGATAAACCATGGATTGGCGGCGGGGAGTCGTCAGCCAAGTCATCAACCTGCGACTTGCTGGGCACCGAGCCTTGCACCTGGACCACCCGGGAAGGTGAGTGGCGCGCATCGCTGAGAGCGGGCGAAGCCGGCGAGCAGGGAGTGCAGTATCACTTCAGCCTGCAGGCGCCTGTGGCGCCGGAACGGTTCCTGGCTGTGTTGCGGGGCGAGTCCATGTACATGGGGGAGTACCCGGTGCCGCTGGTTGAAAAGAGCGAAGGCCGCTACGCCGCCACCTTTACAGCGCCATTCTGTGCCACCGGCACCGAGATGATCTGGCGGGTGGAGTTACGCAGCGGTGAGCGCCCGCTGGAAATCACTGGCGACCGGATGACGTTTAACGCCGTGAAATAACGGCCGGTTAGCAGGTTGGCATGGTTTGGAGTGCCAGCCGGCGCCGGATGTATCGGCCCAGGGCATCCACGCCGATATTCAGCAGGGCGGTGATCAGGATCAGCAGCATCGCCCGGTCGAACCGGATGTTCTGGATCGCGCTATCTACATAGAACCCCAGCGTGTAGATACCCAGAATGCCAAGGATGGCCGTTTCCCGCATGATGATTTCCCACCGATAAAACAGGAAAGCCAGGAACGGCCGATAGAGCCGTGGCACCAACTCCCAGCTGTATCGCGCAAAGCCATGAGGTGCATCCGAGCGCAGGTGAATAGTGTTGCTCTGGCGGCCAATCAAATGGCCAATGATGCCCCCGTTATGCAGCGCGAGTGCCACTACCGCCGGCAGCATGGACGGCCCCCACAGTTGCAGCAGGATGTAGGCAAGAATGTATTCCGGCGTGGAGCGGGCAATCACCAGCAACACGTGCCCGGAGGTGCGTCGAATGGGCCCGCCGAAATGATTGGAAATCAGCGGAAACGCCAGCAGCGATAGGATGCCCGTGGCCACCAGCGCGATCTGGGTCAGCACCACCGTGTTCCAGACCCCCGGCAGGGCTTCCGTGACCAGCACATCCCCAAGCCAGGGCATGAGCCCGGCGAGCCCTTCGCCATCCCGCAATGGGGCGGGAATGATGTCTTCGGTGAAAAACCGCTCCACATTCCCCCAGACAATCGGCAACCCGTCGCCCAGGAAAAACGGTGCCGCTAGGATATAAATAGGCAGTAGCTTTGGCTTGAGCCAAAGCGGCATGGTGGCAATCAGCACGTAGAACAGGATCAGCATTGCACCGGCGTCGGAATACATGCCCATGGAGAAGGACGATTCCAGATAGAAGCCGAGGGTGGGCAGGCCCACAAAGCCGAGAATGGCTGAGGAGCGCAGGCCGCATTCCAGACGATAGGCGGTGTAGGTGCGAAGCTGGACCCAGCAGTCCGGGATTTTGGCGTACAAAAAGGCCGCGATGGCGCCGGTACCGGGTGGTAACAATCGTGTGGGCTCCTGGTCGGCTTCTTCCAGGATTTCCGAGTACACCTTGGCGAAAATACCGGCGTAGGGTATTGCGATGGCCAGCACCCCGGTCAGCGGGTGGAAACCGAAGAACTGCAGGAAGATCAGTGCCCAGAATAGTTCGTGGATCGCCCGGATAAAGGCGCAGAAGATGCGCACCGGCAGGAACCGGTACACCAGTGACAGCAGGAAGCCAAAGAAGCTGCCAAGGGTCACCCCCACAAAAGCAAACGCCACGGTTCGCAGCAGGGCAGTCGCCAGGCCTTCGGTACTGAAGAAGTTAGGTGTCGCCACGCCCAGGAAGAAACGCCCCAGGTCTTGCCAGGGGTTGGCGGTGGTTATCGCAATGTCGGCCACCAGCAACCCGGCCACGGCAATGGCAAGGAAAATAAGGCTGGTTCTGACAGTGGGATAGGAGAACATGGTATACCGGCCGTCAGTACAGGGTCATGATGTCGGCGGGCGCAAGCTCGCTGGCTGGTGCGTCCAGGGCAATCTGGCCATGCTGGATGCCAACGATCCGGCTACAGTACTTCAGCGCCATGTCAACGTCGTGCAACGCAACCACGCTGGTGCTGAAATGGCGGGTCAGCAACTCCATGACATGGTGGCCCAGCAAGCCATCCAGGGCAGAAATAGGCTCATCCGCCAGTAATACCGGTGACTGCCGGTAAAACGCGCGGGCAATCGCCACGCGCTGGCGTTGGCCACCGGAAAGGGACGCGGCCGGGGTCCACTGTTTTTCCCGCATGCCCAGCTCTTCCAACAGGCCGGCGATCGCTTCCCGGTCCTTTTGGAAGGGCCGCAGCAGTGACCAAGTGTTGTACCAGGCGCTGTGTCGGTGCAGTTGGCCCATGAACACATTGTGGAACACGGGCAGGGCGTTCACCAATCCCAAATCCTGCGGGATCAGCGAGGCCTCGTGCCCCACCTGCTCGTACATGAGCTTGATGAGGGTGGATTTTCCGGCGCCACTGCGGCCTACCAGACCAACGTGTTCACCCTCTTTGATTTTCAACGAGAGCGGGCCGACAACCCGCTCTCCGTTAAAACTGGCGGTCAGGCCAGCAAATTCCAGTCCTGACATCAGTCCAGAATTCCGATGTTTTCTGCTGTCTCGCGGATAGGCTCGTAGTCCTCGTTGGACGCGGGAACGAAACCGGAACGCGGGAAGCTTTCCAGCAGCTCGGGATCATCCATGCTCAACAGGGCCTGGGTTACTTTCTCCTTGAAGCCATCGCCGAAACGTTGGTTCACGTCGCCACGGATGGTCCACTGGTAGTCCGGGTAGGGCGGTGTTTCCCAGATCACCTCGACGGCGCTGGTATCGACATTGCCGTTTTCCAGCTCCTTCTGCCAGACCTGGAAGTTAAGCGCTCCCACCTGGTAGGTGCCGGCTTCCACCAGCCGCAGTGTGCGGGTGTGATTGCCGCTGAAGCCTACTCGGGAGAACACTTCGTCCGGGGCTTCGCCAAAGGTATCGCGGATGTAGAATTCAGGCATCAGGCGGCCGGAGGTGGAACCCTTGGAGCCGAAGGTGAAGGTTTTGCCCCGCAGAGCGTCTTCCAGCTCGGCCAGCTCGTCAACGGGTTCAATATCGGTAGCAGCATTGGCGATGAAGTAGGTCTGGAAGGCCTGGTCTTCCTCGCCCTGAGCGATGGCTTCGGAACCGGGCACCAGGCGGCGGGCCTGAACGCCGGACAAACCGCCAAACCACGCCAGTTGGACCTGGTTATTACGGAAAGCGGAAACGGCGGCCGCGTAGGATTTGACCGGGATGTAGCGTACGTCCATGTCCAACTCTTCGGAAAGATAATCGGCCACACCGCTGAAGCGTTCAACCAGCTTGGTTTCGTCCTGGTCAGGAATGGCGGTAAATACGAATGTTTCCGCGCTTATGGCTGGCGCCACTGAAAACGAAAAAACCGTCGCTGCAAGCCACTTACGAATAGGCGTTATCTTCATGTCTCAATCCTTTGGTCTGTTTTGCGTTTTTCTTGAATTGCGCAGGGAGGATACCGGGATTCTGCTCCTGCCTGAACCGGTATACGTAAAAAGGCTTTACCCGGAGCACCTGCAAAGGCAGACTTTTTCTAAATATAGCTGGACCATACCGCTCTATGCAGATCATTCTAGTAACACCCGCAGGCCCTGATTCAAAAGCGGGTAATCGGGCAACCGCCTTACGTTGGAAAGCTCTCCTGGAAATGGCCGGGCACCAGGTAAACGTGCTGACGGCCTACCAGGGCGAAAAATGCGATCTCATGATTGCTTTGCATGCCTGGCGCAGTGCCGAGGCGGTGCGCCTGTTCCGCGAAGACTGGCCAGACAAGCCGCTGATTGTGGTGTTGACCGGCACCGATATCTACCGTTTCCAATACGAGTGCCCGGAACCGACAAAGGCCTCCATGGCTGCTGCGGACGTATTGATAGGCCTGCATGACCAGGTGGCACAGGATATTCCCGAAGCCTTCCGCGGGAAACTGATAACGCTTCGCCAGTCGGCAGGGAAGCCGACGGTTGCCGGCAGCTCCAAAGCAGAGCCCGGGCGCTTTGATGTCTGTGTGATTGGCCATCTCCGGGAGGAAAAAGACTCCTTGCGCGCGGCCTGGGCCACCTATTATCTGCCAGAAGACTCTGCCATCGTTGTGTCCTGCGCGGGCAAGGCCCATAACGAGGCGTGGCATAACAAGGCCCTTGAAGAAAGCAGAGCAAACCCCCGGTTTCATTACCTGGAGCAACTGGACAAGCCTGCGCTGGAAAACCTGATGGCGGTAAGCCGCCTAATGGTGATCAGTTCAGTGATGGAAGGCGGCGCCAATGTGGTATCCGAGGCCTGTCGCGCCGGGTTGCCCATTCTGGCGTCGGATATTCCGGGGAACAGGGGGTTGCTGGGCGACGATTATCCCGGCTATTTTCCACCCAAGGATGAAAAAGCCCTGGCGCAGTTGATGCGCCGTGCAGAGACCGATGCCGGGTTTCTAGCGGAACTGAATGAAAGTGTCTGCCGCCTGGCTGAAACCTTCACCCCGGAGCGGGAGCGCCAAAGTCTTGAGGAAGCCCTGGAGAAAGCCGTCGCAGGTAAAGCGCTGGGGGTAAATCAGGAAGCAGACGCGGCAGGCGGCGTGTTGTAGCGGACCATCTGTTTGAGGTTGTTCGGTTGGTCAGAGCTGCGACGAGAGCGCAGTGCCTGCTTTTTGATCAGCACATCCACCACACGCTGGAGCCGTTCGGTGAGCGTTTCAGGAATCTCGGCTCTATTGAAATCAATGGAGTAGAAGAAGTTGCTACAGTGCTTTCTCTTCTCCGTTACCAGGCCGGACAGACCTTCCACGGTAATTTCATCCACCGGCATGTCCATGATCAGGTCCAGGACCACGTTATCACCAGGCTCAAAAATCTTATCCGTTTTCATAACGCAGCCGTAGCCGTTGAGCTCGTACAAGCGGGCTTCGACGGTTTCTTTCCGGAAAAAGCCGTGGCGGATGCGGAAGCGGGCGGTTATGTCCGGTAATTGTTCTTGCATGACTCGCTTTCCCTGCAAAACCTATTAGATCAACGCTCTGTAAACAGCATTTAACGATAGCCTTGAACGGCAGGTTTGGCAAGAACTTGAGGTATTTCTCACAAAACCCAGCCGTTTTTGCAGATTTCTCAGATTGTTTTCAGTTCGTACATATCAACACGACGATCTTTCAGGTTGGTGACAGAGCCTTCGTTCCGCACCAGCTTGAGTTTTTCCAGATCCATGTCGGAGAACATGATCATCTCGGTATTGGGTGTGGTTTCCGCCATCACCGCATCGTGGGGGAAGGCGAAATCCGATGGTGAGAAGACCGAGGACTGTGCGTACTGAACGTCCAGGTTTTCCACCTTGGGCAGGTTGCCACAACTACCGGTGATAACCACATAGCATTCGTTCTCGATGGCCCGGGCCTGGGCGCAATGACGCACTCGCAGGTAACCGTTCTTGGTATCGGTCCAGAAAGGCACGAAAATGATGTCGACTTCCTCGCGGGCCGCCAGTCGTCCGAGTTCCGGGAACTCGATGTCGTAACAGATCATGATGGCCACGCGCCCGGCATCGGTGTCGAATACCTGAAAGCGGTTCCCACCTTCAATAACCCAGTCCCGGCGTTCGTGCGGGGTTATGTGGATTTTGCGCTGTTCGTCCACCCGGCCGTCCCGATGACACAGGTACGAGACGTTATAAACCCGGTCGTCCTCGATCAGAGGCATGGAGCCGGTAATGATATTGATGTTGTAGCTGACCGCCATTTCCGACATCTGGTGGCGGAACTGCTCGGTAAATCCGGCCAGAAAACGAATGGCGCGGGTCTGGTCCACCTGGTCGGTCAGGCCCATCAGCGGGGCGTTGAAAAATTCCGGGAAGATCGCGAAGTCGCTTTTGTAATCGGAAAGCGCATCCACGAAGTACTCCACTTGTTCCAACACCTCCTCCACGGAGGTAAATTCGCGCATCTGCCACTGCACGGCGCCCATTCGAACCTGGGTTTTCTTGACGTCCAGTACGGCAGAGGGCGGGGTGTAGAGGATGTTCCGCCATTCCAGCAGAGTCGCGTAGCCCTCGGATTTCTCGTCTTCCGGCAGGTACTTGTGCATTAGCCGGGTGACCTGGAAGTCGTTCGACAACTGGAAGCTCAGGATCGGGTCGTAGATGTCCTTGCGGTTCACCCGCTGGATGTACTCTTCCGGGGTGTATTGCGCTGAGTACTTGAAATAGTTGGGGATGCGCCCGCCCGCCAGGATGGCGCGCAGGTTCATTGAGCGGCACAGTTCCTTGCGCGCTTCATACAACCGGCGGCCCAGCCGGTAGCCCCGGTAATCCGGGTGAATGAAGACATCCAGGCCGTACAGGGAATCGCCGTTGGCGTTATGCCAGATCTTTTCGTTGCGCAAAATCAGGTCATCATAGGCGTGTGGGTTGCTAAAACGCTCATATTTGACGCACACCGTTAACGCAACTGCAACAATGTGGCCATTATCCTCAATGCAGATTTGGCCATCCGGGAACTGTTCCACCAGAGCCTTGATGGTGTCTTTTGGCCAGGCGCCACCAATGTCGTCGTAGACGTCGTCCATCAACTCCTGCAGTTGGTCGTAATCGTCCAGAGTGAGGTTACGCAGATTGAGATGCAGGTCTTCGTGGGCCATTCAGGTTCTCCAATTTTCCCGGATAGGTACGCCAATTGCAGCGCAAGAGCATTCTAGCAGCCTGTCGGACTTAAGTAATCGTCACGAGCAAGGTGAGAAAGCTAGCAGAGAGATTTAAAGAGTTGGTCGTTACAGCCGACAAGAACTTTACTGTGTATTAACGATACTGCCCAGATCCAGAGGATAAACGCATGCAACTTTCATTCGGGCAAAAACTGCTCATCGCGGTCGGTGTCATGATCCTGGTGATCATGGGGCTGTTCACGTTCGCGGCCGACCGTCGGCTGCAAAGCACCACCGATACCTACGTGAATGCCATGCTCGATGGGGCGGTGCGCCAGAGTACGGCGAATATCGCGGATTGGCTCAACACCCGGTTGAACATCACCCAGGCCACGGGCCGCGCGCTCAGTGGGGTCAGCAGCGATAACATGGCCCGAAACCTGATGAGCGCCATGACAGCGGGGGCCGGAGCCAAGGATGTATACGTGGGCACCACCGATGGCCGAATGATCATGCGTAACGTGGAAACCGAAAACGGCCTGCCGGAAGGTTACGATCCCCGGGAACGGCCTTGGTTCAAGCTTGCCAGCCGTGAAAACTCCGCGTCTTTTACCGCCCCTTATCAGGACGTGCTGACCGGTGAAATGATTGTCACTGCGGTGGCTCCCGTCGAGTCCGGTTATTTCGAGGGTGTGGCCGGCATGGATATCAGCCTTGAGGAGCTGCAGGAACTTTTGTCCACCATCAAGCTGGGTGATGCGGGTTACGCCACCCTTGTCAGTAACGATGGAACAGTACTGTTTCACCCCAACACCGATCTGATCGGCAAAAACATCAGTGATTTCCTGGGATTCGAGCCGGCTCTGAATGGCGAGCCGGCGCGGTTCGAACAGAACGACACCACTTGGAGCGCAGCTTTCTTCGAGATTGAGGGTGCGCATGGCGTGGATTGGTACATGGGGTCGGTGGTTAACTGGGACAAAATCAGCGAGCCGGTGCTCGCCGCCCGGATGACGGGGCTGTCCATTGCCGCCGGCGGGCTGATTGTTGCACTGATTGCACTGCATTTCGGTATTCGCGTGCTCATGACGCCGGTGCGCAGGCTGAACCGCGCCATGACTGGCATCGCGACGGGTGACGCCGACCTGACCCAGAGACTGGAGGCGGACAGTGGCGATGAATTCGCCCGACTGGCCCGGAGCTTCAATCAGTTTGTGGAGAACATTCAGCAGGTTGTCCGTGAGGTTCAGGAAGGGAGCGAGGAGCTGACCAGCAATGTCTCTTCCCTGAAACAGACTGCCCGCCATAGTCGGACAAGTGTTGAGGGGCAACAGCAGGAAGTGGACCAGATTGCCACAGCGATCAACGAAATGTCGGCGGCCGCTGGTGAGATTGCCCGGAATGCCCAGAACACAGCCGATGCCGCCAATGACGTGGACAATGAAACCCGTGGCTCGCTGGAGACTGTCACCGGCTCCCGGGATGCGGTCCAGAAACTCGCCAATGAGGTCAATTCAGCTGCCGGAGTCATTGAAAAGCTGGGCAAAGACGTCTCTTCGATCACGACCGTTCTGGAAGTAATCGAAGGCATTGCCGAGCAGACCAACCTGTTGGCACTTAACGCTGCCATTGAAGCGGCTCGTGCCGGGGAAGCCGGCCGAGGCTTTGCCGTTGTCGCTGACGAAGTTCGTAGCCTGGCGCAGCGTACGCAAAAATCCACGGAAGAAATCAGCGACATGATCGAACGGCTGCAAAAAGGTGCGAATGAATCCGTCTCCGTGATGCAGGAATCGACGGCAATGTCGAATATGAGCATGGAAAAGGCGCAGGACGCGATGGATTCGCTTAATCGGATCGTTGAGGGCATTACCTCGATCAGTGAGATGACCTCACAGATTGCCACGGCGTCGGAGGAGCAAACCTCGGTAACCGATGAGCTGAATGCCTCGATCACCCGGATTGCCGACCAGGGACAGGAGGCCGCCAAATCAGCCAGCGAAAACGATGTATACAGTGGTCATATCGAGACTATTGGCCATCACCTGAAAGACAAGGTAAGCCGTTTCCGGGTTTAGGCGACAGACGAAACCTGGCGGGACGCTAATCCGGAGCGGTCAGCAGGTCGATCCGCCGGTCCAGGTTTTTCAGGACTTGTCTGCCAATATTGCGAGACTCCTCGGAGAGAAAGGGATTGGATAATCTGATGATGGTTCTTCTATTAAGCTGCAGTTCGGCTACGGGCCGGCTGTACCAGGTCTTGAGGTAGTTGCCAAAGCTGCCATCCTCAATAGCTCGCTCGAGACCCAGTTGCAGGCGTTGAGCGGTGGCATCATCCTCCGGGGCGGTGAACAGATAAGACGGCATCGGGTAGGCCAGCAGCAGGTACGGTTCTATCACCAGATCCTCGGCGTTTTGGACCCGCTGGTCATACAGCACTTCGCTGACACCCCTGGCAAAGCAGTCAAACCGATTATTGCGCAGCATGCGAAAGAGAATTTCATATCGGGTGTGGGTGATAACCGGGATGCCATTGGCTTCCAGGATGGAGGAGTCGGGCCAGTGGGCGCCCTGGCCAATACGGATGTCGCTTTCCCGCAAGTCCCGAATATTTTTAATCTCGCTGAACCGATCCACATTTTCTGGTAACACCAGACACACCCGGAAACCGAGCAGGCCGCCATCCACCGGCACCGGTATCGTGTTCAGGGCGTTTCCCGCTCCACTGTCGTGGCAACGTTGGCGATATCCAGCGGTATGGATCGGCTGTTGGTGGCAAGTTCCCTGAGGGCCCGCCCCTGGGTGAGTTCTTGGCTGCGATGAATCGCGAATTCACCGTATTCTGGTGTCTTTTGAAGGGCAAGCTCCACCAGCGCATAAGTGGCCGGGTTATCGTAATTGCGGTACCACAACGTGTAATGGCGCGGTTCAACGTCTGCTTGCGCGCTCACGATCACCGGCCCCAATGCCAGGGTGTTGACAGCGAAGCAGGTTATGAGGTGGCGAACAGCTTCAAACAATTGGCTTTCCTTAACCCGGCGAAATACAAAGCACACCGTTGAATCTAGTTCAATTTCAGAATTTTTCCTCTGTCTATTTGCCAGGCAGGTTCCGAAGGGTTTCCAGGAACAATTCGCCGTATTTTTCGAGCTTTGCCGCACCAACACCGTTGACTTCAGCCAGCTCCTCCAACGTTTGCGGACGACGCTCCAGCATGTCGAACAGGGTGGTGTCGTGGAAAATCACGTAAGGCGGCACACCTTGTTGCTCGGCCAACTCCTTACGACAGGCCCGAAGAGCTTCCCAGCCGTCATGGTCGGTAATCTGGTCGCGAACGTTCTGGCCGGTTCGCTTGGTGCCCACCGACTTGGCGGCGGCGGCCTTTTTGGCGACAGGATCTTTGCGCAATTCAATGCTCTGCTCGCCCTTGAGCAGGGGGCGGCAACGCTCGGTGAGCTGCAAGGAGCCAAAGCCTTCCGGGTCTGCCCTCAGATAGCCGTTGGCCACCAACTGGCGGAATACAGACTTCCACTCGGCGGCTTTAAGGTCCGCGCCGATGCCATAGGTGGAGACGGTCTGGTGGCCGGCTTGCAAGATCCGCTCGTTTTCGGAACCTCGAAGCACATCAATGATGTAGTTCACCCCAAAACGTTGGCCGGTTCGGTACACGCAGGAAAGCGCCTTCTGGACGGCCACGGTGCCATCCCAGGTTTCCGGAGGCGTCAGGCAGGTATCGCAGTTGCCGCAGGCAGAATCGGGGTTATCTCCGAAATACCGCAGTAACACCTGCCGGCGGCACTCGGTCACTTCACAGAGGCCGAGCATGGCATCGAGCTTCTGGCGTTCCACGCGCTTGAAGTGGTCGCTGCCCTGGGAGGCTTCCAGCATCTGCCGGAGTTTGATGACATCCTGCAGGCCATACACCATCCAGGCGGTGGAGGGTTTGCCGTCACGCCCGGCGCGGCCGGTTTCCTGGTAGTAGGCCTCCAGGCTTTTGGGCAGGTCCATGTGGGCGACAAAACGCACGTCCGGCTTGTCGATGCCCATGCCAAAGGCGATGGTGGCCACCACAATCACCCCGTCCTCACGCAGGAAGCGTTCCTGGTTTCGCGCTCGCTCTTCGGAGCTCAGGCCGGCGTGGTAGGGCAGAGCGGTGTACCCCTTGCTGGCCAGCAGTCGAGCGGTGGCATCCACCTTGTTCCGGGACAGGCAGTAAACAATGCCGCAATCGCCTTCATGTTCTGCTTTAATAAAATCCAGCAACTGTTTGTTCGCGTTTGTTTTTGGTGTGATCCGGTACTGAATGTTCGGGCGGTCGAAACCGCTGATGAAATGCCGGGCCTCGGTCAGTGACAGGCGTTCGGCAATTTCTTTGCGGGTGCGTTCATCGGCCGTGGCGGTCAACGCGACCCGTGGGACGGAGGGGAACTCCGTCGCCAGCATGCTCAGTTGCAGGTAGTCGGAGCGGAAATCGTGCCCCCATTGGGACACACAGTGCGCCTCATCAATGGCAAACAATGACAGTGAGGCATGGTGGAGCAATTCGATGGTACGGGGCTGGATCAGACGTTCCGGCGCGCAGTAGAGCAGGTCCAGTTCACCGGTGGTCAGGGCGTATTCTGTTGCCCGCGCCTGTTCGTAATCCATGCTGGAATTCAGGAATGCCGCTTTTACGCCCAGTTCCCGCAGTGCTGCCACCTGGTCCTGCATCAGGGCGATCAGAGGCGAAATCACCACCGCAGTGCCCGGGCGGGCCAGGGCCGGAACCTGGTAGCACAGGGACTTACCGCCGCCCGTGGGCATGAGGACCAGCGCATCCCGGCCTTCCACCAATTCCTGAACGACTTCGCCCTGCAGGGGCCGGAAACGTTCATAGCCAAACACTTCGTGTAGAATCTGCTCAGGGCTTCGGCGGGCGGCCGAGGGCGGTTCGCAGGTCAGTTCGTCCGGATCCGGGTACATAAGGCGTTTCTTTCTTTGCGGGAAAAGGGCGGAAAACGTGCGGGGAATGATAACAGATCCAGCCCTTCGATTTGCCAGGGAGAGGCAAAGCAGCCAGAGAAAGGATACAATAGCGCCCCTTTCAGTCAGACCGTGATTAATTGTTTAGTAAACAAACAGGGCTTGCATGCAGGAATTTGATGCCATCCGACCTTATTCGGACCAGGAAACCGCTCCAACCATTCGTCGGCTGGTTAACGACCGCGAATTCTTGGATATGGTCGGCCGATTCAAAACACCGAAACTGGCCAAGTGGGCACCCGGCTTGTTGCGGGTGTTCGTGCGCCGCTGGCTGCTTCGTCATTTTGGCCATTACCACAGGATTGATGATCTCCAGGCGGGCTTGTCTCCCTATATTGCAGAGCTGGTGGACGGCTCCACTTCCCGGGTGACTCAGAGCGGGTTGGAAAATCTGAGCAAGACAGCTCCGCACCTGTTTATCTGTAACCATCGGGACATCGTTTGCGACCCCATGCTGGTTAACCACCAGCTGTTCCAGCATGGCTTCAGCACCACCCAGATTGCGATTGGTGACAACCTGCTGCAGAACCGGGTGTTTGCGGAAATCATGCGCCTGAACAAGAGCTTTGTGGTGCGCCGTAACATGACCAGCCCCCGGGAAATGCGGGATGCCTATCTGACCCTTTCCGGCTTCATTAATCACTGCATCGACACCAGCCAGAGTGTCTGGATTGCCCAGCGTGAAGGGCGGGCGAAAGACGGCATTGATGGCACCGATCCTGCGATCATCAAGATGTTTTACATGAGCCGGAAAAAGTCTGGCCTGGCGTTTAACGAGGCCATGAACCGCCTGCATATCGTGCCGGTATCGGTGGCTTACGAATACGATCCCTGTGATCGGGACAAGGCCCGGGAGCTGGAAGTCCGGGCGCGCACCGGTGAGTACCAGAAAACCGAAGGGGAAGATACCGAGCAGATCATCAAGGGTATGACCGGCTACAAAGGCCATGTGCATGTGCACTTCGGTTCGCCCATTACCGATTCCCCGGACAACCCCAAGGAACTGGCTGCCCGCATTGACCATGAAATGCACGCCAACTACCACTTGCATGCTTCCAACCTGGCGGCTTTCCAGATGCGCGCTGAAAAGGCAGGCGACGGCGCCAGTCTTGAACCGGTTGCGAAAAATGTGGAACTGGCTGAGAAATGGTCGGAAGTAGACCTGGAAACAGCAAAATCCGAGCTTTCACGTCGCATGGACGAGTGCAACCCGGAATGCCGTTCCTACCTGTTGGACATGTACGCCAACCCCGTGGTGAACGCACTGGCTGCCAACAAGGACGGCGAGGCGTTGACGCCTGCACCGTCCGACGAGTGATTCAGGCCCATAGCATCGCGCCCATCTCGAGCGGGTGGCTCAGGGCCTCGTGGTAAGGGTAGGCACGGATGCGGAGTGTTTGCAGGCCAGGATAAGGCGGTTTCACTCGTGTGGTAAACAGGCCGGTTTTTTCTTGCTGAGTCTCCGCCGGCTGGAGCAGAAAGCGGTCGGAGCCCGGTTCGCTGTGGGTGCCTGAGCATTCCATGGCGACCATGCATTCCACTCTGATGTCCTCGGGGGCCAGACCGTTCAGCTCCATCTCTACTTCCAACTTTATCTCGTCACCCCAGGTACACTGGTCGGCCACGCACCCATGCACCTTGATGGAAACTCCACCCCAGGCTTGACGGATTTTCGTTTTCCAGGCGGCCAGCTCCCGGGCCATTTTGCCATCATCCTGCATTAGTCGCTGGCCCTGGCGTGTGGCCGGTTCGTAATATTGTAAAACGTAGTCCATCACCATGCGTTGGGCATTGAATTTGGGCGTTATGGTTTTCATGGACGCCTTGGAACACGCCACCCAACCTTCGGAATAGCCTTGGGCAGCCCTGTTGTAGTAAAGAGGCAGCACTTCAAATTCCAGCAGGTCCAGTAAATCCCGGGCTTCTTCCCGGTTTCGGAATTCCTGATCCAGATCGATATCCCTCGGCGCAATGGCCCAACCGTTGGTTCCGTCGTAGCCTTCGCCCCACCAGCCGTCCAGAACACTGAGATTAACCGCCCCATTCATGGCAGCCTTTTCACCAGAGGTGCCGCTGGCTTCCTTTGGGTACTCTGGATTATTCAGCCAGACATCGACCCCGCTCAACAGTCGGCGGGCCATGGCCTGGTCGTAGTCTTCCAGAAGCAGGATGTGTCCCATCAGTGAGGGCTGCATCGATAGATCGTGAATCACTTTGATCAGCTGTTGGCCCGGATTGTCCTGGGGGTGAGCCTTGCCGGCAAAGACCAGCACCACAGGACGGTCTGGATTGGTCAGCAACCGTTCCAGCCGCGGCAGGTCCGAGAAGATCAGGGTTGCACGCTTGTAGGTAGCAAAGCGCCGGGCAAAGCCGATGACCATGACGTCTTTGTCTGAGGCGGTCAGTTTCTCAGTCATCCGTTTGGTTACCGAATAGCCCGTACCGTTGCGTTTGTGCTGACGTTCCAGGCGGTGCACCACGTACTCGGCCATCTGCTGTTTCAGGGCCTTGTGAATACTCCAGTAATGATAATCCGGAATCTTGTCGACAAAGCTCCAGAACTCCGGGTTGCGAAGCTCGCTTTTCCAGTTTGGGGCCTGGATATCAAAGAGGGTGGCCCACTCCGGGGCCAGGAAGGTGGCCACATGCACACCGTTGGTAATGTGCCCGATGGGGTTTTCCTCGGGTGGCACCTGTGGCCAGATATCAGATTCCATTTTCGAGGCAACCCGTCCGTGAATACCGCTAACCCCGTTGTGGAAGCGGGAGCCGCGCAAACCGAGACTGGTCATATTGAATTTTTCGTCCTGGTGACGGTTGCCAAGGGCAAACACGCTTTCAAACAGGAACCCTGAAGCTTCCAGATAGGGCCACAAGGCGTGGGCCACCAGATCACGGGGGAAAATGTCGTGCCCGGCGGCAACCGGCGTGTGGGTGGTGAAAAGGGTGCAGGCAGCTACAGCTTCGAGTGCCTCTTCAAAAGACAGCCCTTCAGCCATGGTGAGGCGACAACGCTCCAGAATCTGAAAAGCAGCGTGGCCCTCATTGATGTGCCAGGCGGTCGGTTTTATACCCAATTCCGACAGTACCCGGGTGCCGCCAATGCCCAGCAGCATTTCCTGGCTGATTCGAGTGGTCGCATCGCCGCCATAAAGCTGAAGCGTTAACGCGCGGTCTTCCTCAGAGTTTTCCGGGGTATTGGCATCAAGCAAATACAGGCGAATATGTCCGACCTTTGCCTGCCAGACCCGGGCGTAGACCTCCCGCCCAGGGAAGGGCACCGAGATCACAACCGGTTTACCATCTTTCTCCACGGGGGATATGGGCAGTTCATCACTGGAATGGCATTTGTATGTTGCTATCTGGTGGCCTTTCGCATCAATGGTCTGAATGAAATAGCCCTGCTGATACAACAATCCCACTGCGACGAACGGCAGGCTCAGGTCGCTGGCTGCTTTGCAGTGGTCACCCGCCAGAATACCCAGGCCGCCGGAATAAATGGGAAAACTCTCATGGAAGCCAAACTCCGCGCAAAAATACGCTACCAGGGAGGTTTCCGGGTCCAATGCCTGAAGCACTTCACTGCCCGGTTCGGAGGCCACGTAGGCATCGTAGTTGGACAGTACCCGACGGTATTCGGTCAGAAATGCAGTATTCTCTGCCGCCTCATCAAGCCGGTCCTGGGAGACCCGCCGCAGGAAAAGTTTCGGATTGTGTTCCACCTTCTGCCACAACCGCAGGTCTATCCTGGCGTAGAGACTGCGCACACCGTGATCCCAGCTATAGAACAGATCGTTTGCCAACGCTTCAAGCCCGGCAATGGCTTCGGGTACACGGGGGCGGGCTTCCAGCCAGAAATGGGTTGCCTTGTGCATGTTCAGGACCTCCCTGCGGTCACTGGTCGTTCATCAAATTCCGATAGAGCTGCAAATACTCCTGAGCCCGGCTTTTCCAAGAATAGTCGACTCCCATGCCATTTTGTTGCAGCTGTTGCCAGGTGTCCGGTTTTTCCCGGGCTTGTAGCGCCCGCCCGATCGCCGCCATCAGAGCATCAGCGGTGGGTCGGCGAAAGACAAAGCCGTTTGCGGTATCGCGAGGCGCTTCGGTGGGATCAAACACGGTATCATTGAGGCCACCCACACCATGCACCACCGGAATGGTGCCGTAACGCAGGCTGTACATCTGATTCAGGCCGCAAGGCTCGAATTTGGAGGGCATCAGGAACAGGTCGGCACCGGCGGTAATCCGGTGAGCCATCCGCTCATCATAGCCGAGAGTTAGGGCAAGCTGGCCTGGCCACTGCTGGGCCAGCGCACGAAGGGTCTGCTGGTAACGGGCTTCCCCCGACCCCAGCAGGACAAACTGGCAGCCTTTGCGGAGGAGTCCGGGCATTACCGTCAATAGCCAGTCGAGACCTTTCTGTTCCACCAGACGGCCGACAAACCCCAGCAGTGGCGCGCCGCCTGGGTCAAGCCCCTGCTCTTGTTGCAGCCGTTTTCGGCATTCCGCTTTGCCCGCGAGGTCCTCCGGCCCGTAGTGAGCGTCCAGATAAGAATCCTGCCCGGGATCCCAGACCTGCGCATCAATGCCGTTGAGAATGCCACTGAGCCGGTCGGAACGGTGCCGTAACAGGCCATCCAACCCATAACCGAATGCCGGTGTTTTGATTTCCCGTGCGTAGGTCGGGCTGACGGTTGTGATGGCATCGCTGAATACCAGGCCGCCCTTGATGAACGCCAGCTGATCATGAAATTCCAGCTGTTCCAAATTCCACAAGTGATCGGGCAGCCCCAGCGCTCGGAACGTTTCGTGGGAGAACAATCCCTGATAGGCCAGGTTGTGGACGGTGAAGACCGTAGGTGGTGGGGAATGGCAGCTTTTCAGGAATACCGGAAGCAGACCGGTTTGCCAGTCGTTGCAATGCACAATATCGGGCTTCCAGGCCAGCCCCAGCTGGCCCATGGCCATCATGGCACCAATGCGGGCGAACAGCTCAAAGCGATAGGCGTTGTCCCACCAGTCTTCGCCATTTTCATTCTGGTAAGGGCTGTCGCCGTGGCGCTCGAACAGGGCGGGGCATTCCACCAGCCAGAGTCCAACGGAAGTGCCGGGCAGGCCGGTTTTCCACAGAGCCACGTCGTACTGGCCGTGTTGAAACCGGGTAATGCGTTTTGATCCGGCCTCCATCGCCGCGTTGAGCGCTGCCGGGTAACCGGGGAGCAGAATCTGGCAGTCGTGTCCGGCCCGGCAGAGGGCTTCCGGCAGGCTGGCCGAAACATCGCCCAGGCCGCCGGTTTTCACCAGGGGGTAGGCTTCACTGGTGGCAAACAGGATCCGCATCATGATTCCGGCCCCAGGATGATGAGCCCTAGGGGGGGCAGGGTGAGTTCCAGGGACTGAGGCCGGGCCATCCAGGGCTGGTTAGTTGCTTCAAGAACATAGGGATTCCCGAGGTTGCTGCCTCCGTAGTAGGTCGAATCCGAGTTAAACACTTCTCGCCAGCGGCCTCCGGTTGGCACGCCAATGCGGTAGTGATGCCGGGGGACCGGGGTGAAATTGGCGATGACAACCCACTGTTGACCGCCCCCCACACGCAGGTAGCTAATCACCGATTGTGAGGAATCGTGGCAGTCTATCCATTCGAAGCCGCCCCGGCTGAAGCCCTGCTGATGCAAGGCAGGCTCCGTGCGATACAGCCTGTTCAGGTCTTTCACCAGGGTGTGAATGCCCTGGTGACCATCGTGCTGGAGCAAGGCCCAATCCAGCTCCCGTTTTTCACTCCATTCCCGCTGTTGGCCGAATTCCCCGCCCATGAACAGAAGCTTGGCGCCGGGATAGGTATACATGTAACTGAACAACAGCCGCAATGAGGCGCGTTGTTGCCAGTCATCCCCCGGCATTTTCTGGATCAGGCTGTACTTGCCATGAACGACCTCATCGTGGGAAAGCGGTAGCAGGAAATTTTCCGAAAACGCGTATACCAGGCCGAAGGTGAGGCTGTCGTGGTGATACTGGCGAAATACCGGATCCTGCTGGAAATAATGCAGGGTGTCGTGCATCCACCCCATGTTCCATTTCAGGTTAAAGCCCAGGCCGCCGATTGCGGGTGGGCGGGTAACCTGCGGCCAGGAGGTGGATTCCTCGGCCATCATCAGTGTTCCCGGGAAGCGGCTTTGGCAGACATTATTCAGGTCTTTGAGGAACTCGATGGCTTCCAGGTTTTCGTTGCCGCCGTATTCGTTGGGTATCCAGTCCTCCTCGTTGCGGGAGTAGTCGAGATAGAGCATGGAGGCGACGGCATCGACCCTGAGCCCGTCCACGTGGAAGGTGTCCAGCCAGAAAAGGGCACTGCCGATGAGGAAATTGCGGACTTCGTGCCGGCCATAATTATAAATCAGGGTGTTCCAGTCACGGTGGCGGCCGCGACGAGGGTCTTCGTGTTCGTACAGGGCGGTTCCGTCAAACCGGGCCAGGGCGTGATCGTCCTCCGGGAAGTGGCCCGGCACCCAGTCCAGAATCACGCCGATGCCCTGCTGGTGACACTGATCAATGAAATAACGCAGGTCGTCCGGGTTGCCGTATCGACTGGTTGGGGCGTAATACCCGGTGGTCTGGTACCCCCAGGATTCGTCCAGCGGATGTTCGGTAACCGGCAACAGTTCAATGTGTGTGAAACCGGTTTCCAGCACGTAGGGAATGAGTTGCTCGGCCAGCTCCCGGTAGGTCAACCATCTGCCGGAACCGTGATGACGCCAGGAACCGGGGTGGACCTCATAGATCGCAATCGGGCTGTGTTGCCAGTCGAACTCACCTCTTTCACGCAACCAGTTGCCGTCGCCCCAGGCATAGGCTTTGCGCTCAATCACCCTGGCGGCCGTGGCTGGTCGTAGTTCAAAGGCCTGGCCGTAGGGGTCGGTCTTGATGATCAGATCCCCTTCCTGGGTTGTGATTGCGTACTTGTACAAAGCCCCGGGTTGAACGCCGGGCACAAACAGTGACCAGACGCCGTGCTCGTCATGGCTTTGCATCGCATGGCTGGCCACATCCCAGTGATTGAAACCGCCCACCACGCTGACCGCCCGGGCATTCGGCGCCCACACGGCAAAACGGACACCCTCCGTGCCGTTACGAGTGAGTAGATGGGCACCCATCACGTTATAGATGTGCCAGTGGCGGCCTGCGGAAAACAGGTCGAGGTCGAAGTCATTGAGGGTGGAGCTTTGCATGGGTTCACGCTTTCGCAATGTTCAGAAAATAACCTAAGCTAAGTCTAAGTCATAATTCGAGGGAAGCCAGAACGATGCATACCACCAAGCGTTTTGTCAGCCGTATGACACGGCAAACTCTCGCTCTGGTGCTGGCCGGGGGCAGGGGAAGCCGGCTGCACGACCTTACCAGATGGCGGGCAAAGCCGGCGGTGCCTTTCGGGGGCAAGTTCCGGATTATTGATTTTCCCCTTTCCAACTGTGTGAACTCCGGCATCAGCCAGGTCGGGGTGATCACCCAGTACAAATCCCATTCCCTCATGCGTCACATCCAGCGCGGTTGGGGTTTTCTACGGGGCGAGTTCGGGGAGTTCGTGGAGTTGCTGCCCGCCCAGCAACGCATCGAAACTTCCTGGTATGAAGGCACGGCCAATGCGGTACTGCAGAATCTGGACATCATCCGTAGCCATCATCCGGAGTATGTGCTGATCCTGGCGGGTGACCACGTTTATAAAATGGACTACGGCACGATGCTGGCCGCCCATGTGGAGCAGGACGCGGACGTGACCATCGGTTGCATCGAAGTGCCTTTGGAGGAGGCGTCTGCCTTTGGCGTGATGTCGGTGGACGACAATCTGCAGATTACCGAATTCGAGGAAAAGCCGAACGACCCCAAACCCATGCCGGGGGTCCCAGGCAAGGCGCTGGCGTCCATGGGTATCTATGTGTTCAACAGCAAAACGTTGTTCGAAGAGCTAACGAAGGACCACGACCTAAGCACGTCCTCCCACGATTTTGGCAAGGACATCATTCCCTCGGTGATCAAGCGTCTGCGGGTATGTGCCTTCCCGTTCCGGGACCCGGTGAGTAATAAAGTGGCGTATTGGCGGGATGTGGGCACCATTGATTCCCTGTGGCAGGCGAACATGGAGCTGATTGACGTCAGCCCGGAACTCAACCTTTATGACCTGGATTGGCCGATATGGACCTACCAGGAACAGCTGCCCCCGGCCAAGTTTATCTTCAATGACGCGGACCGCTGCGGTACCGCGGTGGATTCGATGCTCGCCGGCGGGTGCATTGTCTCCGGCGCGAAGATCAGGCACTCCCTGCTGTTCTCCCAGGTGCATGTGCATTCCTACAGCACCGTCGAGGACTCCGTGGTATTTCCGGATGTGGAAATCGGCCGTCATTGCGAGATCCGCTCGGCATTGATTGATCGGGGCTGCCGGATTCCCGAAGGCACCCGGATTGGTTTCGACCGGGAGCAGGACGAAGCGCGTTTCCACGTATCGCCCAAGGGCATTGTTCTGGTCACCCCCGAAATGCTCGGACAGGATTACCCTCATGGCCTCTGATGCTGAACCTGATAGCCGCACTCAAGTCGTGTTCTGCTGGCATATGCACCAGCCGGACTACCGGGATCACAGCACCGGGGAATTCCTGTTTCCCTGGGTGTACCTGCACTGCATCAAGGATTACGTCGACATGGCGGCGCACCTGGAGGCGCATCCGCAAGCCCGTGCGGTGATCAACTTTTCGCCGATACTGCTCGAACAGATTGAAGACTACCTTATCCAGATAGAACGATGGCGGCATAGCGGCTCACCCATTGGTGATTCCGTGCTCGCTGCGCTGGTCAGCGAGAGCCTGCCGGAACCGGGTTCGACCGGTTATCTGGAGCTGATGGACAAGTGCCTCAGGGCAAACCACGACCGGATCATCCGGCGCTTTGCCCCCTATGCAAGGCTCGCCGATGTGGCCGGGGTTTACCACAGCCGGCCGGAGATCCAGCGCTATCTGTCGCCCCAGTTCCTGTCAGACCTGGTGGTCTGGTATCACCTGGGGTGGCTCGGTGAGACCGTGAGGCGCATTCATCCGGTGATCCAGAGCTTGCAGGAGAAAGGCCATCACTACTCCCTGGATGACCGGAAAAGCCTGTTCAACGTCGTCACCGAATTGATTGCCAGTATCGGCCCTCGCTACCGCCACCTGGCCCAGACCGGGCAGGTTGAGTTGGCCATGAATCCATGGGCCCATCCCATTATCCCGCTTTTGCTGGACCTCAAAGCCGTGAAGGAAACGATGCCAGACGCCCCCTTACCCGAGAATACAACCTATCCGGGTGGGCCTGAGCGCGCAAAGTGGCATCTGGAAGAGGGCAAACGGGTCTTTGAACGGTTTTTCGGGCAGCAGCCTGCCGGATGTTGGGCCTCGGAGGGTGGGCTGAGCCAGCAAACTCTGTCTTTGTTCAACGAGGAGGGCTTTGAATGGACGGCCAGCGGTGACTCAGTGCTTCATAACAGCCTGCATCTGGCCCGTGAACAAAAAGCCATCAAGAAAGATCCGGGAATACATCAACCATTCCAGTTTGCAGAAGTACCGCTGTCGGTCTTCTTTCGCGACGATGGTTTATCGGATCTGATTGGTTTTAGCTATGCCGACTGGCACGCCGAAGATGCGGTGGGTGACCTGGTGCACCACATGGAAGAAATCGCCAGAAACCACACGGATAAATCGAACTGCGTGATTTCAGTGATCCTGGATGGCGAAAACGCCTGGGAACATTACCCAGAGAATGGCTATCACTTTCTGGACGAGCTGTATCAGGTGCTGGAAAGCCATCCACAACTACGTCTCACCACTTTTAACGCATGCATGGACGAACCGGAATGGCGATCCGAACCGCTGCCATACCTTGTGGCTGGCAGTTGGATCTACGGAACCTTTTCGACCTGGATCGGGGACCGTGACACCAACCGTGCCTGGGATCTTCTTTGCGAAGCCAAAGAGCATTACGACGAGGCCATGGAAAAAAACACCCTGGACGCTGAACAGCAAAACCGGGCCAGCCGGCAACTGGGGCTATGCGAAGGCTCCGACTGGTTTTGGTGGTTTGGGGACTACAATCCGGCCGAGGTGGTCAAGGATTTTGAACACATGTACCGTCGGCATCTGGTCAACCTGTACGAGGCGATTGATTACCCGCCCCCTCCCAGCCTGTTCCAGCCTCTGAGCCAGGGTGGGGGAGCACCACCTCGGGGAGGTGCCATGCGGCCCGGTCATGAATCATGACAGCGCGGTCTTCGGTGGAGGCAGTGTTTGCCCGTCGCCGGGCCGGGGTGCTGCTGCATCCGACGGCTTTACCCGGCGATTATGGCAAATTGGGGCATACCGCCCGGCGGTTTATCGATTTCCTCCAACAGGCCGGCATGAGTGTCTGGCAAACCTTGCCCACCGGCCCAACCCACCAGAACAGGTCTCCGTACCAAACCCTGTCAGCTCATGCCGGTAACCCCGAATTCATCGATCTGCAGGAACTGCCGGCAACCGGACTACTTAAGAACGAAGAACTGACTTTCGCCACGCGGACTGAATTGCTGGATAGGGCGACCACCCGATTTCTGACTGACGAGTACACGCCAGATGGCTGTATCAATCGTGATCACTGGGAACAGTTTTTGGCTTTGCATCAAACCTGGCTGGACGATTTTGCCCTGTTCGTCGTGATCCGGGACTGTTATCCGGACACCTCATGGCCGGATTGGCCAGAGCCGTTGCGCCGTCGGGAGCAGGGCGCTTTGGTCGAGTTTCGCCACCAACACCACGATGCCATCGCGCAAATAAAGTTTGAACAATTCATTTTCCATTGCCAGTGGTCCAACCTGCGCCGTTACGCCCACGATCACGGTGTCCTGCTCTTTGGTGACATCCCCATCTTTGTCGCTCACGACAGCGCTGATGTCTGGGCCAACCCGCAGCTTTTTAAGCTGGATGAAGACGGTCACCCGATGGTTGTGGCCGGAGTCCCTCCCGACTATTTTTCCGAGGATGGCCAGCATTGGGGCAATCCGCTGTATGACTGGAATGCCATGGCCCATGATCACTTCAAATGGTGGTTGGAGCGCCTGGCCAGCCAAAGGGAGCAGTTTGACCTTCTGCGGATCGACCATTTCCGGGGCCTCCAGGCATTCTGGGAAATTCCCGCCGACCACCCGCAACCGGTGAATGGTTATTGGGTACGAGGGCCGGGCGACGACTTCCTGAAAGCGTGCCTTGAAGAGTTACCGGATTTGCCTTTGGTGGCTGAGAACCTGGGGCTGATCAGTGAGGATGTGGAGCAGCTAAGGCACCGGTTTGGGCTACCAGGCATGACGGTACTGCAGTTCGGCTTCGATGGAAGCCCGGATAACCCGCACTTGCTACACAATCATCGCCATGAAGACCTTGTTTACACCGGCACCCACGATAACGACACCACATTGGGCTGGTATCTAAGCCTGGATGACCACACACGTCATTACCTGCATCGTTACCTCCGAATTCCCTACACGGAGCAGAAAGACATGCCTTGGCCGATCATCCAGGCGGCCCTGGGCTCAGTATCCGTCTTAGCAATTCTACCTATGCAGGACTTATTGGGGCTCGGATCCGATGCGCGATTTAATACCCCAGGCACCATGGAAAACAACTGGTTATGGAAGCTTCCCGAGGATGCCCAGAACCTGGCTGATGTGGCCCGCATTCGAGAGTTGCTTAAGCTGTATGGGCGTTGTTCAAACTATGATCAATAATTGACCCAAATCAACTTGATCAAAAAGTGAACACGCTATAAAAAGGTAACTATCGGGGAGGTATCAGAGCCCCAAGGGACATTGAAATATCGCGGAGGGGCAAACCATGGAACATCGACAGAGCCAGCGAATAGAAGGGCAGCTGCCTATACTTGTTTATAAGAAGGGCATGCCCGTGGGAACCGGGAAAATCAGGGACGCATCGCGCCGAGGGGTTTTCGTCACCACCGATTACAGCAATGTCAGGCTGAATCAGAGCTTGCAACTGTCCTTCCGACTGCCGGAAATAGCAGAAGGCCAGCAAACCCTGAATGCTCATGTGGTCAGGCGCTCCGAAAATGGTTTTGGTCTGGATTTCGACGGGGCTGAAAATAACGCGCGAGCCATATTTTCGTTAATCATGTGGTTGAATGAGCATGCTCATGCAACCCAAGATGGGTAGTAGCGGAGCCTGGCATAACCGGGTAGCCCATTAAATTCAATGTAGAAGGAAGCATTTCATCATGTCACGATTAGCAGGCAAGGTAGCAGCGGTAACTGGCGGTACGCTGGGAATCGGCAGAGCCACGGTTGAGCGCATGCTGGAGGAAGGCGCGGCTGTTGGCATTCTGGACATACTCGATGATGAAGGCAAAGCACTGGTAACCGAGCTTACTACCAAGGGCTACAAAGTGGATTACTGGCACTGTGATGTTGCAGACGAAGCGCAGGTTAAAAAAGCCCTTGACGACGTGGCTGATCATTTCGGCAAACTGGACGTAATCGTCAACAACGCAGGCATAGCCGGTGCCAACAAACCAACCGATGAACTCACTGAAGAAGAGTGGGATCTGGTGCAGGACATCAATGTGAAGGGCGTGTTCTTCTGCACGAAGCACGCCATTCCACATATGAGAGCGGCCGGCGGTGGCAGCATCATCAATCTCTCATCCATTTACGGCATCGTGAGCGCTCCCGATATCCCGCCGTACCACGCTTCCAAGGGCGCCGTCCGGTTGATGACCAAAACCGATGCGATGACCTACGCCAAGGAAAAGATCCGCGTGAACTCTGTTCACCCCGGATTTATCTGGACACCGTTGGTGGAGAAACACCTGCAAACAACAGGACAAGATCCCGAAGAAGCCAGAAAAGCCACGGCGGAGTTGCATCCTGTCGGACATATGGGGGAGCCGGACGACATTGCCTGGGGCATTGTCTTCCTGGCGTCGGATGAATCGAAGTTTATGACCGGCAGCGAGCTGGTGATCGACGGCGGTTACACAGCACACTAACCCTCTGATCTTTCCCCTTGCCGCCTGGGCTTACCGGCTCAGGCGGACTTCCATTTGGCCTGGCACTATTTAGTTTAGTGCCGCCAGAACGCTGGCGTCAGCACAATCACCACGCTCAGTATTTCCAGACGTCCCATCAGCATACCGACCGACAGTATCCACTTGGCTGCATCGGGCAGGGGGCCAAAGTTGCCGGCAGGCCCAATGATTTCACCCAGGCCCGGGCCGACATTGGTCAGAGAGGTGAGGGCGCCCGACAGTGCGGTGACAAAATCCAACTGCAGCGATGCCAGCAATATCGTGATGATCAGTAAACACAGCAGAAAAATAAACGTGTAGGCAATCATCGAGGAGATGATCTCATCGCTGACCGCCCGACCATTGTAGTTCCGGGTAAACACGGCCCGTGGGTGCAAAAGGCGCATCAACTGCTCACGCAGAATGACCAACGACAACTGGAAGCGGAAAATTTTCATACCGCCGGCCGTGGAGCCCGAACAGCCCCCAACGAACATCAGGAAGAAAAACACCACGAAAACCAGCGGCCCCCAGGCCGAATAGTCTTCCGATGCGTAACCGGTGGTCGTCACAATGGAGGTGACGTTAAAGAGTGTCGCCGCGTAATTGTGTATTGGATCAAATGGAATGGGCGATACCCACCAGCGGTAAGCGGTAAGCAGCGCGGGGACCACCAACAGAATCAGCAGAAAAAGCCGAACTTGCTTGTCGCGGAACAGAACGCCGTGTTGGCCGTGCATTTCCCGTACAAACAGGAAAAACGGAAGGCTGCCAATAATCATGAACAATGTGGCTTCCGCCAGGATCAGATCATTGAACTTGCCCATCGACAGATCAGACGTTGAAAAACCACCGGTCGCGATACTTGTAAGCCCGTGGTTAAAGGCATCGAACAGGGTCATCCCGGACAACCAGTAAGTCACCACGGCGACCACGGAAAACACACAGTAAACAAACAGAAGACCGCGGCTGAGCGTTTTCATCCGTGGCAGGCCTTTTTCCGTCCACTCCGAGGATTCAGTCGCGAACAGACGCATGCCACCCACGCGCAGGAATGGCAGGACCGCGACGAACATACCGATAATCCCGATACCACCCAGCCATTGCAGAATTGAGCGCCAAAGCAGCAGGTCCCGGTCCATTTGATCCAGCCCGCTGAAAACGGTGGCGCCGGTGGTGGTAATACCGGACGTACCTTCAAACACGGCATCAACGAAGGAGATGTTGTTATCGCTGAGATAAAAAGGAAGGGCGGCGAACAGCGAGATAATGAACCAGCTGGAGACCGTAAGCACGAACATGTAGCGCGGCTTCAGATCACCCGTGTTTCGATAGGTGGCGAGCAATCCCAGGATACCCAGGCCACAGGCAATGGCCGCCGATTCAGCAAACGCCATCGAATTAGGCGCACCGCCAGGGTCGCCCAACAGAAACAGCGCCGGCAGCGTCATGAAGATACTGAGCAGCACGAACATGGCGCTGACGATAAATATGACAGGGGTCAGGTTTCTCAAGGTATGTGGCTCGAGTCGGCTACTAGAAAGAAACGGCGTCAGGATACTTGGGGCTGGTGGCAACCGCAAGAAAAGGACTAGGTGTCCTGGGGACCAGATGAGGTGTATTTGACCTGGGTCGATGATCAGATGAGCGATGGCTGCCAGACTTTGCGTTGGACTCTACAGACAAGGAGGTCACATGAAATCCGTCCTACGATGCGTCGCAGCGTTGGCTGCCGCGAGCCTGCTGCTCAGTGGTTGTGCTGTTTTCGATGGCAAACAGTCCCATAACTACCCGGGAAGCTATATGCTCAGTCTGACCCAGCAGGCGGAAACTGCTTCCGATGAGCAACTGCATAAAGAGGCCAGAAAAAGCCTGGATGCCATGCTATTGGCACTCCCGATAGACAAAAACGATACCGCTCGGTACAAACTCAGCGCCCAACCCGTTCAAATCATGCGCCAGTCGGGCAACCTTGAAATCAGTCACTTGATGACCAGAGACGCCTCTGGCATTCCTGTCGCTCCAGGACGAAGTCTTCCGGGAGCCGCCAAGACAGTCATCGTGGTGGATGGCAACTTCAAAGCCAGCCATGCATCCAACGCAGTGATTATTGCCGCAGGCGATGTATCCATCAGCCACTCGGCCGGAAACGTAGTAGTTGCGGGCGGCGATATCGACATCGGTCATGATGGTTCGATGAGTGCGGGGAGCCTTGTGTTTACCAAAGGTAAAGTACAAATCAGTCACGCCAATCACAGCCTGGTGTATGCCAACAATGGGGCGCAAGTGAGTTTTGCAACGGGGGTACGAAGTTTCAATACGCCAACCCGAAAGACGTCGCATGGCCACGTGAACAACACAAGAATTGACGACCTGTTTAAGCCTGAGCCGTGAGGGAACGATAGTGGGACAACGAATCGATTCTGATGAAATAGAACGGATCAATTCGTTGTTCGCACGTTCCTATGAAGAACACCCTGAGTTACAGATTGGTGGTGATAGTCTTTGGTGGACCTGTGCATCATTTAACATAATATACATTATGCGCAGTCATGCATGATGTACCTTGTTCTTTTCGAAGTCCAAGCTAAGGTGGTTTCAATACATATGTCCATACACGTCGGAACGGGAATGCGAGATGAAAGCTTCAGACCTGCTGGTAAAGGCTCTCGAAAATGAAGGCGTTGAGTATATCTTCGCAGTGCCGGGAGAAGAAAATCTCGACCTTCTGAATTCGCTGAAAGATTCCACCATCCGCCTGATTGTTACCCGTCACGAACAAGGTGCGGGTTTCATGGCCGCCACCCTGGGCCGCATCACCGAAAAGACAGGCGTCTGCCTGGCAACACTCGGCCCGGGCGCCACCAATCTTGTAACCCCAGCGGCATTTGCCCAGCTTGGCGCCATGCCAATGCTGATGATCACGGGCCAGAAACCCATCAAATCCAGCAAACAGGGTCGCTTTCAGATTCTGGATGTGGTGGATGTGATGCGCCCGGTCACACGTTTTACCCGGCAAATTGTAAATGGCAACACCATCGCGCCCCTGGTTCGGGAAGCCTTTCGCCTGTCGATGGAAGAAAGGCCTGCGTCGGTGCATCTTGAGTTGCCGGAAGACATTGCCAGAGAAGAATGTGATGACACGGTTTTCGAGGTGATCGGTCACCGTATGCCTGCCGCCAACGACGAAAGTCTGTCTGAAGCGGTGGCCATGATCGAAGCGGCGAAATATCCGTTGGTGCTTATCGGCGCGGGCGCTAACCGCAAGCGGGTCTGTTCAGCCCTGACCAATTTTGTGGACGCCACCGGCATTCCTTTCTTTACCACGCAGATGGGTAAAGGCGTGATCGATGAGCGCCACCCGCTGTATCTGGGCACGGCCGCCCTTTCGGCCAACGACTTTATTCACTGCGCCATTGATCACGCAGACCTTGTCATCAACGTGGGTCATGACGTGGTGGAAAAACCGCCCTTCATCATGGAGCATGGTGGGAAAAAAGTTATACACATCAACTTCTGCCCGGCCGAGGTGGATGCCGTCTATTTTCCCCAGCTTAATGTTGTTGGTGATATTGCCTTGTCCCTCAAGAAGCTCGGCCAGCAAGTCCGGAAACAGGAGCACTGGGATCTCTCCTATTTCGAAGCCATGAAAAAGGAGGTGGACACCCACCTCTCCCGTTACTTTGAAGACGACCGCTTTCCCATGCTGCCCCAGCGCCTCGTAAATCTACTCAGGGGTAAGCTGGACGATGACGCCATTCTGAGCCTGGACAACGGCATCTATAAAGTCTGGTTTGCCCGCAACTATAAGTGTTACAAGCCGAATACCATGCTGCTGGATAACGCCTTGGCCAGTATGGGAGCCGGCCTACCCTCGGCCATCGCTGCGAAAATTGCTCGTCCTGATTCCCAGGTGGTCGCCATCTGCGGCGACGGCGGATTTATGATGAATTCACAGGAACTTGAAACCGCCGTGAGGCTGGAGCTTGATCTTGTGGTTATTGTGCTGAACGACAACGCGTTTGGGATGATTAAGTGGAAACAAGAAGGCATGGGATTCGACGACTTCGGGCTGGATTATGGCAACCCGCAATTTGTCGACTATGCCCGCAGCTATGGCGCCAATGGTTATCTGGCCACCAGTGACGAGCACTTTCAGGAAACGCTGGATCACTGCCTCGCCAGCTCCGGCGTTCATCTGATTGAGCTGCCCGTGGACTACTCGCTCAATCACCGGATTCTCAACGTGCTGCTGAAGGAAAAGGCCTGCCAGGTTTAGCAGGCTCTCGTGTGCTAGCCTGATTTAAGCTGGCTTAGCAAACGACACTGATGGGAGCACTGCCATGAAATTCAAAGATCGCCGTGATGCCGGTCAGCAACTGGCCGACAAACTGTCAGAGTATCGGGAAGAGCCCGGTTTGCTGGTTATTGGCCTGCCCCGGGGTGGCGTGCCGGTGGCGCTGGAGATCGCCACTGCGCTGCGTGGTGAACTGGATGTGATGCTAGTGCGCAAAATAGGCCTGCCCTGGCATCCTGAACTGGCCGCCGGGGCGGTTGCGTCCGGAGGAACCCAGATTTTCAACGAAGACGTGATTGAAGGCAGTGGCGTGACCGACAGCCAACTGCAGCCGGTGATTGACAGGGAACTCAAAGAGCTTGAACGCCGTGAGCACCTGTTTCGTGGCGACCGGGAACCACTGGATGCGTCTGGTCGCCACGTTATTGTTGTTGATGATGGCCTTGCAACCGGGGCGACTATGACTGCGGCCTTGAAAGCGCTTCAGGCAATGCACCCCCGCCGGCTCACAGTGGCCGTCCCGGTGGCTTCCACGGACGCCCTGAAGCGTATCCATTTCTTGGTGGACGAAACCATCTGCGTGCATGAACCCAGCAACCTGCAATCGGTTGGGGAATGGTACGACAACTTTACCCAGGTGGAAGACAAGGACGTGCAACAGCTGCTGGCTTGGGAGATGAAACCCTGAGTTTTGCCCGGGGTCCCTTGGGGCCCGGGCGTCAAGCGATGATCAGGCCAATTGCCGGCTTACCAGTGCAGTTCGAGCATGTTGTCGCCTTTGCTGCGCACGTCAACGCCGCTTTCACGGCTGGCCGCCGCCATTCGCTCCCGTAGCCAGCCAACATCTTCACGAGCCGGTCGGTGCAAAGCGAAGCGCGCAGTGTCCAGCACCGTCATGTCCAGCCCCTTCAAATCACCGTGCTGATTCAGCAACGGAAAATAGAGCACCCGAAGATCGGGGCGGAACTGTTCATACCCTGTAATCCCTTCGTAATCGTTGATCAGGTCGCCACACCCATAGAGGATCAGTTTCTTGTTATAGACCTCCATGCCCCTGGGATGATGGGAGGAATGACCGAAGACCAGATCCACACCGGCTTCATCTATCAACATCCGCGCGAACGCCTGGTGTTCTTCGGAAATGTCGTAGCCCCAGTTGCCGCCCCAATGGATTGAGTAAACCACCAGATCGCCGTCCCGGCGCTGGGCCTGAATGGTCTGGGCAATGCTGGCAACCGTGGAAGCGGAGAAATCCCGCAGCAACCGAACGCCGGGGCGACTGGCGGTGGCGGCCCAGCCGGGTTCAATGCCACTGTCTGGGTGGCCTCCGGCAAATACCAGCACTCTGCCCTCGCCTGTTTGCTGTATCGCCGGTGCCTTTGCGGCCTTGAGGTCCGAACCTGCGCCGGCGGTCGCAATGCCGGCGTCCTGCAACACTTCCAGTGTTTCCCGTAGGCCTTGCCGGCCCCAGTCCAGCACGTGGTTGTTGGCCAGGGTACAGACATCCAGCTGCGCGGCCTGAAGGCAGGCTACATTGGCGGGATGCATGCGGTAGTTGATGCCTTTTGGTTGGCGATCATCGCTGGTGGTGACGGCGGTTTCGAGGTTGGCAATGCGAACATCTGGCTTGATTTCCTCCATTATCGCGAGCGCATCACCCCAGATGTACCCGGGCTTTACGTTGCGGGGGATTGCCCCGTGTTGCTTTTCCGCGAGAGTAATGTACTCCTTTGCGGAGCGCACCACAGGTTCAAACAACGCAGGATCCACCGACTGGGGCATAATCTGGTCTATACCCCGCCCCGTCATCACGTCGCCGCATAGCATCAATCGTAAAGTACGCTCCATGCTGCCCTCGCCTCGCGGATCAATCGCAGGTGTAGCCATGCAGCTCCAGCCCTTCCTGCCAGTAATCTGCCACCAAAGGTGTTCCAATCAGATAACTGGCCGTATGGGAAGTGTGTGAATCAACGGCTTGCGCCAGGGCATCCTTCCATTCTTCCAGAGAGAAATCCCCTCTTCCCAGCCACATCAGGGCGACCAACTCCAGCAGCTGGTCCGGGTCCAGGTCATTGATGAGATTGACCATTTCCTGATAGGTGGCATCGTCGGCATGATCAGCCAGAGTCTGCATGGCCCAGTCGTCCGCCGGGCTGGTGGGGTTTTCGGTGATGGTCACCTGTTCCTTGGCGTGAAATTCGTGGGCCTTGGTGATCAGTAGGCACACCGTCTCCGGGTTGATATTCAATTCCATACGTTACCTCCTTCGCACAAAACAGAGTGGGGCTCTGTTTTTGACATCGGATGGCATGTATTGGTCAGTCTAGCAGTTATTAAATTACCTCATAGGGGGTACTGGATAACAAAAGCTCCGGATTCCTGCCACTTGAATTGATGGCAAATTGGCAGGAATCCACTTTATAAACAATTTTTTAGAGTCTATTTCTCAACAGACTTCTGCTTCCAGAGATAGAACAGCACCGGGATCACCAGCAACGCCAGGATAACGGCCGTGATCATCCCCCCGACCATGGGGGCGGCAATGCGACCCATCACTTCCGAACCGGTGCCACTGCCAATCATGATGGGCACAAGCCCTCCCACTATGGCGGCCGCGGTCATCATGACGGGTCGTACCCGCAAGCCGGCGCCATGAAGAACGGCATGGCGAAGGGTTTCCCTTCTCGGTGTCAGGCCTTTGCGCTCACAGTTCTCCATCATTTCCTGATAGGACTGGTTGAGGTAGACGAGCATGATCACGCCAATCTCCACCGCCACACCGGCCAGGGCGATAAAACCGACACCCACGGCTACCGAGAAGTTGTAGCCCAGCAAATACATTAGCCAGATGGCACCAATCATCGCAAACGGCAGGGTTCCCATGATAATGCCCACTTCCGCGAAGCGCCGGAAATTCAGGAACAGCAGGATCACGATGATGGCCAACGTCAGCGGCACCACATAGCTGAGCTTTTGCTTGGCCCGCAGCATGTACTCGTACTGACCTGACCAGGTAACGGAGTAACCCGCGGGCAGGTCCAGCTCGCTACTGACTATATCCATCGCCTGCTCCACGTAGGTGCCAACGTCCATGCCGTCAATGTCCACGAAGGTCCAGCCATTGAGGCGGGCGTTTTCGCTCTTGATGGCGGGTGGGCCGTCTTCCACGCGGATGTCTGCCACATCCGACAAGGCTATACGCTGACCGGAAGCGGTCACAATCGGCAGCTGTTCCAGTTTTTCCGGGGAATCCCGGTAATCCGCCGGATAACGGACATTAATGGGGTAACGCTCCAGTCCCTCGATGGTTTTGGAGACGTTAATGCCACCAATGGCGGATGCCACCACCTGCTGCACGTCGGCAATGTTCAGCCCGTACCGTGCGGCGCGTTCCCGGTCAATGTCGGCCTTGATGTAGCGCCCTCCGGCTACTCGCTCGGAGTAAACCGAGGCGGTGCCGGGAATATCGACCATGATTTCCTCTAGCTGCTTGCCGATGTCCTGGATCACAGCCAGATCCGGGCCGGCCACTTTGATGCCCACCGGAGTCTTGATGCCGGTGGCCAGCATATCGATTCGCGTGATGATGGGCATGACCCAGGCATTGGTCACGCCGGGAAAGCGAATCAGGTTATTGAGCTCTTCCTTGAGTTTCTCCGTGGTCATGCCCTCGCGCCATTCATCCCTTGGTTTGAGCTGGATAAAGGTTTCGATCATGGTCAGGGGCGCCGGGTCGGTGGCGGTGTCTGCCCGCCCTACTTTGCCGAAGACGGTTTTCACTTCCGGTACGGTGGCGATCAGCTTGTCCGTCTGCTGCAGCAGTTCCCTCGCCTTGCCTATGGAAATGCCCGGGTAGGTGGTGGGCATGTACATCAGGTCGCCCTCGTCCAGCGGCGGAATGAACTCGCTGCCAATTTTACTGGCTGGCCAGACACCCACCACCAAGGCCAGAAAGGCACCGAGGACCGTGGTTTTCGGAAACCGCAGTACCAGCTTCAGTACAGGCATATAGGCACCCACCAGCAGCCGGTTTATCGGGTTCTTGTGCTCCGGCAGCACCTTGCCACGAATGAAATAACCCATGAGAACCGGCACCAGCGTGACCGCAAGCGCCGCACTGGCGGCCATGGCGTAGGTTTTGGTAAAGGCCAGCGGAGCAAACATGCGCCCTTCCTGGGCCTCCAGTGCAAACACCGGTACAAAGCTGACGGTGATGATCAGCAACGAGAAAAACAGCGCCGGCCCGACTTCCGCGGCGGACCGTGCCACCACCTCCCAGCGGTTTTCCGGAGTCAGCGGTGTTCGCTCCATGTGTTTGTGCATGTTCTCGATCATCACGATGGCGCCATCAATCATCGCCCCGATGGCAATGGCGATCCCGCCCAGAGACATGATGTTGGCATTGATGCCCTGCCAGTGCATGACGATGAAGGCCGCCAGGATGCCGACAGGCAGGCTGAGGATGGCCACCAGGGAGGAGCGCACATGGAACAGAAACACAATGCACACCAGGGCAACGACCACAAACTCCTCAAGCAGCTTGAAGCCCAGGTTATTCACCGCCCTTTCAATAAGGCCGGAACGGTCGTAAACCGTGACCACTTCAACCCCTTCGGGCAGACTGGACTTCAAAGACTCCAGCTTGGCCTTGACGCCATTGATGGTGGCCTGGGCGTTTTCACCGAAGCGCATAACGACCACGCCGCCCACGGTTTCGCCGTTGCCATTCAGCTCCGCAACCCCCCGGCGCATCTGAGGCCCGACTTCAACGGTCGCAACATCCTTGAGCAGGATCGGCGTGCCGTTGTCGTCCATCCCCAGTGGAATGGACAGCAGGTCTTCCCGGGACTGAATGTAGCCGGAGGTGCGAACCATGTACTCGGCCTCGGCCATCTCGATGACTGAAGCACCCACTTCCTGGTTGCCGCGTTTGATGGCGTTCTGGATGTGTACCAGCGGAATGCCCAGCGCGCGCAGTTTCTCCGGGCTGACTTTCACCTGGTACTGCTTGACCATACCGCCAAGCGCGGCCACCTCGGACACACCGGGCACGGTTTGCAGTTCGTATTTGAGGAACCAGTCCTGCAGGCTTCTCAATTCGCTCAGATCGTGGTTGCCGGTGCGGTCTACCAGCGCATACAGGTAAACCCAACCCACGCCCGTGGCATCGGGCCCTAACTGGGGGCTTGCGGAATCCGGCAGGCTCGGCGCTACCTGGGAGAGGTATTCCAGTACCCGGGAACGCGCCCAGTACATGTCCGTGTCTTCGTCGAAGATCACGTACACGTAGGAATCCCCGAAAAACGAATAGCCCCGCACGGTTTCAGCCCCCGGTACCGAGAGCATGGCGGTGGTCAGCGGGTAGGTAACCTGGTCTTCCACCACCTGCGGTGCCTGGCCGGGGAAGCTGGTTTTGATGATGACCTGCACATCGGAGAGATCCGGCAGCGCATCAACCGGGGTTTTCTTGAGGGAATACAGGCCGAGCCCCGTAATCAGAACCGTGGCCAGCAGCACCAGGAAACGGTTGCGGACGGACCAGTGAATAATGGCGGCGATCATTAGTGGCTGCCCTCCCCGGTCATGGCGCTGTGGTCCATTGCGCCGCTGTTGCCGGGCTCGTGGTCCATCTCCATATCCATGTTGTCAGCAGGCCGTGCTTCCATGCGCCTGAAGTCCGAGGTTTTGCTGGATTCGGAGTCAATCAGGAACTGGGCCGATGTGACCACGGTATCGCCAGGCATCACGCCATCCAGGATCTCGACGTACTCATCGCCAACACGCCCCACGCTAACGTTAACCGACTTGAACGCGCCCTCTTCCAGAGCCAGCACCAACCGGTCGCTTTGCCCGGTTCGTATGATGGATTCCCGCGGCACCAGGAACTGACGGCTCCCCCGTTCTCCTTGCACGTTAATACGCGCAAACATGCCAGGCATCAGCGCGCGGTCACTGTTATCGAAACGCATCCGCACTCGTGCCGTCCGGGTTTCCGGGTTGATCTCGGGATAGACATAATCCACCCGTCCCTTCCATTCGCGGCCCGGCATGTAGTCCAGGGTCATTGCTACACGATGGCCGGCTTCAACGGCCGACAGTTGGCTTTCAAATACCTCACCAATCACCCAGACCTCATCAAGCGCGGCGATGGACAACACCCGGTTCCCCGGTTTGATGAACATACCTTCCCGCACGTTGAGGTTTTCAATCACGCCCGACGCTGGCGCATACACTGTGATGGTTCGCTGAATCTTGCGACCGTCCCTCAGTTGGCGTATCAAGCCTGACGGCACGTTCAGGGCCTCCAGGCGCTCCTGCGCGGCACTGACCAAACGCTGGTTGCCGCGATTCAGGGCCATCAGGAGCTCCTCCTGGGCATTCACCAGGGTGGGAGAATACAGGGTGTAAAGAGGAGCGCCCTGCTCCACCGGTTCCCCTTCGGATTTCACATAAAGCGACTCGATCCAGCCTTCCACGCGGGGATGTACATGGGCCATCTGGTCCTCGTTGTAATGCACATAACCCACAGTGGTGATGTTGTTGGGCATGCGCCCCTGAATAACTGGCTCGGTCCGGACCCCGAGGTTGTTGACCACGGTCGGGGAAATTCGAACGGTGCCAGGGGAGTCCTTGGCCGAACCGCCCTCCTCGTAAACCGGAATCAGGTCCATGCCCATGGGCGACTTTCCGGGGTTGTCGCTTTTGAAATTGGGATCCATGGGCGCCACCCAGTAGAGGGGCTCCTTGCTCTCGGAGCTGGCGGTTTCAGAAGCCGGCGCTGTTCCGGTTTCAGTGGCCAGCCACCAGGCAGCCCCTGCTCCGGCGATGCCACCGAGCAACACAAAGCCCAACGGGCGAACGAAATTAGCCATGATGGTCAGTCCTGATAACGAGTCAGTGAAAGTGAGGTTATTTCAGAGGAGTCCGCGGTAAGGTATCGGAAACTCGCCAGATTCTTTGCACGTTCGGCCTTCATCCGTATCAGCTCAACATGGGCATTGAGCTCGGCGATCCGCGCCCGCACGGCTTCGGCAAAGTCGCCGTCGTCGTTGTCATAAGCCGAAAGCGCGGCACTGGCCTGCTCTTCCATTTGCGGTAGCAGAGTCTGCTGATAAAGATTTATCCGGTCATCCAACCGTTCAATCCGGGCCAAGGCAGCACGGGCCTTGGCCTGAAGGCTCCGGATCTGCAGCAGGCGTTCCGTCTTCGCAGCTTCCAGTCGAGCCGCTGAGGCATTCAGAGTTCTGTCCTGCCGGTTACCGGTGAAAATCGGGAGGTCGAAACCAACCCCCACGGAGAACAGATCGGCCCTTTCCTGGCCGTTGGGAGCACTGTCTCTGAATCCGTACTGGGCGGAGACCGACCATTCCGGCTTGTAGGCCTGCCGGGCCAGGTCCACATCCGTGGCCTTCGCCTCGATCAACTGATCGGTGGCGCGGATTGATGGGTGATGAGTCAAGGCATTCGACGCGGTTTCACGCCAGCCTGAAGGAAACGATTTCAGCAGTTCCGCCGGCATTTCCTCACTGACCACAAGTTGAGCTCGCGCCGGAGTAATCCACTCTCCCAGAGACTCCTGACTGGATGCCAGCTGGGAGTTCAAGGTAGTTAACCGGTCCTGCAGGCGCGTGAGCTCCAGAGAAGCGCGAATAATGTCCTGCTGCCTGGAGCCCATAGTCGCAGAGGTATAGCCGGCTTCGGCCACGTCGGCCAACTGCTCAAAGAGCCCCCGGTTCTGCTCAATAATCCGGATGCTCTGTTGAGACCGCCAGAGATCAAGCCACAGGTGGGTTACCGTTTCCATTACCTGCACCTGGCGGTGCTCACGGCGAAAAGGCTGAACGCCGGCCATTTGTTGCTTTTTCGCACTGGCCAATTGCCGGCTATCGCCTCGTGGAATTTTTTGGCTGAAGCCAATGGTGGCCTGAGTCATACCCTCCTGCCCGATGTCGAAGGTATCCGTGGGTAGATTCGCCGCCCCCAGGGTTACGCGAGGATCCGGGAACGCCTCGGCCGCAACCGACTCCTCCAACAGCGAGCTTTGTATGTGCGCGCTCTGGCGAAGCCAGGGGTCGTTTTCGATGGCGGCAGTGATCGCACTGGTCAGCTGCAGTTCTGGTTCAGCCCGTGCTTGGAGGCTTGTCAGAACCAGCACACCGATAATGGCCGATTTAACGAAGTGAGAGGGGATGGACAACTTGGATTCTCCACTGGACATGTTTTCGAAGAGCAGATGTTATGTTTTCAACCTGAATCCAGCCTGAAATTTACTTGCAGCTTCCAAAATCTTGATCTGACTCAACTATTACTTGAACCCGAAAAACATACATAAATTTTTTATTTAAATTTCAGGGACGATTCAGGAAGTGGTGATCTAATGAAATCACCAAACCAACAGGAGGTGAAGTCATGAAAAAGATATTTGCATTTATAACCGCAGTTACTCTTTCAACATCTGCACTAGCAGGAAACGTTACAAATGATATGGATAATGCGGGCACGGACCTTAAAGATAAAAGCGCTCTTGAGAAGATTGTAAATAATGACAGGCTTCAATATTTGCATAAAGAAATGACGCATTACGGTTTTTCCGAATCCGGAATGGATGCTCGCTTACAAATGATGAGCAAAGAAGGAAAAGCCTATCATAGCGCCCTGGATAGATTGGAAGCTTCAAAAAAGGAGGATATGTCGGGAACCTGATTGCGAATATTCATTCACGAATAATGCATAGATAAACAGAAAAGGGATATGATAATGAAAGTTTCGATTATTGCAGTCACCGTTGCCCGTGGATTCAACCAATAACCGCAGCACCGCTCATTTATAGTGCTCCGGAATACTCACCCCAGAACACCTCTGCCGGTGTTCGGTAGCCCAGTCGTTTTCTGGGCCGATTGTTCAATTGCTCAACCACTCGGTTGATGTGTGTCTGAGACAGCTTCGCGAAGTTCGTCCCTTTCGGGTAGTACTGGCGCAGCAAGCCGTTCGTGTTCTCGTTCGTGCCCCGCTGGCCTGAACAGTATGGATCACAAAAATAGGCCGCCAGATCCAACTCTTTAGCCACCTGTTCGTGTTCCGCGAACTCGCTGCCGTTGTCCAGTGTCAGGGTTTTCGCAGCTCCCCGAATTGGCTTCAAAAGCCTGATCACAGTGCGCGTTGTCTGGTCGGCCGTAAACTGCTTTAGACGGCCTGCAAGCAAGTAACCGCTGCGACGCTCCACCAATGTCACCAAACCGGATTGTTTGTGGCCCTGGAGTACCGTGTCGCCTTCCCAGTGGCCAAGCGCGGCACGATGCTCAATCTCTTTGGGGCGGCACTCAATTCCGACCCGATTCGGGATTTTGCCGAGGCCTGCTTCCTTCGCTCTGCGTTTGCGGCCCCGGTTATTCCGATGCCGACAGAAGCACCATAGATGACCACCCAGGAGACGATCACGATGGATCAAGTCATAGACCCACTGGTGACTGACTTGCACTGGAATGTTCATGCGGCGCATAAAGCCTGCAATCTGCTCCGGACTCCAATGTTCCTTCAGTCGTTCAGTTACCCAGTCCGTCAGCCACTGTACTCGTTTGTGGCGCTTGAAGGCGGTTCTACGCCGGGTGTTAGCCTGATGCTGCGCCATCTCTGGTTCATAGCCGTGAACACTGTTACGCCGCAACTCCCGACTGATCGTGCTGTTGTGGCAGCCAAGCATTGCGGCGATCTGCCGTTGGCTTTTGCCGGCCACACGCAGGGCCGAAATCTGGTATCGTTGTGTCTGGGTCAGTTGTCGGTACTTCATCACTGCTTCACTTTGGTCGGTAAAGCCCGTGAGGGTACCGGCGACGGCCCTCCCGCCTCTACCTGGTTACGCCAAAGTGCTGCAGTTATTATCTGAATTCACGCCATAGCTTTCTCATCTGCCGCTAGTGCCAATTCCGGTCAAGCTGACCGAATAAACGAAGCACGCAGCTATCCAAACAAAACCATTGAGACACAGGATGTGCGCAAGACCTGTTTTCACCTAATGGAAAACCACGAAGAAATGCACGAAAAGATGCATTCTAAAATGAGTAATAATAAGTCCGGGAAAGTAAGGAGTCATAACAAAACCTGAACTTTATGAAATTGCAGTCTTCCATTACAGTAGAATTGGCAGTCAGTCATTTTTACATGGCATGACTGCCTGATCGGACGTAGTCGCAAGTTTTTATTTTTGCATTGTGAATGGTCTCAGCCATTCTCAATTCCCGCAATATTTTTTATATTGCGGTTTTTTTGTTTACACGAAAAAAACCGCAGCCAAGGCTGCGGTGAAAATTTCTGAGAAAACGCAAATGGAAAGCTAAAACTCTTACTAACCTCTGCTGAATTAAATTAAACCATATAAATCTGAAATGAGGCTGAAATTGTCATTTAGTTTCTCGGATTTTGGGTTCAAGCTTGGCGCCCCATCCCCCGCAATCGCGGGAAAAACCTTGGCGTCTTGTTGGCATAGTTTCGCCAGGCATCCCCGAGCATCTTTTCAGTTTCACGTTCCTCACTGATGGATAATCGTGAATACATCCAGAGCAACACCGGGAACATCGCCAGGGTCAGCAGTGTCGGCCACTGGAGGAGGAAACCAGACATAATCAGAACAAAACCCACGTACTGAGGGTGACGGACATAGGCGTAGAGTCCTGTTGTTGCCAGCTTCCCCGCTTTCTGAGCCGCGTACAGGGTGCGCCAGCCCGCGGCAATCAGGTAGAAACCTCCACCTATAAACACCGTACTTAACAGGTGAAAGGGCCCAAAATGCGGGGAACCTTGCCAGCCAAACAGCATTTCGAGCAGATGCCCGCTGTCATGAGCCAGCCAGTTCACATCAGGATATTGTGACTGCAGCCAACCTGAGAGAAAGTAGATCGTCAACGGGAATCCGTACATCTCCGTGAACAACGCGACGAGAAAGGCACTGAACGCGCCAAACGAACGCCAGTCACGCTTTGTCTGTGGTTTGAAAAAACTGAAGGCGAAGAAGATGAAAATTGCTGAATTGAGTACCACCAACCCCCAGAGGCCATAATTCGGTAACTCACTGTTCATCTTGCTGATCTCCCTTCTTCCCTTGCGGGCTGTGGTGACCATGCCCACCATGCATGAATACATGGAGTAGCGGGCACGCGAGAAGTATCAGCCAGGGCAAAGCCCCGAGAAGATGAACTTTGTGTTCACCCCAAAGCAAAATCAGCGCAATAACGAAAAATATTGCCAGTGTGATTTTGAAACGTCGGTCCATAACTGTTCCTTTCATGGGGAAACCGGCCGAGCATTATTTACTGGCTATCAATCGATATCTGATGACCGATTTCATCCAGTGCGACCTCCTCGACAATGGCGAGTGACTCCGGATCCAGGATCCAGAGTTTTGGCTGGCCACGGCTGGTAACGAGCAGGCTGCCATCGACAGGGGAAGTTGCCAGGTGATAGGGAGCTGGCGCCAACTGCGCACTTTTGCGGGAATGATTGTCGAGCTCTATGCGAACGATTGTTTCATCGCCCTGACTGGTTGCAAAAAGAAACTTCCCATCAGCACTGAGATCGAGACCGTGAGGTGAGCCTCCGATTTCGTACCGCTTTGTCACAGCGCCTTCAGAAAGCTTGAGAGCCACGGCTTCACCGGAAGCTGTGTCGTTGACATAAAGATGATTGTCGTCGGGAGCGAGTACCATGTGCTCCGGCGCACCACCTATGCGAATATTTCGTTTCACGAACCAGTTCCGGGTATCCACTTCACTGATCGTGCCATTACCGGCATTGCTGACAAATAACGTCTGCCCATCGTCAGTCGTCGTTAGGTAGTTGGGATTAGGGCCGGTGGCTATCACTTCAGCAATTTCACCCGAATCCAGATCAACAACACTGATGCCGCCGCCCATTGGATGGGTGGAGACCGCATAACGGCCATCCTTTGTTACCAGAGCATGGTGCACCGGCCCCGGCACTTCGAATACGCGATCGGTGGCGTTGGTACGGGTGTCCACAACATAGATCCGACCAGTACCGGACGCTTCCGGAGCTGTGGTGTTACCGCCTCCATGATGGGCGGCATGCTCGTCTTCTGAGACCCCGGCTGGCCGGTCGGGCGTCTTTTGACCATCATGCGCCGTTAAGCTGCCAACAATGAGAAAACGACCGTCCGGAGTCAGTGCGGAACCGTGGGTATTAACCGTGCCGGAGATTGTTGACGTTAAACGGTGATTTTCCAGATCCATCACACCTACGGAATCTGCCTTCCCCATGGGGATGAAGGCCCTACTACTGTCTGCCGACACCGTCAGTGATAGACTCATCAAAAGCGTAGCGGTCAGGCCAGCAAACCACTGGTTACGAAAGGGATGTTTCATGATGTCACCTTGTGATCAGAATGGCGGAATGGTGTTTATCGCCGGACGATCGTGCTTTCACGCATGCGACCATGAAAACACGTCAATGTCAGTTGAACACGGCAAGCTGAAACCTGGCTGAAAAACTCTCAGAAATTTATTTATCAGTGGTGGGTAAATGCCTGACGATCCCAGAGATATCCCGCAGACAGCCACTGCCGACGCAGCTAGACTCAATCGTCATTGTTACTGCATCACCCTTGATCAAGATGCCCTCAAGGCAAGCCTTCGGGATCAGTTTTCCGGTACCGGCATGGGGTTTCCAACAACAGAAGTTCCGAAACTCGATCAGTTCTTTGCAGACACCGCTGTTTTCGTCCCCACAGCTGACATTGCGACGATGGAGAGAGCTGTTGAGGCGATTGAATCTGTGAGCAGATTTCCGTCTTACCTGAAACAGGTTTTGTCGTGGGCTCCGGAAATCGCTCAGCTTGACCCCGGCCCTGTCGGCGCGTTTATGGGTTATGACTTTCATCTGGGAGCTGACGGTCCGCAACTGATTGAAATCAACACCAATGCCGGTGGCGCTTTTCTTAACGCCTTACTTGCCCGGGCTCAGCGCCGATGTTGCCAGCCACCCCACGCGCCGGCAGTCAGTCCCGCGCTGGACAACTTCGACGATGCCGTATTCAACATGTTCAACGCCGAATGGCAAACGCAACGTGGGGATTCCAGGCTCAGCCGTGTGGCGATTGTGGATGAGGCCCCGGAAAGTCAGTTCATGTATCCGGAATTCCAGATGGCCCAACGACTCCTTTCATCCCGGGGAATAGATACCCTGATTCTTGATCCCACAGAGTTTGAATACGCTGATGGTGTGCTTACGGCGGGCGGGCAACGCATTGACATGGTGTACAACCGGCTGGTGGATTTCGCACTGGAGTCTCCACGCCATGCAGCGCTGAGGCGTGCGTATCTCGACGGCGCGGTCGTGGTAACGCCCAACCCACGGACACACGCTGTGTTGGCGGACAAGCGCAACCTGACGCTATTGTCGGACTCATCGACTTTGCGTGAATGGGGGCTGGATACCGAGAATGTGAAACTCCTGGCAAGAACAGTGCCAAAGGCAAGGCTGGTTTCCAAGAATGATGAGGCTCAGTTATGGCGTGATCGTCGTGGACTCTTCTTCAAACCCGTTTCCGGCCATGGCAGCAAAGGGGTGTACCGGGGTGATAAACTGACTAAGCGTGTTTTCGAAAGCATTCTGGAAGGCGATTATATTGCCCAGGACCTTGTTCCCCCGGGAGAGCGAGGCATCAGAATTGACGACTCGGTAACAACCGGAAAAGTCGATATCCGCCTGTACACCTACGCTGGAAAAACGCTGCTTACTGCCGCCCGCATCTACAAAGGACAGACCACCAATTTTCGAACGCCGGGCGGCGGATTTGCTCCTATTTTCCAAGTGTGAAAGTTGCTCCAACAGCCCTCCCAGCAACTCGCGGGCCTTTGGAATTTCCGCTTTTTCCCAAAGATTTCTATACAGATCGATCACTTGCTCATGAAAACCCACAACCTCGCCTCTTTATGCCGTGTTGCGCAATGCCCCAGACACTGGGCGAGGTTCTTATGCAAGTTTCTGGTCCACTCGATCAATTCACCGAAGGTTCTGATGCCCATACCGGATTTGTTCTCGTCAGGCTATGCTCTGACACTAGGGCTACTCCGATAAGAAATGGCCCTTTTATTTAAGTAGTTTACTCTTAATTAAGCTGCTGCTGACGCTTGAGCATCTGCTCCATCATCAGCTGCATTTGGTCCATGCGCTCTTGCATGAGCTGAAACTGCTGCTCACCCACCGGGCCGGCCTGATTTCCTGACTGTGCATTGTTTTTCATGCCGCTACCTTGATTACCTCCCATCATGCCAGGCCCCATCATGCCCTGATGCATCAGGTTCATCTGCTCCTGCATCGTTTCCCAATGGTTTTGCATCAGCTGCTGCCGCTCTTGTGGCGAGCTTGCGTTGGGTATGCGCTGCATCATATTGTCCATGCGGGACCAATTTTGGTGCATTTGTTGCACATGTTCCTGGTTCATCATCATTCCCGGTCCATGGCCCTGCGAAGAGCCTTGATTACCATGGGCGAAAGCCCAGACGGGAGAAATGGCCAAAACCGCACATACGGCGACTTTTCTTATTGAAGTCATGATTATGCTCCTTTACTCGAGACATCAATAAATTCCCCACCATTAGACACCCAAAGCCTGAACTGAAGCTGAATTTGAGTCACGTTTTATTCGGCTGTGATCTTTCTCTAATCGTGGATTCAACCAATAACCGCAGCACCGCTCATTTATAGTGCTCCGGAATACTCACCCCAGAACACCTCTGCCGGTGTTCGGTAGCCCAGTCGTTTTCTGGGCCGATTGTTCAATTGCTCAACCACTCGGTTGATGTGTGTCTGAGACAGCTTCGCGAAGTTCGTCCCTTTCGGGTAGTACTGGCGCAGCAAGCCGTTCGTGTTCTCGTTCGTGCCCCGCTGGCCTGAACAGTATGGATCACAAAAATAGGCCGCCAGATCCAACTCTTTAGCCACCTGTTCGTGTTCCGCGAACTCGCTGCCGTTGTCCAGTGTCAGGGTTTTCGCAGCTCCCCGAATTGGCTTCAAAAGCCTGATCACAGTGCGCGTTGTCTGGTCGGCCGTAAACTGCTTTAGACGGCCTGCAAGCAAGTAACCGCTGCGACGCTCCACCAATGTCACCAAACCGGATTGTTTGTGGCCCTGGAGTACCGTGTCGCCTTCCCAGTGGCCAAGCGCGGCACGATGCTCAATCTCTTTGGGGCGGCACTCAATTCCGACCCGATTCGGGATTTTGCCGAGGCCTGCTTCCTTCGCTCTGCGTTTGCGGCCCCGGTTATTCCGATGCCGACAGAAGCACCATAGATGACCACCCAGGAGACGATCACGATGGATCAAGTCATAGACCCACTGGTGACTGACTTGCACTGGAATGTTCATGCGGCGCATAAAGCCTGCAATCTGCTCCGGACTCCAATGTTCCTTCAGTCGTTCAGTTACCCAGTCCGTCAGCCACTGTACTCGTTTGTGGCGCTTGAAGGCGGTTCTACGCCGGGTGTTAGCCTGATGCTGCGCCATCTCTGGTTCATAGCCGTGAACACTGTTACGCCGCAACTCCCGACTGATCGTGCTGTTGTGGCAGCCAAGCATTGCGGCGATCTGCCGTTGGCTTTTGCCGGCCACACGCAGGGCCGAAATCTGGTATCGTTGTGTCTGGGTCAGTTGTCGGTACTTCATCACTGCTTCACTTTGGTCGGTAAAGCCCGTGAGGGTACCGGCGACGGCCCTCCCGCCTCTACCTGGTTACGCCAAAGTGCTGCAGTTATTATCTGAATTCACGATCCGAGAGGTTTTTATAGCTTCAGATAGAACGCACAACCTCAGAAAGTGCATCCCTGACCTTCCCGGCAACCTGTTTGAGCTCGTCATTATCAATGGCTGACATGGAAGCCACGGGGTCTACCGCGCTGACCTCTACACCCTCTGACACCTCACGGAGAATGACGTTGCAAGGCAGCATGGCACCCACACGAGGCTCCACACCGATGGCTTCCCAGGCCATGCCCGGATTACAGGCCCCAAGGATTCGATAGGCTGACATATCCTTGTCCAGCTTTTGCTTCATGGTGGCTTTGACGTCAATTTCCGTCAGCACCCCGAAACTGTGGTCGGAAAGTGCCTTGCGCGTCCTTTTATCGACCTCTTCGAAGTCGGCATCCTTGATGATTCGATTGATTGTGTAAGGCATGGCTGTCTCCAAAGATTCAGTGTTTCGGTCCAAGTTTGACCACTCTTAAGCGTAGCGCATTCACAATCACGCTGACCGAAGATAGCGACATCGCGGCCGCTGCAAAGATCGGCGACAGCAGTATGCCGAAAAACGGATACAGAACCCCTGCCGCAATGGGAACACCGGCGGAGTTGTATATGAAGGCGAAGAACAGGTTCTGCCGGATATTGCGCATGGTTGCCAGAGACAACCGACGCGCTTCGACGATGCCCATCAGGTCGCCTCTCAACAGCGTAATGCCGGCACTTTCGATGGCGACATCGGTGCCGGTGCCCATGGCCACGCCTACATCCGCGGTCGCCAGGGCCGGCGCATCGTTCACGCCGTCTCCGGCCATCACTACGATGCGGCCTTCGTCTTTCAGGCGCTGAACGATCTTGCCCTTGTCTTCGGGCAGGACTTCCGCTTCCACTTCATCAATATGGAGCTTGCGGGCAACCGCCTCGGCGGAGGTGCGATTGTCGCCGGTCAGCATGACCACCCGGATGCCGTCTTCCTGAAGGGCGGAAATGGCGGCTTCCGTGGTCTCTTTGACCGGATCGGCGATGGCGAGCAAACCGCAAATTTTCCCCTCCACTGCCACGAAAATCACGGTGGCTCCGTCCTCGCGGAGTTGGTCGGCTTCCTCTTCCGATTCCGCCGTATCGACGTTTTCGGATTCCATCAGCAGGCGGTTACCAATCAGTACCTGCCGGCCATCAATTTTGCCCGTTACCCCTTTGCCGTTAGGGGAATCAAAGTCTTCAGCGTCCGGTAGCTTCAGCTCCATGGCCTTGGCTTTATCGAGAATGGCGTGGGCCAGCGGGTGCTCGCTGCCCTTTTCAAGGCCACCAGCAAATCGCATCAACTCCTCCTCGCTGAATCCTTCAAACGGAACGAGTTTGGTCACCTGAGGCTTGCCTTCGGTCAATGTACCGGTTTTGTCCACCACCACAGTGTCGACTTTTTCCATGCGCTCCAGAGCTTCAGCATCGCGGATCAGAACACCGCTTTGGGCACCCCGCCCGACACCGACCATAATGGACATGGGCGTTGCCAGACCCAGGGCACAGGGGCAGGCAATGATCAGGACACTCACCGCCGCAATCAGGCCGAAGGCCATCGGCGGTGTTGGCCCGAAGAAGGACCAGGCAATAAAGGCAACAACGGCAATGACGATTACCGCTGGCACAAAGTAACTCGCCACCTTGTCTGCCAGGCCCTGGATGGGCGCGCGACTGCGCTGGGCGCTGGCCACCATCTGCACAATCTGAGACAGCATGGTATCCCGGCCAACCTTGTCGGCCCGCATGATGAAGCTACCCTGCTGGTTGATGCTGCCACCGATCACCTGATCACCGGATTTCTTGCTGACCGCCAGTGGCTCCCCCGTCACCATGGATTCATCCACGTTGGAGCTGCCTTCAAGTAGCTCGCCGTCCAGCGGCACCTTGTCCCCCGGGCGAACCCGCAGGCGGTCGCCAACCTTGACCTGATCCAGTGACACATCCGATTCGCCGCCATCATCATCCAGCTTGCGGGCTGTGGCAGGTGCCAGGTCGAGCAAGGCTTTAATGGCGCCGGAGGTTTTCTCCCGTGCCCGCAATTCCAGCACCTGCCCCAGCAACACCAATACGACAATGACCGCAGCTGCCTCGAAATACACGGCGACTGAACCATCGTCCTGCCGGAACGCATCCGGGAAGATCTGAGGGGCCAGTGTTGCCACTAGGCTGTAGATCAACGCCACGCCGGTGCCGATGGAAATTAACGTGAACATGTTCAGGTTGCGGCTGACCACCGATTTCCAGCCCCGGACAAAGAAAGGCCAGCCACACCAGGCCACCACGGGTGTGGCGAGTACCAGTTGAATCCAGTTGGAGGTCTGTGGCGCCACGATGTGATCGAGCCCGGTCAAGTGACCGCCCATCTCAAGGATCAATACCGGTAGAGACAGCACCAGGCCAATCCAGAAGCGGCGGGTCATATCCGTGAGTTCTTCGGAGGGGCCGTCATCCAGGCTCACTTCCTCGGGTTCCAGAGCCATGCCACAGATAGGGCAATCCCCTGGCTCCTGCTGGCGAATTTCCGGGTGCATGGGGCAGGTATACATAGTGCCCGGTGCTACAGGCTCTTCCCGCTTCTGATCCTCACCGAGATACTGTTCCGGGTTTTCATCAAACTTCGACTGGCAACGTGACGAGCAGAAGTACCAGGTTTTACCGTCATGCTGACTGCGATGCTCCGCCGTGTGCGGATCCACCGACATGCCACAGACCGGATCCTTAACCGTGTGTTCGCCAGATTCGTCGTGGTCATGGTTGTGATGGTCGTGGTGATGCACGTGCTCGTGTTCAGCCATTACGATCTCCAGTCTTGTCTGCCGGCCATTCGGTAAACGCAATGAAGTAGAGCAGAACAAGGTTGACCATGGGAATCAGTATCAGAACGCCCATCCAACCCGGATATCCTATGCGCTGGCAGATACGCCAGGCAGGAATCACGACAACAATGGCAGCCACCAGCATCCACAGCCAGTGTCCTGCCCACATGGTGTTACCGAACATGTTATTTCCCATCATGGGACTGACCTCCACGTCGAATACTGGTTATTAATGATGGTGCGAATGAGATTCCCCGTGTTCCGATTTCCGGGAGTTCTCGGATTTTCTCAAAAAAATCTGCTCTGCTATGGCGATCACAATCATGGCGACAACCGCTACGCCGATGACAAACGGGTCAGTATTCAGCTTGACCCAGACAAAGCCTCCCAGCGCGAGCAGATCGAGACCAATGGCGGTAACTGGCACCCAGGCATTGGCCTGTATGTCTTTGCGCAGATAGCGCAGCACCCCCCAATGGATGGCAATATCCATAATCAGGTAGAACACGATGCCCAGCGCCGCAATCCGGGAGAGGTCGAAGAACGCCGTCAGAATGATCCCCAGAACCACAGTGTAGACAAGGGTGTGCTTCTGGATGCTGCCAGGCATGCCGAAGTGCCTGTGGGGAACCAGCTTCATCTCGGTCAGCATGGCCAACATGCGCGAGACCGCAAAAATGCTGGCCAGAATGCCACCGGCCGTGGCCATCATGGCAATGGCGACGGTAAACCAGACGGCATACTCTCCCAGTGCCGGACGCGCGGCAGCGGCAAGAGAATAATCCTGAGTCTCGATAATTTCAGCCAGAGACAGATTACTGGCGACCGCAAAACCCACCAACGTGTAGATCACCACGCAGGCGGCAATGGAAATAATGATCGCGCGCCCCACGTTTCGTTTGGGGTCTTTTACTTCCGAACCGCTGTTGGTAATGGTGGTAAAGCCCTTGAAGGCCAGAATTCCGAGTGCGGTTGCACCGAAAAAGTTGCCCACAGTTCCGGCTTCTCCAGGGCTCGAAAAGTCGACCGAAATGCTGTCCGCAACCCAGACACCTACGAGCCCGAAAATCAATATCCCGCCGATTTTCAGAATACCGATAAAGGAGGCCACGCCCTGAACCATCCGGTTACCAAGCAGGTTGATCAGAAACGCGGCCAGGATCAGGGACACCCCGAGAACGGGGACCATTAGCCCGCTTTCGTCACCACCAAAAAGCTGCATGGTGTAGGAGCCGAATGTGCGCGCCAGAAAGCTCTGGGCAATAACCATGGAGAAATACATCAGCAAGGCGTTGAACGCAGTCGGCAACCGGTTTCCGTAGGCCTTGTGCAAGTACATGCCAATGCCACCGGCTGAAGGGTAGGCATTGGAAATCTTGATGTAGGAATAAGCGCTGAAGCTGACAATTACGGCGGCCGCCAGGAACGCCAGCGGGAACAGAACGCCCGTCATCTGGGCCATCTGGCCGGTCAAGGCAAAAATACCGGCGCCAATCATGACACCGGTTCCCAGCATAACGGTTCCCGGCAGGGTGAGGCTGCCTTCCTGATAGCGAGTGGTTCTGTCCTGCTCCTCGCGCATTCAACCTCCGGTTGGTCTGGTGTCTATTTACGTTTCATAGGTGGAATTTTCGAACAGCAAAACGGCTCATGTTTGGCATTGGCCCGAACGTTCTCATCGGTGAAGCGGTACCAGGCCAGTTTTCTTCGGGTCCACCACCCGCCTTTCAGCCGGCCACCGCGGGCCGTTATCAGTTCCACCAGCTCATCGGTAGACCAATGAGTGCCGTCGTAAAGAACATGCAGTTTGTTGCCGGATTTTCGCTCTGCGAAATCAACGCAGGGATGATGAGTAAGCTCCTGGATGAAATCCTTCCACTGACTTTCATCAAGATCTTTGACCGTCAGCTTCCTGCTTAGCAGAAAGCCCTCCTGGCTTGTTGCTTTGTGTGCTTTGGTCATGGAGTTGCACCTCTTCGCCTGGTTATCTTCCCCACCATCACAACATCTCAACCTGAATCACTACTGAAAAAGGCCAGGGAAATTAACCCTGGCCCGCTAAAAGCGGAATCAGAAAGCGATGCGTGCGCCGATGACGGCGAACCAATCTTCCGTGCTTCCGCCATCGTGCTCGGCAAAGTCAGCGGTATCACCATACTTGCGCTCATGCACCACACCAATGTAGGGCGAGATGGCGCGATCAACCAGGTCATAGCTCAGGCGCAGGCCGGCTTCGGTGGAAACCAGCCCTTTACCAACGCCGATTTCCCGGTCTTCGCTGAACGCCACGGTGGCATCCAGCGCAGCGGACAGAATCCAGTAGTTGGTCAGCAACAACTCGTATTCAGCATCCAGCCCGGCGGAGGTGTCGCCTTCCTCGCTTACATACAGGTTGGCATCAATCTCGAACCATTGCGGCGCAAGGCCGTTGATTCCCAAAACGGCATAGGTTCGGTCTGGCCCCTCGGGCGTGTCGAACCGGACACCGGCCTTGGCGTCAAAAAAGTCGGAAATCGGAACCTGCCCGACCAGCTGGTTTTCCAGCCCTTCATAGGCCTGTTCCTCAATGGCATATTCGCCTTTGGACAGCCAGCGGACTTTCAGCTCGTCGGTGCCGTAGAAGGCGTCCGCACTCCAGACCGCCAGTTCTTCGTCATCATCGCTGTACCGGTATTCAAGTTCCTCGAACTGAACACCCCATGAGGTCAGGGGTTGTTTTCGGGCGGAGGTATCTTCAATCATTTCCTGAGCGGTCACAGTGGCTGGCAGAATCAGTGAACCAAGCAGGCTGACGGTCATCAAAGATCGGATATGGCTCATGCATCACCTCCTTCTTTAGTCACAGCGTCTGTCTTTGCCGGGTTCTCAGGGCCACCTTCTACAATCACTTTGCGGAACATACCGGCTGCCGCGTGGTAAGACAGATGGCAATGGAAAGCCCACTGCCCCGGCGCATCCACTTCCGTTTCCATATACACCGTCGTGCCGGGCTGAACGCTGACGGTGTGTTTGATGGGGTTCCACTCGCCTGCGCCCACATCCAGGATCGACCACATGCCATGCAGATGCATGGGGTGCGTCATCATGGTTTCATTCACGAATTTGAAACGAACGCGCTCGCCATACTGCAGACGAATCGGGTCTGCATCTTCGTATTTCACGCCATTGATGCTCCAGGTGTAGCGCTCCATATTGCCGGTCAGGCGCAGCTCGATTTCCCGGGTTGGCTCGCGCTCTTCGTAGAGAGGCTTCTGGGCTTTCAGGTCTGCGTAGGACAGGAACTTACCGTCATTGGCAGCAACCGGCATGATGCCACTACCCTTCGCATAAAAAGGATCGCTCGGCTGGCCGTCATCGCCGCCCATGCTGGAATGATCCATACCGTCCATGGAGCCATGGTCCATGTCCTGCATGTTGGAGTCGTCCATATTTTCCATGGAAGAGTGGTCCATATCTTCAGACGCAGCCATGTCCCCGTGGTCCATGTCGCCATGATCCATTCCCGGCATGCCGGCCATGTCTGCCATGGTGAGCCGTGCCGGATCACGCATCGGGGGTATGGGTGCTTCCATGCCTTCTTCCGGAGCCAGCGTAGCCCTGGCAAAACCCGAACGGCCCATGGACTCGGCGAAGATGGTGTACGCCTGCTCATCTCTGGGGTGAACAATCACGTCGTAGGTTTCGGCAACGCCGATGCGGAACTCATCCACGTTGACCGGCTGAACGTTATTACCGTCGGCCTGAACAACCGTCATATCCAGCCCGGGAATCCGGACATCGAAATACGTCATGGCCGATGAGTTAATGAATCGCAGCCGAACCCGCTCGCCGGGTTCAAACAGGCCAGTCCAGTTCTGTGCCGGCCCCTTGCCGTTGATCATGCCGGTAAAGCCCTGAACGTCTTCAACATCCGCTTTCATCATGCGCATGTCGCCCCAGGCCATACGATCCTGGATGGTGTCCATCAAACCGTTGCTGGAGGCATCCGAGAAGAACTCCCCCACAGTCTGCTGCTGTCGATTGTAGTAATCCGGCATCATCTTCAGGTTCCGCATGATGCGATCACCGGAATGGGGATGCTTGTCGGTCAGCTGAATCACGTATTCCCGGTCATACCGGAACGGCTCCCGCCCTTCTGGCTCGATAACGATGGCCCCAAAAGCACCGTCGGGCTCCTGAAAGCCGGAATGGCTGTGGAACCAGTAAGTTCCGGCCTGGGTAATCGGGAATTCATAGGTGAAAGTCTCTCCCGGTTGAATGCCGGGAAAGCTGATACCGGGCACGCCATCCTGCTCGAACGGAAGAATCAGTCCGTGCCAGTGGATAGATGTGGTCTCATTGAGGTTGTTGGTTACATTAATCCTGACATCCTCGCCTTCCTTGAAACGCAGGACCGGCCCCGGGGATCTTCCGTTGTAGCCGATACCCTCTTTCACAAAATCACCGGTATCGATTTCCACCCGGTCGACCGTGAGATTGTATTCTCCGGCCAGCGCCAAAGCCGGCAATAACAGGCTCAACAGCCCCGTCAGCAGACGTACTTTCATGGGCTTTACTCCAAAACCGCACAGCATTAAGTCCGGATTGGCGATGTTCTCACCAATCCGGAAAACCGCTTTTGTATCAAGAATCTGAATTACTTGAAGTTAACTTCGCCGTACATGCCGGCTTGATAATGCCCCGGCACGTTACAGGCAAATTCGATATTTGCCTTATCGGCGAACGTCCAGATCACTTCCCGGCTCTGCCCCGGCTCCAGCAATACGCTATTCGGGTCGTTGTGCTTCATGGACTGGCCATTGCCCATATTCATGTTCATCATGTCGTGGTGAATCTGGCCACCCTGGATAACGCCATGCTCAACCATCATCTGCATTTCCTTCTGATGGGCGTCGTGCATGCCGGGAGTGCCAACATTGAATTCGTGAACGAGGTTACCTTTGTTTTCCACAACAAAACGCACCGTTTGGCCGGGTTCTACGTCTATCATTTCCGGCTCGTAGTAGTTGTCATACATCTCGACGTTGATCGTTCGGCTCGCCTCTGAGGCCTTGCCAGGCTCGCCATTGCCAGCGCCATGCCCATCACCATGGGCTCCAGACGCAAACGCGGTTGCCGACATCGATATCGAGGCAACTACAAACAAAAATTTTGATGCATTCATCCGGTCTTCTCCTGTGAAACAATGAGCGTTAAAACCGCAATCGGTTTGCTCTGAAAATTGAGCAATGCCAAGAAACGAGGGCTACCATCTCGCACGAACCTGAATTGATTCTGAAAATATCGAACTATTTGTCGTTCAGGCTGAATTCAGGTTGATCAACGACACTGGGGATATACCCTCACCTCACCCCCGAAAAGGACAGACTCATGCGTTTACTGCTCGTCGAAGATGATCGCTTGCTGGCTGATGGGCTGAGTGGTCAGTTGGAGAAAGCGGGATTCAGTGTTGATACAACCTACACCGCCAGGGAAGCCTTGATTCTGGGTGAGCAGGAAGACTATCGGGTGGCTGTTCTGGATCTGGGGCTGCCGGATGGTAATGGTCTGGACGTACTGAGAAAGTGGCGTATTAACCATGTCAGCTATCCGGTTCTGATTCTGACCGCAAGGGGGGACTGGCAGGACAAGGTCAATGGCCTGAAGGCCGGCGCAGACGATTATCTGGCCAAACCTTTTCAGACGGAAGAATTGATTGCCCGCCTCAACGCCATCGTGCGTCGAAGCGAAGGCCGGGTTCATTCCACAGTGAAAGCGGGCCGCTTTGAGTTGGACGAGAATCGCCAGAGCCTGAAGCTGAATGATGGCACCGAACATAGCCTGACCGGCACCGAATTCCGGTTATTGCGCTGCCTGATGAGCCGCCCCGGCCATGTTTTTTCAAAGGAACAATTGATGGAGCAACTCTACAACCTGAATGAAAGCCCGAGTGACAATGTTATTGAGGCCTACATTCGCAGGCTGAGAAAGCTGGTTGGTACCGATACCATCTCGACACGGCGCGGCCAGGGGTACCTGTTCAATGACGGTGTTTAGAAAACCGACGTCCGTCAAGGGAGCCCTGCTCGTTCTGTTATTGCCGGCCGGCATCGGCCTGATGGCGCTGGCCTGGCTAGTCCACGGTCTGTTGCTGGACCGCATGGCGCGGGAGTTTGTTGAAAGCAGGCTCCAGGACGAAGTCGCGTTTCTTGAACATCAGATTCGCGATTCCGACGGCAAGCTGGACACGCTGCAGACCGGAGATTATTTCCAGGACGTGTTTCATCACGCTTTTGCCATACACTCGCCCTCCCGGACAATCATTTCGCCGGAGACCTGGGAGCCTTTGTTGATGCCTCTGGTTGAGTCCGGCCGGGATGGCACGCTTCGGGTTCATGGCTCCGACATAGCTGATGCACCTTCGGATATTCTTGCCTACCGCCAGTCATTTCGTGTGGATGACACCCCCATCGTTGTTATCGTTTCCGAAGACCTCGGTGCGCTGAAGCGCAGCCAGGCGGAATTGCACGCCTGGACGGCGATTGTCTCCGTTTTACTGATCCTGCTTCTGGTAGCGGTGATCTGGTTTGGCATCACGCTGTCCATGCGCCCGGTCGCAACCCTCAAGGGGGCATTAAAAAGACTGCAGGATGGTGAAATCTCGCGCATTGATGTCCAGGCCCCGGAAGAATTTCGCCCACTGGTTCAGCAACTCAACCAACTGCTGGATTCCCTGGACCGGCGACTGGAGCGTTCACGGGATGCCCTGGCCAACCTGTCACATAGCGTAAAGACCCCCATCGCGGCGGTCCGGCAGATTCTGGAGGACGAAGGCCGCCCGCTCGACAATGATCTGAGACATCAGATGGCGGTCCGCCTTGACGACATCGACAAACAACTGGAAGCGGAAATGCGCCGGAGCCGGTTTGCCGGGCCTCAGGTCGGGAAAAGCGCTTACCCGTTAAAGCAGGCACGGGATCTTCTCTGGATGCTGGGCCGATTGTACCCGGACAAGTCCTTTGAACTATCGAGTTCACTTCCCGAAGAGAGCCGTTGGCCTATTGAAGAGCATGATCTCAACGAAATACTGGGAAATCTTCTCGATAATGCTGGCAAGTGGTCCACAAAATGCGTAGAGCTCACGCTGAAACAAGACAATGGCGTTAGGGAAGTTGTGGTTACCGATGACGGGCCCGGCGTTGAAGAAACCGAAATGGTTAATCTGGGTCAGCGGGGATTAAGACTGGACCAGCAGATGCCAGGGCACGGGCTGGGCCTTGCCATCGTCGAGGATATTGTTACCCGTTACAGTGGCAAGACCCGCTTTTCGGCCGGGCCAAATGGTGGTTTACGCGTTACGGTCCGGTTTTAAGGTTTAACCCGTTCCCATCAAAGGAATGGTAACGCCTCCGACCAGCCATATCAGCGCAATCACCACGAGCACTCGCAATACCTCTCCGGCACCATGGCAGAGATGATACCGGCGACAGTAAAGCCGATCAGTACATCTTTCCAGAGCTACGCTGCGTGGCCCCTCCTTGCCCATGGTCTGTTACATGCGTTTTCGGGTGACCAGAACCTGGATCAGACTGCTGATCACGTAACCCAGCACAAATGCCCACAACGCCATTCCAGAAAAAGCCGAGGCTGGTCGTTGCGGCTTCGTGCCAAAGTGTCAGGCAGTTACTCAAACCAATCCTCCTTTATTGGTGTTGGTCACTGATGATCATAGCTCACCCTGTGACCGGCGTTATAAGGTCAGTTAGGGACTTTGTAATTAGCTTCAACAGCTTGAGGGAGACAGCTGAATTCTTCCTGAAAGCAAGAAGCGGCACTGCAAAGCAGTGCGGGGAATCAGGTAAACTGTACCGAGGCTTCCGCCTTCGACTCACTGATTGGCCAATGCAATGCCATCGCCACCAGGCTGAGAGCCACGGACATCCACCAGACGATGTCGTAGTTTCCGGCCAGTTCATAAAGCACGCCGCCCAGCCAGACGCCGGAGAAGCTGCCCACCTGGTGCCCCAGGTAAACAACCCCGTAGAAGGTCGCCATGTAACGAGTGCCAAACATGGTAGAGACCAGGCCACTGGTTGGCGGTACCGTGGCCAACCACAGCAGCCCCATCACGCAACTGAACAGGATGACGGACAACTGGGTCAGTGGCAGGACCAGGAACAGCGTGATCAGAAGCGCACGGGCGCCATAGATGACGATCAATACATTGCGAAGCCCGAAACGTCCCGACAACACACCGGACAGGAGCGAGCCCGCAATATTGAACAGGCCAATCAGGCTGATGGACCAGGCGGCCACGCTGGTGCTGAAACCGGCTTCGGTCAGGAATGGTGGCAGGTGCACGGTGATAAACGCCACGTGAAAACCACAGACAAAAAAGCCGAGGATCAGGAGCCAGTAAGGCCTGTGCCCACGCGCAATACGCACGATTTCGGAGAAAGACGGCTCGTCCTGATCCTGTTGAGTGTGATGGTCCTCGCCCTGCCGTCGGGGCCGCGCCAATGGCATGGCCAGCGCAGCCATCACCAGTGCCATCAGGGACATGGCCTGCAGCGCGGTGTTCCAACCGAGTGATTCCACTAGCTGGCCGATCACCGGCACCAGCAGGAACTGACCGGCGGAAGCCGCGGCCGTGCCTATACCCAAAACCAGTTGGCGCTGTTCGGGTGCCACCGCGCGCGCCATGGCAGGCAGCACGATGCCAAACGAGGTACCGGCAACGCCCGCGCCTATCAGCACGCCCAGGCCCGCGTTCAGGCTCCAGACATCGGTGACATTCACCGTCATCAGGATACCGCCGGCATAAAGTACAGCCCCGGACACCAGCACCTTGGTGGTGCCAAAACGATCCGCCAGACCGCCGGCCACCACCGCAACCACACCCCAGGCCAGGTTCTGGATGGCCAGCGCCAGGCCCAGAACATCACGCCCCCAGTCATTGAATTCCCCAACCGGCTCGACAAACAGGCCAAAACTGGAGCGCAGGCCGAAAGACAGCATCAGCATCAGACAGCCACTGATGATGAGAAAGAGGGAGGACATTGGAAGACGGGTCATGCGGTGGTCTCCGGGGTACGGCTAACGGTATAAGAGTGATCAGAAAGGATATGGGCAAGAATCAAAAACTCCGGAAGACTATTCAAAGTCTCCCGGAGTCGGATGACATGGGAAGCTCCGCGGTTCGGTTTTACCGGTTTACATCCACGATGATACGACCGCGAACCTTGCCTTCCAGCAGCTCTTCGGCTTTTGAAACGGCATCGCCCAGGCCGATTTCATGGCCGATTTCGCCCAGCTTGTCCACGTCCAGGTCGGTACCCAGGCGTTTCCACGCTTCCAGGCGGTCTTCACGCGGGCACATCACGCTGTCGATACCGGCCAGGGTGACACCACGCAGGATGAACGGCGCCACGGTTGCCGGGAAGTTCATGCCAGCGGCCAGACCACAGGCTGTTACCACGCCGCGATACTTCATGGTGGAACAAATGTTGGCCAGTACGTTGTCACCGGCAACATCCACGGCGCCGGCCCAACGGGATTTACCCAGCGGCTTGGCCTTCTCGGAGAATTCCGCGCGGTCCAGGATATCCTTGGCACCCAGCTGCTTGAGGTAGTCGGCGTCGTCCGGGCGGCCAGTTACCGCGACCACGTCGTAGCCCAGCTTGGACAGCACGGAGATGGCAACGCTGCCGACACCACCGTTGGCACCGGTCACCACAATCTCGCCGTCTTCCGGCTTCACGCCGTGCTTTTCCAGGGCCAGCACACAGAGCATGGCGGTATAACCGGCGGTACCGATGGCCATGGCCTGCTCCGGAGAGAACTGTTCCGGCAACGGAATGAGCCAGTCGCCGTTTACGCGGGCTTTCTGGGCCAGACCACCCCAATGGCCTTCACCCACGCCCCAACCGTTGAGGATAACCTTGTCGCCAACCTTGTGTTCCGGATGGGAACTCTCTTCCACTTCGCCCACGAAATCGATGCCCGGCACCATGGGAAACTGCTTCACCACCGGGCCTTTGCCGGTGATTGCCAGGGCGTCTTTGTAGTTCAGGGTTGAGTGGCTGATGCGGACCGTCACATTGCCTTCGGGCAACTGGGCCTCGTCGAGTTCTTTCAGGCCGGCGCGATAGCCGTTGTCGTCCTTCTCGATCAGAATGCCTTTGAACATGACTTCACCTCCTAAATTAGACTGGTCGTCTATTTATGGTTAAAAAATTTTATTTCGTCGGTAATCCGGCGAAATAGCACTTCGCAAACACCATCAATGGTGTGGATTCCTGCTCAAGTTTGGCCCTCAGAACGGCTCCTTCCCAACCAATCCAGAAGAAGTTGGCCAATTGTTCCGTGTCAGCATCCTCTGACAGTTCACCGTAACGCTGGGCTTCCACCAGGCACGCCTTGAACCGGTTTTCCCAGTCCTCAAACGTTTCCCTGAGTTTGGACCGGAAACTTTCCGGCAGAACGGCCATTTCCTGACCCAGGGTGCCAATCAGGCAGCCCCGGCGGAAATCGTAACGGGCCATGCCTTCCGCAGCGTCATCCACGAACCCACGCACCCGGTCCAGCGGCGACAGCTCGGTGTTGAGAAAATGCTGGTCCAGCTTGTGCGCGAAAAAGCGGGTGTAACGATCAATCAGCTCAAGGCCGAACGCCTCTTTGCTCTTGAAATAGTGATAGAACGAGCCTTTCGGAACACCCACGCGACGCAGGATCTGATCGATGCCTACCGATGAGAAGCCTTTTTCCGTCAGTACTTCCAACCCGGCGTGCAAAAGCAGCTCACGAGTCTCGGTGAGGTCTTCCCTTTTCCTGGGCGGTCGCCCACGCCGGCGCGGTGCTTGTGGTTCCGCGTGTTCAACCTGATTGGCTGTTTGCTCTGCTGTGTTCATACGGGAAATATTAGACCGGTCGTCTCGTAAATTCAAGGCACACGGTGTACCTAGTTTGCGTGATCTTGTTAGTCTGCTAAACGTATACCGAAGGGCAATTCACACCATTAACCGAGGAGTGAACAACATGGCGAATACCAAAGCTTATGCCGCAACCAGTCCCTCTTCCGGCCTGGCACCCCATGCCTTTGACCGCCGGGAACTGCGGGCTGACGACGTAGCCATCGACATAGATTACTGCGGCGTTTGCCACACCGACATCCATTTCGTGGAAAACGACTGGGGCATTACTGAATATCCGGTCGTACCGGGGCATGAAATTGTGGGCCGCGTGACCGCCGTCGGCCCCGAGGTGAAGGATTACAAAGTCGGTGACCTGGTCGGCGTGGGCTGCATGGTCGACAGCTGCCGCACCTGCTCCGCCTGCGAAGCCGGCCTCGAGCAATACTGTCTGGAAGGCATGACCGCCACCTACAACGGTGAGGACCGCCACGATGGCAGCATTACCTTCGGTGGCTACTCCACCTCCGTTGTGGTCAGTGACCGGTTTGTGGTCCGCATCCCGGAGAACCTGGACCCGGCCACGGCGGCCCCCATTCTCTGCGCTGGCATTACCACTTATTCACCTTTGCGCCACTATGGCGTGAGCAAGGGCCATAAGGTAGGTGTCATTGGTATGGGCGGCCTTGGCCACATGGGCGTCAAGTTCGCCAAGGCATTGGGCGCGGAAGTCACCATCTTTACCCGTTCCGAAAACAAGGTTGCTGAAGCCAAGAAACAGGGCGCCGACCATGTAGTCATTTCCACGGACGAAAAACAGATGGAAGCCGTGGCAGAATCATTTGACTTCATGTTGGATACCGTGCCGGTACAGCACGACCTGAATCCCTACCTGAACTGCCTGAAGTTTGATGGCACCCATATTCTGGTGGGGCTTCTGGAACCGATCGAACCGGCTCTGGAGGCGGGTCAGTTGGTGTTCAAGCGCCGCGTTCTGGCGGGCTCGCTCATCGGTGGCATGCCGGAAACCCAGGAGGTGCTGGATTTCTGCGCCGAACACGGCATCACCTGCGACATTGAGATGCTGGACATGAAGAACATCAACGAAGCCTACGAACGGATGAAAAAAGGCGATGTGAAGTACCGGTTTGTGATCGACATGAACACGCTCAAGGAGAGCTAAGCAGCAAATCGGGCTGGCTGGCACAGACTGTGCCGGCCAGACTATGACAAACCGCTAATTACTCTGAACGCTGGAAAGGGTTACTATCGGGTTTTCTTTACCTTATCGGACACTGGAAACGACGCATGACTTTTGCACGCATTGCCGGTACTGGCTCTTACCTGCCAGACAACATCGTCACCAATCTCGATCTCGAAAAGCGGGTGGACACCTCTGATCAATGGATTCGTGAGCGAACCGGTATTGAGCAGCGTCACATTGCCCTGCCAGGCCAGAGCACCGTGGATCTGGCTGAGCAAGCCTCCCTCCGCGCCTTGGAAGCTGCGGGTATTGAAGCAAACGACATCGACCTGATTGTCTTCGCCACCACCACCCCAGATAAGGTTTTCCCCAGCAGTGCCTGCTTGCTGCAGTCGCGACTGGGCATCCAGAATGGCTGCCCTGCCTTTGATGTCCAGGCCGTCTGTTCTGGCTTTGTTTATGCGCTGACCACGGCCGAAAAGTTCATTACATCCGGTTCCAGCAAAAAAGCGTTGGTCATTGGCGCTGAAGTGTTCTCCCGCCTGCTGGACTGGGAAGATCGCGGCACTTGCGTGCTGTTTGGCGACGGCGCAGGTGCGGTTGTGCTTGAGGCCAGCGAGGAAACCGGCATCCTCTCGACTCACCTGCATGCCGATGGCCGGTACGAAAAACTGCTGCATGTGCCCTGTGGCGTTGCCAACGAATTTGATGCGGTTAAAGCCGGCACGGCTTTTGTGGAAATGAAAGGCAACGAAGTCTTCAAGATGGCGGTCAACACCCTCGGTCGCATCGTCGATGAAACCCTGGAAGCCAACCAGATGCAGAAGTCCGATGTGGACTGGCTGGTGCCCCACCAGGCCAACCTGCGCATTATTGCCGCGACGGCGAAAAAGCTGCACATGCCCATGGACCAGGTAGTGGTGACGGTAAACAAGCATGGCAACACCTCCGCAGCCTCTATTCCCCTGGCCCTCGACGAAGCGGTTCGCGATGGCCGTATCCAGCGGAACCAGACCGTATTGCTGGAAGCGTTCGGTGGCGGCTTTACCTGGGGTTCTGCACTGCTCCGCTACTAACTCCATATTCTCATTTGTTCGGATAATATTTATTTTTAATATTTTTCGTTCTTAATCCTCTCTGGTACATTGCTCCTCAGATTTCAATCACCGATTTCTGAGGAGCAACCATGAAACACCTGCTGAAAGGCATTGCACTGGGCGCCGCCCTGCTCTCCGCTCAACCCGCATTCTCGGCAGACCGTGAGCTGCTCAACACCTCCTACGACATTGCCCGTGAACTGTTCGCAGCCTATAACGAAGAGTTCAAGGAACACTGGCTGGAAAAAACCGGTGAAACCGTCGAGATCAAACAGTCTCACGCCGGCTCCTCCAAGCAGGCGCAAGCCATCATCCAGGGCTTGAAGGCTGATGTGGCCACCTTCAACCAGGTGACTGACATCAACATCCTCCATGAACGGGGCAACCTGATCCCGGAAAACTGGGCTGATCGCCTGCCAAACAACAGCTCACCGTACTACTCCACCATGGCGTTCCTGGTGCGTGAAGGTAACCCGAAGAACATCCAGAACTGGGACGATCTGGTTCGCGAAGACGTGGACCTGGTAATGCCGAACCCGAAAACCTCCGGTAACGCCCGTTATACCTACCTGGCTGCCCTCGGGTATGCCCAGGAAACCTATGGCGATGACCAGGAGAAAATCGACCAGTTCATGGCCGACCTGCTGTCCCGCGTGAAGGTCTTCGACAGCGGCGGCCGTGGCGCCACCACCACCTTTGTTGAGCGTGGCATCGGCGACGTACTGCTGACCTTCGAATCCGAAGTGCTGAACATTGCCGACCGTTTCGAGAACGGTGAATACGTGCCGGTAACCCCGAAAGTGAGCTTCCTGGCCGAATTCCCGGTGACCTGGATCGACGAGTACGTCGAGCAGAACGGCACCGAAGCCCTGGCCAAGGAATACCTTGAGCACCTCTATTCCGAGGATGCCCAGCGTCTGCTGGCCGGTTTCAACTACCGCGTACACAACGAAACCGTAAAGCAGGAAAACGCGGATCGCTTCCCGGAACTGAAGCTCAAGTCCATCGATGAAATTGCCGGTGGCTGGGAAAATGCCATGGATACCCACTTCACCAGTGGCGGCAAACTCGACCAGCTGCAGCGTCGGCGTTAAGAGGTCGCTATGTCCGCGCCTTCCCAGGTAGCAGGCGCCGCCCCCGTGCGGCGCTTTTCTGGTCGCAGCAAACGGGTATTGCCGGGGTTCGGTCTGAGCCTCGGCATTTCGCTGTTTTTCGTCAGTCTGGTGCTGTTGCTTCCGTTGACCGGCCTGGTCATGGAAACCGCCGGCATGACGTGGGACCAGTTCTGGTTCACCGTGACCGACCCCCGCGTGGTGGAATCCTACAAGGTCACCCTGTGGACCGCACTTGCGGCCTCCCTGTTTAACGGGGCCTTCGGTCTGCTTCTGGCCTGGGTGCTGGTGCGCTACGACTTTCCCGGCAAGCGCCTGGTGGACGCGGTGGTGGATCTTCCCTTCGCGCTGCCCACCGCCGTGGCCGGCATCACCCTGGCGACACTGTTTGCCACCAACGGCTGGTATGGCCAGGTGCTGGAGAAGATCGGCGTGGAAGTGGCATTTACCCCGCTGGGCATCGTGGTGGCCATGGCTTTCACCAGTATCCCCTTCGTGGTGCGCACCGTTCAGCCGGTGCTGGAAGAGCTGTCACCGGCCGATGAAGAAGCGGCGGTCAGCCTGGGAGCCTCCGACCTCCGGGTGTTCCGCAAGGTGATCTTTCCTTCGCTGTGGCCGGCCGTGGTCACCGGCATTGCGCTGTCTTTCACACGCAGCCTGGGCGAGTTTGGCGCTATCATTTTCATCGCTGGCAACACCCCGTATGTCAGTGAAGTCACCAGCCTGATGATTTTCATCCGCCTGCAGGAATACGATTACGCGGCTGCCAGCGCCATTGCTTCGTTAATGCTGCTGGTTTCCCTGTGCCTGCTGTTCGCGATCAATCTCTGGCAAGGCCGGTATCTGCGCCGCCTGGAGGGCCGTTAAATGGCGGCCAAACACCATCGCGTGGGCGACCAGCCCTGGGTCCGGCGTACCCTCGTTGGCCTGGCTCTCGGCATCACCGTGATCCTGCTGGTCATTCCCCTGATCGTGATCTTCTACCAGGCCCTGAGCGCCGGCTGGAGTACGTTTACCAGCAATGTGCTGGACGAATATACCCTGCATGCCATTGGCCTGACCCTGTTCGTGGCGCTGCTGACCGTGCCGCTGAATCTGGTCTTTGGCACAGCTCTGGCCTGGTCCGTTACCCGATTCAGGTTCCCGGGGCGCAAGCTTCTGACCACACTCATTGATATCCCATTTGCCGTGTCGCCGGTGGTGGCCGGTCTTCTGTACCTGCTGTTGTACGGTCGCAATGGCTGGGTGGGCAGTTGGCTGGGTCAGTACGACATTCAGTTGATGTTCTCCTGGCCGGGTGTTGTGATGGTGACGGTGTTCGTCACCTCGCCGTTTGTGGCGCGGGAGCTGATCCCTCTGATGCAGCAACAGGGCAGCGAAGAAGAGGAAGCCGGGGTGGTGCTGGGTGCGTCCGGCTGGCGGGTATTTCGTAAGATCACCCTGCCCAACATTAAATGGGCGCTGATCTACGGGGTGATCCTCACCAACGCCCGGGCGGTTGGCGAGTTTGGCGCGGTGTCAGTTGTCTCGGGCAATATTCGCGGTCAAACCAATACCTTACCGCTACATGTTGAACTGCTTTATCAGGATTACAACATCGTTGGTGCCTTTGCCAGCGCTTCGCTGCTGGCCGGCATTGCCATTCTCACGCTGATTGCCAAGGCCTTTGTGGAATGGCGGCAGTCACGACCAGAACAGCCGGCGCCCGAAAAAGGAGGTGTCTGAACATGAGCATTACCATTGAAAACATCAGCAAGCGCTTTGGCGGCTTTACTGCCCTGGATGATGTGAATCTGGACATCCCCGAAGGCAAGCTGACCGCCCTGCTCGGCCCGTCGGGTTCCGGCAAGACCACCCTCCTTCGCATCATTGCCGGCCTGGAATCCTCCGACGCCGGGCGCATCCTGTTTGGGGGCGACGATGTCAGTGACCTGCACGTGCGGGACCGCAACATCGGGTTTGTCTTCCAGCACTACGCGCTGTTCAAACACCTGACCGTCGCCCAGAACATCGCCTTTGGCCTGGAATCCCTGCCCCGCAAGCAACGCCCATCGAAAACCGAGATCCGGGAACGCGTCAACAAACTGCTTGAGATGATCCAGCTGCCGGACCTGGCCAATCGCTACCCGACCCAGCTTTCCGGCGGCCAGAAACAGAGGGTAGCCCTGGCCCGGGCCATGGCCACCAAGCCCCGCATCCTGTTGCTGGATGAGCCGTTCGGCGCGCTGGATGCCAAGGTGCGCAAGGACTTGCGCCGCTGGTTGCGGGCGCTACACGATGAATTCCATTTTACCAGCATCTTTGTGACCCATGACCAGGAAGAGGCGCTGGAGCTGTCCGACCAGGTGGTGGTCATGAGCCACGGCCAAGTGGAACAGGTGAATGAGCCTGCCGCCCTGTACGCCCGCCCGGAAAGCCGCTTCGTCTTCGACTTCCTCGGCCACGTCAACGTGCTTAAAGGTAATCTGAAAAACCAGAAACTGACCCAGGGCGATGCCTGGGTATCCCTGCCCAGCGTTCAGGGCGATCAGGAGGCGCAACTGTACATGCGCCCCCACGAGGTTCAGCTGGCACGCTCACCCTCGGCCCACGCGCGCCTGCCGTTGCGTATCGAATCCGTCAGCCTGATCGGCTCTGAGGTTCGCATTGAGTTGCAGCCGGAAGGCTGGCACAGCAATGAGCTGTGGGAAATCGGCATGAGCCACAACGAGTTTGCCCGTCACGCGCCGGCGCGGGGCGATTTGTGGTACGCGGTGCCCGACATTGGCCACCTGTTCACCAATGCCGGAAGCCAGCCGCGTACCGTGGACTGGCACTACCCTACGACTGCCACTGCCCATCCCTGAAACACTCGACGCCATTGGCGCCAAAGCGGCACAACCAGAGCCACTGGTTCTCGACCAGGGCTCTGACGTTGTCGCTGGCCTCGACAATCTGCTCAATCCGCTCCGCCGGGGCGTCAATGACCACCGTCAGACGCATGGGCTCGTGACGGAACTGCTCACCGTCATGCACTGACTGCCAGGGCAGGCCAATCCTCAGTTCCATTGAGTTGCCTTCCACCACGCCAATGTTACCGCCCACCACCGAGTGCAGCAGTTTGTTGCCTGCGCCATAGACCCCGGGCTGGGTCACGGAGGCGAAATACTGCATGTTGATCCAGTTCGCCACCACCATCGGGGCATTCATCAGGGCGCCGAGGATCTGGCCATCGGTGTCGGATTCAGGCTCATAATCATGAAGAAAACACCGGCCACCCAGCTTGAGGTCGCGGGTTCGGCTTCGTGGGGCGATGATCATGGCCGCGTTGCTAGCGAGCCCCCATTCCGGGCGAACCTCCGCCCAGTTACGGGTTCGTGTCTCAAGCGCCTTTAACAACTCGTTATCGCCCGCACCTGCCAGACCCAGCCCTGCCGAGCGCTCTCGCCGACAGCCAGCCCCGGCCTGTTCAAGCCCCGCCTGGAGGCGCTTGAATCCGTCGCGATGGGTCTCGGTCAGAAGAGCATCATCCAGCACGGTGATCCGGTCCGTGACCGTACAGTGTTCAGCGGCCAGCGCCACAGTCCGCTCCGGAAGGCGAATGCCCCGGTCAACCAGGCCCCGGCGTACGTCGGGATCGTTGACAAGCTCAGCCGCCAGCCTGGCGTTGGTACCGCCGTTCTTTCCGCAGCATGCGCCGCACGCAAGGCCGGCCTGATTCGGGTTATTGTCGGCATGGGCGCCGTGGCCAACCAGCAACAGAATCGGGGCAAAGTTGTCGGTCAGCGACATGGCCCGCAGCAGGCCCTCGGCCAGGTCAACCCGGTTTGCAAGCGGCAGGGGCTGGCCGTCCAGCGTCTGCCATTCACCCGGCTGCTGCTCGGCCCTGGGCATCGGGTTACGTTGCAAACTATCTCTCACGAGCTTCCAGGCCCACGCAAGGCCCGTGGTCTCAACCACGGTGAAGGTGGACAGGCTGGAATACTTCGCCCGGCGCACGGAGTCCCTAACCCGCTGGCGATGGTAACGGGCCTGCACCAGTTGCCGGTCCGTCGCGGCGTTGCCGCTGGTGCCCTTGTAGCGCACCGAAGGCGACAGCAACCCCGGCAGCAGGCTTTCATCCGGTGCCGGACCGAGGGTGCCATGGGCCACTGGCATGCCAAAGAAGCCCGCCACACCCAGGGTCTGCACCTCCGGCAGGGCCGCTTCCAGATGGCGCCGGATCACTTCCGAGCGCACATCAATGCAGAAGGCCGCCTGCACTTCCGGCACAGCAGCCTTCGGCATTGGCCCGGCCGATTCCAGGCGGTTGAAGAACAGCGACTGCCAGGCCTGCTCGTAGGCACGGTGCCAGATCCACAAGGTCTCGTCCCGTGAGCCCCCGAATCCACGTGCCGGCCCCGGCGCTTGCCAAAGGTCCTGCACATCGGAGTCTGGTAGGGCCTGAACCGCCAGCCACTCAGACACCAGCAGGCAGGCGGCCAGCTGAGGGCCAAAATCAGACGGCTGGCTGTCCAACTGATTGCGGAAATCCTCGCCCCGACACCAGGAGGCCCAGCCCAGGACCTGTAGTAATAGGTGGTGCGTGAGGACGGTCAGCAATGAAGGCGTCCACTGTGCGTCGCCGGCTATTCGAGCCAGGTCTTGCCGCCAGTCTCCGCTCAACTGCCCCAGGCACTGACGCACCTGTTTCCGGTCAAGGCCCTGGCCCAGAACCGACTCCGCCCGCCCAAGCCACAACCCGTAGAGCCCGCCATCCTGGGGGGCAGCCTGCCAGCGGGCCTGTCTCTGGTCAAAATACTGACTGCAAACCCGGCCCAGCAATTCCCGGACAAGTTGGAGGTAGGAAGGCTCCTGATTGGCCATCAGCGCCGTTGTTGCCGAAGCAAATTGCGCCCCGTTCACTGGATGCCTCTCAAGCTGGGCGAGCAGGGCATCCACACCGATATCGCCGGCACCGGACGCATCGGCGGCAGCTTTCAGCGCCTCCGGGGTAATGCGCCCTTCCCGCCAGGCATTCTCGTAAAACCTGGGGGGCATCAACATGCCGGTGCCATTCAACGCCTGCAACTGCTCGTGAGTGGTAACAACCGACTGCTGCCTGTGCCCCCACCAGGGATTGACCGCAATCCAACGATCCAGGGGCCAAACCGGGGCGATACGCTCACAGGCCTCATTGACGGCAGTGAGGCAAAGCTCCGAATCCATACCGGTCAGTTTTTCAGCGGTATTCATACAACATCTCCAGAAACAGTGCGCGAGGCAGTTTGGTGCCCGTTGGCGTTGGACGGGGCCAGCAACCGGCCCGCCCACCGGCGCGTAAGACGTTCAAAGGGGCGATCCAGGTAAAGCCCCTGGTTCATGTTCCAGTGCAGCCGGTCAAACCAGGCGGATTGAGGGCGAAATATCATTACCCAGGAAAGAGCCGCCAGTACCATCACCAGAGCCCACCCAATGACCGAAGCCATCACCGGCAGGGACAACCGAGAAGCCTCGGGCAGGGCCGGAGCCAGCAACGCGTTCAGCGCGGCATAGGTAGGCACCAGTGCCACCGCCAGCATCAGTGTCCAGAGCCGGGTAACCAGTCTGCTGCCGGTGGGGGCGCCCATCACCATGGCACCCACCGCCAGTACCAGAACCGCTGCCAGTACGGATTTGCCCTCTACCAGCGCCGGCATCACCCAGAGCAGTGCCGCCACCGCGCCCATGGCCACCAGCGACAGGCCGAACTGCAGGCGACAGACACCGCTGTCAAACTGGACCATGCTGGCGTTGACGGTGCGCCCGGCCGCCAGGAAGGAATGGGCCTTGTACAGGGAATGGGCGAGCAGGTGCAGGAACGCCAGGGTGTAGGCCCCAAGGGCGATCTCGAACAGCATGAATCCCATTTGCGCGTTGGTGGACCACACAAGGGCGTGTTTGACGGAGTTCTGCGTCATCATCGCAAGACTTGCGATCAACGCCGTGGCGCCACCGAACACCAGCAGTACCCAGTGGCCAGCGGTGAAGCCATCAAAGACCGGGAACAGGCGCAGCCACAGGAAGCCGCCCAGGTTAATCACACCGGCGTGCAGCAGGGCCGATACCGGTGTTGGTGCTTCCATCACCCGAAGCAACCAGCCATGGAACGGAATCTGGGCGCATTTGAGGGCGGCCGCCAGGGCCAACAGAACGGAAGCCAGTTCCAGCGGCCACGCCGGGCCGGAGTCATTACGGAGTTGGTGAAGTTCGGGAATGTGGTAACTGCCCGTATGGTGCCAAATCAGTAGCACGGCAGCGAGGATCGACAGATCGCCAAGGCGGCTGGTGATGAATTTCTTGGCGGCCGCCAGGCGTGCCTGTTCGCGGTCGGCGTACAAGGTCAGCAACTGGTGCAACGACAGGCTCACGCCAATCCAGGCGCCGGCCAGCAGGAACAGGTTATCGGTGGTGACCAGCACCAGCACGCTGACCACCGTGGTCAGGAACCAGGGCAGGAATTGCTCACCCGCCGGATCAGCCCGGAGATAGTCCCGGGCGTAACGCAGGATCACCCAGCCAATGAACGCCACCATGAGCGTCATCCAGAAAGCCAGCCCATCGGGGAGCAGTCCCAGTGCTCTGCTGGCCTGCTCAAGGCTGGCGACCAACTCTGCATCAGGCACCAGCAACAACAGGCCAATCAGGACCGTAACAAGCATGAATACCTGCAACAGGCGCTCGGCCCACGCCCAGCTGCGGGCAGTGGCGGGGTTGCTTCCGCGAATGCTTGCCAGGCTGGCAACCAGGAACAGAGATGCGGGCAAAAGCAGCCACAGGCTTAAAAGGGGAAAAGACAGTGTCGGTAACGTCGCGCTCATCGGGATCTCCTTGTGATGAGCGCAACTGTGCCACCGGACAAACCATATAAAAAATGGTTTATAATGATTAAACCGTTCACTAAAAGAGAACGCTTTCCCGATGCGCCTGAATTACCACCACCTCTACTACTTCTGGACGGTCGCACGCGTGGGGCACCTGACCCGTGCCGCCGAGTCGCTCCATGTGTCCCAGTCCGCGCTGTCCGGCCAGATTCGAAAACTGGAAGAAAACCTGGGTTATGACCTTTTCCTGCGTGAAGGCCGAAAACTCAAGCTCTCGGAGGCCGGCCGGCTTGCGTTCACCTACGCGGAAGAAATATTCCGCCAGGGTACCGAACTGGAGGCACTGCTACGTTCCGGCCAGCACACCAATCGGAAAACACTACGTATTGGCGCGGTGGCCACCTTGTCCCGCAACTTCCAGGAAGGTTTCCTGAAACCACTGCTTGGCCGTGGTGACCTGGACCTGAAGCTCCAGAGTGGCGATCTGGACGAACTGCTGCGCCGGCTGTCCGCCCACAGGCTGGACCTGGTTCTCTCGAACCAGCCCGTCCAGGGCGACGACCAGAACCCGTGGCGCGCCCGGCTGATGGCGCGCCAACCGGTCAGCCTGATCGGACCGCCCGGCAATACCGGTCCGGATGAAAGCTTCCAGAACATCATCAAGCAGCAACCGCTGATCCTTCCCGGCCCGGGCAACAACATCCGCCAGGCCTTTGATCAACTGTGCGATGTACACCAGGTGTATCCGGTCATTACCGCAGAGGTGGACGACATGGCCATGATGCGACTGCTAACCAGGGACACCGGTCATTTTGCCGTGCTGCCGCCGGTGGTGGTCCGGGATGAACTGGGTAATGGCAGGTTAAGAAACTACGGCGCCCTGCCAGGTGTGTTCGAAGAGTTCTACGCGATTCGAATCCGCCGCAAGTTTGAATCACCGATGATCCGCCAACTTATTGATCAGCAACCCGAAGACCTTCTTACCTTTGCCGGAACCTGACTCCGGCTTGTTGCCGGGTTGCGCTCCGCCCACAAACATAGGATGATTGGATCATCATGTAGGAGGATCACAGGATATGCTAGCCAAGATTCGCAAAGGCTCCCTGGTGGACACCGCCATCGAAAGCCTGCGCCATAACATTGAGAACGGCGAATGGCCCGTAGGCACCCGCCTGCCCGTGGAAGCCGAACTGTCAGAGGCGCTAGGCATCAGCCGGAACACCATCCGCGAAGCGGTGCGGGTGCTGGCCCATGTAGGCATGCTGGAGACCCGCCAGGGTGACGGCACCTATGTGCGGGCCAATCGCGATGCCGGCGAAACCCTGCGCCGCATCGCCCGGACCCGCCTGGCGGAACAGATTGAAGTGCGAATCATGCTGGAAACCGAGGCAGCAAGACTGGCGGCCACCCGGCGCACGGAGGCAGACCTGAAAGCCATGACCACCGCCCTGGATGCCCGTGCCGGTGCGGGCTCCGACGTTGCCGAGCGAATTCATCACGATGAGCGCTTCCACCATGCCCTGGTGAAAGCCTCCCACAACACGGCACTGATCGAGCTGTACGACTATTTCGCCAACGCGGTTAGCCAGACCATCGAACAGACCGAAACCGACGCGGAGCTTCCCGAGCCCAGCCAGGAAGACCACGAACTGCTACTGGCGGCCATACGCCGGAAAGACACGGATAAAGCGGAAGCACTGTCCCGTGCCCTGCTGTCCCCCAGCCTCCAGGTTCTGCATCAGCGGGGGGAGCTGCCATGAAGTTGCGGATCGACACCTTCACCCTGCTGTTGCTGGGCGCCATTGTCCTGGCCTCCTTTCTGCCGGTTACCGGCCAGGCGGCAGAGATACTGGCGACGGTGGGCACAGTGGCCGTGGCTCTGCTGTTTTTCTTCCATGGCGCGGCGCTGTCGCGGCAGCAGATCATTGCGGGCGCGACACACTGGCGCCTGCACATCCTGATTACCACGCTGACGTTTGTGTTCTTCCCGCTGATTGCGTTACCCATTAACGGGTTGAGTGCCATTATTCCGAGCTGGATGCCGAAAGATCTGGGGCTGGGTTTTCTCTATCTGGGGGTCCTGCCATCTGCGGTCTCATCGTCCATTGCCTACACCGCCATGGCCAAAGGCAATGTTCCAGCGGCCATTTGCAGCGCCGCAGCCTCGAACGTGTTCGGTATGATGCTGACGCCTTTCCTCCTGCTGCTATTGGTTTCCACGTCGGGTGCGGGGGATTTTTCTGTCGCTGAGGCACTTAAAGATATCGTGCTCCAACTGTTACTGCCTTTTGCGGTGGGCCATGCCATGCGGCCATGGCTGGGAGGAATTCTGGCGCGCAATGAGACCTTCATGGCCCGTTACGATAAGAGCGTGATCTGGATTATCGTCTACTCGGCCTTTTCCCACTCGGTGGTCAGCGGCTTGTGGCAGAAGCTGCCAATCCAGGCCATCGTGTTCACCATTGTGCTGTGTTTCGCACTGCTGGCGCTGTTCATGTTTATTGCCCGGCTGATGGTGAGAAAGCTTGGCTTCAGCCTGGAAGACGAAGCCGCCGTGGTGTTCTGCGGTTCAAAGAAGAGCCTGGCCTCGGGCTTGCCGATGGCCAAGGTGCTGTTCTCCGGGCACCCCGGCTTCGGCATGATCGTGCTGCCGATCATGTGCTACAACCAGATCCAGGTGATTGTTGGCGCCATCCTGGCCGAGCGTTACCGGGTCAAGATTGAGCAGGCGTCAGCTGCCGCCGCCCATCCCGCCGAAGATCGCGGCTAATATTGCCAACCCGACAATCCAGCCGATCACAGCCGGCCAGAAATTCATCATCTGGGGCGGTTGTTCGGGCGCATCGTCCGAGTCCTGGGTCTGGCCGACCCGGGGCTCTGGATAGTTTCGCGGGTCATGCTGGTCGGGCAATGGTTGCCGGTTGGCCTCGCTTACGCTGAACCAATCAAACCAGTCGCCCAGGAATTTTGCCACCGGCTGGGTAAAGTTGCCGTTCTCCGCCATCGGGCGCAGCTGTGGCTCGAGGGAGCGGGCGATTTCCCGGCGAATGGGCAACTGATCGGCCGGCGGCTCACACAGGATAGCCTTCCAGATCCCCAAATCCTTCTGGCGGCGCTCATCATTCAGCAATGCCTTGATCTGAATAATCACTTCCCGGGCAATCTGGGCGTCATTGGCGTCAAGGGAATCGTCCACGGGCCCTGATCGGGGCGCCTCCCCTGAATGCTCGGAAGCTGGCTCTGACGCCGGCGACACTTCTCCGGTTGCTTCCCGGAACGCACGATCCAGTGCCTGGGCGTCCTCCCCTGAGGCAAACTTCATTTGCCGATCATAGGCCTCACGGATTCGGTCGCGATTGTTGGTGGGCTCGATCCCCAGAATTTCCCAGCAATTCATAAAATGGCCACTCCGATTCGGCATTTATCTATCGTTTATGGAGACAAATTAATCTGCGTCACTTAGGATGAACGCACACAGCCAGCAATGGACTGCGGTTGGATTATAAAACGACAGGCGTGAACAATACGAATCGCACTCATGACCAAGCAGCCATCTTCTTTCGCCCAACCGATCGTCCGATATTTGCCGGCTATTTTTGTCAGCACCCTTGCCGCTGTTGGTGGCCCGGCCGCTGCCCAGGAAACCCCACCCGAGTTTGACACCAGCACGGTAAGTTTTGAAGAACCAGTCCCGGAAGTATTGACCACGACCCGCCTGAGGCAACCGAAGACCCGCGTACCCGGCAGCACAACCATTATCGAAGGCAGCCTGATCCGGGATCTTGGCATCAAGCATCTGTATGAAGTGTTTCGCCTGGTGCCAGGCATGACGGTGAACTTTGTGGGCAGTCATCAGCCAGTTGTGACCTATCACGGCACCAGTCATTACGAACAACGCCGAATGCAGGTGCTTGTGGATGGCCGCACGGCCCACCGGGCTACGCTGTCGGACATGGACTGGGAGAGCATGCCGGTTCCGCTGGAAATGATTGAACGGATCGAGGTTGCACGGGGCCCGAACTCAGCCGCATATGGCATTAATGCCTTTCTGGGCACCATCAACATAATTACACGCGACCCGGCCGACACCGATGGTATTGAGGCGCACGTCAGCCGCGGCTCCCGTGGCTACGAGAGAACCTTCGGCTCCACGGGCAATACCGGTGAAGTTGTTGACTGGCGTCTCACTTTGGAGAACCGGCAGTTTGACGGCTTTGATACCAAGCGGGACGGCAATGAATTCCACGATGGACACAACCTGAATTTCCTCACATGGGACTCACGAGCAACGCTCAGTGACCAAGCCAATCTGGAGTTTCGTGCAGGACTGGTCGATGGCGTGAATCAGCAGGATTCGGATAAAAGCGGGGCTTTCTGGCCGGTTGAGAACCCGGATATTGAAATTCGGGACTATTATCTGCAGAACAGGTTTAACTACCACCTGTCTGAAGACCACTTCTTTCATGTCCAGGTGGCAGTTGAAAATTTCGATCGCGAACAGGGGTACCGAATTGCTGCAGGTAATGCCACCGCCGAATGTCTAAAGAACGGTACGGCGCTCTTTGACCCTAATGCCACTTGCTTCCTCAGTGAAGATCCGGAAGAAGACCCGCCTACTATTTATACTGATGTTAATAGTGATTACGAAGACACCCGTCTGGAGCTGGAGGTTCAGGACACTCTACTCATCAGTCCTGCCCTGAAACTGGTCAGCGGTGCTGGATTCCGCAAAGATACTCTCCGCTCAGAGACCTACTTTAACGGAAGGGTCGATAACTACCAATCGCGTTACTTCGGTAATATGGAATACAGCCCCTGGAACTGGCTGACACTGAACGTCGGCGGCAATTGGGAGCGTTCGAGCACCACCGATGACAGCTATTTTTCTCCACGAGTAGCCAGCAACTTTATCTTTAATGACAGCCAGGCCCTTCGGTTTGTCTATTCAGAAGCCGTTCGAACCCCAGATCCTTTCGAACAAAGCCCGGATTATGGCTACACCCTTAGAAATGTGACTCCGGACGTCCACGCCTCACTTGAGGGATTCCGGGTCACGATGGACGACATCAACCCTTACATCGCCCAGACCACCCTCGGTGAAGATCTGGAAGAAGAGAACATCACGTCTTACGAAATCAGTTACTTCGGGCAATTCCAGATGCAAGAGGCCCTGCTCTATCTTGAAGTTCGGGGCTTCCGGGATGAACTGAGAGATATGGTCGGCGGTGTCATAAAGCTTGAAGATTGGACCCTCGCAAACAGCCTGGCCGCCGACCAGCAGGGATTTGAGATCGAAGCTATGCTTGAATACCCTGCAACCACCCTACGTGCCAGCTATGCTTACCTTGATCAGGACACTTGGTACACGGGCGATCCGATTCTTGATGAAAATGGCAATGTGGATACCGAAGAACAAAAGGAACAGGCAGAACTGCTTGAGCGTATGTCCGTTACCCATTCCGGCAGTCTGGCTATTATCCGGGATCTACCGTGGTACATGAAAATATCAGCTGCCTATTACTGGGCCGACCAGTTCGAAAGGCTTCATGAACAGTTTGAACGCATCGATGGCCGGATCAGCAAACAATTCTTCGGTCCCAGGTACAATGCAGAGCTAGCATTCACCGTTCAGCATTACCTGAACAGAGATCCTGAAATGGGTCGGGATGACAACATTGATCACCACAACCAGTTCTTTGTAGAAGCTGCGGTGCGGTTCTAAAACCACCACCGTCACGGCAAAACGGAGCGTATGACCAGGAAGGTATGAAAGCCACCCCGGATATTGATGCCCAAAGGCAATCAGAGCGCAGCTTCGCCTGGTGGCGGGTCTGGATCTGCAGCGTGCTTGTCCTGCTGTGGCAGCCGGCACTGACTTTTGGGCAATCAGCCGGCGCGACAGAGGTGTATGTGGCCGGCTCCGGCAACGACGCGCTGGATCAATATGTCATTCGCCAGATAAAGCAAAACGTTGGCCCAGCATTCAATCTCACGCCCCTCTCCAGCCGTAAAAGTCTGCCCGATAACCATGCCCCTGTACTGGCTATCGGCCCCCAAGCGTTTTCCCGCGTGCTCCAACAGGATGCGAAACAACCCGTACTGGCTTTACTGGTAAAGAAATCGCTGGTCAAAGAATACGAGGAGAAGCCGGGTAGCCAGATTGGCGCTGTCTACAAGGACGTGCCGTTAATTCGCCAGGCATTGACGGGGAAAGTCATTCTCCCCCAAGCGACCCGAATCGCGTTGTTGGCCTCCACAGAGTCAGCAGACCTGTACGAACCTCTTCTGGAGCAGCTTGAGGCGTTCAATCTGGAGGCACGGGTTTTCATCACAGATACCAATGAGCAACTGATTCCCACCCTCAACCGTGCGCTGAGTTATGGCGACTTTCTGTTGGCGGCCGACGACGAGGCCATTTACAACCCTAGAAATATCAAACACATCCTTCTGACTGCTTACCGGCGCAACAAGATACTGATTGGCCCCAATCAGAGTTACGTCAAAGCGGGCTCGCTGGCCTCAAGCTATACCCCTTTCCCGGACATGGCCAGACAGGCCGCCGAAGCCCTGATAGCCTACCGGGAAACCGGACAGTTACCGGCGCCCGCGTATCCGGATCAATACCGTGTGCAGGTTAATGAACAGGTGGCCCGATCGCTCAATATTCCGTTACCGGCTCGGGATGACATCGCTGACACGGTTGATCAAATCCTGCTTGAGTCACGGGAGGGATCACAATGACTCCGGCAAAGAAAACCGGCTTATCGCTATCATCAAGACTGCTATTGCTTGGCGCCTTACCGGCGGTGGTCATGTTCGTGGTCTTGATGGTCTTTTTTACCGTCGCGCGTCTGGACGATGCCCGGGAAAACCTTGAGAAAAATAATCAGTTGCTGGCTGACAGTCTTGCCCCCGCGCTGGAATACGCTGTTGTTTCCGGCAACAAGCGTGCGCTTGAGCAGGTGCTCCGACAATCGCTGTTACGAAGCGAAGCAAACTGGATCCGTGTCACCGATTTAACGGGAACAGAACTTGGATTTGTCAGCCATGGTATCGACCACCGGGCTATCAACGAGCCTGATTTTCGCGTTCATACCGCTGAAATTCTTCAGGAACCGGTCGAATTTGGAGGTGACCTGTTTGCCGGCAGCTGGAGCGGTAATGCAGGTGCACTGCGTGTCGGCACCGTGGAAGTCGGCGTAAACCCCAATGTTCTCGAAAGCCGGCAGCAGGAAATCCTCTGGTCGTCCGTTATCGTCGGCGGTGTCGTGCTGGCGTTTACACTGGTGATCGTCAACCATTTCCTCCGAAACATACTTAGCCCGGTCCATAGCCTGGCCCGGCGTGTCGCCAACCTGATTGAGGGTGACTACCAGAAGCACCGCGTGCCGGTTCAGGGCAATGCCAGTGAGCTTCTGGAAATCCACCAACAACTTAACGATCTGGCGACCCATTTGCGGGAACTTGAAGCCAGCCGGGAAGAAACGCTTAGGCTTTCAGAAGAAGCCAGGAGCAAGGCCGAGCATGCCAGCCAGGCAAAGTCTGAATTCCTCACCGCAATGAGCAACGAGTTGCGCACACCCCTCCATGGCGTTCTCGGCACCCTTAACCAGATGCGCGATGAACCTCTGTCACTCCAACAGAGCGAATCTCTGGCCACTGTCCAGCGTTCAACGGAAGACCTGCTGACGGTGATTTCGGATGTGCTCGACTACGCGAGCATGGAAAATGGCTCATTCGCTACTGATAAGCAGGAGTTTGACCTCCGCCCACTGGTCGAAAATTGTGCCGCATCCTTCAAGTTGGCAGCGGAGCAACAGGGGAGCACCCTGGAACTGCAATTGCTGGGAGAATGGTCTGATTCCGTGATGGTGATGGGCGATGCGCCCCGTGTACGACAAATTCTGGCGGGACTGCTTGAAAATACTCTGATGCACTCAGACAGTGGTTTTGTCAGTCTCCGCAGTCATCTCCTTTCGCTGGAAGATCAGCGTGTCACTCTCAACTGCACCGTGACTGACTCGGGAGGCGGCGCCATGGCAAACCAGTTAAACAGCGCATTCGGGGGGTTCGAACAGGCCCCGGCTGGGGACATGGGGTTGCCGGTGGTCCAGCGGCTGGTGGAACTCATGGGCGGGTACATCAAGGTGGAGCATGAGGCCGGTCACAGCTCCTCCATCTGTTTTGAGCTGGTATTCGACCTGGCAACAGAGTCATCCAGCTAAGCCGGGAGAGTGTGATTCACTGCCATTAACCACATTCTCCCGCCCCACCCGGCTTCTGTCAGCTCACCGGCTCGCGCATGGTCACGAATTCTTCCGCTGAGGTGGGGTGAATGCCCAGAGTCGCATCAAATTGTGCCTTGGTTGCCCCAGCCTTGATCGCCACCGCCAGGCCCTGGGTGATTTCGCCTGCGTCGGGCCCCACCATGTGAGCGCCAAGCACCTGGTCAGTGTTGGTATCCACCACAAGCTTCATCAGGCTCCGCTCATCACGACCACTTAGAGTGTATTTCATGGGCCGGAACTCCGAACGGTAAATGGTTACCTGGTGCCCTGCTTCCCTCGCCTCCTGCTCGGTTAGCCCGACGGTGCCGATATTAGGCTGGCAGAAAACGGCGGTGGGAATGGCGGCGTAGTCCATTTCGCCCTGTCCGTCACCGAACAGGCGACGCGACAGGACCATGGCCTGGGCCAGCGCCACTGGCGTGAGTTGCGGAGTGCCAATGACATCACCCAGCGCATAAATGGAAGGAACCGCTGTCTGGAATCCATCGTTTACGTGCACGTGCCCGGATGCCGTCAGGTCCACGCCAAGATCCGTGAGGCCAAGGCCGTCCACCAGTGCCCGACGCCCTGTGGCCGCCATGATCAGGCCGGTTTCCAGGGTATCGCCGTTGCTTAGTCGGGCGCGGTAGGCGCCCTCATTCGCTTCTACGGCGTCGATGGTCACATTAAAGCGAAGATCGACCCCTTTCTTGCGCATTTCCTGCTCGGTAAAGCGGCGAATGTCATCATCAAAGCCCCGCAGGAACAGGTCACCCCGGTATAACAGGGTGGTCTCTACGCCCAGCCCCGCCAGGATTCCGGCAAATTCCACGGCAATGTAGCCCCCACCCCAGACCGTGGCGTGGCGAGGTAACTGGGGCAGGTAAAACATTTCGTTGGACGTCAGCAGGTGTTCCTTACCGGGAATATCGGGGATCACCGGCCAGCTGCCGGTCGCCACGGTAATGTGTTGGCTGGAATAGCTCTGGCCCGCCACCTTGACGGTGTGCGGATCGGTCAGGGTGGCTGTCCCCTCAATAATATCGACGCCTGCGTTGGTCAGAAGGCGGCCGTATATGCCATTGAGGCGCTCAATTTCAGCATTCTTGTTGGCGACCAGGGTGGGCCAGTCAAAGGTCACATCGTCAGCGGGGATCTGCCAGCCATAGCCGGCCGCATCTTCCAGCTCTTCATGGACATGAGCTCCGTAGACAAACAGCTTTTTCGGAACACAACCCACGTTCACGCAGGTACCGCCAAGATGGCGAGCTTCCACCACAGCCACCCTGGCGCCACGTTGGGCTGACATTCGGGCCAGTCGGACACCGCCGGAACCGGCGCCGATAACTATCAGGTCGTAATCGTAACTGTCAGACACAGTAACTCCCACTCAGTTTGATCAATCTGGATTTTGGACAGGATATCCGGAGCTTATCGACATTCAAATAGTCAATGTCAATCGTACCGATATGATTCCGGGCGTTTCAGCCCGATCCATGGAGGCTTGATCAATAATCACGCCGTGCCTGTTGGCCAGCATTTCAAGCCAGCCCGCAACCCGGGTATAGGGAACAGAATCCATCCACACCCGAACCGTGTTTTCATCACCGGGCTCGAAACGTTGCAGGGCAAGGTCGGCTTCATCGGCGGTACGGGTAATGAGGGCCATCAACGCCCTGCCATCGGCCGGTTTTTCAACATCACTGTTACCCGTGCCGGTATTGTTCGCCGGGTTCAGGGCCTTGATCGCCTCCTGGTTTGATTGCATCCAGACCAGTAATTCCTGGGCACCCTCACGTTCGTTCAGTGTACGCTCATGAAAATCCGCAGCCGGACGCCAGACGATAAAATATAGCAGTGCGAGCAACAAAGCGACGGCAAGTACCAGTAAAGCCTGGCGGTCTCTAGCTGGAAGCTGGTCATAGTAGGCAATTGCTTTACCAACCGCCGGTTGTCGTTTGATTCTTGACCACATGTTACTGACCTCCCGAGACCGTCAGGCGACCACGTGCACCAGCGGGTTCGTTGACCACCGAGCCTATTTGCGCCTGCAATCCTTCGTCGGTCAGACCATTGCGCAAAAGGCTCAGTTGGTCATAACTGTCGGCACTTATGCTAACCACGAGTTCACCCCGGGCCCGGGCATAGTTGATTGAATCAAAGGACACGGATTGGGTGTCGGGAAGAGCCGTATACTGGGCACCAGTAAACTTCAGGAGGGTAAGAAAATCCGTCTGGGTCCCATTGGACTCCGCTGCCCGAAGCTGGCCCTGGATCACCCTGCGGACATTTCCGGCATGAGTGCGATTATCCTCGGGAAAGATTTGCCGGTACATAGCCATGGCCCGTTCCTGCAATTGTTCAGCCTGATGCTGTTGATACAGGCCAAACCCAATCTCCAGCGCCACCTGAAGGACAAACCAGAGTCCGGCCACGGCAATCAGGGGTTTCCAGGGCGATAGCGGGTGATGCCCTTTTTCCTTGAGGGAAAACTCCCCCTGACAGAAATCGATCGGATCACAGAGTTGCTGGTGGTAAGACCAAGCCAGGAAACCAGTTACTGACAGCTCCAGCGGTTCTTCCGATACCCGTAAACGGTCCGAAGCCTGGGCAAGGTGTTGGGTGACGCCCCCCTCCTCGGCATATCCCTCCACCGGGTGAAAGATGCGAATGGGAACCTCGGCAGCCACATCATCGGGTGTTGGGTTAACAAGGTTCGCAGGAGGCTCTGCCATGGTGTGCGCGAACATGGGCAGGTTTTCCCTTCTCACGGCCAGCCATTCCCCACGATCACTGCGCAGAAGCACCATGGCGCCATCCAGGCACAGCGTCCAACCGTTCTCCGTGGCCGGTAACAGGGTGGCATCGGCGTAAATAGCCGCCAGGGGGGCATGATGCCAGCCGGACAACAGGTGTTTCCAAACACTCATCTGTCCCTTATCAATGACGGCCACCTGGTACCCGTCCGCCGTGTGCCGACCCAGGGCAAAATGCAGGGTCTCAACGTCCTGGGCCACCTGTTCCTCCACCGCGTATGGCAGGGCCTGGGCCACATAACGGGCTTGCTTGGCGGGGATGTCAGCGGTGCAGAATACGGTGTCGTCAGCGGGAATCAGCCCCAGAAGCTCGACATTGTCCAGCGAGTTCCGGGCCAGGGTCTGCTCAATGTCTTCACGCAAGTCGGCGTCACCCTGTGCCTGGGCGTCACCGCCGGCGTCCTGCAGCACCCAGCTGAAACGCTGCTGGGCCGGTTCCACAAAAGGCGGCAGGGGGCGGACGAAAAGACGGTAAGACATGGCTATCCTTCTGACAGAGTATAAGGTTCCCTGGTGATGCGGTTGTTCTGGCTCAAGTCCCTGTTGACGGTCTGTACCTTGCCCTTGGCACTGCGGAACACCCGACTGACCATGTTCACCTTTCGATTATCGTAGGTAATCCGGCAAACAACATCAAAAAACCACGTTTTTAGAGTCAGCCCCCGGGACGTTAACCCCATGCCTGCAAGTTCAGGCAGTGCCAGGAAGCCCTCGATGCTCTCAAAGCGCGCTTCTTCGCGCTTTTCGATGATGACGCCTGCGATGGCCTCGGTCAGATCCTCATGCAGGGACATCAGGACGGGAGCGCTCGCGGTATTAACATTGATGCCAGGGCCAGTGACGGGCAGTACGACAACATGAGGGCGTAGCGTTTCATAAGCGCTCTCGGTCATCCCGGCAATCAACCGCAATTCACTCACGGATACAAAGGGCTGGTTGGCGGCACGGTAGGATGGTTCTGCAGTCAGGTAGAGACTGTCTTCCGCCCCGGCGGCACCGGTTGGCTGGTCGTCCTCGTCAATCCAGTCAATCAGGGCGTCCACGCTTATCCCGGTAATACCCAACGCCTGCAGTAATCGCTGTACTCGACTCCGGGTGAGCTGGTCCACCTTACCTGCCGGCGTCACCAGCTCATTCAGATTGATCCGGCCTCCCAGACCATCAATCTGCACTTCGACGACGCCGTTCTCGTCCAATGGCAGAATCGCGGCCCCCATGGCCCAGCGTTCATCCAGGCTGTCGATCATAAGGTCCTGATCCTGGTCACCCTCAAAGTCCCTAATCAGCATTTGCCGGGCGAATGTTTCCGCGCCCAGGGCAATGCTGTATCCCTGCTGCTGGGCTTTTTGGTGACTCGCCTTGAACACCCACAGGCTTTGCTCACGCACCATGCCGGTTGCCAGCATAATGATCAGTGCCATCGCCAGAAGCACCATGATGAGCGCAACGCCCCGGTGTCTATTCAACATCTGCATCGGAATCCGTATCCTGCTGCCCGCTGAAACGTTCCTGAGCCTGGGCCGGGTCGAAATCGGGCAATGGAAAAATCCGGGTTAGCTTTCCGAACTGGTTGTGTTCAAGCGTTATCTCAATGCCCCGGGGCAACGGCATGTCTGGCCTTTGTCCAGCTACCTGCTCTGCCTGAACGGCCTCATCCGGCCATTGATCTAGCCGGTTACCGCTAGTATCGAGAAACTGGATGTCGAACGCCTGGACGTTATCCAGTAACAACACGCTTCTACTGGAATCGTCCTGCCCCTGATCCACCACAGGCCAGTAATGGCGGCGTAATTCACTGCCCGAGTATTCCCACCCCACGCGCTGAAGTTCACTGCGCCGAAGACCCAGTGGGTTCCGCCAACCCTGGCGCGTGAGTAGTAGCGCGTAGCCTTCATCCCGGCTGGTCAGTGCTGGCTGAAAATCCCCATAGAGATCCCTTGCCGGGCGGTTAACGATCTGGACGATGTCCCTTTCGAGCAGCAGCATGACTTTCTGGATGTTTTCAAACTGCCCGGCCAACTCATTGACGCGATCCCGGGAGTTCACAACACTACCAATGACCTGCCACACCCCCAGACCGATCACCGAGGTAATCGTCACCGCAATCAGAACCTCCATCAGGGTAAAGCCCTGTTCACGAGCCGAGGGCGTCATGACCCTTCTCCCAGGAACGCGGAGAGCGACATCACCCGGAAGGGTTCGGTCTGCTCATTCTGGTATTTGGCAACAATCACCTCGACCCGGCGCATGGTTGGTTCCGCAGTGCCGGTAACTACTGTCCTGATACGCCACCGAAATGGACCATAGTCCTGATCTTCAGCGCTTTCCGATATTGGCGGCAGCGTATTCTCCAACCTCAATTCGTTGATGCGATTATCCGCCAACCAGCCGGCCAGGGCATTGTCCCGAACCCTTTCAAAACCGGTGATATAGTTGCTGGCGACTCGTGACGCAGCACCGGCAATCAGTCCGAACACCAGAAGTGCCACGAGCACCTCCAACAACGTGAATCCGAAGCTCCGCCGGCTCATGGCGTTTCCTCCGCGTCCGGCCGCAGCCATTCCAGGGGAGAAAGACCATCCGAACGGATGAGGTGGCGGGCATTTGCCCCTTCCGTGAGGCTGAAAGTCAGCTCAAAGGGAGTGGTTTCGCCACTCGAGTAAAAAACGATCTCGGGTTGCGGGCCGTCTTTATTATCAGACGGTAATCGTGGCGCGCCAGCTGCGACCTGGACGGTCACCACCAACCATTCTGGCAGGGTGCGCGGGCGGAAGATTCGCTCCTCGTTCGTGGTCCAATCTCCGGATTCGTCATCCATGGCTACAAACCGATAACCGTCCTCTTCCAGCACCAGACCGTATTCCCGATTATTGAGAACCGCCTGTTCCGAGGCGGCCTGCATCAACAGATACACATCACGTACCTGTTGCTGCAGCTCCCTTAGCCTGGAATTCCCGGCCAGGTTGACCACTGCCAGAGAGGCCAGCAAACCCACGATGATCAGCACAACCAGTATTTCTATGAGCGTAAAGCCGCCTTCAGCGGTTCCGGATTGCCTCCGCTTACTGCTCAACATCCCAGACACTGATGTCTGCCGCATCGCCTTCACCGCCTTCCTGCCCATCTGAGCCGTAGGAGTATAGGTCATAGGGCCCCTCTGACCCGGGGCTGACATACTGGTATTCGTTACCCCAGGGATCTTCCGGAACACTGTTCATGTAGCCCTCCGGATTCCAGTTTCTTGGCTCCGGGGTTCCACTGGGTTCGCTGACCAGCGCTCCCAGTCCCTGCTGGGTGGAGGGATAATGACCATTATCCAGCCGGTAGAGGTCCAGCGCGTTGGCAATATTGCTTAGCTGGGTTTCCGCCACGGTCACCCTGGCCTGGTCACTGCGCCCCATAATATTGGGCGCGACGATGGCCACCAGCAGCCCCAGGATGACCATCACCACCATAATCTCAATCAGGGTGAAGCCCCTGGCCACTTGTGGGGCTGGCGTGTTGTTCAACAGATTACTCTTCATCTCCGTAGTCCTCCGTTATACAACGCCGGTAAAGCGGGCCGCGTATCTCAAGCCATCAGCCCACCAGGTTACTCATATTCAGAATAGGCAGCATGATCGCCAATACAATGATCAGTACCACGACTCCCATCACCAGCAGCATCATTGGCTCGAAAAGCCCCACCAGCGCCGCAATCTGGGATTGCAGAGTGTTCTCCTGCATGCGAGCGGTTCGTTCAAGCATGTTGTCCAGTTCACCACTGGCCTCGCCACTGGCAATCATGTGCAGCATCATGGGCGGAAAGTAGCCGGTTTGCTCCAACGACCGGTGCAAAGAGCCGCCCTCACTGACCTTGCGTGCCGCCTCCTGTAACTGTTGGCGCAGGTAATCATTGGACAGGACCTCGCCAGCAATGCGCATGGCATCCACCAGGGGCACACCGCTGGTGGTCAGGATGCTCAAGGTACTGGCGTACCTCGCGGTGCTGATGCCTCGAACCATGCCTTTAACCAGGGGGAGGTGTAACAGGCGCTTATGAAATCTGAGCCGGAAGCCTGGCTTGGTCAGGGCGAAGCGGAACGCCAGTAGCCCGAGGATCAGAAGTACCAGCAGATACAAACCCCAGGCTGCCAAAAAATTGGAAACCGTCAGCATCGCCTGGGTCAGCGCCGGTAGTTCCTGCCCCTGCTTGAGGAACACTTCGATAATGTCCGGCACCACATAGGTGAGCAGGAATACCACGATAGCGATGGCAACGACGCTGAGGATTATGGGATAGATGGCCGCCAACTGGATTTTCTGGCGAGCTTCCTGCCGGCCTTCGGTGTAGTCGGCCAACCGGTTGAGCACCAGGTCCAGGTGGCCGGCGCGCTCCCCTGCGGCAACGGTAGACCGATACAGGCGCGGAAATGCCCGGGGGAACAATGCCAGGCTGTCGGCAAGGGCATAACCCTCCATTACTTTCGCCCGTACGGCGATCAACATGCTGCGTATACGGGGTTTCTCCGTTTGCTGGGCAGCTGCGCTCAGTGCCTGTTCAACGGGGATGGCGGATTGGATCAGCGTGGCCAGTTGCCGGGTAACCAAGGCCAGGTCCGCCGAGCTTATGGAGCCAGCTTTGCGTAACGGGCTGGTGCGTGTCTGCCGTTCGACCGCCGGCTCCACCGCCAGAGGCGTTAGCCCCCTGTTGCGCAGCTGCTGACGCACCGCCCTTGGAGCGTCGGCTTCCAGAACGCCGTGCTTCTGTTTGCCCCGGGCATCCAGCGCCTTGTACTCAAAGGCCGGCATGATCAGGGGCTCCGATGGGTCACGCGCAGAACTTCTTCCACCGTGGTTACCCCATCAAGTATTTTCTGAACACCGTCTGCGTGAATGCTGTGGCTATGTCGACGCGCCTCCCGTTCCAGGTCCAGTTCCCCTGCCCGTTTATGGATCAGGTTCCCCATTTCATCGCCCACCTGGACCACCTCATAAATGCCAATCCTTCCCCGGTAGCCAAGCTGGTTGCAGTGTTCACAGCCAACGGACCGGAATATAGTCGGTGGATGCGCTGAGTCCTGCTGCATGAACTCGCATTGCTCCGCGGTTGGTATGTAACGCGCACGGCATTCGGAACACAGGACGCGAACCAGCCGCTGGGCGACAATCCCCACCAGGCTGGAGGCAATCAGGAACGGCTCGATACCCATATCCATCAGCCGCGTAATGGCACCAACAGCGGTGTTGGTGTGCAGCGTGGACAACACCAGGTGGCCGGTCAGGCTGGCCTGCACGGCAATTTCCGCCGTCTCAAGATCCCGGATCTCCCCGATCATGACCACATCCGGGTCCTGGCGAAGTATAGCCCTCAGCCCTCGGGCGAAGGTCATGTCCACCTTCGGGTTAACCTGCGTCTGGCCAATGCCCGGCAGGTTGTACTCAATAGGGTCCTCAACAGTGAGAATGTTGCGGCTGCGGTCGTTTATCTCCTGCAGCGCGGCATACAGGGTGGTGGATTTACCAGAGCCCGTCGGACCGGTAACCAGCAAGATGCCATGAGGCCGGTGAATCAATTTACGTAGGGCTTTCAGATCCTGTCCGGCCATGCCCAGGGACTCAAGGCGAATGGCGCCGGCTTGCTTGTCCAGCAGGCGCAGAACCACCCTTTCACCACTGGACGAAGGCATGGTGGAGACCCGGATATCCACCTCCCGACCCGCCACCCGAAGCGCAATCCTGCCATCCTGGGGTATCCGCTTTTCGGCAATATCGAGCCTGGCCATGACCTTGATCCGGGACACCAGAAGCGGCGCCAATGCGCGCTTGGGCTTCACTGCTTCCCGTAGTACACCATCGATGCGAAAACGGACGATCAACTGCCTTTCATAGGTTTCGATATGGACATCGGAAGCGTTGGTTTTTACGGCTTCAGTAAGAATGGCATTGATCAGTCGTATGATCGGCGCATCATCTTCCTGTTCCAGCAGATCTTCAGTCTCCGGAACGGATTCAGCCAGGGAGGCAAGGTCCATTTCATCGCCTATACCCTCCACCATCTGCATGGTTTCGGCGGAATCGCTCTGATAGGCCTCATTCAGGGCCTGGTCAAAATGGTCCGATTCGATTGTTGAAAACCGTGCCTGTCCGCCGCTGATGCGGTTTGCCTCCGCCAACGCGGAGTGGGTAGCTCCAGGGCGCACCAGAATCAGCGGTTTACCGTCTTCACCCTGGGTGAGGATGACGCCATTACGCTTGGCGAAAGCAAACGGCAATCGGCCAGGTAATGTCTCCTGGAGCTGGGGCTCAGTCTCGATATTCACGGTATTCCTCAATGGGGCTTGTTTGAACCAGCCTGTTACGCTGGACCGGATAAACGCCCTTTTATGAAAAGTAGCACAGGAAGCCGAGACCATCGCCCGAGTGCGGTACACTATACTGCGTGGAAAAGCACCAAAGACTGTCAGCTCCGGTTTAGAATGAGCAGGGTAAACAATGCCAACCGTTGATCAACGACTCCCACCATTACTGGCGATGGCCACGGCATTGGCCATGCTGGCTGTCACGGGATGGCAGGGCTATGAGTTCTGGCAAACCGAGTCTGGCCCCGGCCCGTTGGGTGAATCCGTCAGTACTGTTCCGGAGCTTCAATCCCGGCTCACGATACCGGATGTGTCACTGGCTGAATTACCTCTGTTTGGTGATGCGCAAGCCGTCCAGCCACAAACAGTATCAAACACAAGAAACCTGCCGGAAACCAACCTCAGCCTGGTGTTACGTGGGGCAATGGCCGCCGGTGGCGACTACCCGGCCAGCGCCCTGATTGAAGGCCCTGAAGGCGATACCGAGGTTTACCAGGTGGGTGACCGGCTGCCGGGTAACGCGCTGCTGCGAACAGTGCTTCCCAATCGCATCATTATTGAACGGGGCGGCAAACTGGAGAACCTGTATTTTCCGGAAACAGAGGCTACGGAAAGTATCAACCTGACCCGTGAGAGCCAGCCAGAACCAGAGACGGTTGCACCGCCCGAACCCCAGCAGGACGAAGCAGCATCGGGCGCGTCACCAGGCGACCAGAATCGCCGCGATGAAATCCGCCGTCGGCTTGAAGAGCGCAGACAAGAGTTGCAGGAGAACAATTGAGATTCAGCATGTTTCCGGCAACACGGTCGTCATCGCGCTTGTCGCTTCTTCTGCTTCTGGCCCTATTGCTGGTGGTCTCCGTGGCCGACGCCATTCAACTGGATGATCAGTTAATGAATTGGGTGCTCATACAGCACGGACCGGCTGCACAACAACGCCTGAAAGACTGGCAACGCCTCAATAACCTGATTGAGAAGGCGCCTGTAGATCGTCAGCTGGAGCTGGTTAACCGCTTCTTTAACCGGGCGGAGTTTGTTGATGACATTGATCACTGGGGGAAGGAAGATTACTGGGCCACGCCGGTGGAGCTGCTGGCCACCAATGGCGGCGATTGTGAGGATTTTGCCATCGCCAAGTATCTGACCCTGAAGGCCGCCGGCGTACCGGACGAACAGCTCAGGGTGGTGTATGTCAAATCCCTGGTACTGGACCAGGCGCACATGATTCTCGCCTGGTACCAAACACCCGACGCGGAACCGCTGATCCTGGACAACTTGATAAACGAGATCAAGCCAGCGTCGCAACGCACTGATCTTGAACCAGTTTATAGCTTTAATGGTGAGGGGCTTTGGCGTAACAAATCCGCCCGGGAACGGGCCCGGATAGGTACCGCCAACGAACTTGAGCGCTGGCGGGATCTTAATCAGAGATTGATTGAGCCGCTTCAGCAGTAGCAGTCAACTGATCAAATGGCACTGGCCTGGAGAACAGAAAGCCCTGCAGCAAATCGCAATCCCGTTGTTTGAGATCGGCGGCTTGTTCGGCCGTCTCCACGCCCTCGCCCACAACAACCAGTCCAAGATGATGAGCCATGGTAATCACCCCCTGAACAATGGCCGCATTTGCGGTGTTCTCGGTAATATCCATGACAAAGCTTTTATCCAGCTTCACCTTGTTGATTGGTAACTGACGCAGATAGCGAAGACTGGAATACCCCGTGCCAAAGTCGTCTATCGACACCTTGATACCCATCTGACGGATCTTCTGAAGGGTATCAATGCCCTGCCCGACACCGGACATCAACACATTTTCCGTGACTTCCAGCTCAAGCAGCTCGGGATCCAGCCCGGTTTCAACCAGTGTTTTGCGTAATTCCTCCAGGAACCCGTACCGCCGGAACTGGAATGGCGAAATATTCACTGAGACCGGCAAGCGCCGGTTCATTCTGGCGTTCCACGTTGCCAGATCCGAGCAGGCTTGATGGAGTACCCACTGGCCAATAGCGACAATCTGGCCAGTCTGTTCGGCCAGTGGAATGAACTCGCCTGGCGAGACAAAACCGCGCTCGGGATGTTGCCAGCGCACCAAGGCTTCCACTCCGCGCATGATGCCGGAGTCCGCCGCCACGATGGGCTGGTAGTAAAGCACAAACTGTTCGTGCTCGATGGCTTCCATCAACTCGCGGCGCAATGCCACGTACTCATTACTGGTTGCGGTAGCCACCCCTTCGAACCAGTGCCAGGTATTGCGGCCCTGGGCCTTGGCATCCTGCACCGCAGCATCGGCATAAGACATCAACTCTTCCGGGCGCATGGGGCGGGTATGCTGGGAGGCGATACCAATGCTGGCGCTGATGTGCAGCAACTGTCCCTGAAGATCGAACGGCCTACACACCTCCGCGAGCATCGCATCCGCGCACTCCGTCACCTGCTTCTCGCTGCCACCATCCAGCAATACCGCAAACTCGTCGCCACCCAGATGGGCCACCATGGCATTATCCGGCGCAATCCCACGCAACCGGTGAGCTACCGCCACCAGTAACTGGTCACCCAGACCATAGCCCAGGCTGTTATTGATGGGCTTGAAGTCGTCCAGGTCTGCGTGCATGACCGAGACTTTCTGGTCAGCCTTTCGGCACTGCCGGCAGGCTTCTGCCAGATGTGCCTCAAACATCACCCGGTTGGGCAGACCGGTGAGTAAATCATGAGTGGAATACTGCCCGAGCAAACGTTCGTTTTCCCGTTCACGGGTTACATCGTGCTGCACACCCACGAAATGGGTGCACTCACCCCGGTCGTTTAACACCGGTTCAATCACCAGGTGATTCCAGAAGTAATCGCCATCTTTGCGGTAGTTCAGCAGGGTTACTTCGGCACGCTGTTTCTTCTCGATCGCGCGGCGCAGGGTCGCCACGGCCAGCGGATCGGTGTCCTTCCCCTGAAGGAACCGGCAGTTCTGGCCCAGGGCCTCCTCCTGGCTGTACCCGCTGAGCCTTGTAAAGGCCTCATTAACGAACACCAACGGCATGTCCGGGTCGCGGGCATCAACCATGACCATGCCATCGGAACTGGATTGAATGCCTCGCTCCAGCAAACGCATCTGTTCTTCAGAGGTTTCCCGGCGGGTGACTTCTTCCTGATGAGTAATGGCAAGCACCACCAGGCCGGCAGCGCGGCGGATAAGCTTGATTTCTTCGTCGGTGGGCTTCCGTTTTTCACGGTAGTAGGTGGCGAAGGTGCCCAGAATACGGCCGGAGGTATCCACAAGGGGAACGGACCAACAGGCAGCCAGGCGCTCACGGGCGGTGATCTCGTGGAAGCCTCTCCAGCGCTCGTCGTTGGCGATGTCGTCACAGACAATTAATTCACAGCTATGCGCCGCTGTACCGCAGGCGCCGACCCCCGGGCCTACCCGAATATCTTGCATGGCTGCCCGATAAGACTCGGAAAAGCTACTACCCGCGATCATATTCAATCTGCCCTTATCCGGCGCGTGCAGCATCACTGAGACCAGCGCCCCGGGCAGTTCATTTTCCATGACGCTGGTAATCGCATTGAGCACCACATCCAACGGTGCTCGCTGAGTTATCAGCTCATAAATGGACTGAGAAAAGCCGGTAAAATGTTGTTTTTGTGTCACCTGCTCACTCCACAATAGCGTCACTCCAACCCTGCCCGATTTTGGGGCTCAGCGCAATTAGTGGGTAATTCACCCTTAGTCGGATAGCGCTATTTACGTTTTTGGCTACTGCAACATAAACGTTTCGTATTCCAGCCGCTCGAATTTCCGAGTCAGCAATGCCAACCCTACCAGAGAAGCGAGCAGCACAGCTGCGGCAAAACCGTAGCCATAGAAGGTCGGGCCCAAATGTATGGTAATCAGTGTAAAAACAATGTTGCCTGACAAAAAGATCGCGCAGATTACCAGATTGATTCGCCGTGCATCCAGATAAAACAACACGTTCTGTATCGCCAGCAATATCAGCTGAATAGCGACCGCCACAAGGTCCACACGAAATAGCGTCAGGTACAGTGATGAAATACCCAACGCATGAAGGATATTTTCAGCCCATACAAAAAGGATGATCAAGGCCAGTCCCTGCACTTTCACAATTTCATAAATGCCATTACGAGCCACCAGGACCATGTCATCCCTGAAGCGGTTAATTCGTTCCAGGGTGTCGCCTTCTCTCACCGCGTTGTAAAAACAGTCGTAGGCTTCAGAGAAGTCCGTTTCCATGCGAACAAGGAAGACCGCCATACCCGGAATGATCGACAAGTAAGCCAGAAAGATCGGAATATCGTAGATAATTGAGGCCCGCAGCAGCCCGTAAACCGGCTGGGACGTTTCGGGCATCATCCAGAAGATAAACTTGTCGGCCCAGACTGCCGCGTTAAACAACAAGCCGGTAAATATAAGAATGGGAAAGGCTTCGCGCCTGAAAAAGAACTCGAAGCTGATAAGCGTTTTCCCCGGGTACTCCCGGATAATTGTGTAGAAGAAACTGAAAAACAGCAGGCTGTGACCAAGCAACAGCCCAACCAGAAACCCATTACGACCATAGCCACTTAATATCAGCGCGGCAGCGATAGCCAATGCATACCCAACTGCAAACACGCCGACGATGAGTTTGTAGGACTTCATGCTGGAGAGAAAGATAGTCACCGGCCAGAGATTGCACAGCACAACGAAGTTGGCCAGCATCAGCATCCGGTAGACGTAATCCGTTGCCGGCATCAGCCAGATCATGGCCACCGTTCCCAGTGTTAAAGACAGAACCGTCGAGACCCAGATAACCCCCATCAAATTGGGCAATATCCGGTTGGGCTCATTGGCGTAAAGGCGGTCCGCCACCCAGCGCGTAAAAACGTGCTGGAACAGGCCGGAAAAGATCAACGAAAACGCCATCAGGTAGGTCACCGAAACCAGAAACTGCACTACCTCGGCCTGGTTCTGGGACACGCTGAAGCTGAGGATACCGATCAGCATCACCCCCAGAACGGACAGCACCCAGGGCCCGGAACTGATAACACCAGCCAGGCCATAAGCTCCTAACAGGTTAACGAAACTGTCCCGGCGCAAAATACGCCGCAGCTCAAATCCAATACCAGCCATGTCTCACTGACCTCCCTGGTGATTTGCGAGCGCCTGCTGATACACCTGTCGATATTGCCCGAACATGCTCTCCAGCGTGTAATAACGGTGAACCCGGGCCAGGCCCGCCTGCTGGGCGGAATGCCAGATTTCGGAATCACTGAGCAGTCGAACCGCTTCTTTGGCAGTTGCCTGTGGATCCGCAATGGGGACGACTGCCCCCGACGGCCCCAGGGCCTGGTCCGCCCCACCATCGCCATATATCAACTCACGACAGGCGCCCACATCCGTGGCCAGACAGGGAACGCCGGCAGCGTTCGCCTCCAGGATGACCAACGGCAACGCTTCGGAGATGGATGTAAGTACCATCAGCCCCAGTTGGGGAAGAATATCGCTGACTCGCTGAAACCCCAGGAAGCGAATGTTGTCCTGCAGACCGAGGCTGGCGACCAGGCTGTGGCACTCGCTGGCGTATTCCGGATCTTCCTCCTCCGGCCCCACAATCCAGCCCTGAGCCTCCGGCATATCCTCACACACCGAACGCATGGCCCGGATGAAGGTCTTGATGTCCTTTATCGGCACAACCCGGCCCACCAGGCCCAAGACTTTCGGGATGCGATCTGGCCGTGCTTCCAGCGCAGCTTTGAAGTTCGCCGGGGCAATACCATTTGGAATGATGCGGGTTTTGTCCTCGGGGGCGCCATCCTGTAACTGCCGCCTCCGGTTGCCCTGATACAAAGAGATAATGGCGTCCGATTTCTGGTACGCAAGCTGCCCCACGATCTCAAAGAAGCGGATCCACAGCCGGCGGATATAGCCAAGAGGCTCACCCAGGTTATTGCTGACCGGATCAGAAGGATCTTCAATCCAGTTGGCCTGGGATAAGTCGATTTTCCGCTCTTTGGTGTAGATGCCATGCTCGCTGATGACGAAAGGCAGACCATGGCACTCGCTGGCCATGGCCCCCAGAAGTCCCGCGTAACCGGTGGAAATGGTATGAAGGGCACGAACTTCCGGCAGGTTTCTGGCAATTTCAATCAACTGGAACAGCGGTGCGTGCATGGTTCGGACTGTCCAGAAATAATCCACAAAAGAAGGCTCGGTGCAGTATTGCCGGTAGCGGTTTTCAATGACTCTCCAGCTTTCTTCGCTGAACAGAAAATCCTCCCGGGTAATCCCTTCGGGCCGCCCCAGCTCCATGAATGCCCGGGTAAGAAGGTTCGGGCATATGGGCTCTTTATTCTTGAACTGATCATGAAGCCGTTTTTGATCCCGGAACGCTTGAGGGTTGCCTTTACGCGGCCTAGGCTTCTCGCGACCATGGGCTTCCATCAGGTAATGACACTCAAAGTGAGTGACGTTGTCTGGAAATTGGTACTGGGGCTCGCCATAACTGTTGCGATCCCCACCCAGAAAAATCAGGGCAAACGTATACTCCGGCAGGCCGGTAATGATCTGATGAACCCAGGAAGACACCCCGCCGCGAATGTAGGGATATGTACCTTCCAGTAACAGCGCAATGTCTGCCACGGGCTTCTGGTTTGTTTCCTGAGTCATAGCCATGCCTCCAGCAACGGCTGCATCGCCGGGTTCGCGGGCCCATGGGCACAGCGGGCAAGACAATACCGAACCTTCTCAAAATCCCGCTGCAAGTACGCCACTTCAGCAAGATAGGGGTATACCTGCTCTTTCGGTGCGCCATTCTCCATGGCGATCTCAAATGCCTCACCGGCCGTTTCAGTGTTACCAAGTGCCAGCTCTACGCGCCCCAGCAGTTGCCAGTCCATATGCTGATCCAGTTGCCCCACCAGACGAACAAGCAGATCACGGGCGTTCTGCAGGTAATAGTGTCGGAGGCTCCCTTGTGCCAGGCCCAAATACGCATTTTCCCACCACAATTGGGCAAGGCGCCTGCGCAGGGCAAACTCGCGATTTTCGTTCGGGTTGCTTTTTAGCTCTTCCTGAATGCTACCAGCCTCGCTCACCAAGTGTTTCTCGCGCTGTTCAAGGAGGGAATAGGCCAGCAGACGCACATCGTCGGCGGAATCCTTCAGTGCCTCTCGCAATATCTCAACGCCTTCCCTCCCTGGCATTTGTCGGGTGGCCAGAAGCGCCCGCACTCGCTTGCCGGTATCCCCTGCCTCCCGCAGCACCTGGCGTAACCCACCCTCGGTGTACACCGTCTGGCTGCCCATATCCACAGGGCTATAGGGCAGCTCGGGGATCTGGACGGCTTCCCAGGCCGGATTGCGGACCGTCCTTGGTAAGTAAAGGGCAAGCATGACCCCAAGGAACACGCCAACACTTCCAACAAACGGAATCGCAAACTGAAGAGAGAACAGAAACAGGGCCGCCCTGACTGGGTAGTCCCGGTAGCGTTCTGGCAGTAACGCCATGAGCACCACCGTGAACGCTGCACTGGCCAGCCCATGGGCGATAGCATACAAAATCAGCGCCTGAAGTTTCTCACCCGCACTGAAGACATAACCGACACCGGACAGCTCAGACACCAACCCGAGCGAGAACAGCCACTTATTGAGCATGGGTCTCCCCGCTTTGCGCCAACCAGCGGGTGACAGAATCAAGATCCCGGATCATCAGGGAATCAACGCTGGCGTGTTCTTTAAGCGCCAAACCCAGGTTTTCCCGAAGATCGTCCTCCAGCCTCTGCAGATAACCCGCCAGGCCAAGCTCGTCGGTCAATGGCATGAGCAGGACGACATCCACGGTGTTATCCGACGACTGATTCATCGCCAGCACATCGAGCCCCCGACGCAGCCCCGCCATGCGCTCGTGAATTTGGTCGGCGTTTTTCTGATTGGCGCTGATTTTCAGCAAGAGACCGGGCAGATTGAACTGTTCGGCATCACGCGCTGATCTCCGGGCCTGGAAACACAGATACTGCCACTCTGACGTTCCGGTGGTGTCGGCATACTGCTGAACCTGAATCATGTCAGCCATATGCCCTGCCAATATCGCCAGCAGCCTCAGCGACTTATGATGGAAACTGAAAAATGGCATGGCTTTGATGGTGCAGACTGCCAGGGTTTCGCCGCTGGAGGTAACCAATGGCACAACCGCAAGAAGCTCGGTATCCAGCCGGTCAAGGTGGGAATGAAATTCAGTCTGAACCGAAACCAGCTCTGCCTTCTCCAGTGCGGTTTGAAGCAGCGGGTCATTGCCGGGTAATTCACCGAAGTCGCCATTTGAAGCCAGTGGCCTGTCTGCAATCCGGCCGTCCTTGATGTCGTAAATAGCCGCAACCTGCAACTGGCCATAGCGGGCCAGCACCTGCAACATCAAACGGGCGTTTTCCGAATTTAACCGGGCCTCCCCCGCCTGTAATTCACCATAAAGCCGGCGAAGTGCTTCTCGAAGACTGCCGGAGCTGGTAGCCAGTTGCTGCTCCAGGCGATCGTGGGAGACCTTCATCAGATAAAAACTGCGGGTAAACTCCTTCACCCGCAGGAGGCTGTACTCGTGGGCTGCTTCTGCCCGCTGGAGTTTCCGTGCCCAGTAATCGCGAAATTCACCGGCCAGCAGCCCGGCACACAACAAGCCGGCCATCCAAATCCACGGAAACTCGCTCTCCGGCTGCCCTTTCAGAAACCAACTGACGAATCCAAGCACCAGCAACGCCGAAATCAGGCCGGCAAAAAAACCGTAGCGCAGGCCCACCAGCAGGGTTCCCAATATCGGCCAGGGAAAAGGAGCCGAAAGATATAAAGGATCCTGGGGATTGGCCCAGTAACAAAGCCCGAGGAACAGTGCGGTTACTACAACGACTTCTGACCACTTAAGCCACTCCGGTACGGCGGCGTCCAGCCGATAGTCCTTTTGTGTCTGGGTTGCCGGTGAATTCATGGAGTTCAGTTACTCCCCGCCGTCAGGGGCATACTCTGTACCAGATCCTCAAGTACATCGCGACCGGTGGTACCAAGACCATCCCTTCCCCATCCGGTTCGGGCGGCGGTGCCCGTCCACAGCAATGACTGCTGGCTGCCAGTCTCCGATACCATCAGCGTCACACCAACAGCAGGTTCATTGTCCTGACCAGCCTTGTAACGCCATTCTTCCACGGTCCCGGCAACAATGATTTGAGCACCGTTGGCGCGAGCCTCGGCTATCGCGTCCGACTGGCGCTGCTGGTTGTCGCCAGTCAAGAGATTACCCTCCGGCGGCAGGTAAAGGCGCACATCCATCACGCCCTCGGCTCTCAGGACCGCGGCCAGGATGCTCGCGGCTTTATCTCCGGCCTGGGGGGTCTCCGAGAGATTCAAAAGCGGTACCACCGCAAACTGTTGATCCTTTGCGATAGCGCGATTGTCTTTTTCAGCTATCAATGTGGAACACCCGGCCAACAGGGCCACCACCAGGGCTAAGACAAGGGTACGAATTGGTGTCATTGCGACCTCCTGAGATCGGAAAAATAAAGCGTGTAAGTCATTCTCGCGTTCAAACGGCTTTCATTATTCAGCCCATCGGATGCATAACCCGTGGAAAGGGCCAGTTCGTCATTGCCCAGCAGCGACCAGCCAATACCCGTCGAGATGCCGATATCCGGACTTGAACTGGACAGAACATAACCAGCGGCAACATCAAAGAACCAGCGTGGAGCAGCGTCCTGGCGGAACAGCCCGTGGGGATCACCGTGGTACCAGCGGCTGCCCAGGCCAATCCGTTCGTAATCCTCGGTCAGCAGATCCGCTGTCGTTATTGGCTGTGTGAACTCGTTGCGGGCGTCCGCATCCAGTGGCTCGAGCGTGGTTAATCGCTGATGGCTGTATTCACTGCGAATGTTCCACCCGATATTGCCACGGGCCAGTTGGTAGTTTGCGCCAAGCGTCAGCTCGTGGCCGGAGGCAACAGCGGTTTGCTCGGCGGAGTCAAAAGACAGGGCGTCAATACCCGCTTCTACGGCCAGTCTCGACCAGGGTTGGTAACGGACTTCCACACCGGTCCTGTTTTTGCCCATCAGCCACCAGGCTTCCGCACTGTCCGTGGCGCGCTCCCCCTGATAATGCTCCAGCTGGAGTTGCCAGCGTTGCACGGGACTATAGCGCAGGGTGACACCGGCCCAGAGATCGTTATCGCCCAATCGGTCGTGCCGACCCACGCCACCGGTCCACTGCCATTGCTGCCCACTTTCATTGGAGGCGAGGGTGAACCGGAAGTCCGGCCCGGGACTCACGGCTGACCGATAGAATGTGTTGTCAGTAGTGCTCAAGTCATCCATCAAGGCCGTTATACGGTAGTCGTTGAAAGCATAATCTGAGGTAATGTATCGGTGCTGGATCGTCAGTCGGTCCAGGTCTTCCTGATACCAGCCCACCTGCAAAACGCGGTTATTGCTTTCGTAACCGCCGGCCCCCGGGGTTCCGGCCAGAACTTCCGAACCGTAGGCAAACAGCTCAGGAGCGCGCCCCTCGCCCTGTTGCCGCAGTTGGTCAAGAATCACCCTCAACTTGCTGTTAGGTCGGTCATTGTCAGCCAGAAGCAACCAGGCCCAGCTTTCCAGGACATCCGCATTACCCGGGCTCGCCATCAGCGCGCCCTTGTAAGCTCTTTCCGCCAAATGGGGGCGGTTGGATTGTTCATAATAGCGCCCAAGAAGAAGCCAATATCGGGCATTGTTGCCCACACCAGGGTCTTTTCGCCGCCAAACGGACAGGGTTTGCCCCAGTTCAGTCCACCGCTCATCTGCGGCCTGGAGTTCGGCAAGGACCGGCAAAAGCCGTACATTCCCGGTAAGGGAGAACCTGGCCTCAGCCAGGGCCAGCGCTGTTGCCTGGTCATCAAAGTATAAGGCCAGCCCGATAACCCGTTGCGCCAACTCTTCATCCATGGCGGATGGGGCGCGCGTCACCAGCACCCGGTATTCCTGAAGAAGCGCTTCGTCATCGTCCAGGATCAGGGCCAGGTCCAGTCGCAGGTGGGCAGCTTCGTCTTCGTATTCAGCTTCGGAGAAAGGCGCCTTCAGCACAGCTAATGCTTTTCCGGGGGAGCGGGTTCGCCAATACAGGTTTGCCAGGAGAATACGTTGTTGCCCGCTCAGTTCTTCTTCGGCATTCAACAACGCGATGGCATCCTCAAAACGCTGATTGTTGAAATACAGGGTCAGCAATCGCCCCGACAGTTCTGTGTTGCCGGGGTTATCCGCCAAGGCACGCTCAAGGGTTGTCATGGACGCGTCCATCTCTCCCTGCCTGAGAGACGCATCAGCCAATTGCTGCCATTCTTCCGGTGTCAGAGACCGACGTTGGCTCGCCAGAGTGAAAATTTCCGCCAATGCGGACCAGTCAAAGCGTTCCCGGGCCAGGATTCTGGCCCGTTCGAAAGCCGTGGCTTCACCCGTGTCCTTGTAAACCTTCCGCCACAAATCCTGGGCCTTTGCGTAGCGTCCCGTCCATTCAAACGATCGGGCTATATTAGCTTTCTGGTCAGGCGAAAGGCGATGTTCATAGGTCAACAGGCGCTCGCCTGTCCGCGCCGCCGCTTCCAACCGACTTTCGCCCAACTGGAGAACAAACAGGCGCTGCAATGTCTGGTACGCATCAGCCTCAATACGTGACAAGGTCTCCAGCCACTGGATTTGCGAGTTTATGTCCCCGGTGAACTCTGCCAGCCGGATACCCAGGCTGAGGCTTTCCTTGTTGTTTTGGGGCAAACCACCCGCCTTGAACGTATTCAACGCTTGGCCTGGCTTCCCAGCTGCCAGATAACGGCGAACAAGTTCCAATCGGGCCTCCGGCTGCTCGGTTTTGGGTAACGTTGGGAGGACCCACGCCAGGGTATCGGCGGCTTTCGAGGGTTGGCTGGTCGCCAGTTGCGCTTTGCCAAGCAACCGATGCAGCCAGAGGTGATCGCCGGATCTGTCACGTTCGATAAAACGGGGCACTAACCGGAGCTGATCGTCAGGGGTAAGCAGCGGGAGTACTGACTTCAGTCGAGCAAACGGGATATCGTCAATTTCTGACATCGCCATGAGCGTTGCCACCCCTTTCTGGTACCCCCCTGCCCGAATCTGATTTTCGGCCAGGCTTGCCAGTAACACCCCATCAACCTTCTGCCTTTTTTGCAGGATGTCCATGTAGGCAAGCGAAACTGAATCCGGTTTGGGCGCATTATTCAGCGCGTCAAAAAAGCCTTCGCGGGGGTACAGCAGGTAAAAAGCACCGGCAGCCAACCCTCCCATCAACGCCAGGGTTGGCAATCGAAAAAAGGATGGACGGCTGGCTGGTCGCACTCAGAAACACTCCACGACCAGATCGGTAACCGAAGACGCTTTCAGCTCAAACGCCGTGCCAGAGCGGCGCCGGGAGTCGGGTCCGCTCTCAATACGACACCTGGAAGCCCCTGCAAACTGGAGTTCCAGGGGCACGTGGCCATTGGCGCTTAGGCGAATGCGCCAATGGCCATCATGACCGGCGGTCCGCTGCCAATCTGCAACTGGGCCGTTTGCACTGCGCAGGTAAGGCCCTTCCGGTGGCTGGTCACTAAGCACCAGGGAGCTGTCGTACCCGGTCAAATGAACGTAGCGCTGTCCGTTGGTATCTGCATAACCGTACACACCACGGCTTTTGTTGAGGTCCGGATAGCGGCCCTGTGGGATTCGTACGGTTCGGGGCACTTCCAAGCCACGCCACCGATAAGCTCCCGACTCATCAAGCATCATCACGCCATAATAACGGGACTGAACCCGACGCGCATAAGTACTTAGGGGCAAGGGTGTATTAGGTGACGACAAGGCATGCTGGTAGACCTCGTTCAGGGCTTTCAGTGCTTCCGGCTTGGTGCCGGAGTAAAAATGGTAATAAATGCCCATCGGTTTCAGGCGATAGGGTTTTTCCAGAAGATCAAAGCTGTAGCGGGCGTTACGGTAACCGTAGAAGGGGCCCGTCCATAAATCGGTATAGACATTTTCATTCATCACCGGGGCATAAACCTGAAGCTCATCCCCTACTGGTCTGCCGTCTGGCCACACTTCCGCGAGTTGGGAACCGTGTGGGAGTGGCCGGGTATTGCCGCCATTGACGTTATGCAAGCCGAGTTCGCGAACCATCGACAGCGCTTTCTCGCCAGGCCGGGCATCACCACTCCACAGAAAAACCTCAACAGGCTTAGCCGGTGGCGCCAGTTGATTCACAAAAGCCACCGACCCAGGTATCTCACGCTTCAGACTTGGCTCGTAACCGGGGATATCCATGGTATAGCCATATTCGGTCTGGTCTTCATCGGGGACAAAGCCACCTTCCATAATCTGCCAGAAAAATGGGTGGCCGTAGGTGTGGGACGCCACTTCTACGTTTGGTTCCCGAAAAATACGGCGGGCAGTAGCCAGGGCTTCAGCACTTTCAGCAGGATAAATGCCGTCTTGTGATACTTCTGCTTCAATAACGGAAACCGTGTGGGGGATCCGGTATTTCCTGAGGATCTGATCAAGGATCACCTCCCCTCCCTGAGGCGTACCCGGTTGCTCCGCCCTGGACACAAAGCCATCACCATCGATATGGGCCGTCAGAATTCTTCGGCCGGATTCGGTGGTGGTATCTATAATCGGGCGGTTATCCAGTTGCAGCGCTTTGCGAAAAAACATGAAAGGGTCAAAAAGCCAGAACTCAGTGTCGTCAGGGCCGTTTTCAAAGATAAATGGCGATACCGCCACGCCGCCGCTTTGGGAGACAAAAATTGGCGTAAAAGTACTGCCAGCCTCGTCTTTAAAAGTAAGCCAGGCGTCACTGCCCGGGGCCACCGGCAATGCATTCGCGGACCGCTTTGGCAGCCTGTTGCCTTCGAACGTCCCGACAGACACATGTTGCGATTCAAGTACCCCTCTACCCTGCGGTACCGCCGTTCCCTTTGACGATATCAGGCTCTGACACTGATAAACCGGCGGCACCAGCCCAAGCATCACCACCGGGAGGTGTTGTTCCGATTTATTGGCAAGCCAGTTACAAACACGGGTATTTGAGGAGCCGGCTTCCCACCAGATCACCACGCCGGCGTACCGGTCTCCCTGGGGGTCGTCGGGCAGCTCCGAGAGGACGGAACGATAAACGGGAACCAGGCCCAGATTTTCCAGGACGATTCCGAGCTTCCGGTGCGCAAGAGTCTGATCTTTTCGTTGTTCCGGTAAATCAGTCATAACCAGAACGTGCTGGTTGACGGCGGAGGGTTGGGTGGGCCCCAGGCGGGTGAGATCCGGATTGGTCACATAAGGTAAAAAGCCCAAACGCCTCAAACGCGCTGCAAGCGCCGGGGCTTCCGTTGCGGTTGGCGTATAGTCAATGGCAATCAGGGGCTTATCCGGGTATTGCCCGCGCCATTCCTGAAAACGCCTGTCCAACCACTCCCGGTCACTTTCGGGCACCGGACCGAATTGTCTGGTGCCGGGATCATAACCTTCCAGGTAGGACTCAAAGGCCAAGGCATCAATCTGGTCGTGAGTACTTTGAGGCAAATGAAAGCCACGATTGATGATGATCCGGGCCTCCGGATATTGCTGTCGTATCGCCGATATAAGGCTCGCCTGCGCTTTTATGAAGGCATCCCGGTCACTGCGGCCAGGCTCGGTTAGCATATGGCTATCCAGGGTATCGAGGAACACGCCCTGGAACCCCATGGCCATTGCAGGCGCAATGCGTTTTTCGAGGATAAAAGCCTGCACTTCGGGCAGCCTCAGATCAAGAACCGCGCTGTCCCAGTCGGTATTGGCACCAATCTTCCAGGACTCCTGAACCTCCGGGAACAGGGTGTGGCTTTGTGCTATTTCATCAACCGCCACATAGGCAATGGGGAAGGTTCCGCCCCTGTCGAGCAGGGATAGACGTGCTGAGGAAGCAAGCTCGGGCTGCAGCACGAGCCAGTCGTACCGGTAAAGGCTGCCTATCGGCGCTTCGGAGCCATAATAAAAGCCAATATTTTCAGGACGTTCTGTAGAAAAGCTAATGCAAGGCCACAACCAGAGGACGGCGAAAAGAAGCGCACGGTTTTTTGTCATAAAGGACTGCAATTCCCTGAAAATGTGACGGTTGGGGACCTTGCCTTTTCAGGATGTTACCATAATGTAACAGGATGAAACCATAGAGTGACGGAATACATTACAGTGGGCACAGGATAAAACGGCGAACGCGAGGAGGACGAACGGAAACGGCAGGAGAGTGTCGACATTTTGTCGCCATGATGTCGACATCAAAAACGGCCAACAGAAGAGGCGCTACAAAGTACTGGATTTAAAAGGGAAAAATTGGAGGCGCGGGTCGGAATCGAACCGGCGTACACGGAGTTGCAGTCCGCTGCATAACCACTCTGCCACCGCGCCGGATAAGCCTTGAACTGGCTTCTGCTCTCAGGGGGCGTGAGAGACTTGGAAATTGGAGCGGGAAACGAGATTCGAACTCGCGACCCCAACCTTGGCAAGGTTGTGCTCTACCAACTGAGCTATTCCCGCTCTTTGCTGCGAGGCGTTGCCTCATCAACGGCTGCGTATTCTACGGATTCCGCTGCAGCCGTCAACACTTTTTTTCATGTTTTTGTTTTTTAAGCAGTTCTGTGCATTTTTCGAACAACGGCGGTCGCCTCACCGTTAGAAGCGAACCGAAGCTCCAATACCGGCGGTAACCACTGACAGGTACTCGATCTCATCATAATCGAAGATCCCTTGAGCCTGTCCTGCGTAGTAATCGTCCAGGGCATCCTCGTAGTCACTGTTGTCTCGCACGGAAATCCAGAGTTCCACCGATACCCAGGGCCAGCTGTAACCAGCACCAGCTCCGAGCGCCAGGCCTTTGAAGGTATCAGTATTTACCCGGGCAGGTTTATCGTTCCAGTCAAGATCATCACGGAAGAAGCCCAAAGAGCCGTAGGCCTTGAACCCTTCGCTGGCCAAACCAATACCACCCAGGACGGTGCCTTCAATGGTCTCCAGCTCAATATCGGATTCATCGGTGTGGTCCTGCCAACCATACAGGACACGAAACGCCAGGTTATCGTTCACCGCAGCCGTGCCAAAAATGGCCGGCCCACTGAACGTCTGCTCTTCATCATCATCCAGACCGTACTCATATTCGACCGTGTAATCCACAGACGTGGCAAACGACGCAAGGCCAACCGAGAACGGCCTGCTGTCCTGGGCAAACGCAACAACAGGCAGCAATAGCAGGCTTCCGGCCACCAGATTTTTACCGATCATCACAACTTCTCCTTATCACAATGCTCATCTTCCCTGTGCGGATTGGCCAACCGCACCAAAAGTGCTTGATCAGGCAGGCGTTCAGAACCTCCCCGGCAACCAACCTTAATACTATAGCATCCCGGAGCAGGCAATTGATGAGGTTCCGCAAGCCTGAGAAGTTCTTTAATCTGACCGGCCACTTATATAATCTGACAACATACACTGGAGCCTCTGGCTCACTCCGGATCGTCTCTGGCTTGCGGAGTGATTGGGAGTTAGCTGGAAGCTCTTCCAACCAGGATCGGTAAAAGGATGTGCGTCGTTTCGTGAGCACGCATTCAGGCACTGGACAGCAAACCGGGAAACCGGGCACCTTTGAGCAGGACGGCAGTATCCTGCGGTTCAATGGTGACTGGACGCTGAATCACTACTCGGAACTGAGTCACGCTGTTGCGAGCCAACTCAACAGGAACACGGCGTACGAAGCCGACTTTAGTGCGCTCGGACAACTTGATACCGCCGGCGCTTCCCTGATGGTCAAATTGATGGGGGCCGATCGTCTGCTGGACATACTGGACCGCAGTCAACCTCCTCAGGAGCAGAAAGCCCTGTTGCATGCCGTTGCATCTTCCCTGAACACGCCGCCCACGTCGCCCCGTCAATCGAACACGGTTATGCAGTTCCTTGGCAATCTTGGCGTTAATGTTAGCAACATTGCCCGTGAGCACTTTTTGCTGGCGGGCTTTATGGGGCAAACCCTGGCGACTCTTTTCCACATTCTGCCTCGGCCAAAGCGCTGGCGCGTCACCTCATTCGTCGCATCCGTACATAATACGGGCCTAAACGCCCTCCCCATCGTCGCGCTCCTGACGTTCCTGGTGGGCGCCGTGGTGGCTTTCCTGGGCGCCACCGTGCTGGATAATTTTGGCGCCACCATCTACACAGTGAACCTGGTAGCCTTCTCGTTCCTGCGGGAGTTCGGTGTCCTGCTGGCCGCCATATTGCTCGCCGGACGGACCGCCAGCGCCTTCACTGCCCAGATAGGCGCCATGAAAGTCAACGAGGAGATTGATGCCATCCGCACGCTGGGCCTCAGCCCCATCGAATTGCTGGTCATCCCCCGCGTACTGGCGATGATGGTCAGCCTGCCCATTCTTACGTTCGTTGGCATCATCTCAGGTATGTTTGGCGGGGCTATGGTCTGCTCATTGGCACTGGATATTCCCCTTACCCAGTTCCTTAGCATTGTGCACCGGGACATCACACTTCAACATTTCCTGGTCGGGATGGGCAAAGCACCTATCTTTGCGTTCCTGATTGCCGTCATTGGCTGCCTGGAGGGTTTCAAGGTAGCCGGGAGCGCCCAATCGGTTGGGGAGCACACCACATCCAGCGTTGTTCAGTCTATTTTTATGGTGATACTGCTGGATTCCATTGCTGCGCTTTTCTTCATGGAAATGGGGTGGTGAATCATGGCAGAGCATCGGTCCCCGGCACCCGGAAAACCAATACCAATCATCCAGGTTCGCGGCCTGGATAACCGCTTTGGGGATCTGACTGTCCATAAAGATCTGGACCTGGACCTTTACCGGGGTGAAATTCTTGGCGTTGTGGGGGGCTCAGGCACCGGCAAATCCGTGCTTTTACGCAGCATCATTGGATTACAAACGCCTTCCGCTGGCCAGATACGGGTGTTCGGAAAAAATTTGATGGCCATGTCTCCTGGCCAGCGTTCCCAGTTTGAGCAGCAGTTCGGCGTATTGTTTCAGGGCGGCGCCTTATTTACCTCGCTCAATCTGGCACAGAACATCGCCCTGCCCCTGATGGAACATACCGGCCTGTCCCGGGCTGAGGCAGAGGAATTGGCTTGCATGAAGCTCGCCCTAACGGGCCTGCCGGCTGAATCCGCAAAGAAATACCCTTCCGAGTTGTCCGGGGGCATGGTGAAGCGCGCCGCACTGGCCCGGGCCCTGGCGCTGGACCCGGAAATCCTGTTCCTGGATGAACCGACCGCGGGACTCGATCCCATCGGCGCTGCGGGCTTTGACGAGCTCATTGTCACCCTTAGAAATGCCCTGGGACTGACGGTGTTTCTTATCACCCACGATCTGGATACCCTTTACAGCGCCTGCGATCGGGTCGCTGTGCTGTCACAACGCCGCGTTCTGATTGCCGACACGCTGGACAACGTGGCCGAAACCCAGGACCAATGGGTTCAACAGTACTTTCATGGGCCCCGAGGTCGCGCAGCTTCCGCCGCGCACCAGAGGCACACCAATGAGGAGCCAGGTTAATGGAACCCAAAGCCCATCATGTCGTTATCGGTTTCTTTACGCTGGTGGCTGTAGCGGCAGCCCTCGTTTTTGCTCTCTGGCTGGAAAAATCCCAGACCGACACTGAGTGGGCGTATTACCGCATCAATTTCGATCACCCGGTAGGAGGCCTGGCCGAGGGCAATGCAGTACTGTACAGCGGTGTGAATGTGGGCACGGTGGAAGACCTGACCCTGGCCCCTGAGAATCCGGCTCATGTTCGTGTGCTTGTGCGGGTAGACCAGAACATCCCCATTCGGGCCAACACCAAGGCCGGACTGGTGATGGCTAATATCACCGGCAGCATGAGTGTGCAGTTCACCGGTGGCTCCCCGGACAGTCCCGCCTTGAAGGGTAGCCGCGAAAACCCGCCAGTCATTGAGGCTCAGCCCTCTACCCTGACCAACCTGCTCTCCAACAGCGAGACGCTGCTCACCAAGGCAGACCAGCTTTTGGGCAGCGCCAATGAACTGCTATCGCAAGACAACCTCAGGAACATCGCCCGGATTCTGGAAAACACCCGCGCGGCCAGCGAGTCGCTGCTGCAAAGCCGGGAGGATCTGATTGCCCTGCTCGAGCAGTTTAATGCTGCTGGAGCAAGCACAGAGGACGCAGCAGGCCGGGTATCCGGAGCGGCCAACCACGCCCGGGAGGTTCTGAGTAAACTCGAGCCGGTAATCGCCGGAATGGCAAACTCGGTCAATTCACTACAGCCGACACTGGAGCGCCTTGACAGGCTGACAGCGGACAATGAAAAAGCACTGAATAGCGGCTTGCAGGGCGTTGGCGAACTTGGACCGGCGCTGCGGGAACTGAGAAACACCCTTCGCACACTTAATTCCTTCACCCGGCGCCTGGAACAGGACACGCGCGGTACGTTGCTGGGCGAGGACACCATGAAGGAGTACCGGGAATGATGCGTTTTTCAAAACCCCTGATTACAGCCTGTTCAGCACTGTTAATGTCGGCCTGCACGGTACTGCCAGAATCAGAGCCACCACGCATTGTCGGGCTTGGGGATATAACGCCGCAGCAGGCAGCATATCAAAGCCCCCGGCCCGTCAGTATGCGGGTTGATCTGCCGCTTGCCTCGGCGCCATTTGACGGCACTCTGGTACTGATACAGCCAAGCAACTGGGAATTCCAGGCCCTGCCAGGCACCCGGTGGCGGGACACCATGCCGGTTCTGGTTCATGACCAGCTAGTGCAGAGCCTGCGAGCGAGCAACGGCTTTGACAATGTATTGGCAGCCAATAGCGCTGCCAACGCAGACATCTCCCTGCTCCCGGAATTACGGGGGTTTCACGCGCGACAAACCAACGAGGGAACGGCGGTTGTTATACACCTTTATTACGAGCTGCTGCAGAACCGAACCCGGGAGACACTATGTGTGCTGGATGAGAAGCAGGTGGTACCAGCGCAAAGCACCGAAATCGCCAGCCTGATGGAGGCTTTCAGACAGGGAACCGCCGAGGTTGCCGCCAACACCGCCCAGTGGGCCTTTGACTGCCTGGTAGGAATAGACGCGGATTAACTATCCGCTTTTTTCGGGAACAAATCGTGTCGGGCAGCCTTGAGGTAAAGAAACATCGACCACAGCGTGAGTACCGCGGCGACATAGAGCAGGCCGAGAGCCACATAAGCCAGGGTTTCTCCCGGCGGGAATGCCAGCAAGCCCACAATTGCCACCATCTGGGCGGACGTTTTGATCTTGCCAATATAGGACACGGCCACACTGGCGCGGCTGCCAATCTCCGCCATCCATTCCCGCAGCGCTGAAATCACAATTTCCCGACCGATAATGACCGTCGCAGGAATGGTTAGCAGCACGGCTGCGTGTTCCTCAATCAATACCGCCAGGGCAACGGCCACCATGAGTTTGTCAGCCACCGGGTCCAGGAAAGCGCCAAACGGCGTACTCTGATCAAGCTTGCGAGCCAGATAGCCATCCAGCCAGTCTGTGACCGCCGCCAGTGCAAAAATGGCGGCACACCCCATGTAACTCCAGTCCATTGGCAGATAGAAAACCACCACAAACACCGGGATCATCACAATCCGGGACATGGTTAGAATATTGGGCAAGTTCATGGCGTTCCTATTTTGAATTCCGTTGTTCAACTCGGTGGTACATTCTGTCACTCATTGTGCAGCGCGGCGTAGATGGTCTCTGCCAGGCCCTTGCTGATGCCCTGCACCTTGGCCATTTCTTCAACACTGGCTTTGCGGATACCCTGCAGACCACCAAAATAGCGTATCAGTTCCCGCCGGCGTTTGGGGCCAACACCTTCAATGCCTTCCAGTGTGGACTGTCGCCGTTTTTTGTCTCTCCGCGCCCGGTGACCGGAAATCGCAAACCGGTGCGATTCGTCCCGGATGTGTTGAATCAGGTGCAGCGCGGGTGAGTCCGCAGGCACCCGGAAAACACTGCCAGTCATGGCATCGATCAGCTGTTCCATGCCGGCCCGGCGAGTCACCCCTTTAGCAACGCCGATAAGCGGGATATCAGAAATGCCCAGCTCATCAAAGACTTCCCGGGCAATGTTCAACTGCCCCTTACCGCCATCGATAAAGACCAGGTCGGGGCGTTTACCCTCACCGCTCACCATGCGCCGATACCGACGGGTCAGCACCTGCCGCATCGCTGCATAATCGTCGCCGGCTTTGACGCCCTCGATATTATACAGCCGATAGTCACTCTTCAGCGGCCCATTCTCATCGAAAACCACGCAGGATGCGACGGTATTTTCGCCCTGACTGTGGCTGATGTCGAAACATTCCATCCGAGCCGGGGTCTCCGCCAGCTCCAGAAGGTCCCGCAGCGCCAGCAATCGGCGGTAGACGGTTTCCTTGCTGGCCAGGTGTGTCAGCAAGGTCTGCCGGGCATTGGTCATGGCCAACTCCAGCCAGCGCCGGCGCTCACCCCGCACATTGCCTCGAACCCGCGTTTCACGGCCGGCTGCTTCCGACAGGGCCTCGGATAAAAGCTCCTGTTCGTCCACTTGCACCGGCACCAGGATGTCCCGGGGAATTTCCCGACGGGTATCACCGCCAAAATAGTACTGGCCGAGGAACGCGGCCAACAGCTCGCCTTCGGACTGCTCCAGGGAAAATTTCGGGAAATAGTCCTTGGTGCCCAATACCCGTCCGCCACGGACGATGATGACCACGATACAAACCACCCCGGCTTCCTGGGCAATGGCCACCACATCGGCATCCCCTCCTTCACCCTCAACGGACTGTTGCTCCTGGACGTGGCGCAGATGGTTGATCTGGTCCCGGTAGCTGGCCGCTTTTTCGAATTCCAGGCTTTGCGATGCCTGCTCCATGGCGTTCATCAGGTCCTGGATGATTGCGGGATTCTTGCCCTCCAGAAACATGGTGGCGTGGCGGACATCCTCCCGGTACTCCTCCGGAGATATGAATTCGACACAGGGTGCCGTACAGCGATTGATCTGGTACTGCAAACAAGGCCGGGTCCGATTCCGAAAATAGCTCTCACTACAGTTTCTTATGCGGAAAACTTTTTGCAGGATATTAAGGCTTTCCTTGACCGCGCCAGAGCTGGGAAACGGTCCGAACCAGGTACCGCCGCCCTTCTTCGTGCGACCACGACGGAACGTCAGCGAGGGATAATCGCTGTGTGAAGACAGGTAAATATAGGGGTAGGACTTATCGTCCCGCAGCAGGATGTTGTAGGGCGGGCGCAGCGACTTGATAAGGTTCTGCTCAAGTAGCAGCGCTTCGGTTTCACTGCCAGTAATGGTGACTTCGATAGACTGGATCTTTCCAACCAACGCCTCGGTTTTCGGCGCCAGGCCAGTTTTCCGGAAATAACTGCTGACCCGCTTTTTGAGGTTCCGGGCCTTACCCACATACAACACATTATCGCCGGCGTCGTACATGCGGTATACGCCGGGGCGTTCAGTCAGCTGTTTCAGGAAGCTTTTACTGTCAAACTCCCCGGAAGTCTCTGGAGGATCAGACCTTGTTGGCATCCAGCAATCCGAGTCTTACAGCCATCAGCGCCAGTTCCACATCGCTGGAGATTTCCAGTTTTTCGAAAATACGGTAGCGGTAGGTGTTTACCGTTTTTGGGCTGAGGCAGAGTTTGTCTGAAATGTCCTGAACCTTCTGGCAATCCACCACCATCAGGGCAATCTGCATTTCCCGTTCCGAGAGTCTTTCAAACAGGGACAGCTCCCCTTCGTCGTCCGGGTCACCGGCAATCTGCTTGAGCGCCATTTTCTGGGCAATTTCCGGACTGATATAACGCTGACCCGAGTGGGCTTTGCGAATGGCCCGCACCATTTCGTCAATACCTGCACCCTTGGTGATGTATCCCTGGGCCCCGCTCTGCATGACCCGAGCGGGATATGGGTCGTCGGCACAGGCGGTTACAGCAATCACACGAATGGAATCATCATAGCGGAGAATGCGACGGGTGGCTTCCAGGCCACCAATACCAGGCATGCGAATGTCCATCAGCACGATATCAGGGCGTTTCTCACGCACGAACTGCACGGCATCTTCACCAGACGAAACCTGGCCCAGAACATCGATGTCCGGGTTGTCCGCCAGCATGCGGGTAATGCCGGAGCGCACCAGTTCGTGGTCATCTACAACCAATACCCTGATCAACATTCACCTCTCATTCAGGCATAACAATAGAACAAGTGTATCTTTTCAATGTCGGCCCGAATAGCCGGGATTCACTTATACCTTAGATGGATGTCCCAGACTGGCGATATTTTCAACCGGATCAAACCAGACAACCAGGTCGCCCCGGCGCAGTGCGGCCAGTACCCTGTCCCGCTCCGCCAAGGGGGATTCGGTGTCATTAAGCCCGTGATAACGGGTGCAATATTCCTCAGCCAGGCCCTCGAGCAGGTCATCAGAAAGCAACTCCGTCTCAACAACGAATTTTTCCTGCCGAGGATCACCTTCCGGCTGGTTTTCGGTTTCGTTAGTCATGGACCCTCCATCAATGGCGCCCATGTTACGGTTTCTTGTCGGCAATCAGAAGACCCGGAGACTACCTACTCGCACGCCCGGGTACGGAAGCTGGCCATCAGCTGGCGCATGGAGACTGATTCCTGACGCAGCGCATCACTGATCATCCGGGTGCCCTGAACATTTTCGGTCAGTGTCTCGGCACTGGCTGACAGAGCATCGGCCCTACGCCCTACCCGGCCGATTTCGTCGCGCTGAAGGGTCACAGATTCCCGGATACTGTCGCTTTGCTGCTCCAGTTCATCGAACTGTCCATTGAGCTGTTCCAGGTGGTTCTTGAGCGTCAGAAGGTTATCCCGGTTCTGTTCACCGGCACTCCGGACTTCGGTTAGCAGTAGGTCCACATTACCAACGCCGCTAACCAGATCTTCAACCCACTGGCGAATATTACGGGTCGAATCCGCCGTGCGCTGGGAGAGGGTCCGTACTTCATCCGCCACCACTGCAAAGCCTCTTCCATGCTCGCCCGCTCTTGCAGCTTCAATAGCTGCATTGAGGGCCAGAAGGTTGGTCTGTTCGGCAATGTCCGCAATCACCCCGATCACTTGCTCAATATTGCCGGTGGATTCGTTCAATGCCTGGATTGAGGACGACACCCGACCGATGACTTCCATGGTGTGATTGGCTCCCGTCTCGCTGTGTTGGAGGCCTTCACGCACTTCACTGTTTGCCGACACCGCCTGACTTACCGTACTGGCCGACTGCTCGGTGGCCTGCTCAATCTGTGACGCCTGCTCAGAAATTGCGGCCATGGAGGTGGTGACATCGCTAATTTGACGACGCGTGGCGTCAGAAGCCTGTTGCAGGGCCTCAGCACCCTCATCCAGGGCCGAGGATCGCTCATCCAAACCGCTCGCAGCGTTCCGGATGTCCCCAATAAAGCCCTCAAACCGTGACACCAGGCGTTCCAGGGCGCCTGCCACCCCGGCCACTTCATCACGACCGTTTAATTTTGGGGTCAGGGTCAGATCTGATTGCTGCTCCATGGCCGTCAACTCCCGTTCGATACTCTGGAGTCGAAGAATCACCGACCGACGCAACCACAGCGTCATCACAATCACCACAACCAGAAAACTCCCGGAACCAGCCAGCAGCAGAAGCTGTTGATCGTCGAGAAATTTGAGAAGTTCATCAGCCCCGGCGGAGACCTCATTGCGACTTTTGTTCTGGCGCTCGCTGATGGCGCCCAGCATGGGTTCCAGAGCAGGAAACAACTGGAAATCGACAACCTGACCGACCCGGTAATAGCTTTTCTGGTCGATCCCCGCTTTCATGTCGACCATCAACGCCTGAACCTCTTTAAAGCTGGGTTCATTTTCGGTAGCCCAGGTCTTGAGGCTGGGTGTCTTTTTAACACGCTGCCAATGTTTGGCCAGAGCGGTCTCGATCTCAGCGTATTCAGCTTCAATTTCATCCCACAGCATCAATTGCGCCTTGACCTTGTATGCCAGATCCTGAAGTCGACGATGGTCCTGTTCCAGATCGATGAGAATCCAGGACTCCTGCAAGGTATGGCGGATAAGGTTATCGGAGGTATTTTCCGCTTTAAGGATGATGACCCAGGCCATCGCGGCCAGGCCAGCTACCGCGGCCAGTGAGAGAAAAGCGAAAAACAGGATACGGGCACGAACAGTGGCAAGCATTGAAACTCCGATAAGGCAGGGTTTCCCGGCAGGGTATGCCTGTTTTATGACACTTTTGTGTCTGCGCGGACTTCACGGCCTTCACTGGTGCCCGGCACCGTCTTTCAAAACCGGCTCCGTTCGCCTATCATCGCCGGCTTTCTCAATGTTTGTAAGCTAATGAATCAGACCACATTCCGCCTGACATTACCGATTCTGTTCGGCTACCTGCCCCTGGGCACAGCCTTCGGAGTCCTGTTTGCCACCCAACTGGACTACGCCTGGTGGATCGCGCCGCTCATGGGCGTGGTGATCTATGCCGGTGCCGGCCAGATTCTGGCGGTGAGCCTCCTGGCAGCCAACGCAGGGTTAATGGAAGTGGCCGTGGCCATGTTCGTGCTGAACGCCCGGCACCTGTTCTATGGCCTATCGCTGCTCGGCCAGTTTCAAGGTGCGGGCTGGCGCAAAGCCTATCTGATTTTCGGCCTTACCGACGAAACCTATTCACTGCTCACCAGCCGTACGCGAGGTTCGGACCGCCAAATCGAACAGCAGCTGGATTTCCGCATCACCCTGTTTAACCAGTTGTACTGGGTGGCCGGTTGCGCCCTTGGCGGACTGCTGGGCGAATGGGTGGCGTTTGACAGCACCGGTATTGAATTTGCGCTGGTGGCGTTGTTCATTGTGCTGACCATTGAACAGCTCAAATCCCTGGGGGATAGCTTTCCAGTATGGTGTGGCGCCCTGGCTGCCGGCATCGCGATGCTACTGGTGCCTACCACCCATCAGCTGATTGCGGGTATCGCCATCGTCACAGTGGTGCTACTGGCCCACTACCGCCGGCACCGCAACCAGAGCCTGGATCTGGAGGCCCCACATGACTGAGAGCCTGTATATTACCGCCTTCATAGCCGTCTCCGCACTGGCAACGTTTGCCACCCGGGTGGTGCCTTTTCTGTTCCTGCATCGGCACACAGAACACCCCCTCATCCAACACCTTGGCCGGTTTCTTCCGGCCGCTGTCATGGCCCTTCTGGCGACAGTCTTTGTTCAGCGTTCCGCAGACTGGCAAGCGACAGTGCCCGGGCTGGATGCCCTGATCCCCAGCCTGCTGGTCATCGTGATTCACCTCTGGCGCCGTAATGCGCTGCTCTCGATTGCCGTGGGCACCATCGCCTATATGGCCATTCAGCAGGGCCATTGGCTCTGAGTGTCGTTTTCCGTGAATGTCCTGCTATGATGTGTTCATAGGAATATTCTTATAACAAATTGGTTGCGCAAAGAGAGGAACCTGACCGTGAGACATTTTCCAATGACACTCGCCGCGCTGGGCCTTGCGGCCAGCGCGGGCTTTGTCCAGGCGGCACCGGAAGGCAATCCGGAACGCGGGGCGGAACTGGTTACCGCGTGTGTCGCCTGCCATCAGGCGGATGGCAGCGGCAAGCATGTGGAAGGCGGCCAGTCCTGGCCCCGGTTGGCGGGGCTTGATGCCCAGTACTTTATTAAACAATACAACGACATCAAGAGCGGCTCGCGGCAAAGTTCCACCATGATGCCTTTCGTCAATATGCTGAACGAGCAGCAATTAGCCGATGTAGCAGCCTACTATGCACAGATGACACCCACACCTGGCCAGGGCGGGGAAAACGCGCCGGAGGCGGTACTCCAGCGCGGCAAACAGATTGCCGAGCGCGGCGATTGGTCCCAGTACATTGTCTCCTGCAAGAGTTGTCATGGCCCCGGTAGCCGAGGTGCTGGCGCAACCTTCCCGGGTATCGCCGGCCAACACGCCGGCTATATCGAGGCTCAGCTTAAGGCCTGGCAAGACGGCACCCGAAGCAACGACCCGCAGAACCTGATGGGCGCCATCGCCAAGCGCATGAGCGATGAGGACATTCATGCCGTAGCCGTCTGGCTGGCAAACCAGAGCCCCGTGGCCGAGTAAAGGAGTTCCAGGACATGATTCGCAAATTTCTTCACATAGCTTTGTCGGGAACGGTCATGCTCTCCGCCAGCGCGGCTGCCAATGACTACACCACCGATGCGGAAATTCAGCAATATATTGATACGTTGACTGAAATGGGCTTTCCGGCCCCCAAAGACAACGAACTGGTGCATATCCCTCCCACCATGGAGGATCTGGAAGAAGCGGATATTCACCCCGAACTCAAGCGGGTCATCCGCCGCGGCCATGATCTGTTTACCAACACCCAACAGCTCCGCGGCAAGAATGTGTTCAACAATATGAACTGCTCCAGCTGCCACCTTGGTGAGGGGCGGATGCCTTTCAGCGCGCCGATCTGGCCGGCAGCCGTTACCTTACCGAATTATCGGGGCAAGAATGACCATGTGAACAGCCTGGAGGAGCGTATCGCCGGCTGCTTCGCCTACTCCATGAACGGTAAACCGCCCGCCTATGGCAGTGACGACATGGTCGCCCTGGCGACCTATCACACCTGGCTGGCCAGCGGGGTGGAGATGTACCCCAAACAACCGATCTACGGCCGCGGCTTTCCAGCACCTGAACGGCCCGAAAAGCTGAGCTACGCCAACGGTGAAAAGCTGTTCCAGGAACAGTGTGCCGTTTGCCACCAGGAGGATGGCTCCGGCATGCGGGTGGATGGCCAGACGGTCTATCCGGCTCTCTGGGGTGACGGTTCCAATAACTGGGGTGCCGGCATGGTGCGCATATTCACCGCAGCCGGGTTCATCAAGAACAACATGCCGCTTGGCCAGCCCCATTCCCTGTCAGATCAGGAAGCGTGGGACATCGCCTACTACATGGATAGCCAGGAGCGCCCCCAGGACCCACGCTACACCGGCGACGTCAAAGCAACCGCCGAGAAGCACAAAAACTTCCACAAACACTCCATGTATGGAAAAATCCGCGAAAGTGATGGCAAACTGCTGGGCGACCATGACCACACCGGCGACAAACCATTCCTGAAGCCGGACAACCTTCGCCCGAGAAGCTTCGAGTAAACTCAGGGTTTACACTGTTGATACAGGCCTCCTATCCGGAGGCCTTTTTCATGGCATTTATACGTACCAGCAAAAGCAACGGAAGGTGACTATGACTGTTGAACGTTGGCGGCTGCGCGTGAGCGGCAAAGTCCAGGGCGTGTCCTATCGTGCCTATACCGAGCAGAAAGCTGGTGAATTGGGCCTGACCGGTACCGTGAAGAATCTTCCCGGCGGTGACGTGGAGATTATCGCCGAAGGCACACCAGACGACCTGGAAGCACTGCAGGACTGGTGCCGCAACGGCCCACCCCAGGCCATGGTTGAGAATGTCTCGACTGAAACCCAGGCACCTACCGGCGAATTCAATGGCTTCAGGGTGGTCTATTGATCACCCTGCTGGACACCTTTCTTCGCACCCTGGAAACCACACTGCCAGTCTTCGTGATGGTTTTCCTGGGCATAGGGCTGCGCCGGATCGGCTGGATTGACCAACCGTTCATCAATACCGCGTCGGCTCTGGTCTTCAAGGCTACCCTGCCGACGCTGGTGTTTTTAAGCATCATTCGCGCGGATCTTGACGCCACCCTCAATCTTCCCTTGCTCGGCTTTTACCTGATCGCCACCCTGGTCAGTTTTGGACTGGTCTGGCTATGGGCCACACGGCGCATCCCCCATCAGGACCGTGGCGTCTATGTCCAGGGAGCCTTCCGTGGAAATTGCGGCATTGTTGGCCTGGCCCTGGCCGCCAACCTGTATGGCGATTACGGCCTGTCCGCCGGTGGGCTGTTGCTGGGGCTCGTAATTGTTACCTACAACACACTGTCGGTCGCGGTGCTTTTGGCTTACCACCCGGAAAAATCCATGAACCTGGCATCCACCGCCCGGGATATTGCCAGAAACCCTCTGATTATTGCCGTCCTGGTGGCTTTGCCCGTTGCCGCTTCTGGTATCGCCCTGCCGGATTGGGTGATGACCAGTGGCAACTACTTCGCCTCTCTCACCCTGCCCCTGGCCCTTCTGTGCATCGGGGCCACCATCTCCCTGAAAAGCCTGCGCACCGAGAGCGGGCCGGCCCTGGGCTCCTCGTTCTGGAAAATGGTCCTCCTGCCGGCCGGCTGCACCCTGGCTGCCTGGTTCGCCGGGTTCGAAGGCCAGGAACTGGGCCTGATGTTCCTGTTCTTTGCCAGCCCCACCGCAGCGGCCAGTTTTGTCATGGTGAAAGCTCTCGGCGGCAACGCCCGCATGGCCGCCAACATCATTGCTCTTACTACTCTGGCGGCGAGCCTGACCATAACGATTGGGGTGTTTCTGCTGCAGTCGTTTGGAGTGGCCTGATTCTTAGGTGACGGGCTAGCTAGGTCCTAATCCGATTCTCCCCGGTGAGCCAACCATTACAACGTGTCGTTGCCCGCGATACGTAGTTTCCTTAAAGGGTCTTCAGCCGCCAGCCTTCCTGCCGATAGCAACACTAGGAATCAGACTTATTTGGACATGACAATACGAAGCCGATATGTCCATCATCGCGTCACAATACTGACAGATCATCGGCCGCCCCCAGAAAAGCGCGACAGAAATTATGACAACGATCAGTTTTAATTGCAGTTTTCGTGGTCTGGCATCATCAATGCTTTGAAAATAAAACAATGACTGATTTCAGTGTGCTATAAATCGCTTTAAACCTAATACAAAAACCAACATAAAAGGTCTTTATATATGCTGTTAGGGAATATAAAAGTCCGCGTCAAACTCGGACTTCTTGTAGTCCTCACCGCGCTAATGCTGGTGGTGATCGCGGGCGCCGCCCTGGTGGATATGCGCGATTCCCTGGTATCCGAGAGAACATCACAACTGAATGCGCTTCTCGACACGTCCGTCGATCTACTCGAAACCATCGACGACAAGGTCGCTGCCGGTGAGCTGACCCGCAGCGAGGCGCGCGATGAAGCCCGGCGCCTGCTTGAGAATATGACCTATGGCAACGACGACTATTTCTTCGCCCTGGACAACCAGGCCAAAATGCTGGTTCATGGGGGCGATCCGGCAAATGTTGGTCGCGATCTCAGTAATTTCCAAACCGAAGATGGACGGTTCCTCTTCAGGGAAATGGTTGAGGTACTGAATAGCGGCGAGGCAACCCAGGAGTTCAGTTACCTGTGGCCCAAAGCTGGCAGCAGCAAACCACAACCCAAACTGACCCTGATTAAGGCCTTTGAACCTTGGGGATGGGTTGTTGGCACGGGCGTCTACATGGATGATTTGAATAGCGCATTCATGAGTGACGTGATCCGCATGGGCGCCTTTACCGTGGTTGCCCTGATCATCCTGATTGCTGTTTCACTCCTTATCGGGCGCAGCATCACGGCTCCTCTTGATGTGATTAATCGCATCATGACCAAGGCAGCGGATGGCGACCTGAAAGTTCGAACAAATCTGACTCACAAAGACGAACTTGGCCATGTCGGCCACCGCATTGACAAAACGCTCGACGTCTTCCATGACCTTGTTCAGCAAATTGCCACCTCAGCCACCCAGGTATCCGGAAGCGCCCAGGACCTGGCGAAGAGCGCCGAGGAAACCAGCTCCGCCCTGGACGCGCAGGCAGCCGAAGCCGAACAGTTATCCACGGCGATGAACGAAATGGCCAGCAGCGTTCAGGAAGTGGCTCGCAGCGCCAACCAGACTGCGGAGGCGATCGAAGCGGCGGACCATGAGGCCGATGAAGGCAACCATGATGTTGAAGACACCGTTAATCTGATTCAGTCACTTGCTGACGAAGTTGAAGAAGCGGCGCGGGTCATCCAGGAACTGGAAGGCGACACCGAGCAGATCAGCAAGGTGCTTAGTGAAATCCAGGCGATTTCCGAGCAGACCAACCTGCTGGCGTTGAACGCCGCGATCGAAGCGGCTCGAGCCGGCGAATCCGGCCGCGGTTTTGCAGTGGTGGCAGACGAAGTCCGTCAACTGGCCCAGCGGACCCAGGGTTCGACCGAGGAAATCCGCAACATGAACGAACGGCTGCAGACAGCTGCCCAGAAAGCTGTTCAGGTGATGGACACCTCGCGCGAGCGGGCTGACAACAGCGTTAAGTCTGCCCACCATGCCGGCGAAGAGCTGCGGCGTATCGTCGAACAGATGTCGCGCATCCGCGACATGGGCATTCAGGTGGCGTCCGCCGCCGAAGAACAAGGCAATGTTTCCGAAGAGATGAGCGCCAATCTTATGCGCATTACCCAGGCCTCTGAAAGCACCGTGGCCGCTGCCAATACGGTTGCCAGCAGCGGCGACCAGCTGCAGGCCCTGGCTAGGGAGCTGCAGGCCCAGGTGAGTCGGTTTAGCGTTTAAAGCGGCGAGAAAGCGATGAAAAAGCCCTGACAGCAATGTTGGGGCTTTTTTGTGTCAAAGCGGCCTTCGGTCGAACCCGCGAGGGTTCTTCTACCCTGCCCTTACCGCCAATAAAAAACCCCAGCACTTTGCAGTGCTGGGGTTTTGTATTGGCGGAGAGGGAGGGATTCGAACCCTCGATACGCTATTAACGTATACACACTTTCCAGGCGTGCGCCTTCAGCCACTCGGCCACCTCTCCTAAAACTGTTTCAAATCAGCGGGTCGCCGCTCATTTGAGGTGGCAAACTGTACTGATTTTCTTGTGGGTTGGCAACTCCCAGAAGCGGATTCGTTAAATTTTTTCTGAAAACTTTCAATATCCGGTTATCGATTACACAACTTGACTACTCTTTCACCATGGGCGCCTATAAAAAGGAGAACAAACGATGCTCATGAAAGCAGACCAATCGATCCTTCTTCTGGTTGATGTGCAGGAAAAACTCATGCCTGCAATTACTCAGGGCAAACGCATCATCAACCGATGTGCTTTATTGGCCAACATTGCGGATCTACTGGGCGTGCCGGTCATTGGCACGGAGCAGGTACCCGAAAAACTGGGGCCTAATGTTAACTCCGTGCGCAGGCACTGCAGCACAACCATTGCCAAGCATTACTTTGATGCCTGCCCGGGAGGACTGATTGATGCCCTCCCCGAAGGTCGCCAGCACGTGGTGATCGGTGGCTGCGAGGCCCACGTCTGCATGCTGCAGACCGCTCTCAGTCTGCTTGAAGCCGGTTATAAGGTGTGGGTAGTGGCGGATGCCGTTGGCTCAAGACACGAAATGGATCGGGATGTGGCTTTGGACCGGCTTCGCCAGAGCCGAGCGCATATTGTCACGGCTGAAATGGCGGCCTTCGAGTGGATGGGGCATTGCCTGCACCCCCGCTTCCGGGAGGTGCAGGCACTGCTCAAATGAATAGTTAACCTCGCCGCCCAGGCGGTCAGAATACGTACTGGGCCGCGCGCCAGCCGGTTCTCTCCAACGGCGCCTTTTCATCCTCTTCAACGTATTCCTCAGGCACCGCGTGCATTTCTTCTTCAGGCACTTCAAACACGTGGTAAGCCTCGGGCCCGAACGGGTCCAGTGCTGTGTCCAGATACTCGAAGCTATCGGGTACCGGCTCTCCAGACATGGCAACCCGAAAATGCCGGTCGACCAAGGGCGTTGAGACATTCAGCGGCTGCTGCACCCAGAGAAACACCGCCTTCTGGGGCATCAGGTATTCACAACGAACAACCCGGAACCCTTCGCGAAGGGTCAGCGTTGTCGGCTCTTTGCCGGCAGCAAGACGAAACTTATGGATGGTTTTCATGGCGCGTTCCTCCGAGTGGTAACGACATGGTTCAATCATGCCCGTCCTATCAACTCGGAAAAATCAGCATTTGTCAGCCTGAAACATCGATTAATTCGATGATTAAGAAGATTCCTTGGAGCCCTGACTCGTACCTTCGCAAATTGCCTTTACCGCAGCGTGGGTAAGCTTACGGCTCCGGGTCACTGCGTATAGCTGGTCCGTAACCTCCTCCAGCGATGCGACCACCGCCACCTGGTATTGCCGGCAGACCTCCTCCTGAATAGCGGTTGGCGCGGCAAAAAGCCCAAAGCCCTCGCGACCGAAGACTTTGATCAGCGCACTGTCGTCGATGCGGGCCACCAACTCCATACGCACGTTGTTCAGCGTCAGCCAGTTCATCAGCTTATGGAAATACGGAGCATCGGTGGCATTCGCCAGCAAGGGCTGCCGATTAAGCGACTGGGGGAAGCCTCTCTGTAGTTCTTTGGCCATATCCGGGGCCGCGAAAAGACTTATGGTCGAGCTACTCAGCCGGTGCACCGCCAGGCGCTCGGAGGGCTCAGCGGCGGGCATTCGATCCGTAAGCACCACATCCAGCTCTCCCCGCTTCAAGCTCAACAACAGGTCTTCCGCCCGGCCGGTGCGGCACTCCAGCCGAACCTCGCGTCCCAGTTGCATGGCAGGCTGCAAAAGACGATAGGCGATCAGCTTGTGAATGGAAGCGGAGATGCCAGCGAAGAGATTAAGAGGACGATGGGTGGGCGGCAGTTTCAGCGCTTCTGACAGTTCGCCGGTTAACGCAAAAATATCGTCCGCGTAGGCCTGAACCAGTTGCCCAAGATCGGTCAGGATAAGGCGTCGATGCTGGCGCTTGAATAACTGGCCACCCACCGCCTGTTCGAAGGTTGCCAACTGGCCACTCAGGGTCTGGGGCGCAAGATCCAGAACCTCACTGGCCCGGGCGATCGAGCCTTCGCGACTGATCACCCAGAAATAATGCAGATGTCTCAGGTTCAGTTGATCCACTAGTTGCGACAGGGCCTATTTTTTTCGGTAGATGATCCCGGGATGGCATTGGACCATTTGGTAAAGGTCAGACAGTCCGTTAAGGGATTCAGAGGCTCCGAGAATCAGGTAGCCACCAGGGTTAAGCGCCGCATGAAGACGGGTAAGGATGTCTCTTTTCAGTTCGGCGGAGAAGTAAATCAGCACGTTACGACACATAATGATGTCGAATTTTCCGAGCGTGTAACGGTCCAGCAGGTTCAGCTCACGGAACTCAACCATGGATTTGATCTGAGGCTTGATCTGCCAACCACCATTCGATGAGGCCGTAAAGAACTGCTTCTGCCGCTCCGGCGACAGACCTCGACCAATCGCAATCATCTCGTATTCGCCACGACGCGCGACATCAAGAACGCTCTTGGAAATGTCCGTGGCGGTAATTTTCACATCCCGCAACTTACCGGGGCGTGAACGCCGGAATTCGTCGATCACCATTGCCGTGGAATACGGCTCCTGGCCCGTGGAACAGGCCGCCGACCAGATTCGAAGCGGCTGAATGGATTTGCTCTCCGCAAACTCCGGCAGCAATTTCTCCTGCAGGATACGGAACGGATGATTATCGCGGAACCAGAGGGTCTCGTTGGTGGTCATCGCATCGATCACCACTTCCTTCAAGTTAGTGCGCCCCGGACGCTTCATGCGATCCAGCAATTCGCCCAGCGAATTCAGGTGGTTGTCATCAAGAATCCGGCGCAGACGGCTTTTAACCAGGTACTGCTTGTTATCTCCTAGCAGGATGCCGCAGGCATCCTGCAGGAATTTCTTGAAGGCTTCGTATTCCTGGGGCGTAATTTCCGCGTTCATTGAATCTCTGTTCTAGAGGTGAATCCACAAGACCGGCTTCATGCCTGGTCAAGAATTTCCATGACTCGCTCAGCCAGCTCATCGGCGCTGAATTTTGCCATGAAATCATTGGCGCCGACTTTTTTGACCATCGCCTGATTGAACACACCGCTCAACGACGTATGCAATATGACGTACATATCCCGAATGGCCTGGGTTTCGCGAATGCGGGTTACCAGGGTGTAGCCGTCCATCTCCGGCATTTCAACATCGGAGATCACCATGGACAGATGGTCTTCGCCTTTGGAGCCATCCTGGGTGATTTCCTTCAGGTACTCCAGCGCCTGTTTGCCATCATTCTTGATAACGGCTTCCAGACCAATGGCATTCAAGCACCGTTCAATTTGCCGCCTCGCCACACTGGAATCGTCCACCACCAGTACCGGCAAGGTACCCTGCTCCCGTTCCGAACCACGCGACACCAACTCTTCAGTCACATCTTCGCCGAGCGGAGAAACTTCTGCAAGAACCTTTTCTACGTCAATGATTTCAACGAGTTTATCATCAATCCGAGTGACCGCTGTCAGGTACACATCCTTGCCGGCGCCCTTGGGTGGCGGCATGATGTCTTCCCAGTTCATGTTCATGATGCGCTCAACACCGGATACCAGGAAGCCCTGGGTTTTCCGGTTGTACTCGGTGATGATCACAAAGCTGGTGGCTAGCTGCTCCTCCGGTATCGGAAGCAGGCCAATAGCCATGCTCAGGTCGATAATGGGAATGGTCTCACCCCGAACGTGAGACACGCCCCTGACCACACGGCCGCTGTTAGGTAACGACGACAGCTTGGGACAAGGCAGAACCTCCCGCACCTTGAAAACGTTGATACCGTAAACCTGTTGACCGCGCAGACGGAACATAAGCAGTTCCAGCCGGTTCTGCCCAACCATCTGGGTGCGCTGGTTAACACTGTCCAATACCCCTGCCATGTCATCTCACTCCTGGCGTGCCGAAACCGGCATTGAATTTGCAATAGATCCTGGATAAGGCTTTTCCGCCGATTAATGGGCCAAAACATTGACGTCCCATTACCATACAGGTTTTAACGGCTGTATTCGTTGATACATTAAAGCATTTTTCTGTAAAACGCAGTTGCGAAGGATAGGACAAACCCGTGCTCATGCGAACCATCTTTTTGGCTATGGTCGGATTCCTGGCGTTCTCGCCTATATACGCCTGGGCGGAAACCACCGGTGACGACATTCGGCTGGCCGCAACCGACTTTCTGCAACAGTGGGTCCGTCAGGAATCGGGGGAAGGTTACCGCGTCGAGTTCGAAGTAGGTCACATCGACAGTAGGCTGGCTCTGGCAGACTGCAAAGAGCCCCTGCAGACCAGCTTTACCGGAGACCCACTGGAGACGACCCGTCCGTCCATTCTGGTCTCCTGTGCCGGCGAGCGACCCTGGCGCATGTACGTGACCGCCAGCATGGAGGTGTTCGGCCCCGCACTGGTGGCCAGCCGGGCACTGGCCAGGGGGGAGCGCCTGTCGGCGGCCCTGGTGGAGACACAATCGGTTCAGGTAAATGCCAGCCGCAAAGGCATTCTGAAAAACCCGGAAGACGTGGCAGGCATGATGATGCGCCGACCGGTGCAGGCTGGCACCGTGATCACACCGGATTTGCTCGAGGCGCCGATCGCCGTCGAACGGGGCGACCATGTTATTATTGTGGCGAGATCAAAGAATTTTTCGATCAGTTCCCGGGGCGTCGCGCAGAACAGTGGGGCGATCGGTGAGCAGGTCACCGTGGAAAACCTGAGATCCGCAAGGAGAGTTCGGGGCACGGTCGTTGCAAAAGGCCGCGTGGAAATTCCGATGTAAGAGATGCCCGCTGCATCGGCGGCAAATTTTTTCCGGTTTTTGCTAAAGTAAGGCAGCCGGTTGCCGATAAACAGGCATATACCAGAAACCGCCACTGCAATTTAAGTGGCCAGAGGCAAGCAGGTAATCTTATGTCAGTTGACTTGAATGGAATTGGCCCGGGCCAGGTCAACACCCCGAGAACAACGGCCGACAAATCGTCCAACCAGAACACCAAAGCCGCCACCGGTGAGCAAAACAAGGCTCAGACCCCGGCGGCACGGGGCGAGAACGTCAATCTCAGCAGTCAGGCCAAGAACCTGAACCAGCTGGAGCAGAAGCTGGGTGAATACCCGGAGATGGACGATGAGCGTATCGCAGAGATTCGCTCCGCACTGGAAGATGGCAGCTACAAGGTCGACGCAGAAAAACTGGCCCAGAAAATGCTTGATATGGATAAAAGCATTTTTGGGTGAGTAAATTATGGCGACTGTCGATGATTTGAAGAACCTTCTTTCGGAAGACGTCCGTGAACTTGATGCGCTGGCTGATATCCTGGCCCAGGAAAAAGAAACTCTTGGGTCAGCGGATGTATCAGCGCTTCAGGAGATAACCGAGCAGAAAAACTCCATTCTGGAAAACATCCGGGCCCGGGCAAAGCAGAAGATCCATCTGCTGGTCAGCATGGGCTACAAGCCTGACGCCGGAGCCCCTTCCCGCTTTATCCGCGCCTCCGGGCTTGAAGATCTCTATGAACTCTGGGCCGAGGCTGACAGCAAGCTTCGTTTCTGCCAGTCCGTCAACGAGAACAACGGCCGGATTGTCGGCCACCTGCAAAAGCGCTTGGGCCGCCTGACCGATATCTTTCGGGGATCCTCGTCTCAACAGAAGCTCTATGGCGCCAAAGGCCAACAGACTGGCAATTCCAGCCGCACCATGCTTGCAAGCGCCTGACAGCCAGGCCAGAACCCGCTACCCTCAATAGGGCAGGTATCTGCTAAGATGCCTGCCCTGTTTGTTTTTAAGCGAGTATTCTGCAATGAAACACCTTCTCAAGCTCTTGTTCAACGTTCCTGGCCTTGTCGCCACGCTGTTGGCATTCACGATGTTGGCCGGCCCGGTTCAGGCCGCCGATAACGACCTGCCCAAAGTACGCGTGGTCACCTCCGAGGGTGCTTTTGTCCTGCAACTGCGGCCGGATGTAGCGCCTAAAACCGTGACGAACTTTCTCGACTACGTCGAACAGGACTTCTATGAAGGCACCATTTTCCATCGCGTGATCTCCGGCTTCATGATTCAGGGTGGCGGCTTCACCCCAAATATGATGCGCAAGCCCACCCAGGATCCGGTGGTTAATGAGGCGACCGAAACCCTGCCCAATCTGCGCGGAAGCATCGCCATGGCACGTACCCAGGATCCTGATTCCGCGACCTCCCAGTTCTTTATCAACGTGGCCGACAACGATTTCCTGAACGCTGGCGTTCGCGGCCCGGGTTATACTGTTTTTGGCAAGGTCACCGAAGGCATGGGCGTGATTGACCGGATTGCCCGTACTGAAACGCGCCGGGTTCGAGGCATGGCGGACGTGCCCTCCTCGCCCGTCGTGATCAAAAGCATTACGCGCCTGAACAACGAAGACTGAACACATGCACAGCCCAATAAAGCCACCAGCCATGGAACCGGCGGAGCTGGCCTGGCGTGACGGGGTACCCGAATCCACCCGATTTGGCGACGTCTACTTCAGCCGTGACAACGGACTGGCGGAAACCCGTCATGTGTTTATTGACCAGAACCACCTGCCCGACCGCTTCGCTGGCCTGGCGCCAGGCCAGCCGTTTGTCATCGCGGAAACCGGCTTTGGCACCGGACTCAATTTCCTTGCCGCCTGGGCCGAGTGGCTCAGACACCGGCCAGCCAATGACCCCGGCACCCTGCACTTCGTTTCCGTAGAACGTTATCCGCTAACACATCGTGACCTGAAAAAAGCGCTGTCGTATTGGCCGGAACTCCAGTCCCAGGCCGAAGAACTGCTTGCCCAGTACCCACCACTGATTCAGGGCGTGCACAGGCTGGTATTGGCGGGTGGTCGAGTACGCCTCACCCTGTATTTCGGCGATGTGCTGGAAGCGTGGGATGAGCTGGAATTCCACGCCGATGCGTGGTTCCTGGATGGCTTCGCGCCTTCACTGAACCCCGACATGTGGCTGGCTGAGGCCATTGCCCGGATTCGGGCCCACAGCAAGCCAGGCACCACATTGGCAACCTTTACCGCTGTCGGTCGGATACGCCGCGCGCTGGCAGATGCAGGCTTTGCCATGCAAAAGGTACCCGGCTTCGGCCGAAAGCGGGAAATGCTGACCGGGCAGTTGCCACCAGCCAGTCACGGGCAAGCAGAGGACACTGGAGCAATTGCCATTATTGGCGCCGGCATTGCCGGCACCCTGCTTGCGCGCAACCTGGCAGAACGCGGACGACAGGTGCACCTGATTGATCAGGGTGATGCCCCCGGCAACGCCGCCTCCGGCAACCCCCAAGGCGCGCTGTACGTAAAGCTGGGGGTTGAATACAACGCCCAGACAGAACTGGCGGCGACGGCGCTCAGCTTCAGCCAACGTTTCTATGAGCCCTGGCAGGGGCAGTTCTGGCACCCGACAGGCCTGCTTCAGCTGGCAGCCACCGAGCAGGAAGCCGACCGGCAGCGCCGGTTCCTGGCCCGCAACCAGTATCCGACCGAGGTGCTCACGCCGGTCAGCTCCCTGCAAGCCTCCGAACTTGCCGGCCTGCCGGTTGAACACAGCGGCCTCTGGTTTCCCCGCTCCGGTTGGCTTGAGCCAGCCAAAGCCTGCGAAAACCTGGCAGTTCATCCCGGAATCACCCGACATATCGGCTTTCAGGTGACCGGCATTCACCGGGAAAGCGGGCAATGGCGTCTCACCAATAACACCGGACAGGAACTGCTTGCCACCACACTGGTTATCGCCGCGGGCCATCAGTCCGCCGAGCTGCTGGATGCCACTGGCGAGCTGCGCCTGAAAAGCATCCGGGGCCAGATTTCCGGCCTCCCGGCCGAAGCGTTCAATCTGCCCCAGACCGTGATCTGCGGGACGCGATACCTCAACCCGGCGATGGGCCCGAGGGCGGTAACCGGTGCCACTTTTGACCTAAGAAATGACAATCCGGAAGAAACCCTGGAAAGTCACCGGGAGAACCTTGATGAGCTGGTTAGCCTGCTCCCCTCCATTCGCAAAGAATCGCTGCCGGACCCCCAATCGCTGTCGGGCCGGGTTGCCTTTCGTTGCGCCAGTCACGACTACCTGCCGGTAGCCGATGTCTTCACCGATGACGCCGGTAAGGACATCGACCGGCTGTTCCTGTTTACCGGCCTTGGTAGCAAAGGTCTGGCCTGGGCTCCCCTGCTGGCCGAATACCTGGCCGACCGTCTGACCAACCAACCGGCCTGCCTACCCCATCGGCTGAGCAAACGGCTCAGCAGTGCGCGCCTGTACCGCAAGTAACTTGCTCTGGCTGGGCCAAACAGGGTATGAAGAGAACGTCGACCGTGCCGTTAACCGACAAAGGCCGACTATAGTCTGTTTAACCAGGAAGGTTTTAACGGGAGTAGAAGCAATGTCGATTCATGTCAGCGAACCAGCGCGCCCACAGGGAACCCGATTGCCAGAGGTGTTCCGCAAACGCCAGGTGGGTGATGTTACCGAGCTCGAGGAATCGGGCAGGATAACAACAGGCCACAGTGAAGCCACCGACGCGGAGTTCCAACAAGCAGTACACAGTGGTGGAGGCCGAGGAAGCCAAAAACGTCGGGCCCTGCGGGAATATGGTGGCGCCGCAGCCGGCGGTGAGAATATGGAAGAACGGGTTTATCTGCCCGTCTCGGAGATACGTTCACCAACGATTTTTTCGGTGCCGGCAACCGCATCGGTAGCCGATGCGCTGGCAACCATGGAAGACAATGGTATTCATCATCTGGTCGTCCTGGCCGACGACAACGTAGCCGGGTTAATTGATCTGCGCTGGCTTTTGAGCTGGATCCATGAAAACACGTCGGAAGCCATCCACAAAAGCCTGACCAATATCGAGCTGCCTGCGTTCCTGACCGCTTCGCCGGAAACCGACGCCCATCAACTGGCCCGCCTGATGCTGGCCCACCGGCTTAATGCCGCCTTGGTGGTTGACGGCGCCGGCAATCCGGAAGGCATTGTGACCAGCACCGACTATCTGAAGCTTTACGCCAGCGTGAGCAAACAGCAAGGCGCTGTTTAAGCCCCAATCCCGTGCTCGCTCAGCAATTGATTCAGGCCCTCTTCATCCACTACACGAACGCCCAGCTTCTCTGCTTTATCAAGCTTCGAGCCAGCCGCTTCGCCGGCCACCACACAGGCCGTCTTTTTTGAGACGCTACTGGCCACTTTTGCCCCGAGAGATTCCAGTTTTTGCTTCGCCTCGTCACGGGTCATGTCAGACAACGTGCCGGTCAGCACCCAGGTTTCGCCCGCCAGCGGCAAGTCTTCCTTGGCAATCACCTGCTCTTCCTTCCAGGCAACGCCCGCGTCTTTCAATGCCTTCAGCGTTTCCTGGTTATGGGGCTGATCGAAAAAACTCTGGATGTGACCTGCCACGATCGGACCGACGTCTGGCACGGACTGAAGCTGCTCGTCGGAGGCTTCGGCAATGGCATCCAAAGTACCAAAGTGCGACGCCAATGCCTTGGCCGTCGCCTCCCCAACTTCCCGAATACCCAGGGCGTAAAGGAACCGCCACAGCGCCGGCTCCCGGGAACGATCAATCGCGGCCACCAGATTGGCAGCGGATTTGTCGCCCATACGTTCCAGCGTGGATAACTGAAACTTGGTCAGGTGGTACAGGTCCGCCACGGTATTGACCATGCCCTCATCCACCAGCACATCAATCAGTTTGTCGCCCAGACCCTCGATGTCCATGGCTTTGCGCGAGGCATAGTGGCGAATGGCTTCCTTACGCTGGGCCGGGCAATACAGCCCGCCGGAGCAACGGGCCACCGCCTCGCCCTCGATCTGGACAATATCGGAATCACACACCGGGCAGTGTTCAGGCAGGGTCACTTCCCGGGCGTTTTCCGGGCGTTTCTCAACCACAACCTTAACCACCTTCGGAATCACGTCCCCCGCACGGCGAATGAAAACCGTATCGCCAATATGGGCATCCAGGCGTCGGATCTCGTCCATATTGTGCAGCGTTGCGTTGCTGACGGTGACCCCCCCAACAAACACTGGCTTCAGCCGGGCAACGGGGGTTACCGCGCCGGTGCGCCCGACCTGGAATTCCACGTCTTCAATGATGGTCATTTCTTCCTGGGCCGGGAATTTCTGGGCGATGGCCCATCGGGGAGCCCGGGAGACAAATCCGAGCTGCTCCTGAAGATCAAACCGGTTGACCTTGAAGACAATGCCGTCAATCTCATAAGGCAGGCTGTCGCGCTTCTCCATGAGGGCTTCGTACGCTTCCTCACACTGCTTCACGCCCATGGCCTTACGCATTTCCGGGTTGAGCCGGAACCCCCATCCCCGGACCAGCTGAAGGCTGTCCCAATGGGTCTCGGGCAAGACGGATTCATCAGTGACCGCCAGGCTGTAGGCACAGAATTCCAGTGGACGCCGGGCCGTCACCTTCGATTTCTTCTGGCGAAGGCTGCCTGCTGCGGCGTTACGGGGGTTCACAAAGGTTTTCTCGCCCTGCTCCGCCAGCCGCTCGTTGAGCTTATTAAATCCGGCCAGGGGCATGTAGACCTCGCCCCGGACTTCCACGAGATCCGGGTAGTCCTCACCACGCAGCCTAAGCGGAATGGACGGAATGGTGCGGATATTGGCGGTAATGTCCTCGCCGGTATAACCGTCACCACGGGTAGCAGCCCGGGTCAACGTACCCTGCTCGTAATGGAGACTTACTGCCAGGCCGTCGAGTTTGGGCTCGCACACGTATTCCACGGCGCCATCCGTGCCCAGCCGGTCCCGAATCCGACGATCAAAGTCCTCCAGCTCCTCAGTGCTAAAGGCATTATCGAGAGAAAGCATGGGAATCCGGTGGGCCACTTCAGTAAAGCTGGTGTCGGTACTACTGCCAACCCGGCGGGTGGGAGAGTCTTCGGTGGCCAGATCCGGATAGTCGGCTTCCAGGTCCTGGAGTTCCCGGAACAGGCGGTCGTATTCCGCATCGGGAACTTTGGGATCGTCCAGAACGTAATATCGGTAGTTGTGGTCTTCAATGTCCGAGCGCAGCTGCTCCACGCGCTGCCGGATCTCTGCGGTGGCCTTGGTCATCGGGTCACAATTCCTGCTGGGCGGCGGGTCAGTTTCGCGGGGAGCGCTGTTTGCGCTCAAACTCACGAATGCGCTGGCGGCAATGCTCAATGGTCTGGGGCGTCATCACGCTGCGGCGCTCGTCTTTCAGCTCGCCGCCCATGTTACGCACCACGCACTGCGCGGTTTCCAGCATGAAATCAAAGGCCTGCATGGCATTGGAGGGCCCGGGAAGGCTCATAAAGAAACTGATGCCAGGGGTCTCCAGCGTCGGCATCTCGTCCGGCCTGAAAGTGCCGGGCTCCACGGCACTGGCGACACTGAACTGCACAGGTGTGGTGGTATCGGCGCCTTCGTGGCGGTGATAGATATCCAAATCACCGTGCTCCAGACCGCAAGCCTCAAACAGTTTTTTCAGCGCCGGACCCTGGAACTGTTCGCCGCTGCTGGCCAGGACATTGATAACCACGACCTCCCGCGCTTCCGGCCGGTTGGCACCAGCCGGGGGCTGGCTCTTTCCGGGCTTGTCGGCGGTACGCTGGGCGGTGTCCTTTTCAACGTCGGTTACCAGAGGTGGTTCCTGAGTCTCTTCGGCTTTCTGCTTGCGAGCGGCTTTTTTCTGTGTCCGGGTTTTCGGCTCCGACTTTGGTTCAGGCTTTGCCGTTACGGTCTTCTGCGGCTGAGGTTCTGGTTCGGCCTGCTGAGTTCTCGCCTTCACCACTCTCGGTTTACCCAGAATGCCCTCATCATCAGCAGCTTCCGTGGCGCCCCAGCCGCCTTCGGGGGTAACCTCATTGTCCGTGCTGGTCAGTGGTTCGCTCGGGTTATCCGGCTCAGGAGACGCTTTGCGGGGACGGGTTTCCGCTTTTTGACGAGGCTTTGACGCTTCGGCCCCTTCACCCGAGGCGATCCGGCGGGCACCTCCGTTTGGAAGTTCGGGATTGAAGTCTTCTTCCAGGGGCGAATCATCCAGATCATCCGCCCCCATGCTGGAGGAGATCGCCATGGATTCCTTGCGAGCCCGGTGCATGCGCCGGAGCCCATCAATCACAACACCAATAATAACGAGGGCACCGATGGCAATTAACCATTCCCTAAGCGACATAGTACGACTGTCCTGTTTGCAGTTCGGAACGTGAATACTCTATGAAAAGCCCTATTCTAATACAACGCACACCGGGCTAGGGAGCCTCTGATTAACTCCGGATCATCTCTGGCCTACAGAGCGGTTCACAATCAAGGCGCGACTTTGCAGGAAGGCTGGCTGCCTTTCAAAAAGTCGCAACGCGGAGTGTGGATCGCTCTGCAGGCCCCGCAGGGCGTGCTCTGAGGGCTTCACCTGCGGTGTTGCAGCTCTTGCCAAGGGCTACGGCCATTGGCTGCGAACTGCGCCTTGCATCTGAAGCCCTCAGAGCTCGCAGAGGCGATTCGGAGTTAATCAGAGGCTCCCATGACGTTATTGTCATTCTTGCGTCGGCCGCAATCAATATTCAGGCCTCAGCCAGTGCGGCCGCTTCCTCCACATCCACCGACACCAGACGAGAACAGCCGGGTTCGTGCATGGTCACGCCCATTAACTGATCGGCGTTCTCCATGGCAATCTTGTTGTGGGTGATATAGATGAACTGCACCTGCCTGGACATTTCTTTAACCATGTTGGCGTAGCGGCCGACGTTGGCGTCGTCCAGGGGTGCGTCCACCTCATCGAGCATACAGAACGGTGCCGGATTCAACTGGAAGATTGAGAACACCAGGGCAATGGCGGTCAGGGCTTTTTCACCCCCCGAAAGCAAATGGATGGTGGTGTTCTTCTTGCCTGGCGGACGGGCCATGATGGCAACGCCGGTTTCCAGCAGATCTTCACCGGTCAGTTCCAGGCTGGCACTGCCACCACCGAACACTTTGGGGAACAGGGCCTGCAGGCCACTGTTGACCTTGTCGAAGGTCTCCTTGAAGCGTTGACGGGTCTCCCGGTCAATCCGGCGAATGGCGTTGTCCAGGGTTTCCAGGGCCTCCAGCAAATCGTCGTTCTGCTCATCCAGGTATCGCTTGCGCTCACTTTGGACCTGGAATTCCTCAATCGCCGCCAGGTTGATCGCGCCCAGGCGCTGGATGCGGTTGCCGATTTTTTCGAGCTCGGCCTGCCAGGTTGACTCTTCGGCGTCTTCCGGCAAACGGTCCAGGACTTCCTGCAACTTCACATCCAGCTCGCCCAGTTGTTCCAGCTGGTTGCCGGAACGGATTTCCAACGCCTGGGACTCCATCTTGAGCGCTTCCAGCTTTTCCCGGATGTTCTGGGCTTCTTGGTCGGTGCGATGCCGACGCTGCTCGCGCTCCCGGACTTCCCGGTCAATATCCTCCAGGGCATCCCGGGCCGCGCCCAGCCTTTCCTCTTCCGCCAGCCGGCGATCCAACAGTTCTTCAAGCTGCATCTGAAGATCTTCCACCGGCTCTTCGGCGCTTTCCCGGGCTTCTCGCAAAACGTCGAGGCGCTCATCCAGGCGCTCTTTTTGAAGCTCCATCCGGTCAATGGTCTGCTTCAGGCCATCGCGCTGACTGTGCAGGGTCTGCAGCTGCAACTGAAGCTGATGGGCGTGATCGCGGTCGTGTCGGGCATCCTGGCGCAAGCGGTCCAACGATTCCCGGAGCTGGTCGCGCTGCTCCAGCAGGCGCTCCCTCTCCTCTTCGTTGTCTTCACTGGCGGCCAGGGCGATATCCCACTCCTCCCGGGTGATCTCCAGGTTCTCCTGCTGCTCTTCCAGCTCACCCGCCACGCTTTCCAGCTCTTCGCCAATATCCCGCAGGCGGGCTTCAATCTGCTCTGACCGGGCTTTCAGGCCACTGACCCGGGAGGCCAGGCTGCCCAGATCCCGCTCGACCTGGCGCTGCTCATTCTGCGCCTGATCGCGGGCAGCGACGGTCTTCTCTTCCCGTTCACGTTGCTGCTCCAGCTCTTCTTCCGACTGCTCCAGAGCCATCTCGGCATCCGCCAGGGCCGTCTCCAGTTCGGTGACTTTTTTCTGGCGTTCAATGACGCCGATCTGGCCTGCGTCAGAGTCCGGCGTAAGCACCCAATGCCGGGAGAGCCATATGCCATCCCTGGTAATAACGCTGCCCCCCTGCTCCAGGCCGGCGCGCATAGCCTGGGCCTCAGCGGCTGTTTCCGCCACCCGGATACCGGCAAGCAAGTGTTCGATGGCAGGCACACCCGATACTTTTGAAACCAGATTCTCAGAACCTTCGGTGATCTGCGAACGCCCGGAAGCATCCCCGAAAATCCCAGCCAGGCCCTTGGGCGCACTGACGAAAGCTTCCGCGAGCTTATCGGAATCAGGGGCCACGACCCCCTGGGTGAAACGCCCAAGCACCTGCTCCACGGCGAATTCCCAGCCATCTTCAATAGTGAGCGAGGCGGCGAGTCGGGGCGCATCGGCCAGCCCCTGTTCCAAAAGCCACTGCTGCAGCGCATCATCCTGTTGGCCCAGCTGCTCTTCCAACAATCCAGCCTGGGACTCCAGCGAGGCGCGCAGGCTCTGCACCTTCTGGCGATGTTCCGATGCCTGCTGCTCCACTTCCCGTACCGCCTCGCGGGCACGGTAGGCATCCTGCCCCAGCTCGTTGATCCGTTCGCCTATCTCCTCCCGTTGGGCATCCAGTGTTTCGTGCTGCTCCTGAAGGAGATCGAGTTCTTCGCGGTCGACCTGGTCGTCGAGGTGTTCCCGTTCATCCCGCAGCTTCTGATTGCGGGCCTTAAGCTGCTCAACCGTCTGCTCCAGGGAACGGATCCGGGATTGCGCCAGCTCGGCCTGCCGACGGGCATCGGAAGAGCGATTACTAAAGTCTTCCCACCGCTGCTGCCAGTCCGACATGGCCTCCTCGGCCTGTTGCAACTGCTCGCCCGAGGCTTCTGATTGCAAGGCCAGGGCTTCCTGCTCGGGCTCCAGCATGGCCAGCTCTTCTTCGATACCAGCCAGCTTTTCCTGATCCTGTTCCAGCTCACGGGCCAACTCCCGCTGGTTGGCCATTGCCTGGTCCAACTCTGCGGCGGTCTGGCGGCTGCGCTCACGCTGGTGTTCAATGCTTTGTTCGATACGGGCGATATCCGCACCGGCCTCGTAATAACGGGCCTGGGCGCGGCTGAAGTGTTCGCTGCGCTGCTGATGGTCGTCACGCAGCGCCTCGAGGGAGGTTTCAAGGCTCAACCGTTCCGTTAGCTGCTTTTCCAGCTCAAGCTCGGTGTCCCGGATCTTCTCGCGCCAGCTGTGCAGATTCGAATCCAGTGCCTGCCAGCGCAGAACCGTGAGTTCGGCTTTTTTCTGACGCTCCTCGTGCTTGAGCGTTTTGTATTTTTCGGCGGCCGCTGCCTGTTTTTCCAAGTGTTGAAGCTGGCGTTCCAGCTCCTCGCGAAGATCGGTCAGCCGCTCAAGGTTCTCCTGGGTCCGGCGAATGCGGTTTTCGGTTTCCCGACGACGCTCCTTGTATTTCGAGATACCTGCCGCTTCTTCAATATAGACCCGCAACTCCTCCGGCTTGGCTTCGATCAGGCGGGATATCATGCCCTGCTCGATGATCGCGTAGCTGCGGGGCCCAAGGCCGGTACCCAGGAACAGATCGGTGATATCCCGGCGGCGGCATTTTGCGCCGTTCATGAAATAGGCAGACTGGCCTTCGCGGGAAACGCGGCGTTTGACGGAGATTTCATTGAAGTTGGTGAATTCACCCGGGGCGGAGCCGTCACTGTTGTCAAAGACGAGTTCAATGGAGGCCTGACCAACGGGCTTGCGGGCGGTGGACCCGTTAAAAATGACATCCGACATGGATTCGCCGCGCAGGTACTTGGCGGAGCTCTCGCCCATCACCCAGCGCACAGCGTCAATGATATTGGACTTGCCGCACCCATTGGGGCCGACAACAGCGGTCATGTTGGAAGGGAAAGGCACGGTGGTGGGGTCAACAAAGGATTTGAAACCGGCCAGCTTGATGGACTTGAGCCGCATGTCAGGTGTTTTCCTCCGTTGTTGCCATCCCTTTATCACCTTGCCTGAATGAATCTGATCAGGCGCCGAAGTTTACCACAGCCGTGGCTTTACCCCAGCATTTCCTCCCTCGGATGTTCAGGCGGCAAAGGCCTGCCGAAAAAATGACGCCGTTGTGGTCACACCACTGATTCTTTCAAAAAAGAATTCAATAATTACCCGTAACTCACTGTCATATATCACCTTTATAAACTTGGCATCACTTCTGCTTATACGAAAACATCCATTAATTCTTCTGCAACAGAGTGAGCCGTTGTGAAAAACCTGACATCCATTCAGTCCTCAACGTCACATCCCGTCCGCCTCGCGGCCTTGAAACAATCCTTTCAGGAATGGGGTAGCGCACAAGACACCCTTACCCGCCTGTCCAAGCGATTGTCGACAACGCTGTGCCTGGAAACACAGCTGGGGATCCTGGCAGAAGAAATCGCCGCAATTATTCCCTTCGATGCCATGAACTATCGGCACCGCATCGCCCGGCGAGAGTTTGTTTTTGCCACGGGCGTGGGCGGCCCCCATCGGTGTGAATATCGTTTGACGCTCGAGGGTCGGCACTACGGCACCCTCAGCTTTCACCGCCGGCAAAAATTTTCCGAGGAAGAGTTGGCTGGATTCGAGATGCTGATCGCCACCGTCATCTGCCCACTGCGCAATGCCTGCCGGTTTGTGGAGATTGAACAGGCGGCCCTCACCGATTCATTGACCGGGATCGGCAACAAGCGAGCAATGGAAGAGGCACTGATGAGTGCCAGCGCACTGGCCGAGCGCCACGGCACGCCCTGGAGCCTGATTGTTTGTGACCTGGATTACTTCAAGCAGATCAACGACAACCACGGGCACGTGGTTGGCGATCATATACTGGCCCGGGCCGCCGAGCAGATTGAACGCTCCCTGCGCACCTCGGACAACGTTTACCGGTTCGGCGGCGAAGAGTTCGCGGTATTGCTCCCCCATACCGGCGAACAGGCCGCCCGAGACGTTGCTGAAAGAATTCGCCTGGCCGTCGGCGCCATGCACGTGGATGCCGGTGATGAACGCGTATGCGTCAGCACCAGCTGTGGCGTGGCCACCTATTTAAATGGCGAGGATCATGAACACTGGCTTGCCCGAGCAGATGAGGCGCTCTACCGCGCCAAGGCCCACGGCCGAAACTGCACCCGCGTTTTTGCCACTATCGCCTGAGCCCAATTTAACGCCGGCCCTGGCCTGGCTTAACCGGCTTTTTTGCGCCTGATTTTTTGTTCGCCGGGCGACTATCACTCACTTGCCAGCTCGCCCTGCCGGATTTTTTAGGGGATTTTCCGGGGCTTTTACGACGTTGCCGATCATGAACCGCCTGCTCTCCCGGCGTTTTCTGGGGAATGGCCACCGGCTCCAGCCCCACCGCACGACTAAGCGTATCCACCGCTTTCTGATCCAGCTCTTCCCATTTGCCCAGGGTTAATCGGCTGGGCAGGAAAATCGGCCCATAGCGCACCCGTTTCAGCCGGCTTACACGCACCCCTTGGGATTCCCACAAGCGGCGCACTTCCCGGTTACGCCCTTCCATCAGGGTAACGTGGAACCACTGGTTCATGCCCTTGCCACCGGCAGAACTGACATCGGAAAAATTCGCCTTGCCATCTTCCAGTAGAACGCCTTCGAGCAGCCGGTCAATCATGGCCTCGTCCACTTCACCAAACACCCGCACGGCGTACTCGCGGTCAATCTCATTGGACGGGTGCATGAGCCGGTTAGCCAGTTCGCCATCGGTGGTGAACAGGACCAGGCCGGTGGTATTGATATCGAGGCGACCAATGGCAATCCAGCGCTGGTCTTTCAGGCGGGGCAGCCGATCGAAAACGGTAGGCCGACCTTCGGGGTCTTTGCGGCTGGTCACTTCGCCTTCCGGCTTGTTGTAGATCAGCACCCGGCGGACCACTTCATCGACAGAACTGGTATCAAGCACTTTGCCGTCCAGCTCAAACCGATCAGCGGAGGTGGCCTTCTGACCCGGTGACGGTACTTCGCCGTTCACCAACAACCGCCCAGCCGCCATCCAGCTCTCAATTTCACGGCGCGAACCAACGCCTGCCCGAGCCAGCAATTTCTGGATACGTTCCGGACCGGCGGGCGCCGAGGTGTCTGGGCGTTTGCCGTTCTTTCCGGAGCGTCGTTTTCCGGGGCCGGTTGCCGTCATTATTAAGATCCTTGTTGCTGTTTTCTGCGTTGAATGTTCAGTGAAGTGTCTGCTCGGAGGAATCAAACTCGATTTCCCCCTGCATGCTTTCTTCCATTTCCCGACCGATCTCTTCCAGGTCCCGGATTTCGGACAAAGGAGGCAACTCGTCCAGGCCGGTCAGGTTGAAGTAGTCAAGAAACTGGCGGGTGGTGGCGTACATGGCTGGCCGCCCGGGCACATCCCGGTGGCCCACCACCCGCACCCACTCTCGCTCAGCCAGGGTGCGAATGATATTGCTGCTTACCGTGACACCGCGAATTTCTTCAATCTCCCCCCGGGTGATGGGTTGACGGTAGGCGATCAAAGCGAGGGTCTCCAGCAGTGCCCGGGAATAGCGCTGGGGCTTTTCCTCAAACAGGCGACGAATCCAGGGCGCAAACTCCTGGCGAACCTGCAGGCGGTAGCCGCTGGCTACATTTTTCAGCTCAAAACCCCGTCCCTCGCAGGATTTTTCCAGCATGGCCAGCACGTGCTCCATCACCTGGCGGGCCGGCCGCTCCTCTTCGGAAAACAACCCGCGAAGCTGCTCCACCGACAAAGGCTTGCCTGCGGCCAATAATGCCGCCTCAACAATTGCCTGGAGTCTGGCCAGATGTTCTTCGTTCATAATCCAGTCCCGTTGTCAGCTGGCGGCCCGGGCGCGCACATGGATCGGGCCCAGCACGTCCGCCTGCACAATTTCGATCAGTTGTTCCTTGATCAGCTCAAGAGTGGCCAAAAAGCTGACCACCACCCCCAGGCGCCCTTCTTCCGGGGTAAACAGGCTCTCAAAACTGACAAAATGGTCGCCCTGCAAAACCGACAGGATCTGCGACATTCGCTCCCGGGTCGATAGTTTTTCCCGTTCGACGTGGTGGCTGGTGAACAAGTCTGCCCTCTGCAGCACGCCCTGCAATGCCAGCAGCAGTTCCTTCATATCCACATCCGGGTGCGGCTGGGAGGTGGGCAGTTTGGGCAGGGCCGCCGAACCGTGGAAGGTATCCCGATCCATCCGGGGAAGCTCGTCAATATCTTCGGCGGCCTGCTTGAAACGCTCGTACTGCTGCAGACGCCGGATCAGTTCCGCCCTGGGGTCAATTTCCTCTTCGTCTTCGCTCTCCTGCCGAGGCAGCAGCATCCGGGATTTGATCTCAGCCAGGGTGGCCGCCATCACCAGATACTCAGCCGCCAACTCAAAGCGCATGGCTTCCACAGCACTGATGTAATCCATGTATTGGCGGGTAATTTCACTGACGTCGATATCCAGAATGTTCATGTTCTGACGACGAATCAGGTAAAGTAGAAGATCCAGCGGCCCCTCGAAGGATTCGAGGAAGACCGCCAGTGCATCGGGTGGAATATAGAGATCCTTGGGCAGATCGACCACCGGTTTGCCAGAGACCAGCGCCAGCGGTTCATGTTCACCACCAGCCTCCGGTGCCTCTGGTGTCACATCGGTGGTCTCGTCAGTCATGCCCTCTCCCGGTTATCTCCGCGTGGCCAGGCCGCACCTCAGCGGTAGCTCAGGCCCATGGCGGCGCGCACTTCTTCGAGCGTATCCCGGGCTGCATCACTGGCCTGGTCACGACCTTCCTGAAGAATCGAACGTACCAGATCCGGGTTGTTTTCGTATTCGATGGCGCGACTGCGCAGGGGCTTCTGCTCTTCAATCACCGCATCGATCAGCGGTTTCTTACAGTCGAGACAGCCAATACCGGCACTGCGACAGCCCTGCTGCACCCATTCACAGGTAGCCTCGTCCGAATAGACTTTATGCAGCCCCCACACCGGGCATTTTTCCGGCTCGCCCGGATCGGTCCGGCGCACTCGCTGGGGATCGGTCTGCATGGTCCGGATTTTCTGGTTGACGCTGTCCGGCTCTTCCCGCAGGCCGATGTAGTTATTGTAGGACTTGGACATTTTCTGGCCGTCCAGCCCCGGCATTTTGGATTCCGGCGTCAGCAGTGGCTGGGGTTCCGGCAGAATCACTTTGCCGCCGCCTTCAATGTAACCGTACAGGCGTTCCCGGTCGCCCAGGGAGATATTCTGCTGCTCTTTCAGCAGGGCCCGGGCGGTTTCCAGGGCTTCCATGTTGCCCTCCTCCTGGTAACGCTTCTTCAGGTTGCGATACAGCTTGGCGTTTTTCTTGCCCATTTTCACAATGGCCGCTTCCGCCTGTTCTTCGAACCCGATTTCACGACCGTAAATGTGATTGAAACGGCGGGCAATTTCCCGCGTGATTTCCACGTGGGAGACCTGGTCCGCCCCAACCGGCACTTTTCCAGCCCGGTACATCAGAATATCGGCGGTTTGCAAAAGCGGGTACCCCAGGAAACCGTAGGTTGCCAAGTCCTTTTCACGCAGCTTTTCCTGCTGATCCTTGTAGGTAGGAATCCGTTCGAGCCAACCCAGGGGCGTAATCATGGACAGCAGCAAATGCAGTTCCGCATGTTCGGGAACCTGGGACTGGATAAACATGGTCGCGGAGCCCGGATTAACACCGGCCGCCAACCAGTCGATCGCCATATCCCACACGCTTTGTTCGATGCCTGAAGGGTCATCGTATTGCGTGGTCAGCGCGTGCCAGTCCGCGATGAAGAAGAAGCACTCATACTCGTGCTGGAGTTTCACCCAGTTTTTCAACACCCCGTGGTAGTGGCCGAGGTGAAGCTTGCCGGTCGGACGCATGCCGGACAAAACCCGTTGCTGGGAATCTACAGAACTCAAAGCACGAACTCCTTCTTGCTGTTTGTCGTTAACCCACACGGTGCGCGGGAGGCGCTCTGCACGCAGGCTGACCGGGCATTATAGTCCTAACACCAGCCCGCGTTAAGCCAAATACCGGAAAACGGCAGCCATAAATGCAAAAACCCCCGAACCCATCAGGCGTCGGGGGGTTTATTCTACTGCACGATGTGCAGATCAGCTTACCAGCCGGTGACAGCCTTGAGCGCGTCACCGATTTCAGCCAGGCTGCGCACGGTTTTCACGCCAGCGTCTTCCAGAGCAGCAAACTTGTCGTCCGCCGTGCCCTTGCCGCCAGAAATGATGGCGCCAGCATGACCCATCCGTTTACCCGGGGGCGCCGTTACACCCGCAATATATGCCACCACCGGTTTGGTGACGTTGTCCTTGATAAACGTAGCGGCTTCCTCCTCGGCCGTGCCACCGATTTCACCGATCATGACGATGGCTTCGGTTTCCGGGTCATCCTGCAACAGGGTCAGAATATCGATGAAGTTCGAGCCGGGAATCGGGTCCCCGCCAATGCCGACACAGGTGGACTGGCCATAGCCAAAATCGGTGGTTTGCTTGACGGCTTCGTACGTAAGGGTGCCTGACCGCGAGACAATACCCACCCGGCCTTTCTTGTGGATATGGCCTGGCATGATGCCAATCTTGCTCTCATCGGGAGTAATAACACCCGGGCAGTTCGGACCGATCATACGTACGCCCTTACGATCTACGTACTCCTTGGCGTAAAGCATGTCGATGGTTGGAATACCCTCGGTAATACAGACGATCAACTGAATACCCGCATCTGCGGCCTCAATGATGGCATCCTTACAGAACGGGGCTGGCACATAAATAACGCTTGCTTCCGCGCCGGTCTTTTCAACGGCTTCACGCACGGTGTTAAACACCGGTAGCCCGAGGTGTTCCGTGCCGCCCTTGCCCGGGCTAACGCCACCGACCATCTGCGTGCCGTAGTCAATGGCCTGCTCGGAATGGAAGGTACCCTGCGCGCCGGTAAAGCCCTGACAGATTACTTTGGTGTCTTTGTTGATCAGGATGCTCATGACTTACCCCCTGCGGCCTTAACGACTTGCTGTGCGGCATCGGACAGACTGGTAGCGGCTATGATGTTCAAACCACTATCTGCGAGTACCTGAGTACCCTTTTCGGCGTTGTTACCTTCCAGCCGGACCACGACAGGCACCTTAACGCCCACTTCCTTCACCGCGCCAATAATGCCTTCGGCAATCATGTCGCAGCGCACGATGCCGCCAAAGATATTGACCAGTACGGCCTGGACGTTGTCATCAGACAGAATAATCTTGAAGGCTTCCGATACCCGCTCTTTGGTGGCGCCACCGCCCACATCAAGGAAGTTGGCTGGCTGACCACCGGACAACTTGATGATGTCCATGGTGCCCATGGCCAAGCCGGCACCGTTTACCATGCAGCCGATATTGCCATCGAGCGCGACATAGTTGAGTTCCCATTTGGCGGCTTCCGCCTCGCGGGAATCTTCCTGGGAAGGGTCGTGCATCTCGTGGATTTTCTTCTGGCGATACAGGGCATTGCTGTCCACGCCCACTTTCGCATCCAGGCAGAGCAGATCGCCCTGCTTGGTTATGACGAGCGGGTTAATCTCCACCAGCGCCAGATCACAATCCTCGAACAGTTTGGCCAGTCCAACGAAGATCTTGGCGAACTGGCCAATCTGCTTACCTTCGAGCCCGAGCTTGAACGCCAGCTCACGGCCCTGATATGGCTGGGCGCCAACCAGGGGATCAATCTCAGCTTTCAGAATCTTCTCCGGCGTTTCCTCAGCCACCTTTTCGATCTCCACACCCCCTTCGGTGGATGCCATGAATACGATACGGCGACTGCCCCGGTCCACGACGGCGCCCAGATACAATTCCTGATCAATATCGGTCAGGGCTTCCACCAGGATCTTGCTGACAGGCTGCCCGTTGGCGTCGGTCTGATAGGTAACCAGACGTTGACCGAGCCACTGTTCGGCGAACTCCCGGATTTCCTCTTTACTTTTGACGACCTTAACGCCGCCGGCCTTACCACGACCTCCCGCGTGCACCTGGGCCTTGACCACCCAGCTATCACCGCCGATTTCGCTGACGGCTTCCACCGCTTCTTTCGGGGTATCGCAGGCAACGCCCTGGGATACCGGCAAGCCATACTTCGCAAAAAGATGCTTGCCCTGATATTCGTGCAAATTCATAGTTTTGTCCCGTTTTCTTGTAACTAGAGGAAAACCCTGTCTGGAACTGACAATTTAGAGGTGAAAGTCCCTAAGCTCAAGGAGCCCGAAACATTTGCTTGCCCCAAAACGACAACGGGGCGCATGATGCGCCCCGTTGTTAACACTCTTACTTCTTTTTGCGCCGGTTGGCGATGTGTATCGCCCCGCCGCTGACAGCCAACGCTGCCTCGTGCACAGACTCCGAGATGGTCGGGTGTGCAAAGCAGGTCAGCGCCAGGTCTTCGGCGCTTGAACCGAACTCCATGGCGATCACGCCCTGGGCGACAATTTCAGAGGCCTGCGGGCCTACCATGTGCATACCCAGGATACGATCCGTCTTGGCATCGGCAATAATCTTAACCAGGCCAGCGGTTGCGTTAGCAGCCATGGCACGACCGTTTGCCGCGAACGGGAAGGTACCCACGTTGTAATCTTCACCTTCAGCCTTCAGCTCTTCCTCGGTCTTGCCAACCCAGGCCACCTCCGGAGAGGTATAGATTACGTTCGGAATGCAGTCGTAGTTAACCTGCGGCTTGTGACCGGCGATACGCTCAGCCACCATAACGCCTTCCTCAGACGCCTTATGAGCCAGCATCGGGCCACGAACCACGTCACCGATGGCCCAAACGCCAGGCGCTTCGGTCTTACAGGTGTCGTCAACAAAGATGAAGCCACGCTCATCCAGCTTAACGCCGGAATCTTCCGCAATGGCGCCATCAGTGTAAGGACGACGGCCAACCGCGACGATCAGCTTGTCAAACTGGACTTCCTGCTTGCCATTGGCGTCTTCGTAGGTCACGTTGACCTGCTTGTCTTTTACTTCCGCGCCGGTCATGCGAGCGCCCAGAACGATATCCAGACCCTGCTTCTCGAACTGCTTCTTGGCATCTTTGGCGATCTGCTGATCAACCACCGGCAGGAACTTGTCCTGGGCTTCGATCACAGTCACTTCAGCGCCCAGGCGAGCCCACACACTGCCCAGCTCCAGACCGATGACGCCAGCACCAATCACGCCAAGGCGCTTCGGCACTTCATCAAACTCCAGAGCGCCTTCGGAATCGACGATGTGTTCGCCGTCAAACGGGGCGGGCGGAATCTCAATCGGCTTGGAACCGGTCGCGATGATGACGTTTTCCGCTTCGTAGGTCTTGGCATTACCGTCTTTGTCGGTAACTTCGACCTTGCGGCCCGCCAGCAGCTTGCCGTGGCCGTGAATGGAAGTCACACCGTTGGCCTTGAACAGACCGGCGATGCCGCCAGTCAGCTGCTTAACGATGCCAGCCTTGCGCTCCTGCATTTTGGCGACGTTGATTTCAACGTCTTTCGCCATAATGCCCATGGACTCGTAATCGTGGCTGGTTTCCTCAAACTTGTGAGTCACTTCCAGCAGCGCCTTGGACGGGATACAACCCACGTTCAGGCAGGTACCGCCAAGCACCTGGCTTTTGCCATCTTTGCTGGTCCAGGACTCTACACAAGCGGTTTTCAGACCCTGCTGGGCAGCCTTGATCGCTGCCACGTAGCCACCCGGGCCGGCGCCGATGACGATAACGTCAAATTTGTCAGACATAATTTATCCTGTTCTCTGATTCGTTGAATGTCGGTTTATACGTCCAGCAGGATACGCGCCGGATCTTCGAGCATTTCCTTGATTGCAACCAGGAACTGTACCGCTTCTTTACCGTCGATCATACGGTGATCGTATGACAGCGCCAGGTACATCATCGGCAGAACTTCCACCTGCCCATTCACCGCCATCGGGCGCTCCTGAATCTTGTGCATGCCCAGGATCGCAGTCTGCGGCGGGTTCAGGATCGGAGTGGAGATCAGGGAACCGAAAATACCACCGTTGGTGATGGTAAAGGTTCCGCCGGTCATGTCTTCAATGCCCAGCTTGCCCTGCTTGGCCTTGGTGCCGTAATCGATGATGGTTTTCTCGATGTCGGCCAGACCCATGGAGTCGGTATCACGCAGAACCGGAACAACCAGGCCACGGTCGGTGGATACGGCCACGCCGATGTCCTGGTAACCGTGGTAAACCATGTCGTTGCCGTCGATGGAAGCGTTCACCGCCGGGAAACGCTTGAGCGCTTCGGTTGCGGCCTTGGCGAAGAAGGACATGAAGCCAAGCTTAACGCCGTGGCGCTTCTCAAAGGCTTCCTTGTACTCCTTGCGCAGCTCCATGACCGGCTTCATGTTGACTTCGTTGAACGTGGTCAGCATGGCGGCCGTTTGCTGAGCTTCTACCAGACGCTTGGCAATACTGGCACGCAGGCGGGTCATCGGAACACGCTTTTCAGGACGCTCGCCCTGGGCAACGTTAACTTCCGGCATGTCCGCAGCCGGCTTGGCGGCAGGGGCACTGCCAGCGGCAGGCTTGTTATCAACGTAGTTCTGCACGTCTTCCTTGGTGACACGACCGTCTTTGCCGGTGCCTTTCACGGCGCTCGGATCTACGTCGTTCTCTTCAGCCAGCTTGCGAGCTGCCGGGCTTAGGATGGCGTCGCCGGAAGCAGCCTGGGAAGCCTCTTCCTTCGGCGCTTCGGCCTTATCCTCAGACTTCTCTTCAGCTTTGCCCTCGGCTGGCTTGGACTCGCCTGCTGCGCCTTCCTTGAACTTGCCGATCACCTCGCCGCTTTCAACGACGTCGTCTTCGTTCTTGATGATCTCTTCGATCACGCCATCGGCCGGCGCAACAACTTCCAGAACAACCTTGTCAGTTTCAATGTCCACGATCAGCTCATCACGTGAACAGGCCTCGCCCGGCTGCTTGTGCCAGGTCGCGACGGTGCCTTCGGCAACCGACTCAGGGAAAACGGGGGCTTTAATCTCGATTGACATTACAAATCCTTAATTCGGTAGCTCGTCAGATTTCAAACGCGTCGTTAATCAGCTGCTTCTGCTCTTCAATGTGAACAGACATGTGACCACAGGCCGGGGCAGCCGAGGGAGCACGACCGGCGTACTGAAGTTTCAGCTTGGGATCATGGCGATGCAGCGAATGGTGCATATGGTGCTGGCTGCAGTACCAGGCGCCCTGGTTCATCGGCTCTTCCTGACACCAAACCACGTTCTTGAGGTTGGTGTACTGGCTCATCAGCTCATCCAGATCGTCTTCCGGGAACGGATACAGCTGCTCGATGCGGACGATGGCAACATCATCACGCTCGTCGGCCTTCTTCTTCTCCAACAGATCAAAGTATACCTTGCCGGCACACAGGATCAGTCGGGTTACCTTGCTCGGATCAGACGGTTCTTTCTCCGGCAGTACGGTTTTGAAGGTCCCGGTGGTCAGATCGTCCAGATCCGACACTGCTTCCTTATGACGCAGCAGGCTCTTCGGCGTAATGGCGATCAACGGCTTACGCAGCGGGCGCTTGGCCTGACGACGCAGCATGTGGAATACCTGCGACGGCGTTGAAGGCACGCATACCTGGATGTTGTGCTGGGCACAAAGCTGCAGGTAACGCTCCAGACGCGCGGAACTATGTTCCGGGCCCTGCCCTTCGTAACCATGGGGCAACAACAGAGTCAGGCCACACAGGCGACCCCACTTATGCTCGCCACTGGTCAGGAACTGGTCAATCACAACCTGGGCACCGTTGGCAAAATCGCCGAACTGCGCTTCCCAGACCACCAGGCTATTGGGCGATGTACTGGCATAGCCGTACTCAAACGCCATCACCGCTTCTTCCGACAGGTAGGAGTCGTAAATGTCGAAGCGAGGCTGGTCTTCAGCCAGTTCTTTCAGCGTAATGTGAGTGGAGCCATCTTTCTGGTTATGCAACACGGCATGACGATGGGAGAAGGTGCCACGGCCAACGTCCTGGCCAGTGATGCGCACCGGGTGCCCTTCGTTCAGCAGGGTCGCATAGGCCATCATCTCGCCGTAACCCCAGTTAAGGGCCAGGGCGCCTGCGGTCATCTTTTCCCGATCCTTGATGATCTTGGAAACCTGACGCTGGATGCTGAACCCTTCGGGCAACTGGGTAATTTTCTTGCCCAGTTCCTGGATGGTTTTCAGCGGCACACTGGTTTCGCACTTGGCGGTCCATTCATGGCCCAGGTACGGAGTCCAGTCTACGTAAAGATCGGTGTTCGGCTCTTTGACCAGGGACTTGGCAACGTGCTCGCCATTATCCAGGGCATCCCGGTACTCGTTTTCCATCTGCTTGGACTCATCCTCGGTGATCACACCTTCGGCAATGAGTCGGTCCGCATACTGGACGCGGGTACTCTTGAGCTTACGAATCTTGTCGTACATCAGCGGCTGGGTTGCTGCCGGCTCGTCGGCTTCATTGTGGCCACGACGACGGTAACAAACCAGATCAATCACGATGTCACGATGGAATTCTTTACGGTAGTCCATTGCCATCCGGGTAACGAACATAACCGCTTCAGGATCGTCGGCATTCACGTGCAGAATCGGCGCCTGAACCATCTTGGCAACGTCGGTGCAGTACTCGGTGGAACGCGCATCTTCTTTCTTGTGTGTGGTGAAGCCAACCTGGTTGTTGATGACAATGTGGATGGTGCCACCAATACCAAAACCACGGGTCTCGGAGCCTTGGAATGTTTCCATGACCACGCCCTGGCCGGCAAACGCAGCATCACCGTGCATCACAATAGGCACAACCTGATCACCGACGGTATCGCCGCGACGATCCTGACGGGCCCGCACAGAGCCCTCTACCACCGGAGACACGATCTCGAGGTGGGACGGGTTAAACGCCATGGCCAGGTGCACTTCACCACCCGGGGTCATAACGTTGGAAGAGAAGCCCTGGTGGTATTTCACGTCACCGGAGCCGTAATCGGCCAGCTTCTTGCCTTCGAATTCGTCAAACAACTCTCTCGGGTTCTTGCCGAGGGTGTTTACCAACACGTTCAGGCGACCACGGTGGGCCATACCCAGAACGATCTCTTTCGCGCCATAGGAACCGGCACGCTGAATCAGCTCATCCAGGCACGGAATCAGACTCTCGCCGCCCTCAAGACCAAACCGCTTAACACCCGGGTAGCGGGAACCGAGATACTTCTCGAGCCCTTCGGCCGCAACCAGCCGCTCCAGAATATGCTTGCGAGTTTCGACTTCGTATTCCGGACGTGACCGAACCGGCTCCATACGCTGCTGGAACCAGCGCTTGATGCGGGTATCCACCACATGCATATACTCGGCGCCAACACTTTCGCAATAGGTCTTGCGCAGACCTTCAACGATGTCACCAAGCTTCATGCTTTCGGAACCGAAGTTCAGGGAACCGGTCTGGAACTCCAGATCCATGTCGGAGTCGCCGAGCTCGTGGAAGCGTGGGTCCAGATCTTCAACCGGCTTGCGCTGCCAGACGCCCAGGGGATCCAGCTTGGATTCCTGGTGGCCCCGGAAACGGAAGGCGTTGATCAACTGGAGGACACGAATCTGCTTCTTGTCCGCGGACGACGTAGCGTTAGCCGGTACTCCGCCGCTCAGGAAGCGTTGATTGCGGGCAATGTGCTCGAACTGTTCCCGGATAACAGAATGGTCCACGTCACGACCGGCTCCACCCTCTACACTGGGAAGCTGGTCAAAGTAGCTGCGCCACTCTTCAGGAATTGCGTTCGGGTCTGTCAGGTAGGTTTCAAAAAGCTGTTCAACGTAGGTCAGATTCCCACCCTGCAAATGGGAGGTCTGCCATAACTGCTCCATGATGCTTTCGTGCATTTTGAATAGCTCACCTTGGGCTGGTGCGGGGGAGTCGGCATGTTCGGTCGGTGGCGAATAAGAGTCAATACGGGTTATTACGGCATGACTTGAACCACCGTTCCTGACAAGGAAGTGTTCCGTCCCCATGATTTTTTTATCAGCGACACCGCCCGGGGGTCTGGTCGACCTACGGGCAGCAAATTGGATTCTGCACCCCCATCATACCTTTGCCTATAAGCCATTGGTTGAAGGCCCCGCATAAAGCGAGGCCTTCAAAGGGGGTCCTGCTGGCACTATCCACCAGCGAGGGTATCGGTCAGGTTGCGCGCTGCAACAGCAGGTTACGGATATGACCGATGGCGCGCGTCGGGTTAAGCCCTTTCGGACAAACGCTCACGCAGTTCATGATACCACGGCAACGGAACACGCTGAACGGATCGTCGAGATCTGCCAGACGCTCCGCCTGAGCGGTGTCACGGCTATCCGCCAGGAAGCGGTAGGCCTGAAGCAGGCCGGCCGGACCAATGAACTTGTCCGGATTCCACCAGAAGGACGGACAGGAGGTGGAACAGCAGGCACAGAGAATACACTCGTACAGACCGTCCAGCTTTTCCCGATCTTCCGGAGACTGCAGACGCTCGATCGCGGGATCCGGTGTGTTATTGATCAGGTACGGCGTCACCTTCTCGTACTGCTGGTAGAACAGGTTCATGTCTACCACCAGGTCACGAATGACCGGCAGGCCCGGCAGCGGGCGCAGAACAATCTTGTTGTTCTTGGCCACTTCAGAAACCGGCGTAATGCAGGCCAGGCCGTTTTTGCCATTCATGTTCATACCGTCAGAGCCGCAAACGCCCTCACGACAGGAACGACGATAGGCCATTGAAGGATCTTTTTCCTTGATGAGATTCAGCACATCAAGAACCATCAAATCCTTGCCTTCCGGAATATCTACCTCTACGTCCTGCATGTAAGGGGCGTTATCAGTTTCCGGGTTATAGCGATACAGACTTACCAACATGTTCTATATCCCCCTTAATAAGTCCGGACTTTCGGCTCGAACGTCGGCACGGTTTTCGGCGCGAAGTTCACGTCACGCTTGCCAACACGCTTGTCGAGCGGGAAGTACATGGAGTGCTTCAGCCAGTTCTCGTCATCACGCTCGGTGAAGTCGTTACGGGCATGAGCACCACGGCTTTCTTTACGCTCAGCAGCGGAGATGGCAGTTGCCATGGCCACTTCGTAAAGGTTGTCAAGCTCCAGAGCCTCGATGCGGGCAGTGTTGAAGGCGCTGCTGGTGTCGGCCAGTTTGGTGTTGCGAACACGCTCACCAATGGCTTCCAGCTTCTTCAGGCCTTCTTCCATGCTCTTGCCGTCACGGAATACACCGAAGTACAGCTGCATGCACGCCTGCAGGTCCTTACGAACCTCGGCAACGCTTTCGCCTTCGGTAGTGCCGTTCAGACGATCCAGACGGGCCATGGCGCTCTTGATATCTTCTTCAGAGGCTTCATCCACCTCGAAGCCGCCACGCAGCTGCTCTTCAATGTGCAGGCCAGCCGCACGACCGAAGACCACCAGGTCCAGCAGGGAGTTACCGCCCAGACGGTTGGCACCGTGTACAGATACGCAAGCGGCTTCACCGCAAGCGAACAGACCCGGGATCGGCTGGTCGTTGCCGTTTTCGTCCTGAGTCAGGGCCTGACCGCCAACGTTGGTCGGAATACCGCCCATCATGTAGTGACAAGTCGGAACAACCGGAATCGGCTCTTTTACCGGATCCACGTGCGCGAACGTACGGGACAGCTCACAGATGCCCGGCAGGCGCAGGTTCAGGGTTTCTTCACCCAGGTGGTCCAGCTTCAGCAGGACGTGATCCTTGTCGGGGCCACAGCCGCGTCCTTCCAGGATTTCGATAACCATGGAACGGGCAACAACGTCACGACCGGCCAGATCTTTGGCGTTCGGCGCGTAACGCTCCATGAAGCGCTCACCTTCGGAGTTGATCAGGTAGCCACCCTCACCCCGGCAACCTTCGGTTACCAGCGTGCCAGCACCGTGGATACCGGTTGGGTGGAACTGCCACATTTCCATATCCTGAACCGGGAAGCCGGCACGCAGCGCCATACCGATACCGTCACCAGTGTTGATCAGGGCGTTGGTGGTGGACGAATAGATACGGCCAGCACCGCCAGTCGCCAGCACGGTCGCCTTGGACTTGATGTAGCAAACGTCGCCAGTCTCGATCTCGATGGCAACAACACCAACCACTTCGCCCTTGCCATTCTTGACCAAGTCTACGGCGTACCACTCGTTCAGGAACGAGGTTCCACCTTTCAGGTTGGCCTGGTACAGAGTGTGCAGCAGTGCGTGACCGGTACGGTCAGCGGCGGCACAGGTGCGGGCTGCCTGGGTGGGGTTGTCCGGACCCTTGGACTGGCCACCGAACGGGCGCTGGTAAATACGGCCCTGCTCGGTACGGGAGAAAGGCAGACCCATGTGCTCGAGCTCAAACACTGCCTGAGGGCCTACGGAACACATGTACTCGATCGCGTCCTGGTCACCGATGTAGTCGGAGCCCTTGACGGTATCGTACATGTGCCAGCGCCAGTCATCATTGGGATCGGCACTTGCGATCGCACAGGTAATACCGCCCTGGGCGGATACGGTGTGCGAACGGGTCGGAAATACTTTTGTGATACACGCGGTGTTAACGCCAGTTTCGGTCAACTGCAGAGCGGCGCGCATACCGGCACCGCCGCCACCAATAACAATGGCGTCGTATGACATGGTTTTGATGTTAGCCATCGATTAAAGCCCCCAAAGAATCTGAATGCCCCAGACCAGGTACACGAACATCACCAGACCACAACCAGCCTGAAAGAGAAAACGCGGCAGCGTTGCCTTGATGTAGTCAGTTGTTACTGTCCACAGACCCACCCATGCGTGCGCGCCCAGAGACAGCAACGCCAACAGACTGAAGATCTTGAACCAGGTCTGCCCGAACAGCGCCGTCCAGGTTTCATAGTTGACGTCGTTGAAGACCATGAAGCCCAGCATGAACACTGTGTACAGGGCCAGCGCATAGGCTGTAACCCGCTGGATCAACCAATCGTAAACGCCACTGCGCCCGAGGTTAGTTACGCTGTTTACCATACCCAGACTCCTGCCAGAATGATGAGAATAACGGAAACCACGATGGTGGCTTTGGCGGCGAGACGGCCACTCTCTAGCTCTTCACCGATACCCATGTCCATGAGCAGGTGCTTGATACCTGCAACCAGGTGGTAAAGCAGAGCAGACAAAATGCCCCAGATGATCAGCTTGGCAAGGAAGCTGTCCAGCAATCCACTCACCCGATTGAAGCCATCTTCTCCGGACAGGGAGAGATCCAGGCCGTACAACAGGAAGGCAACACCAACAAAGATGATGATGCCGCTGATGCGATGCAGGATCGACGTAATGGCTGGCAACGGGAAATGGAACTTGCCGAGATCGAGATTTACTGGTCGTTTGCTATTCACAGCGCTCTCACACTCTCTTTTGGTTCCGCGGGGCCAATGAAGGCAGCGGATGGTTGATATGTTTGTCTCGGTCTGTCGATACGGTACCGACAGCCGATCGGTTCAGGAGGGCGGATGATTTCCTGCAAACGGCTGATCGCAGCCCTGCGCACAGATTCATCCCCGATTCCGGGCTGAGGATTATAAGGAGTACCCCTTACGATTACAAACGCGTAAACTAGTGCCCGGCTTGGATTGAGACTGATCCAAACCCTCTATTCGGAGTATTGACAAACCGTAACCAGGGTTAAACCCCTGTAATTGGGGATATCCCTGATTTACGTATCTAGTAAAATTTGCAGATTTTCTGGCGCTTCCATTGACAAAAAAAGATGAAGCCCTATATTTTGCCTCCGGAATTGTGAAAATACGCGCATTTCTGGCGCATCAATAAATGCAGAAAAGCTGCTTCAGCTAATCAACAGGAGAGCACCATGACCGACAGGAAAGCCACGCTCTCGGTGGGTGATAAGTCCATTGAGCTTCCGGTTTATTCTGGCACCATCGGCCCTGACGTTATCGACGTTCGCAGCCTGGTACAGGAAGGCGTCTTCACTTACGACCCTGGTTTTGTTTCCACAGCAGCGTGCGAGTCTGCCATTACCTACATCGATGGTAATCAGGGCGTGTTGTTGCACCGTGGTTATCCGATCAACCAGCTGGCAGAAAACTCTGACTTTCTGGAAGTCTGCTACCTGCTGCTGAACGGCGAACTGCCTACCGATGCTCAGCTCGAAGAGTACAAGAGCACCATCAAGAACCACAGCATGCTGCACGACCAGATGCGCAACTTCTTCAACGGTTTCCGCCGTGACGCGCACCCGATGGCCATCATGTGTGGCGTTGTAGGCGCACTGTCCGCGTTCTACCACGACCAGATGGACATCACCAACCCCAAGCAGCGCGAAATCACTGGCCATCGCCTGATCGCCAAGATGCCGACCATCGCAGCCTGGTGTTACAAGTACTCCATCGGCCAGCCGTTCATGTACCCGCGTAACGACCTGTCTTACGCCGAAAACTTCCTGTACATGATGTTTGGCGTACCGTGTGAGGACTACACCCCGAACCCGGTTCTGGCCAAGGCCATGGACAAGATCTTTATCCTGCACGCTGACCACGAGCAGAACGCGTCTACGTCGACTGTTCGCCTGGCAGGCTCTACCGGCGCCAACCCGTACGCCTGTATGGCTTCCGGTATCGCAGCACTGTGGGGCCCGGCTCACGGCGGTGCCAACGAAGCCGTTCTGGACATGCTGGCTGAAATCGGCGATGAGTCCAAGATCGAGGAATTCATCGAGAAGGCCAAGGACAAGAACGATCCGTTCCGCCTGATGGGCTTCGGCCACCGCGTTTACAAGAACTTCGACCCGCGCGCCAAGGTTATGCGCGAAACTGCACACGAAGTTCTGAAGGAACTGGGCATGGAAGACGATCCTCAGTTGAAGATCGCCCAGCGTCTGGAGCAGATCGCCCTGGAGGACGACTACTTCGTAGAGCGCAAGCTGTACCCGAACGTCGACTTCTACTCAGGCATCATCCTGAAGGCCATCGGCATCCCGACCTCCATGTTTACCGTGATCTTTGCCCTGTCGCGCACCATCGGCTGGTTCTCTCACTGGAACGAAATGAATTCCGGTGCCAACCGTATCGGTCGTCCGCGTCAGCTGTACACCGGTCACACCCAGCGCGACTACCCGAACAAGTAAAACCGTTTTTTCGGTCGCGTAATAAAAAAGCCGCTGTTTACAGCGGCTTTTTTCGTATCTGGGCTACCCTATCCTGTACTCAATGATCATTTAGCGTATTTCCACAAGGAGCTGACAGATGGCCAACATTGCATTTATCGGTCTGGGCGTCATGGGCTATCCCATGGCCGGTCACCTGGCAAATGCCGGTCACCAAGTCACGGTCTGGAATCGAACCGCGAGCAAGGCCCGCCAGTGGCTGGACGACTACTCCGGCGCCGTTTGTGACACCGTTGCGGAAGCCGTTAACAATGCCGACTGGGTTCTCACCTGCGTGGGCGCCGACAAGGATCTTTGCGAGGTTTACCTTGGACCCGAAGGCATCATCGCCAATACCCCTCAAGGCGCCATCCTTGTAGACCACACCACCGCTTCCGCCGGCGTGGCCGAACAGCTCTCCGAGGCAGCCTCGGAGCATGGGTTGAGCTTTCTGGATGCACCGGTATCCGGCGGACAGCAGGGTGCCGAAAACGGGCAGCTGACCATCATGTGTGGCGGCGACGAGGCCGTATTTGAAAAATCACGCCCGGTACTGGAATGTTATGCCAAGGCACTCAACCGGATGGGACCCGTTGGCAGCGGCCAGAAGGCCAAGATGGTGAACCAGATTGCCGTCGCCGGTCTGGTACAAGGCCTGTCGGAAGCCCTGCATTTTGCCGAACAGTCCGGCCTGGATGTGCAGAAAGTAGTGGATGTCATCTCCAAGGGGGCGGCCCAGTCCTGGCAAATGGAAAATCGCTCAGGCACCATGATTGCCGGCGAGTTTGATCATGGCTTTGCCGTTGACTGGATGCGAAAGGACCTGGGAATCTGCCTGGACGAGGCGCGCCGTAACGGCGCTAAACTGCCGGTTACGGCACTGGTGGATCAGTTCTACGGGGATGTGCAGGATATGGGCGGTAACCGGTGGGATACCTCCGCCCTCATCCAAAGGCTTCGTAAAAACTGATTTTCAGCCACGGAATCCACTGAAGAACACGGAAATAAAAGACGAAAAGATTTTTTAGCCACTAAATCCACGAAAGAACACGAAAGTAAAAGACAGGAAATCCTTTCTTTTATGCGGTTAATCTTTGTTCGTGTTCTTTCGTGGATTTAGTGGCTAAAAATCACTTTTTCTTTTTGTCTTTCGGCACCCAGCGGCCGTTTTCATACCACGCCGACCAGCCGGTCGCTTTGCCGTCTTTCTCCGACATCACGTACTGCTGCTTGAACTTCCGGCTGTAGCGAATCACCGTCGGATTACCCTCGGGATCCCTCTCCGGGGCATCCATCAGGTAATCGTACTTGGGGTCGATTTCCTTGCGGTGCGGCTTGATTTCCATTACCAGCGGTGGCCGGGTTTCCCGATTTTTCGGGAACTTACTGGCCGCCAGGAACAGGCCGGAGGCGCCATCACGCAGCACGTAGGTGTCGTCCACCTTCTGGCACTGCAACTCCGGCATGGGCACCGGATCCATCTTCGGTGGCGCAGGCTCACCGTTTTTCAGCAGCTTGCGGGTGTTCTTGCACTCTGTATTGGTGCAACCGAAGTACTTGCCAAAACGGCCAGTCTTCAGCTGCATTTCCGAGCCGCACTTGTCACATTCGAGGGTCGGGCCATCGTAGCCCTTGATGCGGAACGTACCCTCTTCAACCTCATAGCCAGAGCAATCCGGGTGGTTACCACAGACGTGCAGCTTGCGCTTTTCGTCGATCAGGTAACTGTCCATGGCTGTGCCGCACTTGGGACAGCGACGCTTCTTGCGCAGCAGGCGGGTTTCGCCCTCGCCTTCCACGTCTTCATCGGCACTGACCACCTCATCACCCGGAATCAGGTTAATGGTGGTCTTGCAGCGCTCCTTGGGCGGCAGTGAATAGCCGGAACAGCCCAGGAATACGCCTGTGCTGGCCACACGAATCTGCATGTGTCGACCACAGGACGGGCACGGAATGTCGGTTTCGGTGGGGCTATTGGCACGCATGCCGCCATCGGACTTCTCGGCATCTTCCAGCTGGTTGCGGAAGCGGGCGTAGAAGTCGTTCAACACTTTCTTCCAGTCGATATCCCCTTCGGCGATCTCATCCAGCTCGTCCTCAAGGCGAGCGGTGAAATCGTAGTCCATCAGGTTCGGGAAGGACTCAGCCAACCGCTCGGTAACGATCTCGCCCATCTTCTCGGCGTAGAAACGCCGGTTCTGCAGCTTCACGTAACCACGATCCTGGATGGTAGAGATGATGGAGGCATATGTGGAAGGGCGACCAATGCCCTGCTTTTCCAGCTCCTTGACCAGGCTGGCTTCGGTATAGCGCGGCGCCGGCTTGGTGAAGTGCTGGGTCGGGTCGAGCTTTTTCAGGTCCAGGGCATCGCCTACCTTGATATCCGGCAGCGCCAGGTCCTCGTCTTTCTTGGACGACGGGGGAGCGGCTTTCAGGAAACCTTCAAACTTGATGATACGGCCACGGGTACGCAGCTCGTAGTCACCGTTGGCCACCACGATAGAGGTGCTCAGGAACTCCGCATCGGCCATCTGACAGGCAATGAATTGACGCCAGATCAGGTCGTACAGCTTCTCTGCGTCCTTCTCAAGGCCATTGATATCACTGGGTCGACGGGTTACGTCGGTGGGACGAATGGCTTCGTGGGCTTCCTGGGCCCCTTCCCGGCTACCATAAACCCGGGGACTCTCCGGCAGATACCGCTCACCAAACTGCTTCTGCACAAACTCGCGGCAGCTGATAATGGCGTCCTGACTCAGGTTGGTGGAATCGGTACGCATGTAGGTAATGAAACCAGCCTCGTACAACCGCTGGGCCAGCATCATGGTTTTCTTGACACTGAACCCCATGCGATTGCTCGCCGCCTGCTGTAGCGTGGAGGTAATAAACGGGGCCGACGGCCGGGAACGCGTTGGCTTGTCTTCCCGCTTGGCAACCTTGAAGGCGCCCTCTTTCAGGCGGGCAACGTGCTCGTTACTCTGGGATTCGTTGTTCGGGCGGTAGGGCTTGTCATTGTAGCGGGTGACCTCAAAGCGTACCGGGTCCCTCGCTACCTCGGCCGTAAGATCGGCGTGCAACTGCCAGAACTCTTCGGGCACAAAGGCACGGATTTCCCGCTCACGTTCCACAATCAGCCGAACAGCGACCGACTGTACACGCCCCGCGGAGAGCCCCCGGGCGATCTTTGACCACAGCAAGGGCGAAACCATGTAACCAACCACGCGGTCTAGGAACCGACGCGCCTGCTGGGCGTTGACGCGATTGCCATCCAGGTTGCCGGGATCCTTAAAGGCGTCCTGAATCGCCCGCTTGGTGATCTCGTTGAACACCACGCGGCGGTATTTATCGGACTCACCGCCAATGGTTTCCTTCAGGTGCCAGGCAATAGCCTCCCCTTCGCGGTCCAAATCCGTTGCCAGGTAGATATGATCGGCGTTCTTGGCCAAACGCTTGAGTTCACTGACCACCTTTTCCTTGCCGGGCAGAATCTCGTACTGGGCCTGCCAATCGTGATCAGGGTCCACGCCCATGCGGGCCACCAACTGCTCGCGTGCCTTGCGCTTCTTATGCTCGGCCTTCTCCTCCGGGTTCATCTTGCGGGTGATGGCAGCCTGCCGGGCCCGCTCTTTCGGGTCCGATTTGGAACCACTGCCGCTGACCGGAAGGTCACGAATATGCCCCACACTGGACTTCACAATGTAGTCCGAACCGAGGTATTTGTTGATGGTCTTCGCTTTCGCTGGCGACTCGACAATAACGAGACTTTTACCCATAACGGAAATCTGTATCCTTGGCGATCAATCGGTTAACGATTGGACAAACCGTAAACTCGCATAAAAATCAGGCAACTGGAAAACACAGACGGCTGCCATTGTTTGTTGCTTCACTGTTTTACAGGGTCAGGATTTGCAAGACAACCCTGTAAACAAAAAAAGCCCGGCGAGTTTGCCGGGCTTTTCACAGGAATGCCAGGAATGAAGAACGGTTATCAGACCCGTTCCCAAACCGTGGCGATGCCCTGCCCCAGACCGATACACATGGTGGACACACCCAGTGTACCGCCACGGGACTGCATGACGTTCAGCAGCGTGGTGGAGATCCGCGCACCGGAACAGCCCAGTGGATGCCCCAGGGCAATCGCGCCACCGTTCAGGTTCACCTTCTCATCCATCACATTCAGCAGCTTGAGATCCTTGAGCACCGGCAGTGACTGACCTGCAAAGGCCTCGTTCAGCTCCCAGAAATCAATATCCTCAAGCTTCAGGCCAGCACGCTTGAGCGCCTTCTTGGTGGCCGGTACCGGCCCATAGCCCATGATGGCCGGATCACAACCGGCAACGGCCATGCTGCGCACCTTGGCAATCGGGGTCAGCCCCAATGCCTGGGCGCGTTCCGCTGACATCACCACCAACGCAGCCGCACCATCAGTGAGCTGAGACGAGGTGCCTGCGGTTACTGTGCCGTTTTTCGGGTCAAAGGCCGGCTTCAGCTGCGCCAGGGACTCAACCGTGGTTTCGGGCCGGATGGTCTCGTCCTCTTCGATCAGCTTCACATAGCCGTTCTCGTCATGACCCTGAACAGGCACGATCTCGTCCTTGAAGCGGCCCTCAACAGTGGCCTCGTGGGCCAGACGATGAGAGCGTGCACCAAACTCGTCCTGCTGCTCACGGGTAATACCGTGCATCTTGGCCAGCATTTCCGCAGTCAGGCCCATCATGTTGGAGGCCTTGGCGGAATACTTGGAAGCCGCCGGGTTGTGGTCGAAACCTTCGGTCATGGGGATGTGCCCCATGTGCTCGACACCACCAACCACAAACACCTCGCCGTTGCCGGTCATGATGGCCTGGGCGGCGGTGTGGATCGCGGTCATGGAGGACCCACACAGGCGATTGACAGTCTGGGCCGCCGATTCATGGGGAATACGGGTCAGCAGCGACATCTGCCGCGCAATGTTGAACCCCTGTTCCTTGTTCTGGTTCACACAGCCCCAGATCACGTCTTCCACTTCTTTCGGGTCCAGCTGGGGGTTGCGGTCAAATAGGGCCTCGACCAGTGTCGCCGACAGGGTTTCCGCACGCACGTTGCGGAAACATCCATTCTTGGCACGACCCATCGGAGTCCGCACGCAATCGACGACGACAACGTCTCTCGGATTAAGGCTCATAGATCTTTCTCCGTTCGGAAATCTCGTTCAGGGTTAACCAAAGAATGTGTCGCCATTCTTGGCCATTTCACGCAGTTTGTCGGTCGGGTGGTAAAGCGCTCCGAGATCTGCGTACTTGTCTGCCAGTTCAACGAACTTGTCCACGCCCATATCATCGATATAGCGCAGCGCGCCGCCACGGAACGGCGGGAAGCCGATGCCGTAGATCAGGCCCATGTCCGCATCCGCCGGGTCCTCGACAATGCCATCTTCCAGACACCGGACCGTTTCCAGGCACAGCGGGATCATCATGCGGGCAATGATGTCGTCTTCGTCGAACTCTTTACTACCCTGAACAACCGGCTCCAGCAGCTTGTAGGTCTCTTCATCGACCACCTTCTGCTGTTTGCCTTTCTTATCCAGCTCGTACTTGTAGAAACCAACGTCGTTTTTCTGGCCGTAACGGTTATTGTCGAACATCACGTCAATAGCCGTGGTGCCTTCGTGCTTCATCCGGTCCGGGAAGCCTTCGGCCATCACTTCGCCAGCGTGTTTGCCGGTATCCATGCCTACCACGTCCAGCAGGTAAGCCGGACCCATGGGCCAGCCGAACTTCTCCATGACCTTGTCGACCTTCTGGAAATCGGCACCATCGCGAACCAGACCAATAAAGCCGCCGAAATACGGGAACAGCACCCGGTTCACCAAGAAGCCGGGGCAGTCATTGACCACGATCGGCGTTTTGCCCATGGCCTTGGCGTAAGCCACGGTGGTGGCAATGGCTCGATCGGAGCTCTTCTCGCCACGGATCACCTCAACCAGCGGCATCATGTGCACCGGGTTGAAGAAGTGCATGCCGCAGAAATTTTCCGGACGCTTGAGATTAGCCGCCAGTTTGTTGATGGAGATGGTGGACGTGTTGGAAGTCAGGATAGTGTCTTCCCGAACCGCCTCTTCGGTTTCACGAAGTACCGCGTCTTTCACCTTCGGATTTTCAACAACCGCTTCAACAACCAGGTCTACGTTCTTGAAATCACCGTAATTCAGTGTGGGCGTGATGCTATTCAGCACGTCGGCCATCTTGCCGGCGTCCATCTTGCCCTTCTCAACCCGCTTGCTCAGCAGCTTCTTGGCTTCTTTCAGGCCCAGGGCGATGCCATCCTGGTTGATGTCCTTCATCAGGATCGGCGTGCCTTTCAGCGCCGACTGATAAGCCACGCCGCCGCCCATGATACCGGCACCCAGCACAGCCGCCAGGTTTACCTCAGAGGCTTCTTTCGACCAGGCACTGGCTTTCTTCTTCAGGGCCTGATCGTTCAGGAACAGCCCGACCAGGCACGCCGCCACATTGGTCTTGGCCATCTTGGCAAAGCCCTTGGCCTCGACTTCAATGGCTTTGTCACGGGTCATGCCGGCATGCTTCTGCATCGCCTTGATGGCTTCCACCGGCGCCGGATAGTTCTTGCCAGCCTTCCCGGCCACGAACCCTTTGGCAGTCTCAAACGCCATCATGCTTTCCATGGCATTGAGCTTGATCTTGCCTTTTTTCTCTTCGCGGCGCGCCTGGTAGTCCAGCTTGCCTCCGTTGCACTGGTTGATGATGGCAACGGCTGACTCCACCAGCTTGTCGACTTCCACCACCGAATCCACGGCGCCCACTTTCAGGGCCGCATCGGCGCGGTTCTCGGTGCCGCCGGCAATCCACTCAATGGCATTATCCACACCCACCAGACGGGACAGACGCACGGTACCGCCAAAGCCCGGGAAAATACCGAGCTTTACTTCCGGCAAGCCAATCTTGGCCTTGGGGGCCATAACGCGGTAATCGGTTGAAAGCGCCAGCTCAAGACCGCCACCCAGGGCGATGCCATTGATGGCCGTGACAGTGGGAAACGGCAGATCCTCAATGGCACTGAAAATATCATTGGCCTGCTTGGTCTTGGCAATGATGTCCTCTTCCGGACCGGCAAACAGACCGGTAAATTCGGTGATATCAGCACCGACGATGAAACTGTCCTTTGAGCTGGTTACCACCATGCCCTTCAGATCATTCCGGGCTTTAACGGCATCGGTTGCCGCGTGCAACTCTTCGAGAGCAAGTCGGTTAAGCTTGTTGACTGACTCGCCTTGCAAGTCGAAGTTCAACTGGGCAATCCCGCCTTCCATCTCTTTAACCGTGATGGCTTTACCTTCGTAAATCATCAACTGATCTCCAGGTTGTGTTTGGAACTGCCGGCCTTGCCTGCGGAAACCCCGGGCAACGGCTGGGCAGCGAGACTTCGGTCACTGTCCGATCATTCGATTCAAAATTCATACAACTGTTTGAATCGTGATTCACACGATGAGAAAAAAACGAGCGCTTGTCAATTTGTTTCTGCAAGAAATGCATTGATCAGGGTGATGAGACAGACAATTTCTTCAAGCCGCTACTGAAGCATAGTGGCGCAACGGAGCCAGTCAAAGACTCCTGCCAGGCTTTTCATTGCGCTTGATCACCGTCAGAATGCAAACAGGCTTTTCCCGGTACCTTGCGGGTACTATGCTAGGAATATTCCAACACACAAAGGAGTTACTCAATGTCCACCTATAAGAAGATGCTGGTCGCCATCGACCTGACCGAGGAGGCCCCCCAGGTTCTGGCGAAAGCACGGACCCTGGCCGACTCCCAGGACGCCGAATTGATGCTGGTGCACGTTGTGGAACCGGTGGGCTACGCCTATGGCGGGGACATTCCCATGGACCTCAGCGAGCTGCAGGACCAGCTGGATAAAGCTGCCCGCGAACAACTTGGTAAGTACGGTGAAGAGTATGGCATTGAGAAGGTAAACCAGATTGTCACAGTGGGCCGACCGGAGTCCGAAGTGCACAGCCTGGTCAAGGAACATGATATTGATCTGGTCGTGGTTGGCAGCCATGGCCGTAAAGGCTTCCAGCTTCTGCTGGGCTCCACCGCCAACGGAGTGCTGCACGGCACGGAATGCGACGTACTGGCCGTTCGCATTCATTGAGAACGGGGCCGCCAAGGTCGGCGGCCAATGCCGTGGAGGAGGTGGTCAGGCCACCTCCCCTTTCATCCTTGCCTGCAGTTTTCGGAGCTGGCTTTCCAGTGACACGCTGACACTGGAGGCCATGGAAAAGAAACTCAGCAGCACCTTCAGATTGCTGTCTCCCCGACATTCAGCATGGATGCGCTGCCACAGCGCCTGGTTCACCAGCTGCAGCCGTTTATTTCGCTCCACCAGGCCGGTCAGATCCCAGTCCGGTTCGCCAGCATTCCGCTTCGCAAACAATTGCTCCAACAGGTAATCACCCACACTGCGCATCACGAACTCATCACTGTTGGCAAACGGCAAATGATGCAAGGCCATGGGCTTCAGTTCGGCCAACACCGGACAACCACTCGTTGCCATCTTGAGGCCCAAAAGTGACCGCAGGGCTTCCTCGAGGGTCGTGTTCTTAAAGTAGGAGCGGCGCTCATCTGTCACCGTCACTTCCACTTTCTGATAGGCATCCTCGGCCTGAAACTCACGAACCACAGGCAACATCGCGACCGCCGCTGGGCAGGCGGCTTCCGGGTTCGCTTTCAACGGGCAGGTACTGCATTGGCAATAATCCAGCTTCACCCACGCCGGCGTCGTCAGGCCTGCAGGCAACTGCGCGGGCTCCGAGGTCACCCTGAACTCGGTATCCCGGCCATCCTGAAACCTGAACTGATATTTAATATTCATTGATTTGCCTGTTCCTCCAGCTCCATCCAGCGCTCCATCACCTGCTCAAGGTTTGCCTCAGCATCTGCCAGCTTTTCAAGCGTGGCCGACACCTCATCCGGCTGCCCGGCATAAAAATCCGGATTGGCGATCATTTCATGAAGATCGGCCACTTCCTGCTCCAGGGATTCAATCCGGGCTGGCAACTCTTCCAGTTCGCGCTTCAGTTTGTAACTCAGCTTGGCCGGCTTCTTGCCAGCCGATTTTTTGCCGCCGTCGTCGCTTTTACCGAACTCGGCGGATTGTTTTTCTTTTATTTTCGGTCCCTTATCCTGCCGATCAACTCTCAGTCCAGACACTTCTGACGGGAAGCGCCCACCCTGGCGGCGCCAGTCGCTGTAGCCACCAACGTACTCCCGCACTGAGCCGGTGCCATCCAGGAAGATCACATCGGTTACCACGTTATCCAGGAATTCCCGGTCGTGACTGATAATGATCACTGTGCCCTTGAATTCGGCCAGTTGCTCTTCGAGCAATTCCAGGGTTTCCACGTCCAGATCGTTGGTCGGCTCGTCCAGCACCAGGATGTTGGCCGGCTTGCTGAACAGCTTTGCCAACAGCAGTCGTGCCCGTTCACCGCCAGAAAAAACGCTGACAGGGGAACGCGCGCGCTCCGGCGTAAACAGAAACTCCTGGAGATAGCCAAGCACGTGTTTGCTCTGGCCGTTTATCTCGATAAATTCCCTGCCTTCGGCCAGGTTGTCCAGAGCGTTACGTTCAAGGTCCAGCTCACCGCGCAGCTGATCAAAATAGGCCACCTGCAAGTTGGTACCGAGGCGGATTTTTCCTTCCGTGGGCTGCAGCTCACCCAGCAACAGACGAACCAACGTGGTTTTCCCGGTGCCGTTTTCGCCCACCAGGCCAATTTTGTCACCGCGCAGGACGGTTAGATCCATGTCCTTGATAACCCGGTACCCATCGGAATAGGCAAACCCGGCTCCCTGGGCTTCGGCAACCAGCTTTCCGGATTTCGCCGCTTCCTCAACGGCAAAATTGGCCGTTCCACCCCGCACCCGGCGCTGGCGATGCTCCTCGCGCATGGCTCTCAGGGCTCTGACACGACCCATATTGCGAGTTCGGCGGGCTTTGATGCCTTGGCGAATCCAGGCTTCTTCCTGCTTCAGCCTTTTGTCGAAAAGGGCGTTCTGGCGCTCTTCTTCCTCTAGCGCTTTTTCCTTCAACTCAAGGTACTTATCATAACTCGCCGCGAAACTGACCAACTGACCTCGATCAAGCTCAACCACACGAGTCGCCATTCTTCGGATAAACGCCCGATCATGACTGACAAACAGCATGGCGCCCCGGAACTGGCCCAAGGCCTCCTCAAGCCAGGCAATCGCCGGCACATCCAGATGGTTGGTGGGCTCATCGAGCATGAGAATGTCCGGATCGACCACCAGGGCCTTTGCCAATAGCACGCGCCGCTGCCAGCCGCCAGAAAGCCGGTCCAGGGTCTGGTCCGGATCAACACCGTACTGCGCCAGTATGGTGGTGACTTTCTGGTCCAGTCGCCAACCGTCCAACGCCTCCAGGCGCTCCTGCACCTTCATCATTTGATCCAGGCTGGCTTCATCAGCCTGTTGAGACAGATGATGGAACTCGGCTAACAGCTGGCCTGTTTCGGGAAAGGCAGAAGAAACCACCTCGTACGCGGTTCGGGTGTCATCGGAGGGCAAGGTTTGGGGCAATACCGAGAGTGTTGCCCCCTCGTCCAGCCGGACGGTACCGCCATCGGGAGTTACGTCGCCACTGACAATTTTCAGCAAGGTGGATTTGCCTTCGCCGTTGCGGCCCAACAGGCAGACACGCTCACCGGGTTCGATCACCAGGGAGGCTTCGTTCAACAGAGGGTGCATGCCAAAGGCAAGCGAGACTTTATCCAGAGATAGCAAAGGCACTGTAATCAGGACTCCTGCTCGGAAGTGACAATCAAATCACCCACCGGCATGCGCCCGGCTTATTGGGGCGGCGTTCTGACAGCGAATAGCACCAAGGGTGATTCTTCGATAAAAAACAGACGGGAGTATAAACAAAAAAACCCGACACAAGGTCGGGTTTTTGAAATCTGGAGCGGGAAACGAGATTCGAACTCGCGACCCCAACCTTGGCAAGGTTGTGCTCTACCAACTGAGCTATTCCCGCTTTTTGTGTGAGGGCGTTGCCTCTCAACGGGTGCGTATTCTACGGATAACAGACCGCTCGTCAACCGGTTTTTTAAAAAAATATTGCCGCAACTCTTTCTGGCATCCATCAACGACTATTGGCCATACGAAGACGCACCTTTGAGGTACTCCTCCTCTTCCGCCGTGGTCCGCCGTTCCAGAGCGCGATTACGGTGGGGAAAACGACCAAAACGCGCAATGATACGATGGTGATCACGGGCCGAGGCTAAAAAGCTGTTCAGGAAGTCGCCAAGTATGCCGCTGTGGGAGGCCGCCAGTTGCTCGTAACACTGAACAGACAGATCCTGATCCTTCAACTTCTCGGAATGTTGTAGGGGCATATACAGAAACGCTCTTTGAACCGCCGGTAACGCCTGATCCTGCCCTCGCTCCATGGCCCTTTTACACAGCTTGCAGGCCAACGCATCGTTATCAAATGCCAAAGCGACACCACGATAGATGTTGCGGGAGAACTGATCCAGTAACAGGATTTCCGCCAGGGCGCCCCCCGGCTGCTCACGCCAGTGCTCCAGACCCTGCTCCGAGGCGAACAGCACCAGCGAAAGAAACCTCCGACGTATTTCCTGGTCAAAACGACGATCAGAGCGAAACCAACGGTTACGGTGTTCGGCGTCGGGCAATCCATTCTCATCCAATGGGCCAAACCAGAAATCCAGAAGTTCCTGCCAATCGAACATTAGACGACTCCTTGATACATTTCAGGATTCATCATCGTACAAACACAAAGCAAACACCACGAATCCAATCACCCTGCAAGATAAAGGACGACACCATGCCCGAAGCACATCAAGTCATTCTGCTCGCTCACGGAAGCAGCGATCAACGCTGGTGCGAGACCTTTCAACGCCTGGCAGAGCCCACCCTGTATTCCGTGGAAAACTCTGCTATTGCTTATATGGAGCTGGCAACCCCGTCTCTTCACGACGTGATAGCCAGCGGAAAGCAGGCAGGCACGAAGAATTTCACGGTGGTGCCACTGTTTCTGGCAGCTGGCAGACATCTGCGCAAGGACGTTCCGGCCATGATCGCAGAACTCGAAGACCAGCATCAGGTGAGCATTCGGTTGGCCGACCCAATTGGCATGAACCCCAAACTGGGCGTCGCCATAAAAGACGTTGTTCAGGAGGAGCTTGAATCAACCCTGAACTGATAACCACCAACGTCAATCAGGAGCGAACCATGGAACATCGAATTCTGATCACCGGCGGTACCGGGTTCATCGGCAAGGAGCTGTGCCGCCAACTCAAGGACAAGGGCTACCAGCTGACGGTCTTGAGCCGTCAGGCTCCGGATACCGTTCGTTCCCTGTGCGGGAGAGTCGACGTCGTCAATCAGCTGAGCGAGCTAGACGGCCACAGCGGCTTTGACGGCGTTATTAACCTGGCCGGCGAAGGCATTGCGGAGAAACGCTGGACGGAGGCACGAAAACAAGCATTGAGAACCAGTCGTATTGACCTTACCAGAGAGCTGGTACAAGTGGCCCTGAGCTGGGAAAAACAGCCATCGGTTCTGGTTTCCGGCTCTGCGGTGGGATTTTACGGCGACCAGGGCAGCGAGGTGGTAACTGAAAAGACGCCCCCAAAAGATGAGTTCACCCACCATCTGTGCCGCGACTGGGAACAGGAAGCCCTCAACATAGAGCCGGAGGGCGTTCGGGTGTGCCTGTCCCGAACCGGGCTTGTTGTTGGCCAGGGCGGCGGCTTTCTGCAGCGCATGCTCCCCCCCTTCAAGCTTGGGCTGGGAGGTCGGCTTGGATCCGGCGACCAATTCATGCCCTGGGTGCACAGGGCCGATGTGGTGCGAGGCCTGATCTGGATGCTGGAAACGGAAACCGCTCGTGGAGCCTATAATATGGTGAGCCCGAATCCTGCAACCAACCGAGCTTTTACAGAGACCCTTGCCGATGTGCTTCATCGCCCTGCAGTCTTCCCTGCGCCAGCGGCCGCACTGAAGCTCGCACTGGGGGAAATGGCCAGTTTGTTGCTAACCGGCCAGCAAGCCATACCTGAACGGTTGCAAGAGGAAGGCTTTCATTTTGAGTACCCGGATTTGAAACCGGCACTGGAAGAGAGTGTAGGTCGATAAATTTTTTCAAAAAAACCGTTGACACCCAAGGGGCTCTTACTTAATATACGCGCCACCTCGACGAGGCAAGCTTTTGAAAACGTTGCGTCCCCTTCGTCTAGTGGCCTAGGACTCCGCCCTTTCACGGCGGCAACAGGGGTTCGAACCCCCTAGGGGACGCCAATTTTCAAAGCAAGGCAGCAAGCACGTTGAGTGTCGCTGCCCTCCGCGCCGATCACTTCTTGGGCACTTTCCCATGCTGGTGTTTTTGATCTTTCATGACAAAGATGCCAACTCCCACAAAAAATCCCAGCATCAATACAACGGTTCCAATACCTGCGATAACTACGACGTCTGTATACATAACAGTTTCTCCTGCTCTTACTAACCTTGATTAATCTCAGGTTACGCCGCTGTCATTTTTCCGGTATTGATCTGCATCAACCTCATTTCATGCTTGCAATAATTGCCATTATTCACGGTTTATAACCGTTGCGTTGTTACAAATAACGCAAGCGACATAAACAGCTGCTATAGTCTCCCAATATTAAACATCTGTTTTACCCTTATGCTTGGCGCGGCGGCAATCCAGAGACATGGCAAAATTTTCAATGCCTCAGAGGCGTCCCCGGACGACCTCCCCTCTTTCTTTCCGACTTCTGGCCTGGGTGCTGCTATCCAGCTCCGCCTTTACATTGTTGGCATCCGGCCTGCAAATACACGCCGACTACCAGAATGACCTGGAACAGATTCAGCAGCGGCTTGAAAGGATAGAGGCGGGATCGGCCTCCAGCCTGGCACGCAGCCTGTGGGCTCTGGATGAGCAATCCATCGAAATTCAGCTGAAGGGGATTCTGGGGTTACCTGACATCGATCACCTTAGACTGAAAATCGCCCCGGATTCCGAGCTTGTCATGGGCGAACTGCCCCGGGATGGAGACACCCTTACCCACAGTTTCCCGCTGGTTCATGAAAGCAACAAAGATCTCACGCTGGGCGAACTTACGATAACCGCCAACGTGAACCGGGTGTACACGGAACTGCGCCGGCGTGTCGGCTTTATCATTGGCACCCAGTTCCTCACCGTCTTCATCGTCGCGATCATCAGTCTCTGGATCTTCCGCCATCTTGTTACCCGACACCTCACGGCCATGGCGGACTATACCCGGGACTTGTCATTACAGAACCTGTCCCAGCCACTGACTCTCGACCGCCCCAACCGACGCGATGAACTGGGCCTGGTCACCGAAGCCATCAATGAAATGCGGGAACGGCTTAACGACGATGTTGCCCGGCGGGAGCGGGATGCCACCGAAATCCTGAAACTGTCCAAGGCCATCGAACAAAGCCCCTCATCAGTGCTGATCTGTGACAAACAATGGCAAATCGAGTACGCCAACCGGAAGTTCGGCCAGCTCACCGGGCATAAACCCACTGAAATACTGGGCCGACACCCCTCAACCCTGATCAACCATGACATGAACAGCCACCAGGCCCGCCAATTCTGGCAAACCATCCAGCTACAGGTGCAACGCGTGGGTGTCTGGCAAGGCGAGATCAACAGCGTGCGGCGCAACGGTGAACGTTACTGGGAGCAGTTGGTCATCACGGCAATCAAGGACGCCAACGGCCAAATCAACGGTTACCTGATCCTGGGCGAGGACATCAGCATACGAAAACGCTACGAACAGCAGCTCTTGCGTCAGGCCAACTACGACATCCTCACAGGTTTGCCAAACCGGATGCTAGCCATGGATCGACTCAAGCTCGCCCTGGCCCAGGCCCGCCGGGACAAGAGCGAAGTTGGCGTCATGTTCCTGGATCTGGACAACTTCAAGCATATCAATGACACCCTCGGCCACGATGCTGGAGACACATTGTTGGTCGAAGCCTCCCGGCGGGTTTCCAGCTGTCTTCGGGGCGCCAGCACCGTAGCCCGATTGGGAGGGGATGAATTCCTGGTTATCCTGCCAGGCGTTTCCGACCCGAACGCCCCCTGCCAGGTGGCCGAGCGTATCCTCCATACCTTCGCTACACCTTTCACCCTGGCCGATCAGGAAGTCTTTGTTACCACCAGCATTGGCATTGCCACCTTCCCGACCGACTCGGGTGACAGTGGCACCCTGCTACGCCATGCGGATGCCGCGATGTATCAGGCCAAACACGCCGGTAAGAGCTCCTACGCCCGCTTCACCCCGGATATGACGGAAGTCTCACATGAGCGCCTTCAGATGGAGTCACTGATGCGCAAGGCGCTTGAGCAGGGGGAGTTCGAGCTGTTTTTCCAGCCCATTGTTGATACCAACTCCGGGCAAGTGATAGCAGCCGAAGCGCTGCTTCGCTGGAACAACCCGGTACTGGGGTTGGTGATGCCTGATCGCTTCATTCCTCTGGCCGAGGAGACCGGCCTGATCCTGACCATTGGTGAATGGGTGATTAACGAAGCACTGCTGGAAGCCGCCCACTGGCGAAGGGAGATCGGCATTGAGCTGCAGGTTGCCGTCAACGTCTCGCCCCGTCAGTTCAGGGACGCAGGGTTTCTGGACAAAATCTCCCGAGCCCTGGAAGCTGCCAACCTGCCTGCGGACACGCTGGAGCTGGAAGTAACAGAACGACTGATCCTGGACAACTCCATTGAGACTGCGGACATTCTGCAGCAACTGGACCAGCACGGCATTCGTCTGTCAGTGGATGATTTTGGGACCGGCTATTCGGCGCTCAGCTACCTGAAAAGCTATCCGTTCAATACCCTGAAAATTGACAAATCGTTTGTGCACGATGTGCTGAAAGAAACCGAGGATGCCTCACTGGTGCGTGCCATCATCAACATGGCACATAGCCTTGGCCTGAGGGTGATTGCTGAAGGTGTTGAGGAGGAGGCCCAGAGTCATTTTCTCCAGACCGAAGGCTGTGACTGCTCCCAGGGCTTCTTCTACGGCCGCCCAATGTCGACACAGGCCTTCAGCCACTGGCTACAAACCAATGGCCGGGCCAATAATTACCGCTCTAACGTTTGACGCTTTTCTGTCGAACCCGCTTACTCCGCCGGCCTTTTTTCAGGTCGTTATCCTGTTTCACCTTCTGACGTGGCGTACGCCTATCCACCTTGTCGGCGAACGGGTTCTCACTGGCGCGGAACTCAAACCGTATCGGAGAACCCACCACCTTCAACACTTTCCGGAACGTGTTTTCCAGATAACGTTTATAGGCACCTGGCAAGGCATCGACCTGATTACCATGGACCACAATTACCGGCGGATTGGAGCCGCCTTGGTGCGCGTAGCGCAGTTTAATACGCCGGCCGCGAACCATCGGTGGTTGATGTTGTGCCACGGCATCCTGTAGCAGGGCTGTGAGCCGGTTAGTCGGCCACTTTGACATGGCCGATTCATAGCAGGCGTGTACCGAATCGTACATGGTTCCCACACCGGTGCCATGCAGCGCCGAGATGTAATACTTGTCGGCGTAGTCCAGGAAGTCCAGACGACGCGCGACCTGTTCTTTGACCCGGGCCCGGTCATCCGGGTCCATACCATCCCATTTGTTAACAGCAATAACCAGCGAACGACCGGCGTCCAGTACAAAGCCGATAAGATGCAGGTCCTGCTCCACCAATCCCTGACGGGCGTCGATCACCAGAATCACCACATGGGCGTCTTCAATCGCTTTCAGCGTCTTGATGATGGAGAACTTTTCCACCGCCTCATTAACGTTCTTGCGGCGGCGCACACCGGCTGTATCAATCAGCGTGTATTGCTCACCGTGACGCTCATACGGGATATAGACACTGTCACGGGTGGTCCCGGGCATGTCATACACCACAACGCGCTCTTCACCCAGCATGCGGTTAACAAGGGTGGATTTGCCCACATTCGGGCGACCCACAACACCAATGCGGATACCCGGATAGCGATCTGCCCGGTCCTCTTCCTCGGGATCGACCGGCTCCGGCAACAAAGCCTCAAGCAGCGAACGAATACCACGGTTGTGGGCGGCCGCAATCAGGAAGTTGGACTCGAAGCCGAGGCTGTAAAAGTCCGCCGCGGCCATATCCGGATCCTGGCCGTCGGTCTTGTTCACCACCAGATGCGCAAGCTTGCCGGAACGGCGCAGGTGATCGGCGATCATCTCATCACCAGCGGTCAGGCCGGCGCGGCCATCCACGAGGAAAAGCACGATATCGGCTTCTTCCACGGCCTGCAGCGACTGCCGCGCCATCTCTGCATCAATCCCGGCCTCATCACCTGTCAGGCCACCGGTATCAATGACTATAAACTTCTGGCCTTCGTAGTTGCCCTCACCGTATTTGCGATCACGGGTCAGGCCGGGAAAGTCAGCAACCAGCGCATCACGCGAGCGGGTCATCTGGTTAAACAGGGTGGACTTCCCTACATTGGGGCGTCCAACCAGGGCAATTACTGGTGTCATAATGGTTAGTTGTCCTGTTCCAGCTGGAGAACAGCCATGTCTCCGCTGTTTCCGTAAACGAGCAGCTTACCATCCCGCAGCACCTGGACTGGTACGCGGATACCGTCACCATCGAACTTGTCCTGCCCGACCAGTTGCCCGTTTTTAGCTGACAGCACGTGCAGATAGCCTTCGTAGTCGCCAACAACCAGGTAGTCGCCGGAGACCGCTGGCCGGGTTACCTGGCGCCAGGACAGTTGATCCTGGATCCAGAGTTCCCGACGATCACTGCCCTGCAAGGCGATGACATCACCATTGGCCGAGGCCAGGTAAATGTTGCCATCACCAATGGCCGGCGAATAATAGCTGGATGCCGGCCGGCTCCAGATTTCCTGACCGGAGCGGGTCTCAATCAGGGCGAGCTTGCCCTGGTACCCCACCACCATCAGCGCCGAATCGAGAACCAGTGGCTGGCCACCGATATCCACCAGGCGCTCCAGCTCGGTGCGGCCCTGGGGCTGACCAACCTGATACTGCCAGACCGGCTGGCCGGCATCGGCGCTCAGGGCAATCACCCGGCCATTAGAAAAGGAACCAATGACAATGTCACCGCCCACCAGTGGCGCTGCGCCCGTGCGCAGGGTCAGGGCCGGAACCTGGGCCTGGTACTGCCAGAGCTGTTCACCGCGACTGGCGTTAAAGCTGATCAGCCGACCATCAATGGTCTGAACCGCCACCAGGGAGCCGTTGGACTGGGGCGCAGCCAGCACTTCAGTGGGCAGTTCGGCACGCCATTGCTCGCTACCATCCTCACGGGACAGAGCAATCAATTCGGCATTGCTACTAACGACATAAAGTTGGCGGGTATCGGCACCCGGGCCGGCAAAAATGCGATCATCCAGCTCCCTTTCCCACTGAACATCTCCGTTTTCGGTTGCCACCGACATAACCACGCCGTCTGCGGAAGCCGCATAAATGGCGTCACCGGCATAGAGAGGAGCCAATTGCAGGAGTTCGTCATCGTGGCCGTCGCCAACAGAGACGCTCCAGAGCTCATCACACTCAACCGTCTCGGTCACATCCGGCAACGGAGCGGGTTGTTCAACGATCTCCGTGGAACTACAGCCGGCTGTCAGCAGGGTTATGCCAGACAATAATGACAGGCAGGTAACCCGGAACGAAGCCTTCAATCGGATCATGCATCACCCCCGACACCCAGGTCGGACAGCTTGAGCTCAAGGATACTGTTGTTTTGTACACCCTGCTCACGGGCGGCAAGATAGGCCTCACGGGCAGCATCGCGGTCGCCCATGGCCAAGCGGATATCACCCCGCAGTTCCGAGAAAATCGCATCAAACCCTTCGGCTTTCCCTGCGTTATCCAGAGTGGACAAGGCAGCCTGATGATTGCCCGCTGCAAACTGGGCCCGGGCCAGTCGGTTCCGGATAACCAGGCTCAATGCCGGGTAATCGGCGGCCTTCTCGAGAGCCCAGTTAAGGGATTCAGCAGCGGCTTGAGGATCGTTTTGCGCCATCATCTGCTGACGAGCCAATACGAGATTGCCATAAATCGCGTAGGCACTGCTGCTGTATTCGTTGCGCAGGGTTTCCGCCACAAATTCAACGGTTTCCTGGTCATCACCCGCGGAGAAGGCACTCTGCAAGGCGGCAAACTGGTTGGCGGCCTCCGCACGCTGTGAAGCCTGATGGTTCTGCCAGGCCTGCCAGCCGAAGACGATGGCAAGGGCGGCGCCAATACCAATCAGCAGGGAACTGCCGTTCTTTTTCCACCAATCCTTGATTGCCTGAAGCTGTTCTTCTTCGGTGCGCAACTCAGCCATGTACACTCCTGTCGATTTTTAGAATATTGAGGGTCGCCAACACGGCGTTACACCAGCTTCGCCAACTCACTGGCCAGCTCTGCCTGAGGCACTTCCCGCTGGGGCTGGTCATCACGCAGGGGTTTCAGACCAGCAGTCCCGTTGTTGATTTCATTCTCACCAAGGATAACCGCATAGCGCGCGCCACTGCGGTCCGCCTTTTTCATCTGACTCTTGAAGCTGCCGCCCCCGCAATGACTGACAATCACCTTGCCCGGCAACTGGTCACGAAGTTGCTCGGCCAGGGACAGCGCTGGCGCAACAGCAGTCTCCCCCATGGCGGTGATGTAAACGTCGGCCTGGTTATTGACGTGCTCGGGCACAAGCTCCAGGGTTTCCAGCAGTAGTATCAGGCGCTCAACGCCCATGGCAAAGCCGACCGCGTCGGTTGGCTTGCCGCCCAGCTGCTGAACCAGGCCATCGTACCGGCCGCCGGCACAGATTGTGCCTTGGGCACCAAGGCTGTCGGTGATCCACTCGAACACCGTCTTGCCATAGTAATCAAGGCCCCGGACCAATGCCGGGTTCACGGTGTAGTGCACACCGGCCGCATCCAGCAGTGCCTTTAACTGGGCAAAGTGAGCGCGGGATTCATCGTCGAGGTAGTCATCCAGCACGGGAGCATCGGTCAGGACTTCTCGAGTGCCGGGGTCTTTGCTGTCGAGGATGCGCAGCGGGTTAGTCTCCAGACGCCGCTGGCTGTCCGCGTCCAGGCGGTCCTTGAATTGCTCAAGGTAGGCCACCAGAGCCTCGCGATACACTTTACGTGATTCACTGGTGCCGATAGAGTTGATTTCCAGACGGGCATGTCCCCGCAGGCCAAGGGCCGACCATAGGCGTGCGGTCAGAATCAGCAATTCGGCATCAACATCAGGCCCGGCCATGCCAAAGCATTCCACACCGATCTGGTGAAACTGGCGATAACGGCCTTTTTGGGGGCGCTCATGGCGAAACATCGGACCGGTATACCAGAGACGACGGGTCTGGTTGAACAGAAGACCATGCTCCTCCGCCGCACGCACGCAGCCAGCGGTACCTTCTGGGCGCAGAGTGAGACTGTCACCGTTGCGATCCTCAAAGGTATACATCTCCTTCTCGACGATGTCGGTAACCTCGCCGATGGAGCGCTTGAACAGCTCGGTTTGCTCAACGATGGGCATACGGATTTCCTGATACCCGTATTGGCCCAAAACCTTTCTTACTGTCGACTCAACATACTGCCAGACCGGTGTCTGGTCCGGGAGAATGTCGTTCATCCCCCGGATCGCCTTGATTTTTGCCAAGTTAAAACCCTGATTTACTGAATGGTTCAAAGTGTGGGGACGTTAATCCGTGGAACGTGCGATGACGGTCTCTTCCTGCTCTTTGCGCTTGGCAACCTGTTCACGGATCAAGCGTTCGAGGTCATCGGTCAGAGTGGCGTTTTCCAGCTTCTGGTTGGGCTTACCATCCAGGTAGAGCAGGTTTCTTGGGCTACCACCGGTGAGCCCCAAGTCCGCCACTTTTGCTTCCCCGGGTCCGTTCACGATGCAGCCAATGATGGCCACATCCATGGAGGTGTTAACGTCTTCGAGCCGCTCTTCCAGATCATTCATGGTCTGGATGACATCGAAATTCTGGCGCGAGCAGCTCGGGCAGGCGATAAAGTTGATGCCCCGGCTACGTAACCGCAGGCTCTTAAGGATATCGAAGCCCACTTTGATTTCCTGTACTGGGTCGGCTGCCAGCGAGACACGAATGGTGTCGCCAATGCCATCCATCAGAAGCATCCCCAGGCCAATTGAGGACTTCACGGTACCAGAGCGGAAGCCGCCGGCCTCGGTGATGCCCAGGTGCAGCGGCTGCTCAATTTGCGAGGCAATCTGTCGGTAGGCATCAACCGTCATGAACACATCCGAGGCTTTCAGGCTGACCTTGAAATCCTGGAAGTCGTGCTTGTCGAGAATGTCGATATGGCGCATGGCCGATTCCACCAGCGCCTCTGCGGTAGGCTCGCCGTATTTGCGCTGCAGGCTTTTCTCGAGGGAACCGGCATTGACCCCGATGCGAATGGGAATGCCCCGGTCCCGGGCGGCGCTGATTACGGCACTGACGCGATCGTCGCGACCAATATTGCCGGGATTGATGCGCAGGCAATCAACGCCCAGCTCTGCCACCCGAAGGGCGATCTTATAGTCAAAATGGATGTCGGCAACCAGGGGCAAGGATACCTGTTCACGAATCCTGCCAAAGGCTTCGGCGGCGTCCATGGAGGGCACGGAAACGCGAACAATATCCGCCCCCGCCTCCTGGATTGCCCGAATCTGGGCAACCGTGGCATCGACGTCGCAGGTATTGGTGTTGGTCATGCTCTGAACGGCAATCGGCGCACCGCCACCAATGGGCACATCACCCACCATGATCTGGCGGGATTCACGTCTCTTTATCGGAGATTCATGTTTCATGAGAAGCAACCAACAATCTGTTCGGGCATTCTGAATCAGGGCTCAAGTGTGAACTGGGCCCTGTTATTTACGACACGGAAGCTGCCAAGGTCCACCGCTTCGCCCTGAAATTCCAGGGAGGCCACCGCACTCATGGCTCCCACGATAACATCAAGAGGGGCGGAACCTGCCACGTCGAGGACATCACCTTGTGAATACAACGAGCTGGTCAATCGGTTGCCATCCGCATCGGTGACCTGGACCCAGCAGGCATCGCTGAAGCTCATGCGCAATGTGGCTTCATCCGTCACTGCGGGTTCACCGAACTCCTGGGGCTCTTGTTCAGTAACCTGGACTGCCTCGGTTGTTTCGATCGCTTCAGCCTGCGCCGAAGCATCGGTACTGTTTTCGACCGAGGCTGTCTCCACGCGCGCTTCTACCGCGCTTTCAGTCGGGGCCTGAGCCGCGTCTTCGGCGGCCTGTTCCACCGGCTCCTGAATCACATCGGTTGCAGCGTCGTCGACGCCCTGCACATCAACCGTTTCATCAACCTCAAGTGTCGCGTCAGGCTCCGGCTGTGCGCTGGAAGAGTCACTGGTTTGCTCAAGGCTGTGATCCACCGGTTCTTCCTGGGCAGCAAGGCTATCGCCATCAGTACTTTCAGATACTGGGCTGGATGAAAAATCCGGCAACCGGCGACCGCCGTCGGCCATCCAGGTTGTAATACCAAACCCAATACCAACCAGCACTACAAGAACAACCACGGCACGGGCTATCCGTCGTTTCCGGCTTTTTTTCCGCTGAATATCAACCAGGGGATCGGCTTCGTACTGGCGCTCGCGTTCTTTCCTCAACGGCTCCAGCTCGGCATCCAGGTCACGGATGATAGCGTCGGCGTCCAGTTCAACCTGCCTGGCGTACGCCCGCACGTAACCTTTAAGGAATAGTTCCGTGTCGACTTTACTGTAATCACCATCCTCGATGGCCTGGATCACAGACGTTCGAAGGTGCTGTTGGTCGGCGATTGCCGAAACATCCAGCCCCAGTTTTTCCCTTGCCCGCCGAAGTTGATATCCGACAGGTTCGGCTGATCTTTTGGGTTGTTCCTCACTGCTCATTGGCAATCAGAACCTTGTATTGTTGATATTCGAGAGAGTCGGGATATTCGTTTTTCAACATCAGGGCCATACTGGCTTCCTGATCCTCGTCATTATAATGCCGAGCGATTTTAATACCCGTCAGTAGACTTTCCGGCGAATGCGAATGCCGGGTGCTGCCCCGCATCACACTCAGGAGCCGACCATAGAACCGGGAGGCAGCGGAATAGTCGCCCTCTTCCACGAGAACCCGGGACAGCGCCAGCAGTGATCGGGGCTCACCACGGGTCAGCTCAACCGAACGCCGGTACGCTTTTTCAGCCGCTTCGGTGTTGCCCAATCGCTCCTCTGTCATGCCGAGGTTAAAGAAAATACTACCACGATCTTCGTATTCCACATCCCTGGACGCCACACTGAATTGATCCCTGGCCGCCTGGAAGCGTCGCTGCGAATACAGGTAGGCACCGTAATATGTGCGACCACGGGTGTAGTCGTCATCAGCTTTTAGCGCTTCACGGAAGTTTTTCTCAGCGAGGTCTGCCTCGCCCCGGCTGCTATAGACCAGCCCTTGGGCTGCCAGTGCCGGCGCGTAGTCGTCATCAATTTCAAAGGCCCGGTCGAGGTGGTGCTCGGCCCGCTCCAGGTTACCCTGACCGATATAGGCCGTCGCCAGCTTCACATAATTGGCCAGTGCCTTGTCCTTGTCGGCTTCGCGGGCAAATGGACTATCGGTCGTCGTCACGCAGCCCGACAACATCATCCCCACCACAAGTAAAACGCCGACCAGTTTCATGGAACCTTCCTTTGCCATTAAAGAGAATCTTGTCCAGCTTAGCACTGCCCTGAACTCAAGGCGCGACCTGTTGCACAGAAATATGTCGCTGGCTTCTTCGCGTGCGGTCCTCAACGCGCCCGACAAGCTGGCCACAAGCCGCATCAATATCATCGCCCCGGGTGGTCCGGATGGTGGTTACGTAGCCCGCCTCATTCATTACCTTCTGGAACCGGCGCGTGGCGTTCATGCTCGGGCGTTTGAAATTGCTTTCCGGGAACGGGTTGAAGGGAATCAGGTTGATCTTGCAAGGCAGGTCCCTCAGCAGCACCGCAAGCTCCCGCGCGTGTTCGGGCTGGTCATTCACACCTTCAATGACGGTGTATTCAATGGTGGCCTTGCGCTTATCCGGGAGGCGGGACATATACCGCTTGGTGGCCGCCAACAGTTCCGCAATCGGATACTTTTTATTCAGCGGTACCAATTGGTTACGGAGTTCATCATTGGGCGCATGGAGAGAAATGGCCAGTGAAACATCGGTAACATCACTCAAGCGATCCAGAGCCGGAACAACCCCCGAGGTGCTCACCGTTACCCGGCGCTTGGAGATCCCATAAGCCAGGTCCTCCATCATCAGGTTCATGGCGTCAACCACGTTATCGAAATTCATCAGCGGCTCGCCCATGCCCATCATCACCACGTTGGTGATGGGCCGGTCCGGGCCTGGCTCGAAGGGCATGAAGGCTTTGCGGGCCACCCATACCTGGCCAATAATTTCAGCGGCTGTCAGGTTGCGGTTAAATCCACGCTTGCCGGTTGAGCAAAAGGTGCAATCCAGGGTACAGCCAATCTGGGAGGAAACGCACAGCGTGCCCCGCTCACCATCGGGAATCAGCACCGTTTCAACGCTGTTGCCGTTGTCCATGCGCATGACCCACTTGCGGGTCCCGTCTTTGGACGTCTCATCGTAGATCACTTCCGGACCACGAATCTCAGCCACCTGCTTGAGCTTTTCCCGCAGGGCCTTGCTCATATTGGTCATTTGATCGAAGTCATCGACGCCTCGCTGGTGGATCCACTGAAGGATCTGCTGGGCGCGAAAGCGCTTCTCGCCGATTTCCTCGAAAAACGCCTCAAGCTTGGCTTTGGGCATCCCCAGGAAGTTGGTTTTTTCGGCAGGGGCAGTCATGACATAACCTCGATCAGATAACCAATACGGAGGTGGCAGAACGCCACCCCCGAAACAACAGCATTAGCCGCGCGGGCAGATTTCGCTGTCGTTGAAGAAATAAGCGATTTCGCGCTCGGCAGATTCGGCGGAATCAGAACCGTGAACGGCGTTCGCGTCGATGGTGGAAGCAAAGTCAGCACGGATGGTGCCAGCTTCGGCTTCTTTCGGGTTGGTGGCACCCATCAGGTCACGGTTTTTCAGGATGGCACCTTCACCTTCCAGAACCTGGACCACAACCGGGCCAGAGGTCATGAACGCTACCAGGTCGTTAAAGAACGGGCGTTCCTTGTGCTCGGCGTAAAAACCTTCAGCCTGCTCCTGAGTCAGGTGCATCATTTTGGCAGCGACAATGTTCAGGTCGGCTTTTTCAAAACGGCTCAGAATTTCGCCAATTACGTTTTTGGCGACAGCATCGGGTTTGATAATGGAGAGCGTGCGCTCGTTTGCCATGGTATTGCTCCAATTAATGGTGTTAGAAAATCCGAAGGGGGATTATACGCGGTAAGGTTACAACTGCCTACCGTAGCGAACGAAGCCTCTGCACTACGCTGATGACCTGCTCACACGCAAAATCCACCTCCTCGGGAGTGGTAAAACGACCCAGGGAGAAGCGAAGCGCACGATGCGCCAGCTTATCGCTGAGGCCAATGCCACGCAGGACATAAGAAGGTTCGGTTGCCGCCGACGCACAGGCAGACCCGGACGATACGGCCAGATGCCGGAGACCAAGCATGAGGGACTCAGCTTCGACACCCTCAAAGGACAAATTGACAATGCCGGGCACGCAATGTTCCCGACTGCCGTTGAAGTGCACCCCTTCCAGCGGCTGTAGGCCTTTCAGGAAGCGCTCCCGCAGCTGGCGCAAACACCCCATTTCTTCTTCAAGTTGGTCACCGGCCAACTGGAATGCCTTCCCCATGCCGGCGATCTGGTGCGTGGGCAGTGTTCCGGACCGCATCCCCCTCTCATGCCCGCCCCCGTGGATCTGGGCCTCCAGGCGAACTTCCGGTGCACGCCGCACATACAGCGCCCCTACGCCCTTGGGGCCGTATAGCTTGTGAGCGGAGAGGGATAGCAGATCCGCCTTAAGGGTATTTACATCAACCGGCATCTTACCCACCGCCTGGGCTGCATCCACATGCAAAAGTACGCCTCGCTCCCGCAGCATTTCACCGATCGCTGCAATATCCGTCACGCAACCCAGCTCGTTATTGACCAACATCAGGCTGACCAGCACCGTGTTGTCACGCAAGGCCTCAAGAACCGCCGACGGTAGTACCCGACCATCAGGCTCCGGCTCCAGCCAGGTAACCTCCACCCCTTTTTCTTCCAACCAGTGACAGGTATCCACCACTGCCTTGTGCTCAATGGTGGAGGTAACAATGTGCGAACCAGCAGCCCTCAAGGCCACGCCTTTGATCGCAAGATTGTCCGACTCGGTGGCACCGGAGGTCCAGACAATCTCCCGGGGATCAGCGTGTATCAGGTCGGCCACCTGACGACGGGCGGATTCGACCGCCGCCTCCGCCTGCCAGCCATAGCTGTGGGTCCGTGAGGCGGGGTTGCCGAACACTCCATCCAGAGTCAGGTACTTCATCATTTCGTCGGCAACGAGAGGGTCAACGGGCGTGGTGGCCGCGTAATCCAGGTAGACGGGCTTCTTCATGATGTCTGTCAGTAGAAATATAGGTTAGGTTACAAGGCTGACGCCTGGTCGGTCAGTCGGCGGGTGTTGATCGCCTCCGACTGCTTGTGATTCTGCCGCTCAGCCACATGCTGGATTTCACGCTTGCGCATCAAATCACCAAGACTGATTTCACTCAGGAAGTTGTGGATACGATCACTGAGATCCGACCAGAGATGATGAGTCAAACACTTCTCACCATTCTGGCAATCCCCCTTGTTACCACAACGAGTGGTATCCAGCGATTCACTGACGGCATCCACCACTTCCGCAATGAATACTTCGTCGGCTGAACGGCTAAGCCGATAGCCCCCACCGGGCCCACGGACACTGACAACCAGGTGTTGCCGGCGCAAACGGGAAAAAAGTTGCTCAAGATAGGAAAGGGAAATTTCCTGGCGCGATGAAATATCTGCGAGACTCACCGGCCCTTCAGCACCATGAAGGGCCAGATCAAGCATCGCGGTCACCGCATAACGGCCTTTTGTGGTCAGCTTCATAAGCTCAGCCCCGGCAATAGGAACCTATCCAGAAATTCTGATCGAGTATGAATTGACCTACCAAAACAGTCAAGTATTCAGCCCTTGGTCTGCTCCTCGGACGGCTCACTGTCATCGCTACCGCTTTCATCGCGAACGCAATCGAATGCTTCGTCCTGCAGCGGCGGCAAATCACCGTTCTGGTACTCGCTGTTCACCTTGCGCAGCGCCTGGCACATATTTTCAATGCGATCGTCCACGGCATGCATATGATCCAGCAATGCCCGCATGGAACGCGCCACCGGGTCTGGCATTTCCTCGGTAACACCATAGGCATCGAAGCCCATGCGCTTTTCCATTTCCTTGCGCCGAGCCTCATCTTCTGACGGACGCTTCTTGACAATGGCACGGCCAGGAATACCCACCACGGTGGCACCCGCTGGCACCGCTTTGGTGACCACCGAGTTGGACCCAATCTTGGCGCCCTCACCTACCTCAAATGGCCCCAGGATTTTGGCGCCGGCACCCACGACAACGCCATTACCAATGGTTGGGTGACGCTTGCCCTTGTTCCAGCTGGTACCACCCAGGGTAACACCCTGGTAGAGCGTGACATCATCGCCAATAACCGTGGTTTCACCAATCACCACACCCATACCGTGGTCGATAAAGAAACGACGACCAATGGTCGCACCAGGATGAATCTCAATGCCGGTCAGCCAGCGAGCCAACGTGGAAATGGTTCTGGCCAGCCACTTCAGCCCCAGGCTCCATAACCAGTGAGCGAAGCGATGAAACAACAGGGCATGCAAGCCCGGATAGTTGGTCAGAACTTCAAAGGTATTCCGGGCTGCCGGATCCCGGTGAAAAACACTGTTAATATCTTCCCGTAAACGCTCAAGCATGGTCTTGTTCCTGGCCTTCATCTGTGGACCGGGCCACAGTGGATTTATCTTGGGTATCAGCCTGCCGCCCACCGACAGCCCTCTGAACCGACGTCAGAATGCCCCGCAGAATATTGACTTCCATCTGATCAAGATGTGCCCTCTGAAACAGACGCCGTAGCCGGGTCATCAACTGGCGTGGATTGTCACGTCGATGGAAATCGACCTGCTGCAGCACCTGCTCCAGGTGCCCAAAGAAGCCTTCCACCTCGCGCACATTTGCTGGAGGCACATCCCAACCGCTGTCGCCGGGGCTTACCATGGCTTCAAGGTAAGGGCTCGCCTCACTCTCTTCAAGGTTTCGCAGGTAATGCATCCGTAATTCATAGCAAAGCACCTGGACCGCCATCGAGAGATTCAGAGAACTGTAATCCGGATTGGACGGGATATGGATGTGGTAATGGCAGCGCTGCAACTCGTCATTCGACAAGCCATTGTTTTCCCGACCGAAAACCAATGCCACTTGCCCCTTGGTGCTGTGCTGCGCGGCGATAGCCGCTGCCTGGGGCGGCGCCATGACCGGCCAGGGAACTTTCCGGCCCCTGGCGCTAGTGCCCATGACCAAGGCACAATCGGCCAGAGCCTCATCCAGCGAACTGACCACCTGTGCGCGATCAAGCACATCGGCGGCGCCAGAGGCACGCGCGTAGGAAGCCTCATCCGGAAAAGACACAGGGTTCACCAGCCAGAGATTGGCCAGCCCCATGTTCTTCATGGCGCGCGCCACGGCGCCAATATTGCCGGAATGGGAGGTTTCCACCAGTACGATCCGGATCTGGTCATTAAAGGTGTCGGTGCCTGCCTGAGGCAACGCGGACTTGTTCATGGAACAGATGCCTGTGCTTAGGATTTTGAAACAAGCGCAAATGATAGCAGAAACATCGGGCGCTCCGCTCTCCGCAGAACCCATAACGGCGAATATCCCAGTCCCACGGCGAAAACCATACAAGGAGCCCCAACTTTTGTTATCATGTTGCGCCTTAACACACCCGGATAATGAACACTCAGATGCAACCAGCAATCAAGATGGCCCTGCGCATTGCCCGCCAGGGTTCCGACTACCTAAAAGCCCATTTCGAGCGACAGGACGTCAACGGCAAAGACGAAGCCGAACGCAGCCGTCAGCTGGAACGGGTAGAACAGTCCATTTACGACAACTTCGTCGAGCAGTTGGAGAAAGCCTACAAGGATCACTCCATTGCACCGATGGGCGAAGCCAATGCCGATGGCAGCGAAAAAAGCTGGCATATTTTCCCGGTATTGGGTCGGGAGAACTTTCTGCGGGGCATCCCCGAGTTTGCCCTGGCCCTGTCCCAAAAGAAAAATAACCGCACCGAAAACCTGCTGCTGGTTAATCCGGTTACCGGGGAAGAATACGCCGCCAGTCGTGGCCACGGTGCGGTACTGAACAGCCGTCGAGTCAGAGCATCCGAGGTTAAACTGCCGGCCAAGGCCGCCATCGCCAGCAACCTGCTGGACCAGGCCCGCCAAGGCGACGACCCTCTTCTCTGGGGCGAGATGGCCGCCACGGTTGCCCGGGAAAGCGGCATGTTCCGCACCTCCGGCTGTATCGCGCTCGACATCGCGAGAGTCTCCGCGGGCCTGCTGGACGCCGCGATTGTGTTCCGCCCTGAAGCCGCGGACCTGGATCTGGGCGTTACCCTGGCCATGGAGTCCGGAGCGCTCACCGGGGATTTCTCCGGCAACCCATCAACTGGCAACGCTCGCCAGCTGGTGGTTGCCAATCCCAAGCTGTTCCGCGAGCTGCTGAAAACACTGCATCCGTTCCGCGGCCGCCTACCCAGGTAGGCGACAGACCGGCCAGCCCCGTCGTCGGGCAGGCACAAAAAAACCGCCATCCCTTTCGGATCTGGCGGTTTTTTTATGCTCGGAGCAAAACCGGATATTACATCCGGTTTAACCACTCGGGCGGTTCCTCATCCTCGGCTTCTTCACCGGTGCCTTCCTTCGCGGGAACCATAAGGTCTTCCCGGGTCACACCCATTACCATCAGCATGTTCGCGGACACGTAGATGGAGGAATAGGTACCAACGATAACACCAATGATCAGCGCCAGGGCGAAATTGTTAATCGCCTCGCCACCAAAGAGGTACAGCGCCACCAGCACCACCAGAGTAGTACCGGAAGTATTGATGGTACGGGTAATGGTCTGGTGAATGGACTCGTTGATCACATCCCAGGATTCTCCGACCCGCATTTTCCGGAAATTCTCACGGATGCGGTCCGCCACCACGATGGTGTCGTTCAGAGAGTAGCCAATGACCGCCAGCAACGCCGCCAGCACGGTCAGATCAAATGTCCACTGGAACAGTGAAAACACGCCCAGAACGATAATGACGTCATGCGCAAGCGGGATCACAGAGGCGATACCGAACTTGAACTGGAAACGCATGCCCACGTATATGAGAACCACAGCAAGCGCCAGAAGCAGGCCCAGGCCGCTGTCCTCCCTAAGTTCTTCACCGACTTGAGAGCCCACAAACTCGGAACCGATCAACTCCAGCTCGGCACCGCCTTGCCGCAATAGCGCGGTGACTTCGCGGGCCAGCTCGTCATTACCGGCTTCAGCCAGGCGTATCAGGACGGTTGTATCGGCCCCGAAATTCTGGACCGAAAACTGCTCATAACCCGCCTCGTTCATTGAGCTGCGAATGGTATCCAGGCTGGGTGCTTCAACATACTCCAGCTCAACCGACGTACCACCAGTAAAATCCATGCCCAGATTCAGACCACGGACCGCCAACAGGGCAATGGAAACCACCACCAGGGCGATGGACAACATAGAGGCTGCTTTCCTCAGCCCCATGAAGTCAAACGGTTTCTTTTCCATATCAGCCATTATTAAGCTTCCCCCCGATTGACAGCTTCTCGATCCGGCGGCCGCCATACACCAGATTCACAATACTGCGGCTGACCAGAAGGCCAGAGAACATGGACGTCAGGATGCCGATACACAGAGTCACGGCAAAGCCCTTGACCGGACCGGAGCCCATGGCAAAAAGAATCACGGCCACCAGCAGCGTGGTGATATTGGCATCAAAGATGGACACAAACGCCCGGCCGTAACCGGAGTTAATGGCGAGCTGGGGAGGTACGCCCGCCCGCAATTCTTCTTTGATCCGCTCAAAAATCAGAACATTGGCGTCGACCGCCATACCCACAGTCAGCACAATACCTGCTATACCCGGCAAGGTCAGCGTGGCTGAAAGAATCGACATACAGGCGACCAGCAGCATCAGGTTCAGCACAAGGCCGGCATTGGCGATCAGACCAAAGCCCCGGTAGAAGACCAGCATGTACGCCAGCACCAGGCAGAAGCCAAAGACGACCGACATAAAACCAGCATCGATATTTTTCTGCCCCAGGCTTGGCCCGATGGTGCGCTCCTGCACAAAGTACATGGGGGCAGCCAGCGCGCCGGCCCGCAACAAGAGTGCCAGCTCAGCAGCTTCCGGAATGGAATCCAGGCCGGTGATACGGAAGCTGGCGCCCAAGGCAGACTGGATGGTCGCCAGGCTGATGATGCCCTTGTCGACTACCCGCTTCTCAACTTCCTGCATCTGGCCGTTCACTTCCCGCATCTGGGTTTCGGTGCCATACTCGATGAACAGTACGGCCATGCGGCGCCCTACATTATTACGAGTGGCGCGACTCATCAGGTCGCCACCCACCGAGTCCATGGTGATATTGACCTGAGGCTGACCATTCTGGTCAAAAGCCTGTTGGGCGTTCGCCACGTTGTTACCGGTAGCAATCACGTCCTTTTCCAGACGGGCAGTTCGATTCGGCTGATCCCGGAAAGAATACTCTTCCGTTTCGGCTGACGGCGCATCCTGGCGTGCTTCCAGACGGAACTCCAGGTTCGCCGTGGAACCAAGCACACGCTTGGCCTGGGCAGTATCCTGTACGCCGGGCAGCTCAACGATAATCCGATCAGCCCCTTGACGCTGAACCAGTGGTTCGGCCACGCCAAGCTCGTTAACCCGGTTACGGATGGTGGTCAGGTTCTGCTCCAGAGCGTATTCCTGAATAGCTTTCACTTCCGTTTCCGACAGACTGAGTGTCAGCAGGTATTCGCCATCTTCTGTCCTGCTTTCATCCAGCAGGAACTCGTTGTACTGATCACGAACCAGGTCGAATGCTTCGGTTCGGGACTCTTCATCCCGGAAGCTGAACGCCAGCGCCCGGTTATCTTCAATATCGCCACCGCGGTAACGAATCCTCTCTTCACGCATGTCACGCTTGATCTGGCCAGCCAGCGCTTCCAGACGCTGCTGCAGGGCGGTTTCCATATCCACTTCCAGCAGGAAGTGGACGCCGCCACGCAAATCCAGGCCCAGCTTCATGGGGCCGGCGCCCAAGCTCTGCAGCCACTCCGGTGTGGAAGGCGCCATATTAAGGGCCGCCAGGTAGCGGTCACCAATGGCCTCCTGAACAATCGGACGAGCCCGCAACTGATCCTCGGAGCTGGTCAGGCGAATCAACGCGTCCCGGTCTTCCAGGGTGCTGGACTTAACTTCAATATTTTGTTCGTCCAGTGCGTCGAGCGCCCGGTCCAACACTCGCTGATCCACTTCGGTACCACCACGGGCACCCGTAATCTGGATGGCGTAATCGTCGGGAAAGAAGTTGGGTAATGCGTAAATAAACCCGATCACCAGTGCAGCCACAATGACCAGGTTTTTCCAGAGAGGAAACTTGTTCAACATGGGATTCCTTTAAGCCGGCGAGAGATCCGGCCGTCATTTTCAGCCAGTAAAAAAAGCAACGGGCGCCTGATGCGCCCGTAATGAACCAGCTCAGATATCCTTCAGTGTGCCTTTCGGCAGAGCTGTCGCAACAGCCACTTTCTGGACCTTGATTTCCACGTTATCGGCCACTTCCAGCACGATGAAGTCATCAGCCACCTTGGTGATACGACCGGCAACACCGCCGGAGGTTACCACTTCGTCACCTTTGTTCAGGCCAGACATCAGGGCTTTATGCTCCTTGGCACGCTTGGACTGCGGACGCCAGATCAGGAAGTAGAAAATGGCGATAAAGCCGGCAAAGAAGATCACTTGGCCGATCACGCCCATACCACCTGCAGGGGCACCTTCCTGCGCCATGGCAAGAGCGGGCATCACGGTCAACAGGCCGGCGATGAGCAGTTTCATTGTTTTCATTCAGATTCTCCGTTAGTTAACTGGTCTTCGATTAAAACTTGAGCAGAATCAGCCCAGCGGCGGTACGGTCTCACCCCGTAAGGCATAGAATTCGCTTATAAAGTCGGACAATGTACCTGCTTCGATTGCCCCACGCAATCCACTCATCAGGTTCTGGTAGAAGCGCAGATTGTGGATGGTGTTGAGCTGGGCGCCAAGCATTTCACCACACTTGTCCAGGTGGTGCAGATAGCTGCGCGAAAAGTGCTGACAGGTGTAGCAATCGCATCGTTCATCCAGTGGTCCGGTATCGTGACGGTGCCGCGCATTACGGATTTTTATAATACCGGTGGATGTAAACAGATAGCCGTTCCGGGCGTTCCGGGTGGGCATTACGCAATCGAACATATCGATACCACGGCGTACCGCTTCAACGATATCCTCCGGACGGCCAACGCCCATCAGGTAACGGGGCTTGTCTTCCGGCATCTTTGGCGGCAGGTGGTCGAGAATGCGGATCATGTCTTCCTTGGGCTCGCCCACCGAAAGGCCGCCAATGGCATAGCCATCAAAGCCAATGTCGGTCAGGCCTTGCAGTGAACGCTCACGCAAAGGCTCGTACATACCGCCTTGCACGATGCCAAACAGCGCCGCCGGATTGCCTTCGTGGGCTTTCTTGCTGCGCTCGGCCCAGCGCAGGGACAACTCCATGGACTCCCGAGCCTGCTTTTCGGTGGCGGGGTACGGCGTACACTCGTCAAAAATCATCACAATATCGGAACCCAGGTCACGCTGCACCTGGATCGCAATTTCCGGCGACAGCTCTACCTTGGAGCCGTCCACCGGGGACCGGAAAGTTACGCTCTTTTCTGTAATCTTTCGCATATCGCCCAGACTGAACACCTGAAACCCGCCGGAGTCGGTCAGAATGGGGCCCTGCCACTGGGTAAAATCGTGCAGATCGCCGTGGGCTTTAACCACTTCCGTGCCGGGACGCAGCATCAGGTGGAAGGTGTTACCCAGGATAATTTCAGCGCCAATGGCTTCGATGTCCCGGGGCAGCATTCCCTTCACGGTGCCGTAGGTGCCCACGGGCATGAACGCCGGAGTCTCCACGGTTCCTCGGGGGAATGTGAGGCGGCCACGCCGGGCCTTGCCGTCTTCCCCGAGTTTTTCAAATGACATAAAACAGGACTGACTCACGAAGGCTCTCCCCTGGAATCTGTGTGGCCGGCCGCCAGCCGCCCCAGGCTGGGCTGCTGGCCTATCAGGAACATGGCGTCGCCGTAGCTGAAAAAGCGGTAGCGCTGGGCCACCGCCTCACGGTAGGCGGCCATGGTATTGTCATAGCCCGCAAAGGCGCTGACCAGCATGATCAGCGTGGATTCGGGCAAATGGAAGTTGGTAATCAGGGCGTCCACCGTCTGGAACCGATAACCCGGATAGATAAAGATGTTGGTTTCGTCGCGAAAAGGCTGCAACTGACCATCACGACTGGCCGATTCCAGCGAGCGAACCGAGGTGGTGCCAACCGCCACAACACGACCGCCCCGCTCTCGCGTGCGGCGCACCGCTTCCACGGTCTCTTCGGGCACCTGGGCCACCTCACTGTGCATCACGTGATCTTCAACGTTGTCCACACGCACCGGCTGGAAGGTGCCGGCGCCCACATGAAGGGTCACGTAGGCGAATTCAATACCCTTCTCTTTTAGCCTGGCCAGCAATGGATCATCAAAATGCAGGCCTGCCGTGGGCGCCGCCACGGCCCCGGCTTCCCGGGCATAAACAGTCTGATAGCGCTCCCGGTCCGATTGCTCATCCTCCCGCTCCATGTAGGGCGGCAAAGGCATGTGGCCAATGCGCTCAAGCAGGTCCAGAACCGCTTCCTTGCCCTCGAGAACAAACCGGAAGAGCGCATCCTGGCGCTCCACCATGCGCAGCCTGGAACCGTCTTCCAGGACGATGGCCTGCCCTACTTTCGGCGACTTCGACGCACGGGTATGGGCCAGGAACTCCTGCTCACCCAACAGGCGCTCAACCAGGATTTCTACCTGCCCGCCGGTTTCCTTGCGGCCAAACAGGCGCGCGGGAATCACCCGCGTGTTGTTGAACACCAGCAGGTCGCCGGGCTCAAGCAGGTCGGGCAAATCGGTGAATTGCAGGTGCCGGGTCTGGCCGGTGCCGCCATCAAGATTCAGGAGGCGTGAAGCGCTGCGTTGTTCAAGCGGATAGCGGGCGATCAACTCGTCCGGCAGGTCAAAATGGAAGTCGGAGACGTTCATGGGTCGGGTTGTTCAGAACACCGCAGGGCGCGGCCAGATAAATGGTAGCGGCGGGCGGACTCGAACCGCCACGGGTTTTACCCCAACGGATTTTGAATCCGTCGTGTCTACCAATTTCACCACGCCGCCATTGGAGAGTGGGTGAATTATACTGACCCTGAACCTGAAAGCAACCGGGCCACGGCGAAATTTACCGTGGCCTCATGCTGTTAGAGACGGTCAAATAGCGACAGGCGGGAAACCTGCGCAAAGGACTGCTGGGCCGCCTGCAACACGAAACTCTGGAAGCTCAGGTTGCTGATGGCCTCGGCGTAATCCACATCCTGTAACTGAGAGCGGATTTCCTTGGTGTACAGGCCGGAATCCTCCAGAAACGCGGTGGTGGACTCCACCGCATTCAGGCGGCCGCCCAGTTCGGTCTGTTTCAGGATGATTTTCTCCTGGGCATTGTCCAGATTGGTCAGGGATTCGGAGATCAGTGCATCATATTCGGCGTTGCCGCGATCATCGCCCTTGGCGATGCCTTCCAGGCCGTCGATGAGGTTTTCGATGGTGCCGAAGACAGATTGCCGGTCACTGATACCCAAGGTATAAGTATCACCATCCTGGGCGTCATTAACCGTCATTTTCATACCCGCCACTTCAAACTCCTCGCCAGCCACTGCGTTCACTGGTTGTGTCGGAATAGTGGCCCCGGTTCTCGGATCCGTGACGGACACTTCAAGAACACCTGCGTTATCGGTAACACTCACCACCAGGTCATCCGGCGCCCGACCGGAGAAAGCATCACGGAGATCCTTGGGTGCAACAACCTCAAGACCTGACACATAGCCGGCAGCATCGCCAGTACCGCCATCGGAAGTATCTGTCACTGACACCGCCTTGGCTATGTTGACGAAAATGCCCTTGCCATGATCACTGATTGGCACAGTAACGCCATCATCAATTTCGAGAACCCTCTGGCCCTCGTCGCCCTGGTACTGCCAGTCGCCCGCGCCATCCTTCGCAAAAGCGGGGGTCTGGCCCTGGAAACCACTGAAGATGTATTCACCAGAGGCATCACGGCTGTTAGTAATGTTCGCCAACTGGTCCAGGCGCTCTTTCAGTTCGGCTGAAATCGATTCCCGATCGTTGGTGGACAACGAACCACTGCCGGCCTGCACAGTCAGCTCACGCACACGCTGGATGATATCCACAGAGCTGGCCAGCGCACTTTCCTCCTGCTTGAGCCGGTTATCGGCCAGGTTGGCGTTACGTTCGTAGGTATCCACTCGCTTGAGCTCCTGGTCAAGTTTCAGGATACGCGCCGCCGCCACCGGATCATCCGAAGGCTTGTTGACCTTCTTGCCGGTGGAAATCTGTTGCTGGGTGTCCACCAGGTTGCTGTTAATACCCTGCAACCGGTTAATCCCGCCGTTAAAGATCTGTTGTGATGAAATGCGGATCATCGTCAGTTACCTCTGCTCTTAGCGGAAGCTTTGCAGCAACGTGGTGAACAGGTCCTGGGCCACCGACATCACCTTCGAGGAGGCGTTATAGGCAGCCTGGTACTGGATCAGCTTGCCGGCTTCTTCGTCCAGGTTCACGCCGGAGACCGATTCGCGCTGGTTGTTGGACTGTTCCAGCAAGGTGGAGCTTGCTTCTTTATCCAGTTGGCTCTGGCGGGTTTTCACGCCAATGTCTTCCACCAGGCCGGCATAGCCTTCGGTAAAGTTCTGGGTGCCGCCATTCATCGTGTTGCGGGTGCCCAGCGCTGCCAGCAATTCGGCGTTCCGGTTGTCGGAAATACCATTGTCGTTGTATTCGATGGTGAAAACGTCGCCATTGGCCGGCTCGCCGGTCATCTCAAACTGAAAGCCCTGATACTCAGGGTCCAGTGTTGAGTCACTAAAAAATGTATTGATCTTCTGGGGATCGTAATCGTTACCGGAAATGATCGGTGTAGGATTACCATCCTCATAAATCTCGTATTCAAGGGTGCCGCTGGCGGTCTTGTCACCAAAAGTGATTCTCAGTGGGCCATTGGCCAATTCGCCACTGTTCCGGAACCCGTCAAGCAGAGCGTTGGTGTTCGGGTTACGGACATTGAGCATGGTGCCCTGATTAATCTCACCAGTACCCAGATTGTCCTCCCGCGTGGTACCCGTAGCGGGATTGAAGCCACCTTCCCGCGCCCGGATCGGGCTGGCAAACGCCAGGTCTTCTTCCCGACGAATGTTCATGCCAATGTTTTCGGCGGCATTGCGGCTGGGCTGAATCAGGTACTTGTCGCCAGCATTGAAGTCACCACCTTCCACGCGAATATTGAAGCCCGGCATGGAGATTTCAGACTGTACAGGGGTAGGTAGCCGGCCCTGACGAACCGTTTCACCGCTCTCGGTATCAACCAGCTCGAAATTACGACCGTCGCCGCTAAATTGCAGTGACCAGGTGCCTGCCGGCAATTCGGTACTGTCGGTGATTTCCACCGCCAGTTGGGCGTTTTTAGGATCGGCGTTATTGGCATTGGCCACAACCCGGCTGCGTTCGGCAGCTTCGGTGTTGATATCGGTAAAGAAATTACCACCCAGATCACCTTCCAGATCCATCCCGATCTCGTGCTGGTGGTTGATGGACGCTGACAATGCAATAGCAAGGCGGCCGAGTTCATCAAAGGCCGGCTTCAGGGCCTCCTGATCAAAACGCCGCAGCCCTCCGAGTTTGCCACCCTTGATCTGGTCATCGACCAGCAAGGTACGACCGCCGGTCTCAAGAGTGAATTCCAGCCGGCTGGGATCTTCGGCACTGGTACGCGTAGCAAACTGGGCAGAGTTGTTGCCGGTAACCAGCGACATACCGTTGGACAGCGATACGTTGATCTGGCTGCCTTCTGTTTCGGCAACCTTGATGCTGACCAGTTCGGAAAGCTGACGCAGTTTTTCGTCCCGCTGATCCATCAGCTCTAGCGGCATCTTACCCTGAGCAACCCCCGGGGACTCGGAAATGGCCAGATTCAGCTCCGCAATGCTTCGAATCAGCGAATTGGCGTCTTTCACACCTTGCTGCATCTGGGTCTTGACGGACTCGCGCTGCTGGATCAGCTCCTCGCTCAACCCCTGGAATCGGTTCACCACCTGCTGTCCTTCGCTTAACACGAGCTGACGCTGTGGCAAGGAGGTGGGATCTTCCGCCGCATTTTGCATGGCAGCGAAGAAGTTGTTCAGCGCATCATTGAGCCCCGTATTTTCACCACCCAGCAGGTTATCGAGCCGGCTGAGCTCAGCATTCAATGTCTGCTGCTCACTGTTGAGAACGGTGTCTTCGCGCAACTGCTGCGTAATGTATTCGTCCGCCATACGGCGAATATTGGACACAAATACGCCACTGCCGATGGTGCCAGCACCGGTGCGCTGCCCTTCCTGGGTTTCAAACTGCACTTCCTGGCGGCTGTAACCCTGGGTGTTGGCGTTAGTAATGTTGTTGGCGGTGGTATTCAGAGCAGCCTGATGACCCAGCACACCGGTCAAACCAATTCCGATCAATCCTGCCATGATCCGTTACTCCCCTGTACCTGTACCGCGCATGGACAGCGTCATCGCTGCGCTGCGGTTCATAATGCTGCGAATCTTGGAGCCATACTCCGGATCCGTCGCATATCCAGCTTCCTGAAGCTTGTCCGCGAAGGCTTCTGGCTGATCTGCCGAAGACAACACATCCTTGTAGCGCGGGTTGCTTTGCAGGAAGTCGACATAATCCCGGAAGCTGGCCTCGTAATCGGGGTAGGCCCGGAAATCTGCCCTCTCTTTCATGGGCACGCCGCCCCGGAACTCGGTGGTGGTAATGGTGACAGCGTCGCCGCCCCAGCGGCTGTCAGCCTTGATGCCGAACAGGTTGAAGCTGGGCTCGTTACCATCGCCCTCAATCATGTGCCGCCCCCACCCGGTTTCCAGGGCCGCCTGGGCGATCATCAGCTTGGGATCAATGCCACTGTCCTTCGCCACTTTTTCCGCAACCGGCATCAATTTGCCGACAAACTGCTCGGCGGATTCGAACGTAGCCGGCCATTTATTGCCAGCCACCTGCTCAGAGCCGGCGGCAGCTTCGGATTTACTCTCGCTGTCTGCAGCCCGGGACATCTCCTTCACTTGTGAAAGCTGCTCCGGTAGCTCGCGAGAGATGGCCGGCAGGCTGCGATCGTAATCCGCCAGCGTGCTTTTATGGGCCGCCAGTTTTTCGCCATGGTTGTCCATACCCGGAATCTGCTGGCTCAGCTGGCGCACCAGTGCCTCGGCCAAACCGGTTCCGGTGCCACCGGCCATGCTCAGGCTCACCTGACTGTCGAACATATCGCGATAGGTATTGGCCTCATTGCTGTTGAGGTAATTGCCTTCGGCAAACGCTTCACCCGCCTTGCGCATGGACTTGAGCATTTCCTGAAGGAACAGGCCCTCAAACTGCTTGGCAACCTGTTCCAGGGCCGCCTTTTTGTCCGTGCGGGCCTGGGCTTTCATGGCGTTGAGGCCCTGAAAGTCGGTATATACCTGAGCTTGTTGTACGCGATAGTCCTGCATGGTCACACCTAGATCACAATCAGCTCGGCACGCAGAGAGCCGGCCTGTTTCAGTGCTTCAAGAACCGCCATCACATCCCCGGGAGCCGCGCCCACCTGGTTCACCGCCTGGACGATTTCATTCAGGGTGGTGGCCGGGCCGAACTTGAACATACGGGCAGGCTCTTCGGTAATGGCAATCTGGGTATCGGGCTCCACAGCGGTCTCACCCTCGGCAAACGGATTGGGTTGCTCCACTTCCGGGTTTTCCTGAATGGTCACGGTCAGGTTGCCATGGGTAATGGCAGCCGGGCTCACCTTCACGTTCTGGCCAACCACAATGGTGCCGGTGCGGCTGTTGATCACCACACGGGCAGCGGATTCAGCCGGATCCACTTCAATGTTTTCCAGAATGGACAGGAAACTGACCCGCTGGGACGGATCCCGTGGCGCCCGCACAGAAATGGAAGTGGCGTCGTGCGCATAGGCCATGTCCGGACCCAGACGGTCATTGATCGCCTCGACGACCCGGCGAGCGGTGGTGAAATCCGAACGCAGGAGGTTAAAAGTAATGGTATCGCCACGGGTAAAGGGTGAATCCACCTCACGCTCGATGGTCGCACCGTTGGGAATGCGGCCCACACTGGGAACGTTTACCGTAATCCGGGAACCGTCCTGGCCCTGGGCGCCAAAGCCACCCACCACCAGGCTGCCCTGCGCCATGGCGTAAATCTGACCATCGGCACCCTTAAGCGGCGTCATCAACAAGGTGCCACCGCGCAGGCTGTCGGCATTGCCGACGGAGGAAACGGTAATATCCAGCTCCTGGCCCGCCTTGGCGAAAGGCGGCAGCGAAGCACTGACCGTCACGGCGGCAACGTTGTCGGAACCGGGGTTAACGCCATCCGGCAGGTTAACGCCGAACTGGTTCATCATGTTGCGGATGGTCTGGTTGGTGTAGGGCCCGGAGTCACCGGTGCCGTCCAGACCCACCACCAGGCCGTAGCCGATCAATTGGTTGTCACGCACACCCTTGACCTTGGCCATGTCTTTCAGGCGGTCAGCCATGGCCGGGGCGGCACATACCGCAACCAGAGTAAACACAGCTACCAGCTTGCGAATCATAGCGGCCACCACTCACTGTTGAAGAAACGGGCCAGCCAGCCCATCTGGTTGGCTTGGTCGAAGTCACCGGTGCCGCCATAGGCAAAGCGGGCATCGGCAATACGGTTGGAGGCAACCGTGTTATCCGGCTGGATATCCTGAGGGCGCACCAAGCCTGTCACTCGAATGTATTCATCGCCATTGGTCAGCGACAGCCACTTCTCACCCCGGACCCGCAGTACACCGTTAGGCAACACTTCCACCACCGTGACACTGATGCTGCCAGCCAGGCTGTTGCTCTGGTCGGCTTCCGCCGAACCCTCAAAATCACGCTCCAGGTTAGCCGAAGCACTCAGACCAATATTGTCGTAGCCAAAGATGTTCGGCTCCGCCAAGCCCAGTTCCTGGTCCTTGGTAATGCTGGTTTCCGCGTTTTTGGAGGCACTGGTGGATTCCTGCAGCACTACAGTCAGGACATCCCCAACGTTCAGAGCCTTGGTGTCGCCGTACAGGTTGTAATTCCGGGAGGCCTGAAAAATGGAGCCGGAATCCGGGTTACGCTGCATCATCGACTGTGCCCGTACCGGTGCATACTGTGGGTCGTCCGGCTGTGCCCGCGGGCGGGTCATGGCCGTGCAACCCTGAAGCAATACCAGAGCGCCAACCAGTGCCAGGGTGGCGGGCCGTTCTGTGTTGATGATTCGACGAAGGCTTTTCATAACTTACCCGATATTATTGGTAATGAACTGGAGCATCTGATCCGCGCTGGACACCACCTTGGAGTTCATTTCATAGGCTCGCTGCGTGGTGATCATGTTTACCAGTTCTTCCACCACTTCCACGTTGGACGACTCAATGGTGCCTTGCTCAATGCTGCCCAGACCCGCAAGGCCCGGCTCCCCTTCCCCGGGATCGCCACTGGCATTGGTCGCCTTGAACAGGTTGTTGCCAATCGCCTGCAGGCCCTGTGGATTAATGAAATCCACAAGGGTGACCTGGCCCAAATTAATCGGTGCGGCCTGGTCATCCACCACTGCGGTGACCGTGCCATCCTTGCCAATGGTGACGTTGTTGGCGTTTTCCGGGACATTAATGTTGGGCTCGAGCGGGAAACCATCCGGCGTCACGATGTCGCCGTTGGCGTTGAGCTGGAACTGGCCGTCGCGGGTATAGGCAATCTGCCCGTCCGGCATTTCAATCTGGAAAAAGCCACGACCATTCACCGCAAGGTCCAGCGGCTGTTCGGTAACCTGCAGATTACCCTGGGTAAACTGTTTGGCGGTTCCGACCACCCGAACACCCGTCCCCAGCTGAAGACCAGACGGCAATTGGGTGTTTTCGGTGTTTTGCCCCCCTGGCTGACGTTCGATCTGATACATCAAATCCTGAAACACCGCCCGGTCCCGTTTGAAACCAGTCGTGTTCACGTTAGCCAGGTTGTTGGAGATGGTGCTCATCTTCGTATCCTGAGCGCTCAACCCGGTTTTACTGACCCAAAGTGCTGGATGCATGGTTCTACTCCTTACCTTCTGCCGGTTGGCCGACAATGTTTGCCGATTTTTTGGCAGCCGGTGCGATTAATTCGGTGTTATCAGAGATTCTGCAAAAGCCGTGCCGCAGCCTCTGAATTCTGTTTGGCGGTGGACATCACCTTGACCTGCATTTCGTACTGACGGGATAACTGCAGGTTGGAGATCATTTCTTCGACTGCATTCACGTTGGAGCTTTCCAGAAAGCCGGTCGCCACGCGCATGGAAGCATCAGCAGGCTCTTCGCCATCCAGCGCCTGGTCCGGCTTTCTGCGAAGAAAGCCGTCCTCGCCTTTTTCCAGGGCATCCGCCGGGGGATTAACCAGCTTCAGGCGATCAATTTCCACCATCTGGCCTGGGGGGCCGCCCGCTGGAACAATCGAAATGGTGCCGTCGTTACCAATCTGGATATTGTCGTAGGGAGGCAAGGCCACCGGCCCGCCGTTACCCATCACCATCTCACCGCTGGAAAGACGCATCAGGCCGTTCACATCCACCTGGAGGCTGCCACTGCGGGTGAAGACTTCTTCGCCCTGGCCGTTCTGCACCGCCAGCCAACCGTCACCTTCCAGGGCCACGTCCAGCTTGCGACCGGTTTCCTGGAGGGCGCCAGCGGAAAGATCGGTGCCCGGGCGCTCGGTCATGGCAAAGGCGCGGGTGGGCTGTCCTTCCCCCCCGAATACCGGCATGCTGCGGGCCTGGGCAAAATCCTTCTTGAAACCAGTGGTATTAACGTTAGCCAGGTTATTGGCGTGGGCACGCTGGGCCATCATGTTCTGCTTGGCGCCAGACATTCCAATATAGAGGGCTTTGTCCATGGGCAAACTCCTGCCGGAAATTTGACTGTTTCCAGTATTCCTGCAGGAGTCGTGCCATGTTTACATGGTGGGACTATTAGCGGAGGTTGATGATGGTCTGGGTGACCGCATCGGAAGTTTCAATAGTCTTGGCGTTGGCCTGGTAGTTACGCTGGGCAATGATCAGGTTGACCAGCTCCTCGGAGAGATCCACGTTGGATTCCTCGACTGAGCTGGAGGCAATGGCGCCAAGGGTGCCCGTGTTTGGCTTACCAACGACAGGCTGGCCCGACTCGAACGTTTCAACCCAGGCGGTATCGCCCACTGGCGACAGACCGTCGGTGTTGCTGAAAGTGGCCAGCGCAACCTGACCCAGTTCGTTGGACTGGCCGTTGGTGTAACGGGCAAAGATCACCCCCTCGTCCGAAACATCCAGGCCCGAAAGGCGGCCGGTCGTATAGCCATTTTGCTGCTGGTCATTAACACCGAAGGCAGAGCCGTACTGGGTCGCATCGCCAAGATCCACAACCAAAGCAGAACTTGTGGCCGGCTCGGGAATCGGGCTCACCACGGAGTCTGGATCGGAAGGAGGACCATCGGCACCGTTGGGATCACCACTGGGATCTTTTGGCGTCCAATCTGTGATTATAATTTCACCATTGGCAGAGACGTCCCCATCCTGGTCTGTGATGGAGTCAAGTTCCCCACTTTCATTAAAGGTTGCAGTATAAGGAGCCTGATCAGTACCACCCACCAATTCGCCATCAATCTGCATATAAATGGACCATTGGCTCTGACCAACACCGTTACCCGGTGACGGTTCCTTGACATAGAACTGAGTCAGTTCATGTGAATTGCCCAGGCTGTCGTAAACGGTGGTGGAAGTCGCATGGTTATATGTGCGCTGGTCTATCGGATTGAACGCATTAATCCTGGTGGCATCCGTCGTATCAAAAGTTGACACGAACTCTGAGCTGGCCTCATCAGAAGTGACTGTCTCTACCGTCCTGTCAGTGCTCACCGACACCTCGCCCACCGTCGGCTCGCTGGCATTTGTCGTCGAAGTATCACCCCACTGAACATCCAGAGGCTCCCCGGAGCTGTCACGAACCGACAGATTGTTACCGTCCACGCTTGCAGAAATAGAATTGTTGCCAAAGTTAGAAATAACATTAGCCAAATCCTGCAAGTTAGAAACGCTGGCCACGTTCAACTGCTGACCATTGATTGAGAATTCCAGGTTGCCATTCGAGATCACGGTATTCAGTGGACTGGTGCTGTAAGGATTACCGTCGCTATCGGCCGTCGCGGTCGCATCCACCTCTGCGCTCGTAGTGCCGGAAGCATTGACTCCAGGAGCCAAACCGAGCGCGTCGGCGATTGCCTTAGCTGAGCTGGTATCGGAAATGGTTACAGGTTGATCAGCCGAACCATCCGCATATGCAAACGTCAACACCTCTGAACCGCTGCCATCTTGATCGAATTCACCAAGATTCAACGAAAAGTTTTTAACCTGGCGTTCCAGCACAGATTCGCGGCTGTCCAAGTTCAAATCAGTTTGCAGGTTGGTGGTGCGGCGCGGCGCCAAGTTGTCGGTCTCGATCTGAAGATCACCCCGCACACCGGAGATGTTGCCATCCTCATCGGCCTGAAAACCCTGCACCTTCATATTCTGGTTGTTGACCACATACCCTTCTTTATCGATGCCAAACTGGCCCGCCCGGGAATAACGCGTCTCGCCACCATCGCTGAGCACAAAGAAACCATCGCCATCAATCGCCATGTCCAGGCCATTATCGGTAAAGCTGATGTTGCCCTGGCCGAATTGTTGTTGGATGTCCTGAACGGTGACGCCATCGCCCACCGGGTTGCTGCCTGAGCTCAAAAAGCCGTTGGCGTACAGATCGCCGAACTGCGCCCGGCTGCTTTTGAAACCGACGGTGCTGGCGTTGGCAATGTTATTACCGGTGACGTCCAGATCCACCTGTGCGGCGCGAAGGCCACTCAATCCTGTGTTAAATGCCATGACTCATACCTCCTGGTCGGGACGCCAGTATCAGTTAATTTGTTTGACTTCGGACAGCGGCAGGGAGCCCATGCCGGCAAGGTTCAGGGTGATACTGCCACCCTGGCCGAGGGAGACGCTGTCCACGTTGGCGCTCACCATGGTGCCCAACTGCTCGGTTCCGGATGGGTAGGAACCTTCAGCGACGATCTTGTAGGGCCCGGGCGGCAAATTATTGCCGTTGCCATCTTGCCCGTCCCAGGTAAAGCTGGTTACGCCGGCTTGTTGGCTACCCATGTCAATTTGGCGAACCCGTTCACCGGCCTGGTTTTCAATGGAAATTCTCAGCCCACCGGTGGTTGCAGGCACCTCTACCGTACCGGACAGTTGGCCGCTACTACCCAGAATACCCACATTGGAAGGCGCCAGAACGGACTTGCCGACCATGGCGGAAGCTTGCAACGCCTGACTGGAGCGGAACTGGCCTGCGACATCGTCCACCGTGCCGGACAGATTCTGCATTTCCTCCAGGGAACTGAACTGCGCCAGCTGGGCCACGAAATCGCCGTTTTCCTGGGGTTTCAACGGGTCCTGATTCTTCATCTGGGCCAGCATTAGTTCCATGAAGGCATCTTTACCAAGCTCACTACCACCCTTGGCCTGCTTGTCCTGCTGGATCTGAAACTGGCTCAGTACGTCTGAGGCTGCTGCGGAATTCACTGCGCTCATGATTGTCTCCTACCTTGTTACTGCTGACCCAGTGTCAGAACTCGTTGCATCATGGATTTGGTGGCGTTCATCACATCGACGTTCATCTGAAAGCTTCGGGATGAGGACATCATGTCCGCCATTTCTTCCACCACATTCACATTCGGGTAATACACGTAACCGTCTTCATTGGCGGCCGGATGGTTCGGCTCGTAGCGCATCTGTAGCTCGGCATCGCTTTCAACAATGCCCTCCACCTTTACACCAGCCCCTGGGCCCTGGTCGCCGCTGGAACCAAAGGCTTGCTGTCCCGGGTTCAGCATGGACTGCTGAATGGCGGCAAACACCGGCTTTCGAGCCCGGTAGGTGGTTTCAGTGCTGGAACTGGCCGTTTCCGCGTTGGCAATGTTCGAGGCTGTGGTATTCAGGCGCAGCGACTGCGCGGTCATGCCGGAACCTGCGATATCAAAAATGTTGCCCAGTGACATGACTGTCTCCTTCAGAAATCAGTTAATCGAGGCTTATTCGCCCTTCAGGGCCTTTTTCAGGCCGGCAAACTTGCTACTGAGAAATTCAAAACTCGCCTGGTAATCCATGGCGTTGCGCATGAAACGGGTTTGTTCGCTCTGCGCCTCTACGGTATTGCCATCGATGGACGGCTGATTCGGCGTACGGTAAAGCAGATCACCATCGGCGCCGGGACTGGAGGTATCCATGTGACCACTATTGGTCGTGCTCATATTGAAACCCGACATGGAGTTCTGGGCTTTCTGCATCATCGCCTGAAAATCAATGTCACGAGCCTTGTAGCCCGGGGTATCTGCGTTGGCGAGGTTGTTTGCCAATACCTCGGCACGCTTCACACGGGCCTGCAGTGCGTGCTCGTGGATACCCAGCGCGTTGTCGAAACTGATTGCCATCTTTGCCTCCGGAAATCTGCAACGGCCGCCGGAATCGTTGCCGGTTTGCCGCTTTTGCGTTCTGCCAGAGGAAATGCAAGGGTGATGCCAGAATTAAAAAAGCCCGCAACGATGCGGGCTGGAGGGAAGGTGATCAAATTTCAGGCGGCATAAAACCGACGGGAACGGAACAATACGGCAAAGCCTTTCCTACCGGTCAAGACTCTGACGATACTCAACAAACTCATTGTTCTCCGGCCGTGGCACACGAGGCTTTTCCACAATCACCGAGCCGGTATAAAGAAACCCGACGATGGACTCCCCCTCATCCAGACCAAGAGCCGAGTGGACACTCTGGGCATAAGCGACCGCACCGGTACGCCACATGGTGCCGAACCCGGCATCGTTCAAAGCCAGGGATAGCAGGGTCATGCCGCTACCTACGGCCAGGATCTGTTCCACCTCGGGGACCTTCGGATGCTGCTTTGGGGATGCGATACCAACGATAATCATCGGTGCCCGAAGGGGGGCATTGCGTGCTTTTGTCAGCTCCTGCTCCGTGGCATTGTTCGCACAGGCCCCGGCAAAAGCCTCACCCAGCTGGGTGAGCGCCTCACCCTCCAGAACCAGATAGCGCCATGGCCTCAACAGGGCATGGTCCGGCGCCCTGCCCGCACACTGGAAAGCCTGCTCCAACACCTCCTTCCCCGGAGCAGGTGCCTGCAATCGGGGTTCGGAGGTGCGATTCAGTAAAAACTGGGTAACCGTACTCATATTTTCTCCCGTCCGGCCTCAGCGGGCCAAATTATTGTCGAACCAGCCTGGGCCCGGGGCCGTCCGCCGGGCTGGTACTGCGCCAGGGATTAATATCCAGCCCTCCCCGGCGGGTGTAACGTGCGCACACCATCAGCTCCGATGGCCGGCAGTGTTCCATCAGGTCGGTAAAGAGAGTTTCCACGCAATGCTCATGGAAATCCTGCTTCTGGCGAAACCCAACAATGTAACGCAGCAGGCCGGCCGCATCGATTTTCGGCCCGGTGTAGCGAATCAGCACCGTTGCCCAATCCGGTTGGCCAGTCACCGGACAGTTACTTTTCAACAGGTGGGAGCACAGCTGTTCTGTCACCGTATCGCCGTTCGCTGAGAGGGATTCAGGGGCATACTCGTAAACCACGTTTTCCACCGGCAGGTCATCAATCAGCTCGTAGCCCTCCGGTCGACCAACAGCAGGCGCCCCTTCATCCACACTGTGCATCAACACGTGGACAGCGGCGCCACAGGCACTGGAGAGGTCCATTTCCATGGTGTGCTGGACCTGTTCAATTGAGGAAAACACTGTCTGGTTGAATGAGTTCAGGTACAGCTTCAGTGATTTACTCTCAATAATGGCTGGCGAGGCCGCCGGAAAACGGATTTCCGCCCAGGCCACCGCCGGCACACCACCAGAACGCAGCCAGGAAATCTCCCAGGCCTGCCAGAGATCTTCCCCAAACCACGGCCAACGACCATCGTGAAGGCCGATGCGGCGACGATTTTCTTCCCGGGGAACCGGAAACAGCAGTGTGGGATCGTAACGATCCGGGTAATCGCTGGTCTTGCCCAGCGGCGCCTTGTCCAAAGCCATGAATGAGGTATCCAACGTGTCAGTGACGAATGCCCTTGCCCTTTGCCAGCATACGAAGTGCAACGGTGGCAAGCAGCACAATAAAGATGAAAATCATACCAAGAGAAACGAACGGATTAACGTCCGAAACACCCAGTATGCCGTACCGAAAGCCGTTCACCATGTACAGGATGGGGTTGATCATCGACACGCCGCGCCAGAATTCCGGCAGCAGCTCAATACTATAGAAGACACCGCCCAGGTAGGTCAGGGGCGTCAGGATGAACGTCGGCACAATCGAGATGTCGTCGAATTTGGTGGCCAGCATGGCATTGATAAACCCGCCCAACGAGAACAACGCCGAGGTCAGGAACACCGTGATCACCACCATCGGCAGGTTATGAATCGACAGATGGGTGAAACCCAGCGACAACAAAGTCACAATCAGCCCAATACTCAAACCGCGAGCCATCCCCCCGGCCACATAACCCGCCAGGATCGTCCAGTTCGGTACGGGCGAGACCAGTAACTCCTCGATACTGCGCTGGAACTTCATGGAGAAGAATGAAGACACCACATTGCCGTAGGAGTTGGTGATCACCGCCATCATGATCAGCCCCGGCACGATAAACTGCATGTAGTCATACCCACCCATTTCACCAATCCGGGAACCGATCAGGTTGCCGAAAATAATGAAATAGAGGGTCATGGTGACCGCTGGCGGCAGCAGCGTCTGTGCCCAAATACGGGTAAAGCGGCGAACTTCCCGAACAACAATCGTGACAAAGGCCACCCAGAGTGCTTGCCAAGTCATGACTGCACCTCCCCGGCCGGCCGATTTTCGCGGGCATTATCCTCCACCATTCGCACAAACAGCTCTTCCAGGCGATTGGCTTTGGTACGCATGCTCAGCACTCTGATGCCGTTTTTTTCCAATTCCGTGAACAGCGGATTGAGCCCCTGCCCCTTGGTCACCTCAACTTCCAGGCTCCCTTCTTCGTTCAAAACACACCGATAGCCGGCAAGTTCCGGTGCCACTCTCAGTGACTCGGCCGTGTCCAGCACAAAGGTTTCCACGCTCAATTGCTGCAACAGTTCCCGTTTGCTGGTGTGCCGGATAATCTGACCATGATCAATGATGGCGATGTTCCGACACAGCGCCTCGGCTTCTTCGAGGTAATGGGTCGTCAGGATAATAGTGGTGCCCTGACGGTTCATTTCTTCCAGAAACTGCCACATGGAACGGCGCAACTCGATATCCACGCCGGCGGTAGGCTCATCGAGAATCAATAATCGCGGCTCATGAACCAGGGCGCGTGCAATCATCAAACGACGCTTCATGCCACCTGACAGCATGCGGGCCGGACTGTTGCGCTTGTCCCATAGCCCCAACTTTTTCAGGTACTTCTCCGCCGAAACACTGGCCTGTTTAAGCGGAATGCCATAGTAACCAGCCTGGGTCGTAACAATATCAAACACCTTCTCGAACTGGTTGAAGTTAAACTCCTGCGGCACCACGCCCAGGTTCAACTTGGCGCCAGCCAGATCGGTATCAATATCATGGCCAAACACCCGCACCGTGCCCTGGGTTTTGTTCACCAACGAACAAACAATACCCAGTGTGGTGGATTTGCCAGCCCCGTTCGGACCCAGGAGGGCGAAAAAGTCACCTTCCTTTACTTGCAGATCAATGCCCTTGAGCGCCTGAAAGCCATCACCGTAGCTTTTATGCAGACCCTCTATTTCGAGTGCACAGGTCATAAATCCTACCGTTATCAACGAAAACAGCCCGCACAGGCGGGCCATAAGAATAGAGTGCTATTTAGTTGAGGCGTAAGGCGTAAATTCAAGGGCCACCGGCGAAAATGCCAGTTATCGCCCAATCAGGCGCCCCAGAGACCAGCGCGACTCGGTGCCGGCCATGTCGTATTTGGATGGATCCAACCCTCCGGTGCCATCGGGGAGGCATGCACGCACCGTCAATGTCTCGGAGGGAGGACGGGACTCGTTAAAACGAGCAAGGTCGATAACCCGTGAGGATTTCAGAGGGTTGTGGTCGGCATCCTGCATTACCATCACCCGAGGCCAGAGGCGGCGCTCCGGCGAGTGTGATACCACAATGCCCCGCTGGCCGTCAGACAACTCGACCAGTGAGCCGGTCGGATACACGCCAATACCCTGAATGAAGTTTTCGACCAGGTCTTCCTGAAATTCGATGTTGCGCATTTCATAAAGAAGCGCGACGGCCTTGGCTGGCGTCAGCGGGGCGTGATCCTCCCGTGGAGCGATCAACGACTCAAAAAACTCTGCGATACCGGCCACTTTTGCCAGTACCGGAATACGGTCACCACGAATACCCTTGGGAAAACCAGAACCGTTGTGCCGCTCCCGGTGGTATTCGACAACAGCCATTACGGCCCTGGGCAGGCCTGCCTCCTCCAGCATCTCCACACCACTGGTAACATAGCTGCGATAACGGGTGTAATCATCCTGGGACAGCTGGCGCTCATGTCGCAATAATTCCCGGGGCAGCGTGGTCTTACCCACTTGCGATAGCAGACAACCAAGACCCAGATGATTAAGCAGCTCCTCTTTCAGGCCCAACTGCCGACCACATACCAATGCCCAAACAGCGGTGTTGAGGGCGTGACGATAGATAAAGTCGTCAAACTGACGGGTCCGGCTCAGCCACAACAGGGCGTCCGGCTGGCGAATCACGCTGTCCACCATCTTACGGGTTACTTCAGCAGCGGGACGAAGGTCCGCCGTCTCCCCCGCCTGGAGCGCCTCCCAGGTTTTCTGTACGGCCTGTTCGGCATCCGCAAGCAGTCGCTTGGACGCTTTCAGTTCCTTATCCAACGTGGTTTCGGTGCCGTATTTAACGGGCTGGCGGATATTCAGCGGGGGTAGCTTGAGCTGCTCCCGCCCTTTCCCCCTCAGCGCGGACTGCTTGCCAAAGCCAGCACTCTTGACTGCTGTGGAGCTTCGCCCCTCCTCCACATCAATCATGACCCAACGACAATGGGAGATGAGGGCCTGAATATCGCTCTGGGAACGGATATGGAAGCCCTGAATCGGAAATGGTGTTTGGTGCCATGGTCGATCAAGATCTGACACAAACATGCCAATCTCAAGATCATGCACCGCTACTCGCTGCTGTTGGACACCCACCACGCACCTCTTCATCATCGCTAAACTCCTTTTAGCAATATAGCGCAATAATCATCCGGCCACGTAAGACAATATGTCGCACTGTGAATACCCTCACAGGCGGCCTGTGAATCAATCAACAGTTCTCGAACTGAAGCCCCAAGCCATCGTCGGTCCTGCGCACCACACACATCTCCAGTACTGGTGCGGGTACCGGCAAGCCCTGAACCTGAACGGTCACCCGATCACCCAGTTCCGGCCGAAACGTGTCATCTTCCATGACGATAAAAAGCCCGCCATCGGAAATATCACTGGTGTTAAAAAAGAACTCACCAAAACTCTGGTGAACGATTTTTACCCGGGCGTTCATCGCCGTTCGAACATGCTGCCTGCGATCATCTTCCGCCATAACCCGACATTCCTGTTTATTTTTTATTCCCGATATTGATTGACGGCAAGCATAACAGGAATTTTAGAGAGAACATGCCGGAATGCCTTGACTACAATCTGATTGCCAATGAGAATAGTTACTGTTTTTAATAAAGCGCAGTCCTGTCCACTGCCATTTCTATCACTACAAGGAGCTACACCATGCGTATGAAGCTTGCCGCAACCGCTGCAATGGCCCTGGCCGCCCTGCCGCTCAGCGCCTCCGCTGATGGCGAAGTCAACATCTATTCCTACCGCCAGGCGTTCCTGCTGGAACCCCTGCTGGATGCGTTCGAGAAGGAAACCGGTATCGAGTCCAACGTTGTCTTCGCCAAGAAAGGTCTGGCCGAGCGCCTGGAACGTGAAGGCCGTAACAGCCCGGCGGACGTGGTCATGACCGTTGACATTTCCCGCCTGAACGAGCTGGTTGAGCGTGACCTTGTCGCTGGTGTTGAAACCGACACTCTGGAAGAAAATATTCCGGAAAACCTGCGTCACCCGGAAGGCAAGTGGTACGCACTGACCACCCGTGGCCGTCTTATTTTCGCCTCCAAGGAGCGCGTTGAAAAAGGTGAAATCACCACTTACGAAGAGCTGGCTGACGACAAATGGGAAGACCGCATCTGCACCCGTAGCGGCAAGCACCCGTACAACATCGCCCTGTTCTCCTCCATGATCGCCCACCACGGCGAAGAGAAAACCGAACAGTGGCTGGAAGGTGTGAAAGACAATCTGGCCCGCAAGCCCCAGGGTGGCGACCGCGACCAGATCAAAGCGATCGCCGAAGGTGTGTGTGACCTGTCCATCGGTAACAGCTACTACTACGGCAAGATGCTGCAGGATGAGAATCAGCGGCCAATCGCTGAACAGGTTTTCCTGGTGTTCCCGAATGACGAAGGCCGTGGCACCCATGTGAACATCTCCGGCATCGCCCTGACCAAGAGCGCGCCGAACAAAGAGAATGCCGTCAAACTGATGGAATTCCTGTCGTCGCCGGAAGCCCAGCGTATTTACGCGGAAGCCAACTACGAGTACCCGGCCAACCCGGAAATCCAGCCCTCTGGCCTCGTGGCTGAGTGGGGAGAGATCCACCCGGATGACCTCTCTCTGCAGGAAATTGCTGAAAACCGCAACGCGGCGGTGAAGCTGGTTGATCGCGTCGACTACGACGGCGAATAAGACCATAACGCGGGGCGCTTTCAGGCGCCCCGCTTTGCTTTTAGGCAACTGAAACTGACACGCATCATTGCAGGGAACTCAACCACGATCTAGAATCGCAACCTTTCTCATCTCCACTAACGCAACAGGACCACCATGACCGAGGTCGTTACCAGCGCCAATCCCGGGCTTACCCAGCCACTGCTGGCCAAACGCACCTCCAAACGCTGGATGATCAGCGCTTTTCTTACAACAGCGATCGTGGCGCTGCCAGTACTGTCGGTTCTGTTCCTGGCACTGTTTCCTGAAGAAAACATCTGGCCGCACCTGCTCGACACCACCCTGCCCCGCTACCTCACGACCACGCTGCAACTGATGCTGGGTGTTGGCATTCTCACGCTGGTGCTTGGTCTAGCCACGGCCTGGGCTGTGACCATGTGCGAATTCCCGGGTCGTAAATTCTTTGAGTGGGCTCTGTTACTACCCTTCGCCATTCCGGCCTATGTGATTGCCTATGTATACACCAGCCTGCTGGACTATGCCGGGCCGGTGCAGAGCGCTTTGCGGGACTGGTTTGGCTGGGCCAATGCCACTGAATACTGGTTCCCGGAAATTCGAACCCTCGAAGGTGCGATATTGATGATCAGCCTGGTGCTGTATCCTTACGTTTACCTGCTGGCCCGTGCCGCTTTCATGGAACAGTCGCCTTCCCTCTTTTCGGTTAGCCGCAGCCTGGGGCACTCACCTCTGAGTACCTTTTTCCGGGTGGTACTGCCCATCGCCCGGCCTGCCATTGCCGTGGGCCTGTCACTGGTGTTGATGGAAACCCTGAATGATTTTGGCACTGTGGATTTCTTCGCGGTCCAGACCCTCACGCGAGGCCTGTTCGACACCTGGATGAACCTGGGCAACCTGGGTGGCGCCGCCCAGATCGCCACCACCATGCTCATCTTCGTTGTTATTCTAGTAACCCTGGAACGTTACTCGCGGCGCCGGCAGCAACAATATGCCGCCCGAGACAACCGCGACCCCATCCACCGCTTTACCATGTCGTTTCCACGCCAACTGATCTGTGTGGCTACCTGCGCCGTGCCTTTGATTTTTGGTTTCCTGATTCCCGCGGCAACACTTGGCTACTACGCCTGGGACTATTTTGACGAAAGCTGGACACCGGATTTCATCGAAAACACCTTCAACAGCCTTTTCCTCTCCAGTGCGGCCGCACTCACCACCCTGCTGATTGGCGTCACCCTGGCCTACAGTCGCCGCCTGCACGACACCCGCGGCATGCAGATCCTCATGCGCCTATCCAGCCTTGGTTACGCGATGCCAGGCGCCGTGCTTGCCGTGGGTGTGATTGTACCCTTGGCCGGTTTCGATAACTGGCTCGACAGCCTGATGCGGGACTACTTCGGATTCAGCACCGGCCTTTTGCTCAGCGGCAGCGCCTTCGCACTGGTCTTTGCCTATACCGTTCGTTTTCTGGCGGTATCGGCCGGCAGCGTTGAAAGCGCATTACAGAAAATCACTCCCAGCATGGACATGGCCTCGCGCTCCCTTGGCCACACCCCGGGTAACACCCTGCTCAGCGTACACCTACCAATGCTTCGGGGTACTTTGGTGACCGCCGCACTGGTGGTTTTTGTCGATTGCATGAAAGAGTTGCCCGCCACCCTGATCCTGCGCCCTTTCAATTACGAAACTCTGGCGACCTATGTGTACCAGTTTGCCTCGGATGAAATGCTGCAACACAGTGCGCTTCCGGCCCTGATTATCGTTCTGGCGGGCATCATCCCCATACTCCTGATGAACCGCTCCATCTCCAAATCCCGGACAATGGCCTGACTCCGCCGCGATCAGGCCGAAACATAAGCGATCGCGTGAATAAAGTGTTGACAGATATAGCCCGCCCCCCACAACCCTGTGGTAAACTCTGCCACCTTCCTGCAGTGCCCAGGCACTGGGCGGACCAACCCGTAACTGACTCGGAGACCGGCATATGGCCAAGAAATTTCTGCGTAGCCTGATTGGCGCCTCGCTGCTCGCTGCAGCCACCCTGGCGCAAGCTGAAGAACCCCGTGTTGTTGCCATTACCCAGATCGTTGAACACCCCGCTCTGGATGCAGCATATGAAGGTGTCAAGGACGAGCTGGCCGAACGTGGCTACCGTGAAGGTGAAAACCTCACGGTGATGCATGAAAGTGCCCAGGGCAATTCCGCCATCGCTTCCCAGATCGCCCGCAAATTTGTCGGTGAAAGCCCCGATGTGATCGTCGCCATCGCAACCCCGTCTGCCCAGACCGTTGCCGCGGCAGCCCGTAACATTCCGGTGGTGTTTTCCGCCGTCACCGACCCCGTATCCGCCAAGCTGGTCCAGAGCTGGGAAAAGCCCGGCGCCAACATCACCGGCGTCAGCGACATGCTGCCCATCGACAAGCACCTGGACATGATCCAGCGCGCAATGCCCGATGTTCAGACCATTGGTACCGTGTATAACCCGGGCGAAGCCAATGCCGCCGCCCTGGTTGAGCTACTGGAAGAAAAACTGACCGAACGTGGCCTGAAGCTCGAAAAAGGCGCCGCCACCAAGACCTCCGAAGTACTGGGCGCGGCCCGCTCCCTGGTGGGTAAAGTGGACGCTATTTACCTGACCACCGACAACACCGTGATCAGTGCGGCCGAAGCCGTGGTGTCTGTTGGCGAGCGTGCCGACATCCCGGTTTTCGCCGCCGATACCGCCACCGTTGAGCGTGGCGCCGTCGCCGCCATGGGCTTTAACTACTACAAGCACGGTCGCCAGACCGGTGCCATGGTTGCCCGCATCCTCGAAGGTGCGGATACCGCAACCACCCCGGTTGAAATCATGGAAGAGCTCGATCTGTACGTGAACCCGGCCGCCGCCGAGCGCATGGGTATCACCCTGCCGGAAGACCTCATCAAGGACGCCACGAAAGTCGTCAAAAACGACTGATAACGCCTGACCAACACGGGCGGACCCCACAAGGGCCCGCCCGTTTTCTTTCACGGTGAACAATACCCATGCTCAGTGAAATCGCTTTTTACGGCGCGCTCGAAACCGGCCTAATCTATGGCCTGGTTGCCTTTGGTATCTACATCTCGTTTCGTGTTCTGGACTTCCCCGATCTGACGGTGGATGGCAGCTTTCCGCTCGGTGCCGCCGTTGCCGCCATGTTGATCATGGCCGGCTGGAACCCCTGGCTGGCCACCGGCATGGCCATCATTGCCGGCATGGCCGCGGGCGCGGTTACCGCCCTGCTCAACGTCAAACTCAATATTCTTAATCTCCTGGCCTCTATCCTGACCATGATTGCCCTGTACTCCGTGAACCTGCGGATCATGGGTCGCCCGAACGTCGCCCTGCTGGGAGAGGAAACCGTACTGACGCCCTGGTACGAACTGGGCCTGGAATTCCATCAGGTGCCGGTATTGCTGTTTGTGATTGTCGCCCTGGTGGTACTGGTGCTGCTCTGGCGTTTCATGAAATCCGAAACCGGCCTCGCTATGCGGGCTACCGGTGCGAACCCACGCATGGCACGTGCCCAGGGCATTGCCACCGGCGCAATGATTGTGCTCGGCGTGGCACTCTCCAATGGTCTGGTCGGCCTTGCTGGCGCTCTGTTTGCCCAGAGCCAGGGGGCGGCCGACGTCACCATGGGTGTGGGCGTGATCGTGATCGGCCTGGCCTCACTGATTGGCGGTGAAGCAGTCCTGACACCCTCAACTGTGGTACGAGCGTTGTTTGCCTGCATCATCGGTGCGATTGTCTATCGCCTGGCCATCGCCTTTGCCCTGAACGCCGACGCCCTAGGCCTGCAAGCCCAGGATCTGAACCTGATTACCGCCGTACTGGTAACCCTGGCCATTGTGCTGCCCGGTGTTCGTACCAAAATCACCCATCGCTTTACCCGCAAGCAAGCCTGAGGAGCAACCATGATCAGCGCAACCGATCTGAAACTGACCTTTGGCAAGGGAACGCCGCTGGAAAATCCGGCCTTGCGGGGCATGAGCCTAACCGTTAACCAGGGCGAATTTGTTACCGTGATTGGCAGTAACGGCGCCGGTAAATCCACGTTCCTTAACGCCCTGGCCGGTGAAGTTCTTGTGGACAGCGGCAAAATCGTGGTCGATAACCAGGACGTCACCCGCCTGCCGACCCACAAGCGCGCCAACCGCGTGGCCCGGGTGTTCCAGGACCCCCTGGCGGGCACCTGTGAAAACCTTTCCATTGAGGAAAACCTGGCGCTGGCGATCAAGCGGGGCCAGAGCCGCGGGCTGACGTCAGCGGTGAAAAAGCAGTACATGAAACAGTTCCGCGATAGTCTGTCGTCACTGAATCTTGGGCTGGAAAATCGCCTGGGCGACAAGATGGGCCTGCTTTCAGGTGGCCAACGCCAGGCGGTCAGCTTGCTGATGGCCAGCCTGACGCCTTCCAGCATCTTGCTGCTGGACGAGCACACCGCCGCACTGGACCCAAAAACCGCGCGATTCGTTCTGGAGTTGACCGAACACATCATCGCCACCCAACAACTGACGGCGCTGATGGTCACCCACAGCATGAAACAGGCGCTGGAAGTGGGTAGCCGTACCGTGATGCTGCACCAGGGCCAGGTGGTTTTCGACATTAGCGGCCAAGAACGCGACGGCCTGGAGGTCAAAGATCTACTTGGGTTGTTCGAAAAACAACGAGGCCTTCAGGTCGACGACGACAGCCTGCTGCTGGGCTGATCATTCTTCCACCAAGCCGAAAATGGGGTCCCATCACCCCATTTTCGGCAAGCGCCTGATTTACCGGGCCTCCCCACAATTCAAGTCCTTTTCCATTGATTTTCCTTGCCCGGAACGCCCGGGTAATAGTTCCTCTCTTATTCACAGAACACAATATCCTGTTATACTCCTTTCAACTTCAACCCATATCTAGGGTTACCAAGAAAATGTCGGCGCGCAGGACAACGCCGGTAAAAACAGACATACTGAAAACCGAGGGTGGCAATGAACGCAAAGGCACAGGCAGTGGTCACAACGATTCCCATGCAGGAAGCATCGCTCGATATCTGGAACAGCAAATACCAGCTGAAGACCAAAACGGGCGAGCCTGTCGACAAAAACATCAATGCGACTTACGAGCGGGTAGCCAAGGCGCTGGCCGAAGTCGAGAACAAATCCGTGCGCGCCAAACACATGAAGAATTTCATCTGGGCGCTGCAGAACGGAGCGATTCCCGCCGGACGTATTACCTCCAACGCCGGTGCAGAGGCCCACAAGCCGGCCACCTCCACCATCAACTGCACCGTATCCGGCATTGTTCATGATTCCATGGACGACATTCTGGAGAAAAACCACGAAGCAGGCCTCACCCTCAAGGCTGGCTGCGGTATTGGTTATGAGTTCTCCACCCTGCGTCCGCGCGGCGCCTATGTTGCCGGTGCCGGCGCCACCACTTCCGGCCCGCTGTCGTTCATGGACATCTTCGACCGCATGTGTTTCACCGTATCCTCTGCCGGTGGCCGTCGCGGTGCCCAGATGGCCACGTTTGACGTCAACCACCCGGACGTTATCGAATTTATCCAGGCCAAGCGCGAAGACGGCCGCCTGCGTCAGTTCAACCTGTCTCTTCTGATTACCGAAGACTTCATCGAGGCCGTTAAAAATGGCGACGACTGGCACCTGTCGTTCCCCGTTACCCAAAAGGAAGTGGAAGACGAAGCCCTGAACCTGGCCGATGAGACCCAGTTCGTGTACCGCGACTTCCCGGTACAGGAAGGCTACGTGGTCAATGATGAAGGCAAGGTTGCCTGCCGTATCTACAAGACGGTGAAAGCCCAGTTCATCTGGGACACCATCATGACCAGCACCTATGACTACGCAGAGCCGGGCTTCATCCTGATCGACAAGGTCAACCAGATGAACAACAACTGGTTCTGCGAAGACATCCGCGCCACCAACCCCTGTGGCGAGCAGCCCCTGCCCCCGTATGGCAGCTGCCTGCTGGGCTCGGTCAACCTGACCAAATTCGTGGAGTACCCGTTCACCGAGAAGGCCAGCTTCAACTACGAGAAATACCGTGAAGTGGTGGGTATCTTCACCCGGATGCTGGACAACGTAGTGGAAATCAACGGCCTGCCGCTGCCCGAGCAACGCCACGAGATTACCTACAAGCGCCGCCATGGCATGGGCATCCTGGGCCTGGGCTCGACCCTGGCCATGCTGCGCATGCCTTACGGTTCCGACGAATCGGTGAAATTCACCGAGGAAGTGGTGCGTGAAATGGCCGTGGAAGGCTGGCGCCAGTCCCTGGCGCTGGCCGAAGAGAAAGGCCCGGCGCCAATCATGGAAGATGATTTTGAAATCACTCCGAAAATGCTGAACAAGTGTCCGCAATTGGCGAAAGACGGCTTTAACGTGGGCGACAAGCTCAAGGGCAAGGTGCTGCACGCAAAATACAGCCGCTACATGCAGCAAATCGCCGATGTGGATCCGGAGCTGGTTGAGCAGCTGGTCGAGAAAGGTGGCCGCTTTACCCACCACACGTCCATCGCGCCCACCGGCACCATCAGCCTGTCACTGGCCAACAACGCCAGCAACGGCATCGAGCCGAGCTTCTCGCACCACTACGCACGCAACATCATCCGCGAAGGCCGCAAGACCAAGGAAAAAGTGGACGTGTTCAGCTTCGAGTTGCTGGCCTACCGTCATCTGGTGAATCCGGCCGCCATGCCGTTCTCCGAGGACGAGGACAAGAAACTGCCGGACTATTTCACCACCACCGACGACGTCAGCCCGGCACAGCACGTGGACATCCAGGCAGCGGCCCAGAAGTGGGTGGATTCCTCCATTTCCAAGACCGCCAACGTGCCCACCGAATTCCCATACCCGGACTTCAAGGGCATCTATCTGTACGCGTACGATAAAGGCCTGAAGGGCTGCACCACCTTCCGCTTCAACCCGGAAGCCTTCCAGGGCGTGCTGGTCAAAGAGAAAGACCTTGAAAACACCCTGTACGAGTTCACCCTGGACGACGGCAGCAAAGTGACCCTGCGAGGCAATGAAGAGGTGGAATACGACGGCGAAGTTCACAACGCCGCGAACCTGTTCGATGCGCTCAAAGAAGGCACTTACGGCAAGTACTGATCCGGGAACCGACAGACAGGAATAGAACTATGACAGTAAAAATCACCAACAAGATCGTCGGCTACCGCGTAAAGAAAGCCGAAGATGAAACTCCGACCGAAAAACAGGCCCCCGTGCATGCGGAAACCAAGCCGGTGGAGATGAACGAAAACATCGAACGGCCGGATTTCCTGCTGGGCACCACCTACAAGATCAAGCCGCCGGTGGCCGAGCACGCGATGTACATCACCATCAACGACATCCTGCTGAACGAGGACACCGACCACGAGAGCCGGCAGCCCTACGAGATCTTCATCAATTCCAAGTCGATGGAGCATTTCCAGTGGGTTATCGCCCTCACCCGCGTTATCTCCGCGGTGTTCCGCAAGGGTGGCGACGTAACCTTCCTGGTGGAAGAGCTGCGCAGCGTCTACGACCCGAACGGCGGTTACTTCAAGAAAGGCGGCGTGTTCATGCCGTCCCTGGTGGCCGAGATTGGCGCCGTGATCGAGAAGCACCTGAAGGCCATCGGCCTGCTGGAAAGCGAGGAAATGAGCGAGACCACCAAGCGCATCCTCGCCGAAAAGCGCGCCGAGTTCGAGGCCAGCCAGAGCTCGGCCACCAACGACGACACCAGCGCAGATTACCCGCCCAACGCGACCATGTGTGGCAAGTGCAGCACCAAGGCGGTGATCGTGATGGATGGCTGCGCCACTTGCCTGGCTTGTGGTGACAGCAAGTGCGGTTAAGATAACCAAGCTAAGAATGCTGACAAAGCCCGGGGTGAAAGCCCCGGGCTTTTTACTTTCTTGGGGATAAACATGCGGAGAACTATGACAAGTGTCTGAGAGCCGGTATTTTTGTCAGATTCTGCACGGATTTCCTGCGGGGAAACGGGGTGATTTCCAGCAAAAACCGGTTGTACAAGTTCGGGAAAAGCTACCAAAGTGGTACTAGGCGTGGAGCTTTTGCCACCCAGGAAGGAGCGGATATGAAACTGAGCGACTTCATCCGGACTCGTATGGAAGTGATCCTGCAGGTCTGGGACCACGACGCAGAATCAATCCTGTCTAACCACGAATTATCGGACGAAGAACTCAGGGACCACATCAAACAGATCCTGCTGGGGATCGCGGTGGAACTGGAACGGCCGGTTACCGGTCATGAGCGATCAGCGCTGTTCAATCCCGCTCACCCAGACAGTATTGTTTCAGCCAGAATCCACGGCATGGAGCGGCACAACCTGGGTGCTGATATCGTTCATGTGACCAGTGAATTTGGTGCTCTTCGCCAGACGGTAGCCCAACTGTGGTTAAACTCGCTGACCTCAGTTGAGCCCAGTGATGTTGAGGACCTCAATCGATTCAATGGTCGAATAGACGAGGCTCTAAGCCAATCCGTACAACGCTATGTCCAGGAAAAACAGAAGCAGAGCCGGCTGTTTGAAACCATGCTGTCGTCGCTCCCAGACCCCTGTTACATCCTGAATCTTGATGGCACTTTCATTTACGCCAACAAGGCCATGGCAAAACTGTGTGACCTGTCCGAAGATCAGATCCGCGGAAAGTGCTTCTGCGACATGCCGCTCCCGGCTCACTATAACAATCGAAAACAGCTGGAAAACGTCATTCGCCGCAAAGAACAGAGCAGGGGGGAGGTCGAGGTGCGGTCCGCACTGGGCCGGAACCGTTTTTTCGAGTACGTCTATGCGCCGGTGCTGGATGAGAAGGGCCGGGTGGAAGCGGTATCAGGCATTACTCACGATGTCACCTTCCGGAAACAGTCTGAGGCCCGAACCTGGCGCCATGCCAATTACGATCTGCTGACCAACGTGCCGAACCGGCGTCTGTTCCTAGACCGGCTGGATCAGCACGCTACCCATTCAAAACGCACCGGCGCACCTTTCGCCCTGCTCTTTATCGATCTGGACAACTTCAAGCCGATCAACGACCGTCTCGGTCATGACGCGGGTGATGCACTATTGACAGCAGTGGCCAGCCGGCTCAGCGATTGTGTGCGCCGGTCTGATACAGTGGCGAGGATCGGTGGTGATGAGTTCACAGTCCTGTTACTGGACACCGGCAACCTGGAGTTTATCAAGGATATCGCCAGAAATATCCTCGCGGAACTGGATCGCCCGTTTAGTGTGGGCGATGACGAGGTAAAGGTGTCCTCCAGCATCGGCATAACGCTGTTCCCGGATGACGGTCACAGCGCCCAGCGGTTGCTAAACAATGCCGACCAGGCCATGTACCTGGCCAAACATTCCGGCCGCAACCAAGTCTGTTTCTATAATGAAATCATGGACCATGCCCGCGATGCCCGTCACCAGTTGGTCACCGAGCTTCGTCAGGCTCCGGAGAAACAGCAACTGGAACTCTACTACCAGCCTATTGTCGAGCTTTCCAGCAATCGCATCGTCAAGGCGGAGGCACTTCTGCGTTGGCAGCATCCCGAGCGGGGGCTCCTGATGCCGGATCAGTTCCTGGAACTGGCAGAGGAAACCGGCCTCATGGGCACCCTAGAGCGCTGGGTGTTCGCGGAAGCAGCTGTCAGCACGGAGCGCTGGTCCGCCCTTGCTCAGTCACCGTTCCAGATAAGCATCAACACCTCCCCCCTGCAATTCAACCGCAGCACCCAGGACGGATCCTGGAAGGCCTACCTGGAAACCTTTGCGCAATCCAGCGGTGCCGTTGTGCTTGAGATGCCGGAAGGCATCTTCCTCCAGAGTGTCCGCAACCTTGGCGAGCGGTTTACTGAACTTCAGAAAGCCGGCGTCCAGTTGGCTCTGGACGACTTTGGCACCGGCTATTCGTCCCTGGCCTATCTGAAGCAGTACAACGTGGACTTCCTGAAAATTGACCCATCCTTTGTGCAGAGTGATAAAGCGGAACCCGGTGGCCAGACCATCGCGGAATCCATTATCGCAATGGCCCACAAACTGGGAATCCAGGTCATCGCAAAAGGTGTGGAAACCACAGAACAGAAAACATGGCTCACTGACGCTGGGTGCGACTTTGCCCAGGGACATTACTTTTCCCCGCCGCTGCCAGCGCAAAGTTTCAGTGAACTGGTCGCCGACTCAGGAGGATAGGGGTCGTCGAAACGGCAGGACCCGAGAGCTTGTCCCAGTCGATGGCGCAGTGGGCACCGGCTGGCACAGCAATGCCTGTTGCAGGCTGTAAAGCGATTCGTACATCATCGTTTGTATGAGCATCATCGCCTTCATGGGGCTACCAGCTGTCCGGCGCCGGGCGTCAATCACAAACTGTAGCCCCCGCAGGCGACGTTGACTGGGCTCTGGACTCCGTTGAATAAAATCTTCAATCAGCTCCGCGCGTAATACCTCGAAGCCAGTGGGGTCACGCTGAGCCAATTCCCTAAGCTCGTCGAACGTGGGCATGTCCATGACTTTCCTCCATTCCTGGATTCAAGCAATGATGGCACTCCTTTTATAACGACTGTCCCTGTAACCCGCATTTCGACAGTGGAAACTCGCCTACTCTCAGTCCCTGGCGGGAAAAAAAACCGGAACACTATCAGTTAAGCCCTGGAGGCTTCCGGAATCAAGCTGATCTTCCATCTGGATTGTTCGTTCACCGGTCGTTTTTATTCGTTTCAGTCACACGCATAAGCCGCCGGGCGAACATAGTTGTTGAATATTGACTGCGAATCATTCTTATTCGCACTGAAATTCATGACTGAAGGTTAACAATCCAATGACAGCTTCCTCCACTCGACGCTACGGTTCCGTCGCGCTCGCATCCCTGCTCGGCGCCAGCTCGCTGGCCATGGCCCAGTCCAAGACCGACGCCCCCACCACGCTCGAAACACTGGACATCGTGTCGGATGCCATCACTGCTGCGGCATATATGCCTTTGGACAGGGAGCCAGAGGTAGGAAAAATGGATGTACCGGCAGAAGAACAACCCTATTCGGTATCGGTGATTGACCGGACGTTTATTGAGGACACCGGTGCCAAGAACATCCAGGATGCCCTGCTCTATACCCCAGGTGTTTACGCCGGCGCCTTCGGGCACGATACGCGCATTGACTCCGCAAAGGTGCGCGGCGTCGATGCCGGGCGTTACGTCGACGGCCTGCGCCAGATCTACGGCTCCTACAACACCGTGCGCACCAATGTGTACGCTCTGGAAAGCATTGAGGTGCTGAAAGGCCCCTCATCCATGCTCTACGGCCAGGGCGACCTTGGTGGCATCATCAACGCCGTTTCCAAACTGCCCCAAGCAGAGCAAGACGGCGAAGTCTGGGCCCAGTATGGCACTTTTAACCGCAAGCAATTGGCGCTGGATATCACGGGCCCCGCAACCAAGGACGGAGACTTGCTGTACCGGGTCGTTGCCCTGGGTCGGGATAGCGATACCCAGGTCGACTATGTGGAAAACGACGGTTACGTATTGGCCCCCTCCCTCACCTGGCGGCCAAACGAAGGCACCAGCGTAACGCTGCTGCTCAATCGCCAGGAGAATACCGGGCAGGTTTCCTCGCAGTTTTTGCCCCAGGAAGGCACGTTAGAGCCCGGATCCCAGGGTTACATTGGTTCTGATCGCTTTGTCGGTGAGCCCGGCTGGGACCGGTACGACCGGGAGAAAACCGAAGCCACACTATTTGTTGACCAACAGCTGAGTGACAACTGGGCAGTAGCCGCCACCGCTCGCTACACCGATTCCAGCACCGAGACACGAGAACATTGGGTGAAGATCGGAGACAAGCCTGATGCAAATGGAGAAGTAGAGCGCACGATCTACACCACCGACCGGGCCACCCAGGTTTTCAATGTTGATGCCCGACTGGAAGGGAACATTGAACTGGGCGCGACTCGCCATAATCTGATCATTGGCGCGGATCGACAGGATGCTCTCTGGGAGGAGTGGAATAACGACTCTGGCGATGGTGGTACGTTCGACGTCTACAACCCAGAGTATGGCAACCTAAATGCGAGCGTGCTCAACCCTTCCGACGCTGCTGACAATGAGATTGAGCAGATTGGCCTATACGTTGCGGACCATATGGAGTTCGGCCCGGTCGTTGTCTCCACGGGACTCCGTCATGACTGGGCGGAAAACCGCGAATTGGCGGTATCGGGAACGGAGACGGTCAGCGAAGAAGAATCAACCACCGGCCGGATCGGCGTAATGTACCGCTTCGAGAACGGTGTTTCTCCCTATATTAGCTACGCAGAAGCCTTCAGTATGAATCTGGGCACGGATGGTGCCGGCGGTATACTCAAACCCAACACCGGCGAGCAGCAGGAAGCGGGCATAAAATACGTGTCGCCGGATCGTTCCATGGGCGTCACCGTTGCCTATTTCGATATCATCCAGGAAAACCGTGTGAGTCAAGGCGCCACTCCAGGCGGTGTGCAGCAAACCGGAGCGGTCATTCATGGTTGGGAACTCCAGCTTAACAAACGCTGGAACCGTTTCGAGACCCAGGTAGCCTTTACCGATATGAACGCCAAGGACGACTCTACGGACAACCGCCTGCCTTATGTGGCTGAACGCCAGGCCTCCTGGTGGAACCAGCTATACGTGGCGAGCAACTGGCGCTTGGGTGCTGGGGTGCGCTATATCGGGGACAACGTCGGTTGGGGTGGAAACCCTGTGGTTCCCTCCGTCACCCTCTACGACGCCATGGTTGGCTACACCTGGCAGGACTGGGAGTTCAGCGTGGATGCCAAAAACCTCGCGGACGAGGAGTACATCAGTTGGTGTCGCTCCGAAGGCGCGGATTGTGGCTATGGCGAACGGCGCACCGTTAATGCCAACGCCAGATACCGCTTCTAACCCCATGCAATCCAGCTAATAGAAACACCCGCAAAGGTTCGTCCCGCGGGTGTTTTTTTGCTGGTTGGTCCACACCCAGCGTGGCCTCGTATCATGGTATGTTATTTCTCTGCAGCTCTAAGCAAAGCGTACCGGAGGCCCAATGCTCAACATGGACTTCACCCAAAAGGTGGTCATCAATACCCAACACCAGGATTGGACACCCAGCCCGGCTGGTGGCGTCATGCGTAAACCACTGGCACGGGAAGAAGCTGAGCGCGGCCATGCCACGTCCATAGTGCGTTATGAGCCTGGAGCCAACTTTAAGCGTCACGAGCACCCTCTGGGAGAAGAAATTCTGGTCCTTGAGGGCGTGTTTTCCGATGAAACCGGCGATTACCCCGCTGGCACTTACCTTCGAAATCCTCCCGGCAGTGGTCATGCCCCCTTTTCAAAAGACGGATGTACGCTATTCGTAAAGCTGCATCAGTTTAATCCCCGTGATACCAGCACAGTGCGCATCAACACCAACGAAGCCGAATGGCTGCCCGGTCAGGGCGGGCTTCAGGTGATGCCCCTTCACAGCTTCGAGCACGAGCACGTAGCACTGGTGAAATGGCCGCCGGGTGAACGTTTCCAGCCTCACCGGCATTTCGGTGGTGAGGAAATTCTGGTGCTGTCGGGCGAATTCCGAGACGAGCATGGCCGCTACCCTGCGGGCACCTGGATACGAAGCCCGCACCTGAGCCAGCACTACCCGTTCGTGGATAAAGAAACCGTGATTTGGGTAAAAACTGGTCATATAGCTCCCTGAAATCCTCCTTTTTCCCGGTATGTTAGACTCCGCGCCTCATACCCGGAGCAACCTCACGTTCAAGGCAGGATCCCATGCAAAGCTGGCTGTTTCTGGCACTGGCCATCGTTGCTGAAGTCGTTGCCACTTCGGCCCTTAAATCGAGTGAAGGCTTTACCCGCCTGGCACCTACAGCCCTGGTGGTGGTCGGCTATGTGATTGCTTTTTACTTCCTGGCCCTGGCCATCAAGGTGATTCCCGTGGGCATTGCCTATGCGGTCTGGGCCGGCCTGGGCATTGTGCTGATTTCCCTCATCGGCTGGCTGGTGTTCCAGCAGAAGCTGGATGCTCCCGCCGTGATTGGCATGGTCCTGATTCTCTCGGGCGTGCTGGTCATCAACCTCTTTTCCAGCACCTCCGCACACTAAACCCTCAAAAACCTGATACGGTTAGGGTATGGGCCAAGCATTCAATGGAAGCAGTGACACCCACTTCGTCATCGCGAGAGGTCTATGCCCACATCCCTGACCGCCGGCATTACTGCCTTTGCTTTAAGCGCCATCGTTATTGTGTTGGCCGGCAGCCGTCTGGCAAAAACCGCGGATGAACTGGCAGACCGGACCGGACTGGGTGAGGTGTTGTTCGGAATCTTCCTTCTGGCGGGTGTTACTTCTCTGCCGGACTTTGCCGCCACTCTAAGTGCGGCATTGGATTCCCGACCGGATCTGGCCATGAGTAACGTGATGGGCAGCATGGCGGCGAATCTGGTGTTCCTCGGCATCGCGGACATAATCTACCGGAAGGCCAACCTGGAACATGCCGCCGCCTCGTCATCCAACCTCATGCTGGCTGCCCTGCTAATTGTATTACTGGCCCTGCCCCTGCTTGCCATAGCGAGCCCACAGATTTCCGTGTTGGGAGTACACCCGGTGACGCCGGTGCTGGTCGTTGGTTACATTTCCGGGCTTTACCTGGTTCGCAGTGCTGATACGAAACCCATGTGGTTTCCTCGCCATACCCGCCAAACGGTGCCAGACACGCCCACCACGGAGAACCACGGCAGCCTGGTAACCTCCTGGGTCAGCTTCATCGTATTGGCAGTTATTACAGGTATTTCGGGATGGATCCTGATGGAAAGCGCCAAAATCATCAGTGACCATACCGGTTTATCCGAAACCCTGATCGGTGGTCTGTTTACGGCACTCGCCACCTCTTCTCCCGAGCTCGTCACCACCATCGCAGCCATTCGCCGGAACGCCCTCACCCTGGCCGTGAGCAACATTTTTGGCACCAATTGCTTCAATATGCTGGTAGTGGCAGCTGCGGATGCTGGTTACCCCGGTGGTTCGATCTATCACGACATGGCGCCGATTCAGATGACCTGGGGCCTGATTAGCATCCTCATGACGGCCATTCTGCTGATGGGAATGGTCCGCCGGGAGGTCTACGGCATTGGCCGGATTGGCTTTGAAAGCGCCCTGATCCTGGTTGTCTATGTCCTGGCCCTGGGGATTGTGGCTATCAGTGGTTAACTAGCCTCTGCCTGAGCCGGCTTTGCCCGGGCCGGAAGGCTTTTGACATCTTCCAGCACCAGGTACAGGCACGGCACCAGGAAGAGAATCAGCAAGGTCGCGAAGACAATGCCGAAGCCCAGGGAGACCGCCATCGGAATAAGATAAATCGCCTGCAGGGAAGTCTCGGTAATAATGGGCGCCAGGCCACCAAAAGTGGTTAAGGTGGTTAACAGGATGGGCCGGAAACGGCGCAGTCCGGCTTCATAAATGGCATCCGACGCACTCAGGCGCCCCCTCTGTCGATTGGCATGGGTGACCATGATCAGTGAGTCGTTCACCACCACACCCGAAAGCGCCACGATGCCCATAATACTGACCAGAGACAGCTCCATGCCCAGAATCATGTGGCCGATGATGGCGCCGACCGCACCAAACGGAATGGCAAGCATCACCACCAGCGGTTGCAGGTAACTGCCAAAGGCCACCGCCAGCAACGCGTAAATCACGCCCATGGCCAGTCCAAAGCCACCCCACAGGGCGGCTGTGGATTCACGCATGTCGGCCTGACTGCCTTCGAAACTCCAGGTCAACCCGGGGAAGTCCGCCCGAAGTTGCGGCAAAATTTCATTCTCTATCACTTCAAGCACCTGACCGATGGCGGCCTTGGGCTCTACGTCGGTGCCCACGGTGATTACCCGACGACCGTCGCGGCGGTCAATGGATCGGAACGACTCGCTGATGGTCACGTCTGCCACATCCATCAGCGGAACTTCCAGGCCTTCCGGCGTCCGAATCACGAAGTTATCCAGATAATAGAGATCCTGGCGCTGGTATTCAGGCAGGCGTACGCGGATTTCGTTTTCGTTGATGCCACGCAGTTGGCGCATGGCTATAGCGCCATAAAAGGCATCGCGCAGTTGGCGGCCAACCTCGGCGCCGGTCAAGCCAAGTGCCCTGCCCTCATCCGTCAGGCTGATATCGAACTGGGGCTTGCCCACGGTGTAGCTGTCATTGACATCCCGGGTCTGGCTGATTCGCTCAAGTTCCTGGAAAAAGCGCTCGCTGGCCTGGGCCAGAATGTCGATGTCGGTGTGGCTCAGGTCGACACTGATGTCGTCCCGCCAGCTGCCCGGGCCCTGTTCCGCGGCAAACGTGATTTCATCCACGCCCTTGAAATCACGCAGTTCGTTGCGCCAGAGTTCGACGATTTCGCTGACCGTCATGTCACGCTCCTGTTCCGGGCGCAGCACCAGCTCCACATCAATGTAACGATCACCACGCACGTTGGTCTTGATGCCCTCGGCGTTGCGTTCCAGATTGTGTTCTTCAAACAGCCGCTGGGTATCGCGGGTAATTTCCATGGCAAGCTCACCCGCCTGGCGGGGCGTGGTTCCTACCGGCAGACTCACGTTTGCTTCAATTTCATCGGCCGGGGATTCGGGCATCATGATCATGCCCATATGGCTGCTCACCGCATAGGCGCCGCAAACCACCATAATGGTCAGCGCCATAACCACGGTTACGTACCGAAAGCGCAGTGACAGGTCCAGCAAAGGCCTGTAGCCGCGATCCACCACTGACTGAAAGCCACGGGAGAAGACCCGTTGCACGGCATGCATGGCCCGGCCATAGACAGTGACCGTACCCCGCCCGCTGTGCGCCAGGTGGGCCGGCAGGATAAACAGCGCTTCAATCAATGAGATTGCCAGCACCAGGATGACCACCACGCCCAACGGCCACCAGAACTTTCCGGTCACGCCGGGGATGAACAACAGTGGCAGGAAGGCCACGATATTGGTGAGAATACTGAAAGTCACCGGACCGGCGATGTCCTGGGCGCCCTTGATGGCCGCCTGCATGAAGGTCATACCCTGTTCCCGGTACTCGTAGATGTTTTCGCCCACCACGATGGCGTCATCCACCACGATCCCCAGGACCATCAGAAAGCCAAACATCGAGATCATATTGATGCTGACGTCCATGGCCGGCAGGAAAAACACGCTGCCCACGAAGGAAACGGTCATGCCCATCATGATCCAGAATGCCAGGCGGTATTCCAGGAACAGGCTGAGAATCACCAGGACGATGACCATGGCCATCACGCCATTCTCGAGCAGCATCGTCATGCGGTCTTCAAAGTGTTCAGCCCGGTTGCTGTCGATGCGCACGTTCACCACATTGGGCAGTGTCACCTTGAGCTCGTCCATGACCTTCTCAACGGAGTCCGCAATCGCAAGCGGCGACTGGTCTCCGGTACGGAAGATCTCGATCTCTACCGATGGCAGGCCATTGAAACGGGAGTGAAATCCGCCCTCCTCGAAACCGTCGTATACTGTGGCAATGTCACCGAGCGTTACCGTTCCGCCAGAGTCGGCGGTCAGCAATACAATGCCTTCAAAAGCATCGGCCCACTGTTTACGCTCCTTCAGGCGCAGCAGTATGTCGCCGTTATCGGTGGCCATTGAACCGGCGGGAATATCCTGGCTGGATTGCTCGATACGGCTGGCCACGTCCCTCAGGGTCAGGTTGTATTTACGCAGTGTGTCCTGGGGGATTTCAATGCTGGTCATGTAGGCCGGGACATCGCTGATGGAGGCCTGGGTAATGGCGTCTTCCGCCAGCAGCCGGTTGCGAACCTGCTCCCCGAGCTGTCGCAAAGTCCAGATGTCCACATCGCCGAACAACACGAGCTCCAGTACATCCCGGGTGGGCGTGACCAGCCGCACTTCGGGCTCTTCTGCCTGCTCCGGAAACGTTCGGACCCGGTCTACCGCCTGCTTGATGTCCTGCAGCGCCTGCATGCGGTTGCTGCCAGACACCAGCTCAAGCTGAATGCGTCCACTGCCTTCCCGGGCCGTGGAGGACATTTCCTCTATACTCTGGATACCCTGCACAGCCTCTTCCACCGGCAGCAGAATGCCTTTTTCCACTTCCGAGGGCGAGGCGCCGGGGTAGCTCACCGTGACCTGGACCATGTCCAGCTCAAATTCCGGAAATACCTCTTTCTGAACCTGCGTGGCCATCCAGAAACCACCGGCCAACAACAGAATCATCATGAGGTTGGCGGCCACCGAATTGCGGGCCATCCATTCAATGGGGCCTATCCAGCCCTGGCGTCTGGAATCACCACTCATGGCTGCTCACCTTCAAGTCGAAGCCTGGCGCCATCCACTACGGACGCCAGGTCATTGGTGATAACCTGGTCGCCGTTCGCAAGCCCATCACGAATGTACGCGAAGTTTTCATCCATGAAGGCGACATCTACCTTGCGAACCGCCAAGGTCCGGTCTTCCATAACCCAAACCGTGCTGTTTCGGCGGATCAGACTCCTGTCCAGACGCACCACGTTTTCCAGGGGGCGCCCTTCAATCTTCACCTTGAGGATACTGCCCAGAATCAACTGGGGGCTGCCTTGGGCCTCGTCCAAACCAAGCGGATCTTCCACCACAATAAGAACCCGGGCCATACGGGCGTTGCTGTCCAGTTCGCCAACCAGCTGTTGCAGACGCCCTTCCCGTTGCTGGCCATCTTCCCAGCTGTCCTGATAGAGGGCTACCGGTGTGGCAGCTTGTGAATCGTCCCGAAAGGTAAGCCAGCGTAACTGTGACAGGGGCACTGTGGCTTCCACCCAATACTCATCGGTTCCCACCAGCCGCCCCAGGGCTTCGCCCGAACTGACTTCAGACCCCAGGGTCACCTCTCTGGACAGCACTTGGGCGGAAAATGGAGACTGGATGTGAGTCCGTGCCAGGTTGAGCTCAGCCTGGCGAACGGCTGCTCGCGCCGCCGCCACGGTAGCCCGGGCCTGCTCAAGCTGTGGTTTACGCAGGATCAGTGCTTCATTCTCAACCGGAATATCTTCGCCCAGAAGCTCAAATTCCTGGCGGGCGACAGCCTGTTGTCCCTGCTCCAGTTCCAGGTCAGCCAATGCCTTCTGCAATTCGCTGCGACGCTGCTCCAGTGCAATCTGGTAGTCGGCCGGCTCAATGCGCATCAATTCCTGGCCAGAGGCAACCAAACGTCCCGGCGTAAAGGCCTCGGCCTGCTGAACCACACGTCCGCTTACCCGCGCATTCAGGGTCACTTCCCGTGCCGGCATTACCTCGCCCATAACCTGCACGGTGGGGCTGTACTGGCCGCGCCTGACCGTCTGAACATCCACCAGCATGGCTGTTTCGCGGGCCGCCCCGCCCCGGGTTGCCGTCGGCTCCGTCTTGAAAATGAACCAGACCAGTGCAGCACCCACCAACACAATCAATACGGTGATGAAAGCCGTCTTCAGAAAACCGGCTCGCCCCCTCTCAGGGCGAGCTGCATTGTCGTCAATGGGATGGCTCATGTCTTGTCGCTCTCCATTCGGTCATTCTGCGGCTCAATGCTGCCGGCCAGGGCGCGATATAATGCAACCCGGGCATTCAGCAACTGTTGCCGGGCGGTGAGCCGGGTGCGCTGCAAATCCTGCCGGTCCTGAAGCGCGTTCAGCACTTCGATGTAGCTGACCGCGCCATTCAGGTAACGGGTTCGAAGTTGGCGGTAACTGGCCCGGGCAAGGTCGATCTGTTGCTCAAGTCGCCCCAGGCGCTGTTGTTGCTGACGCTCCGTTATCAGGGCATCTTCCACTTCCTGGATGGCGGTCAATACGGTTTGGCGGTATTCCTCCACCCTTTGCTCCAAAACGGCTCTCGAGCGGGTTACCTCAGCGCGCCGCTCGCCCCCGTCCATCAAAGGCACCACCAGGTTGCCGGCCAGGGTGGCCAGCCAGTTATCAAACAGTTCACTGGCGGTGTCTGTCCGATTGCTGATGGATGCCTCCAGGGAAAGCCGCGGAAACCGGTTACTGATGGCGGCGGCCAGATCGCGATCCGCCGCCTGCACAAACCGCCAGGCCTGCTGAACGTCGGGGCGGCGCTGCACCAGCTCACCAGGCACACCGGTTTGGGGCAAAGGAGGCAGCGCGGGCAAGCGGGCCGATTCCGGTAGTGTGGTTCTCACGGGGGGCTGGCCGGTCAGCACGGCCAACCGGTTTTCGAGAACGCGGATATCGCCTTCAAGGGTAGTCAGGCGCTCCCGGGAAGCGCTCACCAGTTGGCGCTGACGCAGCACATCGGGGCTGCCGCTCTGCCCGGCGGTAAACCGGGTTTCGATCAGGCTGAGCACATCCAGGTTGGTTTGCAACTGGTTCTGGGCCAAAGCCCGTTGTGCGCGTTGCTCGACAAGCTGGAACCAGGTGTTGGCGATCTCGCCACTCAAGGATACTGCCGCCGCCTCGTAGTCGGATTGACTGGCCGCAGCCCGCAATTCCTCGGCCTCGGTCAGGGCTTGCACCCGACCCCACAAATCGATTTCGTAACTGGCGCTAAGAGCTGCGCTGAAGGTCTCTGTGCTGGTCGTCTCCGATTCCTGTCGTTCACCGCCGAGGCTGGCATCAAGCGATGGCCACAACCCTGCCGCCTGGCGTTCGGCTGTCGCGCGAGCCTGTAACAAACGTTGATAGCTGGCGGCGAGACTGAAGTTGCCGGCCAGTGCCTGATCCACCAACTGGTTGAGATCGGGATCGCCAAACGCCTGCCACCATTGATCATTCAGTGGCAGCTCGCCACTGCGGGAAAAATCATCCGTGATCTCGGTTTGCGGTTCTGGTGATCCGGGGCTGGTGGCACACCCCACCAGGACCAACGGCATAAGCAGTAGCAGAAAACGCGATCTCGTTGTCATACACAAACTGGGCATGGAAATCCTGTTCCAACGGTGGACCGGTGAAAAGGGGGGAACGTCGTCATTCTGCACCCACCCTTCCGCTTTTCAAGAACTCAGGGAAATCTTTTACAAGATGTCTTATGGAGCCACTCATTCATTCCGGTAGTTAGTTACGAGCATCATTGCATTCGAGACTTCCGATATCTCCATAACTTAGGCATGATATTAACTCGTTTTAACGAACGTACTGGAAACCAATAACCCCACAGGGAGAGAAAACGGATGAAGAAAGCATTTGCGCCCGCAATGGCGATTATTTTGAGTGTGATTCTGGCTGGCTGTGCAAGTTCCGGTGGACAGGCTGCCAATGGCGGCATTATTGGAGATATCCCGGAAGACAGTAAATTCGCCAAGATCGAAATCGGCATGCCGGAAGCACAGGTCTATGATCTGATTGGTTACCCGACCGATACCACCGCCTACATCACCGGTAAGAGTTTCATTCCGTTCTACTATGGCAGTGACGCCGCGCGCACCGAAGCCATTTACAAAGACGAAGGCCGCATCACCTTCACCGGCGGTACCGGCTTTGGCGCCCGCACCTTCCAAGTGTATCGTATTGTCTATGATCCGACCGAAGATGGCTACGCCGACTAAGTCATACACCATGCGCCAATCACTTGGGGGAGAACTCAAGTGATTTGCTATAGCATGGGTTCCTGCGCTCTGGGCCAGCTTCTGGTGGCCTGGAGCGACAGAGGCATCTGTGCGGTCGGGCTGGCCGACACCCCTGACCAACTGATTCTCTCGTTACAAGCGGATTTCGCTGACCACTCCCTCCACAACATCGACGCAGCCAGCTCCCCCTATTTCTCGACGGTACATCGTTTTATTGAGGTTCCTTCAGCCTCGCCACCGGATCTGCCGCTCGACCTGATGGGCACCGCGTTTCAGCAACGCGTTTGGCGCGCTCTGATGGAAATTCCGCCCGGCCACACCGTAACTTATTCAGGACTGGCCCAAAAAATCGGCAATCCATCCGCTGTCCGGGCAGTCGCAAACGCCTGTGGCGCTAATAGAATTGCCACCCTGGTTCCCTGCCATCGTGTTGTCCGTAGCGATGGTGCCATAGGTGGTTACCGTTGGGGATCGGCTCGCAAGCAAACTCTGCTGGCGCGTGAAGACACCATTCCCCATCATTAATCACAATCTCTTTACAGTCATTTGACAGGCAACTCATCCATTGGTCTCGGCCACAGGCGACCTTCTATTGACGTCTGTCAATATGACGCTTCGGCCACCGCCATAGGATGTAGGTTGGTAGTACATAAAAAAATCAGGAATTCAGGAGAGCACACCGATGACGTTCTGGCCGTGGAGCAAGGAACTTGAGGTTGGAATCGGGGAGATCGACGAGCAACACAAGTGGCTGGTGGATACCACGAACGAACTGCATGACGCCATGGAATCTGGAGCCACCGATCAACAGATTGGCGACATTCTGGAAGCCCTCATGGATTACACCATGAACCACTTCATCGTCGAGGAAGATCTCTTCAACCGATTGGGTTACCCGGAAACCGAAGCGCACAAGGCAGAGCACAACAAGTTCACCGGTCAAATCATGGACCTGCTCGACCGCCATGAAAGTGGCGAGTCAGCCGGTGATGAGACCCTGACCCTGCTGAAAGAGTGGCTGACGCACCACATCCTGAAAGTGGACAAGGCCTACGTTGAGCATTTCAAAGCCCACGGGGTCACATAAAAGGGGTTACATGCTCGCCGGCACCGGCCCATGTACCTCCTCAAGACAAGCCAACATGGGAGCCACCTCCCTGATCTTTCGGGCACGAGGCCAAAGCGCCTCAGCCTCCGAAAAGGCCAGCCGCAAATAATTCAGCCACTGTTTGATGCGACCGGTGACAAACCGGTCTTCAAGACGCAGCTGCAAGGCCGCCGCGTAGTCACGGACCAACTCCACCACCTGTAGCCAGGTCATTGCCGGCAGACTTTCCCCCTTCTGCGACGCCTTTATCTGTGCAGCCAGGTCCGGGCGGGCAACCAGCCCCCGGCCAATCATCACATCGTCGCAACCGGATACTTCCCGGCAACGCCAGTAATCATCCACCGTCCAGATGTCGCCATTGGCAATGACATGAGTGCTGACCGCTTCCCTCACCCGCGCGATGTCTTCCCAGTATGCGGGTGGCTTGTAGCCATCAACCTTGCTACGCGCGTGCACGACAACTTCCGATACACCAGCGGCCTCGAGGGCCTGGGCACAGGCCACCCCCATGGAACGATCCTCATAGCCCAGCCGCATCTTGGCGGTCACGGGTACTGCCTGTGGTGTGGCCCGACGCACCGCAGCGGCAATCTCATGCATCAATTCAGGCTCGCGCATGAGGACACACCCGCCCTTGTGTTTGTTGACGGTTTTGGCCGGGCAGCCAAAGTTAATATCCACCTGCCCTGCGCCCAGCTCTGCCGCCCTGGCGCCATGGAGGCCCATCATCTCGACATTGGAGCCAAGCAGCTGGACCGCCACCGGCACACCCGCCCCGGTCAACGCACGTTGATGCAGTTCCGGCGCGTATTTGTAGAAGATACGGGGCGGCAGCATGCCGTGGGTCACGCGAATGAACTCGGTCACGCAGCGATCTATGCCTCCAACGCGGGTCAGCGTCTCGCGGATCGGGGCATCAACCAGCCCTTCCATCGGGGCAAGGATTATTCGCATGGGGGCTCCACAAAGTAATCTGGCCGGAGTGCTCACGGGTTGAGCAAAAGCGGAGCGGATTGTAAGGAATTTACAGTCGGGTGGATAGCCGGGCATCCCGAAACAGGATGCCCGGTCGTTGGCAGGGTTATCCCTGAACGTCGAAACGGTCGTTGTTCATGACCTTGGTCCAGGCTTTCACGAAGTCATTCACGAACTTTTCTTCGTTATCGTCCTGGGCGTATACCTCGGCGTAGGAACGAAGGATGGAGTTGGAACCAAACACCAGGTCAATCCGGCTTGCGGTCCACTTCACCTCATCGGTCTGGCGATCACGAACCTCGTAGAGATTGTTACCTGCCGGCTTCCAGCTGTTCGTCATGTCGGTCAGGTTCACGAAGAAGTCGTTCGTGAGGTGACCTTCGCGGTCGGTGAACACACCATGCTTGGTGCCACCATGGTTGGTACCCAGTACTCGCATGCCACCGATCAGCACCGTCATCTCCGGGGCGGTCAGCCCCATCAATTGGGCGCGGTCCAGCAGCATCTCCTCCGGCTTGACCACATAGTCCTTCTTCTGCCAGTTGCGGAAGCCATCGGCCAGCGGCTCCAACGGCTCGAAGGACTCTGCATCGGTCATCTCGGCGGAGGCATCGCCACGGCCCTTCAGGAATGGCACACGAATGTCGTACCCGGCCGCCTTGGCAGCCTTTTCAATACCCACACTGCCGGCCAGGACAATGACATCCGCCACACTGGCGCCGGTTTCAGAAGAGATCTGCTCGTAGACCTTCAGCACCTTGGCCAGGCGGTCCGGTTCGTTGCCTTCCCAGTCTTTCTGGGGCGCGAGGCGGATGTGCGCACCGTTGGCGCCACCACGCATGTCCGAACCACGGAACGTCCGGGCGCTGTCCCAGGCGGTACTGACCATCTCGGCGATGGAAAGATTGGTCTCGGCGATTTTCTCTTTCACCACCTCTTCACAGTAATCAGTGCTACCCGCCGGCACCGGATCCTGCCAGATCAGGTCTTCGGATGGGGCATCCGGACCGATATAGCGGGTTTTCGGGCCCAGGTCCCGGTGAATCAGCTTGAACCAGGCGCGGGCAAAGCAATCCTTGAAGTACTCCGGATCAGCCATGAACTTTTCACAGATGGCCCGGTAGGTCGGGTCCATCTTCATGGCCATGTCGGCGTCCGTCATGATCGGGTTATGGCGAATGGAAGGATCGGTGGCGTCCACCGGTTTGTCTTCCTCCTTCATATTCACCGGCTCCCACTGGTAAGCACCGGCTGGGCTGGTCTTCTGCTCCCATTCATGACCAAACAGCAGGTCAAAATAGCCCATATCGAACTGGGTCGGGTTGGTTGTCCAGGCACCTTCAATGCCCGAGGTTACCGCATTGGCGGCCTTGCCCTGCATGCCGGGGTTCTTCCAGCCAAAGCCCTGCTCTTCCACATCCGCAGCTTCAGGCTCCGGGCCCAGGGCACCGGCATCACCATTACCATGGCATTTGCCAACGGTGTGGCCACCGGCGGTCAGTGCCGCAGTTTCCTCATCGTTCATGGCCATGCGCTTGAACGTCAGGCGCACCTGTTCGGCGGTCTTGAGCGGGTCGGGCTTACCGTTAACCCCTTCCGGGTTCACGTAAATCAGGCCCATCTGCACGGCTGCCAGCGGATTTTCCATGGTGTCCGGCTTGTCCACGTCTTCATAACGCTCATCCGACGGCGCCAGCCACTCTTTCTCCGCCCCCCAGTAAATGTCCTTCTCGGGGTGCCAGATGTCTTCCCGACCAAACGAGAAGCCAAAGGTCGGCAGGCCCATGGACTCATAAGCCACGTTACCGGCGTAGATGATCAGGTCCGCCCAGGAGATCTTGTTGCCGTACTTTTTCTTGATCGGCCAGAGCAGACGACGGGCCTTGTCGAGGCTAACGTTGTCCGGCCAGGAATTGATCGGAGCAAAGCGCTGGTTACCGGTGCCACCACCACCGCGACCGTCCGCGATACGATAGGTGCCGGCAGCATGCCAGGACATACGGATCATCAGACCACCATAATGCCCCCAATCCGCCGGCCACCAGTCCTGGCTGTCGGTCATCAGGGCGTGGACGTCTTTTTTCAGGGCTTCGAAATCCAGCTTCTTGACCTCTTCCCGATAGTCAAAGTCCTCACCCATCGGGTTGGTCTTGTGATCGTGCTGGTGAAGGATGTCCAGATTCAGCGATTCCGGCCACCAATCCGTGTTGCTATGGCCCGCTTCGGTGTTACCACCGTGCATCACCGGGCACTTGCCACCACTAGTATTCTGAGTCATCACACTCTCCTGCTGTCATTGCGTTTGCAAAACGACTTGGACGTAGTTCGAAACCACACTAAATATAGATCATTCAAACTCAACTGCCTGAGCCTTTTCCTAAGGCAGGCATAGCGAATACCTATAGACTTTCCCGCGTCTCTGGCAGCACGCAAGGCTTTGGATTCACCAAGCCATTGCGAACTCGCAGCTGTAATCCGCCAGAATCCCGAGAGAGTCACTCCATGCTTCTGCGGCCATACTCACGAAGGCTGACATAGAACAACTCCTGCGTTAACGAGAACACCTTTAGCGTAGCTCAGGGACGCAAAAACATAACAATCAATTAAAGATAAATTTTCGAGAGTTATTTTCTATCGAAAGATAAAAAGGGCGGGAATCGGTTCAAAGCCGTTCTACACGAACGAATTTGCCGGCATCGTCGAAGAGTATGCAGAAACTGCCGCGGATGCCGTCTTTGAGGAAAAAACGGGAGAGAATACGGGCCGGGAAGCGGACAGAACGTCCGTCCCGGGCCGTGGTACGGACCTCGGTCGCCGTGCCCTGGTAGAGCTTGAGCCACTCATCCGGGCCGATACTGAGGTCCACGATGATCTGCTGCATCGCGCGCCTTAGTTGGCCATTTCCAGCAGCAGACGGTTCAGGCGGCTAACGTAGGCGCCCGGGTCCTGCAACTGCTCGCCACTGGCCAGGGTGGCCTGGTCGAACAGCACGGCGGACAACTCGTTGAAGCGCTCGTCTCCTTCTTCACGCTCCAGGCGCTGCACCAGCGGGTGCTCCACGTTTATCTCGAAGATCGGCTTGCTTTCCGGCACCTTCTGGCCGGCCGCTTCCATGATCTTCTTCATCTGGGCGCCCATATCGAACTGGCCCACCACCAGGCATGCCGGTGAGTCGGTCAGGCGGTTGGTGACGCGCACTTCCTGGACCTGGTCCTTCAGGGCGTTCTGGATGCGCTCCACCAGGCTCTTGTGCTCTTCGGCGGCTTCTTCCTGGTGCTTCTTGTCTTCCTCGGTTTCCACTTCGCCCAGATCCAGGTCACCCCGGGCCACGTCCTGGAACTGCTTGCCGTCGTATTCGCTGAGGTAGGTCATCATCCACTCATCGATACGGTCGGACAGGATCAGCACTTCCACGCCCTTCTTGCGGAACACTTCCAGGTGCGGGCTGCTCTTGGCGGCACTGAAGTTGTCGCCGGTGATGTAGTAGATCTTGTTCTGACCTTCCTTCATGCGGGCGATATAATCATCCAGCGAGACGTTTTGAGTCGCTTCACCGGTATGAGTGGTGGCAAAGCGCAGCAGGCCGGCGATCTTCTCGCGGTTGCCGAAGTCCTCGGCCGGGCCTTCCTTCAGCACGGTGCCAAACTCGTTCCAGAAAGTCTGGTAGTCCTCCGGCTGTTTCTTGGCCAGCTTGGACAGGGTGTCCAGCACGCGCTTGGTCATGGCGGTGCGAATGCTGTCCACGGTGCTGTCGTTCTGCAGGATTTCCCGGGAGACGTTCAGGGACAGATCGTTGGAATCGATCACACCCTTGGTGAAGCGCAGGTACAGCGGCAGGAACTGCTCGGCGTCGTCCATAATGAACACGCGCTGTACGTACAGCTTCAGGCCGCGCGGTGCTTCGCGGTTGTACAGGTCAAACGGCGCGCGCTTGGGGATGTACAGCAGGCTGGTGTAGTCCAGCTTGCCCTCGACCTTGTTGTGGGACCAGGTCAGCGGATCTTCAAAGTCGTGGGCGATGTGCTTGTAGAACTCCTTGTACTCCTCGTCCTTGATCTCGGTGCGCGGCAGGGTCCACAGGGCGGTGGCGTCGTTGACGGTTTCGTCCTCGCCCTTCTTGTCCTCTTCCTCGGATTCTGACTTCATGATCACCGGGAAGGAGATGTGGTCGGAGTACTTCTTCACCAGATTGCGCAGGCGGAAGCCGTCGGCAAACTCTTTGGCGTCTGACTTCAGGTGCAGGGTGATCTCGGTGCCGCGCTGCTCACGCTCGGTCTGTTCAATGGTGAACTCGCCGTCGCCCCTGGATTCCCAGTGCACGCCTTCACTGGCAGGTGCGCCGGCACGGCGGGTTTTTACGGTGACTTTGTCGGCCACGATAAACGAAGAGTAAAAGCCCACACCGAACTGGCCGATCAGCTTGCTGTCTTTCTTTTCGTCACCAGACAGCTGCTTTAGGAATTCGGCGGTGCCGGACTTGGCGATCGTGCCCAGGTTGGCGATCACGTCATCACGGGTCATGCCGATGCCGTTGTCGGTCAGGGTCACAGTGCCGGCGTCTTTGTCGTAGTCCAGACGAATATTGAGTTCCTGGTCGCCTTCGTACAGCGCTTCGTCTTTCAGGGCGGCAAAGCGCAGCTTGTCTTCGGCGTCTGATGCGTTGGAGATCAGCTCGCGCAGGAAGATTTCCTTGTTGGAATACAGGGAGTGGATCATCAGCTGAAGCAGCTGCTTCACTTCCGTCTGGAATCCCAGAGTTTCTTTGTTGGCTTCTACGGTCATGGGATTGAGCTCTCCTGATGTCTGTCGGTTAATCGCAATGTTCGAGCGTGGCCGGGATGGGGAGGGCTTTCCAAAAATTTGCGGAGCCATGGATGGCGGAGCATAAGCCGCACAGGGACGTCTCGAGGCGCTTTTTGGAAAGCCCTCCCCATTCCGGTCACTAAACGATAGGTTTAGTCCCAACAGAAATTGGGGGCAGGCACTTCCTTTTCAAGCCCCGGGAAAAAACCGTTTTAACCTTCCAGCAAAAAATGCGCTCGCGCGGTGGCAATCGGCTTGGAGCGGGATTTCTGCCAGGCCACCACGCCCACGTTGGCCACGCGGTTGCCCTGGCGGGTCAGGTGGCATTCGGCGTAGGTTTCGCGATTCAGGCCGGCGCGAAGGTAGTCGAGGGAGAAGTCGACAATCTTGGGCATGCGCAGGGTTTCCTGGGCGAGAATCAGGTAGATTTCCGCGGACAACTCCATGAAACCGCCAATCACCCCACCGTGAATCGCTGGCAGTATGGGGTTGCCGAGGTTTTGCTCTTTGGCCGGCAGGCGGAAGGTCAGGTCGTCGCCGAAACGGTCACAACAAAGCCCAATCCACCGAGCGTAGGGAATTCCTTCAAGGAGATCCGTAAAGTCGCCCGTCTTTTGGGTCTGTTCGAGTACTGCCGGGTCTATCATGCCTCCCCTCCGGTGATCAGGTCGCGATAGGGTTTCGGAGAGGCTTCCTTGCCAATGCGCATGAAAGTGCCCACGCAGTTGGCGATGGTATTGCCCTCGTCCTGGTAGGCCTCGCAACGGGTAAAAATGATGTTGGAGGTGATTTTGTAGGTTTCGGCCCGGGCGAACACAGGCTTACCCGGCTCCGCCGGATGCATGTAATCCACCCGCAGGTCCAGGGTCGGACAGAGTTCAAATTCGTCCAGCGCACAGATGATCACGGAGCCGGAGGTGGTGTCCATCAGGGTGGTGATGGCCCCACCGTGAATGGCGCCGGTATCCGGGTTGCCGATTATCTTTTCGCTGTAGGGAAGTTCCATCAACAGAGTTCCCTCGCCCGCTTCGCGAGGCTCCAGGCCAAGTTCCCGCGCCTGGTTCAGGGTGTTTACAAACCGGTTAACCCGGTCAAGTCGGGTCTTGTTATCCATCAGGTTTTATCCTTTGCCTTGCTGGGCTGTGCAGACTCATCAAAGACTTTCCCGGAACGCAAGTGACTAAGCGCATCGGAATGGAACTCTCGGCGATAAAGCACATAAACAATCCAGGTGGAAGCCACAATAAAGGCGACAGGATGAAAGAACCAGGCCACCACCGCCAACGCGTAATAATAAGAACGCAAACCCAGGTTGAAGGCATCACCGGCAAGATCACAGATTTTTCCGGCACTGCGGGCAAAGGCTTCCCGGCCGGCGGGCGTGGTTTTCGTATCTTCAGCCAGTGGTGCACTGCCAATCATCACCGCCAGGAAGTTGTACATGCGCATCGACCAGGTGAACTTGAAGAAGGCGTAGATAAAAACCACCATCAGAACCAGCAGCCGCAACTCCCAAATCTCACGACTGGGTACCGGGTTCAGGGGCATGCTGGCAAAAATTTTCATCGCTTCGGTGGTATACCCCATGGCGGTGATAATACCGGCCAGAATCAGCAAGCAGCTGGATGCGAAGAAGGCACCATTGCGCTCCAGGTTGCCAACCACCGAGGTGTCAGACATCCGGTTGCCCCGCTGGAGCATCACCCGCATCCAATCTTCCCGATACAGGTTAAGGGTATTGGATAGACAAGCCCGGCTGCCGGCCCGGTTTTTTGAGTACCAGGTATAACCCACGCTGCAGATCAGAAACCAGCCAAGGGCGATAAACTCCAGATAGTTTTCCATGTAGGGCCCATTAATCATGGTGGTGGCAAACTCCTTGAAAACAGAGTTTTATGATACGCCATGGTGAAAGCGCCAGCCAATGCAACGGCAGCCCTGACCCAACACAGCACGCGCCGTGGTATATACTTCAGGTGCCTCTGCCCGATTGCGGCAACCATCGATACCAATTTTTTGATGCAGATTTGATGATAGGAGCCTGATGTGACGCCCGGATTATTCTCCCGACTGACCGCCGCCCTCTTTGTCGTTGTCACTCTCGCCGGCTGTACAGTCAATCCGGTGACCGGAGAAAAGCAGCTGTCGCTGATCGGCGAAAACGAAGAAATTCAGATGGGCGCCGAGCAGTACGTTCCTACCATGCAAACACAGGGTGGGCGGTTTTATCTGGACCCGGAACTGACCGTCTATGTGAGCGAAGTCGGTCAGAAACTGGCCCAAGTGAGTGACCGGCCCGACCTGCCCTACGAATTTGTCGTACTTAATAACAGCACGCCCAATGCCTGGGCTCTGCCCGGCGGCAAGATCGCCATCAATCGCGGGCTGCTGGTAAAGCTGGAAGACGAAGCCCAGTTGGCCTCCGTATTGAGCCACGAGATTGTCCATGCCGCCGCCCGCCACAGTGTCCAGCGCATGCAACAGGGGATGATCCTCAGTGCGGGTATGGTCGGGCTGGGACTGGCCCTGTCGGACAACGAATGGGCCGGCCTGGTCATGGGCGGCGCGGCAGTCGGGGCGCAGCTGGCGCTCGCACAGTACAGCCAGGGCGATGAACTGGAGTCCGACGCCCACGGCATTCGCTACATGAAAGCGGCCGGTTACGACCCACAGGCCGCCGTGGAATTGCAGAAGCTGTTTCTGGAGCTCTCTCAAGGACAGAACAGCAGTTGGCTGCAAGGCCTGTTTGCCACGCACCCCCCATCGGCAAAGCGGGTTGAAGAAAATCAGGCGCTGGCCCAAAGACTGGGTACCGGCGGCTACCGGGGACGTGAGGTCTACCAGCGCCGGATTGCCATGCTGCAGAAACTGCAGCCGGCCTACGATGCTCACGACAAGGCCCTAAAACTCGCTTCTGAGGGCGACATGAAGGCCGCGATGGATGCCATTAATTCAGCCATCGACCAGGCCCCCAGAGAGGCCATGTTCTACGCCCTGCGTGGCAGAATTTTCCAGAAGCAGGACCAGCATGAAAAAGCCCGGGCCGATTTCGACAAGGCGGTCTCGCTGTACCCGGAAATGTTCGAGTACCAGCTGTATAACGGCCTGAACGCCCTGGCCATGAATAATCTGTCCAAGGCCCGTGAACACCTGGAGAAGGCCAACGAGGTGGTACCAACGTCCATCGCCTATCTCCGTCTGGGCGATATTGCCGCCCAACAGGGACGCCGCCAGGAGGCCGTCAACTATTACTCCGCTGCCGCTCAAGCCGGTGGAGAGGTTGGCGCAGAGGCAAAACAGAAGCTCGCGGCGCTGATGGATTGATGGCTACTATCCGCTGGTCACCGGAGAATTGATCATGGAGATCCGGCCGCTCCAGACGCTCACACTGCGGGCCAGGCGCTTCTATGTTGGCGCCATGTTTCAGGTCATGGGCCGGGCGTTGCAGGCCATGACCGAGGTGGATGGGGATGCCAGCCGGGAATCCCGGCAACTGCCACCCGATTTTCTGTTTGAAATGCGGGTATTACCCTCTGGCCCGGTCATGGTGGTGGAGCACACAAGCCACGGCTGTCTGCGTTTTCTTGGCCCAAGCGCCCCAAGACCGGTCGACCTGTCAATCCAGTTCAAGCACATGGTACATGCCTTTGGAGTGGTCTCTTTTCAGGAGAAAACCGCCATAGCGTTTGCCAATGAACGCATGCTCGTCGATGGTGACATCGGATTTGCAGTGCGCATGACCCGGGTGCTGAACCGCCTCGAGACCTTCATCCTGCCCAGATTCCTGGCCGTCCGCGCAGTCAAACAGTACCCGCGCAGCCTGGGTTTTGTGGAAAAAACCGCCGGCGCTGCCCGCATCTACCTGAGAGTGCTCAGAAACCTTATCGGAAATGAGAGGCCTTATGAGTAGCCGATTTTTCGAATTCTTCTGTCCCGTCAAGGTGATTTCCGGCAAGGCCGCCCTGGAGCATTTACCCTGGGAAATGCAGGGTCTGTCGGTAAAGCGACCGATGATCGTCACCGACAAGGGCATTCATCAGGCGGGCCTGCTGGAACCGGTATTGGCTGCCTGCCGGGAAGGAGGGTTGCAGGTCGAGGCCATTTTCGACGACGTGCCCCCGGATTCATCCACCTCGGTGGTCCGGGACATTGCCACGCTTTACCGTGACAAGCACTGCGATGCCATTATTGCCCTGGGTGGCGGCTCGGCGATCGATACCGGCAAGGCAGCCAACATCCTGGTGTCGATGGGTGGTGACGACCTTGAGCAGTACAGCGGCGCGGGAATATTAAAGCATTCCCTGCGCCCCTTCTTTGTCATTCCCACAACGGCGGGAACCGGTTCAGAAGTGACCTCGGTAGCGGTTATCAGCGATGAACAACGGGGCGTAAAACTGCCGTTCACGTCGTCCTTCCTGTTACCCGATGCCGCCATCATTGATCCCCGAATGACTCTGACACTGCCGCCCCGCATTACCGCAGCAACCGCAATGGACGCTATCACCCATGCCACCGAGGCGTTCATTGGACTGGCCAAGAACCCGCTAAGTGACGCCTATGCGACCGCAGCCATCCAAAAGGTTGGCCAATGGCTGCTTCCGGTGATGGACGATCCCAAAAACGAGGAAGGTCGCCTGGAGCTCGCCCTGGCCTCAACCATGGCCGGCATTGCCTTCTCCAACTCAATGGTTGGCCTGGTACACGCCCTGGGGCACGCCACCGGAGCCAAGTGTCACCTGCCCCACGGGGTCTGCATGAGTCTCTATTTACCCTACGCACTGGAGTACAACCTGGAATACATTCGAGAGCCACTGGGCGAGCTATTACTGCACCTGGAAGGGCCCGAACGTTATGCCCAAACGCCACCCGAGCAACGGCCTGAATCCTGTATTGCCGCTATCCGGGCGCTCCGGGACCAGCTGCACCAGCGGTGCGGGCTGCCGCGCACCCTGGAGGAAACCGGTCAAGTGGAGTTCAGCCAGCTGGAAGCCATTGCCCACCTGGCCCTGGATGACGGCGCGATCCTTTTCAGTCCGCAGGAAGTCAGTTTTGAAGAGGCCCACGCACTGGTGCGCCGGGCCTGGTCATAAACAGTAACAAAGCGATGATTGAAGCATTAACGCAAAAAAGTCATATTGAAGGGGTATATCATTAGCAGCTAAACCTGTACCAACCAGAGTTCTTGCGATGCCATCTCGCCCCTCGTTACCCAAAGTGCGCACGCCTTCGCTCCTGGCTTTCATGATAGTGCTCGCTGCACTTCCGGCACTGGGGAGCAGCCAGGAGTCGGATAAAAAGGCTTTCCAGTTCAATGTTTCACCCAATGGCTACCCTCCTTACCTGATTGTCGATGGCAAGGAACCCGCCGGCATCGTATGGGACGTGGTGTCTTTGATTGTTCCCCGCCTTGGCTATCAAGTGAAACCTCGCCAGGTACCCCGCAAGCGCGTGGATCAGATGGTGACCGAAGGCTATCTGGACGCCACCTCGCGTGCCATTGAGTGGACAAGGCACCCGGAGAACTACCTGTTCACAGATCCGATTGTGCATGTGGAAGAAGTCTTTTTCTTTCCCAAATCCTCAGAGCTTGAGTTTGAAACCCTGGAGGATCTGACTGGCAAGACAATCGTCACGCCCCTGGGTTATGTCTACCCAAAGCTGGAACCCTATTTCAAAAGCGGGAAAATCAACCGGTTTGAAGTATCCAACGAACGGAACATGTTTCATCACCTGCGTTACGGTGAGGAGTTCGATGCCGCGCTGGCCGACAGGTTGGTGGGCCACTGGCTGCTCAGGGAAGAAGGGTTAAAAGGCCATTTCCGCCTGTCGGATAACACTCTCAGCCGATACGGTTTCCGGCTCATGCTTCGGCCTGATTGGAAGGATTTTGCCGAGGCTTTCAACCAGGAGCTGGCGAAAATCCGCGAGAATGGCGAACTGGATGCCATTCTCGCGCGCTATCGCTAGTGTCCCTACTCCAAGCGCCGGAGCAGCAGCATCGGGGAAACCGTCAATACCGTGCGAAGTTGCCAACGACCAAACAGTGCCAGCAGCAAGGCGCTGACCAGCGGTAGCGGGAGAATCACCTGCCAATGCCAGCGGAAACCGCCATCAAACATGCGTGCCTGCAGCACGTAGACCGCCGCCTCGGCAGCCAGAACCCCCAAGACCCCCGCAATCAGCCCCAGCAAGGCGAATTCGAGCATGGTGCTGCGCACCAACAACGACTGGCGGCCGCCAAGCGTTCGGATCAACGCCCCTTCCCGCTGACGGTCTCGCAGGGTGGCACTGACCACCGCCGCCATCACCACCAGTGCCGCCGCCAGAATCAGGGCCAGTATGGTTTCAATGGCCTGGGTCACCTGTTGCACAATGTCCTGAATCCGGCCAATGATGTGATCGATTTCCAGCACCGACACTGTCGGATACTCCCTGGAAAAGTCATTGAGGGCGAGTTTTTTCCGCTCCGGCAGATAAAAGCTGGTAATCCAGGTCGCCGGCATCCCCTCCAGCCCTCCTTCCGGGGGAAACACCACGTAGAAGTTGGGCTTCATGCTGTCCCATTGCACGGTCCGGATGCTGGCCACCGGTTCCGTTATTTCCGCTGAACCTATGGTGAAGGTCAGGCGATCTCCCAGCTCCAGCCCCAGGCGTTCCGCCAGGTCCGCTTCCACGGACACGCCTTCGGTATCGCTTGAGTCAAACCAGCGGCCACGGACAATTTCGTTATCCTCCGGCAACCGTTCCATCCAGGTCAGGTTCAACTCGCGATTCAGGGCATTGATGCGCTCGTCCTTGCTGACAGCCTCCTTCACCGGCTCGTCGTTAAGCCCGGTCATGCGCCCACGCACCATGGGATACAGGTTTTCCAGAGGAGCGCCACGATCTGTCCAGAAGGCTTCCACCTCCTCTACCGCATCCGGAGCGATGTTGATCAGGAAGTGGTTAGGAGCGTCCTCGGGCAGCTGTGTCTGCCAGTCGTTCAACAACGAGGTACGAACCAGAATCAGGGTAGCGGCCAGCATAATGGTCATGGCGAACACGGCCATTTGGGCCAGGCTTGCCTGGCGATGGCGATAAAGGCTGACAAATGCCAGGCGCCAGGCGTTGCCGCCACCGTTAACCCGGCGGAGAAGAGCCATCAGCACCAGACCAAAGAGGCCCAGCACGCCCAGCAACAAGGTCAGGCCACCCAACAGGGCTCCTACCAGGACCAGTTCACCGGCATAGATCCACACCAGGCCAAAGATGGCCAGCACGGCGATTAACAGATCCGGCAAAGCCGCGCGGCCGGTCTCTCCGGGCTGGGCGCGCAGCACTCGCATGGCCGGCACCCGGCGTAATCGACGGATGGGCGGATAGGCGAACGCAAACAGGGAAACCACGGCGGTCAGCAGGGCCGGCAGCAAGGCTGAAGGATCCAGATACACTTCGACGGGCCGCTCCAGTGCTTCACTGAGCAGAGCCACAAGCACCCAGAACAATGGCAAGGCCACCAAAAGGCCACCGACAACGCCGGCCACACCCCACAACGCCAGGCGCCGAAGGTACAACCGGCCAATCCCCCTGCCCTGAAGCCCCAGTGTTTTTAAAAGCGCCACGGTATCACGCTGGGCAAGTGCATATTGCCGACTGGCGACAGCAACGGCGACGGCGGCCAGCAGTACCGCCAGACTTCCGCCCAGTAACAGGAAACGCTCGGCCCGGTCGAACGAACGGGAAAAGGTTTCGCCCTCGCGCACACCTTCCCATTCATGGCTGGGGCCCAGTTTTGGCTCCAGCCACTGGTAATACCCATTCAGACCGTTTTCCGGGCCTGCGAACAGGTAGATATACTCCACCCGACTGCCTTCCTGCACCGCGCCTGTCGCGGCAACATCATCCACGTGCATCATTACCCGGGGTGCCAGGGAGGACAGCCTGAAGCCTCCATCGGGCTCGCGGATCAGCAGCCTGGTAACCTTAAGTGGCAAATTACCGACTTCCAGGGAATCGCCAATTTCCAGGTTCAACAACCGTAGCAGCCGTGGATTAATCCAGACTTCCCCCGGCGGTGGGCCGGAAGCCGCCATTTCCCGGGCCCCACCACTGGCCTGTTGCTGGATTTCCACTTCGCCAATCAGCGGGTATTCGTCACTGACTGCTTTCACCGAGGCCAGCTCAAACCCTTCGGGTCCCGAGATCATGGTGGAGAATTCGATCATCTGACCAGTTTCCAGCCCCCGACTGCGGGCCTCTTCCAGCCATTCCGGCGGAACCGGCCGGCCGTTTTCGGCCTCCAACTGACGATCTGCTGCCAGGAAGGAACTGGCCGACGACACCAGCGTGCGCTGCAGCTGACTGGCAAAGAGCGCAATGGTGGCGACGGTGGCCACGGCAATAATCAGCGCCGCCAGGACTACGCGAACGTCCCGCTCGCGAAAGTCCCGGCGAACCGACATGAGCTTTTGGGCGGCATTCATTGGTAGGCCTGCTCCCGGGCCGCGTCCGGCTCCGTCAGTATTCCCGCCTCAATGTTCAACTGGCGACCGCAACGAGCCGCCAGGTGCTCATCATGAGTAACCATTACCAGGGTGGTGCCCTTTTCCCGGTTTAACTGCATCAGCAGGTCCGAGACCGCCTGGCCGGTGCGGTTGTCCAGGTTGCCCGTCGGTTCATCGGCAAACAGGATGACCGGGTCCGAGGCAAATGCCCGGGCGATGGCCACCCGTTGCTGTTCCCCTCCGGAGAGCTGGCGGGGGGTATGGTTCAGACGTTCGCCAAGGCCAACGCGCTCCAAAAGTTCCCGCGCACGCGCCTCCGGCGCCTCGATACCAGCGAGTTCCAGGGGCAACATCACATTTTCCAGGGCGGAAAGGGCCGGCAGTAGCTGGAAAGACTGGAACACAAACCCGACACGACTTGCTCGAAGCCTTGCCCGCTCATCTTCACCAAGCTTGCTGATTTCGGCGCCATCAAGTTCCACCACTCCCTCACTGGGGGTATCCAGACCGGCCAACAGTCCCAGCAAGGTGGTCTTACCCGAACCGGAACGGCCCACAATGGCAACCGACTCCCCCCGATTGATTTCCAGGCTGACCCCCTGCAATATCGTTAACGTATCTGTTTCAAGCCTCACCCTGTGGGAGAGTCCTAAAACCCGTAGCATGGGGCGAGCTTCGTTTCTGGTAAAATCCGTCATCTGGTTCACAGTAACTCCATTGGCTGGTTTTACGCCTGGATGAATCGGCAAGAGGTATAGTGATTATTATGCATACGGTATCAGCGTCCGTCAGATCATTCCTGCTTCTGGTGCTTCTGTTACTGGCCGGACCGGTATTTGCCAGCCAGAACACCCTGCTGGTGGTTGGCGACAGCCTCAGTGCCGCTTATGGGGTACCGTCGGATACCGCCTGGGTGCAGCTACTGCGCAACCGACTCGAACAGCAGGACACTCGCTGGCAGGTCGTCAACGCCAGCATCAGTGGCGAAACGACCGACGGTGGCCTGCGTCGCTTGCCGGACCTGCTGCAAAAACATGAGCCGGATGTGGTGGTCATTGAACTTGGCGGCAACGATGGCCTTCGAGGTTTTCCGCCAGATGTCATCGAGTCCAACCTCTCCGGCATGATTGAAAAGGTCAAGGCGACTGGCGCCACTCCGGTATTGGTGGGCATGAAGGTCCCGCCAAACTATGGCCAGCGCTATACCAGCGCATTCTCCGCCGTCTACAGAAACCTTTCAGACAGGTATAACGTCGCGTTGGTTCCATTTTTTCTGGAGGGAATCTACGGTAAAGACGGGCTAATTCAACGCGATGGCATTCACCCGACAGAGAAGGCACAACCGCTGCTGTTGGAGAACGTCTGGCCCAAGCTCGAACCTGTAGTCTCAGAGGCAGCATCCCGGGCCTCCTGATCGCTATCAGCCTAGGGTGCGGGCAAGAAAATCCAGCGCCCTTCTTTCGGACCAGTAGAGGCCATCCTTCCGCCACTCAACAAAGCCTACATGACCACCCCATCTGGGAACCTCCATCCGCACATAGCGCCCTAACACGTCCGGGCTGGACGGATAACAGTCCGACGAGAGGAAAGGGTCGTCGGCGGCATTGACGATCAGTGCCGGCACACGTATCTCTTTCAGGTGCGGCAACGCGGAACAACGGGCCCAGTAGTCCATCGCATCGCGAAAACCATGCAGCGGCGCGGTATACAGGTTGTCGAACTGATGGAAGTTTCGGATCTGCTCAAAACCACGGGTATCAATCAGATTTGGGAAAACCTCGGCCTTTTGCTGCATTTTCAGCTGCAGATCCTGAAGAAAACGCTTCATATAGATCTTCCGGCTGGGCAAGGCCAGCACCTCCGCGCTCCCGGCCAGGTCCACCGGTGCTGAGTAGGCAATCCCGCCTCTGATACGGCTGTCCACGTGCTCACCCAACTGTGCCAGGTAAAGTAATGTGAGATTACCACCCATACTAAAGCCGGAAAGGAACACGTTTTTGTAGGGTCCGCAAAGCGCCCGGGTAACCACCGTGTGCAGGTCCTCGGTGGCGCCACTGTGGTAGAAGCGCGGCAAGTGATTCATCACGCCACCACAGGAACGGTAGTTCCAGGCCAACACGTCCCAACCTTGCAGCATCAGTGCCCGGGCCAGCCCCAACACGTAGGGGCGACGGCTGTTCCCTTCGAGCCCATGGGAAATAATGGCCAGACGATCACTCCCCTGCCGGTACCAGTCCAGGTGAAGTTCATCGTGATCGGGGGTCGCTAACACCTCGGTGCGGGGCTCAAACAGAGGTACTCGACGAAACAGGCTGGGCCATACCGACTGTATGTGGCCATTGCGCAACCAGACCGGTGGCCAGTAGTCGCCACACGCTTCTCTGATCAAATTTTAACCTTCTATTTCAGGGGGTTGACGGAACGAATCAAAGTCCTTACCATGCTCGCCACATTGACGCTGTTCCCCGATAGCTCAGTTGGTAGAGCAACGGACTGTTAATCCGTTTGTCGCTGGTTCGAGCCCAGCTCGGGGAGCCACTTATTCCGAAAAGCCGCTGAATTACCTTCAGCGGCTTTTTTCGTTTCAGGCCTCGCTAAGCACGGTAAACTCACCACTGGCGACCAACTGCCCCCCACTTGTGGCTGAGAACAGGCACTGCACTGCCCCTGGTTGGGCCACCTCCTCCATGACCCGAATCCCAAGGTCGCTGCCAGGCGACAACTTCTGAGCCCCCGGACATTGAAGCGAGCGCACCAGAACGATGACCGCCTTGCTCATCGCCTCTCCCCCCATGCGGACTTTCCGGCAGGCCATTAGCTGGGCAGCGTACTCAAGCATTGCCCAGGCCGGCACTCCTTCACTGTCTGCCAGGGGGTGCTGTTCAGCCAGGGTAACTTCGGTCTCCGCTCCGTTTTCAAACATAGCGAAGTCATCAATTAGCTGCATACTGCCGCTATGGGGCAGCTGTTGGTACGCCGGTGCCGCCTCCTGGTAATCAGACGGCGAAGCGCTGGCAGCCATAGCCACCGCGTCCTGCGCCGATGCGCATGAAAAGGCGCCTTTGGCGACCGGTTTACCGGCAACCTGACAGGTCAGACGCCAGCTGTCCGCCCCCTTCTCTTGAGCCTCCACATCAATGCAATGACCCGGCTCGATCAACCCCAGCAAACGGAGCTGCCGAATGCTGCAAATCCGCTGGCCGATTTTTTCCTCAAGACTGCGGGCCAACCGTTCAATAAGCACCACGGCCGGCACAACGGGCATGCCAGGAAAGTGTCCGGGCAAAGCCGGATGGTCTGGTGAAATTTCGAGGCTGAATTGCATGGTTTCGGTATCGTTCAGAGGATTCAGAAAAAAAGGGGCCTGTGCTATAGTCGCGCGCTAAACCCACACGATGGTTGTTACCGTTTCTTAATTCGAACGATTCTGGCACAGAGTTCTGGAAGCTGACAATGAAGAAGGTTCTGGTCGTACACTATTCCCAGAGCGGGCAGCTCGATAGTGTAGTAAAGGAGTTTACGCGACCACTGGTCGAATCGGATGACATTTCGGTGACATTCGAAAACATCAAGCCGGTTGAGGATTTCCCCTTTCCATGGCCGTTTTTCAAGTTCCTGGATACGTTTCCCGAGTGTGTCTATCAGGACGCTCCGCCGATTCAGGAACCCACGGTTTCCGGCGATGAGGATTTTGACCTGATCATTCTGGCGTACCAGGTATGGTTCCTGTCCCCGGCGCTTCCGATGACGGCCTTCCTCCGGCACCCCGTTGCCCAGTCCCTGTTGAACGACAAGCCGGTCGTCACTTTGATTGCCTGCAGAAATATGTGGCTGCTGGCCCAGGAAGACATGAAGGCCAAGCTGGATGAGTTGAACGCCCATCTGGTCGGAAACGTGGCCATGGTGGATGAAGCCGGTTCCATCCTGAGCCTGTTTGCCACGCCACTCTGGGTACTGACCGGCCATAAGGGCCCGTTCCTGAGCGGGCTGATCCCCAAGGCGGGCGTTGCCGAAAAGGAAATCAGGGCCAGTGAACGTTTTGGGAGACGTATTCGTGACCGGTTCAGGTTCAAGGGCGAAGTCTCACCAGACATGTTCCGGGGTCTGTCGGCGGTGCATATAAATGAAGGGCTGATTTCCAGCGAGAAAACGGCGAAGCGGGCCTTCCGCGTCTGGGGGCGCCTGCTACGGACCCTGGGGCCACACGGCGCCTGGCAGCGTAAACCGGTACTGGCGTTTTACTCGGTGTTTCTGATCCTCATGATCGTAACCGTGGTGCCTGCCGGCATGCTGATCAAACGACTGCTTGCGCCGCTGACGCGCCAGCGCATTGCCCAGCAAAAAGCTTATTACAGTGCGCCTTCCGGAGAATAGCACTGACGTGTTTCACCACCCGGCTGCACGCCGGTCATTGAGCAGTTTGACACATGAAAAACGTATACATTACCGCCATCGCCGCAACACTACCGAACGACCCTGTCAGCAATGATGACATGGAGTCGGTGCTGGGCCAGGCCGGAGAGCAGCCCTCCCGGGCCAGGCGGGTGATCCTGAAAAGCAACAAGATCAAGAATCGCTATTACGCGGTTGATCCAAAGACCGGCAAGCCGACCCACACCAATGCGGAACTGACCGCCGAGGCCATTAAAGCCCTGGGGGCCCCGTACGCCGAAGAACTGGATTGTCTGGTATGCGGCACCAGTATGCCAGACCAGCTTATGCCCAACCATGCGGTCATGGTTCACGGCGAGCTGGCCAACCCGCCATGTGAGGTTGTTGCCACTGCAGGTGTCTGCCTGGCTGGCATGTCAGCACTCAAATACGGGTGGATGTCCGTCGCTACCGGGCAACACAAGCGCGTGGTGAGCACCGGTTCCGAAGTTGCCTCAGCGGTCATGCGTGGCAAGCTTTTTGAGCCGGAAACCGCTGCAGCCGTGGATACGCTCGAGAAAAAGCCGGAAGTTGCCTTCGACAAGGATTTCCTGCGCTGGATGCTGTCCGATGGGGCCGGAGCGGTTGCACTGGAGCCAGTCCCGGCAAAGGAAGGCCTGTCACTGCGCGTGGACTGGATCGACATCCGCTCCTTTGCCAATCAACTGGATGCCTGCATGTATGCCGGTGCCCGCAAGCGCGAGGACGGCAGCCTTGAGAGCTGGAAAGACCTGCCCCATGAGACCTGGCTAGAAGAATCCACTTTTGCGGTCAAGCAGGACGTTCGGTTGCTGAATGAGAACATCATTCCAACCACCATTGAGCAATACCTGCCGGAGCTTATCGAAAAGTACCAGATCACCGCCGACGACATTGACTGGTTCCTGCCCCACTACTCCTCGGGCTACTTCCGTGAGCGGGTTTACGAAGGCATGAAGAACGGCGGCATGGAAATCCCGTTTGAGCGCTGGGCCACCAACCTGCCGGACAAAGGCAACACCGGGTCCGCCTCCATCTATATCATGATCGAGGAGCTCTTCCACTCCGGCAAACTGGAGGTCGGCCAGAAGCTGCTGTGCTGGGTTCCCGAGAGTGGCCGGTTCTCGTCATCTTTCATGTTGCTGACCGTCTGTGACGCCCAGGCCGAATCATGAAACTGGATGAAGTCCCGCAGGACGACTCAAAGGCCTTCGAGGGCCAGCGTAAACGGCTTTATGCTCGCAACGCCGATGGTGAATATACCACGGCGCTGTCCAGCGGCTGGGAAGCCGAAGACGTCGTCCTGGACCAGGCGGTGGAAGAATACAACCGCTTTACCCGGGAAGCCCGCCAGCGCGTGCAACAGGGGCTTTCGTCACCGCTCGAGTATCACATGTACGCCCACCGGATGGATCTGACGGTGTTGGCGCAGGCTACCGGGCTTTTCCGCTGGCAGGTTCGCCGCCACTTGAAGCCAGCTGTGTTTGATCGCCTCGGGCCCCGCAAAATGCAGCGCTATGAGGAAGCCTTCCAGATGACGGCCGAACAACTTCGCTCCCTCCCGCCGGAAGACGATAAAAACAATGACTGACTTTGACCACCAGCAAACCGCCCATTGCGAAAGCGGCGCGGTTGCCGCTCTGTTGCGCCATAACGGCCTTGATCTGTCCGAGCCAATGGTATTCGGACTGTCCACCGCCCTCACTTACGCCTACATTCCACTGGTGAAAATGGGCGGCATGCCGCTGCTGGCTTACCGCATGCCACCCGGTCGCGTCATTCGGGGGCTCAGCAAACGCCTGGGCGTTCGCTTTCACTTTGAGCGTTTTCGTCGCCCGGCAGACGGCACCAGAGCTCTGGACCAGTATCTGCAACAGGGCTCCCCGGTGGGGCTGCAAGCGTCCGTTTACTGGCTGCCCTACTTCCCGGAAAACATGCGTTTCCACTTCAACGCCCATAACCTGGTGGCCTACGGCAAGGAGGGCGACGACTACCTGATCAGTGATCCGACTTTCGAAGAGCCCATGCGCGCGGACACCGCCTCGCTGCAGCGGGCCCGGTTCGTCAAAGGCATGCTCGCGCCGAAGGGGCTGATCTACTACCCGGAACCCATTACCGAAGCCCCGGATCTGCATAAAGCCATTCCTGGCGCCATCCGCTCCACGTCCAATATGATGCTACGTACACCGTTGCCGTTCGTGGGTGTCCGGGGCATTCGCCACGTCGCACGGCATATGGAAAAGCTCTCGCCGGCCAACGAACATTACAACAAGCTGTTGATTGGCCACATGGTGCGCATGCAGGAAGAAATTGGAACAGGGGGGGCCGGATTCCGGTTCCTGTTTGCCTCCTTCCTGCAGGAATCCGCCGGCATCCTTTCCAACGACGGGCTCAAGGCAGCCGCCGACCAGTTCACCGACGCCGGGGACGAGTGGCGCCGGTTTGCCCTCTACGCAGCCAAGATGCTCAAGGGCCGAAGCACGCTGGACTACGGCAAGCTGGCCGCACAACTGCGCCAAGTGGCCGACATGGAACAACAGGGCTACCGGATGTTACTGGACCTCAAGTTAGGCTGAGGCTGGCGCGGGGCGCACCATAATCACGTGAAAACGACCGTCCGTGTCCGCGGCGATAACCAGGAGCGGCTGGTCGTCGTCACCCTCCAGGTAGCGGATAATGGCGCCGGTGGCATGACCGGGATAGGCGGCCAGGCCGGGCTCAAAGTCGGTCAGCATCTGCCGGCTCTTCAGGCAGGTGGACGCCATTTTCTGGCGGGTCCACGGCGAAAGTGACACCCGGTAGGCCGTGGTCGGGTCCAGCCCGTCCAACCATGCCGCCAGGGCGGCTTCATCCTGAAGGGTGATCATATCGGTAATGGTGGCAAGGCTGTTGGCGCGGCCTTCCGGGGCCACCAGCAACCAGTGACTGCCCTCCCCCATGTCGGTATCGGGCTCCAGGCCGAGTCGGAACCGATGGTGCGCCAACGGCAAAACCGCTTCATCCACCGACCCCACCAATGCCTGCGAAACTGCTCCCGTGGCCACATCCATCGCCGCCAGTTGCAAGGCCGCCACAATCGAGGCATCGCCCCGGGAAACAAACAGGTTACGGCCCGACAACCGCAGGTTGCGGGCCACGAAGTAGCCGGCCGAATTGCTCAAGGTATTGATAAAACTGGCGGGCTTGGGCACCACACCGGCACTGACCATCTTCTCGTGAACGCTGGTGGTATTGCCAAGCGACGCAAACCGCGACCCAATGTAGAGGCCAGCGCCTGGTTCCAGCTCCGTGTCTTCAACGCAGCGGGCGGAACCAACCAATGCCAGCTGCGTGAACCGGTCGATACGCCGGAACCGCTCGCGGCACACCTCGGCGGCCGCCGCCTTCAGATTTTCAAGGCCCTGCTCCGGGTCCACGGTCTGATAGTGATCTCCAACGGCGATAATCTCGAGCATAGAATCTGGTTCCGGCAATGGCTCAGTCTTGGTGGCGCAGGATCAGGCTGGAGTTGTTGCCACCAAAACCAAAGAAGTTCAGCAGGTAAAACCCGGGCTCCGAGGGCATCGACTCGCGCATGGGTGTCACACCCAGCGCGGGATCGGACTCCGAAAAGCCCCAACTGGCGGGCAGCCGGCCTTCGGACAGTGCCGCCGCCATCAACAGGGTCTCAAGTACCCCGCAGCTGCCCAGAGTGTGGCCAAGGGCAGCCTTCATCGAGAAGAAGGGTGGCATGGTTGCGAAGCTACGGCGCATACCAGCCGCCTCACCGTCATCGTTCAACGGCGTTGCGGTACCGTGGGCCTTGATGGCCCGGATATCCGACGGGGTAATGCCACTTCTGGCGATGGCCGCGCACATCACCTCGGCAATGGTACTACCGTCCGGGTTGGAAGCCGAGATACTGTAGGTATCGCAGTTACTTGCCCCGCCCCACAGCATCGTACCCGAGGCATCGGGCCGGGATCTTGAGAGCAACATGGCACCACACCCCTCACCCAGCACCAGACCGTCGCGACGACGATCAAAAGGGCGCATGCCTTCTTCGGCCAGCAGCTGCATACCGTGGAAACCGGCCAGAGTGGTATCGTTTCGAGCTTCCAGCCCCACCACCAGGGCGTGATCGTGCATGCCCATGTTGATGGCGGCAGCGGCATTGAGGATGGCGTTAGCCGTTGCGGTACAGGCCGTGTTCAACGCAAAGTCGGCACCGTGAAAGCCATACTGCTGCTGTAAGTGCCGGCTGATCTGGCCAAACCCATCCAGGGGCAGTGGAATGGCGGTCTCCGGGTTATTGCGGTATTGCTCCCGGTAACGCTCCTCGGCAATACCGATGCCCCAGCACGACGAACCGATAAACACCGGAATGTCAGCGCGCTGGTCCGGTGTCAGAGGGTGCTCAGCCAACAACTCTTCCATCGCCTGGTCCAACAGCCAGTGGAGGCGGCCCTCGGCCGCCTCCGGTGCCCCGACCACGCCGTGATAAGGCACATTCACAGGCTCTTCAAAATGCGACAGCGACAACCTGTCGGGGCCAGGGGTGGCATCACCCAAAAGCGCATCCAGGTTGGCACGCTTACCCTGGCCCAGGGTACTGACAATACCGCTGGCGGTAATTCTGACGGGTGCGTTCACATGAGTCATTAAAGCTTCTGGCGCCTCGGATTCAGTCGGAAAGAATAAAATCAGCGAGCGTGTTGACCGACGTCAGGGCCATGCGGGTCTCATTGCCACTATCAATGTGTTTCTTATAGCGCCGCTTGACCTCCAGAGAGATGCTGAGCGCGTCCAGTGAATCCAGGTCCAGCCGACTGTCCGGGCCGATCAGGAATTCATCGTCCCGGATCTCGTCTGCGTCCAGATCCACATCACACTCCTCGACAATCAGTTCCTTGAGTTCTGCTTTAAGTTCCGAAGTATTCATACGTTCACTATGGTTGATAAATGGCATTCAGTTTAACCGTGTTCACCGGCCCTGCGGCGATACCGCCAGACGGTCAGGCACAGCATCAGCGCGGCAAACCCGAGCAAAGCGCCAACTTCCGGCAGGGTATCGGTCACCGTGCCATTGCGGAGCAGAATGTCGAAAAAGCCATTCAGTCCCCAGGCCATTGGTGAAAAACTGCCGATCTGCTGCATGGTTTCAGGCATCAGGAAGCTGGGCACCATCACTCCACCCAACGCCGCCATAATAATGTTGAACACCCCCGAGACAATAGTGGCCTGCTCAATCGTGCTGGTGATCTGGGCCACCAACAGGGCGTAACTGACCGCAGCCAGACTGGCTGCCACTGAGACCAGTATGAGTCCTTCCGGGTGTGCGCCCAACGTCAGCGTATCGCCACCCAACAGAGGAATCAGGTACAGCCCGATCAGAAACAGAACCACTACCTGCACAAGGTTAACAACGAAATACGGCACCACCTTTCCCGCCAGTAGCTTCACCGGGCCGATTCCCATACTCCGCAACCGGAGCAGAGTCCCTTGCTGACGCTCGTTGATCAGTGTGGTGGACAGTGGCACGGCGATGAAAAACATGGCGAACAGCAACCAGGCCGGCACGTTCTGCTGAACCGAGGACGGCATGGCGCCGGAGTCGTCATAAAGCGAACGGGTCTCCAGCAAGTCCTCGCCCTGTGCCTCCAGACTGCTCTGCACCCCCGGCATTGAGGCCAACCGGTAACGCAGATACAGGCGATTCAACAATTCCATCACCCGGCCCTCGGCTACGCTGGCAAACACCGGTGAGGTGCCCGGGGCAAACAGGATTTCGACCGCCGGTTTGCGTTGGATCAGCAGTTCATCGAAGCCAGGCTTGATGCGCACCAGAAACTTCACTTCATCAGCCTGGGCCAGCGCCTGCATTTTCTCCCAGCCGGCCTCGGTTGGCACCCGGTTCAGCGGCGACGTGTTAGCCAGGTCCCGCGCGAATGCGCGACTCAGACCACTGTCGTGTTCACTGAGCAGGTAGAAATCAAGATGGACGTCACTGCTCATGGCGTACTGATTCTGCAGGGCGAAAGTCATGATCAACACAAACACCGCCGGCATGACAAACAGCAGCAACAGGCCGTGGGGGTCCCGCAATAGAAGCAGGAGCTCTTTTCGGATCAGTGCTTTCATCACGCCCATGTCAGTCCCTCAGCCCCCGCGTGGTGAGATCAAGAAACAATGATTCAAGGGTCGACTCACGCCGGCGGATATTTTGGGGCGCCTCTGCCAAAAGCTCGGTGAGAGTGCCTTTGCGCAGGATCTGGCCGTGATCCATGATGGCGATCTGGTCACACAGCTCTTCAACCTCTTCCATGTAGTGGGAGGTGTAGATGACTGTCGTACCGTTGCGGCCCAGCTGCCGGATCGTCTCAAGGATAAAATGCCGGGAGTGAGGATCAATGCCCACAGTGGGCTCATCAAGCAGCAGAAGACGCGGACGGTTGAGCAGCCCGATCGCCAGGTTCAGCCTCCGCTTGAGGCCACCGGACAATTTCCCGGCACGACTATCCAGCCGTTCCTCCAGCCCGGTCTGACCCGCCGCCTCCTGAATGCGGGCGTCTATTTCGGCCTTGGGCACTCCCTGTACGCCCGCAAAAAACGTGAGGTTCTCGCGAACCGTCAGGGGCAGATAAAAGGCATACTCCTGCGGCACCAGGGATAACCGCGCCGCCGAGCGGTTGTCCGCCTCGGACATGTCCCGGCCATCCACAAACAAGCAGCCGGCCGGGCACGGAATCAACCCCGCCAGAATGGAAAGCAGCGTGGTCTTGCCCGCGCCGTTGGGACCCAGCAGCCCAAACAGGGCATTCTCGGGAATCTCAAGATCAATGCCTTTCAGGACCGGATGGGCCGAGGGCGAATAGCTGAACGCAAGCTGGCGAATGGAGATCACAGAAACACTCGCGGCATCAACAGATGCCTCCGTTGACCGACAGCACCTGCCGGGTAATGTAACCGGCGTCTTCGGACATGAGGAAACTGATGGCCGCGGCCACCTCTTCCGGTTTGCCCAGGCGCTGGCTGGGAATCATCTTTTTGGCGTCTTCAACGGGCAGGTCATCCACCATGTCGGTTTCAATCAGGCCAGGCGCCACGCAGTTCACCGTGATCTTGCGCTTGGCAAGCTCCAGCGCCAGGGCCTTGGTTGCGCCGATGATGCCGGCTTTGGCGGCGCTGTAGTTGACCTGCCCACGGTTGCCAATCAGCCCCGACACCGAAGACAGGGTCACAATCCGGCCGGGCTTGCGCCGACGAATCATGGGCATGATCAGGGGATTGAGAACGTTATAAAAGCCATCAAGGTTGGTCCGCATGACCAGGTCCCAGTCTTCCCCGGGAATGGCCGGAAAGGCGTTGTCACGGGCCACACCCGCGTTGCACACCACTCCGTAATAGGCGCCATGAGCCTCAACGTCGGCCCCAAGTATCCGGGTGACTTCGTCGCGATCGGCGATATCGAACTGCAGAATCCGGGCACTACGCCCCAGCGCTTCAATTTCCTGCTGAACCTCTTCGGCAAGGCCGGTTTCACGGCGGCAATGCAGAACAACATCGTAACCATCCCGGGCCAGTCGCAGCGCCGCAGCGCGTCCGATTCCCCGGCTTGAGCCGGTCACCAAAACTGCGTTTGACATGTTGTTCATCCTCCGTAATTTTCGCTGGGATCATCCGGCTGAAAAATGTTCAGACGGGCACTGGCGGTAAACGACGCCCCGTCCGGCGCCTGGCACGTTAGCTGGCAATCAAAAAGCCCGAGGCCGCTTTCCTCCATCAGGGATTCCTTGACCCTCACGGTGAGTTCACTACCCACGGCAAACGCCGGACCTTCGGTGAGGTATTTACGGGCACCGACCAGGAAACCCACGCTGGCATCCTTACCCTGCTGCCGGGCGCGAAGCCCCATTAAAGCGGCCACCGCCTGGGCCATATACTCGATCCCGACCCAGGCCGGCACCACGCCTTCGGTCAGAAACAGGCTGCGTCCGGTCACCATGGCCCGCGCCTCCAACCAGGTGTCACCATGGTCCACCACACGATCCAGCAGGCTCATGTCGCCCCGATGACGAATCAACTCATCCAGGCAGGGTGCTGGGTTTCCTGTTGAAGTCATTGATCCGGCCTTCATTCAGCAGCACTGAGGATCAGGGCGATATTGTTACCGCCAAAGGCAAACGAATTGCTCAGGACGTGCAGGGGCGCCTGGGGCAGAGAATCACCAGGTTGCACCAGTGCCAGCTCAGGCAACTGTTCGTCGATTTGACCATCCCACCAGTGCGGCGGCAAACGTCCATCCGAAACCAGCGTAAGCCAGCAAAAAGCCGCTTCCAGCGCACCGGCGGCACCCAATGTGTGTCCGGTGAGGGGCTTGGTAGAGCTGCACGGCAAGGGGCTGGTAAACAGCCCGGCAACTGCCCGACTTTCCATGCTGTCATTCTGGGGTGTGGCGGTGCCATGCAGGTTAATGTATCCGATCCTGTCCGGCGCCAGTCCGGCGTCAGACAACGCGGTCTCGATGGCCTCGCGGGCACCAATACCCTCAGGGTGCGGTGCAGAAATATGGTGGGCGTCCGAACTCTCCCCCACCCCCGACAGCCGAACGGGTCCCTGATTGTGGGACATCACGAACAAGCTGACCGCCTCCCCGATGTTGATGCCATCGCGGTTCCGGCTCATGGGGTTGCAAATCGCCTTGCTGACCGAGTCCAGGGCATCAAAGCCATTCACGGTCAGTCGGCACAGGGTATCCACACCGCCACAAATCACTGCATCGCAGCCCCCTACCTGCAGTAGACGCCGGGCACTGGCCAACGCCTTCGCACTCGAGGAGCAGGCCGTGGATATGGTGGTCGCCGGGCCCGAGAGCCCCAGATGGCGTGCAAGGAATTGTGCTGGCGCGCCAATCTCCTGCATGCTGTAGTGATACCAACCAGGCAGCCCATCCGGTTGTTCCGCATCAAATGCCTTTTCGGCATCACCGATACCCGACGTGCTGGTGCCCAGCACCACGCCAATGCGGTGCGCTGGGACCTTGTCCAATAAGGCATCCACGGATGCCCGGATCTGCTCCACCGCTTTCAGCAACAAGCGGTTATTGCGGGAAGCGGCATTGCCCGTCAACGCCGGCAACTCGGCATCAATCACACCCAGCGGCAGGGCCTGGTCAGGACTGAAGGCATCGGTAAAGGTCAGCTGTTTCTGCGCGGAGTTGAACAGCGCGTCGGCCACCTGGTCTGTTGTCTCCCCAAGCGCGCAGACAACAGCGGGTTTGTGCAAATAAACGGGGGCAGTCATTGTCCCGCCTCACTCATGTTGTCCGGCCCGGAGCGAGCCGCAAGTTCCTTGACTTTCAGGGTTTCGATGGCCATCACCAACGCCATCCGATGGTGGTTGATGGTCAACCGCGATCCAGCTTCGGGGCCGCTAAAATCGGCCGCGTAGCTTACCATTACAACCAATTCATCCTCAAGATAGAGTGCCCGCTCCCGAGCTTTCTGGCGCAGGGACCAGGGCCCATGATAGGCCCGCCGCAACGCCCTTTCCGGCCAGTATGCCAGCTGCATTTGGGACAGCAGCCAGCGAGCCGGAATGTCCCGGTCAACCAGCTCACTCTGCCAACTGGTTATTCGCCCGCCTTCCTGCACGATGTCCAGCAGCCGCTGGCCCGTCAGCGTAAACCCCGTCATGCGCGTTTGTGTGGGCGAAAAACTGACCACCATGACCATGTGGTGTTTGCGACCATCCATGGACAGGGTCATGCGCTGGTTCAGTTGGACATTGAGCCCCCCACTACCGGGTTCCAGCAATGGCGGTACCGGCGGCGAAGGACGAACGCCCAGCATCTGACAGCCCGCCAGGGTGGCCAACACCGCAACCAGCGCCCACCTCCACATGACTCTGCGCGCGGTATCAGGCACGGCAAAGCTCGGCCAGGGTCCCCAGGCGGCGACGGCTTTCGCTGACATAGGGGTTACTCGAATCCCAGGCGTAGCCGGCCAGAATCGAGGAAATCATCTGTTTGATGGATTCGCTGGGATTCTCGGCGAAGACCACATCCTGGAAGGTGCCCTCGTACCAGGCATCCACATAGGTCCGGAAGGTATCCACTCCGACCATCAGCGGCGCGGCGTAATCCTCCTGCCAGTCCACGGATTCGCCGCTGAACTGACGATGCAGGGTGTCCGCTGCCAGGCTTGCCGATTTCATGGCGATGGTGACGCCGGAGGAGAACACCGGGTCAAGAAATTCAGCAGCATTACCCAGCAGCGCGTAGTTCCGACCGGCCAGGTGTTTGACGTTGCAGGAATAACCCCGTATCTCACGGGCAGGCGTGTCCCATTTGGCGTTCGCCAACAGGGAGGACAGGTTGGGATCTTCCGCGACAATCTCCCGCAGAATGTCCAGAGGCTCCCCATTCCGGCATTCAATGTACTCGGGCTTGGCCACCACGCCCAGGGAACAACGACCATTGGAGAACGGAATCAGCCAGAACCAGATGTCACGGCGTTTCGGGTGTACAGTGATCAGGATCTTGTCGCGATCATGGCCCGGGTGATCAATGTTGTCTTCGATATGGGTAAACAGCGACATGCGAACGGGGAATTCGGACGGTGTTTCCAGGTCCAGCAACCTGGGCAATACCCGGCCAAAGCCACTGGCATCCAGCACGAACTTGCCGCGCGCTTCGTATTCCCGTCCCTCGTCAGTGCGTACCTTCAACCAGGGGCGTTCGCCACTGAAATCGACTTCCGTGATCTCATGGCCGTAGCGAATGTCGGCGCCCTGTTTTTCCGCCTCCTTGGCCAGCAGGTGGTCAAAGTGCGCTCGTTGCACCTGGAAGGTGGTTCCCCACCCCGGCGAAAACTTCTCGCGGAAATCGAAAGCGGAGTTTCTGCCGTCGTAATGAAAAGCGGCCCCGTTCTTGTATTGGAAGCCAGCCTCTTCAATGGCAGACACCATATCGGCTTCTTCCAGAAATTCCATGCACTGGGGCAACAGGCTCTCACCAATTGAGAAGCGCGGGAAGTGCTGCTTTTCCAGAATGGTTACCTGATACCCGTTTTTGCGCAGCAAAGCCGCAGCCACGGCGCCTGAAGGGCCGGCACCGATAATGATGATGTCGCTTTCCAGATCCTTTGTAGTCAACTTTCTGCTCTCCTGTGAAGTACAAACGCAATCAACCACGCCAGTGCAATGCCCGGCAGAACCGTCATACCGTAGTGATGTAACACCGGTGTTTCACTCAACGCCAACAGGCCAAATGCCAGCAGGGAGGTGACAGCGGACAGGGTCACTGCTTCCCAGGCGTGCCACTCCCCATGGCTTTCACGCACAAAAATGCCAATATCCAAGCCAATGCCCAGAATCAGCAGGGTGGCCAGCAAATTAAACAGATTGAGCGGCTGACCCAGGGCCGACAGCAGGCCTAACGTAACCACCGTTGCCAGTGCCGGCGGCAAAATCACACGCCAGCATTGCCAACCATAACGCACAATCAACACCAGCAGCACAAGACCATAGGCCAGCGCCATCCACTGACTGAGCGTGGCCCGATAGTCCCCCAACAAGGCCGACGTCTGCCCTACCCGATCCACGAAACGAACCCCTTCGAGTTTTCCGGCCAGTGCCGCAAGATCCTCATAAACAGCGGGGCTGGACACCTTCCCCAGCGTGATCAGGGCTGCATGGGGCCTCTCACTATTGTCGGTTTTCAGCCAGAGCGAATCGGACAGCTCGGCAACCGGGGACTGTTCCAGGTCTTGCGGCAGAAGCCAGCCGGCATCGTTATTCTCAAAGCGCGCCTGGCTTCGGGACGCCAGCTTTGGGGGCATTCCCAAGGCATCAAACAATTCGGAAGGAACTCCACGATCAAACACCGCGTTTTTCACCAACTGGCGATATTCCCGCTGACGCACAATGGAGGGCACCCAGCCCGAAACCGACTGGTAAACCTGCAAACGGCCGTCAACCACCAGCTTGTCGAGATAACCACTGGCTTGTTCCGCCCGCTCCAGCACCTGCTGGATAGACTCCCCTTCCACCAGCAAGAACCGCGCGCTCCCCGGGCTTTCACTCAACGCCTGCACCTTCTGTTCCTGCGCCATCAGGTCCGGCGGCGACGACTGCAAGGCGGACAGGCTGTCATTAAAACGCAGGCCCGGAAAGCCTGATAACGCAACCAGCGCCAACCCCCCCAACAGGACAGCCAGAACACCACGGAAACGAACCAGCCCCTGCAGCCATTGGCCAAGGCGGTTCTGTTGCCGGCCCTGGCCAAGCCATCGCTGCGCCAGGGGAAACCACAGCACCACCGTCAGCCAGGCACCAATCAGGCCGGCGGCCGAGAAAAGGGCAATCTGTTGCAGGCCGGGGAACGGGGTCAGTGCCTGGGCGCCATAGGCAAGGCAACTGGTCACAACACCCAGAGTAATTCCCGGAAGGATATGGCGAATGCCGTGCGTAGCCCGATCCCGGGCATGACAAAGGTAATGAAAGGCGTAGTCGATGGAAACGCCGACCAGACTGGCACCGAAGGCCAGGGTCACCAGATGGACCCGCTCAAACACCAGCAAAGATACCGACAGCGCCACCAGCAGGCCCACGGCCACGCTGACAACCGGCAAGGCCAGATAAGAGAAGGAACCAAAGTGCCACAAAAGCAGCAACACAATCGCCACGAGGGAACCAATACCAATGGTGGACAGTTCGCTGCGGGCCTGCTCCGCGCCGGCAGCCGCGTGAAACACCAAGCCCGAACGCAGGAACTCAGTGGCCACGCCATGGTTTTGCACCCGTTGCCGGGCGGACTCAACCGCACTCAATACAAGCCTCTGGGTGGCCTCGGCGAAGGGATCGCCGGTAAAGGTTGCCCTAATCACCCGGAAATGCTCGTTGCCCTGCCGGGCATAAAGGCCATGCTCGTCAGGGACAAACCCCGTTGCCGGAGTCAGGCCTTCCATCCACATACCCAGCAGGTTCAGGGGGTCGTCAACCACCGAGGCAGGCCGGGGCGGGCCTATGGGACTGACCATTTCCCGGACAGCGCGGCTAACCAGCGGCTCTGTCTCGCCTTTCACCAATCGTTCTTCGACTTCATCGGTCAACAACTGATACCGGTACGGTTGATACACCGCTGCCAGAGCCGACAGGGAGCCAGCGTCGGCCTGGGTGGTCACGGAAGTGAAGGCATCGGAGGCCGACAGGTCGTCCGCGATCTCCCCGGCCAGCGCCTGGAGCTGGGCGCGGTCAGACTGGGCGCCACCAATAAGCAACAACACACGATTGGCGATGACACCATCCATGCGTTCCAGGGCCCGGTCCACGACCGGCTGGCGCTTGTCATGGGGCAACAGGGCCAGAATGCTGGTATCAAAGGCGCTGGCTGACAGACGGGACGTCAGTTGCACGCCCATGAAAACCAGTGCAATCGCCCACAGCAGCGCGAGCCAATGATGAGTGGAACGGTGCGCCATCACGAATCAGTGTGCTTTTACATCATGAAGCTGGATATGGGTCCGGTCGCCATTGGTCTCTCTCAGAATGAGAGCATTGAGGTAGGCCTCACCCTGCAATTCAATAGAGCTCAGGTGGGATTGAAGCATGTCGCCTTTGGGCGTCAGTTCATAGCGCCAGGGCGATCCATCCTCAAGGGTACGGATGGTAAACCGCTCAGACAGCTTGTCCCAGTTGCCGCCAAAGATGGCAAAGAACACTTCGCTGATCGCGCGAGTCATGGGTTGGTCGTCCACATCCATGCGCATGACCACCTCACCATCCTGCTCTTCGACGATTTCGTCCGGGGTAATGCGCAGTTGGGTAGGCACCGGTTTTTGAATGTTCCAGCGCAGCCCTTCGTCGGCATCGAACGCAAAATCACCGCTGGAATCCAGTGTGGTATCCAGATCGGCGATGTACTTGCTCTGCTCAAACTGGCCGGCCAGAGCCTCCACTTTGGCCTGCTCGCCCAACAGATTTTGCAGGGCCGAGGAGCCGACCTCACTGGTATCCGCCGCCCACACGGGAGCCGCCAGGATGGCCATGAGGACCAACCCCACCATCCGATTTCCAATACTCAGAGCGCCTTTCATGATACTTCTCCTTCAACCCGTGCAACCTTATCCAACAACACCTGGGGGGAGGCGAAGCACATTTCCCAGTTCGATATGTCCAGCGCCACCTGAACGGTATGCCCCCGGGTCAGACGCTCTCCGGTCACGTCATCGGTGATCAGGTAATCGATTTTCAACCGATTCTCCCATTCCTTCAGTATCGCCCGCACATTCAGCACCTGGTTGTAACGCGCCGGTCTGGCATAGCGCAGATGCATATCGATCACCGGCCAGGCATACCCGGATTCACGCATGCGCCGGTGATCGTAATCGAGCTTGTCGAGCAGCTCGCAGCGGGCTATCTCGAAATACTTCACATAATGGCCGTGCCAGGCAATCTCCATGATATCAATATCATGGAACGGAACTTTCACCTTCGCGTCAGCATAGATCATCACGAATCCTGTCCTAGCCTTCCGGATACAATGTCCGTTCGCGATTCTGGATACGGGTAATCAGGGTACGCAGTTCCTTGTCCAGAGCCCGGTCCTCGGTCAGCTTCGGACTGCTCTCACGAACCCACTCCAGGGTGCCCTGCAACGAGCTGCCAATGCTGTCCCAGGACAAATCACCATTTTCAACACGTAGCTGCAGCCCCTGACAAACCGCAAACAGCGCGGAGGCGGTAACCTGCTCGGTCAGCTGCAACACCCGCAGGCAATCCCGGGCAGCGATGGTGCCCATACTTACCTTGTCCTGGTTATGGCACTCGGTGGAGCGGGAGAAAACGCTGGCCGGCATGGTCAGCTTGAGAGCTTCCGCCGTCCAGGCCGAGGCGCCAATCTGGAGGGCTTTCAGACCATGGTTGATGGCTGCGCGCTCACCCTTGGCTCCAGACAGGTTGGCCGGCAGGCCGTGGTTGAATTTCACGTCCATCATCTGGGCCATCTGGCGATCCAGAAGGTCCGCAATGTTGGCCACGGCGGTTTTCATGGAATCCATGGCGGCCGCGATGTGGCCACCGTAAAAATGACCGCCATGCAGCACGTGCTTACCTTGTGCATCAATGATGGGGTTGTCATTGGCGCTGTTGAGCTCGTTCTCGATAAACTGTCGCAGCCATGGCAGGGAATCCTCGAGCACCCCGATCACGTGGGGAGCGCAACGCAAGGAGTAACGGTCCTGCAGGCGGTTCGGATTGCGAGGCGGTTCACCGGCGTGCAGGTCGTTACGCAGGCGCGCGGCGACATTCTGCTGCCCGGAGTGCGGCTTCACGGAAAACAGGACTTCATCGTAGTGATGGGCGTTGCCGTCCAGCACCAGGGTCGCCATGGCGGTAATGCGGGTGGCCAGGCGCGACAGGTACTCGGCCCGTTCAAAGGCCAGACACGCCAGTCCGGTCATCACTGCCGTACCGTTCATGATCGCCAACCCTTCTTTGGGCTTCAGACGAAGCGGCGTGATGCCCTCCTCGGCAAACACGTCAGCCGTCGGCCGCCGTTCGCCGCGCCAGTACACCTCGCGCTCGCCGCACAAAACCGCCGCCACGTAGGACAGCGGCGTCAGGTCGCCACTGGCGCCAACCGACCCTTCGGAGGGAATGACGGGCACAATGTCTTTCTGCAGCAACAACGTCAGTTGCTCCAGCAACTCGAAGGTCACCCCGGAATAGCCAAAGGTCAGCGAGTTCAGTCGTGCCGCCACTACCGCCCGGCCCTGCACCGGATCCAGCATGTCACCCAGGCCACAGCCATGGAAGGTAAACAGGTGGTGAGGCAGTTCCGCCACCAGCTCATCGGGAATCATGGTGGTGCAGGAATCGCCGTACCCGGTGGTCACGCCATAGATTGCACCATCTTCCTCCAGCAACTGTTCCAGAAAGGCACTGCCCTGGCGGATGCGATCAGCAAAAGCCGGCGATGGACTGAGCATGACTTCCTGCTCACCCCGGGCAATGGCCGTAATGTCTTCAATGGTTATCGGTTTATCGTCAAAAGTGATCATCGTTTCGGACTTTGTTTACTAGTGGAATCGGCAGCTGAGCGATGCCAGTACGGGTAGAAGTTAAACCACTGCAGCGGCGCCTTCTGGCAGTAATCAGCCAACAGATCGGCCCATCGCTGTGTGGTTTCCTGCAGGACCTTCTGCCGATCACGCCGTGGCAGGCGAATCCGATCAGCAAAATGGTCCACGTAAAGATCAAAAAACGGCTTGCCGCCCCGCTCCCGGCGCAGGCAGAAAATCGTCAGTACCGGGCAGCGGAGAATGGATGCCAGCACAAAGGGACCCTGCGGCATATCACAACGCTCGCCGAGGAATGACACCTCACTGACATTACCCTGCCCGGATACCGGCGTGCGGTCCCCGGCAATAACCAGAAGTTCGCCGGCATCGATTTTCTGCTGTAGCAGGATCGCCGTTGCCGGACTGATTTCGGACACCTGAATCACATTCAGATGAGCTTCACTATTCGCCCGCGCCAGCATTTCGTTAAAGCGCGTGGCGTGGGCCGTGTGCATCAATACATTCACGGTCACGTTGACGTTGCGCTTGGCCAGGGCCCGACAGATTTCCAGGTTTCCAAGGTGCGATCCCACCATGATACACCCCCTGCCCTGGTGCATCAGATCGTCAAACACTTCATGATTATGGAACGCCAGTGAGTCGAGCGATATATCGCCCTGCCACACCGCCAGCTTATCGAGAATGCTCTCCCCGAAGTTCATGAAATGGCGGTAGCTTTGCAGCAGCAATGGCTGCTGGGAAGTCAACCGGTTATCAGCGCGCATGTGCCGCAGGTATTCGAGTGAAGCTCTTCGGGCCGAGCCCCGGAACAGGAAATAATAAAGGATCACCGGGTAAAGAACGATCCGGAACGGCAGACGCCCCAGCCAGCGATAGATCGCAAACATGAAACGGATGCCGCTGACGGCGCCGGCCTCGGTGACCGTGGACCAGTGCCGTGGCTTCATAAAGACAGGCCCTTGACCGAGTCACGACGACCGATCAGGCGCGGCAGGCGCCACAGCATGCCGAAAAGCAGGCGAATGTGCAGTTTGGTCAGCAGCCAGTTGTCCTCAAAGCCCCTGAAATGGGAAATCCCGTCAAGGGGATAGCTTACCCGCGTTTTGGTCTGAACAATCCGGCCGCCCTGCCAGAACCACTTGACCAGCACCTCCGTGTCGAAATCCATGCGGTCACCCAGGCTTTCCGCGCGCAACAGCTGGCAGATAGGCGCCACCGGGTAGGCGCGAAATCCGCACATGGAGTCCCGAATCTCCAGAGAAAGGGTGTTAATCCACACCAGGATGTGCGTGAGGTAACGGCAATAAAACCGCAGGCGGGGCACGCTGTCATCGTAGTCCGGCATACCGGAAATAACCGCCTCGGGATATTGCCGGGCCAGATCCATCAGCCGTGGAATATCCGCTGTATTGTGCTGACCATCGGCGTCAATTTGTAAGGCGTGCTTAAAACCGAGCTTTTCCGCGCGCAGAAGCCCAACCTTGACCGCAGCTCCCTTGCCACAATTTTCCGGTAACCGCTCCAGGTGAACCTGCGGGTCCGCCTCCGCCAGTGCTCTGAGCACATCTGCGCACACGGCATCACTGCCGTCATCCACCAGCACGACAGGCATGCCAAGATGACGGATGTCGGCAACCGTTGGACCGATCGTGTCCGGATGGTTGTAAACCGGAATAATCACGCAGAAATCAGACATCAAATAGGCTCCTGCAAGGCATCAAACACCATCCGCCCGGAAGAAAAAGCCGTGTCGCCATCGTGAAGCCTGAACACAAACCGGCTGCGCTCCGGCTGCAGTGTAAGCTCCATGAATACTTCGCGGCCTGGCCGAATCAGTTCCTGAAATTTTACCGTTTCCATTCTCGAAAAGGTGCCCCGGCTCGCCAGTTTCTCATCAAACAGGGCCCGGGCATAATGCTCGGCCCAATGAATCTGCGCGACCCCGGGCACCACCGGTAGCTCATCAAAATGCCCCTGAAAAAATGCCAGCTCCGGCTGAACGCGCAGGTGCAACCGCACCTGATTGGCCGCCAACCAATCCTGCCCGAGCAGAACGGGAAGGCGGTTATCATTCAGGGCTCCCGCTTCGGGAGTGGTACCGCCGGACTTATCAAACAGCACCATTAAATTGTGCTGCGGCACCTTGCCCTGGGCATTACGGGGCAAGGCGTCAACCAGTCGCCATCGACGCGGCAAAACGGGCGTCTCGAAGTGATCCGCCAGCCATTGACGCAATGCCCGGGACACTGCGCGTTTACCTTCGGTTTCCAACCACCGCTGACCGGATTCATCCAGAGCCGCTACCACCGCCGTCTCCGTGCGCCTTCCTTCCAAAACAACCACACGAGCTTCTGTCACCCTTGGGTGAGCCGTCAGACGGCTCTCCATGCGGGTCAGCGACACCCGTTTACCCTCGATTTTGGCAATACGATCCAGACGCCCCAGCAAGCGGAACCGGTTGCGATCAAACACCTCCGCCCGATCTCCGGTCTTCAACCAGTTCTGATGACCCAACAGGGGAGACTGAAGCAACAGAGCCCCGGATTCCGGGTCACAGTCAACCTCTATCCCCTTGAGGGTGGTCCAGACCTCGTCTTCCGTCTGTTGACGCCAGGCGATGCCCCCGGTTTCCGAACTGCCAAAAATTTCTGTGACCGGCACGCCAAAATAGTCCCGACCAAAGACACTGTGCTCAAGGGCCAGCGGCGCCGTTGAGGAAACCACCAGGCGCCAGTTCCCTTCAGCCTTTTCACCCGTCTGGCACGGCCACCGGGACAAATGACTGGGGGTCGTCACCAGGACCGACGAGGGCCGCCGCGAGGCGTGGGCCAGGGCATCTTCGGCATACTGGCAAAGCTCGGAAACAAACGGCCGACCACCAGCCAGTGGCCATAAAACACGCCACAGCAGACCATATATGTGCTGGTGGCTGACGGTGCCAATCACGGCTGATTGCCCGGCCACTAGCCCCCATTGCGCTTCATGCATGGCCACTTCGTCATCAAGCTGGGCAAGGGCCATGGGCACCAGCTTCGGTGTACCGGTGCTGCCGGAGGTCAGCACAATCACTGCCGGGTGAGCCGGGTCCAGGGCCGGGAACGAGCGCACTTTGCGCCGGGTCGCCGGCTCCGGTTGGCGAATGACCGGCAATGTTAGCGGCTCGTCGAAATCGCCGGCCAGAGCCCCTACCCGCCCCTTGATTTGCTCGATGGTGGCCGGCAGCCGATCGCCCATGAGAAGCGCTGTCTTGCCGGCATACCAGAGCCCGAACAGTGCCGCTGCAAACTCAAAGGTGTCCTTGATATACACGCCAAACACCGCCGCCGGCTGTTGTTCCGCAGCCAACCGCCAGTCCGCGACCCGATGCTGGAAATCCTGCATGGTCACGCCGGTGTTATCCCTTAGGGCGACAACCCTATCCGGCTCGACCACAGATTCAAGAAGCCCGGTCAGGCGCTTGGGTTCAGTCATCATGCTGGCTCCGATAATAATGGCGGAACAGCCACTCACCAAAGAACAGCAGCCCCATCAGCAGATAACTGATGAAGCCGTTGTAGAGGGTCCAGACCCAGTCCTGGGCATAGACGGTCGCGCCGGCGATCACTGCGTTGATCAGGAAGAAGCCGCACCAGAGCCAGGTCACCTGGCGGGTGTAGGCAACACCGGAAGGCGGCAGTTCAGGCTCTTTCAGCCGCGCGAGACGCTCTATCACGGTGGGGGGAAACACCAGACTCCAGACAAAGACGGCGAGCAGGCCGACGCTCATCACCACCGGGTAAAACTTCACACCGACCACCGATTGCTGGAACCACGACCAGGCGGTGAGCACCACACAGGCAGTCAGCCACCACCAGCCACTGCGCTGGCCACGCAGGGCGCGCACACCATGCAGTATGCCGATCGGCACCAGCAACCAGACGGCAGCACTGGTTCCGGCGTGCTGGAGGGTAAGGTAGACCGCTACCGGATAACCCACTGAAAGCAGGCCGATAGCGATCCGCGGCAGCCATTGCATAACGTCAGGCCTGGTTCACTGATGACACAACAAAGAGGCAGCGCTCTCTACGAGTGGCAAGACAGGCCTATCAGGCTGCTTTGTGGCTGGCCACCAACTCCGCCAGACTATCAATGCTGGCGAAATGTTTGCGGGTTTCCTCGGAGTCGGCTGCCAGCTTGATGCCATAAGTCTTCTGCAGGGCCAGGCCCAGCTCCAGGGCATCAATGGAATCCAGCCCAAGGCCATCAATAAACAGTGGTTCGGAAGAGTCAATATCGTCAACGGTAACGTCTTCCAGGTCCAGTGCGTCGATTACGAGCTGTTTCAGCTCGGTTTTCAGCTCAGTCATGGTGAGCAGTCTCCCTGATGAAATAGTCTTTTATGGTTGCGGTCAGATGCCGCGACATAATGGAGGGTTTGCCCTCCAGATACGGTGTAACGTCCAATTCTTCGTCCACCCGGAAGCGCATGTGCAATCGCTTATCCGGGACCCGGTACCAGGGGGTGTTTTTGGTCAGGGCCGGCGGTGTGCATTCGATAATCACGGGCCGCAGGTTATGTCCGGTTCGAATGGCTATGTTGGCGGCACCCCGCTGCAGGTGGAACGCTTCGCCCGGGGTGGTCCGGGTTCCCTCTGGAAAAACAATCAGGCTGTTGCCCCTGGCAAAGGATTCATCCGCCGCCTTGATCACTGCCCTGGGATCATCATTCGTGATATACCGGGCAGCCTTCACGGCCCACCTCATGAACGGACTTTTCCGCAGACTGCTCTTGACCACGCAATCGGCACGGGGCATGAAAGACACCAGAAAAACCACATCAATCAATGTCGGATGGTTCGCGATAACCAACTGCCCGGGCTGGTCCAGACGTTCCAGGTGACTGGTCTCAACCGACAAAGCACCCAGCTTCTGCATCAATGCGGTGAAAAAGCGAAAGCACAGGTGTATCCAATACTTAACAAATCGCTCCTGACGCAGCTCGTCCCTGAACAAAGACGAAATCGGCACGATCGTCAGGGTGAACAGCAGGCACCCCACACCAAAAACCAGAAACGAAAAGGCCGTAGCCAGCAAACGCCAGAGTCGGTCCAGCATCTTCATGCAGACGTCCGGGCAAGCTTGCGCCATCGCCAGGTACGCCGATCGGCGCTTAACTCCAATGTGGAGGTGTCGTCCTGCAACAGAAACCTCAGGAATTGATCCGCACAAGCCAGCTCCTTTGCCGCCGATGCCACTTCTTCCCCATCCTGGCGCTCTTGCAGTGAAAACGCCAGGGGAATGCCCTCGACAGAGCTTGCCAGGGAAACACGAACCGCCAACGCCTGGACATCGTGCTGTTCCAGATCGAAGCCTTCCAACGGCTCCGGCAAGGGGTCGTCGTAAAACATACACAGGATCTCGTCATCGTCGCCCGGCCGCACTGCCAACTGGGTATAGGCTTCCAGCAACGCAGCGCAAACCGTATCCGGCCCTGCGGAAATCGCGGAAATCGGAGAAAACACCTTGTTCGCAATCGAGTGAATCCCGCCAATTGCGTTATGGACCGACAAGCTGAATGATGCCGGCGACAGGGGTGCTTGTACTGCCAGGTCCCGCAGAAGCTTCACCGTGCGCCCTACTTCTCCATGCCGGGAGGCAAAAATGGTGGCAACGGGTTCAGCGCGCCCTTCGTCCAATAACTGACCAGCCGTCCACAAAGCTGCCCGGCCCATGGGGCTCAGGCGGCGACGCAACATGGCACTCACCCAGGGCAGATCCGGCTTATAGCCAGCTTCAGCCACGCTTCCTTCGTTGCCATCGGCCCAGGCCTGCCATTCCTCGCGCTGCATGCGGCAAGGTGAAAACGCCGCCCAGTCACTGATCGTTATCTGAAAACTTTCCATACCGAAGGTAATTCCATGGCAAACCGCACCGCCGACAAAAAACGAAGTCTGCTAGCAGCGGGAACTGGCCTATCAAGGCGCTTCTATTTAAATGAAATTTTGGCAACTTATACGCACCGGCCGCGATTCTATCCCGCTATCTACAAGGCCGCAAGAAACCACCGGAATATGTAACAATGCGTTACATTCAGACAAAGCCAGCCTTTTGCATCAAATTTTGAGAGAATTCCCCGCGAATTCAATACAGCCGCCGCAAAGAGGAACCATCAAGGTGCAAACCCCGGAGCCCGTCAGCACACAGGTCTTTCTTTGTGATTCAGGCAACCTGCTCCCGAGGCCTGAAGAGCACGAGCAGGCCCTCCGCCTACTCGGGCCCAGCGAGCAGACGCGACTGACGCAATACCAAGGCCGGCGATACCGGGAATTCCTGCAAACCCGCCTGCTGCTACGCCAGGCCTTGAGCACCACAATACCCGGCGCTCTACCTCCGGAACACTGGCAAATCAGCGAACGCCCGGAGCAGGCACCGCTGGTTCACCAGGCTGTCGACCTGGGCTGGCACTATTCCCTGTCCCATAGCCGCGGACGTATCGCAATTGCCATCAGCAACGCCGGCCCCTGCGGGATTGATTTGGAGCATCACCGGCCACGAGCCAACCTGATGGCTCTGGCCGAGCAGTGGTTCCACCCGGACGAGACCGGATGTCTGGCCAGCCTGGATGAGCCTGACCAGATTGCCGCTTTCTACCGTCTCTGGACGATGAAGGAAGCCCTGATCAAGGCCACAGACTCCTCGGTATTCTCTGGCATCCTGGCCAACACCCGCTTCAAAGTCTGCGACAATCCGGAACCATTGCAAGGTGTCCAGGCCCACAGCCTGGCACTACCGAAAGCCCCCTTCAGCCTGGCCATAGTCTGTGCTGGACAGCCGCCGCTTGAGATCACCGACGGCTACCCGCTGGCAACGGCAGAGCGCCTCCGCCCCACCCTCACCAGCTTTGCCATTGACCCGGCACCCAGCCTTGATCAGGCGACGTCCGGGCGATCCATGTAGGCTTTCAACACCCGATAAAGCGTAAAGCCGTCACGGGTTCCCACCAACTCACGGATGGAGTGCATGGCAAACTGCGGAACACCGATATCCAGTGTGGTGATGCCCAGGGTGCCGGCCGTCAGCGGGCCGATGGTACTGCCACAGCCCATGTCACTGCGCACCACAAAGGATTGGTGCGGCAGCCCCAGCTCATCACTGATGTGACGGTACAGCGCGGCGGACCGGCTGTTGGTGGCGTAGCGCTGGTTGTGGTTAACCTTGATCACCGGCCCCTGATTGAGAACCGGGCCGTGATTTTCGTCGTGCCGGTCCATGTAGTTGGGATGGATACCGTGGGCATTATCGGCGGAAATCATCATGGAGCGGGCAATGGCCCGGGCCTTGTCGGCGCCACACCAGCGATCCAGCACATTGGCCAGGAACGGTCCCTGCGCCCCCTCCGCAGACATGCTGCCCACTTCCTCATGGTCATTGCACACCAGCAGCGCCGGCTGATCGCCGGAAGCGTTGATCAGGGATTCCAGGCCAATGTGACAACTCAAAAGATTATCCAGCCGGGCGGAGGCGAGAAACTCCTCGCGCAGACCCACCGTCGAGGCGCCCTGGGCGTCGTAGAAACCAAGCTCATAACCCAACACCTTGTCGGCATTGATGCCGGTTTCACTGGCTATCTGTGTTTTCAGCAGATCGGCAAACGTGGTGGTATCGGTCTCCGGCACCTGCATCATCACCGGCGGCAGGTCGGTCTGGGCGTTCACCGTGCGGTTGCTGTTGGCCTCACGATCCAAATGGATCGCCAGACTGGGAATAATGGCCACCGGCTTTTTGAAGTTCACCAGCGTGTCTTTAACCTGCCCGTCTTCATCCAGGACAGTAACCCGACCGGCCAGGGACAGATCCCGGTCAAACCAGGGATTCAGCAGCACACCGCCATAGACCTCCACGCCCAACTGGAAGAAGCCCTTGCGCCGGATTTCCGGATTGGGCTTTACTTTCAGACAGGGGCTGTCGGTATGGGCCCCTACCATTCGAATTCCGGCCTCGACGGGGCTCTTTCTGCCCGTGCGGAAGGCCACAATGGAGGAGCCATTACGAATCACGTAATAACCCTGCCCCGGTTCGAGGGACCAGGTGTCACGCTCGTCAAGCTGTTGAAAACCGGCAGCGTCCAGACGGTTCTTCATGGTGTTCACCGCATGCCAGGGCGTGGGTGAACTGTCCAGAAATTCGATCAGGTCGTTATTGAATGCAGTGTGTTCCATGATCTTCCCGATTGCATGATAATAGCGGCCACAGTATCGCACGAAACCGGATACCCATGGCGGTTGGTGCGCTATCTGAACATTCAAAAACGCTGGAGTCCACTGTGTCGATCCCCCATTTTCTGGACATCGAATACTGTCAGACCGACGACGCCCTGTTTCCCACTGCCATGGCCTGGTCTTTGGCCGACGGCCGCATGAAAACCGTGGTCATCACCCCGGACGAATCCTGGCTGCCCGAAGACGGCGAGTTGAGCGATCTGGACCTGTTGCATCTGGAGGAGCAAGGGGTGCCCGTGCTTGAGGTAGTGCGCGAGCTGCACGAGGACCTGCCGGATCAAACGGTGTTTGTCGATGGCATGGACCCGGATGAAACCCTGGTGGACATTCTGTTCAATGCCGTTAAGCAGGAAGCGCCTTTCGAGATTGCCCCGGTGACGGAACTGATCAAGGATCTGGATATCGAAACCCTGGAGGACCGCCGCCGGCAGTTGATGTTCGAGGAAGGGCTGGAGCCGCAGTTGCCGGAGAATGGCGTTTATGCCTTGCTCTTGTTGGCGCGGGAAGAGGGTTATCTCGAGGGTTAACCAAGCTTACGGGCATGGTCAGATGAGACCTCTAACACGGAGCGGGTCAGGTAGGGCTTTTCTGGAACCGCTACGAGCACCCGCAAGCGGTTTCAGGAAGAGGGTTCCGGCACTGAACACACCCGCCAACTCAGCAGACTACAAGGCGGGCCACGCAAGAACAATCAGGCTGCAAAGGCATTAAGCCAAATGCCGAACATGCCAACACCGATGAATCTTGGAATTCCGCTGAAAATCCTTGTCGATGGTGCTAGCACTCACCTCCTTCACCTCGAACTCCGACAACAAATCCTCGTCGAGCTTGAACTTCCGGAAATTATTGGAAAACACCAGCAAACCATCACTCGATAACCGCTGCATCGCCTGACGAATCAGGGTGCCATGGTCCTTCTGGATATCCAGAATGCCCTTCATACGGGCCGAGTTGGAGAACGTCGGCGGGTCCATGAAGATCAGGTCGAAGGTCTGGTTCGCGGTCTTGCGATCCGCCAGCCAGGCCAGGCAGTCGGCCTGCTCGACCACATGCTTCTTTGGATCAGCACCGTTCAGTGCCAGATTATCCTTCGCCCAATTCACGTAGGTCTTGGACATATCCAGGCTCAGGGAACGGCTCGCACCGCCCGCAGCCGCGTGCACGGTAGCCGCGCCGGTGTAGCAGAACAGGTTCAGGAAACGTTTGCCCTGGGCGTTTTTCTGGATCCACTGGCGCACCGGGCGATGGTCCAGGAACAGGCCGGTGTCCAGGTAGTCCCGCAGGTTTACCTTCAGCACGCAGCCGTGCTCGTGCACATTGAAGTACTCACCAGACGCTTCGTGCTTTTCGTACTGGCTGGCGCCACTCTGGCGTTGGCGCTGCTTGCAGACCATGTCGGCCGGATCAATATCCAGCACTTCAGGGATCACCGCCAGAGCTTCGGCCAGACGCTCGCGGGCGGCCCGCCCGTCCACGGATTTGGGGGCCTGGTATTCCTGGACATGCACCCTGCCTTCGTAAATATCAATCGCCAGGGCGTATTCGGGCATATCCGCGTCGTACAGGCGATAACAGCCAATGCCCTGCTTCCGGGCCCACTGGCCGACGGTTTTCAGGTTCTTTTTCAGGCGGTTGCGAAGCATGTCAGCGCGTTCGGCGTTAACGATACGCGGCTGGATCTCGCCGGTGCCCTCGGGGTCTCGGGCAACCATGGCGTTTTCGGATTTTACTTCAAAGAGAAGCAACTGGGCCGGCAGTTTGCCGTTGAACAGCTTGTACTGCTTGAAGCTGCGCAGGCCAATGGATTTGCCGAACTCCGGCGCGCCGGTGAACACGCCCATGCGCCAGCCGGGCAACTCGCGCAAAACCGCTTCGCCCAGGCTCTGGTACAGACCGGACAGCTCCTTGCGTTCACTCAGGCGTTCGCCGTACGGAGGGTTGGTCAATATCAGGCCCCGCTCGCCCCAGGATTCCGCCCGGGCGAAGTCCTGAACGGCCCGCGCTTCCACATGCACCACGCCTTCCAGGCCCGCCCGCTGGATGTTTTTCCAGGCAGTGGCGATAACTCGCGAGTCCTGATCGAAGCCGGCGAATACCGGCAACCTGCCCTGTTTGCCGTCATGGGCGCGACGCTCGGCCTCCTGGCGCAGGGACAGCCACAATTCCGGCTGGTGGCCCGGCCATTTTTCGAAGCCAAAGTTCTCCTGCTTGCGCCCCGGGGCCAGGTCCAGCGCCATCATGGCCGCTTCAATCAGCAAGGTTCCGGAGCCGCACATGGGGTCGACAAAATCACCGCCATTGGAAGCAATTTCGGGCCAGCCCGTGCGCATCAGCAACGCGGCCGCCAGGTTTTCCTTCAACGGCGCTATACCCTTGTCGGTGCGGTAGCCGCGCATGTGCAGGCTGTGACCACTGAGATCGATACCCAGCGACAGGCGACCACGATTCAGCCGGGCCGAGACAGTCACATCGGCGCCCTTTGGGGCCACATTGGGCCGGGCACCGCCCGCACCCCGGATGCTGTCCACAATACCGTCCTTGACCTTCTGGGCGCCGAATTGGGTGTTTCGAATGGCATTGTTGTGGCCAAGAAAGGTCACCCGAAAACTCCCGGCCGCAGGAATGTGCGGCTGCCAGTCCAGCCCCACCACGCCGTCGTAGAGTTGTTCGGCACTGTCGGCTGGCACTTCGGCCACGTGCAGGATTACCCGGTTGGCCAGGCGGGACCACAGGCAGGCACGGTAGCCGGCTTCCAGATCCCCTTCCACCCAGACACCGGCTGGCGCATTGCGAACCTGCGCCAGCCCCAGCGTAGCGAGTTCGTCCGCCAGCAAATATTCGACGCCTTTGGGGCAAGTTACAAAAAAGACACGCTTGGACAAAGTGGACTCCTGATGTTTCGAGTAGAACCGGCTAAGTTTCCGGAAACCCAGTAAAAAGCTGAATCGATCGCGATTGCGCTATGTCATAAAACTATAAAAATAGGTTCACATAGATGAAAACAGTAGTGTACAGAGCCAGAGGAATCGTCTTACCTTGTAACTGACGCGTCGTTCGAGAAGTGCGAAAGCGCTTCTGTTTAACAGGATCCTGACTGCTCTGGCTATTGCTGGCAATAGGGGGTTGCCCCGGAGAGGCACCACATTGCCATGGTCATAGCAGACGTGTACACGCTTGTTCTGTTAATACATCAGTGAGGAACGGCATGAAAAGACAGAAAAGAGATATGTACGCTCGTGCATTCAAGCGGGGCTATTTGGCCGGTGTATCTGGCAAACCCAAAGACAGCTGCCCGCTGGAAAACCAAGAAACGCGCCAGGAATGGCTCAACGGGTGGCGAGAAGGCCGCACAGATAACTGGGAGGGTATGACCGGCGTCTCCGGTATTCACAAATTGGCCAACGTGACCGCAACATAAACCCGGTCTGGGGCCATCCCCGTTAACCTTGATCTGTTTTTTTCAAACACGCACCAACAAATACAATTTAGAGCACGCAAGGAAATAACCCAAACGGGGTCTCCCGCCCCGTACCATGCGTAGCAGCGCAACGGGGCTCGTTCCCCGCAGGGGCCCGCTTGGCGGGCCCATTCTTTTCCAGGCTTCCCGTTTACGCCAACTCCTTCCGGATCGCCTCTACCGCTTCATTAATCAATGCGGGCCCGCGGTAAATAAAGCCAGTGTATACCTGAACCAGCTTGGCGCCGGCCCGAATCTTCTCGGCAGCACTTTCGCCGTCGCTGATGCCGCCCACACCAATAATCGGCAACCGGTCCCCCAGTTCGGCATACAGCCCGCGAATCACGCGTAGCGAAGGGTCCCGAACCGGGGCACCACTTAAACCACCAGCCTCCTGTTCGTGTTTATGGCCCTGCACAGCTTCACGGCTGATGGTGGTGTTAGTGGCAATCACGCCATCGATCCCCGCTTCCAACAGCGCCTCGGCCACAAAGCGAATCCCTTCATCGTCCATGTCCGGGGCGATCTTCACCGCCACCGGTACGTAGCGCCCGGAGGATTCCTGGCATTTCAGCTGTTCATCCTTGATGGCGTGCAGAAGCTGCTTCAGCGAATCCCCGAACTGCAGGTCGCGCAGACCCGGCGTATTGGGCGATGAGACGTTCACGGTGATGTAGTCCGCATAGGGGTAAACAGCAGCGATGCCCTTGCGGTAATCCTGCTCGGACTCTTCGTTGGGGGTGTCCTTGTTCTTGCCAACATTAATGCCGAGCACGCCCCGGTAACGTCGCTTTTTTACATTGGCAATCAGGTGGTCCAGCCCCTCATTGTTGAACCCCATGCGATTAATGATGGCCTGGTGCTCAGGGAGGCGGAACATTCGTGGCTTCGGGTTGCCCGGTTGGGCCAGCGGTGTCACGGTGCCCACCTCAATGAAGCCAAAACCGAGATTGCCCAGCGCATCCAGGTGATCGGCGTTCTTGTCCAGCCCTGCCGCCAGACCTACCGGGTTGGGGAACTCCAGGCCCATGACGGTAACGGGGCACGGTGCCGGGTGCCTGGACACCAACTTCAACGCGCCCAATCTGTTGACGAAATCCAGCCCGTTGAGCGCCATGCTGTGTGCCTGTTCCGGAGGCAATTGAAAAAGCAGATGTCGAAGAACGCCGTACATTGAAAAACTCCTTGCCGAGGGTGGCCGGAGTATACCGGAAGTTTTCGATACCATCTCCCCGGAGCATCATCTCATTGCTGTAAATCCCCACTATTAAAGGCCTCAGAACGCTTTTCCACGGTTTCTGTGGATAACTCTGTTGAAAATTCCGGGGCAAGCGTCCGGACCCCTTGATAAACGCGCCGCCCCACAAATTGATCATTTTTTAACCAATCAAAAATCCCTTTAACGTCAACAACTTAAAAAGGCAAAATTAGAAATTGACGAGCGACGATGATCAATGTTAGCCGGCAACCTATTTGTCATCATGTGTATAAATCGATCAGCAAATCGCGATTAAACGGCCTGTTTTTGGCTGTTCAGCGGCTATAATGCACCGCAACACCCACTCCGGAGTCAGTTCCCATGGAACAGCCGAGCAACGCTCGCGAAAGTCACGAACAGAATCTCCAACTGGAAAAGACCGAGGCGGCAAAGGTCACGGTTATCGGCATGGTGCTGGATGCGGTTCTTGGCATTATCAAGGTGATTGCCGGCACACTGTTCCACTCCCAGGCCCTGGTGGTGGATGGCGTGCATTCCTTTACCGATGTCGCCTCTGACTTTGTTGTTCTGGGTACGATGCACCTGTCACGGCGGGGACCGGACGCAGATCACCCCTATGGCCACCAGCGCATTGAAACCCTGGGCACAATGATTCTGGGCTCCTTTCTCATAGCCGTGGGCGGCGCCCTGGGTTGGGAAAATCTGCAGGGACTGATCACCGGCGAGGAGCTGTTCGTGCCTGGCTGGCCAGTTCTGTTGGCTGCCGGGGTGTCCGTCGCGAGCAAAGAGTGGATTTACCGTTACACCCGCCGTGTTGGCCTGCGCATCCGATCAGACCTGATTATTGCCAACGCCTGGCACAGCCGGACCGATGCCTTTTCTTCAATGGTGGTCCTGGCCTCCACCGCCGGCGCAATGCTTGGACTTGTCTGGCTGGACGCGCTCGCCGCGGTGATAATCGCGGGGATCATTATTCATATTGGCTGGAAATTCACCTGGGACAGCGTCAAGGAACTGATTGATACGGGCCTGTCCGAAGAAGACACAGCAGAACTCCAGATTATCGCCCGGGAAACCGACGGGGTACGCAATGTTCACGAGCTTCGAACCCGCCGAATGGGGCACGATGTGTTGCTGGATGTCCACCTCGTGGTGCGCCCTGATATCAGTGTCTCCGAGGGGCACCAGATTGGAACGAGAGTGGTGGCCAGCATGCGTGAAAAGCTGGACAACATCCGTGACATCAATTTCCATATCGACGCTGAGAATGACGAGGTTAACCCTCATATTACCCAGCCTCACCTTCCCAGCCGGGAGGAAATCCGCACCATTCTGGCCGATGCCATTGGCGACTACCCACTCAATAGCCGCCTTCGCCTGCACTACCTCAAAAACCGGGTGCATCTGGAAATCTTTCTGGATGAAGCGGGCTCACCTGCCGGCTTAACCGCCAGAGCGGCACGCGAGGCCCTGGAAGGCTTCGACTGGTTTGGCAGCGTGAAGGTCTGGCAACCGGCCACCTGACCTGAAGCTGGCCTGCTCATAAAGCAAGCAGGCCGAACTTCAGCCCCGGCGTTTCGCTTCCATGCGGGACAGGAATTCCTGCATCACCAGGGTGTACAGTTCGCCGCCGAGGAACTTGTCTTCCACGCCGAAATCCATGCTCGGGTTGTCGTTAACCTCGATGACTGCCACCCGCTTTCCGGATTGCTTTATGTCGACACCATACAGTCCATTACCTATCAGGCGGGTCGCATTGAGCGCAGCCTGGATGACGTTGCGAGGCACCTCGTAGGTAGGCATTGTTTCGAAATCACCGCTTTCAACCTGAGCGCTGCCGTGCTGGTAGATCTGCCAGTGGCCTTTCACCATCATGTACTTGCAGGCGTAGATCGCCCGCCCGCCCAGCACGCCGATGCGCCAGTCGTATTCGGTGTAAAGATACTCCTGGGCCAGCACGAGAGCGGATTGACGAAACAGATCCTTCAGGCCTGATCGAAGCTCGGGCTCATCCCTGGCCTTGATAATGCCCCGGGAAAACGCCCCATCGGGAATTTTGATGACAGCCGGCAGCCCGAGTTGCTCAACCACCTGTGCCACGGCGTCTTTATGGTCCTTTGAAAGGATCAGAGTCTTGGGCGTGGGCACGCGATTATTCTTCAAAAGATCCGCCAGGAATACCTTGTTGGTGCAGCGCAGGATCGACACGGGATCATCAATCACCACCAGGCCTTCGGCTTCGGCCTTGCGAGCAAAGCGGTAGGTGTGATGATCGATGGCCGTGGTTTCCCGGATGAACAGGCCATCGTATTCCGGCAGGCGCATGTAGTCCCGGCGGGTGATGCGCTCAACATTAATGCCCAGCTTGCGCCCGGCCTTTTCAAAACATTTCAGGGCCGCTTCGTCGCTTGGAGGCAGCTCTTCGTCCGGATTCACCAGCATGGCCAGGTCAAACCGGTAGCGGCGACGGGTCCGGGGCTTGCGCCAGATCATGCTGCTGAATCGGTCGAGGGCGGCAGCGAAGACATCCTGCTCATGATCATTCAGATCAGCCGGCGCCGCCGGCTTCAAGGAGTCAATCTGCCACTGTTTGCGGTAACGGAATACGACTTCCAGCACCGGGCACGGAAAGCGGTCAAACAGCGCGCGAGCCACCGGTTTCAGTTCCGGATGCTCCACCTGACCAAAGAAGGTGCGGATACGGACAGTTTTGTCCTTCCGTTCACTGCCGGCCGGCAACGCAGCATCCAGCCACTGCAGGACACTGACATCCAGTTCCTCCAGCTGCAGGGAGAACAGCCCTTTCCGGCTCAGGTCCATCAGGGTAATGACCGACGGCACCACATGGTGGCCGCGGGCTTCGGCCAGCAACGAGCAGTAGTAACCCTGGCTCAGGTATTTGGCGCTCTGGCAAAGGTTGATGACCCTTACCCGGCTGTTGGCCGGAGCAGTGAACTGCAGGTACTGGTCAAAGGTCAGCACGTCTTCGCTAGGATAATACGGAGCCCAGTCGGTGGCGCGATCCACCACAATCAGTAAACGGGACATAAGGCGGCATTCCTCCCTGAAGGTTCAGCCGGGGGGGCAGTGGCGCAACAATACGACGCAACCCGTGCCGGCACAATCACCGGCCCATGCGTGCTTTTACGCATCTACAATCAATAGGCGGGCGCAGCTCTTTTCAACCATAATGACGGCCGCGGCGCTTCTCCCATGATAGCGGCCACAGCGCTGTTTGCCCGTTTCTGATTCTGGCTTCTTTCGGACCTATCAGCCCATGACCGACATCACTCTCCGACACGCAACCAACCGGGACCTGGACGCCCTGCTGCAACTGGAACATCGGTGCTTTGCCGAAGACCGGTTGTCGCGCCGCAGCTTCCGGCGGTTTATCGACATGCCCAGGGACCGGCTGATTGTCGCTGAAGGCGAGGACGAACTGCTGGGTTACTGCCTGGTGTTGATGAGTGCGGCCACTCGCATGGCGCGAATCTATTCCATTGCCGTGTCGCCGGCGGCCCGGGGTCACGGGCTGGGGGAAAAGCTGATCCGTCAGGCCGAACAGGAGGCCGTCGAGGCCGACCGCATTGTCATGCGCCTGGAAGTCCGGGAAGACAATACCGGCGCCATTGCCCTGTATCGGCGGCTGGGCTACCGGCAATTTGGCACCTACCGGGACTATTACGAGGACCACGGCAACGCCCTGCGCTTTGAGCGCCGCATTCTCTATTACCAGCCGGACCACGAATTCCTTCCAGTGCCCTATTACCCCCAGACCACCGAATTCACCTGCGGGCCTTCGGCCCTGCTGATGGCCATGGCGGCACTGGACGAGCAGCTCCCGCTCAACACCCTTGAGGAGCTGCACATCTGGCGGGAGGCCACCACCATCTTCATGCTGGCCGGCCACGGTGGCTGCGGCCCCCACGGGCTGGCGCTGGCGGCCTGGAAGCGGGGCTTTCACGCCAGTGCCTGGATCAGCCAGGAAGGCCCCCTGTTCCGGGACACGGTGCGAAACGAGGATAAAAAGCGAGTGCTTGAACTGGTGCACGAAGGTTTCCTGCACGACATCGGCCAGACCGACATCTCGCTGCATCACGATCCGCTGACCCCCGAGGCCATGGAAACCGCCCTGCATGAGGGCCGGGTTCCGGTGATTCTGATCAGCACCTGGCAGCTGAATCGCAGCCGGGTGCCGCACTGGGTCACGGTATGCGCCATGGACGACGATTTCGTCTACCTGCACGACCCGGAGATTGATACCGAGGAAGGGGAAACCGTGGCCGACAAGCAGTACCTGCCCATCGACCGACGGGTGTTCGAGAAGATGTCCCGCTACGGCCGCAACCAGCCGCTGCAGGCAGCGGTGATTGTCGGGCCGAAACGACCGGAATAAACGGCGTCAGCCAGTGCGGATAGCAGCTTCCTTAAGCTCGGAAATCTGATCCCTCAGGCGGGCCGCTGCCTCAAAATCCAGATCGGCGGCCGCCTTGTACATCTCGTCTTCCAGTTTCGAGATGTCCTTGAGCAGCGCCTCAGGCGAACGATGACCAGCCTTGGCCATATACTGTTCGGCTTCCTCGGCCGCCTTCTCGCCCGGACGTTCCGCCTTGTGACGCCCACGGCCACCCGGCGCACCTTCCATGATATCCGCCACTTTCTTGTTCAGCGCCTGGGGCGTGATGCCGTGTTCCTCGTTGTAGGCGATCTGCTTCGCCCGCCGGCGCTCGGTTTCATCGATGGCCCGCTGCATGGAGCCGGTCACCCGGTCGCCATACAGAATGGCCTTGCCGTTCACATTCCGGGCGGCCCGGCCAATGGTCTGAATGAACGAGCGTTCGCTGCGCAGGAAACCTTCCTTATCGGAATCGAGGATGGCCACGAGTGAGACCTCGGGCATATCCAGGCCTTCACGCAACAGGTTGATGCCCACCAGCACGTCGAACTCGCCCCGGCGCAGGTCGCGGATAATTTCCACCCGTTCCACGGTATCGATGTCCGAGTGCAGGTAGCGAACCTTCACGTCGTGCTCCATCAGGAAATCGGTCAGGTCCTCGGCCATGCGCTTGGTGAGCGTGGTCACCAGCACCCGTTCCTTGACCTCCACGCGAGTGCGAATCTCCGAAAGCAGGTCGTCCACCTGGGTCGACGCCGGCCGCACCTCGATTTCCGGGTCCAGCAGGCCGGTGGGTCGCACCACCTGCTCCACCACCTGCCCGGCGTGCTCAGCCTCGTATTGCGCTGGCGTCGCGGACACGAAAATCATTTGCGGTGCCATGCGTTCCCATTCCTCGAAGCGCATGGGCCGGTTATCCAGCGCCGATGGCAGCCGGAAGCCATACTCCACCAGGGTTTCCTTGCGCGACCGGTCGCCCTTGTACATGGCGCCAATCTGCGGGATGGTCACGTGGGATTCATCGACAATCAGCAGCGCATTGGGCGGCAGGTAATCGAACAGCGTCGGCGGCGCCTCGCCGGGGTTGCGCCCGGACAGATACCGGGAGTAGTTCTCGATACCGTTGCAGTAACCCAGCTCCAGCATCATCTCGATGTCGTAGCGGGTACGCTCCTCCAGACGCTGCGCCTCTACCAAGCGATTGTTGTCGCGCAGCTGTTTTAGGCGTTCTTCCAACTCCACCTTGATCTGTTCGATGGCATCCAGCACCTTCTCCCGGGGCGTCACGTAGTGGGATTTCGGGTAAATGGTCACCCGGGGCACCCGGCGCAACACCTCACCGGTGAGTGGATCGAAATAACTCAGGTTTTCCACCTCGTCATCGAACAGCTCGATGCGAATAGCCTCTTTCTCGGATTCCGCCGGAAATACATCGATCACATCGCCCCGCACCCGATAATTGGCCCGGTGAAATTCCATGTCGTTGCGGGTGTACTGCAACTCGGCCAGCCGGCGCAGAATCGACCGCTGGTCAATCTGATCGCCCCGGTCCAGGTGCAGCATCATCTTCAGGTAGGATTGGGGATCACCCAGCCCGTAAATGGAGGACACCGTGGCCACAATGATGGCGTCCGGGCGTTCCAGCAACGCCTTGGTGGCGGACAGGCGCATCTGCTCGATGTGCTCGTTGATGGAGGCGTCTTTCTCGATAAAGGTATCGGATGAAGGGACGTAGGCTTCCGGCTGGTAGTAATCGTAGTAAGAGACAAAGTATTCCACCGCGTTGTCCGGGAAGAACTCCTTGAACTCCCCGTACAACTGCGCCGCCAGGGTCTTGTTATGGGCCATGATGATGGTCGGGCGCTGCACCGCCTGCACCACGTTGGCCATGGTGAAGGTCTTGCCCGAGCCGGTTACGCCCAGCAACGTCTGGTGTGCGAGGCCGGACTGGATACCATCCACCAGCCCGGCAATGGCTTTCGGCTGGTCACCGGCCGGTTCATACGGCGAGGCAACGCGGAATACACCCTCTGATGCTTTACTGGCCATAACTGGCGATTAACCTCCGGAAAATGCTGTAATACCCTCTCGGACACTACTTACAAGAAATTTAGCGTTCAGGCTGCTTCATGGTACCATCATTGTGATCGACGGCTGGGTGAACATACAGCCATGACAATCTGGCTCCTGCCCGGCCGATCGCAGCCTAACAAGACGCAGCTTTAAGGAGCTCAAGTTTGGACCTTCAACTTTCCAGCCGTGTACAGGCCATCAAGCCTTCCCCCACCCTCGCAGTCACCAACAAGGCCGCAGAACTGCGTGCCGCAGGCCAGGACATCATCGGCTTGGGTGCTGGCGAACCCGACTTCGACACCCCTGATCACATCAAACAGGCCGCCATCGAGGCCATCAACAGCGGCCAGACCAAGTACACCGCCGTGGATGGTACGCCGGCCCTGAAGAAAGCGATTATTGCGAAGTTCAAACGGGACAACGGCCTGGAATACGAAGCCAACCAGATACTGGTAAGCAGTGGTGGCAAACAGAGCTTTTTCAACCTGGCACTGGCCACACTGAACCCGGGTGACGAAGCCATTATCCCCGCGCCCTACTGGGTGTCCTACCCGGACATGGTGAAAGTGGCCGAAGGCAAGCCGGTGATCATCGAAACCTCCGTGGACACCCGCTTCAAGATCACCCCGGAACAGCTGGAAAACGCCATCACCGAGCGCACCCGCCTGTTCGTGATCAACAGCCCGTCCAACCCCAGCGGCATGGCTTACTCCCTCGAGGAAATGCAGGCCATCGGCGAAGTGCTGAAAAAGCACCCGGACATCATGATCGCCACCGACGACATGTACGAGCCGATCCTGTGGACCGGCAAGCCGTTCGCCAACATCGTGAACGCCTGCCCCGAGCTGTACGACCGCACCTTCGTGCTCAACGGCGTGTCCAAGGCCTACTCCATGACCGGCTGGCGCATCGGCTACGCTGCGGGCCCGGCCAAGATCATCGGTGCCATGAAGAAGATCCAGTCCCAGAGCACCTCCAACCCCTGCTCCATCTCCCAGGCAGCTGCTACGGCGGCACTGGATGGCGACCAGGCCTGCGTGGGTGAAATGGTCAAAGCCTTCAAGGAACGCCACGACTGGCTGGTGGATGCCCTGAACAAACTGCCGGGCGTGGAATGCCCGCATGGCGACGGCACCTTCTACGTGTTCCCAAGCTTCCAGGGCGCCATCGACGCCGCAGAAGGCGTGAGCACCGATGTGGAATTCGCGGAAAAACTGCTGACCGACGCCGGCGTTGCACTGGTGCCGGGCTCGGCCTTTGGCACTCCGGGCCACATGCGCCTGAGCTTTGCCACGAGCATGGAAAACCTGGAAAAAGCCATCGAGCGTTTGCAGAAAGCCCTAGGTTAAAAAGTTTTAGCCGGAGGGTTGACGAGGCGGGTAAAGGTACTTAATATACGCGCCTCGTCACACGACGATGTTCCCCGATAGCTCAGTTGGTAGAGCAACGGACTGTTAATCCGTTTGTCGCTGGTTCGAGCCCAGCTCGGGGAGCCACTATTTCGAAAGCCCGCTAGTTCTCTGAATTAGCGGGCTTTTTTCGTTTTGGCCTCTGGGCTACTGGAGTTTGATTTCTGGCTTGGGGCCCTAGCCTGGGTGGTTGGGGTGGATGACGGGGTGGGGAAGGCCTTTCCGAAAACCGCTACGAGCACATCCATGTGCGCTTCTCTCAGGCCATCCTTGGCCTTCGAAATTTCCGGAAAGGCCTTCCCCACCCCGCCATTCTGACATCCGGAATATCGCCCTATAGACCTAGAGGCTTTTCAGCGCTCTCCGACTCGCCACCACTCAACCACCCCTTAAATCACGCCACGGACCGGGCTTTCGTCTGCCAAAATTCTATCCAGACAACAACCGCGAGGTACCAAGAGCTATTATCGAGGTCCGAAAGGCATGGCGGAAGGCCCTTTCCAAAAATTTTGAGGGCCAAGGATGGCCCGAAATAAGCGCACATGGACGTGCTCGTAGCGGTTTTTGGAAAGGGCCTTCCGCCATGCCGTCACCCGCAAAGCAGGCAGGCTAAAGAAGGAAACTCTACGCTCAGACCGAAATCACCTCAGCATGAATGGCTTCCAAAGCAGCCAGAGGGTCGGACGCCTGGGTAATCGGGCGGCCGATGACGAGGTAGTCGGAACCGGCCTTGAGGGCATCGGTGGGGGTCATGATGCGTTGCTGGTCGCCCTTGTCGGCGGTCAGCGGGCGGATACCCGGGGTGACCAGCTGGAACTCTTCGCCCTGCTCTTTCTTCAGGCGTGGCGCTTCCTGGGCTGAGCAGACAACGCCGTCCAGGCCACTGTTACGGGTTAACGTGGCCAGGCGGGACACCTGGGCTTCCGGGGAATTGGGGATACCAATGCCGGCCAGATCCTCGGCGGTCATGCTGGTGAGCACCGTTACCGCGATCAGCAGCGGCTTGTCCTTGCCGAAAGGCTCCAGGCGTTCGCGGCAGGCGGTCATCATCTTCTCGCCACCGGAGGCGTGCACGTTCACCATCCACACACCAAGGTCCGCCGCCGCAGCCACCGCCGCTGACGTGGTGTTGGGGATGTCGTGGAATTTCAGATCCAGAAACACCTCAAAGCCCCTGCCCTGCAGCGCCTCCACCAACTGCGGGCCGGAGCGGGTGAACAGCTCCTTGCCCACTTTCAGGCGACATTTCTTTGGATCCAGTTGGTCAACCAGGGCCAGTGCCGGGTCTTGGGAGGGAAAATCCAGGGCAACGATAATCTTGGGGTCGTGAGGCGTTTGCACGTTTTACAGTCCAGGTATCAGGTTCGACATTCGGGGTTCAGGGATTATTCTGCTTCTACGCCCTGAATCGGGCGTATCGTTTCCCATTGTTTGCAACTGGGACACAGCCAGTGCAGCTGCTGGCCTGAAAAGCCGCAACTCACACACTGGTAGATCGGGCGGTTAGCCAGCAACAGATGGCCGATGCGGCTGATCAGGCGGCCTTCGTCGGAGGCCATACCCTTCTCATAACCAGCCATCTCCACCAATCTTAACAGGCCGCGCACCGAAGGGTGACTTTCCAGTTCTTCACGCAGCAACTCGATAGCCGCTACCCGTCCGGAAGAGCGCTCCACACATTCCACCAGAGCCAGCAGAAGACTGGTGCTGGGATATTGCTGGTACAGCTTGCGCAGCCTTTTCGCGAGCCGCCCCACGTTGCCGTGTTCGCGTTCCAGTTTCATCAAACGGTCCACTGCTTCCGGGCCAAACTCGGGGTTCTGCTCGAAGGCTTTCAGGCACTGGTTTCCGGCATCTCGAAAGTTGCCTTGGCGAAGCTGTAGCTTGGATAGAATAAACGTCGCGCGCACGCATTCACGGTCGTAATTCAGCGCCTCTTTAGCCAACTTCTGGGCGGCCCAACGATCATCCCGGGCCATCGCCTCCTCGGAAAGCTCGCAAGTAAGGTAGGCCAGCGTCTTGGTCATGGCCGGGTCAGCCTCGTTACGGGCCAAGGTACGGGCAATATTGGCGGCGTTTTCCCACTCCTTTTCCTGCTGATAGAGCTCAATCAGGGTACGCGAGGCTTTTTGCCCGTATTCGCGATCCCCCATCAACTGGTGCAGCAACGCTTCTGCACGGTCCAGCAGGCCGGCCTTCAGGTAGTCACTGGCCAGCTCGAAAGTCACCTGGGGTTGATAACGGGCGGGCAGTTCAGGACGGGCCAGCAGGTTTTGGTGAATCAGGATGGCGCGATCACTCTCGCCTTTGTTGCGAAAATGACTGCCAATGGAAAGGTGGAGATTGACGGTATCGCGGTTAACCGCCAGGGATTGCACAAAATTCTCGACCGCCTGGTCGGAGTAATTGGTAAACAGGAATTGCAGACGGTCTCGAACGGAGTCCTCGTCAGAAATAACCTCATCCGACCGGCCCCGGCGACCATACCGACCTACTGCCCAGCCCACGGCAACGGCTGCCGTTACCAGCAACCATTTCCAGATCATATCCATCAAAGCGCCCGGTCGTTTTCAGCCTTGGCCTTTTCCAACGCTTTCTCAGTGCGCTCGAGCCGCTTCTTGAGGGTCCGACGACTCACCGAGGTACGGAAGGTTGCCAGCAGAGCCAGCAAAAGACCGACAAGCGCGCCGATGACAAACGCCATAACCACCCAGACGGCAACGCCCTGGGGCTGCGTTTGAAACAGCAGGAAATTGAGAGAGATTTCTTCCTGATTGTTGAGGGAAAACACCAACGCCAGAAGTATCAGGACCAGAACCAGGACGGTGATAAGGATCTTCTGCAATCCTGCCATGTCTTACAACGCTCCAGACGGGCAAACAAGCCCATTAAACCAGTGTTTCCGAATAGGCTAAAGCCTGTCAGAAACCCTTCTTCATACTGTCGTTTACCTGCTCCCTCAGCTCCTTGCCGGGCTTGAAATGAGGTACGTACTTGGCAGGCAACTGCACGGCTTCGCCGGTTTTCGGGTTACGGCCGACGCGTGCTTCCCGATGATGCAGGGAGAAACTGCCAAATCCCCGGATTTCAATGCGTTGACCGTCCGCCAGGGACTGGGACATGTGTTCGATGATGCTTTTGACCGAAAGCTCAACGTCCTTTACAGACAGCTGGGTCTGCTTCGAGGCAATCAGTTCAACCAGTTCGGACTTCGTCATGAGGCGCTTCCCTCTGTCGTTATTATTCAGCCGTCGTTTACCGGATACTAATGCCTCTAGTTTAGACAAACCAGAAAAAAACACAAAAAAAACGGGCTCTTAGAGCCCGTTTTTTGATCCCGGTCGACTTTTAGTCGTTATCGGAATTCTGCTGCTGCATCTGTTCCTTGATCAGGTCACCAATGGTGGTGGCACCAGAGGTTTCAGCAGCCTTGGCGCGAACACTGTCCAGCGCCTGCTTGTCGTCTTCAACGTCCTTCGATTTGATGGACAGGTTGATAACGCGGTTCTTGCGATCGATGCTGATGATCTTCGCTTCAACTTCTTCGCCTTCCTTCAGCGCGTTACGTGCGTCTTCAACACGGTCACGGCTGATTTCAGAGGCTTTCAGTACCGCTTCAACTTCGTCGTTCAGGGCCACGGTGGCGCTCTTCGCGTCAACGGCAGACACGGTGCCCTTAACGATGGAGCCCTTGTCGTTCAGCTGAACAAACTCGGCGAACGGATCGCTTTCCAGCTGCTTGATGCCCAGGGAGATACGCTCACGCTCCGGATCAACAGACAGGATAACGGTTTCAACTTCGTCGCCTTTCTTGTACTCACGAACGGCTTCTTCGCCAGTCTCGTTCCAGCTGATGTCGGACAGGTGAACCAGACCGTCAATGCCACCGTCCAGGCCAATGAAGATACCGAAGTCAGTGATGGACTTGATCTTGCCAGTGATGCGGTCGCCCTTGTTGAAGTTCGTGGAGAACTCTTCCCACGGGTTGGCGATGCACTGCTTGATACCCAGGGAGATACGACGACGCTCTTCGTCGATGTCCAGGATCATCACTTCAACTTCGTCACCTACCTGAACCACCTTGGACGGATGGATGTTCTTGTTGGTCCAGTCCATTTCGGACACGTGCACCAGACCTTCAACACCCTCTTCCAGCTCGGCAAAGCAGCCGTAGTCGGTCAGGTTGGTTACGCGTGCGGTAACACGGGTACCTTCCGGGTAACGACCCTTGATATCTACCCAAGGATCTTCGCCCAGCTGCTTCAGACCCAGGGAAACGCGGTTACGCTCGCGGTCAAACTTCAGCACTTTCACGTTGATTTCGTCACCAACGTTCACGATTTCGCTCGGATGCTTGATGCGCTTCCAGGCCATATCGGTGATGTGCAGCAGGCCGTCAACACCGCCCAGATCTACGAACGCGCCGTAGTCGGTCAGGTTCTTGACGATACCCTTGATTTCCAGACCTTCGGTCAGGGTTTCCAGCAGAGCTTCACGCTGCTCGCTGTTCTCGGCTTCCAGAACGGCACGACGGGAAACAACCACGTTGTTGCGCTTCTGGTCCAGCTTGATAACCTTGAATTCCAGCTCTTTGTTCTCCAGGTGCGCAGTGTCGCGAACCGGACGAACGTCTACCAGGGAACCCGGCAGGAAGGCGCGGATGCCAGACAGGTCGACAGTGAAACCGCCCTTGACCTTGCCATTGATCACGCCCTTGACAACTTCTTCTGCCTCGAAGGACTTTTCCAGTACTTTCCACGCTTCGGCACGCTTGGCCTTCTCGCGGGACAGACGGGTTGCACCGAAGCCGTCTTCAACAGCATCGAGAGCCACATCGACAACATCGCCGACAGCTACTTCCAACTCGCCTTTTTCGTTAAGGAACTGGGAGGCGGGGATAACGCCCTCGGACTTCAGTCCGGCGTTAACGGTGACCCAGTCGTTGTCGACGTCAACCACGGTTCCCTGAACAATGGAACCCGGTTGCATGTCAATTTCTTTTAGGCTTTCTTCAAAAAGATCCGCAAAGCTCTCGCTCATTATGTGTCCTATGTGATCAACGCAAGTGTACTCCGTGTCGCCAGCAACACGGTCTGTTAACGATGCCCGGAGTCAGCCTCAGGCTGGCAAATAGCGCCGCTCCGGACGTCTAACGACAAAAAGGTGCAGTCAGGCCTGACCTGCAACGGCCATACACCTGTCAAACACCTCTTTTATACTCAAACCTGTTGAATCAATGACTTGCGCATCATCCGCAGGCTTGAGAGGGGCCGCAGCGCGGTTCATGTCCCGCTCATCGCGTGCCCGAATCTCGTCTAAAAGATCCTGCATAGTAACATCGGCACCAGCGTCCTTCAACTGGTTAAAACGTCGCCGGGCCCGCTCTTCGGCACTGGCCGTCAGAAAAATTTTGACCGGCGCCTCCGGGAACACCACGGTACCCATGTCCCGACCATCCGCCACAAGGCCAGGCGATTTCTGGAAATCCCGCTGGCGCTGCAACAACGCGTCCCGAACCGGCTGCATGACTGCCACGAGAGACGCATTATTACCACAACTTTCGGTACGGATTTCCCGGGTCACATCAGCACCATCCAACAGCACTCGAACGGGCTCGCCCACAACGCCAGGTTCAAAGGCAACATCCAGTGACGCCGCCACGGCCACCAGACCCGCTTCGTCGTCCAGTGACACACCCTTGCGGGTGGCCGCCAAAGCGGTCAATCGATACAGCGCCCCGCTATCCAGAAGGTGCCAGCCAAGCTCGCGGGCAAGCATCTGGGTAATGGTGCCCTTGCCCGCGCCGCCGGGGCCGTCAACGGCGATTACTGGTACGGTAAGCTCACTCATGATTCACTGCCTTCGGTGCTGATGCGAATGCCGGTTTCCAGGGCCAGGTCGACAAAGCCAGGGAATGAAGTGGCCACGTTGGCGCAATCGTTGATGTGGATAGGGCCTGCGGCTCGGAGTGACGCTACCGCGAACGACATGGAAATACGATGATCCTCATGGCTCTCAACAGTGCCGCCCTGGATGGTCTGCCCCCCATCAATCACGATGCCGTCCGGCGTAACAGTGGTTTCCACGCCCAGCGCCGCAAGGCCATCGGCCATCACCTGGATGCGATCACTCTCCTTCACGCGCAGTTCCTCGGCACCGCGCAGAACGGTACGACCCTCGGCGCAGGTGGCGGCAATGAACAGGACCGGGAATTCATCAATCGCCAGCGGCACCTGGTCGACCGGAATATCAATACCCTTGAGGTTGGCGGAACGAACCCGAAGGTCCGCCACCGGCTCACCGCCAATCACGCGCTCTTCCAACACCTCAATGTTGGCGCCCATCTGGCGCAGGATATTGATCACCCCTACCCGCGTCGGGTTCATGCCCACGTGGCGCAAGGTCAGGTCGGAATCTTCCGCAATGCTGGCAGCCACCAGGAAGAACGCGGCCGAGGAAATATCCGCCGGTACGTCGATAGCGGCAGCGGTAAGCTTGCCACCACCGGTCACACTGGCCGTGGCGCCATCCCGGTGCACGTGGTAACCAAAACCTTCCAGCATCCGCTCAGTGTGGTCACGGGTCGGCGCCGGTTCGGTGACCGAGGTAACGCCGTCTGCGTACAGACCGGCCAACAGCAGGCAGGATTTGACCTGGGCACTGGCCACCGGCATGTCATAATGAATACCGGCTAATTTCTGACCACCGCGAATCTTCAGCGGTGGACGGCCTCCCTCGGCAGCATCAATCACCGCACCCATGGCCCGCAGCGGATCGGCCACCCGGCCCATGGGGCGCTTGGACAGGCTGGTATCGCCGGTCAGTTCGGAATCAAATGGCTGAGCCGCCAGGAGACCGGTAAACAGCCGCATCGCCGTACCGGAATTGCCCAGGTACAGTGGCCCACGAGGCGCCTGCAGCCCGTGCATGCCAACGCCATGGATACGCACGAAACCGTTTTCCGGCCCCTCAATGGTAACCCCCATGTCGCGGAAGGCCTGCAGGGTGGCCAGACTGTCTTCACCTTCCAGGAAGCCCTTTACCTCGGTAATTCCCTCGGCCAGCGCACCCAGCATGATGGAGCGATGGGACATGGACTTGTCGCCCGGCACGCGGATATCGCCACGCACGGTGCCGCCGGGTTGAAGATGGAAGGTTACCTGCTTATCACTGTTGTTAGTCACGTATGCCTGCCCTGAAAGCATTTTTGAAAAGTGTTCCCGCGCCGCCTTGGCGCGACTGAAAACCCGCAGCAATGTTTCTCCATCGCCACTGGCAATGGCGGAGCGGAGTTGGTCCAGGTCACTGGTAAAATGGTCGATCACCCGGAGCACGGCGTCCCGGTTCGACAGAAAGATATCGTGCCACATCACCGGATCACTGGCGGCAATGCGGGTAAAATCCCGAAAACCGCCAGCAGCGTACCGGAAAATATCCATGTTCTCGTCTTCGCCCGCCAGGGTGTCCACCAGAGAGAAGGCGATCAAGTGCGGCAGATGGCTGGTGGCGGCGAGCACCTCGTCGTGATAGGCCACCGACATGGTCAGTACGGTGGCACCACAGCCTTCCCACAGGGATTTGAGGCGCTGAACGTGGGGTTGGCTGGCGTTTTCCGCCGGCGTGAGAATCACTTTGTGGTTGGCGAACAGTTCCGCGTTGGCCGCCCTCACCCCGCTTTTCTCGGAACCGGCAATCGGGTGGCCTGGAATCACATAGGGAGACAGTTCACCGAACACCGCTTCCACATCCGCCACGAAACTGCTTTTAGTACTGCCGACATCAGTTAGTACCGCGTCGGCAGCCAGAAACAGCCGGACGCTCTCCAGCACCGTCCGCATGGCGCGCACGGGCACCGCAAGCACCACCAGATCGCTGCCGCTCACGGCCTGCTCCAACGATTGTGCGGCGGTATCAATCACACCGAGCTCGGCACCGAGTGCCAACTCATCCTGGCGCTGGTCGAAGCCGACCACCTCACCCGCCAGGCCATGCTGGCGAATGGCAGCGGCCATCGAGCCGCCAATAAGGCCAAGCCCGATGATGGCAACACGGTCAAATAGCGGCTTGCCGTCGTTACTCACCTTAGCCTTCCTCACCACCAGCACTGAGCGCTTCGGCCAGCACATCAAGGAAATGCTCATTTTCCTTCGCCAGCCCCACGGATACCCGCAGGTGATCCGGCATCCCGTAACCGGCAATTGGGCGAACGATGACGCCATGCTCAAGCAGGGATTGATACACACCCAGCGCCTGCGGGCCGACTTCCACCGCTACAAAGTTGCCGGCGGACGGAATGTAATCCAGTCCCATGCGGTCAAAGCCATCACACAACTGTTTCAGGCCGGCCGCGTTCACCTCCAGCGAGCGCTTGAGATAATCCGGATTATCCAGAACCGCCGTGGCAGCCGCCAAAGCCACCGAATCCACGTTGAACGGCTGGCGCACCCGGTTAAGGATGTCGGCAATGGCCGGGGAACTCACAGCGTACCCCACGCGCAGCCCCGCCAGACCCCAGGCCTTGGAGAAGGTGCGGCAGGTGATCAGGTTCGGGTAACGGGACAGCAGTGCGATGCCGTCCGGGTAGTCATCACCGGTCAGGTACTCGCAGTAGGCTTCATCCAGCACCACCAGCACGTGTTCCGGAACCTTGTCCAGAAACGCCTCGATGGCGTCCGCCTTATGCACGGTGCCTGTGGGATTGTTCGGGTTGGCCACGAAAATCAGTTTCGTGCGGTCGGTCACCGCCTCGGCCATGGCATCCAGGTCATGCCCCCAGTCCTTTGCCGGCACTTCCACGCCCTTGGCGCCAATGGCCAGCGTGGCGATAGGGTAGACAGCAAACGCGTGCTGGGAATAGATGATTTCGCTATCGGCATCGGCAAAACACCGGGCGATGATTTCCAGAACGTCGTTGGAGCCGTTGCCCAGGGTAATCTGGTTCATGGCAATGTCGAAACGGCGGGCCAGTGCCTGCTTGAGGTCAAAGCCATTGCCGTCGGGGTACAGGCACACGGAATCCAGCGCCTTCCGGGCGGCCGAGAGGGCCTTCTCGCTCGGACCCAGCGGGTTCTCGTTGCTGGCCAGCTTGATAATCTCACCCGGATTCATGCCCAGCTCCCGGGCCAACTCTTCGATGGGTTTTCCAGGCTGATAAGGTGACAGAGCCTGAACCCCTTTTACTGCCAGGCTCTGATAATCAACTGCCATAGAAGACTCCTTCGGATCGGGTTCGGTCAGACTCAAAGCACGCCAATGGGATAGGAACCCAGGCGCTTCAGTTCAACGGCCTCGTCATCAATCTCGGACAACACGCGGGCGACAGTGTCGTCTTCCATGTGGCCTTCGAAATCAATGTAGAACACATAGGCCCAGGTGCCGCTGGGCGAGGGCCGGGTTTCGATGCGGGTCAGACTGATGTCGTGCTTGTGAAACGGCTCAAGCAACTGATACAGCGCGCCCGGCTTGTTGCGCATGGACACCAGGATCGACGACTTGTCATGACCACTGGCCGGCACTTCCTCGCGACCAATAATGAGGAACCGGGTGGTATTGTCCGGCCGGTCCTCGATGCTGTTGGCCAGTTTTTCCAGGCCGTACAGCTCTGCCGCCATGTCGCCGGCAATCGCCGCCGTACCCGGCTCTTCCGCCGCCCGGCGGGCCGCTTCAGCGTTGCTGGAAACGGTAATGCGCTCCACCCCGTAACGGTTGGCATCGAGCCACTTGCGGCACTGGGCGAACGACTGCTGGTGGGAATAAATGCGGGTAATTTCCTGGCCTTCGTGGGCCGGATTCACCAACAGATGGTGATGGATGCGAAGCTGGACCTCACCACAGATCTTCAGGGGCGAGGACATGAACATGTCCAGGGTATGGTTGATCATACCTTCGGTGGAATTTTCCACCGGCACCACGCCGTAATGGGCGGCCCCGGATTCCACTTCCCGGAACACCGCGTCAATGGCGGGCAGCGGCACGCTGACCACTGAATGGCCAAAGTGCTTGAGCGCCGCCGCCTGGGTAAAGGTGCCCACCGGGCCGAGAAACGCAATGTGCATGGGCTTTTCCAGCGCCAGGCAAGCAGACATGATTTCCCGGAACAGACGAGCCATTTCCTCGTCCGGCAAGGGACCCGGGTTCTGCTCCTTGATCCGGCGCAACACCTGGGCCTCACGCTCCGGGCGATAGAAGAACACGTCCTCGCCCGGATTGGCGGCCATTTTCACGTGCGCCACTTCCTGGGCACACTCGGCACGCTTGCTGATCAGCGCCATGATCTGCTGATCCAGGCTGTCGATCTCCTCGCGCAATTCCCCCAGACGGGTCGCTTCGTCCGTCATGATCAGCCACGCTCCTTCGCAAATGTCGCCATGTAGTCAATCAACGCGTCCACGCCCTCTTCCGGCATGGCGTTATAAATGCTGGCGCGCATGCCGCCCACCGAGCGGTGGCCTTTCAGGTTCAGCAGCCCACGGGCGTCCGCCCCTTTGAGGAACTCGCTGTTCAGGGCATCATCCGCCAGGGTGAACGGTACGTTCATCCAGGAGCGGAAACGCGGATCAATCGGGTTGGCGTAGAAGTCATTGCCATCAATAAAGTCATACAGCTTACGAGCCTTGCGGGCGTTGATCTCGCCCATGGCCTGAACGCCGCCCTGCTCTTTCAGCCACTTGAACACCAGCCCGGCCAGGTACCAGGAATAAGTCGCCGGGGTGTTGTACATGGAGCCGTTATCGGCGATGACCTGATAATTCATCATGGTCGGCGTTTCTTTCCGGGCCTTGCCCAGCAGATCCTTGCGAATGATCACCACCACCAGGCCGGAGGGCCCGATGTTTTTCTGGGCGCCGGCGTAAATCAGGCCGAATTTGTTAACGTCTACCGGGCGCGACAGCATGGTGGAGGACATGTCCGCCACCAGGGGCACATCGCCGCTGTCCGGAACAAAGTCATACTCCAGACCGCCAATAGTCTCGTTCGGGGTGTAGTGCAGATAGGCCGCATCCGCGCTGGTATTCCAGCTGGACTGGTCCGGAACCGTGGTAAAGCCGCTGTCCTCGGAGCTGGCCGCCACATTCACATCGGCGTAGCGTTTCGCTTCGGCAATGGCTTTTTTCGACCAGATGCCGGTGTTCACGTAATCGGCGGAAGACTTTTCGCCAAGGAGATTAAGCGGAATGGTGGCAAACTGGCTGGACGCCCCACCCTGCATGAACAGCACGGCGTAGTCGTCGGAAATACCGGCCAGCTCGCGCAGATCTCGCTCGGCGGTTTCGGCGATGGCCACAAACTCATCGCTACGATGGCTCATCTCCATCACCGACATGCCGGTGCCCCGCCAGTCCAGCATCTCGGACTGAGCCTGTTTCAGCACGGCTTCCGGCAAGGTGGCCGGCCCGGCACAGAAGTTAAACGCCCTGCTCATTCTTCGCTTTCCTCGCCTTCTACTTCGTCTTCGTCATCGGATTCGGCAATCCGCTCCACGCCCACCAGGCGTTCGTCTTCCTGGGCCAGGCGGATCAGGCGCACGCCCTGGGTGTTCCGGCTGAGAACGGAAACTTCGTCGGTGCCGGTGCGCACCAGCGTGCCCTTGTCGGAGATCAGCATCATCTGGTCGCCCTCGAACAACTGCAGTGCCCGCACCAGGTTGCCGTTACGCTCCGAGCACTGCATGGCAATGACGCCCTGACTGCCACGGCTGTAGGCCGGGAACTCTTCAATCTCGGTGCGCTTGCCGTAGCCGTGTTCACTGGCCGTCAGCAGTACGCCACCTTCCTGCGGGATGATCAGCGAGACCACATGATGGCCTTCCGGCATCTTGATACCGCGTACACCGCGAGCCGTCCGGCTCATCGGGCGCACCTGCTCCTCGCCAAAGCGCACGGCTTTACCGGCGGAGGAGAACAACATGATCTCGGCATGGCCGTCGGTGATGGCGGCGCCGATCAGGGTATCGCCGTCATCCAGGTTCAACGCGATCAGGCCGCTACTGCGCGGACGGGAGAAGTTCGGCAACGGGGTCTTCTTGACCACACCGTTGGAGGTAGCCATCAGCACAAACTGGTCTTCCGGGTAATCCTTGACCGGCAGGAAAGTGGTAATACGCTCACCCTCTTCCAGCGGCAGAATGTTGACCATCGGCCGGCCCCGGGAGCCACGGCTGCCACGGGGAATTTCAAACACCCGCAGCCAGTACACCTTGCCCCGGTTGGAGAAGCACAGGATGGTGTCGTGGGAATTGGCCACCAACAGCTTTTCAATGAAATCTTCGTCTTTCATCGAGGTGGCGGCCTTGCCCCGGCCACCACGGCGCTGGGCCTGGTAGTCTTCCACCGCCTGGGTCTTGGCGTAACCATTGTGGGAAATGGTCACCACCAGGTCTTCCTCGTCGATCAGGTCCGCGATGGTCAGGTCGCGCTGGGAGCTGGTAATTTCGGTCAGGCGCTCGTCGCCGTAATCGTTGACGATGGCTTCCAGTTCCTCGCGGATTACCTGCAGCAGGCGGTCCGGATCGCCCAGAATGTCCATCAGGTCGGCGATCTTCTCGATGATATCCTTGTACTCTTTCTGGAGCTTTTCCGTCTCCAGACCAGTCAGGCGGTGCAGGCGCAGATCCAGGATGGCCTGGGCCTGTTCCGGTGACAGGTGGTAAAGGCCGTCACGCAGGCCAAAGTATTCCGGCAGGTCGTCCGGGCGGCAGGCGTCTTCGCCGGCGCGCTCCAGCATGGCCAGTACGTCACCCGGCGCCCAGCCCTTGTCCATCAGCTTTTCTTTAGCCTCGGCGGCGGACGGGGACTGACGAATCAGCTCGATGATTTCATCGATGTTGGCCAGCGCCACGGTCAGGCCTTCCAGAATGTGGCCCCGCTCACGAGCCTTGCGCAGCTCGTAGATGGTCCGGCGGGTGACCACTTCCCGGCGATGACGCAGGAACGCGTCCAGCATTTCTTTCAGGTTCAGCGTCTTGGGCTCGCCGTTCAGCAGCGCCACCATGTTAATGCCGAATACGGTCTGCAGCTGGGTATGGGCAAACAGGTTGTTGACCACCACTTCCGGGTTCTCGCCCCGGCGCAGTTCGATCACTACCCGGATGCCTTCCTTGTTGGACTCGTCGCGCAGCTCGGTGATGCCTTCAATGCGCTTTTCCTTCACCAGCTCGGCGATTTTCTCGATCAGGCGCGCCTTGTTGAGCTGGTACGGCAGCTCGGTGATGATGATCGATTCACGACCGGTTTTCTTGTCCTGCTCAATCTCATGGCGGGCACGGATATAAATGCGCCCACGGCCGGTGCGATAGGCTTCCACAATGCCGGCACGGCCGTTGATGATGCCCTGAGTGGGGAAATCGGGACCCGGGATATACCCCATCAACTCATCAATAGTCAGGTCCGGGTTATCGATCAGCGCCAGGCAGCCGTTGATCACTTCCGTCAGGTTGTGGGGCGGAATGTTGGTGGCCATGCCCACGGCGATACCGGAGGAGCCGTTCACCAGCAGGTTGGGAACGCGGGTCGGCAGCACTTCCGGAATCTTCTCGGTGCCGTCGTAGTTATCGACGTAGTCCACCGTTTCCTTGTCCAGATCCGCCAGCAGCGAATGGGAAATTTTCTCCATGCGGATTTCGGTATAACGCATGGCGGCCGCGTTATCGCCGTCGATGGAACCGAAGTTACCCTGGCCATCCACCAGCGGGTAGCGCAAAGAGAACGGCTGGGCCATACGAACAATGGTGTCGTAGACCGCGGAATCCCCGTGCGGGTGGTATTTACCGATAACATCACCGACCACACGGGCCGATTTCTTGTACGGCTTGTTCCAGTCATTGCCCAGCTCGGACATGGCAAACAAGACCCGCCGGTGCACCGGCTTGAGGCCATCCCGCACGTCCGGCAGCGCCCGCCCGATGATGACGCTCATGGCGTAATCCAGGTAGGACTGCTTCAGTTCGTCTTCAATATTGACCGGCAGGATCTCTTTGGCTAACTCACCCATCGAGAAAGGTTCCTTTGCGTTATCTGGAAGTCGTACCGTATGCCTCGAAAGGCACCGGGTTTATTCTTCAACAAGCTGCTCAGCATACCACAGCTCGCCCCATCCCGGGGCGAACGGGCTCTGGATCAGTCAAACACTACAGTCTTGTTTTCGTAGGTAATCACTCGGTCTTCAATGTGCGCGCGCAGGCCACGGGCCAGCACGTTTTTCTCCACATCCTTGCCCAGACGCACCATGTCATCGATGGAGTCGCTGTGGCTGATGCGAATCACGTCCTGCTCAATGATCGGACCCTCGTCGAGGTCCTGGGTCACGTAATGGCAGGTGGCGCCAATCAGCTTCACGCCGCGGCTGTAGGCCTGGTGATACGGACGCGCCCCGGCGAACGACGGCAGGAAGCTGTGGTGAATGTTGATCACCTTGCCGGCGTATTTGTCGCACAGGTCTTCCGGCAGGATCTGCATGTAGCGGGCCAGCACCACCACGTCGGTTTCGTAGTGCTCGAACAGCTCCTCGATATGACGGAACGCCTCGGCCTTGTTTTCCTTGCTCACCGGGATGTGGTGGTAAGGAATATCGTGCCATTCCACCATCCGGCGCAGGTCATCGTGGTTGGAAATCACGGCCACGATTTCCGCGTTCAGATCCTTGCTGTGCCAGCGGTACAGCAGGTCCGCCAGACAGTGGGACTCCTTGCTACACATCAGGATCACACGTTTTGGCTGGGCCGAATCGGCAATGTGCCAGCTCATGTTGAACTCGCGGGCAATGGGCTCGAAGGCCGTGCGGAACTGCTCCAGCCCAAACGGGATCGACTCGGCCTTGATCTCGTGCCGCATGAAGAACCAGCCGGACTGGGTATCTGAATGGTGGCTCGCCTCGGTAATCCAGCCATTGTAGGTGGACAGGAAGTTACTCACCTTGGCAACAATTCCCACCCGGTCGGGGCAGGAAATAACAAGACGATAGGTATGCTCCATGAAGCCTTTCCTTAACTTGAATCCGGGAAAGCGGGTGCAACGGGGAACCGCAGAAAACAACCTGCAGAGGCAATCGGTACGCACCTGTAAAAATGACCGGCTATGATAGCCTATCTGGGAGCCAGAAACGAGGAGTGCAAGTCATGGACAGAGTGATGGATGAGCCACAGTCGGAATTTTCCCCAAAGCGCGCCCTGGGCCTGTTCGCCGCGCTATTGATAGCCTTTTTTGTGAGCGTCTCGCAGGCAAATGCCCAGGCCATCCTGGAGGGAGAAAGATTCCACCCCGTCCAGGGCACTCAGGGCATGGTCGCCACCAGCCACACCCTGGCCACGGAAATCGCCCTGGAAGTGCTGAAAAACGGCGGCAATGCCATGGATGCGGCGGTCACCGCAGGCTTTGCCCTGGCGGTGACCCAGCCCCGCTCCGGCAACATCGGCGGCGGTGGTTTTATGCTCTACGCCCCGGGCGATGGCGATGCGCCGGAAGCCATCGACTACCGGGAAACCGCACCGGCAGCCGCAACTGAAACCATGTTCCAGAACGCCGATGGTGAAGTCGTCCAGCAGCGCAGCCGCTTCAGTCACCAGGCCGCCGGCGTACCCGGCACCGTGGCCGGGCTTGCGCTGGCACTGGAACGCCATGGCACCATCTCCCTGAAACAAGCACTGGCGCCGGCGATCAAGCTGGCCCGCGACGGCTTTCAAGTGCCCCGCCGTTTCACCGAAGGCCTGGAACAGGCCCGGGATCGCCTGACCCGCTGGCCCGCCACCAAGGCAACCTTTTACAACGAAGACGGCTCCGCACCCCAGCCGGGCACCATATTCAAACAACCGGAACTGGCCGACACCCTGCAGCGCATTGCCGACCAGGGCCCGAAGGGCTTCTACGAAGGCGAAACCGCCCGCCTGATTGTCGAGGAAATGCAGCGCCACGACGGGCTGATCACATTGGACGATCTGGCCAATTATCAGCCGGCCATTCGCGAGCCGGTACACGGCACCTACCGGGGCCACGACATCTATTCCATGTCGCCGCCCTCCTCCGGCGGCACCCACATCGTGCAGATCCTGAACATTCTGGAGCACTACCCCATTGCCGAGCTGGGCCATAACTCGGCGGCAACCGTGCACCGCATGGCCGAGGCCATGAAACTGGCCTACGCCGACCGGGCGCAATACCTGGGCGACACGGATTTTGTCGAGGTTCCGCTCCACGGCCTGACCAGCAAAGGCTATGCCGCCGCCCTGCAGGCCACCATCGCCCCGGACCGGGCGCGGCCTTCGGGCGAGATCAGCGCTGGCAATCCGGCGCCCTGGGAAAGCAATGAGACCACGCACTTCTCCATCGTGGACCGCTGGGGTAACGCGGTGTCCAACACCTACACCATCAATTTCAGTTATGGCTCAGGCATCACCGTGGCCGGTGCGGGTTTCATGCTCAACAACGAGATGGACGATTTCAGCGCCAAGCCCGGTGTGCCCAACGCCTACGGCCTGATCGGCGGGGAAGCCAACAAGATCGAACCGGGCAAGCGCATGCTTAGTTCCATGTCGCCCACCATCGTGCGCAAAGACGGTCGCAACTACCTGGTCACCGGCAGTCCCGGCGGTTCTCGGATCATCACCACCACGCTGCAGGTGCTGATGAACGTCATCGACCATAATATGAACATACAGAGCGCAGTTAGCGCGCCACGCATGCACCATCAATGGCTACCAGACGAAATTCGCATGGAGCAGGGCTTCAGCCCCGACACCATCGAACTGCTTGAAGGGCTTGGTCACAAGGTCAGCATCAGCCGGGCCATGGGCGCCATCCAGAGCGTCCTGATTGGCGAGGATGGCACCCTTTACGGCGGTGCCGACCCAAGACGCAGCACCTCGGCGGCCATGGGTTACTGACCCCCGCCGCCAATACCCTAACAACCGACCGGAGGCATTATGTACCTGTCTGTTCAGTTGAGCTGTTATCCACTCAAGGACGACTACAAGGATCCCATTCGCGAACTGATCGCCCGTCTGGAGCAATCCGGCCTGGAGGTTTACCCCGGGCGCATGAGCACGGAAATCTTTGGCGACTATGATGAAGTGATGAAGGTACTTTCCGACACCATGAAATGGTCATTCGAAACTTACGGCAAGGCTGTGTTCGTTGCCAAAATCATGGAGGGCGACCGGAGACCACGATGACTGACCCGAACCGACCAGAGCCACCACAGAAACCGGAGAATAACCCACAGCCGGCCATTCCCAACCAGTACTCGTTCCTCTGGTTGAGTGCCGCCATCTTCCTGATGGTGCTGTGGATGCAGGGGGCCAACCAGCCCCAACAACAGGAAGTGGCGTATTCCGAATTCAAGGAAGCGGTCACGGCCGGACAGGTATCGGACGTTACCCTGCGACAGGAAGACATACAGGGCAACTTCACCGAATCGGGCGCCGCCCGGTTCAGTGCCGCCAGACAGCCCTCCAGCACCCGCTTCATCACCCTGCGCCCGCAGACCGAGGACCCGGCCCTTCTGCCGCTCCTCGAAGAACAAGGGGTAACCATCCAGGGGGCTCGCTCCGGACGGCCCTGGTGGCAGGAATTGATTCTCGGCTTTCTGCCCTGGATCCTGCTACTCGCCCTGATGTTCTGGTTCTGGGGAAACGCCCAAAAGCGCTTTGGACAGGGCGGTGGCGTGCTGGATTTCAGCCGTTCAAAAGCCCGGCGCGCGCGCAAGGAAACCTCCACCACCACCCTGGATGACGTGGCCGGCATTGAATCGGCCAAGCGGGAAATTGCCGAGATCATCGACTTTCTGAAGTCCCCGGAGAAATACCGTCGGCTGGGCGCCATCATGCCCAAGGGCGTGCTGCTGGTGGGCCCGCCCGGCACCGGCAAGACCCTGCTGGCCCGCGCGATAGCTGGCGAAGCCGAGGTGCCGTTTTTCAGCATCAGCGCCTCGGAATTCATCGAAATGTTCGTGGGCGTGGGCGCGGCGCGCGTGCGGGACATGTTCAAGGAAGCACGCAAAGACGCCCCTGCGCTCATTTTCATAGATGAACTCGACGCCGTTGGCCGCTCCCGGGGCGCCGGTCTGGGCGGGGGGCACGACGAGCGGGAACAGACCCTGAACCAGATCCTGACCGAAATGGACGGCTTTGAAGCTCACGAAAACGTGCTGGTGCTGGCGGCCACCAACCGCCCCGATGTGCTGGACACCGCCCTTCTACGCCCGGGCCGGTTCGATCGCAAGATCACTCTGGAACGGCCCCACAAGGAAGCCCGCGCCGCCATCCTGAAAGTACACGTGCGCAAGGTGCCCCTGGCAAACGACGTGGATCTGGAACAGGTTGCCGCCCGCACCATTGGTTTTTCCGGCGCGGACCTGCAGAACCTGGTCAATGAAGCCGCCCTGACTGCTGCACGCGAGGGGCTGGATGAAGTGGACAACCGATGCTTCGAGATCGCCCGGGACCGCATCATTCTCGGTGAAACCCGGGAGGCCCAACTACCTCCCCGGGAGCGTGAGGCGGTCGCGTATCATGAATGTGGCCATGCCATCATGGCCTATTTCATGCCCAATGCGGACCCTCTCACCAAAATCACCATCATCCCTCACGGCATGGCCATGGGCGTCACCGAGCAGACACCCCGGGACGACCACTACACCTATACCGAAAGCTACCTGAAGGACCGCATCAAGGTCATGCTTGGTGGCCGCTGTGCCGAGAAACTGATCTATGGCGAAGTCAGCACCGGGGCCCAGAATGACCTGAAGGAGGCCACCACGCTGGTACGCCGCATGATTGGCCAGTGGGGCATGAGCGAGAAAATTGGCCCCATGGGCCTGAGCATTGGCGAGGAACACGTATTCCTGGGACGAGAGATGGGCCAGCCACGGGAGTTCAGTGAAAAAATGGCGGAACTGATTGACGCTGAAATCCAGTCCCAGCTCTTAAGCCTGGAAAAGGCCACCCTGGACTTTCTGGCCAGCCACCGCAGCCAGCTGGAAGCCCTGGCCCAGGCGGTGCTCAAGCAGGAGAGCCTCTCCGCCGAAGAAATCCGGGAGATCCTGGAGCAGAGCCCCAAGGAAACCACCGCCGTGGAATCCCTTAAAAGTGGGTCACCAGATCATGGCTGAACAGCGCCACGCAGAAACCGACCACCGCCCCGAGCGGTGGCCCCCAATGACGATCAAGCCGTGACTGGGGTGCGATGTCCTGGAAAATCAGGTACATCACACCACCGGAGGCGACCAGCATCACCGTTCCAAGAATGAACGGCTGCTCGGAGAGGAAGAAGAACCCCAACAAACCGGCAATCGGCCCCGTAAACACCAGCGACGTCATAAACGTCAGCGTCTTGCGAGGTGAATGGCCGGGGCCCTCCTGACTGATCATCTCCCGATAGGCATTGAAGCCTTCCGGGAGGTTCTGCAGGGCAATCAGCACTGCCATGAGCACGGCGGTTTTTGGGCTCAATACGGCAAGCCCGCCCAGAGAAATGGCTTCGGGAATAAAATCGAGCATCATACCCATTAACTGGGGCGACTCACGACGCTTGAGCCCGAGTATTCGCTCCACCACGAAAAACAGAATACCGCCGGCGACAATCGCGGGTATCGCAAACAGCGAGTCCCCCATGCTCTCCTGGCCCTGGGGAATCAGCACGACGGTCACCGCACCGAGCAGAATCCCGCCCCCCAAGGCAATGAGGAAGTGCCGGAACTCCTGTTCCAGCCAATCGGACCCAAGCCGCTCAACGCGGGCCAGCAGCCCTCCCAACGGAATGAAGGCCCCGGCCAGCGCAGTCAGACCCACGATCACGAGAATATGCCAAACCATTAATTCACTCCTGGCGGAAAGGATTAAAAACAGGAACTCTTAAGGTGTAATAGTGACTGGCAGGTGAAGGGCTGCCAGCAGACTCTCCGCACCAGGCTCCCGAAACAGAGAGCAGTCCCGACTGAGCACAAGCTGAGACGCCTTTTCCCGGCGCAACACTCGCGCGACAGAGGCCGGATCACTGGAAGGCAACGGGATCACCCGAACATCCGGTTCCGGAACACCCAGATTACGCTTCAGGGTTGCCAGGGTATCTGGCGCCACGCTCGCCTCCCCGGCCAGCAACAGAGTGACCGGCTGCCTGGAATAGGCAGCGGCCTCGGCCGCAGCGGCAACGGCTCGTTGATTAGCCCCCTCGTGTTCGTTCAGGAACACCGCCACCCGACCGTGGATCGGGGGCTGTTGGTGGCTCCACAATAACAGCCTGCCTGGCGAGCGGTGCAGCAACGCCCGGGCTGTCGAACCCAGCCAGCCGGCGGGGATGGTGGACCATCGGGCGCGGCCCAGCACCAGCAAATCCTCGGGCTCCGCCAGGGCCAGCACTTCCTCCACCACACTACCCCGGGCAATACTGAGCTGGTAACGGCCACCATAGTGCCCGGCGGCTCCGGCCAGCGCGCGCCGGGCCTGTTCCGCCAGCCGCTGCATACGTTGCTCAAGAACTGTCACGTCCAGCGGTCGGCTCAGACCCGATACCGAACCCACTTCCCGCGCAAAACCATAGCCGGCACTCCGCAGCAGGTTCTGCTCTTCAACAAACACCCCCTGCAACTCCGCACCGGTCCGGGCCGCAATGGCCGCAGCCACGTCCAGCACGACATAGCCCACTCTTGAGCCATCCAGTAACACCAGAATGCGCCCCTTGGCGGCCTGTTGGCCGGAGCCCCCTACCGGCAGTTCAGTCATCATCGCCGTCTCCGTGGCCGTTGGTATCGCCGTTGTCTTCCTTGTGTTCCGCCGCTTTGGCGAATGCCTCCAGACGGTCGGCCACCAGACGGTTAAAGCTGCCCTCGGGAAACACTCCTTCGCTGTCCGCCTCGCCGGCTGACAGGCCAGTCATCAATTCAATGGCCTGGTCAATGTGGCTTACCGGATAAATGGAAAACCGCCCATCCCGAACAGCCGTGCACACCGCCTCGTTCAGCATCAGGTGCTCGACATTACTGGCTGGCAACAGGGCCCCCTGTCCGTTCACATCTCCCGATTGCCGGCAGACATTGAAGAAACCCTCAATTTTCTCGTTCACACCACCGACCGCCTGAACCTCACCATGCTGGTTCATGGAACCGGTTACCGCCAGCGACTGTTTCAGCGGCACGCCCGTGATGGCGGACAGCAAGACGCAGGTTTCCGCCACCGAAGCGGAATCGCCTTCCACACCGCCATAAGACTGTTCAAAGGCCAGGCTGGCCGACAACGAAAGCTGCCCCATCGGGGCATAGCGGTTAGCCAGAAACCGGGAGAGAATCATCACCGCCTTGCTGTGAATCGGCCCGCCCAGCTTGGCCTCCCGCTCAATGTCGGCCACCTGCCCCTTGCCGGGGCGCGCCGTGGCGGTGATGCGGGTGGGCTGGCCGAACCGGTTGGCGCCCAATTGAAGCACCGACAGACCATTCACCTGCCCCACCTGCTCGCCGGTGGTGGCAATCATCACCACGCCGCGCTGAATCTGCTCCAGGCTGCGCTCGCGAATGCGGCTGGCGCGGTATTCGCGCTCGTCGATGGCCTGCTGGATGTGCGTGGCTTCAATCCGTTCGCTATTGGCCTGGCCAGCCCAATGATCGGCCTCGCTCATCAGATCCTTCAGTACCCGGTCATGGGCGGTCAGCTTTCTCTGGTCGCTGGCCAGCCGGCTGGCGTGTTCAATCAGCCGGGCCACGCCGGTCTTATGCAGCGGGCGGATGCCGCTGGAGCGGGCCATCGTGGCCAGCATGCGGGCATACAACGAATAACTGCCCTCGTCCCGGTCCAGGTCGTCCTCGAAATCAGCCTCCACCTTGAACAGGTCGAGGAAGTCCGGGTCGTAATGGGACAGCAGGTAGTACAGCATCCGGTCGCCCAGCAGCACCACCTTGACCGAAAGCGGAATGGGTTCGGGCTGCTGGCTGACGGTGGTGGCCAGACCGTACAGCCGTTCCAGCGACTCGATGCGAATCTCGCCGGAAAACAGGATACGCTTGAGACTTTCCCAGGCCAGGGGCTGCATCAGAATGCGGCGGGCATCCACAATGAGATAACCACCATTGGCCCGGTGCAGGGAACCGGGCCGGATCAGGGTGAAATCGGTATACAGGTTGCCCTGGCGCGCCCGGTGCTCAATCTGCCCGGTCAGGTGCTGGTGGCTCGGCAGGTCTTCATAGACCACGGGAGCACCCTTGGTGTCCGCGTTATCCACCAGCAGATTCACCCGGTAACGGGTCAACAGCCCCGCCGGTGGCCCGTTCTCTCCATCCTGAAAGACTTCCGCGTGTTCCACGACGTCTTCGCGTACTGCATCCAGGTGCTCCACCACCTCGGGCACGTGCCGCCATTTCTCCCGCAGCTCGCCCATTGGGCCGCCCAGGGTGAGCTGGACCATCTCCTCGTTCAGCTCATGAATGCGCTGGCGCACCTCCTTGCGAAGGCGGGGGACCTGTTGAATGGCCTGCTGCAGTTTTTTCTGGAGCTCTTCAACCTTGCTCTCAATCAGCTCTTTTTCATCGTCGGAGAACTTCTTGTACTCCTCCGGATCAATCACTTCGCCATTGCGCATCGGCGCAAAGGTAAAGCCGGCGTGAGTTGCCAGCATCGCGATATTGTTGCGGTTGGCCTCTTCCTGAATCTCGAAAAGCCCCTCGCTCTGGCGCTTGGCCACTTCTTCCTGAAGCTCCTGGATACGGGCCTGGTATTCCTCGCTTTCAAAGGTAGCGGGTATCGCGGTTTTCAGCTCGGAGACCAGATCGTTCATATCGCTCTTGAACAACCGCCCCTCCCCCGGGGGAAGTTTGATGGCACAAGGCTTGTCGGGCACCTTGAAGTTGAAGACATGACAACAGTCGGCAGGGGCCGGCAAACCTGCGGCGTGTTGTGAGAGAAAACGCTTTACCAGTTCGTGCTTCCCTGCCCCGGACGGACCCAGCACAAACAGGTTAAAACCACTGGCCTGCATACTGGCGCCAAACTCCAGTGCTCGGAGTACCCGCTCCTGGCCGACGGGCAGTTCCAGATCATCCAGTGTGTCGGTGGATTCAAAATCCAGTTTTTCGATTGGGCAACTGTGGTAAATCTGGTCCTCTTGCAACGCTGCGGGTACCGCCATCACGCCTCCTTACTTTTGCCTTTTACCCTTCGGTGTCGAGCTTGTCCTGGGTGCGACGCTCAAAATCACTGGCATCGTGCCGCTCGTGCAACTGGGTGGCTGGCTCTCCCCAGGTCTTGTTCACCATCCGGCCGCGTTTGACGGCTGGCCGTTGGGCTACTTCATCCGCCCAGCGAATAACGTTCGTGTAGGTGTCAGCCTCCAGGAACTCGGCCGCGTCGTACACAATGTTCTTAACCACGGCGCCATACCAGGGCCAGATCGCCATATCGGCAATGGTGTATTCATCGCCCACCATGTACCGGTTTTCGGCCAGGTGCCGGTCCAGCACGTCCAACTGGCGCTTTACTTCCATAGTGTAGCGGTTGATCGGGTATTCGTACTTCTCCGGCGCATAAACATAAAAGTGGCCGAAACCGCCACCCAGAAAGGGCGCACTGCCCATCTGCCAGAATAGCCAGTTCATGGTTTCGGTCCGTCTGGCCGGGTCCGTTGGCAGGAATTCACCAAACTTTTCGGCCAGGTAGAAAAGAATGGAGCCGGATTCGAACACCCGAATTGCCGGATCCACACTGTGGTCAAGCATGGCGGGAATCTTTGAATTGGGATTCACCTCGACAAAGCCGCTGCCAAACTGGTCGCCGTCTCCAATACGAATCAGCCAGGCATCGTACTCCGCCTCCCGAATACCTTTTTCCAGCAACTCTTCCAACATGATCGTGGCTTTCACGCCGTTGGGTGTGGCCAGGGAATACAATTGGAAAGGATGCTTGCCCACCGGCAGCTCTTTGTCGTGGGTGGCCCCCGCCACGGGGCGATTGATGTTGGCAAACTGCCCTCCGTTATTGGGCTCCCACTTCCAGACTTTGGGTGGGGTATAGGTCGGATCACTCATCAAACACCTCCAGATTCATTGGCCTTCTTATAATAACCACTCTAACGGAACAGACACGGGCGTGCACTGGCTCACACCCGTGCATTTTGGTGCACAAAACCCGGGCAACGCACCCATCAGGTGCATTAACGCACTCCAAATGATCCAGCTGAATGCAGCCAAACCCTCTAACTGCCTATAAAAAGCGTTATTGAACCATTCTGGAACACTCCTTGCTTTAAGTGATCGCTCTTCGTGCGTACCCCCGCCCCAGAAGGCGGCAAAACACAAAAACAGGAGTTAGAGACCCGTGGATATCACGAGCGCAGTTCACACCCTGACCGACAGCACCAATACGCTGTTCATCCTTATCGGCGCCATCATGGTGCTGGCCATGCACGCCGGCTTCGCCTTTCTGGAAGTTGGTACGGTCCGGCACAAGAACCAGGTTAACGCCGTGGTCAAGATCATGACCGACTTCGGCATTTCCGCCGTCGGCTATTTTTTTGTTGGCTACACCATCGCTTACGACACTCACTTCCTGACCAGCGCCTCGCAACTGACCGAAGCCAATGGCTACGAGCTGGTGAAGTTCTTCTTCCTGATGACCTTTGCCGCCGCCATTCCCGCCATTGTCTCCGGCGGCATCGCCGAGCGGGCTCGCTTCTACCCCATGCTGATTGCCTCTGGCCTGATTGTGTCGCTGGTGTACCCGTTCTTTGAGGGCATTGTGTGGAACGGCAACTACGGGTTCCAGGCCTGGCTGGAGAACCAGTTTGGGGCAGGCTTCCATGATTTCGCCGGCTCCGTTGTGGTGCATGCCGTCGGTGGCTGGGTCGCGCTGGCAGCCATCCTGCTTCTCGATGCCCGTAAAGGCCGTTACCGCAACGGCAAGGTGGTCGCGTTCGCGCCGTCCAATATTCCTTTCCTCGCCTTGGGCGCCTGGATTCTGACCGTCGGCTGGTTCGGCTTTAACGTGATGTCCGCACAAACCCTTGATGGCATCAGCGGCCTGGTAGCGGTGAACAGCCTGATGGCCATGGTCGGCGGCATCCTGGTGTCCATGATTCTGGGCAAGAAAGACCCCGGCTTTATCCACAACGGTCCCCTCGCTGGCCTGGTGGCTGTGTGCGCCGGCTCTGACCTCATGCACCCCGTCGGCGCGTTGATCACCGGCGGTGTCGCCGGCGCCATTTTCGTGTACATGTTCGAATGGGCCCAGGACAAGATCGAACGCCTGGACGACGTACTGGGTGTTTGGCCACTGCACGGCATCTGTGGCGTATGGGGCGGTATTGCCGCCGGTATTTTCGGCAGCGAGACCCTCGGCGGCCTGGGTGGTGTCAGCCTGGCGTCTCAAATCATTGGTTCAGCTGCCGGTGTGATCGTGGCCTTTGTTGGCGGCCTGATTGTCTATGGCATTGTCGCCAAGGTATCCGGACTGCGTCTGAGCGAAGAGGAAGAATTCAACGGCGCGGACCTCAGCATTCACCATATTGGTGCCACCTCCATGGAGTAATGGTCTTTGGCCATTAAACCCAGAAGGCCCCGGACATCCTGCCGGGGCCTTTTTCGTTTCTGAAACCACCATCGCCTACACCAGGGCAGCCAAACTCACGCCCAAAAGCCCCAGGTTAGCCAGCAGGCCAATCATGAAGAAATACGAGCGGGGACTGGGATTGCGTTCGGTGGCAATGCCGTAATACAGCCCCATGTGAACAACCCGCGCCGCCACAAAGATCCAGATCAAGACTCCCGACCAGAACGGATCGGCGCCCGACAGAATCGCCAGGAACGCCGTGGCGAACATCACCGGCAGGTTCTCCAGTGAATTCATGAAGGTTCGGTGGGCACGGAAAACAAACGATTCATGGCTCAGGGACTGATCGATTTTACCCGGCACCGCGCCCGGCTGTGATGCCTTGGTAAGACTCGCCACAAACCATTGGGCCATCCAGATGACAATGAGGGCCGCTATACCCCGGAACGCCGTGGTATATACTTCCAGCAGATTATCCATTTTTCCTCCCGTTCAGTGGCTTTGCTAACCACTACGACCCCGGACTGAACACGGATGAAACAGGGCCAACCATCAATATGAGTACAACACCCGGCACACCCGTTTTCCATACTTCCGGGCTGACAAAAACCTACCTGCAGGGCGAGGTGAAAGTCCACGCGCTTCGGGGCATTGACCTGGACCTGTACAGCGGTGAATTGGTAGTCATGCTGGGCGCTTCAGGCTCCGGGAAATCCACACTGCTGAATATCCTGGGCGGGCTGGATGTGCCCAGCAGCGGTGAAGTCACCTATCTGGATACCGATCTGGCCCGGGCCACCGACAAGGAACTCACACTGTATCGACGCGACTACGTGGGATTCGTGTTCCAGTTCTACAACCTGATCCCTTCCCTCACGGCCCGGGAAAACGTGATCGCCGTAACCGAGATCGCCCGTAACCCGATGACGCCGGAGGCGGCCCTGGCACTGGTGGGGCTCGAGAACCGGGCAGACCACTTTCCCGCGCAGCTTTCCGGCGGTGAACAACAGCGGGTGGCGATTGCCCGGGCCATTGCCAAGCAGCCCAACGTCCTGCTCTGTGACGAACCCACCGGTGCGCTCGACTCCGCCACCGGTGTCCGGGTTTTGGAGGCCCTGGAAAAGGCCAACCGGGAAACGGGCACCACCACGGTGATCATTACCCACAACGCCTCCATTGCCAACATGGCGGACCGAGTGATCACCCTCTCCGACGGCCTGATCAGTGGCGAGCACCGCAACGCCACCCGCCAGGCCCCGCATACCCTGAGCTGGTAACACCATGTTCGGGTTTGGCGACAGCATCCTTCACACCAAACTTCGCCGGGAACTCTGGCAGATCCGGGGACAGGTACTGGCCATTGCTCTGGTGATTGCCGGCGGCATCGCGGTATGCCTGCTATCGATCGTCAATTACACCTCCCTGGATGCCACCCGGCAGCAGTACTATCAGGAACAACAGTTTGCCGATGTCTTCGTGTCCCTGAAACGGGCGCCCCGGCATTTGCTGCAACAGGTCGCGCAGATGCCCGGCGTGCATCGGCTGAGTGGCCGGGTGGAAGGTGCGGCCAAACTGGAAGTTGCCGGTTTTGATGATCCGGTCTCGGCCCGCCTGGTGTCTCTTCCACCCACAGGCCAGCCAGAGGTGAACCGGCTTCACCTGCGCCAGGGCCGGCTGCCCGATCCCGGTCGTAACCAGGAGACCGTGATTATCGGCAGCTTCGCCGACGCCCACGACCTGCAACCGGGCGACACCCTCAGCGCCGTGATCAACGGCCGAAAACAAGCCCTCACAGTGGTGGGCATCGCCGAGTCGCCGGAATTTATCTACGTGATCCCACCCGGCGGCATGTTACCGGACTACCAGCGCTTCGGCGTGCTCTGGTTGTCGCGGGAAGCCCTGGCCTCGGCCATGGATCTGAAGGGGGCTTTTAACAGCCTGGTGCTGCAGACCGCGCCCGATCACCCCGTGGCCGATGTAATCGACCGCCTGGACCGGTTGCTCGGCCGCTACGGCAGTACCGGGGCCTACGCCCGGGCGGATCAGTTTTCCCATCGGTTCCTGAGCGACGAGCTGGAACAGCTCAAAGTCATGGCGATCATTTTTCCCGCCATCTTCATGGGCGTGGCCATGTTCCTGCTGAACGTGGTCATTGGCCGGCTGATCAGCACCCAACGCGATATCGTCGCGGTACTCAAGGCTTTTGGTTACAGCAACCGGCAGATCGCCTGGCACTACAGCCAACTGGTGCTGACCATTGCCGCCATTGGCCTGGTGATTGGCAACGGCGTCGGCCTGTGGCTGGGCCGCGCGCTGGGCGAGTTGTACATGGAATACTATCGGTTTCCGGCCCTGCTGTTCCGCATTAATCCGCTTTGGATTCTGATGTTGGCGGTGATCAGCCTGTTCGTAGCCTGGCTCGGTGGTTGGCGCGCGATCCGGCGGGCCGCGGACATGCCGCCAGCCGAAGCCATGCAACCGGAAGGGCCGGCCCGCTACAACGTTTCCCGGATTGAACGCCTACTCTCGCTGATACACTTCCGCCAGCCCTCCCGAATGATTGTCCGGCAACTGGCACGCCGACCAGGCCGCACCGCACTGTCGGTCGTCGGCATCGCCATGGCGACTGCCATTGTGGTGGTGGGCAATTTCCAGTTCAGTTCCGTGGAACTGATGGTGCATACACAATTTGCCCGGGTACAAAAGCAGGACCTCACCGCAACCCTGACCGACCCGGTCAACCAGGCCGCCCTGTACAGCATGGCCCGTCAACCCGGCGTACTCTATACCGAAGGTCGCCGCACCGTGGCTGTGGAACTGGTCAGCGGCCACCGTGACTGGCGCACCAGCCTGACCGGCCTGCCCGACAACGCCCGCCTGCAGTTCGTGGTGGACAGTGAGTTGAACAATGTCGCCATTCCCGCCAGCGGCCTGCTGCTGACCGATTTCCTGGCCCAGCGCCTGCACGTGGCGCCGGGCGATCTGGTGGAAGTACGTGTGCTTGAGCAGCACCGCCCCACCCTGACACTCCCGGTTGCCGGCATCACCAGTGAATTCATTGGCGTGGGCGCGTATATGAACCTTGAAGCCATGAACCGGGCGCTGCGGGAAGGCCCGGTGGTCAATCAGGTGTTGATGAATCTGCAGCCGGAGGCAGAGGACGAGGTCTACCAGCGCCTGCGGGACACCCCACGGGTGATGGCCACCAACCAGCGCCAGGCCATGCTCGACAGCTTTTTCGACACCCTGGCCAAAACCTTCCTGACTTACACATTCATCATCAGCCTGCTGGGCGGCGTCATCGCCTTTGGCGTAATCTACAACACCGCCCGAATTTCCCTGGCCGAGCGCGCCCGGGACCTGGCCAGCCTGCGGGTACTGGGCTACAACCAACCGGAGGTGGCTCACATCCTGCTGGGTGAGCTGGCGCTGCTACTGGTACTGGGCATTCCGCTGGGTTGGCTGATTGGCGCAGGGTTGGGCCAACTGGTGGTCACCGCCCTGCAAACGGAACTTTATCGGGTGCCGTTGATCATCACCAGTCAAACCCTGGCACTGGCCGCCTGCGTGGTGATTGGTTCGGCGCTGGCCTCCGGCTTCATAACCTGGCTGAGGCTGCGTAAACTGGACCTGGTAGCGGTACTGAAAACCAGGGAATAAACACCCTTCTCACGGAACGGACCATGGCAAAAGAAAAACGAATCACGGGAAAACGGATCTTCTGGGCGGTGTTGGCCGTGTTTGCCGTCGCGGCATTTGTCTTCGTCCTGCGCCCGGAGCCGGTCTGGGTGGACCTGGCTACCGTGGAGCGGGGCCCCATGGAAGTTACCCTGCTGGAGGAGGGCAAAACCCGGGTGAAAGACCGTTACCAGGTCTCCTCACCAGTCACCGGTTACCTGCACCGCCCGCAACTGGATGTGGGCGACCCGGTGATCCCCGGTGAACTGCTCACCTGGGTGGACCCTATGCCTGCCGGCATTCTTGATGCCCGCAGCCGTGCCGAAGCCGAGGCCCGGGTAGAGGCCGCACGGGCGGCACTGGAATCCATCCGCCAGAAAGTGGCGGCTGCCGAGGCAGAGGCGGACTTTGCCCAAGCCGAATACCAGCGCCTGCAGCGCCTGGAAGACTCCCGTTTTGTCTCTGCCGAACAACTGCAGCAAGCCCGGACCACGGCCTCACGGGCCGATGCAATCCTGCGATCCGCCCGTTTCGATGAAGAAGTGGCCAAACACGAACTGGCTGCCGCCCAGACCCGACTCCAGATCTCCGCCGCCAATGAAAATGGCGAAAAGCCGTCCGAGCGCGTGGCCGTCCGTTCGCCAGTGAACGGCGCCGTCCTGAACCTTTCCCGGGAGAGCGAAGGGGTGATTCAAGCCGGGGAGCCTATCCTGGAAGTGGGCGATCCCGGCGCCCTGGAAGTGGTGGTGGATGTGTTGAGTTTTGATGCCGTCAAGCTTTCCCCCGGCACTCCGGCGCGGCTCAGCGGCTGGGGAGGCCCGATACTGGAGGCGGTGGTTCGCCGCGTGGAACCCGTGGGCTTTGAAGATGTGTCGGCACTGGGTGTTGAGGAACAGCGGGTTCAGGTCATTGCCGACATAGTCAGCCCCCGCGAACAGTGGGCACAGCTGGGAGACGGCTACCGGGTGGATGCCGACTTCATCCTCTGGCAGAGCGACGACACCCTGCAGGTACCCACCTCCGCTGTTTTCAAGCGCAACGGTTCACCCTCGGTCTTTGTCGTCCGCGATGGCGTGGCAGCCATGCAATCCCTTACAACCGGCCAGAGCAATGGCCTGACCACGGCCATCACCGACGGTGTGAGCGAAGGCGAGCAGGTGGTCCGCCACCCGGGCCGCGAACTGTCCGACGGAGACCGGATACGGGTTCGCTGAGTCACCCGGCCATCAGGCTCAACTTTGTGACGGACAGAACGCCTTCTCCAGCAGCTCGGCACTGTGGAGCACGTTGCGGTCCGTACCCCGCTGGATCTGCTCCCGGCAGCTAAAGCCGTCCGATACAACGAACGTATCTTCCCCGCTATTACGCACCGCCGGCAGCAGCACGTCCTCGGCGATACGTTGCGACACCTCGTACTTATCCGCTTCAAAGCCAAAGCCGCCGGCCATGCCGCAGCAGCCGGTATCCGGCGTGTTGACCGTCAACCCCAGCTTTTCAAACACCGCGCGGGTGCCGTCCATACCGTCAAAGGCCTTCTGGTGACAGTGACCGTGCAGCAGCACCTCCCCTTCCAGCGTCGGCCAGGCCCGCAGCTCCAGGGTATTCAGGAAATCCGGCAATAGCCAGGTGTTCTCAGAAAGCCACTTGGCCCGCGCATCGTCCGGGAAGAAATTCAGCAGTTCATCCCGGAACACGCTCATGCACGATGGCTCCACGCCCACCACAGGAATACCGGCCCGAATCGCCGGTTCCAGCACGGCCATGGTCTGCTCCAGGCGTTTGCGGGCCTTATCCAGGAACCCGTAATCGTACAGGGGGCGGCCACAGCAAAGCGGCTTACCCGGCAGCTGCACTTCGTACCCCAACGCTTCCAGAACCCGCTTCGCCGAACCAGGCACGCCGGCGTCCAGGAAGTTGTTGAATGTGTCCGGCCAGAGCATCACCGTTGGGCGATCGCCCCTGGCGGGCACCGGTGATTGATAATTTTTTGTGAACGGCTGGTCGGAAAACTTCGGCAGCTCCCGATGCTCAGACATGCCGGTGACGGCACGCACGGCCTGATTAATGCCCGGAAGGCCCGTCAGGGTGTTGACCAGCTTCGGGGCATAACCCGCCAGCCGGGACCATTCGTGGATTCTCCCGAAAGTCCAGGCCTGCTTCGGGCGCCGGTTGCGCTCGTAGTAATGGGCCATGAACTCGGACTTGTAGGTAGCCATGTCCACCTGGACCGGGCACTCGTGCTTGCAGGCCTTGCAGCCCAGGCACATCTCCAGGGCATCGTGTACGGCTGGCGAGTTCCAGCCAGTGTCCACCGGGTCACCTTCCAGCATTTCAAACAGCAGCCGCGCCCGGCCCCGGGTGGAGTGCTGTTCTTCCCCGGTGCCCCGGAAACTCGGGCACATGATGCCCCCCGAACCGCTGCGGCATTTGCCCACGCCCACGCAGCGGCCAGCCGCCTGGGCGAAACTGCCCAGGTCCTTGGGAAAGGTGAAATACAGCGGCTTCGGGTCCATCTGGCTGGAATCCGGCCCCACCCGAAGGTTTTCATCCATGCGGTAGGGCTCGATAAGCTTGTGGGGGTTCAACCGGTGCCCCGGGTCCCACAGGGCCTTGAACTCGGCGAACGCCTGCATCAGCTCCGGGCCAAACATGCGCGGCCAGAGCTCCGCCCGTGCCTGGCCATCACCGTGCTCGCCAGACAGAGAACCACCGTAAGAGACCACCAGATCAGCCGCTTCCTCGGTAAACGCCCGCCACTTTTTCACGCCCTCGTGGGTGGACAGATCGAAGGTCACCCGGCCGTGAATACAGCCATCGCCAAAGTGCCCATACAGGGATGAACGATAGCCGTAACGATCCAGCAAAGCGCGGTAGTCCCGCAGGTACTGCCCCACCTGGGCCGGGTCCACGGCCGCGTCTTCCCAGCCGGGATAGGTCTCTGGCTCGCCGGGGAAAGCGTTGGTGGCCGCCGCACCGCTCTTGCGCACCGACCACACCAGGTTGGCCTCGGCGGTATCGGTGTAGATGCGACTGTCCCGGCAACGCTCGCCCACCCGTTTCAGGGCCTTTTCCGCCTTCTCGTTGGCTTCCTCGAAGGTGTCGCCGCCGTACTCCGCCAGCAACCAGCCATCGCCTTCCGGCAGTCCCTCCAGCGCTTTCAGGCCATAGCCCTTGCGACGCATGTCGGACACGATCTGGTCGTCGATACCTTCCAGCGCCAGCGGGCCGGTCTCCATGATCGCCTGGCCTTCGTCGCCGGCCTGACAGATATCGTCGTAACCGAACACCACCAGCACCCGGTGCGGAGGACTGGGAATCAGCTTTGCCCGCGCGGAAAGCGTGATGGCGCAGGTGCCCTCGGTGCCGATCAGCGCTTCGGCCACGTTGAAGCCGTTTTCCGGCAGCAGGGCTTCGAGGTTGTAGCCGGACACCCGTCGACGGATCTGGGGGAAGCCCTGGCGAATGGCATCCGCGTAGGTATCCCGCAGGCTTTTCATGCCGGCATACAATTCGCCCTTGCGCCCGCCGGCGGCAATGATCTGTTCCAGTTCCTGCTCGGAGGTGGGGCCCACGGTCAGGCGCAGGCCGTCGTAGGTCAGCACCTCCATGGATTCGATGTTATCGACGGTCTTGCCCGCCATCACCGAATGGGCGCCGCAGGAGTTGTTGCCCACCATGCCGCCCAGGGTGCAGTGGGTATGGGTGGAGGGGTCCGGGCCAAAGGTGAGGCCGTGTTCTTCGGCGGCATTGCGCAGTTGATCACACACCACGCCGGGCTGAACGTCGGCATGGCGGGCCTCTGGGTCCAGGCGCAGGATCTTGTTCATGTAGCGGGAAGTGTCCAGCACAATGGCGGCGTTGCAGGTCTGCCCGGCCAGGCTGGTGCCGGCACCGCGCGCAAGAAGCGGCACCTCGTATTCACGGGCCAATGCCACCACGGTTTCCACATCAGCGTCATCCCGTGGCAACACCACACCCAGCGGCACCTGGCGATAGTTGGAGGCATCGGTGGCGTAGAGCGCCCGGTCCGCCGGCTCCAGGCGCACGTCGCCGCGCACCCGGGCCTTCAGGGCCTCCGCCAGATCGGTGGGAAATTCGCCGTTACCGGAGGGATCTTGCTGCGTTTTCGCCATGGAATCGGCTCCTGTGAGCGGTTGTCAGACAAACATTCGCCCAACCACCGTGCCAACAGGATCTGAAACGGCTTACTGACAGATCTCCGCCAACACAGCGTTGGTGAGGCTTTTCAAATCGTCCGGGCTAAGCTCGATTTCCAGCCCACGACGCCCGGCACTGATATACACAGTGTCGTAATCCGCAGCGGAAACATCAATGATGGTCTTCAGGCGTTTCTTCTGGCCCAGAGGGCTCACTCCACCCAACACATAGCCCGTGGCCCGCTCCACATCCGCCGGCGGTGCCATGGTGGCTTTCTTTGCCCCGGCGGCGCGCGCAATCTGCTTCATGCTCAGCATGCCGGAAACCGGCAGCACCGCCACCGCCAACGCTTTGTTATCGAGGCTAACGACCAGCGTCTTGAATACCCGCGAGGCCGGCACGCCCAGCTTGTCCGCCGCCTCCTGGCCGTAGGATTCGCTGTCCGGATCATGGGTGTACTCGTGCACCGTGTGGGTGATTTTCTGCTTCCTGGCGAGGTTGATTCCCGGTGTCATCGGATGTTCCCGTATTACTGCCCTTAAAAATTACTGCCCTTCAAACATACTCATATAGCGGCGCAAGCCGCCATCCAATACCGCCACGTTGCGATAACCCAGCTCCATCAGTGCCTTGGCAGCGCGGGGGCCGCGAGTACCACCGTTGCAGTAACAGATGATTTCCTGGTCCCGGTCGGTAAGCACATCCGGGGCCTGGAGATTGATGGCCCGCACACTGATGTTGATGGCCTCGGGGAGGTGAAAGCGGCTGTAATAATCGTGCTCCCGCACGTCCACCAGAACCGCGCCCGCCGCAACGCGCTCGTGCACCTCTTCCGGTTCCACCTTTTTCGTTATGACCTGTTCCATCACCGTGCCCTATGAATTTATCTGTTAACCAAAAAAGCGGTGAGGAAGGACAACGTTACCTTCCTCACCGCATGACGTTCCTGAAATAACAGGTGAAGGCGCTAGCCATTCACCTGCTGCCGGATGTGGTCAATCACCTCACCGTGCTCGTGCTGGGGACTGAACATCACAATATCAGTGTCTTTTTCAGCCCGAACACTATGGCCCGGTGGCCAATAGAAAAGGTCGCCACCCTGTGACATTTCCTCACTACCATCAGTGTACAAAGCCGTGATTGCTCCGCTGACAACATAGCCCCAATGGGGACTTTGACAGCTGTCATTCTTGAGCCCGTGCAGCAACTCCGTGATATCCGTTCCGGCACCGAATGAGAAATATTCGGCGCCCATCATTCCATAACCCGTTACATCCCCAAAACCGGATTGCTGTCTCGCCACTGCACCGGGAACATCAATCTGAACAGGTATATCTTCTTTTGCGATACGCATAAAGACTACCCTCCCTGCCGCTGTATTGGCGGGTGTGCCCACCGCATAGAACAGCTTCGCAGGTGCTGTTCTATGCAAATCATGAAGCAGCACCCTTATTCAAAAATAGCACACCATCCATGCGCCACACTGACCGGAAAAACTGAGACCAACCAACCTGCGACACGTTGCCGCATTTTAAAGCCCCGATAGCGATGTTTATCGACACAAATGAGACAATACAGAAAACGGAATCAAAAAATTCAAACATGGCTAGCGTGAAGGGAGGTCAATCTGACCCTTAACTATTGATACCTGAGAGAATAACCATGAATGTAAAATCGCTTCTCTGCGCAACACTGATCAGCTCCACCATTGCCAGCAGTGCCGTAATGGCTGCCGGGGCACCTGGTCAGGGCAGAAAAGATACAACAGACAGCTCAACCACCGACTCTGTTTTAGAAGTCAGTAGCGAATTAACCGCCACAGAAACCGATGATCTCCGTTACATGCGTGAGGAAGAAAAGCTTGCGCGAGACGTCTACATGACCCTGGATCAGTATTGGGGCAACCAAACGCTGGTATTCGCACAAATCGCCCTGTCCGAAGACACCCACACCAGTACCGTCGATTACCTGCTGGATAAATTTGGCGTGGAAGATCCCGTGGTCAGTGACACCATCGGTGAATTCACCAATCAAGAGCTCCAGGCGCTCTATGACAAGCTCATTGCCGAAGGGGCAAACTCGTTCATCAACGCGCTTTATGTCGGCGCCCTGATCGAAGAAAAGGACATGCGCGACATCCTGGCGGCCATCAACCGTACGGATGAACGCCCGATTATCCTCGCCTACTCCAACCTGCTTGATGGCTCCAAGAGCCACCTCCGGGCCTTCGTCAAGGTCATTGAAGACCAGGGCCTGACCTACGAGGCACAGCTGCTGGAACCTGAAGAAGTCGAGCTGATACTGGAAGACGAAGGCTCCCTGTAAAGCCAACTATCAGCCTTTCAGAATGAGCTTGTGCCGCCTGGGTGCGGCGCAAGCTCACGCCAAGCTCCGAACCTAGAGCCCATAACTGAGCTCAATCATATGGAAATCGGCGCCGGTTGTACCCGTGCCATTAACACCGGCATCCGAATAATGTAGAAAGCGATAGCCGATGCCCAGCCCGTGGTATACAGGCACGCCGACTCCCACCGTCAGCGCAAACTGGAAAGGCCCGCCAAAATCCTGCGTCCCAAAGTGATACCGGCTGAACAGCGCGCCGCCAACTCCTGCATCCAACGTAAAACGGGTGCCTTTATGCGTCAGGTTAAAAGCGGGAATAGCAGAAACCACGAGCGCACTTTTTCCTGCGCCACGCAGGTGCCCCGCACTTGCGAGCAAATGGCTACCAGTTTCCCAGCCCCACCGGGCTCCACTCAGCCATGGCAATCGAAAATTCGCAGACACATCCTGTGCCTCAAAATCCTCGGGAGCATCTTTGCCAAGCAGGGTCTTTTCAGAAATACGGCTGCGTACGCCGTAGCTTTCCGGGCTCAGGCTATCTGCATAGCTTTCGGCAGGCCCGAGAACACAGAAAACGAACGCCAGCACCCGATTTAGGACTCCCATAGGATTGGATAATCTGCCCATATACCCCGGCCACCTTTGTTGTTTTATCGGTTTTTTTCTATCCGTCCGGTACCCGCGTCCGGCACCGTCAACATCAGCAGGAAACCCAGCGCAAAAAACACCAGCACCGTGCTCATGCCCCAGCGCTGGCTGCCGGTGGCTGCGGTAACGGCGCCCACCAGCAAGGGCCCGGCGAAGGCGGTGGCCTTGCCCGAGAAGGTGAACAGGCCAAACATCTGGTTACGCAGGTGCTCCGGTGCAGCTCGGGCCAAATGGGAGCGGCTGGCCGCCTGCAGCGGACCGACAAAAATACCCAGGGCCATGCCGAATACCCAGAACCAGAGTTCGCTTTCCACCAGCAGGATGGCCGTGGCGGTAGCCGCCAGCCCCGCCAGGGAAAGAAAAATCGTATTGCGCCCGCCAATGGCGTCATCGACCCAGGCAAAACCCAGGGCGCCAAGCCCAGCGGTTACATTCAGCGCAATGCCAAACCGCAGCACTTCCGTCTGACTCATGCCAAAAGTGCCGGCGGCGTACACCCCACCAAAGGTAAACACCGTGGCCAGACCATCGGTGTACAACATACGGGCCACGAGAAAACGCAGAATATGGCCGTATTCGCGGGCCTGCGCCAGAGACTGCCGAAGCTGCCCCAATCCTGCCCGCAACGCCTGGCCAGCGGAGAGGCCGGTGGATGGCTGGTCCGGGGTCAGGAAAAACAGCGGCAGCGCAAACACCAGATACCACACAGCCACCAGCACGAAGGTGGCCCGCACATGCTCCGCCTCGTCACGATTGAGCCCGAGGAACGACGGATCGGCCTCCACAAAACCAAACAGCGCGACCACCAGACAGACCACGCCACCAACGTAACCCAACCCCCAGCCCCAGCCGGACCAGCGGCCCAGTTTCTCCGGAGCTGCCAGGTCCGGCAGCATGGTGTTGTAGAAAATAAACGCGAATTCAGCGCCCAGAATCCCCAGGCCCACCCAGATGCACGCCCACCAGAAATCATCCATCGTGGGGCGCACAAACCAGAGCATGGCACAAGCAACCACACACAAAAGCGTAAAGCCGATCAGCCAGGGTTTGCGCCGGCCTGAACGGTCTGCAATGGCACCCAGGATTGGCGCCCCCACGGCCACCACCAGACCGGCAATGCCTACAATGTTGCCCCAGTACTCGGTACCGGCCACTTCATCGCCTACCACCGCCTGGCTGAAGTATCGGGCAAAGACAAAAGTAAGGATGATGGTGAAAAAGGCACTGTTGGCCCAGTCATAAAGTGCCCAGGACCACAAAGCCCGTGGGCCTACCCCTGAACTGGCGCCCTCTCTCTCCTGCTGTTCTTGCCGATGCTGCATACAGACAATCCGTTGATACCGACGGGCTGAAGTGATTTTGTAAGCCTATACTTGGGGAGCCCGTGATTATTCACTATAACTGTCAGTGAATCCTTTGTCTGGAGGGTCCATGGCGAAACCGGGAAATCAACAAAGCCTGGAACGAGACATGGTGAACGCCGTCTCGGAAACCATGGCCGAGGCGATGCCGGAAAGCCGGGAACGGCACCCCGAAATCACCATGGATAGCAGACTCGACAGCGATCTGGGCCTGGACAGCCTGACCCGGGCAGAACTGCTGGTATCCGTGGAACGGAAATTCGGGGTTCAGCTACCCGAACAGCTACTCAGCGAGGCGGACACCCCCCGCGATATTCTTGAGGAAGTCATGCGCCTCAAGGGCGAAGCCCCTGCCAGGCCCGCCCAGGGTGCCCAAACAAAAGACCAGGACACTGAGACCGCACTCGATTCCGGCGAGCAAAACCGCCAACACTTCTCTGTTCCCGATTTTGACACCTTCCAGGAAGCCCTCAGCTGGCACGCGCGGGAACACCCCGAGCGCACCTACCTGCATTGGGTCAAAAGCTACGACGATGTCCAGTCCCTGACCTTTGGCGATCTTCACAAAGGTGCCCTTCGAGTCGCCAATGGCCTGTTCCAGCACGACATCGAGCAGCGGGACACCGTCGCCCTGATGCTGCCCACCAGCCACGACTACTTCTACGGTTTCATGGGCACGCTCTACGCCAATGCCATCCCAGTTCCGTTGTATCCACCCATGCGGGCCTCTGCCATCGAGGAACACCTCAAACGGCAGGCGGGGATTCTCAACAACGCCCAGGCCCGAATCATGATCACGGTACCCGAAGCCCGGAAGCTCGCCGCCGTGGTCAAAGGCATGGTGCCAAGCCTTGAGCATGTGGTCACGCTGGACGAAGTCTGGGCCAACCCCCTGGACCGCCCGCTCACCGGCGCCACGGGCGACGACATTGCCTTCCTGCAGTATACCTCGGGCAGCACCGGCCACCCCAAGGGCGTGAGCCTCAGCCACGCCAACCTGTTTGCCAACATCGGCGCCGGCAACGAAGTGCTCAAGGCCGACCAGGACGACGTCTTCGTCAGCTGGCTGCCCCTGTACCACGACATGGGCCTGATCGGCACCTGCCTGTCCAGCCTGTGGTACGGCATGCACCTGGTCATCATGTCGCCCCTGCTGTTTCTCACCCGGCCCCATTACTGGCTCTGGGCCATTGACCGTTTTGGCGGCACGCTCTCCCCCTCCCCCAACTTCGGTTACGAGTTGTGCCTGAAACGGATCAACGATGAAGACATGGAGGGGCTGGATCTAAGCGGCTGGCAAGGCGCCTTCAACGGTGCCGAGGCGGTCAGCCCGGACACCGTGGAGCGCTTTATTGAACGCTTCAGCCAATGGGGCTTCAAGGCCGAAGCCATGGCACCGGTCTACGGCCTGGCCGAAAACTGCGTGGCACTGGCCCTCCCCGAAAAACCCCGGGCGCCAGTGATCGACTACATTGACCGGGACACCTTCCAAAAGCACGGAGAAGCCAAACCGGTTTCCCGGGACGAGCCATCCGCCCTCCGGTTTGCCTGTTGCGGAAAAGTCATTCCCAACCACCACATCCGTATTGTGGACGATGACAGCAACGAGCTGCCCGAGCGCCAGGAAGGCAACCTGCAATTCACCGGCCCCTCGGCCACCCGGGGCTATTACCGGAACCAGGAGCAGACCGAAGCGCTCTTTGACGGCCAATGGCTGAATACCGGCGACCGGGGCTACATCGCCGACGGCGAACTCTACCTGAGCGGTCGCAACAAGGACCTGATTGTCCGCGCCGGGCGCAACATCTACCCCGGCGAAATCGAGGAAGCCGTGGGCGAACTGGAGCTGGTCCGCTCCGGCTGTGTGGCCGCGTTTGCCTCGGGCATGGGTGAAAGCGACGGCGAACGCCTGATCGTGGTGGCCGAGACCCGGGAAAAGGACGAGCAGAAACTGGACGAGGTCAAAGAAAAAATCCACCGCATTGCCATGGACACCCTAGACATCGACGTGGACGAAGTACTGATGGTTCGCCCCCACACCGTGCCCAAGACTTCCAGTGGCAAACTGCGGCGCAATGACTGCCGGCTGCGCTATGAACGCGGTGAACTGGAACGCGACAGCGAACCCGTTTGGCGCCAGCTGGCCAGACTGGCCCGAGGCACCTGGCGCCAGCATGCGCAGCGCGGCCTGAAACGCGCGGCCCGCTGGCTCTATTCCGCCTGGAGCTGGACCGTGCTGGGCCTGATTGCGGTGCCAGCCTGGGCTCTGATCAACATCCTTCCCGGCCTTCCACTACGCTGGAAAGCGGGCCATTGGGGTGGCCGGTTGCTGGCCTGGCTTACCGGCACCAAACTCAAGGTGGAAGGGGCCGAGAAGCTCAGGCAGTTGCCGGAGGGCTGCGTGATCGTGTGTAACCACTCCAGCTACCTCGACGCTCTGGTGCTGGCCGCCGTGATTCCCGTACCGGTCAGCTTCGTGGCCAAAGCCGAACTGATGAAGGCGCGCACCCTGAGACGCTTTCTGAAACGCATGGACATTGAACCCGTACAAAGGACCGACACCAAGAGCAGCGTCAGCGATTCCCGGCGAATCGCCGAAGGCGCCGAAGGCCGCCGGCTGGTGTTTTTCCCCGAGGGCAGCTTTGACGCGGCGCCCGGCCTGCGCCCTTTCCACATGGGCGCTTTCATGACCGCCGCCGTGCTGAAGGAGAAAGTCATCCCCCTTGCCATTCAGGGCACCCGGCGCAAACTCCCCGCCGACCGCTGGAACCCCCGCCCTGGCCCACTAAGCGTCACCGTCGGTGAGCCCATCGAACCCCAGGGCGACGACTGGAAATCCGCCGTCCAGCTGCGGGACCAGGCAAGGAAGGCGATACTGGAGATGAGTGGTGAGCCGGATCGGTTAGGTTCAGCCTGACAGAGCTGCCACCACCTGGTTCCGGCCGTTCTCCTTGGCCTGATAGAGCGCTTCATCGGCTTCTTTCAGAAGATCGTTAAAGTCCATTCCGGGCTGCAGGGTCGCCACCCCAATACTGATAGTGAAATTGATGGAACCTTCGCTGCACATGACCTGTGTATCCTGCGCGGCCTGGCGGAGCCGCTCCGCCTGCGCCACGGCACCGTCTACTTCGGCGAATGGCAAAATGGCGACGAATTCCTCACCACCCAGACGTCCAACAAGGTCGCCCGTCCGACAAGTCTGACGCATGAGCTGCGCGAGACTGCGCAGCACCTCGTCACCACCGGCATGACCGTAGCTATCATTGACCTGCTTGAAATGGTCACAGTCAATCATCATCAAGGATAATGGGTGTTTGTGGCGATGGGCGTTGGCCAGAAGGCTTTCTGCCTTCTCAATGATAGCGCGGCGGTTGTCGAGCCCGGTCAACTGATCAGTATTGGCAACAGTTCTCAACTCCGCCTCAGCCTGCTTGAGTTCGGTAATGGACTCATGGCTGACAACAACCTGACCACTGTCATCATTCATCGGGATCACTTTCATCCGATACCAGCGTTCACCCTCAGGGCCTGGGCACGGGTACATGTGCTGAAACTCATGCCTCTGTCCGGCAATCACGGCCGAGAGCTCCTCCAACACCGAATCAGCACCCTCCGGATGCTCACCCTGGCCACTTTGCCAAATCTGCAAATAGTTTTGGCCTACACCATTTTCAATTCTGGTCATACCGTTTTCCCGCCCGAATCGACGCCATGCGGCATTGACACTGACAATTTCACCGGAGGGAGACACGATCGCAATCGCCGCTGAGACCGAATCCAAAACAGACTGAACAAAACGCTGGCTTTGCCGGACTCGCTGATGGGCCCGATTGGTCCGCTCTATAACTCGCAACTGCGTAAGCATGGTCATCATCAGAAGTGAGAAAAGCAGTAGCAGAATCGCAGTCGACTGCAGGAACCGTTGCTCAAATGGCATGACGACGCTGTCCATACCCAACACGGTATTAATAACGAAAGGCAAGTCGTCTGATGCCAGATAGTAGGCAAGTTTTTGCTCACCATCGTACGGCGAATAACCGACAAATGTGCCGGTTGGACTCTGCGGTATTAACGTGGTGTAAATCGGATGCTTATCGAGGTGCTGACCGGCGATGTTGGGAAGGAGAGGCTCCCTCATCATCAATTTGCCATCATGACGGAACAAGCCAACTGCCGCGCCGGGGCCCAGGTCAAGGGAGCGATAGAATGACCGAAAATAACCGATTTCCATGGAAGCGAGAATAACGCCCTCGAAGTTACCGGCGGCGTCCGTAAGGCGGTGGCTGTAGGTAAAGATAAGCTTTCCAGACGTTCCCGCGGCCAACAACTCGCCCAGATAAAGATCCTCACCGTTTTCATGCGCCTGAAAATACTCACGAAAGCTATAGTTGCCGTCTGGCGCCGGGAATGTGCGGGAGAACATCCGGAACTCACCTTCGGCATCCAACATCAGGATGGAGCTGACCTGAGGGAGTGACTCGGCGATCGCCCGTAACCTTCGCCATTCAGGCTCTGATTGCGTGACAGAGTCCAACCCGTCATTAGCTACTCGGCGCCCGAGGTCTTCAAACACCAGATCAATCGGATCAAGGCTTCGGTAGACATGTTCTTCGAGTACACGCGAAACATTGGCCGCCTGATCTGTCGCCTGTTGCTGGACAGCCTTGCTGTCCAGGTAACTGAAATAAACCCATCCCAGCACACAAATCAACGCCATAAATCCATAGGAGCCCAGTACCAATATCGGCATTCCTCGGGCAGGCTTTGGAGCTAGATGGGCGCAGAAAATCAGTAGGGAAATAGCCAAAAGCGACTGGAGAGCCGCAGTCTGAGGTGGCAGCGAAAGCAGAAGTATCCGGTTTGATGAATCCTGATTCCAATATCCATACACGCCCAGTTTAAAGAGGCCAATCAGGAGCGCACAAAGTGCTACCGTGGCGGCGATCGCCACACAATAGCGATTGCCCTTCCGTAAAATCAGGATTCCAACAGACAGCAGCAAAATCCCCACCGAAGATAGCGGGGACAATTGGCTGGGTTCATTGAGACTGCGTTGGAACAGGTTCCATAACGCAATGAGCAGAACAACAGAGCCTATCAATAAAGACAAGCGCCGCCAGCGGCCGGCAAGAAACCCAGATGCCAGCGCAATACCTGCAAGAAAAAATACCGTGCCTCTGACCTGCTCCCAACTTTCTAATCCATCGTGATCTTAGTAATGTTCATCACCAGAGAGGACGATGAACATGAAGAAGCGATTCACCGAAGAGCAGATCATTCCCATTCTGAAGGAAGCCGAGGCCGGCCTTCCGGTCAAAGAGCTGTGCCGGAAGTACAACATCTCGGACGCGACGTTTTATACCTGGCGCAAGAAGTATGGCGGCCTGGAAGTCTCTGAAGCCCGTCGTTTGAAGGCCCTGGAGGAAGAGAACGCCCGGCTCAAGAAACTGCTGGCCGAGTCCATGCTCGACACCGAAGCTCTGAAGGCGGCTCTCAACCGAAAGTACTGACCGTCGGGAACAAGCGCGAGGCTGTGCGCACCATGCTGTCGGAGACGACGATATCCGAGCGCAAAGCCTGTTCACTCGTCGGGTTATCCCGCGCAACGATGCGATATCAGTCTCAGCGTTCTCCAGAAGAGCGTGAGCTGACAGAGCGCATCAAAGCCATTGCGTTCGAACGCCGCCGGTTCGGGTACCGGCGTGTTCACCAGTTGCTGCGTCGTGAGGGTGCTGAGGTGAATCACAAGAAGGTTTATCGGCTTTACCGGGAAGCAGGCCTGGCCGTCCGCAAACGTAAGCGTCGTAAAGGCGTGATGGTCGAACGGCAGCCCTTGGTGTTGCCTGATTCGCCAAACCATACATGGTCCATGGATTTCGTGATGGATTCCTTGGCAAACGGCCGCAGGATCAAATGCCTGACGATCGTGGATGACTTCACCAAGGAGTGCCTCGACATTCCCGTTGCCATGGGCATCTCAGGGGAACAGGTGACGCGCACCCTAGACGCCATAGCAGCCTTCCGAGGCTACCCGAAAGCCGTCAGAACCGATCAGGGGCCGGAATTTACTGGAAGAGCATTGGATCAATGGGCTTACCATCATGGCGTTGAGCTGAAGCTCATCCAGCCTGGAAAGCCGATGCAGAATGGTTACGTCGAGAGCTTTAACGGAAAATTCCGGGATGAGTGTCTGAATGAACACTGGTTCCGGGATCTCGCTCACGCCCGAGAAAAAATCAGCAACTGGCGCTTGGACTACAATGAGCAGCGTCCGCATTCATCCTTGGGGTATCAGACACCTTTGGAGTTTGCCTCCGCTCTCCGACTTGGAAAAACTGATTCAAAAGTAACGGACATTACTAGGGAGCAGTTGGATTAAAGACTGGGGGCAGGTCACCTCCAATGACTCCTGTTTCCTGAATTTCAGGCGCAGACAGGCGCAGGCCCGGCATCGAAAACCACCAGCTGGTTAAGGTAGCTAGTCCTCCGAGACTACCCAGGAGAGCAAGAGTTACCGCCCCATAGAAGGAGAGTGGCCGAGAGCGAAAACGAGCATCAGGCATCAAAGAGATCAGAACCTAGGGTCGGGCCAGAAGGTTTAGAGAGACCTAAAAATATGTAGCCATCATACGGTATTGCAATCCATTTTGGAAAATTGCCTGCCCCTTAGATTTCAAATCGACCCACTACAGGTTTACGCCCACTTTCAGCAGTACCCGGGCGTTATCCGCATCACGATCCCGGTTACCGAACCGCTCTTCAGTCGTCACCTGATAACGCGCTTCGGCACCGGCGAAGAATGAATCCTTTCTATAGTGCAAGCTTGCGCCAGCCTGAATGCCCAGCAGCGTGTCATCATGCGAACCGGCATCTACATCCATAATGCCAATCCCCGGGCCGAACCCGAATTCCAGGTTCTTACTCATCGGCACTACGTAGTGGGGATTGATCTCGAAGGCAGTGATCTCGACACCGTCTTCGTCATACTGAGTCAGGCTGGCCTGCTGACGAATACGGTTGCTTGGCGGCTGGAGCAGCGGGCAATCCAGGGAAAGCTCAACCCCATACACATCACCAGCACCGGCCGAACCAAAGTCCGGGTCCATGACGCCCCCAACCAACGAAAGAGTGGGTTGAACCTCATAACCGTCGGCGCTGGCCCCCGGGAATGCCCAGCCTTCAGCCGCAACGGTGTGGGATGCAGTGGCAACTGAAAGACCAACAAGTGAAACGCAGATCTGTTTCTTCATGATATGACTCCCGTGTCGAATTTGGTTCAGGGATATCATTCTAGTGAGGAACGGTAACCGGGTCTGTGACGATGTCACATAACGAGGGCAACAGACCGTCACCTACACTCGCTGGTAGCCGAATGAAACCAACCAATAGCGAAACCAACGAGCTACCCCTCACATTTCAGAGACCAGGTTGTTGGAGCTTTGGACATGGCTATCGTTCACCTTCCAGCTCGTGCCATACCCGTAGAATGATGATGGCACTGACATGTACGGAGTAGCGAACAACGTACTTGCCAAAGACCATGTCGCGGATGGAATCAGGTACCGGTGCCATTTCAACCGGTGTTCCCATTCTGGGGAAGTCTGGTAGTAATTCGATTTTGCTAACCAGTTCTGTGGCTATCCTGCCTGCCGCAGAAAGATTGTGAACCGCGATAAACTCTCTGAGGCGCTTCAAATCTTCGATGGCTTCGTCCGTGTAAACCAGTTTCACTTACCTGACCTCGGTGCATCCTGCTCGTTTTCAGTTCCCCAGCTATTGAGCCAGTTATGGACCTCGCTAGCATCGACCACCTTTCCTTGGGCAGCCGACTCCATTGCCTCCAGCGTTTGCTGCCAACGCTCCTGCTCACGCTGCTGCTTTTCAATATATTCTGATAGCGCCTGATTGATCACCCAACCTTTACTCCGATGGAGTCTGCCGGCGATTGCTTCCAGATGTTGTTCAACTTCTGCCTGAAGACGAACGGTAGTGACGCCCATGACTGTACCCTCAAAGCTAGTAACTACAGTGTATTACAGCATAGTCGGCTGGGGTGCAGCAAAAGAATTTAGCGCCCGGCTCACACGCTGGTTTGGAGCCGCGAAGCGGCAGAAAACCGGTCGCTGTGCAGCCGATTGTTCTGCTAATCATACTAAGGCGCGTTGCGTTCGGATGGATCCGTCTTAAAATCCCTTACCAGCTCATGCGGATCAACCTGTTCCCGATGCGCCCTTGCCGCTTCGGCCCACCAGACCAACTGGTTGAGCGTGCGGCCAAAGTAATCGAACCAGGCCTCCTGGTCCTCACCGGCCTGCACTGTGCCCTCTGCGGCAAAGACTTCCTGCGCCCTGGGCACGTGTATCATCGCGGAAACCGGCAGGCAGCCCAGTTCTGAAAGAAACGTCCGCAGGCCAACCGCTGCACGCATCCCGCCCCACTGACCGGCAGAATAGGTAACAATCGCGCTCGGCTTATAGGAGAACAGGGAACTGCCAAAGTGATTCAACAGATTGGCCAGGGCCGGGCTCATGGAGTGGTTGTACTCGGGGCTGACCATCACATACCCATCGGCGTTATCGATCTTTTCTGCCAACAGGTTGAGATCAGACGGTGCCCGGCGTTTGGGATACGCGAAGTGCGGCTTGAAAACGGCTTCGAGCGGATAATCCAGGGCATCAACCAGTTCGACATCATGGCCTGGGTATCGCTGTTTCAGGCATTCAAGCACTGCATTGGCGACTCGGACACCCAGGCGGGCCGGCCTTGGGGGTGTGCTTTCGCGGACGGTGCCGAGGAAAACCAGAAATTTCATGTCAATCTCCCAATCACAGGCTCGGGGAATCCGTTGTGCCAGCGGGCCGCCATGTAGATAGCTCAGTCACTTGTTATGGGCCAGGAGCACAACACCCTGCCCCCTGTTGAATTGGTGGGCAAGGTACTGTGCCATATGAACAAAAGACACAGCAGTCGCCATGCTTGGGCCTCAGTAAAACATGGCAAGACTCACACTCGTAAAAATACTGGCATGAGTCGGTAGGCATAGTTTCCGTTCTCTCGTGGCCACAGTTTGGACATTTGATCTTTGATTCCAAGACGATATCGACCATCGCCATGCCCTCCTGAAAGGTGTGAATTTTTGCCCAATCCACATTGGAATAGGCTCAGCACGTAAATTGACCAAGCCTATAACGCCCTGGCTTTGCGGCGTGCCGGAACGCCAGCTCAGGCGCGTCCGGCAACAGCCAATGGTTAAGCTGCATCGAAGTCCAGGCGATGAATACCATCCAGATTGACTGTGCTGCGAGCTACCCATAGGTCATACATATCTTGCATCGCCAACCAGCTCTCAGGAGTACGCCCGAGAACCTTGGATAGCCGCAGGGACATTTCCGGGCTAACACCGCTATCCCCTTTGAGTAGACGAGACAACGTGGAGGGCGAGACACCAAGACTGGAGGCAAGCTGACGGGAACTGACCCCGAAAGGCTCCAGGTACACCTCCCGAATGAATTCACCAGGATGCGGCGGATTATGCATAGTCATTAGTGATAATCCTCATAATCAAGAATGTAGGCGTTGCCGTCCTGAAATTCGAACGTCATGCGCCAGTTTCCGTTGACCCGAATCGACCACCGCCCTTTGTCTTTGCCCTTCAATGGATGAAGCCGGAAACCAGGAATGTCCATGTCTTCCACCGAAGTGGCCGTATCCAGAGCAGCCAGCTGCAGACGCAGCTTTTTGGTGTGATCAGGCTGTATACCAGACGTGCTGCCAGTCGAGTAGAACCGCTTCAGTCCTTTGTGACGGAATGATTTAATCATGAGAGAACTTTAGCATGTTGCGCACCGCGCAACAACAGAGCTTAACGCCCGGCTCACGCGTCGGTTTGGAGCCGCGAAGCAGCGGAAAACCGGTCGCCGTGCAGCCGATTGTTAAAGCCTGCCAAGCCAGTACTGCGGACGTCGCCGGTCATGGGCAACCGCCAGAACTTGAAAACCATCAGGTTTCTCTCGGTAAACGATGGATAGCGGAAATCTGTGAAGGGGCGCTCTACGAATATCTGGCTGCAACTCAACTTGCCAGGCTTTTGGTGACTCGCCAACTAAATTGGCCAGGGCCTCAAATTCCTCTATGAAGGCACCACCCAATCCTGGAACTTTTGATTCGTAATAACCAACTGATTCCAGGAACTCGGCTTCCGCTGCCGGGTGAAAAGAATAGCTCATTTGATCAGTGCTCTGGCTTTCCTCATGACATCCTCACCAGACACTGCCTGAACTGTGCCATTATCGAGCTCTTCGCCCCTGCGCCTCGCCTCAAGCAACCAATCGGACCTGAGCTCTTCTTCTGACGGAGACTCCAGGCTCAACACCAGTCGCTGGATCAATTGGGCTCGCTCCTCTTTCGGGAGATGTAGCGCCTCATCTTCAATTTTCTGGAGATTCATGGAAGAAACCTCTCGTTCGCGTATCACTCAATTCTGACACGGATGGGTACGGGGTGCCACGATTCGGCTTTTTACCTTTAACGCCCGCCATCACCGGTGACAGAACCGCGGCGAAGCGGAGGTTTTGGCATCCGGTGCATGGCCTGGTTATGTGCTGCTTCAGGCTGCAACAAGCTTCTTCACGTTGAGCTCTTTGCGATGTTGTTCAGCATGCCAAAGTTCATATTGGGACTGCTGATTTAGCCAGCTTTCTGCCGAGGTATCGAAAGCGATAGAGAGCCGGATCGCCATTTCTGGACTGATGCCGGCCTTGCCATTCAACACGGCACTCAGCGTTTTGCGGCTAACGCCCAATGCCTCTGCTGCTGCTGTGACAGAAAGGCCAAGGGGCTCAAGACAAAGCTCTCGCAGCACTTCACCCGGGTGCGGAGGGTTGTGCATTAACATTGGCGGTACCTCAGCGATAATCTTCGTAGTTCACAATCTCGGCATCTCCGTCTTCGAACCGGAGGGTCACTCGCCAGTTACCGCTCACGGTCACTGACCAGATTCCGGCACGATTGCCAGAGAGCTCGTGCAAGCGAAGACCGGGTAAGTCCATATCTTTGGCATTCGATGCTGCATTCAATCTACCGAGAATTAGCCGAAGCCTCTTTTCATGAGCGGCCTGAATCCCTGCAGTGCTGCCGGACTTGAAGAATTTTGCCAAGCCCTTGTGTTTGAAGCTTCGAATCATTCCTTGAATGTACCCTGTAACGTATCAGGTGTCAAAGCACATAACGAGGCTGTAGAAAAACCCATTTCTGAGCCAGCCCTACCACCCGTTTGTTCGTTTATTCATTCCGGCCAGCAATCCACTGGGCCGTCGTCATGTGTTCATTCCACCACCGACTTTATCAGCCCAACAATGACCGAGCGCAGATTTCGCCCTTTATTAGGCTGATCAGCGGCCTTTTTCGCTCATTCACGCCGCCAACTGCCCATAATTCGCCAGTTTCTCGATGTTATGGACCAGGCAATACAACTGCCATTGGCCCTGCACCTTTTTCTTTCCGCGCAAGCTGAAGCGGTTCAGGCGCTTGGTCGTTCCGATGTTGCCGAACACCGGTTCCACCACCGACATGCGGTGGCTGTAGATCTCTTTGCCCTTCGGGCTGTCTACCCGGTGTTTCATCCAGTCGGTGTAGTTCGGCAAGCGTTTGTTTTCGATGGTGAACGAGACCTGTCGCCCCGACCCTTTGCGGTGGTTGGCTGAGGCTGGCTTTTGCATGCATTGGTGTTTCTTCGGGCAATGTCGGCACTGGAGCAGACGCCCTTCGAAGTGCACCCGGGTCTTGCCGTTCTCGGCTTCCCGTGTGCCCTGGTAGCTGATGGTGTTGCCTGCCGGGCAAATACAGGTGAGGCTCACCGGATCGAACTGGAACTCACTGGCTGGGATGATGGTTTTCCAGCCGGTGCTTGGCTGGTTCTGGTGCCGCTTTCCGTACTTGTCTTTTTGATTCTGGAACTTCGGGTCACGGCTCCGAAATTTGTTGTCCGGCACGTAGCCATTGATCTGGCGCTCATGCAGGTACTGCATATTCGCTTCGTTGGCGAAACCAGTATCGGCGGTAACGATGGCACCTTGCTGGTAGATGTTGTCAGCAATGCCCAGCTTCTTGAATCGGGCTTCGACGGTTTCCAGTACGGGCTGCAGAGTGTGGTGTTCCTGCCCTTCCCCGAAGGCCTGGGCATCAATGATGATCTGGTGTTTCTTGTCCACCGTGGCCACGCCGTTATAGCCCTGGATCGTGCCCTTGCTGGTGGTCATTTTGGCGCTTTCGTTATCGGTGAGGTTGCTCTTCACTTCCTTGCTCCGCTTCCCCCGACCCATCCGTGGGCGGTTCGTCTTTAGGAAGCTGTCCACTTTGTTCAGCGATTCATCCAGCGAGAGGATGGTTTTGGCCCGGCGGATGTCGCGGTCCAGCTCGGCCACGGTTTCCGCCTCGTCCTTTTCGTAGTGTTCCTTTAGATGGTGGCGGATCAGGCGGCGCAGTTTGTCCCGTTTCTCGCCCAGCTCCTTGAAGGTGCCGGACCATTCCTTGGCGGCGTTTGAGGACATTTTGCAGCCGTCGATGGCGAAGAGTTCGTTGCCGAGCAGGCCCTGCTCGTGGCACACCAACAGTACCTGCTCGAAAAGCTCTTCGATTTCCTCGGAATGGCTGCTGACGAATTTGGCCAGCGTGGTGAAGTGCGGAACGGTATCGCAGGACAGGGCTTTAAAGATGATGTTGGTCTCGCAACACCACTGCATCTCGCGGCTGGAGGTGATGCCCTTGGAATAGGCAAACAGGATGATCTTCAAAAGGATGGCTGGATCGTAGGCCAGCCGGCCAGTGTCCTGATTCCGGTACTTGGGGTGAAACATCGACAGGTCCAGCTTGTGCTCGATCAGGTAGTGCACCGCGTGTTCAAAGGTGCCGGGCTGCAGCTGTTCCTGGTAGTTGATGACGACCATGGCGTCCTGGTCGTAGTTGTAGTGCTTGAAGCGAGGCATTCCGACGGCTCCTTGTCTGTTTGCCTGATTTTACCAAACCGGGGTGGGGATTTCGGGGTTTTTCTACAGCCTCAACGAGGCTGTAGAAAAACCCATTCCTGAGCCCGGTCTACCGCCCTCTTGTTCGTTTATTCGCCTCGGCCAGCAATCCGCTTGGACAACGTCATTTGCTCATTCCACCACCGACGTTACCGGTTCAACAATGACCGAGAGCAGATTTTGTCCCTCAATGGGGCTAATTAGCAGCCTTTTCGCTTATTCATGCCGCCAACTGTCCATAATTCGCCAGTTTCTCGATGTTGTGCACCAGACAGTACAGCTGCCACTGACCCTGCACCTTCTTTTTGCCCCGCAGACTGAAGCGATTCAGGCGCTTGGTCGTTCCGATGTTGCCGAAGACCGGTTCCACCACCGACATTCGGTGACTGTAGATCTCTTTGCCTCTTGGGCTGTCTACCCGGTGTTTCATCCAGTCGGTGTAGTTCGGCAATCGCTTGTTTTCGATGGTGAACGACACCTGTCGTCCGGAGCCCTTGCGGTGATTGGCTGAGGCCGGGTTTTGCATGCATCGTTGTTTCTTGGGGCAATGCCGGCATTGGAGCAGACGGCCTTCGAAGTGCACCCGAGTCTTGCCGTTCTCGGCTTCGCGGGTGCCTTGGTAGCTGATGGCATTTCCGGCTGGGCAGATACAGGTCAGGTTCACCGGGTCGAACTGGAATTCACTGGCTGGAATGATGTTCTTCCATCCGGTGTTTGGCTGGTTCTGGTGCCGCTTTCCGTACTTGTCTTTTTGATTCTGGAACTTCGGGTCGCGGCTTCGGAATTTGTTGTCCGGCACGTAGCCATTGATCTGACGTTCGTGCAGGTACTGCATATTCGCTTCGTTGGCGAAACCAGTATCGGCGGTAACGATGGCACCTTGCTGGTAGATGTTGTCAGCAATGCCCAGCTTCTTGAATCGGGCTTCGACGGTTTCCAGTACGGGCTGCAGGGTGTGGTGTTCCTGCCCTTCCCCGAAGGCCTGGGCATCAATGATGACCTGGTGTTTCTTGTCCACCGTGGCCACGCCGTTATAACCCTGGATCGTGCCCTTGCTGGTGGTCATTTTGGCGCTTTCGTTATCGGTGAGGTTGCTCTTCACTTCCTTGCTCCGCTTCCCCCGGCCCATCCGTGGGCGGTTCGTCTTTAGGAAGCGGTCCACTTTGTTCAGGGACTCATCCAGCGAGAGGATGGTTTTGGCCCGGCGGATATCGCGGTCCAGTTCTGCCTCGGTTTCCGCCTCGTCCTTTTCGTAGTGTTCCTTTAAATGGTGGCGGATCAGGCGGCGCAGTTTGTCCCGTTTCTCGCCCAGCTCCTTGAAGGTGCCGGACCACTCCTTGGCGGCGTTCGAGGACATTTTGCAGCCGTCGATGGCGAAGAGTTCGTTGCCGAGCAGGCCCTGCTCGTGGCACACCAACAGTACCTGCTCAAACAGCTCTTCGATTTCCTCGGCATGGCTGCTGACGAATTTGGCCAGCGTGGTGAAGTGCGGAACGGTATCGCAGGACAGGGCTTTAAAGATGATGTTGGTCTCGCAGCACCACTGCATTTCACGGCTGGAGGTGATGCCTTTGGAATAGGCAAACAGGATGATCTTCAGCAGGATGGCCGGATCGTAGGCTAACCGGCCGGTATCTTGGTTCCGGTACTTGGGGTGAAACACCGACAGGTCCAGCTTGTGCTCGATCAGGTAATGCACCGCATGTTCAAAGGTGCCGGGCTGCAGCTGTTCCTGGTAGTTGATTACGACCATGGCGTCCTGATCGTAGTTGTAGTGCTTGAAGCGGGGCATTCCAACAGCTCCTTGTCCGTTTGCCTGATCCTACCAAACCCAAGGGGGATTTCGGGGTTTTTCTACAGCCTCAACGAGGCTGTAGAAAAACCCATTTCTGAGCCAGCCCTACCACCCGTTTGTTCGTTTATTCATTCCGGCCAGCAATCCACTGGGCCGTCGTCATGTGTTCATTCCACCACCGACTTTATCAGCCCAACAATGACCGAGCGCAGATTTCGCCCTTTATTAGGCTGATCAGCGGCCTTTTTCGCTCATTCACGCCGCCAACTGCCCATAATTCGCCAGTTTCTCGATGTTATGGACCAGGCAATACAACTGCCATTGGCCCTGCACCTTTTTCTTTCCGCGCAAGCTGAAGCGGTTCAGGCGCTTGGTCGTTCCGATGTTGCCGAACACCGGTTCCACCACCGACATGCGGTGGCTGTAGATCTCTTTGCCCTTCGGGCTGTCTACCCGGTGTTTCATCCAGTCGGTGTAGTTCGGCAAGCGTTTGTTTTCGATGGTGAACGAGACCTGTCGCCCCGACCCTTTGCGGTGGTTGGCTGAGGCTGGCTTTTGCATGCATTGGTGTTTCTTCGGGCAATGTCGGCACTGGAGCAGACGCCCTTCGAAGTGCACCCGGGTCTTGCCGTTCTCGGCTTCCCGTGTGCCCTGGTAGCTGATGGTGTTGCCTGCCGGGCAAATACAGGTGAGGCTCACCGGATCGAACTGGAACTCACTGGCTGGGATGATGGTTTTCCAGCCGGTGCTTGGCTGGTTCTGGTGCCGCTTTCCGTACTTGTCTTTTTGATTCTGGAACTTCGGGTCACGGCTCCGAAATTTGTTGTCCGGCACGTAGCCATTGATCTGGCGCTCATGCAGGTACTGCATATTCGCTTCGTTGGCGAAACCAGTATCGGCGGTAACGATGGCACCTTGCTGGTAGATGTTGTCAGCAATGCCCAGCTTCTTGAATCGGGCTTCGACGGTTTCCAGTACGGGCTGCAGAGTGTGGTGTTCCTGCCCTTCCCCGAAGGCCTGGGCATCAATGATGATCTGGTGTTTCTTGTCCACCGTGGCCACGCCGTTATAGCCCTGGATCGTGCCCTTGCTGGTGGTCATTTTGGCGCTTTCGTTATCGGTGAGGTTGCTCTTCACTTCCTTGCTCCGCTTCCCCCGACCCATCCGTGGGCGGTTCGTCTTTAGGAAGCTGTCCACTTTGTTCAGCGATTCATCCAGCGAGAGGATGGTTTTGGCCCGGCGGATGTCGCGGTCCAGCTCGGCCACGGTTTCCGCCTCGTCCTTTTCGTAGTGTTCCTTTAGATGGTGGCGGATCAGGCGGCGCAGTTTGTCCCGTTTCTCGCCCAGCTCCTTGAAGGTGCCGGACCATTCCTTGGCGGCGTTTGAGGACATTTTGCAGCCGTCGATGGCGAAGAGTTCGTTGCCGAGCAGGCCCTGCTCGTGGCACACCAACAGTACCTGCTCGAAAAGCTCTTCGATTTCCTCGGAATGGCTGCTGACGAATTTGGCCAGCGTGGTGAAGTGCGGAACGGTATCGCAGGACAGGGCTTTAAAGATGATGTTGGTCTCGCAACACCACTGCATCTCGCGGCTGGAGGTGATGCCCTTGGAATAGGCAAACAGGATGATCTTCAAAAGGATGGCTGGATCGTAGGCCAGCCGGCCAGTGTCCTGATTCCGGTACTTGGGGTGAAACATCGACAGGTCCAGCTTGTGCTCGATCAGGTAGTGCACCGCGTGTTCAAAGGTGCCGGGCTGCAGCTGTTCCTGGTAGTTGATGACGACCATGGCGTCCTGGTCGTAGTTGTAGTGCTTGAAGCGAGGCATTCCGACGGCTCCTTGTCCGTTTGCCTGATCCTACCAAACCCAAGGGGGATTTCGGGGTTTTTCTACAGCCTCAACGCAAAGCTAAGCGGTGCCCTGACAAGGGCATCCGGTGGACGGCCGATAGGCCGGGAACGAACTTAAGCGATTGGTTATACACGCCAGAAGAATTCCCCGAATCCTGAAAGGACTGCAGCACCAATAGTGAGGATCGTCGCGACTGCAATCAGAGCTCTCAGACCTAGCAGACATTTTGCCTTAGCCAAATTGAAAAACTTATCAAAGCTTGGGGAAAGAATACTATGCCCCCAGACTAAAAAAGCATCCAGAACTAAACAAATGATAACTACAAGCGAGCCGCTTTTTTGAAAAAAGACAGCGCCAGATTCTTCGATGGGCTTAAATACACCGAAATAAGAGAAAAATGGTATCAAGATGGCGGAGATAATCAGGAGGATACTAACCGCAATGATCCATTTTACCTTCTTTAACCTGATCTCAATCTGATCTTTCGTCAACGGTTCTCCTTAGGTATAACGCCGCTCAGCACGCGCGCCTTTGTAGTGGAGGCGAAGCCGCAACGAAAAAGGCGTCGCCGTGACTGGCTTGGTTATGTTTCCAAACTCTTGAATACGCGGCTCAACTCATTAAACACTTTGATACGACCTGAAAGGATTACCTCGCGCCACCCTTGAATTTCATCTATCGACATCCCGTGATCACCAACGAATGCTTTCGAATAAAACTTGGTCAATTCTTCACCATATTTCCGGACTAAATCCTGAGCCTCCTGCTCACCCATGAGCAAAAGCTTTGATTCAGCGCTGGCTAGCACCTTATAAGAATTGAACAGCTCTGTGCGAACGAGGCGAAGCTCTTGCTCTTGTGTTTCATTCGGTGACTTCCCATTCGCACGTTTCCGAGTCCAATCGAGAATCCGCGCCCAATAATTGAGAGAAATATGGGAGAACTCCTCAACTTCTTCAGCAACTTGGCTTAAGGCATCCCGCTTTCTTTGAGTCGCCTCAAGACTTTTATCTGAAACATGCTTGTACCGCGTGACAGCGTACGTTGCGATGCCGCTGATCGCAGCGCCTAGCCCAATCTTTACTGCGGTATCAACGATGTCTAGCCAAGTCGAGGCCAAAGACTACCTCCTTTCAGAAACATAACGCCAGCCAGCATGCGCGGCTACGGAATGGAGGCGAAGCCGCAATGTAGTAGGCGTCGCCGTGACTGGCATGGTTATGTGCATTCCTTTAGCTGGCCTCGCTCTCCGGCGAACCATTTACCCCAGAAAAGGTAAGCATCAACAGAGCTATCGCATACCGCCACTTGATGGCCATTCTCAGTTGTGTAATACCACTCAGGAAGATCCTCACCCTCTGTGGGTTGATCGAGCTCAGTGCGCTTCCTAGTAGTGAAACTTGAATCCAGCTTTGCCCGATGCTTTACGTCATTCGAAAAAAGTCTGACAGCATTTAGGGCTGCTCCCTCGGTCGGATAGTGACGCGAAATCTCGCCGATTAAAACGCCTGCGCTTGGATAATTCAGTTTGTGGGCGACCTTATCTGCCTGGTGATTTAATGTCAGGGAGAGATTCACCATCTTGCGAAATACCCTGGTTAGCTTCCCTCTGTCGCACACCTCGTCAGACTGAAAATCCCAGTAGAAATCGGTGAAATTAGGGTCAACGATTTCCCTGAAAAAGCCAAGGGTATCGTCCAAATTCAGGTTTCCCACTTGCCCTCCTGAAACACATAACAGCTAATTATACGAACCCATTCGTATATCCCGCGTTCGTATAACTCCAGAATTTTCCGAGGAAGGAAGAAGAGAAAAGCTGACGGGAAACAGCCACATAACCCCAATCCACCACGGCTACCGCAGGAGTTATGCGCCCTGTTTTGAGCCACCCCTGCTCACGTTTCTGGGCGTATAATTCCACCCGATTCCTTTTCTGTTTCCAACCTTATCAGAAGGTTACCAATGTTTCCCAGCGCTTTTGCGCCCTGGTTCGTATAACTCCGCTTAAAACTCCGGGTTTGACAAATCTTCTGAAACTTATACTGTATATTTATACACGCAATGGAGAGCCCGGATATGGACATCCGCACCCCTATTCCCTCGCAATCAACCCGCTTTCTGGACCGCCTGCGCAATTTCATTCGCCTGCGAGGTCTGGCCTACAAAACGGAACAAACCTACGTGTTCTGGATCAAACGCTTCATTCGCTTCCACGGTCGCCGGCACCCGGAAACCATGGGCACCGTCGAAGTAGAGGCATTTCTATCTCACTTGGTACTTCAGGCCAACGTCAGCGTTGGCACTCAGCGGGTTGCCTTGAACGCACTGATATTTTTGTATCGTGAGTTTCTGGATACTCCGCTCGAAGACCTTCAATATGAAATGGCAAAGAAGCCTAAAAAGCTGCCAGTAGTATTCAGCCCAGAAGAAGCTGCCAGCGCCATTGGCAACCTGGAAGGCGAGTACAAACTGATCGCCATGCTGATTTACGGCGCAGGCCTGCGAATCAATGAGGCCCTTCGTTTACGAGTGAAAGACGTGGATTTCGGTATGCAGCAGCTCGTTGTGCGGGACGGCAAGGGCGGTAAGGACCGAATCACGTTATTGCCAGATCGGCTGGTGAAACCACTGCAGCAGCAAATCGATACTGCGCTTCACCTGCACAAGGCGGACCTGGCTCGAGGTTTTGGTTCGGTGTATATGCCGGCGGGACTTGCCCGGAAATACCCCAGCGCCAGCCAGGAGCCGGACTGGCAGTATGTATTCCCTGCTCCAGACTTGTCTGTTGATCCCCGCTCAGGCGTAAAAAGGCGGCACCACATGCTGGATCGTACGGTCCAGAAGCATTTCCGAATCGCCATCCGGGCAGCCGGCATTCGCAAGCCGGCAGGCAGCCATACTTTTCGGCACAGTTTTGCTACCAGACTGCTGGAGGCGGGGTATGACCTGCGCACCATCCAAAAACTACTCGGCCATTCGGACGTGCGCACCACCGAAATCTACACACACGTGGTCCGCAAAGGCGGCTTTGGTGTACGCAGCCCGGTTGATGAGGCGTTTTAGTTCCTGGGAACGCACGGCGTACAAAATGACAGAGGGAACGTTTGTCTATAACCTTAGCGGGTCAACGTAGGGAACTGTTCCATGCACCGTCACTGGCTGCTCAGCCTCTTTTTGATTATTGCGAACTTTGCAGGCCAGGCTCTGGCCGAAACCGGTGGCGGCGGCACCTCTGTACCGGTTCTGGATGTTCGCACGGTGCATCAGAACGCAATAACGGATCAGGTTGCCTTTGTGGCGGAACGGGGAACCGCGCTTTCGGTTGATGAAATCCAGTCCCTGATTCGTGAAAACCCGGCGGCTCTGCAATACACCAAAACCAGTGTGCTGGCCCGTGGCATCAATTCCGGGGCGATCTGGCTCGTGGCGACGGTGCTCAACCCCGCCAACGAAAGCGTGTTACGGCGAGTGTCGGTGCGTACCGGCTGGCTGGAGCGGGTCGATTTCTTTTTTGTGCCCTCCGGGCACCCACCCCAACGGTTTGTCAGTGGCGATGCCCTTCCCCTGAACCAGCGTTCCATCCCCAAGCGCATTGCCAGTGCCGATTTTTCGTTTGAACCCGGCGAAACGCAGTTGCTGGTTCGCGTGGAAACGGCCGACCCCATGGTTGTTCCCCTGTATATGTCCTCCATGGCCATCAGCCAGGGCCTCGAGCAGTTCGAGACAGCATTATACAGCTTTGTCTACGGGGTGATGTTTGCGCTATCCGCCCTGACCCTAATGCTGTTCCTGGTCGTCCGCAAACCACGCTACCTGAGTTATTCGCTTTACACGGGCAGTTTTGTGGCGATGACGGCTTCCTACAACGGCATCGGCATGGCTTTGCTCTGGCCCGAAGCCATTGTCTGGCAACAGTGGGCACCGCCGTTACTGATGCTGTGCTTCACCAGCTCCGGGCTGGTGTTTGCCATGAATTTCCTGCGTACGCGACGCCAGAGGCCGGTGCTGCACCGTGGCATTCAAGTGCTCATTCTGGGGTGTTTTGCGCTACTCAGTGTTTTCTTCGCCCTGGGCAACCAGGGACACGCTCTGAAGCTGGCGTTTGTGGTGGTGCCGATATTCAGCGGGCTGATGCTCTATATGGGCATATCAAGCTGGATGAGAGGCAACCAGTCCGCGCGCTATTTCATGTTCGGCACGTTGCTTTCGGCGATAGGGGCATCGATTAGTGCGCTGACGGTGGCGGGCCTTGTGCCTTACACCAGGCTCGGCTTCTATTCGGTGGACATCGGCATGGTGGCGGATGCTCTCCTGCTCACGCTGGCCCTGGCCGACCTGGTGCGCAAGAACGAGGAAGCCCGGTTAGCAGCCGAACGAACAGCACGACTTGACTCACTGACCGGGCTGAACAATCGCCGGGGATTTGTGCCTGTCGCCAACTCGCTGTGGAATCTGGTGTCCCGCCAGAACAGAAACATCTGCGTGGTCATGGTGGATATCGACCACTTCAAAAACGTTAATGACGAGTATGGCCACGCCGCTGGCGACAAGGTGCTAAAGTCCATTGCTACCGAGTTGGACCGCTGTTCACGCCAAAGTGATGTCCTGGCCCGCTGGGGAGGCGAAGAGTTTATTATGTTATTGCCGGAAACCAGTGAGCAGGAGGCATTCAAGGTGGTTGAGCGTTTCCGCCAACGCGTTGAGCAACTGGCGGTCAGAGACAGAAGTAACGTGGTTCGTTGCACCATCAGCGCGGGTATTACCGCCCGCGGCCCCGCTTGCCCCACTCTGAAACAGGCCATCGACAGCGCCGACGAAAAGCTCTACCAAGCCAAGAACCAGGGGCGCAACCGGATCTGTATATCCGCCCCTCAAGGTAAACCGGATGAAGCAATACCGGCCTGAGCCCGGTACCCGCCAGCAACTCGACTCTCAAGCCATCTCGTCGTAGGCGATGTCCGTACGGGCGGCCATCACAAAGTCGTTCTTGTGCAAACCACCAATCTTGTGGGTCCACCAGCGCACGGTGGTCTTGCCCCATTCCAGCAAAATGGCGGGGTGGTGGCCTTCGGCTTCGGCCATATCGGCCACTGTGTTGGTAAACGCCTGGGCCTGGGCAAAATTCTTGAACTTGAACACCCGGCGTAACTGCTCCTCACCATCCAGGGTGACAATTTCCCAATCCGGAACTGATTGCTGTAGCTGCTGTTTTTCCTCGTCGGTGGCAGTGGGCGCATTGGCGCTGCAGGGTTCGCAGGCCTGTTGGCTGAGTTCGCTCATGTTGCACCTCCTGTTTTCTGGTCTTTTTACCAAAATGGCCTCGAACAACAGCTTTATCAACCCGTCCTTGCAATCCGGTCATTTTCGAAATACTGTATATTTAAACAGTATTCGGAGATTGCCATGAGCGAGTTACTGAGCACCCTGCTGCACGACGCCCGGGTGTGGCAGGGCCACCGCCACCACAGCACCACTCAACCCGCAGAAACCACGGGTTACCAGGCACTCGACAACCAGCTCGGCGGCCTGGGCTGGCCCCGTGGTGCGCTCAGTGAATGCCTGCTGGATGCCAGTGGCATCGGTGAATTGCAGCTGGTGATGCCATTGATGAAACGCATGACCAGCGCCGGCCAAACCGTGTTCTGGCTAAACCCACCCCACACACCCTACGCCCCCGCCCTGGCCCGTGAAGGCGTGGGGCTGGACAACCTGGTGGTGATTCACACCGAAGACGCCAGCGATTTTTTGTGGACGCTGGAAAACTGCTTGCGCTCGCCGGTCACCGGGCTGGTGCTGGCCTGGCCGGGCAAGCTGGCCAGCCGGGATGTTCGCCGGCTGCAACTGGCTTCGGAAGCGGGCCAGAATGTCTGTGTGCTGTTTCGTGAACGCACTCATGCCGAACAAAGCTCACCGGCCGCCCTGCGCCTGGAGCTGGTGCCCGGAGAAAACCAGGGGTTAAAAGTGAATGTGCTCAAGCGCCGTGGCAGTTGGCCGGGCCAACGTTGTACCCTGGCCATGGCGCACCGGGCCGATATTCGCGTTCAGGAAGCACCCCGGGTAGTCCAGGGCCCCTGGCCCAGCGTAGCGCGGTAGGCCACCATGCTCTGGCTTTACCTGCATTTCCCCCACCTGCTGCTGGACCACGTGCGCCGCAGCCAGCCGGTTGAGAACGCCCTGGTGATTGTTGAAGGCACCGGGCAGAACATCCTGCAGGCCTGCCCACTGGCGCAGGATGCCGGCATTCGCCCGGGCATGCGCCTAAAAACCGCACTGGGCCTGGCGCCGGAGCTGAACATTCTGCAGGCAGACCAGCAACAACAGGCGCAGCTTCTGGAAGAACAGGCCCGCTGGCTTTACCGCTATGTGGCCCACATCACCCTCGCGCAACCGGACGGCCTTTGGGCCGAGGTAAGCAGCCTGCAACGGCTGTACGGCGGCCTGGCGGCCATCTGGCAAACCGTGGAGCAGGCCCTGGCCGAACACCAGCTCACCGCCTGGGCCGCGCTGGGTCATACCCCGTTGGCGGCACGGTTGCTGGCCCGGGCCGGCAAGGGCGAATGCAGTGCCGACAAAGGCCACATCCAAAGGGCCCTGTCACAGCTACCTTTGGCCGCGGCGGAATTTGATAAAACCGCCTGCACCCGCCTGAACCGCCTGGGCCTGGAAACCCTGGGCGATGTCTTCGCCCTGCCCCAGAAGGAACTGGCCCGGCGGCTGTCGCCGGAATTGCTGGCCACCGTTCAGAAAATCCAGGGTACCCGGGCAGACCCGCGTGCGCCCTGGCAGCCGCCCCACCGGTTTCGCCAGCGCGCGGATTTCATCCAGGAGGTGGAACACACCCAGGGGCTGCTGTTCGCCCTGCAACGCATTCTCGCGGAACTGGAGGATGACCTGTGCTGGCGCCAGCAAGACACCGACACACTCCTGTTGGTTCTGCAACACCGTCACCAAGAGCCCACCCGACTGCGACTTCGCACCACGGGGCCGGAGCATCGGGCGGAGACTTTCCTGAAGCTCATCCGCCTGAAGCTGGACCAGCAACCGCTGAGCGCGCCGGTGGTCAGCCTGGTACTGGTGGTGCGCCGGTTTATCAGCCGGGAAGCGCCCGGCGGCCAGGATTTGCTGGGGGAAACACAGGACCTGAACGACGCCTGGCACACGCTGATCAGCCGTCTGCAGGCCCGGCTGGGAGACCAGGCATTGAAACAGCTTTCCCCTCAGGCCGATCATCGCCCGGAATTTTCCTGGTCTGCCGGGGAAGTAAAACGGTCCAAAGGCTCGGGGCCGGTTAACCCGCAATCCCTGCCACGCCGCCCGTTATGGCTGCTGCCCGGCCCCTGCCCGCTTACCGAAACACCGGTGGCCTGGTTCTCCGGCCCCGAGCGCATCAGCGGCGGCTGGTGGGACGGCCAGCGGGTACACCGGGATTACTACATAGCCCAGCTACCGGGCGGACAACTGGCCTGGGTGTTCCGCGACACTCAGAACGCCTGGTTCGTACACGGCTGGTTCGGGTGAACGCCATGGGCTACGCGGAGCTGTGCTGTTTCAGCAATTTCACCTTCCTGACCGGAGCCTCTCACCCGCAGGAGCTGGCCGAGCGGGCCGCCGAGCTGGGCTACCGGGCCCTGGCCATCACCGACGCCTGCTCGGTGGCCGGCATTCCCCGCGCCTGGGCGGCGCTGAAAGACAGCCCGGTAAAACTGATTACCGGAAGCGCGTTTACCCTGGAAGACGCCCCACCCGGCACCGCCACCCCGGAATTTGTCTTACTGGCCCGCACCCGCAAGGGCTACGGCCAGCTCTGTCAGTTGATCACCACCGGCCGGCGGCGGGCCGACAAGGGCCAGTACCGCCTGTTCGTGCAGGACCTGGAAACCTTTGAGCTGGGCGACTGTCTGTGCCTGTGGCAACCGCCCTCGCCCATCAACGCCGATGCCGATCAGGCCCTGGCCTGCGGGCAGTGGCTGCAGCGACTGTTTGAACATCGCCTGAGAATCGCCGCCACGCGCACCCTGGAAGCCGGCGAAGACCAGCAACTGGCACGAGTGCGCTGGCTGGCCGACGAGCTGCGGTGCCCGGTGGTGGCCACCGGCGAGGTGCACATGCACAGCCGGGAGCGCCAGCCCCTGCAGGATGTGCTCACTGCCCTGCGCCACCACCGCACCCTGGAAACCGCCGGCCACTGCCTGTTCCAGAACGGCGAACGCTACCTGCGACCGGTACCGGTCCTGCAACGTCTGTTCCCCGAGCCCTGGCTGCGGGAAACCCTAAACATCGCCGAGGGCTGCACCTTCGAACCCGGCAGCCTGCGCTACGAATACCCGCCCGACCTGGTACCGGAGCACGAAACCCCGGCCGCCTTCCTGCAACACCTGACCCGCAAAGGCGAACGGCGCCGCTACCCCAACGGCACACCGATGAAGGTGCAGGCGCTGATCCGCAAAGAGCTGGGGCTGATCTCGGAGATGCGTTACGAGCATTACTTTCTCACCATCCACGACATCGTGGCCTTCGCCCGCAGCCGGGGCATCCTGTGCCAGGGCCGGGGCTCGGCGGCCAACTCGGCGGTGTGCTATTGCCTGGGCATTACCGAGGTAAACCCGGCGAACGTGGAGCTGCTGTTCGAGCGCTTCATCTCCAAGGACCGGGACGAGCCGCCGGACATCGACGTGGATTTCGAACACCAGCGCCGTGAGGAAGTCATTCAGTACATCTACCAGCGCTATGGCCGGGAGCGCGCCGCCCTGGCCGCCACGGTGATCCGCTACCGCCCCCGCAGCGCCATCCGCGATGTGGGCAAGGCCCTGGGGTTTGATGCCGCCCTGGTGGAACAGCTGCTGGACGGCATCGATTGGCGCGACCGTGCCACCAACTGGCGCCAGCAGATTCTGGACAAGGGCCTCACCCGCAACCCGAAAGTGGCGGATCAGTTCTTCACCCTGGTGAACACCCTGCTGGGCTTCCCCCGCCATTTATCCCAGCACGTGGGCGGCTTTGTGATCAGCGCCGGGCCGTTGGCGGAACTGGTGCCGGTGGAAAACGCCGCCATGGAAGGCCGCACCGTGATCCAGTGGGACAAGGACGACCTGGAAAGCCTGGGCCTGATGAAAGTGGATGTGCTGGCCCTGGGCATGCTGACCGCCATTCGCAAGGCTCTGGCGCTGGTCAGTGAGCAAAAAGGCGAGCCCTTCCGGATTCAGGATATTCCCCAGGAAGACCCGGCCACCTACGCCATGCTGCAACGGGGCGACAGCATTGGCGTGTTCCAGGTGGAATCCCGCGCCCAGATCAACATGCTGCCCCGGCTGAAGCCGGAAACCTGGTACGACCTGGTGATCGAAGTGGCCATTGTGCGCCCCGGCCCCATTCAGGGCGACATGGTGCATCCGTACCTGCGTCGAAAGCACGGCCTGGAGCCGGTGGATTACCCCAACGACGCCGTGCGCCAGGTGCTGGAACGCACCCTGGGGGTTCCCATCTTCCAGGAACAGGTGATCAAACTGGCCATGGTGGCGGCAGGCTTCTCTGCCGGGGAAGCCGATCAGCTGCGCCGGGCCATGGCCGCCTGGAAATCCCACGGCGACCTCACCCCCTTCCGGGACAAGCTGATCAAGGGCATGCGCGAACGGGGCCACAGTGAAGACTTTGCCGAACGCCTGTACAAACAGATCTGCGGGTTTGGTGGTTACGGTTTCCCGGAGTCCCACGCCGCCAGCTTTGCCCTGCTGGTGTACGTGTCCGCCTGGCTCAAGCGCCATCACCCGGCGGCCTTTTACTGCGCCCTGCTCAACAGCCAGCCCATGGGGTTCTATTCCCCTTCCCAACTGGTGCAGGACGCCAAACGCCACCAGGTGACCGTACTGCCGCCGGATGTAAACCACAGCGAGCGGGACCACACCCTGGAAGGTCCGGACCGGCATCTTCGTTTGGGACTACGGCTGATTCAGGGGCTATCCGCCCAGGGCGCCGAACGCATCCACCAGCACCGCCCGCCCGGGGGCTACCGTTCCGCCGCCGAAGTGCGCCAGCTAGCCGGGCTGGACCAGCGCGACATGGAGAAGCTGGCCGGGGCGAATGCCATGCCCGGCTTCACCCGCAACCGCCACCAGGCCTACTGGCAACTGCTGGAACACGAAGAGCCCGTCGAGCTTTTCGCCCAAAATACCGGCATTCGGGAAACTGGAGACGACTACGAGGCGGAACCCTGCGATTACCTGCCCGAGCCCACCGAGGGCCAGAACATCCTGGCGGATTACAACAGCCAGGGGCTCACCCTGCAGCGCCACCCGCTGGCCCTGCTGCGCGAACAGGGCCACCTGAAACACTGTACCCAGGCCGAACAACTCAAGGGCTTGAAACCCGGCCTGCCGGTCCAGGTGGCCGGTCTGGTCACCGGTCGCCAGCGACCCGGCTCGGCCGCCGGTGTCACCTTTGTCACCCTGGAAGACGAAACCGGCAATGTGAACGTGGTGGTCTGGCTGGAAACCGCCCGGCGGCAGCGCAAACCACTGCTCACCGCCCGGCTGTTGCACGTGAAGGGTGTGCTGGAACGAGAGGGCGATATTGTGCATGTAATGGCCGGCAAGCTCACCAACCTGAGCCATCTGATCAACTCGTTACCCGTGAGCTCCCGGGATTTCCACTGATGGAACCGGCCCGGCGGCGTTGTTGACCGTCTACACACTGCCTCCTACACACCAAACGGATAAGTCTCCGGTGTTTCATCCAGCCATTTGGAGACGTGATCCAACGGTTTCAGTGCGTGGGTCCGGTCAAAGTGGAACACGGCATCAAACTGCCTGGGCAGCTCACTCATGAAGTAATGGCTGGCGCGTTCCGAATGGGGCAGGTAGAGAACGCCGATGGCCCGCTCAAGCCGGGGTGAACGTAGTATCCAGGGCGCGTCTTCCCCCAGCTTCAGGAAGAACGCCGGTTCGCCGATTTGATGGAACAGGTATTCGTAGCTTTCGGGCAACGCCTCCCGGACCGCCTTGTGCTGCACCTTGCCGCCCCAGGATGAAGCCGCCGAGACTGCCCCACCGTACGTGGTGAAGCCAACCAGCAATGCTTCACTGCCAAACCGTTCCCCCGTGAGCTGACCCACGTTGTGGTCGCCTCGTTGCCCCATCTGGGTGGCTCGGGCATCCCCCAGGTGAGAGTTATGCTCCCAGACGGCGAGTTTGGCCGGCTTCCCGGCACGGGCCGACAGGTGTTCCCTCAACGCCGCCAGGGTTTCCGTCATGTGCTCGTCGCGCAGGTTCCAGGTGTTGTCCCGTTCACCAAACATGGCCCGGTAATAATGTTCGGCGTTGCGAACCAGGCGCGCGTTCTGTTCGGCCTGGAATTGCTCGTCCCGGGCCGCCATGCCATCACGACGCACATACTCCGGCGCCTTACGCTGGAGTTCGACCAACTGGGCCACCACTTCGTCCTCACAGGAGGGCCGCCGGCCAGTCACCACACCCAGTCCGTATTGCTGCTCATCGGTCATATGCCCCAGGCAGCCGTAATGCCGGCGGGCTTCTTTAGCCGCCTCGGCATCCACCGAATCCAGGTAGGCCAACACCGCGTCGATGGATTCATACAGGCTGTACATATCCAACCCGTAGAAGCCCACCCGGCGCTCCGGCGGCAAGGAATCATTATGGGCGCGGAGCCACTCGATAAATTCCAGCACTTCGGTGTTGCGCCACATCCACAACGGAAAACGCTGGAAATCCTCCAGCGCCTGCTCGGCCGACGTGTCTTCACCCAGGCCCTGAACATAACGGTTCACCCGGTAGGCGGCCGGCCAGTCGGCTTCCACAGCCACCGCCTGCAGGTCCTGTTCAAGGATCAGCCGCTTGGTGATCTCCGCCCGGGCTTCGTAAAACTCGTGGGTGCCGTGGGACGCTTCCCCCAGAAGAATCAGGGATTTGTTCCGGCTCAGTTGCAGAACAGGGTCGTAATCTTCCGGCCGGTTTTGAAGTGGCACCAGCGCCTGCTTGAGTTCCTGCAACGATTGGTTCGTGTTTTCAGCCATCAGAGACCTCCCTCGGGTTGCCTCTTCCCTCGTTCCACTCAGTGTAGCAATGCCTGAAACGAAAAAACCCCGCCGAGGCGGGGTTTTCTCAGTGCCATGGTGGGAGGTAATCAGCCGAGCAGCTTGATCATCACACCGGCGGCCACCGCAGAGCCGATAACACCGGCCACGTTCGGCCCCATGGCGTGCATCAGCAGGAAGTTATGCGGGTTGGCTTCCAGGCCCACCTTGTTGGACACCCGCGCGGCCATGGGCACGGCGGAGACACCGGCCGAGCCAATCAGCGGGTTGATCTGTTCCTTCGTCAGCTTGTTCATCAGCTTGGCCATCAACACACCGCAGGCGGTGCCGACACCAAAGGCGACGATGCCCAGCGCGAGGATGCCCAGGGTCTGACCGTCCAGGAACTTATCGGCCATCAGCTTGGAGCCCACGGACAGGCCCAGGAAGATGGTCACGATGTTGATCAGCGCATTCTGGGCGGTGTCGTTCAGACGCTCCACCACACCACACTCGCGCATCAGGTTACCGAAGCAGAACATCCCCAGCAGCGGCGCCGCATCCGGCAGGAACAGCACCACGGCAATCAGCACCACCAGCGGGAAGAAAATCTTCTCCTTGCGGCTGACCGGGCGCAGCTGATTCATCTTGATGGCGCGCTCTTTCTCGGAAGTCAGCGCCTTCATGATCGGCGGCTGGATCATCGGTACCATCGCCATGTAGGCATAGGCCGACACCGCAATCGCACCAATCAGGTGCGGTGCCAATACACTGGATACGTAGATGGACGTGGGACCGTCCGCGCCACCGATGATACCGATGGCGGCCGCTTCCAGGATGGTGAAGTCCAGGATACCCAGCCAGTCCAGCAGGGCGGCACCGATCACGGTGCCGAAGATACCAAACTGCGCGGCAGCACCCAACAGCAGGGTTTTCGGGTTGGCAAGCAGCGGACCGAAGTCGGTCATCGCACCCACACCCATGAAGATGAGCAGCGGGCCCACGGTACTGCCGATCACCACCGAGTAGAAGTTGTACAGCATGCCGTTGCCGTAGCCGTAATCCTGGGCAATGGCATTGGCCATGGCCATTTCGGAGTGGCTGGCTTCTTTCACGGCCACTTTGAACGCTTCTTTCAGTTCCGGCGTGATCGCCTGCCCCGCCTGGTACGTCACGTCCAGGGGCGCTGCCAGCGCCGCCAGAATCTGCGAGCCGCCGTCTTTCAGGGCGAAGTGGATGGCGTTCTCGGCTGCGGTTAATGCCAGCCCGGCCTCGGGGATGTTCGCCAGGATGCCGCCGAAGCCAATCGGCACCAGCAGCAGCGGCTCGAATTTCTTGGCAATCGCCAAGTACAGGAGCAACAGGCCAATGGCGATCATCACCACCTGCCCGATCTCTATGTTGAACAGGCCACTGCCTGTCCACAACGTCATTAATTTATCCATGGAATGCTGGCCCTTATGCGATTGTCAGCATTTCATCATCAACAGCGACGGCGTCACCGACCTTGATGAAGATTTCGCCCACCGTGCCGGCTTTCGGGGCCCGCACTTCGGTTTCCATTTTCATGGCTTCCAGGATGATCAGCACATCGCCTTCTTCAACCTGGTCGCCCGGCGACACTTCCACTTTCCAGATGTTACCGCCCAGCGGTGCCTTGACCGGCTCGCCTTCGCCTGCGGCCGGAACAGCACCGCCGGCCGCCGGAGCGGCAGGCGCACCGCCCTGGCCTTCAATCTGGGTGATCTCGCCGCCTTCGCTCACGGCCACCACATACTTCTGGCCGTTCACTTCCACGGTGTAGGTTTCCGGGCCCTCGGCTTTCTTGGCCGGCAAGGCGTCATCGGCGCTCGGTACCGGCTCGAAGGCGTCCGGGTTGCCCCGGTTTTCCAGGAACTTCAGGCCGATCTGCGGGAACAGGGCGTAGGTCAGTACGTCGTCCACTTTCTGGTCAGCCAGCTCGAAGCCTTTTTCCTTGGCCAGCTCTTCCAGCTCACCGGTCAGCTTGTCCATTTCCGGCTCAATGAGATCCGCCGGGCGGCAGGTGATCGGTTCGGCGCCGTCCAGAACACGGTCCTGCAGCTCCTTGTTGAAGGGTGCCGGCGCTGCGCCGTATTCACCCTTCAGGATGGCGGAGGTTTCCTTGGAGATGGATTTGTAGCGCTCACCGGTCAGTACGTTCAGCACCGCCTGGGTACCCACGATCTGGGAGGTCGGGGTCACCAGGGGAATGAAGCCCAGGTCTTCGCGTACTTTCGGGATTTCCGCCAGTACGTCGTCAAACTTGTCGATGGCGTTCTGCTCTTTGAGCTGGCCTTCCATGTTGGTCAGCATGCCGCCCGGCACCTGGGCGATCAGGATACGGGAGTCCACGCCGCGCAGGCTGCCTTCAAATTTGGCGTACTTCTTCCGCACTTCGCGGAAATAGGCGGCAATTTCTTCCAGCAGGTGCAGGTCCAGGCCAGTATCCCGGTCGGTGCCTTCCAGGATGGCAACCACCGCCTCGGTGGGCGAGTGGCCGTAGGTCATGCTCATGGAGGAGATGGCGGTGTCCACGTTGTCGATACCCGCCTCCGCGGCTTTCAGTGCGGTGGCGGTGGACATGCCGGTGGTGGCGTGACACTGCATGTGAATGGGCACGCTCAGCTCTTTCTTCAGACGGCTGACCAGGTCATAGGCCACGTACGGCTTGAGTAGGCCGGCCATGTCCTTGATGGCGATGGAATCGGCGCCCATGGACTCGACTTCTTTCGCCAGCTCCACCCACTTCTCAACGGTGTGCACGGGGCTGGTAGTGTAGGCAATGGTGCCCTGGGCATGCTTGCCGGTTTTGCGCACGGCCTTGATGGCGGTGTCCATGTTGCGCGGGTCGTTCATCGCGTCAAAAATACGGAACACGTCAATGCCGTTTTCGGCGGCACGATCGACAAACCGCTCTACCACATCATCCGCGTAATGGCGGTAGCCCAGGAGGTTCTGGCCGCGCAGCAGCATCTGTTGCGGGGTGTTGGGCATGGCCTTCTTGAGTTGGCGGATGCGGTCCCAGGGGTCTTCGCCCAGGTAACGGATACAGGCATCAAAGGTAGCGCCGCCCCAGGATTCCAGTGACCAGAAGCCCACCTGGTCCAGTTTTTCCGCGATTGGGAGCATGTCGTCCAGTCGCATGCGGGTGGCAAGCAGGGATTGGTGCGCGTCGCGCAGAATTACGTCCGTAATCCCCAGCGGTTTTTTGGTGTCAGTCATCGTGTCAGCCTTCTGTTAAAAGGTTCTAATCGGTTTACCGTCACTTCTTGTGGCGCGAGCGGTATTTAGCAATCGCCTTCTTGATCGCCTCGGCGGTGTCGGGATCAACCGACGCAGGCGCCTTGGGCTTGGCACGCTGGGTGCGGGCCGGGGTCACCGGCTCTGGCGGCGCAAACCGCAGAATGAGTTTCGACATGAACGTGGTTGCGAAGACCAGAATCACCAGGAACGCAAACACAAAGCCCATGCCGGCAATCATCAGATCCACGGCTTGTGACATCAGCTCATTCATAGCGAACAGCTACCTGTAGTGATGGATGTAATTTAACCAAAAATCTCGTTCAATCTACCGGTTTACTACTTCACCGGCAAGCAGGATAACCGCATCCATACGCAGTTACCGAAGGCATTTTACCCGCAGATTGTTAACAATAAAACACTCAGGCATACCGAACAGGGATTTTTCTGCCTTTTATTCGTCCACTTTTCAATCGATTCAGGGCCTGATGTGCATATTCCGCCTCAATTGCAACGAATGTCTGGAACTCGAATCGATCAATTTTGCCAACAATCTTTCCAGGCAATCCGGCCTCCCCGGTTAACGCCCCCAGAATATCGCCCGGGCGCACCTTGTCTTTGCGGCCACCGGCTATGCACAGCGTTCTCATGGCGGGTTTCAACGGTGACAGGGGAGTAGCAAGCAGCGCTTCGGTATCGCCCCACTCCACTGCTTGCTCACGACTGCTTTCCAGTTGACTGACCTTGTGTCCCCTGGCGGGGGTACACAGTGTCACCGCCAGCCCCTGCTCCCCAGCCCGGCCGGTGCGGCCAATGCGATGGGTATGCACTTCCGGGTCCCGGGCGGGCTCGGCATTGATGACCAGCGGGAGGGCCTTGATATCCAGGCCCCGTGCGGCCACATCGGTGGCCACCAGCACCGAACAGCTCTGATTGCCAAAACGCACCAGCACACTGTCCCGCTCCCTCTGCTCCAGATCACCGTGCAAGGCCAGCGCGGAAAACCCGTTCTGCTGTAGGGTCTCAGCCATGTCATCACAGTCTCGCTTGGTGGCACAAAACACGATGCACGACGCCGGCTGCCTTTGTGACAACACCGCCATTACGCCCTCGGCCTCCTGGCCGGCCGGAATTTCATAAAACAGCTCGCGAATATCCGGGTTCTGCTCAACCGCCTCCACACGAACATCGGCCGGCTCCCGCTGGTACTGGGCACTGATCTTGCGAATCGCCTCCGGCCATGTGGCCGAAAACATCAACGTCTGCCGGCTGTCCGGGGCATGGGAGAGAATATCTTCCATGGCCTCCTGAAAGCCCATGTCCAGCATGCGGTCAGCCTCATCAAGAACCACCGCGCTTACCTTGTCGAGTTTCAACGTGCCTTTGCGCAAGTGATCCTGAATACGCCCCGGGGTACCCACCACGATGTGAGCGCCATGAGCCAACGAGCCAATCTGCGGGCCAATGGCCACGCCGCCACAAAGCGTCAGCACCTTGATGTTGTCACGCGCCCGAGCTAGTTCACGCAGGGATTTGGTCACCTGGTCCGCCAACTCACGGGTCGGGCACAGCACCACCGATTGCACAGCAAACAATTTCGGGCGCAGCGCCTCAATCAACCCAATGCCGAAGGCGGCAGTCTTACCGCTGCCCGTGCGCGCCATGGCGATCACGTCCCGCCCGGCCAGGCAATGGGGCAAGGCGGCGGCCTGAATATCCGTCGGTTGACTGAAACCCAGTTGTTTGAGGTTGGTGGTCATGGCCCTTGAAAGGCCAAAGTCGTTAAAGGAAGGCATACAGATAGTCCCGGGTAGCTTGAAAGCTGGTTATAGAGGCATGAATGTGCGCGTATACTACACCATGTTCCAGACACACATTGAGTGGAGTTACTGATGTCATCCCTGCAGGATCAGTTATTGAAAGCCGGCCTGGCCGATGAAAAGAAAGCCAAGGCCATTCGCAGCGAAAAACGCAAAAAGCGCAAGCAGCAGCCCAAGGGCGCTGTTGAGGTCAGTGAAGCGGAAATCCGCGCCCGCCAGGCTCGCGAAGAAAAAGCCGAGCGGGACCGCCAGCTGAACCTGGAGCGCAAGAAAGAGGCCGAGAAAAAGGCCATCCAGGCCCAGATCCGTCAGCTGGTGGAAACCAACCGACTGGACCGCAGCCGTGGTGAAACGTCCTATCAGTTTGTTGACGGCAAGAAGATCAAGAAAATCCTGGTGGACGACACCATGGTCGACCAGCTTTCCCGGGGCCGCCTGGCAGTGGTTGCCCTTGGTGAAGGCTATGAAGTGGTACCGGAGAAAGTCGCCCGCAAGATCATGGAGCGGGACGAGGCCGCCGTCATTTCGCTGCATGATCGTCAGCAGGACGATGTGGGCGAGGATGACCCGTATGCGGGGTATGAAATCCCGGATGATTTGATGTGGTGAGCACCAGAAAGTAACTGCCAGGCCCGAAAGCTCCCGGGGAGGATTATTCGGGCCTTTGGCCCTCACCCCTTCGGGGCCGCCTTCGCGTTGCTTCGGCGTTCCTCCGCACACTGCGTGTGCTACGGCCGAACCTCTTTCGGTTCGAACCCTTTCAGGCTCCGAGATCTGTAAACAAAAACGCCCCGCACAAGGCGGGGCGTTTTTGTTTAATATGGCGCGGCTGGGAGGATTCGAACCTCCGACCGCCTGGTTCGTAGCCAGGTACTCTATCCAGCTGAGCTACAGCCGCTTTTAACTTTTTCGTCCTCTCCAATTTGGCAGTTAGCCTTTAGGGAGGATTATTCGGGCCTTCGGCCCTCACCCCTTCGGGGCCGCCGTCGCTCTGCTCCGGCGTTCCTCAACCCACTGCGTGGGTTTCGGTCGAACCTCTTTCGGTTCAAATCCCATCTGACTTATGAGCAAGTCTCAATGCCAGTGGTTTACGAAAGAGTGTTCCAAAATAGTGGCGCGGCTGGGAGGATTCGAACCTCCGACCGCCTGGTTCGTAGCCAGGTACTCTATCCAGCTGAGCTACAGCCGCGCATTCTTTTTCGCTGTGGTTGAATGCCACTTCAACCGGCTCTCGATTTCCTGAAAAGGAAAATGGCGGAGAGGGAGGGATTCGAACCCTCGGTACGATTGCTCGTACGGTTCCTTAGCAGGGAACTGGTTTCAGCCACTCACCCACCTCTCCTTGAGAACGGGGCGTATACTACCACAATATTTCTGTTTTCATAGGGTTGACACGATTTTTTTCGGATCGATTTTCCCTGAAAACAAAAAATCCGCCCAAGTTTCCCTTGAGCGGATTTTTTATTGATCAGTAGTTGCCCGGTTCCGGCTCTTCACTACCTTTTTCGGACTGGATCCGCTGGTAGATCTCTTCCCGGTGAACAGCCACATCTTTTGGCGCGTTAACACCGATGCGAACCTGATTGCCTTTTACACCCAGTACGGTCACGGTAATTTCATCACCGATCATCAGGGTTTCGCCAACGCGGCGAGTCAAAATCAACATATCCCTTTCTCCCTAATCCAAAGCTACCTGTTCCGACAGCGTTTGTATTTACTTGTACTTTTATAATGTGATTGTCGATCACACTAAAGCCGCAATAATACTTATTTAGCCAGATTTTTCCATAGCAATAATCAATTACCTCAAATATGCACCATTTAGGGGCATACTGATTCAGGACTGATCCTCTGCTTTGGCATTCTCCAGCTCAAACGCGCTGTGCAAGGCACGCACGGCAAGCTCCAGATATTTCTCATCAATCACCACCGAGATTTTGATCTCGGATGTGGAGATCATCTGGATGTTGATGCCTTCGTTGGAGAGGGCCTCAAACATGCGAGTGGCTACGCCTGCGTGCGAACGCATGCCAACGCCAACAATACTGACCTTGGCAATCTTGGTATCGCCACCCACTTCCCCGGCACCGATCTCGGCGCTGGTGCCACGTAACACTTCCTGGGCACGCTTAAAGTCATTGCGGTGCACGGTGAAGGTGAACGCGGTTTTATTATCTTCGCCCACGTTCTGAACGATCATGTCTACTTCAATATTCGCGTCACTGACCGGCTTGAGAATACGAAGCGCGCTGCCCGGGGTGTCCGGCACGCCGGAAATGGTCAGTTTGGCTTCATCGCGGTTGAACGCAATGCCGGAGACAACGGGTTGTTCCATGGCGTTTTCATCCTCAAAAGTAATCAGGGTGCCCTCGCCTTCCTGGAAGCTGGAAAGCACCCTCAATGGAACGTTGTATTTACCTGCAAACTCAACGGCCCGGATCTGGAGTACTTTCGACCCCAGGCTGGCCATCTCGAGCATTTCCTCAAAGGTGATCCGATCCAGACGACGGGCACTGTCCACCACACGCGGATCGGTGGTATAGACACCGTCCACATCCGTATAGATCTGACACTCGTGCGCTTTTAGCGCCGCCGCCAGGGCGACAGCCGTGGTATCGGAGCCGCCACGGCCCAGCGTGGTGATGTTGCCGGCTTCATCGATACCCTGGAACCCGGCCACAACCACAACGCGCCCCTGATCGAGGTCTTCACGCATGCGGTGTTCATCGATGTCCTTGATGCGCGCCTTGGTGTGGCTGCTGTCGGTCAGGATGCGTACCTGACTGCCTGTATAGGAGCGGGCATCGCAGCCGCGCTTCTTCAGCGCCATCGACAAGAGCGCAATGGTAACCTGCTCGCCTGTGGAGACCAGGACATCCATTTCCCGGGGCACCGGTTCTTCCATAATTTCGTTGGCCAGACCAATCAGGCGATTGGTTTCACCACTCATGGCCGAGACCACCACGACCACATCGTGTCCTTCCCGGCGGAACCGGGCCACCCGTTCGGCCACCGCCTCAATCCGCTCGGTTGTGCCGACGGACGTACCTCCAAACTTCTGAACCAGCAGAGCCATGCTTTCCCGGCCTCCGACAATAAATGTTTATCCGATGTTGTTCTCTACCCAGGCTGGTACGCCAGCCAGGGCATCGGCCAGTTTGGACGGATCGTTACCGCCACCCTGGGCCATGTCCGGCCGACCGCCGCCTTTGCCATCCACTTCAGCGGCCAGGTGCTTCATCAGGTCGCCTGCCTTGATGCGATTCGTGGCGGATTTGGTCACACCGGCCACCAGAACAACTTTGCCGTTATCCACGGTGGCCAGGACAACTACGCCCTCACCCAGCTTGTTCTTCAACTGGTCAGCGGTTTCCATCATGGCTTTACGATCAGCCCCTTCCATCTCAGCGGCTACCACTTTCAGGCCGGCCACCTCCACGGCGGAACTGGCGAGATCGTTCCCGGCCGAACTGGCAAGCTTCGCTTTCAGGGCATCCACTTCTTTTTCCAGCTGACGGTTACGCTCCAGCGTCTGCTGAACCTTGCTGACTACTGAATCCCGAGTGCCTTTTACCAGTTTTGCGGTTTCACGCAAGGTTTTTTCGGTGTCGTCCAGCCATTCCAGAGCGCCAAAGCCGGTAACCGCTTCAATCCGGCGAACGCCGGAGGAGATGCCGCTTTCCGAGGTAATGCGGAACAGGCCGATATCGCCGGTGCGGCTGACGTGGGTACCACCACACAGTTCAACGGAGTAGCGATCTTCACCCATGCTCAGCACCCGAACCACATCGCCGTATTTCTCGCCAAACAGGGCCATGGCGCCTTTGGTCTGAGCGGTTTCCATGTCGGTGATGTCGATATCAACCGGGGTGTTCCGCAGAATCTGCTCGTTGACCTGGCGCTCGATCTCCTGCAGTTCTTCCGGCGTTACCGCCTCGAAGTGGGAGAAGTCGAAGCGCAGCTTGTCCGGGTCGACCAGAGAGCCTTTCTGACTCACGTGCTCACCCAGCACCTTGCGCAAAGCCGCGTGCAGAAGGTGGGTGGCAGAGTGGTTGCGCTTGATGCGTTCACGCCGGGCATGATCAATCCGGGCATCCACTTCCAGGCCCGGGAAAAGCTCGCCCTCAATCAGCGTGCCCACGTGCAGGTGGTTGTCGCCTTCTTTCTGGGTGTCGGTTACCTGGAAGCGACCACCGCTCCAGGTCAGCAGGCCAGTGTCGCCCACCTGGCCACCGGATTCGGCGTAAAACGGAGTGCGCTCCAGCACTACCACGCACTCATCGCCGGCTTCGGCGTTGCGTTCTTCGCCGCCCACCAGCACGGTGCGGATGCGCTCGTGGCCGTCGATGTGATCGTAACCGGTGAACTCGGTCTCGCCTTCAATGGTGATGCCGGCGGCGTTGTAATCAATACCGAACTTGCTGGCCGCCCGGGCGCGCTCACGCTGGGCTTCCATGGCTTTTTCATAGCCAACGTAATCCAGAGTCAGGCCACGCTCGCGGGCGATGTCGTTGGTCAGGTCCACCGGAAAACCGTAGGTGTCGTACAGGGTAAATACGGTTTCACCCGGGATCTCCTTGCCCTTGAGCTCGGCGATGTCCTGCTCCAGCAGGCGCAGGCCCTTGTCCAGGGTCTTGGCGAACTGCTCTTCTTCCTGCAGCAGCACTTTTTCAATCTGCTTGCGACTGCTGACCAGCTGCGGGAAGGCCTCGCCCATCAGCTCCACCAGGGCGCCGGTGAGCTTGTAGAAGAACGGCTGGGTGGCGCCCAGCTTGTTGCCGTGGCGGGCAGCCCGGCGAATGATGCGGCGCAGCACGAAGCCGCGACCTTCGTTGGACGGCATCACGCCGTCGGAGATCAGGAAGGCACAGGCACGGATGTGGTCGGCAACCACGCGCAGGGAGGCTTCGGTGGTGGGCACGCCGCCCAGCAGCTCTGACGCTGCCTTCAGCAGGTCCTGGAACAGATCGATCTCGTAGTTACTGTGCACACCTTGCAGCACCGCAGTGATGCGCTCCAGGCCCATGCCGGTGTCCACGGACGGCTTGGGCAGGTTCAGCATCTCGCCATCGGCGGTGCGGTTGTACTGCATGAAGACCACGTTCCAGATCTCGATGTAGCGGTCGCCGTCTTCCTCGGGGCTGCCGGGAGGGCCGCCGGCCACGTCCGGGCCATGGTCGTAGAAGATTTCGGTACACGGGCCACAGGGGCCGGTGTCGCCCATCTGCCAGAAGTTGTCGGAGGCGTAACGGGCGCCTTTGTTGTCGCCGATGCGGACAATACGCTCGGCCGGAACACCGATTTCCTGGTTCCAGATATCAAAGGCTTCGTCGTCTTCGGCGTACACGGTGATCCACAGCTTCTCGCTGGGCAGGTTCAGCCATTTTTCGTCGGTCAGAAAGGTCCAGGCAAAGTTGATGGCTTCGCGCTTGAAATAGTCGCCGAAGCTGAAGTTGCCCAGCATCTCGAAGAAGGTGTGGTGGCGGGCGGTGTAACCCACGTTTTCCAGGTCATTATGCTTGCCGCCGGCCCGCACACACTTCTGCGTGGTGGTGGCCCGGGTGTAGTCGCGCTTTTCCCGACCCAGGAACAGGTCCTTGAACTGGTTCATACCCGCATTGGTGAACAACAATGTGGGGTCGTCGGCCGGCACCAGTGAACTACTCGGAACAATGGTGTGACCCTGCTGTCGGAAATACTCTAGAAAAGCCTGTCGCAACTCAGCGGTTTTCATAACCCTTTGATACCCTCTCAGAAACCCGGCAATAACGCCGCCGGATCTGCAATTGAACATGAATGCTTACATGCGTGCGCAAATCCGCTACTCTAGCACACGCCGAGAACAGGAAAAACGAGAAACCTTACAGGAGACCCCATGCCCCGACGCTTTCATGACGCCGAGGAACTGCTTCCACCAGCAACTGCCCTCAAACGGGCTCTGGCCATTATTTATGACGGCCTGATCAGCATTGCCGTTCTGCTGGTGACCACCTGGGCCTACACCATGATTGCCGGCTGGATCACCGGATGGGACAAGTACGAGCAGATGGCCGAAGCCGGCCAGATTTCCGGCGACCCCGGGCTCACCTTCGTGCTGTACCTGGTGCTTTTCCTGTTCTTCGCTTACTTCTGGACCCGCATCGGGCAAACGCTGGGCATGCAGGTATGGCGGGTACGCATTGAGAACCTGGACGGCACGTCGGTGAGCTGGACACAATCACTGATCCGCTACGTGACCGCATCCTTTGTGGTGTTTCTGGCCATCCTCGGCGCCTTTTACATCGGCGCGATCACCCTGCTGCTGACCATTCCCGCCATCATCGCCCTGTTCTACCCCATTAATGGTCTGTCACTGACGGATCGCGCATCAAACAGCGTGGTCGTGGCCCTGCCGAAGACAGCCAAGAAGAAGAAAGCCTGAGCTGATCATGCCCGGGCCGCCTAGCCGGCCCGGCGCATCAGAATCGCACCTACCACGGCGTTAATCGCAATCGGGGCCAGCACCGCCACCACCGGATTGAAGCCGTACACCATGCTCATGGGGCCAAGCAGATCCTGCATGTACTTGAACACCAGCCCCACCAGCAGACCGGTAAACACCCGGAACCCCATGGTAACCGAGCGCAGCGGCCCGAAGACGAATGAAATGGCCACCAGCACCATCACAGCGGTGCCGACGGGCATCAGCGCTTTCTTCCAGAATGCCAGCCAGTAGCGTGCGGCGCTAAGACCCTGCTCGCCCAGGTAATTGGCGTAGGTATACAAGCCCGACATGGACAGGTTTTCCGGCTTGACGATCAACACGCTCAAAACACTGGGCGACAAACCGGTCTCCCAGCGCACCAGTGATTCCTGTTCACGCACGGTACGCTCGTCCTCCAGACGAGTGGAAGTCACGTTTTCCAGCAACCAGTAATCGCCCTGATAGATGGCCCGCTTGGCAAAGCGCGAGACCTGCAATTGCCGCTGGTCATCAAACTTGAACAACGACACCCCATGTAAAACACCATTGGGCTGTACAGCATTCAGGTGCATGAAGGTATTGCCTTCCCGGTGCCAGACACCGTGGGCTTCCGCCACGTTACGCCCGGCACCCAGGGCCACCGCCTTGTCACTCTGGGCGATGCGTTCCGTAGTCGGCGCCACGTATTCACCAATGCCCACACCAAGCAGCACCACCAGCAAAGCAGGCTTCATGGAAGACCAGACGATGCGCTTAAGAGAAACACCGGCCGCCCTGATCACGGTCAGCTCCGAAGAACTGGCCATCGCACCCAGCCCCACCAGACAGCCCATGAAGGCGCCCAGCGGCAGGTAATCGTATATTCGTCTTGGCAGTGTAAGTGCCACATACCAAAGCGCCTGCAGGGTCTGGTAATCGTTACGGGTGTCTTCCAGCTCGGCGATAAACGCAAAGATCACATCCAGCGACAGCACCACCACCATCACGAGGAAAATGGCCCCGCCCACGGTGCGCATGACATAACCATCGATCTTATGCATGGGCACGGCCCTCCTTCTCCAGTCGGCGCCGATTCAGCCAAGCCGGGCCGAAATGCAGCCAGAGACCAAAGGCAAGAAACAGTACATGCACCCACAACATGCCGATCCACTCCGGCACTTTTTCATCCGCCAGGGCATCGCGGGCCACAATCAGCAGGCCCAGGTACGTGATATAGACCAGCATGGCCGGCAGCAAGTGAAAGAACCGGCCCTGGCGCGGGTTTACCCGGCTCAGGCGCACCGCCAGCAACGTCACGATGGGTACAATGAGGGGCAGAGACAGCCGCCAGTGCAGCAGGGCGCGGTCTTCCGGGTCATCCGAACGCCACAGCTCCAGCGTGCTCACACCCTCTTCCAGGCTCTTGTCGCCCGCCTCGCCACTCTGGACCTTCAGGCCATAAGCCTCAAAGCGGGTGGCGTTATAATCCAGCTGGCCCGGCGTGCCCTGGAACCGGCCTCCATTCTCCAGAATCAGGAACCGGCTCCCGGTTTCCTCATCAATCAGTTGCGAACCAGTGTCGGCCGTAATCAGGGTCACCCCCTGGCCGTTGCGATCATATTCGGCGATAAACACGCCCTGTAGCTGGCGCTTGTCATCACTCAGGGCCTCGGTGTAGGTCACACGATTGCCCGAGGTAAAGTCCTGAAACCGGCCCGGTGCCAGCATTTCAAACTCCGTGGCCTTAGCCTGTTCATTAAAAATCCGCTCCACCTGCTTCATGCCCCAGGGAGAGACAAACAGGCTCATGGCTGCCACCACCAGCATCACCGGCAACGCGCCAATGAGGGTTTTGCCCAGCAACTGCCGGTCACTCACCCCACAAGCGAACAGCACCGTCATCTCGCTTTCCAGATACATGCGCCCGTAGGCCAGCAGAATGCCGATAAACAGTCCCAGAGGCAGGATCAGCTCCAAAAACCCGGGAAAGCGGTAGCCCATGATGGAAAACAGCACGCCGGCGGCCAACTCGCCTTCAGCTGCCTCGGCCAGGTACTTGATAAAACGACCACTCATGAACACCAGCAGCAGGATGCCGGAAACAGCAAGCATGCTGACCATAATCTGGCGGATGAGATAACGGAAAACGATAGTCAAATCAGTCTCTCTGGCTGTTGCCAAACGGAAGATGGAAGATTCACAAAACTGCCGCGTATTCTATGTAACCTTGCCTGCGAATGACAGCTTGGGTGTAGCAAGTAAAACGATGGTAAGGATACAGGCCCTGTGCTTGATAAATTGTTCGAGCACCCCAATGCTTAGGTAATATCGCGCACGTCGAACCCGACGGGTGAATCACAGTCAAGAAAAGGAGTTGCCATGAACTTCAGTCTGAGCAGTAAAGCCGTTACCGCAACCAAAGCCGATTGCCTGGTTGTCGGGCTGCCTGAAAAGGGCGACTGGCCGGAATCCACCAAAGCGGCCGACGAGGCGCTGGGCGGACTGATCGGGCAATTCAGCAAGGCCGGCGACCTGACCGGCAAAAACGGCAGCATCAATACCCTGCCCCTGACCGAACAGCCCTGGCCTCGCCTGATGGTGGTTGGCACCGGCAAAGACAGTGACCGCACCGCCGCCAATTACCGCAAGGCGCTGAAAGCCATGGCCGCGGCGGTGAAAGACATCCCCGGCAAAAATGCCCTGATCGCCCTGACCGACACCGAGATCCAGGGCGAAGACGGCGTTCGCTCCGAAGAAGGCAAACTCAAGCTGATTGGCCAGATCCTGGAAGAACAGCTGTACACCTTCAATGACTACAAGAGCGAAAAGCCGGACAGCCGGAAACTGAACAAGGTTGTGGTGCAGGCCACCAGCGCCACCAAGGCCCTGAAAGACGCCCTGCACCTGGGCCTGGCCACCGGCCGCGGCATGAACTACACCCGCGACCTGGGCAACACCCCGCCCAACGTCTGCCACCCGGTATGGCTGGCCGACCAGGCCAAGAAGCTGGCCAAGGACTACGACAGCATCAAGACCGAAGTTCTGGACGAAAAGCAGATGGAAAAGCTGGGCATGAACACCATCCTGGCCGTCGGCAAGGGCTCCACCCAGCCCCCGCGCCTGATCATCATGGAATACCGGGGCGGCAAGGCCAAAGACAAGCCCTACGTGCTGGTGGGTAAGGGCATCACCTTCGATTCCGGCGGCATCAGCCTCAAGCCCGGCGAAGGCATGGACGAAATGAAATACGACATGGGCGGCTCCGCCTCCGTGTTCGGCACCATGCAGGTCCTGGCCGAAACCAAGCCGAAGATCAACGTGGTTGCCGTGGTCGCCGCCGCCGAAAACATGCCGGATGGCGGCGCTTCCCGCCCGGGCGACATCATCAAGACCCTCTCCGGCCAGACCGTCGAAATCCTCAACACCGACGCCGAAGGGCGCCTGGTGCTGTGCGACGCCCTCACCTACGTGAAAAAGTTCGACCCGGAAGCCGTGATCGACATGGCCACCCTCACCGGTGCCTGCATCATTGCCCTGGGCAACCAGGCCTCAGGCCTTTACGCCAACAACGACGACCTGGCCGGCGAACTGCTGGCAGCGGGCGAGCGCACCGGCGACCGCGCCTGGCGCATGCCCCTGTGGGAGGAATACCAGAGCCAGCTGGACTCCAACTTCGCCGACATGCAGAACATCGGCGGCCGCCCGGCCGGCTCCATCACCGCCGCCTGCTTCCTCAGCCGCTTCGCCAAGGACTACCGCTGGGCCCACCTGGACATCGCCGGCACCGCCTGGAACTCCGGAAAAGCCAAAGGCGCCACCGGCCGCCCGGTGCCCCTGCTGGTCGACTACCTGATGTCCCATGCAGGATAACCAGCCCAACCCACCGGAACCCGGCAGCCAGGCTGCCGGCGCTTCCGGCACCGGTTCCGACAGCAACAACCAGCGCTACTGGTTCCACATCCTCGCCCAGGGCACCCCTGCCGCCAGAAACCTCCACGCCGCCAAACTCGTGGACAAAGCCTGGCAGCAAGGCGACCGCGTATGCATTATTTGCGACACACAGGAACACGCCCAGGAACTGGACGACCTGCTGTGGAACTTCAAACCCGACGCCTTCATCCCCCACAGCATCTCCACTTCCGAAGACGCACCCTGCGACGACCCCGTCGGCATCCTGCTCTACCCGCCGGTGGCCTCGGACTGGGATACCGTCATCGTCCTGTCCGCCACCCTGCCCAAAGACGCCGACCAGTACCGCCGGCTGGCCCTGGTGGCCCACAACGATCCTGAGGTGCTGAATCAGGCTCGGGGGCACTATAAGCAACTGAGGGCGATGGGGATTCAAGCCAGGGTTCATGATATGCGGCAGCGCTGATTTATTGATTTTCTTGGCCACTAAATCCACGAAAGAACACGAAAAAAGGCAAAAGATAAAGACGTTCTTTTGCCACGGAATCCACTGAAGGACACGGAAAGATAAAGCGAACAGCACAAAGTCAGAACTGGGGGATTGGGGTAGGCTTTCCAAAATCCCGAAAGCGAAAGAAGAAAAGCACCAGATCTGAACGCGGAGCCAGGGGTGCTGTTCCAAAAATTTTGAGGGCCATGGATGGCCCGAAATAAGCGCTCATGGGTGAGGCAAGTGTTTATGAAGCGAAGCTTCATACGCAGCCGAACGACAGCAATCTGTGATTGCTGGCCGGACCCGCTTGCGGGTGCTTGTAGCGGTTTTTGGAACAGCACCCCTGGCTCCGCAGTCCGCCATAAGCGGTTTTTGGAAAGCCTACCCCAATCCCGCACCCTCGCAAGCTATCAGTCCTGATATGAAGAGCGGCCCCACAGTTCGCCGCAACCAAAGCGACCATGTATAATCGGCGCTTTCAAAATTTCTTCCGAGCATCAACAACGGTCACTGCAGAAACCCATGGAAAAAACCTACCAGCCAGAAAACATCGAGCGCCAGTGGTACGAAAACTGGGAATCCAAAGGCTATTTCCGCCCCAGCGGTGAGGGCGAGTCCTACAGCATCGCCATTCCGCCGCCCAACGTGACCGGCAGCCTGCACATGGGCCATGCGTTCCAGCACACCATCATGGACACCCTCACCCGCTACAAGCGCATGCAGGGCCGTAACGCACTGTGGACCGTCGGCACCGACCACGCCGGCATCGCCACCCAGATGGTGGTTGAACGCAAACTGGCCTCCGAGGAAGACAAAACCCGCCACGACCTGGGCCGCGAAGAATTCATCAAACGCATCTGGGACTGGAAAGAACACTCCGGTGGCACCATCACCCGCCAGATGCGCCGCCTGGGCAACTCCGTGGACTGGGAAAACGAACGCTTCACCATGGACGACGGCTTCTACAAGGCCGTACAGGAAGTGTTCATCCGCCTGTACGAAGAAGACCTGGTGTACCGTGGCAAGCGCCTGGTGAACTGGGACCCGAAACTGCACACCGCCATCTCCGACCTGGAAGTGGAAAACAAGGAAGAAAAGGGCTTTTTCTGGCACCTGCGCTACCCGCTGGCCGACGGTGAGAAAACCCAGGACGGCAAGGATTACGTGGTCGTGGCCACCACCCGCCCGGAAACCATGCTCGGCGATACTGCCGTGGCCGTACACCCGGACGACGAACGCTACCAGCACCTGATTGGCAAGCACGTGCTGCTGCCGCTGGTGAACCGCCGCATCCCCGTGATCGCCGACCACCACGCCGATCCGGAAAAAGGCTCCGGCTGCGTGAAAATCACACCGGCCCACGACTTCAACGACTACGCCGTCGGCAAGCGCAACAACCTGCCGATGATCAACGTCATGACCCAGGATGCCAACATCCGGTACCAGGCCGAAGTGTTCAACTCCGACGGCACCGAGAACACCGAGATCGACGGCACCCTGCCCGGCGCCTACGCCGGCCTCACCCGTGAAGAGGCGCGCAAGCAGATCGTCGCCGACATGGAAGCCGAAGGCCTGGTGGAGCAGATCGAAGACCACGTGCTGTCCGTGCCGCGCGGCGACCGATCCGGGCTGATCATCGAGCCCATGCTCACCGATCAATGGTTCGCCGACGCCAAGACCCTGGCCAAGCCCGCCATTGAAGCGGTGGAAGACGGCCGTATCCAGTTCGTGCCCAAGCAGTACGAGAACATGTACTTCGCCTGGATGCGCGACATCCAGGACTGGTGCATCTCCCGCCAGCTGTGGTGGGGCCACCGGATTCCGGCCTGGTACGACGCCGAAGGCAACATCTACGTGGGCCGCAGCGAAGAAGAAGTGCGCGAAAAGCACAACCTGGGCGCGGATATTGAACTGAACCAGGACGAAGACGTACTGGACACCTGGTTCAGCTCCGCCCTGTGGACCTTCGGCACCCTGGGCTGGCCGGAAATCACCGAACGCCTGAAAACCTTCCACCCCACCGACGTGCTGGTGACCGGTTTCGACATCATCTTCTTCTGGGTTGCCCGGATGATCATGATGACCATGCACTTCATGAAAAACGAAGACGGCACCCCGCAGGTGCCCTTCCACACCGTGTACGTGACCGGCCTGATCCGCGACGAGCACGGCGACAAGATGTCCAAGTCCAAGGGCAACGTGATCGACCCGCTGGACATGATCGACGGCATCGGCCTGGACGACCTGCTGGAAAAGCGCACCGGCAACCTGATGCAGCCCAAGCTGGCCGAAAAGATCGCCAAGCGCACCAAGAAGGAATTCCCGGAAGGCATTACCGCCCACGGCACCGACGCCCTGCGCTTCACCCTGGCGGCCATGGCCACCACCGGCCGTGACATCAACTGGGACATGAAGCGCCTGGAAGGCTACCGCAACTTCTGTAACAAGCTGTGGAACGCCGCCCGCTACGTGCTGATGAACACCGAAGGCGAAGACTGCGGCGTGAACGACGAGCCGGTGGAACTGTCCCTGGCCGACCGCTGGATCATCAGCGAGCTGCAGCACTGCGAGCAGGAAGTGACCCGTCACCTGGAACAGTACCGCTTTGACCTGGCCGCTTACGCCCTGTACGAGTTCATCTGGAACGAGTACTGCGACTGGTACCTGGAGCTGTCCAAGCCGGTGCTGAACGACGACAACGCCAGCGCCGAGGCCAAGCGCGGCACCCGCCGCACCCTGGTGCGCGTGCTGGAATCGGTGCTGCGCCTGGCGCACCCGATCATGCCGTTCATCACCGAGGAAATCTGGCAGCGCATCGCCCCGCTGGCTGGCAAGACCGGCGACAGCATCATGCTGCAGCCGTTCCCACAGCCAGATGAGAGCAAGCAGGACGCTGCCGTAGCCGCCGATATCGAATGGCTCAAAGGCGTGATCGTTGCGGTTCGTAACATCCGCGGCGAAATGAACATCTCCCCGGCCAAACAGATTCCGGTATTGCTCAAGGGCAGTAGTGCCGAAGACCAGCGCCGGATGGACGACAACCGCACCTTCCTGATGTCACTGGCCAAGCTGGAGAAGCTGGAATGGTTCGAGGGCGACAAGGCGCCCATGAGCGCCACCCAGCTGGTGGGTGAGATGGAAGTGCTGGTGCCCATGGCCGGCCTGATCGACAAGGACGCAGAGCTCAAGCGCCTGGACAAGGAGCTGGAGCGCCTGAACAAGGAAATCAGCCGCGTCGAGGGCAAGCTGAACAACGAGAAGTTCACCGCCAAGGCCCCGGCCGAAGTGGTCGAGAAAGAGCGCGAGAAGCTGCGCGAAGCCCAGGGCAGTCTGGAGCGCCTGAGCAGCCAGCGGGCCGACATCGAGGCCATGTAAACCATGATTGCGATTCTGGGCGCCGGCTCCCTGGGCCGGCTCTGGGCCGCATCACTGCCCCCCGGGCGGGCCGCCTTTGTGCCCCGCCCGGGGGCTTCCTCCCACTCTGTCCGCTATCAGTTTCAGCCCGTCACCGGCGACGCCTTTTCGGTCCAGATCCCACAACTCGCCTCCGGACAATCGCCCGACCTGCTATTGGTGACCACCAAGGCCGGCGATACCCTGGACGCCCTTCGCGCTACCCTCTCACGCATTCCTGCCAGCACCCCTATCGTCCTGTTCCAGAACGGGCTGGGCAGCCAGCAGGCGGTCGCCGACACCTGGCCGGAACGCGCCATCTTCGCCGCCGTCACCACCGAAGGCGCCAACCGCCCAGCTCCCGATGTCGCCGTTCACGCCGGTAGGGGAGAAACCTGGGTGGGGCCATTAACGCCAGCCGCCGAGACGCAGCTTTCGAAGGTGATTCGCCCCCTGGCCGAGAGCAGCCTTACCCTGCACGCCGAGGCGGATATCCTGCCCCGCCTGTGGCAAAAACTGGTGATCAACGCTGGCATCAATCCTTTCACCGCGCTTCTGGATTGCCCCAACGGTGACATCCTCAAGGCACCTTTATTCCGACAATGGATTGACCCTTTATGCCAGGAGATCGCCACTCTTATGGTGGCGAGTGGCCAAGGACTGGTATCGCCAGAACAGTTGCGACAGAACATTGAGGCAGTGGCACGGAAAACTGCCGCCAACACCTCATCCATGCGAGCGGACGTCCGGGCCGGACGCACAACCGAGATCGATTATATCAATGGCTACCTGGTGGCCCTCGGTCGTACACTCAATATCACAACGCCGGTGAACCAAATGCTCACCGAGCGGGTAAAACAACTGAGCGATTCACCGACCACCTGACTACCGAACAACGGGAGCACGCCATGGGCAACCGCCTGTCAAAGATCTATACCCGAACCGGAGACGATGGCTCCACTGGCCTCGCCGATGGCAACCGCATTGCCAAAAACGCCCAGCGGGTGGAAGCCATGGGCACTGCCGACGAGCTGAACTGCCATATCGGCATTCTGGTTGAGGCCCTGCCTGATGACGACGCGTTGATTGAAGTGCTGCGAAGAATCCAGCACCACCTGTTTGACCTGGGCGGCGAGTTTGCCATCCCCGGCAGCAAGGTCATTGGCGAGGAACACATCAACTGGCTGGAAGCCACACTGGATGAGTACAACGAAGGCATTCCGCCGCTGAAGAACTTCATCCTGCCCGGCGGCTCACCTGCGGCCGCCCAATGCCACATGGCCCGCGCCGTGTGCCGGCGCGCCGAACGGGTGGTGGTAGCCCTTGGGCATGAGGATTCGATCAATACCGCATCCAGACACTACCTGAACCGGCTCTCTGACCTGCTGTTTGTGGTGGCGAGGGTATTGGCGCGCCGGGAAGGCGCCCGGGAAATCCTGTGGGAACAGAAGAAATCCGGTCTCTGAGAGCCGGGTTCACACCACGCCTGCAATCACCAGCAGCGCGATAAAACAGATCCAGACCAGCATGCTTCGATTCAGCAGGTCCCGGATGGCCCGCAGGCTCCGGCCACCAAAATCCGGCCAGTCCTGCGGGTGGGTTTCGGCAAAGCGAGAGGGCTCCAGCGCGTAACCGGTCAGGGCACCATCAGCCGAGGCCATCAACACCTGGTTAATCCGTTTGCCGCGCCCCGGGATCACGTCTTTGATCTTCTGGACCCAACCCGCCAGATCCCCGGCCAGGCCAAAGGTGCAGGCCAGCAGTCGAGCAGGCAGCCAACCCGCCAGCTCCGCACCTTTCTGGAAGCGCTCCCGGGCCGCGGCCTGGGGCCATTGTTCCGCCAGCGCTATCAGTCCCCGGACAAGAATAGCCAGGGGAATACCGCCGATCACGTACCAGAACACCACCAGGAAATAGCGCTCGAAGACCGAGCCCATCAGTGCCCTGGATAAGGACAGGTGCATGGCTTCCGGCGATAACGCCTCTCCCCGTTCTTCCGCCGGCAACCGAGCCTGCACGTGGCGCCAGGCCGCCTGCATGTCACCGCGCGCCCAGGCCTGTGAATAGGCCTGCAACACCTGCTGCCAACCCGGTGCGCCCATCAGGCCCACCAGCAGAAGCAATTCCAGCGGATAGAGCGCCAGGCGAAACCCCAGGCTCCAGACCAGATACACCAATGCCGCGAGTAGGATCGCCGGCAACACCACAAGCGCCAGCCCCTTGGTGACAGATCGCTCTTTTCCAGCCGCCACTTCTGTCCCTGGATGAAACCAGTGACGCCAGAAAACGTCACCGGACCAGCGGTTCTGGCCATCGAGCCGGCGACGGACAACATAGGCAATCAGCAGTACGACCAGCTCCATTCAGACAGTCTCCGTGGCAGATAAGGTATCCCGGAAGTAAGCCCAGTCAAACGCCGGGCCCGGATCGGTCTTGCGGCCAGGCGCGATGTCGCTGTGGCCGGTGATACGATCGGCCGTCACCGCCGGCCACGCCGCCATCACCCAGGATGCCAGGCGGGCGAGCGTTGTGTATTGCTCTGTGGTGTACGGGATGTCGTCGGCGCCTTCCAGTTCGATGCCAATACCAAAATCGTTGCACTCCACCTCACCCTGAAAGCAGGAGCGCCCGGCGTGCCAGGCCCGGTCCAGGCAGCTGACAAACTGCACCACCGACCCGTCCCGGCGGATCAGCGCATGGGCCGACACCTGCAGCTTGGCAATAGTGGCGAAATAGGGATGGTCGTCGGCCTGAAGCCGGTTACAGAAAAAATCTTCGATGTGCGAACCGCCAAACTGGCCCGGCGGCAGACTGATGTTGTGCACCACCAGGAGGGAGATTTCCGCGCTGTCCGGGCGGGCGCCAAAGTTTGGGGACGGACACCAACGGGCTTCCGGAAAACGGCCCGTCAGCCGCAACTGCTGAATATCGTCGTCGGAGAGATGAATAACTGGAGAGACAGAGTCTGAATGTGCCAAGGCGCGTCCACGGGCGTTTGAGAATTCAATAAGCTGATTGAATCACAAAGTGCCTGTGGATACCACGGGACCTGGAGCTCCCTCTGGTCAGCGAATTAACCAGACGGGACCCTCCTAGTCTTTACGGTTATGGCGCAGGTTATCGATGATGGACTCAAGCGCCCGGTCAAAGATAAGTCCGTCATCGAGCATGGTAATCAGCCCGATCTCCAGGGCTTCGGCAAGGCCTTCCCGATGGTATTCCGCCACCTTGGCGCCGCTACGATTCACGAAGATGTACTTGCCAGTGGCACGAATGAAAGCCGCTAGCTTGCAGCGAACACGATGTTCCTCACCCTGCATTTCCACCCAGGAACCAACCCGAAGCTGATCCGCCCTGGCCAACCATTCCGCAGCAATGGAGGGAGCGGGCGCTGCTTCTGGCTCAGGTACCGGCGTGCCCGCTTGACTGATTGCTTCAACCGCTGGCGCTGCCGGCTGCTCTTCCGTTGCAGCGGGTTCTGGTTCCGCTGGCGGCTGGGGAGCGGCCTTATTGACAGGGGCAGTGACCAGTTTCTGGAAGGCATCCACATGGGCCAGTTCCAGATCCCGGATGACAGTGTCGGTGGCAAATGGATCCCAGGAGATTTCCTGCAAAGCCTTGCGCACATCATCCACTACTTGAGGAATCGCCCGCAGAAGCTCTGTACGAGTAGTATCGGTAACCGGTGCCGGGTCCACGCTCCAGACCAGCCGTGCGGTTACGTCACAGGCCTGCTGCCATTGCTCACTCCCTTCACCCCGGCGCAGAAGCACCCATTGCAGGTACCGCATCCAGGGCTCATGCAACGCCTGCTCAACGGGCTCGGGGATATCACGCCCGGCGATCTGGGCCTGGATAACTTCCGTCGCCAGTTGGCTGGCACGCTCCTGCTTGGCCCGGCCTTCCTCGGCATCCCTCAGGCGCTGCTCCACCAGTTCACGGCGGCGCCGGTCCAGGTCCATGAAATGGCCGAAATCCTCCAGCAACTCCTCAAAGAGTTCTGTACCGGTGGTGAATTCATCCAGAATGCGGCCAACCACTTCTTCCATTTTTTCGCGCAGGGGATCACGCAGCCCCGGCCGTTTCTCGGTCCAGCCAATGGCGGCCAGCGCAAGTTCATTCAGCAGCTTGCGAACCGGATGACCACCGCGATTGAAGAAGTTGCGGTCATTGAGCGCCACTTTCAGAACGGGAATCTGCAAGCGGCTGATCAGGGCTTTCATAACCGGGTGCAGCTGCCGATCCTCCAGGATGAAGTCGAACAGCATGGCCACCAGATTGATCACATCGCCATCGGCCTGGGCGACCGACGCGTTGGCACCTTCGGCCGCCTGAAGCAGCGGCTGCAACTGTTCGCGTAGCGGTACAATTTCGTCATTCGCCGGGGTCCGGGCGGCAACCTGCAGCTTGTCCAACTGCCCCATCAACTGTTGCGTCTCCAGCACACGACCGGTCGGCTGCCCGGTGGGCACGGCAGAGGCACCCTGCCCCTGGTGCAGCAAGGCGCTTAATTCGTGGAAGGTGGCCGAGCCGCGGGTACCACCTGGTGCCGTGGGGACGTGGTTGGCCGGCTGCTCGGACGCGGAGGCACTTTTCGACGCCTTGACCGCTTCACCTTCCACCGGTGGACGCTTCATGTCCGGCAACACGCCATCGGCGATGAGCACCTGGTTGCAGTCCTGGTAGAACGCCTCAAGCTTGTCGACCATTAACCGCTCGAACAGCTTCAGTACCACCAGCTTGGCGCGGATATCAATATCCAGGTCGGCGCAGGCCTCGCCAATTGCCGCACAGATAACTTCAGGACTGAGCGGCATTTGCTCATCACTCAGTTTCAGCTCCGGAACCAGGTGACGGATCCGGGCAGCCAAGAGGCGCACCGGTTCCTGGTAACTGTTGCGCAGCCGGGTGGTGAGGTTATCGATGGCGACCTGCTGCTCCAGCTCGGCATGGTCCACCAGCCCCAGGGAGTCCTGGTCTATTTTTTCCAGCGAGGTTTGAGAACTTGCGGGCTTGAAACGCCCCAGGTCGTTGAAGGCTTCACTGATGTACTGCAGCATGGACACGGTCATGGACTTGCGCCGCATCCGCAGCTCACGCATGGCATCAAAATAGGCAGTCTGGTCCTGATTGGAGCCAGCCCGGTCCGCCAGCGCGAACAGGTGGTCGTCGGACTGTTCGAAAAAGCGGGCCAGTACCTGTTTGAGCGCCTGCCCGGATTTGTCCCTAAGCCGCACCAGCTCCGTCGGCATCGAAAACCGGTCCATCGGGCTCTGGCCAGAAAAACGGACGACGTTGTTATCGTGTGCCATGATCCTGCTCCGAATTTGAGCAATTTGTATATTGGCTATCTTATGACCTGGCCGCGTCATCTTGTGTCAGGTTTTGTCACCATTTGTGTAAGAGAGACACTGTTCACAGTTTAGCAATGACAAAACAACCCGTTTTGCGAATTCACGCACCGGCGGTAGAATTGCCAGCTTTGCTAACCACGCCTACTTCGCTCGAATTTTGGGAAACCAACATGATCACCCCTGAACTGCTTCGCCAGGCCCGCATTGAAACCGTTGCCCAGAGTCTTCGCGAAGACATTGGCGATGGCGACATCACTGCTTTGCTGATACCCGCCGACAAAATCGCCAAGGGCCGCGTGATTACCCGGGACAACGCCCGCCTGGCCGGAAAAGCCTGGGCAGAGGAAGTGTTCCGCCAGGTGGACCCGAGCGTGCGGCTGGAATGGTTTTTTGAGGATGGTGACGAGATCACCCGGAATGACGTGCTGTTCCGCATGGAAGGACCGGCGAGATCGCTTCTGACTGCAGAGCGCGCCGCCCTGAACTGGCTGCAGACCCTCTCCGGTGTCGCCACCCGCTGCGCCGGCTATGCGGCCCGCGTTGCGCACACCAATGTACGCCTGCTGGATACCCGCAAGACCCTGCCGGGACTACGTCTGGCGCAGAAGTACGCAGTTACGTGCGGCGGTTGTGACAATCATCGCGTGGGCCTCTGGGATGCGTTCCTGATCAAGGAAAACCACATTGCAGCCTGCGGTTCAATTACCAACGCCATTGCCGAGGCCCACCGGGTGGCGCCGGGCAAACCGGTGGAGGTGGAAACGGAAAACCTCGAGGAACTGGCAGAGGCCCTGCAGGCGGGTGCCGACATCATCATGCTGGATGAGTTTTCACTGGAAGACATGAAGCAGGCGGTTGCCATGAACTCGGGCAAGGCAAAGCTCGAAGCCTCTGGCGGGATCAATGACCGGACCCTGGTGCCCATTGCGGAAACCGGCGTGGACTACATTTCCATTGGCAACCTGACCAAGAGCGTCAAGGCGGTGGATTTGTCGATGCGCTTGATTTAACGCCCGAGCCTGGCGCACCGACTACTTGGCACCAGACAGCAGCCGATCCATTTCCTCGAGCGCACGGATCAGCCTGTCACCGGACTCTTCCCTCGCACGGAAATGCTCTTCCGCCATGGGCGCAATGCCGGATACGGCCGGCAGTGGCCGATCAGCCTCAACGAGCATTTTCATTCGGTCCAGGAACACAAACTGCAGCCACTGGGTAAACGCCATCGTGTCCAGGCAAAATGGCTGGGTGCTCTGGAACGCCTCGTCCGGCAGGGGCTCATGCTCCCAAAGATCCAATTCCCGGAGTTCGATTTCAATTTGCAGGAGACCGTCGGTTACCCGGTCGAGATGGGGCTTTTGCTCAGACATACTAAACTCAGCAACAATGAACGCGAAGGCCGGGATCTACCAGGCCATAACACTTTTTACGAAAGGAATGGTCAGGCGGCGCTGGGCCTGCAGCGAATTTTCATCCAGGGTGTTCAGCATCGCCAGCAGTTCCCCAAGGCGTCGCGGTGCCCGGCGCATGATGAAGCCCGCCACGTCATCGGACAGCACCATCCCGCGCTGTTCCGCGCGCGCCACAAGAATGCGCATGCGGTCTTCGTCACGGTAAACCCGCAACTGCAACAGAAGGCCGTGCGCAAGTCGCGACCCCAGGTCCGCCAGCCCAAACGGGAAAGCGCCGGGAACATCGGCCATGGAGACCACCAGCAAGCCATTCCGGTCAAGGATGCGATTGTATAGATGGAAAACCGCCTCTTCCCAGTCAGGATCTCCCGCAACCCGCTCAAGGTCGTCAAGACACACCACCTGGTGACTATCCAGGCCACTCAGGGCCTCGGGGCCAAACGGCAGCAATTCCTCAATGCTGATGCAGACGGCGGACTGGCCCAGCTGGTCCGCCCGGTGGCACACCGCCTGCAGCAGATGGCTCTTGCCGGTGTCCGAATCGCCGCAGATCACGACCACGGGAAGACCACCGGGATTGGTCACCACCTGCTCCAGCCGGTGGGCCACTTCCTGGTTGCGGCTGCCGTGGAAATTGTCAAAACGGGCGTCGTCACGCAGCTTGACGCCCAATGCCATCTGGGAAGCGTTCATTGCCCCCTGAGGTTTGGACTTCCCCTCAGCCATCCGAATCACTACCCACAATGCTGGTTGGTTGCCAGCGATAATAGAGCACCTGATACAGGGACTCGAACGCCTGTTCGGCGTCTTTCTCATCACCGGTATTCAGCGGCTGGTAAGCAACAGGACTTGGGGTATTTCCGGCAGACGAGGACTGCTCTGAGCTGCGCTTTTCCTGCGTTCCCGGCTCCTCCGGCAATGCGGTTTGGCGGGGTTGCTCCATGGCCACGAATCTTGGATCAAGAGCCACATACTGTTTGAGCTGGTCCAACTCCCCTGAGAAAGCAACCTGCACCGTCAACCGATCACCCCGCACCCGGCTGGCTTCAACCGAATGCACCGGGGAAAACCCTTCCAGTGCATTGGCCACACCGCCATAATCAGCCAGGGTTGAAACACCTTCCAGCACAATATCCACCTTGGGGGATTCGCCTACATCGCTGGCGGCGACGGCGTAACGGCTGGCGAACGCTTCAGACCACTGGTTAACAAGCGCTTGTGCCAACGCCCATGGGGTCGCAGCACTGACCGAACGCTCCGGGCTGTCCATGGCGGCACCTTCGAACGTCCAGTCCGCACGCCATTCCCCACCGGAGCGTCGAATGCGCACCAACGCCAGCGAATCCCGATTCTGCCCCTCGGAAGCTTCCACAATGCGCTCATCAAACTGGCCCCAGAGATCCGACAAAATACCCCGGTTACCAGCAAACGAGCGCTCCGGGAAGGCCAGTGGCAGGCCCCGGCCGGCCGCAGCGGCAACCACGTTGTCACGCCAGCCGGCCGCAACATCGGTCTGTGCCGGGGTGGTGATCAGGTACCTGCCCCCACCATCCTGAACGGCAATCCATGCCAGTGTCAGCGGCCGGTTGGCACCCCACACCGGGGCATCAATGGAAGCCAGGGCCTTGTTCACGCCAACGGCACCAAACGTCATCTGCAGGCGGTCCTGATCCTGGTCGCGGGTCAGTTCGTAGGATTGCAGCAGCGGTTCGGCGTTTTCGAGGACACCCTCAACACCCTCGAGGCTCAAAACCTCGCGGCTACCCGAAACCCGCACCATCACCTGGCGCAGCCCCTCCCGGTAACCAGCCTGCAGAGCCTCTTCGCTGGAATTTTCCACGGCCACATCGGCACTATAGAGGCCGGAAACGGTGACCGCCTGGGCGTTCCCGGTCACAATCAGGCAGCTAGTCACAATGACTGCACTCAGCGCCCGGCTGATCACACTGCCAATACCTTTTCGTCCTGATTCAGTCATGTAACACCCTGCCGTTGCCATGAATCGCGCACAGGATACACCATCACCGAAGGCTAGAGTAGCAAGCGCCCGTGTCCACCTGCTAAAATCCGCGGCCTGAATCACAGGCCAACGGTTGAATTTTTCATGAGCGAACAAAAGCCCTCCCTGACCTATCGCGATGCCGGCGTGGACATCGACGCCGGCAACGATCTGGTGGACCGCATCAAGAACACCGCAGCACGCACCCGCCGCCCGGAAGTGCTCGGCGGCCTTGGCGGTTTTGGTGCCATGGTCTCCATCCCCGCCGGCTACAAAGAGCCGGTCCTGGTTTCCGGCACCGATGGCGTGGGCACCAAGCTGCGCCTGGCCATGCAGTTGGACAAGCACGACAGCATCGGCATCGACCTGGTGGCCATGTGCGTGAACGACCTGGTGGTCGGTGGCGCCGAGCCGCTGTTCTTCCTGGACTACTACGCCACTGGCAAGCTCAATGTGGATGTCGCCGCCCAGGTGGTGGAAGGCATTGGCAAGGGCTGCGAGCTCTCGGGCTGCGCCCTGGTGGGTGGCGAGACCGCCGAGATGCCGGGCATGTACGAGGGTGACGATTACGACCTGGCCGGCTTCTGCGTGGGCGTGGCCGAACGTGAACAGATCATCGACGGCAACCGGGCCCAGGCGGGTGATGTGTTGCTGGCACTGGGTTCTTCCGGCCCCCACTCGAACGGCTACTCACTGATCCGCAAGATCATCGAAGTGAGCAAGGCGGATCTTGGACAGCCCATGGGCGATAAAACCCTGGCCGATGCCCTGATGGCGCCCACCCGCATCTATGTAAAGAACCTGCTTCAACTGATTCGCGAAGTGGACGTCCGGGCCCTGTCCCACATCACCGGCGGCGGCCTGCCGGAAAACATTCCCCGGGTACTGCCGAATGGCGTGGTCGCGGCGATCGACACCGAAAGCTGGGAACTGCCTCCGGTATTCCAGTGGCTGCAGGAAGCGGGCGGCGTTGCGCCCGAGGAAATGTACCGAACCTTCAACTGTGGTATTGGCATGATCGTATGCGTACCGGCCGAGCAGAAGCAGCTGGCCATCGACACCCTCAATGCCCTGGGTGAAACCGTCTGGCAGGTGGGCGCATTGGAAGCCGCCGACAACACCGACCAGGCCGCCGAAGTTCGCTATGCACCAGGGTTGTTGAAGGCATGAAGGCAGATCCGGCTCCGAAACCGTCCATTGTAGTCCTGGCCTCCGGCAGTGGCACCAACCTGCAAGCGTTGATTGATGCCAGCCGGGAACGGGATTACCCCGGTGAAATCATTGCCGTGGGCTGCAACAAGCCCGACGCCTTTGCGCTGGAGCGTGCGGCCCAGGCCAACATCCCGACGTTTGTGGTGAACCACAAGAACTATGGCTCCCGGGAGGAATTCGACGGCGCCCTGATGGCGGAACTGCGTCGCTACAACCCGGACCTGATCGTGCTGGCCGGATTCATGCGCATCCTGACCGATGATTTCGTCCAGGCCTTCCGAGGCAAGATGCTGAACATCCACCCCTCCCTGCTGCCGGCCTATACCGGGCTGAACACGCACCAGAGGGTGCTGGAAGCCGGCGACAAACTGCACGGTGTGTCGGTGCACTTTGTCACCGAAGAGCTGGATGGCGGCCCGGTCATCGCCCAGGCCGATGTAAAAGTGAAGCCGGACGACACCCCCGAAACCCTGGCCGAGCGGGTGCAAAAGCAGGAGCACCTGCTTTACCCCATCGTTGTCAGCTGGTTCTGCGAAGGCCGCATCCAGCTGGGCGCACACTCGGTCCTGTTTGACGGCGAGCCGCTGTCCCAGCCCATGAGACTCACGGACGGCTGAACGGATTGTCATCCAGTCCAGGCCCTGGAGGCGTTAGACTGTCGTCAGCTAACTATCGACAACCTACGAGGCTGCTGGATGACACACCGGAATTTCGCTCCGCTACTTGCCACCCTTGCGGCTGGCGCCCTCTTTAGCCTGGGCGCCACTGCCAACCCAGCCGAAGCAAGCTCTGGCGCCGAGCCCGTCGCCAAGCATGAGGCCAAGGCCGCTCCTGCCCTGACACCGTTTTCCGCCACCTATTCGGCCTCCATGTCCAAGGGCATCAAGCTCAATGGTGCTGGAAAACGCGAGCTCACCAGCCAGGGCAATAATGTCTGGCTGTATCGCACCGAAGTGGACTCCTTCATCGCCGACATCAACGAATCGCTGGTTTTTCGCTGGGACGACGGTCAGGTGGTGCCCTTGCGGTACCGGTACGAGTTATCCGGCCTGATGATCTCAGACCGCAAGCAGGCCATCGACTTCGACTGGCAAGCCGGCCTGGCAACCGGCCATTATCGGGGCGAAGCGTTTGAACTGGAGCTGAAGGAAGGCACCCTGGATCCACTGGGCTACCAGATGCAATTGCGCCAGGATCTCAAGGCCGGTAAGCGGGAGATGGCCTACCCGGTCATCGACAAGGGCGACTACGACGAGGAGCGCTTTGCTGTTCTCGAGGAAGAGGAGCTTCGGCTGAATGGTCAGTCCATGAACACTCTCAAGGCGGAAAAAGTTCGGGACAGCGATTCCAAGCGAAAAACCCTGATGTGGTTCAACGCTTCACAGGACTACCTGCTGGTTCGGCTCAAGCAAGTGGAGCCGGATGGCAGCGAATACGAACTGCGGCTGAAAGACGCCGATCTGCAAAGCTGATCCCTTCATCCAGCTCATGCCCCGGCAACTCTTTGCTGGCCCGAATTACGACCAGTTCAGAAGCCGGGGCCTGGGTTTACGCTCCCCCAACCGCCTGCTACGTTATCAAGCTAAGGAATTCGCAATAATACATCCAACCTTCAGGAGGTATTGTGAAGACGCATACGTTTGGCGACACGGATATTCAGGTAACGCCCATCGGTCTTGGCACCTGGGCCATTGGCGGCTGGATGTGGGGCGGCACCGATGAGGCCAAATCCATCGATACCATTCACGCGGCCATCGACAAGGGCATCGGCCTGGTGGATACCGCGCCCGTCTATGGTTTTGGCCGCTCGGAAGAAATCGTCGGCAAGGCGCTCGCAGGCGGCCGCCGGGACAAAGTGGCCCTGGCCACCAAGGTGGCACTGAACTGGAACGACGACCAGACCAAAGTCTGGCGGGACGCGAGCGCTGCCCGCATTGAACGGGAAGTGGAAGATTCCCTGCGGCGCCTGCAGACCGATCACATCGACATCTACCAGATTCACTGGCCCGACCCACAAACACCCATGGAAGAAACCGCACGAGCCATGGAAAACCTGCTGAAGGCCGGCAAGATTCGCGCAGTCGGTGTCAGTAACTTCACCCCTGAGCAGATGGAGGAATTCCGCAAGAGCGTGCCGCTGCACAGCCTGCAGCCACCCTACAACCTGTTCGAGCGTGAAATCGAGAAAGACATCCTGCCCTACTGCCGTGAACACGGCCTGGCCACCATTACCTATGGCGGGCTTTGCCGTGGCATGCTGACCGGCAAAATGCGGGAAGACACTAAGTTTACCGGGGACGACCTGCGCAAGAACGACCCCAAGTTCCAGGGGGACCGGTATCGGCAGTATCTGAAGGCGGTCTCTGAGCTGGACCAGTTTGCCCGGGAACGCTACCAGAAGAACGTACTGGCGCTGGCCCTGCGCTGGCTGATTGATCAGGAAGGCGTAACAACCGCGCTTTGGGGTGCGCGGCGCCCGGACCAGCTGGATCCGGTCAGCGACATTGAGGGCTGGTCACTGGACGCGGAGGCCATGCAGGCCATCGATGAAATTCTGGAGCGCTGCATCCAGGACCCGGTGGGGCCGGAATTCATGGCGCCGCCCAGCCGGGACAAGGCTGGCTGACTCGCATTGCTCTGGACGCACTCGAAGCAGCGCACCAACCCGCAGAGTGCCGCCAGCGCCCAAGACCAGGGCGTTGGCGGCACGCCTGCATTATGACTGCTCCTGCCAGACCTTTTTCACTTCGTCAGCAATGATTCGAAGGCCTTCGGCCACCCGCTCGTCGTCCTGCGAGTAAGTAACCCGCAAACATTCGTGCCGATGGCGCCAATCGTCTTCCGGCAGACCCGGGAAGAAGTAATGGCCGGAGACCACCAACACATTGCGGGCCTTCAGGCGCTGGTACAGCTCCAGACTGGAAATCGGCAGATCCGGGAACCACAGCCACAGGAACATGGCACCTTCGGGTTTGTGGATGTACCAGCGGCAGGTATCCTCGCCCATGGCTTCGTGGAACACCGCCACGGCCTTTTCCATCTTGGCCTTGTAGAACGGACAGACCACGTCGCGACTCAGCGACAGGATCTCGCCCGAGCGCACCAGCGGTTCCGCCAGCATGGCGCCAAAGCTGCCGGTGGCCAGGTTCATGATGGCGTTGATGCCGGACAGCGCCTTGATGATGGATGCCTCGGCAATCACGATGCCGGTGCGCGCCGCCGGAAGGCCCAGCTTGGACAGGCTCAGGCACAGGATGATCTGCTCGTTCCAGGTCGGGTGCGCCTCGGTGAACAACAGGCTTGGAAACGGGGTGCCGTAAGCGCCATCGACAATCAGCGGTATGTTCTGCTGGCGAGCCAGCTCTTCCAGGCGCGCCAGTTCCTCGTCGGTGACCACGTTGCCGGTGGGGTTGGTGGGCCGTGACACGCAGATGGCGCCGGTTTCACCGGTCACTTCCACGGCGTCGAAATCGACCCGGTATTTGAACTCGTGGCCGTCGGTGAAGGAGATATCCGGGCGCACGGCACGGAACAGTTCCGGCTCGATGCCGGCGTCGGCGTAACCGATGTATTCCGGAGCCAGGGGCAGCAGGATGTGCTTGCGATGGCCGTCGCCGTAATCCCCGCCGAACATATTGAACAGCATGAAGAACGCGGCCTGGCTGCCGTTGGTCAGGGCGATGTTTTCCGGCTTCAGGTCCCAGCCGTATTCCCGGTTGAGCAGTGCCGCCAGGGAGGCGATAAACTGTTTTTCACCCTGGGGCGGATCGTAAACACCCACCAGGCGCCGCATGCCTTCATCGCTCTTGGTGATGTTGGCCAGCACCTCCTGCACCCGTTGCTGAATCTCGGGAATGTGGCCGGGGTTGCCGCCGCCCATCATGATCATGTCCTCGCCGGAGGCCATGGCATTGCCCAGGTCGTCCATCAGGGAAGTAATACCGGCATCCGCGGTGAACTTGCGGCCAAAAGCAGAGAGTTTCATGAAGTTATCCGTTCACAACAATTCAACAGAGGGTTGCAGGCAAGTGTAGACCGGTTGCCCGGTCTTAGCCGTCCAGGGCTATGCCGAGGTTACTGACGCCGCCATTGGCGGCCTGTTCCCGCAGCTCGGCGATGAACTCTTCCCGGGGAACCCGCTGGCGTTTGAGAGCCAGCACCAGGTCCCGCTGGAATATCTTGTCTTCCTTGAGCAGTGGATGATGCTCGAACAGGTTAACCAGCTCGCTCTCTTCCAGCTCCTCCCCTTCGGACAATTCGACAAAATCCATCACAGTTTTGGTGGCCAGGGCAGAGGCATCCGAAGCGCGATGCTTGTCGGGGTTCAGGCGGTTCAACAGCGCCTGTTCCAGCAACTGGCAGAAATCGAAAGCGGGATACACGCCATAGGCGTCGTAATCCTCCACGTTCGGGCACAGGCCTTCGAGTTTGGTCAGCAACTGCGGGATGGCCGCTTCGCTGGTGTCTTTCTGCAGGGATTCCCATCCCAGGTCGAGCAGCTGGCGCATTTTGCCGCCGGTCTTCAGGCCAACGGCCTCTGCAAACAGCGCATAGTTGGGAAAAGAGCGCTCGGCAAGCGCCAGCAGGAAGGCGCATTCGCGCCAGCCCTGCAGTTGTGAGACGGCTTTGAGGAACTGGTTGGCGTTCATGTCCGCGGCAGGGTCACGCCGGTCTGGCCCAGGTATTTGCCGCCCCGGTCTTTGTAGCTGGTTTCACACTGCTCGTCCGATTCGAGGAAGAGCATCTGCGCCACGCCTTCGTTGGCGTAGATTTTCGCCGGCAGGTTGGTGGTGTTGGAGAATTCCAGGGTCACCTGACCTTCCCATTCCGGTTCCAGCGGGGTGACATTCACAATGATGCCGCAACGCGCGTAGGTGCTTTTGCCCAGGCAGATGGTCAGTACGTTACGCGGGATGCGGAAGTACTCGACGGTGCGCGCCAGGGCGAAGCTGTTCGGCGGGATGATGCAGGTGTCGCCGGTGTAGTTGACGAAGCTGTTTTCGTCGAAGTTCTTTGGGTCGACGGTGGCGCTGTGGACGTTGGTGAAGATTTTGAATTCGTCGCTGCAGCGTACGTCGTAACCGTAGCTTGAGGTGCCGTAGGAGATGATGCGGCCCTTTTCGGATTCGCGGACCTGGCCGGCCTCGAAGGGTTCGATCATGTTGTGTTCCGCGGCCATCCGGCGGATCCACTTGTCGGATTTGATGCTCATTGGCGGGTTCTCGTTTCCAGCTGGGAAAATTGGGGCGTAGTTTACCTTTTCCCTATGGGTCTGTCGAAGGATTGACCGGTGCTGGAGAGGTTTTCTCAAAACTGCCAGCGATGACTCATTGCTGGGCCTAGGAGCTATCGAAAAAAAGAGTACTGCAGTGTCAGGATCCCTCTCCCAAAAACCGCTACGAGCACATCCATGTGCGCTTATTTCGGGCCATCCATGGCCCTCAAAATTTTTGGGAGAGGGACCCTGACACTGCGTATTTGCTTGGCGGATATCTTCCCCGCACCGCGAGTACAGATTATCCGGGCCTTCCGTGTTTCTTCCAGCAGCTAATAATTAGTGTTCTGTCACCGACACACTGGAAATCGTGCCGCCCAGATTCCGTTCTCTGGTGGACAGCTCCGCGCCTACCCTGCGAGCAATGTCACGGTAGCGCCGGGCCACTTCGGAGTCCGGTTCAGCGACGACCGTGGGCTGGCCGCTGTCGGTCTGTTCGCGGATGGTCATGTGCAGCGGGAGCTGGCCCAACAATGTGGTGTCGTAGTCATCGGCGATTCTTTCGCCGCCACCGTGGCCAAACAGCGGCTCTTCGTGGCCGCAGTTGCTGCAGATGTGGACGCTCATGTTTTCCACCACGCCCAGCACGGGAATATCGACTTTGCGAAAGAGTTCGATGCCTTTTTTACCGTCCAGCAGGGCGATGTCCTGGGGGGTGGTGACGATGACCGCGCCGGTGACGGGGACTTTCTGGGCCAGGGTGAGCTGGATGTCGCCGGTGCCTGGCGGCATGTCGACGATGAGGTAGTCGAGTTCGTCCCAAAGGGTCTGTTCAAGCAGTTGCATCACCGCGCCGCTGACCATTGGGCCGCGCCAGGCCATGGGGGTTTTGTCGGTGGTGACGAAGGCCATGGAGTTGGCTTGCAGGCCGTGGGCCTGCATTGGGACGAAGTATTTGTTTTCGCGCACGTCCGGGCGTTTGCCTTCGGGCACGCCGAGCATCATGCCGACGCTGGGGCCGTAGATGTCGGCGTCCAGGATGCCGACGCGGGCGCCTTCGGCGCTCAGGGCCAAAGCCAGGTTAACGGCGGTGGTGGATTTGCCCACGCCACCCTTGCCGGAGGCGACGGCGATGATGTTTTTCACGCCGGCCACCGGTGAGATGTCTTTGTTGATTTTGCAGGCGTGGATTTTCTGGCCCACGTGGACGTCGGCGCCTTTCACGCCGTCAACCAGTTCCAGGGCGTTGGTGACGATTTGTTTCAAACCACCGGCGATGCCTTTGGACGGGTATGGCAGTTCGACCATCATGGTGACCTGGCCATTGTCGTCGGCATTCAGGGATTTAACCGCGTCCAGCTCGAACAGGTCCTTGTCCAGGTAGGGGTCACGGTATTCTTTGACTGCCGCTTCGAGGGCCTGCTGGGAAATCTGTGTCATCAATGGCTCCGGAATATGCTCATAAGCACGTATGCAGGTGAAAAATCATGCTTTGGAAGGTATCATCTGCGCCTGTTTCTGACCATATGGGGTCTTCACCCGGGGCAATCAATGCCAGTTGCGCCCCGCGCCCCGTTTTTTGACATTCCAACCCTTACTGACAGAAGGTTCGGACATCATCATGACGCAAGCGAGTAACCAACAGCGCGATATTCTGATTACCAGCGCCCTGCCCTATGCCAACGGGCCTATCCATCTGGGGCACCTGCTGGAGTACATCCAGACCGACATCTGGGCGCGCTACCAGAAAATGCGTGGCCACAACTGCTACTACGTTTGCGCCGATGATGCCCATGGTACCGCGATCATGCTGCGCGCCGAACGCGAAGGCATCACTCCGGAGCAGCTGATCAAGCGCATCAGCGATGAGCACCAGGAAGATTTCGCCGGCTTCCACATCAAGTTCGACAACTATTACTCCACACACTCGGAAGAGAACCAGTATTTCTCCGAGTACATCTACCGTCAGTTGCAGGAAAACGGGCACATTGCCACGCGCAAGATCACCCAGTTTTTCGATCCTGAAAAGGAGATGTTCCTGGCGGATCGGTTCATCAAGGGCACCTGCCCCAAGTGCAAGACCGAAGACCAGTACGGAGACAACTGTGAAGCCTGTGGCGCCACCTATACCCCGGCCGAGCTGATCAACCCGCGCTCGGCAGTGTCCGGAGCCACCCCGGTGGAGAAGGAGTCGGAGCACTATTTCTTCACCCTGCCGGACTTCCACGACTTCCTGAGCGAGTGGACCCGCAGTGGCACTCTGCAGCCCCAGGTGGCCAACAAACTGGCCGAATGGCTGGATGCCGGTCTGCAGGAGTGGGACATCAGCCGGGATGCGCCCTATTTCGGGTTTGAGATTCCCGACGCGCCGGGCAAGTACTTCTACGTCTGGCTGGACGCGCCCATCGGCTACCTGGCCAGCTTCAAGAACCTGTGCAACCGGGAAGGCATCGATTTCGAGCATTTCTGGAAGGCGGATTCCGAGGCCGAGGTGTATCACTTCATCGGCAAGGACATCATTAACTTCCACGCGCTGTTCTGGCCGTCCATGCTGCACGATGCCGGCTTCCGCACGCCGAGCGCGGTCTGGGCCCATGGCTTCGTGACCGTGAACGGCAAGAAGATGTCCAAGTCCCGTGGCACCTTTATCATGGCGCGGACGTACCTGGATCACCTGAACCCGGAATACCTGCGTTACTACTTCGCCGCCAAGCTGACTGGCGGCGTGGATGACATGGATTTGAACCTGGAAGACTTCGCCGCCCGGGTGAATTCGGATCTCGTGGGCAAGGTGGTGAACATTGCCAGCCGCAGTGCCGGCTTCATTACCAAGCGTTTTGACGGCAAGCTGGGTACGGTCACGGAATCTGAAAAGCTGCAGGAATTCATCGATGCCGGCAAGGAAATCGAGGAATTCTACGAAGCCCGGGAATTTGGCCGCGCCATGCGCCGGATTATGGAGCTGGCCGACGTGGCCAACCAGTACGTGAACGATGAGCAGCCCTGGGTGATCGCCAAGCAGGAAGGTCAGGAGGACAACCTCCAGGCTATCTGTACCAATGCGATCAACATGTTCCGCCTGCTGATGACTTACCTGGGGCCGGTACTGCCGAAGACCGCCGAGGCCTCCGAGCTGTTCCTGAACAGCCGTCTGGACTGGAACAACCGCTCTTCCCTGCTGGAAAATCATGGCATCGACAAGTTCAAGCCGCTGATGAGCCGGGTGGATATGGCCCAGATCGAGAAAATGCTGGAAGCCTCCAAAGAGGAGCTGCCAGCCGCTCAGGGCGATAATGCCAAAAAAGAAGAGAAAGAAGAGCCAGCTTCAGACCTGGAGCCACTGGCGGATGAAATCGAGTTTCCGGATTTCGCCAAAGTGGATCTTCGGGTGGTAAAGATTGTCAAAGCAGAGCATGTGGAAGGCGCCGATAAGCTCCTTCGCCTGACTCTTGACGTGGGACATGGCGAACGCAACGTGTTTGCTGGTATCAAGTCCGCCTACAAACCGGAGGACCTGGAAGGTCGTCTGACCGTAATGGTGGCCAACCTGAAACCACGCAAGATGAAGTTCGGTGTATCCGAAGGCATGGTTCTGGCGGCCGGCCCCGGCGGCAAGGACATTTTCATTCTGTCTCCGGATTCCGGCGCCACGCCCGGCATGCGGGTCATGTAAGTACCAACAGGCAGAGACGCTCCGATGACCGAGTATTTGCTGATTCTGGTCAGCACCATTCTGGTGAATAACTTCGTGCTGGTGCAGTTCCTTGGGCTGTGTCCGTTCATGGGGGTTTCCGGGAAGCTGGAAACCGCCATGGGTATGTCGCTGGCAACCACCTTTGTGCTCACCCTGTCATCGGTGTGCAGCTATCTGGCCTACACCTATCTGCTGGAGCCACTGGATCTGACCTTCCTGCGGACCATTACCTTTATCCTTGTCATTGCGGTGGTGGTCCAGTTCACGGAAATGGTGGTTCGCAAAACCAGCCCGCTGCTCTATCGGGTGCTGGGCATTTTTCTTCCCCTGATCACCACTAACTGCGCCGTATTGGGCGTGGCACTTCTTAACCTTAACAAAAACAACAACTTCGTTGAGTCTGTCCTGTATGGCTTTGGTGCGGCAGTCGGCTTCTCTCTGGTGCTGGTGCTGTTTGCCGCCATGCGCGAGCGGATTGCCGTGGCCGATGTACCGGTAGCTTTCCGGGGTGCCGCCATTGGTATGGTGACCGCCGGGCTGATGGCGCTCGCATTCCTGGGCTTTACCGGCCTGGTTGCGGTCTGACGGAGCGATTGTTTTATGTGGACAAGCATTATCATCGCCATTCTGGTGCTGCTGGGCCTGGCGATTGTATTTGGTGGCCTGCTCGGGTTCGCCGCTGAACGATTCAAGGTTGAAGGCAATCCCCTGGTGGACCAGATCGACGCCCTGCTGCCGCAAACCCAATGCGGCCAGTGTGGCTTCCCGGGTTGTCGCCCTTACGCCGAAGCCATTGCCAACGGTGAAGCCATCAACAAGTGCCCACCTGGTGGCGAAACCACCATCAAGGCCCTGGCGGACCTGCTGGATGTCGAACCGGAACCGCTGGATGCCGAGCACGGCGTGGAACAGGCCAAGCGGGTGGCCGTGATTCGCGAAGACGAGTGCATCGGCTGTACCAAGTGCATTCAGGCCTGCCCCGTGGATGCCATTCTCGGAGCCGCCAAGCACATGCACACGGTAATCGAAAGTGAGTGCACCGGTTGCGATCTCTGCGTTGATCCCTGCCCCGTGGATTGCATCGACATGGTGACCGTCGAGCCGGACATTCGCACCTGGACCTGGACACCCCCGAAAGCCGAGCTGATAGCCACTGACCGCCAGGGAGCCAGCGCCTGATGACACAACTTTGGGATTTTTCCGGCGGCATTCATCCAGCCGAGAACAAACACCAGTCTACCAGCCGCCCGTTGCGGCGGGCTTCCGTGCCCGAATGGCTGGTCCTACCGTTGCAACAACACATTGGCGAGCCCGCTGAGGTAGTGGTTGAAGTCGGCCAGCGTGTACATAAAGGCCAGAAGGTTGCCGATGTCACCACCGGCATGGGCGTCCCCGTACACGCCCCCACGTCCGGTACGATTGAGGCGATTGAGCAGCGGCCCGTACCTCATCCCTCCGGCATGGACGACTGGTGCGTGGTCGTGAAAACTGATGGCCAGGACGAGTGGTGTGAGCTTGATCCGGTAAGCAATTACAAGCAACTGGAGCGTGACCAGGTTCTGGCGCGCATCCGGGACGCAGGCATTTCCGGCATGGGCGGCGCAGGCTTCCCCACCGACATCAAGCTTCGCCCGCCCCGTGACCGCAAGGTGGAAACCCTGATTCTCAACGGAGCCGAATGCGAGCCCTACATCACCGCCGATGACATAACCATGCGAGAGCAAGCCAGCGAAGTGGTTGCCGGGATGGAGGTCATGGCGTGGATTCTTCGCCCGGCCCGGTGCGTGATTGCCATTGAAGACAACAAGCCGGAGGCGATTGCCGCCATGCGGGCTGCGGTGGAAAACACCCAAATCGAGGTTGTTGCCATCCCCACCAAGTACCCCTCCGGTGGCGAAAAGCAGCTGATCGAAATCCTGACCGGCATGGAAGTGCCCAGTGGCGGCATCCCCGCCGACATCGGGGTCATGTGCCAGAACATCGGTACCGCCGTGGCGGTGTCCCGGGCTGTATTTAAAGGGCAACCGCTGATTTCCCGGGTCATCACCATCACCGGCGATGCGGTAGAGGAACCGGGTAATTTCGAAGCCCTGATCGGCACCCCGGTCTCCGACTTGCTGCAAGAGGCGGGCCTGGACACCGGCAAGCTGGATCGACTGGTCCAGGGCGGCCCCATGATGGGGTTTACCCTCACCACCGATGCGGTGCCTGTCACCAAAACTTCCAACTGTGTGATTGCTGCCACCGCCAGTGAGCTGCCGCCTCCTCCTCCAGAGCAACCCTGCATCCGTTGTGGCCAGTGTGCAGAAGTCTGCCCCATGGAGTTATTGCCGCAACAGTTGTTCTGGTACTCGAAATCCACTGAATTCGAGAAAGCCGAGCATCTGAACCTGTTCGACTGCATTGAGTGTGGCGCCTGCTCCTACGTGTGCCCCAGCTCGATTCCGCTGGTGCAATATTACCGGTTCGCGAAGGGCGAAATTCGCCAGCAGCAAGCCGAACAGCTGAAAGCAGACCGCGCCCGGGAACGCTTCGAAGCCCGTCAGGCGCGCCTGGAGCGGGAAAAACAGGAAAAAGAGGAACGCCGGAAGGAGCGGGCCCGAGCCGCCGCCGAGGCACAGGAAAAGAAAAAGGCCGAAGCCCAGAAAGCAGCCAAGGAGGGAGATGCTTCCGATGAGCGTTCCGCCAAGGCCGCGCTGGTGGAACAGGCCCTGGCACGGAAAAAGGCGAAGGCCGAGCAGGCACCCGCCAGCAGCGATCAGGGCGAGAGTGGCAAGGTAGAGAAACCGGACATCGAAGCCCTGGAAAAGCAACTGGCGCAGGCCGAAGGCAAGCTTGCCACCATGGAGGGCATGCTGGAGGAAGCCCGGGAGCAGCAGGCCGATAACGTCGACAAACTGGAGCGGGCCGTGGCCAAGAACCACGACCGGGTGAAACGGGCCAAGGAAACCCTGGAAAAAGCCCGGGAACAACTCTCCAACGAACCCACAGCAGGCTAAACGTTCATGGCATTAGTTCAACAGTCGTCTCCCCATGCTCATAACGCCCGTCCCACATCGCGGGTCATGCTCTGGGTGATTATTGCCACGCTTCCGGGCCTGCTGGCCCAGACCCTGTTCTTTGGCTGGGGCAACCTGATCAACGTGGTCTGGTGTGTAGCCCTGGCGCTGGCCGCCGAGGCCGCTTTTCTCAAACTGCGCAACAAACCGGTCACGTTTTTCCTCAAGGACAACACGGCCGCCGTCACCGGCCTGTTGCTGGGCCTCTCACTACCTCAGTTCGCGCCCTGGTGGGTATCCGGCATCGCGGTGATTTCCGCCATCATCCTGGCCAAACAGCTCTACGGTGGCCTTGGCGCCAATCCGTTTAACCCGGCCATGGTTGGCTATGCCCTGGTACTGATTTCTTTCCCGGTGGCTATGACTACCAACTGGGCGGAGGCTGCCGGTCTGGCCAACGCGCCGGGCCTGGGGGAAACCCTGGGCCGGATCTTCTCCGCCAGCCAGACCAGTGTGGATGGCTGGACCATGGCCACCCCGCTGGATGAATACAAACACAAGGTGGCCAGTCATACCGCCACCGAGATACTGAAGCACCCCACCTTCGGCGATCTGGTGGCCCGGGGCTGGGAATGGGTAAACCTCGCGTTCCTGGCCGGAGGCCTGCTACTAATCGGCCTGCGCATCATTACCTGGCACATTCCTGTCGCCGTGCTCGGTGGCATTGCCATCATGAGCCTGGCCTTTGGCAATAATCCAGACCTGCACGCGCCGGTACAACTGCACCTGTTGGCCGGGGGCACCATGCTGGGCGCCTTCTTCATTGCCACCGACCCGGTATCGGCAGCCACCAGCCATCAGGGCAAACTGATCTACGGCGCCGGCATTGGTATCCTGATCTATGTCATTCGCACCTGGGGCAACTACCCGGATGCGGTGGCCTTCAGCGTATTGTTGATGAACTTTGCGGTGCCGTTCATTGATTACTACACCCCCCCAAGAACCTATGGCCACCACAAAGCCCGTCGTGGTGTGCCCGGCAGGAACGGAGGCTGATTCATGAGCGCTCTCATTACCTCCATCACCCGCAGCGCCATTGGTCTTGGCCTCTTCGCCGTGATTACCGGCGGCACCATTGCCATTACCCAGGCGATGACTGAAGACCGGATCCAGGAGCAGGCCGCCAAAGCCGAGGCCAGCGCCCTGTTTGAAATCATCCCGGAGTCCGAGCACACCAACGACCTGCTGAGGGATACCGTCTCATTGCCCGCCAGCGATGTCCTGGCTCAATCCGGAACCATTGAGGCATGGGTAGCTCGTCGTAATGGTGAACCGGTTGGCCTTATTCTGCCCGCCATTGCACCGGACGGTTACTCGGGTGATATCAACCTGTTGGTGGGCATCGACCTGCGGGGCACCATCCTGGGGGTGCGAATCACCAACCACCGGGAAACACCGGGGCTGGGTGACCGCATTGAGACCCGGAAATCGAACTGGATTGAAAGCTTTACGGGGAAATCGCTGGGTAATCCCCCACCCCGGCAATGGAATGTGAAAAAGAACGGTGGTGTCTTTGACCAGTTCACCGGCGCCACCATTACGCCCCGGGCCGTGGTGAAATCCGTACAGAAAACCCTGAAGTATTTCCGCCAGAACCGGAGAGCTATTCTCGCCCGGGTCCACGCGGCACCTTCACTTGAAAGCCAGGCCGTCACTCCCTTGGGTGATGCCGGTAAATCCAGACCAGAGGAGCAACTCTGACATGGCCACCAAAACCTCCGCTGAGATCATCAAGGACGGCCTCTGGAACAACAACCCCGCACTGGTCCAGGTACTCGGCCTCTGCCCGCTGCTGGCCGTTACCAGTACGGTCGTCAATGCCGTTGGCCTTGGCCTGGCGACCCTGCTGGTACTGATCGGCTCGAACCTGTCGGTATCCATTATTCGCAACTTTGTCAGCGAATCGGTTCGCCTGCCAGCCTTTGTGATGATCATCGCCTCTTTTGTGACCTGCGCCGAACTGCTGATGCAGGCCTTTACCTACGAGCTTTACCAGATTCTGGGCATTTTTATTCCCCTGATCGTCACCAACTGCGCCATCCTTGGCCGCGCGGATGCCTTTGCCTCCAAGAACCCGCCAATCCCGGCGGCACTCGATGGCGCCATGACCGGCCTGGGCTTCCTGGGGGTTCTCATCGTTCTGGGCGGCATGCGGGAACTGGTTGGCCAGGGCACACTGTTTGTCGACATGAATCTGCTATTTGGTCCAGGAGCGGCAGACTGGGTTGTGCATCCCTTCGCCAACTATCCCGATATGCTGTTCATGGTACTGCCTCCGGGCGCATTCATTGGCCTGGGCCTGTTGATCGCACTCAAGAACAGTATTGATACCCACCTGGCTGAACGCCGGAAAGCCGCGCAGCCCGAACCCGTTAGCACGGGCAGCAAGCGTGTGCGGGTCACCGGCAATATTTCCTGAATCTGACTGTAATGAACAAACAAAAGCGCATCGAGATCTTTTCCAGGCTGCGGGAAGACAACCCGGAGCCAACCACCGAGCTGAACTACAGCTCGCCGTTCGAGCTGCTGATAGCCGTGATTCTATCGGCCCAGGCCACGGATGTGGGCGTCAATAAGGCAACAGCCAGACTGTTCCCCGTGGCCAATACGCCCGAAGCCATCCTGGCCCTCGGCGTCGATGGACTCAAGGAATACATCAAAACCATTGGCCTGTTTAACAGCAAAGCGGAAAACGTCATCAAAACCTGTCGGCAGTTGATCGAAAAACACGGCGGGGAGGTGCCAGACCGGCGGGAGGATCTGGAGGCATTACCGGGCGTGGGCCGGAAAACCGCCAACGTGGTACTCAATACCGCGTTCCGCCAGCCGGCAATGGCCGTGGACACGCATATTTTTCGGGTTTCAAACCGCACCGGCATTGCGCCGGGCAAGAATGTGCTGGAAGTGGAAAAACGCCTGATGCGTCTGGTGCCTAAAGAATTCCTGATGGATGCGCATCACTGGTTGATTCTGCACGGGCGCTATACTTGCACGGCCAGAAAGCCCAAGTGCGGCGCCTGCATTATCGAGGACCTGTGCGAGTTCAAGCACAAACGGGATTATCTCTGACCCAGCAGCTCGGATTTCAGATCGTCGTCCACCGGCGTCTCCGCTAACCAGATACCAAACAGGGCCTGCTTGAATACCAGGTCACCGATGGCGTCCTGGTACTTGCCATTTTTGAGCACATTGACGCCCTCTCCCGGCACGTACACCAGACTGAATTCATCCCCCTCTTTGATGGGCTCATCAAAGACCGCGATAAAACGGTCGATCTCTGCCTGGATGGGCGCCATATTACCACCGGTCGAGGTTTCGAAGCCCTCAAGGATCGCATCGGTCATCCGCGCGCTGGTGATCATGCCTGAGGTGATATGCAGGGCAATGCTTTGCGGCTCATCCGCTTCAAGGATAGCCTTGGCATTGTCTGACTCCTCCGTCAGGTAAAGTCCGGCCACGTACAAATCCACGAACCACTTGGAACGGGTTCCCGCGCCCATCAGTTTCAGTTCTTTGCCTTCCCAGGCATAGGTGTCTGGCATTTCCACATCGTTAACGGTCACGGCACCGCAATAGAGGGGAAGGATCAGGGCAACAAGGGCAAGTAAATGCTTGGCTACGTTTGTTTTACGCATGTTCCGGAAGGCTCCGAGGTTGGACTTGGAAAACGAATGCTCAAAGAAAAAGCTGGCTAAACATCAGCCAGCTTTTCGATCACAGCACGTGGCTTACTGGAACAGCAAAGTTCCAGACAGGCCTTCCTTTTCCATGATTTCCCGCAGGCGGCGCAGTGCCTCCACCTGGATCTGACGAACCCGCTCACGGGTCAGGCCGATTTCCTGGCCCACTTCCTCGAGGGTGCAGATCGGATAGCCTCGCAGGCCAAAGCGCCGGGACAATACTTCCCGCTGCTTTTCGCTGAGCTGGTCAATCCATTGCTCCAGACACGAGGACATGTTGTTGTCCTGCAACAGATCGGCGGGGTCGGAGGCGCCTTCATCGGCTACCGTATCGAGCAGCGATTTTTCGCCGCCAGCGCCAATGGGCGTATCCATGGATGCCACGCGCTCGTTCAGACCCAACATGCGTTTCACGTCCGCCACCGGCTTGTCCACCATCTGGGCAATTTCTTCGGCGGTGGGTTCGTGATCGAGCTTCTGGGTCAGCTCACGGGCGGCACGCAGGTAGAGGTTAAGTTCCTTCACTACGTGAATAGGCAGACGAATGGTGCGGGTCTGGTTCATGATGGCCCGCTCAATGGTCTGGCGAATCCACCAAGTAGCGTAGGTGGAGAAGCGGAAACCGCGCTCCGGATCGAATTTTTCCACCGCGCGAATCAGCCCCAGGTTCCCCTCTTCGATCAGATCAAGCAGGGTGAGGCCACGGTTGACGTAACGCCGGGCAATTTTGACCACCAGACGCAGGTTGCTTTCAATCATGCGCTTGCGACCGGCTTCTTCCCCTTTCCGGGCAAGGCGGGCAAAGTACACTTCTTCTTCTGGAGTGAGGAGTGGCGAGAAGCCAATTTCGTTGAGGTACAGCTGCGTGGCATCCAGCTGTTTCTGGGTGGCGTAATACCTCCCCCGGGAAAGGGAGCTCTCTCTGGAATCAGCGAGCGAATCGTCTGAAGTTACCTTCTCAACTCGATCTTCCGCCAATACCTGATCGTCTGCATCTTCCACATCTGCAACGCGATCCATGATGAGGTCTTCTTGCTCTGCTGACATTGGTACACCTCGTCTCTGAAAATCCTATTGTTCCGGGTCGTTATTATTATTTCCGGATCCCTACTTTCGTTGTTTCAGGACATTGTCTGGCCGGCTTTGCAACCGTGCCATTATTGTTGTTGGTTAGCAGTTTTCTGTCAGCCTCAGGTAATCCTTGCTCAGAAAGTCCTGTTTTCCGAGTTTCAGCGCCTTGGGAGGTAGCGGGACGGGTTTACCGGGTTGCCATTCTTACGAATCTCAAAATGCAACATCGGCTTATCTGTGCCCGTACTGCCTAACTCGGCAATTACCTGTCCGGCTTTTACATCTTCTCCCTCTTGCACCAGAATTTTCCGATTATGGGCATATGCACTGAGATAGTGCTCGCTATGGTTCACGATAATCAGGTTACCGTACCCTAACAGCCCGTTTCCGGCATAAACAACACTGCCTTTCGCAGCCACTTTTACGGGGTCACCGGCATTTCCGGCGATATCAATACCCTTATTGACTTTCCCGGATGTTGAAAAACCTGCAATTACGGTGCCACCGTGTGGCCACTGCCAGTCGATGTCAGAAGCCACTGGCGTCTGGCTTGTTACTGCTTCACGCGAAGATTGTCTCGTCTCCGTTCGTCTTGAGGTTGTCGACTTCGGCCGGGATGACGACGCGCTTGCCGTGCGCCGTACAGAGCCTTTTTTGTCCAGGCGTAACACCTGTCCCGGATGGATGGTCCAGGGAGGCTCCAGCCCGTTGGCATCCCCCAGCTCGCGGTAGTCGCGGCCATAACGCCAGGCAATGCCGTACAGGGTTTCCCCCTTTTTGACGACATGACTTCCCCAGTGCACCGGTGGGTTATAAAGATGATCCTGATAGATGGCACTGGTGTTACAGCCACCAAGAAAAGCGACAAAGAGTAGAATAAGCGCTGGAGCTCGCCAGCAGCGCGGCGCGAAACGCCGCTGGTGTGGAGGAGTCACCGCGGCCGGCGTCCTGGGGGGCAAGACTGATGAATAGCGGCCTGTGAAAAGAGTCACGTATAAAAATTGCCTGATTATGATAAATCCATCTAAGAAACTGCCTGGCTACCCTGCAATTTCTCACGTTTCAGGACTAATTTCCTAATAGGTTGTCTACATCGTAATACCGGTAACGGTAACCAACTGACCCCAGCTGTTACCTTTGGGAACAGTCACCCCTGCCTCCGGTAACACTTGCTCATTTTGTAATCGAGCCGCTGGAAATATTGTGGGACCGTCGACCTACCATATCCAGTATCACCACCAACGCAAACCCTGAAAAGGCCATGACAACGGCGAGAAATACCTGAGCGTCCTGTTGGTACAGGGCGGTCCAGGTGTCAGGGCTGACGGGCATCTGACTCACTGGCACCTGCTCCCCGGCGCTGTTCGTGCGCCATGTCAGTGTTTCCTGCCAGGGCCAGACCTTGGTCAGGGCTCCCAGCATAAAACCGGTCAGCACCGCCAATACCGTATCGTGGAAATGCCGGAATGCCAGAGTAATAAGCTTGGCGGCCGACAGCAGGCCAGCCACACATCCCACGAGGAATAACCCAAGGTGCACGACCTGAAAATCCTTAATCGCGACCAGAATGGGCTCGTACATGCCAATGATCAGTAACAGGAAACTACCTGACACACCCGGAAGAATCATCGCGCAGATGGCCAATGCCCCGGCCCCCAGAAAGGTGAGGCCCGTGGGTGCGAGTTCCGAGGCCGGCAGGGTGGTGACCCACCAGGCAACCGCTATACCCACGATCAGTGGAATCAGCAGCACTGGCGAAAATCGCCGAACCTGCATACCGATGTGGCCAACCGACGCCAGAATCAGCCCGAAGAAAAAGCTCCAGATGAGTACGGTGTGCTCAGCCAGCAACCAGGTGATCACCGACGCCAGGGAGACAACGCTGGTCAGAATGCCCGCCAGCAATGTCACCAGGAAATTGCCATCAATGGCCCGCCAGAAGCCGGACAACTGGCCCTTTAAGAGGTGGCGGAAAAACGCTCCAGGCGCAGCGCTGATCGCTTCAAGCAAACGAAAATAGACGCCGGTGATGAAAGCGATGGTGCCGCCGGACACGCCGGGGACAATATCGGCAGCCCCCATGGCCATGCCCCTCAAAAACACGGTCACAGGGTGTTGGTTAGAAGGAGAAACTTGATGGGGGTCGGACATCAGCGAATTACCCCGGCCAGCAACGGCACAAAGCGCACAGGTTCCAGCTCCCGGCGCTCAAAATGCTGGCCTCGACGGATAACTTCCACCAGCACTTGCTGCTCTTCTCCCACCGGGGCAATCAAAACACCACCGTCTGCCAACTGATCAAGCAGTTCCCCGGGGACATCCGCTGGGGCGGCAGTCACTATAATGCCCTCAAAAGGCCCGCGCTCAGGCCAGCCCATGCCGCCATCCGCATGTTTGAGCAACACATTGCGCATCTGCAGCTGTCGCAGCCGGTCCCGCGCCCGGTCCTGCAATGGGCGAATACGCTCGACGCTGTAAATATGCGGGAACAGGTGCGCAAGTACAGCGGTCTGGTAGCCCGATCCGGTGCCCAGCTCCAACACATTCTCCGGGCCGTGGGCCAGGAGCAATTCAGTCATGCGGGCAACAATGTAGGGTTGGGACAGGGTCTGGTTGTGGCCAATGGGCAGTGAGGTATCTTCGTAGGCTCGATGAGCCAGGGCCTCATCCAGGAAAATATGGCGGGGCACCTGGGCAATGGCGTCCAGCACCGGCTCGGACTGGATACCGGCGTCCCTCAAGCGCCGCACCAGGCGCATTCGGGTACGCCTGGACGTCATCCCGATACCGTCAAGCATTGCTGTCATGGCGCGCCTCCAGACCGGTCAACCCGTCCACCCACTCGCGAAGCGTGCCCAGGGCTTCGTGACGGGTCATATCCGTGTGTACCGGCGTTACCGACACATAGCCCTCACGCACCGCATGGAAATCCGTGCCCGGGCCAGCATCACCACCCTGCCCAGCAGCACCAATCCAGTAGCGTTTCTTGCCTCGCGGGCAGGTCATGGGCACGGCGCCTTCAGCACATTCACGATGGCCCAACCGTGTCACGCGCACACCCTGGAGCTCTTCCCAGGCGACATCCGGGACATTGACGTTCAGGATCGAGCGGGGCCCCAGGGACAGGGCCAGACGGTTTTCCAGCAGCATGCGAACCACCCGGGCCGCCGTTTCATAATGAAAATGGCCATCATTCACCAGTGATACCGCAATCGCAGGCAGGCCCAGATGACGACCTTCGGTCGCCGCGGCCACTGTACCGGAATAGATAATGTCGTCCCCCAGGTTGGCGTGGGTATTGATTCCGGATACCACGCGATCAAAGGGCTGCTCAAAAAGGCCGTTCACAGCCAGATGGACGCAATCGGTCGGGGTGCCGTCGATGGAATGGAAGCCGTTAGGGTGTGTTTCCACCGTGAGTGGCCGGTTCAGGGTCAGCGAGTTGCTGGCCCCGCTGTGGTCCCGGTCGGGAGCCACCACTTCCAGTTCACCGACACCCTGTAGCCCTTCGTACAGGGCCACCAGTCCCGGTGAATGCACGCCATCATCATTGGACAACAAAATTCGCACAGTGCTCTCCACTAGCCCTATTGTTTATTGTTGCGGCCGAGGCTCATGTCCTCGAGCTCGAAAATATCGGCAAGAATCGTTGTGGCGTATTGACCAGGCAACAAAAAGAACTTCAGAGATAAGGCGCTGCCATTTTCCAACCATTGCCAGGACAAGGATTCCGGGCGGGTGACCAGAGCCCGACGCTCCGGTTTCATGCGGGTTGCCTTGAACAAATGGGCCAGTTCGGGGTGGGCATCGACAATATCACGCTCCATTGTGCCCTGCTCACCGGTGGCCGTAGTACCACCATCTCCCCACAAGGGACCGGTCGGCAAGCCATCCTGTGGAGAGGGGTCTCCCGGCAATACGGTGAACCAGCTTCCCGCTTCAACCCTCGCCGCCAGCACCTCGTTGAACAACCACGAACGTGCCGCCGAAAAATACAATACGTTTTTCGAAGCGTTTCTGCCACCGCGCCCACGCTTTCGATTCAGACGCGTCGGGTCCAGATTGACGGCCCGATCGAGATTCCCGCCACCAGAACCAAAGCGCTGGGGGCCGAAGTAGTTGGGAGCGCCCCGCTCCTGGAGTGCCGTTAAGGCTTCGTCAAGAGCCGACCTGTCAGCATTAACGTCTCGCAAAACCAGCTCGAAGCCATTCCCCTGATGGTCCCCCGGCCGGAGTTTACGGGCATGACGTCGGCTGGCCAGCACCGGCCAGCGAGCGACAATAGCCTCCAACAACGCCTGATCCTCGCCCTCCTGTCCGGGCCGGTACAGGCTAAACCACTGGATCGTCACCGCGTGGCGGTCTTTCAGCCCACAGAAACCCACTTCGTAATGCCGACAACCGGCCATCGCCGCCAATTCCCGGGCGACGTACTCGGTGTTATCACCGCTTTTCTCAAGGCGCACGCAAAGGTGTTCCCCCGCCCCCGCCACTGTTTCATCAGCTGCTGGATTCGCATCTTCCGGCCACAAATATTCCTTTACCCGAAAATCTTCCGGCTGCATCTTCAGCTTGGCACAGCCCACGCGCTGACCACCCGACACCGGCCAGTCCAGCCGCCATTGTGTCCCCGGCTCTGTTGAACTCATGACTTCACCGGTTCCAGCAGACACACCGCCTGGCAGGCAATACCCTCACCCCGGCCGGTGAAACCAAGTTTTTCGGTAGTCGTTGCCTTCACACTGACCCGATCAACGGCAATCCCCAGATCCTCGGCAATGTTCAGGCGCATGGTTTCAACATGGGGCGCCATTTTCGGGGCCTGGGCGATGATCGTGGTGTCCACATTCACCACCGAGTGGCCTTCCTCAAACACGCGTTGAACCACATGGCGCAACAACACCCGACTGTCCGCTCCGGCCCACTCATCGCTGGTATCCGGGAAAAGGTGCCCGATATCCCCAAGCGCCACCGCCCCAAGCAGGGCATCGGCAAGGGCATGCAACAGAACATCCCCATCGGAATGAGCCTTGAGCCCCTGCTCGTGGGGGATCTCAACACCGCCCAGAATGACAGAACTGCCCTCACAAAAGGCGTGGACATCAAAGCCCTGACCAATACGCATGCGCGCCTCCGAAAACTGAATTCATGTATCTGTGGTGGTTACTGCCGGCCAAGAATGAATTCCGCCAGTCCGAGATCCGAGGGCACCGTGATCTTGATGTTATCCGGCCGCCCCTCCACCAGAACCGGCATGTTACCGGAAAACTCCATGGCCGAGGACTCGTCTGTAACCGGCTGCCCTTTAGCCAGACACTCCGCCAGCGCGCTCCTGAGCGCGCCAAAACGAAACATCTGCGGCGTCAACGCCCGCCACAACCGACTACGATCGACGGTCGCCTCCACAGAAGGCGGCTGCTCGCCACTGCCCTGCTTCAACGTATCCGCCACCGGCGCCGCCAGCAGACCACCCACGGGATGATCCACCAGCGAATCGATCAGATTGGAAAGATCGTGGGGATGCAGGCACGGCCGCGCAGCATCATGCACCAGCACCCAGTCCTCATCAGCAGCCTGCCCGGCCAACGCATCCAGTGCTGCCAGCACCGAATCCGCCCGCTCCGCGCCACCGGTACAGGTCTGAACCCGGTCATCCCGAGCCGACTCACTGTCCGGCCACCAGTGATCACGAGGGTTCAACGGCACCATACAGCCATCAAATTGGCCGTTATCGAGGAGCCGGGAAAGGGTGATATCCAGAATAAAGCGGCTATGAAGCTTGAGATACTGCTTGGGACACTCGGCCTGCATACGCTGGCCAATGCCGGCGGCGGGGACAACTAACCAGAAACGGAGTCGAGTCATAGAGCGTTTTGCACTTTGTCTAAACGAGTGGCGGGAGATCTCTTTCGCGGAATTTCGAAGGCTTGGCATGACTTCTCAAGAGCGCACGACCACCATGGATGGTGGGAGTGCAGATTTTGCAGGAGCAAAAATCTGCCAGGGATGTGCTTGTAGCGGTTCCCGGAAAGGGGTCTCCCGGCGCTCGTAGCACCCAAGGCAAGAAATCAATTCTCGACAACCAGGAAAAACGTCTCGTCCTCACGAATCAACCCAAGGTTCATCCGCGCCCGCTCTTCCACGGCCCCCTGCTCATTACGAAGGTTCCGAACCTCCGCATACAGCCGCTCATTGCGGGCCGCCAACTGGTCATTCTCTGCTCGCTGCTCGGCCACCGCCTCTTCCAGCGACCACACCTGGGCAAAACTGCCCTCCCCTGCCCACAGGCGCGCCTGTAGCATAAGAGTCAGTATTACCAGAATGGCCCAAAGAGTTTTCATTCCGAGTCCGCACAGAAAACAAGCAATTTATGGGTGTCGCTGAGGGCTAAGTATAGACCTTGGAGTAAATTAGCAACAACTTTCTGTAACCCACTGTTTAAAAAGGCCATCGCCTATCGGATATCCCGATGCACGATGGCCTTCGCAGTCCAACCGGTTACGGTAGCCGGGTATTAACCCTGGCCCTTGATTTCCACCAGACCACGGTATGGCGCCTTGCCGTCCAGCGCCTCTTCAATGCGCAGCAGCTGGTTGTACTTGGCAACGCGGTCCGAGCGGCACAGGGAGCCGGTCTTGATCTGGCCGGCACAGGTGGCAACCGCAAGATCCGCGATGGTGGTGTCTTCGGTTTCACCGGAGCGGTGGGAGATAACGGCGGTGTAGCCGGCATCCTGGGCCATCTTGATGGCGTCCAGGGTTTCGGTCAGGCTGCCGATCTGGTTGAACTTGATCAGGATGGAGTTGCCCACACCCTTCTCAATGCCTTCCTTGAGAATGCGGGTGTTGGTCACGAACAGATCGTCGCCCACCAACTGGACCTTGCTGCCCAGCTTGTCGGTCAGCACTTTCCAGCCGTCCCAGTCACTTTCGTCCATGCCATCTTCGATGGAGACAATCGGGAAGCGGTCGCACAGCCCCGACAGGTAATCGGCGAAACCTTCGGAATCGAAGCTCTTGCCTTCGCCGGACAGCTGGTACTGGCCGTCCTTGTAGAATTCAGAGGAGGCGCAATCCAGAGCCAGGGTGACGTCTTTACCCAGCTCATAGCCGGCGTCTTCGACCGCCTGTTTGATAGCAGCCAGGGCCGCTTCGTTGGAGGGCAGGTTCGGCGCGAAGCCACCTTCGTCGCCCACGGCGGTGTTCAGGCCCTGGGCCTTGAGTACTTTTTTCAGGCTGTGGAAGATCTCAGCACCTACGCGCAGGGCTTCGGCGAAGCTCTTTACCGCAACCGGCTGGACCATGAATTCCTGGATGTCGACGTTGTTGTCGGCGTGTTCACCACCGTTCAGGATGTTCATCATCGGTACCGGCATGGAGAATTTGCCGGAGGTGCCGTTTACATCGGCGATGTGCTCATACAGGGGCTTGCCCAGAGAATCTGCAGCTGCCTTGGCGGCGGCCAGGGAAACGGCCAGGATCGCGTTGGCGCCCAGGTTGGCTTTGTTGTCGGTGCCGTCCAGATCGATCATGACCTGGTCGAGGCTGCGCTGGTCCGCAGAGTCTTTGCCAACCAGGGCGTCACGGATCTGGCCGTTGATTGCCTCTACCGCTTTGCGAACACCCTTGCCCAGGTAACGGGTTTTGTCACCGTCACGCAGTTCCAATGCTTCACGGGAACCGGTGGAAGCGCCGGAAGGGGCGCAAGCACGGCCCAGGGTACCGTCTTCCAGGATAACGTCGGCTTCTACGGTGGGATTACCGCGTGAATCCAGTACCTCACGGCCTTTGATGTTGGCAATCTTGGTCATGCGAAAATGTCTCCAGATTTTCTTTATCTAAACGCTAAACTAAGTTTAAGAACTTGGGAGCAAGAGCGATCAGGAACTTCTTTGCGAAAACCGCTACAAGCACATCCCTGTGCGCTTCTCTCAGGCCATCCTTGGCCTTCGAAATTTTCGCAAAGAAGCTCCCGATCACTCCCCAAATACGCAGTTATTCTCGGCTATTAAACACCAACACCGCCAATCAGGCGGTGTCGATGGGTTTGAAATTTTTCACCAGGTCGTCCACGGCTTTCACCCGTTCCAGGAACGGTTCCAGCTGGCTCAAACGCAGGGCACAGGGGCCGTCACATTTGGCCTGCTCCGGGTCCGGGTGGGCTTCCAGGAAGAGGCCGGCCAGTCCCTGGGACATGCCGGCCAGCGCCAGATCCGTGACCTGGGCGCGGCGGCCGCCGGCGGAATCCGCCCGGCCACCCGGCATTTGCAGGGAGTGGGTAACGTCAAAGAACACCGGCACGTTCATCTGTTTCATGATGCCGAAGCCCAGCATGTCTACAACCAGGTTGTTGTAACCGAAGCTGCTGCCCCGCTCACACAGGATCACCTTGTCGTTGCCGGCTTCTTCGCACTTCTTGATGATGTGCTTCATTTCCTGGGGGGCCAGGAACTGGGCCTTTTTGATGTTGATGACGGCGCCAGTTTCGGCCATGGCCACGACCAAGTCGGTCTGGCGGCTCAGGAAGGCGGGCAGCTGGATAATGTCACAGACTTCCGCCGCTGGCCTGGCCTGCGCGGGTTCGTGAACATCCGAGATAATCGGCACGTCGAACTTGTCTTTGATATCAGCCAGGATCTGCAGGCCCTTTTCGAGGCCGGGGCCACGGAAGGAATGCACGGATGACCGGTTGGCCTTGTCAAAAGAAGCCTTGAATACGTACGGGATGCCGAGCTTACCGCAAACATCCACGTATTTTTCTGCCACTTCGAAGGCCAGGTCCCGGGATTCGAGGACGTTCATGCCACCAAAGAGCACGAACGGACGATCATTGGCAATCTCAATTCCAGAGACGTTCAAATTACTCTGAGCCATGGATCAAGCCCCTTTTTTAGAAGCCAACGCAGCTTCTACAAAGCCACGGAACAATGGATGGCCATCACGCGGCGTGGAGGTGAATTCCGGGTGGAACTGACAGGCAACAAACCAGGGATGTTCCGGCGCCTCGATCACTTCCACCAGCTTGCCATCACCGGAACGGCCGGAGATGATCAGGCCAGCGTCTTTCAGGTTCGGCAGGAAGTGGTTGTTCACTTCGTAGCGATGACGGTGCCGTTCACGGATGGTTTTCTTGCCGTAGCAGCCCGCGATGGTGGAGCCTTCAGACAGTACGCAGTCCTGAGCACCCAGGCGCATGGTGCCGCCCAGGTCGGATTCTTCGGTACGCTCTTCGCGCTCGCCACTGGCATCAAGCCATTCGGTGATCAGGCCGACCACCGGCTCGGGGGTATGCTCGCGGAATTCGGTGCTGTGGGCATCCTTCAGACCCGCCACGTTGCGGGCGTACTCAATGACAGCCACCTGCATGCCCAGGCAGATACCCAGATAAGGCACCTTGTTTTCACGGGCGTACTGAACGGTGCTGATCTTGCCCTCGACACCGCGCTCCCCAAAGCCACCCGGTACCAGGATGGCATCGGCGGATTTCAGGGCATCGGTGCCATTCTGCTCGATGTCTTCGGAGTCGATGTAATTGATGTTGACCTTGGTGCGGGTCTTGATGCCGGCATGCAGCAGGGACTCGATCAATGACTTGTACGCGTCGAGCAGTTCCATGTACTTGCCGACCATGGCGATGGTGACTTCGTGCTCCGGGTTCATCAGAGCATCTACTACACCGTCCCACTCCGACAGGTTTGCCGGGTTGGCCTCGAGATTGAAACGATCGATGACCAGTTGATCCAGTCCGTATTCGTGCAACATCCGAGGAATCGCATAAATTGACTTGGCATCCTTCATCGGGATGACGGCCCGCTCTTCGACGTTGGTGAACAGGGCAATCTTCCGACGGGAGCTGGCATCCACTTCGTGTTCGGAGCGACACAGCAGGATGTCCGGCTGCAAGCCGATAGAACGCATTTCCTTTACCGAATGCTGGGTCGGCTTGGTCTTGATTTCGCCCGCCGTGGCAATGTACGGAACCAGGGTCAAGTGCATGAACAGGGCACGCTGGGGACCCACTTCAACCTTCAGCTGACGGCAGGCTTCCAGGAACGGCAGGGATTCGATGTCACCCACGGTGCCGCCAATCTCGATCAGGGCCACGTCCACACCGGCGGCGCCTTCAACCACACGACGTTTGATTTCGTCAGTAATATGCGGAATCACCTGAACGGTACCACCCAGGTAGTCGCCACGGCGTTCCTTGCGAATCACCTCTTCGTATACACGACCGGTGGTGAAGTTGTTACGACGGCTCATCCTGGTGCGGATGAAGCGCTCGTAGTGGCCAAGATCCAGGTCGGTTTCAGCGCCGTCCTCGGTGACAAAGACTTCACCGTGCTGGAACGGGCTCATGGTGCCGGGGTCTACGTTGATGTAGGGGTCCAGCTTGAGAATGGTGACCTTCAGGCCGCGTGCCTCGAGGATAGCTGCCAGCGAGGCAGACGCAATGCCTTTCCCCAAAGAAGACACAACACCGCCGGTGACGAAAATATAACGCGTCATGCAGATTCCATGATTATCTGGTTCGGTAAAGGAGGGAGATTATTCATCTCAAGATGGGACGCCAGACTACCAGAAAGCCCCCTTCTGCTCAATCACAATCCCTCTCCACAATCAGCCGCCAGCCGGCGGCAGGAGCGCTTCCCGAGTATCGGTCAGAACACCACAAATTGCCAATCGCGATCAGTTCCTCGTTGCTCCGCGAAACCTCGAAAACCAGCGGCAACGCGGCCCGCTCCCAGGGTGGTATGCCCTGCTCCTGCAGCCAGGTTTTCAAGGCACGCGACGGCCCACTGGCACTGAGTCGAACCCGTTCACCACCCCGCCTCGTAGATACCCTTATTGCCGGCGCCCCCCTGCTCGGGGTATCGGAGCCCGGCACAAGGGAAAGTCGCCAGTCACCCCACTGCAATGGCTGACCGGGAACCAGTGACTGGGAGGTTTGCGGCAATTCCCGCTCCGGCACCAGGTAAAGGTGGGATCGATATCGGCGAATACAAAAACCCTCTCCCCGAATTTCCGGCGCACGGTCGTCGGCAGCCTCGATCAGTTGGGACACAACCTGGTCCCAACAGGACAACCCGGGAACAGCGTAGTCCCGGGCACGGATCCACCAACGCAACAGGTTACGCCGCTCCAATCGCCCAAGAGTCCGAAATGCATCAAGGTTCAGGCGCACACCATCCTCGCTGCATTGCTGCCACTGCAACTCAGCCAACCGTTGATTCAACTGATCACTCTCTGCGCAGGCGCGAGCGCTGCTGGCCACCCGCCGCAGCAGGCCCGGCCAACGCTGCTTCAGACCCGGCAGGATGCTGTGGCGCAAATAATTCCGGTCGTACTCCTGACTCGCGTTACTGGGATCTTCCTGCCAGCACAGCTGGTTTTTCTGGGCGACTTCCTGCAACCGATCACGACTGATACCGAGCCAGGGGCGCAGCAGTTGCCCGGCGCCCAGGGCTCTGTTTTTTGGCATCCCGGCCAGCCCCCGGATGCCGGAGCCACGCAACAGGCGGAACAGGACCGTCTCCACCTGGTCGTCACCATGATGAGCCATCAACAGAAGATCCCCGCGCCCCTGCAAGCGATGAAAGACCTCATAGCGAGCATGGCGGGCCGCCTCTTCAACACTCGCTTCCGCATCCTGGCCCACGGCAACGGTCACGCGTTCCACCACGATCGGAATCGACAGGGTGGCGCACACGGCCCGGCAGAAGTCTTCGGTTTCCTGGTGGTTAGGTTGAAGCTGGTGATTGACGTGAACGGCGATCACGTTGGGATGACAGGCTGCAACGGCGCGCAGGAGCAATAGAGAGTCCAGGCCGCCACTGAAAGCGACCCGGAGAGTCTGGTATTCGGGAAGGGAACGCACTGGCCCAAGCAGATCGTCGGGCCAGTCAATATCCGGGGCGGCGTTACCGCCCGTTTTCATACTTGGTCAGGCGCTCGTAGCGACGGGCGATCAGGTCGTCCATCGACAGGCGGCCAAGCTCTTCCAAGCTTTGAACCAGACGAGCCTTCAGGCTTTCCGCCATTTTTTCCGGATTACGGTGCGCGCCACCCAGCGGCTCCGGAATCACATTGTCAGCCACGCCCAGCTCTTTCAGACGCTCGGCGGTTACACCCATGGCTTCAGCCGCCTGGGAGGCGTAGTCGGCGCTCTTCCACAGGATGGAGGCACAGCCTTCCGGAGAAATAACGGCATAGGTGGAGTACTGAAGCATGTTCAGCTCATCACCCACGCCGATAGCCAGGGCGCCACCGGAACCGCCTTCGCCAATCACGTTACAGATGATCGGTGTCTTCAGGCGAGACATCACCGCCAGGTTGAAGGCAATGGCCTCACTCTGGCCACGTTCTTCGGCGCCAATGCCGGGATAGGCCCCCGGGGTGTCTATGAAGGTCAGGATCGGCATCTTGAAACGCTCGGCCATTTCCATCAGGCGCAGGGCCTTGCGGTAGCCTTCCGGGCGCGGCATGCCGAAGTTACGGCGAACCTTCTCTTTGACCTCACGACCTTTCTGATGGCCAATGACCATCACCGGCTGGTTATTCAACCGGGCGGTGCCACCAATGATCGCCAGATCGTCGGCGTAGCGGCGGTCACCGTGAAGTTCGTCGAAATCCTCGAACATCATCTCGATGTAGTCCCGGGTATAGGGCCGGCGTGGATGACGGGCCAGACGGGCAACGTCCCAGGATTTGAGGTCCGAAAAGATGCTCTCAGTCAGGCTGACGCTTTTCTTTTTCAGACGGGTGATTTCATCGGTGATGTTGATGTCGGTGTCATTGCCAACCATGCGAAGCTCTTCGATTTTGGCTTCCAGGTCGGCGATCGGCTGTTCGAAATCCAGGTAGTTAGGGTTCATGATGTTCCATCATTTTGCTTGCTTGGCAGGCATATAGCCCACCATAACCAGAATTTGAGGTAAAGATAACAGCGCCGCAACAGCAGCTAAAGCGGACATTGGTATAAGTCCACCTGAACAATCCTTAATCATAGACCAGCGCAACGGACTGATCGCCCACCAGGTGTTTCAGCTCAAACAACAGGCTGTCATCCGGTTGCACCCGCCACGATTCGCCCAGTTCGATCCGTGTGCAGGCCTGCTCCCCGCGATACTCGATCCAGACCGGGCTGCCCTCGCAACGGAACGGCTGCAGCGTCTCGCCCAGCTTATCCAGAAGGCCATTCTGCAACTGTTTTTCATGCAGGGAAAGTCGGAGTCCCCGACTGAACTGCTGACGGGCAGTAGCCACATCCATGACCGAGTTCACGCGCATTTTCATCTGCCCAGAGTAGTCATCATGACTGACCTGCCCTTCCACCACAATCACCTGGTCGGACTGTAACAGCTCCCGGTTCTCAAAAAACGCTTCGGAAAAGAGCGTTGCTTCGATACGGGCACTGCGATCGTCCAGGGTAATGAAGCACATGGTGGAGCCGGTGCGGGTTTTCATGGTGCGTTGCGCCACCACCAGCCCCGCCACCCGTTGGGGCGACTTGTTGGGCTTGAGGTCGGCAATCGAGGAGCGAACGAACTGACGCACCTCTTTTTCGTATTCATCGAACGGGTGGCCCGTCAGGTACAGCCCCAGCGTATCCTTCTCACCCTTGAGGCGCTGCTTTTCCGGCCACTCCCGCACATCGGCCACATCCACGTAGGGGTCTTCGTCTTCCCCATCGGCGTGAAGCATTTCACCAAACATGTCGACCATGCCGGCGGCGTCGTTCTTGGATTGTTGGTCCGCCTGATGAATGGCCTTGCCGATGCTGGCCATCAGCTGTGCCCGGCTGGGGCCGAGCTTGTCCATGGCGCCGGAGCGAATCAACGCCTCCAGCGCCCGCTTGTTGACTTTCTTCAGGTCAATCCGACGACAAAAATCAAAAATGTCCTCAAACGGACCATCTTCGGCGGCGGCCACGATGCTATCGATCGGCCCCTCACCCAGGCCCTTGATGGCGCCCAGGCCATAGACAATCTGACCGTCGTCGTTAACCGTGAAGGTATAAGCGGAACGACTGACGTCCGGCACAAGCAGATCCAGCCCCATGGCGCGACACTCTTCCACCAGCGTGACCACCTTGTCGGTGTTCTGCATATCGGCGGTCAGTACCGCAGCCATGAATTCCGCCGGGTAGTGAGCTTTCAACCACAGGGTCTGGTAGGACACCAGTGCATAGGCCGCCGAGTGGGACTTGTTGAAGCCGTAGCCGGCAAATTTTTCCACCAGGTCGAAGATGTTCTCCGCCAGCGTCTTGTCGATGCCGTTTTTCTCACAGCCGTCGAGGAAGATCTGCTTCTGCTTGGCCATTTCCTCGGGCTTTTTCTTACCCATGGCCCGGCGCAGCATGTCCGCGCCACCAAGCGTGTAGCCGGCCATCACCTGGGCGATCTGCATGACCTGCTCCTGGTACAGGATAACCCCGTACGTGGGCTCCAATACCGGCTTCAGGCCTTCATACTGGTAATCGGGGTGCGGGAAGGATACCGGCTGGCGCCCGTGCTTCCGGTCAATGAAGTCGTCCACCATGCCGGACTGCAGCGGGCCGGGGCGGAACAGGGCCACCAGGGCGATCATTTCTTCCAGGGAGTCCGGCTGCAGGCGCCGGATCAGGTCTTTCATGCCCCGGGATTCGAGCTGGAACACGGCGGTGGTTTCCGCCTTTTTCAACATCTCGAACGAGGGCTTGTCATCCAGGGGAATGGTGGCGATGTCCAGCTCCCCTTCCCCGCGCTTCTCCCGGCGCGGGTTGATCATGTTCAGGGCCCACTTGATGATGGTGAGCGTTCGCAGGCCCAGGAAGTCGAACTTCACCAGCCCAGCGTCTTCCACGTCGCCCTTGTCGAACTGGGTCACCAGGCTACCGCCCTCGTCATCACAATAAAGAGGCGAGAAGTCGGTGATCTTGGTGGGTGCGATTACCACACCCCCTGCGTGCTTGCCCGCGTTCCGGCAGACACCCTCGAGCTTGAGGGCCATTTCCCAGATTTCCTGGGCTTCCTCGTCGTTTTCCAGGAATTCCACCAGCTGGGGTTCCTGCTCCAGGGCTTTTTCCAGGGTCATGCCCGGCTCGAAGGGAATCAGCTTGGAGAGCTTGTCCGCCAGGCCGTAGGACTTGCCCTGCACCCGTGCGACATCACGCACCACCGCTTTGGCGGCCATGGTGCCGAAGGTGATGATCTGGGACACCGCTTCCCGACCGTATTTCTCGGCGGTGTATTCAATGACCCGGTCGCGGCCTTCCATGCAGAAGTCCACGTCAAAGTCGGGCATGGAGACCCGTTCGGGGTTCAGGAAGCGCTCGAACAGCAGGTCGTATTCCAGCGGGTCCAGGTCGGTGATCATCTGGGCGTAGGCCACCAGGGAACCGGCACCGGAACCCCGGCCCGGCCCCACCGGCACGCCGTTGTTCTTGGCCCATTTGATGAAGTCCATCACGATCAGGAAGTAGCCCGGAAAGCCCATCTGGATAATGATGTCCAGCTCGAAGTTCAGGCGCTTGTAGTAGGCTTCACGCTTGGCCTCGTATTCCGGGTCGTCTTTGCTCAGGGTTTTGGCCAGGCGCTCTTCCAGCCCCTCTTCCGAGACTTTCCGGAAGAACTCGTCCATGGTCATGCCGTCCGGAATCGGGTAATCCGGCAGGAAATATTCCCCCATCCGCACCTGCACCGAACAGCGCCGGGCGATTTCCACGGTGTTTTCGACCGCCTCGGGGATATCCGAGAACAGCTCGATCATTTCCTCGGGGCTGCGCAAATATTGCTGCTCGCTGAACCGGCGTTCCCGGCGCGGATCGTCCAGGGTGCGGCTTTCGCCGATGCAGACCCGCGCCTCGTGGGCCTCGAAATCCTCCGCTTCCAGGAAGTGAACGTCGTTGGTGGCCACCACCGGCAGGCCCATCTCGGCCGCCAGCTCCAGGTTCAGGTGCAGGCAGTCTTCGTCGCCGGGGCGACCGGTGCGCTGGAGCTCCAGGTAATAGCTATCGGGATAAAGCTTGTGCCAGTACTCGGCTCGCTCCCGGGCCAGCTCCGGCTTGCCGGCCATCAGGGCCTTGCCGACATCGCCAAGCTTGGCACCAGACAGCACAATCAACCCATTGGCCCGCGTTTCCAGCCATTCACGCCGTATAATCGGCTTGCCATGATGCTGGCCATCGGTATAGCCAAGGGAAATGATTTCGGTGAGGTTCAGGTAGCCGTCGTTATCCCGCGCCAGCAACGTCAGCCGGAACGGATTGTCGGGCTCCTCCGGGTTTTCCAGCCAGATGTCAGCCCCAATAACCGGTTTTACACCCGCGCCCAGCGCCGCTTTATAGAAGCGTACCAGCGAGCACATGTTGGACTGCTCGGTCAGGCCAACGGCAGGCATTCCCAGCTCTGCGGCACGACTGACCAGTGGCTTTACCCGGACCAGACCGTCGACCATGGAGTATTCGGAATGTACGCGAAGGTGTACGAAAGTTTGCGCCATAACTGGAGGCTAATCCTGCGTTTGTTCATTTCATGCGGGCAGTCCTATCACGCCAAGAGGGTACTGCATCCTCCTGGCGCCTGTTAAACTGTCGCCTCGATTTTTATCGCCATCCAACAGAGAATGCCCGATCAGACGATGACTGAATTAACCCGCATTTACCACAATCCCCGCTGCTCAAAATCACGCCAGACACTGGCCTTGTTGAATGAGCGGGGAATTGAGCCGGAGATTATACGCTACCTGGAGACGCCGCCGACAGCTCAGGAGCTCAAGGATATCCTGAACAAGTTGGGTTGCGAGCCCAGGGAGGTCATGCGCACCAAGGACAGTGACTACAAGGAACTGGGGCTCGACAACCCGGACCTGACCCACGATCAACTGATTGAGGCCATGGTGCAGACTCCAAAGCTGATCGAGCGCCCCATCGTCATCAACAAGGATAAAGCTGCGCTTGGCCGGCCACCGGAAGCCGTACTCGATATTCTCTAATCCTGTCGCGCCCGGCGCAACGAAAGGAAAACCTCATGCTTCGAAATAATAAAGCACGGACGACGGCCAGGATGACGGCCGTTCTCTATGTCGCCCTGCTGGTAACCCTGGTGGCAACGACTTTTCTGCCCAAACCCGTGGAAGGCGTGTCCATCGCCCTGATGCTGGCGGTGAAACTGCTGCCCCTGCTGCCCTTTGCAATTCCGGTTTTCCGTGGCAACAACCGGGGGTACATCTGGCTGTCGTTTGTAGTGATTTTCTACTTCACCCAGTCGGTGGTCTCTGCCTGGCTCAGCCAGGGCGCCGTTGGCCCGGTGATTCTGATGCTGCTGTCACTGGCCCTGTTTACCGTTGCCATGGTGCACCTGAAAGTGAATCGCCGGCCCGCGGCCTGAACACTCATGCCTGAGGCCGCAGCCCGCACTGGCCCAGCAGTTGCTGCCAGTGCCGGGTGTGCCGCGCCATGGCTTCATCCAGATCCCGCCAAAGGCTGCCCTCGGCCCGCTGCGACAAATATCTTTGATACCATTCCTGAAAAGACGCCGACATAACCGGGCGCTGCAACGCCGCCAACTGCTGCAACCCAACAATAAGATCATCCCGGGCGCGGCTCACCTGGCTCATATAGGGCTGTATCCTTTCGATGTAAATATTGAAAAAGAAATTCTGAGCGATGTCGGACTGATTGTTGGGCTTGCCGTTCAGGCACAGCGGACGTTCGCCAAGGCGAGCTTGTAGCGTTTTCGTGCCAGCATTCAGGGTTTCAATCAGCAATCGAGCACTGTTAATGAGCTGACCCGCCTTGAATTCCGCCTGCCAGCGTTGATGGATGGCACCAAGACCTTCCAGGGAAACGTCGAGTTGCTGGTTATTCAGGGCTCGGACAATGCGGTTCAACTGGTCGAAATCCCGCGACAGATCGGACGTGGCTCCAGCTTCTTTCTCAACGGGATAGAAGCCCTTTGACAGGGTGACCAGCCGTTCGATCTCCTCGGTTCCCCAGGTGGCATTCCAGACAGCGATCGGAAGTGCATCCCGCTTTGTCTTGATCGCCTGCACAAGAGATTCCCTAAGCGCCTCATCGTCGATTTCCGGCAGACAGTCCTCGGCGGCCCGGATAAATCGAACTTCGTATCTCAACCGGTTGACCGGCTGCATGACTCGCCCCAACACGGAGGCCTTCTCTCCTACAACAAGCTGAAGCTCACAGCCATAGAGAGACAGGAAATCGAGCAAACCAAGCTCAAGCTCTGGAAGCGCAAGGAGCCGCTGACGTCGGCGAGGCAGGAAATCGGCGGGCGGCAGCGGTTGGCGCTCAACCTGGTCCACCTCCAGCACACGGGACAGGCGTTCGAGGTATTCGTCCATCATTGGGCGAGCTTCCGAGAAGGAATCACAGCCCGCTAAAGCCCACACAAGTATTCCGGCAACCAGGAATCTCAGCATCATGCCCTCCGATTCCATAAAGGCTACGGGTCAGTGCCCTCCGTGGATCTCACGGTTGCGCTGTTTGTCCCGGTCCCCTTTCCGAACCATCACATACACCGCACCGGTGCCGCCATGGTGCTTTTGGGCTGAATGAAAGGCCAGTACGTCGTCGAGTTCCGGCAGCCATTTGGCAACATGGCTTTTGATATGGGCAATTCGATCCGGATTACGCTCGCCCTTGCCGTGGAGGATGATGACCGACCGAAGGCCATAACGGACACAGTCATTGATGAAGCCGAAAACCTCCCTCCGGGCCTCTTCCACCGTCATGCGGTGCAGGTCCAGGCGGGCTTCAATCGGATATTGCCCCAAACGCAGTTTCTTGAAGACGCCATGCTGAACACCGGGACGCTGCCAGCTCAATACATCCTGGGCGCTCAGGGGTTCCACCATATCCGCCGTCAGCGGGTTTCGATCCCTGACCTGCTGTTCAACCGCCGAACGCTGACGTTCAAGATGTCCAGGCGTCAGTTCGCGCGGAGTGGAGACCTCCGCGCGGTTGGGCTTTCGAATGCGTTTGACGTCCTGCATCTCTTCAAGAAAGGCCAGGCGTTCATCTTTGCTGGTCATGGCACAAACTGTTTTCCGATTGACGAGTATCAGAACTTTACCACCGGCGGGATTTACCATAAAGCAAATCCCTGCGACCAAAATCGTAGGGTAAAACAGGTAACCGCTGATACACTTCTGGCGGATAACAACAATGACCCGGCCGTTGGCGCTCTTACCAAAAGGTCCGGAAAAGGAATGGATGTCACTATGGCTGCAGCAAACCCGGAAAACACGCCGCAGAATACCCGCGCGATCATGACCTTCCTGAGGCAACACGCTCCTTTCTCCAGCATGGATGACGCCCACCTGGCGCATTTTGCGGAGCACTCACAACTCAGCTTTTATGCCGATGGCGATGTGGTGCTGTCTCCGGAAGACGGCATGGTCCAGCGCTTCTATATCGTGAAACAGGGGCTAATCCGCGGCGAACGGCTGAATAAGGATACCGGTCGCACCGAACCGACGTTTGAAATCTGTCCGGGTGAATGCTTCCCGCTGGCTGCGCTGGTTGGCGAGCGCCCCACGCGCACGCTGCACCGCTCCGCCGGTGACACCTTCTGCCTGAGCATCGATCACAATGCCTTTGTCACCCTGTTTTCCGAGAGCGACCCCTTCCGGGATTTCTGCCTGCGAGGCGTTAGCAGCCTGCTGGATCAGGTCAACAAACGCATTCAGTCCAACGCCATGGCATCCATCGGCTCCAGCAATAGCCTGGATACGCCCCTGGATCGCTTCGCCCTGCGCAATCCCATTGTCTGCACGCCGGACATGCCGGTGCGCAAAGCCGTGGCGAAGATGCATGAAGCCGATGTCGGCAGCATCATCATTACTGACGACAGCCGCCAGCCAAAGGGCATATTCACCCTTCGGGACCTGCGCACCATGGTGGCCGAAGAGAAGGCCCCTCTGGACACGCCCATCAGTCAGCTAATGACCGCCAACCCGAAATCGCTGCCGACCACAGCCGACGCGTTCGAAGCCGCGATGCTGATGGCAGAATTCCATTTTGCCCATCTGGTGGTGGTTGATGAAGAAAACCGTCTTGCTGGCGTTGTGTCCCAGAGCGATCTGTTCAGCCTCCAGCGGGTGGATCTGGTTAACCTGGCCCGGACCATCGGCACGGCGCCGAACCTGCAGGCACTGGTAAGCTTCCGCACCGACGTCTCAAGGCTGGTGGACACCATGCTCGCCCACGGCGCCGACTCCGGGCAGGTGGTCAAAATCATCACCACCCTGAACGATATTACGGTTCGCCGGGTGATCGAGCTGAACCTGCGGGACAATGATCCAGGCATCCCCTTTACCTGGCTCACCTTCGGTAGCGAAGGTCGTCAGGAACAGACGCTGCTAACCGATCAGGATAACGGCATGCTGTTCGAAACACCGGAGGGCATGACCGCTGACGAAGTTCGGGAAAAACTGCTTCCGTTTGCGCGCAAACTCAATGATGACCTGGCGGAGTGCGGCTTTACGCTGTGCAAGGGCAACATCATGGCCAGCAATCCCAAGCTCTGCCTGAGCGAAGAGGAATGGGATGACTGGTTTCAGCGCTTCATCGAAGCTTCGACGCCG